>NZ_BMSF01000009.1 GCF_014649015.1 Streptomyces narbonensis
CGGGTGGAAGCCCACGTACTGGACGTACGTGGGCTTTCGCCCGGTGCGGCGAGAGTGCGTGCCTGGGGGCGCCTCCCAGCGGTAGCTGGGGGAGCGCCGCGGGGCAGACGGGAATGTGACGACACCCCCTAGGCGCGCAGGAAGTGGAGCGGCGGTTCCGGGTTTGCCGGCCTTGTTCAGGCGCCCGGGGCCGCCGTCACCATGCCGGCCGCGATGGCCGCGCCGAGCGCGGCGTAGTCGTCGGCGTTCTGGCCGGCATAGGCGAGCGAGAAGTCGGCTACGGAGCGGTCGAAGACGTCCGAGGCGCCCAGGTAGCCGGCGATGGCGATCCGGTCGCCGGAGCGGGCGTGGGCGCGGGCCAGGGCCCTGCCGCAGAGCCGCGCGTAGGTCCGGAGCATGGACGGGGTCATGGTCTCCACCTCGGCCGAGCCCTTCATGTCGCGCAACTGGCGCCAGTAGAAGTGGCGTTGCTCGGGTCCGGTCATCCAGCCGAGGAAGATGTCGCTGGCGGCCTGGGTGAGGCGCTGCCCGCAGACCACCCGGCGGCCCTGGTGTTCGTATTCCGTCGCCGGCAGATAGGGCTCCAGGGCCGAGCGGCCGGCCTCCTTGATCTGCAGGATGAGCGGGTCGCCGTCGTCGCGGCCTTCGAGGAGGAGGACGAAGCAGCGGGTGCCGACGCTGCCGACCCCGACGACCTTCCGGGCCGCGTCGACGAAGCGGTAGCGGTCGAGCAGGATGCGCCGCTCCTCGGAGAGCGAGCTGCGGTAGTCGCTGAAGATCTTGCCGAGGGTGACACGGTCGACGTCCGTCGTCCGCTCCAGGAGCGGCGGGTCCTCGACGATGCGCCGCACGCCGGCCGCGTCCGTCTCGGTGAGCTTGTTGAAGGCCTGGAGGCTGGTGCGGCGGCGGGCCTTGGCGATCCGGCCGGCGACGCGGGCGCGGTCGCCACGACCGACCAGGGGAAGCAGGTCGTCGGCGGCTATCCGCTCGTACCAGACGTCGAGTTCGCCGAGCTCCGCGAGGCGGCGCATGGTCGTGCGGTACGACTCCGTGGCCACGAGCGCGGCCCGGTGGGCCTTGGCCTTCGCGCTGCCGTTCTGGAGGGCGGCGACGGTGACGCTCGCGGCGAGCCGCTTGACATCCCACTCGAAGGGGCCGGGGAGGGTCTCGTCGAAGTCGTTCACGTCGAAGAGAAGCGTCCGTTCGGGGGAGGCATACACCCCGAAGTTCAGCAGGTGGGCGTCGCCGCAGAGCTGGACGGTGAGTCCGGTGTGGCGCTGGGCGCCGAGGTCGGCCGCCATGACTCCGGCGGCGCCTCGGAAGAAGGCGAAGGGCGAGACCGCCATCCGGCCGTAGCGGAGGGGCACGAGGCCGGGCAGACGGTCCTGGGACTCGCGCTCCAGGACGGCCAGCGCGTCGGGACGCTGTGAGGAGGGGATCCAGCGGCCGTGCGAGGAGCGGGGGACGCGCTTACGGGCCTCCCGGCCCCTCGCCGCGCGCTCCGACGGTGTCGTCATCCGGCCTCACCCGCCTCTTCCGCCGCCGCGGCACTGTGCCCGCCGCCTGGTCCCCATTACACGGTGCGACGCTCGTTTCGGCCACTCTGCCGGGCCGCTCTAGCGGAATGGTTTAGACCAATGATAGGAATTGATCACCGATACGGCCCATGCGGTCACGCTGTGCTTAGAGAGGGTTTGATCATGGCCGAGCCCGATGCCGAGGCGACGGAAGTGCCGCTCTACCTCCGGGTCGCCGCCGTCCTGCGCGAGGACCTCGCCCACCGGCGCATCTCTCCCGGGAGCCGGCTCCCTTCGGAACGTTCCCTGTCCCAGCGCTACCACGTCAACCGGCAGACGGTACGCAGCGCGCTCCAGCTCCTGCGGGACGAGCGACTCGTGGTGACCGACCGGCGCGGGACGTTCGCCGCGGCGGCCGGCGCCGCCGAGCCCGTACCGCCGCCGCTCGCAGCCCGCCGGCCGACCTTCCCAGGCGGCCCGCGCGTGAGCGAGGCCCTGGTGCGGGCCTCGCTCACCTGGGAGCCGCCGCCGACGCCGCTCACCTCCCGGCTGCTGCTCGCCCCCGGCGAGCCGACGCTCGTCCACCGCCACCTCGTGTTCGGACCCCACGGGGCGGCGCTCCAGCGGGCCGTGTCGTGGTTCTCCCGGCCGGCGATCTCCGAGATTCCCCAGCTCGCCCGCTACCGGCGGATCAAGGACAGCCACCACCAGCCCGACCTGCGGCTGCTCTACCACTGGATGCACCAGGCGGGCCTGCGGGTCACCCACCGGGAGTCGATCGGCGTGCCGCCCGTCCCGTCACTCCCCGTGAGTACGAGTGGGGGTGTGAGCGCGAGTGGGAGTGCGAGTGCGGTGCCCGGCGACGGTGGCGGCGGCGCGGCCCGGCTGGTCGTCCACCGGGTGGTGAGCGACCAGCACGGGCACGCGCTGGAGATCACGGACATCGACTTCTCGGCGCGGTCGGCGGCCTGGACGTACGAGTTCAGCGCCTGAGGGGAGAGCGTTCCCGCCGGCGGACCCGGCAGGTGATCCCCGCAGCGGTCCCCCGCCGGTGTCCCGCCCCGCTACGGCGTCGTGACCAGGGGCCTCGGCGGGGTCCGCATGCCGTTGCCGATGTGGAAACTCGGGTGCGGGGGCTGGTTGTAGGCGGTGTTCTGCCAGGCCAGCCCCGTGCGGTACATCGTGTCGTGCAGCAGGGTCGTGATCCGCGTCCCCGTCTCGTACGGCGTCGAGTAGATCCGCAGCGCGGTGTTGTCGCTCGTGCGCCACACGACCTCCTCGCGCCAGTCGCCGAGGATGTCCCCCGAGAGCGCGGGCGTCGCCTTGGTCGTGTTGTTCGACGCGACCGACGCGCCGGTGAGGAGGCGGGTCTCGCCTGCGGTCCCGTACTTGTCGATCCGGGTGCCGTCGAGGAGTTCCCTGGTGGTGTCGCCGTCCCACCAGTTCAGGAAGTTGGTGGAAGAGGGCTCTCGGCCCTTGGCGGCCCCGGCCTCGTCCCGTAGCGAAGTGTCGGACGAGGACCACACCTCCGCCCCGTCGTTCCCGGCCCAGATGTCGCCCGCGACCCCGCGGCCGTTGTCGCAGCAGGCCGCGAGCTGCCAGCGGGCGGTGCCGTTCGCCGGGTCGATGTACAGCTGGGAGGGCTGTGAGGAGGACTCCGAGACCTTGAAGTACTCCAACCCCGCCTTCCCCGGGTCGAGGTCGCCGAGGTGCTGGGCGTCGCCGTGGCCCGTCCTGGTGGTCCACAGGCCGTTGCCGTTGTCGTCCACGGCCATCGCGCCGTAGACGATCTCGTCCCTGCCGTCGGCGTCCACGTCGCCGATGGACAGACTGTGCGAGCCCTGGCCGTCGTAGCCCTTCCCCGCGTTCGTGGAGCTCGACGAGTCGAAGGTCCAGCGGCGCGTGAAGGCGCCGTCGCGCCAGTCCCAGGCGGCGATGACGCTCCGCGTGTAGTAGCCGCGCGCCATGACCAGCGAGGGCCTGGCGCCGTCGAGGTACGCGGTGGCCGCGAGGAAGCGGTCGACCCGGTTGCCGTAGCTGTCGCCCCAGGAGGAGACGGTGCCGCGCGCGGGCACGTAGGCGGTGGTGCCCATGGCGGCGCCGGTGCGCCCGTCGAACATCGTCAGGTACTCGGCTCCCGCCAGGACGTACCCGCTGCTGTTGCGGTGGTCGGCGGAGGCACTGCCGATCACCGTGCCGCGTCCGTCGACGGTGCCGTCGGCGGTCTTCATGGCCACCTCGGCCCTGCCGTCGCCGTCGTAGTCGTAGACCTGGAACTGCGTGTAGTGCGCGCCCGAGCGGATGTTGCGGCCGAGGTCGATCCGCCACAGACGGGTGCCGTCGAGCGTGACACCGTCCACGACGGTGTTGCCGGTGTAGCCGGACTGAGAGTTGTCCTTGGCGTTCGTGGGCTGCCACTTGAGGACGAAGTCCAGGTCGCCGTCGCCGTCGAGGTCGCCCACGGAGGCGTCGTTGGCCTCGTAGGTGTACGCCACGCCGTCGGGTGTCGTGCCGCCGGCCGGTGGGGTGATCGGCACGTCCTTGTAGCCGGTGCGGAGCTGCACGGCGTGGACGGAGTCCGCCTGTTCGACGCCGCCGATCACCGCGCGGACCGTGTAGTCGGCGTGGCTCGGCGCGCCGGCGTGGAAGTAGTTGGTGGACGCGGTGACGGGCGTGGCGTTGACCTTCGTACCAGCCCGGTAGACGTTGAAGGCGACGGAGTCGGGGTCGGTGGCCAGCCAGCGCCAGCTGACGAGGTTCCCGGTGCCGGTGTGGACGCTCACCACGCCCCGGTCGAGCCGCTCGACCTGCCGCGCGGTGGCGGCGGACGCGGTCCCTGTGGTCGCGGTGAGCGCGGCGCAGGTCAGCACGCCGGCCGCGAGCGCGGCGGTCAGGCGGCGGGCGACGACGGGAAGTCGGGAGTACGGCACTTGCGGGTACTGCACGAGTCCTCCTGGGGGCAGAGAGCCGTTGTGTACCCCCCAGTCGTCGCGGCCGCGGGATCGGTTGCCCGTCCCCTCCGTCAGTCGGTGTCGCGCGGGTCGAAGGACTCCGTGTCGACGCGCAGGGGCCGCGGGAAGGCGCGGGCGACCGACTCCCAGGGCGTGAACTTGAAGTTCGTGCTCTCGCGGTCGCCGTCGGCGGGCGCGGCCGCGCCGTCGTGGGTGACGAGAAGGCCCCGGGGGAAGCTGCGGCCGAGCGGGACGTTGACCACGGTGCTGCCGTCGGAGTGCTGCACCCCGTCGGTGGCGGATCCGTCGCCGATCGCGAACGAGCCGAGGTAGGCGTTGCCGCGCTTCCGGTCGTAGGCGGCGAAGGTGTCGTCGCCCTGGCTGGACGCGAGGACGTAACCCGCGCCGTCGCCCGCGTGGTAGACGGTGACGCCCTCGGCGTCGGCGCTCAGGTGCTCGCCGCCGAAGCCGGGGTCGCGGGCGGTGTCGAGGACGCACTCCTCCTCGGCGCTGTCGTACGTCCACGGAATGCCGTACTCGCGGACCCGGTCGAGGAGTACGGGCTTCGCGAACCCGGCGTCGTCGACCGCCATGCGCCACAGGCCGACGGCCTCCTGGGCCGCGTAGAGGACGTGCTCCTCCTGGTCGACGGCCATGCCCTCGACCTGCGGGCGCTCGCCGGGGTCGGCGCACGGCCGCCAGGAGGTGCCGTCGGGGAGGGTGAAGGAGGCGGGCAGGTCGAGGGTGTCCTCGGTGCGGTAGCCGACCCGGCCGCCCCGGTCCTCCAGTTCGAGCAGGCGCAGGCTCGTCTCCTCGCGCCGCGAGACCACGACGTACGCCTCGTCGTCGTCGCGGTAGGCGGCGAGGCCGTAGGCGGTGCGCTGCTCGTCCACCTCGGACTCGTCGGCCGCGAAGACCGGTGCCACGTCGGCGGCGGTCACGTCGCGCAGGGGCGGGAGGCCCTTGGCGACGGCGACGGGGTCGATGGCGTAGGCCCGGACGCGGTCCCGGCCCCGGTCGCTCACGAGGGCCAGGTCCGTCTTCCGGCCGGCCAGGTCGAAGCCGTAGACGATGTCGACGTTGTTGAAGCGGCCGGGTGCGGCGTCCTCGCCGGGGGCCTGCGGCGCGGCGATGTGCTGGAGCCGGCGTCCGTCGAGGCCGTAGACGTCGAGCCCGGCCTCCTTGAGGGTGCCGATCACGATGCTGCGGCCGGGGCGGGTCGGGTCGACCCAGACGGCGGGGTCGTCGGCGTTCGCGTTGCCGCCCGCCTCGTCGTCGTGGACGGCGGGCGTCTCGACGCGCGCCGTGACGGCGGCGGGGAGCGGGACGGGCTGGGTGGTCGCGGAGGCGGCGGTGACCACCGCGAGGGCGGTGGCGGCGAGAGCGGTCAGAGCGGAAGCGCTCACGGTACTCCTCGGTAGGGTGGACGGACGGGCGAGACGCTACGGACGGAGGGTGGAGCTCCGGGGACACCGGCGTGAACGCCGGATGCACCGTGAACACCCGCCGAACGTCCGGGAGTTCATGGCCGTGTGGGAAGGGGCGTCGGACGCCCTCTAGAGTCGACGACCGTGGAACACACCGACGAAGATCTCGGGCGCCTCGTCTGGGGCGAGGCCGAACAGCGCGCCGCGCGAGGCGACACCTCGTACGTCCGCGAACTCGGGGAGGAGCTGGCCGACCGGCATGCGGCGGCTGCCGAACGGGTCCGGGAGTACGACCGGCATCTCGCCCATGTCGTGCGCGTCCTCGCCCTCTCCCCCGGCCGCGACGGGCTCGCCCAGCTGCTCCGGCTCCTCGACGCCAAGACCCCGTCCGGATCCGGCGGCAACCTGCGCGCGATCGCCTCGCTCCTCGCGGAGCATCATCGCGTCGCCGACCTGGCAGACGCCGTCTTCGACCGCGTCGAGCGGGACCGGCTGGACGAACTGCGTGCCTGTCTCTTCCACGAGTTGGTGCTCCGCGGCGTGGACATCGACGACTTCCCGGGGCTGCGCTCCTGGCCGCTCGTCCGACCCGGCTGGCATCCTCTGGCCTGGCTTCCCCCGTACCGCAGCGACCTCGAGGCCGAGGCCGACTTCCCCAGCCGCTCGATGCGCGGCGCCACGTGGGAAATACCGACCGGGCTGCCGACCGAGGGCCGGGTGGACCCGCCCGCACCGCGCACCACCGAGAAGTCCGCGCTGCGGGACATCGCCACCGTCGATGTGCACGAGACGGTGGTGAGCGCTGTGAACGCAGGCGACTGGGGGAACTGCGCCGCATGGGTCTTCCGGCTCGACGAACCCATCGCGCCTGACGAGGTGCCCGCCCTGCTGCCCACCCTGCCCATGCCCTGTGTCGAAGGGCTGGGCCCGGAGGGCCGCTTCGAGATCGCGGTCCGCCCGGCGGACGACATCTGGCGCCTGCTGTTCGCCACCGCATCGATGGGCGGCATGTACGGCTCCGGTGTGCAGGGCGCGTACGGACGGCTGTGGGCCTGGCGTTCGCTCGCGGGACTCAGCGGTGCTCCGGCAGGCGCGAGCGCCGAGGCGGTGGAGCGGCACGCCCTGCAGAGCGCCTGGTTCCACTTCGAGGCGGACACGGACTGGTTCCACAACGAGGTCGGCAACGACTACGGCATAGCCGCCCTCTCGCCGGACCGCCGCCGGATCGCCGTCCTGGCGGCGACGGACACCGACTAGGACCTTTCGGCCTGAGGTCTCCCCAGGCCCTCAGGGGCCTGGGGAAAGCCGCGAGCGTGCGCGCCGGGCGTCGCGCGCCGGGCGGGACCTTCTGCAACACCCTTTAGACGATTCCCTCGGCGATGTCCGCTTCCTCGCGGGCCGTTCCGTACGTCTTCGGGGTGCCGTACGAGCGGCGGGCGACGTACCACCAGACGCTGGCGAGGACGAGGACGACGGCGAGCGCGATCACGGCGTAGTTCATGGTGTCGACCGTCACCGGCGACTTCTGCGGCAGGCAGTAGAGGACGGTCACCAGGGCCACCCACACGACGGCGGTCCAGCCGATCGGCTTGCTCCAGCGGCCCAGGCTCCACGGCCCGGGGGTGAAGCGGTTCCCGGCGCGCAGGCGGAGGTAGATCGGGATGGCGTAGGCGGGGGTGATGCCGATGACGTTGATCGCGGTGACCGCGCCGTAGGCGGTGGCGGAGTACAGCGCGGGCGCGGCGAGCAGCGCCGCCACGGCTACGGCCAGCCAGACGGCCGGGACGGGGGTCTGTGTGCGGGTGCTGACCTTCCGCCAGATCGCGGAGCCGGGAAGGGCGTTGTCGCGGCTGAAGGCGAAGACCATGCGGCTCGCGGCGGCGACCTCGGCGTTGCCGCAGAAGAGCTGGGCGACGATCACCACGAGCAGGAGGGCAGTGGCTCCGCCCGAGCCGAGTGCGTCGAGGAGGATCTGGGCGGGCGGGACGCCGGTCGCGGAGTTCTGCGCGGCCGCGTAGTCCTGGATGGCGAAGCTCAGTCCGGCCAGGAGGGCGAAGCCGGCGATCCAGGAGACCCAGATGGCCCGCACGATGCCCTTGGCGGCGGCGACGGAGGCGTTGGAGGTCTCTTCGGAGAGATGGGCCGATGCGTCGTAGCCGGAGAAGGTGTACTGGGCGAGGAGCAGGCCGATCGCCGCGACGTAGAAGGGGTTGGCCCAGCCGGTGTCGTTCACGAACTCGGTGAAGACGAACTCGGCGGACTGGTGGCGGTCGGGGATGAAGGCGAGCGCGCCGACGATGAGCGCGACGCCCGCGAGGTGCCACCAGACGCTGATCGAGTTGAGGACACTGACGAGGCGGACGCCGAAGAGGTTCAGGACGGCGTGCAGGAGCAGGATCGCCAGGAAGATGAGGAAGGTGGAGCCCGCGGTGGGCACGAAGCCCCACTGGAGGTTAAGGAAGGCCCCGGTGAAGAGGGCGGCCCCGTAGTCGATGCCGGCGATGGCCCCGACCAGGCCGAGGAGGTTCAGCCAGCCGGTGTACCAGCCCCAGCGCCGCCCGCCGAGCCGGTCCGCCATGTAGTAGAGCGCGCCGGAGGTGGGGTAGGCGCTGGTCACCTCGGCGAGGGCGAGGCCCACGCACAGGACGAAGAGGCCGACTCCGGCCCAGCCCCAGAGCATGACGGCGGGGCCGCCCGTGCCCATGCCGAAGCCGTACAGCGTCATGCAGCCGGAGAGGACCGAGATGACGGAGAAGCTGATCGCGAAGTTGCCGAAGCCACCCATCCGACGGGCCAGGACGGGCTGGTAGCCGAGCTCTCTGAGCCGCGCCTCCTCGTCCTGGACGGGGGGTGGCTTGCGTATCGCGTCGGTCGGGGCTGCGGTGCGGGACATGGGGACCTCCGGGGACGGGGGGTGAGCGGGGACGGGCGGTGGAGAGGGGTGAGCGGGGACGGGCGGTGGAGAGGGGTGAGCGGGGAGGGCGGTGAACGGGGGGCGAGAGGGGCGGGCAGTGGTCAGGGGCGGGCGGGGCGCGGTCGAGCGGGGCGAGGAGGATCGGGGCGCGATCGAGCAGGACGCGGGGGGCGGCGCCGTCAGTGCGCTTCAGCCGGTGAGGCAGCGGGCTCTGGCACGCACGAAGACCTCCTCCGCCAGGGCCCGGTCGTCCGGCCGGGCCGTGCGGTAGGCCCATGGCAGCGTCGCGTAGTACGGCCCGAGCGCTTGGAAGACGCGGGCGGCGTCGTCGAAGCGCAGGGCTCCGTAGAGGGCGTGGGCCAGGTGGTTCAGGTCGAGCAGGGAGGCCTCTTCGGTGGCACAGAAGAGGAACCAGGTGTCCAGGGCGCGCTCGGCGTCGCGTACCGCGTCCTCGGCGACCCAGTGAAGGTCCAGGGCGCGCTCGTGGCCGCGCTCGCGCCGGTAGCGCTCGACCCGCACGTAGAGCGGCAAGGCGTGCAGGGCGGAGCCGACGGGAGCGGAAGTGGAGGCCCACTGGGCGTAGTTGACGGCCTCGGAGATCGGGCCGGGGTTGCGGGCGTAGACGCACTGGAGCATGCGGTGGTGTGCTTCGCGGTTGTACGGGTCGCGCTTCTCCGCCTCGGCGAGCAGCCCCCACGGGCCGGGGGCCAGCATGGGGGCCGGCGGGGAGAGCCGGTGCTCGGCCATCCGCTGGCGGCCGTCGAGGGCGGCGAGGGCGAGGAGGCCGACCCAGGGCACGGGGTCGGCGGGGGCCAGTTCGGCGGCCTCGCGGCACCCGGTCCAGGCCTCCTGCCAGAGTTCGCGGGTACGGGCGTGGCCGGCGCGGTGGGCGCGGACGGCCCGCTCGACGGCGACGCGGCTGTGCATCACGGTGGCGGGGATGCTGCCGGGCTGTTCGGTGCGCCAGGCGTGGACGACGTCGGTGCCGGCGGCGACGGCGGCGAGGACCTGGGTGCGCCGGGTCCAGCCGTCCCATCCGGAGGTCTCGTCGAGCAGGCGGGCCATGGCCACCCAGCGGCCGGTGCGCAGGTCCTGGACGGCGTTGCGCAGGGCGTGGTCGTGTCCCGCGGGGTGGTAGACGGGCCGGAAACCCTGTGCGGCCATCAGGGGGTGGGGCCTGGTGTGGGTGACATGCTTCCTCGGTGGATGGAGGGGGGTGGTCAGTCCCCCGACGGCCTTCCTGCCGTTGATCGGCGATCACTATAGAGGGCACTGGACGCGACCAGTCCACTCTTCTCGGTGACGGTAACTATTAAGACAGCGACCGAATTTGACTTACTGTCAGTCACGGGGGGTCGACCTGACGGTGTCACTCGCCGACGCTTGACGCGGGCCGCGGGCGGCGGCACCCTGACCCTTTTCGGTGATCGGACGATCACGTTCCGATCCGGCGACGGGGGCAGTGGGATGACGGGCGGTCCGGTACTCGCCGTGGACCAGGGAACGTCGGGCACCAAGGCGCTCGTCCTCTGCCCGGAGCGCGGGGTGATCGGCACCGGCACGGCTCCCGTCCGGCCCCGCTACCTCCCCGGCGGCCTCGTCGAGGTCGACCCCCGTGAGCTGTACGGCTCCGTCGTCGCGGCCGGGCGGGCGGCGCTGGCCGAGGCCGGGACCACGGTCACGGCCGTGGGCCTCGCCAATCAGGGCGAGACGGTGCTCGCCTGGGACCCGGCCACGGGCGATCCCCTGACGGACGCGCTGGTCTGGCAGGACCGCAGGGCCGCCTCCGTCTGCGACGGACTCGCCGACCACGCCGAGCTGTTGCACCGGCTGACCGGTCTGCCCGTGGACCCCTACTTCGCCGCGCCCAAGATGGCCTGGATCCGCCGTCACGCCACCGGCGCCGGGGTGGTCACCACCAGCGACGCCTGGCTCGTCCACCGGCTGACGGGCGCCTTCGTCACCGACGCCGCCACCGCCGGACGCACCGGACTGCTCGATCCGGACACGGTCGCGTGGTCGGAGACGGCCCTCGACCTGTACGGCCTGGGCGGCGAGCGGCTGCCCCGGGTGGTGGACTGCGACACCCCGGTCGGCACCACGACGGCCTTCGGCCCGCCGCTGCCGCTGACCGGCCTGCTGGTCGACCAGCAGGCCGCCCTGCTCGCGCAGAGCGCGAGCGAGCCGTCCGCGGCCAAGTGCACGTACGGCACGGGCGCCTTCCTTCTCGCGCGGACCGGGCCGGAGCCCCGGCGCGGCACCTCGGGCCTGGTGAGCTGTGTCGCCTGGCGGCTGGGCGGACACGTCGAGCACTGCCTGGACGGCCAGGTGTACACGGTGGCCTCGGCCGTCCGCTGGCTCACCGACCTGGGCGTCCTCGCCGGCGCCGAGGAGATCGACACGGTCGGCGGCGGCGTGCCGGACACCGGCGGGGTCACCTTCGTACCCGCGCTGGCCGGCCTCGCCGCGCCGTGGTGGCGGGGAGACGTGCGCGGCTCGCTCACCGGCCTCGGCCTGGACACCTCCCCCGGCCATCTGGTGCGCGCGCTGTGCGAGGGGATCGCCGCGCAGGTGGTGGAGCTCGCCGCGGCGGTCGCCGCCGACCGGGGAGCGCCGCTGACCTCGCTGCGCGCCGACGGGGGCCTGACCCGGTCGGCGCTGCTCATACAGACCCAGGCCGACCTGCTGCAACTCCCCGTCGAGGTGGCGTCGTCACCCGATGCCACGGCTCTCGGAGTGGGCGCGGTGGCCCGCCTCGGCCTCCACCCGGGTCTCGCGCTGCACGAGGCGGTGCCGGAGTGGAAACCCTCGGCCGTCTACGAGCCCCGGATCGACGCCGACGAGGCCGCCGCACGCCTGGCCGCGTTCCGCGCGGAGGTGGCGTCGCTGATCGACCGCGGCGGGGCGGGGGGCGCGGGCGGTGCCGGGAGCACGGCGGGCGCCGGGAGTGTCGCGGGCGCTGGGAGTGCCGCAGGCACGGGCGCCGCGGGCGCTGGGAGTGCCGGGTGACCGTCACCCGTACCGGCCCGTTGCCCACCGGCCCCGAGGCCGAGTACGACGTCGTGGTCGTCGGCGCGGGGGTCGTCGGCTGTGCCATCGCGCGCGCTCTCGCCCGGCACCCGCTGCGGGTCGCTCTCGTGGAGGCCGCGCACGACGTCGGCGACGGTACGTCGAAGGCCAACACGGCCATCCTGCACACCGGTTTCGACGCCGCGCCGGGCACGCTCGAAGCCCGGCTGGTCCGCGAAGGGCATCGGCTGCTCGGCGCGTTCGCCGGCGAGGCGGGCATTCCCGTGGAGCCGCTCGGCGCGCTCCTCGTCGCCTGGGACGAGCAGCAGCGGGCCACGCTCCCCCGCCTCGCGGAGAAGGCGGAGCGCAACGGCCACCTCGCCACCCGGCTGCTCTCGGCCGAGGAACTAAGCTCACGAGAACCGCATGTGGGGCCGGGCGCGCTGGCGGCGCTCGCCGTCCCGGGCGAGTCGGTGATCTGCTCGTGGACGACGACCCTCGCGTACGCGACGCAGGCCGTGCGGTCCGGGGTCGACCTGCATCTCGGCTGCCGGGTGGAGCAGGTCCGTACGGGCGATCCCTGGCACCGGCTCGTCACCCGGCGCGGAGTGCTGAGGACCCGGCACCTGGTCAACGCCTGCGGGCTCCACGCGGACGCCTTCGACGCGCTGCTGGACCGCCGCGACTTCACCGTCACCCCGCGCCGGGGCCAGCTGCTCGTCTTCGACAAGTTCGCCCGCGACCTGGTCCGGCACATCCTCCTTCCCGTGCCAGGGCCGCTCGGCAAGGGCGTGCTCGTCTCGCCCACGGTGTACGGGAACGTCATGCTCGGGCCCACCGCCGAGGACCTCGACGACAAGACCGCCACCGGCACGACGGCCGAGGGTCTTGCCGGGCTCCGCGAGCAGGGCGGCCGGATCGTGCCCGCGCTGCTCGACGAGGAGGTCACGGCGGTCTACGCGGGCCTGCGCGCCGCCACGGGACAGGAGGACTACCGGTGCGCGGCCCACCCCGCGCTCCGGTACGTCACCGTGGGCGGGATCCGCTCCACCGGGCTCTCCGCCTCCCTGGCGCTCGCCGACCACGTGCTGGGGCTCCTCGCCGACTGCGGTCTCGAACCCGGTCCGGAACGCCCGCTCGCCCCGGTCCGCATGCCCAATCTCGGCGAGGCCTTCCGCCGCCCGTACCGCGACGCCGAACTGATCGCGCGGGACCCGGACTTCGGGGTGATCGTCTGCCACTGCGAACGCGTGACGCGCGGCGAGATCAGGGCCGCCTACGCGTCGGAGATCCCTCCGGCGGGCCCTGACGGACTGCGGCGCCGGACGCGCGCCCGGGGCGGACGGTGCCAGGGGAACTTCTGCGGCGCCGAGCTACGGGCACTGAGCGAGGAGTACGGGAAGGGGGCCCGGTGAACCGCGTGGTCGACGTACTCGTGGTGGGCGCGGGACCCGCCGGGCTCGCCGCCGCCGCGCGGCTCGCGGCGGCGGGCGCGGGGCGGGTCGAGGTGCTGGAGCGTGAGCACACGGCCGGCGGCGTACCGCGGTACTGCGGGCACCCGGGGTTCGGCGCGGACCGCCGGGGGCGGCCGCTGGACGGTCCGGCGTACGCGCGCCGCGCGCTCCGTGCGGCGCTCCGCTCCGGCGCCGTCGTCCGGACCGGGGTCTCCGCCACGGGCTGGGCCGGGCCGCTCGCCCTGGACGTGACGGCTCCGACCGGACTCGAACGGATCCGGGCGCACGCCGTGGTCCTCGCGACAGGGGTGCGCGAACGTCCGCGCAGCGCCCGGCTCGTGCCGGGCTCACGGCCGGCCGGGGTGCTGACGACGGGCGAACTCCTGCGGACGGCAGGGATGTTCGAGGGCGACCGAAGGGCCCTGAGGTCGCACCTCGGACGGCGTGCGGTGGTCGTCGGCGGTGAGCCGGTGGCCCGGCACGCGGCAGGGGCGTTGCGCACGGCGGGCGTGGAGGTGGCGGCGGTCGTCACCGAACTCCCCTTCCCAGCGCGGGGTTTCGGTGCCGTACCCGTCCTCACGTGGACGTCGGTGGTCGAGCTGCTGGGGCGGGGGCGGCTGACCGGGGTCTCGGTCCGGGGGCGGGACGGGCGGACGTCCGTGCTGCGCTGCGACACCGTGGTGTTCACCGGCGACTGGATCCCCGACCACGAGCTGGCCCGGGCCCGGGGTCTCGCACTCGCGCCGGGGACCCGTGGGCCCGTCACGGACGGCGCGTACCGCACGGCCGAGCCGGGGGTCTTCGCCGTCGGCAACCTCCTGCACGGGGTGGAACCGGCGCAGGTGGCCGCCGCCGAGGGCCGCAAGGCCGCCGACGCGGTCCTCGACCTGCTCGCCGGCCGGGCCGGTCCACCCGCGGGAGTGCCGGTGCTGACGGCAGGACCCCTGCGGTGGGTGACACCGGGGCTCCTCGGCCCGGCACCCGCCGCCCCCTTGCTCGTACGGCCGGACCGGCGGCTCGTACGACCGCTCCTGACCGTCGCCCAGGACGGCTCGCCGCTCCGGCGGGCGCGGTTGCGCGGGGAGCCTGCGCCCTGGCGGTCGGTGCGGCTGGGGCCGGAGTGGACACGCGGCGTGGATCCGGCGGGCGGCCCGGTGGTGGTCGGCGCGGAGGAGTACGCACCGTAGGAACATTCCGTCAGACTGTCCCGTATGCCGGACAAACGCAGCGCGGGTCTCCTGGTCTTCCGTCACACGGCGGCCGGGGGTGTCGAAGTCCTCATCGGCCACATGGGCGGGCCCTTCTGGGCCTCCAAGGAGCAGGCGGCGTGGTCGATCCCCAAGGGGGAGTACGAGCCGGACGAGGCTCCCGAGGTGGCGGCGCGGCGGGAGTTCCTGGAGGAACTGGGACTCCCGGCGCCCGAGGGCACGTGGATCGACCTCGGGGAGGCCCGACAGCGCAGCGGGAAGCTCGTCACGGTCTGGGCGGTCGAGGGCGAGGTCGACCTGGAGGCGGTGGTGCCCGGCACCTTCACCTTGGAGTGGCCACCCCGGTCCGGCACCCACCAGGAGTTCCCGGAGATCGACCGGGTCGGCTGGTTCGCCCCGGGCGAGGCCGCTCCGCTGCTCGTCGCCGGACAGCGGGTCTTCCTGGACCGGCTGACAGGACATCTGGGCATGCCGGCCTAGGCCGTGTTGGGGAAGTTGCCGGTGCGTCGAGTGGACCGTCCGGGGAAGTCCCGGGCGGTCACGACGTTCGAACTGCCACGAACTCACCGGGGCCTGGGGAGCTTCGCCCCGGGATCACGGCCTGTCAGGCGACAGGACCGCCCGCATTGAGGATCAGCCGCTGGAGCACCTTCAGCGTGGTGACGTAGTCCTTGTCGTCGATGCCCTCGTGGAGGGCGGCGCGGATCGCGGGGGAGTTGCGCGCGAGGTCGACGCGGGCCTGTTCTCCCTCCGCGGTGAGCCACAGCCGGTCCTCGTCGTCGCGGGTCAGCCAGCCGCGCTCCAGAAGCGCTTCGGCCTCCACCGCCAAATCGTCCTCGGGCCGGATGTAGGAGGCCATGGCCTTCCGTAGCTCGAACAGGCTCATCCCCGCGCCGTCGGGCGAGATGTCGTTCACCGACAGGTTGCGCAGCAGCCAGAATTGGGGCTGGGTGAAGCCCTTCTCGGCCTGCCGGGCACGGGTGTACGCGATGAGCGCCTCGTAGGCGACACCGGTCCAGTACGCGGCGGGCTGCCCGGCGAGTTGGGCGTCGGAGATCTGTTGGGTCGTCATGAGATGTTCCCTCCCGGCACTTCAGCGTGGAGCCCGCATGTCGTGCGGGTCATACGGAGACCGTATGACCTCAAGTGCGGTTGAGGGCAAGCAGATGATCTTCACGACGACCGCCGGCACGGCGACGAGGCACTGGGTCGCCTCGAAGCGGACCGTGAGCCTGCCGAACCGGGCGACACTTCACACCGCACCTTCCATGCACTCACGGAGTGTGATGATATGCTACTCACCGTGACAATGGAGCCCGAGGGCATCCCTCGACACCTCACCAACGCGCCCAATCGCGTCTACTACTTCGACATCGGAACCGGCACCTGGCACGGAAAAGCCACCTTCCGCGTCACCTCCTGGCGTCGCCTCAGGCGCAGCCGCATCGGGTTGACGAACAAGCTGCTCGTGACCGCGATGCATGTCGTCGAGCGGCTCACCGGTGCGCCGAAGCAGGAGTCGACGATCGTGGCGAAGCCGAACGAGGGCGAGTTCGGTCAGGCCGACAACGTGGTCAGGATCTCCAAGTTCGGCGTGACCCTGTACCTCCTGGAAGAGCGGTACGTACTGCACAGCGACGGAATCGGAGTCACCGTGCTCGGCGACGAGAGGCTCGGACCCGTGCCGCGCCTGCTCACGCGGTCCTTCACCTACTCCGCGGAGATCCGCGACGAGGGGATGGCCGCGACCTACCTCATGCCGCTGCTCGGAGCCATGTGGACCGCGGACTACCGGGTCGCACCCGACCGCCAGAGCCTCTTCGCGGAACTGGTGTGCGACTGGGGCAGGGCGACCGAGGAAACCCGCCTGATCAGCGCGCCGGCCTAGCGGGCGGCAGGAACACACTCCCGATGACCGCCGAGTTCATGATCCCCGCCGCAAAGGTCACCCTGGTCGCCGAGTTGCTCGCCGACCGGGTCAGGCAGTACGAGACCGCACAGGATCACCGGGCCGCGTTCGCCTACACCTACTACCGCCTCACGACGACGCTCGCCACGGGCCTGGACACGGGCACCCCCGCGTTCAGCGACCCGCCGTGGGTCGCCGAGCTGTGCGAGACGCTCGCATCGGCCTACTTCAGGGCCATGGACAGCATCGACGCATGGCTGGCAGGACGATCCGGCGGCTCCACCGGCGAACTCCAGCCCGACGACCTGCCGGACTCCATCCCTCGGCCATGGCGAGACGTCTTCGCCGCTTCGAGCTTCCGGCACTCCTACATGCTGGAGGACGTGCTCTTCTCGATGATGGCCCACATGTCGTACGACTTGCCCGAGGCGTTGCGGCACATGGCGACGTCCACGGGCGACCGCGGCCGCATCGCCGACTTCCACCGCATGAACGAGCTGCTGGCGTCCTGTATCGACGTGGTCCAGGACGACCTTTCGTCCAGGTACCTTCACGGGCTCAGTTCTCTGGACAGGCTGTTCACCCGTAGTGACGAACTGTTGACCAATTACGGGATCCGGGTCGCACGGGGCTTGGCCTGGTTCAACTGCGACAGACTCCTGGACCCGGATGCGACCGAGGAAGCCTCGCGGTCGATCGGCAGGAGCACCGCCGCGCTCATCTCCGAAATCCGCTCCCCCGGCGACTGGAAACTGCGCTCCGGCCTGTGGATCCTGCGGAGGTTGATTCCCGACCGCCGGCACTGGCCCACGCCCGGTACGCCCCTCGTGTAGACGGCGCCCCCTGGTCCGGCGATCCCACGGGACGGCCCTGAACCCCATTGTCAGACCCGTGCGAGAGGGTGGTGGGCGTAGACCTGTCGAGAGGGAGCCCGACATGATCACGATGACCGCCACCGAGCGCGCCGCTGCCCAGGCGTACCTGCGGCTGCTGGAGTCCACGCAGGCGGTGCTGACCGACCCGCAGCTCGCCCCGTACGCCGGGGTGATGCTCACCCATCCGATGGCGGAGGCCGACGAGGCGCTTCGCGCGGCGGGGCTCTCGGGGAACGAGGACCGGTTGTTGCGCCTCGTCTCCTCGCTGCGGGCCTCACCGGCCGACGTGTGGGGGTGGAGCGGGTAGCGCCGTCGACGGCGGGTCGTCAGGGGGCAGGGCGGACCGGGAGGGTTCGGACGCTGTTGCCGACGAAGCCGGCGTGGCTCGACAGCTCGGTCTCCGCGACGGCCAGATCCAGGTCGGGGAAGCGGGTGAAGAGCGCCTCCAGGGCGATCGCGGCCTCCATGCGGGCGAGTGGGGCGCCCAGGCAGTAGTGGGGGCCGTGGCCCAGGGAGAGGTGCTTCGTCGTCGTGGCGCGGGTGATGTCGAAGCGGTCGGCGTCCGGGCCGTGTGCCTTCGCGTCGCGGCCCGCCGCCGAGTATCCGGCGAGGACGGGCGTGCCCTTGGGGATGAGGGTGCCGTCGACCGTGAGGTCGCGGGTGGGGTAGCGGAACGGGAAGTAGCTGACCGGGCTGTCCCAGCGCAGGGTCTCCTCCACCACGTCCGCCCACGAGGCCCGGCCTTCGAGGACGAGGGCGAGCTGCTCGCGGTGACCGCAGAGTGCCCGTACGGCGTTGGTGACGAGGTTCAGCGTGGTCTCGTGGCCCGCGATGATCATCAGGAGCAGGGTGCCGATCAGCTCGGGCTGGCTCAGCCGGTCGCCGCCCTCGTCCCGGGCGGCGATGAGGGCGCTGGTGAGGTCGTCGCCGGGGGTACGGGCCTTGTCGGCGGCGATGGAGGCGAGGAGCTCGACGAGTTCGCGGTTGGCGGCGACGGCCCGCGCGGGCTCGGTGTCGGTGGCGACCACGAGGCTGGACAGGTGGTGCAGCCGGTCCTGGTGGGCGGGGTCGACGCCGAGGAGTTCGCAGATGACCCCGAGGGGCAGCGGGAGCGCGTAGTGGCGGCGCAGGTCGGCGGTGCCTGCGCCGGTGCGGGCCGCTTCGGCGAGGCCGTCGAGGAGTCCTGACGTGACGGCCTCGACGCGCGGGCGGAGCTCCTCGACCCGGCGTGCGGTGAAGGCGCTGCTGACCAGGGCGCGCAGGCGCCGGTGGTCGGCGCCGTCCGCCGTGGTCATGCCGGGCACGGTGGCGAAGGTGCGCAGCGGCCAGCCGTCGGGTATCCGGCCCTCGGCGAGGGCGGTGAAGTGCTGGGCGCCCTTGGCCACGTCGGGGTGGGAGAGGAAGTCACGGAGCGCGTCGTGGCCGAGGACCGCCATGCCCTCGATCTCGCCGGGGAGGACCACGGCAGCCACGGCACCCTCGGCGAGGAGCCGGGCGTTGGCCGCGTGCGGGCAGCCTCCGGCCGGGTCCATGCCGTGCGGCGGGCGGCCGGGTGCGGCGCTGTGCGGGGTGTTCACGGAGGGCGCTCCTGACTGCGACGGCGGGCCCGTGCGGCTCGCAGGCGGTCAGATCCTACGGTCAACCCCCGGATGTGGGTGAGGTGTTGTCCGGGGTGCGGCCCTCTGTGGTGCCGCGGCCGAGGAGTTCCGCCAGGCCCCGGCGGGTCGCCGCGACGATCACCCGGTCGCCCGGGCCGAGCACCCGATCCGGGGCGAGACGCCAGCCCTGGGGCGATGCCCCGGCGCCGTGAGAACCGGCGCTCCGGGCCAGGGCGATGACCCGCCAGGCTCCTGGTGTGAAGGCCTCGGCGACCGTGCGGCCCTCCAGGAACGGATGGTCCGCGACGTCGACGGCGGCGAAGAGCAGGACGCGCCGCTCGACGGGTACGGCCCCGAGGACCTGGCGGCCCATCATGGCCCCCGCGAAGGCGGGCGCGGCGAGGTGGGAGACGCTGCGGCTCCGGGTGAGCGCCTCGGGGTGGGCGGTGCGCAGGGTGCGGTAGACGGCGGTGGCGAAGTCGTCGTCGTACAGGCGGAGCACGACCCGCAGGTCGGGGGCGACCGAGCGGGCGGAGAGCGCGGCCTCCAGGTTGGTGATGTCGACGCTGGTCAGGGCGAGGAGGGCGTGGGCCCGGTGGACGCGGGCGGCCTCCAGGACGCCTTCCTCCGTGACGTCGCCGATGACGGTCGGGACGCGCAGCCGGCGGGCCAGCGCGATGCCGCGCGCCTCCGGGTCCGACTCGACGCACACGACGGGGATCCCCATCCTGCGGAGCCGGCCGAGGACACGGGTGCCGACCTTGCCGAGGCCGAGGAGGACGACGTGGCCGTGCAGCCCACGGGGCGGCCGGCGCAGGGTGGTCGCCGTGCGGAAGGTGCCGAGCCCTTCGAGGAGGGCGGCGACGATCACCGGGAGCAGGAGCAGTCCGACGAATCCGGCGAGGATCTGGAGGACCTGACGGCTGGTCGGCTCGCCGACCGCCGGGTCGCCGATGGCGAAGATGTCGAGGAGCGTCAGATAGGCGGCGTGCAGGGGGTGGTCGCCGGTGGTGAAGGTCGAGGCGAGGGCCAGGGCGAGGACGGCGGCGGCGGCTCCGGCGAGGGACCAGCGCAGGCGGCGGGAGAAGAGCGAGCCGACGGGCAGTCCGGTGCCGCCGAAGCGGCCCGTCGGGACGGTCGGGGCGGCGGGGGTGACCGCTTCGAGGGTCACGGCGGCCCGGCCGGTCGCGGCGGCCACCGTACGGTCGTCGGGCAGGAGGCGCGGGCCGTCGTCGCCGCTGCGCTCGGAGCCCTCGCAGCCCGCCGGGTCGCCGGCCGTGGCGGAGAGCAGCGCGAGGGTGAGCCGGCCGGGGTCGGGAGCCTCGCCCGCGGGCGGTGTCCGCTCGACGGCGTGCAGCAGGAGTCCGCCCGCCTGGACGACCTTGCTGGTGCCCGCGACGGCCGCCGCGGCGAGTCCGGGGGCCGCGGTGTCGGCGTCGGAGAGGACGGTGGTGGCGGCGTCGAGCTTCTCGGGGTCGAGGCCGGGCTCGGCGACGGCCGCGGCCTGGTCCAGGAGGTGTTCGAGGTGCTGGCCGAGCTTGCGGTTGTAGAGCCGGATGACCAGGCGCAGCCGGGGGTTGAGGCGGCGGGCCGTGAGCGCGGCCCGGATGTTGGTCTCGTCGTCGTCGTGGACGAGCGCGAGCGCGGCGGCGCGCTCGACTCCGGCGTCCACGAGGGCCCGGTCGTCGGCCTCCGCCGCTTCGACGATCCGGAGCGTGCCCGCCGGCTCGTCGCCGTCCGCGTCGCCTCCGGACGCGGCGGTGGCCGCCGCCCCGGTCGCCGCGGTCGTGCGCGTGACGGCGGCGGTGACGCGGCCGAAGAGGGCGAGCGCCCGGCCGCCCGTGCGGGCGGCGGGGAGGGGCGGGGCGTCGGGCCGTACGGGCACGAGGAGGGTGACCCGCTCTCCGTACACCCCGTGCAGTTCGCCCGCGAGGCGGTGGGCGAGGGCGTCGTCCCCGCAGACGACCATGTGTCCGGCGGGGGCCGCACGGGGCTGCCGCTCGGCCCGGAAGGCGGGCGCGCCGAAGGGCCCGCCGAAAGCCCCGCCGGCCGGGCCTCCCGGGGCGCGCGCGGGACCGGGCACCGGCCTGGCGGCCGCGCCGGGGACAGGCGATCCGGTGGGAGGAGCTCCGGCAGGAGGCGCTCCGGCGGGCGGGACGGTCCCGGGAGGGCTTCCGGCCGGTGGCGCTCCGGTTCCTGCTCCGGCGGCCGGAACGGCGTTGTTCTGGTTCGGGTGTGAGGGCACGTCACCAGGATGCCCTGCGGCACCGACAGCAGTTTGACGGGCCGGTGCGGCTCCGCCCTCCCCCGGGCGGGCGCACGGCGTGCGGCCGTACGCCGGAACCTCTAAGCCGGTCGGCGCACTCCGATCTGCGCGGGCCACCCCTCCTTCCTAATGTGGCTGAATGATCGTCACGTCAGCTGTCCGTCATGCTGCCGCCGGTACCGCGGCGCTGCTGTTCGTGCTGCCCGCCCCGGCGGCCACGGCCTCCCCCGCCCGTCCCCTCTCCCCCGGCTCCTCCCTCGGAGAGCCGACGCCGCCCGCACCGAGGTTCGTCGACCCCGCGCGGCTCGACCGGAAGGGCACGCAGGTGCAGCGGCTGCCGGGGGCGCCGTCCGTCCCCGAGCTGTCCGCCCTCTCGTGGGTGGTGGCGGACGCGTCCTCGGGCGAGGTCCTCGCCGCGCGGAACGCCCACCGCAGACTGCCGCCGGCCAGCACCCTCAAGGCGCTCTTCGCACTCACCGCGCTCCCCCACAACGACCCGTCCGATCAGCACACCGTGGCCGATTCCGAGCTGACCGGGATCGGGGCGGGCAGCAGCCTCGTCGGGATCAAGGAGGGGTACACGTACAAGGTGTCGGACCTGTGGAACGGCGTCTTCCTCAGCTCGGGCAACGACGCCGTGCACGTCCTCGCCGCGATGAACGGCGGCTGGGACTCGATGTCCCGGAAGATGCAGGAGAAGGCCCGCTCCCTCGGCGCCCGGGACACCCATGTGGTCTCCCCCGACGGGTACGACGCCCCGGGCCAGGTGTCCTCCGCGTACGACCTCGCGGTCTTCGGGCGGGCCGGGCTCCAGGACCCGGCCTTCACGCGGTACTGCTCCACGCCGTACGCGGACTTCCCGGCGGGTTCCTGGTCGTACGGCATCGCCAACACCAACCGGCTCCTCACGGGCGAAGACGGCGTCGCCCGCTACCCGGGGCTCATCGGCATCAAGAACGGCTACACGACGAACGCGGGCAACACGCTGATCTCGGCGGCGCGCCGGGGCGGCCGGACGCTGGTCGTCTCGGTGATGAACCCGCAGGGCGGCGGCGGGCTCACCGTCTACGAGGAGGCCCGCTCACTGCTCGACTGGGGCTTCGAGGCCGCGGGGCGGGTGCAGCCCGTGGGCTCGCTGCTGCCGGAGCGGACGAAGGCCGCGGCCGATGCGGGCGCCCGGGCCGTGGCGGCGGCGCGTGCCGGCGACCGCGAGGACGACGACGTCCCCGTCGCGGCCGGTGGGGCGCCGCGGGCCGGGGCGGCGATGGCCGCCGCCCACGAGGGCTCCCCGGGCGAGGACGGTCCTGCGGCTCGGCTGCCGTTGGCGCTGGTGGGCTCGGCCTGCGCGGCGGCCCTCGCGCTGTGGGCCTTGCGGCGCAGGGCGGCGCACCGGGTCTGACAGCACACGCCCGAAGGCCTCGGGGTACGCAGGCCACGGGGGACGGTGTACGCAGGGGGACGGTGTACGCGGGGGGACGGTGTACGCGGGGGGACGGTGTACGCGGGCCGGGTGGCACGGGTTACGCCGGCCACGGGGGACGGATTACACCGGCCATGGAGGAACGGGGTACACGGGCCACGGGGCACGGAGTACGCCGAGCCACGGGGGACGGGGGGTCAGGAACCGCCGGTCGTGCGGCGCCACTGGAGACATCGGACGGTCGTGCGGACGACCGTCCGGTGGGCGTCGCACGGTCCGGCTGCCGGAGGGGTGCCCGTTGATCCGCCGGGCACCCCCTGGGCTGTGCGGTCAGGCGCCCACGTAGGCCGCGAGGTGCTCGCCGGTGAGGGTCGAGCGGTCGGCGACGAGCTTCGCGGGAGTGCCCTCGAAGACGATCGTGCCGCCGTCGTGGCCGGCGCCCGGGCCGAGGTCGATGATCCAGTCGGCGTGGGCCATGACCGCCTGGTGGTGCTCGACGACGATGACCGACTTCCCGGAGTCGACGAGCCGGTCGAGCAGGCCGAGGAGCTGCTCGACGTCGGCGAGGTGAAGGCCGGTGGTCGGCTCGTCGAGGACGTAGATCCCGCCCTTGTCGCCCATGTGCGTGGCCAGCTTGAGCCGTTGCCGCTCGCCGCCGGAGAGCGTGGTGAGCGGCTGCCCGAGGCTGAGGTAGCCGAGGCCGACGTCGGCGAGCCGGTCGAGGATCTTGTGCGCGGCCGGGGTGCGCGCCTCACCCTCCGCGAAGAACTCCTCGGCCTCGGTCACCGACATCGCGAGCACCTCGCTGATGTCCTTGCCGCCGAGGTGGTATTCGAGGACCGAGGCCTGGAACCGCTTGCCCTCGCAGTCCTCGCAGGTCGTCGCGACCCCGGCCATCATCCCCAGGTCGGTGTAGATGACTCCCGCGCCGTTGCAGGTCGGGCAGGCGCCCTCGGAGTTGGCGCTGAACAGCGCGGGCTTCACGCCGTTGGCCTTGGCGAAGGCCTTGCGGATCGGTTCGAGCAGCCCCGTATAGGTGGCGGGGTTGCTGCGGCGCGAGCCCCGGATGGGGCTCTGGTCGACGGAGACGACCTCCTCGCCGGCCGGGATCGACCCGTGCACGAGCGAGCTCTTGCCGGAGCCGGCCACCCCGGTGACGACCGCGAGCACGCCGAGCGGGATGTCGACGTCGACGTCGCGGAGGTTGTGCGCCGACGCGCCGCGGATCTCCAGGGTTCCGGTGGGCGTCCGCACCGCGTCCTTGACGGACGACCGGTCGTCGAAGTGCCGCCCGGTGATGGTGTCCCCCGCCCGCAGCGCCTCGACGGTGCCCTCGAAGCAGACCGTGCCGCCGCCCGTGCCGGCGCCGGGGCCGAGGTCGACGACGTGGTCGGCGATCGCGATCGTCTCCGGCTTGTGCTCCACGACGAGCACCGTGTTGCCCTTGTCGCGCAGTCGGAGCAGCAGGTCGTTCATCCGCTGGATGTCGTGGGGGTGCAGGCCGATGGTGGGCTCGTCGAAGACGTACGTGACGTCGGTCAGCGAGGAACCGAGGTGCCGGATCATCTTGGCGCGCTGCGCCTCGCCGCCCGAGAGGGTCCCGGCGGGCCGGTCGAGCGAGAGGTAGCCGAGGCCGATCTCCACGAAGGAGTCGAGGGTGTCCCCCAGGGCCTTCAGGAGCGGTGCCACGGAGGGCTCGTCGAGTCCGCGGACCCAGGTGGCGAGGTCGCTGATCTGCATGGCGCAGGCGTCGGCGATGCTGATCTTCTTGATCTTCGAGGCCCGGGCGCCCTCGCTGAGGCGCGTGCCGTCGCACTCGGGGCAGGTGGTGAAGGTGACCGCCCGGTCGACGAAGGCCCGGATGTGCGGCTGCATGCCCTCCTTGTCCTTGGACAGGAAGGACTTCTGGATGCGCGGGACCAGACCTTCGTAGGTCATGTTGATGCCCGCGATCTTCATCCGCGTCGGCTCGTGGTGGAGGAAGTCGTGGAGTTCCTTCTTGGTGTACTTGCGGATCGGCTTGTCCGGGTCGACGAGACCCGACTCGGTGTAGAGGCGGTAGTTCCAGCCGCCCGCCGTGTAGCCGGGGATGGTGAGGGCGCCCTCGTTGAGCGACTGGGTGTCGTCGTAGAGCTGGCCGAGGTCGATGTCGGAGACGGTGCCCCGGCCCTCGCAGCGGGTACACATGCCGCCGGTGCGCTGGAAGGTCGCCTTCACGGCCTTCTTGTCGCCCTTCTCGACGGTGATCGCGCCGCTCGCCCTCACCGAGGGGACGTTGAACGCGTAGGCGCTGGGCGGGCCGATGTGCGGCTTGCCCAGGCGGCTGAAGAGGATGCGGAGCATCGCGTTGACGTCGGTGGCGGTGCCGACGGTGGAGCGGGGGTCGGCGCCCATCCGCTGCTGGTCGACGATGATCGCGGTCGTCAGTCCTTCGAGGACGTCGACCTCGGGCCGGGCGAGGGTCGGCATGAAGCCCTGGACGAAGGCGCTGTACGTCTCGTTGATCATCCGCTGCGACTCGGCGGCGATCGTGTCGAACACCAGGGAGCTCTTGCCGGAGCCGGAGACGCCCGTGAAGACCGTGAGCCGGCGCTTCGGGATCTCGATGCTGACGTCCTTGAGGTTGTTCTCGCGGGCTCCGAGCACCCGGATCGTGTCGTGGGTGTCGGCGGCGTGCGGCGCCGCCGACCGCTTGCCCGTCCTCGGGGCAGCCTGGCTCATCGTTTCTCCTCTGTCGGACGGGTCGAATCGCGATCATCGCGATCCTCGCACCGCTTCGCCCCCGGTGCCCGGGAAAAGGCGATGCCCACGACGGCCACGCTAGCCGGGCCCCGACGGCCACGCTTCTCGGTTCCTGACCGGAACCCGCGGGTCAGCTCCCCGCCAGGCCCTCCAGGGCCTCCCTGGGCGCGGGGCGGCCCTGGGCGACGTACCGCTCGGCGGCGCGGACCGCCTCGTGCGCGGTGCGCTCTCCCATCAGGACGCAGAGGGTGTACGCCGTGTCCTCGAAGCGTCGGCGGACCGACAGGTCGCACGGCCTGGCGAGCACGGACCGCTCCTGGGTGCGGTAGTGGCGGAGCAGCCGGTCGACCGTGTTCGCGTCGGGCAGCAGCATCGGGTTACTCCTGTCTCATGGCTCCCGAGTCGCTCCATCCTGACGGTCGTCGGCCACGCCCGCGACCCGCACGGGCACAGCGCGTGACGGGGCGGCTCCCGGAGTGCGGTTCCGCCGTCCATGGCGGAGGGTCGGAGACATGAACCCGAGCGCGCAACAGCGGGTGGTCGTCACCGGCGCCACCGGCAACGTCGGCACGAGCCTGGTGCGGGCGCTGGCCCGCGAGCCGCTGGTCGGCTCCGTCCTCGGCCTCGCCCGCCGCAGGCCCGGCCTGGAGCTGCCCGGGGTGGAGTGGGCGGAGGTCGACCTCTCCCTGGAGGGCGACGAGCCCCGGCTCGCCCAGTACGTGGCGGACGCGGACGCGGTCGTGCACCTGGCCTGGCGCTTCGGCCCGACGCACGATCCGGTGGAGACCTGGCGGACCAATGTCCTCGGCGCGGTGCGCGTCTTCGACGCGGTCGCGGCGGCGCGGGTGCCGGTCCTCGTGCACGCCTCCTCGGTCGGCGCGTACTCCCCCGGCCCGAAGGGCGGCGCGCCGGTGTCCGAGGCCTGGCCGACGCACGGCTGGCCCGGCGCCGCGTACACCCGGGAAAAGGCCTATCTGGAACGGGTCCTCGACACCTTCGAGCGCGACCATCCGCTCACTCGGGTGGTCCGGATGCGCCCCTCCTTCCTCTTCAAGGAGGAGTCGGCGAGCGGGCAGCGGCGGATCTTCGCGGGCCGGTTCTTCCCCGGCCAGCTGATGCGGCCGGAGCTGATGCCGTTGCTCCCGGAGTTCGAGGGTCTCCGCTTCCAGGTCCTGCACACCGAGGACGCCGCCGACGCCTACCGGAGGGCGATCCTCCGGGACGTCCGCGGCGCGTTCAACCTCGCCGCCGACCCGGTGCTCGACGCCGACAGCCTCGGCCGCCTGCTGAACGCCCGGCCCGTGAAGGTCCCCGCCGGGGCGGTACGCGGCGCACTGTCGGCGGCGTGGCGCCTGCGGCTCGCGCAGGCCTCCCCCGGGCTCTTCGACGCGCTGCTGCACATGCCCCTGCTCTCCACCGAGCGGGCCCGGCGGGAGCTGGAGTGGGAGCCGTCGGCGAGCTCGCTCGAGGCCGTGGAGGCCTTCCTCCGCGGGGTCCGTGCGGGCACGGGCGACGACACGGCTCCCCTGGCGGGCCACCGCATCGGCTGAGACCGCGGAGGCTGCCCGGGTGGGCGATCCGAGGCGGCCGCCGTCCGTCCGTCCGAGCCGGCTGTCGGCTGTCGGCTGTCGGCTGTCGGCTGTCGGCTGTCGGCGGCCGACTGCTGATCACTGATCGCTGACTGCCGACTGCCGACTGCCGACTGCCGAGCCTGTCGTCGTCAGCCGGAGGCGCCCGACCAGTCGACGATCCTGATCCCGGCGCCCGCGGCCTCGTGGCCGCGACAGTGGGCGCGGTGCCGGCTCAGTACGGCGTCGATGTCGAGGTGACGGGCGAACTCGGGACGGGCGGCCAGGCGTTGGGCGTAGGCCCAGAGGGCGGGGTGGGCGGCGACCCGGTCCATCGCGGCGGCGTCCAGATGCCAGCGGTGGACGGTGTCGAGCTGGACGAGGGTGACCCAGACCTGCACGTCGGCGGCGGTGGGGCGGTCGCCGAGGATGTAAGAGCGGTCAGCGAGGCGCCGCTCCAGGGAGCCGAGCGCCGAGAAGAGGACGCCGAGCGGGTCGTGGTGGGCGGCGTCGCCGTCGAGGCCGAGTTCACCGGCGCGCTGGGCGGCCCTGTTGATGCTCCGCTCGCACAGGTCGGCCATGGCCTCGATCTCGCCCCGGTGCTCCTCGGGCACCAGGTCGGGGCCGTCCCCCCGGAAGCGCAGGGCGAGGTCCCGCAGGATGTCGGGGACATGGGTGCTGACGATCCGCCCGGTCCATCCGTCGCTCAGTACGGGCGCGGCGGCGGGCCCCGCGTACAGGTGGGCGCTCGCCTCGTACAGCGGGCGGAGTGCCGCGTATCCGCCGTCGGGAGTGTCGGGGGTCGCGGGGAGCACGGTCAGCGGGAGCGTGTCGTCGAGGCCGAGCAGGCCGTGGGTGAGGGCGATGCTCAGACAGCCGGGGCCCGAGGGCGCCAGGTGGAGCCGGTAGCGGTGCGGTACGGCGTAGTGGCCGCTGCGCACGTCGCGGCCGATCCGGCCGCGGAAGGCGGGCACGGCGGAGGCGGGCAGGAGCGAGGACGGGACGACGAACATGCTTCTCCCTGGAGGGTGCTCGGTGCTGGGTCCGGGCGGTGCGCGGCGGTGCCGGCGCGGTCGCGGTGACACGACGGCGCCGACTGCCGCGCAGGGCCGGGAGGCAGCAGAGGAACGGGAAGGAGGAGGCGGACGGACCCTGGCGGGCGGGCGGAACGAGGGGACGGGCGGGCCGGACCGAGGGCTTCAGTCGGCTGCGCTGCAGACCCGCAGCAGGTCGATGTGGCGCCGCGAGGTGAGGGGGACGGGGCGCGGGAGGGGCGCGGCATGTGCGGTGTCCCGCCGGCCGGTGCGTCCCATGGTTCCCTACCCGTTCACTCGGTTACTCCTTCGACGAGTCTCCGACCGGTCACCCGTGACGTCAAGGGTGCGGGACGCGCCGCCTCCGGGGCGCGCGTGTCGGGCCGGGGGCGTACGGAATAATGCGCGCATGCGCATTTCAGCCAGGGCCGACTACGCGGTGCGGGCCGCCCTCCAGCTCGCCGCAGCCCAGGACGCGGGGCCGCTGAAGGCCGAGGCGATCGCCGAAGTCCAGGGGATCTCGCACAAGTTCCTGGAGGGCATCCTGGGCGACATGCGCAAGGGCGGGCTCGTCCAGAGCCAGCGCGGCGGCAACGGCGGGTACTGGCTGGCGAGGCCGGCCGAGTCGATCTCGGTCGCGGAGGTCATCCGCTGCGTGGAGGGCCCGCTGGTCTCCGTACGCGGGGAGCGGCCGCCGGACCTCGCGTACACGGGGCCCGCCGAGTCGCTGCTCCCGCTGTGGATCGCGCTGCGCGCCAGTGTGCGCGAAGTGCTCGGGGTCTCGCTCGCGGAGGTCGCGTCGGCCGAACTGCCGGCGGGGATCGCCGCGCTCGCGGACGACCCGGAGGCCTGGACCAACCCCTGATCGGCCGGCCCGGAGCCCGGGATCGCACTGGGAGGAAGCCGCCATGCGGGCCGAGCGGTTTCGGGACACCGCTCGTGGCGTGAGGTCGCTCAGTCGGGCAGCGCGACGGTGAGGTCCACCTCGACCAGCTGCCCCGCGAAGCCCAGCTGCGCCACTCCCAGGAGCGTGCTGGCGGACGTGAAGGCCGGCCCGAGGGCGGAAGTCGTGAGCCGGTTCCAGACAAGCCCCAGGTCCCCTCTGTCGTCGCTCCGTACGTAGATCACCGAACGCACCACGTGCTGCGGCTGGGCGTTCACCGCCGCAAGGGCGGCGAGTGCGTTCGCGACCACCTGACCGACCTGCACGTCGAGGGAACCCTGACCTACGAGTGCGCCGCTCCGGTCGAGGGGGCACTGCCCCGCGAGATAGGCCGTTCGTCCGGCCTCCACCACGGTGATGTGGTGGTAGCCCGGCGTCTCGTGCAACAGATCGGGATTGATGCGGCTGATCTTCGCTGTCATGCCGAGAGTCTGACCAGTTCGCCAACGGCATGCACCGGAATTTGTCCCGCCGCGCGACCGTCCGACACGGCGCGAGGTCGAGGGACAAGCCGAGCGGGTGTCCGAAATTCTCTCATTCCGCCGATTCTCGTGGGTGGAGAACTCCGCACGACCTGCGCCGACATGACGATGTCTCACAGATCAAGACGCACGTGTCCAGCTTTCGGATGCCCCTTGGGGGCGGGCGACTGCCTCTGTCACTATCCCTAGTACTTCAGTGGGAATACAGGGGATCGGGTGAGGTGACGTGAGTACGCCGAGGAAATCGGTCAGGAGAACCGCGATACGCATCGTCCCGGCACCGGCCGACCGGCCTGCGGACGACGAGATCTGGCCCCGCGTCACCCGTGAGCTCGCCGACGATCTCGCCGTCGACGCCCCCGCGCGGGACCGGGCCGGCAAGGCCCCCTTCGACGAGGTCGCCCGGCTTCAGGAGGCCGGACTGCCCGCCCTCCTCACGGCGCCCGGGGCGAACCGGCGGGGTGCGGACTGGCGGGCCGCGTCCGCGGTCGTACGGGAGATCTCCGCCGCCGACAGCTCGGTCGGCGAACTCCTCGCCCACCACTACGTCCTGTCCTGGAGCAGCCGCTTCTTCGGCCCGGCGGAGGACCCGGAGCCCGCCCGCGCGGGCGACGGTCCCACCACCCTCGACGTGCGGACGGCCGAGGAGCACTGGCTGCTCGCCGGGGGCGTCGAGCCGCCGCGCACCGAGAAGGAGCCCGGACTCCGGCTCACACCCGACGCGGACGGCTGGATCCTCGACGGGCGCCGCGCGTTCGCCTCCGGCGTCGCCGTGGCAGACCGGCTGGTCGTCGGCGCCCGGCCCGGCGGGACCGGCGACCGGCTGATCGTCCTGGTGGACCCGGCGCATCCCGGCGTGTTCACCGACGCCGGCACGGACCGGGTCGGGCAACGGCTCTCCGGCGCGGGCACCGTCACCTTCGACCACGTCCCGGTCCCGGCCGGCGACGTCCTCGGCCTGCTCCCCCACGACGAACACGACGTCATCCCCTTCGCCGGCCTCGCCCCGCTCGCCCTGCGGCTCCTCCTCGTCCAGGTCGGGCTGGGCATCGCCGAGGGGGCGCTCGCCGAGGCCCGGGACATCAGCCGCGCCGGACAGGTCGGACCGGCCGTGGCCCACCCGGCCGGCGGCCCGTCCACCGTCGGCCCGGATCCGCTGGGGACGGGCGACGATCCCTACCTGCTCCTGGCCTACGGCGAGCTGGCCACGACCGCACACGCCGCCTCGGCCGTGGTCGAGCGGGCGACGGACGCCCTGGCCCGCGGACTCCTCGCCGGACGGGCGCTGAGCCCCGAGGAACGCGCCGACATCGCCGTCCTGGTCTCCGCCGCCGAGACGATCACCAGCCGGGCCGCCATACGCGTCACGACCCGCGTCCTCGAACTCGTCGACGGAGCCGAGGGGGCCGACGCCCGGTCAGGAGGGCCGGGATTCGACCGCTTCTGGCGCAACGCCCGTGCGCTCACCGCCCATACACAGCCGGCGCACCGGCTCCGCGACATCGGCGACCACTACCTCAACGGCGCCCACGCGCGGCTCACCCTGCCGGCCTGACCTGACCGGACGGCACCGGACGAGACCAGGCGGGACCGGACCGGACGACACCGCACCGGACCGGACGACACCGCACCGGACCGGGCCTGACCGGACGGGACCGGGCCTGACCAGACGGGACCGGGCCTGACCGGACGACACCGCAGAAGGGACGGACGGTCCGGCATGTCGGGACGTCCGTCCCTCTCGTCGGGCTGCCGATGGGCCCAAGCTGGAGGGAGGAGGGCCCGGCCGCCCGGCCGGCCCGGCACGCTATCGACGGAGGCAGTCCGATGAGTCGTGAGATCGTCGCAGGAGTGGACGGTTCCCCGGAGAGTCTCGCCGCGGCCGACTGGGCCGCCCGCGAGGCCCTGCACCGGGGACTCCCGCTGCGGCTCGTCCACGCCTGGCGCTTCGAACGCCTCGACCACCCGCTGCTCCGGGACCGCGCGGGCCAGGAGCGGGCAGCCCAAGAGGTCCTGCGCGAGGCCGAGGCGACGGTCGCACGCGACCACCCGGACGTCACCCTCATGGCCGAGGTGCTGCACGACACCCCGGTCGCGGCGCTGCTCGGCACCGAGTCGCGGGCCGAGATGCTCGTCATCGGCTCGCGCGGCCAAGGCGCCCTCGTCGGCTTCCTGCTCGGCTCGTACGGGCAGCAGATCATCGCCGCCGCCGGCCGGCCCGTGGTGGCCGTCAGGTGCCGCGACGGCCAGCCCTCCGAACCGCCGGTCGGTGACGTCCTCGTCGGCCAGCTCGGCAGCCCCGAGGACAGTGCCGCGGCGCTCGGCTTCGCCTTCGGAACCGCCGCCGCGCGCGGGGCGGCGGTGCGGGCCGTCCGCGCCTGGAACCTGCCTCCCCTCTACGCGTACAGCCCGGCGTCGATGCGGCTCGCCGACGAGGCCGGCGGTCTCGTCCCGTACGAGGAGAAGGCGCTGCGCGAGGCCTTGGCGCCCTGGCGGGAGCGGTTCCCCGAGGTGCCGGTGACGGAGCACGTCGAACTGGGCAGCGCCGGTCAGGTACTGCTCTCCGCCTCGGGGGCCGCGCAACTCCTCGTGGTCGGTCGCCGGGCCAAGCCCGGCGCCGTGGGCCCGCGCATCGGTTCCGTGGCCCACGCGGCGCTCCATCTCGCGCCGTGCCCGGTGGCGGTGATCCCGCAGGGCTGAAAGCCTCGGACGTGCATTGACGCGTCGGGTTGACGAGGAGTGTCGGGGCGGCCGGGGCCGGAAAGTGTTATCGCCGTCGTCCCGGTGGCTCTCCCCAAGCGCCGGACCGTGCGGCGACCTCGGCGAGAGAGCGGAGCTCCATGCGACACCACGACCATCCCGGTCACCCCGAAGACCCTGAACACGTCGCCCTCGACGGGCACCCGGACCACGACGGGCACGTCGTACGGCTCGATCACTCCGTGCGGGACGGCGGGCGCCACCGGAAGAGCGCCAAGGGCCGCGGCTCGCGCCGACGCGGCCCGCGGCGTCCCGGCTTCCGCGCCGCCGTCACCGCCGCCGGGGCCGCGGCCGTCGTCCTGACGGTGGCCGCCGGGTGGTACGTCGCCGCCCCCGCACCGGCCGCCGGTCCCTCGGCCGTCGCCGCACCCGAGACCGTCCCGGACGCCGCGGGAGCCTCGCCCGGCAAGGCCACGCCGGTGCGGGAGGCCGCGACTCCCTCCACGTCTCCCCCCTCGACCGCACCCGCGCCCGCCCGCTCCGCGGCGACGTCGCCGGCGGCCCGGACCACGCCCCCTCGGCCGGAGTCCGCACAGACGACGAAGGCAGCGACGCAGACGCCCGGTCCTCCCTCCTCGGCCGGGCGGGGGCAGTCCGGGCACGGGACCGAGCAGGGGCGGCAGCCGGGCGGTTCCACGGGTTCCGGGTCCGGGTCCGGGACGGATTCCAGGTCCGGGTCCGGGACGGATTCCAGGTCCGGTTCGGGTTCCGGGTCCGGCAGCGGGACCACGAACACGTCCGGGACCGGGACCGAGGCGGCCGGCGGGAGGGTCTCCGCGTACGTCCAGGAGGTCGTCGGCCTCGCCAACGCCGAGCGGGAGAAGGCCGGCTGCGGGCCGCTCCGCGCCGAGAGCCACCTGCGGACCGCCGCCCAGGGGCACTCCGACGACATGTCCGCGCGGGACTACTACGAGCACGACAGCCCGGAGGGCCGTTCCGCGGGCGACCGGATGACCGGCGCCGGGTACTCCTGGTCGACCTGGGGGGAGAACATCCACCGAGGGCCGAAGACTCCGGCCGAGGCGATGGCGGACTGGATGGACAGCCCCGGCCACCGCGAGAACATCCTCAACTGCTCCTTCGAGGACATCGGCGTCGGCGTGACGCTCACCGCCAGCGGCCCTTGGTGGGTGCAGAACTTCGGCGCCAAGCGCTGACCCGCGGCCGATCCGCGCCCTTCGGGGCGCGGCCCGGGTTCAGGAGGCCGGGGCCGCCAGCTTCTGCACCCAGATCGTGCCGCCGGGACCGGGCGCCGACGCCACACCGGTGTCCCGGTACCGGCAGTCCAGCATGTTCTCCTCGTGCATCGACCCGTCCATCCATCCGTCGACGACGGTCGCCGGATCCTTCGCCCCCTGGGCCAGGTTCTCGGCCCAGGCGCTCCAGTCGTACCCGGAGGCGGTGATCCGCGCGTCCGCGAAGTCGCCCTCCGGGCTGTTGTGGGCGTAGTAGCCCCGCGCGACCATGTCGCGCGCGTACCCCCGGGCCGCCGCGACCAGCCGCGGGTCGGTCCGCAGCGGGGCGCAGCCCGCCGCCGCCCGGAGGCTGTTGACCTTCTCGGTCACCCGCTCCTCGGCGGTCGGCGGGGGTGGCGGGGGCGTGGTGCGGCGGGGTGCCGGGGTACGGGTCGTGGGGGCCGGGGCGGCGACGGTCGCGGCCCTGGTCGTGGGCGGCGCCTGGGTGACCGGGGGCGCGGGTGCCGGGGTCGCGGCGCGGGGCCGGTCGGGTGCCACCCGTACCTCTTCCTGCTCCGGGACGAGCAGGGCGAGCGCTCCGAGGACGGCGACGGTCGCGGCTCCGGCGAGGCAGGCACGCCGGATCGGCGTCCACCAGCCCACGGGATCGGCGGCGAGGGCTTCGTCGCCGGGGCTGGCCAGCGCCCCCGCGGCGACCGGCGGGACGAGCCCGATGCCGACGAGCAGGCCCTCGACGGGGGCGAGGCCCCGGCCGCCGGCCGTCCGCCCCGTACAGGCGGCGCAGGTGCGCAGGTGGCGCGCGATCCGCTTGCGCCAGAGGGGCGAGGGGCGGCCGTCCCAGGTGGTGAGGGAGTCCGTGAGCTCGGGGCACGAGGGGTCGGCGTCGAGAGCGCGGACCACGGCCCGGCCGGTCTCCAGGCGTTCCTTCATCCGCTGGACGCGGACGGCGGCGTGCTGCGGGGAGACGCCGAGGCCGTCGGCGAGTTCGGCTCGGGTCAGCTCTCCGGCCGCCTCCAGCCACCACAGGGCGAGGAGTTCGCCGTCCTCGTCGTCGAGCCAGCGGGTGGCGCGGGCCACGTCGCGGCGCTCCCCGGAGAGGCGGAGGCGCAGGATGGTGAGCTCGGTGAAGTCGCCGGCGGGGTCGGCGAGGTCGGCGGCCCGGTCGAGGCCGGGCACGGGGGCCTGCCGGTTCTCGCGCCAGCGCCGGCGTATGCCGTTCATGGCGATGGCGACGAGCCAGGAGCGGAAGCGTTCCGGGTCGCGCAGGCCGGCGAGCCCGTCGAGGGCGCGGACCATCGTCTCCTGGACGATGTCGTCGGTGTCGGCGTGGCCGTCGAGGGCGCGGCCGACGACGTTGTGGACGAGGGGCAGGTAGGCGCGTACCAGCTCGTCCCTGGCGTGCGTGTCACCGGCCCGGGCCGCCTCCACCAGTGCGGTGGTGCGGCGCTCGTCGCTGTGCATGGGTCTGCTCCCTCATCCGTGGCCCGAGTCCCCCGTCGTTCGGAGACCCGTGAGAGCGGGAGGGATAACACTTCTCGGTGAGATTTCTCGGTCACACTGCTCGGTGACGCTTCTCGGTCACACTGCTCGGTGACAGTACCGGGTGACACTTCTCGGTGACACGTTCGGTCGTGCGTCTGCGGTCGGGGCAGACTACCTCTGTGGTCGCGGCAGGTTCGGGACGGTGGCCCCGGCGCCTTGACGGACGGCCTCCACGACCGCGTCGTGGAGGTCGCGGCTCTCCGTCTCGGTGCTGCACGGAACGGGACTGCCCGACATGGTGAACCAGTCGGATGCGCCGCTGTACTGCACGGCTACGCGTGCCTCGCCCTCGGTCCAGGTCGTGTGCACGGTCACATCGCCCGTGACGACGCCGGCCTCGTCGGTCAGCACCCCACCTCGCCCGGTGTAGACACCGGCGGTCGTCCAAGATGCCCAGCTCATCCATCCAGGTTCACACCAGGACGCCGGATGCGCCACCGACGGGACCGCCCCGGCCGGAATCCTTCCGGCCGGGGCGGTACGTGTCGTCCGCCGGGGCGGGCGACGGCGTCGCGCGCCTGATCAGGCGAGGGTCGCGAGGGCCTCGTTCAGCGTGGCGGACGGGCGCATCACGGCCGCGGCCTTGGCCGGGTCGGGCTGGTAGTAGCCGCCGATCTCGGCCGGGGAGCCCTGGACGGCGACGAGCTCGTCGACGATCTTCTGCTCGTTGGCGGCGAGCGTCTCGGCGAACGGGGCGAAGGCCTTGGCCAGCTCCGCGTCCTCGGTCTGGGCGGCGAGCTCCTGGGCCCAGTAGAGGCCGAGGTAGAAGTGGCTGCCGCGGTTGTCGATGCCGCCGAGGCGACGGGTCGGCGACTTGTCCTCGTTGAGGAAGGTGCCGGTGGCGCGGTCCAGCGTGTCGGCGAGGACCTGGGCGCGGGCGTTGCCCGTGGTCGTCGCGAGGTGCTCGAAGCTGGCGGCCAGGGCGAAGAACTCGCCGAGGCTGTCCCAGCGGAGGTAGTTCTCCTTGACGAGCTGCTGGACGTGCTTCGGGGCGGAGCCGCCGGCGCCGGTCTCGAAGAGGCCGCCGCCCGCCATCAGCGGGACGACCGACAGCATCTTGGCGCTGGTGCCCAGCTCCAGGATCGGGAAGAGGTCGGTCAGGTAGTCGCGGAGGACGTTGCCAGTGACCGAGATGGTGTCCTCGCCGCGGCGGATGCGCTCCAGGGAGAACTTCGTCGCCTCGACCGGGGACAGGATCTTGATGTCCAGGCCCTCGGTGTCGTGCTGCGGCAGGTACTGCTCGACCTTGGCGATCAGCTGGGCGTCGTGGGCGCGCGCGGCGTCCAGCCAGAAGACGGCCGGGGCGCCGGTGGCGCGGGCGCGGGTGACGGCGAGCTTGACCCAGTCCTGGATGGGCAGGTCCTTGGTCTGGCAGGCGCGGAAGAGGTCGCCCTCGGCGACTTCCTGCTCCAGGACGACGTTGCCCGCGGAGTCGACGAGGCGGACGGTGCCGGCCTCGGCGATCTCGAAGGTCTTGTCGTGGGAGCCGTACTCCTCGGCCTTCTGCGCCATGAGGCCGACGTTCGGGACGGAGCCCATGGTCGACGGGTCGAAGGCGCCGTGGGCGCGGCAGTCCTCGATGACGGCCTGGTAGACGCCCGAGTAGCTGTGGTCCGGGAGGACCGCGAGGGTGTCGGCCTCCTGGCCGTCCGGGCCCCACATGTGGCCGGAGGTGCGGATCATGGCCGGCATCGAGGCGTCGACGATGACGTCGGACGGCACGTGCAGGTTGGTGATGCCCTTGTCGGAGTCGACCATCGCCAGGGCGGGGCCCGCGGCGAGCTCGGCGTCGAAGGAGGCCTTGATCTCCTCGCCGAGACCGTGCGGGAGGGACTCCAGGCCCTTGAGGACGCCGCCGAGGCCGTCGTTCGGGGTGAGACCGGCGGCCGCGAGGACCTCGCCGTACTTGGCGAAGGTCGCCGGGAAGAACGCGCGGACGACGTGGCCGAAGACGATCGGGTCGGAGACCTTCATCATCGTGGCCTTGAGGTGCACGGAGAAGAGCACGCCCTCGGCCTTGGCGCGGGCGACCTGCTCGCCGAGGAAGGTGCGCAGGGCGGCGGCGCGCATGACGGCGGCGTCGACGACCTCGCCGGCGATGACCTTCAGCGGCTCGCGGAGCTCGGAGACGGTGCCGTCGGCGGCGGTGAACTCGAAGCGGAGGGTGTCGTCCTGCGCGATGACGGTGGACTTCTCCGTCGAGGCGAAGTCGTTGTCGCTCATGGTGGCGACGTTCGTCTTCGACTCGGGGGTCCAGGCGCCCATGCGGTGGGGGTGGTTCTTGGCGTAGTTCTTGACCGAGGCCGGAGCGCGGCGGTCGGAGTTGCCCTCGCGCAGGACCGGGTTGACGGCCGAGCCCTTGATCTTGTCGTAGCGGGCGCGGACGTCCTTGTCCTGGTCCGACTGCGCGTCGTCCGGGTAGTCCGGGAGGGCGTAGCCCTGCGCCTGGAGCTCGGCGATCGCGGCCTTCAGCTGCGGGATGGACGCCGAGACGTTCGGCAGCTTGATGATGTTGGCGCCGGGGGTCTTGGCGAGCGCGCCGAGCTCCGCGAGGGCGTCGGGGATGCGCTGGCCCTCCTCCAGGTACTCCGGGAAGACGGCGATGATGCGGCCCGCGAGGGAGATGTCCCGCGTCTCGACCGTGACGCCGGCCTGCGAGGCATACGCCTGGATCACGGGCAGGAACGAGTACGTCGCCAGGGCGGGCGCCTCGTCAGTGTGGGTGTAGATGATGGTCGAGTCAGTCACCAGGGTTCTCCAGCTCCACGTCTGCGTATGCGAGATTGCTCGACATCAAGATATCTCGTGATCGAGGTCCTCCGTAAAGGGCCCCACGACCTCGCCGTCGCGCGGGGCCCCCGCGGCCTCCACGAAGGGGCCGCCGAGCCGGTACGGGGAGGGGGCCCGGTCCATGTCGACGCGGCGGAGCAGGGCGAGCAGGAGCAGTCCGGCGGCGGCGGTGACGCCCGCGGCGAGGGCCTGTCCGCAGCGGTGGGCGAGCCGGAGCTCGGCCGGGTCGTAGGGGGCGGTGGCGGGCAGGGCGAGGGTGTCGCCGAGGAGCCAGAAGCCGGCGCCGAGCCCCAGGGTCGCGAGGGCGGCGAGCGGGGCGGCGGCGAGCAGGGCGCGCGAGCGGGGGCTTCGGCGGGCGGGGCGGACCTTGCCCCGGCGGGCGAGGAAGGTGGCGAGACCGCAGAAGACGGCGAGGACGACGAGGGTGGCGGCGATGAGGTCGCCCGGGCGGTGGTCCCCCGCCGCGACGGTGTAGGCGCCGACGGCTCCGGCCCAGAGGGTGCCGGCGAGGACGGTGGGTCCGCGCAGCCGGTACGGGACGAGGAGGGCGAGGCCGAAGGCCGTGCCGAGGGCGAGGGTGCTCTGGGCGCTGGGGAAGCCGCTTTGCAGGAGCGCCCCGCCGGAGTCCAGCAGCCGGGGGCGCGGCGCGTACCGCTGGAGGAGCCCGGTCAGCGCGAGGGACGTGACGAGGGCGCCGGCGACGGCTCCGGTGAGCGCGTACCGCTTGCGCAGGACGCCGGTGGCGAGCAGCAGGACGCAGCCGAGGACGAGCGAGAGCGTGGTGAGCCCGGCGAGCGAGGGGTGCTCGCGGAGCAGGGTGGCGGCGGCGGTGTCGGCGCGCCGTCCGGTGAGGGCCGCGTCGCCCCAGCGGCGGCCGGTCGCGGTGAGCACGAGGCCCGCGTAGACGACCGTGAGGAGGAGGACGGCCCCGAGGCAGCCGCGCCGGGTCCGGGTGCGGACCCTGGCGCTGAAGGAACCGGCGGCCTCGCCGGCCACGGCGGCGTACCACCAGGTGTCACCGGTCTCCAGCGGCCTCGGGGTGCCGCCGGCGCGGAGCCTGTCGTAGGAAGCCATGCCCCGATTCGAACCCACGCGCGGCGGACCCGCCCGCTGGATGCACCCGAACGACACGCCGAAGGCGTCAGCGGGGGGCGGGTACGGCCGCCCCGGGCCACACGGCCGGGGGGCGCGCGGCCGGGGTCGCATCGCCGGGTCGCGGCCGAAGGCGGGTGGAGGGCGGCGGGAAGCGGCCGGGGTGCGTGGAGGGCAGCCGGGAGCGGCCCGGGGCGGGGGGGCGCTCACGCGACGGCGACACGGGGGGTGGTCGTGCGGCCGTGGCGGCGCGTGCCGTAGAGCGTGAAGGCCGTGTTCACCAGGGCCACGTGACTGAGCGCCTGCGGGGTGTTGCCGAGTTGGCGGCCGGCCACCGGGTCCCATTCCTCGGCGAGGAGCCCGACGTCGTTGCGGATGGCGAGGACCCGTTCGAAGGCGGTCCGGGCCCTGTCGGGGCGGCCGGTCGCGGCGAGGGCGTCGGCGTACCAGAACGTGCAGGCGACGAAGGCCCCCTCGGTGCCGCCGAGGTCGTCGAGGTGGTGCGTCCCGCCGTCCCTGACGTCGCCGTACCGGCGGAGGAAGCCGTGCTCGTCGAGCCGTTCCATCGCCTTGACGGTGCCGAGGACCCGGGGGTCGTCGGCCGGCAGGAAGCCGAGCCGGGGGATCAACAGGGCGGTGGCGTCGACCTCGTGACCGCCGTAGTACTGCGTGAACGACTGCTGGTCCTCACTCCAGCCGCGGGCGCAGATCTCGGCGTGGATCTCGTGACGCAGGGCCTGCCAGCGGCGTACGGAGCCGCGCAGGCCGGCGACGCGGGCGAGGCGGACGGCGCGGTCGGCGGCGACCCAGGCCATGACCTTGGAGTGCACGAAGTGGCGGCGGGGGCCGCGGACTTCCCAGATGCCCTCGTCGGGTTCCCGCCAGCGCGTGCCGAGGTACTCCAGGAGCTCGGCGACCAGGGCCCAGGCCGGCGGGTCCAGGGCGACCCCCGCCCGTACGGCCGAGTAGACGGTGTTGAGCACCTCGCCGTAGATGTCGAGCTGGAACTGGTCGACGGCCGCGTTGCCGAATCTGACGGGGCGTGAACTCTCGTATCCGGGAAGCCAGTCGGCGTAGGTCTCGGGGAGCCGGCGCTGCCCCTCGACCCCGTACAGCGGCTGGAGGTCGGCGGGGTCGCCCGCGACGGCCCGGAGCAGCCAGTCCTTCCAGGCCATGGCCTCCCGCCGGTATCCGCCGCGCAGCAGACAGGAGAGGGTGAAGGTGGAGTCGCGCAGCCAGCAGAAGCGGTAGTCCCAGTTGCGCTGGGCGCCGATGCTCTCGGGGAGGGAGGCGGTGGCGGCCGCGACGATGCCACCGGTGGGGGCGTAGGTGAGGGCCTTGAGGGTGAGGAGGGAGCGGAGGACGGCCTCCCTGGCCGGCCCTTCGTAACGGAGCGCGCCCGCCCAGTCGTTCCAGAAGGCGAGGGTGCGCAGCAGGGTCGCGTCGATCTCGGCCGGCGAGGCGGTGGGGGGCACGGCGGTGTGCGAGGGGCGCCAGCCGAGGACGAAGGCGACGCTGCTCCCGGCGGAGACGGTGAACTCGACGGTCGTACGGTCCGGGGTCACGACGGGGTCGATGCCGGGGCCGCAGGAGAGGTAGGCGGCGTCGGGTCCCGCGATGGAGGCGACGGTGCGCCGGTCCACCGCGCGGGTCCAGGGCACGATGCTGCCGTGATGGAAGCGGAGTCTCAACTCGCCCCGCATGGCGACCCGTCCGGCGATCCCCTCGACGACGCGGACGATCCTCGGCCCGCCCTCGCCGGCTGAGCCCGGGTACTCCGGGGAGTCCTGGGAGCGCGGGGGCATGAAGTCCGTGACGCGGACGGTGCCGGTGACGGACTCCCAGTAGGTGTCGAGGACGAGCGTGTCGCCCCGGTAACTCCTGCGCGAGCAGCGGGCCCTCCCGACCGGGGCGAGGAGCCACCGGCCGTGGGCGGGGTCGCCGAGGAGGGCCGCGAGGCAGGCGGGCGAGTCGAAGCGGGGCGCACACCACCAGTCGACGGACCCGTCGGTCCCGATGAGCGCAGCCGTCTCCAGGTCGCCGACGAGGGCGTAGTCCTCAATTCGCCCTGCCATGACCGGATTGTATGTCTTTCAGGATTCCCGCGCAGAAACAAGGAAGGCGGGGAAGGGTAATCCCCAGGTGTTTCGGAGGTCTTTCGGCGGAGTTCCGGAGATGGTTCGGAGTTGATTCAACAGACGGTTCGGAGGTATTTCTTCTCGGTGTTTCGCATACTCTTGCGCATTTCTTGACGCCGTCGCCCTCGGCGCAGGATTCTGAAATGCGCGGTGTGCAGCAATGCGCGGTCCGCCGCGCGGAAGGCCGTACCCATGAGTAGCGACGCGCACCCCCTGCGCCGGTCGACCGACCGGGTGCCCGGCCCCGGTACGAGCACCGTGAGCCTCGTCCTGACGGTCCGCCCCGACGGCCAGGACCCGGGGAACGCGCTCGACCTGCTGCTCGGCCAGGTGCCGGAGTACGTGCGGGACGTGGTCCTGATCGGCGGGCCGACGGGCGCGGGACCCGCGCGGGACGGGACGACCGTCCGGGCGCTCGGGGTCTGGGACTTCACCCGGGGCGACATTCCGCACGCGGGGCTGCGCGCGGCCACCGGGGATCTGATCGTGCTGATGGACGCCGACGGCAGCATGTCGCCGCACGAGATTCCGCACTTCTTGCACTACCTGGAAAGCGGATTCGACTTCGTCAAGGGATCCCGTTTCATCGCGGGCGGGGCCGCCGCCGACTATCCGCTCGGACGACGGATCGGCCACCGCGCCCTCCTGCGTGTGGCACGCCGGCTGTACGGCCAGCAGCTGACCGATCTCTGGTACGGCTTCTGCGCGTTCCGGCGGGGCTTCGTCGACCTCCTCGACCTGCGCGAGGACGGTGTGGAACTCGGCGCCGAACTCGTGACGCACGCCCTGCACTACGGGCTGCGCGTCGCCGAGGTGCCCAGTCGCGAACTGCCGAGCCGGCACGGCCCGTCGCACCCGCGCACCGTCCGCGACGGTGCGCGCATCCTCGGCACGCTCCTCGACGAGCGGCCCCACAACGCCCTCTCGCGGTTCGCCCACGGCAGCCTCCGACGCGCCCGCGCCGGCCCCGGCACCTCTCCGGTTGACGAATCACATCCCGGGGGCTAAGGCTGGAAACAGCATCATTTTCGACCTGAGCAGACCCTCGGTTGGGTCGGTTGCCGGAAGAGGCTCGTCGTGACCTCACTCCACATCAACCGCGTGCCGGCGGCACCCGCTCCGCATCCCCTGCGGCGGGTGACCGACTGGCCCCTCTCCGAGGCCCGGCGCCGTCAAGTCTGCCGCAGCCCGCGCCGCCCGACCCCCCACCCGGCCCGCCGGACGTCCGACCGGCTCCGCGCCGCCGTCACCGCGCCCCTCTGCCGGGCGTGCAGGCCCCGTGGCGCCGCCCGGCGCCGCCGCGCCCGTACGGTCAGGACGCACGCGCCGCGCCGCGCCGGTTCCGGTAAGCCAGCCGGATCCGACGGTCCAGCAGAGTCCCCCGGTCCGTCCGTCCCGGCCCACGGCGGCCCCCGTCGTGGCCGACAGGCCGCCCTCGTCGTGGTGAGGCGGCGGGTGTCGTGACAGGCGCCCGGGACGCCGTCCTCGTCGCCGTGTCCGGTCCGGACCGCGCGGGCACGTCCTCGCTGGTCCGCAGGCTCGCCGCGCTGCTGCGCGAGCGGAGCGTCACGGTCGTCACCACGCAGTGCCACGGCTGCTTCCTGTGCCGCAGGTTCCCGGTTCCACCACGGGTGAGGGATGCGGGGGAACCGGGTGAGCGGCGGGCACGGCGGGCTTCGGATCCCGAGCGCCGGGGATCCCTGCTCCGCCGTGCCCACGCGTCCCTGGACGCCGCCGAGTCGGCGGGCCGGATCGCGGTCGCCCTGGTGACGGCCGCCTCGCGGGCGCGCGGCGGGCAGGCCGTGGTCCTGACCGACCGCGGGCCGCTCGACGGTCTGGCGGGTTTCGACCCACCCGGCTCCTCGGTGGCCGCGCGTGCCTTCCGCCGGATCGCGCAGCGGTACGGCCTGACGCTCCTCGTGGAGACCGCGCTCGAGGCGCCGCCCGGGCGCGGCCGGCGGGAGGCCCCCGCCGTTTCGGCCGCCCGGTGGTACCGCTACCGGGCCTGGTCCGTACGGCTGCCGCGGGTGGCGCGCCTCGATGGCGCGCGGGCCCCTTCGCTCCTCGCCGCCACCGCCTTGGAGCAGGTCCTCGACACGGTGCGGGAGCGGGCCGCGAGCGAGGCGGAGGAGGAGAACGGCGGGGGCACGAGCGGGGGCGGATGGAGCGGGGGCCCGAAGGGCGCCGCCGAATCCGGGGGCCCGAGGAGCGCGGGCACCGAGTCCGGGGGCCCGACGTGCGGAGGCACCGAGCGCGGAGGTGAGGTGCCTCCGCATGTGGTCGTGTCCGTCTACGACGACACCGGGGACCGCGGCCGGGGCGGCGCCGCCCCGATCGTCGGCAAGGTGGCCCGCAGGCTCGCGGAGGACTTCCGGGTGACGGTCGTGACGGCCGGCCGTCGCGCCGGGACCGAGTACCGGGACGGTGTCCGGTACGTACGCCTGCCGGTGTGCCGGGCGGGACCGCGAGCCGGGCGGCTGGCCTTCCTGGCGCTGCTGCCGTTCGTGGCCCGCCGCATCCGGCACGACCTGTGGCTGGAGAGCTTCACCCCGCCGTTCCCGACGGGCTTCCTGCCGCTGGCGACCAGCGCGCCGGTCGTCGGCATCGACCGGGGGCGCGGCGCCGCCGTGCCACGGCGCCGCTCCCCCGTGTCGTTCCTCCGGCGGCTCGGACTGCGCCGCTACGGGCACATCGTGGCGACGAACGCGGCGGACGGCTCGGCGATCCGGCGGCTCAGCCCCCGGGCCGACGTCCAGGTCTTCGCCGAGGGCATGGACCCGCGCCTCCTCGACGAGTCCCGGCTCGGCAGCGGCCAGTTCATCCTCTTCCTGGGGCGGATCGACACCTGGGCCAAGGGCCTCGACCTGCTCCTCGACGCCTATGACCGGGCCCGCCCGCCCCTCGACCTGCTGCTCGCCGGCAGCGGCACGCCCGCCGAGGAGCGCCGTCTCGCGGCGCTCGTCGCCGCCCGCGGCCGGGGGCCCGACCCCCGGATCCACTGGGTGGGGTACGCCGACGAGGAGCGCAAGCGGCAACTCCTGCGCGACAGCGCCTTCCTCGTGCTGCCCTCCCGCCACGAGACGTTCGGCCGCGTGGCCCTCGAAGCCATGTCGTACGGCAAGCCCGTCCTCCACTTCGATCTGCCCGCCCTGCGCTGGACACGTGACGGCGGCTCCGTGGCCGTCGCGCCGTTCGACGTGGTGGCCTTCGGTGAGCGGATGGGCGAGCTCGCCCGCGGACCGGCGCTCCGCCGCGACCTGGGCCGGCGCTCGGCGCTCGCCTCCCGGCGCTACACGTGGGACGAGATGACGGGCCGCTACCTGGCCCTGGCCCACCGGCTCCTGGACGCGCCCGCCGCCGTACGGAGGCCGAGGAGAGGGACGTCATGTCGGACGACCCGCTGACCGGCTTCGTCCGGGCCGTCGTCGGGTCCGGCGCCACCGGGCTCGTGCTCTCCCCGCGCCCGGACGACGCCGTGCCGCCCTGCCGCGCAGACTGCGTGGTGCGGCGGGCTCCGCTGACGGCCGCGACGGTCGTGGCGGTCCCGACGGGGGCGGGGGTGCGTGATGGTCCCCCATGAGCGGCCACGCGTCCTGCTCCTGACGAGCTGCCCGCTGGACGGGGCGGAGGGCTCGGACGTCCGGCTCGCCTCCGACGTCCTCGAAGCGCTGCCCGACGTCGACTTCGTCTGGTTCGCCCAGTGGCCGGACCACCGCCGGCACCCGCCGCGCCGCGGGCGCCCCGTCCGCATGCTCACACGGAGTGGTTCCGCCCACACCCCGCACCGGGTCCAGGCCGCGCTCACCGGGGCCGTGTTCGCGCGCCGGGTCGACCTGGTCCATGTCTTCCTCACCGTGGGCCGCGCCTTTCCCCTCTTCTCCCGGCTCCGGCCGCTGCTCCTCGGGGGGCGGCCGGTCGTCCACACCGTGACCGGCGTGATGGACGCCCGCTTCCTGGACCGCGCCAGGCCCCTGGGGGCGACGGTCGCCCTGTCGGAGTCGATGGCGCGGCGGCTGCGAGCCGCGGATTTCGGGGACGTACGGGTCGTCCCGCCCATGATCGACCTGGACGCGTGGCCTTACCTGCCGCGCCCGCAGGGCTACCCGGTGGTCCTCTTCGCCGGGCACCACGATCCGCGCGGCGGTGCGGAGACCGTGATCGACGCGGCGGCCGAGGCCTGGCGGGAGGGGGCGCGGTTCCGTCTGGTGCTCGCCGTCCGCGCGCGGCCGGGGCAGCGGACCGGGCTCCTGGAAGAGGCGCTGCGGGAGCGGGCCGGTGCGGCGGGGCTGCCCGACGTCGAGGTCCTCGGCCACGTCGAGGACATGCGGGAACTGATCACCTCGGTGCACGTGCTGCTCTACCCGCCGGACTCGCTCGGCGGGAAGGCGGACATCCCGCTGACCGTGCTCCAGTCGCTGGCCTCGGGGCGGCCGGCGATCCTGAGCGACCTGCCGCAGTTCGCGGACTTCGGCCACGCGGTGCTGCGGGCGCCCGCGGGCGACGCGCGTCGCACCGGGCAGCAGCTGGCGTGGCTGCTCGACCAGCCGCGCTCCTGGGACGTGCTCGCGGAGCGGGGCAGGTCGCTGGCCGAGGACCACTTCGGTCCCGAGCGGTTCGCCGCGCGGTACGCGGCGCTCTACCGGGAGCTCCTGGCCTGACCGGACACGGGGCGCCCCCTCCTACGGCGCGGGGCCGTCGCGCCGCAGCGCGGTCAGGAGCAGGACGCCGGTGTCGCCGTACTCGGGCAGGGTGCGGTCCTTCGTGAGCCGCTCGATCCGCAGGCCCGTGGTGCGGGGCGCGAAGACGGTCCGGAGGGCGTCCCCGTCGACCGGGCAGGCCGGCCAGACCGGTCCGGTGCCGATGCGGTAGCTCGGCATGCGCTCCATGAAGGAGGCGACGAGCCGGCCGCCGGGGCGGACCGCCCGGACGAAGGCGTCGCAGAGGGCGGTGAACTCGGCGAAGTCCTCGGTGACGCTCTCGGCGACGAAGTTCATCGACGCCAGGGCGTACGTGCCGTCCGTCAGGTCCTCCGCGACGCCGGGCACGACCCGGACCCCGCGGAGCGCCTCCGCGCAGCTGTCGGGGAGTGCGGGGTCGAGGCTGCGGCACAGGGTGTAGAAGGGCCGCCAGCTGTCGTCGGGGCCGTCGTCGAGCTGCTGCCGCAGGTAGCGGACGCTGGCTGCGCTCGGTTCCAGGGCGTCGACCCTGAGGCTGGCGGCGCCCGCCTGCATCAGGGGGTACAGGTTGGGGCCCGCGCCCAGTTCGAGGGTGCGGGAGAGGGAGCCGGGGGCGATGGTCCGGTAGACGCCGGCGTGGTGGCGGATGACGCCGACGTCGCAGGGGTGGAGCCTGCGGTAGTTCTCGGCGAGGTAGTCGGCCACGGGCCAGGCGTTCCAGTCGGCGTCACGGTTGCGGCGCGGTCCCAGCACCCGGTCCTGCGGACGAGCCGGGCCGGGCGACCCGGCCGTGTCCATCACCGCTCCGGCGGCCGGCGGCCGGCCGCGACGGGACCGGGGACCGGGGCCTCGGTGTGCTGGAGGGTGAACCGCTCGGCGAGCGCCGTGAGGGCCTCGCACAGCTGGTCGATCTCCTCGTCGGTGTTGGCCGCGGTGATCTGGATACGGAAGCCGACCCGGTCGCGCGGGACGAGCGGGTAGGACGCGAGGGTCACGTAGATCCCGTGCTCCCAGAGGAACGTGGCGACGGCGTCGAGGTCCTCGGCGTCGGAGAGCGGGATCTCGACGATCGGCAGCCCGTCGGTGTTCGGCGTCGCGAGGCCGAGGCCGCGCACGTGGTCGAGGACCCGGGCCGTCATCCGGTAGAGGTCGGCCCTGATCTCCTCGCCGCGTTCGTCGTTGACGTCGAGCCCGGCGAGCGCGGTGGCCAGCGAGGCCGTGGGCGAGGGCCCGGAGTAGAGGTACGGGGCCGCCGCCACCTTCAGGTGGTCCTTGAGCCACTTCGGTACGGCGAGGAAGGCGAGCAGCGAGGAGTAGGCCTTGGAGAAGCCGCCGACCAGCACCAGGTCGTCGTAGGTCTCGCCGAGGTGGCGGACGATGCCGTTGCCGCGCGAGCCGTAGGGGCTGCTCTCGTTCCGGGAGCGCTCGCCGATGACGCCGAAGCCGTGGGCGTCGTCGACGTACAGCAGGGCGCCGTTCTCCCGGCAGATCCTCGCGAGGGCCGGCAGGTCGGGGAAGTTGCCGGTCATGCTGTTGACGCCGTCCATGCAGACGAGCCGGCCCGCGTCGCCGGGTGCGCCGCGGAGCAGGGTCGCCAGCTCCTCGGGCCGTTCGGAGCGGAAGCGGTGGATCTCGGCGCCCTGGCCGCGGGCGACGACGCAGCCGTCGTACACCGTGCGGTGGGCCTGCGCCTCGACGAAGACCTGGCCCGTGCCGGCGAGGAGCGGGATGACGGACTGGTGGATGAGGGTGATGGTGGGCAGCAGGAGGGTGTCGGGGGCGCCCAGGAGCTCGGTGAGCCGTTCCTCGATGCGCGGGTAGAGCCGGGGGCTGCCGATGAGCCGGGACCAGCTGGGGTGGGTGCCCCACCGTCTGACCTCCGGTTCGATCGAGGCCATGATCTCGGGGTCGAGGTCGAAGCCCAGGTAGTTGCAGGAGGCGAAGTCGACGAGCCAGTCCCCGCCGACCCGGATGCGGCGGCCGTCCACCTCGTCGATGACGGCGTCGCACATGAGGCTGGTCCGCTGGAGGTGCTCCAGGTCACGCCAGCGGGACGGGCGCGGCGGCCGCCCGGTCCGGGGGGCCGTGGTGGCCGGCACGGTTCCGGCGACGGCGGTCGCGGCGACGGTGGCGGGCACGGTGCCCGGGGAGGAGCCCGGGACGGCCGTGGAGGCCGGGACTGCCGTGGAGGCCGGGACTGCCGTGGAGGCCGGGACTGCTGTGGAGGCCGCGGCGACGGACTGCGCCGGACGGACGGCGGGGCCGGCGCCGGGGGCCGGGGCGCGGTGCAGGTACGACTGGGCCTGGTGGGCGGTCATCGGCCGGGCGAAGAGGTAACCCTGCCCGTAGCGGCAGCCCATCTCGGCGAGGAGCTGCCGCTGTTCCTCGTGTTCGATGCCCTCGGCGACGACCAGGAGGCCGAGGACGTCGGCGATGCGCACGATGCCCTCCACGAGGGCGACCTGCTGGGGGTCGGTCGTGATGTCGTCGATGAACGACTTGTCGACCTTGAGGATGTCGATGGGGAACTCGCGGAGGTAGCTGAGCGAGGAGAAGCCGGTGCCGAAGTCGTCGATGGCGATGGAGACCCCGAGGTCCTTCAGGGCGGCCATGGTCGTACGGATCTGGGCGTCCTGGCGCATGAGGACGGTCTCGGTGAGTTCCAGGACGAGCGAGCCCGGCTCCAGCCCCGAGGAGCGCAGGGTGCGCCGTACGCCTTCGAGGAAGCCCGGGTCGCGGAACTGGCGGGCGGAGACGTTGACGTTGGCGTAGAGAGGCGGCTGCTGCGGGCGGTTGCGCTGCCAGCGGGCGATGTCGAGCGCCGCGTGTTCCAGGACCCAGGCGCCCAGCGGCATGATGTGGCCGCTCTCCTCGGCCAGGGTGATGAACTGGTCGGGCGGCACCATCCCGCGCCGGGCGTGCGGCCAGCGGATGAGGGCCTCCAGGCCGGCGGGAGCCCCGCCGTCGACCTCCACGATGGGCTGGTAGCGCAGGGCGAAGGCGTGGTCGGCGATGGCCGTGTCCATGCCCGCCTGGAGTTCGTGCCGGGCGACGAGCCGGGAGTGGAGCTCGGGGTGGAAGAGCCGCCAGCGCTTCTTGCCGGCCGCCTTCGCCGCGTACAGGGCGAGGTCCGCGTGGCCGAGGAGCTCCTCGGCGTGGGCACTGTCGAGGACGGTCGCGATGCCCACGCTCGTGGAGACGGAGACGGCTCCGTCGGTGAGGTGGAAGGGCTGGCTGAGGGTGTGCACGATCTCGGCGGCGAGGGTCTCGGCGTCGCTGGGCTCCCTGGCCCCTTCGATGAGGACGGCGAACTCGTCGCCGCCGAGCCGGGCCGCCGTGTCGGTGAGCCGCAGGACGGAGGTGAGGCGGCGGGCCACGGCGACGAGGAGCTCGTCGCCGACGGAGTGCCCCATGGTGTCGTTGACGACCTTGAAGTCGTCGAGGTCGACGAAGAGCATGCAGGTCAGGGTGGACTCGCGGCGGCCGCGGAGCAGGGCGCGCTCGATCCGTTCGAGCAGCAGGACGCGGTTGGGGAGGCCGGTGAGGGAGTCGTGGAAGGCCCGGTGGGTGAGCTCGCGTTCCAGTTTCCGCTGCTCGGTGACGTCCCTGAGGGTGAGGACGAGACCGTGCACGGTGCGCTCGTTGCGGAGGTTGCTGCACCGGACCTCGACCTGGAGGTCGGCGGCGGCGCCGGGGCCGCCCGGGCCGCCGTGGAGCAGCTTCCAGTCGTCCCGGGCGTCGACCGTCTCGCGTGACCTGGCGTCGGCGAGAACGCGCAGGGCGCCGGCCTTGTCGGTGGGCGCGAGCAGTTCGGTGAGCGGGGTGCCGGGGAGCAGGGAGTGCCCGAGCATGGACTCTGCGGACGGGCTCGCGTACCGGACGGTGTCGTCGTCGTCGACGATGAGGATGACGTCCGAGGTGTTGTGCACGAGGGTTCGGAAATAGGCCTCGCTCGTCCTGCGGTTGACCTCCTCGCTGAGCCTGAAGCGCTCCAGGGCGAGGGCCGCCTGGGAGGCGAGGGACTGGGCGGGGCCGCCGATCTCGGAGAGCTTCTTCTCGGGTCCCGCGAGGAGCAGCACGCCGAGCAGCGGTTCGCGTCCGGCCGCCGTCTGGAGCTCCAGGGGGCAGAGGAGTACGTGGGACTCGGGCGCCGCCTCGGCGGCGACGGCGGGGTCGAGGCGGTCCACGGCGACGAGCCGGGCGCCGTGGGCGACGAGCTCGGGCCAGGCCGTCGCGGGCGGACACGTCAGCGTGTCCGTGTGGCAGCTCCACGGGTGGGCAGCGGTGGCGACCGCGGTGAGGCCGCCCCTGCTGTCCCGGGTGAGGAGGAGGACCCGGTGGTCGGTGCCGGGGCCGAAGAGCGTGGCGGAGGCCGTCTCCACCGCTCCGGCGACCTCACGGGGGCTGAGGGCGGCGACGAGGGAGGCGGCGGCGACCCTGAGGCTGCGTTCGCGCGCCTCGGCCTTGCCGTGGGCGCTCATCATGCTCCACAGCCGGGCGAGGACCAGCAGGAACATGAGGGCCGAGAAGATCGCGATGACACCGATGTCCTGGTCCCTGTCGTGGCGGAGCGACTGGAGGAGGAGCAGGGCGGGGGCGACGAGGGAGGCGCCGGCGAGGAGGGCGAGGCGGCGCTCGGCGACGCGCGGTGCCGGTTCGGGGGCGCGTTCGGTCAGCCCTGTCATCGAGGGGTGCAGGGCTGCGAGGCCCCAGGCGGTGAAGAACACGACCCAGCCGAGGTCGAGGGGGGTCCCGACCTGCCAGGTGCCCTTGAGCTGGAGGGTGCCGTAGATGACGTCGGAGGCCAGGATGCCGCAGGTGCCGAGGGTGAGGAGCTGCACCGACCGGGAGCGCAGGCCGCCGGGGACGAGCAAGCGGGCGAGCATCGCGAGCATCAGGACGTCGCCGAGGGGATAGGCGATGGAGATGGCCTTCTCGGTCCAGTTCATGTCCTCGCTGCGGGCGAGCGGGGTGATGAGGTTGACCCAGGAGAGCAGCGCGAGGCCCGAGGTGAGGATCAGCGCGTCGAGGACGACCGCGAGGTCGCGGCCGGCGGCCCGGTAGCGGATGAAGCCGAAGAGGCCGATGGCGAACAGCGGGTACGTGGCCAGGTACAGGGCGTCGGCGACGGAGGGGAAGGGCCTGGTCTGCCCGAAGAAGGACTCCAGGGCGTTGTAGGCGGTGTCGCCGGCGACGAAGGCGAAGTTGGCGGCGGCGAGCACGAGCCAGGGCCAGCGGCGGGCGGGCTTGTGGAGACGGACGCCGACGAGGATGGCGACGACGCCGCCGAGTCCGATGAGCGCCCAGAGGGTGGTGTGGCGGTCGGGGAACTGCAGGTATGCGATGGTCAGCAGCGTCACGACCAGGAGATAGACCAGCGTCCACGTGCGGAGTGACCCGGACGCCTTGCGTGACCGGATCGGCTGACGCAACGCCATCGTCGACCGCCCCCTAGCGGGTCGGACGCCGTGCGGCGCCCTGGTCGCGGATACGGACCCGTACGGTGTCCATTGTCCGGGGGGCCGGAGCGGGCTGCACCTCGGAGCCCCGCGGAGCGGGAGGCCCCGGGGGGCGGTTTCGCGTCAGGAGGAGGCGCGGACGACCAGCTCGGTGGGGAGCATCCGGCGGGGCTGCTCGTCCGGGTCGCCGGGAGCGGCGATCTCCTGGAGGAGCAGGCGCGCCATGGTGCGGCCCATCTCCTCGATGGGCTGCCGGACGCTCGTGAGCGGCGGGTCCATGTGCCGGGCGACGGCGGAGTCGTCGACGCCGACGAGCGCGACGTCCTCGGGGACCCGGCGGCCCGCCTCGCGCAGCACGCCGCGTGCCCCGGCGGCCATCACGTCGGAGGCGGCGAAGACGGCGTCGAGGCCGGGCCTGCGGTCGAGGAGTTCGCGCATGGCGCGCCGGCCGCCCTCCTCGGTGAAGTCGCCGTGGGCGACGAGGCCCTCGTCGGGCGGGAGTCCGGCTTCCGCCAGGCCCTCGCGGTAGCCGTCGAGGCGGCAGCGGGCCACGTACATGTCGAGGGGTCCGGTGATGGTGGCGACGGAGCGCCGGCCGCGGGCGGCGAGGTGCGCGACGGCGGTCCGCCCGGCTCCGGTGTTGTCGGAGTCGACGAAGGAGACCCGCTCGTCCTCGCTGCGGCGGCCGTTGAGGACGGCGGGCAGGCCGAGGGCACGGACCTGGTCGGGCAGCGGGTCGTCGCCGTGCACGGAGACGAGCAGGACGCCGTCGACGCGCTGGGCGGCGAGGTACTGCTCGAAGCGCTGGCGCTCCTGGTCGCTGCGGATCAGCGTGAGGAGCAACTGCTTGTCGGCGTCGGCTAGTTCGGCGCTGACCCCGCGGATGATGTCAAGGAAGTAGGGCTCGGCGAAGAGCCGGGCCTCGGTCTCGGGGATGACGAGGGCGACGGCGTCGGTGCGGCTGCCGGCGAGGGCGCGGGCGGCGCGGTTGGGGACGTAGCCGAGTTCGGCGACGGCCTGTTCGACGGCGGCCTTGGCCTGTTCGCTCACCTTCGGGGAGCCGTTGATGACCCGGGAGACCGTGCCGCGGCCGACGCCGGCCCGGGCCGCGACCTCTTCCAGGGTGGGCCTGCCGGTCTGCCGTCCGCTCACCGCCATGTGCCGGTTCTCCCCTCGGGCCGCCGCACCGCCTGCGTTTCCCGCGAACCTATCAGGCGGGAGGGCGGCGGCCCGGGGCGCTCAGGCCTCGGTCGGGGCGAGTTCGGCCATGGCGCCCCAGCCCTGCTGCGGGACCTCGACGTTGATGATCTCGGGGGTCGTGGCGATGGCTCCCGCCATGGCGGCGAGGCCGGCGGTGAAGTGGGCCGAGGCTACGTGGGCGGCGCCGGCCTCGGCGTCGGCGAAGGCCTCCAGGAGGACGAAGACGTTCGGGTCGTCGACGCTGCGGGACCAGTCGAAGAAGAGGTTGCCGGGCTCCTCGCGGGTGGCGCGGGTGAAGTCGGCGACCAGGTCGAGCCAGCGGTCGGCGTGGTCGGGGCGGGCGGTGAAGCGGACGGCGATGAAGATCATGCGTCCACTCTGCGGTGGTCCGTCGGACCGGGCCAGCCGGGGCGGTCAGGATTCCGGCAGGGCCGGAAACTCGGGTACGGCTCGGGCGAGGGCCGCCCGGAGCTCGCCCTGGCGCCGCACGAAGTCGGCGGTGGGGAGGGAGACGGAGAGGGCGTGGACGATGCCGTCGCCGCGCTCGGGGAGCGCGACGGCGAGGCAGGTGTACGCGAGGTCCGCCTCGCCCACCGAGACGGCGAAGCCCTGGCCGCGCACCCGGGCGGCCTCGGCTTCGAAGCGTTCGGCGCTGGTGATCGTCCGCTCGGTGAAGCGGGCCATGCCGTGCTCCGCGAGGTAGCGGCGGCGCAGTGGGCGCGGGAGCGCGGCGAGCAGGGCCTTGCCGTGGGCGGTCGCGTGTGCGCGGTCCTCGGGGCCCGGGGTGAAGGGGTGGGTGGCGTCGGTCACGGGGGCGGTGGTGTCGACGACGGTGATCAGTCCGTCGCGGTAGGCGGTGTGGTACGCCTCCGCTCCCGTGGCCCGGCGGAGCCGGCCGAGGAGCTCGCCGGTCCCGGCGCCGAGTCCGTGGTGGCGCTGGTGGGATCGGTGCAGGACGGGGACGCGCGGGCCGGGGGCGTAGCCCTCGGCGGTGCGGACGAGGTAGCCGCGCGCGAGCAGGGGCCCTGTGACGTGGTACACGGTCGAGAGTGCGCAGCCGAGCTTCCGGGCCAGGGTCTTGGCCGCGACGGGCCGGTCGGCGTCGGCGACGGCATCGAGCACGGCGAGGGCCCGGTCGACGGTCCGGGGGCCGGGGCTCGGGCTGGGGGTGGCGGGCATCGTTCCAGGTTAGGGCCTGTCCCGTGCCGTCCCTCAGGGCCTGTCCGGTGCCGTCCCTCAGGGCCTGTCCGGTGCCGTCCCAAGGGCCTGTCCGGTGCGGCCTGTCCCGTGCCGTCCCTCAGGGCCTGTCCCGTGCCGTCCCTCCGGGGGCCGCGGGCGAACCGCGACCCACCCCGGGAGGGCCCCCCGCGGGGCCGTCGGAACACTCCGTACAGGCTCGGGGTCGCTCCGTATCCCCGCAGGTCATCACTGCTTTATGTGCATTTGACACTCTTTCGGCGTACCGTCGTGGAGATCCCCCCATCCTCGATGCCCCGGGAGAGCGTGTGCCCCGCTCCAGGACCGACCATGCCCCGACGCCCCGTGAGGGGCGCAGTCCGCTCCTCCGGACGGCGGCGATCGCGACGGGTGTGGTCGCCGTCGCCGTGGGCGGCCTGTACGTGGCGGGGCTCCTCACCGGCGGGGACGACATATCCGCCGGGACGAGCGTCGCCGGCGTGGATGTGGGCGGGATGAGCCGCGCCGAGGCGCGGGCGAAGCTCGCGGCCGACGCCCCGGCCGCCTGGAGCGCGCCGATACCCGTCCAGGTCGGCGACCGCGAGACCACGGTCTCCCCCGCCGCCGCCGGCCTGACCGTGGACGTGGAGAAGACCGCCGACCTGGCGGCCGACCCGTCCCGCGATCCCGTGACCGTCATCGGGCGCCTCTTCTCGTCGGGCGAGCGGGAGATCCGGCCGGTGTTCGCCTACGACGAGGCCAAGGCGAAGGCCGCCGTCGCCGAGCTGGCCGAGAAGAACGACCGGAAGGTCCGTGAGGGCTCCGTCTCCTTCCGCTCGGGCGAGGCCGTCGCCACCCGTGCGGTGACCGGTCAGAAGCTGGAGACCGGACGTGCCGCCGAGACCCTGCGCGCGGCCTACCCCGCCGCCTCCGGCGCCACGCCCGTGACCCTCCCCGTCACGCTCACCGAGCCGAAGCTGGGCGACTCCGAGGTCACCCGATTCCTCGACACGTACGCGAAGCCCGCCGTCTCCGGGCCGGTGACGCTCACCGCCGGCACCGAGCAGCTGCGGATCTCCGCCGCCACTCTCGGCGACCACCTCTCCGTGAAGTCCGAGAACGGCAGGCTCAGCGCCGTCCTCGACGCCGAGGCCCTGCTCCGCGACCCCGACGTCGCCGAGCCCCTCGCCTCCATGACGGGCGCCCCGGTCGAGGCGACCCTCGGGGTGCGGGACGGCAAGGTCGTCGTCGAGTCGGAGGGCAGGCCGGGGCAGGAGGTCACCGCGAAGGCGCTGGGCGACGCCGTGCGCCCGCTGCTCTCCAAGGACGGCGCCGCGGCCCGTACGGCCACGGTGGCCACCAAGGTCACGCAGCCCCACCTGACCGCCGACTCACTGGCCCGCCTCGGCATCACCGAGCAGATGTCGACCTTCACCGTGAACTTCCCCACCGCGCCCTACCGGACGACGAACATCGGCCGGGCCGCCGAGCTCATCAACGGCTCGGTCGTGCAGCCCGGCGAGGTGTGGAGCTTCAACAAGACGGTCGGCGAGCGCACCCCGGACAACGGCTTCGTGGACGGCACGATGATCCTCGACGGCCAGTACCGCTCCGCGCCGGGCGGCGGCGTGTCCGCCATGGCCACCACCGTCTACAACGCGATGTTCTTCGCCGGCGTGAAGCCCGTCGAGTACGGCGCCCACTCCTTCTACATCGAGCGCTACCCGGCCGGCCGCGAGGCCACCGTCGCCTGGGGCAGCCTGGACCTGAAGTTCCGCAACGACTCCGGCAAGCCGATCTACATCAAGGCCGGCGCGACGGACTCCTCGGTCACCGTGAGCTTCCTCGGGACGAAGAAGTACGACTCCGTCGAGGCGGTGGAGGGTCAGCGCACCAACGAGACGGAGCCCACGAAGCGCGAGGGCACCGGCGAGGCCTGTGTGCCGCAGCCGCCCCTGGAGGGCTTCGACATCTCGGTGGACCGGGTCTTCAAGGACGGCGGCGCCGAGGTGAAGCGCGAGACCTTCAAGACGCACTACACCCCGCGTGACGAGGTCACGTGCAAGTGAGGTCCTGGGACAGGAGCTGACGGAAGGGTGTCTTCCCCCACGGTCCGGGCATGACTCCGGAGCGCGGCCCGTCAGGGAGCGGACGGGTCCTGCCCGCCGGCCCCCGGTCGGGCCCGCCCCGACCCGCCGGAGGCACGCCTTGGCCCAGCGCAGCGACCCCAGCGACCTCTTCACGCGGCTTCTCGACGACGGCGTGCGCGCGGGTGTGTACCCCGGCGCCGTGTGGGCCGTGGGCGATGCCCGTACCACCCTCTTCGAGGGGGCGGTCGGGGCGCTCGATCCCGCGCGGCCGGACGGGCCGATGCGCCGGGACACGCTCTTCGACGTCGCGAGCCTGACCAAGATCCTCGCGGTCTGGTCCGTGGTGGGCACCCTCGTCGACGCGGGGAAGCTGGAGCCGGAGGCGCCGCTCGGCGCGTACTGGCCGGAGGCCGCGGGGCGGCCCCTCGCCGGCGTCACGGCCCTCAACCTCCTCACCCACACCGCCGGGCTGCCGCTGCGCGCCAATCTGCGGCCGCTGTACGGCTCCGACCCGCAGGACGTCCGGGACGGGGTCCTCGCCGAACCGCTGCGGCACCGCCCCGGGGAGGCCGTCGCGTACACCGACCGGGCGGCGCTGATCCTCGGCTACCTCGCCGAGCACCTCACGCGCCGCTCGCTGACCCGGCTCGCCGGGGACCGGGTCTGGACGCCGCTCGGCATGACGGAGACGCGGTACGGTCCCCTGTCCGCCGGGGACGTGGAGCGGTGCGCGCCCACCGAGTACGACGAGGAGAGCGCCGCCCCGCTCCGGGGGACCGTGCACGACTTCTCGGCCCGGCTGCTCGGCGGCGCCTGCGGGATCGCGGGGGTCTTCACCACCGCCGGCGACATCGGCCTGTTCCTGCGCCACGTCCTCGCACCGGTGCCCGGCACCTTCTCCGCCGACTGGACCGCGGCCTCGCTCCGGGTCCGCACGGGCCCGCTCACCCCGCCGCGCGGGCTCTTCTGGCACCCTGCGCCGGGCACGGACCCCGTGGACGACGTCTGGGCGCACTTCGGCTTCACGGGCACGGGCCTGTGGGTCTCGCCCGCGCGCGGGCGCTGGGCGGTACTCCTCACGAACCGCCTGTACTTCACCCGGGACCCCGGTCCGCTGGCCCGCGTCCGTGACGTCTTCCGGACCCTCGCCTTCCCGTGACGGCCGGGCCCGGCCCGGCCGGGCGGTGACCAGCCCGTGGAACGGCCGTGCTCGTACGCCGGGACTCTGCGAGCCTGCTCCTCGCGGGCCGGGCGTGTGATGCGCCACCCCTCTGAAGCCTCGCGCGGACCTGGGGTTACCATATGAGCGCCGCCTAGCTCGAAAGATAAACTTGTGACTGTCAATGACGACTCGTTCACCAGCTGGAAGAACCGCGAGGAGATCGCGGAGTCGATGATCCCGATCATCGGGAAGCTGCACCGGGAGCAGGACGTCACCGTCCTGGTCCACAGCCGCTCCCTGGTGAACAAGTCGGTGGTCAGCATCCTCAAGACCCACCGCTTCGCCCGGCAGATCGACGGCGAGGAGCTCTCGGTCACCGAGACGCTCCCCTTCCTCCAGACGCTCACGACCCTCGACCTGGGCCCGTGCCAGATCGACATCGGCGTGCTGGCCGCGGACTACAAGACCGACGACCGCGGTCTCTCCGTCGCCGAGTTCACGGCCGAGGCCGTCGCCGGCGCCATCGGTGAGAACAAGATCGAGCGCCGCGACGGACGCGACGTCGTCCTCTACGGCTTCGGCCGCATCGGCCGCCTCGTCGCCCGCCTCCTCATCGAGAAGGCCGGCTCCGGCAACGGTCTGCGCCTGCGCGCGATCGTCGTCCGCGGCGGTGGCGAGCAGGATCTCGTGAAGCGCGCCTCGCTGCTGCGCCGCGACTCGATCCACGGCCAGTTCCAGGGCACGATCACGGTCGACGAGGCGAACAGCACGATCGTCGCCAACGGCAACACGATCAAGGTGATCTACGCCAACGACCCCTCCGAGGTCGACTACACGGCGTACGGCATCGACAACGCCATCCTCATCGACAACACCGGCAAGTGGCGCGACCGCGAGGGCCTCTCCAAGCACCTGCGCCCCGGCATCGACAAGGTCGTCCTCACCGCGCCCGGCAAGGGCGACGTGCCCAACATCGTGCACGGTGTGAACCACGACACGGTCAAGCCGGACGAGAAGATCCTGTCCTGCGCCTCCTGCACGACCAACGCGATCGTCCCGCCGCTGAAGGCGATGGACGACGAGTACGGCGTGCTCCGCGGCCACGTCGAGACGGTCCACTCGTTCACGAACGACCAGAACCTGCTCGACAACTACCACAAGGCCGACCGTCGCGGCCGCTCCGCGCCGCTCAACATGGTGATCACCGAGACCGGTGCCGCCTCGGCCGTCGCCAAGGCTCTGCCGGACCTCAAGGCCCCCATCACCGGCAGCTCGATCCGCGTCCCCGTCCCGGACGTCTCGATCGCCATCCTGAGCCTGCGCCTGGGCCGCGAGACCACCCGCGACGAGGTCCTCGAGTACCTCCGCGACGTCTCGCTGCACTCTCCGCTGAAGCGCCAGATCGACTTCACCACGGCCCCCGACGCCGTCTCCATGGACTTCGTCGGCTCGCGCCACGCGTCCATCGTCGACGCCGGTGCGACCAAGGTCGACGGCGACAACGCGATCCTCTACCTCTGGTACGACAACGAGTTCGGCTACTCGTGCCAGGTCATCCGGGTCGTCCAGCACGTCTCCGGCGTGGAGTACCCGACCTTCCCGGTTCCGGCGGTCTGATCCCCCGGCACCGACAGCACGACGGCGCGCCGCACTCCCCGCGTGGGGGGTGCGGCGCGCCGCGTTTCCGTCGGGCGGGTAGCATCGTGCCCGCCGCGACTGGCGAAGGTGGATCACCACCGGGGAGCGGCAGTTGGCCCCGCTCTTCCCGCGTACGCGTCGACCGCCTGGGCGCCTGCGTCAGTGATGTCCCGCTGACCCAGGAGGTCTTGAGATGGAACTGCGTTACGGCATCAATCCCCAGCAGCTGGTGGCGACCGCCTTGCCGGTGGAGTCCGGGAGGCGACCGGTCCGGGTGCTGAACGGCAGCCCGTCCTACATCAACCTCCTCGACGCGCTGAACAGTTGGCAGCTCGTACGGGACGCGGACCGCGTCCTGGGCCGGCCGGCCGCCGCCTCCTTCAAGCACGTCTCGCCGGCCGGCGCGGCCGTGGCAGGGCCGGTCGACGAGGTGACCGCCGAGGCGTACGGCGTCGACCGGGCCCGCGTCGGGACGCTCACCAGCGCCTACCTGCGGGCGCGGGACGCCGACCCGAAGTCGTCCTACGGCGACTTCGCCGCCGTCTCGCAACCGGTCGACGCCGAGCTCGCCGAGGTGCTGGCCCGGGTGGTCTGCGACGGCGTCATCGCCCCCGGCTTCGCTCCCGGCACCGTCGGGATCCTCAGCCGGAAGAAGAGCGGCCGTTTCCTGGTCATGGAGGCCGACGAGACCTTCACCCCGCCGGGTCAGGAGGCCCGGGAGGTGTTCGGCCTGCGGCTGACGCAGCAGCGCGACGACGTGCCGCTCTCCCCCGCCCTCCTGGACGACGTCGTCTGCGGCGCACTCGACGCCTCGGCCACGGAGGACCTGCTCCTCGGACTCGCGGTGCTGCGCCACACCCAGTCCAACTCGGTCTGCTACGTGCGCGGCGGGGCGACGCTGGGGATCGGCGCCGGGCAGCAGTCCCGGGTGGACTGCACCCGCCTGGCGGGCGCGAAGACCGACACGTGGTGGCTGCGCCGCCACCCCGCCGTCCGCGCGCTCGCCTTCCGGCCCGGCGTCCGCCGCCAGGACCGGATCAACTGGCGGATCCGGTTCGTCGAGGGCGATCTCACCCCGGACGAGCGCGCGCGCCTGTCCGGGGTCCTGTCCGTGCCCGCCCCCGACCTGACCGACGAGCAGCGCGCCGAGTGGCTGGCGGAGCTGACCGGGGTGGCGTTCGCCTCGGACGGCGCACTGCCCTTCCGTGACAACGTCGACCACGTGCACCGGCACGGAGTCGGCTTCATCGCCGAACCCGGCGGGTCGATCCGCTCCGACGACGTGGAGGACGCCTGCCGCGAACACGGCATCACGCTCGCGCGCACCGGACTGCGGCTCTTCCACCACTGATCGGCGCCGCATCCCCTACGGCTCTACGGAACCCAGTGGTTGCCCGAGGCCGTGATCATGACCTGGAGCTGGATGCTGGCCGAGAAGTAGCTGCTCGTGTCGACCGGCGTGGTCAGCATCTTGTTCCAGAGGGCGTCCAGCCAGGCCTGGCTGCCCGGGTCGGTCATGGCCGCCACGGCGAACGGCGCGAAGAACGCGGCCTCGCTGCCCGCCGATATCTGGGTGCCGTTGAGCTTGTAGCCGATGGCGATCTTGTTCGGGTCGCCGCCGGTCTTCGACTTGATCCAGCTGTTGAGCTTCCGCGCCGCCGCGAGCGACGTGGCGTCGCCGCTGGTCACCGCGTCGTCCGCGATGCGCCACGGGGTACGGCACGCGTTCCACCAGTACGCGCCGTCGTTCGGGTCCTCCAGGACCTGGCCGGGGGCGGGCCTGGGCGTGGTGTTCGTGTCGACGACGAAGTCGGGCAGCAGGCCCGTACCGGAGGCGTAGGTCGACTGGAGCCGCGAGATCTGCGTCTGGTGCGCGCTGCGCACGGCGTCCCAGGTGGTGTCGCCGGAGGCCGTACGGAAGGTGCGGAAGTGGTCGACCATCCAGTCCGAGGTGCGGGAGATGTAGTAGTACTGGTCGCCGGAGCTGCTCCAGTCGCCCAGCTTGAGGAGCTTGGTCGTCGGGTTGAGCTCGTCCTTCTTGATCGCGGCGATGTGCTTGAGCGCGAGGTCCTTGTAGTTGTAGGTGCCGGTGCTGCCCCACTGCTTGTCGGCGAGGAGCAGGCCGTAGGCCACGTCCATGTCGCCGTCGGTGGCGCCGTCGCCGCCGTTGACGCTCCGACAGGCGGTGTCCTGTTCGGCCGCGAGGAGGTTCGGGTTGATCGAGGACGGGTGGTCGATCTTCCACTTCACGAGGCCGTCGAAGATCTTCTTCGCGTCGGGGTCGGCACCCGCCATCGTCGCGGTGACGACCATGCCGTAGCCCTGCGCCTCGGCGACGTACGGGTGGTCGGCGTCCGGGGAGATGATCTGGTACCAGCCGTTGCCGCAGTTCTGCCGCACGAAGGCGGCCTTCCACTTGTTGTAGTACTCGACGACCTTCTGGTCGAGCGTGGCCTGGGCGCCGGAGGGCTTCAGGGTGCCCGCCGCGTAGGGCCTGAGGTGGCTGCCGAAGGGGACGGCCGGCCCGCCGGGGACACCGCCGCCGCTCGGGGCGCCGTAGACCTCGAACTCCCAGAGAGAGTAGCCGTACGGGGTTCCGCGCGAGGTCCCGTGCATGCGGAGGTACCGGCCGCTGCCGGAGACCGTGAGGTCGTCGACGCCGCCGTCTCCGGTCGTGGTCGCGTAGACGTCGGTCCAGTTCGTGCCGTCGGCCGAGGTCTGGATCCGGTAGGCCTTGCCGTAGGCGGCCTCCCAGTTGAGCTTCACGCGCGAGACGGTGTGCGTCGCGCCGAGGTCGATCCGGACCCACTGCGGGTCGACGCCCTCAAGGCTGGCCCAGCGCGTGGCGGTGTTGCCGTCCACCGCGCGGCCGGCCTCGAAGCCGGCGCCCTCGACCGAGGAGGCCGTCACCGGCTTTCCGGCGGAGACGAGACCGTCGGCGGCGGCCTGGTCCTGTGCCTGTGCGCGCGGCTGCGCCTGTACGTGTGCCTGTGCCTGCGGGATCGACGTGAGGGGCAGCACCAGCAATCCGGCGAGCCCGAGAAGCGAGACGCTTCTACGACGCATGACAACTCCCTTTCCTTCGCGGCTCATTCGTTAGGAAGTTTTCCTAACCATTGAGCCGCGAGGGTAGAGAGGGTCGGGGGCCCGCGCAAGACCCCCGGCGCCGTCGTGTGCGTCCTACGGGACGAGCCGCAGCAGGCGGTTGGGCGAACCGCTGCCCGGGCTGGTCACCTTGTTCGGGGTCGAGCCGTTCACCAGAGCGGTCGCGACCTGCGCCGGAGTGGCGGAGGTGTGGCCCGCGAGGTAGACGGCGGCGGCGCCCGCGACGTGCGGGGTGGCCATCGAGGTGCCCGAGATCGTGTTGGTGGCCGTGTCGCTCGTGTGCCAGCCCGCGGTGATCGACACGCCGGGGGCGAAGAGGTCCAGCACCGAACCGTAGTTGGACCAGCTCGCCTTGGCGTCGGTGTTGCTCGTGGCGCCGACCGTGATGGCGGCGGCGACCCGGGCGGGCGAGGAAGAGGACGCGTTGACGCCGGAGTTGCCCGCGGCGACGGCGTAGGTGACGCCGTCCGCGATGGAGTTCTTCACCGCGTTGTCGAGGGCGGTGGAGGCGCCGCCGCCGAGGGACAGGTTGGCGACGGCCGGGGCCCCCGCCGTGTGATGGGAGGTGACCCAGTCGATGCCCGCGATGACGCCGGCGGTGGTGCCGGAGCCCGCGTTGTCGAGGACCCGGACGGCGACGATCTTCGCGGCCTTGGCCACGCCGTAGGTCGATCCCGCGATGGTGGTGGCGACGTGCGTGCCGTGGCCGTTGCCGTCCTGGGCGACGGTGTCGCCGTCGACCGCGTCGTAGCCGTTCACGGCCCGCCCGCCGAACTGCGCGTGCGAGACGCGGACGCCGGTGTCGATGACGTACGCGGTGACGCCCGCACCCGCCGGGTCGGGGTACGTGTACGTGCCGTTGAGCGGCAGGTTCGCCTGGTCGATGCGGTCCAGACCCCAGGGCGCGCCGGTCTGCGTGGCGTCGGCGCGGAAGACCTGGTTCTGCTCGACCGAGGCGACGGCGGGGTCGGCGGCGAGGCGGCGGGCCTCCGTCGCTCCGAGGGTGGCCGTGTAACCGTTGAGGGCGGAGCCGAAGGTCTTGCGGACCGTGCCCCCGTAACCGGATATCAGGTCCCGGCCCTTGGTGGAGGCGGCCCTGAAGCCCGCACCCTGCTTCAGGGTGACGATGTAGCTGCCGGGCACCGCGTCGGCCGAACCGGCCGCGAGGACGACGCCCTCGGCGGGGGCCGCCTGGGCGGGGACGGCGGCGAAGGTACCGAGCAGGGCGGCCGCGGTCGCGGCGGACACGGTCAGCGCGAGCCGGGCCCTGGTGTGCTGAGGGAGTGCCATACGAGGGAGTCCTCCTCTTCGGCGTCGCGCCTCGTGTGGGGCGGCGCGACAGTGGGGGCGCGTGTGGGTCACACGCACGGCCGGGAGCCGTGTGGGGCGCTCCGGGTGATCAGCAGACTGTCCGGTCTACGGGCGTAGCTCAAGGGAGTTGGGGTCTTGTCATGCATCTGCCACACTGCCGCAATCGAACTCCCGTCGAACCCATGGAAAACGCCCACGGCCCCGCCCGAGAACACCTCCGGACCCGCCGGGAATCCACTCGGCCCGCGCCCTCATACCTGAGAGCCAGACGGGAGAATGGCTCTGCAGAGGGAGGCCGACAAACAGTGCCGCGACCTAGCCTCATGCCCGGACGAGCCGGTGTGGCCTGAGGGCGATCCGGCTTCGTTTCCGGACGATACTGAGCCTATGGACAGGGCGGAGCAGGGCGGCGTGCGCGGGGCGCTGATCACGATGGGGGCGGATCTCTTCCCGCCGGGCCCGCAGCCGATGCCGCCCATGGGCGGGCCGCGCGCCCTGCGGTGGCTGCCGCATCTGGCGATCACCGCGGTGGCCGTCTTCGCCGGGGTCTCCGCCACCGAGGACATGGCGTACAGACTCCTCGGGATCGCCCACGCGGCCCTGCTCGTCGTCGCGTTGCGCCGGCCGCTGCCGGCCTGGTGGCTGTCGCTGGTGACGCTGCCGCTGTTCTCGCTCCACCCGCCCCTTGCCCCTTATCTGGGATGGGCCTGGGCCGTCCACGCCGGGCTGCTGTTCCTCCTCGCGCTGCGCAACCCGCCGCGGGTCATGGCCGAGACGGTGACGGCGAGCACGGTGTCGCTCCTGGCCGTCGAGGTGGCGGTCGGCAGCGGGACCTGGCCCCGGCGCTTCACCGTGCTCGTCCTGCTGATGTTCGCCCTCGCGGTGGCCGCCGCGACCGGGGTGCGCCGGACGCGTGAGGTCCACGCCCGGCTCGCCCGGCAGGAGGCGGACCTGGCCCGGGAACGGGCGCGCCGCACGGTGCTCGAGGAACGCGCCCGTATCGCCCGCGAGCTGCACGACGTGGTCGCCCACCACATGTCCGTCATCTCCATCCAGGCCGACGCCGCCCCCTACCGGGTCGCCGACCCGCCCGGGGAACTGGTCGCGGCCCTGGCCGACATCCGCACGGGCGCCCAGCAGGGACTGACCGAGCTGCGCCGCCTCCTGGGCGTGCTGCGCTCCGAGGAACACCCCGACGGCACGGCCTTCGGGGCCCCGCAGCCCACCCTGGAGCGGCTCGACGACCTCCTCGCCGGGGTGCGCGCGGCCGGGCTCGACGTGACCGCGGCCCGCACCGGAGCCAGCCGCCCGCTGCCCGACGGTGTGGAACTGTCCGCCTACCGCATCGTGCAGGAGGCACTCAGCAACACGCTGCGCCATGCCCCCGGCGCCACCGCCCGCGTCGAACTCGCCTACACGGGCTCGGCTCTGCGCCTGCGGGTCCTCAACGGCCCCGGGCACGGGCCCGTCCGTCCCTCGCCAGGGGCCGGACACGGCGTCCTCGGGATGCGCGAACGGGCCGCGATGCTCGGCGGACGGCTCGCCACGGGCCCGACCCCCGACGGCGGCTACGAGGTCACCGCTCTCCTGCCGGTGCCCCCGACCGCCGGCCCCCGCGCAGACACGGACAAGGAACAGACCGCATGACGATCCGAGTGATGATCGCCGACGACCAGGCGATGGTCCGCGAAGCCTTCTCGGTGCTCCTGGGCGCCCAGCCCGACATCGAGGTGATCGCGACCGCCGTGGACGGCCTGGAAGCGGTGGTGAAGGCGGAGGAACTCCGCCCCGACGTGATAGTCATGGACATCCGGATGCCCGGGCTGAACGGCATCGACGCCACGCGGCGGATCACCGAGCAGCCCGACCAGGCCGCCAGGATCCTGGTCCTGACCACCTTCGACCTCGACGAGTACGTGTACGAGGCGCTGCGGGCGGGAGCCGGAGGCTTCCTCCTCAAGGACGCCTCCGGGGTGCAACTGGCCGAAGCCGTCCGTGTCGTCGCCGCGGGGGAAGCCCTGCTGTCCCCGGAGATCACCAAGCGGCTCGTCCTGGAGTTCGCGCGGCTGAGCACCCCGGCGAAGCCCCCCGCCCAGGTGCGGATCGAGGGCCTGACCCAGCGCGAGACCGACGTGCTCAGGCTCGTCGCGCAAGGCCTGTCGAACGCGGAGATCGCCGCCGAACTCGTCGTCGCCGAGCAGACGGTCAAGACCCACATGGGCAACGTCCTGCGCAAGCTCCAGCTGCGGGACCGCACGCAGGCGGCCGTCTTCGCCTACGAGACGGGGCTCGTCGCACCCGGCCGGACGCACCTGTGACCGCGGCGACGCGGGGAAGCGGCCCCCGGCGTCCGGGCCGGCCCCCTACCTGAGAGCCATGCCCGCGGATGGCTCCGCGGCGGGAGGTGCCGTCGGGCGTCCGGTTCCTACGGTTGTTGCTCCGTGAGCCGGTGCCTCGCCGCCCCGACGGCGACCGTCAAGTGCCCCGCTCGCAACCGCCCCTTCCCGGACGGCGGAAGCCGCCCCACGCCATCACAGGAGCCTCGTCATGACCACACGCCACGATCCCGGCGGTCCGACCACCCGGCGGGTCCGGATCCTGCGGGCCACGGCCGCCGTCCTGGCCTCCTTCCTCGCGTTCCCGACCCTCGCCGTCGTCCTCGGCGCGTACGTCCCCGCCGTTCCCAAGGCGGGGGTGATCGGACCGGTTCTGGGCGGGCAGTACCCCTTCCACATCGCCCTGATCGCCCTCGTCGCGGCCGCGTTCGCCGCGCTGGCCCGGCGCGGCGGCCTCCTTCGCTGGGGACGCGCGGTCACCGTCATCGCGGCAGTGTGCACCGTGGGCGCGCTGGTCATCGGCGCGGTCCAGTTCCGGGCCGCCCGGAAGGCCGGCACCGACATCTCCCTCGCCCAGGTCTTCACGGAACTCGGCTACCCGTCGGCCGAGCCGGACACCACGCGGACGTACGCGACCCTCGACGGCGAGACGCTCCGTGTGGACGCGTACCTGCCCGAGAAGAACCCGGGTCGGAAGGCCCCCGCCGTCGTGCTCGCCCACGCCGGCGGCTTCCACACCTTCGACAAGTCCGACCTGCGGGGCACCGGCCGCTGGCTCGCCGACCACGGCGTCGCCGTCTTCGCCGTCGACTACCGGCTGGCCCGCCCCGACCGGCCCACCTGGAACAAGGCCCCCCAGGACCTCGCCACCGCCCTGGGCTGGGTCCAGGACCACGCGGACACGTACGGCATCGACCCCTCCCGGATCTCGCTGGGCGGCATGTCCGCCGGCGGCACCCTGGCCATGAACACCGCCTACCGCCTCCACAACGGCACCATCACCCCCAGTCGGGGAACCACCCCCGAGGCTCCGGCCTCCGTGATCGGCTTCTACCCCGGCACCGACGTGAACTCCATGTGGAAGACCGACGTGGCCGGCACCCGCGACGCGGCGCGGATGTTCACCGGCGGCACCCCCCGACAGCACCCGGACCGCTACCGCGAGGTGTCCCCGACCTCCGACCTCCGCCCCGGCCTGCCCCCGACCCTCCTGGTCGTCGGCGATCGCGACCGCAGTGCCCGGCCCGAGACCGTCAACGACTTCGCCGACGCGCTCAGGAAGCACAACGTCCGCACCGACCTCAGGGAACTCCCCTTCGCCGAGCACGCCTTCGATGACGCCTACGGGAGCCTCACCTCCCAGACCAGCCGACAGATCCTGCTGGACTTCCTCACCGAGAACATCTCCTGACCCTGCTGCCGCACAGGCACCCCGAACCACCCCACAACCCTGCACCACCCGCTCAGGCTCCCGGGAGGACCAGGACCTCGACGTCCGCCCCGGCCGGCACTCCGCCGGGCGGGACGACCGCGAGGCCGTGGGCGCGCGCGAGGCCTCGGAGCGTCCTCGCCGGTTCGTCGCACGGGACCGGCCCGACCCCGTGCGCCACGCGCCGCACCGGCAGCAGCCGGGTGTCGTGCGGGTGCCCGGGGAGCGCCGTCACGGCGGCAGTCCGGTACGAGTCCGGGGCCGGGTCCGTGTGGCCACCGAGGCGGCGCAGCAGCGGTACGACGAGGGTGACCGCGCCGGCGACGGCGGCCGTCGGGTCGCCGGGCAGGCCGACCAGAAGGCGGGGCGAGCCGTCGGGGTCCGGTGACAGTTCGGCGAGCCGCATGGGGTGACCGGGCCGTACGGCGACGGAGTCGACCAGGAGGCGTGCGCCCGCGCCGAAGCCCGAATCGGTACCCGTACCCGTACCGCCGATGGTGACGACGACGTCCGCGGTGGAGCCGCGCACGGCCTCCCGCAGGAGGCACCCCGGGTCGCGCGCCACGGAACGGCGGCCGATCACCTCCGCGCCGTGGTGGGCCGCCCACGACGCGAGGAGCGGGCCGGTCCACGGGAACTCGTCGCCGAGGAGCAGGAGTTCCAGACGGGGACGGCGGTGCACGACCAGCCGGTCGTGACCCGCGGCGGCGGCCAGTGCGGCGACGACCGGAGTCACGGTCGCCCCTGCGGGGAGCAGGATGTCCGCCGACGCGGCGAGGGCCGTCAGCGGTGCGGCGAGGGCGTGCCCGAGGGCCTCGTCGAGCGCGCGGCCGACGACGGGCAGCGGCTGCCCGGCGCTGTCCCGGGCCCGGTCACGGGCCTGCTCCCACGACAGTGGCCCGCCCGCGGGCCCGGTCGCGAGAACCGGCGCGGGCGACCGTACGCCGCTCGTCCCGAGGAGCCGTTCGAGGGCGAGCTCCCCGTCCAGTTCGGCTTCGGCGGCGGCGATCCACTCGCGCATCTGGTACATCCGGCTCCCCTTCTCCCCGCGTTCTCGGGGCCCGCCCTCGTGCGGCGCCGGACCGTCGGCGGCGCCCATCCGACCACAGAACCCCTGTACAGAGCCGTGCGACACATCGGAGACACCTCTTTGACATTGCCCGGGAGGTCCCGCGAGGCTTCCCGTGACGTCTGTGCCGGAACGACGAAAGGACAAGTCATGCCCCTCGAAGGCGAGTACGAGCCCAGCCCGACGGCCTGGGTGCGCAACCAGGTCGAGCGGTACGAGTCGTCAGGCGGGACGAAGGGGACCACGATGCGGGGCCTGCCCGTGGTCCTGGTGACGAGCGTCGGCGCGCGCAGCGGCAGACTCCGCAAGACGCCGCTCATGCGGGTGGAGCACGAGGGCGCGTACGCCCTGGTGGCGTCGAACGGCGGGGCGGTGAAGCACCCCGTCTGGTACCACAACCTGGTCGCCGATCCCCTGGTCGAGCTCCGCGACGGCACCCGGACCTGGGACATGAAGGCCCGGCTGGTCACGGGCGAGGAGCGGCAGGCGTGGTGGGAGCGGGCGGTCGAGGCCTTCGCCGACTACGCGGACTACCAGCGGAAGACGGACCGCGAGATCCCGGTCTTCGTGGTCGAGCCCATCGGCTAGTCAGCCGCACTCCGCTCCACAGCGCGACGAGAACACCACCGAGTCCCGCGCGGTGACCCGGCGACCCGGCGACCCGGTGACCCGGCGTCAGCCGAGTGCCGCGCGGGCGCGGTTGAGGAGGTCGCGGAAGACGGCGCGCTCGCGGGCGGTGAAGCCGGTGAGCATCTCGTCCTCCAGGTGCTGGACGGCCGGCGCGTGGAGGGCGAGCAGCTCGCGGCCCTCGTCGGTGAGGCTGATGACGTGCCGCCGCCGGCTCGCCGGGTCCGGGGACCGGGCGATGAGGCCGCGCCGCTCCAGGGCGCCGACCAGGTCGGACATCGACTGGGGCGTGACGAAGGAGTTGCGGGCGAGCTCCGCCGAGGACATGCCGTCCCGGCGTTCCAGCACGGTCAGGGCCGTGTACTGGAGGGCGGTCACGCCCGAGGGCCTGAGCAGCTCGTCGAGCCGGGCCCGGGTGGCCAGCTCGACCTGTTTCACCGAGTACAGCAGAGACGGCGGAGCGGCGTCCGTCACATCCCCTCCCCTTCTCACCATCATCAGGAATCCTGTCGAAAATTCTAGCGCAAACCCCCTTGCGTGACGGCGGGGCGCCCTCTGATACTCAGGATTCCTGATGATTGAGGAGCCCTTCTTGAGCACGCTTTCGATCGACCGCCGCGACGGAGTGGCGGTCCTGACGCTCTGCCGCCCGGCCAAGCGCAACGCCCTCGACGACGCCACCGTCCTGCGCATCGAGGAGTTCTTCCGCAAGCCGGGCCCGGACGTCCGGGCCGTCGTCCTGGACGCCGAGGGCGACCACTTCTCGGCCGGGCTCGATCTCGGCGAGCTGACCGAGCGGTCCACCGAGGAGGCCCTGGAGCACTCGCTCATGTGGCACCGCGTGTTCGACACGATCGAGGGCGGGCGGGTGCCCGTGGTGACCGCGCTGAAGGGCGCGGTCATCGGCGGCGGTCTGGAGCTGGCGGCCGCCGCGCACCTCCGCGTGGCCGACCCGACCACGTTCTACGCCCTGCCGGAAGGGCAGCGGGGCCTCTTCGTCGGCGGTGGCGGCTCGGTCCGCGTGCCCCGGCTGATCGGGGCGCACCGGATGGCGGACATGATGCTCACCGGCCGCGTCCTCGACGCCGCCGAGGGCCAGGCCGTCGGCCTCTCGCACTACCTGACCGAGGAGGGCGGGGCACGCGCCAAGGCCCTGGAGCTCGCGGAGCGGATCGCGGCCAACGCGCCGCTGACCAACTTCGCCGTCCTCCAGGCGCTCCCCCGCATCGCCGAGGCCTCGCCCGCCGGCGGCCTCCTGCTCGAGTCCCTCATGGCCGCCGTCGCCGCCGGCAGCACCGACGCCCAGGAGAGGATGCGGGCCTTCCTCGACGGCCGCGCCGGAAAGGTCACCCGATGAGCGAGATCCTCAGCACCCCCGGTCCCCGGGTCAGGGAAGAGTCGGAGATCGGGCGCTACCTCCGCTGGCTGGAGGCGGAGCGGCAGCTGTCGTTCCCGGACTACGACAGCCTGTGGCAGTGGTCCGTCACCGACCTGGAGGGCTTCTGGTCCTCCGTCTGGGAGTTCTTCGACGTCCGTCCGCACACCCCGCCCACCGCCGTCCTGGGCCGCAGGTCCATGCCGGACACCGAGTGGTTCCCGGGCGCGACCCTCAACTACGCCGAGCACGCCCTCGGGCGCGAGGATTCCGCCGAGGACGCCGCCGCCGTCGCGGTCGTCGCCCACTCCCAGACGCGGGCGCCGGTCGAGCTGACCTTCGGCGAGCTCCGCGACCGGGTCGCCCGGGCCCGCGCCGGGCTCCTCCGCCTCGGCGTCCGCAAGGGCGACCGGGTCGTCGCCTATCTGCCGAACATCCCCGAGACGCTCGTCGCCTTCCTCGCCACGGCGAGCATCGGCGCGGTCTGGGCGGCCTGCGCACCGGAGTTCGGGCCGCGCAGCGTCGTCGACCGCTTCGCCCAGCTCGAACCGAAGGTGCTGCTCACCGTCGCCGGCTACCACTACGGGGAGCGGGACGTCGACCGCCGTACCGAGGTCGCGGAGATCGCGGCGCAGCTCCCGACCGTGGAGCGGGTCGTCCACGTCCCCTACGGCCCGCACACCGTGCCCGACGCCCTGGGCTGGGCGGAGCTGCTCGCGGAGCCGGCCACCGGTCCCCTCGTCTTCGAACCGGTGCCGTTCGACCACCCGCTGTTCGTGCTGTTCTCCTCCGGCACCACGGGCATCCCCAAGGCGATCGTCCACCGCCACGGCGGGATCCTCCTTGAGCACCTGAAGAACAACGCACTGAGCTGGGACCTGAAGCCGGGCGACCGCATGCTCTGGTTCAGCACGACCGCCTGGATGCTGTGGAACACCCTGGTCTCGGCGCTGCTCGTGCGCGCCTCGATCGTCATGATCGACGGCAATCCGGTCCACCCGGAGCTGCGGGAGCAGTGGCGGATCGCCGAGGAGACGGGGGCCACGCTCATGGGCGTCAGCCCCGGCTATCTGATGGCCTGCCGCAAGGCCGGCGTCCGGCCCGCCGAGGAGTTCGACCTGTCGAAGCTGCGGCAGCTCGGCGCGGCGGGCAGCCCGCTCGCGGCCGACGGGTTCCGCTGGGTGGCCGAGCAGTTCGGCGACCGGGTGCTCCTGAACGTCGGCTGCGGCGGCACCGACGTGTGCACCGGCATCCTCCAGGGCAGCCCGCTCCAGACCGTGCGCGCCGGGGAGATCTCCGGCCCGTGCCTCGGGGTCGCGGCGTACGCCTACGACGGCGAGGGCAAGCGGGTCGTCGGCGAGCTGGGCGAGCTGGTGATCACCGAGCCGATGCCCTCGATGCCGGTCGGCTTCTGGGGCGACACGGACGGCTCCCGCTACCGGGCCGCGTACTTCGAGGAGTACCCGGGTGTGTGGCGGCACGGCGACTGGGTGCGGTTCGCGCCCGAGGGCCACTGCATCGTCGCCGGACGTTCCGACGCCACCCTCAACCGCGGCGGGGTCCGGCTCGGCACTGCCGAGTTCTACGCCGTCGTCGAGGACCTGCCCGAGGTCGACGACAGCCTCGTCGTCCACATCGAGGACCCCGAGGGCGGCAACGGCGAGCTGCTGCTGTTCGTCGCGGGCCCCGTCGAACTCGACGACGCCCTCCGGACGAAGATCGCCCGGACGCTGCGCTCGGCGCTGTCGCCGCGGCACGTCCCCGACGTGATCGAGCGGGTGCCGGCCGTCCCGCGCAACCGCACCGGCAAGAAGCTGGAGGTGCCGGTCAAGCGGATCCTCCTCGGCGCGGCCCCCGAGGCCGTCGCGAGCACCGACGTCCTCGCCGACCCCCGCTCCCTCGACACCTTCGTCGCGTACGCCGCCACCCGCGGCGGCACGGTGGAGCCCGGGAGCGCGTCGTGAAGGTCGCCGTCGTCGGGACCGGCGTCATCGGGGCCTCCTGGACCACCCTCTTCCTCGCCCACGGGCACGAGGTCGTCGCCACCGACCCGGCGCCCGGCGCGGAGGACCGGCTGCGCGCGGCCGTCACCGCCGACCAGACCCGGCTGACGTTCACCCCGGACCTCGCCGAGGCCGTCGCGGACGCCGGTTTCGTCCAGGAGAACGGCCCCGAGCGCCCCGACCTGAAGGACGAGGTCTTCGCCGCCCTCGACGCGGCAGCCCCGCCGGAGACGGTCCTGGCGAGCAGCTCCTCCGGGCTGCTCCCGTCACGGATCCAGCGGGCCTGCGCGGCCCACCCCGAACGGGTCCTCGTCGGGCACCCGTTCAACCCGCCGCACCTCATCCCGCTGGTCGAGGTCGTGCCGGGCGAGCGGACGGGCGAGGCCGCCGTCGAGGCCGCCATGCGGTTCTACCGCGGTCTCGGCCGGCGGCCGATCCGGCTGCGCCAGGAGCTGCCCGGGCACGTCGCGAACCGGCTGCAGGCGGCACTGTGGCGCGAGGCGTACTCCCTGGTCGACCGGGGCGCGGCCACCGTCGCCGACATCGACACGGCCATCGCGCACGGACCCGGCCTGCGCTGGGCGCTGCTCGGGCCGTTCCTCAACCAGCACCTCTCGGGCGGCGCGGGCGGCATCGCGCACGTACTCGAACACCTCGGCCCGCCCATGGAGGAGTGGTGGGCGGACCTCGGCTCGCCGCGCCTCACGCCCGAGCTGGCCGACAAGATCACCCAGGGCGTCGCGGAGGAGCTGGCGGGGACCGCCGAGGCCGGACTCGTCGCCGACCGCGACGCGCTCCTCGCCCTCCTGCTCGACGCCAAGAACCGGACCGACCACCTGTGAGCACGCCGATGAACCCCCAGACCCCCCTGAGCCCCCGGACCCCGCTCGACCCCACCGGGCTGACGGCGATCGACTTCCACGTCCATGTGGAGCAGGACGCCCACGGCCATCTCGCGCTCGACGCCGAGCTGATGGACGCCTCGGCCGCGTACTTCAAGTCCGGCCAGGACCGCACCCCGACCGTCGAGCGCCTCGCGGCCCACTACCGCGAGCGGCGGATGGCCGCCGTGATCTTCACGGTGGACGCCACGACGGGCCTCGGCCACCCGGGCCTGTCCAGCGAGGAGATCGCCGCCGCCGCGGCCGGGCACCCCGACGTCCTCATCCCGTTCGGCTCGGTCGACCCGCACCGTCCCGACGCCGTCGACCGGGCCCGCGCGCTCGTCCTCGACCACGGCGTCCGCGGCTTCAAGTTCCACCCGAGCCTCCAGGCCTTCGCGCCGAACGCCCCCGAGCACTACCCGCTCTACGAGGCGCTCCAGGAGCTGGGCGTCCCCGCGCTGTTCCACACCGGGCAGACCGGCATCGGCGCGGGCCTGCCCGGCGGGCGGGGCATCAAGCTGCGCTACTCGGACCCGATGCTCCTGGACGACGTCGCCGCCGACTTCCCCGGCCTGACGATCATCCTGGCGCACCCGTCGGTGCCGTGGCAGGACGAGGCGATCTCCATGGCCACGCACAAGGCCAACGTCCACATCGACCTGTCGGGCTGGTCGCCGAAGTACTTCCCGCCGCAGCTCGTCAGGGCGGCCGGCTCCTTCCTCCGGCACAAGGTGCTGTTCGGCTCGGACTTCCCCGTCGTGACGCCGGACCGGTGGCTGGCCGACTTCGACGAGCTCGACATCAAGCCCGAGGTCCGGCCGCTGATCCTCAAGGAGAACGCCGTCCGTCTCCTCGGCCTCTGACCTGCCGGCCGACCGCGCCTCAACCCCCCCTGCACCCGGGTGAGTACGCGTACTCAGGCGCCGTCGGCCGGGCTCGCCCATGCTGGTGCGCGAACACCGGATCTTCACAGGGGAGCGCATGGACCGCACGAACCGCGGCGAACACACCGGCCACGCCTTGCAGGTGCGTGTCGCCACGCCTCAGGACCGCGACTGGATCCACGAACTCCGCCATCGCGTGTACGCGGAGGAGCTCGGACAGCATCCGGTGGCCCCGTCGGGGCGGCTGTCCGACGGCCTCGACGACGAGAACGTCTGTCTCGTGGCCGCGCGCGGCGAGACCCGGATCGGGTTCGTCAGCCTCACCCCGCCGTGGGTCGGCCGCTACTCGCTGGACAAGTACCTGACGCGCGAGGAGCTGCCGGTCCTGACGGACGAGGCGCCGTTCGAGATCCGCATCCTGACCGTCGAGGAGCGGTGGCGGTCGACCGCGGCGGCGCCGCTCCTCATGTACGCGGCGCTGCGCTGGGCCGCCGCACGGGGCGGGCGCCGCGTGGTGGCGATGGGACGCACCGAGCTGCTCGACATGTACCTCGCCACCGGGCTGCGGCCGTCGGGGCACACGGTCCGCTCGGGCGCCGTCTCCTTCGAGGTGCTGAGCGGCTCCGTGGCCGAGCTGACGCGGACGGTCGGGGAGCGCCACGGCCGGGCCCTGGAGCGGCTGCGGGCGGACCTCGACTGGCGGTTGGACGTGCCGTTCGCGCCGCGCGCGGACGGCTGCGAGCACGGCGGCGCCTTCTTCTCGGCGATCGGTACGGACTTCCGGACGCTGCCCCGTCGTCACGAGGTCGTCCCGGCCGACGTGCTGGACGCCTGGTTCCCGCCGTCCCCGGAGGTCCGCGCGGTCCTGTCGGAGGATCCGGGGTGGGCGGCCCGGACCTCTCCGCCGACCGGCGCGGAAGGGCTGCTCGCGGAGATCGCCGCGGTCCGCGGGCTGCCCGTGGAGTCGCTGGCCGTCGGGGCGGGTTCGTCCGACCTGATCTTCCGGGCGTTCGGCCGGTGGCTGACACCGGCGAGCCGGGTGCTTCTGCTGGACCCGAGCTACGGCGAGTACGCCCATGTCACCGAGCGGGTCATCGGCTGCCGGGTCGACCGGCTGCGGCTGCGCCGGGAGGACGGCTGGGTCATCGATCCGGCCCGGCTCGCCGCCGCGACCCGCGGCGGACGGTACGACCTCGTGGTGGTGGTCAACCCGAACAACCCGACCGGCCGCCACGCTCCCGCCGAGGCGCTGCGCGCGGTGATCGCGGACTCGCCCGCCACGACCCGGTGGTGGATCGACGAGGCGTACCTGGGCTACGTCGATCCGGCGGACTCGCTGGCCGAACTCGCCTCCGTCGACCCCCGGGTCGTCGTCTGCACCTCGCTGTCGAAGATGTACGCGCTGTCGGGGATGCGGGCCGCGTATCTGGTGGCCGACCCGGAGACCGCCGCGGAGCTGCGCCGCTGGACGCCGCCGTGGCCGGTGAGCCTGCCGGCCCAGCTGGCCGCCGTGACCGCGCTGCGCGACCCCGCGTACTACGCGGAGCGCTGGGCGCGCACCGCGGTGCTGCGCCGCGAGCTCGCCGCCGGTCTCCTGGAGCTCGACGGCTTCGCCTCGGTCGACGAGGGCGTGTCGAACTTCCTGACGGTGACGCTGCGGCGGGGCGGGCCGAGCGCGGCCCGCATGGTGGGCGAGTGCCGCCGTCACGACGTGTACCTGCGGGACCTGTCGCCGATGTCCCCCTCCTACGAGGGGCGGACCGTCCGCATCGCCGTCCGCGACCGGGTGGAGAACGCGCGGATCGTCGCGGCGTGCCGGAGCGCCTTGGATGCGCTGGAGGCGGAGACGCCGGCGCCGTCGGCGGCGGTGGGCGGGCGGGGCGCTCTGTGACGACGACCGTCGCCGGTCTCGTGCCGTACCTCGGCGGGGCGCTGGCGGCCGGCGGGCTCGCGGTGGCGGCGACCCGGCGGCGCGAGCTGATGGTCCGGTGGTGTGTGTGGGCGCTCGGAGTGCCCCTGGTCACCGCCGCGTTCTGGCTCGGCCCGGCGGGGACCGCGGTGCTCTCGGCGGTGGTCGGGGTGGTCGCGGTGGTGGAGTACGGGGCGCTGCTGCGGCTGGGTCCGGTGGACCGGGTGGCGCTCGGCGCGGCGGTCGTCGCGCTCGTCCTGAGCGCCTGGCTGGCCCCCGATGAGGTCCTGCGGGTGGCGGCCGTCGGGGCGCTCGTGATCGCCGGGGTGCCGCTGCTGGCGGGCGACGCGGAGCACGGGCTCCGCCGCCTCGGGGCGGGCCTGCTCGGGCTCGTGTGGCTGGGCGCTCTGGCCGGGCTCGTGCCGTCCGGGGCCCTGGGGCTCGTCCTGTTCGTGGCCGTGTCGATCGCCGACATCGTCGCCTTCGCGGCGGGTCCCCGCCTCGGCGGCCCCCGGCTCTCCCCGCTCTCGCCCGCCAAGCGGTGGAGCGGCACGCTCGCCGGGGCCGCGGCCGGTCTCGGGACGCTCGCCGCGCTGTCGTCCCTGACGTGGCAGACGGCGGTGGCCGTGGCGGTCGGCGGGCCGCTCGGGGACCTGCTGGAGTCGATGGTCAAGCGCGGTGCCGGCGCGAAGGACTCCGGCCGGTGGCTCGCCGGCTCGGGCGGCCTGCTGGACCGGATCGACTCCCTCCTCATGGCTCTGGCGGTGCTGCTGGTCCTGAGCTGAGCGGACGCCGCCGCGAGCCGAGCCGCCGCCGACCGCCGGCGGAACCGCGACAACTTGCTGAAATTTGCGGCAAGTTCTTGCTTCGCTCCGGGTCGGCTGCTTGACTCGCCTCCGTTCGGCGGGAGTCGCGCCACCCCTCCGACCACAGCGCCAGTCGAGAGGAACAGCGATGACCAGCGAGTACGACGTCCTCGTCCTGGGAGGGGCCGGCGTCGACACGATCGTCCACGTCCCCGAACTGCCCCTGCCGTACGCCGACAGCTACATGATCCGACCGGGCATCGAGACCCGCGCCGGGCAGACCGGCGACTTCGTCGCCCTGGGCCTGAGCGCCCTCGGCCTGCGGACGCACCACCTCGACATGATCGGCGACGACCCGTACGGCGACCTCGTCCGCGCCTTCCACCGCGACCGCGGCATCGGCTTCACCGAAGTGCCCCAGCCCGGCGGGACGAAGCGGGCCGTCAACCTCGTCGGCCCGGACGGCCGCCGGCTCTCGCTCTACGACGACACCCGCTCCCGGGAGTCGGACCGGCTCCCCGAGGAACTGGTCCGCTCCCTGGCAGCGGTGAGCCGGCACGCGCACGTCTCGATCACCTACCCGTGCGCCTTCGCCCTGCCCGCACTCCGCGACGCGGGGCTCACGATCTCCACGGACCTGCACAACTGGGACGGCGAGAACCCCTATCACGAGCCGTTCGCCTACGGCGCCGACCTCGTCTTCGTCTCCACCACGGCCCTGGCGGACAAGGAGAAGACCATGCGCCGGATCCTGGAGCGGGGGCGGGCCGAGGCCGTGGTCGCCACCGCCGGGGCGGAAGGCGCGTACCTGCTGACCGCCGACGGCCTCACGCACGTCCCCGCCGTCACGCCGCACGCCCCGGTGGTGGACTCCAACGGCGCGGGCGACGCCTTCGCCGCCGGCTTCCTCTTCGGCCGGCTCACCGGCGAGGACCTGGGCCGGTGCGCGCTGTACGGATCGGTGGCCGGCGCCTACGCGTGCACCGTACCGGCGACCGCCGTCGACGCCGTCGACCGCGCGGGGCTCCTCCGGGAGGCGGCCGGGCCGGCGCCGCGTCCCTGAGGCGCGGCCGGCCACCGGGCGGACCTCAGGCCTTTCCCGTCCGAGCTCGGTGCCCGTCCACGTACGTCGCCACGATCTCGATGTCGCCGATCCGCGCCGGGTCGACGCGCCTGGGGTCGTCTCCGAGGACCACGAAGTCCGCGCGCTTGCCCGGGCTCAGGCTGCCCGCGGTGTCGTCCCAGCGGCAGGCGTACGCGCCGGCGACGGTGTAGGCGTGCAGGGCCTCGTCGACGGTCACGGCCTCGTCGGGGCCGATCCGGCGGCCGGAGAGGGAGGCCCGCTCGACCATGAACTGCACGGCCCTCAGCGGCGAGCCGTCCGTGACCGGGCGGTCCGAGCTGCCGACGAGGGTGACGCCGTGGTCCAGGAAGCCCCGGCCCCGGTACATCCACGGTGCCCGCCGCTCCCCCATGATCCGTGAGTAGTCGTCGCCGAAGTAGCGCAGGAAGTTGGGCTGGACCACGGCGCTGAGGCCGAGTCGCGCGAAGCGGGGCAGCTGGTCGGGCCGGATCAGCCCGGCGTGCTCGATCCGGTGCCGGGCTTCGGGGCGGGGCCGCAGGTCCTGGGCCCGCTCCAGGGCGTCGAGGGCGAGGTCGGCGGCGCGGTCCCCGATGGCGTGGACGGCGAGCTGCCAGCCGGCGAGGTGGCCGTCCACGATCAGTTCCGCGATCCGCTCGGGTTCGTCCTGGAGCTGCCCGGTGGTGGTCATGCCCTCGTACGGGGCGGTGAGCGCCGCCGTACGGGCCATCATCCCGCCGTCCGTGTAGATCTTGAGCGCGCCGAGGGACAGCCAGTCGTCGCCGAAGCCGGTCCGCAGGCCGAGGTCGAGGGCGCGGGGGATGCCGTCGTCGCGGTGCGCGGCGCGCGGGCTCAGGGTGTCACCCGCGGCCATCAGCTGGACCCGCAGGGGCAGCCGCCCCTGGTCCCTGAGCAGTTGGTAGGCGCCGAGCTCGACCGGGCTGTGGCCGAGGAGCCCGCCGCCGATGCCGGCCTCGGCGACGGCGGTGATGCCCTCGGCGAGGCAGACGCGGGCCGCGTGCTCGACCGCGTCGGCGATCTCCTCCTGGGAGTAGGGCAGCCGGAGGCGGCGTACGGCGGTCATGGCGCTCTCGACCAGGAAGCCGTCCTCGTGCGGTACGTCGGCCGGAAGGAGCTCCAGGACGGCGCTGTTGACGACACAGGCGTGGCCGGAGTCGTGCATGAGGAAGAGTCTGCGTCCGTGGCCGACCCGGTCGAGCTCGGCCGCGGTGAGGTGCCGGCCCAGGGCCCGCTGGTCGTAGCCCGCGATGTCCACCCAGGCGCCGGGCGGCTTGCGCTCGGCGGCGTCCGCGACGACGGCGAGCACGTCCTCGACGCGCTCGCACGGGGCGATGCTCGGGGTGTTCGCCTTCAGGCCCGCCCACGCCATGTGCACATGGCTGTCGATGAAGCCGGGCAGCACGGTGGCGCCCTGGAGGTCGACGACCTCACGGGCGGTCAGCGAGGTCACGGCCTCGTCGAGGCCGACGATCCGGCCGCGCCAGATCCCCAGGTCGTGGGCGACGGGATGGTCCGGGTCCATCGTGAGGATGTGCGCGTTCGTCAGCCTCGTACAGAGCATGGGCGGTCCGTCCGGGTCGGTGGCGGCGGTGTCGGGGGCGACAGCGTCAGGGGGCCGGGGCGAGTGCGGTGGCGCCGGGCGCGGGCGCGTACCGCTTGGGCGCCGCCGGCACCATCAGCGGGGTGCCCGTCTCCGGGTCGTCGATGATCCGGCAGGGCAGGCCGAACACGTCCTCGACGAGCTCGGCGGTCATGACGGTCGACGGGTCGCCCTGGGCCGCGATCACGCCCCCGGGCCGCATCACGATGAGGTGCGTGGCGTAGCGGCACGCCTGGTTGAGGTCGTGGAGGACCGCGACGACGGTGTGGCCCCGGCGGGCGTGGAGTTCGGCGCACAGGTCGAGGACCTCGACCTGGTGGGCGATGTCCAGGAAGGTCGTCGGTTCGTCGAGCAGGAGGATCGAGGTCTGCTGGGCCAGGACCATGGACAGCCACACGCGCTGGCGCTGGCCGCCGGAGAGGTCGTCGACGGGCCGGTCGGCGAGTTCGAGGACGCCGGTCTGCCGCATCGCCTCGACCACGGCCGCCTCGTCGTCGGCCGACCACTGCTTCAGCATGCCCTGGTGCGGGTAGCGGCCGCGGGCGACGAGGTCCCCGACGGTGATGCCGCCGGGCGCGGTGGAGGACTGCGGGAGCAGCCCGAGGCGGCGGGCGACCTCGCGGGAGCGGTAGGAGCCGATGGCGCGGCCGTCCAGGTGGACCTGTCCGGCGCGGGGCCTGAGCATCCGGGCGAGGGCGGTGAGGAGCGTGGACTTGCCGCAGGCGTTCGGGCCGATGATCACGGTGAAGGAGTGGTCGGGGATGTCGACGCTCAGGCCGGTGGCCACGGTCCGCTGGTCGTAGGAGAGGGTCAGGTCCTCGGCGCGCAGGCGGGATGCCGGAGGGTTCGCCGGACCGGTCGCGGTCGGGTTCGTCGGACGCTTCGCTGTTGCTGTCATGCGCGGCTCTTTCGCGACTCGGTGACCAGTAGCCAGATGAGGTAGAGCCCGCCGACGCAGCCGGTCGCCGTGCCGACGGGGAGGAGCGCGGGGGCGAAGAGGCGCTGCACGGCGAGGTCGCTCAGGGCGAGCATGACCGCGCCCATGAGGGCGGACGGCAGCAGGGCGGGCCCGGACGAGCCGGTGAGTCTGCGGGCCACCTGGGGCGCGGCCAGGGCGACGAACCAGATGGGGCCGGTGACGGCGGTGGCGAAGGCGGCGAGGGCGACGCTGATGACCAGGAGCAGGGTGCGGGTGCGTGCCACGTCGACGCCGAGGGCCATGGCCGTGGTGTCGCCCATCTCCACCATGGAGAGGCGGCGGGAGAGGAGGAGGGCGAGTGGCAGCAGGACGGCGACGGCGATGCCGATGGCGGTGGCGTGCGTCCAGAGCCGGTTGCCCAGGCTGCCGATGAGCCAGGCCTGCGCCTCCAGGGCCTCCTGGAAGGTGGCCCGGGTGATCAGGTACGAGTTGACGGCGAGGAGGAGGGCGCTGACGCCGATGCCGACGACGACCAGCCGGAATCCCTGGATGCCCCGGCCGAGCATGAGGAGGTGGACGGCGAGGGCGGTGGCGAGGCCGCCGGCCAGCGCGCCGATCGCGATCTGCGTCATGCTGCCGTGGAGCACGACGATGACGACGAGCGCGCCCACGGCCGAGCCGTTGGTGAAGCCGATGATGTCGGGGCTGCCGAGGGGATTGCCGGTGATGCTCTGCAGGATGGCACCGCTGACGGCGAGGGCGGCGCCGACGCAGAGCGCGGTCAGGAGCCGGGGCATGCGCAGGGTGTTGACGACGAAGTCGGCGATGCCCGAGCCGTTGCCGGTGAGCGCCTCGACGACCTCTCCGACGGTGAGGTCGAAGTCGCCGGTGGTGAGGGTGATGCCGGCGACGGCGAGGAGCGCGGCGAGGAGGGCGGCGGTGACGGCGACGGTCCGGCCCCGGACGAGCAGGGAGACGGCCCCCGAGGGCGTACGGAGGACCCGGCCGCTGACCACCCGGGACGGGGCCGGGGCGGAGTCGGAGGCGGTGGCGGACCCGTCCCCGGAGCCGGGCGGGGGTCCGGAGGCCTTCGCCTCCCGTACGGCAGTCACAGCATGACCAGCTTTCGGCGGCGGCACAGGGCGATGAAGAGGGGCGCTCCGATGAACGCGGTGACGATGCCGACCTGCACCTCGCCGGGGGCTCCGAGGATCCGGCCGAGGACGTCGGAGCCGATGAGGAGGACCGGGGCGATGAGCATCGAGTACGCGAACACCCACCGCTGGTCGGGGCCGACGACGAAGCGGGCGACGTGCGGGACGGCGAGCCCCACGAAGCCGATCGGTCCGGCGGCGGCGGTCGCGGCGCCGCACAGGAGCATCACGGCGACGGCGCCGAGGGCTCGGGTCCGGCCGACGTTCACGCCGAGGGCCCGGCCCATCTGGTCGCCCATGGCGAGGGCGTTGAGCGAGGGGGCGAGGACGAGGGCGATGACCAGGCCGGCCCCGATGAAGGGAAGGGCCATCAGGACGATCTCGTAGTAGCGGCCCGCGAGGGAGCCGACGGTCCAGAAGCGGAACTGGTCGAAGGCCCTGGGGTCCAGCAGCAGGATCGCCCAGTTGAAGGCGTACAGCACCGCCGTGACGGCGGCGCCGGCGACGACGAGCCGCTCGGGCGAGGCGAGTTTCCGGCCGGAGGAGCCGAGCAGGTAGACCCCGACGGACGCGGCGGCGGCGCCGGCGAGCGCGAACCAGACGTAGCCGAGGGGTGTGCCGATGCCGAAGAAGGCGATGGCCACCACCACGCCGGCGGAGGCGCCGAGGTTGACGCCGAGCATGCCGGGGTCGGCGAGCGGGTTCCGGGTCAGGGCCTGCATCAGCGCGCCGGCGAGACCGAGCGCCATGCCGACGAGCATGCCGAGGAGAGTCCGGGGGATGCGGTAGTCATGGACGATCACCGACGTCTCCGAGCCGTCGGGGTTCCACAGGACGTGCCAGGTGGCGGTGAAGGGGATGCCTCGGGTGCCGACCCAGACGCTGACGAGGGAGACGAGGACGAGAGCGGCGACGCCTAACAGGAGGCCGAGGCTCCGGAGCGTGACCCCGGTGCGGCCCGAGTGGGGTGCGGCGTCGTCGGCCTTCCCGACCTGTTCGCGGGACTGGACGGACAACGACAGCTCCCCTTACGGCAGTTGGCGCGTGGGGCGGGCCCCGCGGTAACGACCTGACAAGCCGGTACTTAGGTGAGCCTAACTGACCAACTGCGGCCGGTCAACGCTCGACAGGTCAGAGTAGGCTTACCTAACCATTCACTCGTCTCCGTGGAGGAGTCACATGCCAACGGCCGTACCGACAGGGGCAGTTGTCCTCGGTCGAGCGATCAGAGGGCAACGCCCCCGCGTCATCGCGGCTTCCCTGCTCGGCATGACCCACCAAGGCTGCGAGGCCCTGGTCCCGGTCGTCATCGGTGTCATCATCGACTCGGCCGTGGCGACCGGCTCCTCCGCGTCCCTGCTGCGCTGGCTCGTCGTCCTCGCGGCCCTCTTCCTCGTCCTCTCCACGTGCTATCGCACGAGCGCGCGGATCACCGAGGGCGCCGGCGAGCAGGCCGCGCACCGGCTCCGCCTGGAGCTGGCCACGCGCGTCCTCGACCCCCGGGGCGGCGCCGAGACGAACCGGCTCCCCGGCGCCCTGACCAGCATCGCCACCAACGACGCCCGCCGGGTCGGCTCGGTCGCGACCGCCATCTCGTACGGGGTGTCGGCGGTCGCCGCCCTCGTCATCAGCGCCGTCGCCCTGCTCCGGATCTCCGTCCCGCTCGGTCTGCTCGTCCTCCTCGGCATCCCGCCGCTGCTCTGGCTCGGGCACCGCATCAGCCGCCCGCTGGAGCGGCGCAGCGAGACCGAGCAGGAGCGCGCCGCCCACGCCTCGGGCGTCGCGGCGGACCTCGTCGCGGGGCTGCGCGTCCTCAAGGGCATGGGCGCCGAGTCCGCGGCCGTCGCCCGCTACCGCACCACGAGCCAGGACTCGCTGGCCGCCGCCCTGCGCGCGGCCCGCAGCCGGGCCGGGCACGAGGGCGCGGTCCTCGCCCTGACGGGCGTCTTCATCGCCGTGATCGGCCTGGTGGGGGCCTACCTCGCCATGGACGGCAGCATCAGCGTCGGCGAGCTGGTGGCCGCCGTGGGTCTGGCGCAGTTCCTCCTCGGACCGTTCCAGCTCCTCACGTACGTCAACGCCGAGATCGCCCAGGGGCGGGCCTCCGCCCGGCGCATCGCGGAGGTGCTGGCCTCGCCCGTCACCGTCGAGGGCGGCGACGCCGTCCCGGCCGACGCGGCCGCCGGACACCTCGCGCTGCGCGGGGTGTCGCTCGGCGCCCTGCGCGGGGTGGACCTCGACCTGCCCGCCGGCGGGCTGACCGGCATCGTCACCAGGGACCCGGCGGCCGCCGCCGACCTGCTGCTCTGCCTGGCCCGCGAGAAGGACCCCGCCGAGGGCACGGTCGAGCTCGACGGCGTACCCCTGACCGGGCTCGACCCCGACGCGCTGCGCCGGGCGGTCCTGGTCGCCCACCACGACGCGGACCTGTTCGAGAGCACCCTCCTCGACAATGTCAGGTCCGGGGCCGACGGCGACACGACGGCGGTCGAGAGCGCCCTCGCGGCCTCCGCCGCCGACGACGTGGCCCGGCTGCTGCCGGACGGCGTGGACACCCTCCTCGCCGAGCGCGGCCGGTCCCTCTCCGGCGGCCAGCGCCAGCGCGTGGCGCTCGCCCGGGCACTCGCCGCCGACCGGTCCGTGCTCGTCCTGCACGATCCGACGACCGCCGTCGACACCGTCACCGAGTCGCGGATCGCGCACCGCCTGCGGGAGGTCCGCCGGGGCCGCACGACCGTCCTCGTCACCACCAGCCCCGCGCTCCTCGCGGTGACGGACCGGGTGGTGGTCCTGGAGGACGGCGCCGTGCGGGCGGACGGCCACCACAACGAACTGCTCGCCGCCGACGAGACGTACCGAGCGGCGGTGCTGGCATGACGACCGACGAGGACGCGCGTACGACGACGCCAGAGGAAACGGAACAGACCATGAGCGGAACCACCCAGGACCGCGCGCTCCTGCCGACCGCCACCGGCGCCGAGTGCGTGGCGGCGCTGCGCACCATGCTCCACGGCCACCGGCTGCTGGCCGTGGGCGCGCTCACCGTCCTCGTCGCCGGGACCGCCGTCGGGCTGCTGACCGCGCCCCTGCTCGGGCGCATCGTCGACCTCGTGGTGGAGCAGCGGGGGGCGCAGGCCCTGACCGTGCCGCTCGTCCTGCTCATCGCCGTCGCGGTCGCCCGTGGCGCGGCCACCGCGATCGGCGGCACGCTCGTCGCCCGGCTCGGCGAGACCGTGCTGGCGGCGCTGCGCGAGCAGTTCATCGAGCGGGCGCTGCGGCTGCCGCTCGAACGCGTCGAGGCGGCCGGCTCCGGCGACCTCGTCTCCCGGGTGACGAGCGACGTGACCATGATCGCGAAGTCGGTGCGGCAGGCCCTGCCCGAGTTCAGCCGGTCCGCGCTCACGATCCTGCTCACCTTCGCCGGACTCGCCGTGCTCGACTGGCGGTTCCTGCTCGCCGCGCTGCTCGCCGCGCCGGTGCAGGTCTTCTCCGTGCGGTGGTACATGCGCCGCTCCTCCCCCGTGTACGGCGAACACCGCATCGCCACCGGCGCCTTGCAGCACCAGCTGCTCGACAGCGTCGGCGGCGCGCGGACCGTCCGCGCCTTCCGGCTCGGCGGGACGCACTCCGGCCTCCTGGAGGAGCGGTCGGCGGCGGCGCGCGACCTCGGGCTGCGGGGCATCCACCTCGTCTCCGGCTTCTTCTCCCGGCTGAACCTCGCCGAGTTCATCGGCCTGGCCGCGATGCTCGCCACGGGCTTCGTCCTGGTCGACGGCGGCTCGGCGACCATCGGTACGGCCACGGCCGCGGCGCTGTACTTCCACAGCCTCTTCAACCCGATCAACGCCACGCTGTACCTCCTGGACGACGCCCAGTCCGCGGGCGCGAGCTTCGCCCGCCTGGTGGGCGTCTCGGCCCTCCCGGCCGAGCCCGCGCCGCAGGGGGCCGACACGCCCGTGGACGGCTCGATCACGGTCTCGGGGCTCAGCCACGCCTACGGTACGGGCGCTCCCGTGCTGCACGAGATCGACCTCACCGTGCGGAGCGGGGAGAGGGTCGCCCTGGTCGGCGCGAGCGGGGCGGGCAAGACGACCCTCGCGAAGGTCATCGCCGGGGTCCACGAGCCGACCTCCGGCTCGATCGCCCTCGGCGGCGTGCCCGTCGGGAAGCTCGGCCCGGCCGGGGTCCGGCGTGCGGTGACCCTCATCAGCCAGGAGGTCCACGTCTTCGCCGGCCCGCTCGCCGAGGACCTGCGCCTGGCCCGCCCCGAAGCCGACGACGAGGAACTGCGCGCGGCCCTGGCCAAGGTGGGCGCCCTGGAGTGGGCGGAGGCGCTGCCCGAGGGCCTGGCCACGGTCGTCGGGGAGGGCGGCCACCGGCTGACGGTGACGCAGGCACAGCACCTCGCCCTGGCCCGGCTGGTCCTCGCCGACCCGCCGGTCGCCATCCTCGACGAGGCGACGGCCGACGCGGGCAGCGCGGGCGCCCGGGTCCTGGAGGACGCAGCGGCCCGCGCCCTGGAGGGCCGCACGGCCCTGGTGGTGGCCCACCGCCTCCCCCAGGCGGCGACCGCCGACCGCGTCGTCGTCCTGGACGGGGGCCGCGTGGTGGAGAACGGCACCCACGAGACGCTGACCGCGGCCGGCGGCCACTACGCCGAGCTCTGGACGGCCTGGTCGGCCACCCGCCGCCACCCGGCGGAGAAGATCCCGAACCCCGCCACGACCACGGAGTCCCCGGTCTCACCGGCCGCCTGACACACAGCACGAAGGAGGGGCGTCACGACGGATCGTCGTGACGCCCCTCCTTCTTCGCTTCTCGCCGAGACCTTCCTCAGGCCTGCCCGGTCAGCCCTGCCGGGCGACCAGGCCGGCCGGCCGGAGGTCGGTCCAGTGGGACTCGACGTACGTCAGGCACGCTTCCCTCGTGTCCTCGCCGAAGGCGGTCCGCCAGCCTGCGGGGACCGCGGCGAAGGCGGGCCACAGTGAGTGCTGGTTCTCCTCGTTCACCAGGACCAGGAAGCGGCCCTGCGGGTCCTCGAAGGGGTTGGTCGTCATGCGTTGTCGCTCCTCATGGGTGTGGCGGGGAACAGCTCGGAGAGCGGCTGTCCGGGGTCGGCTGCCACGGTGCGCAGCAGGGTCTGGAGTTCTTCGGCCAGGCGGCGGGCCTGCCTGTCGCTGATCCGCTCGGGCGCGTGGACGATGCCGCAGTGCACGGGTCCGTCGCCGAGCGGCTCGTAGAAGGACAGCGTCAGGTCCGCCCTCGTCTTTCCGGTGGGTACGGTCAGGAGGGCGCCCACGCCGCCCTCCAGGCGGTCGAGGTCGGCCTGTTCGTGGTGGATGACCATAACCTGCGGGCCCTCGGGGCGCAGGCCCGCCGCCTGGACCACCGCGTCGAAGGGGACGTCCTGCCGGTCGAGCGCGCTGAGCGTGGTCTCCCTGACGCGGGCCAGCAGTTCGCCGAAGGTCGGGTCGCCCTCGGTGTCGGTGCGCAGCACGACCGTGTTGAAGAAGCAGCCCACCAGGTCGGCGAGTTGGTCGTCGGTGCGTCCGGCGACCATCGTGCCGATGGGCAGGTCGGTGCCCGCCCCGTGGGCGGTGAGCAGGGTCGCCAGCGCCGAGTGCAGGACCATGAACATGCTCGTGCCGGTCGCCCGGGCGAGACGGTCGACGTCGGCGTGCAGGCGGTCGTCGAGGGTGAACTCGACGACCCCGGCCGCCGCCTTCGCGGAGGCGTCGCTGCCGGCCGGCAGCGGCAGTTCGCGCGGGGAGCCGCTCAGTGTGCGGCGCCAGTAGGCCAGTTGACGGCCGCCCCGGCTCTCCCGGTCGTCCAGGTCGCCCAGTACCTCGTGCGCCCAGCGGGTGTAGTCGCTGTACGTCACCGGCAGCGGCTCCCATGCCGGTGCCCGGCCGGCCGTGCGCGCCGCGTACGCCGCCGTGAGGTCGCGGAAGAGCGGGACCACGGACCATTCGTCCACCGCCAGGTAGTGCATGGTCAGCAGGACCGCCTGCGTCCCGTCGGGGGCGGTGAGCAGCCGGGCCCGGACTGCGGGTTCCTCCGTCAAGTCGGTTGTGTGTGAAGCCAGTTCGGAGAGGCGGGCGTCAAGGTCCGCGCATTCCTCCGAGGCGAGGGCCGGGGCCTCGACGGTCCGGCGCAGTACCGTCCCGTCGGGCTGTTCGGTGAATGCTGTGCGCAGCGGCTCGTGCCGGGCCGTGACGTCGGCCAGCGCGGCGGCGAGGGCTTCGCCGTCAAGCCCGCCGGGCGAGCGCAGCACCAGGGCGTGGTCGAAGCCGGGGTTCGTGCGGTAGGTGTTCCACTGCCATCGCTGAACCGGGGCGACGGGGAGGCCGGCCGCCGTCTCGGGTGCGGTGGCCGCCGCCCGCAGGGGCGGGCGCGCGGCCGTCGCGCCGTCCAGCTTGGCCGCGATGCCGGCGACCGTCAGGGCGTCGAAGACGTCCCTGATGCTGAGCTCCGCGCCGAACTCGGCGCGGATCCTGCCTAGCAGCCGCATCGACGCCATCGAGTGGCCGCCGAGCGCGAAGAAGCTGTCGTGGACGCCGACGGCGTCCAGCTTGAGGATCTCGCAGAACAGCTCGGCGAGCCGGGCCTGCGTCGGTGTCACCGGGTGGGCGTCGCCGGTCATCGCCGACCACTCCGGCGCGGGCAGCGCCTTGTGGTCGAGCTTGCCGTTCGGCGTGAGCGGCAGCGGACCGTCCAGGGCGACGACGAGCGCGGGGACCATGTACTCGGGCAGCAGCCCCGCGACGTGGGCGCGCAGTTCCGCCGGGTCGAGCTCCCCCGGCGCGCCCTGGACCGTCTCCGGTACGGCGTAGCCGACGAGCCGGACGATGTCGCCGTCGCGGTCGGGCAGGACGGCCGCCTGGGCGACGGACGGGTGGCCGGCGAGTGCCGCCTCGATCTCGCCCAGCTCGATGCGGAAGCCGCGGATCTTCACCTGCGTGTCGACCCGGCCGAGGAAGTCGAGGTTGCCGTCGGAGCGCCAGCGCGCGCGGTCGCCCGTGCGGTACATGCGGCTGCCGGGCGCGCCGAACGGGTCGGTGACGAACCGCTCCGAGGTGAGCCCCGGCTGCGCCAGGTAGCCCCGGGCGAGACCGCGCCCCGCGACGTACAGCTCGCCGACCACACCGGGCGGCACCGGTCGCAGGTGCTCGTCGAGGACGTAGCAGCGGGTGTTGGGGTCGGGGCGGCCGATCGGGACCCGGCCGGGGGCCCGGCCGCCGTGCTCGCGCGCGGGCCAGAGCGTCGAGTTGACCGTCGCCTCGGTGAGTCCGTACGCGCAGATCAGGTTCGCCGTGGCGCCGAACCGCTCGAAGAGGTCCGGCGGCACCGTCTCGGTGCCGACGAGGACGGTCGAGCCCTCGGGCAGGGCGCAGCCCGGGGGCAGCGCCGACACCAGCGACGGCGGAAGGATCATGTGGGTGATCTCCTGGTCCGCGAGGAAGTCGGTGAGCGCGGGGCCCGCGACCCTGGCCTCGTCGGCGATCAGGACGAGCCGGCCGCCGTGGCACAGGGCCATGGCCAGCTCGAAGGCGAAGACGTCGAAGCCGATGGACGCGAACTGCAGGACGTGGCTGTCGCGTTCGAGACCCATCCGGTCCACGGCGGTCGCGACCAGGCTGGCGATGCCCTCGTGCGGGACGACGACGCCCTTGGGGCGGCCGGTGGAGCCGGAGGTGTAGATCACGTACGCGGCCTGGTGCAGGCCGATGGGGCCGACGGACGGCAGCGGTCCGTCGAGTGCCTGCAGTTCGGCCTTGGTCTCCGGGGCGTCGAGCAGGAGCACCGGGACGCCCCGCACGTCGGGGATCTTGCCGGCGACGGGCTCGGTGCCGACGACGACCGCCGCGCCCGAGTTCTCGATCATGTACGTGAGCCGGTCGCCCGGGTGGACCAGGTCGAGCGGCAGGAAGGCGGCGCCGAGCTTCAGCGCGGCGAGGACCGTCGCGATCATGTCCGCCGAGCGCGGGACGGCCACGCCGACCACGCTCTCGGCGCCGACGCCACGGGCGGCGAGCAGCCGGGCGAGGCGGTCTGCACGGGCGTCGAGCTGCGCGTACGTCACCGAACGGGAGCGGTCGACGACGGCGACGGCGTCCGGGCGCTCGGCGAGCCGGCGGGCGAACAGCGCGGGCAGCGTCTGCTCCTCGACCTCGCGGGGCGCGCCGTTGAAGCCTTCGAGGACCAGCCGGCGTTCCTCGGCGGAGAGGATCTCGGCCCGCGACACGGGCTGGTCGGGGGCCGCGACGAGGGCCTCGACCAGCCTGCGGAGGCGGTCGGCGACGAGCTCGGCGGTCTCCCGGTCGAAGAGTTCGGCCGCGAACTCCAGGCGGCAGCCGAGGGAGCCGGCACCGCCGCCTCCGTCGGTGTGTTCGGTGAAGCTGAAGACCAGGTCGAACTTGGCGGTGCCGATCCTGAAGGGCACGTAGGAGGCCTGGAGGTCCGGCAGTCGCAGCTCGTCGTCGGTACGGGCGTGGTAGCCGACCATCACCTGGAACAGCGGGTTCCGGGAGAGCGAGCGGGTCGGGTTGAGCTTCTCCACGACCGACTCGAAGGGGACGTCCGCATGGGAGAACGCCGCCAGGTCGGTCTCCCGCACCCGGCCGAGCAGCTCGGTGAAGGTGGGGTCGCCGCCGAGGTCGGTCCGCAGCACGAGCGTGTTCACGAAGAAGCCGACCAGCTCGTCCAGGGCCTCGTCACCCCGTCCGGCGATCGGTGCGCCCAGAGGGATGTCGGTGCCCGCGCCGAGCCGGTGCAGGAGGGCGGCGACGGCCGCGTGCACCACCATGAACATGCTGGCGCCGGTCTCGCGGGCGAGCCGCCTGAGGCCCTCGTGGACCGTCCGGTCGAAGGCGATGTCGACCTCGGCGCCGGTGAACGCCGGACGGGCGGGGCGCGGCCGGTCGGTGGGCAGCTCCAGCTCCTCCGGGGCGCCGGCCAGCGCCGTGTCCCAGAACTCCAGCTGTCGCGCCGCCAGGCTGTCGCCGTCCGACGGGTCGCCGAGGAGGCTCCGCTGCCACAGGGCGTAGTCGGCGTACTGGACGGGCAGCGGCTCCCAGTCGGGGGCGGCGCCGTCGAGCCGGGCCGTGTAGGCGGTGGTCAGGTCCCGCAGGAAGGGGCGGTCGGACCACTCGTCGGTGGTGATGTGGTGCAGGAGCAGGGCGACGACGTGGTCGTCGGGCGCCACCTCCACGATCGTGGCGCGGACGGGCAGTTCGGCGGCGAGGTCGAAGGGCCGCCGGACGGCGGCGTCCACGATGCCCGGCACCTCGTCCTCGGTGGCGCGCAGATGCTCCACCGCCGGGAGGACGCCGGCGGGCAGGACCCGCTGGAAGGCCTGCCCCTCGCGCTCGCCGAAGACCGTGCGGAGCGCCTCGTGGCGGGCGGTGACGTCGGCGAGGGCGGCGCTCCAGGCCGCGCGGTCGAAGGCGCCCCGCAGGCGCATGACGAGCGGGAAGTTGTACGCGGCCGAGGTGCCCTCGATCTGCTGGATGACCCACAGGCGCTGCTGGGCGTGCGAGAGCGGCAGTTCGGCCGGCCGGTCGGCCTCCGGGGAGTCCGCGGACGCCCCGGAGGCCGCCGCGAACGCCGTCAGGGACGGGCGGGCCGCGCCGCGCGACGCGTTCGCGCGCTCCACCAGCTCGGCGACGGTGGGCGCCTCGAACAGGTCGCGGATCGCCAGCTCGGCGTCGAGCGCGGTACGGGCGCGGCTGACGAGCCGGGTGGCGAGCAGCGAGTGGCCGCCGAGGTCGAAGAAGTCGCCGTCGATGCCGACGCTGCCCTCGGCCAGGCCGAGGACCTCCGCGAAGAGCGCGCACAGCGTCTCCTCCTGCGGGGTGCGCGGCGCCCGGGTCTCGCCGCTGCCCATGCCGGCGATGTCGGGGGCGGGGAGGGCCTTGACGTCCAGCTTGCCGTTGACCGTCAGCGGCAGGGTCGCCACGGTGACCAGCGCGGACGGCACCATGTAGTCGGGCAGGCCGGCCTTGAGGTGCTCGCGCAGCCGCCGGCCGAACGTCTCGTCGGCGGAGTCGGTGGAGTCGGTGGAGTCGGGGTCGCCGGAAGCAGCGGAGTCGGCGGCGCCGGCAGATGCGGCGGACGTGGCGGGGCCCGCGGACTCCTCCCGTACGACATAGCCCACCAGGCGCTTCGTCCCGGCGGTCTCGTGGACGACGACGGCGGCGTGCGCCACCTCCGGGTGCGCGGACAGGGCCGTGGCGATCTCGCCGAGCTCGATGCGGTAGCCGCGGATCTTCACCTGGTCGTCGGTGCGGCCGAGGAAGTCGAGGAGGCCGTCGGGGCGCTGCCGGACGAGGTCGCCCGTGCGGTACATGCGCTCGCCGGGCTCGCCGAACGGGTCGGCGACGAACCGCTCGGCAGTGAGGCCCGCGCGGTCGTGGTAGCCCCGGGCGAGGCCCGTGCCGGCGATGTACAGCTCGCCGGGGCAGCCCGGCGGCACGGGGCGCAGCATCGTGTCGAGCACATGGGCGCGGGTGTTGCGGATGGGGACGCCGACGGTCGACGTCGGGCTGTCGGCGGTGGAGCCTCCGAGGGTGTTGATCGTGTACTCGGTCGGGCCGTACAGGTTGTAGCCGTACGTGTCGTCGGTGTCGCGCAGCCGCGACCAGACCGTGTCGGACACCGCCTCGCCGCCGAGGAGAACCAGGGCGGGCCTGTGCCGGCCGCCGGTCTCGTCCTGGTCGTCCCGGTCGAGCAGGCCCTCCTCGATGAGGAGTTGGGCGTAGGTGGGGGTCACGTTGACGACGTCGACGCGGTGCTCGTCGCAGTACGCCACGAGGGCCTCGGCGTCACGGCGGAGCTCCTCGTCGCAGACGTGGACCTCATGGCCCTCGACGAGCCAGAGCAGCTCCTCCCAGGACATGTCGAAGGCGAAGGAGACGGTGTGCGCGATGCGCAGACGCCGTCCGCCGGCCGAGGCGATCGCCGGGTCGAAGATCTCCTTCTGGTGGTTGAGCTGCATGTTCGTCAGACCCCGGTAGGGGGTGACGACGCCCTTGGGGCGGCCGGTGGAGCCGGAGGTGTAGATGACGTACGCCGGGTGCTCCAGGCGGTCCGGAACACCGCGCGCGAACGCGGGTCGCTCGGCGTCCGTCAGGTCGTCGCCGGACAGTGCGGCCAGCTCCGCCGCCAACGCCGGTTCGTCGAGGAGGAGTTCGGGGGCCACCGGACCGTCCTGGCCGCGCAGCGTCGGGGCGACGGCGGTCGTGGACAGCAGGCACAGCGGCCCGGTGTCCTCGGCCATCAGACGCAACCGGTCGGCGGGGTGGTCGAGGTCGAGCGGCAGGTAGGCGGCGCCCGTCCGCAGGACGGCGAAGAGCGCGGCCACCATCTCGATGGACCGGGGCAGCGCGAGCGCCACGACCGTCTCGGGTCCGGCGCCGCGCGCGAGGAGCAGCCGGGCGAGCCTGTTGATCCGCGCGTCGAGTTCGGCGTACGTGAGGGCGCGGTCGCCGAAGACGAGGGCCACGGCGTCGGGGGTACGGGCGACCTGCGCCGTCAGCATGTCGGCGACGGTCTCGTCCGGGACATCCTCGCGGGTGGCCGCCCGGCCGGACTCCAGCGCGGCGCGCTCCTCCGGCAGCAGCACGTCCACCCCGGCGGTCCGGGCGGCGCGGGCGCCTTCCGTGGACTCCAGGGCCTCACCCAGCCGGTCGAGGACCGCCGTGAAGCGGGCCAGGATCGTCGCGGCGGCCTCGGCGTCGAAGAGGTCGGGCCTGGCCGCCAGGGTCACCCGCAGGCGCGCGCCGGGCGTGACGATCAGGGTGAGCGGGAAGTGGGTGCCGTCGACGTTGGAGACGCCGGTGATGCCGTGGCGCGCCCGGAGCTCCGCCGCGCGGTCCTCGCCGTCGGCGGAACGGAGCACGAAGAGGGTGTCGAAGAGCCGGCGGTGGCCGGTCTCCTGCTGGAGCGTGCCCAGGCCCACGTACTCGTACGGCATGACGGCGGCGCGCTCGGACTGCATCCGCCGCAGCAGGTCGAGCAGCGGCTCGTCCGGGGCGAAGGCGATGCGGGCGGGGACGGTGTTCAGGAACATGCCGATGATGCCGGCCACGTTCGGCACGTCCGCCGGGCGGCCGGCGACCGCCGTGCCGAAGGCGACGTCGCCGCGGCCCGTCATCGCCGACAGCACCAGGCCCCAGGCGGCGTTCAGGACGGTGTTCAGGGTGAGTCCGTGGCGCCGGGCGAGGGCGCGGAGCCGGTCGCTGCTCTCCTGGCCGAGGAGGGCGTCGAAGTCGGCCGGGATGACCGGGCCGGCGTCGCGTCCGGACGGGGCGACCAGCGTCGGCTCGTCGAAGCCGTCGAGCGTCCCGCGCCAGGCGTCCAGGGCGGCGGCGGTGTCCTGGGCGTCGAGCCAGGCGAGGTAGTCGCGGTACGAGCCGGGCAGCGGCAGACCGGTGGCGTCGCCTGCCCGCTCGTACAGCGTGAACAGCTCCTCCAGGAACAGCCAGGCGGACCAGCCGTCCCAGAGGATGAGGTGGTGGGTGACGACGAGCCGGTCCCGGCCGTCGCCGAGGCGGATCAGCAGCAGGCGGCAGAGCGGCGCGGCCGACAGGTCGAAGCGCTGCCGGCGGTCGGCGGCGAGCAGCTCCTCCACCCGGGTCCGCCGCTCCTCCTCGGGCTGGTGGGCCAGGTCCTCCACGGACAGCGGGATCTCGGCGCCGTCCGCGATGAACTGCACGGGCCGGGGCAGACCGTCACTGGTGAATCCCGCGCGCAGGCTCGCGTTGCGCGCGAGGAGCGCGCGGCAGGCGGCCCTCAGCCGGTCGGCGTCGACCTCGCGGTCGAAGTCCAGGACCTCCTGGGACTGGTAGACGTCGAGGGCGTCTCCCGCGTCGTAGGTGGCGTGGAAGTACATGCCCTCCTGGAGCGGGGAGAGCGGCCAGACGTCCGCCACCGGGAGCCCGGCGGCGGCGTGGACGCGCGCGGTCTCCTCCTCCGTGAGGGCCAGTCCGCCCAGCGGGCCCTGCTCGGGTGCCGGGGCGGGCGCCGGGGCCGCGGGCGCTGCGGCGGTCAGTTGGTCGAGCAGCGCCTTCAGGGCCGGGTCGACGGCCGCGCCGGACTGCTGCTGGAGCGCCAGGACGGCCTGGAGGGCGGCGGCCGCCTGCCCGGCGTCGTCGGCGGAGACGGTCACGCCGTCTGAGTGCACGGGTACCTCGGGTGTCTGGGGTGTCACGGGTGTCTGGGGTGCGGGGGGCTCGGCCGGGGCCGCGGCGGCGGCCGCCTCGGCGAGAGCGGCGGGCGTCCGGCACACGAACACGTCGCGCGGGCCGAGCGTCAGCCCGCGCTCGCGGGCGCGGGTGGCGACGGTGATCGAGCTGAGGCTGTCACCGCCCAGGACGAAGAAGTCGTCGTCGACTCCGATCCCGGGGATGCCGAGGACGTCGGCGAAGATCGCGCACAGGTCCCGCTCGCGCTCATCGCGGGGCGCGCGGCCGTCCGCCCGGGGCGCGGCCTCAGGGGCCGGCAGGGCGTTCTGGTCGAGCTTGCCGCTGGGTGTCAGCGGCAGTTCCGCGAGGACGACGACGGCGCCGGGCACCATGGGCGCGGGAAGCGCATCGACGAGCGCCGCGTGCAGCGCCCCGCTCTCCGGCGCGGCACCGGCGTCCGGGACGGCGTACCCGACGAGTGCGCCGTCGCGTACGACCACGGCGGCGCGGGCGACGCCGGGAAGGGCGGCCAGGGCGGTCTCGATCTCGCCCGGCTCGATGCGGTTGCCGCGGATCTTGACCTGGCGGTCGGTGCGCCCGAGGTACTCGACCGCCCCGTCGGCACGCCGCCGCACCAGGTCGCCGGTGCGGTACATCCGCTCACCCGGCGCTCCGAACGGGTCGGCCACGAACCGTTCGGCGGTCAGCCCGGGCCGCTCGTGGTAGGCCCGCGCGAGCTGGACGCCGGCGAGGTACAGCTCGCCGGGCACTCCGTCGGGCACCTGCCGCAGGAACGGGTCCAGGACGTGGAGCCGGGTGTTCCACACGGGGCGGCCGATCGGCACGGCCGGCTCGTCGTGTCCCTCGCCGCCGCCCTCGTACGGGAAGTACGTGACGTCCACGGCCGCTTCGGTGGGGCCGTAGAGGTTGTGCAGCGGTACGGGTCCCCGCCCGTCGCGGGAGGCCCGCGAGGTGAGGTCCCACCAGCGGCGGGCGTCGGCGCCGGTCAGTGCCTCACCGCTGCAGAACACCCGGCGCAGGCCGGCGGCCCAGTCGGGGAGGTCCGTGGCGGCCTCCATGACCTGGACGAACGCGGCCAGCATCGAGGGCACGAAGTGGGCGGTGGTGACGGCGCTGTCGCGGATCAGGCGGGCCAGGTAGGCCGGGTCGCGGTGGCCGTCGGGCCGGGCGAGGACGACGGCCGCGCCCTCGGTCAGCGCCCAGAAGAACTCCCACACCGACACGTCGAAGCTGGACGGGGTCTTCTGGAGCACCCGGTCGTCGGCGGTCAGCCCGTACGCGTGCTGCATCCAGGCGAGCCGGTTGACGATGGCGCGGTGGGTGACGGCGACGCCCTTGGGGCGGCCGGTGGAGCCCGAGGTGTAGATCAGGTACGCGGGGTGGTCGGGTCCGGCGACGGCCGGCACGGGCTCGGCGGTGCCGGGCTCCTCGTCCGGCCCCGGCCCCGCGTCCACCAGGACCCGGTCGAGGCCCGGGACGGCGGGCAGCCGTCCGGCGGCCTCAGCGGTCGTCACGACCGTGCGGGCGCCCGAGTCGCCGAGCATGAACGCGACCCGGTCGGCCGGGTAGTCGAGGTCGACGGGAAGGTAGGCGGCCCCCGACCTGAGGACGCCGAGGAGCGCGACCATCAGCTCGGCCGAGCGCGGCACCGCGACGGCGACGTACCGCTCGGGGCCCGCGCCGCGTGCCCGGAGCCTTCGGGCCAGGGCCTCGGCGCGCCGGTCCAGTTCGGCGTACGTGAGGGTGGTGTCCTCGAAGACGACGGCCGGGGCGTGCGGCGTGCGCGCCACGCTCGCGGCGAAGAGGGAGGCGAGGGTCGCCTCGGGCACGGGGTGCCCGGTGGCGTTGAGCTCCGTGAGGTGTTCCCGCTCGCGGAGGGAGAGCAGTCCGGTCCGGCCGACGAGCCGCGAGGGTTCGGCGACGACGGTCCGCAGCAGGGCGGCGTACCGGCCGGCGAGGACCGCGACGGCCACCTGGTCGAGGCGGGCCGCGTCGTGCTTGAACCGCAGCAGCAGGCCGCCGTCGGCAGGCTCGACGACGAGCGCGAGCGGGTAGTGCACGGCGTCCAGGACCTCGGTGCCGGTGATGAGCGGTTCGTCCGGCCGGGCTCCGTCGGAGGGTTCGGCTGTCGGGTAGTTCTCCAGGACCACGAGGGTGTCGAAGAGCTCACCGCCTCCCGCGATCCGCTGGATGTCGGCGAGGCCGAGGTGCTGGTGGTCGAGCAGGGCCGTGTGTTCGTCCTGGACCCGTCGCAGGAGGTCGGTGAGCGACTCGTCGGCGCGCAGGGAGACGCGGGCCGGGACGGTGTTGATGAAGAGGCCGACGGCGGAGGCGAGGTCCGCGACCTCCGTGGTGCGACCGGACACGGTGGTGCCGAAGACTACGTCCTGGCTGCCGGTGAGCGCGCCGAGGAGGAGGCCCCAGGTGCCGTGGAGGACGGTGCTCAGGGTCAGGCCGTGGGTCCGGGCGTAGGCGGACAGCCCGGCGGTGAGGTCCTGGGGAAGCCGGGTGTCGACGTGCTCGGGCCGGACCGGCGCGTCCGCCGCGACGGAGGCGGCGGGTCCGGACGGGGCGGAGGCCTCTCCGGACGCTTCGGACGGTGTCGACGCGGCCGGCGGTGTGGACGCTCCCGACGGTGCGGATGCTCCGAACGCCCCCGACGGTGCGGCCGGTTCGGTCAGTCGGGTCGGCCCGTCGAGTCCCGCGAGGGCCTCGCGCCAGGCCTCGCGCGCGGCGGACCGGTCGCGGCCCGCGAGCCACGCCAGGTACGGCTCCGGCGACACGGGCTCCGGCAGGGCGGCTCCCCGGTAGGCGGCGGCCAGTTCGCGGAGGAGGACGGAGACGGACCAGCCGTCGGCGACGATGTGGTGCAGGGTGAGGAGGAGCCGGTGGCGCTGCCCGTCCCTGACGAGGGTGGCGCGCAGCAGCGGCGGCCGGTCGAGGGCGAACCGCTCGGCGCGGTCGGCGCGCAGGAGTTCGTCGAGCGGGGTGGTGGCGGTGTCTGCCTCCCGCCACGGCAGGGTGACGTGGTCGGCGAGCCGCTGGACGATCTCGCCGCCTGGCAGCTGACGGTACGAGGCGCGAAGCAACGGATGCCGGTCGAGCAGGAGTTGGAGCGAGCCGCGCAGCCGGTCGGGGTCGACGGGGCCCGCGAGGTCGAGCAGTTCCTGGACGACGTAGAGGTCCGGGGCGCGGTCGTCGAACTCCGCGTGGAAGAAGAAACCTTCCTGTAGCGGGGAGACGGGGAGTGCGTCCGCATCGAGCCGTACCCGAGGAGCCGGGATGGTGACCGTCTCGCCGGCGATCCGGGCGAGTGCGGCGACGGTCCTGTTCCGGAACACCTCGCGCGGGGTGATCGCGAGACCGGCCTCGCGGGCGCGGTTGACGAGCTGGATGGCGACGATGCTGTCGCCGCCCAGCTCGAAGAAGCTGTCGTGGACGCCCACCGACGGCAGACCCAGGACCTCGGCGAACAGCGCGGCGAGCGCGGTCTCGGCCGGGGTGCCCGGGGTGTCGGCGCCGGTCATGGCCGTCCACCGGGGCTCGGGCAGCGCCTTGCTGTCGAGCTTGCCGTTGGGGGTCAGCGGCAGCGGTCCGTCGAGGACGACGACGGCCGACGGGACCATGTGGTCGGGCAGCGCCTCGGTCACGTGGGCGCGCGCGGCGGTCACCGCCTCCTCGGCCGGCTCGCCACTCGCCTCCGCGACCAGATAGGCGACGAGACGCTTCACGCCCCGGTGGTCCTCGCGGGCGAGTACGGCGGCCTGCGCGATGCCCGGGCAGGCCATGAGGGCGCTCTCGATCTCGCCGGGCTCGATCCGGTGGCCGCGGATCTTGAGCTGGCCGTCCGCACGGCCCAGGAACTCCAGATTGCCGTCGGCGCCCCAGCGGACCCGGTCGCCCGTGCGGTACATCCTGGTGCCGGGCTCGCCGTACGGGTCGGCGACGAAGCGCTCGGAGGTCAGCCCGTGGCGGCCCAGGTAGCCGCGGGCGAGGCCGCGCCCGGCCACGTACAGCTCGCCCTCCGTGCCGACGGGCACCGGGCGGAGCGCCGTGTCGAGCACGTAGGCGCGGGTGTTGGGGTCGGGCCGGCCGATGGGCGCGGGGCCGGGGCGGTCGGGCGCCGCGAGCCAGAGCGTGGAGTTGACGCTCGCTTCCGTGAGGCCGTACGCGACGACGACGCGGAGCCTGCCGTCCCAGCGGGCGATCAGTTCGCCCGGGACCGCCTCGGTGCCGACGACCAGCACGGCGCCGGCGGGGAGTTCGCACTCCTGCGGCAGCGCGGAGACGAGCGAGGGCGGCAGGATCATGTGGGTGGCGCGGTGGTGGGCGATGTAGTCGGTGAGCGCGGGGCCCGCGACGCGTCGCTCGGCGGGGACCAGGATGATCCGGCCGCCGACGCACAGCGACATGACGAGGTCCCACACCGTCACGTCGAAGCCGACGGAGGCGAACTGCACGACCCGGCTGTCGGCGGTGATGCCGATCCGGTCGGTCGCGGTGGCGATGAGGCTGCCGACACCGTCGTGCGGGACGACGACGCCCTTGGGGCGGCCGGTCGAGCCGGAGGTGTAGATGACGTACGCGGCCTGGTCGAGGGCGACCGGGACACCCGGGTCGGTGTCGGCCTGGACGGCGAGGGCGGCTTCGGTCGCCGGGTCGTCGAGCAGGAGGTGGGTGACGTCGGCCGCCTCGGGGAGTCCACCGGCGACGCCGGCCTCGGGGAGTCGACCAGCGCTTCCCGCTTCCGGGAGTCCACCGGCGCCTCCCGCCTCGGGGAGTCCACCGGCGCCTCCCGCCTCGGGGAGTTCGCCGGCGAGCTCGCGCACGGTGAGGACGGTCCGCGCCCCCGCGTCGCCGAGCATGTAGGCGATGCGGTCGCGGGGGTGGTCCGCGTCCAGCGGCAGGTAGGCGGCACCGGCCTTCATCACGGCGAGCAGGGCGACGACGAGCTGCGGCGAGCGGGGCAGGGCGACGCCCACGACGTCCTCGGCGCCCACGCCACGGGCGGCGAGGAGGTGGGCGAGCCGGTTGGCGGAGGCGTTGAGTTCGGCGTAGGTCAGCTCGCGGTCCTCGCAGACGAGGGCGACGGCGTCCGGCCTGCGGCGGACCTGCCGCTCGAAGGCGGCGGGCCAGGAGAGCTCGGGCACCTCGCGCGGTGCGACGCCGAACTCGGCCAGCACCAGGTCCTGTTCGGCCGCGGAGGCGATGTCGAGGTGGCCGATGGGGCGGTCGAGGTCCTCGGTGAAGGCGTGCAGCAGGGCGAGGAATCGCCGTTCGTGGTCCGCGAGCGCGGTCTCGTCGCAGACGTCCGCGTCGGCGTCGAGATGGACGGCGAGACCCCGGCCCTGCCGGGTCTCGGCGAAGCTGAAGGCGAGGTCGCTGACGGGCCCGAGCCACTCCGGGCGCAGCTCGGCCTCGAGCTCGGCGCCGTCGGCCGCGAAGCGCAGGCCGTCGGGGCGCGGCAGGATGTTGACGGTCGGGCCGACGAGCTCCGGTACGCCGTCGACGAGGCCGAGGTCCCTGGCCAGGTCCTCGGCGCGGTAGCGGCCGTGGGCGACGGCGTCGGCGACCGTGTCGCGGACGTGGGCGACCAGGTCGGCGCCGGTGACGGCGGGACCGGCGGCCAGGCGCAGGGGAACGATGTTGGACACCATGCCGGGGACGGTCGCGGAGACCTCGTCCCGGCGGGCGGTGACGGGCAGGCCGAGGACGAGGTCCTGCTCGCCGCTGACGCGGTGGAGGTAGGCGGCGACGGCCGCGACGAGCACGCGGGACGGGCGGACGCCCGCGCCGCGGGCGGCGACGTGCAGCAGGTCGACGTCCCGCGGGGTGAGTTCCGTCGTACGGCGCAGGCGCCGCGTCATGGGGGACGTGCCGCGCTCGACGAGGCGCACGGGCTCGGTCCTGCCGGCCATGCGGTCGGCCCACCAGTCACGGTCCTCGCCGTGCTGCTGCGACGTCCGGTACGCGCGGTCGGCGGCGACCAGGCGGGCGAGGGACCGCTCGCCGGGCGGCGGCGCCTGCTCCCCCGCCGTGTAGAGCTCACCGGCCCGCCGGGTGACGAGGGCGGCGCCCATGCCGTCGGCGACGATGTGGTGGTAGCGCTGGACCCACAGGACGTGGTCGTCGGCGAGCCGCAGCAGCGCGTGGCCGGTGAGCGGACCGCGGGCGAGGTCGACGGGCCGGTCCCGGTCGGCGGCGGTCCACGCGGCCGCGGCCTCCTCGGGGTCGGTGACGGCGCGCAGGTCCACGACGGTGACGTCGACGGGGAGGGTACGGAGCGTCTGGCGCGGCCCGTCGCTCCCGTGGACGACGGTGACCCACAGGCACTCGGCCTCTTCGACGGCCCGGCGGACGGCCTCGGCGAGCCGGGCGGGGTCGACGTCGCCGCGGAGGCCGAGCGTGAAGACGATGTTGTAGGCAGAGCTGTCCGGCTCCAGTTGCTGGGCCAGCCAGATACCGGACTGCCCGCCGGTGAGGGGGATCCCGGAAGCGGACGTCCGGTCCGACTCGACGTCAAACATCGTACGAAGTGGCCTTTCCCTGGAAGTGCGTCAGGTGTGGGGGTGGTCCCGGGCGCGACTCGACGGCGTGGCGGACCGCCACGCCGTCGGTCGGTCGACGCTCCCTGACGGTGCGTCAGTGGCGTGTCGTCACTTCACGGCCGCGAGCAGCGGCTCGATCTCGTCGATGGCGTACGGGATCGACAGGACGGTGTTGAAGGAGAACGCGGCGCCGATGTCCGGGTCCTGGTAGGGCACGAACAGGTCGCGCTTCTCCTGGTTGACCTTCAGCTTCTTGTAGAGCGGCTCGGCCTTGATGCGGTCGTTGGCCTCGGTGCTGGAGGTCACCCAGACCAGCCGGTCGACGTCGAGGATGTTCAGCTTCTCGGCGCTGAGTTCGGCGACGTTCCAGCCGGGCTTGGCCAGGCCGTCGATCTCGGGCTTCAGCTTGAAGCCGAGCTCGGAGAAGAAGATCGCCTTGGGGTCGGTCTTGGTGAAGGCAGAGTACTTTCCGGCCTCGAAGGAGTCGGCGACGGCCAGCGTCTTCGTCGCGAACTCGGGGTGCTTCTCGCGGACGGCCTTGAAGCGGGTGCCGATGTCGGCGATCAGCTTCTCGGTCTCGGCGTCCTTGCCGAGGGCCTTGCCGATCTGCCGGGTCATGACCTGCCACGGCGCCCCGTAGTCGGGGTGCTCCTTGGGCTGGGCGACGACCTTGGTGAACTTGGAGAGCGTGTCGTACTGCTCCTTCTTCATCCCCGAGTACTGGGCGATGACGAGGTCCGGCTTCAGCTGAGCGATCTTCTCGATGTTGTACTCGTCGCGCTCACCGACGATCACCGGCTTGACGGAGCCCCACTTGTCCTTCGTCCAGGGCCACTTTCCGTACGGCTGCTCCTTGAACCAGTCGACCGAGCCGGCCGGCTTGATGCCGAGCGCGAGCACCGCGTCCTGGTCGGAGAGACCGAGGGTGACGATCGTCTTCGGCTCCTTGTCGATCGTCGTGCTGCCGTACTTGTGCGCGACGGTGACGGGGAACGCGGCGGGCTTGTCCGCTCCGCCGGACGAGGCCGGGGCGGAGGGCGAGGAGGACGACCCGGTTTTCTCCGTACCGCCCCCACAGGCGGCGAGCGCGAGGGCCGCCACCGCGAGGACGGCCACACGGGGAGCGGATCTGGCGAACCGCACGAGGGCGGTGGGACGTGCACCAGTTGACACGGACTTTCCTTTCACGGGGATTCACAGTGCTTGCCGCGCCCGCCGGGGCCGATGGCTCGGCCCGGCGGAGGCGCGGCGGGTGCCGCGTGGGGGGTCGGCGGAGAGGTACGAGAGGTGTGACGGAGGCCCTAGGGGGTGTCTTGCCGATCAGGTCGGATCAGGGAGCGGGGTCTGATCGGCAAGACACCCCCTAGCGGGCCGTGCCGACGCCGTCGACGACCGGGCGCCCCTCACCCACGGCCGGGGCCGTGGCGGGCGCGGGGACCGCCACCGGGGCGGAGGCAGCGGAGGCCTGGCGGTGGCCGACGACCGATTCGAGGATCTCCCCCACCCTGATCGCGGTGTTGGACAGCAGCGAGGACGTGATGCCGTGGGTGTGCTCCGTGCCGCCCTGGAGGTAGATGCCGCAGCGCAGTTCGGGGTCGGTGGCGACGCGGTAGTCGCGTTCGACGCGGATGCGGCCCTGCTCGTCGCGGTGGCACTTCCGGGCGACGTCACCGAGGAGGCCGAGGGGGTCCGCGGGGCTGTAGCCGGTGGCGAGCACGACCACGTCGGCGTCGAGGGTCGTCTCCTCGCCGCTGACCAGGGACCTGACGATGGCGCGGGCCCCGTCAGGGCCGTCCTCGACGCCGACGAGCCGGGAGATGTTGAGGAAGCGGAGGCGCTCGGTGCCGAGGACCTTCTCCTGGTACGACTGCCGGTACAGGTCGTCGATGAGGTCGATGTCCACCACGGAGTAGTTGGTGTTGCCGTGGTACTCCATCAGCTTGCGCTTGATGTCCTCGGGGGCGGTGAAGTACTCGTCGACCGCCTCGGGGTCGAAGATGCGATTGGCGAAGGCGCTGTCGTCGGCGGGGCTGTAGCCGTAGCGGGAGAAGACGGCGCAGATCTCGGCGTCGGGGAAACGGCGGTGCAGATAGGCCACGTTCTCCGCGGCGCTCTGCCCGGCGCCCACGACGACGAAGCGCTCGGGGGCGGTGCCCTCCAGCCCGTCCACCTTCGCCAGCAGGTCGGAGTTGTGCCAGACGCGTTCGCTCCGCTCGATGCCCTCCGGCATGCGGGGGCGCAGTCCGGTGCCGAGGACGAGGTTGCGGGCGCGGTGCACGACGAGCTCGGTGCCGGCGCGGGCGGTGACCTCCAGGTACTCCACCACCCCGTCCTGGACGACGGGTTCGACGGCGATGATCTCGTGGCCGTACGAGACCATGTCGTCGACCTTCGCCGCCGCCCACTCGAAGTAGTCGTGGAACTCCACGCGCAGCGGGAAGAGGTTCTTGTGGTTGACGAAGTCGATCAGCCGGCCCTTGCTCTGCAGGTAGCAGAGGAAGCTGTACTCGCTGGCCGGGTTCCGCAGCGTCACGAGGTCCTTGAGGAAGGACACCTGCATGGTCGCGTCGTCGATCAGCATGCCGCGGTGCCAGCCGAAGGACGGCTGCCGCTCGAAGAAGTGCGCGGTCACCGCCTCCTCCCTGTCGACCTGTGCGTTGTGCTCGCTGAGCGCCAACGCCATGGCCACGTTGGACGGCCCGAAGCCGATTCCAATGAGGTCGTGGACCAGAGGTGTGTCGCCAGGAAGAACCTGAGACATGTCACTCCCATCGTGCGTGCCGCCTGTGGGGGGCGTGGAACGGGAACAGGCCATCGGGGCACACCGGAGACGGCGACCCGAGTCGAACTTAGGTAAAGCTAACCTGATCTGACGGTGCCTGTCGACGGGCAACTGCGAACGATGGTGAAGAAATGGCCCTGAACAGCCTTGAATCACGGCCCAGTTGTCATGTTAGGTAAGCCTTGCTTTACTGGCGTCGATCAATCGCTCTTCCGAGGAGGAAGCCCATGCGGGTCGTCATGTTCGGTTATCAGACCTGGGGCCATCGGACCCTCCGAGCGCTCCTGGACTCCGAGCACGACGTGGTGTTGGTCGTGACGCACCCCAAGAGCGAGCACGCCTACGAGAAGATCTGGAGCGACTCGGTCGCCGATCTGGCGGCGGAGCACGGCGTCCCCGTCGTCATCCGCAACCGGCCCGACGACGAGGAGCTGTTCGAGCGCCTCAAGGAGGCGGATCCGGACATCATCGTGGCCAACAACTGGCGTACGTGGATCCCGCCGCGCATCTACACCCTGCCGCGCCACGGCACGCTCAACGTCCACGACTCGCTGCTGCCGAAGTACGCCGGATTCTCGCCCCTCATCTGGGCGTTGATCAACGGCGAGCCCGAAGTGGGCGTCACCGCACACATGATGGACGAGGTGCTCGACGCCGGCGACATCGTCCGGCAGGAGTCGGTGGCCGTGGAGCCGACCGACACGGCGACGGACCTCTTCCACAAGACGGTCGACCTCATCGCCCCGGTCACCATCGGCGCCCTCGACCTGATCGCCTCCGGGCAGACCGAGTTCACGCCACAGGACCGGTCCCAGGCCACCTTCTTCCACAAGCGGGCCGAGGAGGACATCCGGATCGACTGGAGCTGGCCCGCCGAGGTCCTGGAGCGCCTGGTACGCGCCCAGTCCGAACCGTATCCGGCAGCCTTCACCTTCCATCGCGGCCGGCGCCTGGAGATCCTCTCCGCGGTCGTCTCCACGGGCCGATACGGCGGAACGCCCGGCCGGATCTTCTACCGCGAGGGCGACGGCGTCGTCATCGTCGCCGGCGCGGACGCCCGCACGGGCCGCAACCACGGACTCGCCGTCACCCGCGTACGGACCGACGACGGCCGCGAGTTGGCGGCCTCCGAGTACTTCACCTCCATGGGCGGCTACCTCACCGGCCGCCCCTGACCCCTGTCCCCCGACCACGAGGACCCCTTCCATGCGTACCGCACGGCCTCGGCACTACCTCATGTGCCGGCCCACCCACTTCGACGTGGTCTACTCCATCAACCCCTGGATGGACCCGGCGAAGCCCGTCGACACCCAACTGGCCATCACCCAGTGGGAGAAGCTGCGCGAGGTCTACCTGAGCCTCGGGCACACCGTCGACACGATCGACCCCCTCCCCGGCCTCCCCGACATGGTCTTCGCCGCCAACGGCGCCACCGTGATCGACGGCCGCGCGCTCGTCGCGAGGTTCCGCGACGCCGAGCGCATCGCGGAGGGCCCCGCCTACCACGACTGGCTGCGCGACAACGGATTCCCGGATCTCCGCACCGCCAACGTCGTCAACGAGGGCGAGGGCGACTACCTGTTGGCCGGCGAGTGGCTGCTCGCCGGTACGGGCTTCCGCAGCGACCCGCGCTCCCACGACGAGGCGCAGGAGTTCTTCGGCCGCCCCGTCATCGGGCTGACGCTCGTGGACCCGGACTACTACCACCTCGACACCGCACTCACGGTGCTCGACGAGCAGACGATCGCGTACTACCCGGCGGCCTTCTCACCGGGCAGCCTCGCCGTGCTCCGGCGCCTGTTCCCGGACGCCGTCATCGCCACGGCCGAGGACGCGGCCGTCTTCGGACTCAACGCGACCTCGGACGGCCACAACGTCGTCCTGCCGCACAACGCCACAGGCCTGACCGAGCAGTTGCGCGATCGGGGCTTCCACCCCATCGGCGTGGACCTCTCGGAACTCCTCAAGGCGGGCGGCAGCGTCAAGTGCTGCACCCTGGAACTGCGCCCTGCCGCGCCAAGCCACGGCCCGGCATAGCCCGGCATAACCGCTGACGTGCCCCGGACGGTCCCGGGGTGCGTCAGCGGACGAATATTAGGTTCACCTAACCCAAGGATCACTCGATGGAGCAGCCGGTCGTCTCGGGGACGGCACAGGACCCGGAAGGCGAGCGCTTCGCCTTCGTCGCCATCTCGAACGTACCGACCGACTGGGCACGGGTCCTCGCGGCACTCTCCGATTCCGGACTGGCCCTCGGCAATCTCCCGAGCGAGCCCCCGGCCGCACCCCCCGCCGCCCCTCCCTCCACGACGCCGGCGACGCGCATGACACCGCCGAGCGTCCTCGACCTCCACGCCTACCTCCTCACGGCGATCGGCAAGGCCGCGCGCCGGCGCCTGACCGACCGACTGACCGCACGCGGGCTCCGCCTCTGGCACCTCACCGTGATGGCACTGCTCGGCGACCTCGGCCCGCAGATGAAGACGGCCCTGGCCACCCGGCTCGACATGAACGCCAGCGACCTCGTGAAGATCGTCAACGACCTGGACCGGGCCGGGCACGTCGACTGCGTCCGCGACACCGTCGACCGGCGCCGCGTCGTCGTGAGGCTCACGGACGAGGGCAGGTCCGCACTGGCCGAACTCAGCGCGGACATCGCGTCGGCGGACGACGACATCCTCGCCCCGCTCAGCCCGGCGGAACGCGAGCAACTGGGCTCCCTCTTACGTCGCGTCCACCGCCATCTCGAACCGGAACCGGCCGGAGTCGTCCACGAACGAACGACCGCCACCCGCCGCCCCCGTGAGCAGGGCCCCGACACGTCCCCGCGGACCCGTAACGTCGAGGACGGCCGGATCGACTGGTCGCTTCCGGCGGAGTCCATCGCGCCCTTCGTCGCTTCCCGGCGCGAGGCCTACCCGGCCGCCTACACCCACCACCACGGCCGCCGACTGGAGATCCTCGCGGCCGAGGTCACCCGCCGCACCTACGCCGGGACACCCGGCCTCGTCCTCCACACCGAGGACGAGGGCGTCGTCATCGTCGCCGGACCCGCCGCCCACACCGGCCGCAACCGCGCCCTCGCCCTGACCCGCGTCCGTACGGAGGAGGGCCGGGAGTGCGCGCCCGAGGAGTGCTTCGGCCCGGCGGACACCTGAGGCGCACGGGGCCCGCGCGTCAACCCGGACGGCAGGAGTCCACCGGGAGAGTGTTCCTGTTTGCCACCAAGATCCGCCGCGCCCTACGCTTCTGACCTGCTCGAACACCATTTGCCCCCCCTGCGAAGGGCGCCACCATGGCTGCCGACCGGGCTGACGACCAGGACCCGGCGCGCGCGCTGGGCAGGGCGCTGCGCGACCTCCAGCGACGCTCGGGACGCACACTGCGGGACCTTGAGACGAGCGTGCGCATCAGCGACTCGTCTCTGTCCCGCTACTTCCTCGGCACCACCGTTCCCCCGTGGGCGACGGTGCGGGACCTGTGCGAGGCGCTGGGCGGCGACCCCTCCGAGTACCGGCTCCTGTGGCAGGCCGCCGACCGCGGCCAGCGCAAGCCGGTCCGGCGGCAGCGGGCCACGGACGGTGAACCGGCCCCCGGCGAACAGGGGCACGGCGAGCCGGCCCAAGGTGGACGTGCCCCGGGTGACCGGGTCCCGGGTGAACCGGTCCAGGGTGAACCGGTCCCGGGTGAACCGGTCCAGGGTGAACCGGTCCGGGAAGGACCGATCGTCAGCGGGAGCGAAGGCGCTCCGGTGCAGAGCGAACCGGCCCCGGCCGACCCGGTCCCGGCCGAGCCAACTCCCGGCGAAGCGCCCGTCACCGCGCCTCCAGCCGGGACCCGTCGGGGCAGCCGTACCGTCTGGGCCCTCGCCGGGGCCGTGATCGGCCTGATCATCGGGGCCCTGAGCACCGTGCTCGTGCAGCCGCATGCCCCTCCGTCCTCCGGCGGCGACGCCCCGCCCGGCACCCACGGCGTGCAGGGCGCGGCCGACTCCTCGAACAGTCCCAGGATCTTCGTGAGCCGCGCGACGGGTGCCTGCCTCGACGACAGTCTCGACCAGGGCACCCGGTCCTTCGCGTGCAACGGCATGTCGTACCAGCGCTGGACCGTCCGCACGGCACCCGACGGCAGCGCCCAGCTCAGGAACCACGCGACGGGCGAGTGCCTCGACCACCTCCCCGGCGGACTGTCGACGACGCCCTGCGGCCAGGCCGCGTCGCAGCGGTGGACCGTCAGCGCACGGGACGACGTGGCCGTCGAGATCCGGAGCACCACCGCCCGCAGCTGTCTGGCCGACAGCGCGGGCGGTCTGCGGGTGGCGCCCTGCGACGGGACGACGCGTCAGAAGTGGGCCTGAGCCGGACGGTGGCAGCGACAGCGACAGCGACGGTCGCGGCACGGTCACGGGTCGGGGCTACGCCACTTCCACGGCGTCGAGCTCCGCGTAACGCTCGCCCTTCGTGAGTCGGAGGGTGTTCCACCCCGCCCGCAGGTCCACCGGGACCTCGGTCGAACGCCACTCGTCCCACCCGGTGTACGGGTAGTCGACGGCCCCCGCGGCCGTGCCGTTGACCGTCAGGCCGTGCGAGGCCGCGGCCGGTGCGTCCGAGGCGTCCAACGAGCCGTTGCCATAGCGCACGCTCATCGTGTGACGGCCCGGAGAGGCGGCGAAGACCCGGAACTCCACGAAGCTGCCGGGCTCGTCGATGTGCCCGACGGCCCGGCCGCCCCAGGCGTCCCGCGCCGCGCGGACGGACGCCAGGTGCACCTGGGCGAGCTCCGCCTCGTACGCCGTCCTGCTGCCGCGCACGACCGGACGGCCGCCGTCGGCGAAGCCCAGGTCGGCGGCGTACAGCACCCGTCGTGAGCCGTCGGCGCCACGGCCGTGGAAGAGGACGCGGTCCTGGCCGCCGGGGCCGGTCACGACGTCCTGGCCGCCCGGCCCGCCGATCGCCCCGGCGAAGGACTCCGTGGTCATGAAAGGGCCGTCGCCCTTCACATACGGCCCGGTGAGGGCGGCGGAGGTCGCCCAGCCCGTCGCGTACCCGTTGGTGCGGTAGTCGCCGCCCGAGAAGAGGAGGACGTAACGCCCGTCCCGCTTGACAAGCGTGGGCGCTTCGACGAGGCCCTGCTCCCAGTTGTGGGGGTCGTCCTGCTTGACGAGCCGGACGGGGGCGCCGGTGACGCGGGTGCCGTCCCACGAGACGGGCTGGAGGTGGAGCCAGGTGTCCAGTCCGCAGCAGTTGCCGTCGCTCTTCCAGAGGAGGTGGCGGACGCCGTCCTCGGTGTAGCTCGACGCGTCGATCGCGCCGCCCTGATCGGTCGGGCAGACCAGCGGGCCGTCGCCGGCCGGCCGGAACGGGCCGCCGGGCGAGTCCGCGAGCGCGACGCCGATGCACTGGCGTCCGCCGGCCCGGTCGCGGGCCGTGTAGTGGAGCGTGAATCCGTCGCCGTTGTCGAAGACCTCCGGCGCCCAGACGTGGCCCGGCGGATCGAGCGTGACCCACGCACCCACCTCGGGCAGCACGTCCGTGGCGTCGACCGTCCAGCGGACCAGGTCGGTGGAGGTGGCGTGCTGGATGTTCCTGCCGTGGGCGTTGGTGGCGTAGGCGTGGTAGACGCGGCCGACCCGCACGACGTCCGGGTCGGCGAAGTCCTGGTCGAGCACGGGCGCGGGCCGCGTGGGCGGCACGGCCGGCACGGGCACCCGGGCCGCGGCCGGGGCGAGGACGGGCGGTACGGCTCCGGGGGCGAGGACCTCCACGCGCGGCGGGGTCGTCACGGGGGTGCCCGCGCCGCCGGCGGCGAGCGCGGCGAGGCAGGCGGCCCCGCCCAGCGCCAGGGTCGCGACGAACCCCCGGCGGAAGGCGGCCCGTTCCCGTGCCCGTTCGGGTTCGCGCTCCCGCGCCCGCTCCTGGGCCCGGGCGGTCGGCAGGTCTTCTCTGCGGCATGTCGCGTCCGCGCCGTGGGGAGGTCCGTCCCCTTGCTCGTTCCGGTGGTCCACGGATCCGCTCCCTCGGTTCTGGCCGGTCCGCCGCCCGCGGACGGCGTCGGTGCCGGCGGTCGGCACACCACGAGAACGACGCGACGCCCGTCACGTTGCGCCGGTCCGAGCCGTGTCCCGGCGTCGTTCCTGTCCCGGGACAAGCGAGTTACCGCAGGTCAGGAGGGTGGGGATCCCGACTTCGGCGAAGTGGCCGGGACACGGTTGCGGACGGCTTCCCGCCCGCCGCAGACTTCCGTTGTCCGACCGGGACGCCGCTCGACAGCGGCACCCGGGGCGGGTGCCCCGCCCGGTGCGCCCCCGCGCCGTACGTCGGAGCCACGCACCGCACGGATGCCGTAGACGCCTCCTGACTCCCGCCTCCACGGGTCCCATGCCCAGGTCTCGTCGTCGCTTCGCTCGTCCTCGACCACCGCAGGAGATTCCCCATGCCCCGGCACAGCCCTGTCCGCCGCACCTCACTCGTCACGGCCGTGGCGGTCACCGGCGCCACCCTCGCCCTCGCCCTCGCCCTCGCCCTCGCCCTCGCCACGACCCTGCCGGCCGGCCTCGCTCGACCACCCGCCGGCGAACGCCCGCCTCCCGTACGCACCGCTTCCACGGGGGCGGTCACCGCGGGCGACCGGCTCCTCCACGACGCCGAACAGCGGCTGCTGCGCGACTGCATGCGGCGGCACGGATTCACGTACGAGGTGTTCCCGCTCGACGAGGACTCCGGGGCCACGGCCTTCGTGTACGTCCTCGACGACGCGGACCGGGCCCGACGCCACGGCTACGGCTCCGAGCTGCGCCGGGAGCGGGACGCCCGCGCCGCGAACGACCCGAACCGCGCCTACTTCGCCGCGCTGCCGGCGGACCGGAAGGCCGCGGCGCTCGCCGCCGCCAACGGCACCTCGCCCACCGGACTGACCGTCACCCTCCCGGGCGGCGGAAGCGTGCGGCGCAGCGACCGGGGCTGCGTCGCGGAGTCCCAGAGGGGTCTCTACGGAGACCTCGGCGCCTGGTTCCGGGCATCGACCCGGGTGGACGCGCTGGTCCAGATCCGCCGTGGCCGTGTCGTGACCGACCCCGGCTACCGGGGACGGCTCGGTGCGTGGCGGGAGTGCATGCGGCGCGCCGGACACGCGTTCGCGGCGCCGGCCGACGCCAGGGCCGCCGCGCTCTCCCCCGTACGCCCCCTGGGCAAGGACCGCGAGGTGGCCCTCGCCCTGACCGAGGTGCGGTGCGGCGGGGAATCGGGACTGACCCGCACGGCCCGGGACCTCGACGCGCACCACGGCCGGCTGCTGGCCGACGAGTACCGCGCGGACATCGAGACGCGGGAGCGCCTGAGGTCGGCGGCGCTGACCCGGGCCCACCGGGTCGTCGGCGCCGACGAGCGGGCCTGACCGCCCGCCGCTCCCCCCAAGACTCCGCCGCGTGCCCCGTGCACCACGGCGGCCCCCAACGCCCGCGCCGCGAACGGCGGTACGGCGACCCCCCCAGAAGGAGACACACCATGCGTATCAAGCGCGCCCTCGCGACGGCACTCACCGCCGCGGCCCTCACCCTGCCGACCGCCCCGGTGGCCGACGCCCGGGCCGCCGCCCCCGGGACCGAGGCGGCCGCCGCACCGGCGGCGGTTCCCGCACCGGACGGCTTTCTCTACGCCTGGGAGCACCCGCACGCAGGCGGATTCCACTGCAAGTGGAGCGGGCCCAACGGCAACTGGGCCGGCTGCCGGGACAAGGTCTCGGACATCTGGAACAACGGCTTCCCCGGACGTGCCGAGGACGTCAAGCTCTTCCGCGGCACCTCCTGGAGCGGCTCGTGGGTCTGCCTCCACCAGGGCCACTCCATTCCCGACCTCGGCGCCCACGGCCTGAGGTTCTTCGGCCCGGGCGAGGGCCAGGGCGAGCCCGTGAACGACCGGATCGGCTCCCACCTCTGGGTCGACGCCTGCTGACACCGACCACCCCGACCCCGGCCCGACGGGACTCCCCCGCCGGGCCGGCGCACATGCCCGTTCGACCGGCCGGCGACGGAAACCGGTGGCTGCGGGTCTGCGGCGCGGCTATCGTCCGGGGTCCCTGTCGGCCGAACCTTCGGCCGCCCCTGCCGAGAGAGAGCGACGCGCATGACCAGCCGCCAGGCGACGACCACCCTGTGGCGCCCCACCGGCCCGGCCGAGCTTGACCTCGTCCGCGGGCTGAACTGGCGTGCGTGGCCGCCGCGTCTGCCCGAGCAGCCGATCTTCTACCCGGTCCTCGACGAGGACTACGCGATCAGGATCGCCCGGGACTGGAACGTGAAGCACGACGGCGCGGGGTTCGTCACCCGGTTCGAGGTCGACTCGGAGTTCCTGCGCCGGTATCCCGTCCAGCAGGCCGGCGGACGGACGATTCTCGAGCTCTGGGTCCCGGCCGAGGAGCTGGACGACCTCAACGCGCACATCGTCGGCGAGATCCAGGTGATCCACGAGTTCCGCTGAGGACCACCACGGGTGCCGGTGCCGGTGCCGATGCAGGTGTCGGTGTCGGTGTCGGTGTCGGTGTCGGTGTCGGTGTCGGTGTCGGTGCAGGCGTCCATGCCGGTGCCGTCATGCTCCTGATTCGCCGGCCGCGCCGAGTGGTTCGGCGGTCCGGTAGTTCTCGTCGGCGACGAGCACCGAGGTGAAGTGGGTCGGGAGGCCCGTCGCGTCCCGTGGGACGTTCTGGGAGGTCGTCCGGGTGAAGGCCAGGGTGACTCCGGGGACGTACGGGGCTTCCGGGTCCTCGTTGTCGATGCGCCGGCCGTTTCGCGCGGCGTGCGCGAGGATCTCGTCGGCCGGGGTGCGGAAGACGTCCAGGCCGTCCAGCAGGACCTGTACGTCCAGGGCCTCGTCCTCGTCGGGTCCCCACACGGTGACGGCGGTGACACGGTGGTCGCGCTCCATGGCCGCCTGGAACCCGATGCCGTGGTACTCGGTGGAGACCAGGTCGAAGTCGCGTACCGCGTCGGCCCGGTACACCCGTGGCCGGCCCCACCCGGACACCGCGGCGACCGCTTCGTCGAGCGTCATCCCCAGCCGGACGGGGGCCACTCCGCGGGGCGGGTCGAGTACGAACTGCATGCCTGATTCCTTCTGGTCGGTTGCGGCCACTTCACCATGTCGGGCGGCCTGCGCACGGCCCGAGTCATGAGGTCCAGAGGCGGAGGAGCGCGGTGACGGCCACTGCTCCCAGGAGGGTCACCGGCAGCGGTGCCCGGAAGTGGCGGAGGACGGCCACGGTCGCGAGGCCGGCGAACAGGGTGAGGTCCAGGGCGCTCCAGCCCGGTCCGGCGAGGGCCGTCACGATGAAGCCGGCGAGCAGGGCCGGTGCCACGAGCGCGAGCACGGACCGGGTGCGCCCGGGCAGTTCGCGGCCACCCAGGACCGCGGGCCCGATGGCCTTGAAGGCGAAGCTGATCAGGGCGATGGCGCCGATGGCGATCCAGAGGCTCATCCGGTCACCTCGGCGGCGGAGTCGGCGTCGGCCTGGTGGGCGGAGTCGGCGTCGGCGGCCCGGGCAGGCGTCTTCGGGGCGGGTCCGGCGAGCGCGACGAGGGCTGCGGCCGCCGCGCCGATCAAGGCCGGTCCTGTGGGCAGGACCAGTATCAGCGCCGCCGCGATGACCGCGCCGAGCAGGGCCGGCAACCGGTTGGCCCGCTCCTTGCGGAGCTCGTCGATCAGGAACGTCACGAGCAGGGCGGGTGTGATGACGTCCAGCCCCAGCCTGTGCATGAGCTCCGGTTCGGGGGCGACGGCGACGCCGAGCGCGGTCCCGGCGACCCAGGCCGGCCACTGGATCGCGGTAGCGCCGAAGAGCACGTACCGGTCGAACCGTCCCCCGCCGAGGTGCGCCGCCGCCCAGGAACCGTCCACCACTGCCTGGCCTTCCAGGGCCCTGCGCAGTCGGCCGCCGCGCAGGTCGCCGGCGACGGCCATGCCCATGGGGAGGAAGCGGCTGTTGATGAGGGCCGCGGCGGTGACCGCCGAGGCCACGCCCCCGCCCGTCCCCAGGGCCGCCACCAGGGCGAACTGCGCGGAGCCGGAGAAGACGACCACGGAGCACAGGATCGGCGCGAGGGTGCCCCAGCCCTGTGCCTGTGTCAGCGCGCCGAAGCTGGTGGCGAGCAGGAACGAGGCGGCCGCCAGTCCCGACCCGACCGCGAGTCCGGAGCGGAAGCGCTCTCGGGGGGTGGCGACGCCCGGCGGCGTCGGCAGGGAGTTGTTCATGGCCCACAACCTAACAGGCATAAGTCGTTAAGCCCGTTAGGTGGCTACACTGGCGGGGTGACAGTGGAGAACGTGGAGAAGCGCGGACCCGACGCCCCCGAAGCGGGCGCGGGCGTGACGCTCATGGGCGGGCATCCGGTGCTGGACTTCGCCAACACCGTCGCCTGGCGGACGGACCCCGACCGCCGCGCCGAGCGGATCCAGGGCGCCACGGCCTGGGCGAGATGGGCGGTCGCCGCCGGGCTGCTCACCCCGCAGCAGTCGGCCGGGCTCCAAGAGGCGTCGGCAGGGGCCGGGACGGAGGAGACGCAGCGCGAGCTGTCCGAGCTGCGACACCTCCGCGCCCTGCTCTGGCCGGTCCTGGACTCGCTCACCGCAGGCGAGCCCCCGCCACCCACGGAGTGGAGCGAACTCCGTCAGGTGATGCTTCGGGCCCGCGAGCACGCGGAGCTGCCGCCGGCGTTCCCCCTGCGCTGGCAGCCCGGCACGGAGCGGCTCGCCGATCTGGGTCACGCCCTCGCGCTCCAGGCCGAGGCACTGCTCGGCGGCCCGGGCCTCGAACGGATCCGGCGCTGCGGTGGACCCGGCTGCGGGTGGTTCTTCCTCGACCGCAGCCGCAGCGGCACCCGGCGATGGTGCAGCTCGGGCGACTGCGGCAACCGCGACCGCGCCCGCCGCCACTACGCCCGTACGAGGAACGCCCAGTGACTCCCCGAGGCCCCGACGTCCGACTCCGGCTCCGGCTCCGGCTCCGGCTCCGGCTTAGGCTGAGGACCGGACGAGCGCGACAGGCGCGACACGCGGGACGGGAGGTCCGAGGTGAGCGGGACGAAGGCGGCCGAGGCCGTGGTGACCGACGCGACGGTGGCCGATGTGCTGGCCGAGCTGGCCGGGCTCGAGGACCCGAAGATCCGCGCGGTGAACGAGCGGCACGGCGACGACCACGGCGTGAACCTCGGCAAGCTGCGGGCGCTCGCGAAGCGGCTCAAGACCCAGCAGGAACTCTCCTACCGGCTGTGGGCGACGGACGACACGGCGGCGCGCCTGCTGTCGCTCCTGATCTGCCGCCCGAAGGCGTTCGGGCTGGAGGAGCTGGACACCATGCTGCGCGAGGCGCGCACGCCGAAGGTGCACGACTGGCTCGTGAACTACGTGGTGAAGAAGAGCCCGCACGCCGAGGAGCTGCGCCTGGCCTGGACCGCCGATCCGGATCCCGTGGTCGCGAGCGCCGGCTGGGCGCTGACCACCGAGCGCGTGGCGAAGAAGCCCGAGGGTCTCGACCTCGCGGGGCTGCTCGACGTCGTCGAGGCGGAGATGAAGGACGCCCCGGACCGGCTCCAGTGGGCGATGAACCACTGCCTGGCCCAGATCGGGATCGAGCACCCCGAGTTCCGCACCCGTGCGATCGGCATCGGTGAACGCCTGCAGGTGCTGAAGGACTACCCCACTCCCCCGGGCTGCACGTCGCCGTTCGCGCCCGCCTGGATCGCGGAGATGGTGCGCCGACAGCACGCCGAGTAGCCCGTCCCGAGCACACTCCGCGGGGGCGAGCCGCCACCACATGGCGCAGGTTGACGCAGGTTGGCGCCACACGGCGCCATATGGCGCCACAGGGACTTGCAATGGCGCCACAGTGGTGCCACTATCTCCTCATGGACCTGACTCCCTACGTCGAGCACCTCCGCAGCGAGCTCGCGGTCGCCGCCAACGCCGGCGGCGACGAGGCGCGCGCCCTGGCCGAGCGGCTGACCGCCCCCCTGGAATCGGCCGCCCGCCTGACGCTCCTGAACGCCCTGTCCGCGGCCTCGGAGGAGATCACCCGTGAGCTGGCGCCGGGCTCGGTCGACGTACGGCTGCGGGGGACGGACCCCGAGTTCGTGGTGACGTCCCCGTTCGGGACCGAGGCTCCGCACGACGCCGCCGCCACCATGGCAGCACCGATGGCACCACCTTCCCCCCTGGTGGCGCCGCCCGTCGGGGACGGTGACGACGGGGGCACCGCCCGCATCAACTTCCGCCTCCCTGCCCACCTGAAGGCCCGGGTGGAGGACGCCGCCGGCAAGGAGGGCCTGTCCGTCAACGCCTGGCTCGTCCGGGCGGTCGCCGTGGCCCTGGAACCCGCGGGAGCGGCCCAGCCCGCGCCGCGGCCCAGCCCCGTCGGCCAGAGCTACCGGGGCTGGGTCCGCTAGGGGGTGTCGTCAAATTCCCGTCTGCCCCTCAACGTCTGGCACGCACTCTCGCCGCACCGGGCGAAAGCCCACGTACGTCCAGTACGTGGGCTTCCACCCGGCACGCCGAGAGCACGCACCAGACGCCGCAGGGCCGCCCTTCGGGCGACGACGGGAATTTGACGACACCCCCTAGCCGGACCCCACCCCACCATCACCCGCACCACCTGCGCGAACACCCACCAGAGCCAAGAGGACGGGACAGCCATGCCTTCTTACGAAACGCCCGAGCCCATCACCGCGATCCTGGACTTCGAGGTCGGCACCGCGCGCCTCGTGGCGAGCGAGCGGAAGGACACGGTCGTCGAGGTCCTGCCGAGCAACGGCGCCGAGGACGTCGACGTCCGCGTCGCACAGCAGACCAAGGTCACGTACGCCAACGGCACCCTGACCGTGAAGGGGCCCCGCAAGCGCTCCCCCTTCGGCAAGCACGGCTCGATCGAGATCACCGTCGAACTGCCCGCCGGCTCGCGTCTCAACGGCACCGCCTCCATCGGGGACTTCACCGGCGAGGGGCCGCTCGGGGAGTGCCGGGTGAAGGCCTCGCTCGGTGACATCCGGCTCGCCGAGGCGGGCGTCACCCACCTGCGGACCGGCCACGGTGACATCCACGTCCACCGCGCGACCGGCCGGGCGGAGATCCACGGGCAGGGCCGGATCGAGTGCGACGAGATCACGGGCCCGGCCGTCGTCAAGAACGGCAACGGCGAGATCGCGATCGGCGAGATCACCGGCGCGCTCAAGGCCAACTCCGCCAACGGCCGCATCACCGTCGGCCTCGCCCACGCCTCCGTGGACGCCCGGTCCGCCAACGGCGCCATCCGCATCGACGAGGTGGTCCGGGGCGTGATCCGGCTCCAGGCCGCCGCGCACGACGTGGAGATCGGCGTACGCGAGTCCACGGCGGCGTGGCTGGACGTCAACACCCGGGTGGGCGCCGTGCGCAACGGGCTCGGCGCCGCCGAGGGGCCCGACACGTCCGAGGAGACCGTCGAGATCCACGCCCGCACCGGCGTGGGCGACATCGTGATCCGCCGCGCCTGACCCCTCCCGAGCCCGCTCACTCCCGAGCCTGACCCCTCCCGAGCCCGCTCACTCCCGCGCCTGACCCCTCCCGAGCCTGTTCGCTCCGGGGCCTGGCCCCTCCCGAGCCCGCTCGCTCCCGAGCTGACCCCTCCAGAGCCCGCTCGCTCCCGGGTCGCACCTCCCCCGGCCCCCCAGCCTCCCCCAGACCCCGGCCTCCCCCCGGCCCCCAGCCTTTCCCCCGGCCTCGCCGTCGCCACCCTCACAGTGGCGACCCGCAACCGGGCAGGCAATTTCACATGTGCCATGTCACATCACACCAGCACAGGGAGACGCACGCCATGACCGCGACACCCCTCACCGCCCTGGCCACCGCCCCGGCGATCTCCGCCCTCGGGCTGCGCAAGTCCTACGGGGACAAGGTCGTCCTCGACGGCATCGACCTCACCATCCCCGAGGGCACGGTCTTCGCCCTGCTCGGCCCCAACGGCGCCGGCAAGACCACCACCGTCCAGATCCTCTCCACGCTGATCGCCCCCGACGGCGGCCGGGCCCGGGTCGCCGGCCACGACCTCGCCGAACGGCCCGAACGCGTCCGGGCCGCCATCGGGGTGACCGGCCAGTTCGCAGCCGTCGACAACCTCCTCACCGCCGAGGAGAACCTGCTCCTCATGGCCGACCTCCGGCACCTGCCCCGGCCCGAGGGCAGACGGCGCGCCGCCGAGCTCCTGCGGCGGTTCGACCTCACCGAGGCCGCCCGCAAGCCCGTCAGCACCCTGTCCGGCGGCATGCGCCGCAAGCTCGACCTCGCGATGACCCTGGTCGGCGACCCCCGGATCATCTTCCTCGACGAACCGACCACCGGGCTCGACCCCCGCAGCCGCCGCACCATGTGGGAGATCATCCGCGAGCTGGTCGTCGACGACGGCGTGACGATCTTCCTCACCACGCAGTACCTGGAGGAGGCCGACCAGCTCGCCGACCGCATCGCCGTCCTCGACCAGGGCCGGCTCGTCGCCGAGGGCACCTCCGAGGAGCTCAAGCGCATCGTCCCCGGCGGCCACATCCGCCTCCGGTTCGCGACGCCGGACGAACTCGACACCGCGGCACGTCACTTCGGCGCGGCGGCCCGGGACCCGGAGGAGCTCACGCTGCGCATCCCCAGTGACGGCGGGATCGCCACCCTGCGGGCCGTGCTGGACGTCCTCGACGGCGCGGCCGTCCGGGCCGAGACGCTGACCGTGCACACGCCCGACCTCGACGACGTGTTCCTGAACCTCACCGGGCACGGCCCGCCCGGCACCGCCACGGAGATGACCCGATGAGCTCCCTCTCGTACGCCGCCGCCGACTCCCTCACGATGCTGCGGCGCAATCTCAAGCACGCCATGCGCTACCCGTCGATGACCCTCTCCACCGTCGTCATGCCGGTGATGATGCTGCTGCTGTTCAACTACGCCTTCGGGGGCGCCCTCGGCAGCGGGATCGCCGGCGCGCCCACCGGCGGCGGGGAGTACATCGACTACGTCGCCCCCGGCATCATCCTGATGGCCGCGACGGCCGGGGCGGTGGCCACCGCGGTCGGTGTCTGCGTCGACATGACCGAGGGAATCGTCAACCGGTTCCGTACGATGTCGATCTCGCGGGCCGCGTTCCTGACCGGGCACGTCGTGGGCAGTGTCATCCAGACCATGATCGCCATCGCCCTGGTGATCGGCATCGCGCTCGGCATCGGCTTCCGCCCCGACGCGTCCGCCGTCGAGTGGGTCGCCGCCATCGGGCTCCTCACCCTCCTCACGCTGGCGCTGACCTGGCTGTCGGCCGGCATGGGCCTGGTGGCCAAGACCCCCGAGTCGGCCAGCAACGCGCCCCTGCCGCTCACCTTCCTGCCCTTCCTCGGCAGCGCCATCGTGCCGACCGACTCCATGCCGACGGGGCTGCGCTGGTTCGCCGAGTACCAGCCGTTCACCCCGATCATCGAGACCCTGCGCGGCCTGCTCATGGGGACCGGGATCGGCAACAGCGGGTACCTCGCGCTCGCCTGGTGCGTCGGCCTCGCGCTCGTCGGCTACCTGTGGGCGCGGTCCGCCTTCGGCCGCACGGCCACGCTCTGACGCCCCACCACCGCACCGCACCCGCTCACGCACTCACCACGGAGGACACGATGCAGAACGTACCGTCGACCCGCCCCGAGAACGCGGAGACCGTGAAGACCGGGGAGACCACGGAGCCCGGCGCTCCGGTCACGCTCCCCACACAGCGTGCTGCCGGCTGTCCCTTCGACCCGCCGGCCGGGCTCGCGGAGCTGCGCGAGGAGCGGCCGCTCGCCCGTATGACGTACCCCGACGGGCACGTCGGCTGGCTGGCCACCGGTCACTCCACGGTCCGCGCGATCATGGGCGACAGCCGGTTCAGCTCGCGCTACGAGCTGCTGCACTATCCGTTCCCCGGCGGGCCCGAGGGCCCGCTGCCGTCCGCCCCGGTCGGCGACATGACCGGGATGGACGCACCCGAGCACACCCGCTTCCGGCGCATCCTGACCGGCAAGTTCACCGTCCGCCGGATGCGGCAGCTCTCCGACCGGGTCGCGGAGATCACCGAGGAGCGCCTGGACGCGATGGAGCGCGGCGGCCCGGGCGTGGACCTGGTCGAGGCCTTCGCCCGCCCCCTCCCCGCGCTGATGATCTGCGAGCTGCTCGGGGTGCCGTACGCCGACCGCGAGCGGTTCCAGGGGCACGCCCACACGATCATGTCCATGGACGTGACGCCCGAGGACCGGTACGCCGCCTTCGTCGGGCTCCAGGAGTACATGGCCGAGCTGGTCGCGGCCAAGCGCGCCGCGCCCTCCGACGACCTGCTCGGCGACCTGGCCCGGGACTCCGACCTCACGGACGAGGAACTGGTCGGCATCGGGGGCTTCCTGCTGGCGGCGGGGCTCGACACCACCGCCAACATGATCGCCCACGGGACGTTCGCGCTGCTCACCGAGCCCGCCCAGGCAGACGCGCTGCGGGCGGACCCGGACCTCGCTCCGCAGGCCGTCGAGGAGCTCATGCGCTATCTGACCATCGCCCACACGAGCGTGAAGTCCGCGCTGGTCGACGTCGAGCTGGACGGCCTGCTCGTCAGGGCGGGCGAGAGCGTCACCCTCTCGCTGGAGGCCGCCAACCGGGACCCGGAGCGGTTCCCCGATCCCGACGTGCTCGACCTGCACCGCAAGGCCACGGGACACCTGGGCTTCGGGCACGGCATCCACCAGTGCCTGGGGCAGCAACTGGCCCGCGTGGAGCTGACGGTGGCCCTGCCGGCACTGCTGCGGCGGTTCCCCACGCTGCGGCTCGACGTGCCGGCCGAGGAGGTGCCCCTGCGGACGGACATGAGCATCTACGGCGTGCACCGGCTGCCGGTCACCTGGGACGAGGCCTGATCCCGTGGATGTCCGAGTCGACCGCGACCGCTGCCTCGGCGCCGGAATGTGCGCCCTGACCGCTCCTCGGGTCTTCGACCAGGACGAGGAGGAGGGCCTGGTCGTCCTGCTGGACGCCCGGCCGCCGGAGGAGCGGCGGGCGGCGGTCCGGGTCGCCGCCGGCGTCTGCCCGGCATCGGTCATCACCCTCACGGAGCACGGCTCCTCCCCTGCCGCTTGACCACACCACCGCACACCCGTGACCGCCTCCGCAGGAAGAGGCCGAGGCCCCGGGCGAGTTCCCCTCGCCCGGGGCCGCCTTGCGCGTGCCGTGGCCGTCTCACCCCGCGCGGCGGATCCGACGGGCGGTGTCGCGGAGCCAGAGGGCGCTGCACTTGGGCGTACGGGTCTGGGTGGCGTAGTCGACGCGGACGAGGCCGAAGCGCTTGTCGTAGCCATAGGCCCATTCGAAGTTGTCCAGGAGCGACCAGGCGAAGTAGCCGCGGACGTCCGCTCCCCCGGTGCGGGCCCGGGCGACCGCGGCCAAGTGGGCGGAGAGATAGGCGGTGCGGTCGGTGTCGTCGACGAAGCCGTCGGCGTCCGGGTGGTCCTCGTACGCGGCGCCGTTCTCGGTGACGACCATCGGCGTGCCGGGGTAGTCGCGGGAGACGCGCAGGAGCAGTTCGGTGAGGTCGTGGGGCATGACCTCCCAGCCGAGGCCGGTGACCGGGAGCCCGCCGTGCGGGAGGTTGCGGGTGACGGGCAGGCCCCGGGCGTCGGTGGTGGCGCCGCGCTCGTCCGTTCCGGAGGTGCGCATGGAGCGGTAGTAGTTGACGCCGAGGGTGTCGATGGGACTGGCGATGATCGGGAGGTCGCCGTCCTCGACGGGGATCTCGATGCCGTGCGCGGTGAGGTCGTCGATCAGGTCCTGCGGGTACCGGCCGCGCAGGATCGGGTCCAGATAGAAGCGGAAGCCGATCGCGTCGGCCCGGCGGGCGGCCTCGCGGTCGGCGGGACTGTCGGTGGCGGGCCGGCTGGTGCCCAGGAGGTGCGTGACGGCCAGGTCGAGGGGGCGGCGGGCGGCGGCCCGCAGGCGCTGGACCGCGAGGCCGTGGGCCAGGTGCAGGTGGTGGACGGCTGCCACCCCGTCGGCGAGGGAGCGACCGCCCGGTGCGTGGATGCCCATGACGTGGCCGAGGACGGCCGAGCAGAAGGGCTCGTTGAGCGTGGTCCAGTGGGTGACGCGGTCACCGAGGCGCTCGTGGACGAGTTCCGCGTAGTCGGCGAAGCGGTACGCGGTGTCCCGGGCCGGCCAGCCGCCGGCGTCCTGGAGCTCCTGGGGCAGGTCCCAGTGGTACAGGGTCAGCCAGGGGGTGATCCCGTACCCGAGGAGTTCGTCGACCAGGCGGTCGTAGAAGCCGATGCCGGCGGGGTTGGCCTGGCCCCGGCCGCCGGGCTGGACCCGGGGCCAGGAGACGGAGAAGCGGTACGTGTCGAGGCCGAGCGAGGCGAGCAGGGCGACGTCCTCGGGCATGCGGTGGTAGTGGTCGCACGCCGTGTCCCCGGTGTCGCCGTTGTCCACGGCCCCGGGGACCCGGCAGAAGGTGTCCCAGATGGACGCGGTGCGGCCGTCCTCGTCGGTGGCGCCCTCGATCTGGAAGGCGGAGGTGGCGGCGCCGAAGCGGAAGTGCGGCGGCAGGAGATCGATGAGCGCGTCGTGCTGGGCGGTGACGGACGGGGCGGGGGCGGTCACGGGGGCCTCCTGGTACCGAGGGGCGGACGGGAAAGCGGCCCGGGCGCCTGTGAGGGCGTCCGGGCCGTGGGCGGGAACGGGGTCAGGGCAGGCGGTGGTTCTCGTCCAGCACGACACCGCGCTCGGGCCGGTACAGGTCGAAGCCCCGGGTGTCGCACTGCAGGCCGCCGACGATGCAGTGGTCGACCATGGCCTTGAGGGTGCGCTCCTCCCACGCGTTGAAGAAGTCGTAGTGGAAGGAGTAGCCGCGGCCGCTGGCCAGGCGGACCTGGGACATGTCGCCGTTGACCGGCCACGCCATCTTGAACTCGATCATCGGCAGGGCGACCGGGTGGGAGGCCGGGCACATGTTGTCGTTGGTGCCGGGCTTGACCACCGGGTAGGCCATGTGGCTCTTGTGGTCGGGGGTGTCGAGGTACAGGCCGTTCCAGCAACTGGGCGCCTGCATACGCAGGTTGAGCTGCACGTCGGGCCGTGCCGGACAGGTCGCCGGGATGTCGGTGTTGAAGAAGCTGTCACCGCACTCCCAGCCCTCGACGAAGCCCTTGTGGGCGCGGAACTCCTCCGCGCTCTGCATCGGGTTTCCGACGACGAACCGCAGGCCCTTGGGGAAGGGCCGCACGCTCCGGTAGTCGGTGACACCCGCCTTGTAGTAGATGACCTGCGGTCCGACGGGCAGGATCTTCTGGTCGCCCTTGTACAACGAGGGCATCCAGTACGCGGAGGCGTCCGCGGGCGCCTTGCAGGTGGTGCTGCCTCCGTAGAGCGAGCCGGTGGTGCTGGCGGCGTTGGTGGAGGTGTTGCCCATGAACGTGTGGTCGTGGGACTTGCCGAACTGGCCCGGGTAGACGATCGGGTCGTCGGGCGCGGTGTGGGTGACGGCGCAGCCGGCCTGGAACTCGTGGTGGTAGGCCGGGGGCGGGGTGGCGGTGGACGGTGTCACACCGGTGACCTGGGGTACGGCCGGGATGTAGCCGTCTCCGTCGGCGTCGTCGCCGGAGGCCCGGGTGGACACGGCCATGACGTGTCCGGCGTGGACGCCGGCCGTGGCGACGGCGGGCGGGCCGGCGTCGTCCGTGCCCGCGGCGGAGGCGATGGTGCCGAAGCCGAGGACGCCGGCGACGAGGGCCGTGCCGAGGAGGAGTGCGGGGAGCCGCTTCGGACTCGATCTCATGGGGATCTCCTGCCCATGGGGGTGGGTTCGCGTGAACGCGTGGACGCCACACGACTGGTGTGCTGGGTTCCCGTGCGGTGGTGCAGGGGTGACGGGGTCCTGTCGCGGCCCCCGCCACGCCCGTTCGGGGGAGCCGGCGTCGTCAGCTGTAGACGCCGAACTCGTGGAGGGAGTAGCCCCATCCGGTGCCGCGCGCGGTGAGCTGGAGCCTGACGTACCGGGTGGTGGTGGCGGTCGTGACGGTGTCGATGTCACCGTTGCCCGTGGTGGTGGTGTGGATCGTCCGCCAGGTGTTCCCGTCGTCGGAGACCTGCACGTCGTAGGACTTGGCGTAGGCCGGGTCCCAGACGAGCTGCAGGGTGCGGATGGGCTTGGCCGAGCCGAGGTCGACCTGGATCCACTGCGGGTCGCTCCAGTCGCTGGCCCAGCGGGTGGAGGTGTTGCCGTCGGTGGCGTTGGAGGCGGGGCAGGGGCAGTCGCCGTAGGAGGCCTGGGCGGAGGAGGCGGTGGTGGGCCGGCCCTGGGCGATGTTGGTGCCGGTGACGGGCGGGGCGACGACCTTGACGGACTTGGTCTCGATGCCGACGTTGCCGCGGCCGTCCTCGGCCTGGACGTACACCTTCCAGACACCGAGCTTCTCGGGCGCGGTGACGGCGAAGGTGCCGTTGCCGAGGGAGCGGTACGGGGCGTCGATCAGGCGCTTGTCGCCGTTGGCGTAGTTGCCGCTGAGGAGGATCTTGGTGGTGACGGGGTCTCCGTCGGGGTCGCGGATGTCGGCGCGGACCGTGAACTCGCCGCCGGCCGGTGCCGATCCGGCGGGGGTGACCGTCATGCCGCTGATGACCGGCGGGGTGTTGTCGCCCGCGAGGGAGCCGGTGTACGCCTTCTTGAGGGAGTAGTACGAGAGCCGCTTCAGGCCGTCGGGGAGCAGGTTGAACCAGACGCCGCCGAAGTCGTGCTCGATGCCGTAGTGGAAGGCGGTCGCGCCGAGGGCGACGCCCTGGTGGCCGGTGACGCAGTTCCAGGCCTGGGTGTAGCCGTCGGCCTTCTGGACGTCGGTGGGCTCCTCGGGGACGCCGTTGGCGTCCTTGGGGGTCTCCCACTCTCCGGCGGGGCCGGTCTCGGTGATGATGTAGGGCTTGGTGTAGCCGCCCTCCACCCAGTCCTGCCGGACCCCGCAGATGTCGCCGTAGGCGTTCATCGAGTACAGGTCCAGGTCGGGCGCGTTCCGCTTGTAGTACGGCCAGGCGCCCGTCCACGCGTCCGTGGAGGTCACGGGGTGGTCGGGGTCGATGGAGTGGATCTTCTTGGCGACGTCGTTGACGAAGGTCGTGTACGCGTTGCGCTGGGCCTCCAGCTCGGTGCCGCCGTAGCAGTTCTGCAGGCCGAGGACGGACTCGTTGCCGACGTTCCACATGAGCGTGGCCGGGTGGGACTTGTAGGTGTCTACCCACTTGGCGAACTCGGTGAGCATGGTGCTCTTGTACGCGGTGTCCGTCACGTAGTTCACGCAGCCGCCGGAGCCCGGGCCTCCGCCCGGCTGGAGCCAGAAGCCGTTGATCACCTTGACGCCGTTGGCCGCGGCCGCGTCGAGCAGGGGCTTGGTGCCGGCGTCCGTCCCCCAGGTGCGGACGGTGTTGACGCCCATGGACGTGACGTCCGGCATGTAGCGGGGGGCGTCGGCCATCGCCGGGCCCCAGGTGACGCCCTTGACCGTGAAGGGCTGTCCTCCCACGGTCAGCCGCCAGTCGCCCTGCGTCCCGCTCACCCGGACGGCGCCGCCGGGCTCGGGCTGCGCCGACCCGCCGCCGTACACCTGGAACTCCCACAGGGAGTAGCCGTACCCGGTGCCCCGGGTCACGCCCTGCAGGCGTACGTAGCGGCCCGTACCGGTGACGGCGAGGTCGTCGGTGCCTCCGTCGCCGGCGGTCACGGACCTGACGGTGCGCCAGTCGCTGCCGTTGTCCGAGAGCTGGATGTCGTAGGCCTTGCCGTAGGCGCCCTCCCAGTTCAGGACGACGCGGCTGACGTCCTTGCTGCTGCCGAGGTCGACCTGGATCCACTGGGCGTCGGTCCACTGGCTCGCCCAGCGGGTGCCGGTGAGGTCGCCGTCGAAGGCGGCGGACGCGCCCCAGGCGGCGCCCTCGGAGGAGGACGCGGTGGCCGTCTTCCCCTGGGAGAGCAGGGTCTCGGCGGCGGTGGCGGGCGCCGCGGTCAGCAGGGCGGTGGAGGTGACGGAGGTGGCGAGCAGGGCACCCAGGGAGAGGAGTGAGCCTGTCGTACGGGCGCGGCTGCGGCGCCGTGGTGTCGTCGGGTCGGTGATCGCGGTCATGGCGGCTCCTGGACGGAGAGCAGGGGAGGCGGGGAAGGGACGGGGATCGCCTTCCGGGCGGCGCAGCGGGGACTGGGCGCCGCCCGGAAGGGGTGAGGGGGCCGGGACGCACCGCAGCGGGGCGCCCCGGCGGGCCGTCAGGGGAAGGAGACGACGGTGGACGGCACGGTCGAGGTGCCGGCGGGGATGGTGGACGCCCCGGTGTCGTTGATGACGTGGTTGTAGTGGCCCATGCCGCCGAGGGACACCACCAGGAGGCTGTGGAACTTCACGTTCGGCTTGACGGGGGCCTTGAAGCCGTGGTCCTGGACGATGGTCGGGTCCACGTTGTAGTTGCAGTAGCTGCCCAGGCCCCACGCCTCGTGGGTGTCGACCGAGTCGTCGACCCGGTAGGCGGCGTACCCCTTCGTCGAACCGTTCTGGATGGCTGCCTGGTTGGGGGCGTCGTACGCCTTCTCGTTCTGGTAGAAGATCGTGCGACCGCGCTCGCCGTACCACTCCACGTCGTACTTGTTGAAGTGCTCGACGAACAGGCCGGTGGCGAGCACGTCGTCGCCGTTGACGCGGACGCCGTAGTCGGCGCGGTTGGTCTCCCAGCCCCAGCCCTCGCCGTGGTCCGCGCGCCACACCCAGGTGTGGTCGATGATGGCGTCGTCACTGTTCACGACCATGCTCGTGGTGGCCTTGCCCGCGCCGGCGCCGCCGATGCGGATGTACACGTCCTGCACGGTGGTGGGGTTGGCGGCGTGGTCCGCGCCGCTGTTCTGCGGTCCGAGCTCCAGCAGCGTGGAGGAGTTCACCGGGCCCGCGTCGATCAGGAAGCCGGCGAGCCGGACGCCGTCGACGTCGGCGACCTTCATCGCGGTGACGCCGTTGTCCGGGATGATCGTGGCGAGGCCGAGGCCGAGCACGATCGTGTTCGCCCGGTTCACGTTGATCGTCTGGTCGACGTGGTAGATGCCCGGCGTGAAGAGCAGGTTCAGCCCCTGCGCGAGCGCCTGGTTGATGGTGGCGGCGGTGGCGCCGGGCTTGACCACGTAGAACTGGCTCAGCGGGACGGACTCGCCCTGCGGGGTGCCGTTCGCCCAGCTGGTGCCGCGGGCGTTCACGCGCTTGGCGGGCGCGAAGACCTTGTACTCGTTGCCGTCCAGGTAGAGGTAGGGCTTCTCGCGGGAGATGGGGGTGGTGTCGAGCGTGGTGTAGCGGGGCTCGGGGAAGGAGGTGGCCGGAGCGCCCTCGACACCGGAGAAGGTCTGGTTCCACACGCTGTTGGACCAGCCGCCGATGGAGCTCTCGCGGGTGTACCACTGCTGCTGCGAGTAGTTGCCGATCTGGCCGTCGACCTTGGAGTCGGCGATGTACCCGCCGCTGGCCCAGCCGTAGCCGTTGGGGGCGAGGTTGAGGCCGCCCTTGACGTGCATGCGGCGGAAGGAGGAGGCCTGGGAGACGGCCCAGCGGTTGGTGCCGTTGACCGGGTTGAGGGTCAGGCCCTCCGCGCCGCGCCAGAAGTTCTGCGTGGCGTTGCCGTTGAACCAGCCGGCGTCGACGGTCACGTCGCCGTTGATGGTGGTGTCGCCGGGGCGCAGGCCGAGACCGGCTATCTGGGTGTAGAAGCCGATCTGCGCGTTGAGGCCGTTGTACGTGCCGGGCTTGAGGAGGAACGCGTGGCGGCCCGCACCGAACTGCGCCGACTCCTGCGCCTGGAAGACCTGGTCCAGCTTGGCCTGGATGTTCGGCGTGGACGGGTCGAGGACGTGCACGTTGGGGCCGAGGTCGCCGCCGCCCGGCAGGGTCGGACCGCCGCCGTCGGTGGAGCCGTAGACCTGGAACTCCCAGAGGGAGTAGCCGTATCCGGTACCGCGGGTCAGTCCGTTCATGCGGACGTAGCGGCCGGTGCCGGAGAGCGTGACGTCGTCGGTGCCGCCGTCGCCGCCGGTGACGGTCGTGACGGTCCGCCAGTCGGTGCCGTTGTCGGAGGCCTGGATCTCGTAGCTCTTGCCGTAGGCCGCTTCCCAGCTCAGGAGGGCGCGGCTGAGGGTGGCGCTCTGGCCGAGGTCCACCTGGACCCACTGGGCGTCGGTCCACTGGCTGGCCCAGCGGGTTCCGGTCAGATTGCCGTCGACGGCCGCGGACGCGGCGTAGGTGGTCCCTTCCGTGGACGAGGCGGTGGCCGTCTTGCCCTGCGAGAGCAGGGTGGGGGCGGCCTGTGCCGTCGCGGCGGGCAGGACGGCGAGCAGGCCGCCGGCGAGCGAGGCGACGAGTGCGCCGACGGTGGCCCGTCGGACGGATGATGCGGGGCGCCGGAAGGCCGGCGGGGACCCGACGGAAGACATGGGGCTCCTCGGTGTATGTGGGGGAAACGTGGGAGAGCGCTCTCCCGAACCTTGCCCGGCGGTCACGATGACGGTCAAGCCATACGACACCGCTTTTCTTTTGGCTTTCATTAAGTCGCAGCGTCACCTGCGCCCAGGGCGGCCGGAGCCGTACCACCACCGGACACGGAGCCCCGATATGGTGCACAAGTGGGGAATCGACAGAGCGCGCGGGTGGGAAATCGAGGTCCGACCCTGGAGGACGTCGCACGCGAGGCGGGGGTGTCCAGGGCGACGGTGTCCCGTGTCGTCAACGGCGTGCGCAACGTGGCCCCCGGTATCCAGCAGGCCGTACGCGACGCGGTCGCCCGCACCGGCTACACGCCCAATCAGGCCGCCCGGTCCCTGGTGACACGCCGCACCGGAACCGTCGCCCTGGTGCTCTCCGCGACGGGAAGGGCCTTCGCCGCCCGGGTGTTCTCCGACCCGTTCTTCGGCCGGGTGGTGGACGGAGTGCTCCCGGTACTGCGCGAGCGCACGATCCAGCCGGTCATGCTGGTGGCCGAGTCGGAGGAGGCCAGGGCCCAGCTGGTGGAGTACCTGCGGCAGGGCGGCGCCGACGGGGCCCTTGTCGTCCCGCTCGACGCGGACGACCCCCTGCCCGCGATGCTGGTGGCGGCCGACGTCCCCACGGTCCTGTTCGGCCGCCCACACGACTCCACGCGGTGCGGCTTCGTCGACCTCGACAACACCGCGGGCGCCCGACTGGCCGCCGAGCACCTGTGGGCCACCGGCCGGCGGCGCCCGGCCACCATCGCGGCACCGGTCAGCGCCCCCACCGCGCCCGAGCGCCTCGACGGCTTCCGGGAGGCGTTCGCGGCCCGCGGGGTGACATCGGTGCCCGTCGTGCGGGGACGGTTCTCGGTGGACAGCGGTCGGCGCGCGATGGCGCGGCTGCTGAAGGAACACCCGGGGATCGACGGGGTGTTCGCCGCGAACGACCTGATGGCGCAGGGCGCCTGCCAGTACCTGCGCGAGGAGGGGATCGCGGTCCCCGGTTCGGTGGCCGTGGTGGGCTTCGACGACTCCGTGGCCGCGCGGAGGGCACAACCGCAGCTGACCACCGTGCGTCAGCCGGTGGAGCGCATGGCTGCCGCGATGGCCCGCCTCCTGGTCGAGGAGCTCACCGGCGGCCGGCCGGAGTCGGACCGGCAGCCCCACGAGCCCGCCTCGAAGCTGTTCGAGCCGGTGCTCGTCGTCCGCGAGTCCACCTGACCCGGCCACACCGGCGCGTCACGCCTCCAGGGCGTCCAGTAGGGCGAGCTGCCGCGCGACCCGCTCGGCGGACCAGGTGTCGAGCCAGGCCGCGAACTCCCCGCCGTAGGCACGGGGGACGGCTTCCACCCGCATGACGAGGGCCAGGTAGACGCGGTAGAGGGCCAGTCGTGTACGGGCTCCGGTGTCGACGGTCAGGCCGGGAGCGACGGACCGGTAGCCGGCCATGAGGTCGGGATCGTCCTCGGGCGAGCCGAGCGGGTCGAGCCCGACGAGCTCGGCCAAGGGGTCGCCGAAGAAGGCGCGTTCGCCGTCGATGAGGCCGCTCAGGTGCCACGGGCCGTTCCCGGTCCGGGCGAGGACGATGTTGCCCTCCCAGGCGTCGAAGTGGACGAGCGCGGGGCCGCGGACCTCGGCAAGCCGGTGGCCGAAGCGCACGGGCAGGTCGGCGAGGCGATCCGGCGGGGCGGGCAGGGCGACTTCGAACCGGACCGCGTCGGCGAGGACGGCATGCAGCATGGCGGTGAACGCGGAGGGCCAGTGGGGACCGGAGAGACCGACGGACGGACGCGGATAGCCGTAGGCGGCACCGGTGACGGTGGCGATCCGGGCCAGGCACTCCCCCAGCCGGTGGCGCAGCGCGGCACGGTCGGCCGGTGCGATCCGGTCGCGGGCGGCGTCCCAGGTGGTCCCGTCGACGTGGGTGAGGAGCAGCCACTCGGCGGGGTTGCCGGGGCCGACCGGCTCGTGGTGGAGGACGGTGGGGGCGGGAGCGCCGGCCCGGGCGGCGAGGCGGTGGAAGAGTGCCTCGGTGCCGAGGAGGCCCTGTTCGTGGGTGAGGGCCGGGGCGCCGGCCCGGGGCGCCGTCTTGAGCACCAGCCGCCGCCCGTCGGCGAGTTCGAGCAGGCGGGCCGTGTTGTAGAGGCCGCCGCCGAGGGCGGTGCTCCGGACGACCGCCACCGGGCCGAGGGCGTGCCGAAGCCGCTGGGCTGCGAGCTCGGCCTCCGCCGCGTCGGCGTCGTCGGGGCCCTGCGGAGGAGACGGATCGGTGGTGGCGGCCATGGGACGCTCCTGTGCGGGGATGCCTCGGGGATGGTAGGGCCATGGGGGGCAGGAGTTCGTAGGGCCAGGTGCTCGTAGGGCCCGGTGCTCGTAGGGCCCGGTGCTCGTAGGGCCCGGTGCTCGTAGGGCCCGGTGCTCGTAGGGCCCGGTGCTCGTAGGGCCCGGTGCTCGTAGGGCCCGGTGCTCGTAGGGCCCGGTGCTCGTACCGCGGAAGGCCGCCCCTGCGATGCCGGGCGGCCTTCCTGACCGGTACGGCGGCTGCCGGTCAGCCGGTGGGCGCCGCCCGGTGGGCGCGGATGATGTCCGCGTACCGCCGGCCGCTCGTCTTCACGGTCCGCTTCTGCGTCGCGTAGTCGACGTGGACGAGGCCGAAGCGCTTGTCGTAGCCGTAGGCCCATTCGAAGTTGTCGAGCAGGGACCAGGCGTAGTACCCGGCGAGCGGGGCGCCCTTGCGCAGGGCGCGGGCGCAGGCGGCCAGGTGCTGTTCCAGGTAGAGGGTGCGCTCGGGGTCGTGGACCCCGCCGTCGGGGCCGACGGTGTCGGGGAAGGCGGAGCCGTTCTCGGTGACGTACAGCTCGCGTACTCCGTAGTCCTCGGTGAGGCGCAGCAGGAGGGCCTCCAGGCCACCGGCGTCGATCTGCCAGTCCATGCCCGTGCGGGGGACGTCGGGGAGGCGGACCTCGCGGGCGTACGGGACGGGGCCGGCGGGGTCGTCGGCGACGGTCACCGGGAAGTAGTAGTTGAGGCCGTGCCAGTCGAGCGGGGTCGCGATGGTCTCCAGGTCACCGGTCTGTTCGGGGAGTTCGACGCCGTACAGCTCGCGCATGTCGGCGGGGAAGCCCCGGCCGTGGACCGGGTCGAGCCACCAGCGGTTGGTGTGGCCGTCCATGCGGGCGGCGGCCGCGATGTCCTCGGGCCGGGTGGAGGCGGGGGCGACGGTGGAGTGGTTGGTGACCAGGCCGACCCGTGCGCCGGGGGCGGCGGCGCGGATGGCCTGGGTGGCGAGTCCGTGGCCGAGGAGCAGGTGGTAGGAGGCGCGGACGGCGGCCGTCAGGTCGGTGTATCCGGGGGCCATCCGGCCTTCCAGGTGGCCGATCCAGCCCGAGCAGAGGGGTTCGTTGAGCGTGGCCCACTGGGTGACGCGGTCGCCGAGGCGTTCGGCGACGACGGAGGCGTACGCGGCGAGGTGCTCGGCGGTGGCCCGCTCCGTCCAGCCGCCGCGACTGTCCTGGACCCGGTCCTGGAGGGCCTGCGGCAGGTCCCAGTGGTAGAGGGTGACGGACGGGGCGATGCCCGCGTCGAGGAGGGCGTCGACGAGCCGGTCGTAGAAGTCGAGTCCGGCGGCGTTGACCGGTCCGTCGCCGCCGGGCACGACGCGCGGCCAGGCGATGGAGAGGCGGTAGGCGTCGGTGCCGAGGCCCTTCATCAGGGCGAGGTCCTCGGGCCAGCGGTGGTAGTGGTCGCAGGCGGTGTCGCCGGTGTCGCCGTTGTCGATCGCGCCGGGGGTGCGGGAGAAGGTGTCCCAGATGGAGGGGGCGCGGCCGTCCTCGGCGACGGCGCCCTCGATCTGGTAGGCGGATGTCGCCGTGCCCCAGGCGAAGGTCGGAGGGAAGGCCTCCAGGTCGAGCGCGGGGCGGGAGTCGGAGGATGCGGACACGGAGAACCTCTTCGTGATGGGAGGAGAGAAGGCCGAGGGGTCGGAGAGCGACGTCACTTGACCGCACCCGCGGTGAGGCCGGCGACGAGGTAGCGCTGGAGGAGGAGGAAGCCGACGACGACGGGCACGCTCACGACGAGGGAGGCGGCCATCACCTGGTTCCAGTACACGTCGTTCTGGGTGGCGTAGCCCTGGAGTCCGACGGCGAGGGTGCGGGTCGTGTCGTTGGTCATGACGGAGGCGAAGAGGACCTCGCCCCAGGCGGTCATGAAGGCGTAGACGGCGACGGCGATGATGCCGGGGGACGCGGCCGGGACGATCACCCGGAACAGGGCCTTGACCGGCCCGCAGCCGTCGACCTTGGCGGCTTCGTCGAGTTCGCGCGGGATCGAGTCGAAGTAGCCGGTCAGCATCCAGATCGAGAACGGCAGCGAGAACGTCAGATAGGTGAGGACCAGGCCTTCGCGCGAACCGAAGAGCGCGATGCCGGTGGCGTTGCCGATGTTGACGTAGATGAGGAAGAGCGGCAGCAGGAAGAGGATGCCGGGGAACATCTGCGTCGACAGCACCGTCACGGTGAAGACCCGCTTGCCGCGGAAGTCGTAGCGGCTCACCCCGTAGGCGGCGAAGATCGCGACGACCACCGAGAAGACGGTGGCCGCGCCCGCCACGACGATCGAGTTCACGAAGTAGTCGGCGAGCGGGACGGTCTCCCAGATGTCGAGGTACGGGCGGAACGTGATCCCCGAGGGGATCCACCGGAACTTCCCCGAGACGTCCTCCAGCGGCTTCAGCGAGCTGGAGACCATCACGAACACCGGCAGGAGCACGAAGGTGGTGAGCAGGGTGAGGAAGATCCGCCGGGTCCACAGGAAGGAGCGGGGCGCGGCCATCGGGGAGCGCCGGGCCGTTCGGCCACGGGCACGCGCTGTGCGGCGGGGGGCTCGCCCCGTGTGCCGGAGGGCGTTCTCAGACATCGGAGGTCTTCCTTCCGCGGGTGGTGAGCAGGAGGTAGACGCCCGTGACGACGAGGAGGAAGAGCAGCAGCAGGACGGACATGGCCGAGCCGGTGCCGAAGTTCCAGGTCTGGAAGGACGACTGGTAGATGTGCAGCGAGATCAGGTCCGCCGCTTCCGGGGCCGCCTCGCCGAACAGGACGAACGGCGTGTTGAAGTCGTTGAACGTCCAGAGGAACAGGACCAGGACGAGGATCTGGTTGACCGGCCGCAGCGACGGCAAGGTGATGTGCCGGATCTGCTGGAGGACGCCGGCGCCGTCGAGGGAGGCGGCCTCGTACATGTCCCGGGGGATGTTCTGCAGTCCCGCCATGACCGTGAGGAACGCGAACGGCCAGCCCTTCCACACGGAGACGACGAGCAGGGCCCAGAAGCTGTTGTCGCCGATGAGCCAGAAGGCGGGGCTGTCGCCGATGCCGAGCTGGTCGTGGAGGACGTGGTTGATCAGGCCGTTGTCCCGCTGGAACATGAACGCCCACGTGATGACGGCGGTGTAGACCGGCAGGGCGTACGGGACGAGGAAGAGGGTCCGCAGGAAGCCGCGGCCCCGGAACTCCTCCTGGAGGAAGATCGCGGCGGCCGTCCCGAGGAACCAGCACAGGGCCACGGACAGGACGGTGAACAGGCAGGTCGTCAGGAAGGACTTCAGGAGCGCCTGGCCGACCGGGGCGTCGAAGTCGATCGAGACGGCGAAGTTGTCGAGGCCGGCCCACGGAGCTGCGGACCAGTCGCGGATGTAGAACTGGGTGAGCTCCTTGAAGCTCATGCCGATGCCCATGAGCATCGGGACGAGGTGGACGAGGAGTTCGAGGAGCAGGGCGGGCAGGAGCAGCAGGTACGGCAGTGCGATGCGGCGACGCCCGGAGCGGCGTGGTGCGGGCGCCCCTCCGGGTGCGGCCTTGCGCACCGCCGGCTCCCGCTCGGGAGCGACGGCGGTTCTGGTCATGGAGGGGCTGCCTACTTCTTGGGCATCTGCTGCTGGGCCTTTTCGAGCTTGGCCCGCACGGACTCGGTGGTGACGGGCCGGCCCGCGGCGGCGTCCGCGAACAGTTCCTTGACGGCCGTGCCGACCACGGTCTCGAACTGGGACTCCTCCGGGACCTGGGGAAGTGCGGCGGCGCTGGTGGCGAGGGTGTCGCGGATGACGTCGAGGGCCGGGTCGGCGAACACCGGGTCCTTCTGGGCGCCCTTGACCGGCGGGACCGATCCGTAGGCCTTGTTGAGGAGGATCTGCTCCTCGTCGCTGGTCATGAACTTCACGAACTTGAGGGCGCCGTCGAGGTTCTTGGTGTTCTTGAAGACGGCCATGTTGATGCCGGCGACCATCGAGTTGGTCTGCTTGCCCTGGCCGGGCTTGCCCGCGGGGACCGGGGCCGGGGCGACGCCCCACTCCTCGGGGGCCATGCCCTGGGAGGCGAACGTCTGCGAGGGGGTCTGCCACAGGACCATGCCGGTCCTGTCCTTGGCGAAGTCGCTCAGGGACTGGTTCTGGGCGTACTCGGCGTTGCCGGGGGCGACGATCTTCTGCGTGGCCATCAGGTCGACGTACTGCTTGACCGCCGCGACGGCCCCGTCGGAGGTGAAGTCGGCCTTGCCGTCGGCGGTGAAGAAGTCGGCTCCGTGCTGCTTGGCGAGGACGAAGACCTGGTGGATGTTGTTGGACAGGTTGGAACCCTCGACGCCGATGCCCCACTTCCCGTCCTTGCTCAGCTTCTTGCCGGCGGCGGCCACCTCCTCCCAGGTGGTCGGCGGCTTGGCTATGCCGGCGTCCTTGAACATCTGCTTGTTGTAGTAGAGGGCGTAGGCCATGGAGTAGAGCGGGACGGCGGCCGGGTCCTTGCCCGCGACGCCGGTGGAGCCGAGTGCGGAGTCGACGAAGCGGTCCTTGCCCCCGATGGCCTCGAAGTTCTTGGCGTCGAACGGCAGCAGCGCGCCGGTGGACTGGAGGGAGGCGCTCCAGGTGTTGCCGATGTTGAGGACGTCGGGACCCTGGCCGGAGGTGGTGGCGGTGAGGATCCGGTTGAGCAGGTCGGACCAGGGGATCACCTCCAGCTTGACCTTGATGCCGGTCTCCTCCTCGAACCGGTCGAGCTCGGGCTGGAGGACCTTCTTGTCGACCTCCAGGCTGGAGCCCTGGTTGGTGGCCCAGTAGGTGAGGGTCTTCGGCGTCGCCTCGCCGCTCTCCCCGCCGCCGCAGGCGGTGGCGGTGAAGGCGAGGGAGAGGGTGACGGCACCGGTGACTGCGGCTCTGATTCTGCGCATGGCTCCTGGGCCCTTTCGGGGGGTGACGGGGATGCCGAACGAGGGGAGCGCCTGGACCGCTCTCCGTTACATCGGCTTAATTTAGGATGTGAGTTAAACCCCACGGGAAGGTCGCGTCAAGGCCTGTACTGCGGGTATGTTGCAACGAACGACTTCAGAGACGGGGACCCAAGTGCACGCGAGAAGTGGCCGCACGGTGCGTGACCTGCGGCGTGAGAACCGCACCGCTGTTCTGCGCAGGCTGTACTTCGACGGGCCGGCGAGCCGCCTCACGCTCGGCCCCGAGACCGGCCTGAGCTCCGGCTCGGTCAGCAACGTCGTCGCCGAGCTCATCGCGGAGGGTCTGGTCGAGGAGGCCGGCAGCGTCGACTCGGCCGGCGGGCGCCCCCGTACCCTGCTGCGCGTCACCCCGGACAGCGCGTTCATGATCGGTGTCGACATCGGCGAGACCCGGATCAGGATCGAGCTCTTCGACCTCGCCCTCGCCGAACTCGCCCGCGCCGAGAGGGCCTTGGCCAGCACCGGGCCCCGCACCGGGCGTTATGACGTGGACCTCGTCGTCGCCCACCTGCGCGACGGCATCGCCGAGGTGCTGCGGGCCGCGGACGTCCCCGCCGACCGACTCCTCGGCGTCGGCGTCGGCGTCCCCGGCATCGTCGACCACGGTGAGGACGGCGCGGTCGTCCACGGCCAGACCATCGGCTGGGACACCGTCCCCCTCGAACGACTGCTGCGCGCCGCCGTGGACCTGCCCTCCACCGTGCCGTACCGGATCGACAACGGCGCCAAGACCCTCGGCCAGGCCGAGATGTGGTTCGGCGCCGGCCGTGGCGCCCGGAGCGCCGTCGTCGTCCTCTTCGGCTCCGGCGTCGGCGCCTGCTCCGTCACCGACCCCATGGAACCGGGCCGCGCCCTCGAATGGGGACACCTGACGGTGCGGGTCCGGGGGCGGCGCTGCCGCTGCGGCTCCCAGGGCTGCCTGGAGGCGTACGCCGGCGCCGAGGCGCTCCTGGAGCGATGGCGCGAGGCCGGCGGGCGGCCGCCGGCCGGGGCCGACGAGGAGACCGCGCTCACCGCCATGCTCACCGCCGCCCACCCCGACGATCCGGGAACCGCGCCCGACATCACGGCCCTCGCCGTCCTGGAGGAGACCGCCGAGTACCTCGGCGCCGGCTTCGCCGACCTCGTCAACCTCTTCCAGCCCGAGCGCATCCTCGTCGGCGGCTGGGCGGGCCTCCAGCTCGGCGACCGCTTCCTGCGCTCCGTGATCCGGTACGCCGGCGAGTACGCGCTCCGCTACCCGGCGAGCCGCACCAGCATCGGCCTGGGCACCCTCGGGCCCGAGGCGGTCACCGTCGGCGCGGCGCTCCTGCCGCTGGCCGACTTCTTCGCCCGGGGCGGCCGCGGCCCCGAGCCCCTGCCCTCCGCACCCGCGCCCGCCTGGCGCGCCGCCCTCCAGGACCGCGTGTGACGCGCGGAACGGCACCGCCGGACGGCGCCGCTTGACCTTGACACCGTGACAAGGCCTTCACTGGGGCCGAGGAGGTGGTCACGATGACCGAGCGGAAAGACGCCGCGCACACACCCCGGGCCCTTCGAGGTCTGGAGCACGACAGCCCGTCCGTGCGACTACGGGCGGCACTGGAGGTGGGGACGAGCCCCGAACCGTGGTGCGTGGAGGCGCTCATCGGGCGGAGCGCGGTCGAACCCGACTTCTCCGTCCGCGAGATGCTCACCTGGGCCCTCACCCGCCACCCGGCGTCCACGACGGTCCCCGGGCTCGTCGGCGAACTCCGCTCGGAGCACGGCCAGGCGAGGAGCCAGGCACTGCACACGCTCTCCAAGATCGGGGACCGGCGGGCCTGGCCGGCGATCACCCGGGCGCTGCTGACCGACGCCGACGACGAGGTCGCGCGGAGCGCCTGGCGGGCGGCGGTGGCGCTCGTGCCCGAAGGGCAGGAGGCCGAGCTGGCCGGAGTGCTGGCCACGCAGCTCGGGCGCGGCGGACGCGAGACCCGGCTGAGCCTCAGCCGGGCGCTGATCGCGCTCGGCGAGGCGGCCGTGCCGACGCTTCGCGACGCGACCGGCCATCCGGACCCGGACCTGCGCCGGCACGCGCTCGCCACGGAGCGCCTGGCGCGCGACCCGGATGCCGGATTCGATTTCGCGATCGAGGAGGCGAAGCGCATCGTGGCGCTCGGCACGACCGGCCGGGAGGAGTGAACAGACGGTGTTGATCGGTGAGGTGGCACGACGGTCCGGGGTCAGCGCCCGCATGCTGCGGCACTACGAGTCGCTCGGCCTCGTACGGCCGACGGGGCGCACCGACGGCGGCTATCGCGAGTACGCCGACGAGGACATCCGGCGGATCTTCCACATCGAGAGCCTGCGTTCGCTGGGGCTTTCGCTGCGTGAGGTCGGACGGGCGCTCGACGATCCCGGCTTCACGCCCTCGGAGCTCGTCGACGACCTCATCCGCCAGGCGCGGGAGCGCGTCGCCGCCGAGACGGAGCTGCTGACGCGGCTCCACCGGATCGGGGCCGCCGAACCCGCCGACTGGGAGGACGTCCTGCGGACCGTCGCGCTCCTGCAGGCGCTGCACTCGAAGAGCGCCCGTACGCGGCAACGGGCGGCCCTGTCCTCGGCGGATGGTGAACCGGTCGCCTTGGAGGCCCTGGTCGAGGCGGTGCTGCGGGAGAGCGACCCGATCGTCGCGGGCGCCCTGCGCTGGGCTTTGGCGCGGGGGGCCGAGGGCGCAGCGGCGCTCCTCGCGGAGGGCCTCGCCTCACCGTCGGCCGAGGTACGGGAGCGCGCCGTCCGGTCCCTCGCCGAGATCCCGGACGAGGAGGCGACGGCCCCGCTCCGTGAGGCGCTCGCGCACCCGGACGCCGTGGTCCGGGGGCACGCGGCGCTGGCGCTCGGGGCCCGCGGCCTGGCCGAGGCGGTTCCGGTGCTCATCGACATGATCGTCGAGGAGACGAACGACGTCGACGCGGCCGACGCACTGAGCGCGCTGGCCGGCCGTCCCGGGTCGGCGGACGGGATCGCCGCCGGGCTCGTCGACCGCCTCGCCCACGGCACCGCCGGGGCGCCCGCACGCCGACGGCTGGCGCAGGCCCTCACGGACATCCCGGGAGCCACGGCGGCCCGCGCCCTCGCGGAACTCGCGCGCGACGAGGACCGGTCCGTCGCACTGACCGCGGCGTACATCGTCGAACTGCGCGAAGGGCGGGAGCGGTAGCCGTAGCGGTAGCGCAGTCGGACACGCATGCGAGCGGGGCGGAGGGCGGTGCCGGCAGCGCCCGCGGCCCGTCGTCACGCTCCGTGTCCGGCGTCCGCCCGCGCGGGGGGCACGTCCTCGTGGGCGGTCCGGGAGGGGCCGGGGATCCTCGTACGCTCCCCCCGTAACCATTCGCGGGAACAAGGGAGTTGTGGTGTCCACAGCAGTCGTGGTCGGCGCCGGGCCGGGGATCGGGAAGGCCGTGGCCTCACGGTTCGCCCGTGAGGGGTACTCCGTCGCCGTGATCGCACGGAGGCGGGAGACCGTGGACCGGGTCGCCGGGGAGATCGGGCGGGAGGGCGGCAGGGTGCTGGCGCTGACCGCCGACAGCACGGACGAGGCGGGGCTGCGGGCCGCCCTCGACACGGCCGGGAAGGAGCTCGGGCCGGTCGACGCGGCCGTCTACAACGCCGCGCTCATCCGGCGCGACGGCCCCGGGGAGCTCGACGCACGGGGGCAGTTGGAGGCCTGGGCGGTGAACGTGGTGGGCGCGCTCACCACCGCGAACCACGTGGCCCCGGGCATGGCCGGGCGGGGTGGCGGAACGATCCTGGTCACGGGCGGCATGCCACGTGTCGACCCGCGCTACGTGAGCCTGGGCCTCGGGAAGTTCGGCGTCAGGACCCTGGTCGACCTGCTCGACGCGCAGTACGGTCCGGCCGGGGTCCACGTGGCGTCGGTGACCGTCCCGGGGGCCGTGGCCCCGGGTACGGCGTACGACCCGGACGACATCGCGGAGCACTACTGGCGCCTGCACACCCAGCCACGGGACGGCTGGGAGCGCGAGGTCGTGCACGGCGGAGTACCGGTCGCTCAGTAGGGGCGCCGCCGCCCCCGCCGTCAAGGCATCCTTTCCGGACTCCGCGCCCCCGGGACGGTCCGAGATCACGCCCCGAGCGCGCCCGGGACGCGTCCGTACGTCCCGGGCAGGAAGGCAAGGGCCCCTTCGGTCAGGCACCGACGGGGCTTCGGCCATGTCCGGGACGTCCCGGTCTTCGTGAATGTTCCATGAACTACACAGCGCGACACAGCTCGTATCCCCTTCTCGTGGATATACACGAAGCAGGAATCCTTGTTCGAGCTGCGCTGACGCAAATCCAACTGCCGGGCGTCCGATCCGATGCAGCAGGATGAGGAGCATCTGTGAAGAGAACCGATATCGGTCCTCAGGAAAGGAGAACTCCATGCCCCGCGATCCTCAGGGCAAGTGCATATCTCTTTCGGCGGCACCTGGACGATTCACATGAGCACGGTCCTGCTCGACCCGCCCGGACCGGTGCGCACCCTGCGCACGGGGGAATCCGATCTGCAGCGGGGATTCCACGCCTGGGGTGATCTCGTCACGGACGCCTGCGGCCCGCTGCGCGTCTTCCGCACCGAGCCCGGCCGCTTCGAAGGGACCATCGCCACGGGCACCTTCGGCACCGTGCAGATCGCCGAGGTCCAGGCCGGGCCGCACGCCGTGGAGCGTACGGCGCTGCTCGCCACCAGGGCGGCGACCGCACCGCTCCACCTCGCCTGCGTCCTGGAAGGAGAGGTCCGCGTCCGTCAGGGCGACCTCACGGCCGTCGCCCGGGCCGGCAACCTCTTCTGCTACGACAGCTCGCTCCCCTTCTCCCTCTGGATGCGGCAGCCCATCCACATGGTCACCGTGAAGTTCGACCACCAGCTGGTCGATCTCAGGGCCGGGGCCGAGCACCCTCTGCGCGCGGCCACCTGGTCCGGCTCCGAAGGGGCCAGCGTGCTCCTCGCCGACCTCCTCCGCAGCGCCGCGCGGAACATGTCGCGGCTCGACCCGGCGATAGCGGACCACCTGGGCAGCAGCGTCGCCAGCCTGGTCGGCGCCGTCTGCTCGGAGAAGCTCGGCGAAGCGGTGCCCGACCCCGTCCTGGCCCGCCGCGCCCTGCTGCACCGGATCAAGGCCTTCGCCCGAGCCCGCCTCGGCTGCTCCGAGCTGAGCCCCCGGCTGCTCGCCAGGACGCACAAGATCTCCCTGCGCTACCTCCAGCTGCTGTTCCAGGACGAGGACAGCAGTCCCGCCCTGTGGATCCGCAACGAGCGGCTGCGCCGCTGCCGGGACGACCTCTCCGACCCGCGCACCGCCCATCTGACGGTGGCCGGCATCGCGGAGCGCTGGGGCCTCGACAGCGCCTCGCACTTCAGCAAGCTGTTCCGCGAGCGCTACGGGGTGGCCCCGCGCGAGTGGCGCCGCCAGTCGGCACGCGGGCTCCCCTGACGGGTGTCCCGCCCGCCCCATCGACACCCTCTCCCCCGCCCTTCCCGTTCTCTTCCTCGCTTCCCATAGCGGCGCGCACGCCGAACGAGCGTGCGCAAACCCGTTATGCCGCATGCGTGTTCGCGCCAGCGGCACCGACGGGAAGCCAGGAGACTGGAGACCGATTTCACAGGTTTTTCGGTTCGACTCTCCCGGCCTTCCGGTCCACGCCTTCTGTATTTCTTTCCTCACCTGTTCCGATCGGTTTTCCCTCGGTAAAAGAACGGACATCATCCGCGCCATTGAACGGGGTTCGCTCGAATGTTGTTTCCTGCGAGAATCGGCATCATCGGAGGCGGCGCCTCCGCCGTATGCCTGCTCGACGCTCTGAGCCGGCGCGACGAAATTCCCGAGTCGGTCACGGTGTTCGACCCGTCCCCGCACCTGTGGCGGGGCCGTGCCTACCAACCCGACGCGGCGACCCTGCGGGTGAACGCCCCGCCCGAGGACATGACCGTGCGGGCCGGCGACCCGGAGCACTTCACCCGGTGGCTGGAAGCGCGGGCCGTGGTCCTGGGCCCGGGCACCGACCACGTCGATGCCCGATCGGGCATCACCTTCCCTCCCCGGGCCCTGTACGGCGACTACCTGGAGCAGTGCGCCCGCAGCGCGCTGAACCGGCTCGCCGCCCGCGGCTGCGCCATCCGCCTGGTCCGGGCCGCCGTGGTCGACCTGGCGCGCGAGGACGGCGCCCTCGTCGCGTACACCGCGGACCGCGCCGCGTACGCCCTCGACCACGCCGTGCTCTGCGTGGGCGCCGGGGAGCCGGCCGACCCGCACGGGCTCACGGGCACGCCGGGGTTCGTCGCCGATCCGTACCCGGTGGCCCGGCGGCTCGCCGGCATCGGCGAGCGGGACCGGGTCGTCGTGGTCGGCAGCGGGCTGACCGCCGTGGACGTGGTGCTGCACCTGACCGCCGCCGGACACACCGGCGAGATCCTCATGGCCTCCCGGCGCGGGGTGCTGCCGAGCGTCCGCCAGCGGCCGGTGGAGCGCCACCCGCGCCATTTCACCGCCGCGCGCTTCCGCGCGATGGCCGCACGGGGCGAGCGGCTCTCCGTCGCCGACGTGGTCGCCCTCATGGGCGCCGAACTGGCGGACGCCGGGTCGTCGCTCGACTCCGTCGCGGCCGAGATCGCGACGACAGGCACCGAGGACCCCGTCGAGCGGCTGCGACGCCAGCTCGGCCTCGTGGACGGCTCCGACCCCGGCCTGCGGCTCCTCCAGCACGCCGTCCCGGACACGGGCCCCGACGTCTGGCCGCTGCTGCCCGAGCATGAACGGACCCGGCTGCTGCGGGACCACTACCGGACCGTGATGAGTCTGTGCTGCCCCATGCCGCCGGCCAGCGCGGCGACGCTGCTCGACCGGGCGGACCGGGGCCTGCTGCGGATCGTCCGCGGCGTCGACCGGATCACCGCCCGGCCCGCCGGCGGCTTCCGTGTGGTCGGCGACGCGGGCGTCCAGGACGCCGATGTCGTCGTCAACGCCGTCAGCCCCGCCTCGCACCGCGTACCGCGCGGCGCGTCGGCGCTCGTCGACGCCCTGGCCGGCAGGGGACTCGCCGTCCGGCATCCGCGCGGCGGCGTCCACGTCGCCCGGTCGACGAGCGGGCTGCTCGCCGCCGGCGAGACCGACCGGCGGATCCACGTCCTCGGCGACCTCGCCTCCGGGTCGCTCTTCTTCACCTTCGGCGTGCCCTCCCTGGTGGACCGGGCCGTCGACATAGCGGACGCCGTCCACGCGGAGGCGGCCCGCACGCCCGTCGGGTCCGCGGACCCGGTCCGCGCCCTGTGACGCGGTACGGCCCGCCGGCCCCCGCGACCCTCCCCACGCACGGCCGGACACCGGCCGCCCCACACGACGAGGAGCTCCCGCATGACTGACACCGCCACGCAGGAACGGGCCGGCTACCTGGCCGACACCCACACCGGCCTGCCCCTGCCCACCGAGCCCGTCTTCGACTCCGTCGCGGACGACCGCAGGCACCGCAAGCAGCGCCTGACCGCCGCGCTGCGACTGTTCGGCAAGTACGGGTACGGGGAGGGCGTTTCGGGACACATATCGGTGCGGGACCCCGAGGGCGACGACCTGTTCTGGGTCAACCCCTTCGGCGTCCCCTTCAGCCGGGTGAAGGTCCGCGACCTGATCCTGGTGAACTCCGAGGGCCGCGTCGTCGAAGGCCGCCACCGGCTCAACCCCAGCGCCTTCGTGATCCACTCCGCCATCCACCGCGCCCATCCGGGCGCCGTCGCCGCCGCGCACGGCCACACCCCGCACTCGCGGGCGCTCGGCGCGCTCGGCAGGCTCCTCGAACCGCTCGACCAGGAGTCCGCCGCCTTCTACGGCGACCAGGTCCTCTACAGCGACTACGAGGGCCCGTCCATCAGCCTCGCGCAGGGCGAGGACATCGCCGGCCGACTCGGCGACAAGCGGGCGATCCTGCTGCGACACCACGGCCTGATCACCGTCGGCGGCTCGGTCGACGAGGCCGTGCACTGGTTCTTCACGTACGAGGCCGCCGCCCAGGTGCAGTTGCTGGCGTCCGCCGCCGGGGAGGTGAAGCCGATGAGCCACGAGCAGGCCGAGGCGGCCCGCGACGGCTTCGGGGACCGCCACCTCGGCTGGTTCAGCTTCCAGCTGCTCTGGGACGAGATCGTGCACGAGCAGCCGGACCTGCTCGACGAGTGACCCCGGACGGGCCGCCCGGGCCGTTGCCCCAGGGCAGGCAGCCCGGGCCGTGACCGGCGCGAGAGGCCGCTCCCCCGTGAGGGGAGCGGCCTCTCGTGTACCGGCGACCGGCCACCGACGACCGGTCACCGGCGTCCGCCCCGGATCCGGGTCAGCGCCCGGACCTGCCGGCGGACTCGGCCGTACGGCCGTCCGCCTCCTCCGCACCGCCCGAACCGGCGGAGGCAGCAGAACCCGCCTCCGGGGAGCCGGCGTTCGAGGAGTCGGCCTTCGCGGAGTCGGCCTTCGCAGTCCCGCCGGCCTTCCGCCGGGCCGCCGCCGCGGCGATCGGCACCGAGAAGGCCGAGACGGCGGCGATCAGGACGATCACCCAGATGCCCTGGTGGTACCCGCTGAGCGACTCGGCGTGCGAGGGACTCTCCTCGCCGCCCATGCGCACGGTCACCACGGCGAGCACCACCGCGGCGCCCACCTGGTAGCCGGTCTGCAGGATGCCCGCGGCGAGCCCCTGCTCGGACTCGTCGACGCCCGAGGTGGCCGCGACGTTGGCCGCGGTGAAGGCGAAGGGGAAGCCCACACCGATGAGCACCATGCTCGGCAGGATGACGAACCAGTACGAGGAGCCCTCGCCCACCCTCAGGAAGAGCAGGAAGGCGACGGTGTAGGCGAACATGCCGCCGAAGACCGGCCGGCGCAGTCCGGTACGGCCGAGCCACTTCCCCGCGCGGGGCGCGAAGATGAGGATCATGAGGCCGATCGGCAGGAAGGCGAAGGCCATCTGCAGCGGGGACCAGCCCCGGTAGGACTGGAGGTAGAGGCTGCCGATGAACTGGTAGCTCATGTAGGTGCCGAGGATCGCCGCGGCGATGAGGCTGGCGCCCACCAGCGACTTGTTGCGGAGCAGGCCGAGCCGCAGCAGCGGCTGCGGGCTGCGGTTCTCGATCGCCACGAAGGCGGCGAGGAGCACGGCCGCGGCGGCGAGGACGCCGAGGGTGACGCCGGAGAACCAGCCCGCGGACGGGGCCTGCACGATGCCGTACACGAGGAGCAGCATCGCGGCGGTGACCGTGATCGCGCCGGCGGCGTCGAAATGCCGCTTGGAGCCGTCGTGTGCCGGATCCTTGGGGACCAGGACGAGGGCTCCGATCAGGGCGGCGATCGCGACCGGCACGCCGAGCACGAAGGTCCAGCGCCAGCTGGCCTGGGTGAGTGCGCCGCCGACGACCACGCCGATCGAGTAGCCGATGGCGCCGCAGGCCGTGTAGATGCCGAGGGCGCGGTTGCGCTGCGGTCCCTCGGGGAAGTTCCCGACGACGATCGAGAGGGCGGAGGGGGCGGTCAGCGCGGCACCGATGCCCATCACGAGCCGGCCGACGATGACCAGGAGGCCGCTGTTGGCGAGACCGCCGAGGAGGGAGCCTGCCGCGAGGACGGTGAGGCCGACGAGGAACACCCGCCGCCTGCCGAGGAGGTCGGACATCCGGCCGCCGAGCAGGAGGAAGCCGCCGAAGCCGAGGACGTATGCGCTCACCACCCACTGGGCGGCGGACGTGCTCATGCCGAACTCGTCCTTGATCTGGGGGGTGGCGATGCCGACCATGATGTTGTCGAGCGCGTCGAGGGAGAACGCCCCGCACACCACCACGAGCATCAGCCATTCCCGCAGGCCCCAGCGCACGCGGGGTTCGGGGTCGCTCGTACCGGGTAACGCGCCGCCCGCCGTGGCGTCGTCCGCGATAGTCATGAACTGGATCTCCTTGTCGGACCGACCGTAGAGTCGAAGGGAAGGACGAGGGCAGGACGGAGTGACCGCCGGTTTCCCCGTGGGGGGCAGCGGACGACACCACTTCTGTACTAACCTCTACAGAAGAGGCTATCGACCGGCTGATCGGCCGTCAAGGAGGACATGTGGCCCGCACCGGACGCCCCCGCAGCTTCGACCGGGACGCCGCACTGCACACGGCGATGCTCGTCTTCTGGGAACGCGGTTACGCCACCACGTCGACGACCGACCTGAGCGCCGCGATGGGCATCAACCCGCCCAGCCTGTACGCCGCCTTCAAGAACAAGGAGCAGTTGTTCCGGGAGGCCATCGAGCTCTACGAGCGCACCGAGGCGGAGTCCTCGCGCCGCGCCATGGACGAGGCGCCGACGGTTCGCGAAGCCGTCGCCGCGCTCCTGCACGGGAGCGTCGACCGCTTCACCGCCGCCGACCGGCCGCGCGGCTGCATGATCGTGCACGCCGCGAGCAGCTGCACCACGGACCACGAATCCGTACGGGACTTCGCGCTGCGCTGCCGGGCCCGGACCAAGTCCACCCTCAAGGCCCGGCTGGACGCCGCCGTGGCGGGCGGGGAGCTCGCCGAGGACACGGACACGGACCGCATCGCCGCCTTCTACACCACGTTCCTCAACGGCCTCTCGCTGCAGGCGCGGGACGGGGCCGAACGCGCCCAGCTCCACGAGCTGGTGGACATGGCGATGTCCGTGTGGAGCCCCCGTACCGGTCCGCTGGTCGCCGCGTGACGTAGGGCGTGCGGAGACGAGTCGAAAGACGGCCGGGCCGTGCCGCCCGGGCCCGCTCCCCCACGAGGGGTGCGGTTCCCGGCGGCACGGCCCGGCCGTGCGCGCTTTCCGGCTTTCCTTCCGCGACTGACCGTCCCCCTCAGTACGTGCCCTCCGTGATCCTTTCGAGCCAGGCCCGGGTCGCGTCCGGCGTCCTGACGGCCTCCCACATGTCGGCCGGGTGATTGAAGTTGGCGACGAACGCGTCGGCGACGCGCTGGTCGGCCGTGGCGTTCACGAAGATCCCGCCCAGGTGCTCGACCGGGGGCGCGACGTTCAGGTTCGACCAGGCGACGACCGGTTCGGCGATCCGCCACAGCCGCTCGGCCGCCCGCTCGACGAACGCCTCGTCGAACGGTCCGCCGGCGACGATGAGTTCGGCGATCTCGAAGGCGATGCGCGAGCCGAGGTTGGCGCCCTGCCCGGCGAGCGGGTCGTTGACGATCCAGGCGTCCCCGAGGGCCAGCGCGAACCTGCCCGAGTCGAGCGCGGCCCAGCCGCGGCGCACCACCGGGGTGAGGCCGCCCTGGATCACGTCGCCGGGGCGGCGGATCCCGAACTCACGGTCGGAGATGCGCTCGCGCAGGTCCGGCGCGTACTCGGCGACGAGCGACAGGAGGGTCTTCTCGAAGCCGGCGGGGTCCTCCGCGTGGTCGTAGGAGGCGAGCTGCTCCAGGGCGCCGCCCGGCAGGCCCTCCACGACGATGCCGTGCACAGGTCCTTCGTCGGTCAGGATGCGGGTGGAGAAGATCTCGCCCGCCTCGGAGACCTGGAAGTGGATGTGGCCCGGGTCGACGGGCGCGATGCCGTGGAAGAGGCCGGCGGTCAGGACGCGCTGGGGCGCCGTGTACGGCGAGCGCTCCGGATCGCGCGGGAACAGACCGGTGGTGGCGGCCCGTCCGCCGGCCACCACGACCAGGTCGTGGTCGCGGGAGATCCGCTCGATCTCGGCGGCGTCGGGCCGCAGCACGACCACCCGGCCGCCCCGCTCCAGGTAGTCGGCGGTGAGCGTGGGCAGGTAGAGGCGCAGGTCGACGCCACTCGCGGGGGCGTCGAGGCGGCCGAGGAATCCGATCCCGGCCCCGCGCGCCACGAGGCGGACGCCGAGGGTGTCGTTGTCCCCGCCCTCCCAGTGCGAGACGCCCAGTTCGCGCTCCCGGTCGAGGGTCCGGCCGAACCGGACGGGGAGGCTCAGCGGGCGCCCCGCCGCGAGCTCCTCGGTGCTGCGCTCGGCGTAGACCGTCGTGGTCACCCCGGCCTGCTGGAGTCGCAGGGCGAGGTGCAGGCCCGAGATGCCTGCGCCGACGATGGCGATGTCTGACATGGTGCTCCTTGCTCCTTCTGGGGACGGGCTCCAGGGGGTGTCCTGCTGATCGGGAAGACACCTCCCAGGGGGTGTCAGGCGAACTGCGGGAGGACGTGCTCGGAGAACAGTTCGAGGGAGCGGCGGGCCCGGTCGGCGGGCAGGCCCGGGGCGCGGCCGAAGAAGATGACGCGCTCGACGTCGCCGAGCGGCTTGATCCGGTCGCGGATCCCCTCGGCGACCACGTCCGGCGGGCCCACCAGGAACAGTTCGCGCGGCAGGTCGTCCACGGACGGCAGCCCGGGGTTGCCGAACCACTCCTGGAACTTGTTCAGCAGGTACCAGTAGTGCTCCCGGATCTCCTGCCAGCCCTCCTCGGCGTCCTCGCACACGTACACGCCGGGGGTGACGATGGCCGTCAGGCCGAAGGCGGCCGGGTCGTGTCCGTGCTCGGCGAGGGTGCGCCGGTACAGGTCGAGGATCTCCGGCGGGGTGCCGAGGTCGGGCAGGAAGCGCAGCCCGTGGCGGCCGGCCCGCCGGGCCGCGGCCTCGCTGCCGCCGCCGATCCACACGGACGGCGGGCTCTGCGGGACGGGGGTGACGGTCACGTCGTCGAGGGCGAAGTGCTTCCCTGCGTACGAGAAGGGCTCGCCGGTCCAGGCTCGGCGGAGGATCTCCACGGTCTCCTCGGTACGGGCGCCCCGCCTGGCCCGGTCGAAGCCGAGGGCTTCGAACTCCTTCTCCCGGTAGCCCGGAGCGATGCCGAGCTCCAGCCGGCCGCCGGAGAGCAGGTCGGTGACGGCCGCGTCCTCGGCGAGCCGCAGCGGATGGGTGAGACCGGCGAGGACCATGGCGGTGCCGAGGCGGACGCGGCTGGTGCGGGCCGCGATGGCGGCGAGCGCGGGGAACAGGGACGGCAGGTAGCCGTCGTCGGTGAGGTGGTGCTCGGACAGCCAGACGGACTCGAACCCGAGCGTCTCGGCGTCGGTGGCGAGCGACAGCGTCTCCTCGTAGACATCGGTCCAGGGCCGCCGCCATCCGGCCGGGTTGCGGAAGTCGAGCCAGATGCCGAATTTCACTGTGTCTCCTGGGAGTTCGGGGTGGATGCGGTCGGGCGGGTGGGACGGCCCACGGGAGCGGCGGCTCGGCTCAGGCTTCGGAGAGCGCGCGCGGGCCGCCGTTGACGAACACGAGCGGCGGCCGCCGGTACCGGCCGCCGGTGGCCAGTACCTCCCCGATCAGCACCGTGTGGTCGCCGGTGTCGTGGCGGTCGTAGAGGTTGCACTCGAGCCAGCCGGGGGCGTCGAGGACCAGCGCCCCGGTGCGCTCGCCGGGTGTGGCCGTGCAGGTGAGCAGGGCCCTGGCCCGGGTGTCCCGGTCGCCGTCCAGGGCCTCGGCCGTGTCGAGGCCGGCGACGTCGAGGATCGACACCGCCCAGACCTTGGCCGCGAGTAGGGTCGCGAGGACCTCGGAGTCGCGCGGGACCGCGAGGGAGACGAGCGGTGGGTCGAGGGAGACGGAGGTGAAGGAGCGGACGGCGACCGCATCGTGGCGCCGCCGGTCCCCCTCCTCCTCGTACGTGGTCACGACGCAGATGCCGGTGGCAAAAGTGCGCATGGTCGCGGTCAGGTCCAGGGACATGTCAGGCCTCTCGGTGGGGGAATCCTGCTGGGCTCGGTGCCGCGGGCGGACCGTCGGCGACGGCCGGGCGCCGGAGCTTTCCGGTGGCGGTCCTGGGCGAATCGGCCTGGTCCAGCACGTGGACGTGCACCGGGGCCGCTCCGAAGCGCCGCCGCACCCGCTCGCGTACCCGCTCCGCCGCCTCGTCCGGCGAGACTCCCGGCCGGGGCCGGAAGAGGACCGCGAGCCCGACGGGGCCCGAGGAGCTGCCCGCGCGGCCCGTACCACCTGCGGGGTTCGTACCGTCCGCCGCGAGCGGTCGGGCGATGGTGAAGGACGGCACCACGCAGGGGAGTTCCTCGACGGCGTCCTCGATCTCGTGGCCGTGCCACCGCCCGCCGCCGATGTCGATGATGCCGTCGGCCCGGCCGGTGACGGTGAGTTCGCCGTCCGCCACGAAGGCCAGGTCGTCGGTGACGAGCCAGCCGTCGGCCGAGAGCGGGGCCGGGCGAGCGACCCCGCCCACGAGGTACGTACGGGCGACCGGTTCCCCGGTGATCTGGAGCCGGCCCACGACCCCGGCCGGCACCACCCGCCCCGCCTCGTCCACGACCCGTACGGACACCCCGGGCTGCGGCTTCCCGACCGGCACATGGCGCCGGGGCGGTCCGTCGGCGGGGCGGAAGACGCCGTCGACGACACCGGAGGCCGTCTCCGGCATGCCCCACCCGGGATGCACGGCGGTGGCCGGCAGCCCGTGCGGGGCCAGCGCCCCGACGAACCGCCGGACGACGCGGTCCTTGACCGCCTCGCCGCCGTTCATCACGTACCGGAGGCGGCTCAGGTCCCAGGACCGGTCCCGTACCTCGGCGAGCCGGTCGACGAGGAGCGCGAGGACGCGGTTGGGCGCCCAGGTGGTGTCGATCCGCTCGGCCTCGGCCACGTCGAGCCAGCGCAGCGGGTCGGCGCGGACCCAGGCGGCGTCGGCGTGGACCTGGTGGCAGCCGAGGTAGACGTCCCGTACGTGGAACATGACGATCCCGCTGACGTGGTCGAGCGGCATCCGGTTGAGGCTGCGGGTGTCCGGGCCGAGGCCCCGCACGAGGGCGGTGCCGTGGGCCCGGGCGAGCACCTGGCGGTGGGTCAGTGGTACGGCCTTGGGCCGGCCGCCGCTGCCCGAGGTCAGGGTGAGCACCGCGGGATCGTCGGGCCGCGCCGAGAGCGGCTCGTGGGAACCGGCGGGTGGACGGGGGCCCTGACCGAGTGGTCGCAGCCCCTGCGGGGGCGGGCCGGGCGGCTCGTCGCCGAGCAGCCACGCCTCCCCGACGGCCCCGACCGCCTCGGCGAGCCCGGCGGCGCCGGAGCCGTACGACACGGGCAGCGGGACGAGCCCGCCGAGCACGCACGCCCAGAAGGCGGTGAGCAGGTCGCCGGTGCGGTTGGTGCGGATGATCACCCGCGCGCCGGGCCGCGCACCCGCGGCGGCGAGCTCCGCCGCCGTCCGTGCCGCGTCCGCGTACAGCTCGGCGTACGGTCTGCGGTCGGCCGTGCCCGCGCCGTCGATCACGACGACGCCGCGCGGGCCGCGCGCGGCTCGCCGCAGCGCCTCGCCGAGCGTGCCGACCGTCGGTGCCGTCAGCGGCCCGCCGCTCAGCTCGGCCCGGTCGGCCGGGCCCGCCGTCACCGCCCGGTCAGCCCGGTCCGCACGGTCCGCCAGGGCCGCCCGGTCCGCCGCGTCCGCCCGGTCCGCCGCGTCCGCCCGGTCCGTCAGGTCCATCCGGTCCGTCAGGTCCATCCGGTCCGTCGTGACCGCGGTGGCGGACGGGCCGCCGGCGGGCTGCGCGCGCGGGTGTCCGCTCATGCCACGATGCCCAGGCTGAAGGGGTTCGACGGGGTGCCGCCGAGCAGGTGCGCGCCGGCCGACTGGAGCACCTGGTCCTGGGCGATCACGTGCTGGCGCATCGTCGTCAGGTCGCGCAGCCAGCGGTCGAGCGGCGAGGGCCGGTAGACGGCCGTCGTCGCCACGAGGTCGTACAGCCTGCTGACGATGGCCCGGGCCACCCGGAAGGCGTTGACGCGTGCGAGGACGGTGTCCACCCGGTCGTCGCGGCCGATCTCGCCGCCCTTCTCCAGGATCTCGGCCTGCCTGCGCAGGCTGCCGTAGACGGCGTGCCGGGCGGCACCGAGTTCCATCTCCGACTCGGCGATCGCCATCTGTACGCGGTAGGTGTCGGCCCAGGGCGTGGCGGCGGCGCGGTCGGTCCGGCCGGCGGCCAGTTCCCGTACGTGGTCGAGCGCGGCCCTGGCCACGCCGAGCGGCACGCCGGGCATGTTGCGCAGGATCGCCTCCGCCGTGGAGTGCGGGCCCTCGACGCGCGGGGCGCCGAGGCTGAAGGAGTGCTCCTCGGGGACGAAGAGGTCCTTGGCCTGGTAGTCGTTGCTCCCGCTGCCCGCGAGGCCGGTGGTGTGCCAGGTGTCGAGGACCTCGAACGCGTCGCGGCGGGCCAGCATGATGCGCCAGTGCCGGGGCGAGCCGTCGGGCCCCTGCTCGGGGCGTCCGTCCCGGTGGACGAAGCAGCCGGCCACGACCCAGTCGGCGTGGGTGATGCCGCTGCCGAACCCCCAGCGGCCGGTGACCCGGTAGCCGCCGGGCACCCGCTCGGCGCGGCCGAGCGGCAGGATCAGTCCTGCGGTGATGGCGTCGGGGTCGCTGAGCTCCTCCCGGGCGACGGACTCGGGCAGGAACTGGGCGTAGAGGGGTGTGTCCATGCCGATCATGGCGCACCAGGCGGCGGAGGCGTCGCCGCGGGCGAGGGTCTCCACCACCTCCGTCTGCTGGACGGAGTCGAGGCCCGGGCCGCCCTGTTCGGTGGGCACGCCCATGCGGAAGACGCCCGCGTCGCGCAGCTTCTCCACGACCGCGTCGGGCAGCCTGCGGGCCCGCTCGATGTCGTCGGAGAGGCCCCGCAGCACCGGGACGAGGTCCTCGGCGCGCCTGAGGAGCTCCTCCGGGGTGGTCGGCCGGGCGGGGGCGGGACGCCGGGCGGCGACCTCCTGTGAAGTGACCATGTGCTGTAGTCCCCTGTCTCACTGGTGTCCGGTGGGCTTCCGCGGTCAGCGGTAACGTCCCGGCGCGATGGCGTTGTTGGGGTCGAGTACGGCTTTGAGCCGACGGGTCAGGGCGAGGGCTCCGGGGTCGGCGGCGAGGGCGTCGCGCCGGTGGGCGTGGTCGGCATCCAGCCGGTACGGTGCGAAGCCGGCGTCGGCGAACGACGTGTGGAGCACGTCCAGCGCGCGGTGGGCCCGCTCGGGTGCGTCCCCCTCGCGGGGGAACTTCATCGCCACCACGCAGTCGATGAGGTCGGGGCCGAGGAGATGGAGCGTCGCCGAGAGGCGGGTGCCGGTCGCGGCGGCCGCCTCCCTCAGCAGTCCGTCCGCGCGGGAGACGTCGGCTCCGGTGAACGGCAGCAGCGGCAGAAAGAAGACGAACCCGGTCTCCGCGTCGACGCGGTCCGCGGGCACGCCCATCTTGGCCCGGAAGAGGACGTCGGCGATGTCGGGGTCGCCGGCGTAGCCGCGCTCCACCAGCCGGGCGACCTCGTGGTTCGGGTGGCCGGGGTCGATCGCCTCGACCGCCGTGACCTGGGTGAAGAGGCCCGAGCGGCGGGCCTCGGCGGTCAGGATGCCGGTGAGGGCTTCGACGGCCTCGGCCGTGCCGTCGACGGGGAGGTGCACCAGGAACTCACCCTCGGAGCCGCCGTACGAGCGGGCCGCCGCCGGGTCGTAGATCCTCGGGACCCCCCGGGTGAGGCCCTGGGCGACCCAGCGGCGCACCGCGTCGGTCGCCGCGCCCAGCGCGGACTGCGGGAAGTCGAGCCGGACCACGCGCAGCGCCTCGGGCCGGGGGGCCAGCCGGATCACCGCGGCGGTGACCACGCCGAGGGAGGACTGGACGAAGAGCGGCAGCGGCGAAGGGCCCAGGCCGTGCGGGTAGACCGGTGCGGTGCGGCCTTCGGTGGGCCACCAGCCGACCCGTACGGTCTCGCCGTCCGGCAGCACCACCTCCAGGCCCGCGAGGTCGTCGGTGCGCTGGCCGCGCAGGCCGACGCCGCGGTCCAGGGCGTTACCGAGGACGCTGGTGGCGGCGGCGGAGACCGTGACGTTGACGAGGCGCGGGGTGTGGGCGAGGAGCCGGGAGAGGTGGCCCTGGGTGACCCCGGGCTCGACGACGGCCCAGCCGGCCTCCAGGTCGAGCTCGCGGACCCTGTCGAGGCCGCCGAGGTCGAGGACGACGACGTCGTCGTCGGCCGGTTCGCGGGAGCCCAGACCCCAGTTGCGGCCGGTGCTGACGACGTGGAGGCTGCCCGACTCGGGGTCGCCCGCGAAGAGTTCGACGAGTTCGGGGACCTGCTCGGCGGTGGCGGGCCGGAGCACGGCGGCGATCCGGCGGGCGCGGAAGAGACCGGCGTTGGGGCCGAGGAGGCGGGTCGCCCACTCGTCGCTCCCGGGGAGCGACATCCGGTCGTCGCCGAGGATGCGGGCGGCCGCGTCCAGCGCCTTGCGCAGTGCGGGGTTCACGGGGACGGGCGGGGCGGCGGGTTCGCCGGCGGCCCTGGACTGTTCGGTCATGGTGGTCTCCCTGGACGGACGGTGTGGGGCGCGCACCCCGGATGCGTCACGGAATGGCGCTACGCGGACGAGTACGGGGCCGGCATCGGGGCCCGGTCACGGACCGGTCGCCGGGGTGAGCGCCCCGTGCAGGAAGACGAGGGGGTCCTGCGGTGCGCGCACCCCGGTGGCCAGGACGGTGCCGATCACCATGAGGTGGTCGCCGACCGTGAACGAGTCGGCGAGCGCGCACTCCATCCAGCCGGGCCCGTCGAAGAGGAGGGATCCGGTGTGCGGCCCCGGTACGGCGGTCAGGGCGGCCAGCGCCTCGGTCCGGCTCTCCCGTGAGCCGGCGAGGCGGCGGGCGGTCTCCGCGCCGTCGGCGGCCAGGATCGACACGCCCCACCGCCCGGAGGCGAGGAGATCGGTGAGGAAGGCCGACCCGTGACGCAGGGAGAGCGACACGAGCGGGGGGTCGAAGGAGACGGGGACGAGCGAGTTGACCGTGATGGCGTCGTGGCGACGCCCGTCCGGGCCGCCGGGGGTCTCGGTCCAGGTGCTCACCACCCCGACGCCGGTGGCGAAGTGCCGCATCACCGTGCGCAGATCGAGTTCCACGGTGTTCCTCCTTCGTTCGCTGACGGCCCCTTGGCGACAGCAAGTTATGGGCCGCCGCCGGGCGACTGTGCTGTCCCCGCGCATGCGCTCTGTCGCGTTCGCGAATGCCCGAAGTGCGCTGATGCGGTACTTGCCGTGCGCGGTCGGCCGAGAATCGGCCACCCGGTTGCGGTCAGACTGCGAGCGTCGCGGAGGAGGAGCGGCCGGACCGGTGTTCCACCGGGGCCGGTGGCTCCCGCGCACCGACGAACCGGCCATGAGGGGGAACAGTGATTCGCACTGCGGCAGTCGTGGGGACCGGCACGTCCGTGGGACTCGCGCTGACCCGCCGCGGCGTGCACGTCCATCTGCTCGACGCCGACGAGTCGGCGGCGCGGGTGGCCGCGGCGCGCGGGGCCGGCGTCTTCGGCCCGCCTCCCGAACCGGTCGACCTGGCCGTCGTCGCCGTTCCGCCGACGCGGGTGGCGCAGGTGCTTGCCGACCAGCAGCGCCGTGCCCTCGCCCACGCCTACACGGATGTGGCGAGCGTCAAGTCGGCGACGGCGCTGGCCGTCTCGCACACGGGGGTGCACCGGCCGAGCTATGTGGGCGGCCATCCCATGGCGGGGAGCGAGCGGTCCGGTCCGCTGGCAGCCCGTGCCGGGCTCTTCGAGGGGCGCACCTGGGTCCTGACCCCCGGCCCCGAGACCTCCTCGGGCACGCTGAACCGGGTGCTCGCCGCCGTCGCGCTGTGTGGGGCCGTGCCCCTGGTGATGGAGCCGGGTGCGCACGACCGGGCGGTGGCCCTCGTCTCCCACGCGCCGCACCTCGTGGCGACGCTGATGGCGGCACGCCTCGGTGGGGCGTCCCGGGAGGCGCTCGCCCTGGCCGGGCAGGGGGTGCGGGACGTCATCCGGGTGGCAGGGGGCGCTCCGGCGCTGTGGACGGACATCGTCCGGTCCAACGGTCCGGCCATCGCGGAGATCCTCGGCGACCTGCGCAAGGACCTGGAGGCGCTGACCCGCGCGCTGAACGCCCTTGAGGTGTCGGGCCCGGAGTCGGAGGAGGCCCTGGCCTCGCTCGGCGACCTGCTGGAGCGGGGCCGGGAGGGCTGGGAGGCGGTGTACGAGCCCGGGGGCCGGGTCGCCGTGGAGCGCGTGACGCTGACGGTCCCGCTGGACGGCGGGCCCGGTGAGGTCGACCGGCTGATCGACGCGGCGGAGGTCTCGGGCATCGACGCGGACGGCATCAGGCTGAGTTGGTCCGACGAGGACACGGAGCTCTCGGCCCTGCTCGCGGCGCCCGTCCCCACGGCCGAGGCGGTCCGCCGCCGGCTCGCGGACGACGGCTGGCGGGTGACGGTGGCGGCGGGGTCCTGAGCGGTTCCCGTTCCGTTTCGCACGCGGCGGGACCGCGACGCCGGGCCGCCGTACCGGCCCGGCGTCGTCGTGTCCGCCCGCCCGTCGCTCAATCCGCCGTCGCTCGGTCCGCCGACCTTCGGTCCGTCGCCGCTCGGTCCGTCGCCGAAAGGTCCGTCGACCTTCCGTCCGTCGCCGCTCGGTCCGCCGTCGCTCGGTCCGCCGTCGCTACGTCGGCCGGCAACCCGTAGGCGTCGGCTATGAGTTCGTAGGAGCGTACGCGGAAGTCGGGGCCGTGCGCGTTCATGGCGAGCATCAGCTCGTCGGCGCCGGTCCGCTTCTGGAGCTCGTCCAGGCCGGCCCTGACCTCGTCGGCCGTGCCGTACAGGGCGTTGTCGAGCCAGGTGCCGAGGACCGCCCGCTCCTGCTCGGTGAAGACGTGACGGTCGGCCTCCTCGGGTGTCGGGACCAGCCCCGGACGGCCGCTTCGCAGCCGTACCGTGGCGAGCGCCCCGGTGAGCGCCTGCCGCCGCGCCTCGTCGGCGTCGTCCCCGGCGAAGGCGAAGACGCCGAGCGCGACGTACGGCTCGGCCAGGGTCTCGGACGGCCGGAAGCTCGACCGGTAGAGCTCCAGGGCCGGGAGCGTGTTGCGCGCGGAGAAGTGGTGGGCGAAGGCGAACGGCAGGCCCAACCGGCCGGCGAGGCGGGCGGAGAAGCCCGAGGAGCCGAGCAGCCACACCTGCGGCTGTCCCACCTCGCCCTGTACGGGGCCGGGCACGGCGTGGATGCGTCGGTAGGGGTGCCCGTCGGGGAAGTCGTCGCGGAGGAAGCGGATGAGCTCGGCCACCTCGGCCGGGAAGTCGTCGCTCTCCGCTCCGCCGGCCCGCCGCAGTGCCGCCGCGGTGGCTCCGTCGGTGCCGGGCGCACGGCCGAGGCCGAGGTCGATGCGCCCCGGCGCGAGCGCCTCCAGGGTGCCGAACTGCTCGGCGACCACGAGAGGGGCGTGGTTGGGGAGCATCACTCCGCCGGAGCCGAGTCGGAGGGTGCTGGTCCGGGCCGCAAGGTGGGCGAGGATGACGGCCGGGCTGCTGCTGGAGATGCCCGGCATGGAGTGGTGTTCGGCCACCCAGTACCGGTGCAGGCCGCGGGCCTCGGCCAGTCGGGCCAGCCGCACCGAGGCCTGGAGCGCCTCCCGGGCCGTGGTGCCCTCGCCGACGGCCGCGAGGTCGAGTACGGACAGCGGGACGGGGGCGGACCCCCGGGCCGTGCCACGGATGAATTCGCTCTGGGACGCAGTCATGCCCGCGAGAACGGCCGGCCGTCGCCCAACATTCCCAACCCACTCAGTAGGGAATGAAGTTTGGCCGAACACCCACGTGGAGGGGCCGGTCCGCCCGTCTTGCGGAAGTGAGCGGAGACGAGGTGAATCCTTTCCGGTCCTCCCCGACTCCTATGTGCGTGTACCGGCCGCACGGGCCGGTACGAAACAGGAGGAGACGGCCATGATGGTCACCGCACTCGTCGTACTCGGAGTCGTGCTCGTGGGCGCGTGCAGCTGGCACCTGACGCGCCGCTACCGGAGCCGGGGCTGACCGGCCCCCGCGCCACGGGCCACCCGCCGAGCATGAGTTATGAGTAGGACATGAACCGACGCTTCACCTGGCCGGACGAGCGGCTGATCAAGGCCGCCCAGGACGGCGACGTCAACTCTCTGACCACCGTCGTCGTGCAGTCGCAACCGCACGTGCGCAAGTTCGCCCTGTCGCTGTGCGCCTCCCCGCAGGACGCGGAGGACGCCGCACAGGAGGCGCTGATCATCCTCTACCGGAAGATCGGCACCCTGCGGGCGACGGGCGCGCTCGCCTCCTGGATGTTCCGGATCGTCCGGAACGAATGTCTCCGGCAGGTACGGCTGCTCGCCGCGCGCCGCGAAGGGGCGCCGGACGAACCGGAGGCGCCCGAGGGGCCGTCCGCCGAGGAGTCGGTGCTGCACAGGCTGGAGGTGGAGCGGATCGCCGCCGCGGTCGGCGCCCTCCCCCGTGAGCAGCGGCAGGTGCTGATCATGCGGGACATCCAGGGCCTGCCGGGCAGGACCGTCGCGGACGCGCTCGGCCTGAGCGGCGCGGCGATGAAGTCCCGCCTGCACAGGGCCCGCACGAATCTGCGCCACTCCCTGGCGACGACCGGCCATGCGACCGGTCCCGCCGCCGACCCACCAGTGGGAGGAGACCCACGACCGTGAAGACCCTGAACGCCGTGAAGACACTGAACACCGTGAAGGCACCGGACGCAGTGGAGACACCGGATGCCGTGAAGCCGGTGGACGCCGTGGACCCGGGGCAGGCCGCGCACCCCGCGTATCCCGCGCGCAGCAGGCGCTCGGCCCCTCCCGAGAGGAACTTCGCGAGCAGGTCCGTCCCGCGTCATCTGGCGCGCGGCGCCATCGGCTTCGGGCTGATCATCGGCTCGCTCGCCCTGGTGCCGGTCGCCGGCCCTGCCACCCTGCTGGCGGCCCCGCTGGCTCTGATCGCCTTCCGCGGCTGCCCCACCTGCTGGCTGGTGGGGCTGGCGCAGACCGTCTCGCGCGGCCGCCTGGAGCGTCAGTGCGAGGACGGCGTCTGCACCATCGCCAAGGCACAGCCGACGGCGAAGTCCGCGGAGTAGGCACCGACACGACACACGAGGGGATCCGGCGCCCGGTGGCGCCGGGTCCCCTCGCGCCGTTCGGCGGTGTGCCGAAGCACGAGCTGCCGGCCATGGCCATCAGTGCCTTCATGCCCACTGTCAGGAGTCATGGGATGCGGTGTCGCGTCGGGTCTTCGCGAGGTGGATGCCGATGTACCGGATGAGGATCAGCGCGTCCTGCGGCTCGTCGGCCTGGAAGCTGACGCGACGCAGCAGGCTGACTCCGTCGAGCATGACGCCCTCGCGGGCGAGCACGAAGACGAGGGCGAGGAGAGCGGACCGGGCGTTGCCGTCGTCGAAGGGATGGAAGAAGCACACGTCGAGATAGGCACGTGCGGCACGGGCGATGAGGGGAACGGGCCGATCGGCGTGGCGCTCGCTCTCGGACAGGCAGGCGTCGAGGCGGGCTCGGGTGCCCGGGCCGATGCCGTAACGTTCCCTGCCCCCCTTGGCGAAGGCCGGCAGGTCGCGGAACGGCGGCGGCTGCGGCGTGCCCAACACATGCTGCTGCCAGCGCCGGAGCAGCTCGAAGTCGAAGACGGCGCCGCGCGCCGCGTCGCTCCGCAACAGGTCCAGGGCGGTGAGCAGGCCCCGTGCGCGGGCGGGATCCACGGCCGCATCGAAGGTGCGTATGTCCGCCGTCACGCCGTCGCGCGACGGAACCACCGGTTCGTCCCCACCGCCGTCCGGAACGTCCTGCCATGGCACTGTCTCGCGCACCGCGAGCCAGCGCTCGAGGTGGTCCGGCGCGGGTCCGCCGGACCGTGCGCCGTCGTCCGGCCGCAGCGACAGCGCGAGTCGCTCCGCGACGTCGTCGACCAGCACGATGTCGGGGCCGGTCCAGCTCGCGAACCGCCCGCCGATCGCCTCTTCGACCAGCTCTTGCGCGAGGTCGGTGTCGACACCCCAGCGGCTGAGGAACCAGGTGAGCACTTGACTGCAGTGTCCGTGCCAACCGCTGCCGCAGCCCGTGCGGTCGGTCACCTGAAGGATCAGGTTCCGGGCGGCACGCTCCCAGAGGATCCGCTGGTCCTCGATGCACGCCAGGTCCAGCGGGTACGCGTCGAGCCACCCGGCGAGGGTCTCCAGCCACTCGCGCCATTCGCGCAGTGCCGCGACGACACGGGCGAGCGTCTCCTCCGGTGTGGTGATCGAGTCCCGGGGGCAGCACCAGTTCCCGACGGGTCCTCCGTCGAAGTCGCCTTCGTCGTGCGACCAGCGCCAGCCCACCGTCCAGCGGCCGTAGTGCTCGGCGAGTGCGTGCGACATGGCGTCGGCCCAGGGATCCCCCTCGCCCGAGCTCCAGGCATGCATCGCCAGGTCACCGAAGGGGATGTCCGGGCGGCTGGGTACCCTCCGGGCGGGCCCGAGCGACCGCACCACCTGCGGTGCCGACGCGCTGTCGAAGAAATGGCGCGCGGGATCCACCTCGTCCCAGGTCAGAAATCGGGGAGCCCGCTCGACAATCACCACGCAAGCCTGCGCGTCGCCCCGGCCGTGGCTCAAGCGAATTACCGCGCCGGCGAACTGCCGCGCTTCGGCTCAGGCGGCGTTGTCAGTGGGCGGTTGTAGCTTCGGAGACGTTCGAGAGCGTGTGCGAGAGAGGTGGATTCGTGGGTGCCGAGCGTGCGTTGAAGGTCGTTCTGGTCGATGTGAACGACGAGGTGGTGGCGGCATGGCGCTCCGCCTTCGCGGACACGCCCGAGGTCGACATCCGGCAGGGCTCCCTCCTCGATGTGGAGGTCGACGCCTGGGTGTCCCCGACCAACGCCCGGGGCCGGATGGACGGCGGCGTCGACGCGCTCGTGAAGCGCCGGCTGGGCGCCGGGATCCAGGTGCGGGTGCAGCGGGCGATCCGCGAGCGGTTCGGCGGGAGTCTGCCGGTGGGAAGCGCGGTGTGCGTCCCCTCGGGGGCGGCCGTGCCGCGGTATCTGATCTCGACGCCGACCATGCGGGAGTCCTCGCAGAACGTCAGCGACACCGTGAACGTGGCGCTGGCGTGCGCGGCCGCGTTCCAGGCGGTGCACCTGCAGAACCGGGCGAAGCCCGGCAGCATCCGGTCCGTGGCGCTCGTCGGGCTGGGTGCGCGGACCGGGCGGGTGCCGGCGACGGTGTGCGCCAATCTGATGTGGACGGGCTACACCCTGTTCCACGACCACGGGTTCGCGGACTACGACGAGTTGCGGGCGGCGGTGCTCGGGCAGCTCGACGACATCGAGGGCGCGGGGCCGGCGCAGCGGGTGCGGATCAGCGTCCCGGCCGCGGGCGGGCCGGTGCCCGCGCCGACGGGTGTCTCCGCCGGGGACCCGCTGGGGCTGACCGAGCTGTTCGCCGGGGGCGGGGAACCGTGGCTGCCGTTGCTGGGTCCGGTGATCGAGGCGCAGCACGGAGCCGCCGGCTTCATCGGTCCGAAGCGGAGTCCCGAGGTCGTTCCGGTACGTGAGCTGACGTTCCAGGCGCTGAAGCCGCATCCGCCGCAGAAGTGGAAGGTCGTCGCCTTCGGGCAGAACCCGTATCCGAGGCCGGAGAGCGCGACCGGCATCGCGATGTTCGACAACACCTTCGGCGACTGGAAGGACAGCCAGTTCGGCCGGGTGGTCAGCATGCGCTGCCTCATCAAGGCGGCCGCGATGTGGAAGTACGGCATCGCGAAGAAGACGCCGATCGCCGACATCCGGGCCCTGTTGAAGAAGGAGGACACGGTCCAGCCGCCGGAGTGGTTCCAGGCGATGCTCACCCAGGGCGTGCTCCTGCTGAACGCCTCTCTGACGGCGAGTGCGGACGGGGCGGTGCCGACCGACCGGCACACGGCGTTCTGGCGGCCCGTGGCCGAGCAGATCGTCGAGGAGATCCTCCGGGCGAAGCAGAGCGGCCCGGAGGAGGACCGCGGTGTGGTGTTCGCCTGGTGGGGTGCCCATGCCCGCAGTCTGAAGAGCGTCGTCCAGCGGCTGGAGAAGAAGTATCCGGGGGTCGAGGTCCGGCACCTGGACCACGCGAACCCGGCGGCGCAGGGCGACATCTTCTGCGAGGGCGACCACTTCGCCCGGGTGAACGACGCCCTGGCGGCGGTGGGTGCGGAGCCGGTCGACTGGCTGCCGCGCAAGGGCTGGGACCAGGACGCGGGCGGCGCGGGCGGGGCAGCCGGCGGCGGTGGCGTCTCGGAGAGGATGGGCGCCTTCATCGCGTCGACGATGGAGCTGCACCAGCTGTACCTGGAGCGGCTGACGAGCGTCAAGGACGAGGGGCTCGTCCTGCCGCCGATCACCGGGGTGTTCGACACGCCGGTGATGGACTTCCGTAAGGCCGTCGAGCCGGTGTCCCAGGTCCTCGCGAACCTGGACCGGCACATCGAGCGGTCGAGCCGGTTCGCGGAGGCCAAGGTCGCGGAGGCCGAGGCGGCCGCCGGGGCGGCGGGCGGGCCGTCCGGGGAGGGGCTGTCCGCCGACGCGATCTCGGCGCTGTACCTGTACACGTGCGAGTCGGCCTTCTACCGCGAGATCAACGCCGTGCTGCGCTCCCCGGACCGGGAGCGGCTGGTGCCGTATCTGCCGTACCTGCGCCTGCTGTTCTCGGCGGTGGCGGGGTTGCCGGCGCGGACGGAGCCGTTGTGGCGTGGTGTGGCGCTGGACCTGCGGTCCCAGTACCCGCTGGGGCGGACGGTGACGTGGTGGGGCGTGTCCTCGTGCACGTCCGAGCTGAGCGTGGCCCGGGCGTTCCTCGGCAGCCGTGGCAGGAGGACCTTGTTCGAGGTGACGCCGGCGCGTGCGGTGGGGATCCGGCGGTTCTCCGCGTTCACGGGCGAGGAGGAGTATCTCCTCGCGCCGGGCACCCAGTTGAAGGTGACGGAGGTGACGGCGGAGCGCGGCGGCCTGTGCACGGTGCGGCTGACCGAGCTGGGCGGACAGGGGCTGGTGTCCTGACGCCGGGTGCGTAAGGCCGGTTCCGCGCCGGGTAGTCGACTCCCGGCGGGGCCGGCGCCGTGCGCCGCCGGCCGCGCCGGGCGCGCTCTTCGAGGCCTCCACGAGCGTCGTGCGCTCGCCGGATCAAGTGAATCCGGTGGGCTGTGCGTTGGTCCGCCGAAATCGCCGGGCACCTTCCGACCAGCGGTACTCACCGTTGAGAGGGACAGCCAATGACGAGCGACGTCACCGGAGTTGATCTGGAAGGCCTTCTCGGCCAGGCCCTGCGCGCCACGGATGGCGAGGCGCGCTGGACGGCCGATTCGGACGAGATGTGGTGCCGTGTCGCGCCCCGGAGCAGGGCGCGGCGCGAGCAGGGGTGGAAGCTGCACCTGTCGGCGACGGCCGCCTCGGCGGCGACGGTCCTCGGCAAGGCCCTCGAGGTGCTGCTGCGGGAGGATTCGGGATTCAAGTTCGCCCGGTCGCTGGAGCAGGTGAGTGCGCTCAACTCCCGTGCCACGCCCAGGGGAAGCTCCGGGAAGTTCCTCACCGTCTACCCGGGCTCCGACGCCGACGCGGCGCGGCTCGCCCGGGACCTGCACCGGGCCACCGCGGGGCTGGCCGGTCCGCGGATCCTGTCCGACCAGCCGTACGCCGCGCACTCCCTGGTGCACTACCGGTACGGCTCCTTCGTCGGCCGCCGGAGACTGTCGGACGACGGCCTGCTGGTGTGGTTCATCGAGGACCCCGACGGCAATCCCGTCGAGGACCGGCGCACCGGCCGGTACTCTCCGCCCTCCTGGGCGGTCTCCCCCTTCCCCGTCTCGGTGCCCGCCCCGTCCCGGCCCGCGCGCACGGCGGAGGACGCGGCCGGCGGTCCGGTGGTGCTGGGCGGTCGATTCGCCGTGCGGGAGGCGATCCGGCACACGAACAAGGGCGGCGTCTACCGGGGCAGCGACGTCCGTACGGGCGACCTCGTGGTGATCAAGGAGGCCCGGCCGCACGTGGAGGCCGATGCCTCCGGCCGCGACGTGCGCGACTGGCTGCGCGCCGAGGCCCGCACGCTGGAGAAGCTCAGGGGTACGGGGCTGGCCCCGGAGCCGCTGGCGCTGTTCGAGCACGGCGGGCACCTGTTCCTGGCCCAGGACGAGGTGCCGGGGGTGACCCTGCGCACCTGGGTCGCCGAGCACTTCCGGGACGCCGGAGCCGAGCGCTACCGCGCCGACGCCCTCGCGCAGGTCGCACGCCTCGTGGACCTGGTCGCGGCGGCCCACGCGCACGGCTGCGTCCTGCGGGACTTCACCCCGGGCAACATCATGGTCCGCCCGGACGGAGAGCTGCGCCTCATCGACCTGGAGCTCGCCGTCCTGGACGACGCGACCGCGCTGCCGACCCGCGTCGGAACGCCCGGTTTCAGCGCCCCCGAACGGTTGTCCGACGCGCCCGTCCGGCCGACGGCCGACTACTACAGCCTCGGCGCCACCGCGTGTTTCGTCCTGGCGGGGAAGGTGCCCCACCTGCTGCCCGACGAGCCCGCCGACAGGCCTCCCGAGCAGCGGCTCGCCGCCTGGCTGGCCGCGTGCACCCGGCCGCTCGGGCTGCCCTCCGGTCTCGCCGAGCTGGTCCTCGGGCTGATGAAGGACGACCCCGCCGAGCGGTGGGACCCCGCCCGGGCGCGCGAGGCTCTCCGCGGGGCGCACCTGGTGCGGCCGGGAAGCCGCACCGCCCACCGGGCGGCGCGGGACGACGAAGCCCTCGATCCGGTGGCCGGGATCGTGGACCACCTCGTCGACTCGATGACCCCGGCGGACGACCGGCGGCTGTGGCCCGTGTCCACCACGGCCGGGGAGAGCGACCCGTGCACGGTGCAGCAGGGCGCGGCCGGTGTCCTGGCCGTACTGACGCGGTACGGGGAACTCACCGGCGACGCGCGCCTGCCCGGCCTGATCTCCACGGCGGGCCGCTGGATCGCGGACCGCACCGATCCGCGCTCGGCTCCGCGCCCCGGCCTGCACTTCGGAGGCCGTGGCACCGCATGGGCGCTGTACGAAGCCGGGCGGGCCGTCGACGACCGCCGGCTCACGGACCACGCGCTGGCACTGGCGCTGGCCCCGCAGCAGGTGACGCCCCATCACGACATCACCCACGGGACCGCGGGCAGCGGGCTCGCCGCTCTCCACCTGTGGCACCGCACCGGCGATGCGCGCTTCGCCGAGCTGGCCGTCGACGCGGCCGACCGGCTGACCGCCGCCGCACAACGCGACGCGACGGCGGTGAGCTGGCCGGTGCCCGGCGAGGCCGATCCCGCCGAAGCAGGTTCCTCGGAGGCCGGCAAGCGCTACCTCGGCTTCGCGCACGGCCTGGCCGGCATCGGCTGCTTCCTCCTCGCCGCCTCGGCCGTCTCACGGCGCCCGGAGCACAGGGAGCTGGCCGTGGCGGCCGGCGAGCACCTGCTGGCCGAAGCCGTACTCGTCGGCGAAGCCGCCCAGTGGCCGGCCCAGGCGTCGGACCTGCCGACGGCCCCGTACTGGTGCCACGGTTCCGCGGGCATCGGGACCTTCCTCGTCCGGCTGTGGCAGGCGACCGGTGACGACAGGTTCGGCGACCTCGCCCGCCGCAGTACACGCGCCGTCATGGAACGCGCCTCCCGCGCCGCCCTCACCCAGTGCCACGGTCTCGCGGGCAACGGCGACTTCCTCCTCGACATGGCCGACGCCACGGGCGACCCCGTCTACCGGGCCATGGCCGCGGACCTGGCGCGCATCGTCCTCGGCGAGCGGGCCCACCGGAACGGCCACGTGGTCTTCCCCAACGAGTACGGGGACGTCTCGACCGGCTGGAGCGACGGATCGGCCGGAATCCTGGCCTTCCTCGTACGGCTCCGGCACAACGGCTCCCGGCACTGGACGGTCCAGGTACCGGGCTGAACGGCGGAAAGCCCGCCGTTCGAGCAACCCTCAGGAAAGAAGGAGCACCTCATGGAGAACAACGACCTCGAACTGCTGGCCCGGCTCCACGCTCTTCCGGAGACCGATCCCGTCGGCGTCGACGGAGTGGCCTTCGGCGCGACGTGCGAGTGCGTCGGCCTGCTGACCCTCCTCAACACCGTCTGTGTCGGCATCAGCTGCGCCTAGGACAGTCGGCACCGTCCGGCCGGCGGCTGTCCCGGGACAGCCGCCGGCCGGAGTGACGGCCCGGTGGACCGCGTGGCACGTCACGCCCCGGGCCGCGAAGAGAGGACCGGACCACATGCAGTCATCCACGGGCGACAAGGGCCCCACCCGCACGCCCCGCGCTCCCGAGCCCGTCCACGCCGTCAGCACGCGCGGCCTGGTCAAGAGCTACCCGGGCCCGCGGGGCACCACCACCCACGCCGTACGCGGCCTGGACCTGGACGTGCCTCAGGGCGAGACCTTCGCCTTCCTCGGCCCCAACGGCGCGGGGAAGTCCACCACCATCGCCCTGCTCTGCGCCCTGGCCCGCCCCACCTCCGGTCACGCCACGGTCGCGGGGGCGGACGTGCTCGCCCGGCCCCACCTGGTACGGCGCCACGTCGGCATGCTCTTCCAGCACAGCACGCTGGACGCGGACCTCACGGCCGAACAGAACCTCCGCATCCACGCGCGCCTCTACGGACTCCCCCGACGCCAGGCCCGGCTGCGTACGACGGAGGTGCTGGAGACGGCCGGGCTCACCGACCGGCGGCGCTCCCCCGTACGGACCCTGTCGGGCGGCATGCGGCGGCGGCTGGAGATCGCCCGGGCCCTGCTGCACTCCCCCCGGGTGCTGTTCCTCGACGAGCCGACGACCGGTCTCGACCCGCACGCCCGCGCCGAGGTCTGGGACCAGCTGCGCGCACTGCGCGACCGGCACGGCAACACGCTCTTCGTCACCACCCACTACCTGGAGGAGGCGGAGAACTGCGACCGCATCGGCATCATCGACCACGGCCGCCTGGTGGCACAGGGAACACCCCTCGCGCTGAAGGCGGCGATCGGGGACGACCGGGTGGTGCTGCGCACCAGCGACGACCCGACGGCACACGGGGTGGTGTGCGGGATCGCTCCGCAGGACCGCGCCGTGACGGCGGACACGGACGGCATCAGCCTGCGCGTACCGGACGGCAGCGCCTGGATCCCCCGCTTCTGCACGGCACTTGAGCGTGCAGGCATCGCCGTCCACACCGCCTCCGCGTCCCGTCCCACGCTCGACGACGTCTTCTTCCACCACACCGGTCGCAGCCTCCACACGGCGGGCGGCGGCCGATGACCACATCCGCGCTGCGGGCAGCGGACGCGAAGGACGCCCCCGGCACCTCCGACTCCGGCTCCGGCTCCGGCTCCGGACGGGCGGCCCGGCTGCGCCTCGAACTCCGCGCCGTCCACGCCCTCGTCCACCGTGACCTGCTGCGACTGGCCGGCCAGCGCGTCCACACCGCGCTGCTGCTGCTCCACCCCGTGCTCTACCTCCTCGTCCTCGGTGGCGGGCTGGCGGCCCTCATCCCCCGCTCGTCCCTGGGCGTCGACTACCGGACGTACCTCTTCCCGGGCATGCTGATGATGACGGTGCAGACGCCGGCCGTCATGGTCGGCATCCGGCTGATCACCGACCGGGAGAGCGGCTACCTGCGCGAGCTCCTCATGGCTCCGGTCGGCCGCTCGACCCTCCTCCTGGGGAAGTGCGCCGGCGGCACCCTGGCCGCCACGGTCCAGGGAGCCGTACTGCTCGGCCTCGCCGGTGTGGTCGGACTGCCCTACGATCCGCTCCTCCTGGCCACGCTCCTGGCCGGGATGGTCCTGGCGTCGTTCACCATCACCGCCCTGGCCCTCGCCCTCGCCGTGACGCTCCGCAGGGCGGAGACGTTCCACACGCTCCTCGGGGTGGTGATGATGCCGCTGCTGTTCCTCTCCGGCGGATTCTTCCCTCTGGACGCACTGCCCGGCTGGGCCGGCACGCTGGCCGGCGCCAATCCCCTGGCCTACGCGGTGGACCTCCTCCGCCGCTGCGTCGCCCACCACGTGCCCGGCGGGCACGGCACCCCCGGCATCGCGTGGGCAGGCCGGCAGCCCCCGCTCCTCCTCGAAGCCGCCCTTCTCCTGACGAGCGGCGTCCTGGCCCTGCTGTGGGCGGCGCGCCGCTTCAGCCGCCCGGAGTGACCGACCGACCAACCGACCGACCACCCCTGTCACCCCGTCACCCCAGCTACCCCTCCCACCCCCGTCACCCCGTCACCCCGTCACCCCAGCTACCCCTCCCACCCCTGACGCCCCACCGTCCCCGGAACTCTCCCGTCCGTGCGACGGGCGCCCTAGCGTGCTTGTCATGACCTCGATCAGGTACTGGCGTGCGCCGCTGCTCGCCCTCGCGGCCGTCCTGCTGCTCGTCCCCCACCCCGCCTCGGCACGGGACCCCGGCAGCTCCCCCGCCCCCGTGCCGGCCGCGGCGACCCCGGACCGGCCGTCGTACGACGTGAAGCTGCGCGGCGACGCGGACGGCTCGCACTGGACCGGCCGCCAGACGGTCTCCTTCCGCAACGCCGCCCGCACTCCCCTTCGTTCGGTCGACGTACGCCTCTGGGGGAACGGCACCTACGGCTGCGGCGCCCCGGACAAGCCGTCTCCGGTCCAGGTCGGCCGAGTCGAGGGCGGCACTCCGGGACCGCTCACCGTCGACTGCACCGCGCTGCGGATCGACCTGCCCGCGCCGCTGCCGTACGGGGCGCGGGCGCGCGTCTCCTTCGACGTCGCCATCACCGTCCCGGACCGCGTCCACCGCTTCGGCAGGGACGGCGCCCACCGCTACCTCGGCAACGCCCTGCCCCTCCTGTCCGTCCGCGACGCTCAGGGCCGGCACCTCGACCCGGACGTCGGCTTCGGCGAGAGCTTCTACACCCTGGCCGGTGACTTCCGGGTCGTCCTCGACCATCCCGAGGCGCTCGTCGTCCCCGCGACGGGCACCACCACCCGGCGCGCGGGCGCACCCGGCCGCACGGTCAGCACCAGCGTCGCGCGCGGGGTGCGGGACTTCGTGTGGGCGGCGGGCCCCTTCCGTTCGAAGACGGTGACCACTCCCGGCGGGGTCCGGCTGAACGCGTACTGGACCGCCTCCACGCCCGCCGAGGGCGTCGCCCTCGACCTGCGGAACGCCGTCGCCTCGGTCGACGAGTTCGGGAAGCGGTTCGGACGTTACCCGTACGGCGAGCTGGACCTCGTCATGAGCGACGCCCTCGACGACTTCGGGAGCATGGAGTTCCCGGGACTCGTCCTGCTGTGGACCGAACCGGAGGGCTCGGCCGTCGTCCACGAGATCGCCCACCAATGGTTCTACGGCATCGTGGGCAACGACCAGTTCGCGGCGCCCTGGCTCGACGAGTCCTTCGCCCAGTACGCGACCGAGCTGTACTACGGGGACCCCACGGCCACCTGCTGGGAGGACCAGGGGATGTGGCCCAGCGAGACGGCCGCCCTCACCCGCTCCATGGCCTACTACGCGGACGGCCACCGCACGGAGTTCTTCCGCGTCGTCTACCCGCGCGGCGCCTGTGCCCTGCACGACCTGGAACGCGAACTGGGCGGACCGGCGATGGCCTCGATGCTGCGCGGCTACGTGCGGGACCACTGGCTGGGCGTCGCCACCACCGCCGCCTTCAAGCGCGCGGCCCAGGCCGCCACGGCGAAGGACCTCGGACCGTTCTGGAGGGAGCACAGGATCCTCTGACGGACGACCGGGGCCGGCGCCGCCTCAGCCGGTGAACCCCGGCACCACCAGACCGGACTCGTACGCGATCACCACCGCGTGAGTCCGGTTCTGGGCGCCGAGCTTGGTCAGCACGTTCCCGACGTGCGTCTTCACCGTCTCCAGGCTCACCGTGAGGGACCCGGCGATCTCCGGGTTGGAAAGGCCCGTGGCCATCAGCCGCAGCACCTCCTCCTCCCGCACCGTCAGCGCGGCCCGCGGCAGCGCCTCGGCGGAGTCCAGGGGCCGGGCGGCGACCATCCGGCGCAGGGTCGCAGGGAAGAGGATCGCCTCCCCCGCGGCGACGATCCGTACGGCCTCCGCGATCTGCCGGACCGGGAGCCGCTTGAGGACGAAGCCGCTCGCGCCCGCGCTCAGGGCGGCGGTGACGTAGTCGTCGTTCTCGAAGGTCGTGATCACCACGACCTTCGGCCGCGCACCCGACGTGGTCGTCCCCGCCTCGGAGACGAGTTCGCGGGTCGCCTCGATGCCGTTGCGACGGGGCATCCGTACGTCCATCAGGACCACGTCCGGACACAGCCGCCGCGCCTCCTCGACCGCCTCGACGCCGTCGGCCGCCTCCCCGATCACCGTGATCCCCGACTGTGCCGCGAGCAGGGTGCGCAGCCCGCTGCGGGTCACCTCGTCGTCGTCCGCGACGAGGAGGGTGACGGGGGTGTCCGCCGTGACCGGTGAGCCCGTCGCGCCGGGTCGTTCCGCCGTGGCAGGTGTACCCGTCTCGGCGCCCGCGCTCGCCTCGGAGCCGTTCACACCGACACCCGTACGGGCAGCCTGACGGCCAGCCGCCAGTGTCGCGGCCCGGCGGGCCCGGCCTCGAACTCGCCGTGCAGCAGCCGCACGCGCTCGGCGAGACCGGGCAGACCGTGCCCGGACGTGCGGAAGGCACCCCGGCCCGTCCCCGTACTCGTACCGTCGTCGATCACGTTCACCACACCGAGCTCCAGTTCCTCCGTCGTCACCGCCACCCGGACCTCGACGGGCCCGCCCCCGCCGTGCCGCACGGCGTTCGTCAGCCCTTCCTGGAGGATCCGGTAGGCCGCTCGGGAGAGCGTCCCCCGCACCCTCGTCGGCTCCCCGGAGAGATCCAGCTCCACCACGGCGCCCGTGTGCCGCAGGCGGTCGAGCAGTTCGGGCAGGTCGGCCAGGGTGCGGGTGGGCGCCGGCTCGGCCGGTGCCGTCCCGGTCTCCTTCTCGCGCAGCACACCCAGGACGTAGTCCAGGTCTTCGAGCGCTGCCCGGGCCGACTCCTCGATGCTGCGCAGGGTGGCGCGCGCCGCCGCCGGGTCGGCGGCGATGAGCTCACCCGCGACCGCGGCCTGGATCGTGGTCGTCGTCAGGGTGTGCCCGATGGAGTCGTGCAACTCGTGGGCGAGCCGGTTGCGTTCGGCGAGGCGCAGTTCCCGTTCGGCCGCCAGCGCGAGCCGTTCGGCCGACGACGGCCCGAGCAGCCGGGGCGCCGACCACCGCAGGGCCTTCGTCACCCCCGCGCACACGGTCGCCGCCAGCAGCAGGCAGCAGAGCCCCGCCAGCCAGCTCTCCCAGCCGCCCGTGACCCGCACCGACCGCCCGAAGAGGCTCAGCCCTGCCTCGGCGCCGAGCCATCCCCCGGGCAGCGTCAGGCCGGCGAACAGCAGCACACCGCTCGCCAGGGCCCCCGTCCACCCCAGCGTCACGTGCAGCACGAGCCACAGAGGGGTCCGCCAGCGGTCGGCGCGCGGCGCGACGAACGCCCGGCCCGTCCCGGCGCCGGCCGGAATCGTGGACGTCCGTACGGCGGCGGCGTCGGGCAGCGCCACGCCCAGGAGCCGACGGGCGGACAGGATGAGCACCCGCCGCGTGGTGCGGGCCAGCCCGACGAGGCCGATCAGCACCGACCAGACGAGCAGCACGACGACGAGCCGCACGCCCTCGGAGGCGGACCGCCAGGCCAGCGCGGGCAACAGCGCGAAGGACAGCAGGGGAAGGCTCGCCAGAACACCGGCGTAGGCGAACAGCGCACCCACGTACGTGGAACGGCTCAGCAGCGGCCGCAGTCCCTTGATCATGATCAGCCAGTATGTACGGGCGTTCGGCGGGCGGCCTCCCCCGATCGGGGGAAGAACTTCTCCCTCCGTACCGCGATGCGCTCCTGAGCCCCCGAAATCCATGATCGTGTCCTGCCCGGTCGACGGGTGGCGCGGCGGGAAGCGCCGCGCGATTCCACACGGTTCCCAGGGAGTTGACTCATGCACGAGCAGACGTGGCGCGGTCCTCGTTCCGTCGAGCGACGGCGGCGGGGCGGCCGGCGCGGGGCCATTGCGGCCGCGGCGGCGATGACCATCGCCCTCATGACGGCGGGCGCACCGGCACCGGCTTCGGCTTCGGCGGCCGCCGCGCCCCGGCCCGACAGCGTCCAGCAGGGCCTGAACGCGCTGGTGCGGGACGGCCAGCCGGCCGCGCTGGCGAGCGTCGCGGACCGGGAAGGCCGGACCCGTACGTACACGGCGGGGGTCGGGGACCTGGCGACCGGCGCGAAGGTGCCGAGGGACGGCCAGGTGCGGATCGGCAGCAACACGAAGACGTTCACCGCGGTGGTCGTGCTGCAGCTGGTCGGCGAGGGCAGGATCGCCCTCGACGCCAAGGTCGACACCTACCTCCCGGGCCTCGTACGGGGCAAGGGCGTCGACGGCCGCCGCATCACCGTCCGCCAACTCCTCCAGCACACCAGTGGCATTCCCGAGTACGGGGCGCACATCAGCGACGAGGACATGAGGGACCGGTACTTCGAGCCCCGCGACCTCGTCGACATCGCGCTCGAGGACGAGGCCGAGTTCGCTCCCGGGGAGAAGTGGGGCTACAGCAATACGAACTACGTCCTGGCCGGCCTGATCGTCCAGAAGGTCACCGGCCGCCCCCTCGCGGAGGAGATGGACCGGCGCATCATGCAGCGCCTCGGCCTGCGCCACACGTACTTCCCCGCGCCGGGCGACAAGACGATCCGGGAACCGCATCCGAAGGGGTACGCGAGGAGTTCGGCCGGCTCGACGCCGCGCGACTTCACGGAGGTCGACCCGTCGGCGGGCTGGGCGGCGGGCCAGCTGATCTCCACCAACTCCGACCTCAACCGCTTCTTCACCGCGCTCCTCGACGGCCGCCTCCTCCCGGCGGCCCAGCTCGCCCAGATGCGGACGACCGTCCCGGTCGGGGACACCGGCAGCCACTACGGACTGGGGCTGATGAGCAGGCAGTTGTCGTGCGGAGGCGTCTACTGGGGCCACGGCGGCGACCTCGTGGGATACGAGACCCGGGGCGGCGTCACGGACGACGGCCGCGCCGTCAACGTCGCGGTGACGAGCATCCCCCCGGACGAGGCGGGCATGAAGGGCGTCCAGAAGGTCGTGGACACGGCCTTCTGCCGCTGACTTCTGCCGCTGAGCAGGAGGACACCCGGCCCGGAGCGACCTGAAGACGTTCCGGGGAGGCCCGTCGGAGGTGCTCCGGAGATGCTCGGGAGGGGATGGTTCCGGATGTCGTCTAGCCGCGTCGTCCCGGGACGTCCAGGACCATCGTGTCCGAGCCGCCCTGGCGCCCGGCCCGGACGAATCCGAGGGACGTGTAGAGGCGCGCGGCGGGGTTGCCGTCCTCGACGCTGAGACTGATCCGGGTGACGGGCCCGGCCTGCTCGGCGGCGGCCCTGATCAGCGCCTCCATGAGCGAACGGCCGAGCCCACGGCCGCGGTGCGCGGGCAGCACGCCGAGGGTCAGCTCGGGGACGTCCGCCGCGACGAAGCCGTACCCGGGCCGGTCCTCGGGCAGGCACCGCGCCCAGGCCGCGCCGACCGGTTCGCCGTCCCCGGTCTCGGCGACGACCCCGAAGTCGCCGCCGCGGGGCCAGTCGGCGACGTATCGCTCGGCGTGCGGGTCGGCGGCGAGCTGCTCGGCCGTGAACCGCTGCTCGCCGTTCCAGTTGTACGCCTCCTGCAGGATGCGCCGGAGGAAGCCGGCGTCGCGGGCGGTGGCGGGGCGGACGGGCACGGGCGGTCTCCGGGGCGGGGGCGGGGCGCGAGCGGCGCTGGACCGGCCGACGGTAGACCGCCGTCGGCAAGGACGGCAACAGGATTGACGCCCCGGACGGGCCCGCTCGTCCGGGAACCCGCCGTACGGACCCCGGCCTCGGCCGCCCTCAGCCGTCCGCCGCCAGCGCGGTCACCCCCGGACCGCTCAGGTCGTCCAGGGCCGGGCGGCGGCCGGAGACGGCCAGGAGCAGGGAGAGTGCGGGGCCTGTCGCCTCCGGGCCGGTGCCGAGGGTCAGGCCGGTGTCGGTCGCCGTGAGCCGGACGCGGGCCAGGAGCTCCTTGGCCCCGCCGAAGGAGGCCGGTGTCCGGGCCTGCAGGCGGAGCGACCTGACCACGGCCTCTGCCGGATAGGCACGGGTGAGGCCCAAGGGGCGGCGGATGTCCTCGCCGTGGACGACCTCCTCGACGAGCCGGCTGTCGAGGGGCGCCGGCGGGGTCGAGGTCCGCGAGGCCGCCCGACGCAGCCGCTCCAGGGTCTCCTGCGGTGTGGCCCCGCGCTCGCGGGCGACACCCACGGAGTTCTGGCGGTCGAAGTCGAACCGCGCCCGGGCGAGGCCGACCACGAAGCCGAGGCGTGTCGTCCGGTACGTGTCGACCAGATGGGCGGCCACGTCGTGGACCGTCCATCCGGCGCAGAGCGAGGGCTGCTCCCATTGCGGGCCGTCCAGGCGTGAAAGGTCCTCGACGAGCGCCGCGCGCTCCGCGTGGACCATCGCCCAGACCTCGTCCTTCTCCGCCATGACTTCTCCTTCGTCGGCCACCGTGTGTGCCGGGGAAGACTCCGGGACGAGCGGGAACTCATCGCTCCGTGCCGCGCGGAGCCCGGCACGGACAGGTCCTCGGCGTCGTCCGGCGTCGAGCCTCGCACAGTCCCGGCGTCGTCCGGCGTCATGCCGGTGTCAGCCGCCGTTCAGCGCGTCGGAGACCGCGACCGCGAAGGCGTCGGGGTTGTCGAACATGATGTTGTGGCCGCAGTCGGGGATCGCCCGGAGGGTCACGCCCGAGGCGCGCAGGCCCGCCGCGTCCGCCGGTTCGCCGTCGGCCTCCGGGTGGAGGCAGGTCCGGGGGACGGAGAGCCCGGCCAGGTGTTCACGCAGGGTGGGCGAGGTCCCGCGAGCGCGGTGGACCGTGGTCCGGTAGAGGGCTTCAGGTCCCGCGAGGCGCATCGTGGACCACCAGAACGCGCCGACCCGCTCCTCGGTGCGCTGCCGGCCGTGGGCCAGGAACTCCTCCTCCGTGTAGGCGGCGATGCCGCTGCTGCCGGGGGCGGGTTCCGGCGGGGCGGGGTCGAGGACGGAGTCGACGAGGACCAGGCTCGCGACGAGCCGTGGGTGCCGGGCTGCGAGCAGGATGGCCACCGCCCCGCCGAGGCTGTGCGCGACGACCTCGGCGTCCGTCACCTCGGCGGCCTCCAGTGCCGCCGCCACGGCGTCGGCGTGCTGCTCCAGCGTGTATCCGAAGTCCGTGGGGCGGTCGCTGATGCCGAAGCCGAGCAGGTCGAGAAGCAGGGACCGGCGGCCGGTCAGCAGGGGGTGCGCGGCGGCCGCGGCCCAGTAGACCGGGGACGTGGCGCCGAGTCCGTGCAGGTAGAGCCTGGTGGGCTCGGTGCCGGGGATCTCGACCCAGCGGATCTGGTCGCCGTTCGGTGTCACGGGGGCATGGCGCATGGCGGACTCCTCGCCTCGGGGGCTGACACCCGACGATACCTCGATATCGAGGTATAGCGGTATCGATATATCTCGGCGCCTTGATACCTCGCCGGTTCTGACACCATGGGCCCATGCTCAAGCTCGCGATCCTCGGGTTCCTTCGGGACCGGCCGATGCACGGCTACGAACTGCGCCGGCACCTGGCCGCCCTGACGGGCCACATCCGTCCGCTCAGCGACGGCACCCTCTATCCGGCGATCAAGCGCCTCGAAGCCGACGGCCTGCTCGTCCGCGAGACCGAGCCCGGTTCGACCGCCGCCCCCCGGCACACCCTGCACCTGACGCCTGAGGGGCGGGCAGCACTGCTCGAACGGCTGCGCACGCCGGAGCAGTTGGACATCAGCGACGAGAACCGCTGGTTCACCGTGCTGGCCTTCCTCCGCCACCTCGACGATCCCGCCGCTCAGGCCGTCGTGCTCCGCCGGCGTCTCGCCTTCCTCGAAGAGCCGGCGAGCTTCTTCCACGACGAGGCCGGGCCGCTCGACGCCGAGCGGATCACCGACCCCTTCCGCAGCGGCATCCTGCTGATCGCCCGGGCGACGTCACGGGCCGAACTCGCCTGGCTGCACGACATGATCGCCGCCCTGGAAACCCAGGGCGGGCGGGACCTCACGGCAACGGGCGCGTGAGCCAGACCACTTCGCCGTTCTCCTCCATGGAGAGGTGGTCCCGCTCGAAGTCGAGCTTCTCCAGGACGCGCAACGACGGTGCGTTCCACGTGCCGACGGTCGACCAGAGCCGCTTCCGCCCAGTCGCCGCGGCGGCCTCGACGACCGCCGCGGCCGCCTCCGTGGCGTAGCCGCGCCCGTGCGCGTGCCGGAACAGCTCGTATGCGATCTCGGGCTCGTCCAGGGTGGCGCGGCCGATGATCAGCCCGCAGTAGCCGATGAAGTCACCTTCCTCACGGCGCTGGATGGGCAGCAGCGCGATCCCCGTCTCCTCCGTGGCCGCGAGCAGCTCCACGATTCCGGTCCGGGTGCGCTCGACCGTGAAGGTCCCCTTGTCCCGTTCGGAGAGGAGGGCGGTGAACTCGGCGGCATCCGACTCGGCCCACGGCCGCAGTATCAGGCGCTCGGTCTCCAGGTGGAACGACATCGTCTCGTACGCAGTCATGGCCCTCACTCTGCCCCACGCGTCACGTGTGACACTTCCGGACCCCTGCCCGCTCAGGAAGCGAGGGAACCGAAACCGTCGGCTCCCCATCGACTCCCCAGGGGCCGGCATGCATCGACACGGCATCACCGCGGCGGACATGCCGCGACACTCCGCGGGGCTCCTCAGGGCACTCGCCGTCCGCCGCTCCGCCACCGCCCACGGCCCGCTCCCGCTGAACTACTCGACCGCGAGCCTGCGTGTGGTGGACTTCCTCATCGACGGCCTGCGCCGGGACGGTGACGCGCGGGCCGAGACACCGCGGAGTCTGCTCTTCGGGCTCGGCTCGTACGTGGGTGAGGTCCTGGTGCGACAGGCGGGCGCGGTCTGGGTGGACCTGGACGCCTCCCAACGCGAGTACTTCGGCCAGCGGGTGGGGGTGCGGATGCCGGACGGACGCATACGCAGCCCGCTCACCAAAGTCGAGAACCGCTACCGCCTCGGCCCCGCGGAATCGCTGTACGAGTTCTACCTGACCCTCCCCGGCCGCTCCCGTGCGAGACGGGTCCGGGTCTGATCCCGCCCCCTCAACCGGCCTGTGGAACCGCTGTGATAGTCCTGTGCGGGAAGATCATTCGGCTCGGCCAGGGGTGGCGGGGAAGACGCGAGGAATGGGATCCAGGGGTGTACCAGCAGAAACCGGCGACCGGGCACGGGAGTCGGGACGGCGGGGCCCACGACCGAGAACTCGAGGAGGCGGTGAAGCGGGCCCAGCAGGGCGACGAGGACGGCTTCACGCTGGCCTACCGCCTCGTGAACCCGCTCCTCATCGGCTACCTGCGGGGTCTCGTCGGTGACGAGGCGGAGGACGTGTGCGCCACCGCCTGGCTGGAGATCGCGCGTGACCTGGGACGCTTCCGCGGCGACGGGGCCGGCTTCCGCGCCTGGACCGTCTCCATAGCCCGCAACCGCGCCCTGGACCTGCTGCGGCGCGAGAAGGTCCGCCCCAGGAAGTCGTCCACCACGCTGGACGACCTGCCCCATCCCGCCTCCCCCGAGCTCACCGACGACCAGGCGCTCCAGGCGCTCGCCACCGAACGGGTGCTGGCTCAGCTCGCCGGACTGCCACGGAGCCAGGCGGAGGCGGTACTTCTGACGACGATCGTCGGCCTCGACAACCCGTCGGCCGCGCGCATCCTCGGGAAGCGTCCCGGCGCCGTGCGGATGGCCGTGAGCCGCGGGCTCGCGACCCTGCGCCGGCGCCTCCCCTTACAGGAGCTCGATCTCCGCCCGATCACCCGACGACGCCCCACCGTGCCGACCCCTGGAGGACCCGATGACTGAGCGCCCCGCCGCGGCCGTCCCCTCCTCCGCCTCGGACCCCGGGATCGAGCGTCTGCTGACCGAGGCCCTCGTCCCCGCGTCCCCGCCCGCCTCCGCCGCTGCCGCCGAGGCCGAGGCCGCAGCCCTGACGGCGTTCCGAGCGGCCCGGGATTCCGGCGCCCTCGACGCCCTCCCCCTCCCTTCGGATGACTGGCGCCCGCGCGATGCGGCCACGTCCTCCCGGCTCCCCCTGCGCACCTACCTGGGTGCCGCGCTCGCCGGACTCTCCCTGAGCGGCGTCGCCGTGGCCTCGACCCCTCTCCCCGCCGAAGCCGACCAGTCCTCCGAGCGGCCCGCCCCCGCCGGCCGTACGCCGTCCCCCGGCTCCACTCCCGTCTCCGGCCCGCGCCCGTCCGCGACCCCGGAGCGGCGCGTGGCCCCGCCGTCGCCTCCCGCCGCCCCCGGCCCTCCGACCGTGCGGGAACCCGCCGGCGAGCCCGGGCACGTCGACGGCTTCACGTCCCTGTGCCGCACGCACCTGCGTCACCACACGGCGGAAGCCGCCGACCCCTCGCACAACTCCGCGGCCTGGCAGCGGCTCGCCGCGGCGGCCGGCGGCGAGTCACGGATCGACGCGTACTGCACGCGGGCCCTGGCGAAGGAGAAGCCCCCTGGGGCAGCCATGGTGCCCGCCCCTCCCCGAGACGGGAAAAGGGACCCGGACGGACCGGCGGGGAGGTCCGCGAAGGGGCCGTCAGCAGGAGTCGCGGACGGCTCGGACCGTCCGGAGCGGGGTCATGCCTCCCGGTCGGAGCCGTACACGAAGCGGCACAACGCCTTCTAGGGCGTGTGCATGGACCGCCCCACGGTGGGCACCCGCCCCCTGGTGATCGGGGCCCGGGCGGCCGGGCAGGTCGCCGTCAGCCGGGAGGTCAGCGGAATCGAGCCACGTGTCGTCGCCGGTGTTCGGCAGACGAGCGCGTGGCATGGAGTTCGCGGAGGCGAAGGATGAGCTTTCCCCTGCCCGACAGTATCGATGCCCTCAAGGACATGATCCACCGCGAGACCACCGCCCTGCGCACGGTGGTGCGCCGGAATGCGGAGCGTCCGCTCAGTGGATCGGCCAGCACGGAACTGACATCACCCCTCCAGTCCTTGGCAGTGCTCCCGCCGTCCGCGGAGACGGACGGGGTGTCGCGATGCGTGTGCAGCACCCACGAGCCGGCCGGCAGCGGCCTCTGCTCGGTGCTCGCCGCGATCCCGGTCTCAGCCGTGCTCCTCGAACCGGTGTGGGACGAGGCGGGCGCCCTCCTGGACTTCCGCATCGCGGCCGGCAACCGCGTCCGGTCGGCGGACTGGCTGGAGGCGCCGGAGCACCAGATCGGTCAGCGGTTCCTGGAGGCACGGCCGGGAGCGGCGACGTCCGGACTGCTGGCCGCGCTGGCGGATGTCGTGGACGCCGGCAAGCCCTTGGACGGGCTGGTGGTGGACTACACGGAGCAGCGGCTCGGCCGCATCCACCGGGCTCCGCTGCTGTACTCCGCGGCCCGGTGCGGCGACCAGGTGCTCGCGACCTGGCAGCCCGTGCAGAGCCGGGCGGAGCTGCTGACGATCGACGCCCAGTTCCTGGCGTCGATGGGATGGGGGAACTGGGATCTGCTCTCGGGGAAGGTGACCTGGTCCGAAGGGCTCAGCCGGATCTTCCACGCCGATGTGCGCATGCCGTGGACGCTGGAGCAGTTGTGCGACGCGTTGCTGCCGGACGATCTGACGGCGCTCGCGGAGTTCCTCAGCTCGGTCCTGGCAGGTGAGGAGCCCGCCTGGACCCGGATCCGTTTCCTCGTGCTCGGCGAACTCCGTACGCTCGACCTGCTGGGGCGGCCGGTCACCGGCACGGACGGCAGGGCGTGGGCGGTCAACCTGGTGGCCCGTGACCTCACGCCGCAGATTCGCAGCCGTCGACGGCTCGCCGAGACGGAGCGGGAGTCGGACCGGCTGCGGCGGCAGACGGCAGCGGAGCGGAAGGTCGCGGACGCGCTGCGCGAGGCTCTTCTCCCCACGCATTCCGAGGCGCTGGCGGCGGTCGGGCTGACGGTGGCGGCCTCCTACCGGCCGGCCGAGCCCGACGCCGCGGTGGGTGGTGACTGGTACAAGTGCCGACTGCTGCCGGACGGCCGGGTGCTCGTCGCGATCGGCGACGCGTCGGGACACGGCCTGGACGCCGTGGCGCGGATGGCTCAGCAGCGGCACGCGCTGGCCGGCCTGGCCCAGACGGGAGCGTCCGCCGGCGAGATCACGACCTGGCTGAACGAGTTGGTCTGCAGCGACCCGGCGGGACAGACGGCCACGGTGGTGGCCGGTCACCTCGACGAAAACAAGGTCCTGCACTGGGCCGACGCCGGGCACCCCGCACCGCTCCTGCTGCGTGACGGCCGGGCCGAACCGCTGGTCGCCGAGCACCGCGGTCCGCTCCTCGGTGCGCTTCCGGGGTACGCCTACGAGACGTCGTCCACGCCGCTGCGCCCGGGCGATCTGCTGGTGCTCTACACCGACGGCATGGTCGAGCGCCGGGGCGAAGACGTGACCGAGGGCATCGCGCGGCTGGCCCATGCAGTGGAGGACGCGTCCGCCCTGGAACCGCAGCAGGTGATCGACGCGCTGCTGACCCATCCCGAGATCGCGGACCACGAGGACGACGCGTGCGTCCTGGGCATCCGGGCGGACTGAACACGCGACAGGCGCCAAGGTAGGTTGTCCGACCGGCCTGCCGGGCCTGTCGGCGCGGCCACGAGTCGGCGGGCGCGTCAGCAGGCCATGGAGGCTGGGCGTACACGGCCCCGCTGAACTATGGTGTCCCACCACATACGACGCTGACCTGCCACTTCCTACGGTGTGGCGACACCGAATCGTCCCCGCCCTTGCCTGGAAGTGGTGCACATGTCCGCCGCAACAACCTCCCCGACGCCACCCGGTTCCCTCAAGCGGATCGTCGCCGCCAGCCTCATCGGCACGACGATCGAGTGGTACGACTTCTTCCTGTACGGCTCCGCCGCGGCGCTCGTGTTCAACAAGCTGTTCTTCCCCGAGTCCGACCCGCTCGTCGGGACCCTGCTCTCCTTCCTGACGTACGCCGTCGGGTTCGCCGCCCGGCCGCTCGGGGCGCTGGTGTTCGGGCACTACGGGGACCGGCTCGGGCGGAAGAAGCTCCTCGTCCTGAGCCTGCTCCTGATGGGCGGGGCGACCTTCGCCATCGGGCTGCTGCCGACCCACGCGACCATCGGCTCCGCCGCCCCGGTGCTGCTGACCGTCCTGCGTCTCGTCCAGGGCTTCGCGCTCGGGGGCGAGTGGGGCGGGGCCGTACTCCTCGTGTCCGAGCACGGCGACGCGAAGCGGCGCGGCTTCTGGGCCTCGTGGCCGCAGACCGGCGCGCCCGCCGGGCAGCTGCTCGCGACCGGTGTGCTGTCCGCGCTGACCGCGCTGCTCTCGGACGCCGCCTTCGCCTCCTGGGGCTGGCGCATCCCCTTCCTGCTCTCCGGCGTCCTCGTGATCGTCGGGCTGTGGATACGGCTCTCCGTCGACGAGTCGCCCGTCTTCAAGGCCGCGCTCGCCGCGGCCGAGGAGCGCAAGGCGGTCGCCGGGCAGGTCGAGAAGCTTCCGCTGGTCTCCGTCCTGCGGCACCACTGGCGGGACGTGCTCGTCGCGATGGGCGCCCGGATGGCCGAGAACATCTCGTACTACGTGATCACCGCGTTCATCCTCGTCTACGCGACCACCCAGGTCGGTCTCTCCAAGCAGACCGCGCTGAACACCGTCCTCATCGGCTCCGCCGTCCACTTCGCGGTGATCCCGCTCTGGGGCGCGCTCTCCGACCGGCTCGGCCGCCGCCCCGTGTACCTGATCGGCGCGATCGGTGTCGGCGCCTGGATGTTCCCGTTCTTCTCCCTGATCGACCGGGGCACCTTCGGCTCGCTGCTGCTCGCCGTGACCGTCGGCCTGGTCCTCCACGGGGCGATGTACGCGCCCCAGGCCGCCTTCTTCTCCGAGATGTTCGCGACCCGCGTGCGCTACTCCGGCGCCTCCATCGGCGCCCAGTTCTCCTCCGTGGCCGCCGGCGCCCCGGCACCGCTCATCGCGACCGCTCTGCTGGCCGACTACGGCGACTCGACGCCGATCGCGCTGTACGTGATCGCCGCCGCGCTGCTCACCGTCGTCGCCATCGCCTGCGCCGAGGAGACCCGCGAGCGCGACCTCGGCGAGATCGCCGAGCGGACCTCCGAGAGGCCCCGGGTCGGCGCCGACGTCTGACGGATGCCGAAGTGCCCCGTGCCGCGCTCCTCACGAGCCCGGCACGGGGCACTTCTCGCGTCACCTCCCCGGGACCGCCCCCGCGAGCGCGTGCAGGCGCAGGGCCAGCTGGATCTCCAGGGCGCGGGCCGGGGACTGCCAGTCCGGGCCGAGAAGCCGGCCGACCCGTTCCAGGCGCTGGGCCACCGTGTTGACGTGGACGTGGAGCTCCTCCTTGGTGCGGGCCGGGCTCATGCCGCTCGCGAAGTACGCGTCCAGGGTGCGGACGAGATCGGTGCCCCGGCGGCGGTCATAGGCGACGACCTGGCCCACGGTCCGGTCGACGAAGCCGCCGATGTCGCGGCTGTCGGCGAGGAGCAGCCCGAGGAAGCCCAGGTCCTCGGCGGCCGCCCCCTGGCCGGAGCGGTGCAGGAGCCGGAGCGCGTCGAGGCAGCGGCGGGCCTCCTCGTAGGCGACGCCGACCTCGTCCGGGCGGTCGAGGGGCGCGCGTACGGGGGCGGAGGCACCGACGGTGACGGACTCGCGCAGGGTGTCGCCGAGGTGGCGGGCGGTCTGGCGGGCCAGGTCGGCGGCGCTCTCGCCGGGGCCGAGCGGCAGCAGCAGGACCGTGCCGCCGTCGCGGGCGGAGGCGAGTCCGTGCCGGGTGGCGGCGAGGTGCGAGGCCGCCGCGCCGAGGCGCCGCCGGTCGGCGCTCTCGCGGCGGCCGGCATCGGTGTCGGCCGCGCCGCCCGCCCGGTCGACGCGGGCGGCGAGCACGACGTGGGGCGCGGCGCTGTCGGCGCGCAGCCGGGCGGCGCGCTCGCGCAATAGGCGGCGGTCGCGGTCGGGGGCGTCGAGGAGGTCGTCGAGGAGTTCGCCGCGCACCCGCTGCTCGGCCTCTCCGGCGGAGCGGCGGGCGAGCAGCAGCAGGGAGGTGACGAGCGCGGCCCGTTCCAGGGTCCGCTGGTCGACGGGGTCGAGCTCGGGCCGGCCGCGGAGGACGAGGGCGCCGAGGGCCTCGCCGCCGGCGGAGACGGCGGCGACCCAGTCGTCGCCCTCGCGGACGGCGTGGCCCTCCGCGCGGCGGACCGATCCGGCGTCCGTCTCGGTGAACTCGACGGTGCCGCCGAGGACCTCGGAGACCGCGTCGGCCACGTCGTGGACGCCGCCCCCGTGCAGGACGAGCTCGGAGAGCCGGTCGTGGACCTCGGAGGCCCGCTCGATGACACCGCTGTGCTCGCGGATGATGTCGTTGGCCCGCTCCAGCTCGGCCAGGGCCGAGCGGGTCTCGGCGAGCAGGTTGGCCGTGTCGATGGCGACGGCGGCGTGTGCGGCGAAGGAGCAGAGCAGGGCGACCTGCTCGCGCTCGAAGACCCTGGCCCTGCGGTCGGCGGCGAAGAGGACGCCGATCACCTGGCTGCCGAGGCTGAGCGGGACGCCGAGGATGGCGACGAGGCCCTCGTCCCGTACCGCCGTGTCGATCGTCCGGGTGTGCTGGAAGCGCTCGTCCTCGAAGTAGTCGTCCGTGACGTACGGGCGGGCGGTCTGCGCGACGAGCCCGCCGAGGCCCTCGCCCATGCCGAGCCTCACCTGCTGGAAGCGCGCGGAGACGGAGCCCTCCGTGACCCGCATGTACGTGTCGCCCGCGACCGGGTCGTTGAGGCTCAGGTAGGCGACCTCGGTGCCGAGGAGCGAGCGGGCGCGCTGGACGATGGCGCGCAGCACGGCGTCGAGGTCGCGGAGTCCCGCGAGGTCGTGGGCGGTCTCGATGAGCGCGGACAGCTCCGCCTCACGGCGCCGCCGCCCCTCCAGCTCGGCCCGTACGCGCAGGGCGAGCGTCTTGGCCTCTTCGAGCCCGGCCAGCGCCTCGGGGCCCGCGCCGCTCGCGCGGGCGAGCAGCACGGGCCGGTCGTAGGCCTCCGTCGCGGCTCCCCTCGCGAGGAGTTCCAGGTAGGAGACGTGTTCGTGGGACATGGACACAGGGATACCTGCCGGACGTGTGCTCGCACCACCCCTGTGGACAAGCTTCACCACCGCGACCGCGGGGGGCAGCTCAGTGGGCGGTCCAGCCGCCGTCGAGGGTGAGCGAGGTGCCGGTGATGAACGAGGCCTGCGGGGTGCACAGGTAGAGGACGGCCTCGGCGACCTCCTCGGGCTCGATGAGGCGCTTGAGCGCCGAGTCCTTGAGCAGCACCTCCGAGAGGACCCGCTCGCGGGGGATGCCGTGGGCGGCGGCCTGGTCGGCGACCTGCCGCTCGACGAGCGGGGTGCGTACGTAGCCGGGGCTGACGCAGTTGGAGGTGACCCCGTGCGGAGCGCCTTCGAGGGCGGCGGTCTTCGAGAGGCCTTCGAGACCGTGTTTGGCGGCCACATAGGCGGACTTGAAGGCGGAGGCGCGCAGCCCGTGGACGGAGGAGAGGTTGACGATCCGCCCCCAGCCCTGGGCATACATGTGCGGCAGCGCGCCCCTGATCAGACGGAAGGGCGCCTCCAGCATCACCGTGAGCACGGTGTGGAAGACGTCCGGCGGGAAGTCCTCGATGGGGCGGACGAGCTGGAGTCCGGCGTTGTTCACGAGGATGTCGGCTCCGGCGGCCGCGCCCTCGGCCGCGTCCAGGTCGGTGAGGTCGAGGAGCCGGGGGTCGACGCTTCCGGGGAGACCGGCGGCCTCGCCCACCAGCGTCTCCAGGCCCTCGGCCGCCCGGTCAACGGCTCTGACCCGGGCCCCGGCGGCGGCGAGCCGCAGCGCGCAGGCCCGCCCGATGCCGCCGGCCGCGCCGGTGACGAGCGCGGTGCGGCCGGTGAGGTCGAGGGCGACGGCCCCGGGCAGCGGAGCGGGCGAGGCCGTGGGGGACGCGGAGCCGGGGCCGAGAGGGCTGCTGATGGGGGCGCTCATGCTCCGCACCCTACGAACGGGCCACTCCCCCACCGATGTGGTGCCCGCCTACAGTTCAGCCGGTCTCTGTGGTGCGGAACCATGTGGGGTCGTCGGCGAGCGCCTTCTCGATCCGGAGGTACGAGAAGCGCTTCATCTCCGGCAGGTCGTCCACCTCGAACCAGCCGACCTCGGTCGACTCGTCGTCGTTGACCCTGGCCTCTCCGCCGACCGCCCGGCAGCGGAAGGCGACGTCCATGTACTGGCAGGTGTCGCCGTTGGGGTAGACCACGGGCTTGCGCAGGGTCTCCACGAGCAGGATCCGCTCCGGTACGCAGTGCACGGCGGTCTCCTCGAACACCTCGCGGACCGCGCAGTCGGCAGGCTGCTCGCCGGGCTCGACGATGCCGCCGATGACCGCCCACACGCCGTTGTCCGCGCGCCGGCCGAGCAGCACCCGGCCCCGGTCGTCGAAGACCACGGCGCTCACCCCCGGCAGGAAGAGGAGCTGGTGTCCGGCCGTCTCGCGCAGCGTACGGATGAAGTCAGGGGTAGCCATGACTCCGACCCTAGATCATCCGTGATCCGGGGCAGGGCCCGGATCACGCGGCTCCGGATCCCCCGGACGCGGATCCCTCGCACGCGGATCCCCCGTACGCGGATCCCCCGTACGCGGATCCCTAGACCGCGGATCCCTAGACCGCGGATCCCTGGACCGCGGATCCCTCGGTTCCCGCTGCCCCGGTCGCGGCCTCCTCGGCCGGCTTGCGCCGGGCCCGCGCGGAGCGGAGCGCCGACCAGCCGAGGCCGGCGGCGGCGAGGGCCACGAGCAGGGCCTCGGGCAGGGTGCCCATGCGGGTGGCCGGGGTGAGCGAGGAGCGCAGGGGCACCTCCTCGACGAGGACGTCGGGGGTGAACATCTTCGTCTGCGAGACGATCTCGCCGTCGGGGCGGATGACCGCGCTGACCCCGCTGGTGACGGGCACGACGACCGACCGGCTGTGCTCGACGGCCCGCACGCGGGACATGGCGAGCTGCTGGTAGGTCATCTCGCTGCGGCCGAAGGTGGCGTTGTTGCTGGGGACGGTGATGAGCTGCGCGCCGTGGGTGACGGTGTCCCGCACGGCCCAGTCGAAGGCCGCCTCGTAGCAGGTGGCGAGGCCGACCTTGGTGCCGGCGAGGTCGAAGACGCCGACCTTCGTACCGGCTCCGAAGTCGCGGCTGACCCGGTCGACGTTGCTGTTGAAGAGCCGTACGAAGGGCCGCATCGGGATGTACTCGCCGAAGGGCTGGACGTGCCGCTTGTCGTACGTGGCCACGGGGCCGAGCTCCGGGTCCCATTGGATGAGGGTGTTGCGGAGCTTGCCGGTCGGCGGGGCGAGGACCGCACCGATGACGGTGGGCGCCCCGATGGCCCGGACGGCGCCGTCGATGACGTCGGCCGCGTCGCCGTTCGCGTACGGGTCGATGTCCGAGGAGTTCTCCGGCCACAGGACGAAGTCGGGCTGCGGCTCGCGGCCCTCCTTGACGGCCTCGGCGAGCTCGCGGGTGCGGGCGGCGTGGTTGTCGAGGACGGCGCGGCGCTGGGAGTTGAAGTCGAGGCCCAGGCGGGGGACGTTGCCCTGGACGGCGGCGACGGTCGCGGTGCCGTCCTCGGCCGAGTCGTCGACGAGCGGCAGCGCGGCGACCGCGCCCGTGACCGGCAGGAGCACGGCGAGCGCGGTGGCGGCGAGCGGACCGCGCGGGACGGCGCCGGTGGCGCGGTAGGCGCGGAGCCGCCGGTATGCCTCGTACAGCCCGAAGCCGCAGAGGGCGACCGCGAAGCCGAGCACCGGGGTACCGCCGACGGCGGCGAGCGGCAGGAAGACGCCGTCCGCCTGCCCGAAGGCGATCTTGCCCCAGGGGAAGCCACCGAAGGGCACGCGCGCGCGTGCCGCCTCCGCGAGGATCCACACCCCGGCTGCGAAGAAGGGCCACCACGGGAGCCGGGAGACGGCCGCGATGCCGAGCCCGGCGGCGGCCACGAAGAGCGCCTCGATCGCGGCGAGGGCGACCCACGGGACGGGGCCGACCTCCTCGCCGGTCCAGATGAGCAGCGGGAGCATGAAGCCCAGGCCTGCCAGGTAGCCGAGGCCGAATCCGGCGCGCGGGCGACGGCCCCGCAGGGTCCAGCCGAGCAGCGCGAACGCGGGCAGGGCGAGCCACCACAGGGGGCGCGGCGGGAAGCTGAGGAAGAGCAGGAGCCCGGACAGCAGGGCCGTGGCGGGCCGCACGAACCGTCGCAGCTGGGAACCCTGCGCGGGCGGACCCTCGGCTCCGGACGCGGGGGCGGGTGCGGGGGTGATGGTGGCGCTCACCTTGCGGAGTCTACGGGGCGCCCCGGTGGATACCGAGGCCGGTACGAGCCGGGTGCGGTGTCCTGGGCCCGCCGTCCGAGGAGGGCTCAGACGCCCGTCGTGGCGGGCGGGCCGGGCGGGGCCGGGTGGCGGAGGCGGTCGCGGATGACCCGGACCGCGGACTCGGCGTCGTCGACCGTGACCGTGAACGTACGGCCGTCGCCGAGCCGCAGGACGAGGCCTTCGCCCCGTCGGACGATCACCGCCGTGCCCTTCTCGGGGCGCCAGCGGTAGCCCCAGCCGCCCCACTGGCGCGGGTTCACGCTCGGGGCGAAGTCCGCGCCGACGACATGGGAGAGGGGGATGCGGCGGCGCGGCAGGCCGATGTGGCCACAGCGGACCTCCATGGCGCGGTCGTCGACCTTGACGGCCACGTGGACGAAGGCGAGCGTGCCGAAGAGGACGAGGAGTCCGGCCGCGACGCAGCCGATCACCGCCATGAGGAGCGCCGCGATCCCGGAGGTCCAGGCCGACTCGACCGCGATCGTGATGCCGAGCGCCATGCAGGCGGCGCCGGCCAGGGCCGCGAGCCACTGGACGCGGTTGGTGGCGCGGCCGGTCCAGACGGCGGGTTTCCGCTTGTCGGCGTGCTGGTCCCGGGGGTACTGCCTCATGTCAGGAAGAGTACCCAGGATCGCGCGGCGCAGCGCGTCGGGGCGCGGTCACTCCCTCACGGTCAGTGAGCGGGTGCGGTGGCCCCGAGGAGACGGCCTTCGGCGTAGCCGAGGGCGGTGGCGGGGAGCTGTCCGGGGCGGCCGCTGAGCAGCACGGACAGGCTGCCGGTGGGGTCCGCGTCGGGCGCCGGCTCGGCACCGATCCGGCGCAGCGCCTGGGCGGCGACGGCGTCGGCGGAGCCGTGGAAGACGATCGGTGGCAGCCCGTCCCGGCGGCGCGCCTGCAGGGCGGCGAGGATGCGCCCCTCGACCAGCTCGTAGTGGGTGCAGCCGAGGACGACGGCGCGGACGTCCGTCGGGGTGAGGGCGGCGGCCGCGGCGACGGCCGCGTCCACGGCGTCCCGGTCGGCGTGCTCCACGGCGTCGGCGAGCCCGGGGCAGGGCACCTCGGTGACCTCGGCGCCGTCCGCGAAGTCGCGGATCAGGCCGCGCTGGTAGGCGCTGCCGGTGGTGGCCGGAGTGGCCCAGATGGCGACCTTGCCGCCGGCCGCGGCGGCGGGCTTGATGGCCGGGACGGTGCCGATGACGGGGACGCCCGGTTCGAGCGCGGCGCGCAGGGCGGGCAGGGCGTGCACGGTGGCGGTGTTGCAGGCCACGATGAGCGCCTCCGGCCCGTGCTCGGCGGCGGCGAGGGCGACCGCGAGGGCGCGCCCGGTGAGGTCCTCGGGGGTACGCGGACCCCACGGCATGCCGTCCGGGTCGTTGGAGAGGAGCAGATCGGCGTCCGGCCGCAGCCGACGCACCGCGGCAGCCGCCGGGAGCAGGCCGATTCCGGAATCCATGAGCGCGATCTTCACCCGGTCACCCTAGCCGATGGGCCTCGTACGCCCGGCGATCTGGGGCAGACTGCGGCAAATGAGCACCCTTGCCTGGTTCGCGACCGCTTCCCTGGCCACCTGGCTCTGGCTGCTGCTGGGCCAGGGCTTCTTCTGGCGCACGGACCAGCGTCTGCCGCCGGTCGGGGAGGACGGTGCCGCAGGCGCCGGGGGCGGGTGGCCGCGGGTCGTGGTCGTCGTACCGGCGCGGGACGAGGCCGAGGTGCTGCCGCTGAGCCTGCCGTCGCTGCTGGCGCAGGACTACCCCGGCGAGGCCGAGGTGATCCTGGTCGACGACGGCAGCACGGACGGCACGGGGCGCGTCGCCGCAGAACTGGCGGAGCGGTACGGGGCGACCGGGGAGCGGTACGGGGTGACCGGGGAACGGTACGGGGCGGCCGGGGAGCGGTACGGGGTGACCGGGGAGCGGTACGGGGCTGCCGGCGAGCGTCGTGGGCTGCCGTTGACCGTCGTGTCGCCGGGCGAGCCGGAGCCCGGGTGGACGGGGAAGCTGTGGGCGCTGCGGCACGGCATGGCCCTGGCACGCGCGCGTGATCCGGAGTTCCTGCTCCTGACGGACGCGGACATCGCCCATGGGCCGGACAGTCTGCGGCTCCTCGTCGCGGCGGCGCGGGCCAACGACCTGGACCTGGTCTCGCAGATGGCCCGGCTGCGCGTCGCGAGCCCGTGGGAGCGGCTCGTCGTGCCCGCCTTCGTCTACTTCTTCGCGCAGCTCTACCCCTTCCGCTGGATCAACGGGGCGCGGCCCCGCGCGACGGCCGCGGCGGGCGGCTGCGTGCTGCTGCGGACGGAGACGGCGGTGGCGGCCGGCGTGCCGGAGGCGATCCGGCGGGCGGTGATCGACGACGTGTCGCTCGCGCGGGCGGTGCGGCGGTCGGGCGGCCGGATCTGGCTGGGGCTCGCGGAGCGGGTCGACAGCATCCGCCCCTACCCGGGCCTCGGCGAGCTGTGGCGGATGGTCTCGCGGAGCGCGTACGCGCAGCTGCGCAACAACCCGCTGCTGCTCACGGGCACGGTGGCGGGTCTCGTCGTGATCTACCTCGTGCCGCCGGTGGCCCTGGTGGCGGGTGCTCTGACGGGGGACCCCGCATCGGCCTGGGCAGGGGGTGCGGCCTGGGCGGTGATGGCGGGGACGTACCTGCCGATGCTCCGTTACTACCGGCAGCCGCTGTGGCTCGCCGCGCTGCTGCCCTTCACCGCCCTCCTCTATCTGCTGATGACCGTGGACTCGGCCGTGCAGCACTACCGGGGCCGCGGGGCGGCGTGGAAGGGACGTACGTACGCCGGGAGCTACGTCTCCCGACAGGGGGACTAGGGGGTGTCGACTCCCCCTCGGGGGGACGAGGACCAGGCGCGGTGGAGGGGTCTCCGAGCGGACGGCCGGCTGCCGGATGTCCGTTTTCGTCGCCGGGCACGGGGCAGGCGCGCGCTAGGAACAGGTCGAGGCACCCGACAGAGGAGGAGGCGGCGTCATGAGGGCAGTCACCTGGCACGGAAAGAGGGACGTCCGTGTGGACACCGTGCCCGATCCCGTGATCCGTGACGGCGACGACGTGATCGTCAGGATCACGACGACCGGCCTGTGCGGATCCGACCTGCACCTCTACGAGATCCTCGGGGCGTTCCTCGATCCCGGCGACATCCTGGGCCACGAGCCCATGGGCGTCGTCGAGGAGGTGGGTCCGGACGTCACCGCCCTCGCCGCGGGGGACCGCGTGGTCATCCCGTTCAACGTCTCGTGCGGGTCCTGCTTCATGTGCGACCAGGGGCTGCACTCCCAGTGCGAGACGACGCAGGTGCGGGAGCACGGCACCGGGGCTTCCCTCTTCGGGTACACGAAGCTCTACGGCCAGATCCCGGGCGGCCAGGCCCAGTACCTCCGCGTTCCGTTCGGGAACTCCCTCCCGATCCCGGTCCCGGACGGACCGTCCGACGACCGGTTCGTCTATCTGTCCGACGTCCTGCCCACGGCGTGGCAGGCGGTCGCCTACGCGGCCGTCCCGCCGGGCGGGAGCGTCGCGGTCCTGGGACTGGGGCCCATCGGCGACATGAGCTGCCGCATCGCCGCTCATCGCGGCGCCGGCACGGTCATCGGGATCGACCTCGTCCCCGAGCGCCTGGAGAGGGCCCGCCGCCGCGGCGTCCACGCCCTGGACCTCCGGGAGTGCGGTGACGACCTGGCCGACGCGGTCCGGTCGCTGACCGGGGGGCGGGGCCCGGACGCCGTCGTCGACGCGGTGGGCCTGGAGGCCCACGGCAGCCGCATCGCCGCCGCCGCGCAGGGACTGACCACCCACCTGCCGGACGCCCTCGCGGCGGCCATGATGAAGCGCGCGGGGGTCGACCGGCTCTCCGCCCTCTACACGGCCATCGACCTCGTCCGCCGCGGTGGCACCGTCTCGGTGTCCGGGGTGTACGGCGGCGCGCTCGATCCGCTGCCCTTGCTGACCATGTTCGACAAGCAGCTGCATCTGCGGATGGGCCAGGCCAACGTCCTGAGCTGGGTCGACGACATCCTCCCCCTGCTCACCGACGGGGATCCCCTCGGCGTCGACGACTTCGCCACGCACCGCCTGCCGCTCGAACAGGCACCAGAGGCTTACGAGATGTTCCAGAAGAAGCGGGACGGAGCCGTCAAGGTCCTCTTCGCGCCCTGACGCGAGCCACCCGCACCGTGTGTACGCGGCTCGTACGGGAGCCGCACCCTGATCCGGAGGTACGCGATGTCCACGCTGACCGGCACGGCTCTCACCCCGGGGCCCCTCCTCGGCGGCCTGGTCGCGCTCCCGAGCGTCTACCGGCCACAGGCGGACACCCATCTGCTCGCCCAGACACTCGCCCACGAGGAGCTCGGCCCCGGGACGGACGTCCTGGAGATCGGCACGGGGACCGGCGCTCTGGCCCTGCAGGCCGCGCACCGGGGCGCATCCGTCACAGCGGTCGACGTCTCCTGGTCCGCGGTGGCGACGGCCCGCGTGAACGCCGCGGTGCGCCGCCTGCCCTTGCGCGTCCTGCACGGGGACTTCGTGGCGCGTACGGCGGGGCGGCACTTCGACCTGGTCGTGACGAACCCTCCCTACGTGCCGGCTCCGAGGGCCCGGCTGCCCTCGCGGGGCCCCGAGCGGGCCTGGGACGCGGGCCCCGACGGACGTCTGGTGATCGACAGGATCTGTGCGGCCGCTCCGGCCCTGCTGCGCCCGGGCGGTGTCCTGCTGATGGTGCACTCGGGCATGTGCGGACCGGAGGCGACGGTGGACAGACTGACGGGCGCGGGCCTGTCCGCCGAGGTCGCGGCGCGTGTCTCCGTCCCGTGGGGTCCGGTCCTGCGTTCGCGACGGTCCTGGCTGGAGCGGCAGGGCCTGGCGTGCGAAGCCGAGCAGTGGGAAGAGCTGGTGGTCGTCCGTGCCCGGAACGCGTGACGAAGCCGGGGGCTCGCAGCCCGCGTCCCGGACTCCCGCGCGCCGGGTGTCCGTCGACCCGCAGGGGCCCGTCCTCGTGGAGGGTCCCGTCGAGGTCGTTCTGGACGACGGGACGGTCGCCCGTTCCGACCGCTTCGCCGTCGCCCTCTGTACCTGCCGCCGCAGCCGTACGTACCCCTGGTGCGACACCAGCCACCGCCGCCGCGAGCGGTCCGCCCCGCCTACCGAGGAAAGGAAACCGTGATGCCCCCTGCCGGCCCGAGCCCGTCGGTCGCCGACCCCGCTCCCCTCCTCGTGGAGGGCCGGGGCGAGTTGTCCCGCGCCGTGACGCAAGCCCTGCGGTCGGGCAGCGCGCCGCGGTACGAGGCCGGGGCCGTGCCGGACGCCGACGCCTGGGGCGAGGACCTCCAGCTCGCCCTCTACCTTCTGTACGAACTGCACTACCGCGGCTTCGCGGGAGTCGACGACGCGCGCGAGTGGGACCCCGAACTGCTGCTGCTGCGCCGGGCGATGGAGGACCGCTTCCTGGATGCCCTGCGCGTCGGACTGCCCGATACGCCCGGGACGGCCGCTGAGGCCTTCGCACCGCTGCTCGTGGAGCCCGTGGACCTCTCCGGCAGCCTCAGCCACCGCCTGGAGACCGAGGGCGAGCTGTGGCAGCTGCGCGAGTACGCGGCCCTGCGCTCCCTCTACCACCTCAAGGAGGCCGACCCCCACGTCTGGGTCATCCCGCGCCTCACGGGACGGGCCAAGGCCTCCATGGCCGCCATCGAGTACGACGAGTTCGGCGCGGGCCGCGCCGACCGCGTCCACGCGCGGCTCTTCGCGGACCTCATGACCGACCTCGGCCTCGACCCCGCCTACGGGCGGTATCTGGACCACGCGCCCGCGCCGCTCCTCGCGACGGTGAACCTGATGTCCCTCTTCGGGCTCCACCGAGCCCTGCGCGGCGCACTCGTCGGCCATTTCGCCTGCGTCGAGATCACCTCGTCACCCGGGTCCAGGCGGCTTGCCAGGGCGATGCGCCGGTGCGGGGCGGGTGCGGCCGCGGAACATTTCTACGCCGAACACGTGGAGGCCGACGCCGTCCACGAACAGGTCGTGCGCCACGGGGTCGTCGACGGACTCCTCTCCGCGGAGCCCGAGCTGGAGGCCGACGTCGTCCTCGGCTGCGCCGCGACCGTCTTCCTGGAGGGCCGGCTCGCCGATCACATCCGCGAGGCGTGGGACCGGGGCGCCAGTGCGTTGCGCCGGCCTCTGGCGTAGACGCCTTTGCTGCCCCGGGATGGCTAGGGCCCCGGGACCCTTGCCGCCCCGGGACCCTAGCCATCTCGGGGGGCGGGGCCCATCGCGAACAGCCCGGCCGTGTCCGTGATCTCCATGAGGCGCAGCATCTGGTGGGAGGGCGCCCCCAGCCGGAGGGGGTGGCCCGATTCCAAGGCCCACTGTCGGGCGGCCAGGAGCGCGTTGAGTCCGGAGGAGTCGCAGAAGGACGAGTACGTGAGATCGACGATCACCTCGGTCGCGGGCGGTGCCGCGGCGATCGCTCCGAGGAGCGTCGAGCGGACCTCCTTCGCGTGGTGCATGTCCAGATCCCCGGACACCCGCACCACGCGCGCCTTCGGAGGTGCTCCGGCCGGGCGGAGTCCCCTTGCTGCGTCTACCGGGTGTGCTGCGTCTACCAGGTGGGCTTCGTCTTCCAGGTGGGCTTCGTCTTCCAGATGGGCCATCACGACTGTTCACCTCACACCCGGCGACTGCCCGGAATCGCCCACGGCACTCGGGCCTCCCGGCCGGCCCCGTCACCCGGGTTCGTCCTCGGGCGCCGCCGACGGCTCGGCGTTCTCGTCCGCCCCTGTGTCGACGTGCATCGCGGCCTCCTCGGCCGGCGCGGCCCCGTCGTCCGGGCCGACGTCCCGGGCGACGGCGTGATCGACGTGTCCGGGCCGCGAGCGGACCGGCGCCAGCCGTCCGGCACGGGTCGCCCCCGCCTGTTCGTCGACGGGCTCGCCCTGGCCTCCCGGGAGGTCTCCGATGCCGTCTCCGGCCGGCGGCTGCTCGGGAGGGTCGGGCTCTTCCTGCGCGAGCCTCTCGTCGAGGGGTTCGCCCTCCTGCTGCTCCCGCCGCGTGGTCCCGTGGCGGGTGACGCCCCGCGGGCGTTCGGGCGGTGAGTAGCCGGACCCTGACGGGTCGTCGAGCGGATCGGTCATGAGCGAGTTGTCGGGGTCGGGATGCTCGGTGGGACGGTCGGCGGTGTCGACACGGGTGGGCTGGTACACGTCGTCACCACGGGCCTCGTCCGCCATCCGGTCGCTTCCGCCGGTCGGGTCGGACGCATTGCTCGCGTCGCGGTCGGGCATGGCAGTTCCCTTCGCTTCCGTGACGGGGTGGGGTGGGGGGCCAGGGCAGCCGGCCGGGTCAGTCGGCAGCGAGAACGATCGCGTACACGAGGAAGAACAGGGCGCACAGAATGGCCAGCGACCAGATGATCACCAACGGGCCTGCCGCCCAGCCGCGCCGCGGTGGGCGGTACGGGCCGGTGCCTGTGCTCGTACCCGACTCCGCCGGTGGGGTCTCGCCCGAAAGGGTTCTGCCCTCCGGGAGGTCACGGGGGTCCGGGTCGGGGTTGCTGGGTCCGGTCATGACGTTCATCTCCCGGCGCGCCGCAGGGTGTCGACGGACGCACGCTCGACGGCGTCCGTCCGATACGCGCCATGTCACGCGACTTGCCGCCGCGGAGGCGTCCGAAACGGCCGTCCACGACATTTACGGAAGGCCGATGCTCTGTGTCGCGCAATTCTCCCTGCACGTCACCCTGGTCGATCTTGCTACCGGGCGGGACCTCGGCACACCGCCCGTGTCGCACCGGCCTGCTCCTCGGGGAATGGCGGAGACTTGTACCGGCCGACGACCGTGCGGACCTCGTGAACCGGTCGCCGCCCCCGGCCGGCAGCGGCACATGACGAGAGGCGGCGGCTTCCATGCCTCGTACGGCGCTCATCGTGATCGACATGCTCAACACCTATGCGCACGAGGACGCCGAGGTTCTGGTGCCGTCCGTCCGTGAGGCGCTGCCCGGGGTCGCGGCACTACTGCGGAACGCGCATGCCGGCGACTCGCCCGTCGTCTACGTGAACGACAACTTCGGCGAGTGGCGCTCGCACCACGGGGAGATCCTCAAGGCCGCCCTCGACGGCCGCCACCGCGATCTGGTGGAGCCGGTCGCGCCCGACGAGAGAGCGCTCTTCGTCGTCAAGGCGCGGCACTCGATCTTCTTCGAGACCCCGCTGGCCTACCTGCTGGGCCAGTTGAAGGCCGAGCGCCTGGTGCTCTGCGGACAGGTGACGGAGCAGTGCGTGCTGTACTCGGCCCTGGACGCCCACATCCGGCACTTCGAGGTGGTCGTGGCGAGCGACGCGGTCGCCCACATCGACGCGGAGCTGGCCGGGGCGGCCCTGCGGATGATGCGTACCAACATGGCCGCGACCGTCTGCCGGGCGGACGAGGTCGTCTTCGACGCGAGTCGTCCGGAGTGACGTCGGCCCGCATCCAGCCGCTGCCGGCGCCTGCGCGCCCGTCCCGCGCCCCGATGTCCTCTCCGGGTTTACGGTGGAAGGTGTCCGGTCCCGCATGAGTGACCGAGGGTGACGGCCGTGTCGACGTCGAGCCATGAGATCGCGGGCGCTCCGTGCTGGGTCAGTCTGATGACTCGGGACCTGGCCGCCGCGCAGTACTTCTACTCCCGTGTCCTCGGCTGGGAGTTCCGCTCCAGCGGCCTCGGGGACGGGTTCTCCGTCGCTCTCCACGAGGGCATGCCCGTCGCGGGGATCGGAGCACTGGCCGAGCGTCTCGACCTGCCCGTGGCGTGGACGCCGTACTTCGCCGTCGCGGACGCCGATGTCACCGCCGCCAGGATCTGTGAACGTGCGGCGACCATGGCCGTGGGGCCCCTCGCCTTCGGCACGGGCCGGGCCGGGCTGGCCGCCGATCCCGCCGGGGCGGTCTTCGGGTTCTGGGAGGGGGTCGTCGTCCCGGACTGGTCGGTGGGCCGTGGCAGCGTCCCGGCCTGGCTGGAGCTGCACACCCGCGACGCCGTCGAGGCCTCGACGTTCTACGGGGAGGTCCTCGGCTGGGCCGGGGAGGGGTCGGGCTCCTGTGTCGCGTCCCACGAGCACGACCACGTCGTCCTGCGCCACGGCCACGACACCGTCGCGCTTCTCAGCAGCGGCGGGGCGGTCGACGAGGCGCCGGATCCCCACATCCGCCCGCGCTGGCACGTCCACTTCCCGGTACCGGACCTGGAGGAGGCGATCGCCGCCACCGGGGCTCTGGGTGGCCGTACCGCCTCTCCCGTGCACACGTCCACGACGAGCAGGCGGGTCGTTCTCGCCGACCCCGACGGTGCGCTCTTCACCGTGGTCGCACCCCAGGACGCCAGCCCCTGACATCCACCGCCGGGCCGGAACCACCGCGGACGGCGGCGGTGCGGAGTGCCCCGACATCCGCCGTGGTCGCGGAGGGCATGGCGCCCCGGTGGGCGGGCAGACGCCTCGGACAGTGAAGCGCGAGAAGGGCGGCGGACCGTGCGTTCCCGCACGCGTCGCCGCCCGGACGGAAAGCAGCCCGCCATGTCCATGGAGCACACGACCGACGGCCACACCCTGCTCGTGAGCCTTCCGGCCGACCTCGACGTCACCGGCCGCGCCATGGCCGCCCTGCGCCTGCAGACGCTGGTGCTCACCTACCGGCCGCGCCTCGTACGCCTGTCCATGCCGGCCTGTCGGCCGACGGCGGCCTCGCTCAGTGTTCTGGCCCGCCTGCGCCGGCTCTGCGACGGCCTCGGCATCTTCGTCGCGCTCACGACGGCGCCGCCGGCCCCGGCATCGGCCGCCGAGGGGACAGCCGTTCGGTAGCCGCGATCCCGGCATCGGTACGAAGGCAATGCCGTTTTCCATTTCCGCGCCGCGGAACAGGGCCGCACACCGGTAGTCGGTCCGTCACCGAGCGCACCACTGATCAAGGAACGATCAGACCCCCGTTACGGTCGGTAATACGTCCATAATCCTGAGTTCCGGTCCCTTCGGGTCGCACGCCATCCGCCCTGGCCAGCACGGCGACGGCCACCCGGCCGAACCCTCCGCCTCTGACACTTCAGCATGCGGCCTGCAGCGGAAATGCCCCCCGCGTTAACGCAGCCTTTAACAACGTTTTGGCAGGTCAGGCCGACAAAAACAGCGTAAAACGGATAACCCCAAGATGGGGGCTCCCCAACCAGCACATCGTGGGCTTAACTTATGTGCCATGACCTCCCCCCGCTCCACCTATGGAGGCGGTTACTACACCGCGCCGTCCTTCCCGGACACCCCGATCTACGACTCCCTGGTCGCGGAGCGGGGCACGCCTCAGATCGCCCCGATCCGAGTGCCCGCCGCCTACGACACCGGCAGCAGCTTCCCCGTGAGCGGCTCCTATCTGCCGGCGCTCCCCGCGGCCCTGCCCGCCCTTCCGGCGGCGCCCAGCCCGCAGCCCTCCCCCGCCTACGGCGGCGGTGGGTACGGCTATCCGCAGCCCTCCCCGCAGATGGCCCCCGCACCCCTCCAGCACGCCCCCACCCCCTACATCCCGCAGCAGCCGGTGGCCCCGCGCGGCTACCAGGGCGGCGGATACCCGCAGCAGCCCCGCCCGGCGGCCGCGGGGTACGAGGCGATGCGCCCCGCGGCACCGCGGCCCGTACCGGCACCGGCCCCCGCGGCGCCGATGTACAACGACCCGTACAACCGCCCCTACCAGGGCGGGGGTTACTGAGAGGCGCGGAAATACCGGCCGACGAAGGCCGGGGCGGCTGGCAGGATGACGGTATGTCCACTCCTGTACTCCGCTCCGTCCACGTCCATCCGGTGAAGGCCATGCGCGCCCTGGCACCCACGGAGGCCGCGGTGGAGCCCTGGGGGCTCGCCGGCGACCGCCGCTGGACCGTCGTCGACGCCAAGGGCAAGGTCGTGACCCAACGCCGTCACCCCCGGATGGCGTTGGCCACGGCGGAGCTCCTGGCGGACGGCGGTGTGGCGCTGTCCGCGCCCGGGCTTCCGACGCTGGAGGTCGCGGTGCCGCCGCCCACGGTCACCGCCACGGTGGAGATCTTCGACAAGTTCGTGGAGGCGGTCCCGGCCGGCGACGGGGCGGCCGCCTGGCTCTCCGCCTTCCTGGAGACGGAAGCCCGGCTCTTCCACATGGACGCGCCCGAGCACCGGCGGCCGGTCGACCCCGCCTACGCGCTGCCCGGCGAGACCGTGAGCTTCGCGGACGGCTACCCCCTCCTCGCCGCCGCCACGGCCTCGCTCGACGCCCTCAACACCCTGATCGAGGCCGGCGACCACGCCCACGAGGGTCCCCTGCCGATGAACCGCTTCCGGCCGAACCTCGTGATCGAGGGGACCGAGCCGTGGGCGGAGGACGGCTGGACCCGGCTCGCGGTCGGCGAGGTCACCTTCCGTGTCGCCAGGCCCTGCGGGCGCTGTGTCGTCACCACGACGAACCAGTCCACCGCCGAGCGCGGCAAGGAGCCGCTGCGCTCCCTAGCCCTGCACCGCAAGCGCGACGGCCGCGCGATCTTCGGCCAGAACCTCGTCCCCGAGCACCGTGGCACGGTCCGGGTCGGAGACCCCGTGAAGATCCTCGACTGACGAGGGGCGGACCGAGGCGCCCGACAGGCGGGGACCTCCTGCCCGGGGCACACTCGTCGGAGCAGTGGCCAACAACGAGGGGGTCCCGACGTGCGTGCGGCCACCGGAGTCTGGCGCTGGCGGCGCAACCCACTCCGCCGGACCACGGACCTGGTCGAGGCCTGGGTGGCCCTCACGGCGGCCGCGCTCCTCTGCCTCCTCGTGCCCCTGGTCGGCTGGGCCGCGGGCTCGTCCGCGAGCGGCTCGCTCCAGCGTGCGGTCCGCGCGCAGCAGGAGCAGCGGCTGCCGACGACCGCCCGGGTCGTGCGCCTCGCCGACGGGCCGGCGAGCGGCCCCCGGACGACCGAGACCGCCGGGGAGCAGCGGCTGCGCCGGTCCGTCGTGGCGCGCTGGACCGCCCCGGACGGCACGCCCCGGACGGGAACGGTGCCCACGGCGCGGCGGCACTCCTCGCCGGGCGACGCATTCCCCCTGTGGACCGACCGCGCAGGACGCCCGGTCTCGCCGCCGATGCCGCCCGGCACGGCCCGCGCGCACGCGCTCATCGCCGGCCTGATGGCCGCGCTCCTGGCCGGTCTGCTGGTGGAGACCGTCAGGCGGCTCGTCGTCCGCCGGCTCGTCCTGCGGCGGTACGAGCGCCTCGACCGCGCGTGGGCGTCGACCGGGCCCGACTGGGGCCGCGCGGACACCGGCAGCTGACCCGTGCCCCGCCCCCGGTCTCGTATCGGGGAAGCCCTCATGACCCGTCATCCCCGAGCCGCCGCGCGCGCTACGGTGGGGCATCGGTTCAGCGGCAAGGCATCAGGCGGGGGCAGGGCACACCCATGGCACAGGGCACGGTCCAGGTGACGCACACCGGCACATCGCGGTGGCGGCGCCGCACGGGTGAGTACGCCTCTCTCGCCGCCGCCCTGGAGGCCGCGAGCGACGGGGACGTCCTGACCGTCGCGCCCGGCACGTACCGGGAGAACCTGGTCGTGCGACGGGCCGTCACCCTGCGCGGGCCCGAGGGGTCGGTCGGCTCGGTCCGGATCGCGCCGCCGGACGGGGTGGCGCTGACCGTCCGCGCCTCCGTCACCGTCCAGGACCTGCACATCGAGGGGCAGGACGTCGCCGCGCCCGCGCTGCTCGTCGAGGACGGCACGCCCGAGCTGCTCGACCTGCGGATCATGACGCGCTCGGCCGCCGGGATCGAGGTGCGGGGCGCGGCCCGCCCCACGGTCCGACGGTGCACGATCGACAATCCGGCCGGGGTCGGCATCGCCGTGGTCGACGGCGCGGGCGGGGTGTTCGAGGAGTGCGAGGTGGTCTCCGCGGGGCAGGCCGGTGTCTCGGTCCGCGGCGGGGCGCATCCGCGCCTGGAGCGCTGCCGGGTGCACCACGCCTCCGGGGCCGGGATCGCGGTCACCGGTGAGGGCAGCGGCCTCGAAGGCCTCGGCTGCGAGGTGTACGAGATCAAGGGCGCCGGTCTGCAGATCGCGGCCCGCGCCACCGCGCACCTCACCGACTCCTCGGTGCACCGGACGTCGGCGGACGGCATCACCCTCGACACGGACGCCGTCCTCACGCTCTCGGACTGCGACATCCACGACGTCCCGGAGAACGCGGTCGACCTGCGCTCGCGCTCGGTGCTGACGCTGACGCGGTCGACCGTCCGCCGCTTCGGCCGCAACGGCCTGTCGGTGTGGGACCCTGGCACGCGCGTGGACGCCAACCAGTGCGAGATCCACGACAGCACGGGCGACTACCCGGCGGTGTGGGTGAGCGACGGCGCGACCGTCGTCCTCGACGCCTGCCGGGTGCACGACGTGCCGGACGCGCTGTTCGTCCTCGACCGCGGCTCGCGCGTGGACGTCGTCGACAGCGATCTGTCGCAGGTGCGGAACACGGCGGTGTCGGTGAGCGACGGGGCGACCGCGCAGCTCGACGACTGCCGGATCCGGGAGGCGTCCACCGGTGCCTGGTTCCGGGACCACGGCAGCGGCGGCACCCTCGCGGGGTGCACGATCGACGCCGTGCAGACCGGGGTCATCGTCACCAAGGGCGCCGACCCCACGATCGACCGGTGCACGGTCACCTCGCCCGCCGAGGCCGGGTTCTACGTGTCGGCCGAGGGCCGCGGCTCCTTCCACGGCTGCCGGGTCACGGGCAGCGGCGGATACGGCTTCCACGTCACGGACGGCTGCCGGACGAGCCTGCGCAAGTGCCGTACCGAGCGTTGCGCGCGCGGCGGGTACGAGTTCCCCGAGGAGGGCGCGGTCGCCGAGGACTGCACCAGCGACGAGAGCGCGGTCCGCTCCTCCGTGCCCGACGGCGGCACGGTCCTGACGGCCACGCAGTCGGCGGGGCTCCTCGGGGCGGTCCCCCCTCCCCGTACGCAGCCCGTCGCCGCCTCGCCGACGGCCCCGGCGCCCGTCCCGGAGGCCCGCTCCTCGCAGGACGTCCTCGGTGAACTGGACGCCCTGGTGGGGCTGGAGAGCGTCAAGCACGAGGTGCGGACGCTCACGAACATGATCGAGGTGGGCCGACGGCGTCAGGAGGCGGGCCTGAAGGCGGCCTCGGTCCGCCGCCATCTGGTCTTCACCGGCAACCCCGGCACCGGCAAGACGACCGTGGCCCGGCTCTACGGTGAGATCCTCGCCTCCCTCGGTGTCCTGGAGCGGGGCCACCTGGTGGAGGTCTCCCGGGTGGACCTGGTGGGCGAGCACATCGGCTCGACCGCGATCCGCACCCAGGAGGCCTTCGACCGGGCGCGCGGCGGGGTGCTGTTCGTCGACGAGGCCTACGCGCTGTCGCCGGAGGACTCCGGCCGGGACTTCGGCCGGGAGGCGATCGACACGCTGGTGAAGCTGATGGAGGATCACCGGGACGCGGTGGTCGTCATCGTCGCCGGGTACACGGCGGAGATGGAGCGCTTCCTCACGGTCAATCCCGGTGTGGCGTCCCGCTTCTCACGGACCATCAGCTTCGGCGACTACGAGCCGGAGGAGCTCCTGCGGATCGTGGGCCAGCAGGCCGACGAGCACGAGTACCGGCTCGTGCCGGGCACGGACGAGGCGCTCCTCACGTACTTCACGAAGCTGCCGAAGGGGCCGGCCTTCGGCAACGGCCGGACGGCGAGGCAGACCTTCGAGTCGATGGTGGAGCGCCACGCGGGCCGGGTCGCCGCGCTCGCCGAGCCGAGCACGGACGACCTGACCCTGCTCTATCCGGAGGACCTCCCCGAACTCCCCTGAAGTTCCGGGTCGTTCGGGTCGCTCCGGTGCTGCACGGAGCGCGGCAGCCGGTCGAGGAGAGCGGAGCGCCGCCGGGCGAACTCGGGGTCGGCCTGGTAGTCGGAGTGACCCAGGATCGGTTCCGGCAGCGGGTGTTCGCGCGTGCGGCCGTACGCGACGGGGTCGAGGAGCACGTCCGCGTCGACGGCCGGCCGGTCCGCCTCGGCGGGGACGCAGACGGGGCCGCCGATCGGGTCGGTGGCGCGGTGGAGGTTGCTCCAGCAGTGGATCGTGCGGTGGAGGCCGCGGAGCGCCTCCGGGCCGAAGTAGGCGGGGAACCAGCGTCCGTAGAGCCGCTCCAGGGGTGAGCCGTAGGTGAGGAGCGCGACCCGGCCGCGGGTGGCGGGCGGGAGCTGCCAGACGGCGGCCGCGGCGAGGACGCTGCCCTGGGAGTGGCCGGAGATGACGAGCCGGCCGCCGGTGCGGCGGGTCCAGGAGCTCATGCGCCAGGTGAGGTCGGGGACGGCCCGTTCGGCGTAGCAGGGCGGGGCGAAGGGGTGAGCGGCACGCGGCCAGAAGGTGCCGACGTCCCAGAGGATGCCGATGGTGCGACGGGCCGAGGCGTCCTTGTAGGCGCGGCGGCCCCAGGTGACGAACAGCAGGAAGCCGAAGCCGATCATCCAGGAACCGAGGGCCTGGGCGGCGGACGCGGCGGAGGCGATCGCCGGGTGGGCGCCGTCGAAGGCCCGGCCGGGGACGTTTCCGCTGGCCCAGGCTCCGGCGACGGACGCGGCCCCGAGGAGCAGGGTCGCTCCGGAGACGACGCCGACGAGGACGGGCGCGGAGTCGGTGAGCCCCGCGCGGGCCCGGCCGGTCGCGATCTGGCCGGTGCGGACCGGGTCCGGTTCGCCCTCGGCACCGTAGTCGGCCTCGACGGCGGGCCGCAGCCGCCGGGCGTCGAGCACGGTCCGTACGGCGAGGAGGGCGGCGGGCGCGAGCAGCAGTAGGAGCAGGACGGGGATCACGGACGCCTGCCAGCTGAGGAGGACGGGCGGGCCGATCCGGGGCCCCACGCCCGCCCCGCTCGTGCCGTCGAGCCAGTCGGCGACGCGCTGGGCGACGCCGCCGGACATGACCCCGGCGAGGGCGCAGGCGAGCATGGCGACGGCGGGGCCGCCGAGCCCGCGCAGCGCGGTGCGCGGGTCCTTCCGGGGCCGCTGGAGGAGCAGGGCGACCACCCCGAGGGCGACGACGAGAATGCCCTGGGCGAGGGTGAGGGCGCCGAAGGCGGCGTCCCCGGGGAGGGTGCCGGAGGAGATCCAGCCGGGGCGGGACCAGCCGGCGTGCAGGGCGGTGAGTGCCAGCACGCCGAGGGCGGTGGCGGGTAGGCCGGACACGAGGGCGCGCTCGACGCGCAGGTCGACGCGGCGCTCGCTGCGGCCCCGGCGGCAGACGACCCAGAGGACGACGACACCCAGGGCGACGAGAGCGGCCTGGAGGGCGAGGCCCAGGGCCGCGCGCGCTCCCGTGTCGTGGCGGGCGGTGGCGGTGGTGAGGGCCGCGGCGACGGTGAGGAACCCGGCGGCGGTGTGCGCGCCCCGGAGCCGGGCGACCAGGCGCCGCCCGTACCAGAACCCGGGGCGCCCGAGCGCTGGGCGGAGCTCGACGGGGGTGGGCTCGGGTGCGGTGGCGGTGGGCCCTGGCCCGGCCGGGACGGGCCCGGCCCCGTCGAGGGTGGAATCGGGCCCTCCCTGGGTGGGGATGAGTCCTTCCGGGGTAGGGACGGGCCCTTCCGGGGTGGGGACGAGTCCTCCCGGGGTGGGCGCGGGCCGGGTGTGGGCGGTCCGGATCGGGGCGCTCCCGGCCGGGGCGGACGCGACCGGGGCGGTCTCGGGCGCGGGGGCGTCGTAGCCGGTGGGCGGACGCTGGGCCTCGTAGGCGCTCCAGGTCCGGTTGGAGAGGTACCAGAGCAGCACGACCAGCGCCGTCGGCACCAGCGCCGCGAGGGCGAGCCGGCGCCCCGGCACGGACCACCAGCCGCCGCGGTCGGCGGCGAGGAAGCCGAGCCAGGAGTACTCCCCCGAGCAGGCCGCGGTGCCCGCGCACTGCCAGGCCGTCAGATCGAGCGCGACCTCGCAGGCCGCGGCGGTGAGGAGCACGGTGAGGGTGAGGGCCACGAGCCGGACGAGGACCCCGTACAGCCTGACGAGTCCCGGCCGGCCCTGGGCGGGCGGCCTCATCCAGTGGGCAAGGTTGGCGACCATGAACGGCAGGAGCAGCAGCCATAAGGCGCGGGTGCCGTCGCCGGAGGTGAGGTTGGACCAGCAGTACGCCTCCGGTACCGGCCCCGCGGCGTACCGCTCGGGGTGGTCCTCGGCGTCCGTGTCCTCGGTCCGCCGGTACACGGCGGCGGTGGCGTCGCCGGTGACGCGCACGGTCCTGGGGTCGTCGAGCATGGACTGCGGGGTGGCTCCGCCGACTCCGTGGACGAGGAGTTCGAGCGCCGCGCCCCCGGTCTCCGGGGCGGGTGTGGCAGGGGACACTTAGGGGAGTTCCTCTCTGAGTGGGAGGATGCGACGTCGGAAACAGGATCGCTGACGGCCGCGCGCCCGCGCACGGACTCTCACCGAATCCGACACTGATCCCCTCGTCCCCTGCGGAAGGACCGGCCCCGGCGGTGACTGACAACCAGAACCTCCTCGCGGAGCAGCGGCGCGCCCTGATCCTCGACGAGGTCCGGCGGCGCGGCGGTGTACGGGTCAACGAACTGACCCGTCGGCTCAACGTCTCGGACATGACGATCCGCCGCGACCTCGACGCACTCGCCCGGCAGGGCATGCTGGCGAAGGTGCACGGCGGGGCCGTGCCGGTGGTCGAGGCGAGCACCCACGAGCCTGGCTTCGAGGCCAAGTCGGTGCTCGAACCGAGCGCCAAGGACGAGATCGCGCGGGCCGCGGCGGCACTGGTCGCCCCGGGCACGGCGATCGCCCTGTCCGGTGGTACGACGACGTACGCGCTGGCCCGCCGGCTCCTCGACGTGCCGGATCTGACGGTGGTGACGAACTCGGTGCGGGTCGCGGACGTGTTCCACGAGGCGCAGCCGGCGGGTGGCGGGGGCGAGGCGAGGCGCGGGGCGCCGACCGTCGTCCTGACGGGCGGGGTGCGCACGCCGTCCGACGCGCTGGTCGGGGCGGTGGCGGACCGGGCGATCCGCTCGCTCCACTTCGACCTGCTCTTCCTCGGGGTGCACGGCATCTCGGTCGAGGCCGGCCTGTCGACGCCGAACCTCGCGGAGGCGGAGACCAACCGGTGCCTGATGCGGTCGGCACGCCGGGTGGTGGTGGTCGCGGACCACACCAAGTGGGGGACGGTGGGCCTGAGTTCCTTCGCCGACCTGGGCGAGGTGGACACCTGGGTGACGGACCGCGGTATGGGCGAGGGCGTACGGGGCGAGGTCACCGAGCACCTGCCCGGGCTCGTGGTGGCGGGTGAGGAACCGGCGTGACGCTCTTCCGGGTCGAGCGGACCGTACCGCTGCCGCCGGACGAGGTGTGGCGGCGGCTCACGGACTGGCCGGCGCACGGCCGCCAGGTGCCGCTGACCCGGACGACGGTCCTGACGCCGGGCCCGAACGGGGCCGGGACGCGTTTCACCGCGCGGACCGGGCTCGGCCTGCTCGCCTTCGACGACCCGATGGAGGTCGTGCGCTGGGAGCCGCCGGAGGCCGGTCGGACGGGCGTGTGCCGGCTGGACAAGTCCGGCCGGGTCGTGCGGGGTTGGGCGGCGGTCGCGGTGACGGCGGCCCCGGGCGGCGGCTGCCGGGTGGAGTGGACGGAGGAGCTCTCCGTACGCGGCCTCCCGCGCGTCTTCGACCCGGTCCTGGCGCGCGCGGGGCGGTTCCTGTTCGGCCGGGCGCTGGACGGGCTGCTCGGCGGCTAGGGACATCGCCCCCCAGGGAGACAACCCCTAAGGGCGGAGTTCCGCCGCCAGCAGGGCCGCCGCCCTGGACACGAGCCGGTCGTCGGCCGCCGCGTCCTCCTCCGGCTTGGCCGTCGTGACGGCCAGCAGGACCGGGCCGCCGGTCGGCGGCCAGGCGATGCCCACGTCGTTGTTGCCGCCGTACCGCCCGCCGCCGGTCTTGTCGGCGAGGATCCAGTCGGCGGGCAGTCCCTTGCGGAACCGTTCGCCGCTGGTCGTGTTGGCGAGCATCCAGGCGGTCAGCCGCTCGCGATCCCGGGGCGCCAGCGCGTCGCCGAGGACGAGACGGCCGTAGGTCCGGCCGATGGCGCGCGGGCTGGTGACGTCGGTGGCGCGCCAGGGCTCGGCGGAGTTCAACTCGGGCTCCCAGCGGTCCAGTCGGGTGACGCCGTCCCCGATCGACCGGGCGAACCGGGTGACCGCCGTCGGCCCGCCCAGTTCACACAGCAGCAGGTTCGCGGCGGCGTTGTCGCTGTAGCGCATGGTCGCGTCGCAGAGCTCGGCGACGGTCATCCCGTCGGCGACGTTCTCCGGCAGCCCGGTCCTCGGCGAGTAGCCCGACCGCCTGACCAGCTCCTGCGTGTAGCGGACGCGCTTCGCCAGGAACGTGCCGTCGTGGTCGAGGTCGCGCAGGACGGCTGCGGCGGCGAGGGTCTTGAACACCGAGCACATCGGGAAGCGTTCGTCGGCGCGGTACGCCACCGTCCGGCCGGTGCGGACGTCGTGCGCGAACACGCCCAGCCGGGCGGAGTGCTCACCTTCCAGTTCCCGCAACCGGGTGGTGAGACGGTCACGGCCGCCGCCTCGGGCCGTCGAGGCGCGGGCGGTTCCCCCGAACAAGTGGACGGAGGCGAGCGCGGCGCCTGCACCGGCACCGGCACCGAGTGCGAGTGCGGTGCGGCGGGACGGGCTCGGTGCTGTGGCGGACAAGGTGGTTCCCCTTCCGGTCCGGGCGAGATGCCTGCGCAGGCCATCATGCGCGGAGGACGATGCCACCCTGTGCCATTGACATGCCGTCAGCTAGGGTTCACTTCCACATCCGCCCTGGGGAGGTACGGTCCATGGCACGCCGACTGAGGCCGGTGGAGCTCGACTTCACCGCAACCGCGCCCGTCCGTCTCGTCCACACGGCGACCCTGGCCGCACCACCGCCGGCGGTCTACCGGTCGCTGGCCGTCGAAGTGGGCAGCATGCCCTCGTGGTTCACCGCCGTCGCCTCCGCCGTCCCCACGGCCGACGGGGCGGGGCGGACCATACGACTGCGGGGCGGGATCGTCTTCGAGGAGACGATCCTCGCCACCGAGCCGGACACCCGGTACGGCTACCGGGTGGACCTCACGAACGCCCCCGGCGTCACGGCCCTGGCGGAGGAGTGGACCCTCTTCCCCGCCGGCCGGGGCACCCGCCTGCGGTGGACGATGGCCGTCGACGGTCCGACGCCGGTCCGGGTCGCGCTCCGGCTCGCCCGCCCCGGCCTCGGGCTGTCCTTCCGGGACGCGGCGCGCCGCCTGGACCGGCGGCTCACTCCGGCCAGACCCCCGTCGCCAGGAACCGCTCGATAGCGGCGCTGTACGGGGCGATGTCCAGGCCCTGGGCGGCCAGCCAGTCGTCGGAGTAGTACTTGTCGAGGTAGCGGTCGCCAGGATCGCAGATCAGGGTGACGACGCTGCCGGTGCGCTCCTGCCGGACCATCTCGGCAACGATCTTGAAGGCGCTCCACAGGCCGGTGCCGGTGGAGCCGCCCGCCTTGCGCCCGATGGCCGTCTCCAGGGCGCGGACGGCGGCGACGCTCGCGGCGTCGGGGACCTTCATCATGCGGTCGATCGCACCGGGCACGAAGCTCGGCTCCATGCGGGGGCGGCCGATGCCCTCGATGCGCGAGCCGCAGTCGGCGGTGGCGTCGGGGTCGTTGTGGGTCCACCCGTCGAAGAAGCAGGAGTTCTCCGGGTCGGCGACGCAGATCCGGGTGTCGTGCTGCATGTAGTGGACGTAGCGGGCGATGGTCGCCGAGGTGCCGCCGGTGCCCGCGGTCGCCACGATCCAGGCGGGCTCCGGATAGCGCTCCAACTTCAGCTGCTGGTAGATCGATTCGGCGATGTTGTTGTTGCCGCGCCAGTCCGTGGCCCGCTCCGCGTAGGTGAACTGGTCCATGTAGTGGCCGCCGGTGCGCGCGGCGAGGGCCGCGGACTCCTCGTACATCGTCCGCGAGTCGTCGACGAAGTGACACTCGCCGCCGTGGAACTCGATGAGCCGGCACTTCTCGGGGCTGGTCGTGCGGGGCATGACGGCGATGAAGGGGACGCCGATGAGCTTCGCGAAGTACGCCTCGGAGACGGCGGTCGACCCGCTGGAGGCCTCGATGACGGGCTTGCCCGGCCGGATCCAGCCGTTGCAGAGCCCGTAGAGGAAGAGGGAGCGGGCGAGCCGGTGCTTGAGGCTGCCGGTGGGGTGGGTCGACTCGTCCTTGAGGTAGAGGTCGATGCCCCACTTCTCGGGGAGCGGGAAGCGCAGCAGATGGGTGTCGGCGGAGCGGTTGGCGTCGGCGTGGACCTTGCGGACGGCTTCCTTCAGCCAGGCCCGGTAGGCCGCATCGCTGCGGTCGACGTCCACGGTCGCCGGCGCGGCGGTCACGCTCTTCTCGGTGGTGCTCATCCGTCCCACTCCTCGTTCACTGCCACTGCTTCGCGCTGCCGACAATACCCCTCCCACCTGGGCAAACGTTCCCTTTGACGTTCCATAGGCATCCCTTGTGGGGAGGCTACTGGTGCGGTTGCGGGCCACCCGGCACACTGGTAGCGGCAACCGGGTGAAAGGGGCGGACGGCATGGCGGAACCCGAGTTCAGCGCGAGGGGTGTACGGATCGCACGCTGGCCCCGCTCCCTGACGCGTGCGGGAGAGGTGCGGATCGAGGACGGCCGGCTCGCGCTCCTCACGAGCTACGGCAGCGAGATCGACAGCGCGCCGGTGACCGCCGTACGGGCCGGGCGGCCGTGGTTCGCCAAGGCCGACGAGACGGTCGCGACGGTGAACGGGACCCGGTACCGGCTGACCCTGCACCACGGTGACGGCGCCGGCCGCCAAGGGGGCGAGGCCGCGGAGTCGGGGCGCTTCCTCGCGGCGCTGAAGCGGGCCGCCGGGCGCTGACCTGCCACGGCTCGCCGCGAGTTGCGGGGCGGTCACCGCTGGTCCAGGCTGGTACCACCTCACCGAGGGTTCACTGGTGGTGACGTCACGCTACGACCACCGCCACGGTGTACCGGTATACCTCTGTACCGCAGTGCCGCAGTACCGCATGTGAGATCCGAATCTTCGTCTTCTTCCGGACTACTTCGGGGAGTCGCAGCCGTGATCAGCGAGCCGAGCAGGTATTACGCGGTGGAGCTCCATGCCCTGCCGTCGCGGATCGGTCAGGTCCGCAAGATTGTCTCCGCGCAACTGCGCCAGTGGCATCTCGACGCCTTGATCGACCATGCCGTGCTCGGGGTCACCGAGCTGCTGACCAATGTCCACCGGCACGCACAGCCGGACAAGCGGTGCACGGTCGAGATCGAGCTGCTGCTCGACCGGCTGACCGTGTCGGTCAGGGACCACGATCCGCGAATACCGCGGGCCACCCCCCTGGACGAGGTCGACGACGGTCACGAAGACGGGTCCGACGACGTCGAAGTGCTCGCGACCTCCGGCCGTGGCCTCGCCATCGTCGGCGCGGTCAGCGACAGTTGGGGCGTCCGGCCGTGCGGCGACGACGGCAAGGTCGTGTGGTTCACCCTCTCGGCGCCACCGTCCGCCCCACCGGTCGAGGAGCGCGTACGCATCGTGCACCTCCCCCCGACCGAGCGCGCGTACACGGAGTACGAGCCGTTCCCGGTCCTCGCCGGCCACGCGGGCTGAATCCCGTCGGGGTTCACTCCTGGGCGACGGCCCGGAGGATCTCCAGACGGGCCGCGCGGCGCGCCGGACGCCAGGCCGCCGCGACGCCCGCCACCAGGCCGACCAGCGTCACGGCGGCCAACGGCAGCGCCGGTACGGCGAAGGCGAGCGCGCTGTCGCCCGATCCCTCCGAGGCGCGCACGAGCACCCAGCCGAGGAAGCCGCCGAGGGCGAGCCCGCCGAGCGTGCCGAAGGCGGCGACCAGGACGGACTCCCAGCGGACCATGGCCCGCAGTTGGGCGCGAGTCTGTCCGACGGCCCTCAACAGGCCCAGTTCGCGGGTCCGTTCGTGGACGGCGAGGGTCAGGGTGTTCGCGATGCCGAGCAGCGCGATCAGGACCGCGAGCGCGAGGAGCGCGTAGACGAGGGTGAGCATCATGTCGATGCCGCCCGCCGAGGCCTCCGCGTACTCGTCGCGGGTCTGCACCTCCGGCCCGCCGAACCGGTCCGCGACCGCGGTCACGGCCGCCTTCCCGTCCCCCGCGGACACGCCGTCGGCGAAGGCGACGGCGACCAGACGGTCGGCGTCCTGGGTGCGGTGCGGGGCCCAGGCCTCCCGGGTGACGAGGTAGTCGCCGGCGAGGTCCGCGCGCTCGTAGACCGCCCGGACGGTGAAGGTCCCCCGGGTGCCGTCCGTGAAGGTCAGTTCGGCCGTCCGTCCGGGAGCCGGACCGGAGGCGGCGGCCTCCTCGGCGGCGACGGCGAGCCCGTCCGTACCGAGTCCGCCGAGGGAGCCCCGTAGCTCTCCCAGGTCGAGCGTGCGGGCGAGCGCGGCCGGGTCGGTGACGGTCAGCGCGCGGCCCCGGCGGCGCGGTGCAGGAGCGTGGACTTGCCCGAGCCCGAGGGGCCCATGACGGCGGTAAAGCGGCCGGCCGGGAAGCCGACGCTCACCCCGTCGAGGGCCCTGACTTCGGTGCCGCCGCGTCCGTAGACCTTGACGGCTTCCAGCACCCGGGCGGCGTCGGCCTGCCCGGCTGGGGAGTGGGTGGCGGGGGCGTGGGTGACGGGGGCGTGGGTGACGGGGGCGTGGCCGACGGTGGTCATGCCCGGCGCTCCTTGCCGGTCGCGGCGCGGCCGAACTGTTCCTCCAGGACGGTGAGCCGGCGCCAGTACTCGTCCTCGTCGATCTCCCCGGCGGCGAACCGGTGGCCGAGCAGGGCGATCGGCGAGTGCTCGTCGGGGCGGCCGTCCCGGTACGGGCGTCCGCCTCGTCCCGGGCGCCATCCGGCGCGGCGGGCGAGGGTGAAGAGCCCGGCGACGACGACGGCCCAGACCAGGGGGAAGAGCAGGATCCAGGGGCCGGGGCCCGCGTGGGCGAGTGTGTTCATCAGGGTTCAGCTCCTCGGTGCGCGGTGGTGGTGTGTCCGTGGTTCGAGACTCGCCCCGGGAGGGGGTCCGGGTCGTCGTACGGGCAGCGGCTTCGCGCGTACGCCGGGGGGAGTACGGCGGGCGGTCGACGGGGCCTACCGTTCTGTACCTACTGGTATGTACAGTGCGGTCATGAGCACCCCGAAGACCACGCCCGAGCGGCTCGTCGAGGCCACCCGCGAGCTGCTGTGGGAGCGCGGCTACGTGGGCACCAGCCCCAAGGCCGTCCAGCAGGCGGCGGGCGCGGGTCAGGGCAGCATGTACCACCACTTCGCCGGGAAGCAGGAACTGGCGCTCGCGGCGATCCGGCGTACGGCCGAGGAGATGGGTGCGGCAGCCGAGGCAGTGCTGGGCGGCGAGGGCTCGGCGTACGCCCGGATCGAGGCGTACCTGCTGCGCGAGCGCGAGGTCCTGCGCGGCTGCCCGGTGGGGCGGCTGACCATGGACCCGGAGGTGATCGCGGACCCGGAACTGCGCGCCCCCGTCGAGGAGGTGCTCGGCCGGCTGCGCGGCAGGCTCGCCGGGGTGGTCCAGGAGGGCCTGGACAGCGGTGAGTTGAGGGGTTCTCTCGATCCCGAGGAGATCGCGGCGGCCGTCCTGGCGACCGTGCAGGGAGGTTACGTCCTGGCCCGCGCCACGGGCTCACGGGCGCCGTTCGACAGCGCCGTACGCGGTCTGCTGTCGCTGCTCACCGCCGGCTGATCCCCCTGCCCCCGAAAAGTCCGAAAGGTCGTTCCATGCACGCGATGCAGTACGAGATCACCCTGCCCGCCGACTACGACATGGGGATCATCCACGAGCGGGTCGCGACGCGGGGCCATCTCCTCGACGCTTTCCCCGGGCTCGGGCTGAAGGCCTATCTGGTCCGGGAGCGGGAGGCCGGTTCGCCGGTCAACCAGTACGCGCCGTTCTACCTCTGGGCCACCCCCGAGGGCATGAACAGCTTCCTCTGGGGGCCGGGGTTCCAGGGCATCGTGGACGACTTCGGCCGGCCGGTGGTGCAGCACTGGACGGGCCTGTCGTACGAGGAGGGGCCGGCGTCCGCGTCGGCTCCGGCCGCCGCGACGCGCCGCAGGACCACGCTCGGCGAGGGGGTGCCGCCGGGCGAGGCCGTGGCGGAGGCGGTGGACCGGCACGCGCGCGAAGCGCGTCGGGAGGGTGTGGTCGCCTCGGCCCTGGCCGTGGATCCGCGCCACTGGGAGCTGCTCGCCTTCACCTTGTGGGCCGACGCGGAAGCGCCGGCAGACGAGGGCGAGCGCTTCCGGGTCCTGCACCTCTCGGCCCCGGGTCGCGGAGCGCTGGGGGTCGGAGGACGCCGGTGGTGACGCGGCCTCGGGCCACGGCGACGTCTCAGGCCACGGTGACGCCTCAGGCCACCGCGACGAGGGTGAGGTACGCGATGCCGAGGACCCGGCGGTAGCCGTTCAGCCAGGTCGACCGCTGCCGGTCGACGCGCTCGCGGGTCTCGGCGGCGAGCGGGTGGTCGGGGTGGGCGGCGAGCCAGACCTCGGTGTCGTACCGGTAGCCGGACTCGAAGTCCTCCCACTCGTCGGCGCTCGCCGTCTCGATCCACACGGGCCGGAAGCCCGCCTCGATCGCGAGGTCCACGAGGGCGCCGAGGGAGACGTGGTCGCCGAGATGCGCGCCGGGCCACATGGCGGCCAGCTCCTCGTCCGTCGGAGTGCGCTCCCAGAAGCCCTCGCCGAGCACGACCCGGCCTCCCGGCCGGACGAGTCGGCGCAGTTCGCGGAGGACCGCGGCGGGGTCGTAGGGCTGCTCGGGGTCGCAGAGCGCCTGGCTCGACCCGAGACAGAGGACGGCGTCGACGGGGCCCCGGTCGGTGCCGAGCGCCGACTCCTCGACGAAGAGCACGCGCTCGGCGAGACCGCGCTCCTCGGCGAGCGCGCGGCCGCGGGCCAGGTCCTCGGCGTTGATGTCGATCCCGATGCCCTTGGCACCCGGGGCGTCGGCCAGGGCGCGGAGGAGCAGCTCGCCCCAGCCGCAGCCGATGTCGAGGACGTCCGCGGGAGCCTCGGCGGCGAGTCTCCCGATCATGCGGGTGGCGCGGGCCTCGGAGAGGGGCCCGTGGAAGGTGAGGCTGCCGAGGCGCGGGGGAAGACCGGATTCGGAGATGTCCATGAGGCGGAACGCTACGTCGTACGGCCCACACCGCCCACGGGTTTTCGCCCCGCGGGGCGGGGACGACGGTCAGACGGCGGTTTCGGGGCGCGCCGGTCCGAGGTAGTGCGCGGTGCTGTGCTCGCAGTGCGGCCCGAGGAGGGTGCGCAGTTCGTCCGCCGCGGTCCTGAGCAGGTGCCCGTCGCGGGTGGCGGCGACGGTCTCCAGGAGGAAGGCGACGTGGGTGGACTTCTCCGTGACGCGGGTGCGGTGGGCGTCGCGGTGGTTCCAGTGCCGGGTGAGCACGCCGGTGGTGTCGGTGTAGACGACCTCGCCGGGCTTGGGGTGCTCGACGGTGTCGGCCGCGCCGAGGGGCGTGAAGGTCTCGGTGCCGTCGGCGTGGCGGATCTCGACGTCGCCGGTGACGTGGTCGAGGTCGAAGGCGCCGGCGGGCAGGCCGTGGCGCACGGAGACCGTGTTGTACGAGTCGACGGCCGGGTTGATGCGCGGCAGGGCGCCCGTCTTGGCCATGCGGCGGCCCAGGGCGTCGACGCTGGGCCGGATCCGGCGGGGGTTGGTACCGAAGGCGCGGTAGGCGGTGTGCCATGCCTCGATGCGCGGGTCGCTCTCGTCGGCGGGCCGCCAGACGCCGTCGGCGAGCTGCTGCTCCAGGTCCTGGAGAGCGGCTGTGGTGGCGGGCCAGGGCTCGTGGCCCCGCAGGCCGGTGGCGGTGACGATGACGACGAGGGTGTCGGGGAAGGCCTCGGCGACGGCGGGGCCGATGCGGAAGGTGGTCATCGGGGGTCCGTTCGGTGAAGGCGGCCGAGGGGCCGCGAGGTCAGTCAGGTCAATGAGGTCAGTAGTCGGGGGTCGGCAGTCGGGCGGTCAGCGGTCGGGCGGTCGGCAGTCGGCGAGGTCAGGTGAGGGCGAGGAGGCTGACGGCGACGGCGGCGGTGCCCAGGCCGATCAGCTGACCGCGGTGGACGCGCTCGGCGAGGACGCCGCGGGCGAGCAGGACGGTGCCGGCCGGGTACAGGGCGGTGATCACGGCGACGACGGCGAGGTCGCCGTCGCGGGCGGCGAGCAGGAACAGCAGATTGGCCAGGGAGTCCAGCACGCCGGCCGCCGAGGCCATCGCGTAGGCGGGCTTCTCCGGGCCCAGCCGCCGGTACATCAGCCCGGCCGTGGCGAGGGTGACCGCGGAGGAGACGGCGCGGCCGATGATCAGCGGGCCGACGCCGCTGTCCGCCGGCGCCTGGTGCAGGAAGACCAGCTGCAGGGCGATGGCGGCCCCGGCTCCGAGGGCCAGCAGCAGCGCGGTGCGCGAGGGGCGGGCGGTCTTCGCTCCGTGGCCGGCGCTGACCAGGACCACGGCCGCCAACGCCAGCGGCAGGCCGATCAGCCCGGTGAGCCCCAGGTGCTCGCCCTGGAGGAGGCCCACGCCGACCGGCAGCATCGCCGAGACCAGGGCGGTGACCGGGGAGAGGACGTTCATCGGGCCGATCGCGAGCGTGCGGTAGAGCAGGGCGAACGCGGCGGCGGAGGCGACGCCCGACGCCGCGCCCCAGGCGAGGGTCGCGGGGGCGAAGGAGGCGCCGAGGAAGGGCCACAGCAGCAGCTCGACGGTGAGCGACGCCGGGGCGGCGATCATGACGGTGCGCAGGACGTGGGCCTTACGGGCGCCGAGGCCCTCGAGGAAGTCGGCGCAGCCGTAGGCCAGGGAGCTGCCCAGGGCCAGCAGCAGAGCGATCACGGGTAACCCTTACTATGAGCGGAACGACCACACGGTACAACGCACCGACCGCAAGTCGTCAACCGAACGACCGCGTGGTGCATTGCACCGACCTGGCGGTGAAGTCGACGGAATCGACGAAGGGACGAAGCGATGGCCGAGACCGAGGCGGCGCTGCGGACGCTCGCGCACAACGTCCGCGCGGCACGCACCCGCGCCGGACTCTCCCTGGACGAACTCGGCCGTCGCGCCAAGGTCAGCAAGGGCGCCCTGGTCGGCCTGGAAAAGGCCCAGGGCAACCCGAACTTCGCCACCCTGGTCCGCCTCGCCGACACCCTCGGCGTCTCGGTGTCCGCGCTGATGGAGGGTCCCCCCGAAGGCCGCGTCCGGGTCGTGACCGCCGATTCCGTCACGCCCCTGTGGACCGGGGAGCAGGGCGGCGAGGCGCGACTCATGCTGACCACCTCCGGACCGGCCCCGGTGGAGGTCTGGCGCTGGAGGCTCGAACCCGGCGAGGAGTACCCCAGCCACCCCCACCAGGGGGGCGTCGTGGAAACCGTCAGCGTCACCGCCGGGCGGATGGTGCTCGTCGTCGACGGCGCCGAGCATCCCGTCGAGGCCGGGCAGACCGCCACCTTCGACGCGGACGCCCCGCACACCTATCGCGGCTCGGGCTCCGGGACCTGCCACCTGATCATGACCGTCCACCTGCCCCCGGGGCCGGCGTAGCGGCACGCACAGGAGACGCCTTCCGGGCCCTGAGTCATGCCGGGCCCCGCACACCACGCCTGCCGGGCCCTGCACCCCGTGCCGGGGCTCGCGAACCTTCCGGACCCCACACGCCGTCCGGGCCACCCCGCACGCCTTTCCGGACCCCACACGCCGTCCGGGCCACCCCGCACGCCTTGCGGGCCACGCTCAGACGGACTCCCGGCCGAGGGCGGCCAGCGGGTCGTCGAGCACCGGCTGCCAGGCCAGTTCGGCGGCGCCCACCAGGCTGTTGTGGTCGAGGGTGCACGGCAGGATCGGCACGCCTCCGCTGCGGCCCCACAGGCTGCGGTCGGCGACGACCGCGCGGAGACGCTCGGGGTCGGCGTCGAGGAGCTCGCGATGGAGCCCGCCGAGGATGATCCGGTCCGGGTTCAGGATGTTCACCAGACCCGCGAGGCCGAGGCCGAGACGGTCGATCAGCTCCCCGACGGCCACCCGGACCCCCGGGTCGTCCCGGCTGGTCCGCAGCAGGTCGCGGGCCTGCTGGAGCAGGGAGATCTCGGGTCCGGGGTCCCGGCCCGCGACCGTGAGGAAGGCGAGCGGGTCGGTCTCGACGTCGAGGCAGCCGCGGCTTCCGCAGTGGCAGGGGCGCCCCTCCGGATTGACCGTCAGATGACCGACCTCCAGGGCGAGGCCCGCGCTGCCCGTGTGCAGGCGTCCGTCGAGGACGAGCGCGCCGCCGACGCCGCGGTGGCCGGTGGCCACGCAGAGGAGGTCGCGGGCGCCGCGCCCGGCGCCGTGGCGGTGCTCGGCGAGGGCGGCGAGGTTGACGTCGTTGCCGGTGAAGGCGGGGCCCTCGATCCCGGCGGCCCGTACGCACTCGGCGAAGATCTCCCGGACCGGCGCACCGGCGGGCCAGGCCAGGTGGAGCGGGTTGAGCGCGGTGCCCTCGGGCTCGGCCACGGCGGAGGGGGCGGCGAGGCCGGCGCCGACGCAGCGGCGGCCGCTCTCGTGAAGCAGGGCGGCGCCCGCGTCGACGACGGCGCCGAGGACCTGGGCCGGGTCGGCGGAGACGGTGACGCAGCCGGGGGCCGTGGCGACGATGGTGCCGCCGAGGCCGACGAGCGCGGCCCGGAAGCCGTCCGCGTGCACCTGGGCGGCGAGGGCGACGGGGCCCTTCTCGTCGACGGCGAGCCGGTGGGAGGGACGCCCCTGCGAGCCGGCGGCGGCACCGGGGTTGGAGTCGACGCGGATGAGGCCGAGGGCCTCCAGCTCGGCGGCGACCGCACCGGCGGTGGCCCGGGTGACGCCGAGCTCGGCGGTGAGGACGGCCCGGGTCGGCGCCCTTCCGGTGTGCACCAGCTCCAGCGCGGGGCCGAGCGCGCTGCGCCCCCTGTCCAGCCGTGTCCGGGTCGTCGTCGCCTTGCCGTTCATGGGGGCGAGTCTCCCATGATCGGACCGTGGTGCGGCCCCGTACCCCACCGCTCCCCTGCCCGTACGCCGTCGGCGCAGTTGATTCCACGGGCGACCGACCCCTATCCTGAGTTTGTGCCGCTACTAAACAAAGTACGGACGGCCGTACCGGGGGGCTCCGGCGGAGACACCGCCACCCACTCCCTGTCCCGCCTCCGCTCCGCCCTGACCCTCTTCTTCGCCCTCGACGGCTTCCTGTTCGCCGGCTGGGTGGTCCGCATCCCCGCCGTCAAGCAGCAGACCGGCGCCTCGGCCGGCGACCTCGGTCTCGCGCTGCTCGGAGTGTCCGCGGGCGCCGTGATCACGATGACGCTGACGGGCCGGCTCTGCCGGCGCCACGGCTCCCACGCCGTCACGGTCGCCACCGCCGTACTCCTGTCGCTCTCGGTCGCCCTTCCGGCCCTCACCCGGTCCCCGCTCGCCCTTGGCCTCGTCCTGTTGGTCTTCGGCGCGGCGTACGGCGGGATCAACGTCGCCATGAACAGCGCGGCCGTGGACCTGGTGACCGCCCTGCGCCGCCCGGTGATGCCGAGCTTCCACGCCGCGTTCAGCCTCGGCGGCATGCTCGGCGCCGGTATCGGCGGACTCCTCGCCGGAAGCCTCTCCCCCACCACCCACCTCCTCGGCCTCACGGTCGTCGGCCTGGCCCTGACGGCCGCCGCCGGGCCCGTACTCCTGCGCCACCCCGCGCCCACGCTGCCCGAGACCCTCTCGGCGTCCTCCGGCGCCGGGAAGGCCCGGACGTCCGGGAAGCCGACGCGGGCCGCCCGCCGCACGGTCGTCGTCTTCGGCGTGATCGCACTCTGCACGGCATACGGCGAAGGGGCGCTGGCCGACTGGGGCGCACTGCACCTCGCACAGGACCTGGGCGCCCACCCGGGCGTGGCCGCGGCCGGATACTCCGTCTTCGCCCTGACCATGACCGCAGGCCGGCTCTCCGGCACGCTCCTCCTGGAACGCCTCGGCCAGACCCGCACCCTCGTCGCGGGCGGCGCCACGGCCGCCGCCGGCATGCTCCTCGGCGCGCTCGCGCCGACCGTCTGGGCCACGCTCCTCGGCTTCGCGGTGACCGGGCTCGGCCTCGCGAACATCTTCCCCGTCGCCGTCGCCCGCGCGGGCTCGATCGCCGGTCCCGGCGGCGTGGCGACGGCCTCCACGCTCGGTTACGGGGGCATGCTGCTCGGCCCGCCGTCCATCGGGTTCCTCGCCGACTGGTTCTCCTTGCCGGTGGCGCTCACCACCGTCGCGGTCCTCGCCGCCGGCGCCGCGGCGATGGGCTACTGGGCGCGGAACGCCGCTTCCGATCCGGCGAGTTGAGGAACCGGACGCATACGGCCTGCGAGAGTCCGCCCCATGGAAACGATCTACGGCGGCGGGACGATGGGGATCACGAAGCACATCGAGGCGCTGGAGACGGCCGGCCGGGCGCTCGCGGAGGCCGCGGGCGGGGCCGGGCCGGACGCGGAGGTCCCGACCTGCCCGGGGTGGCGGGTCCGGGACCTCCTCCGCCACACCACGACGGTGCACCGCTGGGCCACCACCCTCGTGGTCGAGGGCCGCACCTCCTACCACCCGGGCGACGGCGAACCGGCCCTCGACGGCGACGAGTTGCTCGCGTACTACCAGGAGGGCCACGCGGCCCTCGTCACCGCCCTGCGCGCGGCGCCTGAGACCCTGGAGTGCTGGACCTTCCTCCCGGCGCCCTCGCCGCTCGCCTTCTGGGCGCGGCGGCAGGCACACGAGACGATCGTGCACCGCGCGGACGCCGAGTCGGCGCTCGGGAGCGGGCCCGGCGCGGTCGATCCGGCGACGGCCGCCGACGGGATCGACGAGCTGCTGTGCGGCCTCCACGGCCGCGAGAAGAGCCGGGTGCGCACACCGGAGGAGCGGGTCCTGCGGGTACGGACGACGGATACCGGCGACCTCTGGAACGTACGCCTCTCGGCCGCGGAACCGCCCCGGGCGGAGCGGGGGACCCCCGCCACGGCGGGAGAGTGGGGGCCGGCGGACGCGGAGTTCACCGGGCCCGCCGACCGTCTGTACCTGGCCCTGTGGAACCGACTCCCCGCCGACGCCGTGACCGTGACCGGGGAGGAGGCGCTCGCCCGGCTGTGGCGGGAGAACTCGGCGGTCGTCTGACCCCCTTGACCCGCCTGACGACCCGCGGGCATCCGACCGGCCCGCCCGGCTCAGGTGACCCGCGGGCAGGCGTCCAGCCCGGCCGACGACCGGGTATCCGACCGGCCCGACCGGCTCCGGTGACCCGCGGGCGGCTCAGTCCGCCGACTGCTCCAGACGCGAGGGGCGGCCGCCGTTGATGCCCGCGACGAACGGGCGCATCGTGCGCTTGCCCGTCGTCCCGTCCTCGCCGCCCGTCTCCAGGAACCGCGAGAAGGTGGCCCTGATCTCGGCGGCCGGAACGTTCGGGGCCTTGCTCGAACGGACATTGCCGGTCCGTCCGGACGCGGGTGTCAGGAACGGACGCGGACGCGCGCGGGCGCGGGCGTCGGGAGCGGAAACGGGCGCGGGCGTCAGGAACGGACGCGGACGCGGGCGCGGGCGCGGGCGCGGGCGTCGGGAAGGGACGCGGGTGTCAGGAGCTGCGGTCCAGCATCCGGGTCAGGACATCGCGCTGGAGGGGCAGGACCTCGGCATGGCGCGCGAGCCCCTTCTCCGTGAGTTTCACCTGGACGCCGCGCCGGTCCTCGGCGCACATCCCCCGCAGGACGAGGCCGTCCTTCTCCAGGCGCGCGACCGTCCGGGACAGCGCACTCTGGCTGAGGTGGACCCGCCCGGCGAGCTCCTGGACACGCCAGGAGCCCGGGCCGTCCTCGGCCGCGCCTTCGGCGAGGACGTCGAGGACCTCGAAGTCGCTGGCGCCGAGCCCGAACGGATGGAGGGCCCGGTCGAGCTCGCAGGTCGTACGGGCGTGCAGGGCGAGGACGTCACGCCACTCGTCCACGAGCGCGCGTTCGGACTGGTTCGCTGCCATCCCCGCACGTTAGCAGAAACGACCCACTTTGTTGCACGGGAATTAAATGCACTCGCATTCAATGCATGTGCATGTACCGTGCTGCCCATGACCTCTCCGCTCACCGCCGCACCCACGGCCGCCACGCAGGAACGCTGGAGTCCGCGGCTCTGGGGCACCCTGCTCGTGCTCTGCGCCGCGATGTTCCTCGACGCCCTCGACGTCTCGATGGTCGGCGTCGCCCTGCCCTCGATCGCCACCGACCTCGGGCTGTCCACCGCCACGCTCCAGTGGATCGTCAGCGGCTACATCCTCGGCTACGGCGGCCTGCTGCTCCTCGGCGGTCGCGCGGCCGACCTCCTCGGCCGCCGGCGCGTCTTCCTCATCGCCCTCGCCGTCTTCGCGCTCGCCTCGCTCCTCGGCGGACTCGTCGACTCCGGCCCGCTCCTGATCGCCAGCCGGTTCATCAAGGGCCTCAGCGCCGCCTTCACCGCACCCGCGGGCCTGTCGATCATCACGACGACCTTCAAGGAGGGCCCCGAGCGCAACCGGGCCCTGTCGATCTACACCACCTGCGCCGCCACCGGCTTCTCCATGGGCCTGGTCCTGTCCGGACTGCTCACCGAGCTCAGCTGGCGCTGGACCATGCTCCTGCCCGCCCCGGTCGCCCTGATCGCCCTCGTCTTCGCGCTGCGCCTCATCCCGCACAGCCCCCGCGAGGACTCCTCCGGCGGCTACGACCTGCCGGGCGCCGTCACCGGCACGGCCGCGATGCTGCTGCTCGTCTTCACCGTCGTCCAGGCACCCGAGGTCGGCTGGACCTCCGCCCGGACCCTGCTGTCCTTCCTCGTCGCCGCCGCACTCCTCGTCACGTTCGTCCTGGTCGAACGGCGCAGCGCCTCCCCGCTCGTGCGGCTCGGAGTCCTTCGCTCGGGGTCCCAGGTCCGCGCCCAGCTCGGCGCGGCGGCGTTCTTCGGCTCGTACGTGGCCTTCCAGTTCATCGTGACCCAGTACATGCAGTCGCTGCTCGGCTGGTCCGCGCTCCAGACGGCGCTGGCCTTCCTCCCGGCCGGCGTGCTCGTGGCGCTCTCCTCCACGAAGATCGGCGCGGTCGTGGACCGCTTCGGCACCCCCCGGGTGATCGCCGTCGGATTCACGCTGCTCGTCGTCGCGTACGCGCTCTTCCTGCGGATCTCGCTGACCCCGCAGTACGCGGCCGTGATCCTGCCGTCGATGCTGCTCCTTGGCGCCGCCTGCGCCCTGGTCTTCCCCTCGCTCAACATCCAGGCCACCAACGGCGTGGACGACCGCGAGCAGGGCATGGTCTCGGGGCTGCTCAACACCTCGATCCAGGTCGGCGGCGCGCTCTTCCTCGCCGTCGTCACCGCCGTCATCACCGCGGACGGGGAGGCGTCGCCGTCCCCGCAGGCCACCCTCGACAGCTTCCGGCCGGGCCTCGCCGTGGTCGCGGTCATCGCCCTGGCCGGACTCCTGATCACCCTGCCGGGGCTCCGGAGGAAGCGGGCGGGCACCACGGAGTCGGTCGTCGTGGCGCGCTCGGCTCCCGCGGGCACCGAAGGAACGGCGAACACCGCGGGGTCGGCGGACACCGCGGGAGCCGCGGCTACCGCGCGATCCGCTCGCACCGCCGACTCCACGGGATCCACGAGCACCCCCGATTCCACGGGATCCACGGACACCCCTGATTCCACGGGATCCACGACCACGGACACCGCTGAATCCGTCGCCAAGGTCGCCGTACGCGACTGAGCCCGTCGCCGACTCCCCGGGATCAGCCCAGCCAGCCAGGCCGCACGAGGCCCGACTCGTAGGCCAGGACGACGAGTTGGGCCCGGTCCCGGGCGCCCAGCTTCACCATCGCACGGCTCACGTGCGTCTTCGCGGTGAGCGGGCTGACGACCAGCCGGCGGGCGATCTCCTCGTTCGAGAGGCCGATCCCCACGAGCGCCATCACCTCCCGCTCCCGATCGGTCAGGGCGCCCAGCCCGGCCGCGGCCGACGGGGGCTTGGAGCGGGCCGCGAACTCCTCGATCAGCCGCCGCGTCACCCCAGGGGAGAGCAGCGCGTCCCCGTGGACGACGGCCCGGACCGCCCGCAGCAGCTCCTCCGGCTCCGTGTCCTTCACGAGGAACCCGGAGGCGCCGGCGCGGATCGCCTCGAAGACGTACTCGTCGAGTTCGAAGGTGGTCAGCATCACGACCCGGACCTCGCCGAGGTCCGGGTCGTCCGTGATGCGCCGGGTGGCGTCGAGCCCGTCGAGCGCCGGCATCCGGATGTCCATGAGGACCACGTCGGGGCGCAGCGACCGCACCCGCTCGACGGCCTCGGCGCCGTCCGCGGCCTCCCCCGCCACCTCGATGTCCGGCTGGGCGTCGAGCAGCGCCCGGAAGCCTGCGCGGACCAGCGACTGGTCGTCGGCGAGCAGGACACGGATCACGAGGTCTCCTCGGTACGGAGCGGGAGTACGGCATGGACGCGGAAGCCTCCGTCCGGCCGGACGCCCGCCTCGATCGTGCCACCGAGGGCGGCGGCCCGCTCCCGCATTCCGGCAAGACCGTTGCCGCTCCCGCCGGCCTCGGTGCCGGTGGCCGGGCCGTCGTCGTCGACGCGCAGGTCGAGGCGGGCGGGGCCGTGCGCGATCTCCACCCGGGCGGTGCGGGAACCGGAGTGCCGCACCACGTTGGTGAGCGCCTCCTGCACGATCCGGAAGGCGGCGAGGTCGGCGCCGGGCGGCAGGGCGGTGGTGGGCGGGCCGCTCGCCGTGACGGTGACGGTCAGGCCCGCGGCGGCGGCCTGTTCGACGAGTTCGGGGAGGCGACCGAGGCCGGGGGCCGGGGCGCGCGGGGCGTCGCCGGGGGTACGGAGGGTGTCGAGGACCTGCCGCACCTCGCCGAGCGCCTCCTTGCTCGCGGCCTTGATGGTGGTCAGCGCGGTACGGGCCTGCTCGGGGTCGGCGTCGAGGAGGGCGAGACCGACCCCGGCCTGGACGTTGATCACGGAGATCGAGTGGGCGAGCACGTCGTGGAGTTCGCGGGCGATGCGGAGCCGCTCCTCGTCGGCGCGGCGCCGCTCGGCGGCGGCACGCTCGGCCCGCTGCTGTGCCCACTGCTCGCGCCGCACCCGTACGAGCTCGGAGGCGGCCAGCACGGCGACGGCGAAGGCACCGGCGGGCAGCTCCTGGCCCCAGGGCGCGGGGTCGTCGCCGGACGGGGGCAGCCAACGGTAGAGCCAGTGCGAGATCAGCAGATGCCCTGCCCACAGGAGGCCGAGGGCCCACCAGGCGGCGGTCCGGTGCCCGTGGACGACGGCGGCGAAGCAGGCGACGGCGACCAGGACGAAGACCGGTCCGTACGGGTAACCGGCCGCCAGATAGGCGAGGGTGACGCCGGCCACCCCGAACACCACGGGAACGGGCCACCGGTGACGGAACAGCAGCGCCGCCGCCCCGAGGAGCAGCAGGGCCCGCCCGAGAGCGTCGAGGGTCTCCCGGTCGTGCTGGTTCCGCGCGGCGAAGCCGGTCCCCGCCATCACGAACACGGCGATGACCAGCGTGGACCGCCACGGCAGCCCACCACCGGGGCCCCACTCCCCGGCCCACCGTCCCCACGGCACCCGGTCCGGGTCTCCGACACCGCGCCCGGCGGTCCGCTCCTCGTCCATGCCCGCCACGCTAGCCGCGCCCGCCTCGCGCGGACGTCACCCTGGCGGGGTGGTCGCCCCTACTCCCGGCGTAGTACGGGGGCGGCGTGCGCGGTCCGCGTACGGGAGGCGGCGCGCTCAGACGGGGGGCAGGAGGCCGATGTCCCGGCCCAGGCGGCGGGCGGCCGTCGCGAAGAAGGCGTCGCGGTCCTCGACGAGCCGGTGGAACTGGCCGAAGACCTCGAAGGAGACCATGCCGAAGAGCTGCGACCAGGCCGCGACCAACGCGGCGACGAGCTCCGGGGGGAGGTCCGGGGCCATGTCGGCGGTGATGCGGACGGCCTCGGGGCGCAGTACGTCGGGGAGCGGGGGGAGGGCGATGCCCTCGCCTCCGTGGGCCTCGCGGGCGATGCCGATGAGGACGAGACCGACGCGGGCGGCGGGGGCGTTGGTGTCCTGAGGTGCGGTGTAGCCGGGGACGGGTGAACCATAGATCAGGGCGTACTCGTGCGGGTGCGCGACGGCCCAGGCGCGGACGGCGCGGCAGACGGCGGTCCAGCGGTCCAGCGACCGCTCCCCGGCGGCCTCCCGGGCGGCGCTCTCGGCGGCGGCCCCGACGGCGTCGTAGGCGTCGACGATGAGGGCGGTCAGCAGGTCGTCGCGGCTGGGGAAGTACCGGTAGAGCGCGGAGGACACCATGCCCAGCTCGCGGGCGACGGCGCGCAAGGACAGTTTGGCGGCGCCTTCGGCGGCCAGCTGGGCGCGGGCCTCGGCCTTGATGGCGGCGGTGATCTCGACGCGTGCGCGGGCGCGGGCTCCTCTAACGGTTGTCATGCGGAGCAGTGTGCCATTCGCAGAGCACTGCCCCGAAACGAGAGCACTGCTCTTGCATGAGAGCGCTGCCCCATGCAGACTGGAGGCAAGCGAGAGCAGTGCTCACACTTTGCTCCCACCCGCTCCACAGGAGGAACCCCATGTCCGCTCAGCCCGCCGCCCCCGCCGCCCACGTCATGAAGCCCGGCTGGTTCACGGTCAACGTCCTCAACCGCGCCGTCGCGTGGATGACCCGCCGGGGCATCAGCGTGTGGGGATCCCGGGTCCTCGCGGTCCGCGGCCGTAAGAGCGGCGAATGGCGCCGCACCCCCGTCAACCTCCTGACGGTGGACGGCGCCCAGTACCTGGTGGCCCCGCGCGGCCACGTCCAGTGGACCCGCAACATGCGGGCCGCCGGCGGCGGACAGCTGCACCTCGGCAAGCGCGCGGAGGGCTTCACCGCCGTGGAGCTGGCCGACGACGACAAGCCCGCGCTGCTCCGCGCCTACCTCAAGCGCTGGAAGGCCGAGGTCGGCGTCTTCTTCGGCGGCATCGGCCCCGACTCCTCCGACGAGGAGCTCCGCGCCATCGCACCGAAGCACCCCGTCTTCCGCATCACGACGACGGGCCCCGCCGCCCCGGCCGTGTGAACCGGCCAGGGCAGCGGAGCCCGTACGCGTCGGCGGCGCCCATGGCACCGCCGGCCGTGCTGACTGCGAGACGTCAGACCTGCTCCGCGGCCTCCGAAGCGGAGGAGGACGCGGCCTGACCGTCCGTCTTGTCCCCGGGAGCAGCCGTCGGACCCGACTCCGGACCCGACGGACCCGACGGACCCGACTGCGGGACCGCCTGCGACACGGCCCCCGCCTCCGTCCCGGCCCCCGTCCCGGCCCCCGTCCCGGCCCCCGTCCCGGCCCCCGTCTCGGTCACCATCTCGGTCACGGTCTCCGCAGCCGTCACGGTCTCCGCCTCCGCCTCGTCGGACGCCCCGCGCTCGCGGGCGGTGACGCCCCGGCCGGCCGGGCCGACGCCGGAGGAGGTGTCCATCCGCTTGTCCAGGATCTCCAGCGCGCGCCGCGCCAGGCCGTTCGAGCGGACCATGCCGCCGAGCGTGGCGGAGCCGCGGGTGATGTCAGCGAAGGCGTTCCACGCGGGGCGGAAGCCCGTGATCGTGGCGTGCAGCAGCCCCGGACGCCGCTCGAAGAGCGCGAGCATCCGCCGCCCGACCGCCATCTCCACGCCGAGACCGGCCTTGATGGCGAACGCGTAGTTCAGGGCCTGTCGCCGCGCGTCGACCGCGTCGTTCGCCTCGGCGACCCGGACCGCCCACTCCCCCGCGAGCCGTCCCGAGCGGAGCGCGTACGAGATGCCCTCGCGCGTCCACGGCTCCAGGAGTCCGGCAGCGTCGCCGCAGACGAGGACCCGGCCGCGGGAGAGCGGCGAGTCGTCCGTGCGACAGCGCGTCAGGTGCCCGGAGGAGATCGTGGGCTCGAAGCCGGCGAGGCCGAGCCGGGCGACGAAGTCCTCCATGTACCGCTTGGTGGCGGCACCCTCGCCGCGCGCCGAGATGACGCCGACGGTCAGCGTGTCGCCCTTGGGGAAGACCCAGCCGTAACTGCCGGGCATCGGACCCCAGTCGATGAGGACGCGGCCCTTCCAGTCCTCGGCCACGGACGGCGGCACCGGGACCTCCGCCTCCAGGCCCAGGTCGACCTGCCCGAGCTTCACCCCGACGTGGGCTCCTATGCGGCTGGCGCTGCCGTCGGCACCGACGACCGCGCGCGCGAGGACGGTCTCGCCGTCGGCCAGGACGACGGCGACGGTCCGCCGGTCCGGCACGGACGGGCCGTGCTGCTCCACCCGGCTCACCGTGGCTCCGGTGCGCAGCTCGGCGCCCGCCTTCTGCGCGTGCTCGACGAGCTGCGCGTCGAACTCCGGCCGGTTGATGAGCCCGAAGAGCATCCGGCGCGAGCGCCGGGTACGGGCGAAGCGGCCGTCGAGGGAGAACGTGACGGCGTTCACCCGGTCCTGGAGGGGCAGTTCGAAGCCGGGCGGGAGGGAATCCCGGGAGGGGCCGATGATGCCGCCGCCGCAGGTCTTGTAGCGGGGCAGCTCCGACTTCTCCAGGAGCAGGACCCGGCGGCCCGCGACCGCCGCCGCGTAGGCCGCGGACGCGCCGGCCGGACCGGCGCCGACCACGACCACGTCCCACACCTCGGCCTGCTCGTCCGCGGCACCGCTGTCGGTGTCGGTGTCGGCGGCGACGGCCTCGACGGCGGTGTCGGGGACGGGACTGTCGGTGGCGGTGGCGATGTCGTCGGCGGCAGCTTCGCCGGCGGCGCCGAACTCGGCGGCGTCGTCAGCGTTGGCGGCGTTCTCGGGACCGGCGTTCTCTGCGTGCTCGCTGCTCACGATGTGCTTCTGCTCCTGATCCGACCGGTGGTCTGCTCTCGACGCATCCTACGGCTCGGTAGCCGGAGCCCCGCGCCGTAGGATCTACGGGGCGTTCGCCGTACCACGACATACGACGAACGCCCTCCCTTACGTCGTAACGTCGCACCCACCAGGAGCGTGCCCATGACCGCGAATCCGATCGCCGAGACCGTCAGGTCGCTGATGCCCCGGGCGAAGACCGAGCTCGCGGAGCTCGTGGCCTTCGAGTCGGTGGCGGACGAGGCCGTGGCGCCCCGCAGCGAGTGCGAGGCGGCGGCGAACTGGGTCGCTGACGCGCTGCGCGCCGAGGACTTCGAGGACGTGGCACTGCTCGACACGCCGGACGGTTCGCAGGCCGTGTACGGCATCCTGCCCGGCCCGGCCGGCGCGCCGACCGTCCTTCTCTACGCGCACTACGACGTGCAGCCGAAGCTGGACGAGGCCGCGTGGCTGACCCCGCCGTTCGAGCTGACCGAGCGGGACGGCCGCTGGTACGGGCGCGGCGCGGCCGACTGCAAGGGCGGCTTCATCCTCCACCTGCTCGCGCTGCGTGCCCTCAAGGCGAACGGCGGCGTCCCGGTGACGGTCAAGGTGATCGTGGAGGGGTCGGAGGAGCAGGGCACCGGCGGTCTGGAGCGGTACGCGGAGCAGCACCCCGAGGTGCTGACCGCCGACACGATCGTCATCGGCGACGCGGGCAACTTCCGCGTGGGTCTGCCGACGGTGACGGCGACGCTGCGCGGCATGACGATGATCCGGGTGCAGATCGACACCCTGGAGGGCAACCTGCACTCCGGTCAGTTCGGCGGCGCCGCGCCGGACGCGCTGGCAGCGCTGATCCGCGTCCTCGACTCGCTGCGCGGTCCCGACGGCTCGACCGTCATCGACGGCCTGCCGGGAGACAAGGCCTGGGAGGGCCTCCAGTACCCGGAGGACGACTTCCGCCAGGACGCCAAGGTCCTCTCGGGCGTGGACCTGCCGGGCGCCGGCACCGTCGCCGACCGGATCTGGGCGCGCCCGGCCGTGACCGTCGTCGGCATCGACTGCCACCCGGTCGCCGGGGCCACGCCGTCGATCCCCGCGTCGGCCCGCGCCCAGATCAGCCTGCGGGTGCCGCCCGGCCAGGACGCGGCCGAGGCGACGAAGCTGCTGTTCGCGCACATCGAGAAGCACACCCCGTGGAACGCCCGGGTGTCCCTGGAGCAGGTCGGCCAGGGCCAGGCCTTCCAGGCGGACACGTCGAGCCCGGCGTACGCGTCGATGGCCGACGCGATGAGGATCGCGTACCCCGGTCAGGAGATGCAGACGGCGGGCATGGGCGGCTCGATCCCGCTGTGCAACACGCTGGCCTCGCTGTACCCGGAGGCGGAGATCCTGCTGATCGGTCTGAGCGAGCCGGAGGCGCAGATCCACGCGCCCAACGAGTCGGTCTCTCCTGAGGAGCTGGAGCGGCTCTCGGTGGCCGAGGCGCACTTCCTCGTCAACTACGCCCGCTCGAAGCAGGTCTGACGGAACCGGCTCGGTCCGGTCCGGATTCAGCGCTCGGCGAAGCTCGCCGAGAGCGGACAAGCATGCGGCGGACCTGCGCGAATGCGTAGGTTCGCCGCATGGAAATCACCCAGGTCGCTCCTCGACTGCACCTCCTCGACTACTCCATAGGTCAGGCCTATCTCTGGCGGGACGAAGAGGAGTTGACTCTCATCGACGCCGGATGGGCGGGCTCGGCCGACGCCACGACGGAGGCGATCCGGGCCGCGGGCCTGGACCCTGACCGGCTGCAGCGGATCGTCCTGACCCACTGCCACGGGGACCATGTGGGCGGGGCCCAGGAGTTGGCGGACCGCCACGGCGCCGAGATCCTCGCCCACCGCCTGGACGCCCCGGTGATCCGGGGCGAGGCCCCGGTCCCGGAGCCCGACCTGCTGGACTGGGAACTCCCCCTGTACGAGCACGGGCTGACCGTGCCGGCGGCGCCGCCGACCCGGGTGGACCGGGAGGTGGAGGACGGCGAGGAGCTCGGTTTCGGCGACGGCGCGGTGGTGGTGCACACCCCGGGCCACACGCCCGGCTCGCTCGCGGTCCATCTCCCGAGCCACGGCGTGCTGTTCACGGGCGACACGGTGGCGTCGGTGCAGGGCGTGATGTTCGGCGTCTTCCACGTCGACCGCGATCAGGCCATGGAATCGATGCGCCGTCTCGCGAAGCTCGCTCCCTCGGTGCTGTGCTGCGGCCACGGAGCGCCGGTGACCGAGGGCACGGCGGCACGGTTCGCCGCCGCGGCCGGCTAGCGGAGAGGATGTCGATCATGGAATCCCTCGACTCTCCCTCCACCGACCAGGCGCCCGCCGACCCGGCGGCGAGCGACGACGCCCTCGCGAACCAGCCCATCGGCTATTGGAGCGGCCTCGCCCACACGGCCGTCACCCGGCACCTGCGGGACGCCATGGCCCGGATCGATGTCACACAGCCGCAGTACTGGGTGCTCAACCGTGTGAACGGCGGCCCCTCGGCGCCCGGCCGCGAGGAGGTCGTCGCCCAGCTGACGCCCCTCGCGGACGGGCCGCACGAGATCGGGCGCGTCGTCGACCAGTTGCTGCACCGCGGCTGGCTCCGGGCGGACGACGCCCGGCTCCTGTACCTCACCGATGAGGGCGAGGCCGCGCGCCTGCGGCTCCGCGCGCTGGTGACCGACCTGCGCGCCGAGGTGCACGAGGGCATCGGCGACGATGAGTACGTGGCCGCCCTCAAGGTCCTGCGCAGGATGGTCGCCAACGTCGGGGGCGGCCCCTCCTAGGTCCTGTCGTCAAACTCCCGTCGTCCGCCCGAAGGGCGGGCCCTGCGGCGTCAGGTGCGTGCTCTCGGCGTGCCGGGCGCGGGCCCGCGTACTGGATGTACGCGGGTCTGTGCCCGGTGCGGTGAGAGTGCGTGCATGGCGTCGCAGGGCAGGCGGGAGTTTGACGACAGGGCCTAGGGGGTGTCCGTCGCCACCTCGGGGGCGTCCCTCCCCACCGGGACCCCCGCCTCCAGGTTGAGCACCGTGCCGCGTTCGCGGGCGCGCAGGGCCCAGCGGAGGCGGTCGTAGCGGACGGGCGGCAGGAGGCCGGCGGCCTCCGCCTCGGTGACGAAGCGCCATTCGCGGAGCTCGGCGCCGGGGAGGCGGAGGCGCGCCGTGTCGTCGGCGCTGAGCGTGCCTCCGTCGAAGAGGAGGCGGAGGCCGCCGTACCCCGGGGGCTTGGGCCGCTCCCAGTCGACCAGCAACAGCTTCGGTACGGAGTCGAGTTCGAGCCCGATCTCCTCCGCGACCTCGCGCACTCCGGCGCGGGCCGGCGGTTCGCCCGGTTCGACGACTCCGCCGGGGAACTCCCAGCCGGGCTTGTACGTCGGGTCGACGAGCAGGAAGCGGTCGTCCTCGTCGAACAGCAGGACGCCCGCCGCCAGCGTCTCGCCGGTCGGTTCGGGCGTCTGGACGATTCCGCAGGTCGCGGCCCGGTCGGCCAGGACCGCGTCGGCGACGTTCCGGGCGACCTCGGCCACGGTGAGCGCAGAGGTGTCGACGGCGTACGCGTCCCCGGCCAGCCAGTCGAGCGCGGCGCGGTACGACGGGATGTGGCCGTGGCACCACTCCCGTACCCGCGCGTCGGCCTTGGGTTCGCCGTGCTCGGTCCGGCCGTCGATCCGCTGGCGCAGGATCGTTTCCTCCGGAGCGAGCAGCACATGGCGCACCTCGATCCGGCGGGCGGCCAGCGCGCCGAAGATCTCGTCCCGGTACTCCTGCCGGAGCAGGGTCATGGGGACGATCAGCACCCCGCCGACCTCGGCCAGCAGGGCGGCGGCGGTGTCGACGACCATGCGGCGCCAGATCGCCAGGTCCTGGTAGTCCTCGACTTCGGCGAGCCGCTTGGCCGGCAGCAGCCAGGTCATGGCCCCGCCGATGAGCTCCGGGTCGTACAACGTGCTGTGCGGGATCAGATCGACCAGTTCGCGCGCGGTACTCGACTTCCCCGCGCCGAACGCACCGTTGATCCAGACGATCACGATTCCCCCTCTTGGGTAGCCCCCAGTGGACTGCCCGCAACACCCTGCCACGAAAACCACGAACACATGTCCGGCAGATGTACGGGGGTGTGCGGGCAGCCCGGCAGGGTGGCGGGATCACGGAGGACCGGAGGAACCGGAGGACCGGAGCAACCGGAGCAACCGGAGGAACCGGAGGAATGGGAGGAAGCAGGGGACCCAAGGGATCCGAGGGACCGGAGGGACCGCGGCGGTCAGGAGCCGGGGTCGGACGACGCCCACGCCGCCGCGGCGGCGCCCAGGAGGCCGGCGTCCGTGCCCGTGGCGGCCGGGACCACCGTGAGGTTCCGTACGAAGGAGAGCGTCGCGTAGTCCCGGAGGCTGCGCCGCAGCGGCCCGAAGAGGACGTCGCCCGCGCCCGCCACCCCGCCGCCGACGACCGCGATGTCGACCTCGACGAGCGTCGCCGTGGCGGCGATCCCCGCCGCGAGCGCCTGCGCGGCCCGCTCGAAGGAGGCCACGGCCACCGGGTCACCGGCCCGGGCGGCGGCGGCCACCGCCGCCGCGGAGGCGTCGCCGTCGGGCCCCGGACGCCAGCCGTTCTCCAGGGCACGGCGGGCGATGTGCGGGCCGGCGGCGAGCCGTTCGACACAGCCGCGCCCGCCGCAGGCGCAGGAGTCGCCGTCCAGGTCCACGGAGATGTGGCCGAGGTGACCGGCGTTGCCGGTGGGTCCCGGGTGGAGCCGGCCGCCGAGGACGAGGCCGCCGCCGACGCCCGTGGAGACCACGAGGCAGAGGGCGTTGGCATGGCCGCGGGCGGCGCCGAGCCAGTGTTCGGCGGCGGTCATGGCCACCCCGTCGCCGACCAGCGTGACCGGGCGTCCGCCCGTCGCCCGGCGGACGCGCTCGACGAGCGGGAAGTCGCGCCAGCCGGGGACGTTCACGGGGCTGACGGTCCCCCGCGAGGCGTCGACGGGGCCTGCGCTGCCGATGCCGACGGCACCCGCCTCCTCCCACTGCGGGGCGGCGGCGAGCTCGTCGAGGACGGCCTCGACGGCCTTCATCACCGTCTCGCCGTCCTCCCGCGCGGGGGTGGGCCTCCGGGCCCGCACCAGGATCCGCCCCTCGCCGTCGACGAGCGCCCCGGCGATCTTGGTGCCACCGATGTCGAGCGCGACGACGGGCCCCGGCGAGGGGCGGGGGGCGGGGTCGGTGAGCGTGGACACGGATCCTCCAGTCGGCGGCCGGGAGCGGCCCGGGGCAATCCGTACAGTCTGCCCAGACTCCGAGCGATTGACAACGTTGTCCAGCCTCTATGCTCGACGGAGGAAGAAGATCCGGAACAAACACGACGGAGGAACCCCGCACCGTGGCCGCCATCGCCCGCCGCACCGATCACCGCTACGGCAACCGGCCCACGATGAAGGACGTGGCCGCCCGCGCGGGCGTCGGCCTCAAGACCGTCTCCCGGGTCGTCAACGGTGAGCCGGGGGTCACCCCGGAGACCGAGCGCCGCGTCCACGAGGCCATCGAGGCCCTCGGCTTCCGCCGCAACGACAGCGCGCGGGTCCTGCGCAAGGGCCGGACGGCCACCGTCGGCCTGGTCCTCGAGGATCTCGCCGACCCCTTCTACGGACCGCTCAGCCGCGCGGTCGAGGAGGTCGCGCGGGCGCACGGCGCGCTCCTCATCAACGGATCCAGCGCCGAGGACCCCGACCGGGAGCAGGAGTTGGCGCTCGCGCTCTGCGCGCGCCGGGTCGACGGCCTGATCGTCATCCCCGCCGGTGACGACCACCGCTATCTGGAGCCGGAGATCAGGGCGGGTGTCGCCACGGTCTTCGTCGACCGGCCGGCGGGGCGGATCGACGCCGACGCCGTGCTCTCGGACAGCTTCGGCGGGGCGCGCGAGGGCGTGTCCCATCTGATCGCCCACGGACACCGCCGGATCGGTTTCGTCGGCGACCGGCCCCGCATCCACACGGGCGCCGAGCGGCTGCGCGGCTACCGCGCGGCGATGGCAGAAGCGGGCCTTCCGGTCCGGGAGGAGTGGGTCTCCCTCGGGTCGACGAGCCCGGAGCGGGTGAACGCGGCCGTACGGGGGCTCCTGACCGCGCCGGAGCCGGTGACGGCGCTGTTCGCGGGGAACAACCGGGTCACCGTCACGGCGGTGCGGACCCTCGCCGCGCATCCGTCGCCGGTCGCCCTCGTCGGCTTCGACGACATCGAGCTGGCCGATCTGCTGGGCATCACGGTCGTCGCCCAGGACGCCGCCGCGCTCGGCCGGACGGCGGCGGAGCGGCTCTTCCGGCGCCTGGACGGGGCGGGCGGGGCACCGGAGCGGGTGGTGCTCGGCACAAAGCTCCTCGCCCGCGGCTCGGGCGAGATCCCGGCACCGACCGGCTGACGCGCGACCGCACGACCGCACGACCGCACGACCGCACGACCGCACGACCGCACGACTACACGACTACGCCGAACGGCTGGGTACGACAGCCCCCTGCGCGGGCCACCACAGCCGACGTCGGGCCACGTCATGCCACCGCACCCAACCGCCAGGCCACCCCACCCGAACACGACCGCCCCGCCCCCGTACCGCGCAGGCGCGCGACGTACGAGGTGTGGGGCAGTCCTGCGAGGACCCGGAGGCTACTCGGCCGAAGCGGTGAGGTCGCCGCGGCGCGGGGCCGCGAAGCGGTCGAGTGCGGCGCGGGTCATGCCGGTGAGGGCGTCGACCTCGGCCGTGTCGAGGGCGCCGCAGTCGATGCCGCGCAGCAGGTACGAGGAGAGCGCCTTGGCGGTGGCGGGCTCGTCCATGACGTCGCCGCCCGCGTGGTTGGCGTAGGCCGAGAGCCGCTTGGCGGCGGCTTCGTAGCCCTCGCGGTAGAAGGCGAAGACGGCGGCGTACCGGGTGGGGATGTGGCCGGGGTGCATGTCCCAGCCCTGGTAGTAGGCGCGGGAGAGGGCGCGGCGGGTCAGGCCGTAGTGCAGGCGCCAGGCCTCGTGGACGTGCTCCTTGGAGCCGACCGGGAGGACGTTGGTGGAGCCGTCCGAGACGCGGACGCCGGTGCCGGCGGCGGCGACCTGCATGATCGCCTTGGCGTGGTCGGCGGCGGGGTGGTCGCTGGCCTGGTAGGCGGCGGAGACGCCGAGGCAGGCGCTGTAGTCGAAGGTGCCGTAGTGCAGGCCGGTCGCGCGGCCCTCGGCGGCGCCGATCATGCGGGCGACGGCGGCGGTGCCGTCGGTGGCAAGGATGGACTGGCTGGTCTCGATCTGGATCTCGAAGCCGAGGCGGCCGGCGTCCAGGCCGTGGGCCTTCTCGAAGGCCTCCAGCAGGCGGACGAAGGCGGAGACCTGCTCGGGGTAGGTCACCTTCGGCAGGGTGAGGACGAGACCGTCGGGGAGGCCGCCGTGCTCCAGCAGACCGGTGAGGAAGACGTCGGTGGTGCGGATGCCCCGGTCGCGTACCGCGGACTCCATGCACTTCATCCGGATGCCCATGTACGGGGCGGCCGTGGAGTTCGCGTACGCCTCCGAGATCAGCCGCGCCGCGCGGGCCGCGTCCCGGTCCTCGTCCTGGCCGGCGTACCCGTCCTCGAAGTCGACCCGGAGGTCCTCGATCGGCTCGCGCTCCAGCTTGGCGCGCACGCGGCTGTAGACGTCCTCGGCGAGGTCGTCGGTGAGGCCCAGGACGGCCGCGAAGGAGGCGGCGTCCGGGGCGTGCTCGTCGAGGGCGGCGAGCGCCTGGTCGCCCCAGGAGCGGACGGTGTCGGCGTCGAAGACGTTGCCGGGGACGTAGACCGTGTGGACGGGCTGGCGGGTGCCGGGGTCTCCCGGGTAGCGACGGTCGAGCTCCGCGTCCACCGCCGCCAGGGAGGCGCTGATGCCCTCGCTGACCGCGCCCGCGAGGCTCGTCGACACCTTCTCCTGCTGACCCATTCCACACCCTCCTGTTTTCCGCTGCACGGAATCAACAATCCGTATAGCGAAGTTAATAGTCGGCCTGGACTCACGTCAATGGGTGTCCGAAACGGCCGGGGGCCGCGCGGCGACGAATCGCCACGCGGCCCCCGGACCGTACAGAACCGCAGGTCAGCCCTTGCGGGCCTGAACCTCGGCGGTCAGCTGCGGAACGACGTCGAAGAGGTCGCCCACCACGCCGTAGTCGACGAGGTCGAAGATCGGAGCCTCGGCGTCCTTGTTGATGGCGACGATGGTCTTCGAGGTCTGCATGCCCGCGCGGTGCTGGATCGCGCCCGAGATGCCGGAGGCGATGTACAGCTGCGGCGAGACCGACTTGCCGGTCTGGCCGACCTGGTTGGAGTGCGGGTACCAGCCGGCGTCGACGGCGGCGCGGGAGGCGCCGACGGCGGCACCGAGCGAGTCGGCGAGGGCCTCGATGATCGCGAAGTTCTCGGCACCGTTGACGCCACGGCCACCGGAGACCACGATCGCGGCCTCGGTCAGCTCCGGACGGCCGGTCGACTCGCGCGGGGTGCGCGCGGTGACCTTGGTGCCGGTGGCCAGCGGGCCGAAGGAGACCGCGAGGGCCTCGACGGCGCCGGCGGCCGGGGCGGCCTCGACGGGGGCCGAGTTCGGCTTGACCGTGATGACCGGGGTGCCCTTGGAGACACGGGACTTGGTGGTGAACGAGGCGGCGAACGCGGCCTGGGTCGCGACCGGGCCCTCGCCGCCGGCCTCGATGTCCACGGCGTCGGTGATGACACCGGAGCCGATGCGGACGGCGAGGCGGGCCGCGATCTCCTTGCCCTCGGCGGAGGACGGGACCAGGACGGCGGCCGGGGACACGGCGTCGTACGCGGCCTGGAGGGCGTCGACCTTCGGGACGACGAGGTACTCGGCGAACTCGGGGGCGTCGGCGGTGAGGACCTTCACGGCGCCGTGCTCGGCGAGCGCGGCGGCGGTGTCGGCGGCGCCGTTGCCCAGCGCGACGGCGACCGGCTCGCCGAGGCGGCGGGCGAGCGTCAGCAGCTCCAGGGTGGGCTTGCGGACGGCACCGTCGACGTGGTCGACGTAGACGAGAATCTCAGCCATGGGACTTCAGTCTCCTGCGAACGAAAAGGGGCGGGACGGTCGGCTCGCGCGAGCCTTAGATGAACTTCTGGCTCGCGAGGTACTCGGCGAGCTGCTTGCCGCCCTCGCCCTCGTCCTTGACGATCGTGCCCGCGGTGCGCGCCGGACGCTCGGCGGCCGAGTCGACCAGGGTCCAGGAACCCTCCAGGCCGACCTCCTCGGCCTCGATGTCGAGGTCGTCGAGGTCCAGGGACTCCACCGGCTTCTTCTTGGCGGCCATGATGCCCTTGAAGGACGGGTAGCGCGCCTCGCCCGACTGGTCCGTCACGGAGACGACGGCCGGGAGGGAGGCCTCGAGCTGCTCGGAGGCGGCGTCGCCGTCGCGGCGGCCGGTCACCTTGCCGTCCTCGATCTTGACCTCGGAGAGCAGCGTGACCTGCGGGACGCCCAGGCGCTCGGCGAGGATCGCCGGCAGGACACCCATGGTGCCGTCGGTGGAGGCCATACCGGCGATGACGACGTCGTAGCCGGTCTTCTCGATCGCCTTGGCGAGCACGAGCGACGTGGCCATGACGTCACTGCCGTGCAGGTCGTCGTCCTCGACGTGGACGGCCTTGTCGGCACCCATGGACAGCGCCTTGCGCAGCGCGTCCTTGGCGTCCTCGGGGCCGACCGTCAGCACGGTGACCTCCGCGTCGTCCGCCTCTTCGGCGATCTGCAGGGCCTGCTCGACCGCGTACTCGTCGAGCTCCGACAGCAGGCCGTCGACGTCGTCGCGGTCGACCGTCAGGTCGTCCGCGAACTTACGGTCTCCGGTCGCGTCGGGCACGTACTTCACACAGACAACGATCCTCAAGCTCACGCCGGCTCTCCTACTGCATCGTCATAACTTGGCTGCCTTGTTGCTCGCAGCATAGGCGCCTGAAGGGCGGGTTTCCGGTCGGGGCGCCGGACGCCCCGACCGAAATATTACTCGCCAGTACACCCAGTTCGTTACCGGTAAGCAAGCGCTCAGCAATGTGACCTTGACAACGCGCGGAGAGAGGGCGCGTTCCGGGAACTCTCAGTCGCGCAGCGCGTTGAAGCGCCCGTGGTGGTACAGGAGCGGCCGGCCGGCCCCGTCCGGGTCCCCGGCGACTGCCTGCGCGATCACGATCCTGTGGTCGCCGGCGGGCACGCGGGCCACCACGCGGCAGACCAGCCAGGCCAGGACACCGTCCAGGACGGGCACCCCCTCCGGCCCCAGGCTCCAGCGTGTCGCCCCGCCGAAGCGGTCGGCGCCGCTGCGCGCGAAGGTGGCGGCCAGCTCCTCCTGGTGCTCGCCGAGTATGTGGACGCCGATGTGCTCGGCCTCGGACACCACGGGCCAGCTGGAGGAGGAGGTGCCCACCCCGAAGGAGATCATCGGGGGATCGGCGGCGACGGAATTGAGCGAGGTCGCGGTGAAGCCGACCGGGCGCTCGCCGTGCGCGGTGATCACCGCGACACCGGCGGCGTGCCGGCGGAAGACGGAGCGGAGCAGATCGGGAGAGGCCTGCCGGGGTGCGCCGATCGTGGGGGCCGTGCGGAGGTCGGGCGTGACCGTCATGGAATTGTCCTTCTGCGAGGGCGTCATGAGGAGAGTCCTGGGGTGGTCAGACACCCTGACAGCGCGCGCTCGCGTTGCGACCCAGGTCCACATGGGCCCGGCCGTAGAGAAGGAGTTCTGGGGGCACTCCGCCAGGGTGACGATCGTTGGCGGGGGCAGTCAAGTGCGTACCGGGATATGGGAGAAGTGTCACGGCGTCAGACCGCCCGCGCCCAACGGTGCGAGAGCACCCGCCGTGGCGCCGCGTCAGACCGCCTGCCCCAGAGCCGCGATGACGTCGGCCCTGCGGGGCTGGCCGGCCGCCCGGCGGACGACCCGGCCGGCGCGGTCGAGGACGAGGACGGTGGGCGTCCGCACGATGCCCAGCTCCCGTACGAGATCGAGCCGTTCCTCGGCGTCGATCTCCACGTGCCCGACGCCCGGCACCATGGCGGCGACCTCGGCGAGGGTGCGGCGGGTGGCACGGCAGGGCTGGCAGAAGGCGGTCGAGAACTGCACGAGGGTGGCCCGCTCGCCCAGCTCGGCACCGAGCCGCTCCGGCCGCAGGATCTCCGCCCCCAGGGCCTCCGACATCCTTCTCCCCTTTCCCGTACGTCTCATCTCCCCCACCAGCAGCGTCGCACGGGACCGTTCGATTCCCGCCACGGCCACCGGGGGTGACGAGAATCTCTCTGTACGAAGGCGTCTGGACTGGTCACGGCGCCCCACATGGGGCACGATCTGCCCAAAGCCGAAAACCTACGGCCGCGTAACTTCGCCGGGAGAATCCGCTCCGGGCACACGAAGAAGAGGTTCCTATCCGATGGCAGAACTCGTCTATCGACCGGTCGTCGGTGCCGCGCTCACGCTGTTCAAGGCGCTCGACCTGAAGATCGACACGCAGGGTTCCGAGAACATCCCCCGCACGGGCGGCGCGGTGCTCGTGAGCAACCACATCAGCTATCTGGACTTCATCTTCACGGGGCTCGCGGCCCTGCCGCAGAAGCGGCTCGTGCGCTTCATGGCGAAGGACTCCGTCTTCAGGCACAAGGTCTCCGGGCCGCTCATGCGCGGCATGAAGCACATCCCCGTCGACCGCTCGGCGGGCGAGCACGCCTTCAAGCACGCGCTCGAATCACTGCGGGCCGGTGAGATCGTCGGCGTCTTCCCCGAGGCCACCATCTCCCAGTCCTTCACGCTCAAGAGCTTCAAGACGGGTGCGGCGCGGCTGGCGCAGGAGGCGGGCGTCCCGCTGATCCCGATGGCGCTGTGGGGCACCCAGCGCGTCTGGACCAAGGGCCACCCCCGGAACTTCAAGCGGAGCCACATCCCGGTGACGATCCGCGTCGGCGAGCCCATCGAGGCCCCCACCGACCAGTACGCGGGCGCCATCACGCGGCGGCTGCGCGAGCGCGTCCAGGAGCTCCTGGAGGCCGCCCAGCGCGCGTACCCGGTCCGCCCGAAGGACGCCGACGACACGTGGTGGGTGCCCGCCCACCTCGGCGGTACGGCTCCGACGCCGGCCCAGGTCAAGGAAGCGGGCTGAGCGAAGCCCCGAGTCACGGCCCGCCGGGCGGCGGCGTCACAGCTCCGTGGGGAGCGTCCGCCAGAGGTACGCCCGGTCCGGTGCCGCTTTGAGCGCGCCCAGGACGGCCGGGTGCGGTTCCGCGTACAGCCGCGGGTAGTCCACCTCGCCCAGCTCCGGCCGTACGGTCCAGGCGAGCCGCTCCTCCCCCAGCGAGAACCGAGCGTCGACGCCCGGTCTGTTGCCCCGTACGTCCTGCCGGGCCCACTTCCGCTCGCCGGGCAGCAGGAGCGCGACGAGGCCGTGGATCACGGGGTTCGTGCCGTCGTCCTCCGCGAGCCGCTGGTAGCAGAGGGCGGCCGGGACGGAGCGGGCGCGCAGGAGCGCGGCGTACGCGACGGACTTGGCGTAGCAGATGCCGGTGCGCTGCTCCAGGACGTCGGAGGCGCGCCAGGTGACGCGGGGGTCGCCCGAGTCCTGGGAGTGCGGGATGGTGTCGCGGACGTACGCGAAGGCCGCCTCGGCGTATGAGTATGCGTCGCGATGCTCGGCGGAGAGCTGGGCCGCCACTTCCCCGACCAGCGAATGGTCATGGTCGACGGCCTCGCCGATCGCGAGGTAGGCCGAGATATCGGGGTGCTGCTGCACGAGATCCATGCGGTGTGAGCGTAGGGAAACGGCCGGACGGAAGTCAATGACTTTCCGTCCGGCCGTATATCCATGCATCAAGCGCTACTGTCGCGCCATCTCTTCCTTCAGCGCCTGGAGGAAGGCGTCCACGTCGTCCTCCGTGGTGTCGAAGGCGCACATCCAGCGCACATCGCCGGCGGCCTCGTCCCAGAAGTAGAAGCGGAACCGTTCCTGCAGGCGCCTGGTCACCTCGTGCGGAAGCCGCGCGAAGACCGCGTTGGCCTGGACCGGGTAGAGGATCTCCACCCCGTCCACCGCGCGCACGCCCGCCGCGAGGCGCTGGGCCATCGCGTTGGCGTGCCGGGCGTTGCGCAGCCACAGGTCCTTGGCGAGGAGCGCCTCCAGCTGCACCGACACGAAGCGCATCTTCGAGGCGAGCTGCATGGACAGCTTGCGCAGGTGCTTCATGTGGCTGACGGCGTCCGGGTTGAGGACGATCACGGCCTCGCCGAAGATCATGCCGTTCTTCGTCCCGCCGTACGAGATCACGTCCACGCCCACCGCGTTGGTGAACGCGCGCATCGGCACGTTCAGCGACGCCGCGGCGTTGGCGATACGGGCTCCGTCGAGGTGCACCTTCATGCCCTTGGCGTGGGCGTGCTCGACGATCGCGCGGATCTCCTCGACCGTGTAGACGGTGCCCAGCTCGGTGTTCTGGGTGATCGAGACGACCTGCGGCATCGCGCGGTGCTCGTCCTCCCAGCCCCAGGCCTGCCGGTCGATGAGCTCGGGGGTGAGCTTGCCGTCCGGGGTCGGCACGGTGAGCAGCTTGAGGCCGCCCATCCGCTCGGGCGCCCCGCCCTCGTCCACGTTGATGTGCGCGGACTCGGCGCAGATGACGGCGCCCCAGCGGTCCGTGAGCGCCTGGAGGGCGGTCACGTTCGCTCCGGTGCCGTTGAAGACCGGGAAGGCCTCGGCGCCGGCTCCGAAGTGGCTGTGGATGACGCGCTGGAGGTGCTCGGTGTACTGGTCCTCGCCGTAGGCGACCTGGTGGCCTTCGTTGGCGAGGGCGAGGGCCGCCAGGATCTCGGGGTGGGCGCCGGCGTAGTTGTCGCTGGCGAAGCCCCGGACCGACGGGTCGTGGCGACGACGTGCGTCGGTCCCGGGGCCGAGGGCCGCTGTCACGGCTTGGGGGTCAGCCACAGACGCTGTCCATTCACTTCCTGGGCGGGCTTGTCCCACAGGCCGGCGATCTCGTCGGCCAGGTCCTTGACGTCGGTGAAGCCCGCGAACTTCGCGTTGGGGCGTTCGGCGCGCATGGCGTCGTGCACCAGTGCCTTGATCACCAGGATGGCAGCCGCCGCCTGCGGGCCGTCGTCGCCCCCCAGCTTGCGGAACGAGTCCGCCATGGCGAGGGTCCAGGCCTCGGCGGCCGCCTTGCCCGCGTTGTACGCGGCGTTGTTGGCGAGCGGCTTGTGCGCACCGACCTGGCTGATCAGGGCGTACCGGCCGCGTCCGCCGGCGCGCAGCAGCCCGTCGTGGAAGGCGAGCGAGGTGTGCTGGACGGTGCGGATGAGGAGCTTCTCGAGGAAGTCCCAGTCCTTGAGCTCGGTCTCCATGAAGGAGGAGCTGCCGCGCCAGCCGCCGACGAGGTGGACCAGGCCGTCGATCCGGCCGAACTCCTTCTCGGTCTTCGCGGCCCAGTCGCGGGTCGCGTCCAGGTCGAGCAGGTCGACCGTGTCCCCGATGACCTTGGCGCCGCCGTGGGCGTAGCGGGCGGCGTCGACGGCTTCCGCGAGGCGCGCCGGGTCGGCGTCGGAGCCGACGACGGTCGCGCCCGCCTCGGCGAGACGGATCAGGGCCGCGCGGCCCGCGGGGCCGGCCGCGCCGGCCACCGCGATGACGGCACCGTCGAGCGGTCCACCGTTTCCGTTGGCGTTCATGGGCGTCGCCTCCTGCGTGTCCTCGATGAGGTCGCTCACGCGGCGACCCGCTCGGTGCTCGGGACGTCGGCGGCGGTGATCCCCTTGGTGTCGGCGATCACGCCCTTCAGCTTCTTCGCCAGGGCCTCAAAGAACATGCTGAGCGGAAACTCGTCCGGAAGCACGTCGTCCACCAGCTTGCGCGGCGGGAGGGACAGGTCCAGGGCGTCCGGACCCTTGGCCCACTTGGACCCCGGGTGCGGGGAGATGTAGGTGGTGACGAACTCGTACGCCTTGAACCAGTGGACCAGCTTCGGGCGGTCGATGCCGTCGCGGTAGAGGGTCTCGATCTCGGAGCAGAGGCGGTTGGTGACCTCGGGGGCGCGGTCCCAGTCGATCGTGAGAATGTTGTCCGTCCAGCGCACCACGTCGTTCTTGTGGAGGTACGCGAAGAGGAGCTGGCCGCCCATGCCGTCGTAGTTGCGGTTGCGGTCGCCGGTGAGCGGGAAGCGGAACATCCGGTCGAAGAGCACCGCGTACTGCACGTCACGGCCGTGGCCGTTGCCCTCGGCCTCCAGCTTCACGGCCTCCTTGAAGGCGGTGAGGTCGCAGCGGAGCTCCTCCAGGCCGTACATCCAGAACGGCTGGCGCTGCTTGATCATGAAGGGGTCGAAGGGCAGGTCGCCGCGGCTGTGGGCGCGGTCGTGGACCAGGTCCCAGAGCGCGAAGGCCTGCTGGCAGCGCTCCTGGTCGCCGAGCATGACGGCGATGTCCTCGGGCAGCTTCACGCCGAGGGTGTCGACCGCGGCCTCGGTGACCTTGCGGAAGCGCGCGGCCTCGCGGTCGCAGAAGATGCCGCCCCAGGTGAAGCGCTCGGGGACCTCGCGGACGGCGACGGTCTCGGGGAAGAGGACGGCCGAGTTGGTGTCGTAACCGGCGGTGAAGTCCTCGAAGGTGATGCCGCAGAAGCCCGGGTTGTCGTAGCGGGTGCGCTCCAGCTCGGAGAGCCACTCCGGCCAGACCATGCGGAGCACGACGGCCTCGAAGTTGCGGTCGAGGTTGCCGTTCTGCGTGTACATCGGGAAGAGCACGAGGTGCTGCAGCCCGTCGGCGCGGCCGGCGGCCGGGTGGAACTCCATCAGGGAGTCCAGGAAGTCCGGCACGGTGAAGCCGCTCTCGACCCACTTGCGCAGGTCCGCGACGAGGGCACGGTGGTAGGCGCCGTCGTGCGGGACGAGCGGGGAGAGCTGCTCGACGGCGGCGACCAGGCGGTCCACGGTCAGCTCGACGAGCGCGCGGGCGGGGGCGCCCTCGGCGTCGAAGTCGATGGAGCCGTCCGCGTTCTGCCAGGGGCGGATCTCTTCCACGGCATTCTTGAGCTCGGCCCAAGCGGGGTGGTCGATCACCCGGGCATCGGCGGATATGGCCCCACCAGTCACGTCCTGCACAAGAATTTCCGTCATTCCTCTTCCTTCACAGGAGAACCTCGCGTTAAGACACCGTAACCATCCACGCTTCCTCAACACAAGGGGAGCAAGAGAAATTATCCTGTGCGACCCCCATGGATACCGAAGTTTTTCCTGTCTGCCGGTCGTGAAGCCACCCTTCCGCCACACAGACCTCCTCCGGCTCCTCCCCAGCGCCTACGGAGAGTCAGCTCAGCGGCTTGACCAGCAGCTCGAACCGCAGGTCGTCGCGCTGGGGCACGCCGAAGCGCTCGTCCCCGTACGGGAAGGGGGTCATCTGCCCCGTACGGCGATATCCGCGCCGCTCGTACCAGGCGATGAGCTCCTCGCGCACGGAGATCACCGTCATGTGCATCTCGCGGACGTCCCACAGCTCGCTCACCCGCCGCTCGGCCTCCGCGATGATCAGCTTGCCGAGGCCGGCGCCCTGGAGCTCGGGACGGACGGCGAACATCCCGAAGTAGGCGGCCTCGCCGCGGTGCTCCAGCTGGCAGCAGGCGACGACCTCCCCGTCGCGCTCGACGACCAGGAGACGGCTGCCCGGGGTGGTGATGACGGCCGCCACGCCCTCCGGGTCGGTGCGCTGCCCCTGGAGGATGTCCGCCTCCGTGGTCCAGCCGCCCCGGCTTGCGTCGCCCCGGTAGGCCGACTCGACGAGCGGGACGAGGACGGGGACGTCCTCCAGAACCGCCTCGCGGTAGTCGATCCGGCCGGTCTCCTGGGACGTGGCGGTGTCCATGCGTACGGGCTCCCCTCAGGCGCTGACGATCGACGTGCGCGATCGTCCCGAGCCTAACTCGCGCACCTCGCACTCCCCCTCGTACATCCGTGCGCGCCCGTGCGCCCGCGTGCGGCCCCCGGGCGGTGGGCATTGCTCCGGGCAGAGGGGGAGGTGTGCTGTGCACGGAGCGAGCCTGTCGGGGTGGCTGCTCGTCGCGCTCTGCGCCGCAACGGGCGTGTACTGCCTGCTGCGGATGCGCGCGTGTGCCGGGGAGGAGCGGCGGGCCGCGGGCGGCGAGGCGCTGATGGGCCTCGGCATGGCCGCCATGGCGCTGCCGGCGACGGTGGTGGCGCAGCCGGGGTGGAGCTGGGCGGTGTACGCGGCGGTGTTCGGCGGAGCGGCGCTGTCCGGGCTGGCCGTGGCGGCCCGGCGCGGCGGGCACCATCTGCACCATCTCGTCGGCTCGCTCGCCATGCTCTACATGGCGGTGGCGATGGCGGGCCCCGTCGCACAGGGGGCGCACTCGGGGCACGCGATGGGGACGGCGGGCGGCATACCCGTCCTGACGGGCGGGCTGCTCCTCTATTACACGGTGTACGTGCTCCGCGCGGGAGCGCGGCTCGCACCGGCGCCGACGGCGGGCGGGCTCGCGCCGGCGCCGACGGCCGGGGTGGTGCCGGTGGCGGCGGGTGCTCCTGGGCCGGCCTGGGCTCACCGGCCCGAGCTCACCCTCGTGTGCCGGCTCTCGATGGCCCTGGCGATGGTGGCGATGCTGGTGACGCTGTGACCGCGTCACCTCGTCTCCCCGCACCTCTGTGAGGTCGGACGAACCGCACTGTTCGCGCAACGAAACCGTGGCGTACGTCACTTGGCGTCCGGGGCCATACCCCCGACCAGTACCGCGCTCATAGGGTGGCGTTCATGTGGGTCTCCCTCGCGCTGCTCCTGCTCGGCGTTCTGACCGCCCTCGCGGCCCCCCGGCTGCTGGCGCGGGCCGACTGGGCGGAGCGAGAACCCGTGGTCGCGCTCTGGGTGTGGCAGTGCGTGGTGGCGGCGGTGCTGCTGAGCTTCGCGCTGTCGATGACGTTCAGCGCGTCGGCGGCCTGGCAGGCGGTACGGGGACAGCTCTTCGCGCCTGCTCCGCGCGCGGTGGTCGAGGCGTACGAACTCGGCACGACGGGGCCGTGGTCGGGGGTCCTCGCGGTCGCCCTGGCGTGCGGCGGCCTCTGGTCCGGGGCGATGCTCGGCCGCGAGATCGGCCAGGCCCGCGCCCGGCGCCGGCAGCGCCATCGCGAGCTCCTCGTGCGCGCTCCCCTGCTGCCCGGGGAGCAGCCCGGCAGCGAGCGGCTGGTCGTCCTGGAGGGCGAGCGGGCGGGCGCGTGGTGGATGGCCGGGGGCGCGCCCCAACTGGTCATCACCACGGCCGCGCTGCGCCGGCTGAAGGGCCGGCAGCTGGACGCCGTCCTGGCACACGAGCAGGGTCACGCCCGGGCCCGGCACGACTGGCTGCTGCACTGCTCCGCCGCGCTCGCCGGAGGCTTTCCGGGGATCCCGGTCTTCGTGGCCTTCCGCGAGGAGATGCACCGGCTGGTGGAACTGGCCGCCGACGACGTCGCCTCGCGCCGGTTCGGCCGGCTCACGATCGCGCTGGCCCTCGTCGAACTGAACGAGGACCGGGGAGTGTTCGGCCCCGGCCAGGCGCCGGACGCCGATCTGCCGCAGCGGGTGCACCGGCTCCTCACGGCGGCTCCGCGACTCACGGCGGGGCGCCGGCTGAGCCTCACCGCCGTCGCGTCCCTGGTCCCCGTGGTCCCGGTCCTCGTGGCCTTCGTCCCGGCGCTCTCCGCGCTGGGATAGCGGGGGCCGGGGCGGAGGCGGATCGTCCGCGGAATGCGGGGCGGACCGGCGCGAGGGGCGGTGAGTCGGGCAGGATCGGCTCATGCGCTCCTCCGCCGTGGTCTCCGGAGTCCTGTTCGCCCTGCTTCTCGTGCTCGTCGCCTTCGGCTGGTCCCCCCTGCTCTCCTTCGACCGGTCGGTCGCGGAGGAGTTGCACCGGGACGCGGTCGCCCGGCCGGGCGTCACGAGCCTCAACCGCCTCCTGAGCGACTGGGTGTGGGATCCATGGACGATGCGTGCCCTGGCCGCCGTGGCCGTGGTGCTGCTGTGGTGGCGGCGCGAGCGGCTCCTCGCCCTGTGGGTGGCCGGCACGAGCCTCGTCGCGGTGGGCCTGCAGCAGGGGTTGAAGTACCTGGTGGGGCGGGACCGGCCCATGTGGTCCGACCCGGTCGACTCCGCGCGGTTCCCCGCCTTCCCCTCCGGGCACGCGATGACCGCGACGGTGACCTGTGGGCTGCTGCTGTGGGTGCTCGCGCTGCACTGGCAGCCGCGGTGGCGCGGCTGGTCCGTCCTCGTGAGTGTCGCGGTCGTGTCGGTGCTCGGGGTCGGATGGACGCGGATCTACCTCGGCGTGCACTGGACGACGGACGTGCTCGGCGGCTGGCTGCTCGGCTGGTGCTGCGTCGTCGCGGCGATCCTGACGTACCGCCGGAGGAGAATGGGAGAGAAGCGATGAAGCCGCCTGTTCTGGACGATCCCCCGTGTCGCCCAGAACAGACGGCCTGCCCGCCGGCCTGCCACAGGGGCCCGCCGACGGGATGCGCTGAGTATATTGGCCGGCAGCCAGTCAACGCAGGAGCCAAGCATGTCCCCGCGCAGCCCATCGGTCAATGAAGAGCTCAGGCGCCGCTCACGTGAGCGGATTCTGCAGGCCACCGTGGACCTGGTGTCGACGCGTGGCTACGAGGCGACCACACTCGGCGACATCGCCGAGCGGGCGGGTTCGGCGCGCGGACTCATCTCGTACTACTTCCCGGGGAAGCGGCAGCTGCTGCAGGCGGCGGTGCACCGGCTGATGCACCTGACGCTGGAGGAGGCGCTGGAGCGCGAGCCGCGGACGGAGGACGGCCGGGAGCGGCTGGCGCGGGCGATCGACGCGATCCTGGGCCTCGCGGTGTCGCGCCCCACGCTGATGCGGACCCACATGGCGGGAATCCTCCAGGCCGAGGGGTTCGTGCAGTGCCAGGAGCAGCAGCGCCTCGCGTATCTGCTGCGGGACACGGTCGTCCGGTACGGCTCCGAGGACGTGGACACGGACTATCCGCTGCTGCGCGCCCTATTGATGGGCGCGGTCGTGGCGGTCCTGCTGCCGGGTGCTCCGATGCCGATGGCGCGGCTGCGGTGGGAGCTCTTCCAGCGGTACGGGCTGGGCTGGGAGCAGGGCGCGCCGCCGGACGGAGGTCCGCCCGACAGCACGCCCGTGGTGCGGCTCGGTCAGTCGTCGAAGTCGAAGTAGTCCGGCTGCGTCTGGACGTTGAGCTCGTCCATCCGGATCCGCTTCGCGGGGTCGGTACGACGGTCGGAGAGCTTCAGGACGTCGAAGCCCTTGGCGATGTCGTTCGAGTAGATGTAGCCGTTGTAGTAGTACGCGGACCACGAACCGCCCGTGGCGATCGTGGTGGCGGACAGCGGGCCGCGCTCGAAGTAGCCGATCTCCTTCGGGTTGGAGGAGTCCGTGAAGTCCCAGACGGAGACGCCGCCCTGGTACCAGGCCTGGACCATGAGGTCCTTGCCCTTGACCGGGATGAGCGAGCCGTTGTGGGCGACGCAGTTCTCGGTGTCGGCCTGGTGGCGCGGGATCTTGAAGTAGCTGCGGAAGACGAGCTTGCGCTTGTCGCCCTTGCCGACGATGTCGTAGATGCCGTCGGCGCCCCGGTTCGGGCCGACCACGGCGTTGCAGGTGGCACCGCCGCCACCGCCGAGCTCGTCGGTGAAGACGACCTTGTTGGCCTTCTGGTTGAAGGTGGCCGAGTGCCAGAAGGCGAAGTTGACGTTGTCCTGGACCTGGTCGATCACCTTCGGGCGCTCGGGGTCCTTGATGTCGAAGAGGATGCCGTCACCCATGCAGGCACCGGCGGCGAGGTCCTTGTCCGGCAGCACGGTGATGTCGTGGCAGCCCGTGGTCTTGGAGACGCCCGGGTTGGTGGGACCGCCGGGGTTGCCGCCGCCGTCGGGTCCCTCGCCCGGGAAGAGGACGGGGAAGCTGACGATCGCGGCCTTCTCGGGTGCCTTGCGCGGGACCTTGATGACCGAGATGCCGTCGTGCGGGGGCTGGCAGTCCGGGAAGGCCGCGTTGGGCGAGTACGAGGAGACGTACACGTACACGTTCTTGCCCTTGGGCAGGAGCGTGTGGGTGTGCGAGCCGCAGGCGGTCTCGACAGCGGCGACGTACTTCGGGTTCCTGATGTCGCTGATGTCGAAGATCTTCATGCCCTCCCAGGATTCCTTCACCGAGGCGGGCTGCGACGTGCTGGCGCAGGAGTTGTCGCTCCGGGACGAGTCGGTGGAGAGGAAGACCAGGTTCCCGGAGACGGAGATGTCGTTCTGGGAGCCGGGGCAGAGGACCTGGGCGACGGTCTTCGGGGCCTTCGGGTTGCTGATGTCGAAGATCCGGAAGCCGTCGTAGTTGCCTGCGAAGGCGTACTTGCCCTGGAAGGCGAGGTCGGAGTTGGTGCCCTGGAGGGCGTCCTTGGGGATGTTGGCGAGATGCTCGATGTTCTTGCTGTGGACGATCTCGTCCACACCGGGGATGTCACCGCTCTGGATGGCGGCACGCGCCTCGGCGGCCTGCTCCGCGGAGACCGTGCCCTGGGTGAGGGCGTCTCCGGGGTCGGGGGTGGCGGCCGAGGGTCCGGCCGCCAGCATCGTGGCCAGCAGGCCGGCGGCGGCCGACGCCACACCCAGGCGTCTGATCCGTGCACGCGGGCTACGCGGGGTACGCGATATTCGCAACGAAGTCACTCCGTCCTCGCTGGTATCCGTTCGGCCTTGAACGGATGTTGGACCCCGGCAGTATCGTCCTTGGCGTGCGCATCTCAACAGATGGCAACACAGACGTAATGAAGGAATCTGATCGATCCCTCCGGGAAAAGTGCTAGGAACGGTCACTGTCCCCGCAAGAACATCTGGAGGTCGCGTTGTTGATCCGCCGTCAGCGTGCCGTCGTCGCCGTGGCCCTGTCAGCCTTCGCCGTACTCGCCCTGGGAGCATGCGAGTCGGGATCCGACACGGCCGCGCCGCGGGCCGAGAGCTCGGCCGGAGGCTCGGTGGTCGCCCCGGGGAAGCCCGGCGAGCCGGCCAGGCGGATATCGCCGGAGGAGGCCGCCAAGCTCCTCCCCGACGAGAGCCCGAACAGCGCCGACTTCACGTACGCGCAGATGATGATCGTCCACCACCGCCAGGCGCTGACCATGACGGAACTCGCCCCGCAGCGAGCGGGATCCCCGACGGTGAGGAAGGTGGCCGAACGGATCGCGGCCGCGCAGCAGCCGGAGATCGCCGCGATGGAAGGCTGGCTGAAGAACAACGGCGGGCCGCGCGAGCAGAGCGGCCACGACCACCACACCATGCCGGGCATGGCGACCGAGGCCCAGCTGAAGCAGCTGAAGGGCGCGAAGGGCGCGGCCTTCGACGAGCTGTTCCTGAAGCTCATGATCACGCACCACGAGGGAGCCGTGACGATGGCGGCCGAGGTGCTGAGCGAGGGCAACAACGTCCTGGTCGAGGAGATGGCCAACGACGTGATCGCCCAGCAGACCTCGGAGATCAACCGCATGCGGTCGCTGTAGGGCGACGGGGGCGGGCGCAGCGGGCGGCCGAGGCCGGGCGGCTGGGGACGGCCCGAGGTCGGGCACGGGGGGCGGCGCGGGGGCGGCCGAAGCCGGGCACGGTGGGCAGCGCGGGGGCGGCCGAAGTCGGGCGCGGTGGGCGCCTGGCGGGGGCACGGTGGGCACCCGGAGGGGCGCCGTGGGCGCGCCCCGCCGCTCACGCCCCTTCGGCGCCGTCCCGGCGTTCGGCCTGCGCCTCGGCCGCCGTCAGGACCGTGTCCAGGAGGCCGGGGAAGAGGGCGTCCAGATCGTCCTTGCGCAGGGCGTTGAGCTTCGCCGTGCCCTGGTACGTCTGCCGGATGACACCGCTCTCGCGCAGGACGCGGAAGTGGTGCGTCGTCGTGGACTTGGTGACCGGGAGGTCGAAGTACGAGCAGCTCAGCGCGTCGCCCTCACGCGCAAGATCCCGCACGATGCGCAGGCGCACGGTGTCCGAGAGCGCGTGGAGCACCCCTTCGAGGCCGATCTGGTCCCGCGTGGGGTGCTCGAGCGCGCGAGCGCTGGCGGCGGTCGACATGGCGGCGGCTCCGCTTCATCCGGTGGACCTCATTGACGGAGCCCCATTGTACGAGAACTCTCGTAGTTTGACAGATGCCGTACTACGATGAGTATCGTACGAGCATCCTTCGAGGCCCCCGAAACGGAGTCCGTCATGAGCGTCGCCCTGTTCCAGCCCTACACCCTGCGTTCGCTGACCGTGCCCAACCGGGTCTGGATGGCGCCGATGTGCCAGTACTCGGCCGAGATGACCGGGCCGAACGCGGGTGTGGCCGGAGACTGGCACTTCGCCCACTACGCCTCCCGGGCGACCGGCGGCGCCGGGCTCATCCTCGTCGAGGCGACCGCCGTCGCCCCCGAGGGCCGGATCAGCCCGGCGGATCTCGGCCTGTGGAACGACACCCAGAAGGAGGGGCTGCGCCGGATCGCCGGCTTCCTCAAGGAGCACGGCACCGTGCCCGGCATCCAGATCGGCCACGCCGGCCGCAAGGCCTCGACCAACCGTCCCTGGCAGGGCCGCGGTCCCGTCGCGCCGGGCGGGCCCGGCTGGCAGCCCGTCGGCCCCAGCCCGGTCGCCTTCGACGAGGGGTACCCGGTGCCGACCGAGCTGACCGTCGAGCGGATCCGGGAGATCACCGGGCAGTTCGCGGACGCGGCCCGCCGTGCGCTGGACGCCGGCTTCGAGGTCGTCGAGGTACACGGTGCCCACGGCTACCTCATCGGCGAGTTCCTCTCCCCGCACAGCAACCACCGCACCGACGAGTACGGCGGCTCCTTCGAGAACCGGACCCGGCTCGCCCTGGAGGTCGTCGACGCGGTGCGGTCCGTGTGGCCCGAGGAGCTGCCCGTCTTCTTCCGGATCTCCGCCACCGACTGGCTGGAGGAGCAGGGCTGGACGGCCGACGAGACCGTGCGGTTCGCGGCGCTGCTGCGCGAGCACGGCGTCGACCTCCTCGACGTCTCCAGCGGCGGCAACGGCGGCCCGGCACGGATCCCCGTGGGTCCCGGCTACCAGGTGCCGTTCGCCGCCCGGGTCAAGGCGGAGACGGGGCTGCCGGTGGCCGCCGTCGGCCTGATCACCGAGAGCGACCAGGCCGAGAAGATCCTCGCGAACGGCGAGGCCGACGCGGTACTCCTCGGCCGCGAGCTGCTCCGCGACGCCTCCTGGCCCCGTCGCGCGGCCCGTGAGCTCGGCGCGGAGACCCACGCACCGTCGCAGTACGCCTGGGCGATCTGAGGGCCGTCTGCCGGCCAGGGCACCCCGCGCCGGTGTCCGGGGTCGTCCCGGGGGCAGCTGCGTTCGGGGTGGTCCCCTGGGGCTGCGCCCTGCGTGGTCCCGGGCCGGATCCAGGGTGATCCCGGTCCCGTGTCCGGGGGCCTCAGGTGTGTCCGGGGGCCGTTGTCAGTGGGCGGGTGCAGACTGGCCCGTATCCGCGACAACGGCGTCCTGGAGGTACCGAGCCATGCCTGACGTACTCCTCACAGTAGGCACCCGCAAGGGGCTCTTCATCGGCCATCGGCACGACGGCCGATGGGAGTTCGACGATCCGGCCTTCCCCGCACAGGCCGTCTACTCGGTCGCGATCGACACCCGGCGGCCGGTCCCGCGGCTCCTCGTGGGCGGGGACAGCGCCCACTGGGGACCGTCCGTCTTCCACTCCGACGACCTCGGCAAGAGCTGGACCGAGCCCGCGCGGCCCGCGGTGAAGTTCCCCGAGGACACGGGGGCCTCACTGGAGCGCGTCTGGCAGCTGCACCCGGCGCCCGGGCACTCCCCCGACGTCGTGTACGCGGGGACGGAACCGGCGGCGCTGTTCCGCTCGGCGGACGGCGGGGAGTCCTTCGAACTCGTCCGCCCGCTCTGGGAGCACCCCACCCGCGACAAGTGGGTGCCCGGCGGAGGCGGCGAGGCCGTCCACACCGTCGTGACCGACCCCCTCGACCCCGACGCGCTCACCGTCGCCGTGTCGACCGCCGGGGTGTTCCGCTCCCGGGACGGCGGGGCCGCGTGGGCTCCGTCCAACCAAGGGGTGTCCGCGGTCTTCCTGCCCGACCCGAACCCCGAGTTCGGTCAGTGCGTCCACAAGATCGCCCAGGACGCGGCCGACAAGGACCGGCTGTATCTCCAGAACCACTGGGGCGTCTTCCGCAGCGACGACGGCGGCGGCAGCTGGTCCGACATCGGCGCCGGGCTCCCCTCCGACTTCGGCTTCGCCATCGCCGCCCACCCGCACCGCCCGGACACCGCCTACGTCTTCCCGATCACCGCGGACTCCGACCGCGTCCCGGCGGGCCGCCGCTGCCGCGTCTTCCGGACGAACGACGCCGGAGCCAGCTGGGAGCCGCTGAGCCGGGGCCTGCCCGAGGGCGACCACTACGGCACGGTGCTGCGCGACGCGCTCTGCACGGACGACGCGGACCCCGCGGGCGTCTACTTCGGCAACCGCAACGGCGAGTTGTACGCGAGCGACGACGACGGCGAGAGCTGGAGACTCCTGGCGGAGCACCTGCCGGACGTCCTGTGCGTGCGGGCCGCGGTGATCTGAAGGCGGCCCGCACAGGACGGTGGCCGGGCGCCCGCCCGTCGGGCAGGGATCAGGGCAGGCTCCAGTCCACGGGCTGGGCGCCCTGGTCCAGCAGGAGTTCGTTGGCGCGGCTGAAGGGGCGGGAGCCGAAGAAGCCCCGGTCCGCCGACATCGGGGACGGGTGCGCCGACTCGATCGCCGGGAGGTTCCCGAGGAGCGGCCGGGCGTTCCGGGCGTCCCGTCCCCACAGGATGGACACCAGGGGCTTGCCCCGGGCGGCGAGGGCGCGGATGGCCTGCTCGGTCACGTCCTCCCAGCCCTTGCCGCGGTGGGCGGCCGGCTTGCGCGGAGCCGTGGTCAGGGCCCTGTTGAGGAGCAGGACGCCCTGACGGGTCCACGGGGTCAGATCGCCGTTCGACGGCCGGGGCAGCCCGAGGTCGGTGTGCAGCTCGCGGTAGATGTTCTCCAGGCTGCCCGGCAGCGAGCGGACCTCCGGCGCGACCGCGAAGCTGAGCCCGATCGCCATCCCCGGTGTCGGGTAGGGGTCCTGACCCACGATCAGGACCCGCACGTCGTCGAAGGGCTGCTGGAAGGCCCGCAGGACGTTCGGCCCGGACGGCAGGTACGTCCGGCCGGCGGCGATCTCCGCGCGCAGGAAGTCGCCCATCTCCGCCACACGTCCCGCGACGGGGCTCAGAGCCTCCGCCCAGCCGGGCTCCACCAGTTCGTTCAAGGGTCGCGCTGTCACGGTCCGTCACTCTACCGGCCTACAGTGACAACGCGGTCCGCCCACATCACCACGCCCGGGACGCCCGGGACGCCCGGGACGCCCGGGACGCCCGGGACGCACCCTAGACTCCCGTCACCCGCCCGCCCCTTGTCCCTCCCCCCGCCAGGACGGTGCCCTGTGAGTTCCGTGGATTCCGTGATCGAAGCCGCCGAGGGGCTCGTCGTCGGCGTGGACTCCGGTGGGTCAGGACTGCGGATCGCGCTGGCCGAGGCCGCGGACGGCGCGGTCCTCGACACCCTCGCCTCGCGGGAGCCGGTCCGGACCGGGCCGGGCGGCATCTCGGCGGCCCACTTCCTGGAGCAGGTCCTCCCCGCCGTCCACGAGCTGCGCGAGCGCGCCGCGAGCGGGGCGGCCGCCGGCCGGCCGGTCCTCGCGGTGGCCGTGGGAGCCGCCGGGATGGCGACGCTCGGGCACGAACTGCGGGCCGAACTGCCGGACGCCTTCGCCGAGGCGTGGGGTGTACGGCGGCTCGCGCTCGCGGCCGACGCCGTCACCGCGTACGCCGGGGCGCTCGGGCAGCGGCCGGGCGCGGTCGTCGCGGGCGGCACGGGGATGATCGCGCTCGGTACGGATCTGGCGTCCTGGCGCCGGGCCGACGGCTGGGGGCACCTCCTCGGCGACTGCGGCAGCGGCGCCTGGATCGGTCGTGCGGGCCTGGAGGCGGCGATGCGCGCCCACGACGGGCGGCGCGGCGGTTCGGCGGCGCTCCTCACCCGGGCCGAGAAGCTGTTCGGCCCGGCCTCGGGCCTGCCGGGCGTGCTCTACCCCCGTACGGACCGGCCCGCCGTGCTCGCCTCGTTCGCCCCGGAGGTGGGGGCCTGCGCCGCCGCCGGCGACCCGGTCGCGGCGGACGTGCTCGGCCGCGCCGCGGGGCACGTGGCGGACGCCGCCGAGGCCGTGTGCCCGGCCGCCCCGGGGGCCCTGGTCGCCCTGACGGGCGGCCTCTTCAGAATGGGCGACCCCCTCCTCGCACCCCTGCGGGCGGCGCTCGCGGAGCGGATGCCGCAGGCCCGGACGGTCCCACCCGCGGGTGATCCGCTGGCGGGGGCGGTCGCTCTCGCCTCGGCGCTCGCCTCCGGCACGCTGCTCCTGCCGGAGGACCCGTCGCTGCTGCGCCTGTTCGGCGGCGCGACGGCGTAGGCCGTGGCATCCGCCCAGGTCGGGAGCGGTGCGGAGGGTCGGACGGGGCCGCGAGCGGGCACGGATACTGGACATAGGGGGACAGACGACGCGTGATCGCACCTCACCGAACAGCGTGGCCGACGAAACCAGTAGCATGCGGCGCCATGAGCTCCCCCACTGGGCCTGCTTCCGGCCTGCCTGTACGAATGCCTCGACCCCGCCAGTCCGGGCGGCACCGTCGCCCCGAACCCGCGGCGGCGCCCGAGGGCGCTCCCGCGCTGGTTCTCGCCGTTCCCGGTGTGCCGTCGGCCGCCATACGCTCGCTCGCCGAAGAGGTCGTGAGCATCGCCCGCTCGGAGCTGCCCGGCCTGGAGGCCGTGATCGGCTTCCTGGACGGCGACGACATCGAGTACCCCGCGCTCGCGACCGTGCTGACCGCCGCCGAGGCGCTCCGCACCCAGCGGTACGAGCTGGCCGTGGCCGCCGGCCGTGAGGTCGCCGCCCCGACCGGCCCCGCCGCGGTCGTGGTCCCGCTGCTCGCGGGCCCGGACAGCGCCCTGATGCGCCAGGTGCGCCAGGCCGTCATGGACAGCGGCAACACCGCCGAGCTGACCGAGGTCCTCGGCCCGCACCCGCTGCTGGCCGAGGCGCTGCACGTGCGCCTGTCGGAGGCGGGGCTCGCCCGCGCCGACCGCGCCCGGCTGTTCACGGTGGCGACGGCCGCCGACGGCATCATCCTGGCCACGGTCGGTGGCGAGGAGGCCGTACAGGCCGCCGGGATCACCGGCATGCTGCTCGCCGCCCGCCTCGCGGTGCCGGTGATGGCCGCCGCGCTCGACCAGGAGGGTTCGATCACCTCCATCGCCGAGCAGCTGCGCGCCTCGGGCTCCGCCCAGCTGGCGCTCGCGCCGTACCTGATCGGCCCGGAGCTGGCCGAGGGCCTGCTCGACGAGGCCTCGAAGGAGGCCGGTTGCGCCGCCGCCGAGCCGCTGGGGGCCTACCCGGCGATCGGCAAGCTGGTGCTCTCGCAGTACACCTCCGCGCTGGGCATCCCGCCGCAGCAGCCGCAGGGCGCTCCCTCGCTCTGAGGCGCGACACGAGGGAAGGGGCCCGCACCGGCAAGATCCGGTACGGGCCCTTTCTCACGCCTGGCTCGGGCGCGCTGCGACCCGGCGCGCGTGTAGCTCTGCTCGCGTGTTGCTCTGCTCGCGTGCGACTCGCCTTGCGTGCGGCTCAGCCGAAGACGACGCAGGAGGCCGCCGGGACCTCGATCGCGCCCGCCCGGGCCGGCAGGCCGGTCTCCGGGTCGAGGTCGAACCAGGTGACGTCGCCGGAGCGCTCGTTGGCCGCGTACAGCCGCCGTCCGGAAGGGTCGAGGGTCAGATCGCGCGGCCAGGTGCCTCCGCAGGGCACGGTGGCGACCAGGTCGGCCTTCGCGCCGTCCGGGTCGAGGGCCAGGACGGCGAGGGTGTCGTCGCCGCGGACGGCGACCCACAGGAAGCGGCCGTCGGGGGACGTGACGACCTCGGAGGGGTAGCTGGGGCCGGCAGTGCCCCCGGGGACGACGGGGGTCTCACCGAGTGGTTCGAGGACGCCCGCCGCCGCGTCCCAGCGGCAGAGGGTGAGGGTGGGCTCCAGCTCGTTCAGGACGTAGGCGTGGGTGCCCGCCGGGTGGAAGGCGAGGTGGCGCGGGCCGGTGCCGGGCCGCAGTGCGGTCTCGCCGTGGAGGGTGAGCGCTCCGGTCCCGGGATCGAGGGCGCAGATCCGTACGGAGTCGGTTCCGAGGTCCACACTGACGACCCAGCGGCCCGAGGGGTCGGGGAGCACCTGGTGGGCGTGGGGGCCGCTCTGTCGCCCGGGGACGGTGCCGCGGCCCTCGTGCCGCAGGACGGCCGTGGCGGGCCGGGGCGTGCCGTCCGCGGCCAGCGGCAGGACCGAGACGCTGCCGGAGGTGTAGTTGGCCGTGACGAGGTGACCGGCGGCGAGGGCGAGGTGGGTGGGGCCCGCGCCGTCGACGGGCACGGGGTCGCCGAGCGTCCGCGGCGCGGGGCCGGTGACGTCGAAGGCGGCGACGGCGCCGGGCTCGGTCTCGGAGACCGCGTGAAGCACGGAACCGGCGAGGGCGAGGAAGGAGGGGTCGGCGACGGCGTCGCTGGCACCGGTGACGGTCAGCGCGCCCGTCTCCGCGTCGACGTCGGCGGCGACGACACCGCGACCGCCCGCCGAGGTGAACGACCCGATGTACGCGCGCGGCGCGCTCCGGCCGTGTGCCGCCCGTGTGTCGCCCATGACGCCTCCCCAGTCGCGGGGCCGGTCACGGACGACCGGCCTTCGTCCGGCCGACGGTAGCAGGCGGTCTAGACCAACGACGCCGGTTGCGGCCCGCGCAGACGGGGTCGCGTCGGGCAGGGCCGGGCCGGGCGGACTCCGATCGCGTCGGCCGCCCGGATCCAAGCGGCAGCGGGAACCGCTCCGCTCGGCCCCGCCACCCAGGCCCTCCCGTCACACAGACCCTCTCAGGAACGCACCACCCACGGGCCGGGCGGAGTCCGCAGCGGAACGTCCAGCTCGGTGAGTACACGAGCGAGCCCCCTCGCATGGGCGAGAGCCGGCGCACCCGCGTGGGCATCACTCTCGGTCCGGGCGTGCCCGTCCGGCTCCACCGCGCCTTCGCGAGAGGTGAGGGCCTCCACGGCGGCTTCGACCCGCCAGCAGGCGGCAGCCAGGCGAGCGTCGTGGCCGGCGTCCGGGTCGGCGGCGACGGCGACCAGTCCGCGTACCTCTCGGGCCGCTTCGTCGAGGAGCACGAGGACTCGGCGCGCCCGCTGCTTCCGCCCCCTGAAGGGGGTCAGAGGATGCACCAGCGGAGCCAGCGAGAGCCGTACGCGCCCGAGGAGCGCCTCCAGCTCGGCAGCGTGCGGCGCCGGGTCGGCGGCCTCCTCGCCTGCAAGGCGACGGACGGATGCCGAGGTGGCGGAGCGGACGCACAGGAGCGCTCGCTGGATCCACGCGTCGTTCGTCGTGTGCGTCCGGACGGGAAGGACAAGCGTCACGGCAAGTCCGGCGCAGGCGGCCCCGACGCCGGTCTCGGCGACGCGCAGGAGGAGCAGGGACCCGTCCAGGACGCCCAGGAGCCCGTAGAGCAGGCTGGCCATCACGGTGACCGCCAGGATCATCCAGCTGTACGAGACGGCCGCGGTGTAGAAGATCCCGAACACGCACACGGCGACCAGCAGCGCCGTGACGACGGGCGCGCCTCCCAGCGGGATGGCGACGAGGAATCCGGCGGCGATGCCGGTGACGGTCCCGAGGACGCGGCGGAAGCCCCGGACGAGCGTCTCGCCGCGGGAGGCCGTGTTGACGAAGATCCACCAGACGGTGCCGACGGCCCAGTACCAGCGCTCCTCCGAGAGGAACTGTCCGATGACGAGGGCCGCCCCCGAGGCGACGGCGACCTGGACGGCCTGACGGGTGGTGGCCCGGCCGAGTCCCGCCCCCGGCAGAGGGGCGGGCGCCGTCGGCGGCGGAACGCGCCGCTCGATGGGCCACAGCGCGAAGCGCACGATCGCGGCGGCGCCCAACGCGACGCCGGTCGCCGCGTACAGCTCGGGGAGCTGGGCAGGAAGCGCGTGGAGGAACTGGGTCACGAAGAACTGCATGAAGGCGAAGATGCCCAGGGCGTGGCCACGCGGTCCCCAGCGGCGCGCGTACACACCGGCGAAGATCACGAGCAGCCAGGCCGTGTCGCGCGCGAGCGGCACGTCGTGCAGCAGGGTCGCGAGGGCGAGGACGGGGAAACCGACCGTCGGCAGCAGAGCGGTGGTGACGGCCTGACGGCGCACCGTGGAGTCACCCACCGTGAAGAGGGCGAGCAGCGCGGCGAGACCGGCGGTGATGGACGCGACGAGGGACAGGCCGAGCAGCTCGGCCAGGGCGACCGCGAACGCGACGCCGAGGACGGCGCGGAGCGAGACCCTGAGCCGGACGCGCCCCGGATCCGGGGCCATGAAGTACTTCTGCAGCTTCTGCACGGCGGCCAATCCCGCCCCCCTTGTTCCTGTTCCTCGCCGCACATGAGGCTCCCCTGGGGTGGTGGGGGCTCGGACACGACGAAGGCACCGCGGGCCGGTCCGGCCTCGTCGCCGGACGGCGCTGCGCGGCGCCGAAAATATGTGATGGCTACAAGGATAGACCGAAGGGGGTACAGCGGCTCAACCGACGAGCGAAGGGCTGGGCCATTGGCCCAGCCATGCGGCGGTACGAGTGACCGGACGGAGCCATTGGCTCACGCGACCGGAGGCGGAGCCCGAACGGGTCCTTCGCGTTTCGGCCCGCCGCGCAGTCGCAGGGCGTCAGGCCCGACCGAGGGCCCGACGCCCAGATCGCCGCGTTACGTCTCCCGGAACCGGCGGCTCAGACGGGCTGCCGTCCCGACATCAGGCCGACGGCCCGCGGTGCCGGGAAGGGGATCGAAGGGAGCCGCTCGACCCTCGTGCAGTAGGGCAGGCCGCTCAGTGGCTCGTCGGCCAGGAAGCGGGTCACCAGATCGGTGATCTCCGTCGGCCGTTCGAGGAAGAGCATGTGGTCGCTCTCCGCGACTTCCGCGAACCAGCCCGTGCCGCACGCCAGCGCCATGCGACGGCACTGCGCCGGGGTGGTGAAGGAGTCGTGCTCCCCCGTCACGGTCAGGGTCGGGGCCGGCACCGGCACGCTGGTGTCGAGCTCCGCGTGCTGGAGGAGACGCTGCGTGTTGGTGCTCACCTGAACCACCTCGGCCTCGGAGAGGGAGGCCAGGCGCCGCAGGAGGAAGCGGCGGACGCGCGCGCCGTTGGTGATCCCGTCGAGGCGCCCGGCGTTCATCATGATGTCGACCGCTGCGCGGGCGTACTCGTCCATCCTGCCGGCGTCCAGAAAGGTCAGCGCCCGGTGCATGGCCTGCCGGGAATGCTCGGGGATGGCAGCCATCGTGCCGACCAGGACCATGCGCCTCACACGGGCGGGGTGGCGCTGGGCGATGCGGTACGCGATGGCGCTTCCGTAGGAGCCGCCCACCACGTCGACCTGGTCCAGACCGCTCTCGTCGAGCATGTGGCAGACGGCGTCCGCCAGTACGTCCACGCTCCGCCCCGGGGGCAGGGGGTCGGCGGCGCCCCAGCCGGGCGGGTCGACGGTGAAGACGTCCATGTTCGCCAGGAAGAGCTTCTCGCAGCGCCCCCAGGTCTCCTTGCTCTGGAAGGCGCCCCCGATGAGCAGCAGCGGGCCCATCCTCGGGGCGGCCGCCCGGACCAGACGCGACTCGCAGCGCAATCCGTCCCAGCGGTGGCGGCGTACCACTTCCGGCCGCTGTAAGGGCTGTGACCCGACGATGGAAGGCGGCGACGAGAGAGGCATGTGCGGGGGTCCTTTCCGGTGGGCGAAGGAACCGTGCGAAAGCGGGGCGATGAGCGATGTCTCCGCCCGGACCCGGCCGCTCAGCCGCCCGAGGCTTCCCGTTGGCACCTTTTGTCCTGCTCTCAGGGCTCAACGAGTGTCGGCGTCCAAGGGCACGCCGCACCTCGCCGGCCCCTCGAACGCCGACGGGAGCCGTCCGGCCCACGTGGTTGCGCGTGGCCGTACGGCTCCCGGGCTCCCCGGCTCCTTGTCGTCACTTCGGCATCAGGACGGTGTCGACGATGTGGACGGTGGCGTTGGAGGTCTGGACATCGCCACAGACGATCTTGGCGGTGTCGTTGACGACGAATGCGTCTCCGGATCCGTCGGTCGTGACCGTGCCGCCCTGGAGCGTCTCGAACGAGCCGCCGGCGAGATCCGCCTTGTCGACCTCCTCCCCCACCACGTGGTAGGTGAGGATCTTGGTGAGGGCGGCCTTGTCGGCGAGGACCTTGTCCAGGTCGGCCTTCGGGATCTTCGCGAAGGCGGCGTTCGTCGGGGCGAACACGGTGATGTCCTCGGCGTTGTTCAAGGTGTCGACCAGGCCGGCCTTCTGGACCGCCGTGACGAGCGTGGACAGCTCCGGGTTGTTCGACGCGGCGGTCGCCACCGGGTCGTCAGCCATGCCGTCGATGCTGCCCTCGCCCTCGGCGGGCACCGCGGCACACCCCGGGCCGAACGGCCCGTCCGTTTGGGCGGCGAACGCCTGCGGAGCGAGTACGCCCAGCGAGACCGGGAGCGCGACGGCGGCGGCAGCGGCAGCGGCCGCGATGCGGCGCATGAGATGCGAGGTGTTCATGATGCTTCCTCCTCCTGGGTCCGGACCCGGGGCGGGCTCGGCCATGGTTTGGGACGAATTCCTCACGGGGTATTCGGCGCGGCACCCCTCTCCGGATGAGGCGGAGGCAAAACGAGGAACGGCGGGCCCCGAGGGGTGGCGACCTGCCGGGGCATCCGGCGCCTTCCGGTCAGACGGCCGGGGGAACGACCGGCTGCGACTGGGTGGCGCAGTGGATGCCGCCACCGCCGCTCGCGATGGTGTCGATGTTCAGCTGGATGACGTTCCGGCCGGGGTAGGCGGCCTGCAGGATTGCGTAGGCCGTGCCGTCGGCGACGGTGTCGCCGAACTGGGGCACGAGAACGGCGCCGTTGACCGTGTAGTAGTTGGTGTAGCTGGACAGGAAGCTGCTGTCGGGGCCGACGCGGACGCGCATCCGGTCGCGGTCCGGTCCGGGGAGTTCGGTGAGGGTCAGCGAACGGCCCTGGGCGTCGGTCGCGCTCTGCAGGATCTTCTTGGTCTCGTCGTAGACGGCGACCCATTTGGCGGCCGTGCGGGGTCCGGGCTGGTCGAGGATGACGTGTCCGGGTGCGACGAAGCGGGCCAGGCAGTCGATGTGGCAGTCGGTGATGTCCTGGCCTGCGAGTCCGGGCACCCAGATCACCTTGTCGACGCCGAGCGCCGACTTCATCGCCTGCTCGACCTGGTCCTGGGTCATGCCCGGGTTGCGGTTGCCGTTGACCAGGGAGCTGACGGTGGCGAGCAGGGTTCCCTGGCCGTCGGCCTCCAGCGAGCCGCCCTCCCCGACGAATCCCGCCTGCACGCGCTGGACGCCGTACTGGCCGAGCAGGGTCGCGGCCGCGACCGCGTCGTTGGCATGGGTCTGCTTGTTGCCCCAGCCGTTGAAGTTGGTGTCCACACCCGCGAGGGCGCCGGGGGCGACGACGAAGGTCGGGCCGAAGTCCCGTATCCACAGGTCGTCGTTGGGGATCTCCACGACGTCGATGCCGTAGTAGGCACCGCTCCCGCACTCGTAGCGGGCGTCGGCGGCCTGGCCGGGGCGGGCCAGCATCACCACCGGCTCGTAGCGCGATATCGCGTGGGCGACGTTGGCGATGTCCCGGCGTACCGCACCGAGGGAGCTCGGCCAGACCGCGGACAGGGCGGGCCAGGCCATGAAGGTGCGTACATGGCGGTCGGTCTCGGCGGGCATCCGCAACGTGGCGCCCGTGGGGCCGGTGGCGGCGCGGGCTGCCGTGGGCAGTACCGGTCCGAGGGCCGCGAGCGGCAGTGCTGCCGCACCGAGCCGGAGCAGTCGGCGCCGAGACGTCACGGGCGTGTCCATGGGGCTCCTACCTGGGGAGGGGGCTGGTGGTTCACGCATGCTGTCGCAGACTGAAAATTCAGTCAATGATCACTTCAGGACCATGCGGAGTGAGGCGCGGAGGCCGGTCGCCGTGGACGGCGAATCGCGCGCCCGAGTGGTCCGTGTTCCGCTTGTCCCGGTATGACCTTTAGGGCGGACAGCCCTGTGCGAGAGGAAGAGCGGATGACCGAGGAGGCGAAAGCCACCCGTGAGCGCAACGGGTACGCACCGGGCACCGACGGCAAGCGCGAGGTTGATCTGCGGCGCGTCGGAATCGATCCGGACTTCTGGTATCCGGTCGCCCGGTCGGCGCACCTGCGCAGGAACAAGGTCCGCGCGGCTTCCTTCGCGGGGCAGCGCATCGCGCTCTACCGGAGCGCCGGCGGCACCGCGTACGCCCTGGAGGACCGCTGCGCCCACCGGCAGGTGCCGCTGAGCCTGGGGGTGGTGGACGGCGAGTCGCTCCGCTGCTGCTACCACGCGTGGGCCTACCGCGGGAACGGGCGCATCTCGCAGATCCCCTACCTCCCCAAGGGGGCCGAACGGCCGCCGCGAGGGGTGCGCTCCTATCCCGTCCGCGAGCGCTACGGCCTGGTCTTCGTCTTCCCCGGCGACCCCGCCAGAGCGGAGGACGCGCCCTTGCCCGTGCTCCCCGAAGCGGACTCGGCCCGGCACCGGACCATGATGTTCTCGCGCACCGTGCGCTGCCACTACTCGTTCCTGCACGAGAACCTGCTCGACATGAACCACCAGTTCCTGCACCGGGGCGTCCTGGGCCGGATCCAGCCGAAGCTGCTGGGTTACGACGCGGGTCCGCGCTCGGTGGAGGCCAGGTACCTCTTCGTCCCCTCCGGCGGCAGGAAGGACCGGGGCGCGGGGCTGCTCTCCGCCGAGGGCGTGGGCGGCGCCTCGACGCCCGACGTCGTCACCATCCGCACCGAGTACCCGTACCAGACCCTGCAGACGGTGCCCGAGTCGTCCGACGCGGCGGCCTTCTCCCTGTGGGCCGCCTATGTGCCGGAGGACGTCGAGCAGCGCGTCAGCCGCGTCTTCGGACTGCTCATGATCGCGAAGCCGCCGGTCCCCGGCGCCCTCCACCTGGCCTGGCCGCTGATCCGGCGCTTCACCGAGCGCGTCTTCGCCCAGGACAGGATGGCGGTCGAGGCCGAGCAGAGGGCCTGGGACGAACAGGGGGCGGACTGGAACCAGGAGGTCTTCCCGCTGATCCTCGACGTACGGAAGGTGCTGCGCGCGAACGGCACCTCCCTCCGGCCCTCACCCGCGTCCGACGACTGCCCGGACGCGGACGCGTGCCAGGCATCGCCGGCCAGACGGGAATTTGACGACACGCCTTAGGGGGTGTCTTGTCGATCAGGCCGGATCAAGGAGCGGTGTCCGGTGCGGTGCATCGCAAGGCGCCGGAGCGACTTGATAGCGGAGCTATTCAGGCGTTTCGGCAACGCGGCGAGGTGCCGTGCCGGACGCCGCGAGCCCGGCATGATCGACAAGACACCCCCTAGCCGCGCGTGGCCCAGCGGAGGGCTCCTGCGAGGTGGGTTCGGAAGGCGGGGGAAGCGTACGACTCCGACGTGTGCCCCAGGGCCGTGAAGAAGAATCTGCCCCCGGTCTTGTCGTGGCACCAGGAGAGCGGATGGTCCGCGCCGTGCGTGCCGCCGGTGTACGTGGACTCGTCGGCGCGCAGCAGGACATGGACGCCCGCGTCGCGCGGGGGCGACGTGAAGTCGTACCACTCGTCGGTCCAGGGCCACCTCTCCGGCAGGTGCGCGGTCGCCGGGTGCGTGGTGTCCTCCACCTGGACCCGGCCGGGCTGCAGGGGAGGATGGCCCGCGAAGCGGGTGCCGAGCAGTTCGCCGTAGAACGGCCAGTCCGGCTCGGCGTTGGCGGCGGCATGGACGGCGAGGAGGGCGCCGCCCCGCCGTACGTACGCCTCCAGGGCCGTCCGGCCCGGCGCGGTGAGGACCGTCCCGGTGGTGGACAGGAGGACCACCGCGGCGCACCGTCCGAGCAGCTCGTCCGTGAAGGCCTCGGGGTCGTCCGTCGCCTCCGCCTCGAAGCCGCTCTCCCGGGCCAGCTCGACGAGGGCGTGCGCACCCGCGGGGATCGAGTCGTGGCGATAGCCGGCGGTCCGGGTGTACACGAGGACGTCTGCGGGCGGCACGAGGCTCCTTCATGCGGAAAGCGCTTTCTGCCCGACATTAACGACCGGCTCGCGCCGCCGCAAGACGCCGACCTGCCGGTCGCCACGTTTCGCCTGCGAGTGCGCCTCGACGCCTGTCCACCTCAGGCGTGACCGGTCAGGTCGTGACCGGTCAGGTCGTGACCCGTGACCGCCCGGGCGTAGGCGTGCAGGGCCGCGATCACTTCGGTACGGGAGCGGCGGCCGGCGAGGACCTCCATCTGGTAGCCGTCCTCCATGGCGACGAAGCTGGCGGCGAGCAGCCGGGGCGGGTCCTGCAGCGTGAAGTGCCCCTGCGCCTGTCCCAGGACGAGGATGCCCGAGTACACGGCGATCTGACGTTCCGTCAGTGCGCTGTCGAGGGCCGCGGCCTTGGCGTCACGCAGGCAGCGGGGCCAGTACTCGAAGAGGAGCCGGGTCAGCGTGTCGTCCGGCCCGCCGGCGACCCCCTTGTCGATGCAGGCTTCGAGTTGCCGGCGCGCGTCGGTGAACCGGTTCGCGGCCTGTTCGCGCTCCTGGCTGTAGCGCTCGATGGCCTGCTGGTAGGTCGCGTGGACCAGCGCGTCCAGGTCGCCGTAGTAGAGCACCGCGGCGGGGGTGACCCCCGCCTCCTCCGCGACGTCGCGCAGACGCAGGCCCTCCAGCCCGCGCGCGACCAGGGCGCGCTCCACCGCCTTGCCGAGCTCGGCCCGGCGGGCCTCCTTGTTGCTGCCCTTCCTCACGGCCACGCCGTTCCCCTCACCGTTCCACTACGACTGAATTTAACGATAGCCCTCCAACCCTTGACCTGCCAGCAACCCAGGTCTTAAATCTGCGTTTAACAAACCTGTGGCCCTACGGAGGCACCATGCCCGACCCGAACGACGCCAAGGCAAGAACCGGGCCCGCACTCCCACCCGCACCCGCGCCCGCCCCGGACAAGGGGCTACACAGGGGCTCGGTGGGCCTGCTCGCCTCCGTCACCCTCGGACTGTCCTGCGTCGCCCCGGCCTACAGCATCGCCGTCACCCTCGGCTTCGTGACCCTGACCGTGGGGGACCACGCGCCCGCCGCGCTGCTCCTGGGCTTCGTCCCGATCCTGCTCACCGCGTTCGCCTTCCGTGAGCTGAACCGCGAGATGCCGGACTGCGGCACCACCTTCGTGTGGACCACGCGAGCCTTCGGGCCGCTGACCGGCTGGCTCACCGGCGGCTGGGTCGTGCAGGTCGCCACGTTCATCGCGATGACGGCCCTCTCCCAGGTGGGCGCCACCTATCTGCTCCAGCTGCTCGGCCTGCGCTCCCTCGCCGACAGCAGCCTCGCCGTGACGGTCACCGCGGTGGCTCTGCTCGCGACGGTCACGTCGATCGCCTATCGCGGCCTGCACCTCTCGGCATCCGTCCAGTACGTCCTGCTCGGACTGCAGTTGGCCGCCCTGCTCGGCTTCGGCGTGGCCGCCCTGGCCCGCCACGGCGCCGGCGCCCCGTCCCTGGGCTGGCTCAACCCCTTCGCCGTCTCCGGATTCGGCCCCTTCGCCGAAGCGGTGATGCTGTGCCTGTTCATCTACTGGGGCTGGGACGCGCTGATCACCGCGAACGAGGAGACGCGCGACGGAGAGCGCGTCGCCGGTCAGGCCGCCGTCATCTCCACCCTCGTCCTGTTGGGGACGTACCTGTTCACCGCCTTCGCGGCCATCGGCTTCGCCGGTACCGGCACCGGCGGCACCGGGCTCGGCAATCCCGACAACGCCGCCGACGTCCTCTCGACGCTCGCCCCGCCGGTCCTGGGCACCACACTCGCCAAGGTGATGCAGCTGGCCGTCTGTGTCTCGGCCGTCTCCGCCCTGCTCACCAGCCTCGTCGGCTCCTCCCGCGGCACCCTGTCCATGGCGGCCCACGGCGCCCTGCCGTCCGCCTTCGCCCGCGTCCACCCCCGGCACCGCACCCCCGGTTTCGGAACCGTGTTCGCCGGCGCGACGACCGCCTGCCTCCTCGTCCTGCTCACGCTCGTCTCCACCGACTTCCTCGGCGACGCGATCCTGTGCATCGGGCTGCTCATCGCCTGCTACTACGGCACCACCGCACTCGCCTGCGTCTGGTACTTCCGGGGACGGTTGCGGAACTCTCCGCGCGACCTGCTGCTGCGCGGAGTCCTGCCCCTGCTCGGCGGGGTGATGATGCTCGCCGCCTTCGCCCGCAGCGCCCACGACATGTACGACCCGGCCTACGGCAGCACCTCCTTCCACGGCGTCGGCGGGGTCTTCCTCCTCGGCGCCGGCTCCCTCGCCGCCGGAGCCCTGGCGCTGGCCGCCGCCCGCTCCCGCTTCCACCGCTTCTTCCGCAACGGCCGCACCGCCGTGGCCGAACTCACCGTCATCGAGGACTGAGACACCCATGCGCACGCTCGCCATCGCCGCCGTCCAGACCACCCCCGTCCCCCACGACCTCGAAGCGACCTGGCAGCGCTTCGCGGACCAGGTCCGCACCACGTGCGCCCTGTTCCCCCATGTGCAGCTCGTCGTCGTGCCCGAGCTGCTGCTCGCCGCGGAAGGCCCTCTGCTGCGGCCGGCGGCCGACGACTGGACGGAACGCGCCGCCGTCACGATCCCGGGCCCGCTCACCGACCGGCTCCGCGCCCTCGCCGTGGAGACCGGCCTGTGGCTGGTCCCGGGAAGCGTGTACGAACGCGCCGAGGACGGGCGCGTCCACAACACCGCCCTCGCCATCTCCCCGGAGGGCGAGATCGCCGCCCGCTACCGCAAGGTCTTCCCCTGGCAGCCGTACGAGAAGACCACCCCCGGCCACGAGTTCACCGTCTTCGACATCCCCGGCGCCGGCCGGGTGGGCCTGGCCATCTGCTACGACGGCTCCTTCCCCGAAACGGTCCGTCAACTCGCCTGGCTGGGAGCGGAGATCGTCATCCAGCCCACCCTCACCCCCACCCGCGACCGGGAGATGGAACTGGTCTGCGCGCGCGCCAACGCCTGGACGAACCAGGTCTACGTCGTCAACGTCAACGCCGCCGACCCGGCCGGGGTGGGCCAGAGCGCCGTCGTCGACCCCGAGGGGATCGTCCGCCAGCAGGCCGGCCCCGGCGAGGAGATCCTCGTCGACGTCCTCGACCTCGACACCGTCACCCGGGTACGCCGCTACGGCTCCGCCGGCATCAACCGCCCCTGGGCTCAGCTCGCCCGCCACGGAGAGTCGGTGGACCTCCCCATGTACGGCGGCGGGGGATTCCGCATCCCGGACTGGCTCAAGGACGAGACCCCGTGACCCGTCCCTGGACTCTCAGGCACCGGCTCCGGTGAGCGCGAGCCCACGTCCCGATGTCCGGAGGGAGGCAGCCGCCGGGACTCTGCCACGATGAGCCCGTGAGCGACTCAGAGGCGGAGAAGGGCCCCGGACGTGCGGAATCCGGTGCGCGGGGGCGGCGTCGGCGGGATCCGGAGTGGACCTCCTCGGCGCTGCTCGACGCGCTGCTCGGCCTGGTCTCGGAGGAGGGGCGGGAGCCCACCAGGAAGGCCATCGCGGAACGGGCCGGGGTGTCCGAGCGGACGGTGTTCGTGCATTTCGCCGACCGTGAGGCGCTGTACGTGGCGGCTGCCCGGCGGCAGGCCGAGCGGTGGCGGGCCCATGCGGCACCGGTGCCGCCCGCGTGGGACACCGCACGCAAGGTGGAGGCCCTGCTGGCGCAGCGCGGGCGGATGTACGAGGTGATGACGCCGATCCGCAGGATCGGGCTCGGTCTGGAGGCGGACTCGCCGGGGCTGCACGCGGTGATGGCGGAGGGCGACGCCTGGTTCCGGGCGGACCTCGCCGCGGTGTTCGCTCCGGAGCTGGGGCGGGCGCCGGACGCCGCGGAGCCCGGCGGGCTGCTCGACGCGCTGGAGGCCGCCTCGTCCTGGGCGGCCTGGGACCACCTGCGGTCCCGGCGGGGCCTCGACGAGGCGGCGGCCGCGGTGGCGGTCGGCCGCACCCTGCGGGCGCTCCTGGAGGTCGTGCCGCGTACCCCTTGACTCGTATTGCAGTCAGACTGCAATAGTGGGCGTCCTCCCCCGAGAAGGGCGTCACACAGCCATGACTCCGATGAACCGGCGCGGCTTCGTCGCGGCCGCCGCCGCGATGGGCGCCGCCGCCGCCTCCGTGTCCCTGAACCCGCAGACGGCCCAGGCGCTCGCGGCGAACCGGTCCCGTGAGACGCCGACCCCCACGCGGACCGACGGACTCCCCTACGACGACCAGGCCGACTTCGCCGACGCGGACCGCGGCTTCATCGCCGCGTTCACGGGCGGGCCGATCACCAACGCCGCCGGCAGGACCGTCTGGGACCCCTCCGCCTACGGCTTCCTCACCGGAGCAGCGGACGGCGATGACGGCCGCCATGGTCACGTCGGCCGTGACGGCCACACGGGGCCCGACACCGTCGACCCCAGTCTGTGGCGGCAGGCGCGGCTCCTCTCACGCCAGGGCCTGTACCGCGTCACCGACCGGATCTACCAGGTCAGGGGCCTGGACCTGTCCAACATGACGATCGTCGAGGGCGACACCGGCATCATCGTCATCGACCCGCTCATCTCCGCCGAGACCGCCGCCGCGGCCCTGTGGCTCTACCGCACCCACCGCGGCGACCGCGCGGTCCGGGCGATGATCTACACCCATCCGCACGTCGACCACTTCGGCGGCTGCCGGGGCGTGCTGCCGAACGGCGCCGGGGACGTGCCCGTCCTCGCCCCCGAGGGCTTCATGGAGCACGCGGTCAGCGAGAACGTGTACGTCGGCACCGCGATGGCCCGCCGCGCCGCCTACATGTACGGCTCCACCCTTCCCAAGAACGCGAGCGCGCAGGTCGGCTGCGGGCTCGGCCTCACCGTCTCCCTCGGCACCGTAGGACTCATCGCCCCCACGCAGCTCATCGGCACCACGGGAGAGGAGGTCGTCCTCGACGGGGTGCGGATCCGGTTCCAGATGACCCCGGGCACCGAGTGCCAGGAGGAGATGAACTTCCTCTTCCCCGACCTGCGCGCGGTGTGCATGGCGGAGAACGCCACCCACACCATGCACAACATCGTCACCCTGCGGGGCGCCCAGGTCCGCGACGCCCACGCCTGGGCCGGCTACCTCACCGAGTCGATCGGCCTCTACGACGGCACCGCCGACGTCGCCTTCGCCTCGCACCACTGGCCCACCTGGGGCAACGACGCCATCGTCGACCTCCTGACCCACCAGCGGGACCTGTACGGCTACCTGCACGACCAGACCGTCCGGCTGATCAACCGGGGCATGACCGGCATCGAGATCGCGGAGACCTTCCGGCTCCCGCCCCAGCTCGAAGGCGTCTGGGCCAACCGCGGCTACTACGGTTCGCTGAGCCACAACGTCAAGGCGGTCTACCAGCGGTACATGGGCTGGTTCGACGGCAACCCCGCGCACCTCTGGGAGCACCCGCCCGTCGAGGAGGCCCGTCTCTACGTGGAGTCCCTCGGCGGCCCGGCCGCGGTCCGCGCCCGCGCCCGGCACTACGCCGACCGGGGCGAGCTGCGCTTCGCCGTCACCCTGCTCAACCACGCCGTCTTCAACGACCCCCGGGACAGCCGGGCCCGGCGCCAACTCGCCGCGCTCTACACCCGCCTGGGGCAGGCCGTCGAGAACGCCGTGTGGCGGAACTTCTACCTCACCGGCGCCCAGGAGCTCCTCCACGGCATCACGCCGCACGCGACCGCCGCCCTCGGCCCCGACATGTACCTGGCCCTGACGGTCGGCCAGATCATCGACAGCCTCGCCGTCCGCGTCGACGGGCCGAAGGCCTGGTCGCTGCGGATCGCCGTCGACTGGCGCATCGGCGACGACCACTGGCACCTGCGCCTCGCCAACGGCCTGCTCACCTGGACGAAGGACACCCGCCCCGCCGCCGACGCGGGCCTGACCATGACGATGACCAAGCCCCAGCTCATCGCCCTGCTCGCCGGAAAGGGCACCGACGGCATCACGATGACCGGCGACCGGGCGCTCATGCCCCGACTGCTCGCGGTCCTCGAAGCCCCCGACCAGGAGTTCCCGATCGTGACCCCGTGAGCCCGCGCCCCCGTGAGCCCGTGCCCCCCGTGAGCCGGCCGGGCCGTGAGCCGGCCGGGTCAGCGTCCGTACATGCCGCGGCACAGGCCGGCGGCGCCCATGGGGGCGTCGATCTCCTGGGCCTGTCGGCAGAGGGCGCGCATCTCGGGGGCCTGACCGTTCACCGGCTGCCGCGGACTCGGGGAGGCCGGACGCGCGGTGGACGGACGCGCGGTGGACGGCCTCGGAGAGGACGGACGCGGGGCGGACTGCTGCGGGGGCCGGGACTTCGGGCTCGGGAGGGTCCTTCGGGCGGGCTTCCTCTCGACCGGCCCGGGCGTTCGCCGATCCGTCGTCGTACGGGGGTTCCGCCGCGGTGCGCCAGGGCCGGCGTGCGTCTCCTCGACGGCATGCCCCGGGGTGTGAGGGTGCCGCTGCCCCGCGGGCACGCGTGCGGCAGGAAGGTGCCCGGCCGGTGCGGACGTCGGCGGCGCGGACTTCGCGGGTGCGCGGCCCGGGCGTTCGGAGTCGGTGACGGCGAGGTTCTCCCTCGGCGGTGCCTCGGTGGGTTCCGGCCAGTCCGTGAGGGCGGCGGGCGGGCGTTCGGCGGCGGGGGCGAGCTCGGCGGGACGGGCCGGGGTGGCCGGCGCGGGGGCCACCGGAACGGCCACGCAACCGCTGGTGAGGAGCGCGGCAAGGAGAGCGACCAGCGCTCGGCGGGGGTTCATGGGACTCACGCTGCCCGAGCCGCCCCGCGGCCCGCCCGCCCCACGGACCGTGTCCACCGTGACGAGTGACGTCCGACGCGTCGCGGGTGACGCGTGAGGAGCGGCGGCGGCGTCACGGTAGGTTCGGAGGACGTGCAGCGGGGTCGCCGAGCACCCCGGCCGATCACCCCGGGAGCCCCACGTGCACACCCTCGTCTACGACGACATCACGACCGCCGCCGACCGTGTCGCCGGCCATGTCCGGCCCGTCGCCCTCGCGGCGCCCACGGAGCCCGGCGGAGTGCACCTCGCACTGGAACTGATGCAGCACACCGGCTCGTTCAAGGCGCGCGGCGCGCAGAACTTCCTCCTCGCCCACCGCGAGGCGGGCACCCTGCCCGACGCCGGGGTCACGATCGCCTCCGGCGGGAACGCCGGTCTCGCCTGCGCCTGGGCCGCGGCCCGGCAGGGCGTCCCCGCCACCGTGTTCCTGCCGGCCACCGCGCCCCGCGTGAAGGTGGCCCGCCTCCGCGGGTACGGCGCGGACGTCCGGCTCGTCGGTACGGAGTACGCCGAGGCCCTCGCGGCCTGCGAGGAGTTCGCCCTGGCGACCGGGGCGCTGGCCTCGCACGCGTACGACCATCCCCTGATCGCCGCCGGCGCGGGCACCCTGCTCGACGAGATCCGCCGCCAGGTCCCCGGCCTCGACACCGTCGTCGTCTCGGTCGGCGGCGGCGGTCTCTTCGCCGGGGTCGCCACCGCGGCCCGGCACCACGGCATCCGTACCGTCGCCGTCGAACCCGAGAACTCCCGCGCCCTCGACGCCGCCGTCCGGGCCGGCCGGCCGGTCGACGTCACCGTGGACTCCGTCGCCGCCGACTCCCTCGGCGCCCGCCGCGCCTCCGCCACCGCCGTGCGGGCGGCCCAGCAGGACGGCGTGGACTCCGTGCTCGTGCCCGACGCCGCGATCGTCCGCGCCCGGCAGACCCTGTGGGACGACCGCAGGCTCGCCGTCGAGCACGCCGCCGCCACCGCCCTCGCCGCCGTGGCCCGCCCCGGGGCGGACGTCCCGGACACCGCGTACCGCCCCGCGCCCGGCGAGACGGTCTGCGTGATCCTCTGCGGCGCGAACACCGACCCGACGGACCTCGTCGCCCCGTAAGAGGCCTCCGTCCCGGGCGGGCACTCGCGGACGCGTCGCCGCCGGTGGCACACTGGCGCGTCGATCCGCCGAAGGAGCACGTCGTGTCCATGATCTCGCGCCTGCGCAGGGCCGTCCGTCTGACGTACCGGCGTGCCGTGGACCTCAGTCACCCGGCCCGCTCGCCGCTCGGCAGCGCCGTCGTCAACTGCGTGGTCTACATCGACGGCGTACGGCGGAGCGGGCGCGGGTCGGCCGAGGAGGCCCTGCGGCAGGTCCGCAAGGCCGGGGACGGATTCGTCTGGATCGGTCTGCACGAGCCGGACGAGAAGGAGTTCACGGGTCTCGCCGAGCTCTTCGGACTCCACCCGCTGGCGGTGGAGGACGCGGTCAACGCCCATCAGCGGCCCAAGGTGGAGGAGTACGACGGCGTGCTGTTCGCCGTCTTCAAGACCGTCCGCTACGTCGAGCACGAGGAACTCACCGCCACCAGCGAGGTCGTGGACTCGGGCGAGCTGATGGCCTTCGTCGGGCCGGACTTCGTCATCACCGTCCGGCACGGCGGCCACGGCTCGCTCGGCCCGCTGCGCGAGGCCCTGGAGGACCTGCCCGAGCAGCTGGCCAAGGGGCCCTCCGCCGTGCTGCACGCGATGGCGGACCACGTGGTGGACGACTACCTCGCCGTCGCGGACGCGGTGCAGGACGACCTCGACGCGATCGAGAGCGCGGTCTTCTCCGAGCAGGCGGACCGGCGCGACGCCGGGCGCATCTACCAGCTCAAGCGCGAGCTCCTCGAACTCAAGCGGGCCGTGACGCCGCTGGGCCGGCCGCTCCAGCACCTCGCCACGCACCCGATGCCGCTGGTCGACCCGGACATCCGGGCCTACTTCCGTGACGTGACCGACCACCTCGCCCGGGTCGCGGAGCAGGTCGCCTCCTTCGACGCCCTGCTCGACTCGATCCTCCAGGCCCATCTCGCGCAGGTGACGGTCGCCCAGAACGAGGACATGCGCAAGATCACCGCCTGGGCCGCGATCGTCGCCGTCCCGACCATGGTCTGCGGCGTCTACGGCATGAACTTCGAGCACATGCCCGAGCTGCGCTGGACCTACGGCTACCCGCTGGTCCTCGGCGTCATCGTCGTCTCCTGCTTCGTCATCCACCGGGGCTTCCGGCGCAACGGCTGGCTCTGACCGCCGCGGCGCCGAGACTGCCACCGGGCGCTCCGTTTCGGCGCGTCGTCGCAGGCCACGGCCTGGGTAGAGTCGGGAGCCCGGTGTCCGGACGCCGGGAGCTAAGGAGGCCGACCGGCCATGGCGGTGGACGCACTCGACACCCGCATCCTGCGGCTCCTCATCGAGCAGCCGCGTACGAGCGTGCGGGAGTACGCGCGGATCCTGGGCGTGGCGCGCGGCACCGTCCAGGCGCGGATCGACCGCCTGGAGCGGGACGGGGTGATCACCTCGACGGGCCCCGTCCTCTCCCCCGCCGCCCTGGGACACCCGGTGCTCGCCTTCGTCCACGTCGAGGTGACGCAGGGCCGTCTCGACGAGGTCGGCGACGCTCTCGCGGGCGTCCCCGAGATCGTGGAGGCCTTCTCGATCACCGGTGGCGGGGATCTGCTGACCCGGGTCGTGGCCCGGGACGCCGGGCATCTGGAGGACGTCATCCAGCGGCTGATCCGGCTGCCGGGGGTCGTCCGCACGCGGACCGAGATCGCGCTGCGCGAGCGGGTGCCGCACCGGCTGCTGCCCCTGGTCGAGACGATCGGGCAGCGATCCGCCACGGTGTGAGCGAGCCGGACCGGCGCCTTGGTGATTCCTCCAAGGGGGCTGGCGAATGCGCCGAGATGCCCCTTGGTTCGTTGTAGACGAGAGGGAAGGCGGCCTAACGTGGCGCACATGCAGTCCTACACCATCGGCCAGGCGGCGCGCCTCCTGGGCGTCAGCCCCGACACGGCCCGCCGCTGGGCCGACGCCGGCAGGGTCACCACGCATCGCGACGAGAGCGGGCGGCGGCTCATCGACGGCCGCGCCCTCGCCGCCTTCTCCATCGAGATCGCCCAGAGCGGCGCGGGCGAGGAGGACGACCCCTCCACCACCTCCGCCCGGAACGCGTTCCCGGGGATCGTGACCGCCGTCAAGCTCGGCGACGTCGCCGCACAGGTCGAGATCCAGGCGGGCCCGCACCGGCTGGTGTCCCTCCTCACCCGCGAGGCGGTCGAGGAGCTGGGCCTGGAGGTCGGCATGCGGGCGACCGCCCGGGTGAAGTCGACCAGCGTCCACATCGACCGCGTCTGAGCCCGGTGACCCGCCTCCGCCCGCGCCCCTCCGGTCACGGCCCCCGCCCGCCCGTCCTCCTCGCCGTCCCCGCGCTGCTCGCCGTTGCGTTCCTGGTCCTGCCGCTCGTCGGCGTCCTCGTCCGTACCGACTGGGGCGCCTTCGTCGGGCACCTCACGGCTCCCGGCACCGTCGAGGCCCTGCAGCTGTCGCTGCTCGTCTCCTTCTGGGCGCTCGGTCTGTCGCTGCTGCTCGGGGTCCCACTGGCCTGGCTCCTCGCGCGGGTGCCGTTCCGCGGCAAGGCCTTCGTGCGCTCCCTCGTCCTGCTGCCGATGGTGCTGCCGCCGACCGTCGGCGGTGTGGCGCTGCTCCTCGCGTTCGGACGGCGCGGACTCCTCGGGCCCTGGCTGGAGTCCACCTTCGGCATCACGCTCCCCTTCCACACCTCGGGAGCGGTCGTCGCGGCGACCTTCGTGGCGATGCCGTTCCTCGTCATCAGCCTGGAGGGCGCGCTCGCGGGACTGCGACCCCGTTACGAGGAGACGGCGGCGTCCCTCGGCGCCTCGCCGGTACGGGTCTTCTTCACCGTCACCCTGCCCATGGTCGCCCCGGGGCTCCTCGCGGGCGCCGCGCTCACCTGGGCGCGGGCCCTGGGGGAGTTCGGCGCCACCATCACCTTCGCGGGGAACCTGCCCGGCAGCACGCAGACCCTGCCGCTCCAGGTGTACCTGCTGCTCCAGGAGGAGCCGGAGGCCGCGACCTCCGTCTCGCTGCTGCTCCTCGCCATCGCCATGGCCGTGCTCGTCGCCCTGCGCGGTCGCTGGACGGGCTCGCCTGCGGCGCCCCGGCGGACCGCCCCCGCCCCCGAGCCGGATCCCGGTCCCGGCGCCTCCCCCGAGGCTCCGAAGACCTCGCTCTCCGGCGGGGAGACGGACGGCGGTGGCTGGGCGCTGCGGACCGAGGTCGGCGGCTTCACGGAACTGGCCCTGGACGCCGACCCGGGAACCACGATCGCCGTCGTCGGCCCCAACGGCGCCGGGAAGACGACCCTCCTCCGGGCCCTCCTCGGCCTCACCCCCCGCGCCCACGCCACGCTCCGGCTCGGCGACACCGACGTCACCGACCTGCCCCCGCACCGACGGCGGGTGGCGTGGGTGCCGCAGGACGGCGCGCTCTTCCCGCACCTGTCCGCGCTCTCGAACACCGCGTACGGACTACGGGCCCACGGCGTGCCCCGCGCCGAGGCGCGGCGGGCCGCACAGGCCTGGCTCGACCGGCTCGGCGTGGGGCACCTGTCGCACCGCCGTCCCGCGCAGCTCTCCGGCGGCCAGGCCCAGCGGGTCGCCCTCGCCCGTGCCCTGGCCGCCCGGCCCCGGCTGCTGCTCCTCGACGAGCCGCTCGCCGCGCTCGACCAGACCACCCGGGCACATGTGAGGCACACCCTGCGCAGCCATCTCGCCGGGTTCGGCGGTGTCTGCCTGATCGTCACCCACGACCCCGTGGAGGCCGTCTCCCTCGCCGACCGGGTGCTCGTCCTGGAGGACGGACGCACCCTCCAGGACGCCTCCCCCGGCGAGGTGTCGCGCCACCCCCGGTCGCCCTGGGTGGCCCGGATGCTGGGCAGCAACGCGTGGCCGGGGGCCGCGACCGCCGAGGGACTGGCGCTCGACGGGGGCGGTTCCCTGGTCGCCGCCGAGCCGCCGCCGGCCGGCACGCGGGCGCTGGCGATCATCGCGCCCGAGGCGGTGGCGGTGCACCGCGAGAAGCCGGGCGGCAGCCCCCGTAACGTCTGGCCCGGAACCGTACGGGAGATCACCGCGAGCGGCAGCCGGCTGCGGGTCCTGGTGACCTCCGACCGGGCCCCCGACCTCGTCGCCGAGATCACCCCGCAGGCGGCAGCCGAGCTGGGGCTCGCCGACGGGGTGCCCGTGTGGACCGGGGTCAAGGCGACCGAGGTGACCGTCGTGCCGCTCTGACCTGCGGAGGCGGACGGGCGGGTGTGATGCGGAAGTCGCTCGCTCAGTCCGTGGTGCGCGTACGGGCCATGAGGACCGCGACGTCGTCCTGGGCCGGTCCGGCGAGGAGCCGGCCGAGCACCTCGTCGCACAGGGTGTCCAACGGGCGGTCCAGGCGGCCCCGGAGCGCCCGGGCGAGCTGGCTCATCCCCTGGTCGAGGTCCCGGTCGCGGGCCTCGATGAGGCCGTCCGTGTAGAGCACGAGCAGGCCGCCCTCGGGCAGGGCGACCTCCTCCGTACCGAAGTCGCGGGCTCCGGTGCCCAGGGGGGTGCCGGGTGGGCCTTCCAGGAAGGTGATGGTGCCGTCCGGGGTGGCGAGCGCCGGGGGCGGGTGCCCGGCGCGTGCGATGACCCAGCCTCCGGTTCCCGGGTCGTGGACCGCGTACACACAGGTCGCCATCTCGTCCTCGCCGAGGTCGGCCACGACGGCGTCGAGCGAACTGAGCATCCGGGCCGGGGCGATGTCGTGGCGGGCCAGGGTCCTCACGGCGGTGCGCAGTTGGCCCATGACGGCGGCGGCGTGGATGCCGTGGCCCATGACGTCGCCGATGACCAGGCCGGTCCTGCCGCCGGGGAGGGCGATGACGTCGAACCAGTCGCCGCCGACGTCATGGGCGCTCGCGGGGAGGTAGCGGCCGGTGAGCTCCAGTCCGGTGACGGCGGGCAGCGCGCTGTTGGTGAGGCTGCGCTGGAGGGTGATCGCCGCCTCCCGCTGTGTGGTGTAGAGGCGGGCGTTGTCGATGTTGAGGGCGGCGCGGGCGACGACCTCGTCGATGAGGACGCAGTCCTGCGTGTCGAAGGGCTCACGGGTCCGCAGACGCGTCACGGTGACCGCGCCGAGCACCTGCCCCCGGGCCACGAGTGGGACGAGGCGGGCGGAGCCGATGCGGGTCGCGAAGTAGGTGCGGAGCGCCTCGGTGCGCGGGTCGGTGAAGAGCGCCGGAAGGTCGGTGGTGTAGAGGTTCGTGGGTCTCCCGTCGGCGACGACCCGCTCGTACACGGAGTCCAGCGGGAGCTGGAAGGTCTGGCCGGGGGCGAGCATGGCGGTGGGGGCGGTCGGGTCGGGGAAGCCGGCGGCGAGGCGGCGCAGCACGCCTCGCGTGGAGGCCGCCGGGTCGTCCGGTTCGAGGACCGATTCCAGCATCTGTACGTCGGCGGAGTCGGCGAGCTGGGGTACGAGGAAGCGCACCACCTCCTGAGCCGTCTGCTCCAGGTCGAGGGTCGTGCCGATCCGCGCGCCGGCCTCGGCGAGCAGGGCGAAGCGGTGCCGGGCCCGCTCGACCTCGATGTGCGCCTCCTGGCTCTCGGTGATGTCGACGAGCGAGGCGATGAGGCCGAGGGGTTCCTCGGCACGGTCGCTGAGGGGGGCGTACGAACAGGACCAGATGTGGTCGCGGCCGGGGTCGGCGGGCGTGCGGCCGACCCTGCGGGCGTCGACGACGGCGGTTCCGCTGTCGAGGACCTGGCGCATCAGGGATTCGAGCGCGGCGGCGTTGACACCGGGGACGACCTCGGTGAGGCGGCGGCCGACGTGGGCGGCCGCGGAGACGCCGTTCATCCGGGCGAGGGCGTCGTTGACGCGGAGGAACCGCAGGTCGGGGCCGAGGAGGGCGAGGCCGATGGGCGACTGGGTGAAGAGGCTCTCCATCGCGGCGAGGTTCTCCCGCATGCGCAGGACCTCGGAGGTCTCCACCGCGATGAGCATGGCCCCGGGACGTCCCTGCGGGTCGGCGGCGGGCACGATCCACATCTCCATGGCGATGGTGTGGCCGTCCCGGTGGCGGACGGGCAGCGTGCCGACCATGGTCTCGCCCGACTGGACGCGCTCGGTGAGCCGGTCGGCGAGGTCGCGGTTCGCGTCGGGGACGAGGAGCGGTGTGGCCAGGCGCCCGAGCGCGTACTCGGGCCGGTGGCCGAGCAGGTCCTGGGCGGCGAGGGACCACTCGACGATGCGGCCCTCGGCGTCCTCCCGCCAGAGGGCGATGGGCAGCAGCTCGCGGAGCACGCCCGCGTCCCCGACGGCCGCCCTCGGCGGCTTCGGAACCCTGCTCGACGACTGGTGAGTCTCCAACGCATCGACCTACGCATCGGCCCGGCCCCAAAGGGCGCAATCCCTACCGAATCACCCTATCCGAGTCGTTGACGGCGGGCTCTGCGCAGTGCGTCCGTCCGATTTCCGGCCGCGCTCCGGGAGGGAGGCGGCCGGTGCCGAAGGCGGGGGCCGCGCTCCGGGAGGGAGGCGGCCGGTGCCGAAAGCGGGGGCGGGGAAGGCGGGGGCGTGGGCCAGGGGGTGGTGTCGGGCCGTTCTTCCGTAGTTCTACGGATGTGCCGGCGGGCGGCCGTCTGCCAGAGTCGTCGTGACCTCCCTGTACGCGCCTCCACGTGCGCCGCCGTTCCGCCCTTCCCGCTCCCGGAGTACCCCGCATGACCAGCCCCCCGTCCGACGCGCGTCCTCCGTACGACCGGGGGCCCGGCGGCGGGCCGGAGGATCCGCACACCCTCCTCGACCGGGCCCGGAGGCTCTCCGCGGCCGGCGGACACCCGGCGGCGGGCGGAGCCTGGGAGCGGGCCGCGACGGCCCTGCGGCGGGTCGGCGGGGGCATCACGCCCGGGGACCACGCCGACGCGCTGGACGCGACCGCCCTCGACTGCCGGGGCGGAGCGCGGCCCGCCGCCGAGACCCTCTTCTCGCGCGCCGCCGACCTGCACGAACGGTCCGGTCTGCTCGGCAAGGCGCTGATCTCACGGGCCCGGGCCCTCGCCACGGGCCCGGAACCGGGCGCGTCCGCCTGCGCCGGGCTCGCGGAGCTCTGTGAGCGGGCCGCCGCCCTGCACGCGGCCGGCCGTGCCACCGTCGCCCAGACCGCGACGGTGCTCCTGCTGCGCTCCCGGGCCCGCGCCGACCTCCTCGACACCACGTCCGACCCGGCGGCGGCGGCCGCCGCCCTGCGCGAGGAGCTCGTACGGCTCGTCGCCTTCGCCGCGCCCTACCGCGCGGACCCCGCCGTCCTCGGTTCCCTCGCCGACTGCCGCGCGCTCCTCGGGCGGGTCAGCGCGCCCGAGGACCCGGGCGCGGCCCTCGCCCACCTGCGGGCGGCCCTCGCGGACCACGCCGCCTCGGGTCGGGCCTGGCCGCCGACGGAGACCGAGCTACTGCTCGCCGGGGTGCTCCGGGCCACCGGGGCGCGGGCGGAGGCGGCGGCCGTGCTGCGTACCGCCGTCGGCTCCGGCGAGGGGAACGCCCTGCTCCGGGCCACCGAAGGGGCCCGTCTCCGGCTCGCGCTCGCGCGGACGCTGGAGGGGGGCGAGGGGCCGGCCCCCTTCGGCCGGCACGCGAGGTCCGACGGTTCCGGCTCCCCGGGCAGCGAGGAGGTGGTGGCGCTGCTCACCGAGGCCGTCCGACTGTCCGACGGCTCCGGCGAGGACCCTCTCCTGGGCGTCCTCGCCCGGCTGCGGCTCGGCTCCGCCCACGCGGCGCAGGGGCGGTGGCAGGAGGCCGCCACGGCCCTGGAGGAGGTCCTGGCCGGTCCGGCGCGGAAAGGGGACGAGGCGGCCCGCCTACGGGCCAGGGCCTGGCTCGCCTTCTGCGCGCTGCGCCGGGGCGAACCCGTACGGGCCGCACGGCAGTACGCGCTCGCGGCGGCCGAGGCCCGGCTCCGGGCCGACCTCCACCACGGCGCGGCCCTGAGCCACCGTGCCGCGCACGCCCTGGGCGCGTCCGGGGCGCCGGAGAAGGCGGCGCGGGCCTACGAGCGCGCCGCCGACCTGTGGCGTTCCGCCCGCGACCACGGCGCGGCGGCCCGTTCCCTGCGCGCGCGGGCCCGGCACGTCCGGACGGCCTGGGGCGCCGCCAGGGCCGAAGTGGTTCTGGAGGAGGCCCTCCGGGAGGCCCAGCGCGGCCTGCGCGGCACTCCGGAGCCGGCGGAGCGCGACCGGCTGGGCGCCGAACTCGTGCTGATCCGCGAGGAACTGACGGACCTCCTCGCCCCCGGTGCCGCCGACCCGGGGGCCATCGACCCCGCTGCCACCGACCCCGACACGTGTCCCGGTACGTGTCCCGGTACGTGTCCCGGCCTCGGTCCGTGTCCCGGTCCGTGGTCGCCGCCGGATCCGTACGAGATGTCAGGGCACTATCAGGTGAACGTGTACGGCGACGTGTGCGGAGGCCGCCCATCGGCGGGCACCGCACCGAGAACCCGAATACAGGGGTGCGTGTGAGCAGAGTGATCGACGGCCGCTTCGAGCTCGTGGAGCGGCTGGGTGGTGGCGGCATGGGGACCGTCTGGCGCGCCCGTGACCTGGCTCTCCACCGTGACGTGGCCCTCAAGGAGGTGCGCCCTCCGGACCCGGCGATGGCCGAGTACGACGTCGAGGGCGCCCGGACGCTGCGGGCACGGGTGCTCCGCGAGGCCAGGGCGCTGGCCCGGATCGACCATCCGGGCGTGGTGACGATCCACCACATCGTGGACGCGGGCGAGGGAACGTACCCCTGGCTCGTGATGGAGCTGGTCACCGGCGGCTCGCTCCAGGACCGCCTCGACCGGGGCCCGATGACGCCCGCCGAGGCCGCCGTGCTCGGACACCGTCTGCTCGACGCCCTGAAGGCGGCGCACGAACGGGACATCGAGCACCGTGACGTGAAGCCCGCCAACGTCCTGCTGCGGCCGGACGGGCGGCCGGTCCTCACCGACTTCGGCATCGCCGCGATCCGCGAGTCCACCGTCCTCACGGCCTCGGGTTCGATCATCGGCTCGCCCGACTACATGGCGCCCGAGCGGATCCGGGGCGGTTCGAGCGGCCCCGCCGCCGACCTGTGGTCGCTGGGCATGCTGCTGTACGTGGCGGTGGAGGGCCACCACCCGATGCGCCGCGAGAACACCCTGGCGACGCTGGCGGCCGTGCTCTCCGACGACGTGCCACCGCCCGTCCGGGCGGGTGAGCTCGGCGGCATCCTGAGCCGGCTGCTGCTGCGGGATCCGTCCGCCCGTCCGGACACGGCGGAACTCGAGCGCGCCCTGGCCGCCGCCGCGGCCGGTGCGGAGGGAATCCCGGGGGAGGGAATCGCCGGGGAGGGGATCGCCGGGGAGGCAATCCCTGGGGAGAGGATCGCCGGGGAGGTGTCCCCGACCTCGTTCCGCCTCGCGCCGCCGTCCGTATCCGTACCGGATTCCGTACCTCCTGTTTCTCCTTCGGATGCCGTGCCTCCCTCGACCTTCGTGCCGGACAAGACGTCCGCGCCCGAAGCGTCGTCGGCCGCCCACGTGGTGGGCGGGGTGGAGCCGGTCACCTCGGCGGCGCCAGCCGGGGGCGGGCGCCGGCGGGGTCGCACCGGCCGGTTCCTCGGCGGGGCCCTGGTCGTGGTCCTCGCCGTCGGGATCCCCGTCGGCGCCACGTTCTGGGACTGGCGGCCCGGCGAGACGGGCAGCGGCCCGAGCGGCGCCACGCCCTCGCAGCAGGGCCCGGCAGCACAGCGCCCCGACCCTTCCTCGGCGGCTCCGGAGAAGACCTCGGCGCCCCCGAAGGAACGGAACCTGCTCACGCCGGCCGGGATCAGGGCCGCCGTCGCCGCGGTGCACGCGGCCACGGACGGCGCGAAGGTCACCGGCTTCGTCGTCTACCCGGACTACGCCGTGGCCGAGTCCCTGGTCAAGGGCAGCACGAAGCGCTACGACCGGTACGTCTACCGCGGCGAGGACGTGGCGGTCCGTCAGGGCCCCGGCGGCACCGCGTTTCCCGGCACGGTCCCGACCGACCTGGACACCTTCGACTGGGACGCCCTGCCCGCGCTCCTGAAGCGGGCCGACAAGGAACTCGGCGTCGAACGGCCCACCAGCCGGTACCTCGTCCTCAACCCCGGCTCGACGCTCCTCGGGAGCGACCCGGGCATCAGCGTCTACCTCTCGGACACGTACGGCGTCGGCTACCTCAAGGCCGACCGGAAGGGCCGTGTGACCTCCACCTATCCGCGCGAGAACTGACCTCCGCCCACCCCGGTCCTGACGACCAGGGAGGCGAGGCCCGCCCGGGTCTCCACACCCGTCTTGCGGTAGACCCTGGCGACATGGCTCTCGACCGTGCGGGGGCTCAGGGAGAGCCGGTCGGCCACCGCCTGGTTGGTCAGGCCTTCGGCCACGAGGACCGAAATCTCGCGCTCGCGCGGGGTGAGCACGGAGAGCCGGCCGTCGGGGGCGCCTCCTTCCGGAGGCTCCGGTCTCGTCCGGTCGGCCAGGTCGACCAGCATCCGGGCGCCGCCGTCGGCGGCCAGGCGGCGGCCTCTGCGCCAGAGCGCGGCGGCCCGGGCCCCGTCGCCCGCGGCCCGTACGTGCGGGGCGGCGAGGAGCAGGCTGTGGGCCTCGCGCAGTCCGGCCCCCGCGCGGGCGCACTCCCGCGCGGCCTCGGTGAACGCCTCGGCCGCCGCGGCCGATTCGCCGCGGTGGGCGAGCACCCGCCCCCACGCGCGCTGCGCGGCCCCGCGCTGGACGGAGAGCCCGAGCCGGGCGGCCTCCGCGAGGGCCCGCCGGGCCACGCGCTCGGCCTCCGGGAGGTCTCCGGCCGCGAGGGCCGCCCCGGCGAGGAGTTCGAGATAGCCCGGTCGCAGGGAGGGCTGGAGGCGGGACAGGTCCCGGTCGCCGCCCGCCCGCAGGAGCGCCCCCCGCACCCGGTGCGGGTCCTGGCCGAGGGGGACGCTGTGGGCGAGCATGCAGCGGGCCTGCGTGGCCCACCAGCCCTGGGCGGTGCCCACGGTGGCCGCGGCCTCCTCCGCGGCGGCCAGCCCCTCGGGGTCGCCGAGGGGCAGGGCGTGGAGCAGGACGGTGGCGCGGATCGCCCGGCTGAAGCCGAGGAGTTCGGCGCCGCCCAGGGGGCGGGCGACGGTCAGGGACTCCTCGGCCAGGCCGAGGGCGGCGCCGACCCGGCCCGTGAGGAAGTGGACGTACGCCGAACAGAGGAGGAGCTGGGAGAGCGCGAAGGGCCGTCCGGTGCGGCGGGCGACGGCGATGCCCCGCGCGGTGTGGCGCTCGGCCGCTCCGTACTCCTCCAGGAAGGCCTCGGCCCAGCCCAGGCGCACCAGCGACTCGACGTGCTCGGCCAGTTCGCCGTCCGTGAAGGTGTCGGTGAGGGCCGCGGCCTCCTTCGCGCGGGCGCGGGCGGTGACGGTCTCGCCCTCGTACGCCTCGCCGAGCGCGGAGAGGGTGAGCGCCTCCGCCGTGGCGGCCTCGTCCCGGCGGCGGCGCGCCTCGTCGAGAGCCCGGGCGACCTCCTCGCGTACCTCGGGGTAGCGGGTGGCGAAGAGTGCCCGGGCTCCCCACTCGACGACGAGTCCGGTCCGCAGGCCGTCCCTGGGCCCGGGGCTGCGCGCCAGTTCACGGCGGAGCAGCGCGTCGGCCTCGGGATAGCGGCCGAGGTGCCGCTCCATGAACGCGCAGAGGAGGACGGCGGAGGTCCGGATCCCGGCCGTGTGCTCGTTCCTCTGCCTGCCCTCGGGATCTTCGGCGCGGGCCGGGTCGGGGCGGCACGTGTCGATGAGGCGATGGAGGACGTCGCGGCTCTCGGCGACGCGTCCCGCAGCGCCGAGGGCATGGGCACGCCGGAGCGTCAGCTCGTGTCGGTCCGCGAGGTGTCCGGGGGTGTCGGGGAGGTGGTCGAGGGCGGCCGCCAGCCAGTGGGCGGCGCGCCCGGGGTCGACGCTTCCCGTCCGCTCGGCGGCCTCCACGAGCACGGCCGCCGTCTCGGGGTCCGGACCGGCCGCGGCGCCGACGAGGTGCGGGGCCCGGGCGGTCGCGGGCGCGCCGGCAAGGGCGAGTGCGGCCGCCGCCCGCCGGTGCAGCTCGCGGCGGCGCCACGGATCGAGGGCGCCGCGAACCAGTTCCGGGACGGCCGGGTGGCGGGGGCCGAGTGTCCGGCAGTCCTGCTCGGGCCGGACGAGATCGCGGGCGGACAGCGCGCGCAGGGCGGCGTCGACCTCTTCCCGGCCGTCGCCGGGCTCGCCGCTTCGCCTGTCGGTGGCGACGGCCGTGACCAGTTCGGAGGTGACACGGCCGCCGAGTACGGCCGCCGCCTCGACGACCGCCCGCTCCAGCGGGCCGAGCGCCGACAGTTCGTCGAGGAGGACCGCCACCGGCCCGGCGCCGGGGGCCTCGCCGCGCCGGTGCCGGGTGTGGGCGAGGGCCCGGAAGTAGAGGGGGTTGCCGCCGCTGGCCGCGTAGAGCTCGGGGACCTCCTCGGGCGGCACCTCGGAGGCGAGGCCCCCGGCGCAGTCGTCCGGCTCCAGCGGGCCGAGGTCCAGCCGCGCGAGGGCGCCGGAGTCGGCCGCCCGGGCGAGGGCGGAGGCGACGGCGGGCGGGGTCTGGCGCTCGCGGCGCGCCGTGACGACCAGGACGGGAGCGTGCGGCGGGTGGCGCAGGAGGTGGTCGAGGAGGGCCACGGTCGGCGGGTCCGCCCGGTGGAGGTCGTCAAGAAGAAGAACGAGCCCGGGCGCCGGAACACACCCCAGCGCGGCGCCGATCCGCCGTACGGATTCGCCGTGCCCCCGCGGCCCGGCCGCCGCGTCCGGGCCGCTCGCCCCTTCGACGAGCCGGGCCAGCTCGGCCAGGGCCGGGACGGCGGTCCGCTTCTCGCGGTCGAGGTCCGCGAACGCGTCCAGGAAAGCCTGGAAGGGAGCGCCGCCGTCCCCTTCGGCACCCCCGGCCCTGCCGCGCAGGACGGTGGCTCCACGGCCCCTGGCCCGTACCGCGAACTCGGTCATCAGCCGGGTCTTGCCGATGCCGGGCTCGCCCGTGACATCCACGGCCACCGGGCCCACGCCCTCTCCGCGGCAGCCCAGCAGCCCGTCCAGCCGGTCCAGTTCCCGGGCTCGCCCGACGAGGGGCGCTCGGTCGGCGCACCCCCGGTCCGCGAAAGTGTCCACGTACAGTCCCCCTCGTGCGGTCGTGCGGTCGTGCGGTCGTGCCGTCGTACGGTCGTGCTCTTTTCCCCGCTCTCAGTTGTACGGCACGTCACCGACAGGCCCGTCGGCCGGAGGTCCCGAGGCCGGCTGTCGGCCGCGGGCGAGGGACTTCGAGGCGCGCGTCGGCGGAGTGACGGACACCGGCGGGCCGGGGGCGGAGAGAGTTCCCGTACGGGCTGTCCAGAACTTGCCAGGCGTCTGCGCCGAGGAGCGCGGGTCGCGCGCCCGGTTCCCGTTCGACGTGGCGTTCCTCTGTCAACTCGGTAGCGGAGGAAGGGAGTCCGAAGGGCACGATCCGGCCAGGGGCCGACGCTTCGCGCAGGCGGGCCACGGCGGTGGATCTTCGCGTGCGGCTTGATTCCACTCTTCGTCCCTCAAACGGACCAGGCGATGCACAGGTCGTCATCCTCCCTGGTGGCAGTGATCCCCGCGCCCCTGTGCACGCCCTGTTGACGGTGATCTTCCGCAAGCACGCTGAACACCGGGAACGGCGAGCGGAGAGCGGGGGTGGCCCGGTTGGACACAGGCGACGGAGGCGTGGCGCCGACGGACGGCGGAGACGTGGACGTGGACGTGTGCGTGGACGTGTGCGTGGTCGGGGCGGGCCCGGTCGGGCTCACCCTCGCCATCGGCCTGCGCCGCCTCGGGATCCGCGTCCGGATCGTCGACAAGGCGCCCTCGACCAAGCGCGAGGCGCGGGCCCTGGTGCTGTGGGCGCGGGCCAGGGAGGCGCTCGACGCCCTGGGCGTCGGCGAGACGCTCCGGCGCCACGGGGTGGAGCTGGAGTCGGTGACCGTCCACGCCCGCGACCGGGCCCTCGGCGAACTCACCACCGGCTGGGCGCGATCGGCGCACGCCCGGCCGCTCAACATCGAGCAGCACGACATCGAGCGCCTCCTCTCGGAGGAGCTGGCCCGGCTCGGCACCCGGGTGGAGTGGAACACGGAGCTGACGGACGTCAAGGTCCACGACGACCGGGCCGAGTTCACCCTGCGCCACGAGGACGGCACGGTGGAGTCCGCGGTCGCCCCGTGGATCGTCGGCTGCGAGGGCACCGCCGGCGTGGTCAGGGACCGGCTGGGCATCCCCTTCGAGGGGCGCCGCCGCACGGGCCTCCAGGTCGTCCAGGGCAACGCCCGTCCGGCCTGGCGGCTGGGCCAGGATCCGGGCCGGGGCCACATCTTCCTGGCCCCGCACCGCTCCCTGCTCGTCTTCCCGCTGCCCGGCGGGGGCTTCCGGTTCTTCTGCTTCCGCGACGACCCCGACCCCACACTGACCGCCGCGCCCACCATCGGCGAACTCCGGGACCTGGTCGCGGAGACGGCCCTGATGCCCGAACTGCGCCTGGAGCCCACCGAGCACCTGTGGCTCAACCGGGCCCGCTTCAGTGACCGGGTCGCCGCCCGGCTCCGCTCGGGGCGCGGGCTGCTCGCCGGGGACGCGGCGCACGCCTGGGCGCCGGTCGGCGGGCACGGCATGAACGTCGGCATCCTCGGCGCCCACAACCTCGCCTGGAAGCTGGCCGCCGTGCACCACGGGCAGGCGGGCGAGCCGCTCCTCGACACCTACAGCGACGAGCAACGGCTCCTGGCCGTGCGGTACATCCGCGAGATGCGGTTCAACTTCATGGAGCTGCCGCTCCCGCCGCTCGGCTACCGGGCGTTCACGGCCACCGTGCCCGCGACCCTCGCCCGGCGCGGCGTCCAGCGCCGGCTGGACCTGCGGCTGAGCGACCTGGGCCGGAGCCACCGGGACAGCGCGCTGTCCCGGCACCGGCCCGGCCGCCGGCGCCCCGCCGGTCCGCGCGCGGGCGACCGGATGCCGGACGTCGCCCTCGCCGCCGGGGCCGACGCCCAAGGCGCCGCCGCCGTCCGGTTGCACACCCTTCTCGGGTACGAGCGGTGGACGCTGGTCCTGCACGCCGCCCGGGCCGGCGCCGGGGTCCTCGACGCCCTGCGGGAGGCCTGCGAGGGGTTCCCGGCCCCGGTCCGCGTCCTCCCGGTGACGCCCTGGGACGCCTCCGAGGCGAGACGGCTCGGGCACCCCGACGACCTGCGGCTCGTCCGGCCCGACGGATACGTCGGCCTGGTCGCCCCGCTGACCCGTACCGCCCTGCTCCGCTCCTATCTCGCGGCGCTCGCCGCAGGGGCACGGACACCGGTCCGGCCATCCCAGGAACACCACCCGCACGACTCACACCATCCGCACGACTCGTAGCAACCACACCACCCGCACTGATCCGCACTGATCCGCGTTGATCCGCGTTGATCCGCATCGATTCGAGGGGGAGTCGGACCGTCATGCAGACCGCAACCGTCACGCAGGCCACCGCCGTGACGCAGCCCGCCACCACGCCACAGACCGGCGCCGGCGCCGCGCCGGAACCCACCGCCGCCACCCGGCCCGGTCGCGTCCCGGCGCTCCTGCCCCGTGCCCGCCGCCGCACCCGCGCCAACAGCACGGTCAGCGTCGTGGGCGCGGGGATGGCCGGTCTGGTCGCCGCGTACGAGCTGGAGCGGCTCGGCTTCCGCGTCGAGATCATCGAGGGCAGTCGCAGACTGGGAGGCCGCGTCCACACGCACCGCTTCGGTCCGTCCGAGGGTGCCCCGTTCGTGGAGCTCGGCGCCATGCGCATCCCGACCGCGCACCACCGCACGATGCGGTACGTCGAGCGCCTCGGCCTCGCCGACCAGGTCCGCCCTTTCACGACCCTCCTGTCCGAGGAGAACGCCTTCCTCGCGACCAGCACCGGTCACGTCCGGCTGCGGGACGCGCCGGGCGCGCTGATCGCCGACGTCCGCGCCTCGCTGCCGGGCTCCGACTACCGCGAGGAGACCGTGGTGTTCGGTGCGTGGCTCGCGGCCGTGGTCGACGCGGTGGCCCCGCCGGCCCTGCGGGCGGGGCTGCGCGCCGATCTCGCCCGCAGGCTCCTCGACCTCGTCGAGGACGTCGACGTGACCCCGCACCTCCTCGGCAGCGCCAAGGACCGGGTCGACGTGCACGGCCTGTTCGCCGCTCACCCGGGGATCCGGGCCGGCTGCGGCACCCGGCTGAACGGCTTCCTCGACGACATCCTCACCGAGACCAGTCCCGAACTGGTGCGGCTGGCCTGCGGCATGGACCAGCTGGTGCAGCGGCTCGCCGCCCGTGTGCGCGGCCCCATCTGGTTCGGGCAGCGCGTGTCCGGCTTCGAGGTGGCCGCCGACCACGTCCTCGTACGGATCGGGCGCGGGCCGGGTGCGGGCGTACGGCGCTGCGACTACGTCCTGTGCACCGTGCCGTTCTCGGTGCTGCGGGGCCTCACGCTGACCGGCTTCGACGAGGACAAGCTCGCGGTCGTCGGGGAGGTCGACTACTGCCCGGCGACGAAGGTCGCGGTGCACTGCCGGGAGCCGTTCTGGGAGCGCGAGGGAATCCGGGGCGGCGCCTCCTTCAGCGGGGGCCGCATCCGGCAGACGTACTATCCGCCGGCCGCCGAGGAGGCCGGCGGGACCGTGGCGGCCGCGGCCACGGATTCGGCCCAGGGCGCGGCCCTCCTCGCCAGCTACACGATCGGCGAGGACGCCGACCACCTCGGCCGGATGCCGGCGCCTCTGCGGCACCGGACGGTCGTCGAGGAGCTGGGCCGGATGCATCCGCAGCTGCTGCGGCGCGGGATGGTGCGGGGCGTAGCGAGCGTCGCGTGGGGAGAGGATCCGTGGACGGAGGGCGGCTGCACCATCCGCTGGGGGCAGGACCCCGCCGCCTGTGAGGACCAGCGCAGGCGGGCTGTGCGGCCGCAGCGACGGATGTTCTTCGCCGGTGAGCACTGCGCGACCGAGCCCGCGTGGATCGAGGGGGCGGTCGAGTCGGCACTCGAGGCCGTGGACCTCATCGCGGACCACGCGCCGGGCCGGGGCGTGGTGCAGCGGGCCGGGCTGGAGGCGGCATGAGCGTGTTCGACCTGCCCCGGCTGTACTTCGGCGGCACCGCCGTGACCCGGCTGCCCACGGGGCCGCGCGGGGGACTCGTGGACCTGGCGCGCAACACCGCCCTCCGGGGTGCGGGTGCGGCGGGCAGGGGCGAACGGCCCTCGGCGGTGGGCCCGTTCGGGGAGGACGGGCCCGCCGAGGCCTACCACGCGCACCTGGCGGAGCACGGCGCGCGCGGCGGGCACTTCTCCGGGAACGGCCACCTGGTCCTTGACGCCCGCGTGACCGGGGTGGAGCGGGCGGACGGGACGGTCGGGACGGCCGATCCGGTCGTCGGGCGGTCCGTCGACCTGTGGGGCCACTACAACCCGTACCTGGGCACGACGGTGAACCGGTCGCGGGTCTTCGACGTCGATCCCGCCTCCGCCTGGACGACGACTCTGATGGGCGGTCGGTTCGCCTTCGGCCGGGAGGGTCGCTCGCACGACGCGGGCTACCTGTGCGTCGGAGACGTGACCGGGTTCATGCCGCCCCGGTGGCACGGCTTCGCGCCGGTGTGCCGGACGCTCCACCAGTTCGCGATCGCCGCCGGCGAGGGGCTCGACTGGCCGGCCGGGGCGGTGGACTCCCCCGCGGTCCGCGCGCTGCGGGCCGCCGTGGAGAAGTGCGAAGGCGGCGGGATCGTGGTCCAGTTCACCCTGGAACGCCCGGCCGCACCGGCCCCGTCTCCTGAGGGCGTACGGACGGACGGCCCTGGGTCCGGGGACGCACCCGGTGTGTGGCGGCTGCGGGGCACCGTCGCGCCCTGGCGGCCCGACGAGCCCCGCACGCACCCGGCGGGGCGCCTGCTCGTCCCGTCCGGGACGGATGGCCGCACCGGCGGAGGTCCGGGGCCGTGCACCGTGCGGGTCTCCCCGGACGCGGTGGCGTTCAACTGGCCCTTCGCACAAGGCCTCGACGCCACTGGCGCGGTAGGTCGGGGCGGGGGCCCGGCCCTTGAGCTGCGGACCGCCCGCTCGGACCTGCCGGTCGCCGTCCTGCCGGCCGGAGCGGCCGAGGGAGGCCGGGTGATGACCGTGCCGGCCGTGTCGGCGGAGGGGGTGCGACGGGCCGCGGAGGAAGGTCTCACCCTGGTGCGCGCCGCGACGGACGACGGGGACGGGGACGGGCTGGGCGAGTGGGACGGGCGCACGGTGCTGCTGAGGGAGCGCGAGGCCGTCGTCCTCACCGACGAGGCCTGCCTGATCCTGGAGCATCCCGATCCGGAGCGCGGCGACGAGTACGCGGTCGAGGTTCCGGTGCGGACCTTCCTGCGGGGTGTTCCGGCCGCGCTCGACGAGGTCGTCGTCCGGCAGTTCCCCAACCCCCGCGCGCTCCCGCTGGATCCGGTGGCCTCGGCCGCGACGGCCCGCTGTGGGGACGTCGAGATCGTCCGGCTCCGGGCCGGTCGCACCGCGGGCGAGAAGCCCGACGGCTCCGCGCCGGTCTCCTCGTGCGGCTTCGCCACCGACGCGCTCGGGCGGGGCTGGTTCACCGTCTCCGGCGCACGCGCCGGCACGGCACGGCTGCTGCTCGCGGCCGGTCCCGGGGAGCTGCCGCCGTACGACCCGGAGACCTCGGGCTCCGCCGAGGCCTGCTACGACCACGAGGACGCCCTCGACTTCTGGCCCTGGGCGGGCTCCGCCGCCGTGCGCGTCCTGCCCGACGACTGGCACCTGGACGCGGTCCTCCAGCAGGACGTGACCTTCGAGCTCCTGCACCGCGAGGTGTTCGCGTACTACGAGCAGCTGTTCCCGTTCATGCGCGACGAGGTGTTCAGCCTGGCCGACCGCTGCAAGGTGGAGACGTACGCGAAGCTCATCTGGCAGATGTGCGATCCCGCGAACAAGGACCGGACGTACTACATGCCGCCGACCCGCGACCTGTCCCTGCCCAAGGCGCGGCTGCTCCTGAAGTACCTGCGAGCGCAGAGCACGGCGGCCGCCGTGCCCCCGGCCGCCGTCCCGTCACCGGTCCGTTCCCATCCGCAGATCACCACCCGGGCCCAGCTGCGGTCGGCGCTCTGGCAGGCCGTCACGGTGGAGCTCGCCACCTCGCTCCAGTACCTCTACGCGGGGTACTCGGTGCCCACGCACGGCACCGGGTTCGAGTACGTCCGCAGCGGCGTGTGGACCCCGCGTCAGCTGCGGCTGGCCTGCGGGGACGGCGGGGAGACCCTGGCCAAGGGCGTCCGGGACAGCCTCTTCGACGTGGCCCGGGAGGAGATGATGCACTTCCTGGTCGTCAACAACATCCTGATGGCGATGGGCGAGCCGTTCCACGTGCCGGAGATCGACTTCGGCACTCCGGGCAGGCTTCCGCTGCCCCTGGACTTCGCGCTCGAACCGCTGCACCTGGGCAGCCTCCAGCGGTTCATCGCCATCGAGCGGCCCGAGCGGCTCGCGGGTGGCACCGGGGCGACGGACGGGGCCGGGGCCACGGACGGGGCCGGGGCGATCGGGGGAACCGGGGTGATCGGCGGGCCCGGGCCGTTCGGCTCGCCGAGCGAGCTGTACGCGGGCATCCGGGAGGGCCTGACCCGCGTCCCCGACCTGTTCCCGGTGGACCGGGGGCGCGGCGGGGGCGAGCACCACCTCTTCATCGGCGACACGGTCAACTCCGTCCATCCGGACTACCAGTTGGAGGTGGACGACCTGTCGAGCGCGCTCTTCGCCGTCGATTTCGTGACGGAGCAGGGCGAGGGCGGGGTCCTCGACACGGAGAAGGCCGGCTCCAAGTCCCATCACGAGACGTTCGTGCGCCTCGCCGAGCTGCTGATGACGGAGCGCGCCGACGGTCCGCAGGGCGAAGGAGCGCCGTGGCACCCGGCCTACCCGTCGCTGCGCAATCCGACGCTCGACCCCGGACACCCCGGGCGGGCGGCGGTGAGCGATCCGCACGCGCGGCAGGTGATGCGGCTCTTCAACCGCTGCTACTTCATGATGCTCCAGCTGATCGTGCAGCACTTCGGGGAGAGCCCGGACGCGAGCCTGCGCCGCTCGCACCTGATGAACGCCGCCATCGACGTGATGACGGGGATGATGCGCCCGCTGGCCGAGCAGCTGATGCCGCTGGAGTCGGGATGGCGGGGGCGGACGGCCGGCCCCTCCTTCGAGCTGGAGGAGCCGCCCGTGTGCATCGCGCGCCCCGACGTGGCCCGGCGCGGGTTCGCGATGCGCTTCCGGCATCTCGCGGCCATGGCCCGGGAGTGCGAGGGCGTGCCGGACAGGGTGCCGGAGCTGATGACCTGGTACGCGGAGCGCTTCGCGCGGGAAGGCAGGAGCTGACATCGTGGCGGAAAGCAGCGGCACGAGCAGGAGCGCGGGCGGCGGCGAGAGCACGCGCGGGAGTACGGGGGCGCCTCCGGCGGCGGGCCGGCCCGCGGTCGAGGAGACCGAGGTACTGATCGTGGGCGGCGGGCCCGTCGGACTCGCTCTCGCCCTCGACCTCACCCACCGGGGCGTGGACTTCGTCCTGGTGGAGGCCGGGGACGGGCCGGTCACCCATCCGAGGGTCTCCACCGTCGGCCCGCGCGCCATGGAGGCCTTCCGGCGCTGGGGCGTCGCGGACGCGATCCGGGGCGCGGGCTGGCCGTCGGACCACACCCTCGACATCGCGTGGGTCACCGCCGTCGGCGGGTACGAGCTGCACCGGCTGCGGCTCGGCACGGCCGGTGAGCGGCCCCCTCCCTCGTACACGCCGGAACCCGAGTCGATCTGCCCGCAGCACTGGCTGGCCCCCCTGCTCACCGCGCACCTGGGGGTCCGGCCGGCGGGACCGGTCCGGCTCGGCACGCGGCTGGTCGCGCTCGCCCCGAAGCCCGACCGGGTCAGCGCGGCGCTCGTGGACGGGGCGGGGATGCGGACGACGATGCACGCCCGGTACCTGGTGGGCTGCGACGGGGCCTCCTCCCCGGTGCGCAAGGCCTGCGGGATCGCCGCGCCCGAGCGGCACCGCACCCGCACCCTGCGCAACATCCTCTTCCGCAGCCCCGGACTCGGCGCCGCGCTCGGCCCGCGCGCGGCGCTCGTCCACTTCGTCACGGAGCCGGGCGGGCTGCGTTATCCGCTGCGTTCCATGGACGGAAGGGAGTTGTACCGCCTGACGTGTCCCGCCGGGCCCGCCGGGGCCGAGCGCGTCGTGCGGCGGGCGATCGCGCCGGACGTGCCGGTGGAGGTGCTCTCGGACACCACCTGGCACCTGACGCACCGGGTGGCGTCGGTGTACCGCGACGGACGGGTCTTCCTGGCCGGGGACGCGGCGCACACGCTGTCGCCGTCGGGCGGCTTCGGACTCGCGACGGGCGTGGGCGACGCGGCCGACCTCGGGTGGAAGCTGGCGGCTGAGCTGGCGGGCTGGGCAGGCTCCGGGCTGCTCGACACGTACGAGAGCGAAAGGCGGCCGGTCGCCGTCGGCAGCCTGGAGGAGAGCCACCGCAATCTGCGGCGGACCGTCGACCGACGGCTCTCCGCCGCGCTGTGCGACGCGACGGAGGACGGGGAGCGGGCACGCGCCGAACTGGCCCGGGAGATCGCGGAGTCGGATCCGCTCAGGGAGTTCCACGCACCGGACCTGCACTTCGCGCACCGGTACGCGTCGACGGCGATCGTGGTCGAGGAGGAGGGAACCGGATCCGCGGCGGACGAGGACGACGGGGCGAGCGGGAGGGACGGGGCGGACGGGCCGGTCTGGAACCGCACGACGCTGCCCGGGGTCCGGGCACCCCACGCGTGGCTCGGGCCCGGCCGGTCGACGCTCGACCTGTACGGCGGGGAGTTCGTCCTGCTCCGCTTCGACGCGGGAGGCGGAATCGGAGCGGGGACGAGCGGCCGCACCGGTGCCGCGGAGGTCTCTCCCGACGGTCTCGTCCGCGCCTTCGCCGACCGCCGGGTCCCGCTCCGCGTACGGCACTGTCACGACCCCCGGGTGGCGCGGCGGTACGAGCGGCCCCTCGTGCTGGTGCGGCCGGACGGACACGTGGCGTGGCGCGGGGTCGTCCCGCCGGCCGATCCGCTGCGGATCGCCGATCTGGTGCGCGGGGCCGGCGGATGAGCGGGCCCGGGCCGGCGGCGGGGAACGCCCCGGAGCCCTTCGACCCGGCTCGGCTCGACCTCGCCGACCCCTACCCCGTCTACCGGCGCTACCGCGAGACGGACCCGGTGCACGCCGTGCGGGGCGGGCGGGACGCGCATGGCCGCGCGGCGCCCACGACCTGGTACCTCTTCGGTCACGCGGAGGTGGCGCACGTCCTGGCGGGCCGGGGCTTCGGCCGGTCCTCCCCGCTGACGGCGCGGGCGGCGCCGGTCCCGGACGGGTACGTCACGCTGCGGCGGGTCGTCGAGAACTGGCTCGTCTTCCTCGACCCGCCCCGGCACACGCGGTTGCGCGCCCGGGTGACGCCGCCACTCGGGGCCGCCGCCGTGGCGGCGCTGCGTCCGCGCGTACGGGAGATCGCGGAGGAGCTCGTCGCGCCGCTCGCGCGGCGGCCGGTGGTGGAGCTCGTCGAGGGGTTCGCGGCCCCCTATCCGCTGCTGGTCATCGGCGGGCTGCTCGGGGTGGAGGCCGAGCGGTGGCCGTGGTTCCGTGCGCAGGCGCTGGCGCTCCAGCAGGCGGGCGGGACGCGGGGCGACCGGACGCAGACCGCGCTGGACGGGGCCGAGCGGGCGGCGGCGGAGCTGGACGGGTACTTCCACCGGGAGCTGGGGGCGCGGCGCACCGAGGATCGCGGGGACCTGCTCTCGGCGCTGGCCCGGGCCGGGGCGGAGGATCCGTCGCTGAGCGGCTCGGAGCTGGCGGCGACGTGCACGCATCTGCTGACCGCCGGGCACGAGACGACGACGGGGCTGATCGGCAAGGCGGTGCTCGCGCTGCTCGCGCGTCCGGACGTGGGAGCCGAACTCCGTGCCGATCCCGGGTTGTTGCCGAACGCCGTGGACGAGTTCCTGCGACACGACCCGCCCGTGCAGATGGTGACGAGGTGGGCTCAGCGGGACGTGGAGCTGGCGGGCCGGACCGTACGTCGCGGCGACCGCCTGCAGTTGGTCCTGGGCTCGGCGCACCGGGACCCGGACCGCTTCCCCGACCCCGACGTCCTCGACATCCACCGGGGCAGCGGCCGCCACTGCGCGTTCGGCCTGGGCATCCACTACTGCGCGGGGGCGGCGCTCGCGCGGGCGGAGGCGGAGATCGGGATCGGCGTCCTGCTCGACCGCCTGCCCGCGCTCGCCTCGGGCGCCCGGCCGGGGATCGAGGCGGAGTACGCCCCCGACTGGGTGTTCCACGGCCCGTCCCGCCTGACGCTGACCCTGGCTCGTCCCACGGGGACCCCGGAGGCGCCCTGACGCACCGGAGGCTTCACTCTCCTCGCGTAAATCCAGCCGGAGCCCGGTCCGAGGCGGCCCGGTCCGAGGTCCGGTCCGAGGTCCGGTCCGAGGTCCGGTCCGGGGCCCGGTCCGAGGCGGCCCGGTCCGAGGTCCGGTCCGGGGGCGTGACTGCCTGCCCCGCGACCGCGTCGCCGGTCAGGATCGAGCGGGCCACCAGGAGGAGCTCCGTGACCCGCGGGCCGGTCAGCGCGTAGTAGACGGCCACGCCCTCGCGCCGGGCGACCACGAGGTTCGCACGGCGCAGCACGGCCAACTGCTGGGAGAGGTACGCCGCTTCGACTCCGGTGTCGCGCAGCATCTCGGCGACCGCGTGCTCACGCTCGCCCAGCAGCTCCAGGACGCGGATCCGGACGGGGTGTCCCAGTGTCTTGAAGAACTCCGCCTTCGACTGGTAGAGAGGCGCGCTCATCGCACCCACTCCGCGCCTCGCGTCGAACCAGCACCGTGCACCATGCCCCCATCCTCGCGTCTTCCGGGGTGCGCGGCCTACCGGTCTCCGAAGTCGGGCCGTGCGGAACGCCGGGCCCGGCTCACTCGCTCGGCCACGCGTCGCTGCGCCAGGCACGCTGTTCGGCACCCGCGCCGCGGTGGGCGGCGAACGCCGCGTCGAGGTCGCAGTGGACGGGGATCGCCGGGCCGTCGCCCGCGGGGGCGAGGGAGCCGTCGGAGGGGATCGCGGCGAGTTCGAGGCTCCGGCCCGCGGCCCGGAGCCGGTGGGCCGCCTCGGTGACGGCGTGCTGTCCGCCCGTGGACCAGCCGCGCAGCCGGCTGAGGTCGAGGACGACGGGCCCCGTGCCGCGCGCGACCGCCCAGCCGACGGCTCCGGTGAACCGCCCGAGCGCGTCGGCGCCGAGGAACCCGGCCAGGGACAGCACGCCCAGCTCCTGCTGGACCGTGTAACGCCATTCGATCGTCATGCGCGTCGTCTTCCCTGTCGTTCGGCGGTGGCGCCGGGTGCGGCGGCGGGAGGGCGTGGGGGCCGGACCAGGATGGAACGAATTGCAGGATTGTGCAATATCCCATCTCACGGAGCGGATGGAGCCGCCGCGAAGGTGACCTCGGCGGCTGGAACGGTGACCTCCGCATCGCTCCCGAGGGCGTAGGCCGCGACGCGGGAGACCGTCGCGGCCGGGACGGCCTCGCAGACGCCCGGTACCGCCGGGCAGTCCTGGGTGGCATGGGCGTCGTACGGCACGACGACGCGGTAGCCGCGGTCCAGGGCCGTACGGGCCGTCGCCTGCACGCACATCTCGGACATCACACCGCATACGGCGACCGATCGGACCTCGGCGCCGGTGAGCACCTCGCCCAGCGGGGTCGCGTGGAAGCCGTCGTCCCGGGGCTTGCGGATCACCAGCTCCCGGGGGCCGGGCAGGACGGGGTGGTGGAGTTCCCAGCCCGGCGTGTGGGGCTCGTCCTCCGCTCCGGGCGGCCCGTCGTTCTGGAGGTGGACGACGAGCGCCCCGTCCCGCCGCGCCCGGGCGATCAGGTCCGTCGTCCGCTCGACGATCAGGTCGGCCGCGGGCACGGCCCCGTCACCGACGACGAAGGCGGACTGCACGTCCACGACGATCAGGGCGTCCACGGGCTGCGTGTGCTGGGTCATCCCGTCATCATCACTCCCGAGGACCCCGCGGCTCCACGGCATTTCGGCCGATCATCCGCTGTTCACGGCCTGACCGCGGGCATCGGCCCGGGTCAGGAGGAAGCGGCCCGCGACCCCGGTCGCGAGCAGGCCGGCGACGAGGGCGAGGAGCGAGACGCCCGGGCCGGACGTCCAGTCGACGGACCGGGCGTGGACGGCGAGCAGGACGGCGACGGCCAGTGCCACCGCCGGGACGGCCGTGAGGGCCGGGCGGATACGGGTCAGGTCGTCCTCGACGAGTGAGCCGAGGACGCCGGCGCCGAGCGCGAGCGCCCACACTCCGAGGCCCTGCGCGTCGGCGCGGTTCACCGTCCACGGCACGAGCGGGCCCCAGAAGGCGGGGAAGGTGAGGAGACCCGCGCCGATGCCGAGCCAGCCGGAGCCGAGGACCGCGAGGAGCGGTTTCGACCAGCCTGGCAGCGGGGCGGCGCGCGGGCGCTCGGCCGCCGGGGGCGGCGGGGCCGGCCTGCGGTACTGCGCGACGAGGCACACGACGGCGGCGAGCGCGAGCAGCCCGAGCGTGACGACCCAGCCGAGGCTGAAGAGGGCGAGGAACAGCGGGCCGCCGTGGACGGCCTGGAGGGCTCCGCCGTTCAGCAGGCTCACCGCGAAGAGGCCGACGAGGACGATCGCGAGCGGCAGGACGAGGCTGCGCGCCTCCTCCCAGACGCGGACCCGGCCGAGGGTGAACAGCGCGGGCGCGACCCCTGCCATCGCCGCCCCCAGAAGCCCGGGGCTGAGGGGCTCCGGTGACACCCAGGCACCCGCCGTGTATCCGGCGAGGCTCGTGACGGCGAGCAGCGCCCCGACGGTGAGACTGATGCCGCCCACCACGCCGCTCAGGATCACCACGGCGGGCGAGAGTTCCCTCCCGTCGACCGTGCCCGTGCCCGCGCCCGCACCCGTGCCGGCACCCGTACCTGCACCCGCACCCATCAGTGGTCGCCTTCCCGCGAGGCAGCCGCGGCGGGCACCCCGGCAGGGGCGGTCACCACCGCCTCCCGTCCGGCGGCCGACGCCCCCTGTCGCTTGAGGAGTTCGCGACCGTAGAGCACCCGCAGGCTCACCACGGTGACGGCCGCGTAGGCGAGCACGCCGCAGCCGATGCCCACGCCGGCGATCAGGGCCGTGAGCCGGTCGAGGCCCATGGTCCGCTCCAGTACGGGCGCGGCCACCGCCGAGAACGCGGGCGCCAGGCAGAGGGCCGCCAGGTGCAGTCGCCACTCCTCGCGCGCCCAGTCGGCGCCCCGCGCACGCGCGCGTGCCGCCCGCACCGCGATGACCCCGTACGTCACGGCGTACGGGACGACATAGGCGAGGAGCAGCCGGCGTCCGCCCGTCCCCTGGCCGAGGAAGGCGGCCGTGATCCAGGCCAGTCCGGCGGCTCCGGCGAGGTGGGCGGCCACCAGGACCGGTCCCGGGCACCAGCTGCCGGCCAGGCCGGGGACGGTGGTGCGCCGGTCGAGCGCGCGGGTGGCGAGCAGGGCGCCGAAGGAGACGAGGGAACCGAGGTGCATGATCGCGACGCGGTTGATGTCCTGGATCGAGAGCCCGGGGTAGAGCGAGGGCAGGAAGCCCCATTCGAGGCGGAGCAGCGGAGCGGTCATCAGGAAGCCGTAGCAGAGCAGCATCCAGCGCTGGTGCAGGTCCGGGAGGCCGCGGATGGCGGCCAGGACGCCGAGGGTCACGCTGCCCACGGTTCCGACCAGGATCGTGGCGAGGACGATCCAGAACGCGGCCCCGCTGAAGGCCTGCTCCGGCGGGGTGCGGACGAGGTAGAGGGCGGCGCCGGCCATCGACACGTAGACGGCGACGGCGAAGACGGTCCCGGCGATCCGGTGCAGCCGGATGCGCCGCCGTACGGCCGAGAGCAGCTGCACGGGGCCGAGCAGCATCAGCAGGCCGCCGAGGACGGAGTGCACGATGAGCGGGGCCAGGCTCCGGCTGTACGGGCCGATCCGGTCGCGCACGGCCTCGGCCACGAACTCCGGGGAGACGGACCGGCCGAGGAGCCACTCGCCGATGGCGGGTGCCCCGGGGCTCGCGTACGGCCAGAGTTCGGTCACCGCGATCGGCGCGTACGTCAGGCAGACCACCGTGACCGCGAGGGCGGCCGCCCTTCCTGCTCTCGTGCTTGTCGGACGCCCCACGGCGGATCCCCCTCCGAACGCGAACACGCGATAGTCCTTTCTGGACTATGGAGGAAGGTAGGGCGGGAGACGGCCGGGGTCAACCGGTCGGTAACAAAGTCGGTGACGGAGCCGCCGGCGGGGCCGGGCCGGTGGCCGCTCAGGGCTCGCGGGTCTCCACCCACTGCCAGAAGTCGACCATCATCCGCTCGTACCGGATGCCGAACTCCAGCGCCTCGCGCTGCCCGCGCGTCAGCAACTCGCCGACGCCCTCCGCCAGTTCCTCGTACTCTCCGAGGGTCCGCCGGTGCTCCTCGACCTGGACCGGGGCGTGGACGCGCGGACTGGCGCCGAACCACAGTTTGAGGATGCCGCGCTCGCGGGCCTCGACGGGGACGAAGGAGGAGTCGGCGAGCCAGCTCCGCAGGGCCGCCGCCCCCTCCTCCGTCAGCTTCATCAGGCGCCGATTCCGGCCACCGGACTGCCGCACCTCCGACAGGAGCCCCGCTTCCAGGAGCCGGTCGCACTGGGCGTAGACCTGCGCGTGGGGCATCGACCAGAAGGGGGCCACGGTTCGCGCGGCCTCGACCTTCACGTCGTACGGACTCGCCTCGCCCAGGTGGTCGATGATGCCGAGCACGAGGAAGGAAGGCGTGGTCAACCGGACTTCAGACATGCCGCGACGGTATCGCGGGGGCCGGACCGCCCCCGCGAGCCGCCGTCCGGTCACTCCGCCCGCAGGGCGCTCACCGTGCTCGTGCGGGCCGCCCGGCCCGCGGGGAGCAGCGCGCCCGCCGTCGCGATCACCACGCCCGCGACGGCGAGGAGCGCGAGCAGCGGCGCCCCGTACACGTCGATGTCGGCCGGCGGGATCGTGGTGCCGACCGCGCGGCCCATCGCGGGCATCACCCAGCGGTGCAGGGCCACGCCCAGCGGGACGCCGACCACGCCCGCCACGAGGCCGATGCCGGCGACCGAGGTGAGGACCTGGGCGACCGCCTGGCGCGGGGTCATGCCCAGGGCCTTGCAGACGCCGAGGTCACGGACCCGGTCGCGGGTGTCGAGGATTACCGTGTTGAACACCCCCAGGCAGGCCACCACGACCAGCATCACCGTGAGCATGACGATCAGCGCCTGCATGGCCCGGATGACGCTCGACCGGCCCGCCTCGGTCACGGCGGCCCGAGCGCCGAGCGGCGACACGGCGGCGTTCAGGCGCTCCGCGTACTCGCCGGGATCCGTGCCGGGGGCGACGGTGACGGAGAAGACGGCGGGCATGTAGCGGGGGTCGAGCGGGGCGACGGAGGCGGCGGCCGTCCGCAGGACCATGCCGTTGCCGCCCAGGTCGAAGACCTCGCCGACGAGCCGGACGCGGACCGTGCGCCCCTGTTCGGACAGGGTGACCGACTCCCCCACCCGCAGGTTCGTGGCGCGCAGGAACCGCGTCGGGGCGACCGCCTCCCCCGGGGCCTCGAACCATCGGCCGTCGACCATCGTGTGCCGGCTGCCCGCGGTGTCGCCCTCGTACGCGACGAGCGGTGCGCCGCCCTTGAGCCCTGCCACGCCGATGTGCATGCGGGAGGTGCGGTACACGGACCCGGTCCCGGGGAGCGCGGCGGTCGCCGCCGCCACGGCCGCCGGGTCGGCGGGCTTCCCGGGCATCTGCTCGCCCGGGCCCGGCGGCGCCACGGTCCGGACGGTCACGTCGCCCCCGCGGTTGGGATCCCCGTCGGTCTTCACGGCGACGAGGGTGCTGCCGAGTCCCACCGCGAAGGTCACGGCGAGGGCTCCGAACGTCACGGCCGCGGCGGTGGTCACCGAGCGGGCGGGCCGGGCGAAGGGCGCGGCGAGCCCCAGGGTGACCGGGCGGGGCAGCGGGAGCCGTCCGAGGAGGCCGCGGATCCGGCGGCCCCGGGCACCGCCGGCGGCCGGGCCGACGCGGAGGGCCGTCGCGGTCGGCAGCCGGGCCGCCCTCAGCGCGGGGCCGAAGGCGGTGACGGCCACCACGGCCAGCGCGGCGGCCGGCACCGCGAGGTCCACCCAGAGGGGGATCGGCTCGACGCCGGTCCCGTAGGCCGCGGCCACCTCCGCCATGAGGGGCACGGAGAGGGCGTTGCCGAGGCCGACTCCGAGGAGCGCCCCCACCGAGCCCGGCAGCAGCGCCTGGGCGACGTAGGCCCGGCCGATCTGCAGCGGGGTGAAGCCGACGGACTTCAGGATGCCGATCCGGCGGGTCGCGGCGCTCACGGCGCCGCTCACCACGACGGAGATGACGAGGACGGACATCGCGAGGCCGAGGACGGCGAAGGCGCCGACGAAGGGGACGAAGGCCCCCGTGTTCTCCTGCGCGGCCTCGCGGACGTCGAGGTACGACTGGGTACCGGCGACCGCGCCCGCCGGGACGGCGGCGGCGACGGCCCGCCTCCCCGCCTCGACCTCGGCGCGGGTGCCGGCCGCGGTCAGCCGGTAGAGCATCTGGAGCGCGGGCTGCCGCGCTCCGGGGAGGGCCGTGAGCCCGTCGGGTACGACCCAGGCGTCGGCGCTCGCGCCCGCGGTCGAGGCGATGCCGACCACGGTGAGTCCGGCCGTGCCGGCCGTCACCCGGTCGCCGAGCACGAGGCCCGGCGGCAGGGCCCCCGCCTCCAGGACGATCTCCCCGGCCGAGCGGGCCCACCGGCCCTCGTCCAGGCTCACCGCGTCCACCGGTCCGTCGGCGGGAGACCGGCCGGCCACGGTCAGGGGCGGCGGTTCGAAGCCGGGCGGCACGGGCCCCTCACCCCGCAGGCGTACGGAGACGAGGGCGAAGGGACCGGACGCCGAGGCCACGCCGGGTGCCCGCGCCGTGGCGGCCAGCCGGTCCCTGGTGACGGCGGAGGCATCGAACTCCACGGTCAGATGGGCCCCGTGCTGCCGGGCGAAGGCCCGGTCGAAGGGTGCGGCGGAGGCCACGAGGAGTCCGCCGGCCAGGACGGCCGCGGCGACCGAGAGCAGGGTCGTCAGGACCATCACGGCGGTCTGCGTCCGGCGCCGCCCGACCCCGGCCCGGACGACCCGGCCGAGGGCCCCGCCGCCGCGCCGCCGGTCCGCGCTCATCGGATCACCGCCGCCGTGACGTCCCGGGCGATCCGGCCGTCGACCAGCTCGATCGTGCGGGTGGCGCACGCCTCGGCGAGGGCCAGGTCGTGGGTGACGAGGACGATGGTCTGCCCTTCGGCGTTGAGCTCGCGCAGCAGCTCGCGGACGTCCGCGCCGGACGCGCTGTCCAGGGCGCCGGTCGGCTCGTCGGCGAGGAGCAGCGGCGGACGGTTCATCAGTGCCCGGGCGACGGCCACCCGTTGCCGTTCGCCTCCGGAGAGGCGGCCGGGGTGGGCGCGGGCGTGGCGGGCGATGCCCAGCCGGTCGAGGAGTTCGCCGGCCCGGGCCGCCGCCCCCGCCCGCTCGGTCCCGGCCAGTTGGGCAGGCAGCAGCACGTTGTCGAGGACGGTGAGGTCGTCGAGGAGGTTGAAGAACTGGAAGACCATGCCGACGTGGCTCCGCCGGTACTTGGCGCACGCGGCCTCGCTCAGCAGGTCGACGCGCAGCCCGTCCACGGTCACCTGGCCGGTACTGGGACGGTCGAGCCCGGCGAGGAGGTTGAGCAGGGTCGACTTGCCGCTGCCGGAGGGCCCGAGGACGGCGAGCGCCTCGCCGCGCCGCACCCGCAGGTTCAGTCCGCTCAGGGCGGCCGGGCCGTCGTCGTACGTCCTGCCGACGTCGCTCAGGTCGATCAGGTGGGCGGGGTCGGGCTCGTGCATGAGCGCTCCAGGGTTCGGTCGGGGACGGGATGCGGTGTACGGGGACGGGTTCGGCCGCCGGGGTCCGTACGGCCCGTCCGGCGGCGCGGCTCCGACGCTAGGAGCGGCCGCCCCGCCCGCGCGTCGGCCGCTGTGCGGAAGCTCCGTACCGTGTGCGGCGGAGGCCGGAGCGCGTCATCCCGGCGATGTACGCCTCCGGAGCGCGGTCCTGGGCCCACGGGCTGATTCGCCCTCCCGCCGCTGTTGCCACACTGTCCCGGTGATCAGGTACGAGACGTTGACCGCCCGGATACGCGGGCCGTGGGCCCCGGGAGCGCCGCCCCCGCTGTCCCGCTGGGCGTGGGCGGGCGACGCACTGCTCGCCGTGTCGCTCGCGATCGCGACGGCCATCGGCGACCTCAACCGCACGTACGTGGAGGTGCTGCCGAACCCGGCCGACCCCACGGCGCCTTTCCCTGCCCCGGATTCGTCGACCGGCGAGCCGTTCACGCCGGCGCCACCGGTGGCACCGGAAGCTCCGGTGCCACCGGTACCGCCCGAACCACCGGTACCGCCCGAACCACCGGTACCGCCCGAACCACCGGTACCGCCCGTACCGCCGGAAGCTCCGGTACCGCCCGTACCGCCGGTGGAGCCCGTATCGCCCGTGGAGCCCGTGCCGCCGGCATCTCCGGTACCGCCGGTGGAGTCCCTTCCGCCGTCCCCACCGACGCCCCCGGTCTCCGGGGAGACGCCGCCGCATCCCGTGTCCGCCGTCGAGCACGTCCTGCCGCCCGTCGACACCTGGGAGGTGCTGGCGGCCCTGCTCACGGCGCTGCCGCTGGTGCTCCGGCGCCGGTTCCCCCTCGGCGTCTACTGGGTGGTGACGGGAGCCGCCGTCCTGCTGCACCTCGGCGACGTCTCGCCCGACGCGACGAAGATCACCTTCGTGTCCGGGCTCGTGGCGGCGTACAGCGCGGCGATGTACAGCCCGCACCGGAAGGCCGTCCTGGCCTCCCTCGCGGTCGGGGCCGTCCTGTACGCGGTCGTACCCCTGGTCCCCGACGTGGACAACGGCCTCGTGCTGATCCTCGTCCTGCTTCCCCTGGCCCTGGCCACGAACGGCGTCCATCTGTGGCGGCAGAGGGCTAGCGCCCAGCGGGCGGAGCAGGAGGCGGCGCTGCGGCAGGCGGTGGAGGCCGAGCGGGCCCGGATCGCCCGGGAGCTGCACGACGTGGTCACCCACAACGTGAGCATGATGACCATCCAGGCCGGTGCCGCGCGCATGGTCCTCGACGGCTCTCCCGACCAGGCCCGGGAGGCGATCCGGGCGGTGGAGGAGGCCGGGCGGGCGGCGATGGCGGAACTGCGGCACGTGATGGGGCTGCTGACGATGGCCGCGGACGGTCCCGACCCGGCGATCGACGTGGACCTCGCCCCGCAGCCGGGTCTCGACCGGCTGACGGAGCTGACGGACCGGATGCGTTCCTCGGGGGTGCCGGTGGAGGTGGAGGTGCGGGGCGCGCCGGTCGCGCTGCCGGCGGGCGTGGACCTCGCGGCGTACCGCGTGGTGCAGGAGGCGCTGACGAACGTGGTCCGGCACGCGGTCGGCGCCCGGGTCTCCGTCCTCGTGGAGTACGGCTCCGGCCGGCTGGAGGTGGAGGTCACCGACACCGGCGGGCGGCCCGGGAAGTCGGATCCGGGCGGCGGCCACGGCCTGCTCGGCCTTCGCGAGCGGCTCGCGCTCTACGGCGGTAGCCTGCACGCGGGCGAACGCCCGGGCGGGGGCTACCGGGTCCGCGCGGTGATCCCTCTGGAGGCCCCGTGACCGCGACCGACGCACCGCGCGTCGTGATCGTCGACGACCAGGCCCTGGTGCGGACCGGCTTCCGGATGATCCTCGCCGCCGACGGCATCGAGGTGGTCGCGGAGGCCGCCGACGGCGACGAGGCGGTCTCCGCGGTCCGCAGGACCCGGCCCGACGTCGTCCTCATGGACATCCGGATGCCCGGCACCGACGGCCTGGAGGCCACCCGCCGCATCCTCGCGGAGCAGGCGGCGCCGCCGAGGATCGTCGTCCTCACCACGTACGACCTCGACCGGTACGTGTACGCGGCGCTCGCCGCCGGCGCGAGCGGCTTCCTGCTGAAGGACGTCACTCCCGAGCACCTCACCGCCGCCGTCCGCCTCGTCCGCTCCGGGGACGCCCTGCTGGCGCCGGCGATCACGCGCCGGCTCGTGGAGCGCTTCGCCGGGGCCGGAGAGCGCACGGCTCCCCTGCACCGCGACCTCGCCACGCTCACGCCGCGCGAGCTGGAGGTCCTCGAAGCCCTGGCGCGCGGCCACACGAACGCCGAACTGGCCGCGCGGTTCAGGCTGAGCGAGGCGACGGTGAAGACGCACGTCGCCCGCATCCTGTCGAAGCTCCGCCTTCGCGACCGGGCCCAGGCGGTCATCGCCGCCTACGAGACCGGGCTCGTCACCCCGGGCTCGGAGGGCCGGACGGCCGGCTGATCCCCCGCCGCCGCTGCCTCGGGGCTGAGCAGCTCGCCCAGCGCCGTCAGGCGGATGAGCCGGAGGATCCACGGTTGGTCGCAGATCAGCCGCCAGCGCGCGCCCCGCGTCCGGACGCGCCCGGCACAGTGGGCGAGCAGGCCGAGACCGGTGGCGTCGCAGAAGGTGAGACGGCGGATGTCTACGGTCAGGGCGTCGGACTCCCTGACGAGGGCGTCGAGCTCGGGCCTCAGATGCCGCACCAGGACGAGATCGAGCTCGCCGTGGAGCACGGCGACGGTGAGTCCGCCGGTCGAGCGGACGACGAGGTGCGGGTCGTGACGGGGAATCAACTGCATCGGACGCTCCACAGGGTGGGTCCATGTGTCCCGTCGAGCGTGGCCGCGTTCGTGCCGGGAGGGACGTTTCGCCTCGACCCCTGTCACCTGAACCGGTGAATTCGCGGGCCGCTAGGGGCCGTCCGGACGCCTTGATCCGTACGCACGATCGAATGCGATAATCTATCGCTTGACAAACGATCGTACCGAGAGCGAACGTTACTAGGGTGACGACTACTGTGGTGAGACGGGGCGCACCTGAGGGCAGCGCGGCGCGCGTCGCCGCGCTCTACTGGGAGGCCTTCGGACGGAAGCTCGGCGCCGCGCTCGACCCGCCCGACAAGGCCCGCGCCTTCCTCGCCGCTCATCTCCACCACGACCGCGCCGTCACCGCCCTCGTCGGCGGCGAGGTGGCCGGCGTGGCCGGCTACCGGCTCGACGGACGAGGCCTGTTGGGCGGCGGGGCGGGGGACGTCCTGTCGGCGTACGGCATGCTGCGCGGGCTCCACCGGGTGGCCCTGCTGGCGCTCCTCGAACGGAGGCCCGCCCGCGGCGAGCTGGTGATGGACGGTATCGCCGTCGACCCCGGACACCGCGGCGCGGGCATCGGCACGCTGCTGCTGCGCGAGATCGCGGCCGTGGCCGCGGAGTCCGGCTGCCGCCGGATCCGGCTCGACGTCATCGACGTGAACCCCCGGGCCCGTGCCCTCTACGAGCGGCACGGCTTCATCGCCGTCCACACCGAGCGGACGCCGTACCTGCGCGGGCTCATGGGCTTCGCCGCCGTCACCACCATGCACCGGCCCGTCACGGCGGCCGACGCGTCCCCCGGCCAGGAGACCCGATGACCGAGACCCACACCCACACCCACACCCACACCCACACCGGTACCGGCACCCACACCCGCACCGGCACCACCGGCGATGCCGGCGCCGTCAACGTCCCGACCCGCACCCTCGTCCACGCCCTCGTCCGCGAGGACGGCACCGTGGACGCCGGTGAGCTCTACACGGTGGCCGGCCTCCTCGGCATGACCGACCAGCAGGTGCGGCTCTGCGTGAAGCGGCTCGTCGCGGAGGGACGGTTCACCCACGAGGGCCGTGGCCGCAAGGCGGTCCTCCGCGCCGTCGCCGACTTCACCGGCGCGCTCGCCCCGGACGCCGCGCACGTCCGCCTCGCCTACCGGCAGGACCACGGGCTCGCCCCCTGGGACGGCGTGTGGCACCTCTTCGCCTTCGCGGTCCCCGAGGCCGAGCGGGCCGCCCGCGACGCGCTCCGCGACACCCTGCTGCACCTGGGCGCCGCGCCGCTCCAGGGCGGTCTGTACGTGTGCGCCCACGCGATCGGGCCGCTCATCGAGGCGCGGGCCGAACACCTCGGCATCGCCGCCTCGCTGACCTGTCTGACCAGCACCGACCTCCGCGTCGGCGGGGTCGCCGGAGCGCCGGCCCTCGCCGCCTCGCTCTGGCCCCTGGACGAGATCGCCGCCCGTCACGACGTCCTCGCCGCCTTCGCCCGGTCCTGTCTCGACCGCCTCGACCGCGCGGAACCCCTCGCGTCCGCCGAGCGGCTGAGCCTCGCGGTCCGGCTGGCCGCGGCCTTCTCGTACGCGATGACACCGGACCCGCTGCTGCCCGCCGAGCTCCTCCCCCGCGCCTGGCCGGGCACACGGGCCCGGCACCTCATGGCGACGTGCTGGACCGCGCTCGCGAACCACCCCGCACCGGAGGGCAGCACCCCCCTCCCGCGGCTCTTCGCCCTCTACGAGGACCCGGAGTCATAGCGGGAAGGGGGCGGGCGTCCGCCGACCGGGCCCGTCAGGCCTGTCAGCCCGTCAGGCCCGTCGGGCTTGCCAGGCCTGTCAGCCCGCGAACTCGGCCATCCACGCCTCGACCTCGTCCGAGGAGCGCGGCAGGCCGGCGGACAGGTTCTCGTTGCCGTTCTCGGTGACGACGAGGTCGTCCTCGATCCGGACGCCGATGCCGCGCCACTCCTCGGGCACGGTCAGGTCGTCCGGCTGGAAGTACAGGCCCGGCTCGACGGTGAGGACCATGCCCGGCTCCAGGAGGCCGTCGACGTACTCCTCGTTCCGCGCGTGGGCGCAGTCGTGGACGTCGAGGCCCAGCATGTGACCGGTGCCGGCCATCGTGAAGCGGCGCTGGAGGCCGAGCTCGTACGCCCGGTCGACGGGGCCCTCGATGAAGCCCCACTCGACCAGCTTCGCCGTCATGCTGCGCTGGGACGCCTCGTGGAAGTCGCGGTACCGGGCGCCCGGCTTGACGGCGGCGATGCCGGCCTCCTGGGCCTCGTAGACCGCGTCGTACACCTTGCGCTGCACGTCGTTGAAGGTGCCGCTGATCGGGAGGGTGCGGGTGACGTCGGCGGTGTAGAGGGAGTTGGTCTCCACGCCCGCGTCGAGCAGGAGCAGCTCGCCGGGGCGGACGGGTCCGTCGTTGTCCGTCCAGTGCATGATCGTCGCGTGCTCGCCTGCGGCGCAGATCGAGCCGTAGCCGAGGGCGTTTCCCTCCAGGCGCGCGCGGCGGAAGAACGTGCCCTCGATCCACCGCTCGGAGGTCGCGATCGCCCGGGACAGCTCGGAGACGCAGTCGGTGAATCCGCGCACGGTGGAGTCCACCGCCTTGCGCATCTCGCCGATCTCCCAGTCGTCCTTGACGAGCCGGAGGTCGCTGAGGGCCTCCTCCAGCTCGTAGTCGCGCTCCTCCTCGGTGGTGACGGCGGCCTCCAGGGCCGGGTCGTGACCGCGCACGATCCGGGTGGGGACCTCGGAGGAGGCGGCGGCCAGGTCCGCGGCGATCGTGCGGACGTCGCGACAGGGCAGCCCGAGGACGCTCTCGGCCTCGGCGAGGGAGCGACGGCGGCCCATCCACAGCTCGGCCGAGTAACCGATCCAGAACTCGTCGTTGTCGCGGCTGTCCCGGGGCAGCTGGTAGCAGTAGGCGTCGTGGCCGCCGTCCGCGCGGGGTTCGAGCACGAGGGCGCCGTCGCGGGCCTGGTCGCCGGTCATGTGCACGTAGCCGGTGTACGGGCGGAAGGGGTAGGTGTCGTCGTTCGAGCGGGTCTTGAGGTTGCCCGACGGGATCACCAGGCGCTCGCCCGGGAAGAGCGCCGAGAGGGCCGCGCGCCGGGCGGCCGCGTACGGAGCCTGCTCGTCGGCTTCCAGGCCGTGGCGCTCGGTGTCCGCCCAGCCCGTCCGCATCAGGGCGGAGAGCTCCGCGGAGACGCCGTCGTAGAGCCCGTTCTTTCGACGCTTCGCCATGCGATGCACCTTCTTCTCGGTTCTTTTCGGAGGGGGTCTCCGGCCACCGGTCACCGGCGGCTCACGGACAGTACTGCGCGCGGAGCCCGCTGGGTGCCCAGGACCGCCAGTGGCACAGATCGGCCATCAGGCGCCTGTCCCATGGGTGCGGGCGGGCGGGCGGGCCGTCGATAATGCGGCCCATGGCGAATGCGAAGCTCGGAGAGGCCCTGCGGCTCCTCGGGATCGGTGACGAAGCGGTCCGGGTCTATCTGGAGCTCCTGGAGCTGGCGCCCGCGCCGCTGAGCGCGGTCGGCTCGGCGGCCGGTGTGGAGGGCGCCGCGCTCTCGGAGGCGTACGGCGCCCTCGTCGACGCCGGTCTCGCGAGCGCCGCCGCGGAGGGCGGGGCCGTCGTGGCGCCCGTGCCGCCCGCCGCGGGTCTGGAGATCCTCGGCCGGCACCGGGCCGCCGAGCTCGACGAGTCCCGGATCACCGTCGGGAGCGCCTTCGAGTCGTTCCGGAGGCAGCGGCTCGCCGGTGACACCGACCATCTCGTGGAGGTCGTCACGGGCGACGCCATCGGCCTGCGGATGCGGCAGGCCTGGGCCAGTGCCCGCCGGCAGATCCGCCAGCTCGACTCCCCGCCGTACTTCCCGCTGCCCGAGGCCACCGAGGACGCGCTGGCGACCCTCGCCCGCGGGGTGACGCAGCGTGTCGTGTACTCGCGGGAGTCACTGGAGCTGCCGGGCAATCTGGAGTCGGCCATCGAGCCGTGCGTGGAGGCGGGCGAGCAGGCGCGGGTGCTGCCGTCGGTCCCGGTCAAGCTGGTCGTCATCGACGACGCGTACGCGCTGGTCTCCCTGTCGATCAGGGAGGCGGACGTCCACAACACGATGCTGGTCGTCCAGCCCTGCGGGCTGCTCTCCGCACTCGTGGCGCTCTTCGAGCAGGCCTGGCAGAACGCCCTGCCCTTTCACGGCCACACGGCCCGCCCGGGCGGGCTGCCGCCCGCCGACCGGCGTCTGCTGTGGCTGCTCGCGGGTGGTGCGAGCGACGAGGTGATCGCCCGCGAGCTCGGCGTCAGCCGCCGCACGCTGTTCCGCCGGATCCAGATCCTGATGGCCCGGCTCGGGGCCTCCAGCCGGTTCCAGATGGCCCTCCAGGCCCAGCGTCACGGCTGGCTGTGACGCCGGGCCCGGTGGGCCGTCCGGAAGAGGCGTCGGTCAGTCTGCGGCCGGGCCGGCCAGCCGCTGCCACAGGAAGGTGTGCACGAGGGCGCTGTTGTGCGCGGCCTGCTCGTTGTCCCCGGCGCCCGCGTGTCCGCCGCCGGTGTTCTCGTGGAACAGCACCCGGTGGCCGAGTTCCCGCAGCCGCGCCGCCGTCTTGCGGGCGTGGCCGGGGTGGACGCGGTCGTCGCGGGTCGAGGTCATCAGGAGCACCGGCGGGTAGGCCGCGTCCGCCGTGAGGCGGTGGTACGGGGAGATGTCGAGGAGGTGCGGCAGATCGGCCTCGTCGTCGGGGTCGCCGTACTCGGCGATCCAGGAGGCGCCCGCGAGGAGCTTGTGGAAGCGGGTCATGTCGAGCAGCGGCACCTGGGCGACGATCGCGCCGAAGAGCTCGGGGTGGCGGGTGAGCATCGCGCCCATGAGCAGGCCGCCGTTGCTGCCCCCGGAGGCGCCGAGCATGGCCGGGGTGGTGACGCCCCGCGTGACGAGGTCCCCGGCGACGGCCGCGAAGTCCTCGAAGGCGCGCGGCCGGTCGGCGCCCAGGGCGGCCTGGTGCCAGTCCGGTCCGTACTCGCCGCCGCCCCGGATGTTCGCGATGACGTACGTGCCGCCGCGCTCCAGCCACGCCCGGCCGGTCACGGAGGCGTAGGAGGGCGTGAGGGAGACCTCGAAGCCGCCGTAGCCGTAGAGCAGGGTGGGGCCGGGGCCGGTGGCGGCGTGGTCGGGGCCGATGACGAAGTACGGCACGCTCGTCCCGTCCGGGGAGGGCGCGAAGTGCTGCCGCACCGTGAGGCCCGACGCGTCGAAGCGTTCCGGGGCCTGCTTGAGGATCTCCGTGTCGCCGCCGATCACCCCGCGGTGGAGGGTCGAGGGCTGGAGGAAGCCCGAGACGTCGAGGAAGTACTCGTCGGAGACGTCGGGGTCGGTGTCGACGACGCTGACGGCGGACAGCTCTGGTACGCCGACGAGCGGTTCGCGGGTCCAGCCGCCCTCGGGGGTGGCGGTGAGCACCTCGATGCGGGTGCTCACGTCGCGCATCGTCTCCAGGATCAGGTGGTGGCGGGTCCACGCGTGCCCGGCCAGGGCCGTCCGCTCGTCCGGGGTGAACAGCACCTCGGGGGTGCGGTCGCCCGCGAGGAAGGCGTCGAAGTCGAAGGCGAGGAGGGAGCCGGTGGGCTGCCCGAGCCAGTCGGACTTCAGGGTGACGATCAGGTGCCGACGGTGGGCGTACGCGACGGCGTCCTCGGGGACGTCGATCCTGACGAGGGTGGAGTCGGTCCGCAGGAGGTACGTCTCGCTGCGGAAAAAGTCGAGGGCACGGCCGACGAAGTCGCGTTCGAAGCCGGGGGTGTCGTCCCGGTAGCCCCAGGCCGACACGTCGCCCTGCCCGGCCTCGAAGACGAGCTCGGCGTCCTCCACCGGTGTGCCCCGCCGCCACCTGCGGACCTGGCGCGGATAGCCGGAGTCGGTGAGCGAACCGGGCCCCGTGTCCGTACCGACGAAGACGGTGTCGCCGTCGATCCAGCCGGTCCGGGTCTTCGCCTCCGCGACCCGGAAGCCGTCGTCGACGAAGCGCCGGGTGCCGAGGTCGAACTCCCGGACCACCACGGCGTCCCCGCCGTCGCGCGAGAGCCGGACCAGCGCCCGGTCGTGCTCGGGGCGGCGGACGCGGGCCCCGTCCCAGACCCACTTCTCGCCCTCGGCCTCGGCGAGCGCGTCGACGTCGAGGAGGACCTCCCAATCGGGGGCGTCCTTGCGGTACTGCTCCAGGGTGGTGCGGCGCCACACGCCGCGCAGGTGCTCGGCGTCGCGCCAGAAGTTGTAGAGGTGGGCGCCGCGCCGGACGGTGTACGGGATGCGGTCGGCCGCGTCCATGACGTCGCGCACCCGCTCCTTGAGCGGCGCGAATCCGGGGTCGGCGGCCAGGGTGTCGGCCGTCTCGGCGTTCCGCTCGGCGACCCAGGCGAGCGCGCGCTCGCCGGACACCTCCTCCAGCCACAGGTACGGGTCGTCCTCGATCGCACGCCGCATGGATTCAGTTCCCGTTCTCGCGTCGGAGCTGTGCCGAAAGGTGGTACTGGAGAGGCTGTCCGACGGCCGCGAGGTCATGGCGGAAGTCGAGGGTGTCCCCGTCGGTGAGGGTGTAGCGGCGCCGGGTGGCGGTGACCTCCTTGGCCGCGGGGGTGAGCGCCACCTGGTGGGTGGTGAGGTCGATCCCTCCGTCGGCCGCGCCGCCGACGAGGATCTCCGCGATGCCGGTGGGCTGGGTGATCAGCGCCTCGACGCGCCCGTCGGGCTGCATGCGCCACCAGCCGCTCTCACGGGCGGCGGGCCGCAGCGGGGCGCCGTCGGCGTCGACGATCCAGGCGCGGGCCTCGTAGCGGAGGAAGGGGCGCCCGTCGTGGCTGAAGGTGACCTCCTGCTCGTACGCGAACTCCTCGGCGAGCGTCGGGTACGAGCCGCGGCCCCGGCCGGTCCAGGTGCCCAGGAGACCGGTGACCGGCGCGAGGAGCGCGTGCGGCGCGGGCGCCGCGTCCGCGCGCAGGGCGTCGGGGTAGGGGTGCTTCCGGTCGCGGTCGAACATGAGGTGCGCTCCTGGGTCGGGACCTGTGCCGGATGGCAGCTTAGGTCTTCGGCCCACCGCCGGTCGCGGTTCCTCAGCCGCGACCGGTGGAGTTCCCTGCCGCTATCCCCGGTTGCGTACCAGCAGGTAGAGGAAGTACGGGGTGCCGATCACGGCCGTCATGAGGCCGGCGCCGAGCTGGGCCGGGGCGATGACGGTGCGGCCCACCAGGTCCGCGGTGCAGACGAGGACGGCGCCGAGGAGGACGGCGACCGGGACGACGCGGGCGTGCTGCCGGCCGACGAGGGCGCGGGCCGCGTGCGGGGCCACGAGTCCCACGAAGCCGATCGTGCCCGCGGCGGCCACGGCGGTGGCGGTGAGCAGGACGGCGAGGGCCAGGAAGCCGAGGCGGGCGCGGCCCAGGCCGAGGCCGAGGAGGCGCGGGGTGTCCTCGTCGAGCGAGACGAGGTCGAGCTCGGTGCGCCGGGCGACCGCGACGGCCGTACCCACGGCAAGGACGGCGACGAGGGGGACCACGTCGGGCATGGACCGCCCGTAGGTGGAGCCCGAGAGCCAGGTGAGGGCCTTCGTCGCGTTGAAGGGGTCCGTGAGGATGATCATGAGGCTGATCAGGGCGGCCGCGGCCGTGGCGACGCCGAAGCCGACGAGGACGAGCCGGTTCTGCTGGAACCCGCCCCGGGCGGCGAGCCCGAAGACGAGGACCGAGCTCACGACGGCGCCCGCGAACGCGGCGCCGGCCATGCCCCACGAGCCTGCCAGGGGCACGGTCGTGACGAGGAGTACGGCGCCGAGCGCGGCGCCGCCGGAGATGCCCAGGATGCTCGGCTCGGCAAGGGGGTTGCGGGTGACGGCCTGGACGACGGTGCCGGCCAGGGCGAGCGCGGCGCCCGCGAAGAGGGCGGCGAGGACGCGGGGCACCCGGGTGTCGAGGACGAAGGTGACGGTCCGGCCGGCCTGGCCCTGGAGCCAGTTCACGACGTCACCCAGGAGCAGCTTGCTGTCGCCGAGGAGGACGCCCGCGACGGCGACGCCGATCGCGACGGCCACCAGGACGGCGGTGACGGTGAGGAAGCGGGCCCGGCTCCTGATGCGGAGTCGTTCGGAGGCGGTGGCTCCGGCGGTGTCCCGTACGCGGGTGGCCATGACGATCAGGAAGACGGCGCCGACGAGGCTGGTGACGACACCGGTCGGTACGGAGACCACGACGTCCGACGGTACGAGGACACGCAGCAGGACGTCGGAGCCGAGCACGAGGGCGGCGCCGGTGAGTCCGGCGGCGGGCAGGAAGCCGCGCGACTTGGTGAACCCGCGGAATCTGCGGGTGAGGGGCCGGACGAGCGCGGGGGCGCAGAGACCGACGTAACCGACGGGTCCGGCGAGGGTGACGGCCGCCGTGGAGAGCAGGGCGGCGAGGACGACGGCGGTGATCCGGGTGGCCCGGACGGGCACGCCGAGACCGCGGGCGGCGTCGTCGCCGAGGGCGAGGGCGTCGACCCGCCGCGCGAGGAGCAGCAGGCCGACGAGGCCGGCGACGGCGATCGGGGCCATCTGCAGGACGCCGTCGAAGCCGCTCTGGCTGATGCTGCCCTGGTTCCACTGGTAGAGGCCCTCGGTCTGCCGGGGGAACAGCAGGAGCAGGCCCTCGGTGACGGCGGTGAGGCCGAGGGTGAGGGCGCTTCCCGCGAGGACCAGGCGGACCGTTCCGGCGCCCAGGCCCGAGAGGACGAGGACGACGGCCGCCGCCGCGAGACCGCCGGCGAAGGCGAAGGCCGAGGAGGCGAAGAGCGGCAGCGAGAGGCCGAAGGCGGCGGTGAGACCGAGCGCGAAGTAGGAGCCCGCGTTGACGGCGAGGGTGTCGGGCGAGGCGAGGACGTTGCGGCTGACGGCCTGGAGGGCTGCGCCCGCCATGCCGAGGACGGCGCCGACCAGGAGGCCGGCGGTCATCCTCGGCAGACGGGAGGCGATGACGACGGACGCGTCGGCCGGATCGGCCTGGCCCGTGAACGCCTTCCACACCTCGGGCGCGCCGACCTCGGCTGTGCCCTGGGTGATGTCGACGAGCGCGAGGACGGCGACGAGGAGGACCAGGGCGGCCGTCACCGGGGCCGCGCCCGTCCGGGACGTGGCCGTCGGCGGACGGGTGGCGGGGGTGGTTGCGGTGACGGCCATGGTGTTACTTCGTCAGGGCGGTGACGACGGAGTCGACGTACTTGCTCATCGACTGGGGGCCGCCGAACATCCAGATGCCGTCGGGCAGTCGGTGCACGTCGCCCTTCTTGACGAACGGCAGGGACGTCCACACCTTGTCCTTGGCGAGGACGCCGGTGAAGGGCGTGCTGGAGGCGTCGCCGTCGTTGGCGACGTAGGCGAACTGGACGTCACCGAGCTTGGTGAGACCCTCGACGTCGGTGGCGCCGAGACCGTAGGCCGGGTCGCCCTTCACGGTCCAGGCGTTCTTCAGACCGATCTTCTCGTTGACCGCGCCGATCAGCGAACCGCTGGTGTAGGGGCGGATCGAGACCTGGTTGGACATCACGTAGCCGTCGGCGAAGGCGTACTTCGTGCCGGCGAGACCGGCGTCGGCGAGCTTCTTCTTGCCCTCGTCGAGCTTCGCCTGGAACTGCTTCTTCAGCTCCTCGGACTTCTGCGTGGTGCCGGTGGCCTTGGCGATGGCGTCGAGGTCGGCGTTCATGCGGCCGATCGGGTCGGCGGCGTCGGCGGCCTTCAGCGTCAGGACCGGGGCGACCTTGCGCAGCTGCTTCACGGCGGCCGGCGGCAGGTCGGTGGTGGCGACGATGAGGTCGGGCTTGAGGGAGGCGACGGTCTCGACGCTCGGCTCGCCGCGGGTGCCGATGTCCTTGGGCTCGTTCTTGAGCGGGACGGCGGTGTCCCAGGTCTTGTAGCCCTTGACGTCGGCGACGCCCACCGGGTCGACGCCCAGGGTGATGAGGTGCTCGACGACGTTCCACTCGGTCCCGACGACCTTCTTGGCGGGGCCGTCGAGCTCGACCTTCTCGCCCGTGGAGTCGGTGAGGGTGATGGGCTCGGCGGACTTCTTGGCGTCGTCGGCGGCGGGCTCGGTGGTGCCGCAGGCGGTGAGAGCGAGGGCCGCGGTGGTCGCGATCGCCGTGGTGAGGAGGAGGCGCTTCATGAGGTGCTGCTGAGCCTTTCGCTTCGCGAGTGGTGCCGACCGACGGCGCGCGTGCGCAGCCGTCCGGTCAGGGGGTCGGTGTCTACGTCGATGCGGATGCCGTACGTGGCGGTCAGCCGCTCGGGAGTCAGTACGTCCTCGGGGTCGCCGTCCGCGATGATCCGTCCCGCTTCGAGCAGGACGATCCGGTCGCCGACGGCCGCGGCCTGGTCGAGGTCGTGGAGGACGGCGCCGACGGCGATGCCGTGGTCGTCCGCCAGATCGCGCATGAGGTCGAGGAGTTCGACCTGGTAGCGCAGGTCGAGGTAGGTCGTGGGTTCGTCGAGCAGCAGCACGCCCGTCTGCTGCGCGAGGCAGCCGGCGAGCCAGACGCGCTGGAGCTGGCCGCCGGAGAGGTGCTCGGCTCCGCGCTCCGCGAGTTCCGTGACGCCCGTCATGGCGAGCGCGCGGTCCACCGCCTCCCGGCCGCCGGGGTCGGCCTTGCCCCAGCGTCCCCGGTAGGGGTAGCGGCCGAACTCGACCACGTCGCGCACGGTCAGGCCGCTGGGGGTGGGACGGCCCTGGGTGAGCAGGGCCACGTGGCGCGAGAACTCACGGGGGCTCAGGGCGAGCGCGTCGGTGTCGCCGTCGAGGACGAGGGTGGCGGTACGCGGCTGCTGGAGGCGCGCGATGGTGCGCAGCAGCGTCGACTTGCCGCTGCCGTTCGGGCCGACGAGGACGGTCACTTCGCCGGGGCGAAGCGTCATCGCCGCGTCGTGGACGACGTCGACGCCGTCGTACGCCACGGTGACACCCATGGCCGAGAGTTCATGACCGTGGGGGCCCGGGGCCGCGGAGGTCTGTTCGCCTGCTTGCACGCCCCGAAGGTTAGCCTAACCTTAGCTGACCGCAAAAGGGGGTCCAGCGGCCGGACACAAGGCGAATTCCGGCCAAGCCGTCCGGCCCACGCCCCGGCACCAACCCCGTTGCCCCCGCTCCGCCGTCGCGGCTACGTTCGCGCCATGGTGCGTACAGCCCTGCTCACGACGCGCGGTCACATCGACCTGCTGTGAGTGGCCTCCGCCGCGTATCGCCGCGGTCGCTGACGCCTCCTCACCCCCTCCCCGCTTCCCCATCTCCTCGCCTCGCCCGTCGTGCGCGCGTGCCCACTCCGCGCCCACGACCGCCGAGGCGCACCTTCGCGCTGACGGAAAGGCCTCCTGATGACCGTCCACCTGCACTGGTTCCTGCCGCCCGGCGGCGACGGCCGCACCCTCGTCGACCGGCACGCCGGAGGCGTACTGGTTCGGCGAGGGCGTGACGCCCGAGCTGGTGGCGCGCGGACTCGTGGCCCGCCGGGAAGATCCGGGGCTTTCGCGGAGTTAGTGGAACCGTGAACGAAATTGGTGCAGCAGCGGTCGCGGGAGCCGGGGCGGCGGACGCCCGGACGGTGGATGTCGTCGTCATCGGCGCCGGACAGGCGGGCCTCTCGGCCGCCTTCCACCTGCGGCGGGCCGGCCTGGAACCGGACCGGGACTTCGTCGTGCTCGACCACGCCCCGCACGCGGGCGGCGCCTGGCAGTTCCGGTGGCCGTCCCTCACGTACGGCAAGGTGCACGGGATGTACGCGTTGCCCGGCATGGAGCTGACCGGCGCCGACCCCGCGCGCCCCTCCTCGGAGGTGATCGGCGCGTACTTCGACACGTACGAGCGGACCTTCGATCTGCGCGTCCACCGGCCCGTCGACGTCACCGCCGTCCGCGACGGAGACGACGGAGACGACGGAGACGACGGAGACGGTAACGGCAGCGGCGACGGACGGGGGCACGGAAGCGACGGGCGGCTGCTGGTCGAGACCTCGGAGGGCGTGTACGCGACGCGTGCCCTGATCAACGCCACCGGCACCTGGGACCGCCCCTTCTGGCCCCGCTACCAGGGCCAGGAGACCTTCCGGGGGCGCCAGCTGCACACCTCCGGCTACCCGGGCCCGGAGGCGTTCGCCGGGCAGCGGGTGATCGTCGTGGGTGGCGGGGCCTCCGGGACCCAGCACCTCATGGAGATCGCCGAGGTAGCCGCGGAGACGACCTGGGTGACCCGGCGCGAACCCGTCTTCCGCGAGGGCCCCTTCGGGGAGGCCGAGGGCCGCGCCGCGGTGGCGCTCGTCGAGGAGCGCGTCCGGCTCGGACTGCCGCCGCAGAGCGTCGTCTCGGTCACCGGCCTCCCGCTCAACGACGCGATCCGAAAGGCCCGCGCGAGCGGTGTGATGGACCGGCTTCCGATGTTCGACCGGATCACGCCGACCGGGGTGGCCTGGGACGACGGGCGGACCGTGGACGCGGACGTGATCCTCTGGGCGACCGGCTTCCGTGCCGCGATCGACCATCTGACGCCGCTGCGCCTGCGGGAACCGGGTGGCGGCATACGCGTCGAGGGGACGCGCGCCGTCCGGGACGAGCGTGTCCACCTCGTCGGCTACGGCCCCTCGGCCTCGACCATCGGCGCCAACCGGGCCGGCCGCGCGGCCGTCACCGACATCCGCCGCCTGCTCACCCGCGAGACCACCGCCGCACCTGCCGTCGCCGTGCCGACGAGCTGACCCGCGGACCGGCCGGCGCGGACTGGCCGGCGCGGACCGGCCGACGCAATCGGGCGCATGTGCATACGGCGCGGCCCTCAGCCGGCGGGTGCCGCGCGCCGGTTCGCGTTGAACTCCGCCACGTTCTCCTGGTGGAGGGCGTAGTCGGCCGTGAAGCGGGTGTCCCCCGGGGCCACGGTGACGAAGTACAGCCAGTCCCCGTCCGCCGGGCGGATCACCGCGTCCACCGCCTGCTCCCCCGGGTTCCCGATGGGCGTCGGCGGGAGGCCCTTGCGCTCGTACGTGTTGTACGGGCTCGTGATCCGCGTGTCCGCGACGGTCGTGTCGACGGTGCTGCGGCCCAGCGCGTAGTTCAGGGTCGAGTCCATCTGCAGGGCCATGCCCTTGGCGAGCCGGTTGTGCACGACCCTGGCGACCTTGGCCATGTCCTCGGGACTGTCGGCCTCCGCCTGCACGATGCTGGCCGCGGTCACCGCCTGGTAGACGCTCATCCCGTACGCCCTGGCACCCTCGGCGATCCGCTCGGTGCCGAACCGTTCACCCGCGGTCTGCGCCATGTAGCGGAGGAGACCCTCCGGGGTGGAGGCGGCCACGACCGGGTACGTGGCGGGGAAGAGATAGCCCTCCGGGTTGCCCCCGGCCGCGGAGGGGAGCGGGAGGGCGGCGCCGGGCGCGGTCGCGGCCTTACGTGCCGTCCCCTCGGGAAGACCGAGCGCCCGGTCGACGGCCGTGTAGACCTGCGCCGACCGCCAGCCCTCCGGGACGAGGAGCGTACGGGGCTGCTCGACCGCCGGTTCCTCGCCCGGGAGCAGCAGGAGTGGGACGGTGATCGCCGCGGCCACGGCGACGACCGCGCCGAGCAGCAGCGCCAGGCGGCCCCGGCGGGTGAGACGGGAGCGGCGGGGCGGCCGGGGGGACCGCGGTGAACGGGGAAGTGAGGGGCGGCGGGGGCGGCGGGGCTGTGCGTACGGTGACGCCTGCCGGTACGTCATGGGCGCACGCTAACCCGCGTCGCACAGGATTCCGGGGAGCCCCGCACGCGGCGGCGCCGCCGGTCCCCTGGGACGGGGAACCGACGGCGCCGGGCACTGCGATCGTCAGACGAGCCAACCCAGGAAGTGGAAGACGCCGGCGAGCAGATCGGTGATGACGTTCATGGTGGTGCTTCTCCTCGTACAGGTACATCAGTGGGACTGCGCGGTCGCGGTCTGCAGCCCGTCGCTCGCACTCCGTAATCTTCCGATGCCGTACGGGAGCTGGGCAACGAATCCCGAGACGATCACACGTTCTGGGGAACAACCGCTCCCACGTTCGCTTGTTCGCTTCGGGTGCGGCCTTCGTCACGGCCCTCGGCGGCGCCGGTCACGGCGGCCCGGGCGTCCCTGCGCACCAGCGCCGCGTACCGCCCGTCCCGGGCGAGCAGTTCCTCGTGCGTCCCGCGCTCCGCGATGTGGCCCGCCTCCAGGACGACGATCTGGTCGGCGTCGCGGACGGTGGAGAGCCGGTGGGCGATGGTGATGGTGGTGCGGCCGGCCGAGAGGGCGTCGATCGCCTGCTGCACGGCGTGCTCGGTACGCGTGTCGAGGGCGCTGGTCGCCTCGTCGAGGATGAGCACCGGCGGGTCGCGCAGGATCGTGCGCGCGATGGCCAGGCGCTGCTTCTCGCCGCCCGAGAAGCGGTAGCCGCGCTCGCCGACGAGGGTGTCGTACCCCTCGGGGAGGGAAGCGATGTGGTCGTGGATCTGCGCGGCGCGCGCGGCGGCCTCGATCTCCTCGTCGGCGGCGTCCGGCTTGGCGAAGCGGAGGTTGTCGGCGACGGAGGCGTGGAAGAGATACGTCTCCTGGGAGACGACGCCGACGGCACGGGCCAGGGTGTCGAAGTCGAGGTCGCGCACGTCGACGCCGTCGAGGGTGACCCGGCCGCCGGTGACGTCGTACAGCCGGGGCACGAGGTAGCTGAGGGTGGACTTCCCGGAACCGGTGGGACCGACGACGGCCAGGCTGCCGCCGGCGGGGACCGTGACGTCGATCCCGTCGAGGGTCGGGCGGGCCTGGCCCTCGGGGTCGTAGCGGAACTCGACCTTCTCGAAGCCCACCTCGCCGCGGACCTTCGCGAGCCGGACGGGCTCGTCGGGCTCGGTGATGTCGACGGGCAGGTCCAGGTATTCGAAGATCCGCTGGAAGAGGGCGAGCGAGGTCTGCATCTGCACGCCGGTGGAGAGCAGGCTCACGGCGGGCCGGAAGAGGCCCTGCTGGAGCGAGACGAAGGCGACGAGCGTGCCGAGCGATATCGCGGGGCCGCCCGACTGGAGCGCGATGCCGGCGGCCCAGTAGATCAGGGCGGGCATGGCGGCCATGACGATGCCGATGGTGGACATGCGCCACCGTCCGGCCATGGAGGAGCGCACTTCGAGGTGGACGAGGCGCTCGGACTCCTCGGCGAAGGACTTGGCCAGGGAGTCGGCGCGGCCCATGGTGCGGCCGAGCAGGATGCCGCTCACCGAGAGGGACTCGGTGACCGTCGCGGCCATGGCGGCCATCTGCTTCTGGCGCTGGGTGGTGATCGCCTTGCGCTCACGGCCGACGCGGCGGCTGATCCAGACGAAGACGGGCAGCAGGAGCAGGGAGACGACGGTGAGCCGCCAGTCGAGGGCGAGCATGGCGACGACGGTCGCCACGACGGCCGTGAGGTTGGAGACGAGCGAGGTGGCGGTGGACGTCACGGTCGCCTGCATGCCGCCGATGTCGTTGGCGATGCGGGACTGGACCTCGCCCGTGCGCGTGCGCGTGAAGAAGGCGAGCGGCATGCGCTGGAGCTGCTCGTAGACCCCGGTGCGCAGGTCGTGCATGACGCGCTGGCCGACCGTGGTGGAGATGAGGGTCTGGAGCACGCCGAAGACGCTGGTCAGGACCGCGGTGGCGATCATGCCGAGGGCGAGGAGGCTGAGCAGCCCCGTCCGGCCCTGCGGGATCGCGGTGTCGAGGATCTCCTTGAGCAGGAACGGCGAGGCGACCGAGACCAGCGAGGCGGCGCCGACCAGGAGGCCGACGAGCGCGAGGCGGGCGCGGTAGGGACGGAAGAGCCGCAGGATCCGCCGCAGCTGTGCGGGCTCCTTGGGCTGAGCGGAGTCGCGGGGCGGGGGCGTCCAGTCGGACTGGTCGTGGGGGCGCATGGGCTCCTTCGGGAGGTGGGCGTACGTCCGTCGACGTCGGCCGACAGATACCTTAGCTCATTGTTACCTATACTCACAATGAACATGGTCCTGATATTGTTCCCGGCATGAGCACCTCCGACCGCCTGAGCGGGACCGAACGGCCGAGCGGGAGCCCTCGGCCGAGCGGGACCGATGCCGACGGCCTCCTCGCCGAGCAGCTGCTGCGGCTCACCCGGCGCCTGCACCGCATCCAGAAGCACCATCTGGAGCCGGTCGGCATCACCCCCGCGCAGTCCCGGCTCCTGCGCACGGTCGCGCACTTCGGGGAGCCTCCCCGGATGGCCGATCTCGCGGCCCGGCTGGAGGTCGTCCCGAGGGCCGTGACCAGTCTCGTCGACGGCCTGGAGGCGGGCGGACGGGTGCGCCGGGTCCCGGATCCGAGCAACCGCCGCGTGGTCCGGATCGAGCTCACCGACGAGGGGCGCGCCACGCTGCGGGAGCTGCGCAGCGCGCGCAGGGCGGCCGCAGAGGACATCCTTGCTCCATTGACCGTCGATCAGCGCGATGTGCTCGGAGGTCTGCTGTCCGCTCTGGTCGACCGGGTCCCGGAGAGCGGCTGCTGATCCCCAGGGGTCGCGCCGAAGGGGAGCCGTGACATGCCGCTGCTTGAGCCGAACCCGCAGGCCCTCCGCAAGGGTACGAAGCGGAGTCCGGCCCCGGACCGGGTCCCCGAGCTCCAGTCGCGGGGCACGCCGCGGCGGCTGCGCGAGGAGCTGTCCGAGCTCCTCGGCGCGGAGAAGGTCCTGTCGGGCCTCTCCGACCTGGTCCGATACGCCTCCGACGCCAGCCCGTACCGCTTCGTCCCGCAGGTCGTCGTGGTGGCGGAGGACATCGACGACATCTCCGCCGTCCTGTCGTACGCGCACGGCAAGGGCCGCGAGGTCGTCTTCCGGGCCGCCGGGACCAGCCTCAACGGGCAGGCGCAGGGCGAGGACATCCTCGTCGACGTCCGCCGCCACTGGGCGGGCGTCGAGGTCCTCGACGACGGCGCCCGCGCGCGGATCCGGCCCGGCACCACGGTCGTCCGGGCCAATGCGGCACTCGCGCCGCACGGGCGGGTCCTGGGGCCCGATCCGGCCAGCGCGATCGCCTGCACGCTCGGCGGGGTCGTCGCCAACAACGCCTCGGGGATGACCGCCGGGACGACCCGGAACTCGTACCGGACGCTGGCCTCGCTCACCTTCGTCCTGCCGTCCGGGACGGTGGTCGACACGGCGGACCCAACGGCGGACGAGGAGCTCGCGCGCGCCGAGCCCCGGCTGTGCGCCGGGCTCCTGGCGATCAAGGCCGAGATCGAGGCGGACGCCGAGCTGACGGCCCGGATCCGGGCCAAGTACGCCATCAAGAACACCAACGGCTACCGGCTCGACGCCTTCCTGGACGGCGCCACCCCGGTCCGGATCCTGCGGGGTCTGATGGTCGGCTCCGAGGGCACCTTCGGCTTCATCGCCGAGACCGTCTTCGACACCCTCCCGCTGGACCGCGAGGTCTCCACGGCCCTGCTCTTCTTCCCCTCCCTGCCGGCCGCCGCGGCGGCGGTGCCGCTGTTCAACGAGGCCGGGGCGCTCGCCGTCGAGCTGATGGACGGCAACACCCTGCGGGCCTCGGTCAGCGTGGCGGGCGTCCCCGCCGACTGGGCGGAGCTGCCGAAGGCGACGGCGGCGCTCCTGGTCGAGTTCCGGGCCCCGGACGCGGCGGCGCGGGAGGCGTACGAGCGGGCGGCGGACGAGGTCCTGGCCGGGCTCGACCTGGTCGCCCCGGTGCCGTCCGTGGAGAACGCCTTCACCCGGGACCCGAAGCGGATCGGCGGCTACTGGAAGGCCCGCAAGGCCTTCGTGACGGCCGTCGGCGGCTCACGGCCCTCGGGGACGACCCTGATCACCGAGGACTTCGCGGTGCCGCCGGCTCGGCTCGCGGAGGCCTGCGCCGAGCTGCTGGAGCTCCAGTCCCGGCACGGCTTCGACGCGGCGGTCGCCGGCCACGCGGCTCACGGGAACCTCCACTTCCTCCTCGCCTTCGACGCCGGCGACCCGGCCGACGTCGAGCGGTACGCGACCTTCATGGACGAGTTCTGCAAGCTGACCGTGGAGCGGTTCGACGGCTCCCTGAAGGCCGAGCACGCCACCGGACGCAACATCGCGCCGTTCCTGGAGCTGGAGTGGGGAACGAAGGCGACCGAGCTGATGTGGCGGGTCAAGGAGCTCATCGACCCCGACGGGGTCCTCGCCCCCAGGATCGTCCTCGACCGTGACCCGCAGGCCCATCTGCGCGGCCTGAAGACGATCCCGTCCGTGGAGCGGATCGCGGACCCGTGCATCGAGTGCGGCTTCTGCGAACCGACCTGCCCCAGCCACGACCTGACGACCACTCCGCGCCAGCGGATCGTGCTGCGCCGGGAGATGATGCGCCAGCCGGACGGCTCCTCCGTGGAAGCCCGCCTCCTGGAGGCCTACGGCTACGACGCCGTCGACACCTGCGCCGGCGACTCCACCTGCAAGCTGGCGTGCCCGGTCGGGATCGACACGGGCGCGCTCATGAAGGAGTTCCGGCACGAGCGGCACTCGCCGCGCGAGGAGCGGATCGCCGCCCTGGCCGCGCGGAACTTCCGCGCGGTGGAGGCCTCGGCGCGGCTCGCGGTGGCGGCCGCCGACCGGATCGGCGACCGGGTCCTGGAGCGAGTGACCGGCCTCGCCCGCAAGGCCGTCCGGCCCGATCTCGTACCGGAGTGGCTGCCCGAGATCCCCGGCGCCGCCGCGCGCCGGCTGCCCCGCACCCACCGCCCGGCGGCCGTCGCCGTCTACTACCCGGCCTGCGTGAACCGGATCTTCGGCGCGCCCGAGGGCCACCGCGGCCCCTCGCTGCCGGAGGCCGTCGTCGCCGTGTCGGCGCGGGCCGGGAAGCCGGTGTGGATCCCCGACGACGTGGCCGGAACCTGCTGCGCCACGATCTGGCACTCCAAGGGGTACGAGCGGGGCAACGAGGTGATGGCCAACCGGATCGTCGAGGCCGCCTGGGGATGGACGGCCGGCGGGAAGCTGCCCCTCGTCGTCGACGCCTCCTCGTGCACGCTCGGCATCGCGCACGAGGTCGTCCCGTACCTCACCCCGGACAACCGCGAGCTGCACGCCGAGCTCACCGTCCTCGACTCCCTCGTCTGGGCGGCGGACGAGCTCCTCCCCCGGCTCGACGTGCGCCGCCGGGTCGCCTCCGCGGTGGTCCATCCGACCTGCTCCATGCGGCACCTGGGCGACGCGGAGCAGCTGACCCGGCTCGCCGAGGCGTGCGCCGAGGAGGTCGTCGTCCCCACCGACGCGGGCTGCTGCGCCTTCGCGGGCGACCGCGGGATGCTGCATCCGGAGCTGACGGCCTCGGCGACGGCGCGCGAGGCGGCCGAGGTCACGGCCCGCTCCTTCGACGCGCACCTGTCGGCCAACCGGATGTGCGAGATCGGGATGGACCGAGCCACCGGCCGCACGTACCAGTCGGTGCTGCTCGCCCTTGAGCGCGCGACCCGTCCCTGACCCTTCGTCAGTCCGTTCCCCCAGGACCCCTCACCCCGGCCGGTGAGGGGTCCTTCGTATGTTCGGGTGATCGCACGGTGTCGGGTACGAGTCCGTGCGATATCCGGAACAGTAAAGTCCAACTACCCGTCGCAAGAGTCCTATCCGCGCCCTTGCGCACCATCGGTCACCGGGGCCAGGGTCCTGTGCGGGATTCATGAAACAGCCGTGCACACAGCTCCTGGAGGTTCCATGAACGAGCAGGTACCGCCCAGCCCGAGCCGTCGCAAGGTCCTCAGGACCACCGCGGGCGCGGCCGGCGCAGGCCTCGGCATCGCCGCGGCCGGCGCCCCGGCAGCGCAGGCCGCCACCGAGTCCGCCGCCACCGCGACCACGGCGGCGGCGAAGACGGAGACCGCCGCCGAGGCCGCGCCCCGGCGTCGCGGACAGACCATGGCCGGGGTCCCCTTCGAGGGCCGTTCCACGGTCCGTGTCGGGATCGTCGGCCTCGGCAACCGGGGCAACGGCATGATCGGCCTCTTCCTCGCGCTCCCCTGGGTGCGGGTGGTGGCCGTCTGCGACCCGGTGCGGGAGAAGGCCGAGCGGGCCGCCGCCAAGGTGGTCGCCGCCGGTCAGCCCGCCCCCGCCGTCTACACCAAGGGCGAGGACGACTACGAGAACCTCTGCGCCCGCTCCGACCTCGACTTCGTGTACGTGGCCACCCCCTGGGACCAGCACTTCCCGATGGCCAAGGCGGCGATGCTGAACGGCAAGCACGTCGGCGTCGAGTGTCCGATCGCGATGACGATCGCCGAGCTCTGGGAGCTGGTCGACCTCTCGGAGAAGACCCGCCGCCACTGCATGCAGCTGGAGAACTGCTGCTACGGGCGGAACGAGATGCGGGTCCTGCGCATGGCGCACGCCGGCAAGTTCGGCCAACTCCTGCACGGCGCGGGGGCGTACAACCACGACCTGCGCGGCCTGATGTTCTCGCCGACCTACTACGAGGGGCCCTGGCGCCGGCTGTGGCACACACGGCTGCGCGGCGACCTCTACCCCAACCACGGCTTCGGGCCCGTCGCCAACTACATGGACGTCAACCGGGGCGACCGGGTGGTGAGCATCAGCAGCTTCGGCACCCCGGCGCTCGGTCTCGCCGAGTACCGCGCGGAGCACATGCCGCCCGGCGACCCGAGCTGGAAGGAGACGTACATCGAGAGCGACCGGACGATCAGCATGGTCCAGACGGCCAAGGGGCGGCTCATCCGGCTGGAGCACGACGTCTCCACGCCGCACCCGTACAGCCGCATCAACAGCCTGGGCGGCACGAAGGGCGTCTTCGAGGACTACCCGGCCCGGATCTACCTGGAGCCGGACCACACGAACGACCAGTGGGCCGACTTCTCGTCGTACGCGGCCGAGTTCGACCACTGGCTGTGGAAGGAGCACGCCAACCCGCCCGGCGGCCACGGCGGCATGGACTACATCATGATCTACCGGCTGATGCAGTGCGTGCAGCTGGGCCTCGTCCCGGACTTCGACGTGTACGACGCCGCCACGTGGACGGCTCCGGTGCCGTTGAGCCACGCCTCGATCAAGGCGAAGGGCGCGCCGCAGGCGATCCCCGACTTCACGCGCGGCGAGTGGCAGAAGGCCCGCCCGGGCGTGGACTCGGCCAGGCCCTGACCCGGGCCCTGCCGATCCGCGCGGTGCCCGGTCCCCGAGTGCGGGGGCCGGGCACCGCCGTGTTCAGCAGCGCCGCCGGTCCTCGGTGAGCGTCCCCTGAACCGTCGTCAGGCTCCGGTCCCAGCAGCCCCCGGAGCCGTACAGCCGGTACCGCTCGGTGCCGGTGCCGACCGCGTGCCGCTGGTCTCGCGGCACGCCGGTGGTGTAGGTCGCGTCCCCGGTGTAGGTGTCGTCCAGGCGCGACCAGGAGTGGCGCCGCCCGTCGCGCAGGACGACGGTGTCGGCGCGGTCCCCGAGAGTGAGGACCGTCCGCAGCCGGTCGCCCGCGCCGATCGTCGTCTCGCCGTCCATGGTGTAGGCGCGCCGGACGTGGGTGGCGGTGCGACCGATGGTGACGGTCTCGTCGTCGGTCCAGCGTCCGGTGAACGCGTCCGGGTTCTCGCCCTCGCCCCAGCGGTGGACCGAGGTGTGGCCGACGGTCCGGTCGACGGTGGTGGCGATCCTGCCGTGCGAGGTGTTCAGGTGCCCGGCGACGGTGAGCCGGTGCCCAGCCCCGGTGTCGACGGTGTGCGGGGCGGTCCCGGAGGCCGCCGTGTATACGGAGGAGTTGCGCGGGACGCTCTCCTCGTGCCGGTCGAGTCCGCCGGTGACGACCCTGCTGCCCTCGTCCTGCCAGAGCAGCAGGTTGGTGGGGACGGACCAGCCGCCCAGACCGGCCGGGACGCCGGCGACGGAGACCTCCACGCGGTGGGCGCGGCCGTCGTTGAGGAGGGCGGCGAAAGGCGTGAGGTCGTAGACGACCGGCTGGACGTCGAAGGCACGCGGGCCGGGGGTGACGTACCAGAGGAAGGGGTTGGACCAGCCGCCGGTCCAGACCGTGGGGAAGGGCGCCGCGATGCCGGCGAGCCGGCCGTCGACGGCGATCCGGACCTCGCGGTGCGGGCCGTCGGTCGCCCGGCAGGAGTAGGGGGCGGTGTCGGGGACGGAGAGGTACCAGTACTCCTCGCAGCCGCCGCCGGAGCCGGTGGCGTACACCTCGGCGAGGAGCCGTTCGGTGTTGCGCGGGGTGGTGAGGGTGGGGCCGGTGAGGGGGATGACCCGGTCGGGGGTGCCGGAGGCGGGTTTCACACGGCCCTCGGCGGTGTGGAAGGTGAGGGTGACCCGGACGTCGAGGACGCCGGTGTACGTCTCGTTCACGACATTGCCGATGAGCATCTCGACGGGCTGGGGGCGGCTGAGGATGTCGCGGTAGCGGGTGACGTCCTTCTCGACGGACCAGGTGATGCCCTCGGGCGAGGGCTGGGGGGTGGAGGTGCGGAGGATCTCCACACCGCCGACGGAGACGTGACCGAGGCGGTCGTACTGGCGGCCCTTGACGCTTCCTTCGAGCCGCAGGACGACCTTGTTCCAGCGGGTGCCGCACTCCTTCGGCGGGGTGTATCGGCCCTGGTACGGCGTGAAGTCGCGGAACTGCGCGGCGGCGAGGGTGACCTCGCAGCTGCGGGTGCCGGGGGTCTCGACGGGCGGGCCGGCGGTCACCGGGTCGTGCCAGTCGCCGGTGAACTCGGCCGGGGGCGTCGGGCCGTTCGGGCCTTCGGCGGCGGCCGGGTGGGCGGTGAGCAGCGCCCCGGCGGCCAGGACCAGACCGCTGAGCATGCTCATGATCTTGAGTGATCTCATGGGGCGGAAGTGAAGCGCGGTCACCACGGGGCGGTCCAGAGGGCGATGAGCGGACATGGCGCGATCTGTTCCCTCCTGGGGAAAATCGATTGCCGCTCCCTGGGGAAAAAGCGAACCTTGCACGGTTTCCACTCCGCCGTCGCACCCCCGGCGCGCGCGATCCCCCACCCAGACAGACCCGGAGACCCTGGGACGCCATGCAGATTCGAGATCTTCCCTACGCCGACCCAGGGGTCCCCGACGTCCGCTCGGGCTCCCGGTTCCTCCTCTGGCTCGGCCGCAACCAGCTCGGCGGGCAGGTGAAGGCCCTCCTCTGGGGCCTGCTCCTCCAGCTCGGCATCGCCGGGCTGCCGCTCGGCGTCGGCGTCGCCGTGCAGGCGGTCGTGGACCGCGACGGCGGACGGCTCGGCCTCGCCGCGGGCCTGCTCGTGGGCTGCGGCCTCGCCATCGCGGTGGGCGACACGATGCTCCACCGCGTCGCCGTCACCAACTGGATCACCGCCGCCGCGCGGGTCCAGCAGCTCCTGTCCCGCAAGACCGCCGAGCTGGGTTCGGTCCTGACCCGGCGGGTCGCCGCGGGCGAGGTCGTCTCCGTCTCCACGGGCGACGTCGAGAAGATCGGCTGGTTCGTCGAGGCGCTGTCCCGGTTCGCCGCCGCCGCGCTCTCCCTGCTGATCGTCTGCGTCGCCCTCGTCGTCTACCAGCCGGCCCTGGGCGTCGTCGTCGCGATCGGCGTCCCCGTCCTCGCCCTCGCGGTGCTGCCGCTCCTCCCCCGCGCCACGCGCCGGGCGGACGTCCAGCGCGAGAAGGCGGGCAGGGCGACGGAACTCGCCTCCGACACCGTCGCCGGGCTCCGCGTCCTGCGCGGCATCGGCGGCGAGGAGCTGTTCCTCGGCCGCTACCGCGCCGCCTCCCAGGAGGTCCGCAGGGCCGCCGTGCACAGCGCGCGAATGTGGGCGCTGATCGCCGCGATCCAGGTCCTCCTGCCCGGCGTCCTGCTCATCGTCGTCGTGGCGTACGGCGCGCGGCTCGCGCTCGACGGCCGGATCACGGTCGGCGAACTCGTCACCGTCTACGGCGCCGTGGCCCTCACCCACCATCCGATGCGGAACTTCGAGGAGATCGCCATGGCCTTCTCCTTCTCCCGGCCGTCGGCGAAGCGGGCCGCCCGGGTCCTCGCCCTGACCCGCACAACGACCACGACCGGTGCCGCGGGCGAGGAGCGGGAGGCGACCGGCGATCTGTATGACCCGATGACCGGTCTCGTCGCGCCGGCCGGCCGGTTCACCGCCGTCGTCTGCGGCGACCCGGACGTGGCCGGACGGCTCGCGGACCGGCTCGGCGGACACCCGGCCGACCAGGACGAGGGGCACACCTCGGTCCTGCTCGGCGGCGTCCCGCTGGACGAACTGCCGCTGGCGGCCGCCCGTACGGCCATCCTCGTCCAGGACAAGGACCCGGTCCTGCTCTCGGGCACGCTCCGGGAGCTCCTCGACGTGCCTTCCTCAGGCGCGGTCCGGGCCGAGGACGCGCTGGCCGCCGCCCAGTGCGGAGACGTCCTCGACGCGCTCGGCCAGGCCTCCGTCGACACCGACGGAGACCCTATGCGGACGCGGATCACCGAGCGGGGCCGGTCGCTCTCCGGCGGCCAGCGCCAGCGGCTCGCCCTCGCCCGCTCCCTGGTGACCGACCCGGAGGTGCTCGTCCTGGACGAGCCGACCTCGGCGGTCGATTCACACACCGAGTCCCGGGTGGCGGACGGGATCGCCCGGCTGCGCGAGGGAGGGACCACCGTGGTCCTGGCCTCCTCGCCGCTGCTCCTGGACCGCGCCGACCGCGTGGTCCTGGTCCACGACGGGCAGGCGGTCGCCGTCGGCACCCACCGTGAACTGCTCGCGAAGGAGCCCCGCTACCGCGCGGTCGTCACCCGCGAGACGGACGAGGAGCTCGCCGCGGCGGACGGCCGCCTCCCCGACATCGACACCGACGAACTCGAAGCACTGGAAGGGGAAACGGCATGATCGGCCTGGCGCCGCCGGAGTACGACCCGGCGGCCCCCACGACGGCGACGACGCTGCCCGTCGCGGCCGGCCCGACCGTACGGATCTACGTACGGGAACTGCTGCGCCGTCACCGCAGGGCGTTCGCGCTGCTCATCGGGGTGAACGCGGTCGCCGTGATCGCCTCGATGGCCGGCCCGTACCTCCTCGGTTCGGTGGTCGACGAGCTGAGCGCCGGTGCCCGCGACCTCCATCTGGAGCGGACGGCCGCGCTCTTCGCGGTCGCGCTGCTCGTCCAGACGGTCTTCGTGCGGCTCGTCCGGCTGCGCGGGGCGATGCTCGGCGAGGAGATGCTCGCGGATCTGCGCGAGGACTTCCTCGTCCGCTCCGTGGGGCTGCCGCCCGGCGTCCTCGAACGGGCCGGGACGGGCGACCTGCTCTCGCGCATCACCACAGACATCGACCGGCTCGCCAACGCGATGCGCGAGGCCGTGCCCCAGCTGGCCATCGGCGTCGTGTGGGTGGTGCTGCTGCTCGGCGGGCTCGCCGTGACCGCGCCCCCGCTCGCGCTCGCCGCGCTGCTCGCGGCGCCGGTGCTCGTCGTCGGCTGCCGCTGGTACTTCAAGCGGGCGCCGTCCGCCTACCGCTCGGAGTCCGCGGGGTACGCGGCGGTGGCCGCCGCGCTGGCCGAGACGGTCGACGCGGGCCGCACCGTGGAGTCCCACCGGCTCGGCGCGCGGCGGATCGCCCTCTCCGACAAACGCATCACCGAGTGGGTCGCATGGGAGAGGTACACCCTCTTCCTGCGGTCGGTGCTCTTCCCCGTCGTGACACTCACGCACACGACGGTGCTGTGCGGTGTCCTCCTCCTCGGCGGGGTCTTCGTCTTCCAGGGCTGGATCGACGTGGGCCAGCTGACGACGGGCGCGCTGCTCGCCCAGATGCTGGTGGACCCGATCGGCATCGTGCTCCGCTGGTACGACGAGCTCCAGGTCGCGCAGGTCTCGCTGGGCCGGCTGGTCGGCGTCAGGGACATCGAACCGGCCGCGGGCGACCACGAGGTGCGCCCGGACGGGCGGGCCGTGCGGGCGGACGAGGTCCGGTTCGGCTACCGCGAGGGCGTCGACGTGCTGCACGAGGTGTCCCTGAAGGTGGCGCCGGGCACCCGCCTCGCGCTCGTGGGACCGTCGGGCGCGGGCAAGTCCACGCTCGGCCGGCTCCTCGCGGGCATCTACGCCCCGAGGGCGGGCTCGGTCACCCTCGGCGCCGCCGAGCTGGCGCGGATGCCCGCCGAGCGGGTCCGGGAGCACGTGGCCCTGGTCAATCAGGAGCACCACGTCTTCGTCGGCTCGCTCCGGGACAATCTGCTGCTCGCCCGGACCGGCGCCGCCGACGCCGACCTGTGGGAGGCCCTGGCCGCGGTGGACGCGGACGGCTGGGCCCGGGGCCTCGACGAGGGCCTGGACACGGAGGTCGGCTCGGGCGGCCGTTCGCTCACCCCGGCGCAGGCCCAGCAGGTGGCGCTGGCCCGGCTCGTCCTCGCGGACCCGCACACGCTGGTCCTGGACGAGGCGACCTCGCTGCTCGACCCGAGGGCGGCCCGGCACTTGGAGCGGTCCCTCGCCCGGGTCCTCGACGGGCGGACGGTCGTGGCCATCGCGCACCGGCTGCACACCGCGCACGACGCCGACCTGATCGCGGTGGTCGAGGCGGGCCGGATCAGCGAGCTGGGCAGCCACGACGAACTGGTGGCGGCGGACGGCGCCTACGCGGCGCTGTGGCGGTCCTGGCACGGCTGACCGACGGCCGGGAACCCCGACCGGCCGGACCCCGGAACCCCCGGCCGGCCGGACCCCGGCAGCCCGGCCGACCCGACCCCGGAAGCCCGGCCGACCCGCCCCCGGGAACCCCGCCGACCCGACCCCGGAATCCCCGGCCGACCGGCCCCCGGAAGCCCGACCGGCCGGCCACCGGCACCCACCACCGACCTGACCCCGGCGCTGTCCGAGCGCCGGGGTCAGGCGCCTCAGTACCCGATGGTGAACCGGCGCTGGACGTGGCGCGGCAGTTCCGCCTCGTCGACCAGCGCCACGGCGGCGTCCTCCGCCGAGACGCGGCTGCGTCCCTCGGCGTCCCGGACCGGCTGGTCCTCGCCGAGGCGGAAGCGGCCGGTGCGCTCGCCGGGCGCGATGTCCTCGGCGGGGCTGAAGTAGGTCCAGCGGCGGTTGGAGGTGCGCAGCACGTCCAGGGCGTCCCGGTGGCCGCGTACCGCCGCCGCGTAGGCGCGGGGCAGACCGACGGAGTCGAGGGTCTCGTGGAGCCGGTCCTCGGCGTCGGCGAGCACCAGTCCGGGCTCGATCTCCAGGCTGCCGGCGCCGCCGACGACGATGAGCCGGGTCCTCGGGTGGCTCTCCAGGGCCTTGAGCAGGGCGCGGGCCGCGGCGGCGTAGACGCCGGCGTCGGCGACGGAGCGCCGCACGGTGTCGGCGAGGTCGCGGGCGGCGTTGCCGGGCTGGAAGGCGCTGATGAGGACGTCGAGCCCCGGCAGGACGGCCGCGATGCCCGCGGGGTCGAGGACGTCGAGGCTCGCCCAGGTGATGTTCTCGCGGGTCTCGCCGGCCGCCGCCTCGGTGGTGTCGCGGCCGAAGGCACTGATGTGGTGCCCGCGTTCGAGGGCCTCCGTGACGACGCGGCTGCCGATGGTGCCGGTGGCTCCGATCACTCCGATGCGCATGACTCTCCCCTGTGTTCGCATCCACGACACCACTGACGTGACGCCGTGCGAAAACTATACGCCGTGAAGTTCACGGCGTGCAGTTTCCCTACGGCACTCACTCGGACGGTAGGGTTGCCGGATGACCGGGACATCGGAAGCACGGACAGGGGCGCGGCCGGCCGCGCGCGGACGCCGTGAGCGGCTACGGGCCGAGACGACGGCCGAGATCAAGGACACGGCCCTGCGGCTGATGGCCTCCGGCGGGCCCGACGCGATCACGCTGCGGGCCATCGCCCGCGAGATGGGCATGACGGCCAACGCGATCTACGGATACTTCCCCACGCGCGACGACCTGGTCACCACGCTCATCGACGACGTGTACTCGGCCCTGGCCGACGCCGTGGACGCGGCCTGGGCGAACGCCCCCGCCGACGACCCGGCCGCCCGGATCCTGGCCTGGTCCCGCGCCTTCCGCGCCTGGGCCCTGGCCAACCCCGAGGGCTTCCGGCTCATCTACGGCGACCCCGTCCCCGGCTACGTGGCACCGGAGGGCGGACCCGCCCCGGACGCGGCCCGCCGGGTGTGCACCGGCCTCACGGGGCTCGCCGCGGCGGCCTGGCCGTACGCCGAACCCCTCTACCGGGACTCCGCCTTCACCTGGTCCGACTTCGACGCCGGGCTCCTCGACAAGGTGCGCCCGGCCTTCCCCGAGCTGCCGCCGGCCGCCGTCGCGCTGGCCCTGCGCGTCTGGGGGCATCTGCACGGCCTGGCGACCCTGGAGGTGTACGGGCACCTGCGGCGCCAGACCGCGAGCCCGGACAAGCTCTTCCAGGAGGAACTGACCCAGCTCGTCCGGACGCTGGGCGTCCCGGTCCCCCCGACGGGCTCCTGACGGAATCCTGCCCGGCGTCCCAGGAGGCGTCTTGCCTGATCGGCAGGAATCCCCCTAGAGGAAGCCGAGCGCCGAGGCCCCGCCGACGCCGCCGAGCAGCATGAAGGCGGGCATCAGGACCTTGAGCTCGACCCAGCTGCCGGCCCGGAATCGCATCCCCTTCGGCGGACCGATCGGGTACCAGCGCTTGCGGCCCACCGGGATGGGCCAGAGGATCGGGCAGCCGGAGACCGTCAGGGCGTCGCCGATGTCGTGGACGAGGGCACCGAGGACGATCGGCAGGCCGAGCCAGAGGTACTCCTGGCCGGGGCCCGTGAAGAACCAGTCCGAGCCGTTCCCGGGCTTGTCGAGAACGCCTGCGAGGATCCAGGCGCTGGTGGCGCCGAGCAGCCAGACCAGGACGTCGCTGGACATCCGGGCGGCCCGCCACAGCAGCCCTTCCACGGCCAGGACCAGGTGGACGAAGAGGATGGCCAGGACCGCCCACCGGCCGCCGGTGACCGCCGCGGCGGAGGCTCCGGCGCCGATCAGGACGGCCCAGAGCCAGGTGTGGGTGAGCGTCCGGTGGCCGCCGGACCTGCGGGGGTCGGCGGAGGAGCGGGTGGCCTTGTAGACGGCGTACGAGAGCTTGTCGACGATCTCGCAGAGGAGCTTGGAGACCGGCCCGAAGGCACGGGAGATCGTCGCCGACTTGTGGTCGAGGTCGGGGGCGAGGGCGGCGCCCGCGCAGATGAGCGCGCCGACCAGGAGGACGGGCCACGGCATCGGGTGGTCGAAGGCGGCGGCGGCCGCTCCGACACCCAGCCAGGCCGCTGCTCCGGACAGTGAGTGCGCCGGTCCCATCATGGTCGCTGCCGCCCCCGTTTCTCGTGCGCCGGCGCTCAGTTGACGACCGGTCGACGGACGAGCCTACCGTCCGTGATCAAGAAGGCCTCCGGCCGGTTCCCTCATCCGAACGGAATCCAGGCAAGATGGGGGCGTGACCCTTATCGATCGCCTTCCGCCGACCGCCGACCCCGACGCCCTCTTCGAGGCCTTCTCCTCATGGGCCGAGGACCGGGGCATCACGCTCTACCCGGCCCAGGAGGAGGCGCTGATCGAGGTGGTGTCCGGGGCGAACGTGATCCTGTCCACCCCGACCGGCTCGGGCAAGTCGCTGGTCGCGGCGGGCGCGCACTTCACGGCCCTGGCGAACGACCAGGTCACCTTCTACACGGCGCCGATCAAGGCGCTGGTGTCGGAGAAGTTCTTCGACCTGTGCAAGATCTTCGGCACGGAGAACGTCGGCATGCTCACCGGCGACGCGTCCGTGAACGCGGACGCGCCGGTCATCTGCTGCACCGCCGAGGTCCTCGCCTCGATCGCGCTGCGGGACGGCAAGTACGCCGACATCGGCCAGGTCGTCATGGACGAGTTCCACTTCTACGCCGAGGCGGACCGCGGCTGGGCCTGGCAGATCCCGATCCTCGAACTGCCGCAGGCACAGTTCGTCCTGATGTCGGCGACGCTCGGCGACGTGTCGATGTTCGAGAAGGACCTGACGCGGCGGACCGGGCGGCCGACCTCCGTGGTCCGCTCGGCGACGCGGCCGGTACCGCTGTCGTACGAGTACGAGCTGACGCCGATCACGGACACCCTGACGGAGCTCCTGGAGACGAAGCAGGCCCCGGTCTACATCGTCCACTTCACGCAGGCGCAGGCCGTCGAGCGGGCGCAGTCGCTCATGAGCATCAACATGTGCACGCGCGAGGAGAAGGACAGGATCGCCGAGCTGATCGGCAACTTCCGCTTCACCACCAAGTTCGGGCAGAACCTCTCGCGGTACGTGCGCCACGGCATCGGCGTGCACCACGCGGGCATGCTGCCCAAGTACCGGCGGCTCGTCGAGAAGCTGGCCCAGGCCGGTCTGCTGAAGGTGATCTGCGGGACGGACACACTGGGCGTCGGCGTCAACGTGCCCATCCGTACGGTGCTGTTCACGGCGCTGACGAAGTACGACGGCAGCCGGGTGCGCACCCTGCGGGCCCGCGAGTTCCACCAGATCGCGGGCCGGGCCGGGCGGGCCGGCTTCGACACCGCGGGTTACGTGGTCGCGCAGGCGCCCGAGCACGTCATCGAGAACGAGAAGGCGCTCGCGAAGGCCGGCGACGACCCGAAGAAGCGTCGCAAAGTGGTCCGCAAGAAGGCTCCGGAGGGTTTCGTCGCCTGGAGCGACACCACCTTCGAGAAGCTGATCGGCTCCGAGCCGGAGCCGCTGACCTCGCGCTTCAAGGTCACCAACATCATGCTGCTCTCGGTGATCGCCCGGCCGGGCAACGCCTTCGACGCGATGCGCAAGCTCCTGGAGGACAACCACGAGCCGCGCAAGGCGCAGCTGCGGCACATCCGCCGGGCCATCGCGATCTACCGCTCGCTGCTCGACGGCGGAGTGGTGGAACAGCTGGACACACCGGACGCCGAGGGCCGCACGATCCGGCTGACGGTCGACCTCCAGCAGGACTTCGCGCTGAACCAGCCGCTGTCGACGTTCGCGCTCGCCGCCTTCGACCTGCTGGACCCGGAGTCCCCTTCGTACGCCCTCGACATGGTGTCGGTGGTCGAGTCGACGCTCGACGACCCGCGCCAGATCCTCGCGGCGATGCAGAACAAGGCGCGTGGCGAGGCCGTCGGGCAGATGAAGCGCGACGGCGTCGAGTACGAGGAGCGGATGGAGCGGCTCCAGGAGATCTCGTACCCGAAGCCGCTGGAGGAGCTGCTCTGGCACGCGTACGACGTCTACCGGAAGTCCCACCCGTGGGTCGGTGACCACCCGGTCTCGCCGAAGTCGGTCATCCGTGACATGTACGAACGGGCCATGACCTTCACGGAGTTCACGTCCTGGTACGAGCTGGCGCGGACCGAGGGCATCGTGCTGCGCTACCTCGCGAGCGCGTACAAGGCGCTCGACCACACCATCCCGGACGACTTGAAGACCGAGGACCTGGAGGACCTGATCGCCTGGCTGGGCGAGATGGTGCGGCAGGTGGACTCGTCCCTGCTCGACGAGTGGGAGCAGCTGGCGAACCCGGAGGTCCAGACGGCCGAGGAGGCCCAGGAGAAGGCCGACCAGGTCAAGCCGGTCACGGCGAACGCGCGTGCCTTCCGGGTCCTCGTGCGCAACGCGATGTTCCGCCGGGTGGAGCTGGCGGCGCTGGACAACGTGGACGCGCTGGGCGAGCTGGACGCGGAGGCCGGCTGGGACGCGGACGCGTGGGGCGAGGCGATGGACGCGTACTGGGACGAGTACGACGACCTCGGTACGGGCCCGGACGCGCGCGGCCCGAAGCTGCTCGCCATCGAGGAGGACGCGGCCCACGGTCTGTGGCGCGTCCGGCAGACCTTCGCCGACCCGAACGGCGACCATGACTGGGGCGTCAGCGCGGAGGTGGATCTCGCGGCCTCCGACGAGGAGGGCCGTGCGGTCGTGCGCGTGACGTCCGTCGGACAGCTCTAAGGAGAAGTGACGGTGACCAGTCCCGCCGAGAGGCTCGTCGATCTGCTCGACCTGGAGCGGATCGAGGTCGACATCTTCCGTGGGCGCAGCCCGCAGGAGTCGCTGCAACGGGTCTTCGGCGGGCAGGTCGCCGGGCAGGCCCTCGTCGCGGCCGGCCGCACCACCGAGGGCGACCGGCCGGTGCACTCGCTGCACGCCTACTTCCTGCGGCCGGGCCGGCCCGGGGTGCCGATCGTGTACCAGGTGGAGCGGGTGCGGGACGGCCGGTCGTTCACGACCCGCCGGGTCACGGCGATCCAGGAGGGGCGGACGATCTTCAATCTGACGGCCTCCTTCCACAAACCGGAGGAGGCGGGCTTCGAGCACCAGCTGCCGCCGCGGCACCTGACCGACCCGGAGAGCCTGCCGAACCTCGCGGACGAGATCCGCGAGCACCTGGGCGCGCTCCCGGAGGCGCTGGAGCGGATGGCCCGCCGCCAGCCCTTCGACATCCGCTACGTGGACCGGCTGCGCTGGACCCAGGACGAGGTCAAGGGCGCGGACCCGCGCTCGGCGGTGTGGATGCGGGCCGTGGGGCCGCTGGGCGACGACCCGCTGGTCCACACCTGCGCCCTGACGTACGCCTCGGACATGACGCTCCTGGACGCCGTCCGGATCCCCGTGGAGCCGCTGTGGGGTCCGCGCGGGTTCGACATGGCGTCCCTGGACCACGCGATGTGGTTCCACCGGCCGTTCCGCGCCGACGAGTGGTTCCTGTACGACCAGGAGTCCCCGATCGCGACGGGCGGCCGGGGGCTCGCGCGCGGCCGCATCTACGACCTGGAGGGGCGCCTCCTCGTGTCGGTGGTCCAGGAGGGCCTGTTCCGCAAACTGTGAGGGGCGCCCCGGGCGGTCACTCGTACTCCGTGCCGCCCTTGCGGGTCAGGTAGGCCGGGCTGACCGCCTTGGCGATGGCCCGGCCGCCGACGACCGGGCTGTAGCGCTCGGTGGCCGGGCGGATGACGACGCCCTCCCGCAGGTGCGCGTCCCGACCGGAGACGGTCTCCCGGCCGCTGGCGTGCGCGAGGACCGTGTCCAGGTCGTACGGGCCGGTGTAGAGGCTCGGGACGAGCGGCACCTCGCCGGGTGCGAGGACCTCGGCGGGGTTCAGCCAGCGGACCTCGCCGTCGATCTCGGCCGATACGTCGAAGAGGGCGTATCCGACGGTCTGGGAGCGGCCGTCGGCGCCGTACGTGAGGTCCTGCACCCCGGCTCCGTAGACCTCGCCGAAGAAGCCGATCCGGCGGGCGCCGAGGCGTCCGGCGAGCCGCTCCGCGACGGCGGGCAGTCCGTGCGCGTGGACGGCGCGCCAGTACAGGTTGCGCGGGTCCTCCTGGAGGGCGAGTCCCTTCGCCCCGTACCCCTTGGAGGAGACCTGGACGCGCCCGTCCTCGGCGTGCCAGGTCAGCAGGCAGGCCGTGCCGTGGAGCTTCTCCGTCAGGACGACGGGCTCGCCGGGCTCGAAGATGTCGGGGTAGCGCTGGAGGTTCTCGATGTCGACCCAGGGCAGCAGGTCGGGGGCATGCTCCACGTCGCCGTTCATGGTGGTCGGGATCGGTGGGACCCATTTGGTGATGCCGAGGGTCTCCGCGAAGTCCGTGCGCTCGGCCGCGGCGCGCTCCAGGTCGGTGCCGGCGAGCGCGCCGGGGCGGCAGACGATGCCCTGCGACAGCTCTCCGCGCAGTCGTACGGCCCTGACCCGGTCGGAGTCCTTCCCTGCCAGGCGGCCGGTCAGCCCGAGCTCGTCGACGAGGGCGGCGGGCAGGACGGCCTGCTCCGGTATGTAGAGGGCCGCGTCGCCGGTGCGGTAGGCGCCCTTGGCGACGACTGCGCGGTAGAGGCCGACCTGGGCGAGTTCCAGGGCGTCGGCGTTGGGGTGGGGGTGGACGGTCAGGACTTCGGCGGTGACGCGCAGGGTCGACATGTCAGGACTCCGGTGGCTCGGGTTTCGATCTCATCGGTGATCACTGTGCCGACGCGAATTTGCCTGGGCCATCGTTTTGTCGCCTGGTACCGTCACCGGGTTCCCGTGGCCGCAGGCCCTGGGCTACGGTCCGTCGTCGATGCCCGGGAGGGTGTCCTGGACGACCTCGTGGCGGCGGGAGCGGATGTCGGGGCCCGGCGGATGGAGTTTGGCGTCGCAGGTCGGGCCGAGGCCGGTGCGGCGGGAGTCCGCGCCGGTGAGGGGCCGGCCGCAGAGCCGACAGCACACGCGGCGGGGCTCTTCCTCCGTCGTGGAATCGATCGCGATCGCCAGTCGTTCTTCACCCATGCCGAGATCAAACCCCATTTCGACCAGGAGCGGTCCATGAGCCTGTACGACATCCCCCTGAAGACCCTGACCGGGGAGGCCGTCTCCCTCGCCGACTACCGGGACCGCGCGGTCCTCGTCGTGAACGTGGCCTCGAAGTGCGGTCTGACCCCGCAGTACGCGGGTCTGGAGCGGCTGCAGAAGGAGTACGGGGAGCGCGGCTTCACCGTGCTCGGCGTGCCCTGCAACCAGTTCGCGGGCCAGGAGCCGGGCAGTGCGGACGAGATCCAGACCTTCTGCTCGGCGACGTACGGGGTGTCCTTCCCGCTCCTGGAGAAGACGGACGTCAACGGCGAGGGCCGGCACCCGCTGTACACGGAGCTGACCAAGGTCGCGGACGCCGAGGGCGAGGCCGGCGACGTGCAGTGGAACTTCGAGAAGTTCCTCGTCGGCAAGGACGGCGGGGTCACCCGCTTCCGTCCGCGCACCGAGCCGGAGGCCGCGGAGGTCGTCTCGGCGATCGAGGCGCAGCTCGCCTGAGGCACAGCTCGTCCGAGGCGCCGCTCGTCCGAGGCGGGCCGCCGTGGCCCCCGGTGCCGTCGAGAGACGGTGGCCGGGGGCTCTCCCGTTCCCGGGCCGGTCAGGTGGTGCGGGGGCGGAGCCGGCAGCGGGCCGGGCCCGCCGCCTGGAGGGTGATGGCGGGGACGACCGGGACCTCGGTGTCGACGGCCTCGAACTCGTACTTCTGGAGGAGCATCGCCAGGGCGATCACCGACTCCAGCATCGAGAAGTGCTGGCCGATGCAGGCGCGCGGGCCGCCGCCGAAGGGGAACCAGGCGTACCGGGGGCGGGCGGCCTCCGCCTCGGGCGTGAAGCGGTCGGGGTCGAAGCGCTCCGGGTCCTCCCAGTAGGCGGGGTGGCGGTGGGTGACCCAGGAGGCCACGATGACGTCCGCGCCGGCCGGGACGGTGACGCCGTCGATCTCGGTGGCGGCCACGGCGCGGCGGCCGATGGCGGGCGCGGCCGGGAAGAGCCGCATGGCCTCCTTGAGGACCTGCGTGACGTACGGCAGGGAGTCCAGGTCGGCGGCGCCGGGGGTACGGCCCGCGAGCACCCGGTCGACCTCCTCGTGGGCCCTCTTCTGGAACTCCGGGTGCAGGCCGAGCAGGTGGAGGGCGAAGCCGAGGGAGGTCGCGGTCGTCTCGTGGCCGGCGACGAGGAAGACGAGGACCTGCTCGCGCAGCTCGGTGGCGCTGAAGCTGCCGTCCTCGGCGCTCTCGGCCTCGGCGAGGAGCGTGAGGAGGTCCTGCCCGTCGCCGGGGGCTTGGCCGGACTCCCGGCGGTCGGCGATGATCCGGTCGCAGACCTCGTACAGCGCCTGGTGGACGGCGGCGGCCCGGCGGTTGCCGGGGGTGGGCCAGTCGCGTGGGGTCTTGAGCGGCGAGTAGCCGCGGCGCGAGACGTAGGCACCGACCTCGGGGAAGCAGCGCTCGACGACCTCGACGGCCGTGTCGACGTCGGTGCCGAAGAGGACGCGGGCGACGGCGCGGAGCGCCAGCCGGGTCATCCCCTCCAGGACGTCGACGGTGAAGGGCCCGTCCTCCTGCCACTCCTCGGTGAGGGCGGTGACCTCGGCGGCGATGGCCGCGGCGTAGCCGTCGACGCGGCGCTTGGTGAAGAGGGGCTGGACGAGCCGGCGCTGGCGCAGGTAGTCCTCGTCCTGGCTGGTGAGCAGGCCGTTGCCGAAGGACTCCCGGATCTCCTGGTAGAAGGCGTTGTCCTTGCGGAAGTTGGCCGACTGGCCGGCGAGGACCTGCTGGACGCCCTCGGCGGAGAAGACGCAGTAGACGGTGGCGCGCAGCCCGGGCGGCCCTGCGGTGATCCGGACGACGTCGCCCTGTTCGCGCTGCGCGCGCAGGAAGGTGCCCAGCGAGTCGCTCTTGAGGTCGAGCAGGGAGCCGAGCAGCGGATTTCCCGCGAGTGCGGGCGCTTCGGCCCGTGTGGTGGTGGCCATGATCGGTTCCCCCTCGATTCGTCACCGGCGGGGCGATTCTCCCCCAGTCGGTGACCCACGAGAAGACCGGTCTGAACACCCGTCCGAATAGGGCTGGTTGGACCGGCCCGGGCGGCTGTCGGTGGCGTCTGCGAGGCTCGTGCCATGGACCGCCCCGAGCTCACCCTGCAACTGACGATCGACTGCGCGGACCCCCAGCGGCTCGTGCCCTTCTGGCTGGACGCCCTGCGGTACGTCCCCGACCCGCCGCCCGCCGGACACGCCTCCTGGCGGGAGTACTGGCGGGCGATCGGCGTGCCCGAGGACGAGCTGGGCGAGGACGCGGGCGAGCTGCCCGAGTCCATCGTGGACCCGGAGGGCGTGGGCCCCCGCATCTGGTTCCAGCGGGTCCCGGAGCCCAAGACCGTCAAGAACCGCGTCCATCTCGACCTCAAGGTCGGCGGCGGCCGTGAGGTCCCGCTCGCGGTGCGCCGGAAGCGGGTGGACGGCGAGGTGGCCCGCCTGACGGCGCTGGGCGCCACGATCCTGTACGCGATGGACGAGCCGAACGGCATGGACTACTACGCGGTGGTGCTCCAGGACCCGGAGGGAAACGAGTTCTGTCTCGTGTGAGACGTCCGGGGGGCGGGGTGTCCAGTGCCCCCCGCCCCCGGCGCCGACTACTTCGCGAGCGCGCGGCTGATGACCATCCGCTGGATCTCGCTGGTGCCCTCGAAGATGGTGTAGATGGCCGCGTCGCGGTGCATCCGCTCCACGGGGTACTCGCGGGTGTAGCCGTTGCCGCCCAGGATCTGGATGGCCTGGCCGGTGACCTGCTTGGCGACCTCGCTCGCGTACAGCTTGGACATGGAGCCCTCGGCCGAGGTGAAGGGCTTGCCGGCGGTCGCCATCCAGGAGGCGCGCCAGACGAGGAGCCGGGCCGCGTCGATCTGGGTGCGCATGTCGGCGAGCTGGAAGGCGACGCCCTGGTTCTCGATGATCGGGCGGCCGAACTGCACGCGGGTCTTCGCGTAGTCGAGGGCGACCTCGTACGCGGCGCGGGCGGTGCCGACGGCCATGGCGCCGACCGCCGGGCGGGAGGCCTCGAAGGTGGCCATGGCCGCGTTCTTCACCCGCTCGCCGCCGCCCGCCTTCGCCTTCTCGCGGGCCCGGGCGAGGCGCTCGTCGAGCTTGTCCTTGCCGCCGAGGAGGCAGTGGCCGGGGACGCGGACGTCCTCCAGGACGACCTCGGCGGTGTGCGAGGCGCGGATGCCGTGCTTCTGGAACTTCTGGCCCTGCGAGAGGCCGGGGGTGTTCGGCGGCACGATGAAGGAGGCGTGGCCGCGCGAGCCGAGCTCGGCGTCCACGACGGCGACGACGACGTGGACGTTGGCGATGCCGCCGTTGGTCGCCCAGGTCTTGGTGCCGTTGAGGACCCACTCGTCCTTGGCCTCGTCGTACACGGCCCGGGTGCGCATGGCGGCGACGTCGGAGCCGGCGTCGGGCTCGGAGGAGCAGAAGGCGGCGACCTTCACGTCGTTCGCGTCGCCGTACATCTGCGGGACCCAGGTGCCGATCTGCTCCTCGGTGCCGTTGGCGAGGACGCCGACGGCGGCCAGGCCCGTGCCGACGATGGACAGGGCGATGCCCGCGTCGCCCCAGAAGAGCTCCTCCATGGTCATCGGGACGCCGAGGCCGGTCGGGTCGAAGAACTGCTGGGCGTAGAAGTCGAGGGAGTAGATTCCGAGCTTGGCGGCTTCCTGGATGATCGGCCAGGGGGTCTCCTCACGCTCGTCCCACTCGGCGGCGGCCGGACGCATCACATCGGCGGCGAAACCGTGCAGCCAGTCGCGGACCTGCTTCTGGTCGTCGTTGAGTTCGAGCGTGAACTCGGCCATAGTTCCCTCCCAGCAGTACGTTACTTGCGGTAACAGCAGTGTGTTACCGGCGGGTACGGGCTGTCAACCTGCGGCGGAGCACTTCGGGCCGCCCGGCACCGGGTGCCGGGCGGGTGTTACGTTGCGACAGCCTCACGGAATCGCACGGGCGGGGAGACACGCTTATGGACATCACACACCGGACCACCGACCAGCAGAAGCCCGCGGAACAGCGACGGCGCGAACTGCTGGAGGCGGCGGACCGGGTGGTGCTCCGGGACGGGCCCAAGGCGTCCATGAACGCCATCGCGGCGGAGGCCGGCATCACCAAGCCGATCCTCTACCGGCACTTCGGCGACAAGGGCGGCCTCTACCGCGCCCTCGCCACCCGCCACACGGACGCGCTGCTCTCGGCGCTCCGGAGCGCGCTCGACGCCCCCTCCGACCGGCGCCGCCGCGTCGAGGCCACCCTCGACACCTACCTGGCCTCGATCGAGGCGATGCCCCAGGTCTACCGCTTCCTCATGCACCCGGCGGAGGAGTCGCACCAGTCGGAGCAGGGCTTCGACGTCGGCCGCCATTCGGCCCCGCTGCTGCGCCGCATGGGCGAGGAGCTCGGCCAGGTCATCGCCGAGCGCGTCGACCTGGGACCCGCCGCCGACGTCCAGGCCCGGATCTGGGGCCACGGCATCGTCGGGATGATGCACGCGGCCGGCGACTGGTGGCTCGGCGAGCGTCCCTGCTCCCGCGCCGACCTGGTCAGCAGCCTGGCCGACCTCCTGTGGGGCCGGCTCGCGATGGCCGACGACCGCCCCGGCGGGCCGGGGTTCTGACCGGACCCTCAGCCCTCCAGCACGGAAGCGCCGCCACCCCACGGCCGCTTGCGGATCGTCCGCAGCAGACGTGACTTGCGCCACCCCGTCACGTGGTCGGCGTAGACCCCGCCGGCCAGGTGGTCCGTCTCGTGCTGGAGGCAGCGGGCGAAGAAGCCCGTGCCCTCGATCCGTACCGGAGTGCCGTCCAGCCGGACGCCCTCCACCACCGCGCGGTCGAAACGCGTCGTCGGCGCCTCCAGGCCCGGCAGCGAGAGACAGCCCTCCGGGCCCCGTATCTCGTCGCCGTCCGCCTCCACCAGCGTCGGGTTCACCACATGGCCCAGGTGACGCGTGTCCTCGTCGTCGGGGCAGTCGTACACGAAGACCCGCAGGCCCACACCGACCTGGTTGGCCGCCAGTCCCACGCCGTTCGCCGCGTACATCGTCGCGAACATGTCCTCGACGAGCCGGGCCAGTTCGGGGCCGAAGTCGGTGACGGGCGCGCAGGGCGTGTGCAGGACGGGGTCGCCGAGCAGAGTCATCTCTCGCACGAGGCCGGAACTGCCGGGGATGGGACGGTTTCGCATGGCCGTAAGGGTACGGTCCGCCGTGACCAGGCTGTTTCGCGCGGCCTCTCACGGTGCCGCTGTTCGGGCTGCTGGCCTGATCTCGATAGGCTGAGCCCGGACCGACGCAAGGAGGAACAGGAACGATGTCAGGACACCCCGGTAATCCAGAGCCGCTGTCGCCGCGTGCCAAGCTGGCCGTGACGGCGGGCAGGGCCGCGGCCGCGGTGTCGCGGGCGGCGGGGCGCGGCAGCGGATCGGTGATCGGCGGCAAGGTCGCGCTCAAGCTCGACCCGGACCTCCTCGGCCGGCTCGCTCAGCATCTGGACGTCGTCCTGGTGTCGGCGACCAACGGCAAGACGACGACGACCCGGCTGATCGCGGAGGCCCTGCGCGCCGCCGGCCCCGTGGTCTCGAACGCCCTCGGCGCCAACATGCCCGCGGGCATCACCTCGGCGCTGGCCGGCGGCTCGGACTCCAAGTACGGCGTCATCGAGGTCGACGAGAAGTACCTCGCCGGCGTCGCCCGTGACACCACGCCCAAGGTCATCGCGCTGCTCAACCTCTCGCGCGACCAGCTCGACCGCGCCGCCGAGACCCGCATGCTCGCCGAGAAGTGGCGCGAGGGCCTCAACGGCACGAAGGCCGTCGTCGTCGCCAACGCCGACGACCCGCTCATCGTGTGGGCCGCCTCCTCCTCCCCCAACGTGGTGTGGGTGGCCGCCGGCCAGGAGTGGAAGGACGACGCCTGGTCGTGCCCCTCCTGCGGTGGCGTGATGCAGCGTCCGGGCGACGACTGGTTCTGCGGCGAGTGCGGCTTCCGCCGTCCCGCGCCGAGCTGGGCGCTCAACGGCGACCACGTGCTAGACCCGCACGGTTCGGCCTGGCCGATCCGGCTCCAGCTGCCCGGCCGCGCCAACAAGGCCAACGCCGCCACCTCGGCCGCCGTCGCCGCCGTCTTCGGCGTACCGCCGCAGGTCGCCCTGGAGCGCATGTACCAGGTGCAGGCCGTCGCGGGACGCTACGACGTCGTCTCCTTCCAGGGCCGCGACCTGCGACTCCTGCTCGCGAAGAACCCGGCCGGCTGGCTGGAGACGTTCTCCCTGATCGACGCGCCGCCCACCCCGGTGATCCTCTCCGTCAACGCCCGCGGCGCCGACGGCACGGACACCTCCTGGCTGTGGGACGTGGACTACGGGCGGCTCGCGGGCCACCCGATCATGGTGATCGGCGACCGCCGGCTCGACCTGGCGGTCCGCCTGGAGGTCGCGGGCGTGGACTTCCGCGTCTGCGAGACGCTCGACGAGGCCGTCACGATGGCTCCGCCCGGGCAGATCGAGCTGATCGCCAACTACACCGCCTTCCAGGACGTCCGCCGCCGCGTCGGCAACTGACCCGTAGAGGACATGCAGCATGACTGACAGCAGCCTGCGCCTGGTCTGGGTCTACCCGGACCTGCTCAGCACCTACGGCGACCAGGGCAACGTCCTCGTCGTCGAGCGCCGCGCCCGCCAGCGCGGCCTCAACGTCGAGCGCGTCGACGTCCGCAGCGACCAGCCGATCCCGACCTCGGGCGACATCTATCTGATCGGCGGCGGCGAGGACCGCCCGCAGCGGCTCGCGGCCGAGCGGCTCCTCCGGGACGGCGGTCTGCCCCGGGCCGCGTCCAACGGCGCGATCATCTTCTCGGTCTGCGCCGGCTACCAGATCCTGGGCCACGAGTTCATCAACGACGTCGGCGAGCGCCAGCCCGGCCTGGGCCTGCTCGACGTGATCACCACCCGCGGCGAGGGCGCCCGCTGCGTCGGCGACGTCCTCGCGGACATCGACCCACGCCTCGGCCTGCCCCAGCTGACCGGGTTCGAGAACCACCAGGGCATCACCCACCTCGGCCCGACGGCCCGGCCGTTCGCCCGGACCGTCTTCGGCAACGGCAACGGCACCGGCGACGGCACCGAGGGCGCGTACAACGACACCGTCTTCGGTACGTACATGCACGGCCCCGTCATGGCCCGGAACCCGCAGATCGCGGACCTGCTCCTGAAGCTGGCCCTCGACGTGAACGCGCTGCCGCCGACCGACGACCGGTGGTACGAGGCGCTGCGCGCCGAGCGCATCGCGGCGGCCACGCAGCCCGCCTGACGAAACCCTCACGGGTTCGTACGAAACTACGGTGTCCACTGTGCGGACATCCGTTTCGGCCCCGCCACCCGGCACCGATAGGGTGGCGGGGATCCAGCCGGACGACGTGGTCCGGGAGTCGGCCCACGTTGCAAAGGTTTTTGGGCTATGCGCATTGGTGTGCTCACCTCCGGCGGAGACTGCCCCGGTCTGAATGCCGTCATCCGTTCCGTCGTGCACCGCGCCGTCGTCGACCACGGTGACGAGGTCATCGGCTTCCACGACGGATGGAAGGGCCTGCTGGAAGGCGACTACCGCAAGCTCGACCTCGACGCGGTGGGCGGCATACTCGCCCGCGGCGGCACCATCCTCGGCTCCTCCCGGGTCCAGCCCGCGCACCTGGTCGGCGGCGTCGAGCGCGCCCGCGGCCACGTCGCGGACCTGGGCCTCGACGCCATCATCCCGATCGGCGGCGAGGGCACCCTGAAGGCGGCCAACCTCCTCTCCGAGGCGGGCCTGCCGATCGTCGGGGTCCCCAAGACCATCGACAACGACATCGCCTCCACCGACGTCACCTTCGGCTTCGACACGGCCGTCACCGTCGCCACCGAGGCGCTCGACCGGCTGAAGACGACCGCCGAGTCGCACCAGCGCGTACTCGTCGTCGAGGTCATGGGCCGCCACACCGGGTGGATCGCGCTGCACTCCGGCATGGCCGCCGGTGCGCACGCCGTCGTCGTCCCGGAGCGCCCCTTCGACATCGACGAGCTGACCTCCCGGGTCGGCGAGCGCTTCGAGGCCGGCAAGCGGTTCGCGATCGTGGTCGTCGCCGAGGGTGCGAAGCCGCGCGAGGGCTCGATGGACTTCAAGTCCGCGGGCACGGACATCTACGGCCACGAGCGGTTCACCGGCATAGCGAACCAGCTCTCCGTGGAGCTGGAGCGGCGCCTGGGCAAGGAGGCCCGCCCGGTCATCCTCGGCCACGTCCAGCGCGGCGGCACCCCGACCGCGTACGACCGCGTCCTCGCCACCCGCTTCGGCTGGCACGCGGTGGAGGCGGCGCACCGCGGCGAGTTCGGCATGCTGACCGCGCTGCGCGGCACGGACATCGTGATGGTCCCGCTGGCGCAGGCCGTCGAGTCCCTCAAGACGGTCCCCGAGGACCGCTACACCGAGGCCGAGTGCGTGCTCTGACGACGCCAAGAGCCCAGAACCGCCCCCGGTCGCGATCGCGGCCGGGGGCGGTTCTAGTCTGGTGCGGACAACAAGCGCGAATCGGGCTCCAGGAGTACTCAGATGGATCACAGCGGGCACGGCATGACCATGGATCTGCCGCCGTTCACGCTGGCGCGGGGCCTGGAGTTCTCTCCCGACCTCTTCTTCCTCATCGGCTGCCTCGCGGGACTCGGCTTCTACGGCTGGGGTGTGGCGCGGCTGCGGCGGCGCGGTGACGCGTGGCCCGTGAGCCGGACGGTGTTCTTCACCGTCGGTGTCCTGAGCGTCGCCCTGGTGATGTGCACCAAGCTCAACGACTACGGCATGGTCATGTTCAGCGTGCACATGGTGCAGCACATGGTCATCTCCATGCTGTCGCCGATCCTGCTGCTGCTCGGCGCGCCGGTGACGCTGGCGCTGCGGGCGCTGCCGGTGGCGGACCGGGGCTCGACGGGACCGCGCGAGCTGCTCCTGAAGCTGCTGCACAGCCGGTACATGAAGGTGATCACGCACCCCGGCTTCACGATCCCGATGTTCATCGCGAGCCTGTACGCGCTGTACTTCACGCCGCTCTTCGACTTCCTCATGGGCTCCAAGCCCGGGCACATCGGGATGATGGTGCACTTCCTGATGGTCGGCCTGGTCTTCTTCTGGCCGATCATGGGCGTGGACCCGGGCCCGCACCGGCCGGGTTACGTGATGCGCATGCTGGAGCTGTTCGCGGGCATGCCGTTCCACGCGTTCTTCGGCATCGCGCTGATGATGGCGAGCGAGCCGATGGTCGGGACGTACCGGACCCCGCCCGCCTCGCTGGGGATCGACGCCCTCACCGACCAGAACGCGGCGGGCGGCATCGCCTGGGCGTTCAGCGAGATCCCGTCCGTGCTGGTGCTGATCGCGCTGGTCTACCAGTGGTACCACTCCGAGCAGCGGCAGGCCGTCCGCATGGACCGGGCCGCCGACCGGAACGGGGACAAGGAGCTGGAGGCGTACAACGCGTACCTGGCCTCGCTCCGGGCCAGGAGCTGAGACCCGGCGCGCTTTCCGCCCCGGCGCACGCGGGGGCGTCCAGGGAGTAGCGCGCGCCCCCCTTCCGGGGTCACGATGGGGACGACGACTTCCGCGGCCCCGGTCGGGAGGAGGCGGATCGATGTCCGGTCCCACGAGGACGATGGCGGCGCTCACCGGCGCGGCGCTGGTCCTGACGACGACGTACACGGTGGCGCTCGGCAGCAGCGGATGGCTGTGGTTCGGTCTGATGGTGCTGGTGGTGGCCACGATCGGCATGGCGGCGGCGGACAGCTCGACGCCCTCTGCGCCACGTCAGCGCCCACCGCGCGAGCCCGGCCGACCGGGCACGACACGGCCCTGACTCCTGTCCCCTGACCCCCGCCCCTCCGCTCGGTTAGGTCCTGTCGTCAAACTCCCGCCTGCCCTGCGGGCGGACGACGGGAGTTTGACGACAGGACCTAACCGAGCGGGGCGAGGACGACCCAGGTCTGGCCCGGGGCGAAGGCGAGGGGCGCCCCGTCCGGGGTGGTGAAGGTGGTGCCCGCGTCGGGCGTGGGCCGGGACCAGCGGGCTTCGTACGAGCGGCCGTCGCGCAGCACGAGTGCCGTGCCGCTGCCGGTCGTCTCCGTGTACGGGGAGACCGCGCCGAACCGGTCCTGGAAGTCGGACGGACGGATGGTGACGCGCTGGACGACGACCGTCTCGGGGGTGAGCGGTCCGCTGTCCGTGGCGCGGGCCTCACGGCCGTCCATCGCGACCCGCCAGGCGCGGTCGGCGGCGGACCACGTGAAGGTGTAGCGGGCCGCCGGGAAGCGGACGGTCGACGTGTCGACCGGGGTGCCGCCGGGCGGCACGGACCCGAAGCGGAAGCCGATGTCCTGGGCGTTCTCCGGGGACGGATCGGTTGCGAGGGCGCGTGCCGGGCGGACGTAGAGGTTGTGCGGCGCGGCCCGGTCCGGGGAGCGGCGGAAGGCCCCGGGGGCGGTGGTCTCGGTGACGAGGTGCAGCGGTGCCGCGTTCAGGAGGGGGTTCAGGGCGGTCTGCGCGCCGGAGTACGCGAGCACCGGCTCGCCGAACGGCGCGAGGAGCGATATGTCGGACTCCCGGGCGCTGCGGACGGGTCCTGTGAGCTCGGGGAGCCGGGAGGAGTACACGGCAAGGAGCCGGGTCACGCCGCCCTCGACCTGCTCGACGTAGACGAGGTCGGCGGCGCCGAGACCGGTGTGGGGGCGGGCCGCCGCCACGTTGTCGATCTTCACGGCGACGACGGGGGCGGGCCGCGCGGGGAGTCCCGTGAGCGGTGACCGGCCGGCCGGCGCGGGGGCCGTGGTGGAGGGCGCCGGGGCCGTGGTGGACGGGGGCGTCGTGGCCGGTGAGGGGGTCGGCGTGGGGCTCGGCTCGCGGGGGCCCGGGTCGGAGCAGCCGTACAGACCGGCCGCCGTCACCGCGCAGAGCACCGCGGTGAGGACACGGCCGGGACGTCTCGTTCCGCGTTGTCCGGTCATCGTGACGCTCCCCCACCAGTGGACCACGGGCCCGCGCGCCGATACAACGGGCATGACGGACGACGAACGGGGGTCGCGGGTGTTCTACCACCTGATGAAGCACGTACTGCTGGGGCCGCTGCTCAGGCTGCTCTTCCGGCCGCGGATCGAGGGGCTCGAGCACGTCCCGGAGGAGGGCGCGGCGATCGTCGCGGGCAATCACCTCTCCTTCTCCGACCACTTCCTGATGCCGGCCGTGCTCGACCGGCGGATCACCTTTCTCGCCAAACAGGAGTACTTCACGGGGCCCGGGGTCAAGGGACGTCTCACGGCCGCGTTCTTCCGGGCCGCCGGGCAGATCCCGGTCGACCGGTCCGGGAAGGAGGCAGGGCAGGCGGCGATCCGCGAGGGGCTCGGCGTCCTGGGCAAGGGCGAGCTGCTCGGGATCTATCCCGAGGGGACGCGCTCGCACGACGGGCGGCTCTACAAGGGCAAGGTCGGGGTGGCGCTGATGGCCCTGACCGCCGGGGTGCCGGTGGTGCCGTGCGCCATGGTCGGCACCTTCGAGATCCAGCCGCCGGGGAAGGTCGTGCCGCGAATCCGCCGGGTCACGATCCGCTTCGGGGCCCCACTGGACTTCTCCCGCTTCGCGGGGTCCGCGGACGAGCGGGCAGTGGTCCGCGCGGTGACCGACGAGATCATGTACGAGATCCTGCGGCTGTCCGGGCAGGAGTACGTGGACGAGTACGCGGCCGTGGTGAAGGCGGCGGAGGCGGGAACCGAGGAGCCCGCGCGAAGGTTCCGCCGACGGGAACGCTGAGGGCGGATCCGCGCACGGCGCAATCGCTTGGGGCACCGGTCCCGTCGCCCGTAGCGTCGCGATCATGACCAAGGGAAACGCGTTCGTACTGGGTGGGTCGGGACAGGTGGGGCGGGCGGCCGTGCGGGCCCTCGTCGCGGACGGCTGGGAGGTGACGGCCGCCTCGCGGGGCGGCGCGCGGGACGAGAGGTGGCCGGAGGAGGTCCGGACGTTGCGGCTGGACCGGACCGAGGAAGGGGCGCTCGCCGCGGGGCTCGGCGACGGCTGCGACGTGCTCGTCGACATCGTGGCGTACGGCGGCGGGCACGGCCGGCAGCTGACCGGGCTCGCCGACCGGATCGGCTCGGCGGTGGTGGTGTCGAGCGGCGCCGTGTACGAGGACGAGGAGGGCCGCAGCTTCGACACCCAGGACCGGCCCGACGGCTTCCCCGCCTTCCCCGTGCCCACCCGGGAGGACTGGCGGACCGTCGCGCCCGGCGACACCTCGTACAGCACGCGGAAGATCGCCCTGGAGCGGGAGCTGCTGGCGGCGGGCGACGCGCTGCCGACGACTCTGCTGCGCGCGGGCGCGATCCACGGGCCGTTCTGCCCGGGCCCGCGCGAGCTGTGGTTCGTCAAGCGGGCGCTCGACGGGCGGCCGGTGCGCGTCCTCGCGTACGGCGGCACCTCGCGCTTCCATCCGGCCCATGTGGACAACCTCGCCGAGCTCGTCCGGCTCGCGGCGGCGAAGCCGGGGAGCCGGGTGCTCAACGGCGCGGACCCCGAGGCGCCGACGGTGGCGGAGATCGGGGCGGAGATCGACGCGGTGCTGGGCGTACGGAGCGAGTTCGTGCTGATGGAGGGGGAGCCGGCGGAGACCGTGGGGCTCACTCCGTGGACCGCGCCGCACCCGATCGTCTACGACATGACGGCGGCGGAACGGGAGTTGGGATACCGGCCGGTGGTGTCCTATGCCGAGTCGCTCCCGGAGACGGTGGCGTGGCTGACCGCGCACCTGGCGGACCGGGACTGGCGGGAGGCCTTCCCCGGTCTCGCCAAGTACGGGGTGGACTTCTTCGACTACGCGGCGGAGGACGCCTGGCTGAAGACCCGGGGCTGACGCCGACCGGTGCGGGGGGCGGCCGTCGGACGGCCGCCCCCCGCGTCCGTGCGGTTCAGTGCGGGGCGAGTTCGGCCAGGGCCGCGTCGAGCAGGCGGCGGAGCGTGAGGGCGTCGGGGGCGACGGCGGTGACGAGGGCCGCGGGGCCCGCGAGGGGGGCGATCACGGCCCCTTCGTCGAGGAGTCTCGGCTCCCTGGGTTCGTCGGCGAAGTCGGGGTCCACCACGAGGAGTTGACCGGTGGCCCGGTGGCCGGCCAGGACCGCGCCGCCGTCCCAGCCGCCGGGGGCCCCGGGGCCGTACGCCAGTTCCTGGTCGAGCAGGGGGCGGCCGGCCCGACGGACGGTGAGGCGGGTGACGAGGGTGCCGGGCGGTTCGCCGTGCCGGCCGAGGATCTGCTCCTCACGGAGGACGAGCCGGGCCGTGGCGGCGAGCTCGACGGTGGTGCGCATCCGCAGGTGCGAGCCATGGGCGGAGACGAGCTGCTCGGGCAGCCAGCGCAGGACGCCGGACTCCCCCACGGCGATCCGGACGTCGTACGTGGCGGGCTCGGCACCGCGGCCCGGCAGGGCGAGGGTGGCGGCGGCGGTGTCGACGAGGAGCCGGGCCCCGGCCCTCACCTCCGTCTCGATCGCGAGCCGGTCGCCGCCGAGCGGGGCGCTCATCGCCCCGACGACGGTGACCCGGGTCCAGCCGGCGGCGGCCCTGGTGCGGCGCAGGGCGAGGGGGCCGTCGCTCTCCAGGAGCGGCAGCCCGCCGTCGGCCGCGGCGGCGATCCGGGCGGTGGCGCTCAGGCTCACGCGGCCGGCGCCCCGGCTCCGGCCCACGCGGTGAGCTGGAGGCGGACCCAGTCGGCGACGGGCCCGACGCCGTTCTCGGCGCGCAGGGAGGTGAGGACGACGGGCAGTTCGCCGCGCTGCTCCTTCGCGTCGCGGGCCATGCGCTCCAGGTCGGAGCCGACGTACGGGGCGAGGTCGGTCTTGTTGACGACGAGGAGGTCGGCGGTGGTGACCCCCGGTCCGCCCTTGCGCGGGATGTCGTCGCCGCCCGCCACGTCGATGACGAAGACCTGGGCGTCGACGAGCCCCTTGGAGAAGGTGGCGGTGAGGTTGTCCCCGCCGGACTCGACCAGGATGAGGTCGAGGGGACCGACGGCCTCCTCCAGTTCCTCGACGGCTTCCAGGTTGGCGGAGATGTCGTCGCGGATCGCGGTGTGCGGGCAGGCGCCGGTCTCGACGGCCCGGATGCGCTCGGGCGGCAGGACGGCGTTGCGGAGGAGGAACTCGGCGTCCTCGCGGGTGTAGATGTCGTTGGTGACGACGGCGATGGAGAGGGTGTCCCGCAGGGCCCGGCAGAGGGCGGCGACGGTGGCGGTCTTGCCGGAACCGACCGGTCCGCCGAGTCCGACGCGCAGGGCGCGGCGGGTGCCGTCGGGGCGGTGGGCGTCGGCGGATACCGCTCCGTGGTGGGTGTGACCGTGGTCGAGGTGCATCGGGAGGCTCCTGGGGGGTGGCGGTGGGCTTGTGCGTCGTACTCGGATGCTCGGGTTGCCGTGTGCTCGGGTGGCTCAGGAGGCGAAGAGGCGGACCGGCCAGGCCGCGTGCTGTTCGGCGGTGAGGTCGAGCAGCGGCGCGGAAGCGGCCGGCAGCGCGTCGACGCCCTGGCGCGCCGCGGCGGTCGCGCGGGCGGCGACGTGGTCCATCTCGGGTGCGAGGCGGGCGAGGACGGCCGTCGCCCGGTACGGATCGAGGCTGAGGAGGCGTACGGCGGCGGTGGCGGGACCGCCGACCGTCTCGTACGCGACGCAGTGAGCGGCGTCCTCGGGGCCGAGCCCGGCGGCCCGGGCGGTGGCGCCGAGGACGACGGGCTGATGGGCGCCGCGCGGGAAGGCCGCCGCCAGCGCGTCGAGTTCGGCGCTGGGCCAGGTGGCGCGGGCCGCCCGCATCAGCTGGCGGCCGAGCCTGCGGGCGGCGGCGCGCAGGGCGGGTGAGGGCGTGCGGGCGTCGGCGGCCGCGTCGAGCTCGTACGGGTCGAGTCCGTACGCGGCGGCCGCGGCCAGGCCGGCGGAGGTGAGGCCGGTGGTGTGGAGCCGGCCGCGGCAGAAGGCCTCCAGGTCGTCGGCGTCCTTGATGCGGCCCGCCTTGACGGCGGCCTCTGCGCCGCCGGAGTGGGCGTGACCGCCGGCGGGGAAGCGCCCGTCGGCGAGCACGAGGAGTGCGGAGCGTGTCATCGTTTCCGCACCCTCAGAAGAGGAAGTAGCGCTGGGCCATGGGGAGTTCGGCGGCCGGTGCCGGTTCGACCACCTCTCCGTCGATGGTCACCGAGAAGGTGTCGGCGTCGACCTCGACCCGGGGCAGGGCGTCGTTCTCCCGCATGTCCGCCTTGGTGACGCGCCGGGTGTCGCCGATCGCGGCGAACTCCTTGTGCAGGCCGAGCCGCTGGGGCAGGTCGTCCTCGATGGCCGCTCGGGCCGTGAAGTTGACGGAGCCGGCCGCCGCCGCCCTGCCGAGCGCGCCGAACATGGGGCGGGGCATGACGGGTTGCGGGGTCGGGATGGAGGCGTTGGCGTCGCCCATCTGCGCGTACGCGATCTGGCCGCCCTTGACGACGGTGAGCGGCTTCACCCCGAAGAAGGCGGGGTCCCAGAGCACGAGGTCGGCGAGTTTGCCGGTCTCGATGGAGCCGATGAGGTGGTCCATGCCCTGGGCGACGGCCGGGTTGATCGTGTACTTGGCGACGTAGCGGCGGGCCCGGTGGTTGTCGGCGCGGCCGTCGCCGGGCAGGGCGCCGCGCCGCTTCTTCATCACGTGGGCGGTCTGCCAGGTCCGCATGATCACCTCGCCGACGCGTCCCATGGCCTGGGAGTCGGAGGAGATGATCGAGATGGCGCCCAGGTCGTGGAGGACGTCCTCGGCGGCGATGGTGGAGGGCCTGATGCGGGACTCGGCGAAGGCGAGGTCCTCGGGGACGGCCGGGTTGAGGTGGTGGCAGACCATCAGCATGTCGAGGTGTTCCTCGATGGTGTTGACGGTGTGCGGTCGCGTCGGGTTGGTCGAGCTGGGCAGGATGTACGGCTCGGAGACGACCGTGATGATGTCGGGAGCGTGCCCGCCGCCGGCGCCCTCCGTGTGGTACGCGTGGACGGTCCGGCCGGCGATGGCGGCGAGGGTGTCGCCGACGAAGCCCGCTTCGTTCAGGGTGTCCGTGTGGATGGCGAGTTGGGCGCCGGTCTCCTCGCAGACGCCGAGGCAGGCGTCGATGACCGCAGGCGTGGCGCCCCAGTCCTCGTGGATCTTGAATCCGAGTGCTCCGCCCCGGAGTTGGGAGTGCATGGCCTCCCGGGACATGGTGTTGCCCTTGCCGAGCAGGCCGATGTTGACGGGGAAGGTGTCCAGGGCCTCGAACATCCGGGCGAGATGCCACGGGCCGGGCGTGACGGTGGTCGCCTTGGTGCCCTCGGCGGGTCCCGTGCCGCCGCCGACGAGTGTGGTGACGCCGGTGGCGAGGGCCTGCTCGACGACGGTCGGGGAGATGAAGTGGACGTGGGCGTCGACGGCGCCCGCGGTGACGATCTTGCCGTTGCCGACGATGATCTCGGTCTCGGGGCCGATCACGAGGTCGGGGTGGACGCCGTCCATGGTGTCGGGGTTGCCGGCCTTGCCGATGCCGGTGATCCGGCCGTCCCGGATGCCGATGTCGGCCTTGACGACGCCCCAGTGGTCGATGATCACGGCTCCGGTGATCACGGTGTCGGGGGCGCCCTCGGCGCGGGTGGTGCGGGCCTGGCCCATGGACTCGCGGACGACCTTGCCGCCGCCGAAGACCGCCTCCTCGCCGGCACGGCCGGGTCCGCCGCAGCGGTCCTCCTCGATCTCGACGAGGAGATCGGTGTCGGCGAGCCGGATGCGGTCGCCGGTGGTGGGGCCGAACAGGTCGGCGTAGACGGGGCGTTGCAGGTCAGGCACGGGGGGCTCCGTTCGGGCCGGTCGCCGCGGTGAGGGCGGCGACGGTGCCGGGGGCTGCTCCGGCTTCGGGGGCGGCGACGGTGCCGGGGGCTGCTTCGGCTTCGGGGGCGGCGACGGTGCCGGGGGCTGCTTCGGCTTCGGGGGCGGCGACGGTGCCGGGGGCTGCTTCGGCTTCGGGGGCGGCGACGGTGCCGGGGGCTGCTTCGGCTTCGGGGGCGGCGTCGGTGCCGGGGGCTGCTTCGGCTTCGGGGGCTGCGTCTGCGTCGGCGTCGAGGACCGCGTCGGCGTCGAGGGGGCCCGCGGTCTCGCCGCGCAGACCCGGGACGATCCGGCGGCCCGCGATGGGGACGAGCTCGACCTCGACGGGGATGCCGGGTTCGAAGCGGACGGCGGTCCCGGCGGCGATGTGGAGGCGCTGTCCGCGCGCGGCGGCCCGGTCGAACTCCAAGCCCGGGTTGACCTCGGCGAAGTGGTAGTGGGAGCCGACCTGGACGGGCCGGTCGGCGGAGTTGAGCACGGTCAGGCGGGTGACGGGGCGCCCCTCGTTGAGGGCGACCGGGTCCTGCGCGTACAGGATCTCTCCGGGAATCATCGGCGTCCCCGCTCAGACGATGGGGTCGTGGACGGTGACGAGCTTGGTGCCGTCCGGGAAGGTGGCCTCGACCTGGACGTCGTGGATCATCTCGGGGATGCCCTCCATGACGTCCTCGCGGGAGAGCACCTTGCGGCCGGAGGCCATGAGTTCGGCGACCGTGCGGCCGTCCCGGGCGCCCTCCAGGATGTGGGAGGTGATCAGGGCGACGGCCTCGGGGTGGTTGAGTCTCACACCCCGCGCCCGGCGCTTCTCGGCCACGTCGGCCGCGACATGAATGAGCAGGCGTTCCTGTTCGTGCGGGCTCAGTTGCACTCTTCCACCTCACAGTCGTCGACCGGGACGGCACCCGGACAGCTGCGGACCCTACCCAGCTTCAACAGCCTGTTGAGCTGCCGGGAAGCGGTCCACGGCCGGACATTGCACGTTAGGGCGGAAGTTTTTCCGGCTCGTTAACTCCGGCTTTGCGTTTTCATGATCATCGGACCGGATCGACGGACATCGACATCAGGCCCCTGAGCCCGTCCTCCAGGATGTCCACGGCCACGTCCCCGAAGAGCGCCTGCTGGGCGATGAAGCCCTGGGCGACGGCGATCAGGGTGCGGGCCACGTGGTCGGCGGGGACGTCGGCGCGCAGGATGCCGCTCTCGCGGTAGGCGGTGACGAGCTCCGCCCAGGCGACGCGCATGCCGTGGTAGCCCTCGGCGAGGGTCTTCGCCAGCGCCTCGTCGCGCAGCGTCTCCGTCCACACCTGGATGATCAGCCGCGCGAAGGCCTGCCGGTCGGCACCCTCGATCCGCTCCTCCAGGAAGAGCCGGAGCACCGCGCCGAGGAGGACGTCGGGCGTGGGCGGCGGGGTGGCCCTGGACGCCTCCTCGAACGCGCTCCGGATGCCCGCGAAGGCCTCGGTCGCGATGGCCGCGATCAGTTCGTCCTTGCCGCGGAAGTAGCGGTAGACCGCGCCGGCCGACAGGCCCACCTCGGCCAGCACGTCCTGCATCGAGGTCGCGTGGAAGCCGTTGCGGGCGAAGCAGCGCGCCGCGCCGTCGAGGATCTGCCGCCGCCGGGCGTCGAGGTGTTCCTGGGAGACACGAGCCATGGGACGAACCTAAAACGAATATTCATTCTTGACAACTTCCCGGCACGGCAGGACAGTGGCACCAAGAAAAACGAACGATCCTTCTCTTTGAATCGAGGACACCATGTCCGCCACCACCACCGCCCCCGCCCTCGGCGCGGGGCGCAGAACCATCGCGGTGATGGCGCTGATCCCGACCGTCGTGGCCCTGGCCCTCTGGGCCTTCGCCTGGCCGGCGGCCCGGACGGCCCCCCGCGACCTGCCGATCGGCGTCGCCGGCCCCGCGACGGCGGTCACCGCCCTGGAGCAGGGCTTCGCCCGCCACGAGGGGGCCTTCGAGGTGCACCGCTACGAGGACGCCACCGCGGCCCGCGCCGCGATAGCGGACCGGGACGTATACGGAGCGGTGGTCGTGACACCGGGCGGTACGGAGCTCCTGACCGCCTCGGCCGCGAGCCCGGTGGTGGCCGGGCTGCTGAGGGAGGCCGTGACGGCGCAGGTCCCGGAGGGCGCGAAGGTGACCCTCACGGACGTGGTCGCCGCCCCGGCCGGTGACCCCCGCGGGGCCGTACTCGCCTCCAGCCTGCTGCCGCTCGCCCTGGCGGGGGCCGCGGCGGGTGTCGTCACGACCCTCCTCGGACTGCGCGGGACCCGGGCGGTGACCACCCTCGTCGGCGCCTCGGTGCTCGCGGGGCTGGTCGGCACGGCCCTCGCCCACAGCTGGCTCGGTGCGCTCACCGGCGGCTGGTGGGCGGAGGCCGGGGTGCTGTCCCTGACCGTCCTGGCGATCGCCTCGACCTTCGCCGGACTCGCCGCGCTCATCGGGAAGCCGGGCTTCGGGCTCGGGGCGCTGCTCATGATCCTGATCGGCAACCCCTTCTCCGGGGTGTCGAGCGCACCGGAGCTGCTGCCCACCGCGGTCGGCTCGCTCGGGCAGTCGCTGCCGCCGGGCGCGGGGGGCTCGGCCCTGCGGTCGGTCTCCTTCTTCGACGGCGCGGCAGCGGGCGGACCGCTGCTCGTCCTCGCGGTCTGGGCGGCTGCGGGTCTGACCGCGACCCTGCTGGGCGCCGGCGGGCGCCGCGCCGGCAAGAAGCCGGTGGCGGCGCCGGCCCCGGTCCCGGCCCCGGCGCCCGTGGGCTGAGCGCGGGCGACGAAAGACGGCCGCGTGCCCCCGCTGTAGCGGACGGGGGCACGCGGCTCTTCCGTATGTACGACTCCTCTGCGCGCGCGGCGCTTCCGCGCCTGCGGGCGCTTCCGTGTGTACGGGAGGGTCAGGAGACGCCCGGGTCGCGATGGTGGGCGGCGATGCCGAAGCGGCGCTGTTCGCCCGTGGCGGAGTCGACCGGGCGCAGCGCGGAGACCGAGCTGACCACCTGCTCCGCCGCCGGCTCGTCCGCCGACTCCAAAGCCTCCAGGTCAGCGGCCGAGACCAGGGCGACCAGGGGCTTCCCGTGGCGGGTGACGACCACGCGCTCACCGCCGTACACGACGCGGTTGATGAGGTCGGCGAGCTCAGCCCGCGCTTGCGTCACCGGGATCTCGTAGGTCATGCTCCCCATCTTACGGCCTGTACGTCCTGTACATTTTTTACAGAGACAGTTTCGATGGAGGTGCTCAGCCATGGACGCGCGCTACGTTCTGCCCGAGTTCACGGAGCGGACCAGCTTCGGGACCCGGACCCTCGACCCGTACTCGAAGCTCCTCGAGTCCCGGATCGTCTTCCTCGGCACGCCGGTCGACGAGACCTCGGCCAACGACGCCATCGCCCAGTTCCTCTACCTCGACCACGCGGCCCCCGGCCAGGACATCTCGCTCTACATCAACTCCCCCGGCGGCTCCATCAGCGCCATGACCTCGATCTACGACACGATGCGGACGCTCTCCTGCGACGTGGAGACCACCTGCCTGGGCCAGGCCGTCTCCACCGCGGCCGTCCTGCTCGCCGCCGGCACCCCGGGCAAGCGCCTGATCCTGCCCGGCGCCCGGGTCACCCTCCGTCAGCCGACCCTGGACGAACCCCTCCAGGGGCAGCTCAGCGACCTCGACCTCCAGGCCGCCGAACTCCTGCGCCTGCGCGCACTGGTCGCCGGGATGCTCGCCGAGCACACCGGACAGGACCGGGAGCGGATCGACGCCGACACCGACCGGCTGACCGTCCTGGACGCAGCGGCGGCCGTCGCGTACGGCCTGGCGGACCACGTGGTCGCGAACCGGCGCGCCGCCGCCGGCGGTACGGAGGGGTGACCCGGCCGTGGTCCCCGAACTGCCGCCGCTGCCCGCCCTGACCCGGGCGGAGGGTGAACTCGTCGACGCGTACCTCGAAGTCGTCGACCTCCTGGGGAAGATCAATCCATCCAGGAGCACGCATACTTATGGGGCGTTGCGCGCGGCTCAGGCCCTGGTGGGGCGCGCGGAGGCGCTGCGCGAGGCCCTGACGCTCATGCATATACGGGGCGAGGCCGAGGTCCACACGGACACATTGGCGCGCGCCCTAAGGGTGTTGGACGGGGAGCGCCGGACGGACCGCGTCACCGTCCCGAGGACCCGGGCGAGTTGACATTCTCGCGTGTCGTGTCGAGGTCCGGTCGGCCGACAGTCACCGCAGAATCCCTCCCCCGTTCGGCGTAGTCGACGAGTCGACATATGAAGCGGGCGAGTTGCGCAACAGGTGTACGCATTTGGCGGAATCGAACGTTCCATCGCTGGTACGCGGCTCGTCGGCCAAACCTCCGAAGATCACAAAGGCGGTCTGTCCACCTGAATGGATCAGTCGTGAGGAGCCTCACATATCGCCGTTTCAGCTCGGTTTTCGCCCATGTCGTGGGTCAAGATCCCTCTCGACGACAAGCCCCCGCCACCGCGGCGGGGCGGTCCGGGCGGACGCCGAGTCCTGCCGCTGTCCCGGACGTCTGGTCGACAGGAGTGGATCGGCAGGAGTGGAGGACCCAATCAGTACGGGACGTTCGCGCTGTCACGACAGCGAGGGCCGTTCCTTGGGGTGAAGCCGCAGCCGCGGCCGGGCATCTTCGCCTGCCCGAACCCGACAGGTCATCCTTCTCAGGCGGCTGACGAAGGGTTGCGCATGACCGCGCAGATGCATGTCCCGTCCCTGCTGTCCCGGGCCGGAGCCGTCTCGGCTCTCACCCTCGCCGCCGTCGGCGGCACGCTGTTCGCACCAGGTGCGGCACCGGAGGCCCAGGCAGCGACGACACACGCGAACAAGGCACTGAGCGTCGCCGTGTCAAAGAAAGGATCGCCCTACCGGTACGGATCCGCCGGACCCACGCGGTTCGACTGCTCCGGTCTGACGCTCTACGCGTACAAGAAGGCGGGCAAGTCGCTGCCACGCACCGCGCAGCAGCAGTACAACAAGACCCGGCACATCTCCAAGGCCAGCAGGCAGAAGGGTGACCTGGTCTTCTTCCACTCGGGTGGGAGGGTTTACCACGTCGGCATCTACGCCGGCAGCGGCAAGATCTGGCACTCGCCCAAGACGGGTTCCTGGGTGAAGCTCGACAGGATCTGGTCGTCGAAGGTCTACTACGGCCGCGTCCGGTGACGGCCCCCGGGCGCTGACCTCTGACGGGGGGGGTGCGGTGGCGCCGCCGCACCCCGGCCTCAGCGGTACGAGCCCGACAGCGGGGCCATCGTCCACGGCAGCGTGATCCAGACCGTCTTGCCGCCCTCCTCGGTCGGTGTGACCGAGAGGCGGCCACCGGCCTCCGCCGCCAGGACCCGGATGATGACCATGCCCCGCCCGTTGTCCTGCTGGACCGCTGCCGGAAGGCGGCGGGGCCAGCGGGGATGGCTGTCGGTCACCCCGATGTGCAGCCGCTCCTCCCGCTCCAGGCGGAGGTCGACCGTGAAGGTGGGCGACTGACCGAAGGTGTGCTGGACGGCGTTGGTGGCCAGCTCCGAGATGATGAGCCGGATCGAGTCCGCGATCTCCGCGTCGCCGTCGAGCCCCCAGTCCCCCAGGACGTCCGCGACGTATCTGCGTGCCGTGCGGACCGAGGCGGGATCGCTCGGCAGAGTGACGGATACTTCCTGATGGTCTGCCATGGCGGCGCTGTCCCTTTCCCGCCGGGGACACCACCCCGGATTGCGCTTCGCGTCAGAGTGCCACCGATCGTGCCGCCCCGTACGGGGTTCCACCACGATATGTGCGCATCTATCGCCCGAAGCGGTGAACTCTGCTGCCCGTGAACGCTCTTGGGCACCGGAGTCGAAGCGGTCAGACGGCGGCGGGCGCGGTGCGCAGGATCGTCCGCACCGCCCGGTCGACCTCGGAATCCGTCAGGTCCGCGCGGGCCGTGAGCCGCAGCCGCGAGATGCCGTCCGGGACGGACGGCGGACGGAAGCACCCGACCGCCAGGCCCTGTTCGCGGCAGTCCGCCGCCCAGCGCAGCGCCGCCTCGGGCGAGGGGGCCCGCACCGAGACGACGGCCGCGTCCGGCCGCGCCGCGGTCAGCCCGGCCGCCGTGAGGAGCTCGTACAGGGTGGTGGCGACGGTCCGCGCCCGCCCGGCGAGCGCCGGCTCGGCCGAGATCAGACGCAGGCTCGCGAGCGCGCCGCCCGCGGCCGCCGGGGCGAGCCCGGTGTCGAAGATGAAGGTGCGCGCCGCGTTCACCAGGTGCTCGATGACCCGGGCCGGGCCGAGGACCGCGCCGCCCTGGCTGCCCAGGGACTTGGAGAGGGTGAGCGTGGCGACGACGTCCTCGTCGCCCGCGAGGCCGGCCTCGTGCAGGGCGCCCCGGCCGCCGAAGCCGAGGACGCCGAAGCCGTGGGCGTCGTCGACGACGAAGCCGGCGCCGTGCGCGCGGCAGGCCTCGGCGAGTTCCGTCAGCGGGGCCTTGTCACCGTCGACGGAGAAGACGGAGTCGCTGACCACGAGCGCCCGGTGCGCCGGCCGCGCCTCCAGGGTCTTGCGTACGGCCTCGGGGTCGGCGTGCGGCACGACGGCGGTCTCGGCGCGCGCGAGCCGGCAGCCGTCCACGATGGAGGCGTGGTTGGAGGCGTCCGAGACGATCAGCGAGTCCCGGCCGCCGAGCGCGGTGAGTGCGGCCAGGTTGGCGGCGTATCCGGAGGAGAAGACGAGGGCCGCCTCGAAGCCGCAGAAATCGGCGAGTTCGCGCTCCAGGCGGGTGTGCAGCCGGGTCGTTCCGGTGACGAGCCGGGAGCCGGTCGCGCCCGCGCCCCAGCGCCTCGCCGCCTCGGCCGCCGCCTCGGTGACCTCCGCACGGCGAGTGAGGCCGAGGTAGTCGTTGCTCGCCAGGTCGAGGAGCTCCGACTCGGCGGCCCGGGGCCGCAGCGTACGCACGAGACCGGCTTCCGCCCTGCGGCGCGCCTCGGCGTCGGTCCAGTCGAACGCGGTCCGGCGCGGGCCCTCGGCCCGGGCGTCGTCGGCCAGTGGCATGCGGCGATCCTTTTGTAGGCAGCCCACAGACCCTAACCGGAGTCCTTCGAGGTCGGGATGTGGTCATCCACACACCTCGTTCGGGGGCGTTTGTTCGGATCCTCCTTGGCCCGAGGGTGGGCTGTAGGCAAGGATCAGCGTTTATGGACCTGCTGAACACGCTGGTGGAGAAGGGGCTGCGGCGCGAGCTGCCGACCCGTGAAGAAGCGCTCGCCGTACTGGCGACCTCCGACGACGAGCTGCTCGATGTGGTGGCGGCTGCCGGGAAGGTGCGCCGTCAGTGGTTCGGGCGGCGCGTGAAGCTGAACTACCTGGTCAACCTGAAGTCGGGGCTGTGCCCCGAGGACTGCTCGTACTGTTCTCAGCGGCTCGGCTCCAAGGCCGAGATCCTCAAGTACACGTGGCTGAAGCCGGACGAGGCCTCCCAGGCCGCCGCCGCGGGTGTCGCGGGCGGGGCCAAGCGGGTCTGCCTGGTCGCGAGCGGGCGAGGTCCGACGGACCGCGACGTCGAGCGGGTCGGCAAGACCATCGAGGCGATCAAGGAGCAGAACGAGGGCATCGAGGTGTGCGCCTGCCTCGGTCTGCTCTCGGACGGCCAGGCGGAGCGGCTGCGGGACGCCGGCGCCGACGCGTACAACCACAACCTGAACACGTCCGAGGCGACGTACGAGGGGATCACCAAGACCCACACCTACGCGGACCGGGTGGACACCGTGCAGAAGGCGCACGCCGCCGGTCTGTCGGCCTGCTCCGGTCTGATCGCGGGCATGGGCGAGACCGACGAGGACCTCGTCGACGTCGTGTACGCGCTGCGCGAGCTCGACTCGGACTCGGTGCCGGTCAACTTCCTCATCCCCTTCGAGGGCACGCCGCTCGCCAAGGAGTGGAACCTGACCCCGCAGCGCTGCCTGCGGATCCTCGCGATGGTGCGGTTCGTCTGCCCCGACGTCGAGGTGCGGATCGCGGGCGGCCGTGAGGTGCACCTGCGCTCGATGCAGCCGCTGGCGCTCAACATCGCGAACTCGATCTTCCTCGGTGACTACCTGACGAGCGAGGGCCAGGCCGGCCAGGCCGACCTCGACATGATCGCGGACGCGGGCTTCGAGGTGGAGGGCGCGGGCACGACGACGCTGCCCGCGCACCGGGCGGACGCGCTCGCGGCGGCGGGCGCCGCCGCGGCCGGCGGCTGCGGTTCGCACGCCTCGGCGGAGGGCGCGGGCTGCGGCTCGCAGGCCCCGGCCGAGGGCGGCGGCTGCGGTTCGCACGCGGGCGCGGGCTGCGGTCCCTGCGGAGGCCACGCCGCGCCGGCGGCCGAGCACGTGGCGGCCGAGGCGGCTGCGGCTGCGGCGACCGAGGCGGTCCCCGCGGCGAACACCGCGCGGACCGACCTGGTGGCGGTCCGCCGCCGGGGCGCCGGCACGGACCTGGCGCCGAATGCGTAACGACGAACTCCTCGCCCTGGACCGGGCGCACGTCTGGCATCCGTACGGCCCCATGCCGGGCCGTACGGACCCGCTGGTCGTCGCGTCCGCGTCCGGGGTGCGGCTCCGGCTCGCCGAACCGGCCGAGGGCCGGGACGAGTTGATCGACGGCATGTCCTCGTGGTGGTCGGCGATCCACGGCTACAACCACCCCGTGCTCAACGAGGCGGTGAAGGGTCAGCTCGACCGGATGAGCCACGTCATGTTCGGCGGGCTCACCCACGAGCCGGCCGTGCGCCTCGCCGCCCGCCTCGTCGAGATCACCCCCGAGCCGCTGCGGCACGTCTTCCTCAGCGACTCGGGTTCGGTGGCCGTCGAGGTCGCGGTCAAGATGTGCCTCCAGCACTGGCGCTCGGTGGGCCGGCCGGGCAAGCAGCGACTGCTCACCTGGCGCGGCGGCTACCACGGGGACACCTGGCAGCCGATGTCCGTGTGCGACCCCCAGGGCGGGATGCACGAGCTGTGGTCGGGGGTGCTCCAGCGACAGGTGTTCGTGGATGCCCCTCCGGTCGCGTACGAGGAGTCGTACGCGGAACTGCTCCGCAGCGAGATCGCGCGGCACGCGGACGAGCTGGCCGCGGTGATCGTGGAACCGGTCGTGCAGGGCGCGGGCGGGATGCGCTTCCACGACCCGGCCTATCTGAAGGTGCTGCGCGAGGCCTGCGACGAGCACGACGTCCTGCTCGTCTTCGACGAGATCGCGACCGGCTTCGGCCGCACGGGCACACTGTTCGCCGCGGACCAGGCGGGGGTCTCCCCCGATGTGATGTGCGTGGGCAAGGCGCTGACCGGCGGCTACCTGTCGATGGCGGCGACGCTCTGCACGAGCAGGGTCGCCGACGGGATCTCCCAGGGCGAGGTCCCGGTCCTGGCGCACGGGCCGACCTTCATGGGGAACCCGCTGGCCTCGGCGGTGGCCCTCGCCTCGATCGACCTGCTCCTCTCGCGGGACTGGGCCGTGGACGTCAAGCGCATCGAGGCGGGGCTGCGCGAGGGGCTCGCTCCGGTCGCCGGTCTCCCGGGCGTGAAGGACGTGCGCGTGTGCGGCGCGATCGGCGTCGTCCAGCTCGACCACGCCATCGACATGGCGGCGGCGACGCGGGCGGCGGTCGGGGCGGGCGTGTGGCTGCGCCCGTTCCGGGACCTGATCTACACGATGCCGCCCTACGTGACCGGCGACGAGGACCTGGCCCGGATCTGCGCGGGGGTCCACGCGGCCGCCGCCGCGGGCTGAACGACAGACGGAAGGACAGGGACAGCAGTGGGAATCGTCGTGGTCTCCGGTACGGGGACGGAGATCGGCAAGACGGTGGTGACCGCGGCGGTGGCCGCCGTGGCCACGGCCGCGGGCCGGTCGGTCGCGGTCCTGAAGCCGGCGCAGACCGGGGTCGGGCCGGACGAGACGGGCGACGCGGACGAGGTCGTCCGGCTGTCCGGCGCCGCGGCCTCGGTCGAGCTGGGGCGCTTCCCGGAGCCGCTGGCTCCGGGAACGGCAGCGAAGCGGGCCGGACTCGCCCCGGTCGGGCCCCGGCAGGTGGCCGAGGCCGCCTCCGTGCTGGCCGCCTCGCACGATCTGGTGCTCGTGGAGGGGGCGGGCGGGCTGCTCGTCCGCTTCGACGAGGAGGGCGGCACGCTCGCGGACGCGGCGGCGCTGATGGGCGCCCCCGTCCTGTGCGTGGTCCCCGCGGGGCTCGGCACGCTCAACACGACGGCCCTGACGGCCGAGGCGCTCGCGGCGCGGGGCATCGAGCAGCTGGGCGTCGTGGTCGGCAGCTGGCCGGACGCGCCGGACCTGGCGGCCCGCTGCAACCTGGCGGACCTGCCGCAGTCGGCGGGCGCGCCCCTGCTCGGGGCCGTACCGGAAGGTTCGGGCTCGCTCGGTCCCGCGGAGTTCCGAGCGGCGGCGGCCGGCTGGCTGGCCCCGGTGCTCGGGGGGACGTGGGACGCGGAGGCGTTCGGGGCGGAGTTCGCGGCGGAGTTCCAAGCCTGACCCGCTGTCCGCATCGGGGCCGACTCGGGGCCCGGGCTCGGGGGCCGAACGGGGCCGGCTCGGGGGCTGATCGAGGGCCTGTGGGGGGCGGACTCCGTACTCTGGACGCATGCGCGCTCGTGTTCAGGAGATCGTCTTCGACTGTGCCGACCCCGCCGCCCTCGTACGTTTCTGGGCGGGCCTCCTCGGTGGCGAGCCGGTCGACCGCACCGGCGACTGGTCGTACGTCGACCCGCCGGACTTCGTCCGGCTGGCCTTCCAGCGTGTGCCGGAGGGCAAGGCGGTGAAGAACCGCGTCCATCTCGACCTGGAGGTGGCGGACCCGGACGGGGCCGCCACCGAGGCGGGACCCGTCGGCGCGGTCCGGGTCGGCGGTCTCGTGACGGACGAGCAGGGCTCCTTCCAGGTCATGCGGGACCCGGAGGGCAACGAGTTCTGCTTCGTGACCGGGTGAGGGGCGCCCGATGACCCCTCCGTCTCCTTCGCATGCTCCGACGCCTCCCCCCGGTCCTCGGGTCCGCCACCCGCTCTTCGCTCGCTTCTACGCCCGCATCAGCGTGTCGGCCGACGCGCGCGGAGGGATCGCCGCCCTGCGCGAGGAGCTGCTGTCCGGGCTCACCGGCCGGGTCGTCGAGATCGGGGCGGGGAACGGGCTGAACTTCGCGCACTACCCGGCCGGCGTCACGGAGGTCGTGGCCGTCGAACCGGAACCCCGGCTGCGGCGACTGGCCGAGGAGGCCGCGCGGCGGGCGCCCGTGCCGGTGTCCGTCCTGCCGGGCACGGCCGAGGCGCTGCCGGCGGAGGACGGGGACTTCGACGCGGCCGTGGCCTCGCTGGTGCTCTGCACGGTACGGAGCGTGCCGCGGGCCCTCGCGGAGGCGCGTCGCGTCGTGCGTCCCGGCGGCGAGCTCCGCTTCTTCGAGCACGTCGCGGCGGGGACACCCGGGCTCGCGCGCGTACAGCGGGGACTGGACCGTACGGTCTGGCCGCTGCTCTTCGGCGGCTGCCACACCTCCCGGGACGCGATCGGGGCGATCGGGGCGGCGGGCTTCGCCCTCGGCCGGTACCGCTCCTTCGACCTCCCGGAGAGCGGGCCGCGCACGCCGAGCTCCCCGTGCGTACTCGGCAGGGCCACGCGATGAGCGGCCCGTCCCACCCGCCGGAACTCCGTGGCACAGGCTCCGATCCGCGTGATGGGATCCGGGCCATGACCCATCCGCAGATACGTTCCGCCCTGCCCGAAGAGGCCGATGCCGTCCTGGCCTTCTGGAAGGAGTCCGCCGAGGGGACGTCCGTCTCGGACGACGTGGACGGGGTGACCCGGCTCGTCGAGCGGGATCCGGACGCGCTCATCCTCGCGGTCGCCGACGGGGTCATCGTGGGCTCGGTGATCGCCGGCTGGGATGGCTGGCGCGCCTCCCTCTACCGGCTGGCCGTGCTGCCCTCCCACCGCCGGCGCGGCATCTCCACCGCGCTGCTGCGGGCGGCCGACGAGCGGTTCGCCGCGCTCGGCGGGCGACGGGTGGACGCGATGGTCCTGGAAGCGAACGAGACGGGCCGGCGGCTCTGGACGGCCGCCGGGTACGAGCGCCAGGATCAGTGGCGCCGGTGGGTGAAGCCCCTCGACAGCTGACCGAAGGCGGACGAAGGGAGCCCCTCGGGGGCCGTCGACGAGGGTTCGGGGCAAGCGCCCCTCGGCAGATCCTCGGCGGATCCTCGACAGCCCCTCGGCAGGTCTGCGACAGCCCCTCGGCAGGTCCGCGAGAGCCCTCCGACAGCCCGTCGCCAGCGGGTCGCCAGCCGGTCGACGGCTGGCGAGCCGGACTTCCCGACGGCCGATCATGACTCCGCTTTGCCCATCCTTTACCATGGTTCTTCATCCCGACGACCGAAAGGTGTGAGCGTCCGCCCATGGGCGAGCCTCCCAGTAGCACTGGTTCCACGTTCCGACATCGAGCGATCCTCTCCCCTCTGGCTGATCATGGGACGGAGGTGAACCGATGACCGAAGTGCTTCTGCTCGTGCTGGCGCTCCTGCTCTCGCTCGCGTGCGGCGCCTTCGTCGCGGCCGAGTTCTCGCTCACGACGGTCGAGCGCGGCGAGCTCGAAGCCGCCGTCGAGCGCGGCGAGCGCGGCGCGGCGAGCGCCCTCAAGGCCGTCCGTTCGCTGACCTTCCAGCTCTCCGGAGCCCAGCTCGGCATCACCGTCACCAACCTGGTCGTCGGCATGCTCGCCGAGCCCTCGGTCGCCAAGCTGATCAAGGGCCCGGTCGAGGCGCTCGGCCTCTCGCCCACGGTGGCGTCCTCGGTGGCCCTCGTCATCGGCACCGCCCTGTCGACCGTCGTCCTGATGGTCGTCGGCGAGCTGGTCCCGAAGAACTGGGCGATCTCCTCGCCCCTCGCGGTCGCGAAGGTGGTGGCGACCCCGCAGCGGGTGTTCACGGCCGCCTTCAAGCCGCTGATCAGCCACCTCAACAACACCGCGAACCGGATCCTGCGCCGGCTCGGCATGGAGCCGACCGAGGAGCTGGCCTCGGCGCGCTCCCCGCAGGAGCTCGTGGCGCTGGCCCGGCACTCCGCGAAGGAGGGGGCGCTGGAGGCGGACACGGCCGAGCTGTTCGTCCGTACGCTCAACCTCGCCGAGCTGACCGCCGAGAACGTGATGACGCCCCGCGTCCAGGTCACCGCCCTGGAGGTGCAGGCCACCGCCGAGGACGTGGCGAACGCGACCCGCGCGACCGGGCTCTCCCGCTTCCCCGTCTACCGGGGCAACCTCGACTCGGTCGTCGGCATCGCACACATCAAGGACGTGCTCGCCATACCGGCCGGCGAGCGGGCGCGCCGCCGGATCGGCGAGATGGTGCGCGAGCCGCTGCTCGTCCCGGAGACCCTGACCGTGGACCGTCTCCTGGACCGGCTCTCCGGCAAGCAGACGATGGCCGTCGTGATCGACGAGTACGGCGGCACGGCCGGGGTCGTGACCCTGGAGGACATCGTCGAGGAGGTCGTCGGCGAGGTCCGCGACGAGCACGACCCGCACGAGACGCCCGACCTGGCGCGGGCGGGCGAGGACGCCGACGGCCGTGAGCTGTGGTCCGCCGACGGCGCCGCACGAACGGACCAGGTGGGGGCGATCGGCCTCCGGGTGCCGGACGGCCCGTACGAGACGCTCGCGGGTGTCGTCGCCAACGAGCTGGGCCGCATCCCGGCCGTCGGCGACACCGTGGAGCTGGCGGGCTGGCGGCTGGACGTCGTGGACGCCTCCGGGCGGCGCGCGGCGCGCGTGCTGATGCACGCCCCCGCTCACGCCGCTCCGCACGACTCCGACGAGACCGGGGAGGCCGGCCGATGATCGTCATCCAGCTGTTGATCGGTCTGCTGACCCTCGTCGTCAACGCGTTCTTCGTCGGCGCCGAGTTCGCGCTGATCTCGGTCCGCCGCAGTCAGGTGGAGCCGCTGGCCGAGGCCGGGAACCGGCGGGCGCGCAGCGTCATCTGGGGCCTGGAGCACGTCTCCGCGCTGCTCGCGGCGGCCCAGCTCGGCATCACGCTCTGCACCCTGGTCCTCGGCATCGTCGCCGAGCCGGCCATCGCGCACCTCCTGGAGCCGGTCTTCGACGCGGTGGGCGTGCCGCACGGGCTGGTCCACCCCATCTCGTTCGTGATCGCGCTGAGCGTGGCCACGTACCTGCACATGCTGCTGGGCGAGATGGTCCCGAAGAACATCGCGCTGGCCGAGCCGACGCGCACCGCGCTGATCCTCGGCCCGCCGCTGGTGACGCTCGCCCGGGCGCTGCGGCCGGTGATCTTCGCGATCAACGCCTTCGCGAACGCGCTGCTCAAGCTGTTGCGGGTGGAGGTCAAGGACGAGGTCGCGGCGACGTTCTCGGACGACGAGCTGGCCCGCATGGTCACCGACGCCGGCGACGCCGGGCTCCTGGACGACCGGGCCGCCGAGCGGCTGCACGACGCCCTGGAGCTGGGCCGCCGTCCGGTGCGGGACGTCGTGATGCCGGCGGAGAAGGTCGTGTACGCGCGGGTCGGCACCACTCCCGAGGAGCTGGAGGCGCTGTCGGCGTCGTCGGGCTACTCGCGTTTCCCGGTGGTCGACTCGGAGCGCAGGATCCTCGGCTATCTGCACGTCAAGGACGCCCTGGACGTCTCCCCGCGCGACCTGCCGTTCCCGGTGTCCGCGCTGCGGCCGATCGCCCGGGTCCGGGCGGCCACGCCGCTGGACGACGTCCTGACCGCGATGCGCCGGAGCCGTACACACCTGGCCGCGGTCCTCGACGAGGACGGCAAGCCGGCCGGTCTCGTGACGATGGAGGACGTGCTGCGCGAGCTGGTGGGGCGCCCGGCGGCGCCGTAGGCCGCGGGCACGTCGTGACGAAGGGCCCCGGGACCTCCTCCCGGGGCCCTTCGGCCATTTCTCGGGTACGGCTCCTCAGAGCGCGGTGGCGGTCAGCCAGTCGTCGAGGAGGGCGCGGTCCCCGGTGCGGGCGAAGCGCGGGTCGTCGGCGGTGTACCGGCGGTGCAGGAGGAGGAGCAGGTCGCCGCTGTCGCCGGTGACGCCCGCGGCCGGTTCGGTGCGGGCGGCGGACACCGCGCTTCCGCGCCGCTGGGTGAAGCCGCCCCCGCCGAGCGTGAGCGTCCAGACGGTACCGGTGTCGCGGGCCGTGAACCGGAGCGGCTCACCGTCACGGTCGAGGTGGGCGATCCGCTCGGCGGTCCTCGGGACGTACAGGAGGGTGGCGAGGTGGTGCTCGATGCCCTCGGCGGCCGTGCCCGGGTCGATCGTTTCCGCGGCCCCCGCGAGGGCCAGCTCGGCGTCGGCCTGGTGCACGACGGCCTCGAAGAGCACGTGGCGCGGGTAGTAACCGGCGCGTGGTTCGGGCCCCGGGGACCAGAGCGGGGTGTCGGGGTCGGCGGCGCGCAGGGTGGAGACGAGCGCCTCGGCGCCGTCGGCGAGCCAGGCGGGGTACCCGGCGGGGTCCCTCGGCAGGCCGAGCGGGACGTCCCGGGCGGGGACGCCGACGGTGGCCCGGGTGCGGACGAGGTGCTCGGCCCAGTGGTGGACGGTGCCGAGGTGCCGGGTCAGCTCGGCGAGGGGCCAGCCGGGGCAGGTCGGCACGGGCGTGGCGGGGTCGGCGCCCGGACGGTGGCGACGAAGCGGCGTGCCTGCCGGGCGAGCGCCTCGCAGGCGGCGGCGAGCGTGGGGGCGTGCGTGGCGGCGGGGGTGTGCGCGGCGCCGGGGGCGGCTTCTGTGGTCGCCCGGGCTGCGGCCCGGGCGGGCGCGCAGGTCTCCTCCGGGAGGCCGAAGGCCTCCGGGACCCTCAGCAGCTCTTCCCGCCAGGGGCCCTCCGGGTGGCGCTGGGCCGCCGCGCGGAAGTGTCCGTCGAGGGCACGACGGTCGGCCGTCGGGAGTGCGGAGAGCGTGGCCGCGGTGCCCTCCAGCCACTTCACCGCCGTGTCGGGGTCCAGGACCTCGTCGTCGCTCGTCTCGACGGCCGCCACCAGCTCCGCCAGGGCCTCCGCCAGTGTGCTCAGGAGGCCGTCGCTCATCGGATCTTCCCCTTCGGGTCCTCCACGGCATCCCGCGCATACCGCGCGGTATGATCTCTCCGCCATGGAGATCAATGCCACCTACACCAGTCTCGTCGCCCTCGGCGACAGCTTCACCGAGGGCATGTCGGACCTGAAGGCCGACGGCTCGTACCGGGGCTGGGCCGACGTCCTCGCGGGCCGGCTCGCCGCCCGTACGCCCGACTTCCGCTACGCGAACCTCGCCGTGCGCGGAAAGCTCATCGGCCAGATCGTCGACGAGCAAGTCGACCTGGCCGCAGGCATGAAGGCCGATGTCGTGACCCTGGTCGGCGGCCTCAACGACACCCTCCGGCCCAAGGTCGACATGGTCCGGGTGCGGGACCTGCTCACCGAGGCAGTGGAACGCCTCACACCCTCCTGCGAGCAGCTGGTCCTGATGCGCAGCCCCGGGCGCCAGGGCCCGGTGATGGAGCGCTTCCGCCCCCGCATGGAGGAGCTCTTCGCCCACCTCGACGAGCTCGCCGCCCGACACGGCGCCCTCGTCGTCGACCTGTACGGGGCGCCGGCGCTCGGCGATCCCCGGCTGTGGGACGTGGACCGGCTCCACCTGACCTCCGAAGGGCACCGACGGGTGGCCGAGGCCGTGTGGCAGGCGCTGGGCCTGCCGCCCGAGGACGACTGGCGGACTCCGCTGCCCCCGGCCGGGCGGCCCGCCTGGGCGAGCCGGCGGATCGCGGACGCCCGCTTCGCCAGGGAGCACCTGGGCCCGTGGATCGGGCGCAGGCTCACGGGCCGCTCGTCAGGCGACGGCCGCGCCCCGAAGCGCCCCGAGCTGCTGCCGTACGAGGCGCCGGCCGGCCCGTGAGCCGACGGAGGGTCACCTCCGTGACCTGCGTCTCGTAGCAAAGTCCACATCCGGCCGTGGCGCTGGCCTGCACAAACCGCCAGTAGACTCTCTCCACGTGACTGCTGTGACTGCGAAGCCCCGCATCCCCAACGTTCTGGCCGGCCGCTACGCCTCCGCGGAGCTCGCCGTCCTCTGGTCCCCCGAGCAGAAGGTGAAGCTGGAGCGTCAGCTGTGGCTCGCCGTGCTGCGAGCGCAGAAGGACCTCGGGATCGAGGTTCCGGACGCCGCCCTCGCCGACTACGAGCGCGTGCTCGACCAGGTCGACCTCGGCTCCATCGCCGAGCGCGAGAAGATCACCCGGCACGACGTGAAGGCCCGGATCGAGGAGTTCAACGCCCTCGCCGGCCACGAGCACGTCCACAAGGGCATGACCTCGCGCGACCTCACCGAGAACGTCGAGCAGCTCCAGATCCGCCTCTCGCTCGAGCTGATGCGCGACCGTACGGTCGCCGTCCTCGGCCGCCTCGGCAAGCTCTCCGCCGAGTACGCCGAGCTGGTCATGGCGGGCCGCTCGCACAACGTCGCCGCCCAGGCGACCACCCTCGGCAAGCGCTTCGCGACGGCCTCGGACGAGCTGCTCGTGGCGTACGCGCGTCTCGAGGAGCTCCTCGGCCGCTACCCGCTGCGCGGCATCAAGGGCCCGGTCGGCACCGCTCAGGACATGCTGGACCTGCTCGGCGGCGACGCGGGCAAGCTGGCGGACCTGGAGCAGCGGATCGCCGGTCACCTCGGCTTCGCCAACGCCTTCACCTCGGTCGGCCAGGTCTACCCGCGCTCGCTCGACTACGACGTGGTCACCTCGCTGGTGCAGCTGGCCGCCGCGCCCTCGTCGATCGCCAAGACGATCCGCCTGATGGCCGGCCACGAGCTGGTCACGGAGGGCTTCAAGCCCGGCCAGGTCGGCTCCTCGGCGATGCCGCACAAGATGAACACCCGCTCCTGCGAGCGCGTCAACGGCCTGATGGTCATCCTGCGCGGCTACGCGTCGATGACCGGCGAGCTGGCCGGCGACCAGTGGAACGAGGGCGACGTGTCCTGCTCCGTGGTCCGCCGCGTCGCCCTGCCGGACGCGTTCTTCGCGCTGGACGGCCTCCTGGAGACCTTCCTGACCGTGCTCGACGAGTTCGGCGCCTTCCCGGCCGTCGTCGCCCGCGAGCTCGACCGCTACCTGCCCTTCCTGGCGACCACCAAGGTCCTCATGGGCGCCGTGCGCGCCGGCGTCGGCCGCGAGGTCGCCCACGAGGCCATCAAGGAGAACGCCGTCGCCTCCGCCCTCGCCATGCGCGAGCAGGGCGCCGAGCGCAACGAGCTCCTCGACAAGCTGGCCGCCGACGACCGGATCCCGCTGGACCGTGCGCAGCTCGACGAGCTGATGGCCGACAAGCTGTCCTTCACGGGCGCCGCCGCCGACCAGGTCGCGGTCGTCGTCTCCCGTATCGAGGAGATCCTGAAGCAGCACCCGGAGGCCGCGGCCTACACCCCCGGCGCGATCCTCTGACCCGAACCCCCCGGTTCACCAAGGCGGAGCTGGAGGCCGCCCGCGACCGCGTCGTTCCCGACGTGGCCGCGGGCGGCCTTTCCGTGCTCTTCTGCGGGATCAACCCGGGTCTCATGACGGCGGCGACGGGCCACCACTTCGCCCGCCCCGGCAACCGGTTCTGGCCGGTGCTCCACCTGTCGGGCTTCACCCCGAGGCAGCTGCGGCCGGACGAGCAGCAAGAACTCCTTTCGTACGGACTCGGCATCACCAATGTCGTCGCCCGTGCGACGGCCAGGGCCGACGAGCTGAGCCGCGAGGAGTACCAGGAGGGTGGACGCCTCCTGACCGAGAGGGTCGAGCGCCTCGCGCCTCGGTGGCTGGCGGTCGTCGGCGTCACCGCGTACCGGACGGCCTTCGGCGAGCCGAAGGCCGCCATCGGGCCGCAGGAGCGGATGATCGGCTCCACCCGGGTCTGGGCGCTGCCCAACCCGAGCGGCCTCAACGCCCACTGGACGGCGGCGACGATGGCCGAGGAGTACGCCAGGCTCCGGGAGGCCGCGGGGCTGCCCGGTTCGTGAGGGGAGCGCCCGTGGAGTGGGGTGGCCACCGGCCGTTTCAGCCGGTCGAGGACGGTCCGATGGAGGACATGTCCCCGGGGGCGCGCGCCGGGAGTACGGGCACCGGATGGCGACCAAGGACGGGCGACTCGGCGGTCGCCTACGCCCGAGGCGGATCCGCCGTGGTCACCACGGCGAGGAGCCGGAGGGGCAGCTCCTTGTCCCACTGCGAGATCCCGAGGCCGATCCAGCGGTCGTCGTCCTGCCAGAGGAGCAGCTCGGGGGTGTCGGAGCAGAGGGTGGACCAGGGCTCCGGTAAGGACTCGCCGGCCAGGCTCCGTTCCAAGAGCGGCCAGAGGTCCAGCTCCACCGGCGGGCCCCAGCGAGCGGCGAGCAGGCCGGCGAGGCCGTCCCGCTCCGCTTCGTACTGCTCCTCGGCGAGCGCCCGGCGGGTGCCGTCGTCCTCCCAGAAGTCCTCGCTCGTGGCGAGTTCGGCCAGGTGAAAGCCCGGATGGACGCCCGGATGGACGCCCGGGTGGGTGCCCGGGTGGGAGGGCCGACCGCCGCCGGAAGCGTCGGCGAGGCGGGCGCGGAACTCGTCGATCGTCGCCAGATGGCGTGCCGTGGTCATGAGGCCAGTAAAGCGGCCGGCACTGACAGTTGGCGTCGCGTCAGGCGGGCCCGCCGGGTCCCGGGGCCGTACGGCCCGGGGGCGGCACTCGCCGCGCCGGGACCCATTGAGTACCATCCGCCGAAGAGGTGCACGAGCTGGGAGGACACACTGTGGGGCGGCTGACCGGCGGGGATCCGTCTCTGCTGCGGCGGATCAACTCCGCGGTGGTACTCCATGCCCTGCGGGGCGCCGACGCGCCCACGCTCACGGACCTGACCCGGATCACGGGTCTGTCCCGGCCGACGGTCGAAGGGGTCGTCGAGGGACTCATGGAGGGCGGGCTCGTCGTCGAGTCCGCGCCCGAGGAGGGCGAGGCCCGGCGTCAGGGGCGTCCGGCCCGGAGGTTCCGCTTCCGTGCGGAGGCCGGTCATCTCCTCGGCATCGAGATCGGCCCGCACCGCGTGGCCGCGCTGCTGTCCGGTCTGGACGGCCGGATCATCGGCGCCGGGTCCCGCGAGGTCTCGGAGACGGCCACGGAGGACGAGCGCCTGGACAAGGTGCGCGCGGTCGTCGCGGACGTCCTGCGCAGGGCCGGGGTCGCCCGTTCCAACCTGCGGGCCGTCGGCGTCGGGACGCCCGGCATCGTGGAGGCCGACGGCACGGTGCGCCTCGGTACGGCGCTGCCCGGCTGGACGGGTCTCGCGCTCGGCGAGCGGCTGCGCCGCTCCTTCCGCTGCCCGGTGATCGTCGAGAACGACGCGAACGCGGCGGCGGTCGCCGAGCACTGGAAGGGCGCCGCGACCGACTCCGACGACATCGTCTTCGTCCTCGCCGGGCTGAGCCCGGGCGCCGGGTCGCTGATCGGCGGCCGGCTGCACCGCGGCTACGGCGGAGCGGCCGGCGAGATCGGGGCCCTGCACCTGCTCGGCCGCGGGGTGACCCCCGAGCACCTCCTGTCGACCACCGACGAGCCGCTGCACCCGCTGGACGAGCAGGCGGTCGCCGAGGTCTTCGCACTGGCCCGCAAGGGCGACGCGCGGGCGGAGGCGGCGGTGGACCGGTTCATCCAGCGGCTCGTGCACGACGTGGCGGCACTGGTGCTCGCGCTCGACCCCGAGCTGGTGGTCGTCGGCGGCTGGGCCGCCGGGCTCGACGGGGTCCTCCCGCCGCTCCGCGAGGAGCTCGCGCGCTTCTGCCTGCGGCCGCCGCGCGTGGTGCTCTCGCTGCTGGGCGAGGCCGCCGTGGGCACGGGTGCGCTGCGCCTCGCCCTGGACCACGTCGAGGAGCAGCTCTTCGCGGTCGACGGAACGGTGACGGCCCGCCGCTGAACCGCCGGTCGTGGCGGTCCTTCGACGGGCCGGTGCGCGGTGCGCGAGTGTCAGGAGGCCATCACGAGGTCGACCGAGTCGCCGAAGGTGAGGCGGCAGGTGTCGGCGCGGTACGTGGCGACCGAGACGGCGGCGGTGCGCCCCTCGGAGAGGTAGCGGGTCGTCACGACGAGGACGGGCGCGCCGGGCAGCCGGTCGAGCTCCTTGGCGTCGTCGGCACGGGCGGAACCGAGCTCCACGGAACGGTCCTGGCCGTCGAGGGCGAGGTGCTGGAGCTCGCGCAGCACCGTGCGGGCCCTGGCGGGTCCGGCGGGGGCGTCGATGGCGCTGAGACCCGGGACGGAGGCGGCCGGCACGTACAGCAGCTCGGCGGCGACCGGCTGGCCCTGGGTGACGCGGAGACGGCGGACGATGTGCACCCGCTCGCCCGGCTCGGTCTCCAGGACGCGCGCGACGGCGGCCGGAACCACGTCCGAGACGGAGTCCTGGGGCTGCCAGGTCTCGTCGCCGACACCGGGCCAGGAGTGCTGGGCGGTGGAGACGTCGACGCCGACGCGCGGCGGGGCGACGGTGGTGCCGACCCCGCGGCGGCGCTGGAGGCGGCCTTCCAGCTCCAGCTGCTCCAGGGCCTGGCGGAGCGTGGCACGGGCGACGCCGAACCGCGCCGCGAGCTCCCGCTCGTTCGGCAGGATCTCTCCGACGGCGAAGTCCGAGTCGAGCGCTTCGCCGATCACTGTCTTGAGGTGCTGGTACTTCGGCTCCGGTACCGATTCCAGCTGCGTGGTCCCCACCCTGATCCTCCGCAATTCGCCGTGTCCCGCGGCGTTTTTCCGCGCCCTTGTTTATTAAAGGTTCCTGCACTAACTCTGCGACCATAAGGCGAGCCACCCCCTTGGTCAAGACCAATCCTCCGTCAGACGCCCCTGAATGTGACCCTCCGACCTAGATCGTTCACAGGACGTTCGCGCCCTCGTGTGCCCGGCGCAGCAAACGGCCCCGCCTCCCGGGACGGGAGACGGGGCCGGAGCGGGGGCGGAGCTGGGGAGAGGTAGGGCGCCGGGGGTGGGCCGCGTCCGGTGGTCCTCAGAGGCCGGCGAGGGCGTGGAGCTTGTCGGGGTTGCGGATGATGTAGACGCACTGGACGCGGCCGTCGCGCACCTCGACCTGGAAGACCGAGTCCGGCCTGCCGTCCTGGAAGGCGACGACGGCGGGGGCGCCGTTGAGCTCGGCGAAGCGGTAGTCGTACACGCTCTGCGACCCCTTCGCCACGCCACAGAGGAAGCGGCCGACCTTGTCGGCGGTGTCGATGATCCGCAGCGGGGCCTTGGACTTCCCTCCGCTGTCGCCGACGAGCCGCGCGTCCGGGGCGAGCAGGGAGAGGAGCTCGCCGAGGTCACCGCCGGCCGCGGCGGCGAGGAAGCGCTCGGTGAGGTCGCGGCGCTCGGCCGGGTCGACGTCGTAGCGCGGTCTGCCCTCGTCGACGTGGCGCCGGGCCCGGCCGGCGAGCTGGCGCACGGCCGCCTCGGAACGGTCGAGCGCGGTGGCGATCTCCGTGAAGGGGAAGCCGAAGGCCTCGCGCAGCACGAAGACGGCCCGCTCCAACGGGGAGAGGGACTCCATGACGACGAGGACCGCCAGGGAGACGGAGTCGGCCAGCAGGGCGCGCTCGGCGGTGTCCGGGGCGGTCGGCCCGAAGTCGGTGACGACGGGTTCCGGCAGCCAGGGGCCGACGTAGGACTCGCGGCGCGCCTGGGCCTGCCGCAGCCGGTCGAGGGCGAGCCTGGTGGTGATCCGTACGAGGAAGGCGCGCGGCTCGCGGACGGTGGCGCGGTCCTCGGCGGTCCAGCGGAGCCAGGCCTCCTGGACGACGTCCTCGGCGTCGGCCGCGCGGCCGAGCATCCGGTAGGCGACACCGAGGAGCATCCGGCGGTGTTCCTCGAAGAGGTCGGTGAGGGCGGCGGTCGGCGTGGTCTCGGTATCGGCCGTGGTCTCGGTATCGGTGGGCACCGGCCCATCCCAGCCGACCGTCGCTGCCCTGTCCAGTTTCGGACCCCGCTCTTGAACTACTGACTACCGAACGGTAATTCTAGCTGACGAGTCGTCTAAGTAACCGCAGGGAGCCGGCATGCCCGCACGGATCGCGTTCTCGATCGAGACCCCTTCGGGTCCCCGTACGACGTCCCTCACGTACGAGCGGAGGGGCTCGGGGGAACCGCTGCTGCTGCTCCACGGCATCGGCCACCACTGGCAGGCCTGGGAGCCGGTGCTCGACATCCTCGCCGGCGAGCGCGAGGTGATCGCCGTCGACCTGCCCGGCTTCGGCGCCTCGGACGGTCTGCCCGAGGGCTGCCCCTACGACCTGCCCTCCGTCGTCCCGGTGCTCGGTGCCTTCTGCGAAGCCGTCGGCTTCGACCGGCCGCACGTCGCGGGGAACTCCCTGGGCGGACTGCTCGCGATCGAGCTCGGCCGGGAGAAGCTGGTCCGCTCCGTGACCGCCCTCTCCCCCGCCGGCTTCTGGTCGGAGGCCGAGCGACGGTACGCCTTCGGGACGCTACGGGCCATGCGGGGCGCGGCCCTCGCGCTGCCCGTGCCGGTGATCGAGCGGCTCTCCCGTACGCCCGCCGGGCGGACCGTGCTCACCAGCACCATCTACGCGCGCCCCGGACGCCGTTCACCCGAGGCGGTCGTCGCCGAGACCCTCGCGCTGCGTGCGGCCACCGGCTTCCACCAGACCCTGGCCGCTGGCCGGGCCGCCCTCTTCCGCGACGACGTGCCCGCCGTCCCGGTCACCGTCGCCTGGGGCACCCGGGACCGGCTTCTCCTGCGCCGCCAGGGCGTCCGCGCCAAGCACGCCCTGCCCGACGCCCGGCTGGTGCGGCTGCCCGGCTGCGGTCACGTGCCCATGAACGACGACCCGGCTCTCGTCGCCCGCGTCCTCCTGGACGGCAGCCGCTGACCCCCTGCGGCTGAAGAGGCCGGTGCCCAGGGCGGCGCCGGCCCCCACGAGGAGGCTCCCGGCCGCCTGCGGGAGCCCGAAGGCGGCGCCCGCGACGGCGGCGGCGCTGAGCGCGGCGGCGACCGGGATCGCCCCGGTGTAGAGGGTCGCCCGCTCCATGCCGATCCGCTGGACGCCCATGTAGAAGAGGACGAAGCCGACGACGGTGGCCAGGGCCGCCTGCCAGACGAGGGCGCCCGTCTCCACCGCCGTCGGCATCCGGACGAAGCCGGCCCCGTCGACGACGAGGCCGAGCAGCGTCGCCTCGACCGCGCCGACCCCGCACACGGCGGCGGTCAGCAGCTTCGGCCCGAGGAGGCGCAGCACCGGTACGGCGAGCACGGTGAACCCCACCTCGCCCGCGAGCGCCGCCATCGACCAGCCGATCCCGGCCGGGTCCGTCCGCCCCCAGCCCTGCACGGTGAAGGCGCCGGCGGCGACGAGCAGGGCCCCGTAGAGGACGGCGGGGGCAGGCTTGCGGCCCTCGGTCAGCGGGACGAGGACGGCGACGACGATCGGGGCGCAGCCGACCAGGACGCCTGGGACGGCCGGTTCGGCGGTCCGTTCGGCGGCGAGGACCGCGAGGTTGAAGCCGACCATGCCGACACCCGCGACCGCGCCGAGCCGCAGCCAGTGGCGGAGCGTCAGGACACGGAGCGGGGCCAGGCCGCCGCGGCCGAGGAGCGGGAGCAGGAGCAGACAGGCCGCCGCGTACCGCAGCGCCTGCCCGCCCGCGTACGGATAGGCGCCGAGGAGGCTGTTGGCGGTGAAGGAGGCGCCGACGAGGGCGTAGGCGAGGGTGACGAGCAGGACGCCGCGCAGGGAGTTCGCGTTCATGGTCCCGACGTTAGGAAGCGGCGCGGTCCTGGTGGAGGTCCACTCTCCCCGCGCTATCGGGGACCACTTCTGTGCGCCGGGAAAGGCCTGCTCCGCTCCTCGCCCGGGCTCGCGGCGTGTCACCCTTGGTCCCCGCGCGTCAAGAACTCGTCAGGACGCGCCGGGCAGGGCGGGAGGGGCCGTGACGCAGACGGAGACGGACAGGGACAGGCACGGAGAGAGGGAGAGGGAGCCGGTCGAGGAGTATCTGGAGGGGTACGCCGAGATCCTGACCGGTGTGTGCGCGGGGGGCCGCAGGCTCACCCGTGACGAACGCGAGGCCCTGCGCTCCCGGGGAGAGCGGGCCGCGGAGGTCGGCATCGGACTGCGGGCCCTGGTCCGCGCCCATCTCTCGGCCGCCCAGCGGGTCCTCCCCGATGTGCCGCACTCCGCCGTCGGTCACCTCCTGAGCGCGGTGGAACAGGCCGTCGACGCCTTCGCCGAGGGCCACGAGCGGGCGCAGCGGCTGGCGATCCGCCAGGAGGAGGCCGCGCGACGGGAGTTCGTCGACGACCTGCTGTACGGGCGCAGCGACCTCGGGAGGCTCGCCGAGCGCGCGGTGCGCTTCGGACTGCTCCTGTCCCACGCCCACGCCGTCGCCGTGGCGCGGGGCCCGGAGCCGTACGACGACGGCTGCGCGGTCACGCGGGCCGTCGAGTCCTCGCTCCTCGCCCGCTTCGGCGACCGACGGATCCTGCTCACCACCAAGGACGGGCGGCTGATCTGCCTGGCCCCGGCGGACGAGCCCGAGGTGCTCGCCCACTTCGCCAAGCAGGCGTACGGGGCGACCGGCGGCGGGCAGGTCGCGGTCGGGCGCGCGCACCCGGGCGCCGGCGGTGTCGTCCACTCCTACGAGGAGGCCCTCAACGCGCTGGACCTCGCCGCCCGCATGGACCTGGACGACCCGGTCCTCCACGCGGCGGACCTCCTCGTCTACCCGGTGCTCGCCCGGGACCGGCAGGCCATGGCCGATCTCGTCCGGACCGTGCTGGGTCCGCTCAAGGAGGCGCGCGGCGGCCCGAAGCCCCTGCTGGACACCCTCACCGCGTACTTCGACACCGGCTGCGTCACCGCGCAGGCGGCCCGCCGACTGAGCCTGAGCGTGCGGGCGATGACGTACCGCCTCGACCGCATCCACCGGCTGACGGGCGCGGACCCCGCCGATCCGGTCCAGCGCTACACCCTGCAGACGGCCACCGTCGGGGCCCGGCTCCTCGGCTGGCCCGACCAGCCGCTGTGACTTCCTGAGCCTCCCGCCGCGCCCCGCCTCGCCGCCCCCTCTCCCGACGGCATCAAGAACGCGTAAAGACTGCCGGAACCAGGCAATGAACAGCGGCGCCGGTCCGTGACAGCCTTTGCCTGGGGGCGGAACGGCCGCACGGAACGAGGGGGCGCACATGGGCTGGTTTCTGGGTCTCGGCAGCGCGGGTCTCGTCCTGCTGGCCCTCTCCCTGGTCTTCGACGGCATCCTCGAAGGGTTCTTCGACTCGATCGGTGGCGGACTCGACGTACTCGACGGGGTCCTCTCGCTGCCGGTGATCGCCGGCTTCGTCTCGGCCCTCGGCTTCACGGGAGCCATCGCGACGGGCGCCGCGGGCGCCGGCGTCGTGGCCGCGACCCTCGCGGGCATCGCCGTGGGCCTGCTCACGGCCTGGCTCACCTGGCGGTTCAGCCGGGCGCTGCTCCGGGACGGCTCGGGGCCCGCGCCACGGGGCGAGGACCTCACGGGGACCTCGGGCGCGGTGGTCACGGCCATTCCCGCCGACGGCTACGGCGAGGTCCTGCTGTATCTGGCCGGGCAGCCGGTGAAGTACGCGGCGAGGGCCGCGGGACCGGTGGCGCGGGGTGCCGAGGTGTGGGTGGAGTCCGTGCTGTCGCCGACGTCGGTGACCGTCCGGCCCGTCGAACGCTGACCCGGCCTGTCAACCGCTTGACCCGGCCTGTCCAACGCTGCCCCGGCCCGTCGAACCCTGACCCGGTCCGAGACCCGGTCCGAGACCCGGCCCGACCCGGCCGCCGTCCCTCTTCCGTCCCCTCTCTCCACATCTTCTTCCATCCAAGGGGGAGCTCACCATGAGTCCTGTCCTGGCCGCCGTCGTGGGCATCGTCGTCCTCGTCGTGCTCCTCGGCCTCACCGTCATCACCCGTTACAAGGTCGCCGGGCCCAGCGAGGCGTTCATCATCACGGGCCGGCGCGG
>NZ_BMSF01000010.1 GCF_014649015.1 Streptomyces narbonensis
ACGCACCAGACGCCGCGGGGCCGCCCTTCGGGCGACGACGGGAATGTGACGACACCCCCTAGGGCGCCACTGCCCGGCCCCGGCCGCCCGGGGCCGTGCCGCTACGCGGGCGTGGGCTCCGTCGTACGGCGGGTCGTGGTGGCGATCGTGGCCGAGCCGACGACGCGCGTCCCGTCGTAGAGCACGATCGCCTGGCCGGGGGCGACGCCGCGGACCGGCTCGGCGAAGGTGACCGTGAGCTCCCCGGCCACCAGGGCGGCCGTCACCTCGGTCTCGCCGCCGTGGGCGCGCAGCTGGGCCGTGTAGCTTCCGGGGCCCTCGGGGGCCGTGCCGCACCAGCGGGGCTTGATCGCGGTGAGGGCGGTGACGTCCAGGGCCTCGGCGGGGCCGACCGTGACCGTGTTGTTCACGGGCGAGATGTCGAGGACGTAGCGGGGCTTGCCGTCGGCGGCCGGGTGGCCGATCCGCAGGCCCTTGCGCTGGCCGATGGTGAAGCCGTAGGCGCCCTCGTGGGTGCCCACCTTGGTGCCCGCCTCGTCGACGATGTCGCCCTCGGCCTTGCCCAGGCGGGAGGCGAGGAAGCCCTGGGTGTCGCCGTCGGCGATGAAGCAGATGTCGTGGCTGTCGGGCTTCTTCGCGACCGCGAGTCCGCGCCGCTCGGCCTCCGCCCGGATCTCGTCCTTGGTGGTGAGGGTGTCGCCGAGCGGGAACATCGCGTGCGCGAGCTGCTTCTCGTCGAGGACCCCGAGGACGTACGACTGGTCCTTCGCCATGTCGGAGGCGCGGTGCAGCTCGCGCGTGCCGTCGTCGTTCAGGACGACCGTGGCGTAGTGCCCGGTGCAGACCGCGTCGAAGCCGAGGGCGAGGGCCTTGTCGAGCAGCGCCGCGAACTTGATCTTCTCGTTGCAGCGCAGGCAGGGGTTGGGCGTGCGGCCGGCCTCGTACTCGGCAACGAAGTCGTCGACGACGTCCTCGCGGAACCGCTCGGCGAGGTCCCACACGTAGAACGGGATGCCGATGACGTCGGCGGCCCGGCGCGCGTCGCGCGAGTCCTCGATCGTGCAGCAGCCGCGCGCTCCGGTACGGAAGGACTGCGGGTTCGCGGAGAGCGCGAGGTGCACGCCGGTGACGTCGTGGCCCGCCTCGGCGGCCCGGGCGGCGGCGACGGCGGAGTCCACACCGCCGGACATGGCGGCAAGTACCCGGAGGGGCTGGGTGCGGGGGCGCGGGGGCGAAGTCTCAGTCATAGCCCTACCAGGGTACGGGGCCCGGGAACCAAGGTCGCGGGAGTAAGCGTTCTCTGGTGCATGGGGAGCAGGGGAAGCGGTTCGGACAGGCGGGTGGGGCGGCGCGCCGTGCTGCTCGGCGGCGGGGTCGCCGTGCTGGGCACCGCCGCGCTGGCCAGGGACGAGCTGGCGCGCGCGTGGTGGCGGCTGCCGGGGATGGAGAAGAAGCGGGTCGAGGGCGAGCTCGACCACAAGGGCGCCGAGTGGACGTCCGCGGCGCGGGCGAACTGGCGGCGGGCCGACCGGCCGGACGACTACGTCATAGACCGGGTCGTGATCCACGTCGTGCAGGGCAGCTACGCGACCGCGCTGAAGGTCTTCAAGAACCCGGGGCACGGGGCCGCCGCGCACTACGTGGTCCGCAAGGACGGCCATGTGGCGCAGATGATCCGCGAGCTCGACGTGGCGTTCCACGCGGGGAACCGCGACATGAACGAGCGGAGCATCGGCATCGAGCACGAGGGCTTCGTCGACCGGCCGCAGGACTTCACGGCGGCGATGTACGCGGGGTCGGCGCGGCTGACGGCCGACATCTGCGCGCGGTACGGGATACCGGTGGACCGGGAGCACATCATCGGGCACGTGGAGGTCGAGGGCACCGACCACACCGACCCCGGTCCGCACTGGGACTGGGACCGCTATCTGCGGCTCGTGCGCGAGGCGTCGAAGAAGCCGGTGTGACGGGGGTCGGGCCCGCGCGGCCGGGGGGCCCGGGCCTCAGCTGAGGCCCGCGGTCCTCGCCCGCTCCACGGCCGGGCCGATGGCCTCGGCGACCGCCGTCACGTCCTCCTCGGTGGAGGTGTGGCCCAGGGAGAAGCGCAGGGTGCCGCGGGCCAGATCCGGGTCGGTGCCGGTGGCGAGCAGGACGTGGCTGGGCTGGGCGATGCCGGCGGTGCAGGCGGAGCCGGTGGAGCAGGCGATGCCGGCGGCGTCGAGCAGCAGGAGCAGGGAGTCGCCCTCGCAGCCCGGGAAGGTGAAGTGGGCGTTGGCGGGGAGCCGCTCGACGGGGTCGCCGCCGAGGATCGCGTCGGGGACGACCGTACGGACGGCGCTGACCAGCTCGTCGCGCAGGGCGCCGACCTCTCGGGCGAACTCCTCGCGGCGCTCGGTGGCGAGCCGGGCGGCGACGGCGAAGGAGGCGACGGCCGGCACGTCGAGGGTGCCGGAGCGGACGTGCCGCTCCTGGCCGCCGCCGTGCAGGACGGGTACGGGGGTGTACTCGCGGCCGAGGAGCAGGGCGCCGATCCCGTACGGGCCGCCGATCTTGTGGCTGGAGACGGTCATCGCGGCGAGGCCGGAGGCCGCGAAGTCGACGGGGACCTGGCCGACGGCCTGGACGGCGTCGGCGTGCAGGGGGACGCCGAACTCGGCGGCGGCGTCGGCGAGTCCGCGGACCGGCATGACCGTGCCGATCTCGTTGTTCGCCCACATGACGGTGGCGAGGGCGACGGAACCGGGGTCGCGGGCGATGGCCTCACGGAGGGCCTCGGGGTGGACGCGGCCGTAGCGGTCGACGGGGAGGTACTCGACGTCGGCGCCCTCGTGCGTGGCGAGCCAGTCGACGGCGTCGAGCACGGCGTGGTGCTCGACCGGACTGGCGAGGACGCGGGTGCGGCGGGGGTCGGCGTCGCGGCGGGACCAGTAGAGGCCCTTCACGGCGAGGTTGTCGGCCTCGGTGCCGCCGGAGGTGAGGACGACCTCGCTGGGCCGCGCGCCGAGCGCGGCGGCGAGCATCTCGCGCCCTTCCTCGACGGTCCGCCGGGCGCGTCGGCCGGCGGCGTGCAGGGAGGAGGCGTTGCCCGTGACGGCGAGGTGGGCGGTCATCGCCTCGATCGCCTCGGGCAGCATGGGCGTGGTCGCGGCGTGGTCGAGGTAAGCCATGGTGGGTCGATTCTACGAGTCGACCGCGGCGGCCCCGGCGCCTGGCCGGTTTACGCTCCCGTTCAGGCCGGGGGCCGGGGACTTCCGCCCTCGGATCCGGCCTGAACGGCAGGAACCCTCAGCCGCGCGGGGCGCGGGCCAGCTGGCGGGACTGGGCCACCAGGCGGTCGGCGCTGTCCCAGACCTCGGCGTCCTCCTCCAGGAAGCCGCCGGCGAGGTTGCGGGTGGTGATCGAGACACGCAGGGGGCCGGGGGCCGGGCGGCAGCGGATGTGGGTGGTGAGCTCCACGGTCGGGGTCCAGCCCTTGAGGCCGAGCTCGAAGGAGGTCGGCGGCAGCGCGTCGACGGTGAGCAGCAGCGAGAGCGCGTCCGGCTCGCGGCCGTCGGCGAGGCCGAACCAGGCCCGCATCTCGCCCTTGCCGGACGGGGCGCCGACGGCCCAGCCCACGCAGGCCGGGTCGAGGCGGAGGTCCAGGCGGTCGGCGATGGCGGAGGAGCCGGGGATCCTCGGCGCCGGGTTGTCGGCGGCGCTGAAGCAGTTCTCGATCGCGGCCATCGCGGGCGGCGTCGCGGTGGTGCGGACGTCGTCGGGGAGGGCGTCGAGGTCTCCGTACGAGGCGAGGACGCGGATGCGCTCGACCTCGGTGCCGTCCTCGGCGTACTGGAAGAGCGAGGCCTGTCCGGTGGAGAGGGTCCGGCCGGTACGGACGGTCTCCGTCCGGATCACCGCGGGGCCGGGCACGGACGGCGTGAGGTAGTGCGCCGAGATCGTGAACGGGTCGGAGTGCGGGAGGTGGTCGCCGAGGGCGCGGCCGAGCAGGGCGAGGAGGTAGCCGCCGTTGACGGCCTGGATGATCGTCCAGCCGGCGGAGAGGTCGGCGTCGTAGACGCCGGGGGCCCGGAGGGTGACGGCGGTGTCGCGGTCGAACTCGCTCGCGGCGGCGATGGCGGCCGTCGCGGCTGCGGTCGTCTCGGTGCTCGTGCTCATGGTTCCGACGGTACCGCAGCTCGTTACTGAGCGGTAGCTTTTCCTGGTTCCTCGCGCGCGGAGGAGCGGCGGTTCCAGGCGCGGGGCGCGCGCCAGTGGTAGCGCATCGCGAGGAGCCGGAGCACGAAGGCCGTGAGGACGGCGGCGCCGCTGGTGAAGGCGTTGAGCATGTCGAAGCGGATGCAGAGGACGACCATCGTCGCGCCGACGATCGCGGGGACGGCGTACAGGTCGCGGTCCCAGCGGAGCAGGGACGGCACCTCGTTGGCGAGCACGTCGCGCAGGACGCCGCCGCCGACGGCGGTCGCGAGCCCGAGCGCGGCGGAGGAGGTGAGACCGAGGCCGTAGTCGTACGCCTTCGTCGTGCCGGTCACGCAGAAGAGGCCGAGGCCCGCGGCGTCGAAGACGTTGACGGCGGTCTGGGTCCGCTCGACCTCCGGGTGGAGGAAGAAGACGAGGACGGTCGCGACGAGCGGCATGACGAAGTAGCCGAGGTCGGTGAAGGCGGCGGGGGGTACGGCGCCGATGATCAGGTCGCGGAGGAGGCCGCCGCCGAGGGCGGTGACCTCGGCGAGGACGGCGATGCCGAAGACGTCGAAGTTCTTGCGGACGGCGAGGAGGGCGCCGGAGATGGCGAAGACGAAGATGCCGATGAGGTCCAGGGCGTGCTGGACATCGGGGCTGAACAGATCGTGGAGCACCGCCCAATTGTGCCGGGTGCGGTCGCGTGGGTCGGGCCGTGGCGGGTGGCGCGGCCCGTGCGGGCCAGGCCTCCGGGGCCGGACCGGCACCCTGTGCGCAGCGCGGCCGATCGTGCGGGTCGGGGCACCGGGGGCGGAGGCGCCCGCAGGGGCGCCGTCCCGTGGGCGACGCGTTCACGCGCCCGCGGGAGCATGCCGGAGGCCCCTGCCGCAGCTGCGGCAGGGGCCTCTCGGTGTCACGCCTTCGGCGAGTCGGGCTCCGACTCCGGCTCGGGCTCCGGCTCCGCCGGCGTCTCCGCCTTCGTGGCCTCCGCCGGCGTCTCCGACGGCTTGGCCTTCGTGATCTCGACCGACTCCCGGGCCACCGGGATCGTCAGGCTTTCCGCGTTCTCCGGGTGGTGGCAGGCCACTCGCTGGCCCGGCCGGAGCTCGACCAGCGGGGGTTCCTGCGTGCGGCAGACCTCCGTCGCCTTCCAGCAGCGGGTGTTGAAGCGGCAGCCCGGCGGCGGGGCGATCGGGGACGGGACGTCGCCGGTGAGCAGGATGCGCTCGCTCTTGGCGCCCCGGCGGCGCGGGTCCGGGATCGGCACCGCGGACATCAGGGCCCGGGTGTACGGGTGCATCGGGTTCTCGTACAGGGACTTGCGGTCCGCGAGCTCGACGATCTTGCCGAGGTACATCACCGCGATGCGGTCCGAGACGTGCCGGATGACCGAGAGGTCGTGCGCGATGATCACGTACGTGAGGCCGAGCTCCTGCTGGAGGTCGTCCAGCAGGTTGACCACCTGGGCCTGGATGGAGACGTCCAGGGCCGACACCGGCTCGTCCGCCACGACCAGCTTCGGCTTCAGGGCCAGGGCGCGGGCGATGCCGATGCGCTGGCGCTGGCCGCCCGAGAACTCGTGCGGGTAGCGGTTGTAGTGCTCGGGGTTGAGGCCCACCAGACCCAGGAGGCGCTGGACCTCCTTGCGCACGCCGCCCTCGGGCTCGACGCCCTGGAGCTTGAAGGGCGCGGAGACGATCGTGCCGACCGTGTGGCGCGGGTTCAGCGAGCCGTACGGGTCCTGGAAGATCATCTGGATGTCGCGGCGGAACGGGCGCATCCCGCCGACTCCCAGGTGGGAGATGTCCTTGCCCTGGAACTCGACCGTGCCGCCGGTCGGTTCGAGCAGCCGCGTGATGAGCCGGCCCATCGTGGACTTGCCGCAGCCGGACTCGCCGACCACGCCGAGCGTCTCACCGGGCAGGACCTCGAAGTCGATCCCGTCGACCGCCTTGACCGCACCGGTCTGGCGCTGGAGAAGCCCCTTCTTGATGGGGAAGTGCTTCTTCAGGCCGGTGACCTTGAGGAGGGGTTCCATGGTCTCGCTCACAGTTTCGGCGCAATCTCTTCGGTCCAGATCCGGGTGCGCTCCTCCTGCGGCATGTGGCAGGCCGAGAAGTGGCGGTCGCCGGCGAGGGCCAGCTCGGGCCGCTGGGTGCGCGTGATGCCGCCCTTGGGGACGTCCGCGTACGGGCAGCGGGGGTTGAAGGCGCAGCCGCTCGGGATGTTGATCAGGCTGGGCGGGTTGCCCTTGACCGGGATGAGCCGCTCGGTCTGCTCGCGGTCGATCCTCGGCATCGAGCCGAGCAGGCCCCAGGTGTAGGGGTGCTGCGGCTCGTAGAAGACCTGCTCGGCCGGGCCGCGCTCGACGCAGCGCCCGCCGTACATCACGAGGATGTCGTCGGCGAGCTCGGCGACGACGCCGAGGTCGTGGGTGATGATGACGACCGCCGAGCCGAACTCCTTCTGGAGGTCCCGCATCAGGTCGAGGATCTGCGCCTGCACCGTCACGTCGAGCGCGGTGGTCGGCTCGTCCGCGATGAGCAGTTCGGGGTTGTTGACGAGCGCCATGGCGATCATCGCGCGCTGGCGCATGCCGCCGGAGAACTCGTGCGGGTAGTTGTCGAACCGCTTGGCCGGCTCGGGGATGCCGACCCGGTCGAGGAGCTCGATGGCCCGCCGCTTCGCGGTCTTCTTGTCGACCGGGTGGTGGACGCGGTACGCCTCCACGATCTGGTGGCCGACCGTGTAGTACGGGTGCATCGCGGACAGCGGATCCTGGAAGATCATCGCCATCTCGCGGCCGCGCATCCGGCGGACCTCGTCGGGGTCGGCGGAGAGCAGCTCGCGGCCGTTCAGCCAGATCTCGCCGGAGATCCGCGCCTTCTGGCGGCCGTACTGGCCCACGGTGTGCAGGCCCATGATGCCGAGCGAGGTCACCGACTTGCCGGAGCCGGACTCGCCCACGATGCCGAGGGTCTTGCCCTTCTCCAGCTGGAAGCTGAGGCCGTCGACCGACTTGACCAGACCGTCGTCGGTCGGGAAGTGGATCTTCAGGTCGCGCACGTCGAGGAAGGCGTCGGACGGGGCGCCCGAGGACACGACCGGCTCTCCGGGCGCCGCGCCCGTCTTCGTCAGCTTGTCGGTCATGCGAGCCTCACTCGGGGGTCGATCACCGCGTACAGGAGGTCCACGACGAGGTTGGCGATGACCACACAGGCGGCGGTGATGAGGGTGACGGCCAGGATCAGCGGCAGGTCACGCTCGCTCACGCCCTTGATGGCCAGGCCGCCGAGGCCGTGGAGGCTGAACGCGGTCTCGGTCAGGATCGCGCCGCCGACGAGGGCGCCGAGGTCCATGCCGAAGATGGTCAGGATGGGGGTCATGGTGGAGCGCATCGCGTGCTTGCCGAGCACGACGGGCTCCGGCAGACCCTTGGCCCGGGCGGTACGGATGTAGTCCTCGCCGAGGACCTCCAGCATGGTGGCGCGGGTGAGCCGCGCGTACATCGCCGCGTACAGGAAGGCGAGCGTCACCCAGGGCAACAGCAGGCCGCCGAACCAGCCGGTGAAGGACTCGGTGATCGGCGTGTACGAGGCGTCGACCCACTGGAGCTGGGTACGGAAGACGAGCATCGCCAGCATGGCGGTGAAGAAGATGGGGAGCGAGACGCCCGCGAGCGCGGTGATCATCGCCGCCCGGTCGATGATCGTGCCGCGCTTGAGCGCGGAGATCACACCGGTGGAGACACCCAGGACCAGCCACAGCACCGCGGCGCCGATGACCATGGAGAGGGTGACGGGGAAGGCGTCGACCAGCATCGTCCACACGTCCTGCTCGGTGCGGAACGAGTAGCCGAAGCAGGGCATCGCGCAGTGGATGGTGTCGCCACCGCCCGTGTAGTCCCGGCCGACGAAGATGCCGGAGACGAAGTGCCAGAACTGAACCAGGATCGGCTCGTCCAGGCCCAGCTTCTGACGGATGCCCTCAATGGAAGCCGGATCCGCCTGCTTGCCGACGAACATCGCGGCAGGGTCGCTGCCGGTCATCTTGGGGATGAGGAAGAAGATGCTGAGCGTCACGAGCGTGACGACGAGCAGCATCACGACGACTGCGAAGAGCCGTCGGATTATGTATGCAAGCATGCGGTCGGCCGGTCGGCGGCCGGGGGACCCGATCGGGTCCCCCGGCCGCCGCCCTCGGCCATCACCTGCCCTTCGGACCTGGCGGCGGGTGGTGCGCCGGTGGAGCGGGTCGGATTACTTGACGACGCCGAGCGACGCGTAGTCGTAGCGGCCGTTGTAGGCGTCCGCCGTGTAGACGTTGGTCAGCCGGGAGCTGCGCCAGATGATGTTCTTCTCGTGGGTGAAGGGCAGGTAGACCGCGGCCTCCGACACCTTCGTGTTGATCTGCTTGTAGAGCTCGCCGGCCTTGTCGGGGTCGGTCTCCTTCAGCGCCTGGTCGAAGAGGCCGTTGACGGCCTTGTCGTTCAGCTCGGAGAAGTTGTTGTTACCGCTCTGGAGGATGAAGCGGCCGTCGACCAGCGGCTGGAGGAAGCCCTGGCCCGACGGGAAGTCGGCGCCCCAGCCCATGATGATGATGCCGTAGCCCTTGTCCTTGACGACCTTCGGCGAACCGATGATGCCGGAGGTCTGGGCGCCGTCGAACTGGTCGATCTGGGCGTCGATGCCGACGGCCTTCAGCGACTGCTGGAGGGACTCGGCGGTCGCGATCTCGATCTTCTTGTTGTTGCGGACCGCGATCGTGGTCTTGAAGCCTTCCGGCTTACCGCACTTCTTGAGGGCTTCCTTCGCCTTGGCGATGTCCGGCGCACCGGCGAGCTTGCCGTACGGGTCGGCCTTCGCGTCGGCACCCTTGATCGCCGGCGGCAGCATGTTGGTGGCGATGTCGCCACCGGCCTGCGGGCCACCACGGGCGGTCTGGAGGGACTTCGAGTCGGCCGCGTAGATGATGGCCTTGCGGCACTCGATGTTGGGGATCACCGTCTGCGGGAAGACCGCGTAGCGGATGAAGCCCGTCTGCGGGTTGTCGACGTTGCCCTTGTGCTGCTGGAGCACCTTCTGGCGCGCGGCGGCGCCGACACCCGTCGCGTTGATGTCGAGGTCGTACTCACCCTCGACCAGACGGTTGTCCATGTCGTCGGCGTTCGTGGTGAACGTGACGCTGATCTTGTCCGGCAGGGCCTTGCGGATGGTGTCCGTCTTGGAGTCCCACTTGTCGTTGCGGACAAGCTTGATGGACTTGTTCGGGGTGTACGACTCCCACTTGTACGGACCGGAGGAGAAGGGCTTCAGCTGGTACTTGGCCTTGGTGTCCTTGTCCTGGCGGACCGGGGACGCGGCGGGCATGGCCAGCATCTGCAGGAAGTCACCGTTGGCGACCGGCAGCTTGAAGATGATGGTCTTGTCGTCCGGGGTCTCGATCGCCTTCAGGCCGAGCTTGTCCGCGGAGGTGTCCTTGTAGGGACCCTTGTACTCGCCCTTGGGGTCGAGGACCTGCTGGAGGTAGATCGGGCCGCCGGAGATGACGTCCTGGGCCCAGATGCGCTCGATGCCGTACTTGATGTCCTTGGAGGTGATCGGCTTGCCGTCCTCCCAGGTCACCCCGTCCTTCAGCGTGAAGGTGTAGGTGAGGCCGTCGGCCGAGACCTTGCCGGCGTCGGTGGCGAGGTCCGGGACGAGCTCGGTGGAGGCCGCGCCCGGCTCGGACTTGAAGGTGACCAGCTGGCGCGTGTAGTAGCGCGCGAAGTCCCACACGAAGCCGTAGTAACCGCGCTGCGGGTCCCACGAGTCGGCCTCCTGCGAGCCGATGAACTTCAGCTCGCCACCCTTCTTGTCCGAGGGGTTGGCGACCTTGTTCACGGCGGCGTTGAAGCCGGCGGCGCCCTTCGGGCCCTTGTCGCCGGTCTTGCTGCCACCGTCACCGCCGCACGCCGTGGTGACGACCATCGTGGCCGCCGCGAGCAGCGCGCCCGCGGCGATTCTGCGCCTCTGAGAGCTCATCAGAGTCATGGGTCTCGCAACCTCCGGAGTAGAGACGGCCGTCATGTCGGTCCGCCGTTGGGGGATGAGCCTCCTGTCGCCAGCGGCAGGGGCGGGTCTGTGTGGTGTCGTGGGCCGTCGGTGAAGCGGTCAGCGGGAGCCCTTCGGGTCGAGCGCGTCACGCACGCCGTCGCCGAAGAGGTTGAACGCCAGGACGGTGATGAAGATCGCGAAGCCGGGGATCACCATGAAGATGGGGTCGGCCTCGTAGGTGGTGATGGCCGTCGACAGCATCTGGCCCCAGGAAGCGGTGGGAGGCTTCACACCCGCGCCGAGGAAGCTGAGGGCCGCTTCGGTGAGGATGTTGGTGGGGATCATGAGGGTCGCGTAGACCATGATCGGGGCGATCAGGTTGGGCAGCAGCTCACGGCGCAGGATGTAGAAGCGGCCGGCGCCCAGGCTCTGGGCGGCCTCGATGTACTCGCGGTTGCGCAGCGAGAGGGTCTGGCCGCGGACGATGCGGCCGACGTACGGCCAGCCGAAGAAGCCGATCACGAGCACCAGGGCGGCGATGCGCACGCCCGAGCCGTCGAGGCCGAGGAGCTGGTTGGGCAGCACCGAGACCAGGGCGATCGTGAAGAGCAGCTGCGGGAAGGCGAGCATGACGTCCATGACGCGGCTGAGGGCGGCGTCGATCCAGCCGCCGAAGTAGCCGGCGATGATGCCGAGGACGGTGCCGAGGACGACCGCGAAGACCGCCGCGAGGAAGGCGACGAGCAGCGAGATCCGGGCGCCGTAGACGATCCGGCTGAAGACGTCACGGCCGTTGACCGGCTCGACGCCCAGGAGGAAGTCGGAGCTGATGCCGCCCCACGACCCGATCGGCGTACCGAAGAGCGGGTCGATCTGGTCCTCGTGGAACTCGTCCGGCGGGTGGCCGAGCAGGCCGACGATGACCGGGGCGAAGACCGCGACCAGGATGAGGAAGACGACGACGAAGGCGCCGGCGAGGGCGAGCTTGTCGCGCTTCAGCCGGGTCCAGGCGATCTGCCAGGGCGAGCGGCCCTGGATCGCCTTGGTGTCGGTGCCGGAGTTGTCCGGTGTGCCGGGAGCGTCGGGCGTGCCGACGACGGTGGCGGTCGACTCGCCCGCACTCGTCTCGTGCAGTGGTGCCGTCATCGTGGTGAGGACCCCTCTCGGCCGCGGGTAGCCGGCCCTTGCCCGCCGCGGGTAGCGGCTTGGTGGAACAACCTGCTGGGCACCGGCTCGAAAGGAGCCGAACGCCCTGTGTTCCGGGGAGTCTTCAATGCGTTCGCGATCACCCGCCAGCCCTGACGGGGAATGTTTGCTCAAACGTGATGCGGTGCTGCGACTTCCGTTATCCGGACGTCGTGATCACCTGAGCGGACCATCTCGGGTCCTCTTCGCCACAATCGGACATGTCGCACAACTGGGCGTTCGAGGTGCGTTATTGGGGCGAACAACGGCCTCCGGAGAGAACTCCGGAGGCCGGTGGGGTGGGAGGCGAGAAGGGTGGCGTCTCAGTATCCGGACGGGGCCGGCGGCGGGTAGCCGTAGCCCGGCGCGGGGGCGGATCCGCGTCCCGCGTGCGCCTCGCGGTCGTAGAAGGGGCGCGCGTGGGCGCCCAGCCAGAGGGCCACCGGGTCGTACGCGTCGGAGAGCGCGACCGTCGAGACGGGCAGGCCGTCGGGGACGGCGGAGATCGACTGGCGCATCATCGCGCGGACGGAGTCGACGGCGGCCGCGGAGTTGTCGTACAGGTCGAGTCCGACGGCGAGGTACGGGGAGCCGAGCGCGGGCTGCACCCAGCCGCGGCGCAGCGAGCGGACGGCCGGGGTGCGGTGCGCGTTCTGCGTGAGCAGGGCGTAGAACTGCGGAATCTCCAGCGCGGGTTCGCTGACGCGCAGAGGCCCTGCGGGCATCCGGTCGAGGCCGGTGGCGATGCGGCGCAGGTCGGCCCAGGGGATGCCGACGCCGCCGCCGGGAGCGTGCGGATTCAGCCAGATGCCCCAGCGGTCGGGGTAGAGGGCGCGGGCCATCTCGCGGCCGGTGACGAGCTCGTGGGCGCGGTTCCAGCCGGAGGCGGCGAGCTCCTGGGCGGAGGTGACGCAGGGCGCGTAGCCGAAGCCGTCGACCTCCATGTTCCCGTACTGGGCGTCGGGCGAGCCGGGAGAGCCCTGCCAGAGCAGCATCCAGACCTCGCCGTCGGCCAGGGCGTGCAGCAGCCTCTCGTACGCGTCGTAGCGTCCGGGTGCCACCTGGCGCAGCATGTGCTCGACCCCTCCGGTCGCAGCGGTGCTCGACGCGCTCACCCTGGGTCCCGCCCCTCTTCCGTTCACCACATCCGTCCAGCCGCCGGTTCGGTTCGGCTGGGATCGGTCCAGTTCAGTTCAGCTTAAACAAGGTGCCGCTCACCCGGCGGCGCGCTGGTAGAAGGGGCGTACCCGCTCCAGCATCCAGTCGCCGACCGGATCCTGCGCCATGTCGAGCAGGATGAGGTTGACCGGCCAGGCGGCCTCGACACGCCCGAGGGCCCGGCCGAGGGCGTCCAGGGGGGCGTTGCGGTCGACGCCGTCCCAGGCGACGAGCTGGACGCCGATGAAGAGGGCGGGTTCGGTGCCCTCGACGCTCGCGAGGACGCGGCGGGCGGTGGTGACGACTCCGGTGGCCTCGAACTCGGCGGAGGCGGCGGCGAGGAAGTCGACCGGGTCGTCCTGCCAGTCGGGCTCGAAGAGCCGGACGCGGCCGCCGCTGGCGGGGCCGTCGAGCGGGGTGCGGCCGGTGCGGCAGAGCTCCGCGACGGCGGGCGGGGGCAGCGGGACGCCGACGGTGCCACCGGGGTTCACGGCGATGCCGAGCTGCGGGGGCAGGCCGCGGGCGAAGTCGCGGGCGGGGGCGACGGTGTAGGACATGTGGGTGCCGACACAGGCGAGGAACTGCTGCTCGGAGCTGAAGACGGGGACGAAGGCCGCGCCGTCGATCTCCATGGTGGCGAGGTCCAGGTCGGCGCTCTCGGCACTGCCGCCGTTGGGCAGGGGCACCCAGACCGGGCTGCGTCCCAGCACCTCGACCAGTCGGCCCCCTGCGGCGGGGTTGCCGAGCGAGGCGGCCAGCACCTCTTCGAGCTCATTGCCCGGCCACGTCACGTCCACGGTCCCTCTTCCCCTGTCTCGCGGGTGCGCGCCCTCCCGCGCCGCCCCGCAGCACCCTAACGCCGCCCTGACGCCGCTGTGGCCAAAAGCAGGGGGTACGAGTGAGGGGCGGCCCACACCGAGCGGCCCCGTCACGCGCGCACGGGCCCCGTCACGTGCGCACGGGGCCCGTCCCGTGCGCACGGCGCCTCAGGCCGCGTCGCGGAAACCGATCTTCCGGAGGGCGTCCGCGGAGTCCCGGTCGAGCAGGGTCGCCGAGGCGCAGCCGTGCGGCAGGCCGCCGGACTCGGCGGCCTTCAGCATCCGTCCGACGGCCCGCCGGTGCCGGGCGAAGGCGTACGCGGAAACTCCGCGGCCCCGGGCGCGCTGGCCGTCCCGCGCGGTGTCCGGGGTGACGTCGAGCAGGACCAGGTGCAGGGCCGCGCCGCGGCGTCTCGCCTCGCGGGCGAGCCAGCCGCGCACCCAGGACTGGGTGCCGCAGTCGTGCACGATCACGCTCGCGCCGGAGCGCAGGGCGCTGCGCAGCCCGGCGTAGTGCGCGATCCGGACCAGGGGGCGGTAGACCGCGTACGGCAGGAGGCGCGGCATGCGGGCCTCCCAGCGCTCGCGGGCGTCCTGGGAGTCGATGCCCCGGCCGTCGGCGGCGCGCTTCATGAGGGTGGACTTGCCGCTGCCGGGCAGCCCGGACACGACGACGAGGTCGCCGGCCGCGAAGGTGAGGTCCCGGGGCCCCCGGCCGCCGCGCTCGCGCAGGTCCCTCAGGATCCGGCCACGGCGTCGGGTCCCGGCGCGCGCCTTGGTGCGGGCCCGGGCGCGCTGGGGCGGTATGCCGGTACCCGTCGCGTATGCGCCGGTGTGCTGGATCCTCATCGTTGCTCCCCCTGCCGGGCCTCGGGAGACCCTTGCCCACAAAGTGTAAAGAAGCGGTAATGAGATACAAGTGATGTGCCGCGCGGAGGTCGCGTGCAATGATGTGCGCGCCAGGCGCGCACAGTCGCCACACAACCTCATACCGGCCGCTCGAATCCGCGCGGGAGAGTTCCGGACCGCCTCAGGCGTCCGGACGCCGAAGGAGCAAGACCCTCCCTTGAATCTCTCAGGCCCCGTACCGCGTGGATGAGGCAGATCTGAAAAGCGGGACACCCTGCCGTGTCCCCACCCAAGGTGCAAGCCGATCTCTCGTTGACGAGATGCTCTCGGTGAACCTCTCAGGTTCCATGACAGATGGGGAGGACGTCCTCGCCCGTCATGTGTTTCGTCACCGAACCGCCCTTGGGATCCGGGAGCCACCCCATGAGCACTGCCCCCCGTCTGACCGCCCTCGATGCGCTGCATCGTTCGCTGGGCGCGACCATGACCGACTTCGCGGGCTGGGACATGCCGCTGCGCTACGCCAGCGAGCGGGACGAGCACGTCGCCGTCCGGACCAAGGCGGGCCTCTTCGACCTCTCCCACATGGGTGAGATCACCGTCACGGGTCCGCAGGCCGTGGAGCTCCTCGACCACGCCCTCGTCGGCAACATCTCCACGGTGGGCGTGGGCCGCGCCCGCTACACGATGATCTGCCAGGAGGACGGCGGCATCCTCGACGACCTGATCGTCTACCGCCTCGGCGAGACGGAGTACATGGTCGTCGCCAACGCCTCCAACGCGCAGATCGTCCTCGACGCGCTGACCGAGCGCGCGGCCGGCTTCGACGCCGAGGTCCGCGACGACCGTGACGCGTACGCGCTGATCGCGGTCCAGGGCCCGGAGTCCCCCGGCATCCTGAAGTCGCTCACCGACGCCGACCTGGACGGCCTGAAGTACTACGCCGGCCTCCCCGGCACCGTCGCGGGCGTGCCGGCCCTCATCGCCCGTACCGGCTACACGGGCGAGGACGGCTTCGAGCTCTTCCTGAAGCCCGAGCACGCCGAGGGCGTCTGGAAGGCGCTGACCGAGGCGGGTGCCCCGGTCGGCCTCATCCCCTGCGGCCTGTCCTGCCGCGACACGCTCCGCCTGGAGGCGGGCATGCCGCTGTACGGCCACGAGCTGACGACCGCCCTCACCCCCTTCGACGCCGGTCTCGGCCGGGTCGTCAAGTTCGAGAAGACGACCAACGACGGCCGCTTCGTCGGCCGCGAGGCGCTCGAGAAGGCCGCCGAGCGCGCCGAGACCGCCCCGCCGCGCAAGCTCGTCGGCCTGGTCGCCGAGGGCCGCCGGGTCCCGCGCGCCGGTTTCTCGGTCGTCAAGGACGGCGTGGTGATCGGCGAGGTGACCTCCGGCGCCCCGTCCCCGACGCTCGGCAAGCCGATCGCGATCGCCTACGTGGACGCGGCGCACGCCGCTCCGGGCACCGAGGGTGTAGGTGTGGACATCCGCGGCACCCACGAGCCCTACGAGGTCGTGGCGCTGCCGTTCTACAAGCGCCAGAAGTGACGCAGTCGTCTCACCCCGGGTCTCACCCCGCGAGACCCACGTTCATCAGTACTCCCCCGATCCAGGAGAATCAGGTCATGAGCAACCCCCAGCAGCTGCGCTACACCAAGGAGCACGAGTGGCTGTCGGCCGCCGAGGACGGCGTCGCGACGGTCGGCATCACCGAGTTCGCGGCCAACGCGCTCGGTGACGTCGTCTACGCCCAGCTCCCCGAGGTCGGCTCGACCGTCACCGCGGGCGAGACCTGTGGCGAGCTGGAGTCGACGAAGTCCGTGAGCGACCTGTACTCCCCCGTCTCGGGTGAGGTCGTCGCCGCCAACCAGGACGTGGTGGACGACCCGTCGCTGGTGAACACGGCTCCGTTCGAGGGTGGCTGGCTGTTCAAGGTACGTGTCGCGGGCGAGCCGGACGAGCTGCTCTCCGCCGACGAGTACACCGCGTTCTCCGCCGGCTGAGACCGGGCCCGAGACCCCTAGGGATCGATTCATGTCGCTTCTGAACACTCCCCTCCACGAGCTGGACCCCGACGTCGCCGCCGCCGTCGACGCCGAGCTCCTTCGCCAGCAGTCCACCCTCGAGATGATCGCCTCGGAGAACTTCGCTCCGGTCGCGGTCATGGAGGCCCAGGGCTCCGTCCTCACCAACAAGTACGCCGAGGGCTACCCGGGCCGCCGCTACTACGGCGGCTGCGAGCACGTCGACGTGGCCGAGCAGATCGCGATCGACCGGGTCAAGGACCTGTTCGGCGCCGAGTACGCCAACGTCCAGCCGCACTCCGGCGCCTCCGCGAACCAGGCCGCCCTCTTCGCGATCGCCCAGCCGGGCGACACGATCCTGGGTCTGGACCTGGCGCACGGCGGCCACCTCACCCACGGCATGCGCCTGAACTTCTCCGGCAAGCAGTTCAACGTCGTCGCGTACCACGTGGACGAGGCCGGTCTGGTCGACATGGCCGAGGTCGAGCGCCTCGCCAAGGAGCACCGCCCGAAGGTCATCATCGCGGGCTGGTCCGCCTACCCGCGTCAGCTGGACTTCGCGGAGTTCCGCCGGATCGCCGACGAGGTCGAGGCCAAGCTGTGGGTCGACATGGCCCACTTCGCGGGTCTGGTCGCGGCCGGTCTGCACCCGAACCCGGTCGAGTACGCGGACGTGGTGACCTCCACCACGCACAAGACGCTCGGCGGCCCCCGCGGCGGCATCATCCTCGCGAAGAAGGAGTTCGCGAAGAAGCTGAACTCCTCGGTCTTCCCCGGTTTCCAGGGCGGCCCGCTGGAGCACGTGATCGCGGCCAAGGCCGTCTCCTTCAAGGTCGCGGCCTCGGAGGACTTCAAGGAGCGCCAGCAGCGCACCCTGGACGGCGCCCGCCTCCTCGCCGAGCGCCTGGTCCAGGACGACGTCACCGCGCACGGTGTCTCGGTCCTGTCCGGCGGCACGGACGTGCACCTGGTCCTCGTCGACCTGCGCAACTCGGAGCTCGACGGCCAGCAGGCCGAGGACCGTCTCCACGAGGTCGGCATCACGGTCAACCGGAACGCCGTTCCGAACGACCCGCGCCCGCCGATGGTCACCTCGGGTCTGCGCATCGGCACGCCGGCGCTGGCGACCCGCGGTTTCGACACCGAGGACTTCACCGAGGTCGCCGACATCATCGCGGAGACCCTGAAGCCCGGCTTCGACGGCGAGAAGGCCGAGGCCCTCAAGGCCCGGGTGACCGCGCTGGCCGACAAGCACCCGCTGTACCCCGGCCTGAAGTAATTTCGTACGCTCTTCGTACGCTTTAGTTCCGATTGCGTTCGTACGGAACCTCTGGGGCACCGCGCACACTGGACAGTGAGCGCGGTGCCCCGCCCCATGATCAACGTTTCTGCACCACCCCGGCAGACAACGGCGTCTAGCCCCCCACAAGGAGTCCCCCGTGGCCATCTCGGTCTTCGACCTGTTCTCGATCGGCATCGGCCCGTCCAGCTCCCACACGGTGGGCCCGATGCGCGCGGCCCGGATGTTCGCCCGCCGCCTCAAGAACGAGGGCCTGCTCGCCCACACGGCGGCCATACGGGCGGAGCTGTACGGCTCCCTGGGCGCGACCGGCCACGGCCACGGCACCCCCAAGGCGGTGCTCCTCGGCCTGGAGGGCAGCTCGCCCCGCACGGTGAACGTGGAGACCGCGGACGACGAGGTCGAGCGGATCAAGTCGAGCGGCCGGATCAACCTCCTCGGCGCGCACGAGATCCCCTTCGACTTCGACGCCGACCTGATCCTGCACCGCCGCAAGGCGCTCCCGTACCACGCCAACGGCATGACGATCTTCGCGTACGACGCCGAGGGCGCGCTCGTCCTGGAGAAGACCTACTACTCGGTCGGCGGCGGCTTCGTCGTGGACGAGGACGCGGTCGCGGGCGAGAACCCGATCGTCCCGGACGACACCGTCCTGAAGTACCCCTTCCGCACGGGCGACGAGCTGCTGCGCCTCGCCAAGGAGACCGGTCTCTCGATCTCCTCGATGATGCTGGAGAACGAGAAGGCCTGGCGCACCGAGGACGAGATCCGCGCCGGGCTCCTGGAGATCTGGCGGGTCATGCAGGCCTGCGTCTCGCGCGGCATGACCCGCGAGGGCATCCTGCCGGGCGGCCTGAAGGTGCGCCGCCGCGCCGCGAACACGGCCCGCAAGCTGCGCTCCGAGGGCGACCCGGCGGCGCTTGCGATGGAGTGGATCACCCTCTACGCGATGGCCGTGAACGAGGAGAACGCGGCGGGCGGCCGGGTGGTCACCGCCCCGACGAACGGCGCGGCCGGCATCATCCCGGCGGTCCTGCACTACTACACGAACTTCGTGCCCGGCGCCGACGAGGACGGCATCGTCCGCTTCATGCTCGCGGCCGGCGCGGTCGGCATGCTCTTCAAGGAGAACGCCTCCATCTCCGGCGCCGAGGTCGGCTGCCAGGGCGAGGTCGGCTCGGCCTGCTCGATGGCGGCGGGCGCGCTCGCCGAGGTCCTCGGCGGCACCCCGGAGCAGGTGGAGAACGCGGCCGAGATCGGCATGGAGCACAACCTGGGCCTGACCTGCGACCCGGTCGGCGGCCTCGTGCAGATCCCGTGCATCGAGCGGAACGGCATGGCGGCGGTCAAGGCGGTCACGGCCGCGAAGATGGCGATGCGCGGCGACGGCAGCCACCTGGTCTCCCTCGACAAGGTCATCAAGACCATGAAGGAGACGGGCGCGGACATGAGCGTCAAGTACAAGGAGACCGCCCGCGGCGGTCTCGCGGTGAACATCATCGAGTGCTGAGGCCCCAGGCCGAGAACGAATCCCCCGACCGGTGCGCGACCGGTCGGGGGATTCGTCTTCTACAGCGGGCATGGGCGTGCAACCGGATCGACGCGGTGGCCGCCTCCGCCCGCCGGTCACCACCCCTCCGGCAGCGGCCTTGTCCCCGACGGGCGAAAGACCGATCACTCACCGTCCGAGGCCTGTAGTGTCCGCGTCATGACCACGCAGACAGAGACCACCGACGCGGAGTGCCTCGCCCTCACGCGCGGGCTGCGCCGCCGCGGCGCGATCGTCCTTGCCGTCTTCGGTCTCGTCTGGGCCCTCGCGGGGGGTTCGGGGATCGCGGCAGGCCCGGTGTCGGTCGCCGTCGGTGTCCTCGGGGTGGTCGTGGCGGCGGGTGCGGTCGTGGTGGCCTTCCGGGGGACCCGGGGGCCGGTGAACCGGCTGGTGCGGCTGCCGGAGAAGTGGAACCGCGGGGTCGGCCTGGTCAACGGTGCCGAGCTGCTGGCGATCTTCGCGGTGATCGCCGCGTCGAACGCCTCGGGCCACGCGGAGTTCATCCCGGTCGGGATCTGCCTCGTCGTCGGTCTGCACTTCTTCCCGCTGGCGCGCCTCTTCGACCAGCCGCAGTACACGTGGACGGCCGGCCTCCTGACGGCGGTCTCGCTGGTGGGCCTCGGCGTCCTCGCGGCCGGAGGCAGCGCGGAGACGGTCCGCGCGGTGGTGGGCCTGGGCGCGGCGCTCGTGCTGTGGGGCTCGTCGTTCCACGTCGCCCTGCGGGGTTAGGGCCTGACCCGGTGACCGAGCCCCGGGCGGGCGGCAGCTCAGGCCGGCGCCGCCTGCCCGGGCGCGCGGATCAGGCCTTGTTGTAGTGCGCCCAGAACTCGTCCCAGGACAGGACGCCGTCGCCGTTGGCGTCGCGCTGCTTGATGAGGACCTCGGCGACCGCCTCGGTGACGTTGAAGTCGCCGTGGCGGGCCATGAGGCTCTTGTACTCCGCGGCGGTGATGAAGCCGTCGCCGTCCGCGTCGAACTGGTTGAATGCCGTGCGTGCCGACTCGATGTCCGCCACTGCTTCCGCCCCTTCTTGGTGCTTCTCTGACGGGGGTCAGATTAGCGGGCCCGCTCCTGCCGGATGATGGCGGTATGAGCAGCGAAGTGGCACGGATCCTGGCGGGGGCGGCACGGGGGGAGTTCCCGCCCCCGGACGGCGCCACGACGGTGGTGAAACGATCGACCTGCTGACGATGGCCGACGCCCTGCCGGGCCCTCCCCCGCTGGAGCTCGGCCTACCGGAAGACGCCGGTGTGGCCGAGGGAGTAGCGGCCGGGCTGGGGGTAGACGGCGAGGCCGTGGGGGCCGCCGCCGACGGGGATGCGGGCGAGCTGTTCGCCGCTGGTCGTGTCGATGGCGTACACCTCGGAGTCGTAACGCCCGGAGAGCCACAGGACCTTGCCGTCGGCGGAGACGCCGCCCATGTCGGGTGAGCCGCCGTCCGGGAGCCACCACTTCTTGGTGAGCTTGTTCTTCGCGAAGTCGAAGACGGAGATCGAGCCCTCGCCGCGGTTGGGGACGTACATCTCGCGGGAGTCCCGGCTGACGTAGAGGCCGTGGGCGCCCTTGCCGGTGGGCATCAGGGTCGGGGTGGTGAACTTCTCGCCGTCCAGGACCCACATGCCGTGGGCCATCATGTCGGCGATGTAGAAGGTCTTGCCGTCCGGGGAGATCTTCACGTCCTGCGGCATGGCGCCCGCGAAGGGCAGTTTCTGCTGGCCGATCACCTCCATCTTCTCCGTGTCGACCTTGAGGAGTTCGCCGGAGAACTCGCAGGAGACGACGAAGTAGCGACCGTCGGCGGAGAAGTCGGCGTGGTTGACGCCGTAGCAGCTCACCGGGACGGTCTTCTTCCGCTCCATGGTGTGCGGGTCGCGGAAGACGAGTTCGCGGTCGAGGGAGGCCATGACGATCGCGTACTTGCCGTTGGGCGTGAAGTAGAGGTTGTACGGGTCGTGGACCTCGACCGGCTTGCCCGCGATGCCGGTGGCGGGGTCGATGGGGGTGAGGGTGTGGCCCCGGTTGTTGTTGACCCAGAGGGTCTTCATGTCCCAGGAGGGCACGACGTGCTGGGGCTGGACGCCGACGGGGATCGTCTCGACGACCTGGTAGGTGGTGGGGTCGATGACGGAGACGGTGTTGGAGTTGGTGTTGGGGACGTAGACCCGGGAGGGGAAGTTCCTGACGACCGGGGAGAGCTTGTTCGGCCGGTCGGCGGCGTAGACGTCGTTGGGGTCGAGGAGCGGCGGCATGCCGGGGAGTCCGGCGGGGGCCGCGGCGGGCTTGCGCACGGCGGGGGCGGCGGCCTTCTTGACCCCGGTGGCGCCGTTCTCGGCCCGGTCGGCGCCGCCGCAGCCCGCGAGGGTGACGAGCAGGGCCGTGGCGAGGAGGGCTCCGCTGCGGGCGGTGAGGTGTGCCATCAGGTCAGCAGCTCCGTGGTGGTGACCGCGCGCAGTCCGCGGCGGTCGAGGTCGGCGAGGAGGAGGGGCAGCGCGGCGGCGGTGTCCGGATAGCCGAAGTGCAGGCTGACGACCGAGCCGGGCCGGAGGGGGCCGGTGACGTTGCGGAGGATCGCGGTGGCACCGGGCGAGGTGTGGTCGAGGGAGTCGACGTCGTACGAGAGGGTGTGCGGGTATCCGGCGCGGTGGGCGGCGCGCAGGACGGCCGGGGAGGCGTGCTGGGTCCTGGAGGGGCGGAACCAGGTGCCGACGGAGCCGGTGAGGCGGCGCAGCCGGGTGGCGCAGGCCTCGATCTCGGCGTGGGCCTCCGCCTCGGTCATGGTGTTGATGTCGGTGTGGTGCTGGGTGTGGTTGCCGAGGTCGTGGCCGCCGTCGAGGACGCGGCGGGCCATGCCGGGGTGTTCGTCGAGCCAGCTGCCGACGGCGAGGACGGTGACGCGGGCGCCGGCCTTCTCCGCCTGGCCGAGGAGGGTGCGGGCGAGGGCGGGGTCGCCCTGGCCGTGGAAGGTGAGGGCGACGCGGGGCCGGTCGCGGGGCCCGTGGGCGATCTCGGCGGGCCGGCCGGGGAAGCGGCGCGGGGCGGGGGCGACGGCCGGGGCGGCGGCGGGCGCCGTGCCCGGGGCGGCTCCGGGGCGGCGGGCGGCGGGGCGGGGCTCCGTGCCGCAGCCGGTGGCGAGGGCTCCCGCGAGGGCGGCGGCCGCTCCCACCCGGAGGGCGCCGCGGCGGTCGGTCGGCTTCACGCGACCAGTAAAGAAGGATGTCGACCGAATCGTGATGATTAGGCCAATTCAGGACGTTTGCGGGCCGCTCCCAGGCGTCCAGCATGCGGACGAGCCGGGGAAACAATCGATGAACCGCATAGCCATTCAATGTTTGCAAGGCGAGTGCCGCAGGTCACCAATGATTCATAGAGAATCAATCCCTATTTGACCGATTTCGTCCCGGTAGGGACTTTTGGCTACGAGGCCACCTGTCTGTCATAGTCGGAGACACGACCCCCATTGACCCGGGCAAGGTCGACATAGCACCGCGGATACACCCCCCCGTCCGCGGCGCAGCAGACGAGAGCCCCCAGGCGCCCCACCACGGCGGACGGGGGCTTTCGTGCGTCCGGGGGCGGAGCTGCCGGACGCACGCGGCCGGGCCGGCGGGTGCGGTCAGGCGCGGTCGGCGACGCGCATCTCGAACCAGGTCGTCTTGCCGCGCGGCGCGAGGTCCACGCCCCAGCGGTCGGAGAGCTTGTCGACGAGGAAGAGCCCCCGGCCGCTCGTGTCGAGCTCGCCCACGGGCATCAGACACGGCAGCCCGCGCGAGGGGTCGCGGACCTCGATCCGGATCCAGCCGCGCCGCCGGTGCATCCGCAGTGCGAAGGACCGGGCGCCGGTGTGCCGGACGGCGTTGCCGACGAGTTCCGAGACGAGCAGCACCGCGTGCTCGGCGATCTGCGGGCCGAGGCCCCACTGGCGCAGGACCACACCCTGGGTGAGCCGGCGGGCCACCCAGGCGGACTCGGGACGGGACGGCAGCCGCACGTCCCCCTCGGCCGGGTTCCCGTACAACTCCAGTACGTCGGCGGCCTGTTCGTCTTCCACGGCCGGTGACCACCGTGCGGCGGCGGCGCTGCCGCGCTGCCACGGTTGTTCCGTACCCTCCAGGCCCGCCATGCCCCCCATCATGGCCGTACGGAGCCGTCCGCGGGGGCCGTTCCGGCGGAATCGGCCCCCTCGGAGAACGGCTCAAGGGCGCCCCCGGACAGGCTCTAGGCGAACTTCGCCTTGCCCGGGCCCTCCTCGACGAAGCTGCGCATCCCGTTCTCACGGTCCGCGGTCGCGAACAGGCCCGCGAACCAGGTGCGTTCGATCGCGAGACCGGTGTCGATGTCGGCCTCCAGACCCTGGTCCACGGCCTCCTTCGCGGCCCGCAGGGCGACCGCCGGGCCCTGGGCCAGCTTCGCGGCCCAGGCGTGTGCCTGCTCGTACACCTCGGCGGCCGGGACGACCCGGTCGACCAGGCCGAGCGTGAGGGCCTCGTCCGCCTTCACCATGCGGCCGGTGAAGATGAGGTCCTTGGCGCGGGAGGGGCCGATCAGCCGGGAGAGCCGCTGGGTGCCGCCCGCGCCGGGGATGAGCCCGAGCAGGATCTCCGGCTGGCCCAGCTTCGCGTTGTCGGCGGCGATCCGGTAGTCGGCGCAGAGCGCGAGCTCGCAGCCGCCCCCGAGGGCGTAGCCGGTGACGGCGGCGACGACGGGCTTCGGGATGCGGGCGATCGCCGTGAAGGCGTCCTGGAGGGCGCGCGAGCGCTTGACCATGGCCACGTGGTCCATGACCTGCATCTCCTTGATGTCCGCGCCGGCCGCGAACACCTTCTCCCCGCCGTAGATGATCACGGCCCGCACGTCGTCGCGGTCGGTCGCCTCCTGGGCCAGGTCGCGCAGCCGGTCCTGGGTGGCGATGTCGAGGGCGTTCATCGGAGGGCGGTCGAGGCGGATCGTGCCGACGCCGTCGGCGACTTCGAGGTTCACAGTCATGAGGGAAGGTTAGTCGGCGTTAACGGAGAGGGGCCCGGTGCTGTTGCTCACAGCGCCGGGCCCCTCTCACGAATCTCACGAACGACTTACTTGGTCCACTCCGACCACGGCATGTTCCAGCCGTTCAGGCCGTTCTCCGGCTGGATCTGCTTGTCCTTGGAGTTCTTGACGACGATCACGTCACCGATGATCGAGCGGTCGTAGAACCAGGCGGCCGGGGTCGAGCTGTCGCCCGCGCCGCGCGTGTCCGACAGGCCGACGCAGCCGTGGCTGACGTTGGAGGAGCCGAAGGTGCTCTTCGGCGCCCAGTAGTTGCCGTGTACGAAGGTGCCCGAGGTGGAGAGCCGCATCGCGTGCGGGACGTCCTTGATGTCGTACTCGCCGCCGAAGCCGACCGTGGCCCCGTTCATGCGGGTCACCTTGTACTTCTCGCTGATGACCATCTGACCGTTGTACGTGGTCGTCGACGGGGCACCCGCGGTGATCGGCAGCGTCTTGATGATCGAGCCGTCCCGCTCGATCTTCATCGTCTTGGCGCTCGCGTCGACGGTGGAGACCTGACGGCGGCCGATGGTGAAGGTGATCGTCTTCTTCTGCTTGCCGTAGACGCCCGGCCGGCCCTCGACGCCGTCCAGGTTGAGGTCGACGGTGACCTTGGTGCCCGCGGCCCAGTACTCCTCCGGGCGGAAGTCGAGGCGGTCGTTGCCGAACCAGTGACCCTCGATCTCGACGGCCGGCTGGGCCGTCACCTTGATGGCCTTCTCCACGGCGTCCGGGTCGGTGATGCCCCGGGTGAAGTTGATGGAGACCGGCATGCCGACGCCGACGGTCGAACCGTCCTCCGGCGTGTAGTGGCCGATGAAGGTGTTCTTCGGGACCAGGGTGGTGAAGGTGGTGTCCTTCGCCGACTCGCGGCCCTCGGCGTCCTTCGCGACGGCGTGGACCTTGTACTGGGTCCCCGCGGACAGGTGGGCGGTGGGCGCCCAGCTGGCACCGTCGGCCGCGATCTTGCCCTCGATCGGGGTGCCCTTGGAGTCGGCGACCGTGACCGTGGCCAGCTTGCCCTGCTCGGCGGTGACCTTGAGGGCCCCGCTGGTGGCGACCGAGTCGGCGCCGTCCTTCGGAAGGATCGTCACGACCGCCTGGGAGGCCGCGTTCTCCGCCTTGCCGCTCCCCTGCGACGCCGGGTCCTGGCCCCCCTTGGCGCCGCCGGTCTCGCCGCCGCCGCAGGCGGTGAGCACGAGGAGCAGAGCCCCCGCGGCCAGCGCCTGCAGACGGACGCCCCCGCGTCGTCGGCCGCGCCGGCCCGTCGCTCCTACCGATGCCCCCGATATCGGCTGCCCGTTCACTGTGGTCGTCTCCCCTCGCACGGCCTGGCACTGCCACGGCCCCACCCCCGTGCGCATCCGCTCGCGCACACGGCGCTAGATAATCACACCGCAGGACACGAAAGATCCTCGCGAATGTCACCGTTCCGTCCCGATCGGCGTGCTAAGGCGACGGAAAGACGGCCTGGTGACGAAAGGGGCGGGGGGAGACGAGGGGGAAGCCCCGACGGCACGCCGGGCTCACCTCAGCGCCGAACCGGCCTTCCAGTGGACCCAGTCCATGTTCCAGCCGCCGAGTCCGTTGTCGGGAGCGACCTTCCGGTCCTTGGAGTTGACCACCTCGACCACGTCGCCGATGAGCGTCCGGTCGAAGAACCACCCCGCCGGGGAGTCCGCGCTCCCGCCCTTCTCGTCCCGCAGTCCCACACAGCCGTGGCTGACGTTGGCCGAGCCGAAGGTGCCGGGCGAGGCCCAGTAGTTGCCGTGCAGGAAGGTCCCCGACTCGGTGAGCCGCATCGCGTGCGGGACGTCCTTGATGTCGTACTCGCCGCCGAAGCCGACCGTCCGCCCGTCCATCCGCGTCACGTCGTACAGCTCCGTGACCACCATCTTGCCGTTGTACGTGGTGGTCTTCGGCGCGCCCGCGGTGATCGGCACCGTGGCGAGGACCTCGCCGTCCCTGCGGACCTCCATCGTGTGCGCGGCGGCGTCGACGACGGAGACCTGGGAGCGGCCGACCGTGAAGCCGACCTTCTTGCGCTGGATGCCGTACACGCCGGGTGCGCCCTCGACGTCGCGGAGCGCGAGCTCCACGGTCACCTTCGTGCCCGGCTGCCAGTACGCGGCGGGGCGGAAGTCGAGCCGCTCCTTGCCGAACCAGTGGCCGACGACCTCGACCGGCGGGTCCGAGGTGATGCGCACGGCGCGCTCGACGTCGTCGCGGTTCTCGATCGGCCGGTTGAAGGAGAAGGAGACGATCATGCCGGTGCCGACAGTGGAACGGTTCTCCGGCTTGAAGTAGCCGATGAACCGGCTCTCCGGCACCACGGTGGTGAAGGTGGTGTGCCGGGCCGAGCGGCGGCCGTGGGCATCGAGCGCGACGGCGTCCACGCTGTACTTGGCGGCCAGCGCGAGCCGGGCGTCGGCCCGGGGCCGCCAGCGCAGCCCGTCCGCCGAGATCTCGCCGGGCACCCGGGTCCGCTGGGCGTCCTCGACCTGGACGACCGTCACCCGTTCGAGCCGCCCGCTGTCCACCCGTACCTCGACGGGGCCCTCGGCCGGCACCCCCCGGCTGCCGTCCTCCGGACTCACCCGGATGACGTCCCCGGGGGCCCGCGCCTTGCCCGGCAGGGAGATGTCGACGCCCCCCTCACCGTCCGTTCCTGTGCAGCCCGCGAGGCCCGCCATCAGTCCCGCCACCGCGAGGGCGTACCTCGCCCGCTTCCATACACGATTCACGCTCGGCCCAACGACAGCCCCCCTCCAGGGGAAACGTGCGTGCGGGCCATGTTGGGAGCACGGCCGTGCGGGCAGAACAGGGGGGACGACGGGAAAGAACTACGCGCGGGAGCGGCGGCCGGGACGCCGCCGCTCCCCCGGGTGCGGGCCCCACGAGCCCCACGAGCCGCGGGAGGCCGGGACGGTGTCGAGCGCAGCCGAGCAGGAGGCGGTACAGGAACATGCCCTGGAGCGGGCCCGACCGCCCGTCTGGCCGGGGGCGCCGACGCCGCTCGGCGCCCGGTGCCGGGTCGGGCCGGGCGGGGTGACGGGCACCAACTTCGCCCTGTGGGCGGGGGGTGCGGAGGCCGTGGAGCTGTGCCTCTTCGACGCGGACGGCACGGAGCGGCGGCTTCCGCTGACCGAGCTGACCCATGAGATCTGGCACGGTTTCGTGCCCGGGATCGGTGCCGGGCAGCGGTACGGCTACCGGGTGCACGGCCGCTGGGACCCGTGGACGGGTGCCCGCTGGAATCCGGCGAAGCTGCTCCTCGACCCGTACGCGCGTGCGGTCGAGGGCGACTTCTCGCTGCCGCCCGAGGTGTACGGGCACGTGCGGGACTGGCCGCAGCAGCACGTCGCCGACACCGTCCGCGACGACCGGGACTCCGCCCCGTACGTCCCCAAGGGGGTCGTCGTCCAGGACGACGACGACTGGTCGGACGACCGCAGGCCGAAGACCCCCTGGCAGGACTCGGTCATCTACGAGCTGCACGTGAAGGGATTCACCCAGCGCCACCCGGGCATCCCGGAGCGGCTCCGCGGCACGTACGCGGGGCTCGCCCACCCGGCGGCGATCGAGCACCTCGTACGGCTCGGTGTGACGGCCGTCGAGCTCCTGCCCGTCCACCAGTTCGCGCACGAGGACCATCTGCTGCGGCGCGGGCTGAGCAACTACTGGGGGTACAACTCCCTCGGCTACTTCGCCCCGCACGCGGCCTACTCGTCCTCGGGGACGACCGGGCAGCAGGTCGGCGAGTTCAAACGGATGGTGCGGGCGCTGCACGCGGCCGGCATCGAGGTCATCCTCGACGTCGTCTACAACCACACGGCGGAGGCGGGCGAGCTGGGCCCCACCCTCTCCCTCAAGGGCATCGACAACCGCGGCTACTACCGCCTCCAGTCCGACGCCCGCCGGTACGCCGACTACACGGGCTGCGGCAACACGCTGCACGTGGTGCAGCCGCAGGTGCTGCGCCTCATCACCGACAGCCTCCGCTACTGGGTGACGGAGATGGGTGTGGACGGCTTCCGCTTCGACCTGGCGGCCGCCCTGGCCCGCTCGATGCACGACGTCGACATGCTCTCCCCCTTCCTCGCGGTCATCGCCCAGGACCCGGTGCTCCGCCGGGTCAAACTCATCGCCGAGCCCTGGGACGTGGGCAACGGCGGCTACCAGGTGGGCGCCTTCCCGCCCCTGTGGACGGAGTGGAACGACCGCTACAGGGACGCCGTACGGGACTTCTGGCGGGGCGCGCTGCCCGATGTGCGGGACCTCGGCTACCGGCTCTCCGGCTCCAGCGACCTCTATGCCTGGGGCGGCCGGCGGCCGTACGCCTCGGTCAACTTCGTCACCGCCCACGACGGCTTCACCCTCCGGGACCTCGTCACGTACGAGCGGAAGCACAACGAGGCCAACGGCGAGGGGAACCGGGACGGCACCCACGACAACCGCTCCTGGAACTGCGGGACCGAGGGCGAGACCGACGACCCCGGCATCCAGGCGCTGCGCCTGCGCCAGCTCCGCAACCTCCTCACCACCCTCCTCCTGTCGACCGGGGTGCCGATGCTCGTCGCCGGCGACGAGATGGGACGCACGCAGGGCGGCAACAACAACGCGTACTGCCAGGACAACGAGATCGGCTGGCTCGACTGGTCGCTGCCGGACGACCCGGGGCGGGCCCAGCTCCTCGCCCTGACCCGCCGGCTGCTCGCCCTGCGCCACCGCCACCCGGTGCTGCGCCGCCGGGCCTTCTTCTCGGGGCGGGCACAGGGCGCGGACGGGCTGCGGGACCTCGCCTGGTTCGGCGCGGACGGGGCCGAGATGACGGAGCGGGACTGGTACGCGCCGACGGCGACGCTCGGCCTCTACCTCTCGGGCCGGGACATCCCGGGCCGGGACGAGCGCGGGGAGCAGATCACCGACGACAGCTTCCTCGCCGTCCTGCACGCCGGCCACACGCCGCTGGAGTTCCGGCTGCCGGGTCCGCCCTGGGCGGAGTCGTACGAGCTCCTCGTCGACACCACCCGGGAGGACCAGTCACGGGCGCCGGGCACGGTGCACCGGGGCGGCGGGACGATCACGGTGGGGGCGCGCTCGACGGTGCTGCTGCGGGTCAGGGAGTGAGCGGGCGGGCGGCTGTCAGGTGCGGCCCAGGATGCCCCGGTCGTATCCGGCGGCGACGGCGGCCGCCCGGTCCTTGACCCCCAGCTTGCCGTAGATGTGGGTGAGATGGGTCTTCACGGTGGCCTCGCTGATGAAGAGCTCGGCGGCGATGGCGCGGTTGGCGGTGCCCTTCGCGACGAGGCCGAGGATCTCGCTCTCCCGGGCGGAGAGGGTGGTGTCGGCGACCGGTGCGGGGGTGCGGACGGCGGTGACCAGGCGGGTGGCGACGGCCGGGGAGAGGACCGTGCGGCCCTCGGCGGCGGACCGGACGGCCGCGAACAGCTCCTCGCGCGGGGCGTCCTTGAGGAGGTAGCCGGTGGCGCCCGCCTCGATCGCCGGGAGGGTGTCGGTGTCCGTGTCGTACGTGGTGAGGACGAGGACCCGGGAGCGGGCGCCGCGGCGGGTGAGCTCGGCGATGGCGTCGACACCGCCGCCGCCGGGCATGCGCAGGTCCATGAGGACGACGTCCGGGTCGAGGCGCAGGGCGAGCTCGACGCCCTCGACGCCGCCGGAGGCCTCGCCGAGGACGCGGAAGCCGGAGCCGGCCGCGGCGAACATGCCGCGCAGGCCGTCCCGTACGACGGGGTGGTCGTCGACGATCAGCAGGGTGATGTCAGTCATGGCGCGCCCCAAGGTACGCGAGCGGAGATCGCCGTGCCCTCGCCCGGGGCGGCCTCCACGGTGACGGTGCCGGTGAGGCGTTCGGCGCGGGCCCGCATGCCGTCGAGGCCGAACCCGTGGCCCGTACCGGCGCGTTCGGGCGGAGCGAGCGGGTCGAAGCCGCGGCCGTCGTCCCGTACGTCGAGGGTGATCTCGTCGTCCATGTAGGACAGGGTGACGCCGGCCCGGGAGGCGCCGGAGTGGCGGGCGGCGTTGGACAGGGCCTCCTGCGCGATCCGCAGGAGGGTGGCGGCGACCTCGTCGTGGAGGGGCAGCTCTGTGCCGGTGACGGTGAACCGGGTGTCGACGCCGCTGCGTTCGGCCCAGTCGGCGACGGTCTTGCGCAGGGCCTCGGGCAGGGTGTCGTGCTCCAGGGCGGCCGGGCCGAGGTTCCGGACGGAGCGGCGGGCCTCGCCGAGGCTCTCCCGGGCGAGCCCGGCCGCCCGCCGGAGGTGGGCGTCGGCGCGCTCGCGGTCGGGGGTGGCGCTCGCGGCCTGGAGCTGGGCGATGACGCCGGTGAGGCCCTGGGCGATGGTGTCGTGGATCTCGGCGGCGAGCCGGCGGCGCTCGTCGGCGACCCCGGCCTCCCTGGCCTGGAGGAGGAGCTGGGCCTGGAGGGCCGCGTTCTCGGCGAGCGCCTGTTCGAGGCGGGCGTTGGTGCGGCCGAGCTCGGCGATGGTGGCGGTGCGTTCGGCGGCCTTCTCGGCGTCCTTCGTGGCGAGGTGCGAGAAGCCCATGGCGAGGCAGGCGTTCAGGGCGAAGAGTCCGCCGAAGGCGAGCCACTGCATGAGGGAGGCGGGCGGCAGCCCTCCTGACTGGGAGCCGGCCATCGTCACGGCGGTGACGAGAAGCCCGGCATGGGCGAGACGGCGGGGCAGCAGATGGGTGGCGTCGAAGTAGCCGGCGCAGGCGTAGATCGCGAAGAAGGGATTGAGCCAGGTCAACGCGAAGGCGAGGGCGGTACGGAGGACGAAGTGGACGACGAGGGCGGGCCCCGGCGCCGCCGGCACGAGGACCGGTCCGGAGCCGTGCTGCTCGGGCCCCCACCCGATGGTCGCGACCACCCGGCGGCAGCGGAGGTCCCACACGACGTGGAGGAGGAGCGCCGCCGCCACCAGGGCACCGGCCGCCACCTTCTCCGTACGGTCCATGAACAGGTCCGCCGACGCCGCGGCGATCGCCGTGGCGAGGCCGAGCAGTCCGTACGGTCCCCATCTGAAGAACTGGCGCCAGCGCTCCTCGACGGTGGTGGCCACCCCGCCGCCCCCTCTCACTCACTCCCAGCGGAACCAGCGCGCCGCCGCGGCGGTCAGGCCCACCGTCCACGCGGCCATGACGGCGAGCGGGGCCCAGCCGGGCCAGCCGCCGGACATGGCCGTGTCGAGTGCCTGGGACGCGGCGCCGCACGGTGTGAGCTGCACGATCCGCTGCAGGGTATCCGGCATGGCCTGGACGGGCACCCAGACGCCCGCCGTGAACATGGTGGGGAAGAAGACGGCCGAACCGACGGCGGTGGCGATCTTCTGCGTGCGGGAGACCGCGCACACGGCGGCGCCGAGCGCGAGCCCGCCCGCGACGGCGAGGAGCAGGGCGAGGGCGTAGCCGGGGAGGTTCTCCGGCAGGGCGACGCCGAAGGCGAGCCGGCCGACGGAGATCACGAGCAGCGCGGAGACGAGCGCGCCGGCCGCGTGCAGGGCGAGCTGAGCGGTGAGCAGCGTCCCGGGGCGTACGGGGGTGGTGGACATCCGGCGCAGGATGCCGCGTTCGCGGTAGCCGGAGAGGACCGGGGGCATGGCCTGGATGCCGGACATGATCAGGGCGAACAGGACGGCGACGGGGACGTAGAGGTCGATGACCCGGCGTCCGCCGAGGTCTTCCGAGACCTCCCGGAAGGAGGGGATGAGACCGAGGATCGTGAGCAGGACCGTCGGGGAGATCACCACCCAGAACAGGGAGCCGGGTTCGCGGGCGAAGAGCCGGGCCTCGGTGCGCAGGACGGTACGGGTGGCGGTGGCGGCGCTCATCGGAGGTCGGCTCCTGTCAGGTCGAGGAAGGCGTCGTCGAGTGTGGCGTCGACGACGCGGAGCCCGGCGGCGGTGACGCCCCGGCGGGCCAGGAGGGAGACGAAGGCGGTGACGGTCTCGTCGGTGCCGTGGACGGCGGTCCGGCCGTCCTTCGTCTCCACCCCCGCGGCCCCGGGGAGCGCGCGCAGCTCCGCGGGGTCGAGCGGTGTGCGCGACGCGAAGGAGATCTCCTTGGCGGCCGACGACCGCCCGATGAGGCCGGCGGGGGTGTCGAGTGCGGCGACCCGGCCCCGGTCGATGACGGCGATCCGGTCGCAGAGGCGCTGGGCCTCCTCCATGAAGTGGGTGACGAGCAGGACGGTCACCCCGCTGTCCCTGATCGATTCGACGAGCTCCCAGGCCTCGCGGCGGGCGCGCGGGTCGAGCCCGGTGGTGAGTTCGTCGAGGACGACGACCTTCGGCCTGCCGATCAGGGCGAGGGCGATGAACAGCCGCTGTTTCTGGCCACCAGAGAGCTTCCCGAACCGGGTCCTCAGCTGCGGGAGCAGTCCGAGCCGCTCCGCGAGCTCGTGCCGGTCGGCGGGCCGCTCGTAGAAGGAGGCGTACAGGTCGAGCGCCTCGCGGACGGTCAGTTTCGGCTGGAGTTCGCTGTCCTGGAGTTGGACGCCGAGGACCCGGGTGACGTCGGCGCGCTGTGTGCCGGGGTCGTACCCGCAGACGCGCACCCGCCCCTCGTCGGGGGTCCGCAGTCCCCCGACGCACTCCACGGTGGTGGTCTTGCCGGCGCCGTTGGGCCCGAGGATCCCGAAGATCTCGCCCTCGCCGACGTCGAAGGAGACCCCGTCGACGACCTTCCGGTCGCCGTAGGTCTTGTGCAGTCCGCGCACCTCGATCGCTGTCATGGCCCAAGCCTCGCGATCCGGGCGGATCGCCGGTATCGGCCATCGCGCTCGAATCACCGTCAACCGATCGGTTGATGGCGGTACGACTTCCGGAGGGTGTGAGGTGCGGCCGAAAACCGGATGAGACGTGTCAGTGGTGAACCGTATGGTCGGACCTGATGCCCGAGAAACCCATGCCCCCAGAATCCGCCCCCGACCGCTCGGCGATACGGACACTGCTCCGGCTGTGGCCGTACGTCCGGCCCGTGCGGGTGCGGCTGTTCACCGCGGCGTTCGTCGCGATCGTCGCCTCCTGTCTGTCGCTCGTCATCCCGCTCGTCCTGAAGTGGATGGTCGACGGGCCCATCACCGACCGCGACCCGGGCGGTGTGTGGCTGGGGGCGCTCTACCTCCTGCTGCTCGGCATCGCCGAGGCCGTCCTCTTCGGGTACCGGCGCTGGCTGGTGGCGCGGCCGCTCTCCGGGGTCGAGGCGCGGATGCGGTCCGATCTGTACCGCAGGCTCCAGCGGCTGCCGATCTCCTTCCACGACCGGTGGGCGTCGGGGCAGCTGCTCTCGCGCGGCACGACCGATCTCATGCTGGTCCGGATGTTCCTGGCCTTCCCGCTGACCTTCCTGCTGGTCAACGGCGTGACGATCCTGGCCGGTTATGTGCTGCTGCTCGCCCAGGACTGGTCGCTCGGCCTTGTGCTGCTGACGCCCGTGGTGCCGCTGGTGATCGTGTGCTCGCTCTTCGAGCGCCGGTACGGGGCCGTGGCGCGGCGCGCCCAGGACCAGGTCGGCGACCTGACGACGGTCGTCGAGGAGAGCGTCCTCGGCATCCGGATCGTCAAGGGCTTCGGCCGGAACCGCAGCCAGGCGCGGGCCTTCCGCGACCTCGCCGGACAGCTGCGCGGCACGGAGCTGGTCAAGGCCCGGCTGCTCGCCATGATCTGGGCGGTCATCACGGTCGTACCGGAGCTGGCCATCGGGGCGGCACTGGTCATCGGCACGGTGCAGGTCGCGGACGGGGACCTGTCGGCGGGCACGCTCGTCGCGTTCCTGTCGACGGCACTCGCGCTGCGCTGGCCGGTCGAGTCGATCGGCTTCCTGCTCGCGATGAGCCAGGAGGCGGCGACCGCGACGGAACGGTACTTCGAGGTGATGGACGCCGACGAGGAGCCGGAGACGACCGCGCCCTCGGCCCCGGCCGACGGCTCGGGCGGGGTGCGGTTCGAGAACGTCTCCTTCCACTACCCGGACGCCCCGGAGGGGTCCCCGCCCGTCCTGGACGGCATCGACCTCCACATCCGCCCGGGCGAGACCCTGGCCCTGGTCGGCGGCACCGGGTCCGGGAAGACGACGCTCACCGCGCTCGTACCGCGCCTGCACGAGGCGACCGGCGGGCGGATCCTGCTGGACGGCGAGGACATCGCTCTGATGGAGCGGGAGCGGCTGCGGACCCTGGTGTCGATGGCCTTCGAGGAGCCGACGCTCTTCTCGGCGAGCATCGGGGAGAACGTCCTGATGGGCGCCGAGGCCGGGGCAGGCGAGCCGGAGCTGCGGCGCGCCCTCGGCGTGGCCCAGGCCGACGGCTTCGTGGACCGGCTGCCGGAGGGCTCCGCGACACAGGTGGGCGAGCAGGGACTGAGCCTGTCGGGCGGTCAGCGGCAGCGGCTCGCGCTGGCGCGCGCCGTGGTCGGCAGGCCCCGCTTCCTGGTCCTCGACGACCCGCTCTCGGCGCTCGACGTGCACACGGAGGCGCGGGTGGAGGCGGCCCTGCGGGAGGTGCTCCGCGAGACGACGGCACTGGTCGTGGCGCACCGCCCGTCGACGGTGATGCTGGCCGACCGGGTCGCGCTGCTGTCCCGCGGCCGCATCACCGCCGTGGGCACCCATCAGGAACTGCTGCGGAGCAGCGAGGAGTACGCCTGGCTGATGTCCGGCGAAGACGAGGGGAACGAACACCGATGACGGACACGACCGTCGCGACGAAGAGCGATCCCCCGGCCTCGCTCCCCGAGGCACCGCCCACGGACCCCTTCGACCGCGACGACCTGCCGGCGCCCGAGGGCGCGACGGGCGGGCTGCTGCGTTCCCTCCTCGCCACCCACCGGCTGCGGGTCACGGCCGCCGCGCTCGTCCTCCTCCTCAAGGAGGCGGCGGTCCAGGCGGGCCCGCTGCTTGTCGCGTACGCCATCGACCGGGGCGTCCCGGCCTTCCGCGCGGGCGACCACGGCCCGGTGGTGGCGGTCGCGCTCGGCTACCTCCTGTGCGCCGCGCTCTCGGGCCTCCTCCAGTACGCCTTCGTACGGGTGGCGGCCCGCGTCAACCAGGACGTGCTGCTCGACCTCCGGGGCCGGATCTTCCGCCACGCCCAGGTCCTGAGCGTGGACTTCCACGAGCGCTACACCTCGGGCCGGCTGATCTCCCGCTCCACGACGGACGTCGAGTCGCTGCGCGAGTTGCTCTCGGAGGGACTCCAGGAGCTGATCGGGGTGGTCCTCTCCTTCGTCTCCATCGCCGTGATCCTCCTCTGGCTGGACCTGGGCATCGGAGCGGTGGCCGTGGTGTCCTTCGTCCCGCTGTACCTCCTGGTGCGGCTCTACCGCCGCCGCGCGGGCACGGTCTACGCGGAGCGGTCCACGGCGATCGCGGGCGTGATCGTGAAGTTCGCGGAGACGATGAACGGCATCCGCCCGGTCAGGGCGTTCCGCCGTGAGCAGCAGAACGACGCCGAGTTCTCGGTACTGAACCACCGCCACGAGCGCAGCAACGGCGACGCGCTCCTGGAGATGGCCCGCTACGTGGTCGGTTCACGGCTCGTGGCGAACACGGCGGTGGCGGGCATGGTCCTGTGGGGGGCCTATCGGGTCGCGGGCGGCACGCTGGAGCTGGGTGTCCTGGCGGCGGCGGTGCTGTACATGCGGCGCCTGTACGACCCGATCGACCGCCTGGGCATGTTCCTCAACTCGTACGAGTCGGCGGCGGCCAGCCTCACCAAGATCGCGGGCCTGCTGGCGCAGGAGCCGGGGGTCCCGGAGACGACGGCCCCGAAGGAGCTGCCGGACCGCGCGCACACTCCGGGCCGCGAGGTGGTCTTCGAGAAGGTCCGCTTCGCCTACCGGACGGGCGGCGAGGTGCTGCCCACGTTCGACCTGCGGATCCCGGCGGGTCAGACGGTGGCAGTGGTGGGCGCGACAGGAGCGGGGAAGTCGACGCTGGCCAAGCTCCTGGCCCGCTTCTACGACCCGACGGACGGCCGGGTGCTCCTGGACGGCGTCGACCTCAGGGACCTGACGACCCCCACGCTCCGCCGCGGCGTGGTGATGGTGACCCAGGAGGCGTTCCTCTTCTCCGGGACGGTGGCGGAGAACATCGCCATCGGCCGCCCGGACGCGACCCGCGAGGAGATCGAGCAGGCGGCGAAGGCCATCGGGGCCCACGAGTTCATCACGGCCCTCCCGGACGGCTACGACACGGACGTGCGCAAGCGCGGCGGCCGGATCTCGGCCGGGCAGCGCCAACTGGTGGCGTTCGCGAGGGCACTTCTCGCGGACCCGGCGGTCCTCATCCTGGACGAGGCGACGAGCTCGCTGGACGTGCCGGGCGAGCGGGCGGTGCAGCGGGCGATGGACACGGTCCTGGCGGGCCGTACGGCGGTGGTCATCGCCCACCGCCTGTCGACGGTGGAGGTGGCGGACCGGGTCATCGTCATGGAGTCGGGCAGGATCGTCGAGGACGGCACGCCCAGGACCCTGGTCTCGGGCGAGGGCCACTACGCGGGCCTGCACAAGGCATGGCGGGACAGTCTGGTGGGCTGACGAGAACCACTGCGGCACCGGTCCACCGGCGGGAGTGGGGGACGTGGAGGGGGTCGTGTTCGGGACGTAAAGCGTGATTTGTGGCGCAGAGAGACGTGAGGCCATGCGGCACCCGAGGGCGCCGTAAATCATGCAGTCCCGAACGCGACCCCCGGAACGTCCCCCACGCACTCAGGAACGCCCCCGCAACAACCCGACCGCCAACAAGCCGGCGAGGACCATCAACACGGCAGCCCCCAAGGCGGCACCCCCCATGGCCTCGACGAAGGCACCACGGGCGGCATCGAGAACACCCGCGGGCCCCGACAGCGCACCCCCCAACGTCTCCCGAGCGGCGGCGGGGGCCGAGGACGGCATCGCCGCGGTGTAGACGGCCGCCCCGATGGACCCGAGGATCGCCATCCCGAGCGCCCCGCCCAGCTCCTGCCCCGATTCGAGGACGGCGGCGGCCGACCCGGCGCGCTCGGGCGGCGCGGCGCCGAGGGCGAGTTCGTTGGCGAGGGTCATGGCGGAGACGAGCCCGGCGGCGTAGACGGCGCCGGCCACGAGGACCGCCCAGAAGGGCGTGGTGCGGTCGATCGCGGCGAGCCAGGCGAAGCCTCCGGCGGATACGAGGAACCCGCCGCCCATGACGTACGCCCGATCGACCCGCCGGGCGAGCATCGCGGCCAGGGGCGCGGCGACGAGGACGCCGAGGGCGGGTACGAGGCTCCACAGTGCGGCTTCGAAGGGGCTCTGGCCGAGGACGGACTGCAGGTACTGGGTGAGGAAGACGGCGAAGCCGACGGTGGCGACCATGGCGAGCAGGTTGACGAGGACGGAGCCGCCGTAGGCCCGGGTACGGATCAGGGCGAGGTCGACCATGGGGTGGGCGAGCCGGGCCTGGCGGCGGACGAAGACGAGGCAGAGCAGCAGTCCACCGGTCACCCCGAGAGCGGGCAGCGGCGCCCAGCCGTCCTTGGCGAGCTCCTTGATCCCGTAGATCAGGGGCAGCAGCGCGGCGAGCGAGATCCCGCCGCTCACCAGGTCGAACGGCCCACGGCCGGCGGCCGCCGCCTTGGACTCGGGAAGCAGCAGGGGCCCGAGGACGAGGAGGAGCGCCATGGCGGGGAGGTTGATCAGGAAGACGGACCCCCACCAGAAGTGCTCGACGAGGGCGCCGCTGACGACGGGCCCGAGGGAGATGCCGCTCGCCATGACGGAGGTCCATGCGGTGACGGCCTTGGCGCGCTGGGCGGGGTCCTGGAAGAGGTTGCGGATGAGGGCGAGGGTCGCGGGCATGAGACAGGCGCCGGCGAGGCCGAGGAGTCCGCGGGCGGCGATGAGGGCGCCGGGGCTGTGGGCGTAGGCGGCGGCGACGGAGGCGACGCCGAAGAGGGCGGCGCCGCCGAGGAGGAGCCGTCGGCGGCCGACGCGGTCGCCGAGGGCGCCCATGGTGACGAGGAGTCCGGCGAGGACGAAGCCGTAGGTGTCGAGGATCCAGAGCTGTTCGGTGGCTCCGGGGGCGAGGTCGGCGCTGATGGAGGGGATGGCGAAGTAGAGGACGGAGACGTCCATGGAGACGAGGAGCAGGGGCAGCATGAGGACGCCGAGGGCGGTCCACTCGCGCCGTCCGGCGCGGGCGGGTCCGGGTCCGGCGGTGTCGTGGCCGGGGCTTGCGGTGAGTGTCATGCGAGCAAGGAAGCAGCGCCGGGCGTACGGGGCCACTCCCGCCCTAGTACACCGTCGGAGGACCCCCTGGGATCCCAACTCCCGCAAGGCGTACGGCGTCCCGACCGCACTAGTACACTCCGCCCGGTGACGAACGAGCCGCCCTACCTCGCCATCGCCGCCGAGCTCCGCCGCCGCATCCGGTCCGGCGAGCTGTCGCCGGGCGACCGGGTGCCGTCGACACGGGCGGTCACGCGGGAGTGGGGCGTGGCGATGGCGACGGCCACGAAGGCGCTGGGGGTGCTGCGTCAGGAGGGGCTGGTGCGGCCGGAGCCGGGCGTGGGCACGGTGGTCGTCGCACGGACGAGAGCGGGCACAGGGCCGGGCACGGGATCAGGCAAGGGGTCGGGCGCCGGCCCGGACACGGAGCCGCTGTCGCGGGAGCGACTGGTGGCGGCGGCGCTGGAACTCGCCGACGCCGAGGGGCTGAACGCGCTCACGATGCGCCGGGTGGCGACGGTGCTCGGGGTGTCGACGATGACGCTGTACCGCCATGTGCCGGGCAAGGCGGAGCTGGTGCGGCTGATGGCGGACGCGGCCTGCGGGGAGGTGCCGTTGGGGCCGGTGCCGCCGGAGTGGCGGGTGGGTCTGGAGCGGGGGGCGCGGTGGCTGCGCGGGGTGTACGCGCGGCACCGGTGGATGGCGCACGCGATGGCCTCGTTCACGCGGCCGGTCGCGACGCGGAACGCGATGGCGTACACGGAGTGGGTGCTGCGGTCGCTGCGGGGCACTCCGCTGACGCACACGGAGAAGCTGCACGCCCATCTGCTGATCTTCGCCTACGTCCAGGGGCTGTCGATGGCGGACGACCTGGAGGAGCAGGCGCGGCAGGACACGGGGATCTCCGACGGCGAGTGGATGGAACAGAATGAGCCACGCTTCGACGCGATCCAGGCGGGCGGTTCCTACCCCGAGCTGAACTCGGTCACGAGTGGCGGCGGCTTCGGTCTGGACCTCGACGCGCTCTTCGAATTCGGACTTCAGCGAACACTGGACGGCATCGCGTCCATGATCGACGAAACGTCCGGTTAACGAACACGGACGTACGGGCAGCGGACGAGTTCCGGCCAACTTGCCGTCGCCCTCATGACAGGTACCCGTCAGTCCTGTCACTCTCTCCCCGGTTCTTCGCATCACTGTTCGCCGCTTCACCCGAACGTGCTGCACAGCTCCGAAGGTGCTCCACAGCTTGCGCTCCACAGCTCTCCAGTTGCTCTGCCCGGACGGACCTCACCCAGTCCGCCGGTACCCCCCTCGCAAAAGGAGTCTGCGTGAGATCCACGCCCAGCCGTCGCGCCACCGCGACCGGCGCTCTGATCGCTGCCGCCGCCATGCTCGCCGTGAGCGTCCAGACCGGATCCGCCACGGCGGCCGACGCCCCCTGGACGATCGCCCCCAAGGCCCAGCAGGGCACCTCGGCGAACCCCGGCAAGCTCCCGGCCGACCTCACCCCCGCCGAGCGCACCGCGCTCATCAAGGCAGCCGACGCCGACAAGGCCGCCACGGCCAAGTCGCTCGGCCTCGGCGCCCAGGAGAAGCTGGTCGTCCGTGACGTCGTGCAGGACCGCGACGGCACGACCCACACGCGCTACGAGCGCACCTATGCCGGCCTGCCGGTCCTCGGCGGTGACCTGATCGTCGCCGAGACCAAGAGCGGCACGACCGCCTCGGTCACCAAGTCCTCCCGCGCGGAGCTGAAGAACGTCGACCTCGCGGCCACCGTCGCCCCGGCCGCCGCCGAGAAGCAGGCCGTCGGCCTCGCCGCGGCGGACGGCTCGAAGAAGACGGACGCCGAGCGCGCCCCGCGCAAGGTCGTCTGGATGGCCAAGGGCGCCCCCGTCCTCGCGTACGAGACCGTCGTCGGCGGCCTCCAGCACGACGGCACCCCGAACGAGCTGCACGTCGTGACGGACGCCAAGACCGGCGCGAAGCTGTACGAGTGGCAGGCCGTGCACAACGGCACGGGCAACACCCAGTACAGCGGCCAGGTGAACCTCGGCACCGCGCCCTCGTACACGCTGACCGACACGACCCGCGGCAACCACAAGACGTACAACCTCAACGGTGGTTCGTCCGGCACCGGGACGCTGTTCAGCAACACCACGGACGTCTGGGGCAACGGGACTCCGCAGAACAAGGAGACCGCGGGCGCCGACGCGCACTACGGCGCCGCGCTCACCTGGGACTACTACAAGAACGTGCACGGCCGCTCCGGCATCCGCGGTGACGGCGTCGGCGCGTACTCCCGGGTCCACTACGGCAACGCCTACGTCAACGCCTTCTGGCAGGACTCCTGCTTCTGCATGACGTACGGCGACGGCGCGGGCAACACCAAGCCGCTCACGTCCATCGACGTGGCCGCGCACGAGATGACGCACGGCCTCACGTCCGTCACCGCCGGCCTGGTCTACAGCGGCGAGTCCGGCGGCCTCAACGAGGCCACCTCGGACATCTTCGCGGCGGCCGTCGAGTTCTACGCCAACAACAGCCAGGACCAGGGCGACTACCTCGTCGGCGAGAAGATCGACATCCGCGGCAACGGCACGCCGCTGCGCTACATGGACAAGCCGAGCAAGGACGGCTCGTCCAAGGACTACTGGTACTCGGGCATCGGCAACGTCGACGTCCACTACTCCTCGGGTCCGGCGAACCACTGGTACTACCTGCTCTCCGAGGGCAGCGGCACCAAGACCGTCAACGGCGTGAACTACGACTCGCCGACCTCCGACGGCCTGCCCGTCACCGGCATCGGCCGGGACAAGGCCTCGCTGATCTGGTTCAAGGCGCTCACCACCAAATTCAACTCCTCCACCAACTACGCCGGCGCCCGCACGGGCACCGTCGCGGTGGCCACGGAGCTGTACGGCGCCAACAGCCCCGAGGTCCTCGCCGTCCAGCACGCCTGGGCCGGTGTGAACGTCGGTACCCGCCCGGGTGGCGGCGAGCCGCAGCCGGGCAAGGTCTTCGAGAACGCGGCCGACGTGTCCATCCCGGACAACGGCGCCGCGGTGACCTCGACGGTCAACGTCACCGGCATCGCCGGCAACGCCCCCTCCACCCTCAAGGTGGACGTGAACATCGTCCACACCTACCGCGGTGACCTCGTGGTCGACCTCGTCGCCCCCGACGGCTCGGCCTACAGCCTGAGCAACCGGTCCGGCGGCAGCGCCGACAACATCGTCCAGACCTACACCGTGAACGCCTCCTCGGAGGTCGCCAACGGCGCCTGGAAGCTCCGCGTCCAGGACAAGGCCTCGATCGACACCGGCTACATCAACAACTTCAAGCTGACCTTCCCGTAAGCGGGAAGGCCGCGGAGCCGCACGGCCCGCAGAGTCTGAAGTGACGTGACGGAGGTCCGGAGGGAACGTTCCCTCCGGACCTCCGTGCGTCTGCATACCCTGGTCACATGATCAGGGTGCTGCTGGCGGACGACGAGACGATGATCAGGGCGGGGGTCCGGGCCATCCTCACCACCGACCCCGGGATCGAGGTGGTCGCCGAGGCCGGCGACGGCCACGAGGCCGTCGAACTCGCCCGGCTGCACCGGCCCGACGTCGCCCTGCTCGACATCCGGATGCCCCGGCTCGACGGACTCGGCGCCGCCGCCGAGCTGCGCGGGACCCTCCCGGACACGGCGGCCGTCATGCTCACCACCTTCTCCGAGGACGCCTACATCGCCCGGGCGCTCGCCCTCGGCGTCAGCGGCTTCCTGCTCAAGTCCGGGGACCCGCGCGAACTCATCGCCGGGGTCCGGGCCGTGGCGGCCGGCGGCGCCGCCCTCTCCCCCGCCGTCGCCCGCCGGGTCATCGACACCCTCGGCGGCGAGCGCCTCGGCCGGGCCGCCGAGGCCCGGGCCCGCCTGGAACCGCTCACCGGCCGCGAGCGGGAGGTCGTCGGCCTCCTCGGCGCCGGGCTCTCCAACCAGGAGATCGCGGACCGCATGTACGTCGTCGAGGGCACCGTCAAGGCGCATGTGAGCGCCGTCCTGGCCCGCCTGGGGCTCCGCAACCGCGTCCAGCTCGCGGTCCTCGTGTACGAGGCGGGCATGGTCCCGGGCGACCCCACCGGGGCGCCGGATGCGTGAGCGCCTCTTCGACCTGGCGCTGTGGCTGCTGCTGTGCGTGCCGGTGCTGCTGAGGTCGGACCCCAACGACGGCGGGAGCTGGCCGGAGGTCGCCGTCGGCGTCGTGGTGCTCGGCGGCTGCGTCGCGGCCAGCAGGAGGTGGCCGCTGGTGCCGATCGCGGTGACGGTCGTGCTGAGCCTGCCCGCCACCCTGGAGCTGTTCACGCCCTCGTACAGCCTGGCCCTCGTCGCCTTCGGCTATCTCGCGGGGCGCCGCCAGGAGCACACCCGGGGCGCGCTGTGGCTGTTCGGCGCGGTCGCGGCAGTGGGGCTGCTCCTGACCCGGCTCACCGCCACCTCACTCGGCCAGTGGTTCACGCTGCTGCTCGCGCTGGCCCTGGCGATCGTCGCGCCGTGGCTGATCGGCCGCTACGTCCGCCAGTACGGCCGGCTCGTGCACAGCGGCTGGGAGCTCGCCGTCCGGATGGAGCGCGAGCAGGCGGCCGTCGCCGACCGGGAGCGGTTGCGGGAACGCTCCCGGATCGCGGGGGACATGCACGACTCCCTCGGACACGACCTGGCCCTGATCGCGGTCCGGGCGGGCGCCCTGGAGGTCGATCCGGCGCTCGGTCCCGACCAGCAGCACGCGGCCGGCGAACTGCGCCGCGCGGCGGCCGACGCGACGGCCCGCCTCCGGGACGTCATCGGCGTCCTGCGCCAGCCCGACGAGGACCCGGCGCCCACGGCCCCGGGCGGCGAGCCCGTCGAGGAGCTCGTCTCCCGCGCCCGCGCCTCGGGCCTCGCGGTCACCCTGACGGTGACCGGGGAGGGCCACGAGCCGGACGGGATGGCCGGCTGGGCGCTGCACCGCGTCGTCCGGGAGGCGCTCACGAACGCGGCCAAGCACGCGCCGGGCGGCAGCGTGGACGTCCGCGTCGACGCCGCCCCTGAGCGCGTCGCCGTGGACGTCGTGAGCGGTGCGGGCACGGCCGGGTCGCCGCTCGCCTCGGGAGGCACCGGCCTCGTCGGCCTCGACGAGCGCGTCCGGCTCGCGGGCGGGGTCCTGACCCACGGGCCCACGCCCGACGGGGGCTTCGCGGTCCGCGCGGTCCTGCCGCGCCGGACGCCCACCGGCGGCCCGGCCGCCACGCCCACTCCGGCCGCACCCACCTCGGCCCGGGAGCTGGACCGGGTCCGCCGCGAGGTCCGCAAGGGCCTCGCCCAGGCGATCTGGATCCCGCTCGCGCTGCTCGCCGCGCTCGGCCTGCTCATGGCCGGGGTCGCGCTGTGGACGCAGGCCCAGTCGTACCTGGAGCCGGACGACTACGGGCGGATGCGGATCGGTCAGACGCTCACGGCGATCACCGAGGCCGAGGACCTGCCCGACCATCCGCTGGACGGCCCGCCGAAGGGCGTCCCGGCGGAGCCGCCCGGCATGGACGAGTGCCGGTACTACCGCTCGACGCTGCTCGCCGCGGTGCCGGTGTACCGGCTCTGCTTCACCGCGGGGCACCTCGCCGACAAGGCCGAGGTGCCCTGACGTGCCCTGCGGGGCTGCCGGCGCCTACCGCAGCAGGCAGCCCGCGCCCTCCCCCGCAGTCTCCTCCGGCAGGGCCACGAGCCCCGGTTCGGCCTGGTGGGCGAGGAGCGGGTGGGCGGGCAGGACCCGGACCGTGCAGCCGAAGGAGCCGGTGCGGTCGAGTTCCAGGGTGCCCGCGTACGGCTGCCGGCCCTCCAGGTCCGGGCGGCCCGCCGGCTTCAGCGGGACGGTACGGGTTTCCGCGAGGGTGTCGTCGGCGTCGACCCGGCCGGTGACGGCCTGCACCTCGACGTCGTCGGTCCCGAGCCCGTCGAGGAAGACCTTGACCCGGACGACCGGGGTCGAGCCGAGCTCCGCGTCCTCCAGGTCGTCCGCGAGCCCGTCGCCGACCTCGACGTGGTCGACGGTCACCTTGGGCCAGGCCGCCCTGACCCGGGCCTTCCAGGCCGCGAGCTCCCGGGCCCGGTCCGGGGTGAGCGCCCGGCGGGCGTCGGCGGCGGGGACGTAGAGCCGCTCGACGTACTCGCGGACCATCCGGTCGGCGAGGACCTTCGGGCCGAGGTCGGCGAGGGTGCGCCGGACCATCGCCGTCCAGCCGGCCGGGACGCCGTCGGGGCCCCGGTCGTAGAAGCGGGGGGCCACCCGCCGCTCGATCAGCTCGTAGAGGGCGGCGGCCTCCAGGTCGTCCCGGCGGTCCTCGTCCGCGGCGGCGGCGCCGTCGGCGGTGGGGATGGCCCAGCCGAAGTCGGGCTCGAACCACTCGTCCCACCAGCCGTCGAGGACGGAGAGGTTGAGGCAGCCGTTGAGGGCGGCCTTCATCCCGCTGGTGCCGCAGGCCTCCAGGGGGCGCAGCGGGTTGTTGAGCCAGACGTCGCAGCCGGGGTAGAGGCCGCGGGCCATCTCCATGCCGTAGTCGGGCAGGAAGACGATCCGGTGCCGGATCCGGGGGTCGTCGGCGAAGCGGACGAGCTCCTGCACCAGCCGCTTCCCGCCGTCGTCGGCGGGGTGGGCCTTGCCGGCGACGACGAGCTGCACGGGCCGCTCGGGGTGGAGCAGCAGGGCGCGCAGCCGGTCCTTGTCGCGGAGCATGAGGGTGAGCCGCTTGTACGAGGGGACGCGGCGGGCGAAGCCGATGGTGAGGACGTCGGGGTCGAGGACGGAGTCGGTCCAGCCGAGTTCGGCGGCGGCCGCCCCACGCTGGCGCCAGGAGGCCCGGAGCCGTTCCCGTACGTCGGTCACGAGCCGTTCGCGCAGGGTGCGGCGCAGGTCCCACAGCTCGCGGTCGGTGGCGTCGGGGCCGAGCCGGCCGACCTCGGGGGCGACCCAGGTGGGGGCGTGGACGCCGTTGGTGATGGAGGTGATGGGCACCTCGTCGGCGTCGAAGCCCCGCCAGAGCCCGGCGAACATGGAGCGGCTGACGGCGCCGTGGAGGGTGGAGACGCCGTTGGCGCGCTGGGCGAGGCGCAGCCCCATCGCGGCCATGTTGAAGACGCCGGTTTCGCCGCCGAGCGGGGTCTCGTCGCCGAGCGCGAGGACGCGTCCGGTGTCGATGCCGGGGAGGGCCCCGTCCTCGCCGAGGTGGCGGGCGACCAGGCCACGTTCGAAGCGGTCGATGCCGGCCGGGACGGGGGTGTGGGTGGTGAAGACGGTCCCGGCCCTGACGGTCTCCAGGGCGCTGTCGAAGTCGAGCCCCTCTCCCTGGAGTTCGCGGATGCGTTCGAGGCCGAGGAGCCCGGCGTGGCCCTCGTTGGTGTGGAAGACCTCGGGGTCGGGGGTGCCCGTGAGCCGGGTGTACGTGCGGACGGCGCGGACTCCGCCGATGCCGAGGAGCATCTCCTGGAGGAGCCGGTGCTCGCTGCCGCCGCCGTAGAGCCGGTCGGTGACGTTCCGTTCGCCGGTGGCGTTCTCCTCGACGTCGGAGTCGAGCATGAGCAGGGGTACGCGGCCGACCTGGGCGATCCAGATGTGGGCGTGCAGGCTGCGCCCGCCGGGCAGGGCGAGGGTGACCCGGGCGGGGGCGCCGTCGGCCTCACGGAGCAGGGTGACCGGGAGCTCGCCGGGGTCGAGGACGGGGTACTGCTCCTGCTGCCAGCCGTCGCGGCCGAGTGACTGCCGGAAGTAGCCGTGGCGGTAGAGGAGGCCGACGCCGACGAGCGGGACGCCGAGGTCGCTCGCGGACTTGAGGTGGTCCCCGGCGAGGATGCCGAGGCCGCCGGAGTACTGGGGCAGGGCCGCGGCGACGCCGAACTCCGGGGAGAAGTAGGCGACGGCCGCGGGCGGCCGGCCGGCCTGGCCCTGGTACCAGCGGGGGCCGCGCAGATAGGTGTCGAGGTCCTCGGCGGCATCGGTCAGCCGGGCCAGGAAGTCCCGGTCGGCGGCGAGCGCGGCGAGCCGGGGGGCTTCGAGGGCGCCGAGGACCCGGACGGGGTCGGCACCGGTCGGGCCCTCCGGGGCCAGGGAGTCGAAGAGCGCGCGGGTGGGTTCGTGCCAGGACCAGCGCAGGTTGTGCGCGAGGTCGGCGAGGGGTCGAAGGGTGTCGGGGAGGACGGGACGCACGGTGAATCGACGGATTGCCTTCACGTGTTCCACCTTCGCAGGCGAGTACGGAGCGGAGTGGACGCACCACGCTGTGCGTCCGTCGTTCCGCTCCGACGTTAGGACATGTCGCCCGGCCGGGCCACGGTGCCTCGGCGCGCGTGGCGTGTCGGCAGGGCGTCTTTCAGCCGATGACCGGGAGCGGCACTTCGTAGGGCGAGCCCTGGTTGACGGTGTCCGCGTCGAAGGCGCCCGCGGTGGCGTACCGCCCGGCGACGGCGGCGAGTTCCGCGGCGGGGACGACGTCGTGGATGTCCGTGAAGCCGTCCGGGGCGCGCTCGTGGGCGAGGTTGATGACGACCTCGGGGCCGAGCCGCCGGTTGGCGCGCTGGAGGGCGGTCATGGCGGGGCGGCGTTCGGCCTCGTACGCGGCGAGGCCCTCGGCCGGGTCGTCGTGCCGCGCCAGGGCGTGGGCGAGGGCCCGGGCGTCGACGATCGACTGGGTGGCGCCGTTGGAGCCGGTCGGGTACATGGCGTGGGCGGCGTCGCCGAGGAGGGTGGTCCGGCCGTGGGTCCAGCGGTCGAGGGGTTCGCGGTCGACCATCGGGTACTCGTGCGCGGAGTCGGCGGCCCGCAGGATGTCGGGGACGCGGACGCCGTCGAACTCCCAGCCCTCGTAGAAGGGAAGGAAGGTCTCCACGGGTACGCACCGGTCCCAGTCGCCCCGGCGCCGCTCCTCCGCGGCGGCGCAGCCGGAGTCCGCGGGGCGGGCCAGTGCCCAGTTCACCAGGACCTCCCGGCCCGGTCCCGTCGGGCGGCTCATCGGGTAGACCACGGCCTTCTGCCGGTCGTCGCCCGCGATGAGCATGAACGAACCGACGGCCCGCGCCGGCATCCGGGACACCCCCCGCCACACCAGCATCCCGTTCCACGGGGGCCCGCCCTCGCCCGGGTGCAGCGCCGCCCGGACGGCCGAGCGGATGCCGTCCGCGCCGACCAGCACGTCCGGTTCGAGCGAGGCCCGGCCCCGGACGGCGCCCGCCCGGTGCTCCAGGCGCAGCCGCGGCCGCCCGTCCGGCAGCGGTTCCACGCCGCTCACCCGGACCCCCGTCACGAGCGCCGCCGCGCCGAGCCGGGCCCGGACGGCGCCCGCGAGGACCTGCTGGAGGTGGGCGCGGTGCACCGAGAGCTGCGGCCAGCGGTAGCCCGCGCCGAGGCCGCGCGGCTCGCGGGATATCAGGCCGCCGGAGCGGTGGTAGTAGCGCAGCTCGCGGGTGCGCAGGGCGCCCGCCTCCAGCGCGTCGAGCAGGCCGAGGGCGTCCAGTTCGCGGACGGCGTTCGGCAGCAGGTTGAGCCCGGCGCCCACCGGGCGGATCGCGGCGGCCGCCTCGACGACGGTGACGCGCTCGAATCCGGCGGCGTGCAGGGAGAGGGCGGTGGTGAGCCCGGCGATGCCGCCGCCGGCGATCACGACGTGCGGGCTGCGTCCGTAGGGGGAGCGAGCCGGGAAGTAGGCATGGGAGGAAGTGTGCGGGGACATCGACAGCTCCTTCGCGCCGTTAAGCGGCCGCGGGCCCGACAGGGGCCCCGGCGGGACGGTGCCGCACGGCCGCGCGGCGCACCATGGTCTCGTTCTCCCTGGTCAGGTCCAGGATCGAGCGGAGCAGCGCGACGGGGGCGCCGCCGCTGCCCTCCTCGTACAGCCGCAGGTCGTCGCTGTACGCCTTGCGGGCGAGGCCGAGGTGTCGGGCCCGGAAGGTCTTGAGGATCCGCAGCACCCGGCCGAGCGCGGCCGCCGAGTCGACGAGCTCGGGCGGCAGCCGGTCCATCCGCTCCCAGCTGACCGCCGCCGACAGTTTGCTGACCGCCGACACCCCGCCCCGGTGCCGGGCGTGGAACTCCCGCCAGCCGGGCAGCGCGTAGGGCAGGGACTCGGCCAGGAAGGCGTCGTAGGCGTCGTCCGAGCGGTCGCACTGCCACAGCGTCAGGTCGACGAGCCAGAGGGGGACCTGTGCGGCGGCCGGGCCCAGGTAGTCGCGGCCCGCCACCTCGACCTCCTCGAAGTACGGCCGCAGGGTGACCGCGAAGTACTCGGGCGGGACCTGCGCGACCGTGAGGTCGATCGAGTCGACCATCGTCTTCACGTGCCGGGCGACCCGGTCGAGGGCGGAGGCGAAACCGGGGTCGTACGGTTCGAGGCGGGCGACCCGGGAGCAGTCCTCGATCGCCGCGACCAGGCCGGGGAAGACCATGCGGACCGCCTCCTGGAGCAGGGCCTCGGTCGGATGGCCGGTGTACGAGCGGCGGCGCCGCCCGGGCGGGTTCCAGGTCGTGTAGTGGTGGACGGTGTCCCGGGGCACCATGTCCGTCCGGCGGCCGAGGAGTTCGAGGACCGGCAGCGCCTCGGGGACGGCGGCGAGGGGCTGGATGCCGTGACGTTTCAGCGAGCCGAGCAGGATGCCGAGGTCCCGCATCGCGGCCAGCGCGCCCGCCACGCTCCATTGCGCGGCCCGGTCCTGATCGGGGACGAGGGCGCGCAGGGCGACGGTCAGGGCGGCGGTGTCGGCCCGGGCGTTCATCGCGGGCACCGCGGCGAGCAGGGCGTCGGCGCCCAGCGGGTCGGCGGCACGTATGTCCTCGGTGCGATGACGTGGATCGCCGAACAATGGGCGCTCCTTCTCTTGGGGCGCGGTTCGCCGGAGGAACACGGCTCACCCGCCAGGTGGTCGTGGGCGTCGTACGTGTGCGGTCGTTCGGAGGGAAGGTGCGGTTGGTCAGCGGGGGTCGGGTGCGTGGGCGCCCTCCGGGGGCTCGGCCGGCTCGGGGAGGTGGAGGCGTACGGAGAGCAGGGCGGCCAGGGCTGCGAAGGCGGCGCCGGTGAGCAGCGCGGCGCGGAAGCCCGCGGTCTCGGCGGCGGCGCGGGCGGCCTCCAGGGCCCTGGCCCCGGGATCGGCACCGGCCTCGGCACCGGCCCGGGTACGGGAGGTGGCGACGGCCACCAGGACGGCGAGGCCGAGGACGGAGCCGAACTGCTGGCTGGTGTTGACGAGTCCGGAGGCGAGTCCGGTCTCCTCGGGCGCCGCCTCGGCCGTCGCGGCCACGTTGGTGGTGACCATGACGAGCGGCAGGGCGGCGCCGATGAGCAGGCTGGGTGCGAGGACCGTGCTCGCGAAGGTGCCGTCGGGGGTGAGCGCGAGGGCCAGCCAGAGGGTTCCGGCGCAGAGCAGGACGAATCCGAGGGTCATGGCCCGGTGCAGGCCGAGCAGGAAGATGACCCGGCCGGTCTGCGGGGCGACCGCGACGACGACGAGCGAGAGCGGCAGCAGGCCGAGGCCGCCGCCGAGGGGGGCGTACCCGATGACGCTCTGGAGGTAGAGGCTGACCAGGAAGAACATCGGGAAGAGGGTGGTCTGGGCGAGTGCGGCCAGGGTGTTGGAGAGGCGGAGCGCCGGGCGGCGGAGGACCGGGGGCGGGACGAGCGGCGCGGCGGCGCGGGTCTCGACGGCGGCGAAGGCGAGGAGCAGCGCGAGGCCCGCTCCCCCGGCGCCGAGGGTGCGCGCGGAGGTCCAGCCGGCCTCGGTCCCCCCGACGAGCGCGTAGGCGGTCAGTCCGAGTCCGGCGGTCGCGGTGAGGGCCCCGGCGAGGTCGAAGCCGCCGGTCCCGGGGCGGCCTGCGCGGTCGTCGAGGAGCCGGAGCGCGAGGACGGCGAGGGCGGCGGCGAGGAGGACGTTCAGCCAGAAGGTGGAGCGCCAGCCGAGGAGGCCGGTGAGGGCGCCGCCGAGGACCGTGCCGAGGACGCCGCCGAGGCCGCCCATCGCGGCGAAGACGCCGAGCGCCCTGTGCCGGGCGGGGCCGTCGGGGAAGAGCAGGAGCAGCAGGGCGAAGGCGGCGGCCGCGGCGAGGGCAGCGCCGACGCCCTGGGCGGCGCGGGCGGCGACGAGCGCGGGCGCACCGGGGGCGAGGGCGCCGGCGGCGGAGGCCGCGGCGAGGAGGGAGAGGCCGGCGAGGAAGACCCGCCGGTGGCCCAGGAGGTCGGCGACGCGTCCGCCGAGGAGGAGCAGTCCGCCGAAGGTGATCAGGTAGGCGTTGGCGACCCAGGAGAGGCCGGTGGAGCCGGAGCCGAGGTCCGCGCCGACGGAGGGCAGGGCGACGTTGACGATCGCGGTGTCGGTGATCAGGAGCAACTGCGTGGAGGCGAGGAGCGCGAGCGCCCCGCGCCGCGGCCCCGGTCGGGGTGTCGTCACCGGGTCGTCCCGAGGCCGTAGCCGTCGAGGCAGGTCTGGGCGAGCCGCTCGCAGGCGTCGGCGGATCCGGCCCAGGTCTGCATGGTCAGGTAGACGTGGGGGGCTCCGTGGTAGAAGCGCTCGTACTGCTCGTGGCGGCCCGCGAACTCGGAACCGAGCGCGTCCCAGGCGAGCTTGAGGAGTTTGACGCGGTCCTCGGCGGGGTGGCCCGGGGTGCGGAAGTACTGCCGGACCAGCGGGCCGAGTTCGGGGTGGAGGAGGTCCCGCCCGCTCGCGGGGAGCTGGACGAGGGCGCCGCCCGCGAGGAGCTTGATGTCCTGGACGGCACGTGGGTAGAGCTCGCCGGCCATGATCCGCTGGGCGAAGGAGATCTCCTGGCCCGGCCGGACCCCGCCGCGGCCTCCGTCGACCTCCTCGTACGAGGCCTCGGAGCCGAGGACGAAGGCCTTGGCCTGGGCGACCATCCCGAGGAGCCTGCCGAGGGCCTGGGTGACCGGCGGCAGCCTGTCGGTGCCGTGGGAGCGGGCCACGAGGATCGCGAGGCCGGTGAGGAACTCCAGCTTCGTCCAGAAGCGGGTGGCGGACTGGTGGACGAAGTTCAGGTAGGCGGGGGTGTGCCACCAGATCGCCCCGGTGGTGGCGGGGTCCCGGTAGGTGAGGACCCGTTCCCAGGGCACGAACACGTCCTCGCAGACGAGCATCGCGTCGTTCTCGTCGTACCGGGAGGAGAGCGGATGGTCGAAGACGGACCGGGACCGCCCCTCGTAGGAGGTGCGGGAGATCAGCTTGAGGCCGGGGGTGTCGAGGCGTAAGGAGAAGGTCACGGCGTGGTCGAGGTCGTCCTCGGCCAGCGGCTCGATGGTGCCGACGAGGATCTCGTCGGCGAAGACGGCCCCGGTGCCGATGGTCTTGGCGCCGCGGACGACGATCCCGCCGTCCCGTTCCCCGGTGATCCGCAGGGTGAGGTCGTCCGCGCCGGCGCCGGAGGCCGGGTTGGTGAGGGTGAAGGCGGCATGCAGGTCGCCCTCGGCGAGCCGGCGGTGGAAGCCGAGGGCCTGCTCGGCGCCGTCGAAGGCGTCGCCGGTGAAGACGGCGGGCGCGGCGGCGAAGCCGGCCGCGCCGGCGGCCATGTAGTCGGGGGTCCGGCCGAGGAAGCCGTAACTCGCCTCGGCCGTCGTCCGGAAGGCCCGGCGCCGGGCCACCAGGTCCTCGTAGGACCGGGGCACGGCGAAGGCGCGCCGCACCCCGCCCTGGACCAGGACCGGGTGGTGCGCGGGGTCGTCGGCGAGGTCGTACAGGCCGGCGAAGGAGGCCGCCGAGGCCCGGAAGGCGGGGTGGGCGGTGACGTCCTTGACGCGCTCCCCGTCGAGCCAGATCTCGCGCCCGTCCCGCAGCGCCTCCAGATACTCCTGCCCGGACCTCGTCACCGGTCGCTCGCCTCTCCTCGGGTGTCACGGCTCTGCCGTCCCGAGCCTGTCCGGCGCGGAGCGTCCGGGCAATGAACGTCCGTCCAGGGGTCCTTATGAACCGTCCAGGCCCGGCGCGCCGCCTGGACATCCGCCGCGGGGCGCCCCCGGGGGCCCGCGGGAGGCGACCCGGCCGGTTCAGGCGGCCCTGGCGCCGCCTCCCGCGCGGTACTCGCCCGGCGTCACCCCGAACCACTTGCGGAAGGCGAGGTGGAAGCCGACGGCGCTCTGGTAGCCGATACGGGCGGGCAGGGCGGACTGCGGGAGCGACGTCTCGGTGAGGAGCCGTACGGCCTCCTGCATGCGGCGGGCGGCGAGGTAGCGGGCCGGGGACTCGCCGACGAGCTCGCGGAAGGCGGCGGTGAAGGCGGAGCGGGACATGCCGACCTCCCGGGCGAGGGAGTCGATCCGCCAGGGCTCGGCGAAGCGGGTGGTGATCATCACCACCGCCCGGCTGATGCCGGGGTGCCGCAGCATGGGCAACGAGGCGGGGCTGCCCGCGAGTTCGCGCAGCAGCGGGCGGAGCGCGAGGACGAGCGCCATCTCGAAGGCGCGCAGGGTGATGAGCCGGTCGCCGGGTCCGACGGGCCGGTCGGGGGAGGCGAGCAGCCGGAGGGTGTCGCGGAGCAGCGGCTCGCGGTCGACCTGGGCGCGGTCGAGGACGAGGGCCCAGGGCAGGGAGGTGTAGAGGCCGGTGGCGGCGCCGGCGTCGTAGTGGAGTCCGGCGCAGAGCAGCCGGGCCTCGGGGCCCGTGCCCTCGATGACGATCTCGCCGGAGGTGCCGGGCTGCCGTTCGGGCAGGACGGCCTTGAGGGGGACGCCCTGGCGTTCGGGGCGGTCGGCGAGGCGGTGCGCGGTGCCGGTGGGGAAGACGACGAGATCTCCGGCGTGCAGTTCCAGGGAGGCCTCGCCGTCGGTGGTGATCCAGCAGTCGCCCTCGACGACGTAGTGGAGGACGGCGCAGCTGCGTTCGGCGTCGCCTTCGATGGCCCAGGGGGCCCGGACGTGCCAGCGACTGTCGAAGACTCCGGTGAGCCGGAGGGGTTTCAGGAGTTCGGTCAGCAGGTCCTCGTGCTCGGCGCCGGGCTGCCGGGCATCGTGCTCGCGCCGGTGGTGCCGGTCGTGACGGTCGGTTCCCACGGTATCCATGGACGATCCTTCAACTTCCGCCCCGGTTTGTTAATTGAACAGCCGAAGCCGCCGCGACGAGCCTGGAAGGCAGCCGACACGACAGCAGCGACAGCCTATCGAAGGGCCTCAGAAAGACATGTCCAGAGAGATTCCGATGCGGGTGGCGGTCGTGGGCGCGACCGGATTCCAGGGCGGTGCGGTGGCCCGTCTGCTGGCCGAGCGGCACCACCGGGTCCGTGCGCTGACGCGGCGCCCGGAGGCCGACCGGCCGCCGCTGCCCGGTGCCTTCTTCCTCGCCGGCGACCTGGGGCGGCCGGACGACGTGCGGCGGCTCTTCGAGGGGACGACGCACGCCTTCGTCACGATGCCGCTGGTGTACGACCCCGAGCGGGTGGAGGCGTACGCGCGGAACGTCGCGGAGGCGGCCCTGCGCGCGGGCACGGTCCGGCTGGTCCTGAACACCAACACCCGGGTCCCGCACGCCCCGACGGGCTTCCCGGCCTTCGAGACGCGGCGGCTCGCGGAGCGGGTGCTGCGGGACAGCGGGGTGCCGCTGGTGGTGATCCGGCCGCCGGTCTACCTCGACAACCTCTTCTCGCCGTGGAACGGTCCGGCGCTCGTCGACGAGGGCGTGCTCGCCTATCCGCTGCCGGAGTCGGTGCGGACGGCGTGGCTCTCGCACCGGGGTCTGGCGGAGGCGGCGCTCGCGGCGCTGACCCGGGAGGGCCTGGAGGGGCGGACGTTCGACATCGGCGGCGCGGCGGCGCTGACGGGCGGCGAGCTCGCGGCGGCGTTCGGCCGGGGCCTGGGCCGGGCCGTGCGCTATCAGGAGCTGGATCCGGTCGACTTCGAGCACGGCCTCGCCGGGCTCCTCGGTCCGGTGGCGGCGGCCGGGGTGGCGGGGATCTACCACTACATGGCGAGCGGCGCGGACCCGCTGCTCATGGGCGGCGACGACGGGGTGTCGGCGGAGGCGCTCGCGCTCGAACGGGCCCCGGTGGAGGAGTGGGTGGCCCGCCAGCCGTGGCAGGTCTGGTCGACCGACGCGGAGGAGCCGGACGCCTCCCCGCGCCGCTGACCCACCCGCCCATCCGGCCGCCGGTACCTGCCTCCGGCCGACCCGTGAAGAGCCCTGCCTCGCCGAGGCGGGGCTTTTTTCGGTCGTCCGTTCGCTTGCCGGTACGGCTACGTCCTAGTAGTTAACAAAGCGCCGGATTGCCCACCCGAGAACTGTGGGAAGGCTCCTCCGGTACCCACACCCCCGGACCCCCTGGAACCCGTACTCCCTGTGGACCCGCCATTCGAGTGAACGCGGACAGGAGCCGTCATGCCCGCAACCCGCCGGCCGCCGACGGAGCTAGAAAGAGCGCACCACCACCCGCACCCCCGTAACCCGTCAGGTGATGCTGTGAATCCGCTCATGGGACGCATTCCCGTACTGGACGTCCGCCCGCTGGTCGACTGTGGCCGGCGCCCCGCGAAAGCGGTGGCTGGAGAGACCTTCGAGGTGACGGCGACCGTCTTCCGCGAAGGGCACGACGCGGTCGCCGCCAATGTCGTGCTGCGCGGCCCGTCCGGCCGCCCCGGCCCGTGGACCCCGATGCGCGAACTGGCCCCCGGTACCGACCGGTGGGGCGCCGAGGTCACCCCGGACGCCGAGGGCACGTGGACGTACACCGTCGAGGCGTGGAGCGACCCGGTGGCCACCTGGCGGCACACCGCGAAGATCAAGATCCCGGCCGGGATCGACTCCGAACTCGTCCTCGCCGAGGGCGCCGAGCTGCACGAGCGGGCCGCGAAGGGCGTCCCGAAGAAGGGCGGCGGCCGGGAGGCCGTGCTGGCCGCGGCGGACGCGCTGCGCGACGTCTCCCGCCCGGCGGCGGTCCGGCTCGCGGCGGCGCTCGCGCCCCGCGTCGTCGAGTCGCTCGACCGCCACCCGCTGCGCGAACTCGTCTCCGCCTCCCCCGCGTTGCCGCTGCAGGTGGAGCGGGAGCGGGCCCTGTTCGGCTCCTGGTACGAGTTCTTCCCGCGCTCGGAGGGCGTGCGGAAGGTCAAGGGCCGTACGGTCCCGGGGAACTTCCGCACCGCGTCCGAACGGCTCCCGGCGATCGCGGCGATGGGCTTCGACGTGGTGTACCTGCCGCCGGTCCACCCGATCGGCGAGACCCACCGCAAGGGCCCGAACAACTCCCTCTCGGCGTCCCCGAACGACGTGGGCGTGCCGTGGGCGATCGGCTCCCCGGAGGGCGGGCACGACGCGCTCCACCCGGACCTCGGCACCTTCGAGGACTTCGACGCCTTCGTGGCGCGGGCGCGGGAGCTGCGCCTGGAGATCGCGCTGGACTTCGCGCTCCAGTGCTCGCCGGACCACCCGTGGGTGGAGAAGCACCCGGAGTGGTTCCGCCACCGGTCGGACGGTTCGATCGCGTACGCGGAGAACCCTCCGAAGAAGTACCAGGACATCTACCCGATCGATTTCGACGGTGCCGCCGACAACATGGCCGGGATCGTCGCGGAGACCGTGCGGGTGCTGCGGTTCTGGATGGACCACGGGGTGCGGATCTTCCGCGTGGACAACCCGCACACCAAGCCGGTGGTGTTCTGGGAGCGGGTGATCGGCGAGATCAACCGGGCCGATCCGGACGTGATCTTCCTGGCGGAGGCGTTCACGCGGCCGGCGATGATGCGGACGCTCGGCGCGATCGGTTTCCAGCAGTCGTACACGTACTTCACCTGGCGCAACACCAAGGAGGAGCTGACGGAGTACGTGACCGAGCTGTCCGGCGAGACGGCCGCGCAGATGCGGCCGAACTTCTTCGTGAACACCCCCGACATCCTGCACGCCTACCTCCAGGAGGGCGGCCGCCCGGCATTCGAGGCGCGGGCGGTGCTCGCGGCGACGCTCTCGCCGTCCTGGGGCATGTACGCCGGGTACGAGCTGTGCGAGGGCACCCCGCTGCGGGCCGGGAGCGAGGAGTACCTGGACTCGGAGAAGTACGAACTCAGGCCCCGCGACTGGGAGTCGGCGGAGCGGGCCGGGGCGACGATCACCCCGCTCATCACCGCCCTGAACCGGATCAGGCGCCGCCACCCGGCGCTCCGCAGGCTGCGGAACATCACCTTCCACGAGACCGACAACGCGCAGGTGATCGCGTACTCGAAGCGCTCGGGTTCGAACATCGTTCTGGTGGTCGTCAACCTCGACCCGCACCACACCCAGGAGGCTTCACTCTCGTTGAACATGCCGGAACTCGGCCTCGACTGGCACGAGACCGTGCCGGTGCGCGACGAGCTCACCGGCGAGACCTATCACTGGGGCAGGGCCAGTTACGTGCGCCTGGAACCGGGTGTCACACCCGCGCACGTCCTCGTCCTGCGACCGTCCCCGCAGACCGGAGGGTCACCCACCACATGACTGTCAACGAGCCCGTCCCCGACACCTTCGAGGACACCCCCGTCAAGGACCGCGATCCCGACTGGTTCAAGCGGGCGGTGTTCTACGAGGTCCTCGTCCGCTCCTTCCAGGACAGCAACGGCGACGGCGTCGGCGACCTGAAGGGCATCACGGCCAAGCTGGACTACCTCCAGTGGCTGGGCGTGGACTGCCTCTGGCTGCCGCCGTTCTTCAAGTCCCCGCTGCGGGACGGAGGTTACGACGTCGCGGACTACACCTCTGTGCTCCCCGAGTTCGGCGACCTGGCCGACTTCGTGGAGTTCGTGGACTCGGCACACCAGCGGGGTATGCGGGTGGTCATCGACTTCGTCATGAACCACACGAGCGACCAGCACGAGTGGTTCCAGGAGTCCCGGCGCGACCCGGAAGGACCGTACGGCGACTACTACGTCTGGGCGGACGACGACAAGCAGTACGCGGACGCCCGGATCATCTTCGTCGACACGGAGACCTCCAACTGGACCTTCGACCCGGTCCGCAAGCAGTACTACTGGCACCGGTTCTTCTCGCACCAGCCGGACCTCAACTACGAGAACCCGGCGGTACAGGAGGAGATCCTGTCCGCGCTGAAGTTCTGGCTGGACCTGGGGATCGACGGCTTCCGGCTCGACGCGGTGCCGTACCTGTACCAGCAGGAGGGCACCAACTGCGAGAACCTCCCGGCCACCCACGGCTTCCTCAAGAGGGTCCGCAAGGAGATCGACGACCACTACCCGGACACGGTGCTGCTCGCCGAGGCGAACCAGTGGCCGGAGGACGTCGTCGACTACTTCGGCGACTTCCGCTCGGGCGGCGACGAGTGCCACATGGCCTTCCACTTCCCGGTCATGCCACGGATCTTCATGGCCGTGCGGCGAGAGTCCCGCTACCCGGTCTCCGAGATCCTGGCGAAGACCCCGGAGATCCCCTCCGGCTGCCAGTGGGGCATCTTCCTGCGCAACCACGACGAGCTCACGCTCGAGATGGTCACGGACGAAGAGCGCGACTACATGTACGCCGAATACGCCAAGGACCCGCGGATGCGAGCCAACATCGGCATCCGGCGCCGTCTCGCCCCGCTCCTCGACAACGACCGCAAGCAGATGGAGCTGTTCACCGCGCTGCTCTTCTCGCTGCCCGGTTCGCCGGTGCTGTACTACGGCGACGAGATCGGCATGGGCGACAACATCTGGCTGGGCGACCGGGACGGCGTCCGCACCCCGATGCAGTGGACACCCGACCGGAACGCCGGCTTCTCCTCCTGCGACCCGGGACGGCTCTACCTGCCGACCATCATGGACCCGGTCCACGGCTACCAGGTGACCAACGTCGAGGCGGGCATGGCCTCGCCGTCCTCTCTGCTGCACTGGACCAAGCGGATGATCGAGATCCGTAAGCAGAACCGGGCCTTCGGCACCGGGACGTACACCGAACTCCCCGCGTCCAACCCGGCGGTGCTCGCCTTCCTCCGGGAGGATGGCGACGATCTGGTCCTCTGCGTGAACAACTTCTCGCGCTTCGCGCAGCCGACCGAGCTCGACCTGCGACGCTTCGCCGGCAGCCAGCCGGTGGAGCTGATCGGCGGGGTCACCTTCCCCGCCATCGGCGAGCTGCCCTACCTCCTGACCCTTGCGGGACACGGCTTCTACTGGTTCCGTCTCAAGAAGGGCTGACCACCGGTCAGTTCGGATTCGTCCTGGGTGGGACGGTTTCCTCCCGTCCCACTCTGGGCACTGTGACCCACACACGTTCCGCAGCACGATTCAGGTCCATACGGGCCTACTTGTCGGGCCCATACGGATCTTCCCCTCCCGACACGTCCCGCACATCCGGACAGTCCAAGCCGCCATCCGGGACACTCTGCGCATTTGAACGCATACAACAGCCCACTGCGCGCCCCGGGGAAAGGACGCGATGCCATGCCGGAGACCGCATCCACCACCCGGGCCCCGGACGCCCTCCTTCCGTCCCTCGCTCCCCTGCTCCACGAATGGCTGCCACGGCAGCGCTGGTTCGCGGGCAAGGGCCGTCGGGTCATCGGATTCACCCTGGACGCGGCCACCGAGCTGCTCCCCCTGGACGGCGCGGGCCCCGGGCTCCTCCATCTGCTCGTACGGGTCGAACAGCCCGGCCGCCCGGCCGGCACGCCCGCCGACTGCTACCAACTGCTCCTGGGCGTACGGACCCAGCTGCCGCCCCGCCTGGCCCCCGCCCTGATCGGGCGGATCCGGCAGGGCCCGCTCGCCGGACGCGCGGTCTACGAAGGGCTGCGCGACCCGCGGCTCGCGGGACTCCTCTACGAGCGGCTGCGCTCCCCGGGCCGGACCGGCCCGCTGCGCTTCCACGCCACCACCGCGCTACCGCCCGCGCTCGCTCCCCGCGTGCTCGACGCGGAACAGTCCAACTCCTCCCTGGTGTACGGGGATTCGTTCATCCTGAAGATCTTCCGGCGGGTCAGCCCGGGGGCCAATCCGGACCTCGAACTGCCCCTCGCGTTGAGCAGGGCCGGTTGCGCGCGCGTACCGGCCCCGGTCGCCTGGTTCGAGTCGGGGGCCGCGACCCTCGGCGTCCTCCAGCCCTACCTCCGGGACTCCCGGGACGGCTGGCGGCTCGCGCTCGACGCGCTCGCCGACGGCCGGGAGTTCACCACCGAGGCGCGGGCCCTCGGCCGGGCCACGGCCGAAGTGCACCTCGCGCTCGCCGGGGCGCTGCCGACCCTGCGGCTGCCGCGGTCCGAGACCGAGCACCTCGCCGCGGCGATGGACCGGCGGCTGCACGCGGCGGCGCAGGCGGTGCCGGCCCTCCTGCCGTTCGTGCCGGGGCTGCGGGCCGTCTTCGCCGCGGCCGGCGAGGCGCCCGGCGCGGGGGCGCTCCAGCGCATCCACGGCGACCTGCACCTGGGGCAGACCCTGCGGGGCTCGGACGGCGGCTGGGCCGTCATCGACTTCGAGGGCGAGCCGGCGAAGCCGCTGGACGAGCGGCGGAGTCCGCAACCCACGGTCCGGGACGTCGCGGGCATGCTCCGCTCCTTCGACTACGCGGCCCGCACCCACCGGCCGTGGAACGCGGACTGGGCGGCGCGCTGCCGTGCCGCCTACTGCACGGGCTACGCCGAGGCGGCGGGCGTCGACCCGCGCGCCGACCCGGCGCTCCTGCGCGCCTACGAGACCGACAAGGCGGTCTACGAGGTCGTGTACGAGGCCCGGCACCGTCCGGACTGGCTCCCGGTTCCCATGTCCGCGATCGAACGTCTCGCCGCACCCCGGTGACACCCCCCCGCCCCCGCGGCCGGCCGCCCCGCCCCCACGGGCGGGGCGCCGGACCCGTTCGGCCCAGTCGCGCGGGGCACTCGCACCACTCCCGCCTGCGGTGACCCGCACGCGCCCCGTTCGGCCGAGTGTCCCGCGCCCTCGGGGGGCCGTTTCCTACCCCGTGGACAACCGTGGACACGCACACCCACATCCCTCGTTCCCGCCCTCCAGGAGGCACCCCCGTGACCGCCCGATCCGCAGGCAAGACGTCCCGCGCCCGGAAGACGCCCGCACCGGACCGGACCGCCGTACGGAAGGCGCCACCCATCGGGCCGGGTGACCGGGCCCGGCTGCTCGCGGGCGAGCACCACGACCCGCACGGCCTCCTGGGCGCCCACCCGGTCAAGGGCGGCGTCGTGGTGCGCGTGCTGCGGCCGTGGGCCAAGGAGGTCACGGTCCTGGCGAAGGGCCGTCGGGTCACGCTGCACGACGAGGGCGACGGCCTGTTCTCCGGTCTGCTGCCGCTGCTGCGGAAGGTGCCCGCGTACGAGCTGCGCGTGCGGTACGAGGACGGGGGCGAGGAGCTCGGCGTCGTCGACCCGTACCGCTTCCTGCCCTCCCTCGGCGAGCTGGACCTGCACCTCATCGGTGAGGGGCGGCACGAGGAGCTGTGGACGGCGCTCGGCGCCCACGTCCTGACCCATGAGGGCGTCGCCGGTACCCGGTTCGCCGTCTGGGCGCCGAACGCCCGGGGCGTCCGCGTCACCGGTGACTTCACGCACTGGGACGGCACCGCGCTGCCGATGCGCTCGCTGGGTTCGACGGGCGTGTGGGAGCTGTTCGTGCCGGGCATCGGCGAGGGGGCGGTCTACAAGTTCGACATCGCCCGGCCGGACGGTTCGCACACCGTACGGGCGGACCCGATGGCCCGCCGCACCGAGTGCCCGCCGAACACCGCGTCGGTCGTCACCGCCTCGCACTACACGTGGGACGACGCCGAGTGGCTGGCGCGGCGCGGCGCCCGCCCGCACCACGAGGCTCCGCTCTCCGTCTACGAGCTCCATCTGCCTTCCTGGCGCCCGGGGCTGACGTACCGGCAGCTGGCGGAGCAGCTGCCGGACTACGTGCGCGACCTCGGCTTCACACACGTGGAGTTCATGGCCGTCGCCGAGCATCCGTTCAGCGGCTCCTGGGGCTACCAGGTGACCGGCTTCTACGCGCCGACGGCCCGGATGGGCACGCCCGACGACTTCAAGTACCTGGTGGACGCGCTGCACCGGGCCGGGATCGGGGTCCTGATGGACTGGGTCCCGGCGCACTTCCCGAAGGACGACTGGGCACTCGCCGAGTTCGACGGCCGACCGCTGTACGAGCACGAGGACCCGCGCCGTTCGCACCATCCCGACTGGGGGACCCTGGAGTTCGACTACGGGCGCAAGGAGGTGCGGAACTTCCTCGTCGCCAACGCCGTGTACTGGTGCCAGGAGTTTCACCTCGACGGGCTGCGGGTGGACGCCGTCGCCTCGATGCTCTACCTGGACTACTCGCGCGAGCACGGCGAGTGGCTGCCGAACGAGTTCGGCGGCCGGGAGAACCTGGACGCGGTGGCCTTCCTCCAGGAGATGAACGCCACGGTCTACCGCCGCTGCCCGGGGATCGTCACCTTCGCCGAGGAGTCCACGGCCTGGGACGGGGTGACGCGGGCCACGGACCAGGTGGGCCCCGGCGGCTTCGGCGGCCTCGGCTTCGGCATGAAGTGGAACATGGGCTGGATGCACGACTCGCTCGGCTACGCGGGCAAGGAGCCGGTGCACCGCAAGTACCACCACCACGAGATGACCTTCTCGATGGTCTACGCGTACAGCGAGAACTACATCCTGCCGATCTCCCACGACGAGGTCGTGCACGGCAAGCGGTCGCTGGTGTCGAAGATGCCGGGCGACTGGTGGCAGCAGCGGGCCAACCACCGGGCCTACCTGGGCTTCATGTGGGCGCACCCCGGCAAGCAACTCCTCTTCATGGGTCAGGAGTTCGCGCAGGGGGCGGAGTGGTCCGCGGAGCACGGGCCCGACTGGTGGCTGCTCGACCCGTCGTACGGGGCGGAGCCGGACCACCGGGGGGTGCGGGACCTGGTGCGGGACCTGAACACGGTCTACGCCGCGAGCCCCTCGCTCTGGGAGCGGGACACCGCCCCGGACGGCTTCCAGTGGGTGGTCGGGGACGCCACCGAGGACAACGTCTTCGCGTTCCTGCGCTTCGACGGCTTCGGCTCCCCGCTGCTCGCGGTCTCCAACTTCTCGCCGGTCGTGCGGCACGACTACCGGCTGGGCGTGCCGGACACCTTCGCCGCCTGGACGGAGGTCCTGAACACGGACGCCGCCCGGTACGGCGGCGGGGACGTGGTCGGCACCGACGCGGTGAAGACCGAGTCGGTGCCGTGGCACGGCCGTGCGTCGAGCCTGCGGATGACGCTGCCGCCGCTGGCGACGGTCTGGCTCAGGCCGGCCTGATGACGCCCAGCCGCTGAGTCGCCCGGGTCAGCGCCACGTACAGGTCGTTGACCCCGTGCGGGGCGCCGGCCACGATGCGGTCCGGGTCGACGACGAGGACGGTGTCGAACTCCAGGCCCTTCGCCTGCCGGGGGTCCAGCAGGACCACCGGCCGGGTGAGGTCGGGGGCGGCTCCGTCGGCGGCGTCCGGCAGGGCGGCGACCAGGCCGGGGAGCAGCTCCACCGGGGCGATCACCGCGAGCCGGCCCTCCGTGCGGAGTTCGGCGGCGACGGCGTCGGCGGCCTCCTTCACCGGGTCGTCGACCGTGCGGTCCCAGGGCGCGACTCCGGTGGAACGGACGGACCGGGGCGGCTCGAAGGCCGGGTCGGCGGCCCGCCGCACCTCGGCGGCGACCTCCATGATCTCGGCGGGCGTGCGGTAGTTGACCCCGAGGCGTACGTGCTCCCAGCGGTCCTGCACGTACGGGTCGAGGATCCGCTCCCAGGCGCCGACGCCGGCCGGGTCGCCGGTCTGGGCAGGGTCGCCGACGAGCGTCATGGAGCGGGTCGGGCTGCGGCGCATGAGGAGGCGCCAGGCCATCGCGGAGAGCTCCTGGGCCTCGTCGACGATGATGTGGCCGAAGGCCCAGGTGCGGTCGGCGGCGGCCCGCTCGGCGGCGGTGCGGTGGTCGGCCTCCTCGTGCCGGTCGGCGAAGCGCTCGGCGTCGATGATGTCGTGGGCCGAGAGGACCTCGGAGGCGTCCTCGTCGAGCTCCTCCTTGTCCTCGAACTCGTAGGTCCGCGAGGCGAAGCTGACGTCGAGGACGCCCTGCGCGTACTGGATCCGACGCTGCCGCTCGGCCTCCTCGGCGGCGCGGGCGGCCGAGTCGTCCTGGCCGAGGTGCTCGGCGGCCTCGTCGAGGAGCGGTACGTCGGCCGGGGTCCACTCGCCGGCCTCGCGCCGGATCGCCGCGGCGTCGGCCTCGTCGAGGTGGGTGGGCTCGGCGAGGTAGTCGGCCAGGAACTCCTGGGGCGTGAGCTCGGGCCAGAGGGTGTCGACGGCGGCGTGCACGTCGGGGTTGGCGGCGATGCCCTTGGCGAGGAGCGCGCGGTCGTCGGGGCCGAGGAAGTTGGGGCCGCCGTAGGGGTCGGCGCCGATGCGGTCGGCGAGCTGCTCCGCGAGGGCGTCCAGGATCCGGAAGACGAAGTAGGGGCGGGCGAGGTTGTGCGGGAGGACGGTCTCGCGGGCCTTGTGGCGGGCCTCCAGGGCCATGTCCCAGTCGATGACCAGGTCCCCGTCCTCGTGCGGGACGAGGAGGGGCGCGCCGCGTTCGGGGACCTGCTGGCGGTCCCGTACGGCGGCGGCGAGGGCTTCCGCCATGGCGGCGGAGCCCTTGACGGCGGCGGCGCGGGGGGTGTCGGTGCCGGTGGCGCGGACGCCGGGGAAGAGCTCGGCGGGGGTGGCGAGCAGGACTCCGGTCTCGCCGAGGGAGGGCAGGACGTTCCCGATGTAGCCGAGGAAGGCGGGGTTGGGGCCGACGATGAGGACGGCGCGCTTGGCGAGCTGCTCGCGGTGGGCGTAGAGGAGGTACGCGGCCCGGTGCAGGGCGACGGCGGTCTTGCCGGTGCCGGGGCCGCCCTCGACGACGAGGACGCCCTGGTGCGGGGAGCGGATGATGGCGTCCTGCTCGGCCTGGATGGTCTGCACGATGTCGTGCATGCGGCCGGTGCGGGCGGCGTCGAGCGCAGCGAGCAGCACCTCGTCGGCGTCGCGGCTCTCGTGCCCGGTGCGGGTGGCGTCGGCGAGGTCGAGCACCTCGTCGTGGAGGGCGGTGACCTCGCGGCCCCGGGTGGTGATGTGGCGGCGGCGGGAGAGGCCCATGGGCTCGTAGCCGGTGGCGAGGTAGAAGGGCCTGGCGATCTCGGCGCGCCAGTCGACGACGAGGGGCGTGCGGTGCGGGTCGTCCTCGCGGATGCCGAGCCGGCCGATGTGGTGGTCGCGCCCGTCCTGGAAGACCAGGCGCCCGAAACAGAGCCCGCTCTCCCCCGCGTTGAGCGCGGAGAGCAGCCCGGACTGCTCGGCGACCAGCACGTCCCTTTCGAGGCGGCCCTGGTTGCTGCCGACCCCCGGCGTGCGCAGGGCCTTCCCGACGGCGGCCTCGGCCTCGTCCCTCAGTTCGTCGAGTCGAGCATAGAGATCGGTGATGAATTGCTGCTCGTTCCGAAATTCCTCGGTTGACAATTCGACTCCCGGCGCGATACAGTGCGTTTAGTGAACTTCTCCTGAACCTTCTCGCACGTCTTTGGCGTGCAGGCACAGGAACTCATCAATATACGCCTCGCATTCCCCCGGCTGTCAATTCCGAGCCGGGGTATTTTTGTGCCCCATGAATGCCTTCGACGCGGCACGGACCCTGCTCCGCACCCTCGGCGCGGACACCCTCCCCCACCCCGGCGGCACCCTTCTCGCCCACCTGGAGCGGGTCGCTTCCCGCCTGGCGGCCTGGGGCGCCCGGGAAGAACTGCGACTCGCGGGCCTCTGCCACGCCTTCTACGGTACGGACGGTTTCGCGGAAAGTCTGCTCCCCCTGTCCCGGCGCGACGAACTGGCGGCGGCGATCGGCCCGGCGGCCGAGGAACTCGTCTACTTCTACGCGAGCTGCGACCGGGAATTCTCCTACCCGGGCCTGCCGGAATCCGACGGCCCGTTCCGCGACCGTTTCACGGGCACGGTCTTCGTCCCGACGCGGCGGCAGCGGGCCGATCTCGCGGAACTCACGGCGGCCAACGAACTGGACGTGCTCCAGGAGAACGAGGAGCTCCGTACGCGGTACGGCGGCACGCTGTCGCGGCTCTTCACCCGCTGGAGTCCCCTGCTCGGGGAGGCGGCCGTCGAGGCCGCCCGCGAGATGCTGACGCTGCGGGGCGAGGAACGGGAGACGTTCCTGCGCGGGCTGGAGGCGGGGGACCTGCGTGTCGGCGTCGTCTCGAAGATCGCGAGCTTCCACGTGACCTTCGTCGACCTGGGCGGGGTCGAGGGGATGATGAACATCCCCGAGGTCTCCTGGCGGCCGTTCCACCTGCCCGGCGACGTGATCGCCGAAGGGCAGGAGCTCGTCTTCCAGGTGCTGGGCGTCGACGAGAGCCGGGATCGCGTCTTCCTCTCCCTCAAGGCCCTGGAGCCCGACCCGATGGCGGCCTTCGCGCGCTCCGGCTTCGGCGGCGTCCGGACCGGCCGGGTCACCCGGCTCGTCCCCTTCGGCGTGATCGTGCTGGTCGCGGACGGGGTGGAGACGGTCGTCCACCGCGACGACCTCGACGGCCTGGCGCCCCGGGAGGGCGACGAGCTGACCTTCGAGGTCGTCGCGGTGAACCTGGTCACCCGGCGGGTGCGGGTCACCCTGCGCTGACGGCCGGCCGTCAGGCGAGGTCCCGGGGTCGGCGCCCCGGGACCTCGGCCGTGGTCAGCGTGCGGGAGCGGCCCCGGAGCACGCGCCCCTAGGGGGTGTCGTCACATTCCCGTCGTCGCCCTTCGGGCGACGACGGGAATGTGACGACACCCCCTAGGTCACGTCCTCCAGCTCCTGGAGGAGGCGGCGCTTCGGGCGGGCGCCGACCAGGGACTTCACCGGCTCGCCCGCGCGGAAGACCATCAGTGTCGGGGTCCCCAGCACCCCGTACTTCACCGTGGTCTCCGGGTTGCGGTCGACGTCCATCTCGACGATCCGCAGCCGCCCCGCCTCCTCCGCGGCGATCGCGGCGAGCACCGGCTTCAGCTGCCGGCACGGTCCGCACCACTCCGCGGTGAACTTCACCAGGACCGGCAGCTCGGCCCCCAGCACCTCCGCGCCGAAGTCCGCGTCCGTGACCTCGCCCACGCCCTCCGTGTACGTCGTCATCTCCGTCACCCCTCCGTGTCCCTCGCCGTGTCCCACTCGCACCGGGGCTCCGGGCCGTGCGGCAGCTCCGCCTCGGCGCGCAGCAGCCGGGCACCCATCTGGGCGCGTACCGCCTGGAGCTGTCCGATCAGACCGTCCAGTTCGGCGACCTTCCGCCGGTAGACGGCGATCGAGGCGGGGCAGGCGTCACCCGCCGGGTGCCCCGCGCGCAGGCAGTCCACGAACGGACGCGTCTCCTCCAGCTCGAACCCGAAGTCCTGCAGGGTCCTGATCTGCTGGAGTAGCCGCAGGTCGTCCTCGTCGTAGGTGCGGTACCCCTGCTCCGTGCGCCGTGCGGTCAGGAGGCCCCGGGACTCGTAGTACCGCAGAGTCCGCGTGGTGGTGCCCGCCCGCTCGGCCAGTTCTCCGATGCGCATGTCCCCGAACGTAAGCCTTGACGCCGACGTCAAGGCAAGGGGAAGGGCCTCAGGAGGGAAGCAGGGGCTTGCGCTCCACCGGCGACGACAGGACGACCGACGTCGTGGTCCGGCCGAGCGCCGAGGTCTGCTCCAGGACCTCTTCCAGGTGGACGGTGTCGGTGACGGCGACCTTGAGGATCCAGCAGTCCTCGCCCACCACGTGGTGGACCTCCAGGACCTCGGGGCGCGCGGTCAGCTCCAGGGTCCGCGGGTGCTTCAGGGTGTAGCCGCCGTGCGGGTTCACGCGGATGAAGGCCTGGATGCCGTAGCCGAGCCGGGCCGGGGAGACATGGGCGCCGTAGCCGGTGACGGCCCCGCTCGCCTCCAGCCGGCGGACCCGCTCGGCGACGGCCGCGGGGCTGAGCCGGACGCGGCGGCCGAGCTCGCTGAGCTTGATCCGGCCGTCGCTCTGCAGGAGGTCCAGGATCTGCCGGTCGACGGCGTCGAAAGCGGCCGCCGAGGAATTGTCGGTGGCGGGTCGCGCGGACCGTGGTTCCTTCGGTGCGGCGGCCAGGACTCCCATGATTCCCCCTTCAGACAACGAGCGCACAACGTAACACTTGTCCTGCGGATCAAGGGAGTTGAGAGCATTGGACATTCTGGTCATCGGCGGGAACCGCTATTTCGGAAAGCGGCTCATCGCCTTGTTGCAGGAATCCGGGCACCGGGTCGCGGTGCTGAACCGGGGTTCTTCCGGGACCCCCGGGGGAATCGAGCACCTCGTGGCCGACCGGGACGACGAGGCCGCGCTGGAATCCGTCCTGGCGGGCCGTTCCTTCGACGTCGTCGTGGACCAGGTCTGCTACACCCCGCGCCAGGCGGAGATCGCCCGGCGGGCGTTCGGGACGCGCACGCGGCGCTACGTGATGACCTCGACGGTCGAGGTGTACGAGTACGAGCACTCCGCCGCGGCCGAGCGGGTCGCCGAGACCGCCCTCGACCTGGACTCGGTCACCGTGGACACGGGCCCGGCCTGGGAGGATCCGGAGTTCCGCGAGGAGCACTACGGGGAGGGCAAGCGGCAGGCCGAGGCGGTGTTCGCGGCGCCCGGAGCGCCCTTCGCCTGGACCTCGGTGCGGGTCGCCCACGTCCTGGGCGGCGAGGACGACTTCACGGGCCGGATCGACCACTACGCGCGGCGGATCCGGTCGGGCGAGCCGATCGCCGTGCCCGCGGTCAACCATCCTGCGACCTATGTGTACGTGGAGGAGATCGCCGCCTTTCTCGCCTGGGCGGTCGAAGCGGAATTCACCGGACCGGTGAACGCCCATTCCCACGGCCTGCTCTCCACCGCCGACATCTGCGCGGAGATCGAGAAGCTGACGGGCGGCCGGACCGTCTTCCGGGAGGTCGAGGTCGGCGAGGTCTCGCCCTTCTCCTTCACGCGCTTCTACGGGATGGACAACTCCCGCGCCACGGAACTCGGCTATTCCTTCCGGCACTGCGCCGAGTGGCTTCCGCGCGCGGTCGCCGAGACGGTCGGGGCGATGCGCTTCGAGGCGACGGACGCCGGGGCGGTGCGCTGATGCGGCTCAGGACACTGGGGGACGTACGGGTCGGGGCGGTCGGCCTCGGCACGATGCCGCTCTCCATCGAGGGCCGGCCCGACGAGGCCCGGGCGGTGGCGACCGTGCACGCGGCCCTGGACGCGGGCGTGACCCTCCTCGACACCGCCGACTCCTACCACCCGCCGGGCGGCGCGCCCGGCGAGGGCGAGCTGCTCGTCTCGCGGGCCCTGGCCTCGTACGGGGGACGCACGGACGGCGTCCTCGTCGCGACGAAGGGCGGGCGCGGCCGGACCGCGGACGGCGGCTGGACCGTCGACGGGCGGCCCGCGCACCTGCGGCGGGCGGCGGAGGAATCGGCCCGGCGGCTCGGCGGGACGCCGATCGGCCTGTACCAGCTGCACAAGCCCGACCCGGCCGTCCCGTACGCCGAATCACTGGGCGCGATAAGGGAGTTGATCGACGCGGGCACGGTCAGGCTGGCCGGGATCTCCAATGTGGACACGGAGCGGATCCTGCTGGCCCGCGAGATCCTGGGCGACCGGCTGGTCTCCGTGCAGAACCGCTACTCGCCCGCGGTCCGGGAGAGCGAGGCGGAGCTGCGGCTCTGCGCGGAGCTCGGTCTCGCCTTCCTGCCGTGGAGTCCACTGGGCGGGATCTCGCGCAGCTCGCTCGACGGGGCGTCCGCCCTGGAGGCGGACCCGGAGTTCGGCGGCTTCCACCGGGTGGCGCGGGAGCGGGGGGTCAGTCCGCAGCGGGTGGCGCTGGCCTGGCTGCTCGCCCGGTCGGAGACGGTCCTGCCGATCCCGGGCGCGAGCCGGCCGGAGACGGCGCGGGACTCGGCCGGGGCGGCGGGCCTCTGCCTGGGGCCGGAGGAGCTGGCACTGCTGGACGGCCGGCCCGGCGGCGCCGCCTGAGCGCGGGAGGGCCGGCCTGGCGGCGCCCGAGCGCGGGACGGCCGGCACGGCACCCGAGCGCGGGACGGCCGGCACGGCACCCGAGCGCGGGACGGCCGGCACGGCACCCGAGCGCGGGACGGCCGGCACGGCACCCGAGCGCGGGACGGCCGGCACGGCACCCGAGCGCGGGACGGCCGGCACGGCGGCGCCCGAGCGCCGACCGTACCGGCCGGATGTTCCGTACAGCCGCGTCCTCCCGGGGCCCGGATCCGGCTCAAGGCCCGGGATCCGGAAGGACGCGGCCCCCCGTCGGGGTACGTGGGGGGCGTCCGGGTCAGACGCCCGCTCGGGCCTTCTCCTCCCCGTCCTCGATCCGCTGGTCCGGGAGCGGGGCGGGGGCGTGGTCGTCGACGAGGGTCTTCTCGTCGAAGGGGATGTTCCCGGCGAGGACCTCCGCGACCCTCGCTTTGTCGATCTCCTTCGTCCAGGTGCCGACGAGGACCGTGGCGACGGCGTTGCCCGCGAAGTTGGTGAGGGCGCGGGCCTCGCTCATGAAGCGGTCGATGCCGACGATCAGGCCCACCCCGTCGACCAGTTCGGGCCGGTGGGACTGGAGGCCGCCCGCGAGGGTCGCGAGGCCGGCGCCGGTGACGCCCGCCGCACCCTTCGAGGCGATGATCATGAAGACGAGGAGCGAGATCTGCTCGGCGACCGAGAGCGGGTCGCCCATCGCCTCGGCGACGAAGAGCGAGGCCATCGTGAGGTAGATCGCGGTGCCGTCGAGGTTGAAGGAGTAGCCGGTCGGGACCGTGATGCCGACGACCGGCTTGCTGACGCCCAAGTGCTCCATCTTCGCGATGAGCCGCGGCAGGGCGGACTCCGAGGAGGACGTGGAGAGGATCAGCAGGAACTCGCGGCCCAGGTACCTCAGCAGGGTCCAGATGTTGACCCCGGCGACCAGTCGCAGGATCGCGCCGAGCACGACGAAGACGAAGAGCCCACAGGTCAGGTAGAAGCCGATCATGATGACGGCGAGGGACTTGAGCGCGGCGGCGCCGGTCGCGCCGACGACTGCGGCGATCGCACCGAAGGCGCCGACGGGGGCGACCCACATGATCATGCCGAGGATGCGGAAGACGAGCCGCTGGATGTGGCCGATCCCGCGCAGCACCGGCTCGCCGGCGGCGCCCATCGCCTGCAGCGCGAAGCCCGCGAGCAGCGCGACGAGGAGCGTCTGGAGGACCTCGCCCTCGGTGAAGGCCGAGACGAAGGTGGTCGGGATGATCCCGAGCAGGAAGTCCGGCGTGGACTCGCCGCCGCCCTCGGCCTGCTTCGCGCCGGCCTCGGCGATCTCCTTGGTGAGGTGGAGGCCGGAACCGGGCTCCAGGAGGTTGCCGACGAGCAGACCGATCGCGAGTGCGACGGTCGACATCACGAGGAAGTAGCCGAGGGCGAGGCCGCCGCCGGCGCCGACCTTCGCGGCCTTCCGGACCGATCCGACGCCGAGGACGATCGTGCAGAAGATGATCGGCGAGATCATCATCTTGATCAGATTGACGAAGCCGGTGCCCAGCGGCTTCAGCTCGACGGCGACGCCCGGCGCCAGGAAGCCGACGGCGATGCCGAGCAGGACGGCGCCGATGACGGCCAGATACAGATAGTGGGTACGGTCCCGTCGTGCGGCCACGGGGTCCTCCTCGCGCTGATGGGTGTCCACGTCCCGGTGGACTCCGCGACTATCCATCAGCCTGTGACCGGGGTCACGGTTACGTTCGTTTCGTTCACGACCGAAACATCACGCCCGCCGGGGGAGGCCTCCGTGAGCACCTCCCAGAGCGCTCCCGGAGGCGCCCCCGGAGGCACTCCCGGGAAGAGAACGATTCGGGAACGCAATGACCCGGCGCAAATTCCGCCGTGCACACTTACCCGCATGCGCCTCCCCCGTCCCCGCCCCCGCAGCCTGGCCGGCCAGCTCTTCGCGATGCAGGTCGTGCTCGTGGCCCTCGTCGTGGCGGGCTGCGCGGTCTTCGCGTACGTCACGGACCTGACCCAGGCCGAGGAGACGGCGCGGCGCCAGTCCACTGCGACCGCCGCGGCCGTCGCCCACTCCCCCTCCGTGGTGGCCGCGGCCCGCACCGCCGACCCGTCGGCGGTGCTCCAGCCGTACACGGAGGCGCTGCGCCGGCACGCGGACGTCGCCTTCGTGGTGATCATGGCGCCGGACGGGACGCGCTGGACACATCCGGAGCCGGACCAGATCGGGCGCACGTACCTCGGCCACATCGAGGAGGCGGTGCGGGGACGGACCTTCTCCGAGACGCACCTGGGGGTGCTGGGGCCGTCCGTGCGGACGGTGGCGCCCGTCCACGACGAGGACGGGCGGCTCGTCGCGCTCGTCAGCGCGGGCATCACGATCGAGCGGATCAGCGAGCAGGTGCGGGAGCAGGTAGCCGCCCTCTTCGGTATGGCGGGCGCGGCGCTCGCGCTGGGCGGCGCGGGGACGTACGTCGTCAACGCCCGGCTGCGCCGCCACACGCACGGCATGAACGCGGCCGAGCTGAGCCGGATGCACGACTACCACGAGGCCGCGCTGCACGCCGTGCGGGAAGGGCTCGTGATGCTCGACGGGCGGCGGCGGATCGCCCTCATCAACGACGGGGCACGGGAGTTGCTCGGTCTGGACGAGGGGGTCATCGGCCGCTCGGCCGCCGAACTCGGCCTGCCCGCGCCGCTGACGGGCGCGCTGCTCTCCTCCGAGCCGCGGGTCGACGAGACCCATCTGACGGCCGACCGGGTGCTCGTCGTCAGCACCCGCCCCGTGGTGGGCGGGGAGCGGCGCGGCACGGTCGTGACCCTCCGCGACCGTACGGAACTCCAGGCGCTGTCCGGGGAGTTGGACTCCGAGCGGGGGTTCACACAGGCGCTCCGCTCGCAGGCCCACGAGGCGGCGAACCGGCTGCACACCGTCGTCTCGCTCATCGAACTGGGCAGGGTGACGGAGGCCGTGGAGTTCGCGACGGCGGAGCTGGAACTCGCGCAGGCGCTCACCGACCGGGTCGTCGACGCGGTCGGCGAGCCCGTGCTGGCGGCGCTGCTGCTCGGCAAGGCGGCGCAGGCCAACGAGCGGGGCGTGGAGCTGGTGCTGACCGAGGACAGCCGGATCGACGACGGCCGGGTGCCGGCGGCCGTGCCCTCCCGTGACCTGGTCACGATCCTGGGCAACCTGATCGACAACGCCGTGGAGGCGGTGGGCGGAACCCCGCACGCGCGCGTGCGGGTCACGGTCGCGGCCCGCGCGGGCGACGGCGAGCTGCTGCTGCGGGTCGGGGACAACGGCCCCGGGGTCCGTCCGGCCGACCGGGACGCGGTCCTGAGCCGCGGCTGGACGACCCGCGGCCCGGGGCGCGGCCTCGGCCTCGCCCTGGTGGGTCAGGCGGTCTCGCGCGCCTCGGGCACCCTGGAGCTGGCGGACGCGACGGAGGGCGGCGCGGAGTTCACCGTACGGCTGCCCCTGCCGAGGGAGGGCGGTGCGGGTGCGCCCGTGGCCGGTGCTCCGGCCCGAGTGGAGGTGACCCCGTGAGTACACGCCCCCTCCGTGTCCTCGTCGTCGAGGACGACCCCGTCGCCGCCGACGCCCACGCGCTCTACGCCGGGCGGGTCGAGGGCTTCACCGTCGTCGGCGTCGCCCACTCCCGGGCCGCCGCCGTGCGGATCCTCGACCGGACGCCGGTCGATCTCATCCTGCTCGACCTCTACCTGCCCGACGGCCACGGCCTCCACCTGCTGCGTGCGCTGCGGGCCGCCGGGCACTCCGCGGACGTGATCGCCGTGACCTCCGCTCGTGACCTGGCGGTCGTCCGCGAGGGCGTGTCCCTCGGCGTCGTCCAGTACGTCCTGAAGCCCTTCGCCTTCGCCACCCTCCGGGACCGGCTCTCCCGGTACGCGGAGTTCCGGGCGTCCGCCGGGGAGGCCTCCGGGCAGGACGAGGTGGACCGGGCGCTCGCCACACTCCGGGCCCCGCAGCCCGCCACGCTGCCGAAGGGGCTCAGCGCACCGACCCTGGAGGCGGTCACCCGCACCCTCCGGGACACCCCGGCCGGGGTCACCGCCGCCGAGGCGGGCACGGCGGTCGGGATCTCCCGGATCACCGCCCGGCGCTACCTGGAGCACCTCGTGACCGAGGGCCGCGCCGTGCGCGCCCCGCAGTACGGTCAGATCGGGCGGCCCGAGCTCCAGTACCGCTGGCTCGACGGCCGGGCCCGCGGCCACTGACCGGGGCAAGGCCCGGACAGGGCCGGGCCAAGGCGCGGAGAGGGCCGGGGCAGGGCGCGGACAGGACCGGGCCAGGGCGCGGATCGGGGGATTGATCCGGTTACTGACTGGTTCCCACGTTCCTACGACGTTGCACGTTGGGCGAACGAACCGTAGCCACCTGTCACCCTCCGCACCTACGGTGACCGGGTGCACCAACCCTCTCCCCCCTTCAACGGCCTGGCCGCGCGCCGCCTGCGTGAGGGTCTCGGCATGGCTCCGGGACACGTCGCGTACGGCCTCCGTGCCCAGTACGGCATGCTCGTCGACCCCGAGACCGTCGTCGCCTGGGAACGCGGCCGCCTCCTCCCGACCGCGCAGGAGCTCACCGCGCTCGCGGGCGTCCTGTGGTGCGCCCCCGCCGAGCTCATCGCCGCCGCCACGACCCTGCGCGAGCACCGGCTGGCCCGCGCGCTCTCCGCGGAGGAACTGGCCCGGCGGATCGGCGTGGGAGCCGGCGCGTACCAGCGGATGGAGGACGAGGGCCGCTGGCGCGGCACCGAACGCCAGACGGCCGCCCTCGCGGAGGTCCTCGGCCTCGGCCCGCGCGCGCTGATCACGGCGACCGGCGGTGACGCCGACCTCGCCGAGCTGCTGCGCGACGCCGCCACCACCCGCTGGCAGGCCTACGTGAAACCGGCCGTGAAGATGGTGCCGCTGCCCAAGCCGACCGTGGAGTCGGCGCTCCAGCGACTGCACGCCGACTACCACGCGCGGATGGCGGCGACCAGCAGCTGGGGGGCCTCGGGGGCGACGGGCGACGAGGGGCGCGCGTACCTGGACGAGATCACCGGGCACTTCTGGGCGGCCGTGGGTCACTGAGGGCCGGTGGGCCACCGGTGTCGCTCCCATGATCGGGCGGGGCCGTAGATTGGCCCGCGTGAGACGACACGTACCCTTCGAACGACTCCACAACTTCCGTGACCTGGGCGGCTATCGGACCGCAGACGGCGGGACCGTGCGGTGGGAGACCCTCTACCGCTCCGACTCCCTGGCCAAGCTCGTGGGAGCCGGACCCGACGACCTCGCCCGCTTCCGCGCACTGCGCGTGGCCTCCGTGATCGACCTGCGCTACCCGTGGGAGATCGACGCCAAGGGCCGTCTGCCGGAGACCGAGGACGTCGCCTGGCACAACCTGTCCATCGAGCACCGGCCGTACGACCAGGCGGAGATCGACCCGGACCTCGATCCGTGGCGCTACCTCGCCGACCGGTTCGCCGAGGTCGCCGAGGACGGCGCGGCGGAGATCCGCACCACCCTCGAGGTCATCGCCGCGGCCGACGGCCCGCTCGTCTTCCACTGCGCCTCCGGCAAGGACCGGACGGGGCTCGTCGCGGCGCTCGTCCTCGCGCTCCTGGACGTCCCCGACGAGGAGATCCTCGCGGACTTCGCGCTCACGGAGCTGGCCACGGAGCGGCTGATCGCCGACTGGCGGGCGTCGCACCCTGGCCGTGAGCTCCGCTGGCCGGGGTACGGGCGGGCGCCGGCCGAGATCCTCCGGCTGTTCCTCGCGGACCTGCGCGAGCGGTACGGCTCGGTGTACGGGTACGTCACCGGCCACGTCGGGCTCGACCCCGCGGTCGTGACGGCGCTGAAGGACCGGCTGGTGGAGCCCGCCCGGGACGTCCCGGTCTCCTGATTCCTTCCGTCAGTTCCTGCGGTCGAAGCTGAAGAGCTGGCCCGCCGCGTCCGGCGCGCAGGGGGCCTGGGCCAGTCGCGCCCAGGCCGCCGAGCGGTCTCCGACGACCGTGACGCAGCTGCCGGGCGTCGCGGAGTCCGCCGGAACGATCCGGTAGCCCTCGACGGGGGTGCCGTACGGCTCCAGGGTGAACTGCTCCACCCTGCTGGGGTCACCGCACTCGGAGTCCTCGAACGCAGCGTCGGGTATCCGGCCGCCGGAGGGTATCCCGGAGCAGCCGGGACCGTAGTCCGGGTGGTCCGAAACGATCCTCCACCGGCCGCCGCCCAGCTCCTTCAGCGAGTACAGCGGCACCTTCGCGTCGGCGCAGGGCACCTGGTGGATCTGCCCGCTGCGGGCGCCGCGCCGCTCGGCGAGGCACAGGTCCCGGCCGATGACCCGGATGCGTACGTCCCCGGCGGCGGGCGCCGTGAGCGCCCGGGGCGGGTGCGCGCCGTGCCCGTCCCGCACGACGGCGACGACGCTGACGCCGGCGAGGACGAGCCCCGTCAGGGCGACCGCCGCGACGAGGGCGCGCCGTATCCGGGACCGGGGTCCCGGCCGCGGGGTGTCGGGGGCGGCGTCCGGGGCATCCGCCGCCGGGTCCCCCGGCCAGACGACGTCCGAGGGGGCGAGGGCCTTCCCGGGCTCCTCCTCCCGCGACGTCGGACGGGCCGCCGCCTCGTCGCCGCCGCCGGCGGGGCCGCGGTCGGCGGGCTCGTACACCCCTCGTACCGCGAGCTCCTTGCGTACCGTCTGCCACTCCTCAAGGCCGCCCGGCCCCACCCCGCACGCGCGGACGAAGGTGACGAGGAGCTCCTCGCGGGGGACCGTGGCGCGGGCCAGCATGTTGGCGACGGTGGACCGGGGCAGGATCTCGCCGTTCGCCTCGGCCCGGGCCGTGAGCTCGCGGTAGGTCAGGCCGGACCAGTCCTTGAGCGCCTGGAGGCACGCGACGAACTCCGCGGCGTTCCGCACCTCCCGCGGGTCGGGTGCCCGTTCCGCCGGAATCATCCGCCTCTCCCCCTTCCGCCGGACAGGGTTGGGACATGTCCGGGACAGGCCTCAAGCCTTGTTGATCTCGTGCTCCGACGGAAGAGTGGAACTCGGCAATTCCGGTGGTGACGCCGGTCACGGACAAGTGGCCCCGACCCTCCACGGGGGGAGGGTCGGGGCCACTCGGGCGGTCCGGGTCCCGGTGCGGTTCCGGGACAGGTCGGGACGCGGGTCCCGGCCGGAGGGACGTTCGGCGGACGGGGCGGCGCACCGCGCACCGCGCACCGCGCACCGGCTACCGGCTACCGGCTACCGGTCAGAAGACCGATTCGGCCTCGCGCATGCGGTCCTCGGGGACGGTCTTGAGCCGTGTCACGGCCTCGGCCAGCGGCACCATCTCGACGTCCGTGCCGCGCAGCGCCGTCATGCGGCCGAACTGGCCCCGGTGCGCCGCCTCCACCGCGTGCCAGCCGAAGCGGGTGGCGAGCACCCGGTCGTACGCGGTCGGCGTGCCGCCGCGCTGGACGTGGCCGAGAATGACCGGACGGGCCTCCTTGCCGAGGCGCCGCTCCAGCTCGACGGCGAGCTGGGTGCCGATGCCCTGGAAGCGCTCGTGACCGAACTGGTCGATCTCGCCCTTCTGGTAGTCCATCGAGCCCGCGGCCGGGTGCGCGCCCTCGGCGACGCAGATGACGGCGAACTTCTTGCCGCGGGCGAAGCGCTCCTCGACCATCTTGACGAGGTCGTCGACCTCGAAGGGGCGCTCGGGGAGGCAGATGCCGTGCGCGCCGCCGGCCATGCCGGACTCCAGCGCGATCCAGCCGGCGTGGCGGCCCATCACCTCGACGACCATCACGCGCTGGTGGGACTCGGCGGTGGTCTTCAGCCGGTCCATGGCCTCGGTGGCGACGCCGACGGCGGTGTCGAAGCCGAAGGTGCGGTCCGTGGAGGAGATGTCGTTGTCGATCGTCTTCGGGACGCCGACGACGGGCATGCCCGCGTCGGAGAGCATCCGGGCGGCGGTGAGGGTGCCCTCGCCGCCGATCGGGATGAGGACGTCGATGCCGTACTGCCTGGCGAGGTCGGAGGCGGACTCGGCGGCCTCGCGGAGCCGGTTGCGCTCAAGACGCGCGGAGCCGAGGATCGTGCCGCCGCGGGCGAGGATGCCGCTGACGGCGTTGAGGTCGAGGGGGCGGAAGTGGCCGTCGAGAAGGCCCTTGAAGCCGTCCTCGAAGCCGATGACCTCGTCGTTGTGGCCGGTCATCGCCCGGTGCACGACCGACCGGATCACTGCGTTCAGGCCGGGGCAGTCGCCGCCTGCGGTGAGAACTCCGATGCGCATCGTGCTGTGTCTCCTGCTCGGTCGCGGTCCAGGTGAGCCACGGCAATTCTCACACGCCCGGCCTGACGGGATCGCTCGTCGCCGCTCCGCGCGTTCCTGCCGGGGCCCGCTCCGGGCCTTCTCGGAGGCGTTTCGTCCCGGGCTTCCGGGCCCTTTGTCCGGCGGGCGACCTAACCAGTGGCGGGGGTATTGTCAAGGGGGTAATGCCGCCCTTTAGGGGCTTCCCGAGGACAGCGGATTGACGTCGGCGCAGAGGGTCGGCGCCGCTGCGCGGGCCCGCCGGTGCCATGCGGCATCGCCCGCCCCGCTCCCCGGGTGAGCCCCTTTCCGCAGGACTGGACAGGAGACCACGGCGTGACGCGCAGCGTGTACGTGACCGGGATCGACCGCGGTGACGGCCGCCAGGTCGTCGAGCTGGGAGTCATGGAGCTCCTCACCCGTCAGGTGGACCGGGTGGGGGTGTTCCGTCCGCTGGTGCACGACGGCCCCGACCGCCTCTTCGACCTCCTGCGGGCCCGCTACCGGCTCTCGCAGGACCCCTCGACGGTCTACGGCATGGACTATCACGAGGCCTCGGCGCTCCAGGCCGAGCGGGGCACCGACGAGCTGGTCTCGCAGCTCGTCGATCGCTTCCACGCCGTCGCCCGCGAGTACGAGGTCGTCCTGGTCCTCGGCACCGACTTCGCCGCCACGCAGCTCCCCGACGAGCTCGCGCTCAACGCCCGGCTGGCCAATGAGTTCGGCGCCTCCGTCATACCGGTCGTCGGCGGCAAGGGCCAGCCCGCGGAGTCCGTACGGGCCGAGGCCCGCAACGCCTTCCGGGCGTACGACGGACTCGGCTGCGACGTGCTCGCGATGGTCGTCAACCGGGTGGCGCCCGAGGACCTCGCGGCGCTGGAGCGGCTCGCGACCCGGGTCCCCGTGCCCTGCTACGTGCTGCCCGACGAGCCGGCGCTCGCCGCGCCCACCGTCGCCCAGATCACCCACGCGCTCGGCGCCTCCGTCGTCCTCGGCGACGACGCGGGCCTCGCGCGCGACGCCCTGGACTTCGTCTTCGGCGGCGCGATGCTGCCGAACTTCCTCAACGCGCTGACCCCCGGCTGCCTCGTCGTCACCCCCGGGGACCGGGCCGACCTGGTCGTCGGAGCGCTCGCCGCCCACTCGGCCGGCACGCCGCCGATCGCCGGGGTGCTGCTCACCCTCAACGAGCGGCCCAGCGAGGAGATCCTGACGCTCGCGGCCCGCCTCGCGCCCGGCACCCCGGTCATCTCGGTCCCCGGCAACAGCTTCCCGACGGCGACCGAGCTCTTCTCCCTCGAAGGCAAGATGAACGCCGCCACCCCGCGCAAGGCGGAGACGGCCCTCGGCCTGTTCGAGCGGCACGTCGACACCGCCGACCTGCTCAAGCGGATCTCGGTCGCCCGCAGCGGCCGGGTCACGCCGATGATGTTCGAGCACGAACTCCTCGAACAGGCGCGGGCCGACCGGCGCCGGGTCGTGCTCCCCGAGGGCACCGAGGAGCGGGTGCTGCGCGCCGCCGACGTCCTGATCCGCCGGGACGTGTGCGACCTGACGCTCCTCGGTGACGTGGAGGCCATCCGCAAGAAGGCCGCCGACCTGAGCGTGGACCTGCGCGAGACGCAGCTGATCGACCCGCAGACCTCGGAGCTGCGCGACTCGTTCGCGGAGAAGTACGCGACGCTCCGCGCCCACAAGGGCGTCAGCGTCGAGCTCGCCTACGACGTCGTCTCGGACGTCAACTACTTCGGCACCCTGATGGTGCAGGAGGGCCTGGCCGACGGCATGGTCTCCGGCTCGGTGCACTCGACGGCCGCGACGATCCGCCCGGCCTTCGAGATCATCAAGACGAAGCCCGAGGCCTCGATCGTCTCGTCGGTCTTCTTCATGTGCCTCGCCGACAAGGTGCTCGTGTACGGCGACTGCGCGGTCAATCCCGACCCGAACGCCGAGCAGCTGGCGGACATCGCCGCCCAGTCTGCGGCCACCGCGGCCCGCTTCGGCGTCGATCCGCGGATCGCGATGCTCTCGTACTCCACGGGCACCTCGGGCTCCGGCGCCGACGTCGACAAGGTGCGCGAGGCCACGAAGCTGGTCCGCGAGGCGCACCCGGAGCTGCGGATCGAGGGCCCGATCCAGTACGACGCGGCGGTGGAGCCCTCCGTCGCCGCCACGAAGCTGCCGGATTCGGAGGTGGCCGGCCAGGCGACCGTGCTGATCTTCCCGGACCTCAACACCGGCAACAACACCTACAAGGCCGTGCAGCGTTCGGCCGGCGCCGTGGCGGTCGGCCCCGTGCTCCAGGGTCTGCGCAAGCCCGTGAACGACCTCTCGCGCGGCGCGCTCGTCAGCGACATCGTCAACACGGTGGCCATCACGGCGATCCAGTCCCAGACCCCCACCACGACCCGCGAGGAGCTCCCCGCATGACCGGCACCCCCACCCGTGTCCTCGTCCTCAACTCCGGCTCGTCCTCGTTGAAGTACCAGCTCCTCGACATGGCGGACGGCACCCGGCTCGCGGTCGGTCTGGTGGAGCGGATCGGGGTGGGGGTCCCCCCAGCGAAGCGAGGGGGAGAGAGCTCCCGTCTGGTGCACACCCCGCTGCAGGGCGGCGGCGGCGAGAAGCGCGAGACGACCGGCCCGATCGCCGACCACGAGGCCGCGCTGAAGGCGGTCGCCGAGGAGCTGGCGGCGGACGGCCTCGGCCTGGACTCCCCCGAGCTGGCCGCGATCGGCCACCGGGTCGTGCACGGCGGGCTGCGCTTCACCGCCCCGACGGTCGTCGACGACGAGGTGCTCGCGGAGATCGAGCGGCTGGTGCCGGTGGCCCCGCTGCACAATCCGGCGAACCTCACCGGCCTCCGTACGGCGATGTCCCTGCGCCCCGACCTGCCGCAGGTGGCGGTCTTCGACACGGCCTTCCACACGACGATGCCGGAGTCGGCGGCGCGGTACGCGATCGACGTGGCGACGGCGGACGAGCACCGGATCCGGCGGTACGGCTTCCACGGCACCTCGCACGCGTACGTGTCGCGGGAGACGGCGAAGCTGCTCGGCCGGACGCCCGAGGAGGTGAACGTGATCGTGCTGCACCTGGGCAACGGCGCCTCCGCCTCCGCGGTGAAGGGCGGCCGGTGCGTCGACACCTCGATGGGCCTGACGCCGCTGGAGGGCCTGGTCATGGGCACCCGCTCGGGCGACATCGACCCCGCGGTCACCTTCCACCTGAAGCGGGTGGCGGGCATGTCGGCCGACGAGATCGACGTGCTGCTCAACAAGAAGTCCGGCCTGGTGGGGCTCTGCGGCGACAACGACATGCGGGAGATCCGCCGACGTGTGGACGAGGGCGATCCGGCGGCGGCGCTGGCCTTCGACATCTACATCCACCGGCTGAAGAAGTACATCGGCGCCTACTACGCGGTGCTCGGCCGGGTGGACGCGGTCGTGTTCACGGCGGGGGTCGGCGAGAACGCGGCCCCGGTGCGGGAGGCTGCCATCGCGGGCCTGGAGGAGCTGGGTCTCGCCGTGGACGCGGACCTCAACGCCGTGCGTTCCGACGAGGCACGGATCATCTCCCCGGACTACGCGCGGGTGGCGGTCGCCGTGGTGCCGACGGACGAGGAGCTGGAGATCGCGCGGCAGAGTTTCGCGCTCGTTCAGAGCTCGGTGAGCTCGAACGAGTGAACGCTTGAGCGGGCCCGCGCCCATTTGTACTTTCCGCCAGTCGGAATATTCCGCAGTGAAACAAACCGATAGGATCCGCCTCATGCGCCGTTCCAAAATCGTCTGCACGCTGGGCCCCGCCGTCGACTCGTATGAGCAGCTGAAGGCTCTCATCGAGGCCGGCATGAACGTGGCCCGATTCAACTTCAGCCACGGATCCCAGGCAGAGCACCAGGAGCGGTACGACCGCGTCCGGCAGGTCTCCGCGGACACCGGGCACGCCGTCGGCGTCCTCGCCGACCTCCAGGGCCCCAAGATCCGACTCGAGACCTTCGCCGAGGGCCCGGTCGAGCTGGTGCGCGGTGACGAGTTCACCATCACCACCGACGACGTCCCCGGCGACAAGTCGATCTGCGGCACCACCTACAAGGGTCTGCCCGGCGACGTCTCCAAGGGCGACCAGGTCCTCATCAACGACGGCAACGTCGAGCTGCGGGTCGTCGAGGTCGACGGCCCCCGGGTCAAGACGATCGTCGTCGAGGGCGGGGTCATCTCCGACCACAAGGGCATCAACCTGCCCGGCGCGGCCGTCAACGTCCCCGCGCTGTCGGAGAAGGACGTCGACGACCTCCGCTTCGCGCTCCGCATGGGCTGCGACATGGTCGCCCTCTCCTTCGTCCGCGACGCCAACGACGTCAAGGACGTCCACAAGGTGATGGACGAGGAGGGCCGCCGCGTCCCCGTCATCGCCAAGGTCGAGAAGCCGCAGGCCGTCGAGAACATGGAGGCCGTCGTCGCGGCCTTCGACGCGGTCATGGTGGCCCGTGGCGACCTCGCCGTCGAGTACCCGCTGGAGCGGGTCCCGATGGTGCAGAAGCGCCTCGTCGAGATGTGCCGCCGCAACGCCAAGCCGGTCATCGTCGCGACCCAGATGATGGAGTCGATGATCACCAACTCCCGGCCGACCCGCGCCGAGGCGAGCGACGTCGCCAACGCGATCCTGGACGGCGCGGACGCGGTCATGCTGTCGGCCGAGTCCTCGGTCGGCGCCTACCCGATCGAGACCGTGAAGACGATGTCGAAGATCGTCGCCGCGGCCGAGGAGGAGCTGCTCTCCAAGGGCCTCCAGCCCCTGGTCCCGGGCAAGAAGCCGCGCACCCAGGGCGGCTCCGTCGCCCGCGCGGCCTGCGAGATCGCCGACTTCCTCGGCGGCCAGGCCCTGATCGCCTTCACCCAGTCCGGCGACACGGCCCGCCGCCTCTCCCGCTATCGGGTGCAGCAGCCGATCCTCGCCTTCACGACGGACGAGAACACCCGGAACCAGCTCACCCTGAGCTGGGGCGTGGAGTCCTTCCTCGTCCCGTTCGTGGAGACCACGGACGCCATGGTCGACCTCGTGGACGCCGAGCTCCTGAAGCTCCAGCGCTACAACGCGGGCGACACCATGGTCATCACGGCCGGCTCGCCCCCCGGCGTCCCCGGCACGACGAACATGGTCCGCGTCCACCACCTCGGTGGCGCCGACAACGCCTGACGTTCCGCCTGACGTACGACGGTGGGCCGCACCCCTGCGAGGGGGCGCGGCCCACCGTCGTACGACGGACGGCTTGTTCCTGTCACTCCCGGTGCCGACGACGACCTTCGCGCCATCAGGGAGAACATCCGAGTCGCCAGGGAAGGGTTCGAGGCCGATGGCGGATGCCGAGATACCCCGGGAACTCCGGGACGCCGTACGGCGGCTGGAGGGTCTGGTGGGCACGGCCGTGTCCGACGTGACCGACAGCCACGCCCGCTGGGAGCTGTACCGGGCCGCGCTCGCCTCCGACGACGCGAGGCCGGGTCTGCTGTCCGCGGTCGTTGCGGAGCCGGACGACGCGCTCGCTTCCGCCGTCGTCGGCGAGGCCCTGCAGCTGGTTCCCCGCGCCGACCGGGAGACCTGGGTCCAGGCCCTGGCCCCCTCGGTGCGCGCCTTCAGTGAGCGCCGGGCTCGCGAGCTGGGGACCCTGGAGGACCTCCGGTCCGGAGCCGAGGTGCCGACGCCTGGCCCCGAGCTGGTGGGTGGCTGGAGCGACTGGCTCCAGCTCCGGATCGTCGCCGAGGCGCCCAATGCGTCGGTGCTCCGCATCCTCGCCGAGTCGGGCCGCACCAAGCGCATCCGCCGGGCGGCCGCCGGGGCACTCGGCTGACGCCGGCGGAACGAGAACGACGGCCTCCCCTCCCGTGCGGGAGGGGAGGCCGTCGAGGTGTTGCGGCTCCCGGAGGTACGAGGGTCAGCTGGGCTCGATCGTGTTGCGGAGGCCCGGGACCTTGAGGGTGCCGCCGAACTGGCCCGCCTGCTTGAGCTTCACGTTGGTGAAGAAGGCGAAGGGGACGTCCAGCGGGGGCGGGGACTCCGGGCCGAAGGTGATCGGGATGAGGCCGAAAAGGTTGCCCTTCAGCTCCTCCGTGTACATCGTCACCGTGCCGTCGGTGATGGTCGACGTCGAGCCCTTGTTCGAGCGGACGTGTCCCGTGTAACCCTCGGAGTGGACCGTCAGCTGGTGGAGGTCCTTGATGTCGATGCCGCTCGCGGTGAACTTCAGGACCTTCTTGATCTTGCCGCTGCCGGTCTTCACCTCGACGATGCCGTGGTACTTGAGACCCTTGAGAGTGAGGAGCGTGCTCTCCAGCCGCCACGGGTCGTCCGGGAGCAGCGGGATGCCCGGCTCCAGTTCGGCCGCCGCGAGTGCCTCGGCGTCGTACTCGGGGCACGGGAAGTGGGGCTTGGCGCCGTCGGGTATGGACTCGTCCTTCTTGGGGTCGAGGCCCTTGGAGCTCTCCGGGAGCTCCTTGACGGTGGCGCCGGCCTTGTCGGCCGCCTTCTCGATCGCCTTCTTGGTCGCCTCGGCGGCCGGGTCTGTGGTCGGGTCGGACGCCGGGGCGGTGCTCGGGTCCGCGGTCGTCTTCGGCTCGGGGCCGGCGGGCGCGGTGGTCGTGGCCGTGGCCGAAGGGGTCGCGGCCGGCGCGGCCGGTTCGTCGTCCGTCACGGTCTTCTGGACCGGGGCGGCCGTGGTCGGTGCCGTGGTCGGCGCCGCCGTCGTGGCCGTCGGCTTCGGCTCCGGGCCGTCGAAGAGGTCCTTGAGCGCGTCGCCCAAGCCCAGCGGGTCGAGCGGGTTCTTCGACTGCGTCGCCGAGGGGGTCGCGGTCGGGGCCGGCGCCTGCGCCTGCTGCGCGGCCGTCTGCACGTTCTCCGTCGCGGTCGGCGTCGGGGTCGCGGTGGCGGTCAGGGCAGCGGTCTCGGTCGCGGTCACGGTCGCCGAAGGCGTGGCCGTGGCCGTGGGGCCGGTCGTCGGGCCGGTCGTCGCCGTGGCGCTCGGGGTCGCGGTCGCCGAGGGGGTGGCCGTCGGCTTCGCGCTCTCCGTGGGCTTCGCCGTCGCCGTCTCCGTGGCCTCCGGAGTGGGCTCGTCCGAGCGGGTCACGCAGGGGCCCGGCGCGAAGGGGATGTCCTTCTCGTCGGCGAGGGCGAGCTTGGGCGTGAGGCCCATGCCCACGAACACCGCGGTCGGCATGGCGGCCAGCGCCATCGCCTTGCCCGCGGGGCCCTGGATCCTGTTCAGCAGCGACTTGCGCGGGGCCGCGTGCCGCGGGCCCTCCTTCGCGAGCGCCGACTGAGTCTCGTCACCCCGCACTGTTCCTCCCGCCATTGGCGTCGGTCGTCGTTTCGGCCGCCGACTCGTACGTCTCGCGCTGCTCCGGGACACCGGCCGCCACCACGACCTCGGTCTCGGGCTCGGCGCCGGCCTCCTCGGAGGCCTCGGGCCGGCCGTCGTGCTGTGCGTCGTCGGTCTCCTCGACCGGGGGCGCGGGCGCCCAGGCGGCGGACATGCCACCGCCGATCAGGGCGAACAGGAACCCGATGACAAGGCCGCCGAAGTTCGACACCGGGATGGAGACAAGGGCCAGGACGATCGTCGCGACGCCCGCGAACACCCGGACGACGGGCTGGAACCACATCGTGAACCCGAGCGTGATGAGCAGGACACCGATGATCAGCGCGCCGGCCCCGGCGGTCGTCTGCATGGCGAGCGTGGCGTTGCCGAGCCGCATGTCCCCGTAAGGGAGGTAGGCGATCGGTACGCCGCCGATCATGGTGAGGAGTCCCGCCCAGAAGGGCCGGGTCTGCCGCCAGACCTTGAACCGGTTCTCCTTTTTGGGGACTTCGCGGGAGGCGGGGATCTCGGCGCTCATGGAAACAGCTCCCTGGAAGCGGTGTTGCTGAGAAAGGTGAAGAAGGTGGTGCCGACGGGCGGAGTGGGTGGGGGCCGTACGGGACGGCCCACACCCCAAGGACCGGATCAGTCCTTGTAGCACTCCGCCGAGGTGCCCCGGTGCAGGGACAGGTCGAGGTTGGGGAGCTTGAAGGTGGCGGCCGTCGTGGCCCACGCCTTCTGCCGGACGTTGTTCAGCGTCGCGTCCTTGGCGCGCTGACCGAAGCCGAAGGGGTTGGCCTTCGTGTTCGGCTGGATGCCCGGCTTGCCCTCGACCGGCTTGCCGTCGGGCCCGTGGTTGAGCGCACCGGCCGCGACACCGATGTCGATGTTCTGGAACTCGGCGTCGGCCTTCAGCTCGGAGACATCGAGGTAGATGCCCTTCGCGTAGACCGGCTTCTTCGCCTCGGTGCCGGCCTCGAGCCGGAGCGTGACGTCACCGATGAACGGCACCTTCGGCGTCACGACCGACTGGCACATGTTGGTGATCCAGGCTTCGGAGAAGCCGGACACGGCGACGGGCTCGGCGAAGTCCTTGCCCTCGAGGTCCTTGCCGCCGTCGACGCTGCCGTACTGGACGAAGTCCTTGCCGACAAGGCTGTCGGCCTTGACCTTGAACTCCTGGCCGGAGATCGAGAAGGACGCGGCCAGCGCGCCCTGGGCCAGACCGACGCCGATCGCGGCCGTCGCGGCCACGCTCGGGACCATGACGACGGCGAACCGCTTCCATCTGGTTCCGCCACGAACCTGGGACTTCATGAGAATTCCTCCTTCTCGGACGTACATCTCCGGGAGGGCCGGGGGCCCGTCCCGGGATGGGAGAAGAGCTACGTCCTCGGGAAGGGAAGCACCGAGGCATCAGGCGGCGCGCTGCGCGTCCGAATCACCGGCGATCACCCCCGAGCGACAACCATGAGCCACGCTTTGCGCGTGACCGGTTTGGACAGGCCCCGTTCGGTGAGAGCGGGAACCCCCCTGTCCACGGCCGGCGCTTGGGGCACCGGCCCGCCCGGTGGGGACCCTCCCCTCTTACCCGGGTGGTTGCCGGGGTGTGCGGTTCGGACCGAGCGTCGCCGATCGTGGTCCATTAACGGCCCTCGCACAAGGGGGTTCGTTACTGGCTAGTAACGGGTGGATAACCGGGGCATGGCGGGGCGGCGCCGAACGGGCACGCAGGGTGCGGTCGAGTGCCGCCCAATATGATCAGATAGCCGCATGAAGGCGGACAGAATCCCCGGTTCGATTTACTGCAAGTAACAGCGGCCGCGATTACCAAGTTTTGGTAAAACGCGGCCGCTGTTTGTCGCCGTGTCGCCAAATCGTCGGCGGATCCGGCGCCCTGTGTGGTTTTCCGAAGCGCCCTAGAAAAGGACCCGGGCGAGGGCCTGGCGGGCCGACGTCACGCGCGGGTCGTCGGCGCCGATGACCTCGAAGAGCTCCAGGAGCCGCAGCCGCGCCGCGTCCCTGTCCTCGCCGACCGTGCGGCGCACGGTCTCCACCAGACGCCCGAAGGCGTCCTCCACATGACCGCCCACCAGGTCGAGGTCGGCGGCGGCGATCTGCGCGGCGACGTCCGACTGGTCGTCCGCCGCCTTCTTGCGCACGGCGGCGGGGTCGAGGTCCTGAACCCGGGCGAGGAGCTCGGCCTGGGCGAGGCCCAGCTTGGCCTCCGGGTGCGCCGGGTCGTCGGCGAGCACGTTCTTGTACGCCTGGACCGCGCCGGCCAGGTCACCCGCGTCGAGCGCGGACATGGCCGCTTCGAGGAGGGCGTCGTACGGGCCGACGGGGCGGGCGGCGGCGGCCGGGCCTTCGGCGTCCGCGCCCGCGTCCACGGAGATGCCCGTGAGGCCGAAGCGCTCCTCGCCGACCATGATCAGCTGGTCGAGGGTCTCGCGGATCTGGGCCTCGGGCACCGCGCCCTGGAAGAGCGGCAGCGCCTGGCCGGCGACCACCGCGAAAACGGCCGGAATTCCCTGGATGCCGAACTGCTGCATCAGCATCTGGTTGGCGTCGACGTCGATCTTCGCGAGCAGGAAGCGGCCGTTGTACTCGACGGCCAGTCGCTCCAGGAGGGGGCCGAGCTGCTTGCAGGGCTCGCACCACTCGGCCCAGAAGTCGAGGACGACCGGCACCTCGGCGGAGCGCTGGATGACATCGCGCTCGAAGCCGGCCTCGTCGACGTCGATCACCAGGGCGGAGGGGGGCACCGCGGCGGGTCCGCCCGTCCGGGCGGCCTCGGCCCGGACCTGCTCCGCCTTGGCCTTGGCCTCTCCGGCCGCCTTCACCGCGGCGAGGTCGACGACGCCGCTCATGGACATGTTTCGGGGCTGCATGCGTACATCCTCCCCCTTCCGCGCGCGTAACCGGTAAGTCATGGCTGAACCGTGCCGCCCGTACGCCTCCCGCCGGTGTGCGAGACGCCCGGGCAACACGGTTCCTCGTCTTCGTTCCGCACCGGATCCCCACCCGGTGCGCGCCGGGTCCCCACCCGGCATCTGGTTGTCGCTCGGGCCGCTCAAAGCCTTTCGCTACAGGTCGTAGCGTAACTCTCCGGGAGGATCGGCGGGGAGGGCGCGGGAGCGATCCGCTCGGTGAACTGCCTCACATCACGCGCCTCTGGCGCCGTACCTACCGACGGGTATGGTCGTCCTCCATGTGCAGCAGGACCTCCCGCAACAGCCGAACCGGACGACCTCGTTCCATCGAGGCCGACACCGCCATCCTGGAGGCGACCCGCGCCGCCCTGGTCGATCTCGGCTGGTCCAAGCTCACGATGGGGGACGTCGCCGGCCGCGCCGGGGTTGCGAAGACGACCCTCTACCGCCGCTGGGCCAACAAGAACGAGCTCGTCGTGGACGCCGTCGCCGTCCTCTTCGACGAACTCGAACTGCCCGACCTGGGTTCCCTCCGGGCGGACATCGAGCACGTCGTCCTGCAGTTCGCCGCGCTCCTCGAACGCCCGGAGACCAAGACGGCCCTGATGGCGGTGGTGGCCGAGTCGACCCGCGACGCCCCGCTGCGCGAGCGCATCCGCGCCTCGATAGTCGACCGCCAGAAGCGCCTCGTCCTGGACGGCCGCCGGCGCGCGCAGCAGCGCGGCGAGCTGCCCTCGGACCGCGATCCGACCACCGTCGAGGCCACGGACGACCTGATCTTCGACGTCATCGCGGGCGCGGTCGTCCACCGCGCCCTGGTGAGCGCCGAGCCGGTCGACGGGCAGTGGGTGGCCCGCCTCTCGGCCCTCCTGGTGGGCGGCCTGGGCGCGGTGGCGACGCTCGGCGAGTGAGTCCGGGGTCCGGGCGAACGGACCCGGAGTTCGTCACCTCGGCACTCGACACGACGACAGGGGCGGTACGGGAACTCCCGTACCGCCCCTGCTTCTTGCCCCTGCCGGCTAGAAGCCCGGCGGCTCCGTGTAGACGCCCCACTCGTCGCGCAGGGCGTTGCAGATCTCGCCGAGCGTGGCCTCGGCGCGTACGGCCTCCAGCATCGGGCCGATCATGTTCGACCCGTCCCGGGCCGCCGCCAGCATCGCGTCGATCGAGGCGCGGACCTTGGCGTCGTCGCGGCGCGCCTTGCGCTCGCCGAGGACGCGGACCTGCTCCCACTCGACCTCGTGGCTGACCCGCAGGATCTCCAGGTCGCCGGTGACGGAGCCGTGGTGGCAGTTGACGCCGACGACCCGCTTGTCGCCCTTCTCCAGGGACTGCTGGTACTGGAAGGCGGACTCGGCGATCTCGCCGGTGAACCAGCCGTCCTCGATGCCCCGCAGGATGCCGGAGGTGATCGGTCCGATCGGGTGCTGCCCGTCCGGGTGGGCGCGGCGGCCGCGCTCCTTGATCTGGTCGAAGATCTTCTCGGCGTCGGCCTCGATGCGGTCGGTGAGCTGCTCGACGTACCAGGAGCCGCCGAGCGGGTCGGCCACGTTGGCCACGCCCGTCTCCTCCATCAGCACCTGCTGCGTGCGCAGCGCGATCTCGGCGGCCTGCGCGCTGGGCAGCGCGAGGGTCTCGTCGAGGGCGTTGGTGTGGAGGGAGTTGGTGCCGCCGAGGACGGCGGAGAGGGCCTCGACCGCCGTACGGACGACGTTGTTGTACGGCTGCTGGGCGGTGAGGGAGACCCCGGCGGTCTGGGTGTGGAAGCGGAGCCACTGGGCCTTGTCGGTCTTGGCGCCGTACACCTCCTTCATCCAGCGCGCCCAGATGCGGCGGGCCGCGCGGAACTTGGCGATCTCCTCGAAGAAGTCGAGGTGCGCGTCGAAGAAGAAGGAGAGGCCGGGGGCGAAGACGTCGACGTCGAGGCCGCGGCTGAGCCCCAGCTCCACGTAGCCGAAGCCGTCGGCGAGGGTGTACGCGAGCTCCTGCGCGGCCGTCGCCCCGGCCTCGCGGATGTGGTAGCCGGAGACGGAGAGCGGCTTGTACGCGGGGATGCCCTGCGCGCAGTGCTCCATCAGGTCGCCGATGAGGCGCAGATGGGGCTCGGGCTCGAAGAGCCACTCCTTCTGCGCGATGTACTCCTTGAAGATGTCGGTCTGGAGCGTGCCGTTGAGCACGGCCGGGTCGACGCCCTGGCGCTCGGCGGCGACCAGGTACATGCAGAAGGCGGGCACGGCGGGCCCGGAGATCGTCATCGAGGTGGTGACGTCGCCGAGCGGGATGTCCTTGAAGAGGACCTCCATGTCGGCGGCGGAGTCGATGGCGACGCCGCAGTGGCCGACCTCGCCGAGCGCCTTCGGGTCGTCGGAGTCGCGGCCCATGAGGGTCGGCATGTCGAAGGCGACGGAGAGGCCGCCACCGCCGGCCTCCAGGATCATCTTGTACCGCTCGTTGGTCTGCTCGGCGTTGCCGAAGCCCGCGAACTGGCGGATGGTCCAGGTACGGCCCCGGTAGCCGGTCGCGTGGAGTCCGCGGGTGTAGGGGTACTCACCGGGCCAGCCGATGCGCTCGAACCCCTCGTAGGCGTCGCCGGGCCGGGGCCCGTAGACGGGCTCCACGGCGTCGCCGGAGAGCGTGGTGAAGTCGGCGTCCCGCTTGCGGGCCTTGTCGTAACGGGCCTGCCAGCGACGGCGGCCTTCCTCGATGGCGTCAGCGTCCATGACTCGAATTTACTAGGACGTCCTAGTAAATGTCGATGGCAAACCTCCGCACATACGTGCGGAGGTGGGGGTCAGGCCTTGACCGGCTCCGGCTGCACGCCGCTGACCAGCGGCAACGTCTCGCGGACGACCTTGCGCTCCACGAAGAACGCGGCGAAGGGAATCGTTCCGGACAGCAGCACCCAGAGGAGCTTGCCGAAGGGCCACTTCGCCTTCGAGCCCAGATCGAAGGCGAAGACCAGGTAGATGATGTAGAGGATGCCGTGGGCCTGGGAGACCATGAAGGTCACGTCCTCGCCCTTGTCGAACCCGTACTTGAAGATCATGCAGGTGCAGAGCACGAGCAGCATGACGGCCGTCACGTAGGACATGACGCGGTAGCGGGTCAGCACACTGGATTTCATGCCGTCGAGCGTAACGGCACGTTCCGGGCGATCTTCGCGCGGGTCAGCTCTCGTCGAAATCGTGCGCGCTGACCCGCAGCGGGCGCAGCATCGCGAAGATCTCGCCGCACTCCTCGGCGTCGTACGTGCCGAGGCCGAACTCCATCTCCATCAGGTCGCGGGTCGCGGCCTCGACCACCTCGCGCCCCTTCTCGGTGATGGTCGCGAGGGTGCCGCGGCCGTCGTTGGGGTTCGGCCGCTTGGCGACCAGGCCGGACTTCACGAGCCGGTCGACCGTGTTCGTCACCGAGGTGGGGTGCACCATCAGCCGCTCGCCGATCTTGGACATCGGCAGCTCGCCCGCCTTGGAGAAGGTGAGCAGGACCAGGGCCTCGTAGCGCGCGAAGGTCAGCCCGTACGGCTTGACGACGGCGTCGACCTCCGCGAGGAGGATCTGATGGGCGCGCATGATCGAGGTGATCGCGGCCATCGACGGGACCGGGCCCCAGCGCTTCTGCCACAGTTCGTCGGCGCGGGCGATGGGATCGAAGGGGAGACTGAGCGGCTTCGGCACGCGTCGACCTTACCCATGGGGAACTTGACGGTCAGCCCCGTCTCAATTCTCGGTCGCCCCGGAGGCCCGCAGCTCCACCGCGGCGGCGAGCAGACAGAGCGTGCCGACGACGCCCGTGCCCGCGACGACCGTGTGCACGGGAGCGAACTCGGCCGCGATCCCGGCCCCCGCCATGCCGACGCCCTGGACGGTCATCATGCCCGCCGTCATCAGGGTCATGGCCCTCCCCCGCTGCTCCTCCGGGACGGCGGCGACGAACCAGGCGTCGAGGCCGAGGGTGTACGCGCCGGTGGCGCCCGCCAGGAGGAGCGCGACGACCGCGAGGGCGAGGCCGGGCTCGGGGGCGTAGAGGAGATAGGGGAGGACACCGGTCACCGCGAGCGGGAGCACGATCCGGGAGCGGGCCGCCGCACCGAGGAGGGACCCGGCGAGGAGCTCGCCCGCGATGGTGCCGACGGGCAGCGCGCACATGAGGAGGCCGAGGGCGGCGGTGGAGACGCCGATCTCGTCGGCGTAGGGCGCGGCGAGGGCCTCCGGTACGACGGCGAAGAGCGGCGGCACCCAGAACATCAGCATCAGGGCGCGCACCCGCCGGTTCCGCAGCACGGCCCAGGTGCCGGAGAGCCCGCTCGCGGCGGACTTCCCGGCGGCGCGGGCGGGCCGGCGGACGGTGCCGACGCGCAGCAGCAGCGCCGAGACGAGGAAGGTGCCGGCGGTGACGGCGAGGGCGCCGCGCGGCGGGACGGCGGTGAGGAGGACGCCGCCGACGGCGAAGCCGGTGAGGAGGGCGCTCTGGGAGACGATCCGCAGGAGGGAGCGGCCGAGGACGAAGAGGTCGCCCTCGCCGAGGACGTCGGCGAGGGTCGCCATGCGGGTGCCGTTGAAGACCGGGGAGACGACGGCGATGGCGCAGCGCAGGGCCAGGAGGACGGCGACGGGGGTCGCGGGGACGACCATCACGGCGACGCAGACGGCGCAGACGAGGTCGCAGGCGACGAGGATCCGGCGGGGCGGGAGGCGGTCGGTGAGGCCGGCGAGGAGGGTGCCGCCGAGGAGGTAGGGGAGGAAGCCGAGGGCGAAGGTGAGGGAGGAGAGGAGTGGGGAGCGGGTGAGGTCGTAGACGAGCACGGTGAGGGCGAGCTCGCTGACGACGACCCCGAGCAGCGAGAAGAGGTGCGCCACGAAGACGAACCGGAACTCCCGCACCCGGAAAACGGCCCGGTATCCGGGGCGGCCGACCCCGGCGGGGGCGGGGGCGGGGGCGGGGGCCTGGGCGAGCGCCGGGGCGGGGGCCGGGGCGGGGGCCGGGGGTGGGTGCGGGGAGTCGTGCTTCGGCATGGCGGCAGCGTGCCGCCGGGCAGGGTCCCAGCCCTAGACTTTCGGCTCCACACGAATGTTCCGGACCGAAGGCTCCGCTGTCACGGACCGAAGGCTCCGCGTCCCAGGGGAGGTGCCCGTGCCGTACCACCTGCGCTTCGGCGAGGCCGACCCGCTGCGGATCCGGTTCGCGATCTCGCCGCTCTGGGAGACGCACTCCGCCGTCCGGGTCCTCGCCCGGCCCGGGAAGCAGAGCTACCACCTGCCGTGGCTGCGGCGGATCGCGGGCGCCGCGCGGGGGCTCGACCTCGGGCCGCTCCAGCTCCTCATGCCGCTCCGCGGGCACAGCCCCGACTTCCTGTACCCGCCGCCGCTCGGGCCCGCCGCCACCTTCGACGAGGAGATCGCCGCCGTACGGGAGACCGACCCGGCCCTCGTGCTCGACGACTTCGAGCGGGCTCTCGCCGAGACGCCGGGAGCGGCCGACACGGACGAGGGGCGGCGGCTGCTTGCCGATCCGTCCGACGGGCTGCGGCGCCTGACCGTTCTGCTGGAGGAGGCCTGGGAGGCGCTCGTCGCCCCCGAGTGGCCCCGGCTGCGGGCGCTCCTGGAGGCGGACGTCGCGTACCACTCGCGCCGGCTCGCCGAGGGCGGGCTCGAACGGCTCCTGAGCGAGCTGCACCCGGCCTTCGCCTGGGCCGCCGAGACCGCCACCCTCCAGGTCGCCTACGCCGGGGAGCACGACCGCCCGCTGGACGGGCAGGGGCTCGTCCTGATGCCTTCGGTCTTCACGTGGCCCGATGTGGTGAGCGGCTTCGATCCGCCGTGGCAGCCGACCGTGGTCTACCCGGCGCGCGGGATCGGCGGACTGTGGGCCGCGCCCCAAAGCCGTACGCCCGAGGTGCTCGCCCGGCTGCTCGGCCGCGCCCGGGCGGACGTCCTGTGCGCCCTGGACGAGCCGACCGGGACGACGGCGCTCGCGCACCGGCTGGGCCTCGCACCCTCGTCGGTCTCCGCGCATCTGTCGGTGCTGCGGGACGCGGGGCTGCTGGCCTCCCGGCGGTACGGCCACCAGGTGCTGTACGAGCGGACGCCGTTGGGGATAGCGGTGTCGCAGCCCGGAACCGACTGACCGACATGTCACGATGGCGCCGATTACCCGGAACAGCCGTGCGCCGTCACGCGAAGTCATGCACCGTCCTGAACCCCGTACCCGTACGCCCCGCCGTACCGCCGTACCGCCGTACCCGACCCTGGGGGCCGGATGTCCCGCCGCACCGTCACCGCCGCCGCCCTGGCCCTCGTCTCCGCTCTGCTCCTGACCGGATGCACAGCGGACGAGCCCCCGAGGACCCCGGTCGGCCCGCCGTCCGGGCGCAGCGAGGCGCCGGCCCCCTCGGGCGGCTCGCCCTTCTGGGTCGACCCGGAGAGCGACGCGGCGAAGCAGGTCAGGGAGTACGAGGCCCAGGGCAGGACCGAGGACGCGAGGATCCTCAGGCGGATCGCGGAGCGGCCGGTCGCGGAATGGCCCGCCGGGGACGACCCCGTCCCCGAGGTGACGCGCGCGGTCCGGGGCGCGGCGCCGGAGGGCCGGACGCCGGTCTTCGTCGCGTACAACATCCCCCACCGCGACTGCGGGATGTACTCGGCGGGCGGCTCGCACGACGCCCAGGCCTACCGGAGCTGGGTCGACTCCTTCGCGTCCGCGATCGGCGACTCCCCCGCGATCGTCGTCCTGGAACCGGACGCGGTGCCGCACATCGTGGACGGCTGCACCCCGGGCCAGTACCACGACGAGCGCTACGAGCTGCTCGCCGGGGCGATCCAGCGGCTCAAGCGGCAGCCGCGCACCCGGGTCTATCTGGACGCGGGCAATCCGGCGTGGATCGACGACCCGGGCAAGCTGGTGGAGCCGCTGCGCCGGGCGGGTGTCGCCCGCGCGGACGGCTTCTCGCTGAACGTCTCCAACTTCCAGACGAACGACACGGTGAAGGGCTTCGGCTCGACGCTGTCGGGGCTGCTCGGCGGCATCCACTTCACGGTGGACACCAGCCGGAACGGCGACGGCCCCCTCCCGGGCGACCGGGCGGAGGCCTGGTGCAATCCGCCGGGCCGGGCCCTCGGCGTACCGCCGACGGACCGGACCGGGGACAAGCTGGTCGACGCGTACCTGTGGATCAAGCGCCCCGGCGACTCGGACGGTCAGTGCCGGGGCGGCCCGGCCGCCGGGACGTGGTGGCCGGAGTACGCGCTGGGCCTGGCCCGCAGGGCGAAGGCCTGAGGACTTCGGCGTCGTCACCCCACCTGGATCCACTTGGCCTCGCTCGGGATGCCGTCCGCGTCCGTCACGAAGAGCATGTACCAGCCGGGCGGCACCAGCGTCCGGTCCTGCGGTACGTCGATGGTGACCGACTTCCCGTCCTGTCCCCTCACCAGGCCGAGCTCCACCGAGCGCTGTTCGACGTCCGTCGTGTGGGTGACGGCGCTGGGCCGCATCAGCCGGGCCTTGACGATCCGTCCGGCGTCGGCGGTCGTGAAGGTGGCCCGGCCGTTCTGGTCGAGCTCCTGCGGGCCCTCGCCCAGGGCGGGCCGGTCGGTGCCCGTCCGGTGGAGGTAGGGCGGGGTGAAGACCTCGATGCGCTGCTCGAACGTACCGAGCTTGGTGTTGTCCTTGTCGTCGAAGAGCGGGTCGGAGCCGAAGGTGGCGACCCGGCCGTCGGGGAGCAGCAGCGCCTCGGAGTGGTAGTTGCGGCCGATGGTGGGTTCCGCGGCCTCGGTGAAGGCGTTGCTCTTCGGGTCGTAGAACTGGGCCTTGAGGATGTCGCTGCCGCTGCGGCCGCGGTACTGCTCGGAGCCGCCGCTGGTGAAGACGGTGTCGTCGGGGAGCAGGACGCTGCTGAGGTAGCGGGTGCCCTGCGGGAGGGCGGGCCCGTCGGTGAAGACGGGGCTGTCCGCCGAGAGGTCGACGATCGAGGTGCGGGCGGTGGACTTCGGGGACTCGCCGACCCCGCCGCCGCCGAGGACCATGACCTTCTGGTTCTGGACGGGCGGGAGCATCAGGGAGGCGGAGGTCTCCAGCTGGTCGGGGTCGGTGAGCCCGCCGAGCTTGGTGAAGGAGTTCTTCTTCAGGTCCCACAGGCCGGGTTCGCGGCCCTTCTCGGCGGGGCCGTAGCCGGCGTTGGAGCCGGTGTAGAGGAGCTTGCCGCCCTTGGTGAGGAAGAGGGAGGGGTAGGTGGGGAAGTAGCGGAAGGGGCCCTTCGTCCACTTCTTGGTCTCGGGGTCGTAGATCTCGTTGTCGCCGGGGACGACGTCGCCGACGTCGTTGAGGCCGGAGACGGCGAGGACCTTGCCGTCCTGGAGGGTGACGAGCGTGGGGTACCAGCGGGCGTCCTTCATGGGGGCGACGGGGATGTACCTCTCGGCCCGGGGGTCGAACTCGTAGGCGCCCCTGATGCCCTGGAAGTCCTGCTTCTCGGTGGTGAGCTTCTGCGCGAGCCCGTAGACGTTGTCGGCCTCCTCGCCCTTGAGGCCGACGACCTCGTACTGCGCGGCCTCGGTGGTGAGGGCCTGCGGGCCGGCCTTCCTGGCCTCGACGAAGACCCGCGCCTCGGCGGCGGTGACCTTGGTCTTCCAGGGCTGCATCTGGCCGCTCTTGGAGTACGAGATCTCGAACTCGCGCTTGGCCTTGGGGACGGTGACGTCGAACTTGGAGACGTACTCGACCCCGGACGGGGAGCGGAAGACGGTGCCCTTCCTGAGGGTGACCGCCTTGTCGGGGCTCTCGTTCTTGACCCGCATGCCGCCGCCGGCCTTCTCGACACCGTCCTCCAGTACCTCGTAGCGGGCGGTGCCGCCGGCGACGAGCAGCCGCCCGTCGGGGAGCTGGGTGTGGCCCGAGCAGAAGAAGTCCACGGGGGTGGGGACCTTCTTGAAGGTGTTCTTCACGGGGTCCCAGAGGATGGTCTCGAAGGTCCCCGCGTCGAAGTTCTTCTGGTCGTTGCCCGAGCCGGCGATCAGCAGCACCTTCCCCGTGCGCAGGAGCGCCGCGTGGATGGCGTTGATGCGGTACTCGGCGGGGACCTCGACCTCCGCCCAGGAGCCGAACCGCTTCTTGTAGCCGGGCTGGTCGATCTTGTAGGCGTGGTACTTCTCCTCGGCGAAGGAGACGGCAGCCGGGGCGTTCAGCGCGGCGAGGAGCGCGACGGCCCCGCTGCCGAGCAGGGTCTTCTTGAACTTCTTCGACGGCCGGTAGGCCATGGCTCAATTCCCTCCGGTCGTCGTCGGAGCGGGCGTCACCGGGGCGGTCGGGTGCGGCGTGGCCGCCGTGATGACCTCGACCCCCTCGCGGGCGTCGACGAGACCGCGGGCACGGGCCCGGGCGCGGGCGCGCTCCCTGACGTTCCGGGCGCGCCGGTCCCGGACGCTCGTGCACGCCCAGAGGGCGACCGGGGCCAGGGCGATGACGAGGGCGAGGGACGCCCAGGTGCGCATGGCGGCGTGGGTGTGGCCGAAGTGGACGGAGGCCACGAGCGAGGCGATGAGGACCGCCGCCCAGAAGAGGTGGCTGCGGAAGGTGAGGACGCGGTCGGGGCTGGACTCGCCGCCCTTGGGGGTGACGACGAAGCGGCCGCGGGTGCGCAGGATCGCCGAGCCGAGGGACTTGAGGTAGATGGGCGCGGAGAGCGCGGACATCGCCATGCCGGCGAGGCCGCCGGAGCCCTCGGGTTCGTGGGGCGAGACGTTGTGGCGCCGGTTCCAGAGGTAGAGCCCGATCTGGAGGGCGACGGCGTCGCTGTAGATCATCAGCCACACCGAGGTGGAGACCTGCGTGCCGGAGGCGCCGAACCAGAGGTAGAGGACGCCGCTGAGGATGCCCACGAACCAGTTGACGGCCGTCATCGGGTAGTAGACGAGCATCAGGGTGTAGTTCAGGAAGCGGCCCGGCGGGGTGCGGAAGGGTGCCTTCCAGAACTGCTTGATGATCGTCTCGTAGGTGCCCCGGGACCAGCGCAGCTGCTGGGTGAAGAAGTCGGTCCAGGAGGCAGGGCCCTCGCCGACCGCGAGCACGTCGGGGGTGTAGACGGAGCGCCAGAAGTGGCCGGTGCCCGGGTTCTTCCTGCGGTGCAGTTCGAAGCCGGTGGCCATGTCCTCGGTGACGGAGTCGTACAGGCCGCCGATCTGCCGGAGGGCGGCGATCCGGACGATGTTGTTCGTGCCGACGAACATGGGGGCGCGGTAGCGGTTCCCGGCCCGCTGGATGAGGGCGTGGAAGAGGAACTGCTGCGACTCGGCGGCCTTGGTGACGAGGTTGGTGTAGTTGCCGTACACCTGCGGTCCGACGACGAAGGCGATGTCGGGGTCGCGGAAGTAGCCGAGCATCCGCTCCAGGAAGTTGGGGAGCGGGACGTGGTCGGTGTCGACGGAGGCGAAGAAGTCGTACTCGCCCCCGTGCATGGCGAGCCAGGCGTTGTAGTTGCCGTGCTTGGTCCTCGCCTTGTGGACGCCCTTCCTGCGGTTCCACTCGGGGACGCCGGCGCGGGTGAAGTGGCGTACGCCGAGCCGGGCGCAGAGCGCCTTGGTCTCGGCGGAGTCGCCCTCGTCGAGGAGCCAGACGTCCAGCGGTCCGTCGTGCCGCAGCCGGACGGCGCCTTCGAGGGTGCCGCGGACCATGGAGAGCGGTTCCTTGCCCGGGACGTACGTGGTGAGGAAGGCGACGCGGGTGCCGGGTTCGGCGTGGACGGGTATCGGGTCGCGGGCCACCATCGTGGCGTGGGCGATCGACGTGACGTTCACCAGCATGAAGAAGCAGATGAGCCCGATCGACACGAGCATCACGGTGTCGAGGTGGACGAGCCAGCGGTCACCGCCCTCGCGGACCGTCCAGTGGCTCGGCCAGACGAGGTAGGCCAGGAGCAGCGCCGACAGGAGCGGCGCGAGGCACATGAGCAGGACGGCGCGTATTCGGTGCGGCTCCTTGGAGAGGAGACTTCGGTACTGCACCGTGTAGGCCACCGGGTCCGGCTCCGTGAGGGGACCGGCGAGTCGGCTGTAGGTGTCGTAGTCGTAGGCTCCCGGCCGCACGGTGCCTCCAGCTGTCGTCGGACAGATCGATACCCCCACGAAAAGGGACATCGCTCGGCGTGTCGACTGGAGTAGTCCGAGTGGGCGGTCTTTACCGGCCGCGGCCGCCCTGTCGACGCAGGGTGTACGTGACGGCCCTCCGGGCGACCGGGTTGAGCTCCTCGACCGCGGCCATCAGGGCGCCGAGCTGCTCCAGCGCCGTGAGCGCGGCCTCCGCGCCCGCGGGGTCGACGCCCTCGTACAGTTCGAGGCCGACGAAGGAGGCGGCGACCGCGCGGGCGAGCCCGGCGGGGTCGGTGAACTCGGCGAGCGGGGTCCCGGCGAGGACCCGGACGAGGACCTGTTCGATCTCGGCGATCCACAGGTCGAGTCCGGCGGCGGTGGCGGGGGCGAGCCGGGGGTGGGCCTGCGCCCCGGCGAGCAGCTGGCCGAGGACGGCGACGTGCCCCGCGTCCCGCTCCTCGGCGTGCATCTCGCGGCCGAAGGCGAGCAGCTCGGAGAGGCTGCGGACGGAGCGGAGCCGCTCGCGGTGACGGGCGACCCGCAGCTCGGCGCCGTGCCGGCAGGCGGCGGCGAGCAGCTCGTCGACGGAGCCGAAGTGGTAGAAGACCAGGGCCTGGTTGACGCCGGCGGTGGTCGCGATCGCCCGCGCGGAGGCCTTGGCGATGCCCTGCTCGACGAGGGTCCGCAGGGCGCCTTCGAGCAGCTTGTCCCGGGTCTCCCGACTCCGGGCGTCCTGCCCCTTGGACTCCCCCGCCTGCCGTTCCTTCACGTCCCCGCTCATGCCCGTACCTCCTCGCGCACCGGGCGCAGCCCCGCGCGCACCCCCCGGGAGCGTACGTCGGCGTACTCGGCGGTGAAGGACCCCTCGTAGCCGAAGAGCGGTCCGAAGTAGCGGTTCACCACCTGGACGTTGATGCGGAAGCGGCCGGTGCGCTCGTCGAAGGACTCCCGGACCTCGGCCCGGCCGCCGACCAGTTCCGGGACGCGCACGTCCAACGGGCCTTCACGGAAGCGGTGTTCGCCGGAGGTGATGAGGAGCGAGCCGTCGGGTTCGGCGGTGAGGTGGAGGTCGCTGGCGAGGTGCTGGTGGGTGCCGAGGTAGTCGAGGACGCAGTCGCGCTCGGGGCTGTGGACCATGGTGGCGTCGAAGCGCCGGGGGCCGCCGGGCAGGTCGAAGGTGCGGACGAAGGTGACGGTCTCGCGGCCGTACGAGTCGGCGTACGGCACGTTCTCGATGACGAAGGGGACGTTCCGGCCGGTGCGGGGCAGCAGGATGTTCCGCAGCCCGCCGACCGCGAGGAAGGGCTTCACGAAGGCCCGGCCGTGCCAGACGCGGTCCATGACGCCCCGCCCGACGCAGAGCTCCCCGCTCGCGAGCCCGACCGAGAAGCGGCGCCGGAGCTCCGGGTGGAGCCGCTCGAAGTCGGCGTCCCCCATGGCGGTGCGGAAGATCGAGGGCGCGGTGGCGGTCAGGGTCGCGGTCACGGCTGCTCCAGGGTGGCGAGGAGCCGGGGCACCCGGCTGCGGGCGGGCGCGGTGCGCAGACAGCGGCGGGCCGCGGGGGTGCGGGACGAGGGGGGCACGAGGACGGCGGCGGCGAGTCCGAGGACGGTGAGCGGCACGGCGGCGAGCGACACCGGACCCAGCGGCAGCGCGCCGGCGGCCCACGGGACGGCCACGAGCAGCACCCGGGCGAGGAGTTCGAGGAGCCAGCGGTTCCGCGAGCGCTCCGGGGTGATCCCCTCTTCGCACCAGAGACGCAGCCGGTCGAAGGACCAGGCCGTGGCCCAGCCCATCAGGGGCCGGAAGGCAAGCCGGTCGGCGGTGCGGCCGAGGCGGCCCCAGCGGGGCCGGTAGTCGTAGCCGGTGAGGAAGCGGACGCCGTCGGGCGTCGGGACATAGCGCCAGTAGCCGCTGCCCTCGGCGAGGAGCGAGAGCGGGTGCGGCGAGGCGAAGCGGAGGGCGGAGACCCGGTCGCCGCCGGCCCGGTGGCGCTCCCCCGCGGAGACACCGGTGCCGGCGACGACCAGGAAGGGCAGGACGCGGGTCGCGTAGCGGAAGTGCTGCGGCTCGCCCTCGGCGCGCGGGAGGTAGGCGATCTCCGTGAACCTCAGGTCCCACCGCTGGTGGCGGTCGGGTTCCTGCGTGCGCTCCCAGAGCGTCTCCAGGTCGGCGCGCACGCGCGTCTCGATGTAGAGACCCATCGGTGTTCCCCCAGCTCATCCGGCATCTTGAGCGACTGCTCAAAACTGCCCCGCGAGTGAAGGTAGCTGATGTTGAGCACTCGCTCAACCAGTGGGCGAAAAGAACCCCCGGCCCTGGATCAGGGCCGGGGGTCCCGGCTGTGTCGCCGTGCGGTGTCAGGCGCCGAGGTGGCGCTCCACCGTCTCGACCTTGGAGGTCAGACCGTCCGTCACGCCGGGCCGGATGTCGGCCTTCATGACGACGGAGACGCGCGGCGCGCGGGCCTCGACGGCGGCGACCGCCCGCTTCACGACGTCCATCACCTCGTCCCACTCGCCTTCGACGCTCGTGAACATGGCGTCGGTACGGTTCGGGAGCCCGGACTCGCGCACGACCCGGACAGCGTCGGCGACGTACTCGCCGACCTCCTCCCCCACGCCCAGCGGCGTCACCGAGAACGCGAGGATCACGCCTTCACCGCGCCCTCGGCCGCCTCGGCGCGGGCTCGGGAGGCGACGACCGCGTCGGCCGCCTCGCGCTTCAGCTTCCGCTCGGCGTAGAAGCCGCCGAAGGGCAGCACCGACAGGACGAAGTAGAGCGCGGCGGTCCCGAAGCTCCACTTGGTGCGGTTCCAGGCGTCCAGCCAGAAGAGGACGTACAGGATGAAGAGCACGCCGTGGACCGCGCCCATGACCGGCACCGCGTTGAAGTCCGTCGTCCGCTTGAGCACCGAGCAGACGAGCAGAAGCAGGAACGAGACGGCCTCCGGCGCGGAGACGAGCCGGAGCCGGTGGAGGGAGGAAGCGGTCTTGATGTCCACGGAGGGGGTCACCTTCGTTCGATCTTGTGAACGGATGCACAAGGGCCCGTCCATTGTGCATGCCGACTTTGCTGTCTCTTTATCCGGGTCCCCAGTACCTTCTCCGGGTGGCAACGTTCCGACTCCAGGGCAGCAAGGTGCTCGCGGTCTCCATGACCGGCGACTCCGTCAAGGCGAAGAACGGCTCGATGGTCGCCTACGACGGCCAGATGGCGTTCAAGAAGATGAGCGGTGGAGGTGAGGGTCTGCGTGGCATGGTGACCCGCCGGCTCACCGGTGAACAGATGGAGGTGATGGAGGTACGCGGCCAGGGGACCTGCTGGTTCGCCGACCGTGCCTCCGAGATCAACCTCGTGTCCCTGCACGGCGAGAAGCTCTGGGTCGAGGCGAGCAATCTGCTCTGCACCGACGCGGGGCTGCGCACCGGCACCACCTTCACGGGCATGCGCGGCGGCGCCACCGGAAACGGCCTCTTCACGACGACCGTCGAGGGCACCGGCCAGGCGGCGATCATGTCCGACGGCCCGGCGGTCGTGCTGCGGGTGACCCCGCAGTACCCGCTCCAGGTCGACCCCGGCGCGTACATCGCCCACCAGGGCAACCTCCAGCAGCACTTCCAGTCGGGTGTGACCTTCCGCACCCTCATGGGCGAGGGCGGCGGCGAGGCCTTCCAGATCCGCTTCGAGGGGGACGGCCTCGTGTACGTCCAGCCGAGCGAGCGGAACACGATCGGGGGCGACCTGTGAGCGACGCACGCGCGGCCACCGGCCCGCAGCCGACGACGACAGCCGCACCTCTGCGCCGCGCGGGCGGAGAAGCGAACGATCGGGGCACAGTCTGATGCCGTTCCGTGAGATCAACTCGAAGATGGTCGAGGCGACCGTCGTCCCCGGGCAGCGGATGTTCAGCCAGCGCGGCGCGATGCTCGCGTACCGCGGTGACGTCACTTTCACGCCGAACATCGCCGGCGGCCAGGGCGGCGTGATGTCGATGATCGGCCGCCGGGTGGCCGGCGAGGCGACGCCGCTGATGACGGTCGAGGGCAACGGCACGGTGATGTTCGGGCACGGCGGCCACCACATCCAGGTGATCGGACTGACGGGCGACACCCTGTACGTGGAGGCCGACCGGCTCCTCGCCTTCGACGGCACCCTGGAGCAGGGCACGATGTTCATGGGCTCCCAGGGCGGGGTCATGGGCATGGTCCGCGGCCAGGTGACCGGCCAGGGGCTCTTCACCACCACCCTCAAGGGTCACGGCGCGGTGGCCGTCATGGCGCACGGCGGGGTCGTCGAGCTGCCCATCACCCCGGGCCGCCCGGTGCACGTCGACCCGCAGGCGTACGTGGCCCACCACGGCGACGTACGGAACAAGCTCTCCACGGCGCTGGGCTGGCGCGACATGGTGGGGCGCGGCTCGGGCGAGGCGTTCCAGCTGGAGCTGAGCGGCAGCGGCGCGGTGTACGTCCAGGCCTCGGAGGAGAAGCTGTGAGCACGCCGGTGATCCACGACCCGACGACGCTTCCGTCGGACGACAACGTCAATCCGTACACCTTCTGCGTGGAGCTCAAGGGCTCCCAGTGGTTCTTGCAGAAGGGCAAGATGATCGCCTATTACGGGCGGATCGAGTTCAACGGCATCGGGCACGGGCGGCTCGACCGGCTGGTCCGCACGTCGTTCCACTCGCCGCTGCACGCGAGCGACTGGGTGGTCGCCGAGGGCAGCGGCAAGATGCTGCTCGCGGACCGGGCCTTCGACGTGAACTCGTTCGACCTGGACCAGGGCAACCTGACGATCCGCTCGGGCAACCTGCTCGCCTATGAGCCGACGCTCGCGCTGAAGCAGTCGATCGTGCCGGGTTTCGTGACGCTGATCGGCACGGGCAAGTTCGTGGCCGCGTCGAACGGCCCGGTGGTCTTCATGGAGCCGCCGATGCGGGTGGACCCGCAGGCGCTGGTCGGCTGGGCCGACTGCCCCTCCCCCTGTCATCATTACGACCACGGCTACATGACGGGCGTCATGGGCGGTGTACGGGCCCTGACGGGGATCGGCGGCACCTCGGGCGAGGAGCACCAGTTCGAGTTCGTGGGCGCGGGCACGGTCCTGCTCCAGTCGACGGAGCTGCTCATGGCGGACCGGGCGATCGGCGGTCCGCCCGCGCAGGCGGGAGTGCCGGGCGGCCACGGTGCGCACGGTTCCGGCCAGAGCGTGCCGGGCTCGGTACCGCGCCTTCCCGGCCAGCTCGGTGACCTCCAGCGGCGCTTCGGTCTGTGAGCGGTAGTCTGCGGAGTGTGACGTCTTCGAACGCACGCTCCCAGACTTCGTCAAGTATTCAACTTCTTAGGTAGAATCCATACATGGAGACCGAGACCGCCACCCCGTGGCTCACCGACGGCGAGCAGTGCGCCTGGCGCACGTTCCTGGACGTCCAGAGGATGCTGACGCACCAGCTGGAGAAGGACCTCCAGCCCTTCGGACTGACGATGAACGACTACGAGATCCTGGTGAACCTCTCGGAGTCGGCGGAGCGGCGGCTGCGCATGAGCGACCTGGCCACGGCCACCCTCCAGTCGAAGAGCCGGCTCTCCCACCAGATCACCCGGATGGAGAACGCCGGACTCGTCCGGCGCGAGAACTGCGAGTCGGACCGTCGCGGGCTGTACGCCGTCCTCACGGACGACGGCATGGACACCATGCGCAAGGTCGCCCCGCACCACGTCGAATCGGTGCGCAGGCACTTCATCGACCAGATCGGCCCCGACGCCCTCGGAGACCTCCACGAGTCCCTGAAGCCCATCGCGGAGCAGCTCCGCGGGCGGCGCGGGAAGCCGTGACCTGACAAAGAAGAGCAACGGGAAGGGCCTCTCCGGACTGCCGGAGAGGCCCTTCCCGTGTTCGCCCAGCCGGGTCAGTTGCCCGTCAGGCTCGCGACCAGCTCGTCGGAGGCCGCGTACGGGTCGAGCTCACCCGCGACGATCCGCTCGGCCAGCGCGTCCAGGCGCCGGTCGCCGTGCAGGTCGCCGATGCGCTCGCGCAGGGCGGTGACCGCGATGGTCTCCACCTCGCGGGCGGCACGGGACCGGCGGCGGTCCGCGAGCACGCCGTGCTCCTCCATCCACGCGCGGTGCTTCTCCAGGGCCTCCACGACCTCGTCGATGCCCTCGCCGCGCGCCGCGACCGTCTTGACGATCGGCGGCCGCCAGTCGCCGGCGGACCGCGCCTCGCCCAGGCCCAGCATGTGGTTGAGCTCGCGGGCGGTGGCGTCCGCGCCGTCCCGGTCCGCCTTGTTCACCACGTACAGGTCGCCGATCTCCAGGATGCCCGCCTTCGCGGCCTGGATCCCGTCGCCCATGCCCGGCGCGAGGAGGACGACCGAGGTGTCGGCCTGCGAGGCGATCTCCACCTCGGACTGCCCGACGCCGACGGTCTCCACGAGGATCACCTCGCAGCCGGCCGCGTCCAGGACGCGGATGGCCTGCGGGGCCGACCAGGCGAGGCCGCCCAGGTGGCCGCGGGTGGCCATGGAGCGGATGTAGACGCCCGGGTCGGAGGCGTGCTCCGACATCCGGACCCGGTCGCCGAGCAGCGCTCCCCCGCTGAACGGGGAGGACGGGTCGACGGCCAGGACGCCGACCCGCTTGCCCGCCCGCCGGTAGGCGGAGACCAGCGCCGAGGTCGACGTCGACTTGCCGACGCCGGGCGAGCCGGTCAGGCCCACCACGTACGCGCCGCCGGTGAGCGGCGCGAGCGCCGCCATCACCTCGCGCAGCTGCGGGGACGCCCCCTCCACGAGCGAGATCAGCCGGGCCACTGCCCGCGGCCTGCCCTCACGTGCCTGGGCGACGAGTTCGGGGACGTCCACCATCTGCGCTGCTCCTTGAGTACGGAACTACTTGCCGTTGCCGGGGACACGGACGATCAGCGCGTCACCCTGGCCGCCGCCGCCGCACAGGGCCGCCGCGCCGATGCCGCCGCCGCGCCGCTTGAGCTCCAGGGCGAGGTGCAGCACCACACGGGCGCCGGACATGCCGATCGGGTGACCCAAGGCGATGGCGCCGCCGTTGACGTTCACCTTCTCGGAGGTGACGCCGAGGTCCTTCATTGACTGGTGCGCGACCGCCGCGAAGGCCTCGTTGATCTCGATCAGGTCGAGGTCCTCGACGGCCAGGCCGTCCTTCTTGAGGGCGTGCAGGATGGCGTTGGACGGCTGCGACTGGAGCGAGTTGTCCGGGCCCGCGACGTTGCCGTGGGCGCCGATCTCGGCGATCCACTCCAGGCCCAGCTCCTCGGCCTTGGCCTTGCTCATCACGACGACGGCGGCGGCGCCGTCGGAGATCTGCGAGGAGGTGCCGGCGGTGATGGTGCCGTCCTTGGCGAAGGCCGGACGGAGCTTGCCGAGGGACTCGGCGGTGGTCTCCGCGCGGATGCCCTCGTCCTTGGCGAAGATCACCGGCTCGCCCTTGCGCTGCGGGATCTCGACCGGGGTGATCTCGGCCTCGAAGATGCCGTTCTTCTGGGCGGCGGCGGCACGCTGGTGCGAGAGGGCGGCGATCTCGTCCTGCACGTCGCGCGGGATGCCCAGGCGCGTGTTGTGCTTCTCGGTGGACTCGCCCATGGCGATGTTCTCGAAGGCGTCCGTGAGGCCGTCGTACGCCATGGCGTCGAGCATCTCGATCGCGCCGTACTTGTAGCCCTCACGGGACTTCGGGAGCAGGTGCGGGGCGTTGGTCATCGACTCCTGGCCGCCGGCGACGACCACGTCGAACTCACCGGCGCGGATCAGCTGGTCGGCGAGCGCGATGGCGTCGAGACCGGACAGACACACCTTGTTGATGGTGAGGGCCGGGACGTTCATCGGGATGCCGGCCTTGACGGCGGCCTGGCGGGCGGGGATCTGCCCGGCGCCCGCCTGGAGCACCTGGCCCATGATCACGTACTGCACCTGGTCGCCGCCGATGCCCGCACGGTCGAGGGCGGCCTTGATCGCGAAACCGCCGAGGTCCGCGCCCGAGAAGGACTTGAGCGAGCCGAGCAGGCGACCCATGGGCGTGCGGGCGCCCGCGACGATCACTGAGGTGGTACCGGTCGTTCCAGACATGAGGCACGGCCCCTAGGGATGAGGAGTGAACGAGGGTTTACCGCCAATGTACTGAGGCGCGGCGCGCGCGGTCACCGGGCAGCCGGTGTGATCGCGCGCACGTTGCGTAACCGCCCTTCTGGCGCTGGACTAGGGGGCATGCTGACGCGTATCGACCACATCGGGATCGCCTGTTTCGACCTCGACAAGACTGTCGAGTTCTACCGTGCGACGTACGGATTCGAGGTGTTCCACACCGAGGTCAACGAAGAGCAGGGTGTCCGCGAGGCCATGCTCAAGATCAACGAGACCTCGGACGGCGGGGCCTCCTACCTCCAGCTCCTGGAGCCGACCCGCGAGGACTCCGCGGTGGGCAAGTGGCTCGCCAAGAACGGCGAGGGCGTGCACCACATCGCCTTCGGCACCGCGGACGTCGACGGTGACGCCGCGGACATCCGTTCCAAGGGCGTCCGTGTCCTCTACGACGAGCCGCGCATCGGTTCGATGGGCTCCCGCATCACCTTCCTCCACCCCAAGGACTGCCACGGCGTCCTCACGGAACTGGTCACCTCGGCGAAGCCGTCCGCTGACCACTCCTCAGCGGAGCACTGACCTCCGGATTCCTGGCCCGGTAGAGTGGGCGGCTCCGGGCCGGGGCCGGTCGGGGCCGCTCCACGTGGCACCGAAGTCGGGATGTCGGGGTCGTCCGATCCATCACGATTCCTCGGGGGTCCGTTCTCGTCGGTGAGGACGGTGCTCGTTGGAGTTGCGATCAGGGTTGGGGTCTCCCCTGCTCGAAGAGCTCGGGGAAGGATGGACCGCGCAGTGCGGGGCTACGAACGCCAGGAGAGCCACCGAGCTGAAGACGACCATCTCGCCCGGTTCGAAGCCGAGATGGACCGGCTGAAGACCGAGCGGGAGAAGGCCGTCCAGCACGCCGAGGACCTCGGCTACCAGGTCGAGGTCTTGCGTGCCAAGCTCCATGAGGCGCGCCGCACGATCGCGTCCCGGCCCGCGTACGACAGCGCGGACATCGGCTACCAGGCCGAGCAGCTGCTGCGCAACGCGCAGGCCCAGGCCGAGCAGCTCCGCCAGGACGCCGAGCGCGAGCTGCGCGAGGCCCGCGCCCAGACACAGCGCATCCTCCAGGAGCACGCCGAGCACCAGTCCCGGCTCCAGGCCGAGCTGCACAACGAGGCGGTCCAGCGCCGTCAGCAGCTGGACCAGGAACTCAACGAGCGCCGCCAGACCGTCGAGGCGCACGTCAACGAGAACGTCGCCTGGGCCGAGCAGCTGCGCGCCCGTACGGAGTCCCAGGCCCGCCGCCTGATGGAGGAGTCCCGCGCGGAGGCCGAGCAGGCGCTCGCCACCGCCCGAGCCGAGGCCACCCGGCTCGCCGAGGAGACCAGCCGCCGCGTCGGCACCGAGGCCGAGGCCGCCCGAGCCGAGGCCGAGGCGATCCTGCTGCGCGCCCGCAAGGACGCCGAGCGGCTCCTGGGCGCCGCCTCCAGCCAGGCCCAGGAGGCCACGGCCCACGCCGAGCAGCTCCGCTCCACCACCACCGCCGAGACGGACCAGGCCCGCCGCCAGGCCACCGAGCTCTCCCGCGCCGCCGAGCAGCGCCTGCAGGAGGCCGAGGAGAAGCTCCGGCTGGCCGGCGCCGAGGCCGAGAAGGCCCTCACGGAGGCCAAGGAGGCCGCCGCCAGGCAGCTCGCCTCCGCGGAGTCGGTCAACGAGCAGCGCACCCGCACCGCCAAGACGGAGATCGCCCGGCTCGTCGGCGAGGCCACCAAGGACGCCGAGGCCCTCAAGTCCGAGGCCGAGGAGAAGCTCCGCGAGGCGACCGCCGAAGCCGAGAAGCTGGTCTCGGAGGCCTCGGAGAAGGCCCGTACGGCCGTGGCCGAGGACTCCGCCGCCGCGCTCGCCAAGGCCGCCCGCAGCGCCGAGGAGATCCTCACCAAGGCGTCCGAGGACGCCCGCGAGACCACCCGCAAGGCCTCCGAGGAGGCCGAGCGGATCCGCCGCGAGGCCGAGACCGAGATGGACCGGCTGCGGACCCGGGCCGAGGAGCAGGCCGACGAACTGCTCGGCTCGGCGAAGGACGACACCAAGGAGTACCGCGCCAAGACGGTCGAGCTCCAGGAGGAGGCCCGCCGGCTGCGCGGCGAGGCCGAACAGCTGCGCGCCGAGGCCATCGCGGAGGGCGAGCGGATCCGCGGCGAGGCCCGCCGCGAGGCCCTCCAGCAGATCGAGGAGGCGGCCGGCACCGCCGAGGAGCTGCTGACCAAGGCCCGTACGGACTCCGAGGAGCTCCGCACCAAGGCCGGCGCCGAGAGCGAGCGGGTCAAGTCGGAGGCCGTCGAGCGCGCCCAGACGCTCCGCGCGCAGGCCGAGGAGACCCTGGAGCGCACCCGCGCCGAGGCCGAGCGGCTGCGCGCCGAGGCCGAGGAGCAGGCGGAGTCGGTCAAGGAGGCGGCCGAGGAGGCCGCCGCCGGGCTGCGCGCGGACGCCGAGCGGGCCGCCGAGGCACGCCGCGCCGAGGCCGCCGACGAGCTGACCCGGCTGCACACCGACGCCGAGACGAAGCTCGCGGCGGCCGGACAGGAGCTGACCGACGCCCGCGCCGAGAGCGAGCGCATCCGGCGCGAGACCGCCGAGGAGACCGAGCGGCTCCGCACGGAGGCGGCCGAGCGCGTCCGTACGCTCCAGGAGCAGGCCGAGCAGGAGGCCGAGCGGCTGCGCGCCGAGGCGTCTTCGGACGCCTCCACCGCGCGGAGCGAGGCCGAGGCCGCGGCCGTACGGCTCCGCACGGAGGCCTCGGACGAGGCCGAGCGCCTGAGGTCCGAGGCGCAGGAGACCGCCGACCGTGTGCGGGCCGAGGCCGCGGCAGCCGCCGAGCGCGTGGCCGCCGAGGCCGCCGAGGCCCTGAGCGCCGCGCAGGAGGAGGCCAACCGGCGCCGCCGGGAGGCCGAGGAGACGCTGGACTCGGCCCGCTCCGAGGCCGGCCGCGAGCGCGAGCTCGCCCGCGAGCAGTCCGAGGAGCTCCTCGCCGCCGCCCGCAAGCGCGTCGAGGACGCCCAGACCGAGGCGCAGCGCCTGGTCGAGGAGGCGGACGCCCGGGCGACCGACATGGTCACCGCCGCCGAACAGACCGCCCAGGAGGTGCGGGACTCGGTCGCCGGTCTTCGCGAGCAGGCCGAAGAGGAGATCGCCGGGCTGCGCAGCGCCGCGGAGCACGCGGCCGAGCGGACCCGCACCGAAGCACAGGAAGAGGCGGACCGGGTCCGGGCCGACGCGTACGAGGAGCGGGAGCGGGCGTCCGAGGACGCCGCCCGCACCCGGGCGCGCGCCCAGGAGGAGTCGGAGGCCGCGAAGGCGCTGGCCGAGCGGACCGTCGGGGACGCGATCGCCGAGTCGGAGAAGCTGCGGGCGGACACCGCGGAGTACGCGCAGCGGGTACGCACCGAGGTGACGGACTCGCTCGCCTCGGCGGAGCAGGACGCGGCCCGCACGCGGGCGGACGCCCGGGACGACGCGAACCGGATCCGCTCGGAGGCCGCCGAGAAGGCCGAGACGGTGGTCGGCGAGGCGCGTGCGGAGGCGGACCGGATCGGCGCCGAGGCCGAGCAGGTCCTCGACGAGGCCCGCAAGGCCGCCGACAAGCGCCGCAGCGACGCCGCCCAGCAGGCCGACGCGCTCGTCGGCGAGGCGACGATCGAGGCCGAGCGGATCGGCGCCGAGGCGGCCGCCGAGGCCGAGCGGCTCACGACCGAGGCCGCCGAGCTCCTGGAGAGCACCGAGCAGGACGCGCTGCGGCTCCGCACCGAGGCCGAGCAGGTCAAGGCCGACGGCGAGGCGCACGTGGAGGCGCTGCGGGCCGCGGCGATCGCGGACGGCGAGCAGGTCCTCGACGAGGCCCGCAAGGCCGCCGACAAGCGCCGCAGCGACGCCGCCGAGCAGGCCGACGCGCTCATGGCCGAGGCGACGAGCGAGGCCGAGCGGCTCACCGCCGAGGCGGTCGAGCTCATGGAGACGACCGAGCAGGACGCACTGCGGCTCCGCACCGAGGCCGAGCAGGTCAAGATCGACGGGGAGGCGCACGCCCAGGCCCTGCGGACGGCCGCCCTCGCGGACGGCGAGCAGGTCCTCGACGAGGCCCGCAAGGCCGCCGACAAGCGCCGCAGCGACGCCGCCCAGCAGGCCGACGCGCTCGTCGCCGAGGCGACGGCCGAGGCCGAGCGGATCACCCGCGAGGCGGCCGAGCTGTCCGACGCGGTCACGGCGGACGCCCGGGCCGAGGCCGAGCGGATCGCGGCGGAGGCCGCCGAGCAGGCGGCCCGGACCGTCGCGGAGGCCGAGCGCCACAAGGCCGAGGCCCAGGCGGAGGCGACCGCGGCGGTGGAGACCGCCCAGCAGGACGCCGAGCGGATCCGCGCGGAGTCGGAGCAGCTCAAGGCGGACGCCGCGGCGGCGGCCGAGCAGATGCGCTCGGAGGCTCGCGAGGAGGCGGACCGGACGCTCGACGAGGCCCGGGACGCGGGCGCGCGGAAGCGTTCGGACGCGGCCGAGCAGGCGGACCAGCTGATCGCGAAGGCACAGGAGGAGGCGCTGCGCGCCACCACCGAGGCCGAGACGCAGGCGGACACCATGGTCGGCGCGGCCCGCAAGGAGGCCGAGCGGATCGTCGCCGAGGCGACCGTCGAGGGCAACTCGCTGGTGGAGAAGGCCCGTACGGACGCCGACGAACTGCTGGTCGGGGCGCGCACCGACGCGACGGCCATAAGGGACCGGTCCGAGGAGCTGCGGGGCCGCGTCGAGGGCGAGATCGAAGAGCTGCACGACCGGGCGCGGCGCGAGACCGCCGAACAGATGAAGACGGCCGGCGAGCGCGTCGACAAGCTGGTCAAGGCCGCGACGGAACAGCGCGCCGAGGCGGAGGAGAAGGCGAAGGAGCTGCTTTCCGACGCGAGTTCCGAGGCGAGCAAGGTCCGTATCGCGGCCGTCCGGAAGGCGGAGGCGCTCCTCAAGGAGGCCGAGCAGAAGAAGGCGTCGCTCGTCGCGGAGGCCGAAGGCATCAAGGCGGAGGCCGAGCAGCTGCGGGCCGACGCGGAGGCCGAGGCCGAGCGGACCGTCGAGGAGGGCAAGCGGGAGCTGGAGGTGCTCGTGCGCAGGCGCGAGGACATCAATGCCGAGATCTCCCGTGTCCAGGACGTGCTGGAGGCGTTGGAGTCTTTCGAGACACCATCGGCGGGGGCGAAGACCGTCGGGGCGGGCGCCAAGGCGGGCGCGTCGTCAGGTATCACCCGTTCGAGTGGCAAGTCTCTGGACGGCTAGCCACTCGAAAGGCTGGACATTCTCCAGATCAAACGGGCATACGCTCGATGACACGCCGCTCCGGCCCCTAGGATTCCCTCTAACACCTCACCGGTCTCATTCGACAGGAACCCCATGAGCGACACTTCCTCCCCCTTCGGCTTCGAGCTCGTGCGGCGTGGTTACGACCGCGGTCAGGTGGACGACCGCATTACCAAGCTCGTCGCCGACCGTGACAGTGCTCTCTCCCGGATCACTTCCCTGGAGAAGCGCATCGAGGAACTCCACCTCGAAACGCAGAACGCACAGGCGCAGGTCACCGACGCCGAGCCGTCTTACGCCGGCCTCGGCGCCCGTGTCGAGAAGATCCTCCGGCTCGCCGAGGAGGAGGCGAAGGACCTGCGCGAGGAGGCCCGTCGCGCCGCCGAGCAGCACCGCGAGCTGGCCGAGTCGGCCGCCCAGCAGGTGCGCAACGACGCCGAGTCCTTCGCGGCCGAGCGGAAGTCGAAGGCCGAGGACGAGGGCGTCCGGATCGTCGAGAAGGCGCAGGGCGAGGCCAACTCGCTGCGCGCCGAGGCGCAGAAGGACGCGCAGTCGAAGCGCGAGGAGGCGGACGCCCTCTTCGAGGAGACCCGCGCCAAGGCCGCCCAGGCCGCCGCGGACTTCGAGACCAACCTGGCGAAGCGCCGCGAGCAGTCGGAGCGCGACCTGGCCTCGCGTCAGGCGAAGGCCGAGAAGCGTCTCGCCGAGATCGAGCACCGCGCCGAGCAGCTCCGCCTGGAGGCCGAGAAGCTGCGTACGGACGCGGAGCGCCGGGCCCGTCAGACGGTGGAGACCGCGCAGCGCCAGGCCGAGGACATCGTGGCCGACGCGAACGCGAAGGCCGACCGGATCCGCAGCGAGTCGGAGCGCGAGCTCGCGGCGCTGACGAACCGCCGCGACTCGATCAACGCCCAGCTGACCAACGTCCGCGAGATGCTGGCGACCCTGACGGGTGCCGCCGTCGCGGCGGCCGGCTCCCCGATCGACGACGAGCGCCCCGCCGGCGTCCCGGCCCAGCAGTCCCGCTGACGCCCCGGCAGCCCCACCGAGGCCTGTCGGTACCGCGGGCGGCACGTCGGCGGTAACGCGTGCACAGAGCATCGGAAAAACCCTCCGTCACTCCGGTGGCGGGGGGTTTTGCACGCCCTTAGGTTGGTACGCATGATCGAGCTTGAGGGCCTGACCAAGCGCTACGGGACGAAGATCGCGGTCGACCATCTCTCCTTCCAGGTCCGGCCGGGCGTCGTCACCGGCTTCCTCGGGCCGAACGGGGCGGGCAAGTCGACGACGATGCGGATGATGCTCGACCTGGACAACCCGACCAGCGGTACGGTCCGGATCGACGGCAAGCACTACCGGGAGCTCCAGGAGCCGTTGAAGTACATCGGCGCCCTGCTCGACGCCAAGGCGATGCACGGCGGCCGTTCCGCGTACAACAACCTGCTGTGCCTCGCGCAGTCGAACCGGATCCCGGCGAGCCGGGTGGGCGAGGTGCTCGACCTCGTGGGTCTGACGCCGGTCGCGCGGAAGAAGTCGAAGGGTTTCTCCCTCGGCATGGGGCAGCGGCTCGGTATCGCCTCGGCGCTGCTCGGCGATCCCGAGATCCTGATGTTCGACGAACCCGTCAATGGTCTGGACCCCGAGGGAATTCACTGGATCCGCAATCTGATGAAGGCGCTGGCCGGCGAGGGCCGGACGATCTTCGTCTCCAGTCATCTGATGAGCGAAATGGCGCTGACGGCAGATCATCTGATCGTCATCGGGCAGGGAAAGCTGCTGGCCGACACGTCGATGGCGGATTTCATCCAGCAGAATTCAAGAAGTTATGTGCGGTTGCGTTCGCCGGAGCAGGAACGCCTGCGGGACGTTCTCCACGCCAACGGATTCATCGCGATCGAGTCGGGCAACGGGACCCTTGAGGTGGACGGGGCGACGACCGAGAAGCTGGGTGAGCTGGCGGGGGCGAACCAGATCGTCCTGCACGAGCTGAGCTCCCAGCGCGCCTCGCTCGAAGAGGCGTTCATGCAGATGACGGCCGGTGCGGTGGAGTACCACGCGCACGGCACCGACGTACACGGCGCCGCGCCGGCGCCTGGCCCCAGGTGGGGCTCGATCTCCGAGGGAGACTGACACGATGGCAGCGGTATCCGCGGTCCTCCAGTCCGAGTGGACGAAGATCCGGACGGTGTCGTCGACCGTCTGGACGCTGGCGAGCGCCCTGATCGTCACGGTGGGGGTCGGGGCGGCGCTGTCCGCCGTGTTCAACTCCACCTTCGACGATCTCAGCACGGCCGAGAAGCTCACCTTCGACCCGACCCTGGTCAGCTTCTTCGGGATGACCCTGGGCCAGCTGGCGATGGTCGTCTTCGGCGTCCTGGTGGTCGGCACCGAGTACTCCTCCGGCATGATCCGCACCTCGCTGGCCGCCGTGCCGCAGCGCGCGACCTTCCTCTTCTCGAAGATCGCGGTGGCCGGCGGGCTCGCGCTGCTCGTCGGGGTGGTGACGAGCTTCCTCTCCTTCTTCCTCGGGCAGGCGCTGCTCGGCGAGCACCGGGCGTCGATCGGCGACGAGAACGTGCTGCGGGCGGTGTTCGGCGGCGGCCTCTACATGGGGCTGATCGCGATCTTCTCGATGGGCGTGGCGGCGATGCTGCGGTCCTCGATGCTGTCGCTCGGCATCCTGATGCCGTTCTTCTTCCTGGTCTCGCAGATCCTGGCGGCCGTGCCGAAGGCCAAGGAGGTCGCCAAGTACTTCCCCGACCAGGCCGGCTCGAAGATCATGCAGGTCGTCCCGGACGCCCTGAACACGGAGAAGGCCCCGTACGGGCCCTGGGGCGGGCTCGGGATCATGCTGCTCTGGGTGGCGGCCGCGCTCATCGGCGGCTACCTGGTGCTGAAGAAGCGCGACGCCTGACCCCGCGAAGGTCACGGTCCGACCCGTAGGGGGCGACCTGGAAATCTCCCCCACCTTCCCTGCCGCTTCTCTTCCACTTCGCCGGAACCGTCAACGGCTGGATAAGCTCCTCATTCATACGGGGGGCTCCGGCCGTCGGCCGCCACGCCCCGACATGGATGCGACCGACCTGTCGATGGGGCTGGAGAATGATCGAGGCAGTCGGCCTGACGAAGCGCTACGGCGCCAAGACGGCCGTGTACAACCTTTCCTTCCAGGTGAGGCCCGGTGTGGTCACCGGCTTCCTGGGGCCCAACGGGTCGGGCAAGTCGACGACGATGCGCATGATCCTCGGGCTCGACCGGCCCACTTCGGGGCACGTGACGATCGGCGGCCACCCCTTCCGGCAGCTGCCGAACGCGCCCCGGCAGGTCGGCGCACTGCTCGACGCGAAGGCCGTGCACGGCGGCCGGAGCGCGCGCAGCCACCTCCTTTCGCTCGCCCAGCTGGCCGGCATCCCGGCGCAGCGGGTCGACGAGGTCCTCGGCGTGGTCGGGCTCCAGGACGTGGCCAAGCGCCGCTCCAAGGGGTTCTCGCTCGGCATGGGCCAGCGGCTCGGCATCGCGGCGGCGCTCCTCGGCGACCCGCAGGTGCTGCTCTTCGACGAGCCGGTCAACGGCCTGGACCCGGAGGGCATCCTCTGGGTCAGGAACCTGATGAAGAAGCTGGCCGCCGAGGGCCGGACCGTCTTCGTCTCCAGCCACCTCATGAGCGAGATGGCGCTGACGGCGGACCACCTGATCGTGATCGGCCGGGGGCAGCTGCTCGCGGACATGAGCGTCACGGACTTCATCTCGGCGAACTCCGCCGACTTCGCCCGGGTGCGGACCCCGCAGACCGAGCCGGCGCAGCGCGAGAAGCTGACGACGACGCTCACGGAGGCCGGCGGCCAGGTGATGTCGGAGCCGGACGGCGCGCTGCGCGTGACGGGCCTGCCCCTGCCGAGGATCAGCGACCTCGCGCACGACGCGGGCGTACGGCTCTGGGAGCTCTCCCCGCACCAGGCCTCGCTCGAGGAGGCGTACATGCGCCTGACCCAGGGCGCGGTGGACTACCGCTCCACCGACGACCGGCTCGCGCACCTCCAGGCGCCGCTCCAGCCCGGCCAGCCCGGGTACGGGATGCCGCCCCAGCAGCCGACGGCTCCCGAGGTGTCGCAGCAGGGCTGGTACGCCCCGCCGCCGCCCGGACAGAACCCGTACGCCGGCACTCCGCAGGCGCCCGCGCAGAGCCCGTACGCCGGAGCTCCCCAGCCGCCCGCGCAGAGCCCGTACGCCACCCCGCAGCCGAGCGACACCACCAAGGACGCCCGATGACCGCCCCCACCCACCACCACGCACCGGCGCCGCACGCCTACGTCTCCCCCATCCCGGTCCGCAGGGCGCACCTCGGTGACGCGCTCGCCTCCGAGTGGACGAAGATCCGCTCGGTGCGGTCGACGATGTGGACGCTCGGCGTCATGATCCTGCTGATGTTCGGCATCGGCCTGGGTGTGGCGGCCATCGCCTCGGCGTCCGAGGCGCCGATGGGCGAGGAGTCCGCGCTCGGCTTCGGCTTCTTCGGCATGCTTCCGGCGTCGATCTGCGTGATCACGCTCGGGGTCCTGACGATCGCGTCCGAGTACGGCACGGGCATGATCCGTACGACCCTGACCGCCTGCCCGAGCCGGGCCCGGGTGCTGACGGCGAAGGCGATCGTCTTCTTCCTGCTGGTCTTCACGGTGACGACGGTGGTCGGCGCGATCGTGGGCGCCGGACAGGTCGCCCTGGTGGACACGGCGGGCACCCCGACGGGGGCCGAGTGGCTGCGGGCGACGGTCGGCGCGGGCGCCTATCTGGCCATGCTCGGGCTGCTCTCGATGGCGCTCGGCGCGCTGATCCGGCACTCGGCGGGCGCGATCACGGTGATGATCGGTCTGCTGCTGCTGCCGCTGGTGGCGGCCCTCTTCATGTTCTCCGAGGCCCTGAAGTCGGTGCAGGAGTGGCTCTTCACCTACGCGATCCCCTCGCAGATGATCGCGCTGTACGCGGCGCAGCCGCCGTTCGGTGAGGACGGTCCCGCGGGCTGGGAGCCGCTGCTGATCATGACCGGGGCCGCGGGCATCGCGCTGGCCGGCGCCTACGCCCTGATGAACAGCCGGGACGTGTAGGGCCGCGCCTGCTCAGTACTTGGGCGCGTTACGGGACCGCTGCACCCTGCTGGTGCGGCGGTCCTTCGCGTTCCAGCAGGCCTTGTGCCAGTGGCGCCGGTCGTCCACGCCCCCGTACTCGGGCCAGGCGACGACGTGCGGGGCGCCGGGCGGGATCTCCTGGTCGCAGCCGGGGCAGCGGTAGCGCTTGCCGGGCGAGCTGGCCCCGGCGACGAGGCGGACGAACCACTCCTCGCCCTGCCAGGTCTCACTGCGCTGCGCGCCGCCGTACCGGTCGCCGGGTTCGCCCTGCTGATGCTCGGGCTTCTCGCCGCCTCGGGAGCGGTTGTGGCGCGGGGACACGGGCACACCTCACGGGGTCTGGGAACACGGACCGTTCTCTCCAGCCTACGGGCCGCGACGCGGTGCCCCGGGCCCCGCCCGTGACGGCTTAGCCGAAAATCGCAAGAACTTCATGAACGGCCGTTGCCTTTGGCACGTGTCAGACGTTGTTGCCAGTGCGAGGGGAGATACGCGTCGGCCGCAAGGAGGCAGAAGGCGATGCGCGTGGGTACGTTCGTTCTGGCCGCACAGTTCCCGGGCCAGGGACAAGGGGAGGCCCTGCACCGTGCGGTGCGGACCGCCGAGGTCGCCGAGGAGGCGGGGCTCGACTCCGTCTGGCTCGCCGAGCACCACTTCGTGCCGTACGGGGTCTGCCCCTCGGCCGTGACGCTCGCCGCGCTGCTCCTCGGGCGCACGCGGCGGCTGAGGGTGGGCACGGCGGTGAGTGTGCTGCCGACGGTCCACCCGGTCGCCCTGGGAGAGCAGGCGGCGCTGCTGCACCTGACATCGGGCGGCAGGTTCACCCTCGGGGTGGGCCGGGGCGGGCCGTGGGTCGACCTGGAGGTGTTCGGCGCGGGTCTGGCGGCGTACGAGGGGGGCTTCCCCGAATCGCTGGATCTGCTGCTGCGGTGGCTGCGCGAGTCCCGGGTCGGCGCCGAGGGGGAACGATTCGCTTTCCGCGAGGTGGCGGTGGTGCCCCGGACCGACGAGCTGATCGGCGGTGCCCCGGGGCCCGAGGTCGTGGTGGCCTGCACCTCGCCGAAGAGCGTGCGGCTCGCCGCGGAGCGCGGGCTTCCGATGCTTCTCGGGATGCACTGCGGCGACGAGGACAAGGCCGAGATGGTCGCGGCCTGGGCGCGCTGCGCGCGGGAGGCCGGGCGGGACCCGGACGAGATCGCACGGATCGGCGCCGGGCACGTCTCGGCGGGGGTCGTGCAGATCGCGGACCGGGGGGCGGACGCGGCGGAGTCGCTGGTGAAGGCGATGCCGGGCTGGCTGAAGCAGGGGCTCGACGCGCATGTGACGGTCGACGGCCGGCATCGGGCGATGCGGGACCCCGTGGCGTACACGGAGCTGCTGTGCGGGCTGCACCCGGTGGGCACGCCCCGCCTGGCGGCGGACCGGCTCGCGGCGACGGCGGAGCGCACGGGCATCACGCGGTTCGCTCTGCTCGCGGAGGGCTCGGGCGATCTCGCGGCGACCGAGGAGAACGTCCGGCGGCTCGGCGCCGAGGTCCTCCCGCTGCTGGTCTGAGGCCCGGCGGAGAGAGTGAGCCGCCGCTCCGGCATCTCTTCGTGGTCGACGCGTGTCGGCACGCGTCGACCACGTCTCCCGCGATGCGGAGCGGCAGCACCATGTCTCAGCAGTCGCGCATTTCCGGCGACTGGTTGAGCAGCTGCCCCCGTACGGACGTGAAACGGGCGAGCCGCTCGTCCACCGCCGGGTCGAGCGGGAAGACGGCCACGCGGTGGCAGTTCTGGAAGGCGAGACGCACCCCGAAATGCCGCTGCAGGGCGCCACGAATGGCATCGCTCGCGAGCGCACGCAGCAGCTGACCGCGTGCCTGCTCGTTCGGCGGCGGCGTCTGGTTGTCGGCGAACTCTCCGCCGTCGACCTTCAGCTGGGCCACCAGGGAACTGATCATCTCCCATGCGTAGGGCAGGGAGGTCCGGACGCAGTCGACGAAGTCGGCTTCGTCGACCTCGCCTCGCTCGGCCTGTTCCAACAGTGCCGGTGAGACGTCGAGCGACATGGGTTCTCCTCTCGCGACCCCGCGGACGGGGTCTTGCGGGCAGGGACGAAGGCCGGGCCGTGCGCCACGCAGCGTGCACGGACGACGACCTCCAGCTTCCACGGTAAGCGCGCAGACCTGGTCGCACCAGAAGATTGGGAACACAACAGGCTGATAACCGACGGGTGTTCGGCTAAGGATGATGCCCGAATCGCGCGGAAGAGCGCCCGTCTTGTAGCGTTGCGGACCATGCGTCTCGTCATTGCCCGTTGCTCCGTGGACTACGCGGGTCGGCTCACGGCCCACCTGCCCTCCGCGCCCCGTCTGATCCTGATCAAGGCCGATGGGAGCGTCTCGATCCACGCGGACGACCGGGCGTACAAACCGCTCAACTGGATGTCGCCGCCGTGCACCCTGAAGGAAGGCACCGACGGAACGGACGGTGAGGCGGGCATCTGGACCGTGATCAACAAAGCGGGCGAGAAACTGATCATCACGATGGAGGAGATCCTCCACGATTCCTCGCACGAACTCGGCGTGGACCCCGGTCTGATCAAGGACGGCGTGGAGGCCCACCTCCAGGAGCTGCTCGCCGACCGCATCGAGACGCTCGGCGAGGGGTACACCCTGATCCGCCGCGAGTACCCGACGGCGATCGGCCCCGTGGACATCCTGTGCCGCGACGCGGACGGCGCGACGGTCGCGGTGGAGATCAAGCGGCGCGGTGAGATCGACGGCGTCGAGCAGCTGACCCGCTACCTGGAGCTGCTCAACCGCGATCCGCACCTGGCCCCGGTGAAGGGCGTCTTCGCGGCGCAGGAGATCAAGCCCCAGGCGAAGGTGCTCGCGACGGACCGCGGGATCGGCTGTGTGGTGCTCGACTACGACGCGCTGCGCGGCATCGAGGACGACAAGCTCCGCCTCTTCTGACGGAGAACGACGAAGCGGTACGAGTACGGGGACGGCCCCGGGTGCGGTGAGCGCGCCCGGGGCCGTCCCCGTCTGCGTACACGGGTCAGGCGATCGTCGTCTCCGAGGCGGCGGGGCTGTCGGAGGCGGAGGGGCCGCCGAGGGTCGCCGAAGCGGAGTTGCTCGGGGAGTTCTCCTCCGCCGGCGGAGGAGCGCTGGTCGTCGTCGGCGGCGGCGACGTGGTGGTCGGGGGCGGGGTCGTCGACGGGGTGGTCGGCGGGGACGTCGTCGTGGTCGGCGGCGTCTGGCTCGACACCGTCGGACGCGGTCCGCCGGTGCTGGCGGAGGGGCTCGACGGCGGCCGGGTCGTGGACGGCGGGGTGGTGCCCGTCGGGCTGTCCGTGGGCGACGGCGGCGCGGAGGACGACGAGGAGGAGGACGAGGACGGCGGAGCCGAGGAGGAGCCGGGCGAGGAGGTGTCGCCGGGGCTCGTCGAAGGGTTCGACGGGGAGGTGCCGTCGGAGCCGGAGGGGCTCGGGGAGCCGGAGTGCGTGGGGTCGCCCGTCGTACCGGGGTCGCCCGGCTCGCCGTCCTCCCCCTCCTCGCCGTCGGCGGGCGGCTCGTCGCCGTCGATGCCGTCGCCGAGGGTGCTGTCGGTCGCCGTGCTGTCGGAGGTGACGCGGTTCGTGGCGGGGTCCTCGCCGTCGCCGGAGGTCGCGCCGAGGGTGACGACGGTGCCGAGGACGGCCACGAGGAGCGCGCCCGCGCCGACGGCGGCGAGATTGCGGCGGGCGCCGCTGAGGATGCCGCCCGCCAGACCCGGGCGGCGCCCGTCCCGCTCGGTGTCGGGGCGTGTGATGAGCGTCGGGCCCTCGTCGGCGAAGTCCGGGAACGCCGGGATCGGCGGGACCGCCGCGGCCCGCACGGGGCCGCCGGGCAGCGGGGCCGTGGGCGGCTCCGGGGCCGGGAGCGCGGGCCGGGCGGGGGTGCGCCGCAGGGCCGGGGTGCCGCGGGGCGGCGAGACCGGCTCCTCGGTGCGGGCCGCGACGGGGGTGCCGTGCTCTCCGGAGAGGTCGGCGACGAGGGCGAGCGCCCGGCGGCCGGCGACGGTGCCGCGCTTGTCGGCGAGCACCCCGCGCATCCCGATGGAGGCCTCCAGCTCGGCGCGGGCCCGCTCCAGGTTTCCGGCGCAGATCGCGAGGACGCCCAGCTCGTGGTGGAAGTACGCCTCCTCGGCGACGTCCCCGGCGAGCCGGGCGGCCTCCTGTCCGGCGCGCAGGGCCCGCTCCCAGGCGCCCCAGTGCAGACCGGCGGCGAAGGCGGGCGCGGCGGCGCGGGCGAGGAGGACGGCGGTGGCCCGGCGCTCCTCGTCGCCGGCGGTCCCGGTGCCGGGGACGAGCGCGGCCAGGACGGCGAGGAGGGCGTCGGACTCGGCGGCGGCGCGCTCGGGCGTGACGGAGGGGTGGCCGGCCCACCAGGCGTAGTGCTGGGCGGCGGTGTGGACGCGGTCGGCGGCGTCGTGCTCGTAGCCGTGGGCGAGGAGCTGGGTCAGGACGCCGGTGGCGAGCCGGTAGCGGGTGCCGACCGGGGAGAGCAGGCCGCAGGCGACGAGCTCGCCGAGGGCGGCGTCGGCGTGGGTGTCGCCGACCAGGGCCGGCAGGTGGGCCTGGTGCGGGACCTCGCCGCCGAGGGCCACGGTGAAGCGCAGGGCGGCCTGGGCGGAGCGGCTGAGCCGGGAGGCGAGGAGGGCGGCGGGGGCGGCGCCCTCGCCGAGGCTGGGCAGGGGTATCTCGCGGAGTTCGACGTCGGCGTCCTCGACGCCGTCGAAGGCGGCGGCCGCGGCGGCGGCGGCAGCCGCGGGGTCGGTGGGGCCGAAGGCCTCTTCGAGGGCGCCGAAGGCGTCGAACTCGGCCGGGGTGACGCGCAGCCGGTCGCGCTGGCGCAGCAGCGCCCCGGCCTGGACGAAGCGGAGGGGCAGTCCTTCGGACTCGAACCACAGGTCGCCGGCCCAGTTGGCCTCCTCGTCGGTGAGGGTGCGGCCGACGGCGCTCTCCAGGAGCTTGAGGGACGCGCCGCGCCCCAGGCCCGCGAGAGCGACCTCCTCGACGTGGGCGCCGGCCGTGGGGGCGGGCGCGTCGGGGGCGGCGGCGAGGAGGAAGGCGCACTCGGGGGCGGCGGCGAGGAGCTCGTCGAGGGCGGCGCCGCCGAACTCCAGGTCGTCGACGACGACGACGGCGCCGACGTCACGGAGCCGGTCGAGGAGCGCGGTCCGGTCGGGCCGGTGGTTCGGGGCGTATCGGACGGCGGTGAAGAGTTCGTGGAGGAGTTCGATGGGGGTGCGGTGGTGGCCGGAGAGGCGGACGACGCCGTCGGGGGCGAGCTCCGCGCAGTCGGCGGCGACCGCGTCGAGGAGGGTGGTCCGGCCGGATCCGGCCGGTCCGGTCAGGCGGGCGGAGCGGCCGCGGCCGAGGATCTCGGCGAGCCGCTCGCGCTGCTCCTGGCGTTCGAGGAGGGGCAGTGCGGGGGCGGCGGGCCCCGGCGGTACGGGCGGGGCGGCGGTGCGGGCGGCCTCGGCGCGCTCCTCGGGGGTGCGGCGGCGGGGGGCCGCGGGTTCCTGTCCCGGAGGGCAGGGTTCTATCTCGCTGCCGTCGACGGGGTTGACGGTGACGAGCAGGTCGCCGGAGACCAGCTTGACGACGCGGGCGCGCGCGGGGGCCGCGGGCGCGGGCGCGGGCACACCCCTGCCCTGACGGGTCTCGTCACCCTCGGTGTCGTGCCCGTACTGCTCCGACCCAGGGTTGATCGGGTCCATGGTGCAAGCCCCCAAGAAGCGGTGTCCGGTGCCCGCCGGATGGGTCCGTCAATGTGCAGGCGACCGAACCCTAGACCGTGGTCAGGCGCTCGGGAACAGGCGGGGTGCCACGGAGACCAAGACGTCACGGTCTTGTGAGGATTGAGCGTGACGCCTGGATCACACAGCTGCTTCACAGTCGGTAGCGCCCCGGGGAGCACATACGGCGGCAGGCGCCCCGGGGGTCACACCCGGGGCAGCGACTCCGCGGCGAGGCCGCCCTCGATGGCGAGGATGCGGTGCAGCCGGGTGGCCACGAGCAGTCGCTGCATCTGGGGCGGCACCCCGCGCAGGACGAGGCGCCGGCCGCAGCGGCCGGCCCTCCGGTGAGCGCCCATGATCACGCCGAGTCCGGTGGCGTCCCAGGAGTCGAGGCCGGTCAGGTCGAGCACCAGATCGCCGACTCCGTCGTCGACGGCCGAGTGCAGGACCGTACGGGCGTCCGCCGCGCTGCGGACGTCGAGGCGGCCCCCGACGACCAGCTCGACGTGGTCGCCCCTGATGTGCATATGCGCTCCCCGAGAGTGCTCCGTCTTCGCAACAACTGACTGCCGCACCGGCAGATACGTTGCGCCTTGTCAGCGAACCGATACCGAAATTCACCCCACGGGGTGAGGCGGGGTGGCGGACCGGTCTCAGTGCTTGTAGTAGCCCTGCCCGCTCTTGCGCCCGATGTCACCCGCGTCCACCATCCGGCGCATCAGCTCCGGGGGTGCGAACTTCTCGTCCTGGGACTCGGTGTAGATGTTGTTGGCGGCGTTCACCAGGATGTCGATGCCGGTGAGGTCGGCCGTCGCGAGCGGGCCCATGGCGTGGCCGAAGCCGAGCTTGCAGGCGATGTCGATGTCCTCGGCGGTGGCGACGCCCGACTCGTGGAGCTTGGCGGCCTCGACGACGAGGGCGGCGATGAGCCGGGTGGTGACGAAGCCGGCGACGTCGCGGTTGACGACGATGCAGGTCTTGCCGACGGACTCGGCGAACTCGCGGGCGGTGGCGAGGGTGGCGTCGCTCGTCTTGTAGCCGCGGACGAGCTCGCAGAGCTGCATCATCGGGACGGGCGAGAAGAAGTGCGTGCCGACGACGGCCTCGGGGCGCTCGGTCACCGCGGCGATCTTGGTGATCGGGATCGCGGAGGTGTTGGAGGCGAGGACGGCGCCGTCCTTGGCGACCTTGTCCAGCGAGCGGAAGATCTCGTGCTTGACGTCGAGGTTCTCGAAGACGGCCTCGACGACGATGTCGGCGTCGGCGACGGCCTCGAGCTCGGTGGTGGCGGTGATCCGGCCGAGGGCGGCCTCGGCGTCGGCGGCGCCCAGCTTGCCCTTCGCGACGAACCGGTCGTACGACGCCTTGATGCCGTCGGTGCCGCGGGTGAGCGCGGCATCGGTGACGTCACGCAGGACGACGTCCCAGCCCGCCTGTGCCGAGACCTGCGCGATGCCGGATCCCATGAGTCCGGCCCCGATGACGGCGAGCTTCCTGGCCACGATGTTCCACCCCTCAACGCCTGTTCACTTCTGACTCTCCGGCGGAGATTAGCGGGCCCGGAGCGCCATGTGACCGCTAAGTAACGCGCGTCACGCCCTCTTTGACGGACGTCACACTCGCGACACCTCTTCCGCGCGCGAATCCGGTCGCGTAATACCCCCCGGGGGTATAACGTCTTCGACGTCCCCGGTGATCAAGACCCGGAGCCGAGGCCTGGGCCGAGGCCTGGGCCGAGGCCCGGAGCCGAGGACCGGAGAGGAGGTGCCGTCATCCGTCCGTACGCCCTGGGAACCGTCCCCGCGCCCCTGCTGCTCCTGACCGGCATGGTCAGTCTGCAGTTCGGGTCCGCCTTCGCGAAACGTCTTTTCGAGGCAATCGGCCCGGCCGGCGCGACGCTTTTGCGCCTGCTCATCGCCGCCGCCCTGCTCTGCCTGCTGTCCCGGCCCGCACCGCGGCTGCTCAAGGCCCACTGGCGGCTGCTGCTGCCCTACGGAACCGTCTTCACCGTGATGCAGTTCGCCTTCTACGAGGCGACCTCCCGGCTGCCGCTCGGCGTGGTCGTGACGCTCGAGTTCAGCGGGCCGCTGCTGCTCGCCGCGCTCACCTCGCGGCGCGCGCGCGACCGGTTCTGGGTGGCCGTCGCGGCCGTCGGCCTGCTCGTCCTCGGCGGTACGCGGGGCCTGGACGATCCGGTCGGCCTCGCCGCGAGCCTCGTCACCGGCGCGGCGCTGACCGGCTACATCCTGCTCGGCGCCCGGGTGGGCCGCGCCGTGCCCGGCGGCTCCGGTCTGGCGCTCGGCCTGACCGTGGCCTCCGTCCTCGCGCTGCCCACCGCCCCCGCGCTCGGGCTGCCCCCACTGGGCGTCCTGCTCGAACCCGGGGTGCTCGGAGCCGCGCTGGCGGTGGCGGTCCTGACGACCGTCGTCCCCTTCTCGCTGGAGTTCGCCGCGCTGCAGCGGATGCCGCCCCGGGTCTTCGCCGTGCTGGCCACGGTGGAGCCGGTCATCGCGGCCCTCGTGGGCCTCACCCTCCTCGGCGAGCGGCTCTCCCCCGCCCAATGGGCCGCCGTGCTCTGCGTGGTGGCCGCCGCCGTCGGCACGGCCCGCCGGTCGACCGCACCCGCGGCGGCCTCCCCCGAAGACACCCCCGCACCATCCGATCGAACCCCTTCACCGAAGAACGGAGTGCACAGATGACCACCCTCGCCACCTACCGGAAGCCCGCCGTCCCACCACGGGTCGCACCCCTCCTGGAAACCGTCAGCACCTCGGCCCGCTCGGCGTTACTCGTCGCGGGCGGCTACTTCGAGACCACGGCCGGCATCGGGGAGTTCTCACTGAACTCGCTGACCCTGGCCCTGGAGACCGGAGCCGCCGCCCGCCGTCTGCACCGGGGCAACAAGGTCGTGTACGACGTCATCGTCAACGACCTCGGCATGTCCTGTTCCGACGACGTCTGTACGCTGCCGGCCGCCGGCCCCGCCACGACCGACGTCACCCCGCTCACCGAAATGGCGGCCGCGGCCGGGACCTCCCTCACCGTCACCCGCGAGCGGACCCTGCGCAATCGCGCCGCGCGCGCCATGAAGCGCAGACTGCGCGAACCCGCGGAGCACCCGCTGTTCGTCCGTGACGGTGACGAGATCCTCTTCCGCTCCCGCCAGTACGAGAAGGTGCTCGCCGGGGTCGTCAAGGACGACCACGTAGTCCCCCGCTGTCCGCTGATCGTCGCCGAGTACTTCGCGCGCTACTTCGCCCGCCTGCGCGCCGCCTTCCCCGACTGCTCCCACCGCCATGTGATCGACGTCAACTCGCTCGCCGACCGGGACAAGGTGACGAAGGGCGCCGAGATCTACCTCCGTACGCAGGCGGATCCCGACGAGGAGATCGTGCTCGTCTTCGCCGACGCGGCCTGCGCCGATCCGATCGCCCTGCCCTACACCAAGTACGACTTCTGACAGGGAGCACTGGCATGGCCACGATCTACCTCGACCACCAGGCCACGACTCCGCCGGACCCGGCGGTCGTCGAGGCGATGACCTTCGCCGCCACCCACTGCTACGCCAATCCGGCCAGCCCGCACGCCGCCGGCATCCGCGCCTTCCGCGAGGTGGAGCGGGCCCGCGGCGCAGTCGCCCGGCTCATCGGGGCCGCGCGCAGCGAGATCTGCTTCACGTCGGGCGCGACGGAGGGCAACAACCTCGCGATCAAGGGGGTCGTCACGCCCGGCGAGCGGCGCCATGTGGTGACCACGGCGGTGGAGCACAAGTCCGTCCTCGACAGCTGCCGTTCCTTACGGGCCGGGGGCCACGAGGTGACCGTGCTGCCCGTCGACGCCGAGGGCCGGGTCTCCGCGCACCAGGTGGCGGCGGCGCTCCGCCCGGACACCGCGCTGGTCTCCGTGATGCTGGCGAACAACGAGATCTCCACCGTCCAGCCGGTGGCGGAGATCGGCGCGGTCACGCGCGCCGCCGGCGTGCCGCTGCACTGCGACGCGACGCAGGGCGTGGGCTCGCTGCCCGTCGACGTCCGGGCGCTCGGGGTCGACCTCCTCACCTTCTCGGGGCACAAGATCTACGGCCCGAAGGGCGTGGGCGTGCTGTACGTCTCCAACGACCTGTCGGACCGGGCCCCGCTGGCGCCCCTCCTGCACGGCGGCGGCCAGGAGCGCGGGCTGCGCGCGGGCACCGTCAACACGACCGCCGTCATCGGTCTCGGCGCGGCCGTCGGCGTGCTGGCGGAGCACCGCGCGGAGGAGTCCGTCCGGCTGGCCGGCCTGCGGGAGCAATTCCTGTCCACGCTCGCGGAGCTGGTCCCGTACGAGCTGAACAGCGGCACGGGCCCGGGGTTCCTGCCGCACGCGGTGAGCCTGTCCTTCGAGGGCGCGGACGCGCAGCAACTGCTCCTGGAGGTCACGGAGATCGCGGTGTCGACGGGCTCGGCCTGCAACAGCGCGGCGCAGGAGCCCTCGCACGTCCTCACGGCGGCCGGTCTGTCGCCGGAGCGGATCCGGGGCAGCATCCGGGTGGGCCTCGGCCGCTTCACCACCGAGGAGGACGTCGTCCGCGCGGCCCGTGCGCTGGCGGCCGGCGTGACGAGCCGGGCGGTCGGGGCCGCCTGACGCCCCGGGGCCTGCCCGGCCCCGACCGGCAGGACACCTCCAGGGGTCCGACCCGACAGGACGCCCTCGGGGGCCCGCGCCCGGGGGCCGCCCGGCGGGCCGGCCCGGCGGGGCGGCCCGGCGGGGCGGCCCGGCGGGGCGGCCCCCTGGTCTGCTCGCTCAGACCTCGCGTACCGCGTACGTCAGGACCCTCTCGCCCAGTAGGTCCTCGATCTCGTCGAGGAGGACGAGGGCCTCGCGGGAGACGGTCGTCGCCTTGCGTCCCGCGGTCATCTCGCGGGTGATGTAGGCGACGACCGTGCTCTCGATCCAGGCGAGCTGGCCGCCGACGAGCAGCGGCAGGGGGTCGTCGTCCGCGGCCCCGGTCTCCTCGCGCAGGGTGGTGACGACGGCGTCGTGCACCTGCTGCTGGACGTGGAAGAGCCGGGCCTTGAGCGTGGGCGCGTGCTCGATGACGTTCATGAAGGCGTCGAAGCCGTCCATGAGTCCGTACGCGGGCGAGACGGCGCCGATGTCCTGGCGCAGCGCGCGCAGGACGGCCGCGGCGGCGGACTCGCCCCGGTCGCGGCCGCGGATCATCCGCGCGAGGCGCTGGGTGACGCCGTCCATCCGGTCGAGGAAGAGGTCCTCCTTGGCCGGGAAGTAGTTTTGAAGCGCTCTCCCTACGAGATCCGGGAGATTCCCTCCTACCTTGCAGTGGCGGGCTTGACGCGACCTGCGCGCCTGACGACTGCCCTTCCGGCAGCCGGGATGGCCGCAAGGCCCATCCGGTAGAGGTGCAGCACGTTCCTCGACGCGTTGTGGTCGGCATTGCCGGTCCATCCGCAGTCGGGGTTCTTGCACACGAAAGCGGCCTGGGACTCCCGGCTGCCAGGGGTGGTGTGCCCGCAGGTTGAGCAGCGCTGGGAGGTGCCGGGTGCCGGGACCTTGTACAGGACGCCACCGTAGCGCGTGGTCTTGTACGTCAGCAGCTTGACTGTGCGGCCCCACGCTTCTTGGGCGATGGAGCGGTTCAGGCCGGACTTCTGCGCGACGTTCCGGCCCGGGCTGTCAACCGTTCCCTTGGCACTCTTGACCATGCTCGTAACCTGCAATGCCTCCACCACGACGGTGCCGTATGTCCTGGCAATGGCCAAGGTGGTCTGGTGCTGCCAGTCCAGGTGCCTGCGCTTGGCTCTCGCGCGAAGCCCCTGAATCCGGTCATATGTACGCCGCAAGCGGCGAGAGGTCCTCTCTCTGGGCTTGCGGAAGCTCTTGCGGCGGGCAGCCCGCCGCTCCAAGCGGATCAGCGTGGCCTGTTCCTTCTTCGTCGACCACTCGTCGTGGGTGTACACGCTCCCGTCAGAGAGAGCGAGCGGGACGGCAACACCGACGTCGATGCCGACCTCGGGACCCATATGCTCCTCGGGCTCCAGCTCGAGTGTCTGCACGCGAAAAGCAATGTGCCAACCGAGTGCGTCCCTAACCAGCCGCGCCCCTGTCACCCGGTTCTCCTGGTTGGCATGCTTGCCCACGGGCAGACCTTTGGTCCACCGAAAGCGGACACGGCCGACCAGGGGGATCCTGACCATCCCCCATCGACGGTGCACACGGACGATGTGCAGATCTCGTCCCTGAGGGATGTCCACCGACATCAGCTCGCGGACGCGGGCTTTGAAGACCGGCTCACCAGCCCGGCCGTCCCAGCAGTTCCTCCACGCCTGGGCATACGCCTTGAGTACCGCCTGGGCGGCCTGCGCTGGAAGCGCTGCCAGCCACTCGATCTCTTTGCGGGCCTGGCGGATGGCCGCGTCCGCCGCCGCCAGTGAGCGCTTGTCCCGGGGAAGCATGCTCCACCAGTCGTGCAGCAGATTCCACGTGGTTCGCGCCGCGTGTGCCTGGTCGTCCATGGCTCGCACCTGCACAGGCGTCAGCGCCAGCCGGGCACGATGCCCGAACTGCCGCTTCACCCTCGTACGTCCGCTCACCACTCGAAGCTAGAGCACCTCAAGACGCCGCTGATGCGCTTGACGTCATTCGACGGACATTGCTGGAGAAGCACCCGAGCAGTTAGATATGGCTAACAGAGCGCGACCAGAAATGATCGTTAAACTCCGTCAGGCGCGACCGCCCCACGCGGCAACGGCGACGGTGAACCGCTTCCGTACGCCGCTATCTGGTGGACGCGGTCCGGGAGGCGTACATCGGCCACTACACGACACCGGCCATGCTGTACGGGGTGCTCGTCGCCCTCGGCCTGACGGCGCTCGCCGTGACGGTCGGCACACGGACGTTCCGAAGCGCCGGTGCCTAACTAGGCTGGGCCCATGGTCAATCTGACGCGCATCTACACCCGTACCGGCGACCAGGGCACCACGGCCCTCGGTGACATGAGCCGGACCGCCAAGACGGATCTGCGGATCTCGGCCTACGCCGACGCCAACGAGGCCAATGCCGCCATCGGCACGGCCGTCGCCCTCGGGCAGCTGGACGAGGAGGTCGTGAAGGTCCTCGTCCGCGTCCAGAACGACCTCTTCGACGTGGGCGCCGACCTCTGCACGCCCGTGGTCGAGGACCCGAAGTACCCGCCGCTGCGCGTCGAGCAGAGTTACGTCGACAAGCTGGAGGCCGACTGCGACCGCTTCCTGGAGGAGCTGGAGAAGCTGCGCTCCTTCATCCTGCCGGGCGGCACGCCCGGTGCGGCACTGCTGCACCAGGCGTGCACGGTGGTCCGGCGGGCGGAGCGCTCCACGTGGGCGGCGCTGGAGGTGCACGGCGAGACGATGAACACCCTGACCGCCACGTACCTCAACCGGCTATCGGACCTGCTCTTCATCCTTGCCCGGACGGCGAACAAGGAGGTCGGGGACGTGCTCTGGGTCCCGGGCGGCGACCGCTGATCCGTCCTCGCGGGCCTGGGCGCCGCCCTCGGCGGAGTCCCTGCCCTCCGGGGCCTTCTTCGGCCAGATCACGTAGGTGAGCGCGATCAGTCCGTGGATGCCCGCCGCCCGCCAGGCGCCGAAGATCCAGCTCCGCAGCCCGTCGGTGTCGCCGTCGTCCCCGACGTACCAGATCGCCAGGAGCAGCAGCGCGGAGGCGACGGACGCGGCGACGACCGAGCCGAGCCAGACCCGACCCTCGTGTCGGGCGCGCGCCATGCCGTACTGCGGCGGCTTCTGCGGCGGGGGGCCGCCGCCGAGGCGGTGGGCGGCGTGGCCGTCGAGCCACTTCACGGTCCGGTGGCCGTGGCCGACGGTGTAGCCGATGTAGACGGCGGCGAGCCCGTGCCGCCAGCTCGGCTCGGCCCCGTTCTTGAGGTCGATCGCGGTGACGACCAGGAGCAGGACCTCCAGGAGCGGCTCGCACAGCAGCAGCGCCATGCCCGCCTTGGGCATCTTGAGGAGATAGCGGGTGGCGAGGCCGGCGGCCAGCAGGACCCAGAAACCCACCTCGCAGATCACGATCAGCGTGACGATCACGACGTTCCCCTTTCGGTTCCCCCTCAGCGTCCCGTGGCTTCGGGCGGGATTCCTCGTCGTCGGTGACGAAGTCCGGCTACATCCTTCGACGGAGGGACGGATCGGCCGGGACGAGGAGGTCCCCTCTCGCGGAGACGTGTTGGATGGGGTACGTGACGCTCCCCCGCCCGCACCGCATCGACCTGTACATCGCCGCCATCGGGCTGGTCGGCGGCCTGATCCTGTGGTGGTTCGGACTCTTCGTGACCGGGGACCGCCTCATCGGTCCGCGCTGGGCGACGCTGGTGCCGCTGGTCGTGATGGCCACGATGGAGGCCCTGCGCCGCGCAGCTCCGCAGACCGCCCTGCTCGTCGCCACCGCGGCGATCGTCGGCGACCAGTTCACCAACGGCAACCTCGCCACGGTCCTGATGTTCACGGACGTGGTCTACGCGGCGGTGGTGTACGGCACGCCCGCCCAGGCCCGGCGCATCCCGTACACCATGGGCCTGATCACCGTCACGGTCACGGTGGTCTTCCTCGTCTGGTGGCAGAACGCGGTCGCGCTCCTCGTGGGCGTGCTCACGGGCATGCTCTCCTTCCTCCCGGCGATCACGGGCGCGATCGTCCGCAACCACCGGGAGGCGGCCGACTCCGCCCGGCTGCGCGCCGAGCAGACCGCGCTGCTTGCCGAGATGGACCGGACGCAGGCGGTGGTGGCCGAGCGGTCCCGGATGGCGCGCGAGCTGCACGACATGGTGGCGAACCACCTCTCCGCCATCGCGATCCACTCCACGGCCGCGCTCTCGCTCGACGAACCGGCCACCACCCGGCAGGCGCTGACCGTGATCCGGGAGAACAGCGTCGCGGGTCTCGCCGAGATGCGGCGGCTCATCGGACTGCTGCGGGACAGCAGCGGGGACACGGAGCCGGCCGCCGCGCCCACGCTCGCCGGCCTGGACGCGCTGGTGGCGCAGTCCGCGGCCAACGCCGAGCCGAGCGGTCTCGTCCTCGCCCTCGACGACACGCGGCAGAGCCCGGCGGCCCTCCCCGCGCCGGTGGAGCTGGCCGCGTACCGGATCGTGCAGGAGTCGCTGACGAACGCCCTCAAGCACGCGGCGCCCGGCGAGGTGCGGGTGACCCTGGGCCAGGATCCGGGCGCGCTGTGGATCCGGGTGACGAGCCCGTACGGGGAGCGCCCCGGGCCGACCGCGCCCGGTTCGGGCGCGGGCCTGTTGGGGATGCGGGAGCGGGTGGCCCTGCTCGACGGGGCCTTCGAGGCGGGCCCGGTCACCGACGACGAAGGACGGAAGACGTGGCGGGTCCGGGCGGAACTGCCCGTTGGCGCGAGCGACGAGGAGCGGACATGACGGAACGGACGCGCGGAGAGCGGACATGACGGAGCGGGCGGGCGGAGAGCGGACATGACGGTGCGGGTACTGGTCGCCGAGGACCAGAGCGCGGTACGGGCGGGGCTCGTCCTGATCCTGGGCAGCGCCCCGGACATCGAGGTGGTCGGGGAGGCCGCGGACGGGGAGCGGGCGGTGAAGCTGGCCCGCGAGCTGCGCCCGGACCTGGTCCTGATGGATGTGCAGATGCCGCGGATGGACGGGGTGACGGCGACCGGGATCGTCGTCTCGGAGGGGCTCGCGGACGTCCTCGTCCTGACCACCTTCGACCTCGACGAGTACGTGTTCGGCGCGCTGCGCGCGGGCGCCTCGGGCTTCCTCCTGAAGAACGCGGAGGCGCGGGAGCTGATCGAGGCGGTGCGGACGGTGGCGCGCGGCGAGGGGCTCATCGCGCCGTCGGTGACCCGGCGGCTGATCGCCGAGTTCGCCGCGACGGGCCGTCCGGCGCGGCCGTCGGCCGGGACGGACCCGGGGGTGCTCGACGCCCTGACGCCCCGGGAGCGGGAGGTGCTGTCGGCGCTGGGCGGCGGTCTGTCGAACGCCGAGATCGCGGCGCGCCTCGACATGGCGGAGGCGACGGTGAAGACGCACGTCAGCAAGGTGCTCAGCAAGCTGGAGCTGCGCAGCAGGGTTCAAGCGGCAGTGCTGGCACAGGAGTTGGGGGTCTGACCGAGATCGGCGACGTTGGTCTGGACCTCTTGACGATTGGTCCAGACCTTCCTACGCTCGCGGGGCGCGCGCAACTCTCTCGGACCACCCCCACCCAGAACGTCCGCAACTTGAGGAGCACCGTTGAGCACTCAAGCACCGACGCGCCGAAGAGGAATCAGAGCACGGGTCGCAGCCGCCGTGACCGCCCTGGCCCTCCCGCTCGCCGCCATGGTCGGTCTCGCCACCCCCGCGGAGGCGGCCACCTCCGCCACGGCGACCTACACCAAGACCCAGGACTGGGGCACCGGCTTCGGCGCCGGCTGGACCATCAAGAACACCGGCACCACCACGATCAGCTCGTGGAACCTGGAGTGGGACTACCCCTCCGGCACCCGGGTCACCTCCGCGTGGGACGCCACCGTCACCAACAGCGGCAACCACTGGACCGCCAAGAACGTCGGATGGAACGGCACCCTGGCCCCCGGCGCCTCCGTCTCCTTCGGCTACAACGGTGCCGGATCCGGCGCCCCCACCGGCTGCAAGATCAACGGCGCCGCCTGCGACGGCTCCACCCAGCCGGGCGACAACCCGCCCTCGGCCCCCGGCACCCCGGTCGCCTCGGACATCACCAACACCTCGGTGAAGCTCAGCTGGGGCGCTGCCACCGACGACAAGGGCGTCAAGAACTACGACGTCCTCCGCGACGGCACGAAGGTCACCACCACCACCGCCCTGACCTACACCGACCAGGGACTCACCGCCGGCACCGACTACACCTACTCGGTCGTCGCCCGCGACACCATCGACCAGACCGGTCCCGCCGCCGGCCCGACCCCGGTACGGACCACCGGGGGCGACACCCCGCCGCCGCCGAAGGCCGTCAAGCTGGGCTACTTCACCAACTGGGGCGTCTACGGCCGCAATTACCACGTGAAGAACATCGTGACCTCGGGCTCCGCGTCCAAGATCACCCACATCAACTACGCGTTCGGCAACGTCCAGGGCGGCAAGTGCACCATCGGTGACGCCTACGCCGACTACGACAAGGCCTACACCGCCGACCAGTCCGTCGACGGCGTCGCCGACACCTGGGACCAGCCGCTCCGCGGCAACTTCAACCAGTTGCGCAAGCTGAAGAAGGCCTACCCGAACATCAAGGTCCTCTGGTCCTTCGGCGGCTGGACCTGGTCCGGCGGCTTCGGCCAGGCCGTGCAGAACCCGGCCGCCTTCGCCCAGTCCTGCTACGACCTGGTCGAGGACCCGCGCTGGGCCGACGTCTTCGACGGCATCGACCTGGACTGGGAGTACCCGAACGCCTGCGGTCTCACCTGTGACACCAGCGGCGCCGCGTCCTTCAAGAACATGATGCAGGCCATGCGTGCCAAGTTCGGCGCGAACAACCTGGTCACCGCGGCCGTCACGGCCGACGCCTCGGCCGGCGGCAAGATCGACGCCGCCGACTACGCGGGCGCCGCGCCGTACTACGACTGGCTGAACGTGATGACGTACGACTTCTTCGGCGCCTGGGCGGCGCAGGGCCCGACGGCCCCGCACTCCCCGCTCACCTCCTACGCCGGCATCCCGCAGGCGGGCTTCAACTCCGCCGAGGCGATCGCCAAGTTCAAGGCGAAGGGCGTCCCCGCCAAGAAGCTCCTCCTCGGCATCGGCTTCTACGGCCGCGGCTGGACCGGCGTCACCCAGTCCGCCCCCGGCGGCACGGCGACCGGCCCGGCGCAGGGCACGTACGAGCAGGGCATCGAGGACTACAAGGTCCTCAAGAACTCCTGCCCGTCCAACGGCACCGTCGCGGGCACGGCCTACGCCCACTGCGGCACCAACTGGTGGAGCTACGACACCCCCGCCACCGTGAACTCGAAGATGAGCTGGGCCAAGAACCAGGGCCTCGGCGGAGCGTTCTTCTGGGAGTTCAGCGGTGACACCGGCAACGGCGAGCTCGTCGGCGCCATCAACACCGGTCTGAACTAACCCCGACCGGGAACGACGAAGCGGGGGCCGGCGCAGCACGCCGACCCCCGCTTCCTCACACCTACGCGACGTTCACCCTCTGCCCGGGCGGCGCCGCCTCCAGCCAGGCCATGAAGCCGGTCCGGGCGTCCTCGCTCATCGCGAGCTCCAGACGGACGCCCTCGTACATACAGGGCTGGATGACCATGTCGGAGAGGAGCGCGAGCTCCTCCTCGCCCTCGGGCATCCGGCGCTCCAGGGCCACGATGGAGGAACGCTCCAGGACCCGGCGCGGGCGGGGTGCGTACGAGAAGACACGGAACCAGGCGATCTCGTCACCGCTGTAGCGGGCGACGCCGTACACCCAGCCCTTGCCGCTCGGATCCGGCTCATCAGGGACGTTCCAGTGCAGGGAGCAGTCGAAGGTGCCGCCGGCGCGCTGGATCAGCCTCCTGCGCAAGCCGAAGACGAAGAGCCCGATCACCACCAGTGCGACGACCAGGCCGCACACGAGCAGAGCGAGGAACATCTTCACCGACCTCCTCGCTGCGTCCCGTAGCCGGCAGGGCCGACCGAACCGAAATACACCTGCATCTGCATCGCCTCAGCCGCGGCACGGTCTGGATAATTCCAGCCGTGCCGCGGCTGAGGGCACTTCTACTCGGCGCGGACCGTCAGCGGACCGCTACCGCGCGCAGCCGGACATCGGCGCGCCGCTCGGCGGCGGCGTCGGAGTCCGACTTCGCACGCTCCAGCGCGCGCTCGGCGCGCTGGGCGTCGATCTCGTCCGCCAGCTCGCAGATCTCCGCGAGCAGAGACAGCTTGTCGTCGGCGAAGGAGATGAATCCGCCGTGGACGGCGGCGACGACGGTCGCGCCCTCGCTCGTACGGATGGTCACCGGGCCCGACTCCAGCACACCGAGCAGCGGCTGGTGGCCGGGCATGACGCCGATGTCGCCGGAGGTGGTACGCGCGATGACCAGGGTGGCCTCGCCGGACCAGACACTCCGGTCCGCGGCGACCAGCTCGACGTGCAGCTCAGCAGCCAAGGGTGGCTCCTCGGGTCACCACCCGGCGGTCGTGCCGGGTGTTGGGGTCAATTCTAATGGGCGTGGTGAGGGGGGCGGGACAGGTCCCGCCCCCCTCGGGAGCACGGGGCTCAGGAGACGCCAAGCTCCTTGGCGTTCTTCTTGAGGTCCTCGACGCCACCACACATGAAGAAGGCCTGCTCGGGGAAGTGGTCGTACTCACCGTCGCAGATCGCGTTGAACGCGGCGATCGACTCGTCGAGCGGAACGTCCGAACCGTCCACACCGGTGAACTGCTTCGCCGCGTGGGTGTTCTGGGACAGGAAGCGCTCGACACGGCGGGCGCGGTGGACAACGAGCTTGTCCTCCTCGCTCAGCTCGTCGATACCGAGAATCGCGATGATGTCCTGGAGGTCCTTGTACTTCTGCAGGATTCCCTTGACGCGCGTGGCGGCGTCGTAGTGGTCCTGCGCGATGTAGCGCGGGTCCAGGATCCGGGACGTGGAGTCCAGCGGGTCCACGGCCGGGTAGATGCCCTTCTCGGAGATCGGACGGGAGAGAACCGTCGTCGCGTCGAGGTGGGCGAAGGTGGTGGCCGGAGCCGGGTCGGTCAGGTCGTCCGCGGGGACGTAGATCGCCTGCATCGAGGTGATCGAGTGACCACGGGTCGACGTGATGCGCTCCTGGAGGAGACCCATCTCGTCGGCCAGGTTCGGCTGGTAACCCACCGCGGAGGGCATGCGGCCGAGCAGCGTGGAGACCTCGGAACCGGCCTGGGTGAAGCGGAAGATGTTGTCGATGAAGAAGAGAACATCCTGCTTCTGCACATCGCGGAAGTACTCCGCCATGGTCAGACCGGCGAGGGCCACGCGCAGACGCGTGCCCGGCGGCTCGTCCATCTGGCCGAAGACAAGCGCGGTCTTGTCCAGAACGCCCGCTTCTTCCATCTCGACCATGAGGTCGTTGCCCTCACGGGTGCGCTCGCCGACGCCCGCGAAGACCGAAACACCGTCGTGCAGCTTGGCCACACGGACGATCATTTCCTGGATCAGAACGGTCTTGCCGACACCGGCACCACCGAACAGACCGATCTTTCCACCCTTGACGTACGGGGTGAGAAGGTCGACGACCTTCAGGCCGGTCTCGAACATCTCGGTCTTGGACTCGAGCTGGTCGAAGGCCGGGGCCTTGCGGTGGATGGTCCAGCGCGGCGCGTCGGCCACGGTGGAGGAGTCGGCGTTCAGCACCTCACCGAGCGTGTTGAACACACGGCCCTTGGTGACGTCACCGACGGGGACGGTGATGCCCGTGCCCGTGTCGGTCACCGGGGCCTGGCGGACCAGACCGTCGGTGGGCTGCATCGAGATGGTGCGGACGACGCCGTCACCGAGGTGCTGGGCAACCTCGAGCGTCAGCGTCTTGGTGCCACCCTCAACGGCCGGGTCCGGGACCTGGACGTTCAGCGCGTTGTAGATCTCCGGCATCGCGTCGACGGGGAACTCCACGTCGACGACCGGGCCGATGACCCGGGCGACGCGGCCCGTGGCGGCGGCCGTCTCAACAGTGGTCGTCATTACTTGTCACTCCCCGCGGTCGCGTCGGCCAGGGCTGCGGTGCCACCGACGATCTCGCTGATTTCCTGGGTGATTTCGGCCTGGCGGGCCGCGTTGGCAAGTCGGGAGAGGTTGTTGATCAAGTCTCCCGCGTTGTCGGTCGCCGACTTCATCGCGCGGCGCGTGGCGGCGTGCTTGGAAGCAGCCGACTGGAGCAGCGCGTTGTAGATCCGGCTCTCGACGTACCGGGGCAGCAGGGCGTCGAGGACGTCCTCCGCCGACGGCTCGAAGTCGTACAGCGGTCGGAGCGTGTCCGAGTCGCCGGCCTCCTTCGCCACCTCGTCGAGGCTGAGGGGCAGCAGCCGGGCCTCGACCGCCGTCTGGGTCATCATCGAGACGAACTCGGTGTAGACGATGTGGAGCTCGTCCACACCACCCTCGGCCGTGTCCTTCTCGATCGCCTCGATCAGCGGTGCCGCGATCGTCTTGGCGTCGCCGTACGACGGCTGGTCCGTGAACCCGGTCCACGAGCCGGCCAGCTTCCGCTCACGGAAGTTGTAGTGCGCGATACCACGACGGCCGACGACGTAAATCGTGACCTCGCGGCCCTCGCTCTCCAGCTTCGCCGTCAGCTTCTCCGCCGCCTTGATGGCGTTGGAGTTGAAGGCACCGGCCAGACCGCGGTCGCTCGAGAGGAGCAGAACTGCGGCACGGACGGGGTTCTCCGCCTCGGTGGTCAGCGGGTGCTTGTCGTTCGCACCCGTGGCCACCGCCGTGACCGCGCGCGTCAGCTCGGTCGCGTACGGAGTCGACGCCTGCACCTTGCGCTGCGCCTTGACGACACGCGAGGCGGCGATCATCTCCATCGCCTTGGTGATCTTCTTCGTCGCGGTGACGGATTTGATGCGACGCTTGTAGACCCGGAGCTGCGCTCCCATGAGTCAGGTCCCTTCCGTCGTCACTTCGAGACGTTGACGGCGGCCGGAGCGTCCTCGCCCAGCAGCTTGCCGTCAGAGGTCTCGAACTGCTTCTTGAACTCCGCGATGGCGTCGGCGACGGACTGCAGCGTGTCGTCCGACATCTTGCCGCCCTCACGGATGGAGGTCATGAGGCCCGAGTGGTTCTGGCGGAGGTACGCCAGGAGCTCGGCCTCGAAGCGACGGATGTCGACGACCGGGACGTCGTCCATCTTGCCGGTGGTGCCGGCCCAGACGGAGACGACCTGGTTCTCGGTGGGCATCGGCTGGTACTGAGCCTGCTTGAGCAGCTCGACCATCCGCTGTCCACGCTCCAGCTGCGCCTTCGAGGCGGCGTCCAGGTCCGAACCGAAGGCGGCGAACGCCTCCAGCTCACGGAACTGGGCCAGGTCCACGCGGAGGCGGCCGGAGATCTGCTTCATCGCCTTGTGCTGGGCGGAGCCACCGACACGCGAGACCGAGATACCGACGTTCAGGGCCGGGCGCTGGCCGGCGTTGAACAGGTCGGACTCCAGGAAGCACTGGCCGTCGGTGATGGAGATGACGTTGGTCGGGATGAACGCCGACACGTCGTTCGCCTTGGTCTCGACGATCGGAAGACCGGTCATCGAACCGGCACCGAGCTCGTCCGAGAGCTTCGCGCAGCGCTCGAGCAGACGCGAGTGCAGGTAGAAGACGTCACCCGGGTAGGCCTCACGGCCCGGCGGGCGGCGCAGCAGCAGCGACACGGCGCGGTAGGCGTCGGCCTGCTTCGACAGGTCATCGAAGACGATCAGGACGTGCTTGCCCTGGTACATCCAGTGCTGACCGATGGCGGAGCCGGTGTACGGCGCCAGGTACTTGAAGCCGGCCGGGTCGGACGCCGGGGCGGCGACGATCGTCGTGTACTCGAGCGCGCCGGCCTCTTCCAGGGCGCCGCGAACGGACGCGATGGTCGAGCCCTTCTGGCCGACGGCGACGTAGATGCAGCGAACCTGCTTGTTCACGTCGCCCGAGCGCCAGTTGTCGCGCTGGTTGATGATCGTGTCGACACACAGCGCGGTCTTGCCGGTCTGACGGTCACCGATGATCAGCTGACGCTGACCACGGCCGACCGGCGTCATGGCGTCGACGGCCTTGTAGCCGGTCTCCATCGGCTCGTGCACCGACTTACGGGCCATAACGCCCGGGGCCTGCAGCTCGAGGGCGCGGCGGCCCTCGGTCGCGATCTCGCCGAGACCGTCGATCGGGTTGCCGAGCGGGTCGACAACGCGGCCGAGGTAGCCCTCACCGACACCGACGGAGAGGACCTCGCCGGTGCGCTGCACCGACTGTCCCTCCTCGATGCCGCTGAACTCGCCGAGGACGATCGCACCGATCTCGCGCTCTTCGAGGTTCAGCGCGAGGCCGAGGGTGCCGTCCTCGAACTTCAGCAGCTCGTTCGCCATGGCCGAGGGAAGACCCTCGACCTTCGCGATGCCGTCGCCGGCCAGGCTGACCGTGCCGACCTCCTCGCGCGAGGCCGCGTCCGGCTGGTACGACTGGACAAAGTTCTCCAGTGCGTCCCGGATCTCCTCCGGCCGGATCGTGAGCTCCGCCATCTGGGTTCCCTGCTCTCCTTGTTGGGCCCGAAGTTTCTTAAGGGGTCTGGGGGCCGACCCCCAGGAATCTTCTGCAATCTCTGCACGGCCCAACCGGGCCGCTGGTGATGCTGTGATGCTTTTTGCTGTGGTGGCTAAGCCGTCAGCCGGCCAGTCGCCGGGTCGCCTCTCCGAGGCGCTCCGCGATGGTCCCGTTGATGACCTCGTCGCCGACCTGCACGGTGATCCCGCCGAGGACCGCCGGGTCCACGTCCAGGTTCAGGTGCATCTCCCGGCCGTACAGCTTGGCCAGTACGGCACCGAGTCGCTGCTTCTGCTGGTCGGACAGCGGCACCGCCGAGGTGACGACGGCGACCATCCGGTTCCGGCGCGCCGCGGCGAGCTTGGAGAGGGACTCGAGTCCCGCTTCCAGGCTACGTCCCCGGGGCTGGGTCACCAGACGGACGACCAGACGCTCGGTGGTCGCGTTGGCCTTGCCGCCGAGCAGGCTGCGGAGCAGCTCGCCCTTGGCGGTGGCCGTGGCGGCCTTGTCCGTCAGCGCCGAGCGGAGCTCGGGGCTGGAGGACACGATCCGGCCGAACCGGAACAGCTCGTCCTCGACGTCGTCGAGCGCGCCCGCCTTCTGCGCCGCGGTGAGGTCGGCGATGTTCGCCAGCTCCTCGGCCGCGTCGACGAGGTCGCGCGAAGACGACCAGCGGTTGCGCACCATGCCCGAGACCAGGTCGACGGTCTCGCCGCCCACCTGACCGCTCAGGAGTCGCTGCGCGAGCTCGGCCTTGGCCTCGCCCGACTGCGCGGGGTCGGTCAGGACACGGCGCAGCGACACCTCGCGGTCGAGGAGCGCGGTCACGGCGGCCAGCTCGTCCGAGAGCTTCTTCGCGTCGACCGACGTGTTGTCGGTCAGCGCGTCGAGGGACTCACGGGCGGCGGACAGTGCCTCGCGGCTCGCTCCGTTCATCGGACGGCCTCCGCCTTCTCCTCGAGCTCGTCGAGGAAGCGGTCGATCGTCCGGCTCTGGCGGGCGACGTCCTCGAGGGACTCGCCGACCAGCTTGCCGGCCAGGTCGGTGGCGAGCTTGCCCACGTCCTGACGCAGCGACGCGGACGCGGCCTTGCGGTCGGCCTCGATCTGCGAGTGGCCGGCCGCGATGATCTCCTCGCGCTGGCGCTGGCCTTCCGCCTTCATCTCCTGGATGATCGCGGTGCCCTGCTCCGTCGCCTCCTGGCGAAGACGCGCGGCCTCGTGGCGGGCCTCGGCGAGCTGGGCCTTGTACTGCTCCAGCACACTCTGAGCCTCGATCTGGGCCGACTCGGCCTTCTCGATGCCGCCCTCGATGGCCTCGCGACGCTCGTCCAGAACCTTGTTGATGTTCGGGAGGAGCTTCTTGGCGAGGAAGCCGAAGACGATGACGAAGGCGATCAGGCCGATGACGAGCTCGTCAAGATGCGGGATCAGAGGAGGCTGGGGCTCCTCCGCCTGCGCAAGAAGCAGCGCGTTCACATCAGTGCCTTCCGTAAAAGAATCGGGCTGTCGGTCCGGCTTACTGGTAGACGAAGCCCATGACGATGCCGATGAGGGCGAGCGCCTCACAGAAGGCGAAACCCATGATCTGGTTGGTGCGGATCAGGCCGGCAGCCTCGGGCTGGCGGGCGAGAGCCTGCGTACCGTTACCGAAGATGATGCCGACGCCGACGCCGGGGCCGATCGCGGCGAGGCCGTAGCCGATGGACGCGACGTTGCCGACGAGGGTGGTCTTGGCGGAGTCGCCGGGGGCGGCGAGGTTGACCAGTTCGAGAGCAGCGGACATGCCGTTACTTCCTTCTCTTTCAATGACCCGGTGGGGGTTGGCCACCGGACGACTGTTGGATTGGGGGTGAAGCTACGATCCGGGACGGATCGGCTCAGTGGTGCTCGGAGAGCGCGCCCTGGATGTAGCTGCAGGCCAGGAGGACGAAGACGTACGCCTGGACGGCCTGGATGAAGAGCTCGAAGGCGGTCATCACGAGGACCATCACGAACGAGGCGCCGGCGTAGACGAAGCCCAGGCCGTTCATGAGGTACCAGGTGGCCAGCGAGAACATCACGATCAGCAGGTGACCGGCGAACATGTTCGCGAACAGTCGCACCGCGTGCGTGAAGGGGCGGATCAGCAGGTTCGAGAAGAACTCGAGGACGACGACCATCGGAAGGATCGCGCCGAGCGACTTGTCGTAGCCGACGATGTTCTTCCAGCCGCCGACGAAGCCGTGCTTCTTGAACGTCAGCGAGATCCACATGACGTAGACGATCAGCGCGAGACCGGCCGGGAAGGCGATCAGCGAGGTGACCGGGAACTGGGCGAGCGGAATGATCGACCAGAGGTTCATGATCCAGACGAAGAAGAACAGCGACACCATGAAGGGGACGTACTTCTCGCCGTCCTTCTTGCCGATGATCTCGTAGACGATGCCGCGGCGCACGAAGTCGTAACCGGCCTCGCCGACCATCTGCATCTTGCCGGGGATCAGCTTGGGCTTGGCGAAGGCGGCCCAGAAGAACCCGACGACCACGATGGAGCCCAGGATGGCGAGCAGCATCGGCTTGGTGAACTCGATGCCCCCCACCGTGGCGATGGGCTCGTACATGAACGTGTGCAGGCCCGGCGCCGGGAAGCCACATCCACTGAAGATGTGGCAATCCGGGTCGAAGGCAAGCGTCTGGTCAGCACTCACCGCGGGCTCCTTCAGCGTGGCGCATAGGTACGGCAACCTCGTTGTGTCGGCGCGGCACGCAGCCGCGGGTCGGCACTGGACTGGTCTTACGGATAAGGGGGCGGCGGTTCGGCATCGAGCCTCGCGCTGGGACAGGCGTCTCGGATGCCCGCGCCCGCAGTGCCGCAGTTGGCACCGGACGATAGCAGGAAGCCGAACGTGGCTTTATCCCGGCCCTACCCTTCACGACTTCGGCCCCGAGTTTCCGGGGTCGATGTACGTGATCTTGGCCTTCATGTAGGCACGGGCCTGTGCGGCAACCCACACCACGGTCGCCGCGAGCAGCGTGAAAGCGAAAGCCTTGAAGTCGAACAGCGTGGTGTCCTTCAGCAAAGCCAGGAAGATGAAGAGCAGCAGCAACTGGGCCGTGTAGAGCATGAGCCCCATGGCCTGGAAGAGATGCGGGAACGACTTCGCCGTCCGCTGCAGGACGACCTGCCCGATCCCCATGAAGAGGAGCACGACCAGGGTGCCGACGACGGCGCCGAGCGCGCCCTTGCCACCGGCGACCACAGCGCTGATGACCGTGGCGATCGCGCCGACGGCAGCGGTGGGGATGACGGTGCGCAGAAGGATGCGTGCGTCGTTGGACGGCATGGCGGTGTCTCCGCTTGCTGAAGGGGGCGATGGTGTCGTCGAGGACGAGCGTAAGCCCGGTCCGAGGTGGGTCTCGGGGCCAACAGACCGTCGCACTACGGTCTTTCGGCACTGTCGCCGGGTCTCGTGAACGGTATCACAAACTATTTGAGTAGTTCTTTACCCGTAAGGTGTGCCAACTGTCACACATGAGAGTTAGTCCGCGCGTGTGTGCACGACACGAGGGCGAGTTGTCTGCTATTGGCCGCCTGAGCGGCTTTCGTCAACTCGGCGTTCCGGCCTTCCGCCGATCGGTGAAGCGCTCCCGGTTGCCGATGGCGGTGGCCCCGTGGAGCCCCGCGGGCACCGGAACCCGCTCCTCTGTCAGGTCCGCACCCACGCCCTCGGCCACGGGGGCCGGCTTGCGGCGCCGGTACCGCGGCGGGACGACGGCCTGAGCCCAGCGGGGCGCACGCGGCGTGAAGCGCGGGAGCAGGAGCAGGACGAGGCCGATCGCGCTCAGCACGGTGATGCCGAGGACGATCCACATCGACGCCGAGTGGACCGAGTACGCCAGCGTCCCGAAGGCGATCAGCGCCGACCAGAAGTACATGATCAGCACCGCGCGGCTGTGCGAGTGCCCGATCTCCAGGAGCCGGTGGTGCAGGTGGCCTCGGTCGGCCGCGAACGGCGACTGGCCCTTCCACGTACGGCGCACGATCGCGAGGATCAGGTCCGCCATCGGGATCGCGATGATCGTGAGCGGCAGCACCAGCGGGATGAAGACGGGCAGGGCCGCGTGGGTGGCCTCGCGGGTCGAGCCCTCGAAGATCTTCAGCGCGTCCGGGTCGACCTGTCCGGTGATCGAGATCGCCGAGGCGGCCAGGATCAGACCGATCAGCATCGAGCCCGAGTCGCCCATGAAGATGCGCGCCGGGTGCATGTTGTGCGGCAGGAAGCCCAGGCACATGCCCATGAGGATGGCGGTGAAGAGCGTCGCGGGGGCGGCGGCCTCGATCGTGTAGCCGTACCAGAGCCGGTAGGCGTACAGGAAGAAGGCCGCGGCGGCGATGCAGACCATGCCGGCGGCGAGGCCGTCGAGACCGTCGACGAAGTTGACGGCGTTGATGGTGACGACGACCAGGGCGACCGTCAGGAGCGTGCCCTGGCCCGGGGTCAGGGAGACCACGCCGACGCCGGGGATCGGCAGCCACAGGATCGTCAGACCCTGCGCGACCATCACGCCCGCCGAGATCATCTGCGCACCCAGCTTGATGAGCGCGTCCAGCTCGAACTTGTCGTCGAGGACGCCGATCAGCCAGATCAGCGCGGCGCCGGAGAGCAGCGCGCGCGGCTCGTTGGACAGCTCGAAGACACTGCTCAGGTTCTGCAGGTGGTCGGCGACGAGCAGGCCCGTGCACAGCCCGAAGAACATGGCGATGCCACCGAGCCGCGGAGTCGGTTCTCGGTGTACGTCGCGGGCGCGGATCTCCGGCATCGCCCCGGTCGCGATGGCGAACTTCCGCACCGGACCGGTGAGCAGATAGGTCACCGCGGCCGTGACACAGAGCGTCAGCAGGTAATCACGCACGGGCTGCCCCACAGGAATCGCTGGCCATCTCAGCCCCACACCCTAGCCGTGCCGTCCATGTGCTTGGAGACACGCGGGCCACCCGAACGGTTGCGCTCGGACTTTACTCAGCGTCCATACGGGGGAAATCGGCCGGTCAGAGCACGTACTTCCGCCCTGACGCGGGCGGTCTCGGCCGGATCGTCACGCAGCGCGGAGGTGAACAGTGCGGCAATTCTCGCCATCTCCGGGGCGCCCATGCCCTGGGTCGTGACGGCTGCCGTGCCGAGCCGGATGCCGCGCCCCTCCCCGTACGGGAGGGCGCAGGTGTCGAGCACCAGGCCGGCGGCGGCCAGCCGGGCCCGGGCGGTGCGGCCGTCGACGCCGAGGGGCGCGGGGTCCGCGGTGATGAGGTGGGTGTCGGTGCCGCCGGTGGTGAGCGCGAAGCCCTCGGCGGCGAGCGCGGCGGCGAGCACCCGTGCGTGTTCCACCACCTGATGGGCGTACGTGGCGTACGCCGGAGTGGACGCCTCGCCGAACGCGACCGCCTTGGCCGCGATCGTGTGCATCTGTGCGCCGCCCTGAGTGAACGGGAACACCGCCCGGTCGATCCGGGCCGCGAGCTCGGCACCGCACAGGACCATGCCGCCGCGCGGTCCACGCAGGACCTTGTGGGTGGTGGCGCAGACGACGTCGGCGTAGGGGACGGGGCTGGGGGCCGCTCCCCCGGCGACCAGACCGATGGGGTGGGCCGCGTCGGCGATCAGATACGCGCCGACCTCGTCGGCGATCTCCCGGAAGATCCGGTAGTCGAGGTGGCGGGGGTAGGAGATGGAGCCGCAGACGATCGCCTTGGGGCGGTGGTGCCGGGCGAGCGCGGCGACCTGCTCGTAGTCGACGAGGCCGGTCTCGGCGTCGACGCCGTACGGGACGAAGTCGAACCAGCGGCCGGAGAAGTTGGCGGGCGAACCGTGCGTGAGGTGCCCGCCGTGCTCCAGGCCCATGGCGAGGACGGTGTCCCCTGGCCTCAGGAGGGCCGCGTAGGCCGCCAGGACGGCCGAGGAGCCGGAGTGCGCCTGCACGTTCGCGTGCTCGGCTCCGAAGAGCGCGGTGGCCCGCTCGACGGCGATCCGCTCGGCGGCGTCGGCGTACTCGCAGCCGCCGTGGTGCCGGGCGCCGGGATAGCCCTCGGCGTACTTGTTGGCGAGCGGGGAACCGAGGGCGGCGAGGACGGCGGGCGAGGCGAAGTTCTCAGCCGCGATCAGCTGCAGACTGTCGCACTGCCGCCGCACCTCGCCGAGCAGCACGTCGGCGATCTCCGGGTCCTGCCGGCGCAGGACATCGAGATCGCTGAGATCCTCATCGGGAGGCGCGGTGACCGGCATGCCACCAATGTAGGCACGCACCCGCAACGGCGCGCGCCGACAGCTCCCGACGCGTCAATCGCGCGCCGAAACGCCCGTCAGAGCCGTCACCACCGGGTCCAGCGCCTGGTTGAGCCCCACCCCCGACGCACCCCTCGCACCCCTCGGCCCCGAGAGGGCCTCCCGGGCTTCGGGCCGCTGCGGCGGCCTCCGACCGCCGGACGTGCCCGGTGCCAGACGTGACCGTACGGCGTCAGTCGCGCGCCGAAACGCCCGTCAGAGCCGTCACCACCGGGTCCAGCGCCTGGTTGAGCCCCACCCCCGACGCACCCCTCGCACCCCTCGGCCCCGAGAGGGCCTCCCGGGCTTCGGGCCGCTGCGGCGGCCTCCGACCGCCGGACGTGCCCGGTGCCAGACGTGACCGTACGGCGTCAGTCGCGGGCCGAAACGCCCGTCAGAGCCGTCACCACCGGGTCCAGCGCCTGGTTGATCTCGTCGCCGATCGAGCGGAAGAAGGTGATCGGGGCGCCGTACGGGTCGTTGACCTCGTCCGCGTCCACCGACGGGGCCAGGAGCCACCCGCGTAGAGCCGCTGCCGCGCGGACCAGGGCACGGGCGCGTTCCACCATGCCCTCGTCGTGGGCGTCCGGGAGCGTGGCCGGGTCGATCGCGCGGACCAGGCGGGTGAACTCCTTCAGGGTGAAGGTGCGCAGGCCCGCCGAGTGGCCCATCGAGATGACCTGCGCCCGGTGGTCGCGGGTCGCCGTGAGGACGAGGTCGGCCCTGATGACGTGCTCGTCGAGGAGCTCGCGGCCCACGAAGCCGCTGTAGTCCGCGCCGAAGTCCGCGAGGACCAGTTCGGCGTTGGCCTCCATGGGGGCGCCCTCGTGGCCCCACGTGCCGGCGCTCTCCACGATCAGGCCGCCGCCGAGAGGGTCGCCCAGGCGGTCGCACAGGGCATGGCGGGTCAGCCGCTCGGTGATCGGCGAGCGGCAGACGTTGCCGGTGCTGACGTGGAGGATGCGGAAGGTGCTGCTGTCGTCGAACCCCGCTATGCCACGCCCCTCAGGGGCGGTCAATGTGCCACCTCGAGGTCGGGTACGACCTTCCGGAGCTCCTCCGGGGACAGCGCGCCCTCGCGCAGCAGCACCGGCACCTTGCCCGTGACGTCGACGATCGAGGACGGCACGATGCCGGGGGTCGGGCCGCCGTCGAGGTAGACGGAGACGGAGTCGCCGAGCATCTGCTGGGCCGCGTCGCAGTCCTCCGGCGACGGGTGGCCGGTGAGGTTGGCCGAGGAGACGGCCATCGGGCCGACCTCGGTGAGCAGCTCGATGGCGACCGGGTGCAGCGGCATGCGGATGGCGACGGTGCCGCGGGTGTCGCCCAGGTCCCACTGGAGGGACGGCTGGTGCTTGGCGACGAGGGTCAGCGCGCCGGGCCAGAAGGCGTCGACGAGCTCCCAGGCGTGCTCGGAGAAGTCCGTGACCAGGCCGTGGAGGGTGTTCGGGGAGCCGATGAGCACGGGCGTGGGCATGTTGCGGCCCCGGCCCTTGGCGGCCAGCAGGTCCGCGACGGCCTCGCTGCTGAAGGCGTCCGCCCCGATCCCGTACACGGTGTCGGTGGGCAGCACGACCAGCTCGCCCCGGCGGACGGCGGACGCGGCCTCGCGCAGGCCCGTCACACGATCGGTGGCCTCGTTGCAGTCGTATCGCCGTGCCATCAGTTCCCGGCCTCCTCGTTCGCGTGGTTCGTCGTCGCAGTCATGGCGGTCATGGCATTGCCTTGCGGGCGGTCGCGAAGCGCGGCCGGTTGTTCAGGTCCGGGTGGTCGGCGGCGTCGGCCCAGCCGGCCTCTTCGTTGAAGATCCAGGGAACCTGTCCGCCCTGGGTGTCCGCGTGCTCGATGACGACGAGGCCGCCGGGACGCAGCAGCCGGTGGGCGGTGCGCTCGATGCCGCGGATGGTGTCGAGGCCGTCCTCCCCGGAGAAGAGGGCCATCTCCGGGTCGTGGTCGCGGGCCTCGGGGGCGACGTACTCCCACTCGGTGAGCGGGATGTACGGCGGGTTGGAGATGACCAGGTCGACCTGGCCGTCGAGCTCCGGGAGGGCGGCCAGCGCGTCGCCCTGGTGGACGGTGACGCGGGAGCCCTCGGCGTTCTTCCGGGTCCAGACGAGGGCGTCGTCGGAGAGCTCCACCGCGTGCACGCGCGAGCGCGGGACCTCCTGCGCCATGGCGAGGGCGATGGCCCCGGAGCCGGTGCAGAGGTCGACGATGAGCGGTTCGACGACGTCCATGGCGCGTACGGCGTCTATGGCCCAGCCGACGACCGACTCGGTCTCGGGGCGGGGCACGAAGACGCCGGGCCCCACCTGGAGCTCCAGGTAGCGGAAGAACGCCCGGCCGGTGATGTGCTGGAGCGGTTCGCGGGCCTCGCGGCGGGCGATCGTCTCCCAGTAGCGGGCGTCGAAGTCCGCGTCCTTGACGTTGTGCAGCTCCCCCCGCTTGACGCCGTGCACGAACGCGGCGAGCTCCTCCGCGTCGAAACGCGGTGAGGGAACGCCGGCGTCGGCCAGCCGCTGGGTGGCCTGGGCCACCTCGGCAAGCAGCAGGTTCACGCTGGTCCTCCGTGGTGCGGGGTGGGGCTTACGGAACTTACGCCACTCAGGCCGCGGCGAGCTTGGCGGCCGAGTCGGCGTCGACGCACGCCTGGATCATCGTGTCCAGGTCGCCGTCGAGCACCTGGTCGAGGTTGTACGCCTTGAAGCCGACGCGGTGGTCCGAGATGCGGTTCTCCGGGAAGTTGTACGTCCGGATCTTCTCGGAGCGGTCGACGGTGCGGACCTGGCTGCGGCGGGCGTCGGCGGCCTTGGACTCGGCCTCCTCCTGCGCGGCGGCAAGCAGCCGGGAGCGCAGGATGCGCATGGCCTGCTCCTTGTTCTGGAGCTGGCTCTTCTCGTTCTGGCAGGAGGCGACGATGCCGGTCGGCAGGTGGGTGATGCGGACGGCGGAGTCGGTGGTGTTGACCGACTGGCCGCCGGGGCCCGAGGAGCGGTAGACGTCGATGCGCAGGTCGTTGGCGACGATCTCGACCTCGACCTCCTCGGCCTCGGGCGTGACGAGCACGCCGGCGGCGGAGGTGTGGATGCGGCCCTGCGACTCGGTGGCGGGCACGCGCTGCACGCGGTGGACGCCGCCCTCGTACTTGAGGCGGGCCCAGACGCCCTGGCCGGGCTCGGTGGCGCCGTTGCCGCCCTTGGTCTTCACGGCGACCTGGACGTCCTTGTAGCCGCCCAGCTCGGACTCGGTGGCGTCGATGATCTCGGTCTTCCAGCCGACGCGCTCGGCGTACCGGAGGTACATGCGGAGCAGGTCGCCGGCGAAGAGGGCGGACTCGTCGCCGCCCGCGCCCGCCTTGATCTCCAGGATGACGTCCTTGTCGTCGCTCGGGTCGCGCGGGACGAGGAGCAGGCGGAGCTTCTCGGTGAGCCCCTCCCGGTCCTTCTCCAGCTGCTTGACCTCGGCGGCGAAGTCGGGGTCGTCGTGTGCCAGCTCGCGGGCGGTCTCGATGTCGTCACCGGTCTGCTTCCAGGCCCGGTAGGTGGCGACGATCGGGGTCAGCTCGGCGTAGCGCTTGTTCAGCTTGCGCGCGTTCGCCTGGTCGGCGTGGACCGAAGGGTCTGCGAGCTTCGTCTCCAGGTCGGCGTGCTCGCCGACCAGTTCCTCGACCGCCTCGAACATCGGGGGCTCCTGGGTTTTTCGTCAGTTGCTACGGGGACGGCAAAGCGCCGGTCCCGGCCACCCGCGCGGGGCGACCGTGGACCGGCGCAGGGGCTCGCTACTTGGCGGAGCCGGCCTTGCCGAAGCGGGCCTCGAAGCGGGCCACGCGGCCGCCGGTGTCGAGGATCTTCTGCTTGCCCGTGTAGAACGGGTGGCACTCGGAGCAGACCTCGGCACGGATGGTGCCCTCGGTCAGGGTGCTACGAGTGGTGAACGACGCGCCGCAGGTGCAGCTGACCTGGGTCTCGACGTACTCGGGGTGAATCTCGCGCTTCAAGGTGTCTCCTAGTTTCGGGAGGGCTCCGGGTCGCCGCCGCGGTGTTGCGGACAGCGTGAACCGGGGCCGACGTACCAGTCTGCCAGGACCGGCCGCATCTCCCAAAACCGGGGTCCGGCCGAAAGTATTCCTCGGCTGCCCGGGGGCTACCGCACGACGCCGTCGGCCTTGCCGGTGGCGGCGTCCTTCGTGGCCGACGCGGGGATCGGCCGGTCGGTCTTGAGGGCCTTCCAGACCTGCCCGGACTGGGCCTCCAGCGGGATGACGCGGTTGGGGTCGGTGGGGTCGTACTCGACCGGCAGCGTGATCATGTGGACGTTCTGGGGGCCGATGCCCGAGAGGCCCTTGGCGAAGCCCATCAGCTCCTGGACCGAGTCGAGCTCGGAGTCCGGGGTGATGGCCTTGGTGGCCGCGTCGGCGAGGTCGAGGAGCTTGGCCGGGCTGGTGAAGACGCCGACGTCCTTGACCTGGCCGATGAAGGCCTTCATGAAGGCCTGCTGCAGCTGGATGCGGCCGAGGTCGCTGCCGTCGCCGACGCTCTTGCGGGTGCGGACGAGGCCGAGGGACTGCTCGCCGTCGAGGGTGTGGGTGCCCGGGCCGAGGTCGAGGTGGCTCTTGGAGTCCTTGATCGGCTGGGTGGTGGTGATCTCCACGCCGCCGAGTTCGTCGATGAGCTTCTTGAAGCCCGTGAAGTCGACCTCGATGTAGTGGTCCATGCGGATGCCGGACATCGCCTCGACGGTCTTGACGGCGCAGGCCGGGCCGCCGACCTCGTACGCGGTGTTGAACATCGCGCGCCGCTCGCCGGGGACGGGCGCGCCCTTGCCGTCGGCGCACCGCGGCCGGTCGACGAGGGTGTCGCGGGGGATGGAGACCACGCTGGCCTTCTTGTGGCCCTCGTAGACGTGGACGACCATCGCGGTGTCGGACCGGGCGCCCCCCTCGTCCTCGCCGTAGGCGGAGTTGTCGCCGGCGCGGGAGTCGGAGCCGAGGACGAGGATGTCCATCGATCCGTTGTCGACGTCGTCGGGGCGCTCGGTGCCGAGCTGGGCGTTGATGTCGACGCCCTTGATGTTGCCGTCGAGCTTGACGTACACGTAGCCCAGACCGGCCCCGCCCAGGACGAGGACCGCGGCGGCCCCCGACAGGAGGATCGTCAGGCGGCGTCGGCTCTTGGCGGGCGGCTTGCGACGGCGGCCGCTGCCCGCGCCTGGGGGTCCCCCCACGCCCTTGGGGCGTCGGGGGCGTATTCGGCCGCTGGTGTTCTGCTCGGTCATCGTCTTCCCTCGGGCCCTCGGTTCACCATATGTGACGGCGAAGCGCCCAAAAGGGTTGCATGCGGACCTGTGGGGTTTGGATGAGGCGACACCCGGAAACGCACCGCGCCCACCGTGCGAGGCACGGTGGGCGCGGTGGTTTACGCAGGTCACGACAGGGTTACGAGACCTCGGCCTCTCCCCGGTCGCGTGACCTTCGCGTGACGCAGGTCACGCGAAGGTCACGCGTCAGTCGTCGTTCTTGCCGCCAGGCGTCGTCTTCTGGATCTGGAGCAGGAACTCGCCGTTCGACTTCGTCTGCTTCATCTTGTCGAGGAGCAGTTCGATCGCCTGCTGCTGGTCGAGCGCGTGCAGCACACGGCGCAGCTTCCAGGTGACGGCGAGCTCGTCGGCGCCGAGCAGGATCTCTTCCTTACGGGTACCGGACGCGTCGACGTCCACCGCCGGGAAGATGCGCTTGTCGGCGAGCTTCCGGTCGAGCTTGAGCTCCATGTTGCCGGTGCCCTTGAACTCCTCGAAGATCACCTCGTCCATGCGCGAACCGGTGTCGACGAGCGCGGTCGCGAGGATGGTCAGCGAGCCGCCGTCCTCGATGTTGCGCGCGGCACCGAAGAAGCGCTTCGGCGGGTAGAGCGCGGTCGAGTCGACACCACCGGACAGGATGCGGCCGGAGGCCGGCGCCGCGAGGTTGTACGCGCGGCCCAGGCGGGTGATCGAGTCGAGCAGGACGACGACGTCGTGACCCAGCTCCACGAGACGCTTGGCGCGCTCGATGGCCAGCTCGGCGACCGTGGTGTGGTCCTCGGCCGGACGGTCGAAGGTCGAGGAGATGACCTCGCCCTTGACCGACCGCTGCATGTCGGTGACCTCTTCCGGACGCTCGTCGACCAGGACGACCATCAGGTGGCACTCGGGGTTGTTGTGCGTGATCGCGTTGGCGATGGCCTGCATGATCATGGTCTTGCCGGTCTTCGGCGGGGCCACGATCAGACCGCGCTGGCCCTTGCCGATCGGCGACACGAGGTCGATGATCCGCGTGGTCAGCACGCCCGGGTCGGTCTCCAGACGGAGCCGGTCCTGCGGGTAGAGCGGGGTCAGCTTGTTGAACTCCGGGCGGCCGCGGCCGGAGTCGGCCGCCATGCCGTTCGCGGAGTCCAGGCGGACCAGCGCGTTGAACTTCTCGCGGCGCTCGCCGTCCTTCGGCTGACGCACGGCACCGGTGACGTGGTCACCCTTGCGCAGGCCGTTCTTGCGGACCTGCGCGAGGGAGACGTACACGTCGTTCGGGCCGGGCAGGTAGCCGGAGGTCCGGATGAACGCGTAGTTGTCGAGGATGTCGAGGATGCCCGCGACGGGGATCAGGACGTCGTCGTCGGAGACCTGCGGCTCGCCGGCCTGGAAGTCGTCACGGCCACGACGGCCACGGCGGTCGCGGTAGCGACCGCGACGGCCGCGACGGCCGCCCGCCTCGTCGTCGTAGTCGTCCTGCGGACCGGCCTGCTGGCCACCCTGCTGACCCTGGCTCTGGCCCTGGCCCTGCTGGCCCTGACCCTGACCCTGGCCCTGGCCGCCCTGACGCTGGCGCTGGCCGCCCTGGCCACCGCCCTGCTGCTCGTCACCCTTGCCGCGCTCGCGCTGACGGTCACGGCGGTCACGGCGGTCGCCGCGCTCCCCGCGCTCGCCACGGTCACGGCGGCCACGGCCCTCGGCGCCGTCGACGGCGGCCTCGGCCTTGGCGTCGGCCTGCGTGTCGGCCTTGACGTCCGTACGGGCCTCGGTGCGCGCCTCGGTCTTGACGACCTGGGCGGCCTCGGCCTTGGCCTCGCCCTCCGGCGAACCGGCGGGGGCGGTGGCCCGACGACGGCGGCGCTCACCGGCCGGCTGGTCCTCGGAGGCCGGCTGGCCCGGGATGTCGATCTGCTGCTGGGCGACGGCCTTCTCGGCCTTCTCCGCCTGGGGCGCGGCGGCCTCGGCCGCGGTGTCGCCCGTACGGGTCTTGGAGGTGGCGCGGCGCTTCGGCTTGGTCTCGACAGCCTCTGTGCCCACTGCGGGCTTCGCGGCCTTGGCGGGCGCGGCGGTTCCCCCACCGGCCTGCGCCTCCTTGATGACCTCGATCAGCTGGCTCTTGCGCATGCGCGCGGTGCCCCTGATGCCGAGGCCTGACGCGACCTGCTGCAGCTCGGCCAGGACCATGCCGTCGAGGCCGGTGCCGGAGCGGCGGCGCCGTGCGGTGCCGCCGGTGGCAGCACCTGCGGCGGGCGCGGCGGCGTCGACACTGCTGTCGGCAGTCACGCCCATCAGATCGGTGGTGTCGCTCACGAAGGGTCCTTCCCTGGAGCGGACGTCGGCCATCTGGCTCGGCGACCGGTTGTGCTGTCCGGCAGCGGTCCCGTGTTGGGTGGACCGTGTCCGGGGCGGTGGTCCCGCCGGGTACGGCGGAGAGAGAAAACGTGCTGGGGTCCGGCCCGAGCGCCCCCTGCTCGGCCCTCACTGCAGAAGAGCGAGGGGTGTCGTGCCGGTTCCGGAGCGTGCTCGAAACTGCTCAGGCAGGCTGCTCAGGCAGTTGGGGAGGCTCCCGGAAGAATTGGTGGTCCCTGATGGGGACACTCAGCACCGCGCCACAAAGGCGCCGGGTGCTGACTTGAGGTTAACACTACCGGCTCCAACAAACATTCCCCCTCTCCCTCACCGGCAATCTCTTGTCCGGTTGTCTTCCGGCGCACCGCGTTGCCCGGGAGCACCGCCTTGTCCGGAGCACCGCGGGGGGACGCTGCCCGGCGCCCCCCGCCGTCGCGCCGCGCCCTAGGGCGCCAGCGGCAGCACGCTCGCTCCGGACGCGTCGAGGTCGAGCCGGTTCGCGGCCCAGCCCTCGCCCGCCAGTCGGGCGACCTTGTCGGCCGTCCCGTGTTCGGCCAGCGCGAGCACCGTGGGGCCCGCGCCGGAGATGACCGCGGGGACGCCGTCCGCGCGCAGTCGGTTCACAAGGGCGATGCTCTCCGGCATCGCGGGGGCCCGGTACTCCTGGTGCAGCCGGTCCTCGGTGGCCGCGAGCAGCAGCTCGGGGCGGCGGGTCAGGGCCTCGACGAGGAGGGCGGCGCGCCCGGCGTTGGCCGCGGCGTCCACATGCGGGACGGTGCGCGGCAGAAGTCCGCGGGCGGTCTCGGTCAGTACGGGCTTTCCGGGAACGAAAACCACCGGAACGATGGAATCCGAAGGATCCATCCTGATCGCCCGCGCGGCGCCGGACTCGGTCCAGGCGAGGGTGAATCCGCCGAGCAGACAGGCGGCGACGTTGTCGGGGTGGCCCTCGATCTCGGTGGCCAGTTCGAGCAGGGCCGCCTCGTCGAGCTTGGCGTCGCCCCCTATGGTCACGGCGCGGGCGGCGACGATGCCGGCGCAGATGGCGGCGGAGGAGGAGCCGAGGCCGCGGCCGTGCGGGATGCGGTTGGCGCAGACGACCTCGAGGCCGCGCGGCTGCCCGCCGAGCAGGTCGAAGGCCGTACGCAGGGAACGCACGAGCAGGTGGCTCTCGTCGCGCGGGAGGGTCTCCGCGCCTTCTCCGGCGATGTCGACGTGCAGCCCGGAGTCGGCGACACGGACGACGACGTCGTCGTAGAGGCCCAGCGACAGGCCGAAGGCGTCGAAGCCCGGGCCGAGATTGGCGCTGGTGGCGGGGACGCGCACCCGTACGGCGGCGGCGCGGAACGCTGGACCGGCCATCGCTCGATGACTCTCCTTGATTGCGACAACGGTGTTTCGAACAGCGGGTGTTGCGGACTGCTGGTTACTGCAGGTGTTTCGGACAGCGGGTGCTCACGACAGGTGCTCGGGGACCCGGGGTCCGTTTCGGCCTCGGAGGCGACAACGGCAACAACACCGCGCATATGCGTCGGGGCGGGTTCGGTACAGCCTATCGAAGGAAGGTTCTGTGGCGACATAGGGCGCACAGGAGGCGCACGATGCGTGTCGCGAGCCAACCTGTGCGCCTATGTACGTTCCTGATCGGGTTTCGATCAGGACTTCACCCCGCGCAGAGGGGTGGGATCAGGCCAGACCGAGACGCTCGGCGGCGGCCGCGGCGTCGACGGGAACAGTCACCGGCTGCGGCGCGCCGGCCACGGCCCAGTCGGGGTCCTTCAGGCCGTTGCCCGTGACCGTGCAGACGATCCGCTGGCCCGGGTCGACCTTGCCCTGCTCGGCGGCCTTCAGCAGACCGGCGACCGAGGCGGCCGAGGCGGGCTCGACGAAGACGCCCTCCTGCGCGGCCAACAGACGGTAGGCGCGCAGGATCTCACGGTCCGTCACCTCGTCGATGAAGCCGCCCGACTCGTCGCGCGCGGCGATCGCGTAGTCCCACGAGGCCGGGTTGCCGATGCGGATCGCGGTGGCGATCGTCGACGGGTCCTTGACGACCTCGCCGCGCACGAGCGGCGCGGAACCGGAGGCCTGGAAGCCCCACATGCGCGGCCGGTGCGTGGACATGGCGTCGGCGGCGTACTCGGTGTACCCCTTCCAGTACGCCGTGATGTTGCCGGCGTTGCCCACGGGCAGGACGTGGATGTCGGGGGCGTCGCCCAGCATGTCCACGATCTCGAACGCGGCGGTCTTCTGGCCCTCGATACGGACCGGGTTGACCGAATTGACCAGCGCCACCGGGTAGTTCTCGGAGAGGCTGCGGGCCAGCGTCAGACAGTCGTCGAAGTTGCCGTCGACCTGGAGGATCTTCGCGCCGTGCACGAGGGCCTGGCCCATCTTGCCGAGCGCGATCTTGCCCTGGGGCACGAGGACGGCCGAGACCATGCCGGCCCGTACCGCGTAGGCCGCGGCCGAGGCGGAGGTGTTGCCGGTGGACGCGCAGATGACGGCCTGCGCACCCTCCTCCTTGGCCTTGGTGATGGCCATGGTCATGCCCCGGTCCTTGAAGGAGCCGGTGGGGTTGGCGCCCTCGACCTTGAGGTGCACCTCGCAGCCCGTGCGCTCGGACAGGACCTGAGCGGGGACGAGCGGCGTGCCGCCCTCACGGAGCGTGACGACCGGCGTCGTGTCCGTGACCGGAAGGCGGTCCCGGTACTCCTCGATGATGCCGCGCCACTGGTGGGTGCCCTTGCTGGTCATGGGTCCTTTACTCCCCTTCAACACGCATGATGCTGGCGACACCGCGCACGGTGTCGAGCTTGCGCAGCGCCTCGACGGTCCCGGAGAGGGCGGCGTCGGGCGCGCGGTGGGTGACGACGACGAGAGAGGCCTCGCCGTCCTTGCCCTGCTGGCGCACCGTATCGATGGATACGCCGTGCTCGGCGAAGACCGTCGCGACCTGGGCGAGGACGCCCGGCTTGTCGGCCACGTCGAGGCTGATGTGGTACCGCGTCACCACGTCGCCCATGGGACTCACGGGCAGCTGGGTGTACGCGGACTCGCCGGGGCCGGTGGCCTCGTTGAGCTTGTTGCGGCACACGGCGACGAGGTCGCCGAGCACGGCCGAGGCCGTCGGGGCGCCGCCGGCGCCAGGGCCGTAGAACATGAGCTGCCCGGCGGCGTCGGCCTCGACGAAGACGGCGTTGTACGCCTCGCGGACGGAGGCCAGCGGGTGGGTCAGCGGGATCATCGCGGGGTGCACGCGCGCGGTGACGGACTCGCCGTCGGCGGCCCGCTCGCAGATCGCGAGCAGCTTGATGGTGCAGCCCATCTGCTTCGCCGAGGCGAAGTCGGCGGCGGTGACCTCGGTCATGCCCTCGCGGTAGACGTCGTCGAGACGCACGCGGGTGTGGAAGGCGATCCCGGCGAGGATGGCGGCCTTGGCGGCGGCGTCGAAGCCCTCGACGTCGGCGGTCGGGTCGGCCTCGGCGTAACCGAGGGCGGTGGCCTCGTCCAGCGCCTCCGAGTACCCGGCGCCGGAGTTGTCCATCTTGTCCAGGATGAAGTTCGTCGTGCCGTTGACGATGCCCATCACGCGGTTGATCTTGTCGCCGGCGAGCGACTCGCGGAGCGGGCGGATGAGGGGGATGGCGCCCGCGACGGCGGCCTCGTAGTACAGGTCCTGGCCGTGCTGCTCTGCGGCGGCGTAGAGCGTCGCGCCGTCCTGGGCGAGGAGCGCCTTGTTCGCGGAGACCACGGAGGCCCCGTGCTCGAAGGCGGTGGTGATGAGGGAGCGGGCCGGCTCGATCCCGCCGATGACCTCGACGACGACGTCGATGTCGCCCCGTTTGACGAGGGCGGTCGCGTCGGTGGTGATCAGCTCGGCCGGGATGCCCCCACGGACCTTGTCCGGGCGGCGGACCGCCACGCCGGCGAGCTCGACCGGGGCGCCGATGCGCGCGGCGAGGTCGTCGGCGTGCGTCGTCATGATGCGCGCCACCTCTGAGCCGACCACTCCACAGCCCAGCAGCGCCACCTTCAGCGGACGCGTACGCATCATCCGACCTCGTTTCTCGTACTACTTCGTCGTCGTATCTCTACGGTTTTCTACGGTGGAACCAGTCTCACTCACCGGACGGGGGTTTCCGCCCCCTGTCCGGATCCTGAGACATCTATTTCATCACTCGGCTAGGACTCGACTATTTCATCAGCCGACGTCGAGACGCAGAAGATCTTCCTCCGTCTCGCGCCGGACGATCACCCGGGCCTCGCCGTCACGGACGGCGACGACGGGCGGCCGGAGCGCGTGGTTGTAGTTGCTGGCCATCGAGCGGCAGTACGCGCCGGTCGCGGGCACGGCGATGAGGTCGCCGGGGGCCAGGTCGGCGGGGAGGAAGGCGTCCCGTACGACGATGTCACCGCTCTCGCAGTGCTTGCCGACGACACGGGAGAGCATCGGCTCGGCGTCGCTGGTCCGCGAGACGAGGCTGACGCTGTACTCGGCGTCGTACAGGGCGGTACGGATGTTGTCCGACATGCCGCCGTCGACGCTCACGTACGTGCGCAGCCCTTCGAGGGGCTTGACGGTGCCGACCCGGTAGAGCGTGAAGGCGGTGGGGCCCACGATGGCCCGCCCCGGCTCGACGGAGATCCGCGGCGTCCGCAGCCCCGCGGACTCGCACTCCCGCGTGACGATCTCGCTGAGCGCCTTGGCGATCTCGTGCGGCTCGCGCGGGTCGTCCTCGGAGGTGTACGCGATGCCGAGGCCGCCGCCGAGGTCGATCTCGGGCAGCTCGACGCCGTGCTCGTCCCGCACCTCGGCCAGGAGCTGCACGACCCGGCGCGCGGACACCTCGAAGCCGGCCATGTCGAAGATCTGCGACCCGATGTGCGAGTGGATGCCGATGAGCTCGAGCCCGTCGAGCTTCAGCGCCCGGCGAACGGCCTCGGCGGCCTGTCCGCCGGCCAGCGCGATGCCGAACTTCTGGTCCTCGTGCGCGGTGGCGATGAACTCGTGCGTGTGGGCCTCGACGCCGACGGTCACCCGGATCTGCACGCGCTGGCGCTTCCCGAGGGACTGGGCGATGTGGGCGACGCGGACGATCTCCTGGAAGGAGTCGAGCACGATGCGCCCGACGCCGGCCTCGACGGCCGTCCGGATCTCCTCCTCGCTCTTGTTGTTCCCGTGGAAGGCGATCCGCTCGGCGGGCATCCCGGCGGACAGAGCGGTGGTCAGCTCACCGCCGGAACACACATCGAGATTCAGCCCCTCCTCCTTCAGCCACCGCACGATGGCCCGGGAGAGGAACGCCTTCCCCGCGTAGAACACGTCGGCGTCCTTGCCGAAGGCCTCGGCCCAGGCGCGGCAGCGGGCGCGGAAGTCGCTCTCGTCGAGGAAGTAGGCGGGGGTGCCGAACTCCTCGGCGAGCGCGTCGACGCCCAGCCCCCCGACGGTGACGATCCCCCGCTCGTCCCTCGTGACGGTCCGGGCCCATACCTTGGGGTCGAGGACGTTGAGGTCGGCGGGCGGCGCGGTGTAGTGGCCCTCGGTGAGGACGTCGGCGTGGCGGGGGCCTGCGGGGTGGGCGGAACGGCTCATGTCTGGTCTTCTGCTCTTTCAGATCCGGTCGGGTGCGCTGATGCCGAGCACGGAGAGGCCACCGGCGAGCACCGTCCCGGCGGCTTCGGCGAGCGCCAGCCGGGAGCGATGGGTGGCCGAGGGTTTCTCGTCGCCGAGCGGAAGGACGGTGTGCTGGAACGCGAGCAGCGCGTCGGCGAGGGATTCCAGGTGCCGGGCGAGCCGGTCGGGGGCTCGGAGGCGGGCGGCGGTGAGGAGGACGGCGGGGTGGTCGCCGAGCGTGTGGAGGAGCGCGGGCGCGTCCACGAGGACCTCCCACTCGGGGCCGACCCCGAGCTGCTCGCCGTTGACGAGCAGCCGCCGGACCCGGGAGTACGCGTACCGCACCCGGAAGAGGGAGTTGCGCTCGTGCTGGGCGAGGAGGGGGACACCGTCGAGGGGCCGGTCGTGCGGCGCGGCGCGCAGGAGGGCCCAGCGGGCGGCGTCGCTCCCGAGCCTCTCGACCTCGTACGCCCCGGGAAGCACGTGCACCCGCTCGCCACCGACAGCCTGCGATTCGACCTCGGCGCCCTGCGACCGGAGCAGCCGCACGACGACCTCGGTCACGAGCGCGGCCCGCGACTCTGTCACCTCGGCGAGGCGGATGGTGGTGCCGGCGAGCGCGGTGCCGTGCCCGTACGACGATCCGGCGGCGCGGATCGCACGAACGACCTCGCTCCCCGCGTCGCCGCGGAGGGTGAAGTTCAGGAAACCGGGTCCGGTGATCTCGACGCCACGGAGTCCGGGCGCGTCACGGAGCCGTTCCTCAATGATCCCTGCGACCTCGCGGGCGCTGCGGCCGGCGGACCTCGCGAGGGTGAGGGCGACGTTACTGGCGTACTCCCCGGAACCGCCGGGCCGGGCCCGCTCCACCTTGATCCGCGGGGGCACCTCGACCCGCAGCGCACCGTCGTCGACCGCACGGCGCACGGCGTGCAGCACGGTGAGGGAGAGGTCCGCGGGGGTCACGGGACAAGCCTAGGGGAGGAGGGGGGTCAGAACGCGAACCGGTTTCGCCATGCGGGCACCTGCCCCGGCGCGGCGAGCTCCTCAATGACCGCCGGGCGCGCCATGGGCACGGCAGGTTTCCTCCGTGACGTCCTGCGACCCGTCACGCCGAGCACCCTCCCGGGGCTCCACCCGGGGCTCCACCCGGGGCTCCACCCGGGGCTCCGCTCGGTGCTCCACTCGGGGCTCCATCCGGGATTCAAGCCGCCCGTCGGCTGCGGGCGGCTCCTCTCCCCCCTCCGGCCCGGCGGCCTTCCGGGGCGCGCGGCGCTCGTGGTGCATCAACTGCCGCACGACACGGACGAGCTCGGAGGGCTCGAAGGGCTTGGCGAGAAAGGCGTCGACACCGGAAGCGACACCACCGCCCGCCTCGTGCTCACCGCAGGCACTGATGATCGCCACCGGCAGATGTCTGGTCCGCGGGTCGGCCCGCAGCCGCTCGGCCGTCTTGATCCCGTCCAAGCGGGGCATGACGACGTCGAGGGTGACGACATCAGGACAGACCTGATGAACGACATCCAGACACTCGGCACCATCGGCCGCGGTCACGACCTCGAACCCCTCGAGTTCGAGATTGACCCTGATCAACTGCCGGATCACCTTGTTGTCGTCGACAACGAGCACCCGACCGGACATGCCTGACACACGAATGAGAGTAGGACGCCCCGTTGAGCTGCGTCCGGGTTTTGCCCACTTCCGACCCGTGCGGGGGAACCAGCCCCTGGTGACACCACGGAAATACCTGTTCACGGGCACGCCCCACGAGCTGGTAGGGTTCTACCCGTCGCCGCCGAACGCGGCGGACGCCCCCGTAGCTCAGGGGATAGAGCAACGGCCTCCGGAGCCGTGTGCGCAGGTTCGAATCCTGCCGGGGGCACTTCGCAGGAAGTGCCACACAGACCCCGTGATCAGCGGAAACGCTGAGAACGGGGTCTTGTTGTATGTGCAGGCGTGTGCCGCGCTGCGCGGCCGTGTGACAGGGGGCGCCGCGTCCAGCGTGAGCTGATCGTTTCCTCCCGGTGACGGGGCGTCCGGCGCATGGCGCGAGCGCGGGTCGGGGAGATCGGCGCAGTACTACGCTGGAACCGGATCGCCTTGCAGGGTGGTGTTCTGACGGAGCATCACCACGGGGCTCGGGGGAGGAGAAGGATGGCGGGAGGGGCCGTGTCCAGGCGGGCCGCCGGGAAGTGTGAACGGGAATGGGGCTTGGGGGTGGCCTTGCTCCGACAAGGGCAGCTCGAGCGGGCCGCGCTTCGGTTCGGCGACGCCCTGCAGCACGATCCGACGGCCGCCGACGCATGGCTGGGACTGCACGCGACCGGCCGACAGCAGGCCGAGGCGGTCGATGCCATGGAGATGCACCGGCGGTCGTTCGGGGCGTTACGGACCAAATGCGGGCTGCCCCTCGGTTCCCGTTTCTCTCTGGGTGCCTATGCCACGTTCCGGTTGGAGACCGCGCGCGACCTCTGGCTGGCCGGTATCGCGAAGCTGCTCTCCGCGGGCCGTGTCGCCGAGGCGGAGCCGGCGCTCCTGACGGCTGTCCTCGACTGTGACGAGACGCGGTTCATCTGCACCCGTTTCGCCTTCCTCAAGCAGAACTGGCCGCTGGTCCTGCAGTACTCGCGGGGCATCAGCGACAGGTTCCTGAACGAGGAGGCCCAGCTGTACGCCGGTCACGCTCTCGTCCGACAGCACGTCTTCCACCAGGCCCTGAGCACCGTGGCGCCGCTCCCCCTCGCCATGGGCCGGGGAGGGGAGTTCCACGCCGAGGTCGCGTACGTGCGTGGCCTGGCCCACGAGGGGCTCGGCGACCCCGAGGAGGCGCTGCGCCAGTTCCAGTACGCCTTCCGCTGCTCACCCGGCCTGGCCGATGTCGCGGAGCGCGCGCGGGCACGCCTGTCCGCGCCCGTGCCACAGCAGCAGGGGTCGCAGGCGGCTGCCGCGCCGCCCGCCGAGGAGGTTGACGGCGGCGAGGTCGGGGAGCGGCTTCTCGACGAGGCGCTCGCGCGACTCGACCGCATGATCGGGCTCGAACCGGTGAAGCGGCAGGTGCGAACCCTCGTGGCGCAGCTGCGGATGGCCACCGTACGCAAGGAGCAAGGGCTGCCGACCTCCGCCGGGCCGCAGCACTTCGTCTTCGCCGGCCCCCCGGGGACGGGCAAGACGACGGTGGCCCGTGTCATCGGCGACGTCTTCGCGGGACTCGGAATGCTGGAGACGGGCCAGTTGGTCGAGACCCAGCGGGTCGACCTCGTCGGGCAGTACCTCGGGTCGACGGCGCTCAAGACGAGCGCGGTCATCGATTCCGCTCTCGGTGGCGTCCTCTTCGTCGACGAGGCGTACGCACTCTGCAACAGCGGGTATTCCGGTGGTGACGCCTTCGGGAACGAGGCGCTTCAGGTGCTGCTCAAGCGCGCCGAGGACGACCGAGAGCGCCTGGTCGTGATCCTGGCCGGCTATCCGGACGAGATGACCGAGCTGCTCGCCGCGAACCCCGGCCTGACCTCCCGTTTCAATACGCGGGTGGACTTCCCCTCGTACTCGGCGGCGGAACTGCTCCGGATCGTCCACGTGGTTCTGGAGGCCCAGGGAGACACCCTCGACGAAGACGCGGAGACCGTTCTCGAAGCGCACTTTCACCGCGTCGAGCGGGACGGGCTCGTGGACCGTCTCGGCAACGGGCGCTTCGCGCGGGAGCTTTGCCGGAAGGCGGCCTCGGCGCGTGATCTGCGGCTCTTCGACACTCACGGCGGGAGCGCCTCTCCGAGCCGGGACGAGCTCACGACCCTGCGCGTCGCAGACGTCAACGCCGGATACGAGGAGCTGCGCTCCGCCCTCGGCTGAGACCCAGGGCCGCCCGGCCTATGCGTGGTTCCGGGCGGCCCTGGGGTGCAGCGGTGAGTTGCGGGTTACTTGACGTTGATCGCCGTCCAGGCCTTCGCCACCGCCGTGTACTCCGGGCTGTTCGCGCCGTAGAGGTCGGTGGCCGCCGAGAGGGTGGCCGTGCGGGCGCCGGCGTAGGTCGTGGAGGAGGTCATGTAGGTGGAGAGGGCCTTGTACCAGATCTTGTAGGCCTTCGTGCGGCCGATGCCCGTGAGGGTGGAGCCGTCGTAGGTGGCGGAGTTGTAGGTGACTCCGTTGAGCGTCTTCGTGCCGCTGCCCTCGGACAGCAGGTAGAAGAAGTGGTTCGCCGGGCCCGAGGAGTGGTGGACGTCGAGGCGGGCGACCTTGGTGGACCAGTAGTCGGCGGAGCTGCCGTCCCTGCTGGGCGTGTCCATGTAGCGGAGCGGGGTGCCGTTGCCGCGGATGTCGATCTTCTCGCCGATGAGGTAGTCGCCCGCGTCGGTGGCGTTCGCCGCGTAGAACTCGACCGCGGTGCCCAGGATGTCCGAGGTGGCTTCGTTGAGGCCGCCCGACTCCTTGCTGTAGCGCAGGCCCGCGGTGGCGGCCGTCAGGCCGTGGGTCATCTCGTGGCCCGCGACGTCGAGGGACGTGAGCGGCTTCGCGTTGCCCGCGCCGTCTCCGTACGTCATGCAGAAGCAGGAGTCCGACCAGAAGGCGTTGACGTACGCGTTGCCGTAGTGGACGCGCGAGTAGGCCGCGACGCCGTCGCCTCGGATGCCGTTGCGGCCGAGTTCGTTCTTGTAGAAGTCCCAGGTGACGGCCGCGCCGTAGTGGGCGTCCGCGGCGGCGGTCTCGCGGTTCGACGCCAGGCCGTTGCCCCAGGTGTCCGTGCTGTTGGTGAAGAGGGAGCCGGTGCCGTTCGTGCCGCCGTTCAGGTCGTACGTCTTGTGGCCGCCCCGGGCCGCGTCCGTGAGGGTGTAGCCGGGGGTCGTTCCCAGCGTGACCTGGCCGCTGTACTGGGTGTTGCCCGTGCCCGTCTCGATGGCTTCGTAGGCGTAGAGCTCCTTGCCGGTGCTCGCGTCGGTGATCACGTGGCGCTCGCTCGGCGTGCCGTCGTGCTGGACGCCCGTCACGACCGTCTCCCAGGCCAGCGTCGGCTTGCCCGTCGCCGCCCAGATCACCTTGCGGGCCGTGCTCCGCGCGGTCGCCGCCGGGGCCTCGGCCTCCGTCGTCGGGACCGATATGCGGGCGCCGGTCGCCTTCGTCGTCGCGCGGGCGCCGTTCTTCTTCTGGTGCACGACCAGGTCGCCGCCGAGAACCGGCAGGCCTTCGTAGGTGCGCTCGTAGCGCGTGTGCACGGTGCCGTCGGCGTCCTTGACGACGTCCCTGACGAGCAGCTTCTCCTGGCCGGAGAGGCCGATCGCCCTGGCGGTCGCGGCGGCTCCCGCCTGCGCCTCCTGGACGGCCGCCGCGCGCTGCGGGCCGGTGAGGACGAGCGCGGTGGCGCCCGCCTCCCGCTGGGCGTCCGCGTTGGCGGATCCGGTCTGGACTCCGACGACGATCATGGCCGCCGAGGCGATGAGGGCGGTCGAGAGGGCTGTGCGGCGGTGCGAGGACTGCTGGCGGATCACGCGGGCTCCTTCGCTGAAGCACGTGGGGGTCGTGGGGGGGGTGGCGCGGCTGTGAGCGTGCCAGCGAAGAAGGATCTTTGGCAGGTCTACGACAAGGATTTGACCATTTGTTGTCCGAAGGTCGGTCACTCCTGTCCGGAGTGCGGGGAGTTGGTCCGTGTGGATCGGCGCACAGGGCAGCGAGAAGCCCCCGGATCTTCCGGGGGCTTCTCGCTGTTCTCAGGCCGGGCGTTTGCGGGTCGCCTTCTTTGCCTGGGTCGTCTTCTTTGTTGCTGTTGTCTTTTTTGCCGTTGTTGTTTTCTTTGCCGGGGCTGTTTTCTTTGTTGTTGTTTTCTTTGCTGCCGCCTTCTTCGCCCTCGGCTTCAGCTCCGTCACCTCCGCGCCCTCCCCCCGCGCCTCCTTCGCCGCCCGCACGCTGCTCTCCAGTGCCGCCATCAGGTCGATGACCTGGCCGCCTCCGCCCTCCTCGCCCGGAGTCGGGGGTGCCACCGCCTCGCCGCCCTCCGCCTTGGCCGCGATCATCTCCTCCACCGCCGTGCGGTAGTCGTCGTGGAGGGTGCCGATGTCGACCTCGCCCAGGGTGGCCATCAGCGCGTCCGCCAGGTCCAGTTCGGCCTCCCGTACCGTCACCGGCGTCTCCGGGGCCACGCCCTCCGGCGCCCGGATCTCGTCCGGCCAGAGGAGGCCGTGCATCGCGATCACCTCGTCCACGACCCGCAGCATCCCGAGCCGCTCCCGGCCCCGCAGCGCGAACTTCGCCACCGCCACCTTGTCGCTGCGCTTGAGCGCCTCCCGCAGCAGCGTGTACGGCTTGGCCGCCGGCACTCCGTTCGCCGAGAGGTAGTACGCCGCCTCCATCTGGAGCGGGTCGATCTCCCCGGCCGGCACGAAGGCCACGATCTCGATCGTCTTCGCCGTCGGGAGCGGCAGCGCGGCCAGGTCCTCGTCGGTGATCGGGATCATGGTCCCGTCGGCCTCCTCGTACGCCTTGCCGATGTCCGCCGCGGCGACCTCCTCGCCGTCGAGCTCGCACACCTTCTTGTAGCGGATCCGGCCGCCGTCCTCGGTGTGGATCTGCCGGAACGAGACGGACCGGCTCTCGGTGGCGTTCACCAGCTTGATCGGGATGCTGACCAGCCCGAAGGAAATGGCGCCGTTCCAGATGGATCGCACGGTTCTCCTCTTTCGCGGAGGAATGCCGGGAAAACGTGGGATTCTCATCGTATGACGCCCATCACAGAGGTGGAGGGGCGGCGCCTGGCGCTCAGCAACCTGGACAAGGTGCTCCACCCGCTCACCGGGACAACCAAGGGCGAGATGCTGCACTACTACGCCACCGTCGGGGCCGCGATCCTGCCGCATCTGCGCGATCGACCCGTCTCCTTCCTGCGCTATCCCGACGGGCCGGACGGGCAGCTCTTCTTCACCAAGAATCCCCCGCCCGGCACACCCTCCTGGGTGAGGACCACCCCCGTACCCCGCTCCGAGGACCCGCGGGCCCGGCAGGTGGTGATCGAGGAGCTCGCCTCGCTGATGTGGGCCGCGAACCTCGTCGTCGAGTTCCACACGCCCCAGTGGCGGGCCTCCTCCCCCGCCGTCGCCGACCGGCTCGTGTTCGACCTCGACCCCGGGCCGCCCGCCACGGTCGTCGACTGCTGCCGGGTCGCCCTGCACCTGCGCGAGCGGCTCGCCGCCGACGGTCTGGAGGCCTTCGCCAAGACCTCCGGCTCCAAGGGGCTCCACCTGCTGGTCCCGCTCACCCCGACGCCCTCCGGACAGGTCTCCGCCTACGCGAAAGAGCTCGCCGTCGAGGCAGAGGCGGAGCTGCCGCGGCTCGTCGTGCACCGGATGGCCCGCGCCCTGCGCCCCGGCAAGGTCTTCGTCGACCACAGCCAGAACGCCGCCGCCAAGACCACCGCCACCCCCTACACCCTGCGGGCCCGCGCCCTGCCCGCCGTCTCGGCGCCCGTCACCTGGGAGGAGGTCGCGGACGGCGCCGGGCCCGCGGCCGATCCGGAAGAGCTCGTCTTTCTCATGGACGACATCACGCCACGTCTGGAGCGGTACGGGGACCTCCTGGCGCCCCTTTTCGCGCCCGAGCGCGCCGGGGGGCTGCCGTGAAGGGGCGTGCGGGGCCGGCGGTGGCGCTGTTGCCGCCCGTCGACGTCATGCGGCCGCGGGCCGCCGACGAGATCCCCGGGCAGGCGGAGCCGCCGCGGGAGCTCCAGTACTCCCTCAAGCTGGACGGGTTCCGCGCGCTCGCCTTCGTCCTCGACGACGGGAAGGTCGTCCTCCAGTCCCGCTCGCGCCGCGACCTCGCTCCCGAGTTCCCCGAGATCGCCGCTCACCTGCGCGATCAGCTGCCGCCCGGGACCGTGCTCGACGGCGAGCTGTGCGCCTACCGGGACGGGCGGCTCAGCTTCACCGACCTGCTCCGCTCACACGGCGACCGCGTACGGACCGGGGTGCCCGTCTCGTACATCGCCTTCGACCTCCTCGCCGTGCCGGGGCGGGACGTGCGCGCGCTGCCCCTCCGCGACCGGTGGGAGCTGCTCGGAGTGGCCCTCCGGGAGGCGCAACCTCCACTTCAGCGCGTCCTCGCCACCCTGGACGAGGAGACCGCCCGGGGCTGGTTCCGCGACCTGCGGGCCGCCGGCGTCGAGGGGATCGTGGCGAAGTCGCTCGGCTCGGCCTATCGGGCCGGCGGCACCTGGGCCTGGCGCAAGATCCGGCACGCCGATACGAGCGACGGCACGCTCCTCGCGGTGACCGGCCCGCCCGAGCGGCCCCGTGACCTGCTCGTACGGCTCCCCGACGGCCGTACGGTGACGACCTCGCCCCGGCTGACCCCGGCACAGTCCCGACAGGTCGGCGCACTGGTCGCCGACCGCGCCGGCCCCCTCGCCGAGGACCCCGAGCACGGCCCGGTGCGGTGGGTGGACCCGCCCCTGCCCGTCGAGCTCCGCCGGCTCGCGGGACGGCACGAGAACGTGGCGTTCGTCCGCGTCCGGTCGGAGGGGTGACGGGTGGGAAGCGACGGGCATCCGGGTCGCCACCCAGAGCAACCACCCTGCTCCGCCCCGTACATGGCGGAAAGAGGCCGCAACCAGGCCTCCGCGCGCGGCTGGTGGCGTCGGCACGGCGTTCTTCCCCTTCTTGTGGTGCACACTTGCTCACTGGTACAGCGCTCACGGGGGAAGGTGGCCTGGCAATGCTGACGGGGATCGAGGAGGTCGACTGGGCCTCGCTGGGGCACGCCTACGGCCCCGCGGACGACGTGCCGGCACTGCTGCGCGGACTCGCCTCCGCCGATCCCGCCGAGCGCGAGACCGCCCTCGACGGCATGTACGGCGCCGTGCACCACCAGGGTGACGTCTACGACTCCACGCTCGCCTGCATTCCCTTCCTCATAGAGCTCGTCGCCGACCCCTCCGTCCAGGACCGGGGCGGCATCGTCGAGCTGCTCACCAGCATCGGCGGGATCGAGCTGGACGACGACGAGGAACTGGACGAATTCGACCCGGACGACGAGGAGTTCATACCCGCCGCCAACTACGCGATGGCCGCGGCCGCCATCGCCGCCGGCGCCGACGTGTTCCTCGGGCTCGTCGGGGACCCCGACCCCGAGGTGCGGCTCGCCGCGCCCTGCGCGCTCGCCTCGCTGCACCCCGAGCCCGCCCACGTCCTGACCCTCCTGCGGGAGCGGCTCACCGTCGAGCGGGACACCGAGGTGCGGCTCGCCCTCGTGTCCTCCGTCGGGCGGATCGCCCTGCGGCACGCCTCGCTGCGCGCCGAGACCGTCGAGTGGCTCGACTGGCTCGCCCGCGCCGCGCAGGACCCCGGGCTCCGCCTCGCGTCCCTCGCCCAGCTCGCCCGCTGCGCGCCGAGCGAGATCCCGGACGACATCGTGCCGTGGGTGACGGAGCTCCTGGAGGAGATCCGGACCCTCTCCCTCCCGAAGGAGAGAGGGAGAGGGGATGCCGGTCGGGACGGTGACGGGGCCGGAGGCGCGGGCGGGGGCTGCGCCGGGGCCGACGGCGGGTGGCCCGGTGTGCCCACGCTCGCCGGGCAGGTCCGAGAGATCCTGGAGGAGCACGTGGCGGGACGGCCCGCCCCCTGGACCGAGGAGCTGCTCCGGACCCTGCACGCCGCGCTCGACGACCGCGTCGACGACCGGATCGCGCTGATCCTGGCCCAGCTGCGCAGCCCCGACCGGTGGCAGCGGTCCGACGCGATCTGGCTGTGCGGCGGCCTGATCCGGGTGTGGCGCGGGCGGTACGAGGAGATCGTCCGGCTCGTCGGCGCGCAGCTCCACGATCCGGAGCCGCGCCTCCGCGAGGCCGCCACCTCGTTCCTGGAGCGGCTCTTCGAGCTGGGCGGGCCCGCCGCCGACTCGCTCGTGATCCGGCTGGCGGGCGACCCGGGACTGCACGGCTCCTCGCGGGACGGCTCCTGCGGGCTCGTCGGGCGCTCCGGGCGGGACGGGGCGCTCCTCGCGCTGGCCCGCGCCGGGGACACCCGCGCGGTTCCCCTGCTCGCGCGCGCTCTGGAGGAGCCCGACGTGCGGCGCGAGCTCCTGTACGCCATGGACGGCCTCGGGCCGGCCGCCGCGGGCCTCGCCCCGCTCCTGCGGCGCCGGCTCGCCGAGGTCGAGCTCGACGAGGGGCTCTTCGACCGTGCGGCGCCCTTGCTGTACGCCCTCGCGGCCGTACGCGGCGGGCAGGCCGTCCCCGAGGTGCTGCGGGTGCTGCGCGGTGCGCCGGAGCACCGGCGCGACTGGGTGCGGGAGGCGGCCCTGCGGACCCTCGCGGCCTTCGGCCCCGCCGCCCGGAAGGCCGTACCGGAACTGCGCGGGCTGCTGACCGCCGACTCGGCCGCGGTCTCCTCGGCAGCGGCGCGGGCCCTGTGGGCCGCCGAGGGCGACCGGGGGGACGTCCTGCCGGCCCTGGAGCGGTGGCTGCGGCCGGGCTCCTCGGCCCCGGAGTGGTGTTGCGCGGCGCTGGCCCTGGGGGCGATCGGCCCCGCCGCGGCCGGTGCGGCGGCCGCGCTCCGGCCCGGTCTCGCCTCGCGGGACCTGTGGGTGCGGGTCCGCAGCGCCTCGGCCCTGTGGCGGGTCTCCGGCCGCGCCGACCAGGCGCTCCCGGTGCTGCTCGCGGCCTGGGAGGAGAACCGGCACGCGCGCGTGGACATCGCGGAGTGTCTGGCGGAGATGGGCCCGGCGGCGTCGGAGGCCCAGCTCACGATCCTCACCGAGCTCACCCGCAGAGGCCGTCACAACGCCCGCGAGGGCGGCTCGGGCAGCCACGACATCCACCAGGACGAGAAGCTCCTGACCTTGTGCAGGGCGGCTCTGGCGCGGATGGAGCGAGGCGCTTTCTAGAACGTCCTCCGGATTTCCGGAACGGCCGGGGCTCACGGAGCGTCCGGGGTTTCTGGAACGTCCGCTGGGTCTTTGGTACGCCCGCAGGGGATTCTGGAAGGTCAGCAGGGGGTTTCTGCAAGGTCGGCAGAGGATCTCTGGAACGTCCGTAGGCGATTTCTCGGGACGTCCGGCAGGTTTTCCGGAAGGTCCGGGAGGTCTCGGGGGCCCTGCGGGTCCGAGGCGCCGGGGTCACTCAGCGGGTGAACAAAACGGGCGTCCCGTTGAATAGGGTCTGTGCGGAGTCCCTGCCGACCCGTCGGACCGGACAGACCGGTCGGAACCGCCCCGCCGTACCGCCGCCCGCCCCGAGGAGCCGTGTGAGACCGCACCACGTGCAGCTCGTCGCCGCCCTCGGCCTGCTGTGCGCCCTCCTCCTCACGGGCTGCGGCAGCGGCGAGGGCGGGCTCAAGAGCGCGGGGCCCACGTCCACCGCCGTCGGGCCCGTACGGCTCTGGCCCGAGCTGCCGCCCGCCACCGACCCGCCGATCGACTACGGCGAGTCGGACACCCAGCGCGTCCCGGGCGTGAAGGTGCCGGACAACGACGTCCACTCCGTCACCCCCGCCGCCGTCGTCCTCGCCGAGGTGCGCGCGCACCCCGACACGTACTCCGGCGCCGACGGCCTGTACGAGGAGACCGCCCGGGCGATCGAGGCCTGCGGCACGAAGCCCGCCGGGTGCCCCGTCCTGCAGCCGTACTACCGCGACCTCACCGGCAACGGCCGGGACGAGCTGATCGTCGGGATCCGGATGCCCGACCAGCAGGTCGGGGTGCGCGTCTACCTCGCCGAGAACGGCGGGCTCACCCGGATCATGTCCACCGTCGACCAGGTCATCAGCGTGGAGCTGGCCGGCCGGGACCTGATCATGCGGGTGAGCTCGGCCGGCATCCCCGGGTACGAGTACCGCACCGCCTGGTCCTGGGACGAGCAGCAGCACAGCATGCTGCCCACCCGGGACGAGATCATCCGGGTGAAGCCGCCCGGCACAGGGGCGGCGTCCCCCGTGCCGCCCGCACCCCGCCTGGTGAGCCCGACGCCCACGCCCGCGTCGGGGGCCGTGCCACCCGTCCCCGCACCCACCCCCGCCCCGCTCTCCCTGGAGCCCGGCCTGTGAGGGCTCCCCGGCTCCGGCTGCCCGCCTGGACCGCGACCCTCACCTGGAAGGCCGCCGTCTTCATCGCGGTGATGTGCTGCGCCCTCGCCGCGCTCCTCGGCGTCCTCGTCCACGTCTCGGTGACCGGCCAGACCGTGCACGACGCCCGCGAGAAGGCCCTCACCCGGCTCACCGAGGTCACCCGTCTCTACGAGGCGGGCGAGCCGCTCCCCCGGTTCTCCGGCATCGACCCGGAGGGGCTCCCGGCCTCGCTGCGGGCGCTCGCCGAGCGGGGCGAGCACGGCACGATGGTCGCGAACCACGAGGGCCGGCCGACGATGTGGGCGGCGGGCCCCGCGGACGGCCGCGCGCTCGCCATCCGCTTCGACTACACGCAGAGCGCGGAGACGATCGACGCGCTGGACCGGTCGATCCTCGGCTCGTCCGTCCTCGCGATCGGCGCGACGCTGCTCGTCGGCGCCTTCGCCGTCACCCGGGTCACGCGCCGGCTGCACCTCACCGCCCAGGTGGCCCGCCGGATCAGCGCCGGGGACCTGGACGCGCGCGTCCACGACCCCCGTACCGAGGACCCTTCGCGGCCCCAGGACGAGGTGGCGACGGTCTCCGGGGCGCTTGACACGATGGCCTCCTCGCTCCAGCGGAAACTGCAGAGCGAGCAGCGGTTCACCGCCGATGTGGCGCACGAGCTGCGGACCCCGCTGACCGGGCTCTCGGCCGCCGCCGAGCTGCTGCCGGACGGGCGGCCCTCGGAGCTCGTCCAGGACCGGGTGAAGGCCATGCGCGACCTCACCGAGGACCTCCTGGAGATCTCCCGGCTCGACGCCCGCAACGAGGCCGTGGACCTCGCGGTGCACGAGCTCGGTCCGCTCGCCGCGCGGGTCGTCCGCGCCTCGGGCACGCCGACGGAGGTGCGGGTCGTCCGGGACGTCACGGTGGAGACGGACCGGCGGCGGCTCGAACGGGTCCTCGGCAATCTGATCGCCAACGCGCACAAGCACGGGGCCCCTCCGGTGGTGGTGACGGTCGACGGGCCGACGGTGACCGTGCGGGACCACGGACCCGGCTATCCCGCGTACCTGCTGGCCTCGGGGCCGCAGCGGTTCCGTACCGAGCACGGGGGCAAGGGGCACGGCCTCGGGCTGACGATCGCCGTGGGGCAGGCGGAGGTGATCGGCGCGGAACTCGTCTTCGCGAACGCCGAGGGCACGGAGGACGGCCGGGGTGAGGAGCCCGGCCGGGGTGAGGATCGCGGCCGGGGTGAGGATCGCGGCCGGGGTGAGGATCGCGGCCGGGTCACGGAAGGCGGCCGGGGTGAGGATCGCGGCCGGGGGGCGGACGGCGGCCGGGGTGAGGATCGCGGCCGGGGGGCGGACGGCGGCCGGGGGGCGGAAGGCGGCGGGGGTGCGGTCGCCCGGCTGCGGCTGCCCGAGTACGTGCGCCTCGCCGACCCCGTACCGGAGGACTGAACGGCACCGCACGGCACACCGTCACACAAAAGGGACATAGGGCATACCGCTTGCTACGTTGCGGACCATGACCACTCCGCGCACGGACGCTCCCCCGCCCGGGGTACGCATCCCGAAGCGCCGCGGCGTGGAACTCTCCCTCCTCGTCTGCGCCGTCCTCATCTCCGTCTCCGGCTACGCCGCCGTCGGCCTCGCCCGCAGCGGCGCCGTGCCGCCGGACGCCGTCCGCTACGGCGCCGGACTCGGACTGCTCGCGCTCGTCGCCCATCTCGCGGTCCGCTTCCGCGCCCCGTACGCCGATCCGCTGCTGCTGCCGATCGCGGTCCTGCTCAACGGCCTCGGCCTGGTGCTGATCTACCGCCTCGACCTGGAGACGCCGAACGACCAGGCGGCGGCGACGCAGCTCGTCTGGTCGACGCTCGGGGTCGCGCTCTTCATCGTGGTCGTCCTGCTGCTGCGCGACCACCGTGCGCTCCAGGGGTACGCGTACGTCTCCGTGGCCGCCGCGCTCGCCCTGATGATCCTGCCGATCTTCTTCCCCGCCGTGAACGGCGCCAAGATCTGGATCAGGATCGGCGGGCTCTCCTTCCAGCCCGGCGAGTTCGCGAAGATCCTGCTCGCCGTCTTCTTCGCCTCCTACCTCGCCGCCAACCGCAACGCCCTCGCGTACACCGGCCGCCGGATCTGGAAGTTCCAGTTCCCCGCGGGCCGGGTGCTCGGGCCGATCGTGGCGATCTGGCTGCTGAGCGTCGGCGTCCTCGTCCTGGAGCGGGACCTCGGCACCTCGCTGCTCTTCTTCGGCCTCTTCGTGATCATGCTGTACGTGGCGACCGGCCGGACCGGCTGGATCGCGGTCGGGCTGGTGCTGGCCTCCGCCGGGGCCTTCCTCGTCGGCTCGCTCGAACCGCACGTGCACAGCAGGGTGGAGGACTGGCTCGACCCCTTCGCCTCGATCCGGGCGGGCGAGGGACCGGGGCAGCTCGCGCAGTCGCTCTTCGCCTTCGCCGCCGGCGGGATGCTCGGCACGGGGCTCGGTCTCGGCCATTCCGTCCTCATCGGATTCGCCGTGAAGTCGGACTTCATCCTGGCGACGGCGGGCGAGGAGCTCGGGCTCGTCGGCCTCACCGCCCTCTTCCTGCTGTACGCGCTCCTCGTCGCCCGCGGCTACCGCGCCGGCCTCTCGCTGCGCGACCCCTTCGGGCGGCTGCTCGCGATCGGGCTCGCCTCGATCGTGGCGCTCCAGGTCTTCGTGATCGCCGGCGGGGTGATGGGGCTGATCCCGCTGACCGGCATGGCGATGCCGTTCCTGGCCCAGGGAGGTTCTTCGGTGGTCACCAACTGGGTGATCGTGGCGCTCCTCATCCGGGTCAGCGACTCGGCCCGCGCGCCGCAGCCGGACTCCGCCGACACCGGGACCCTCGCCCCGGTCAGGGAGGACACGCGCTTCCGGGAGGGCGCCCCGTGATCCGGTACATCCGGCGGGCCGCCGCCCTCTGTCTCGTCCTCCTCGCCGCCCTCCTCGTCAACGCGGCCCGCGTGATGGTGTTCGAGTCCGGGGAGCTCGACGACAACCCGGCCAACCGGCGGATCGCCATCGACCGGTACGCGAAGCCGCGCGGCGAGATCGTCGTCGACGGGAAGCCGGTGACCGGCTCCCGGGACAGCGGACAGCAGCTGCGCTGGGAACGGACCTACCGGCAGGGCCCGTTGTACGCGCCGGTGACCGGCTACGCCTCCCAGACGTACGGCACGACGCTCGTCGAGCACGCCGAGGACCCCGTCCTCGCCGGGACCGATCCGATGCTCGCGCCCCTCCCCCTCTGGAACGACCTCACCCGGGGGCGGCAGCCCGGTGGCGACGTCGTGACGACGGTCCGCGCGCCCATGCAGGAGGCGGCCTACCGGGGGCTCGACGGGAAGCGGGGCGCGGTCGTGGCGATCGAGCCGTCGAGCGGCCGGATCCTGGCGCTCGTCAGCTCGCCCTCGTACGACCCCGGGGTCCTCTCCGGGACGGGCGGGAAGGTCAAGGACTCCTGGAAGCGGCTCAACTCCTCGCCGAGCCAGCCGATGCTGAACCGGGCGCTGCGCTCGACGTACCCCCCGGGGTCCACCTTCAAGATCGTGACGGCCGCGGCGGCCCTGGACGCGGGGGTGGTGCGGGACGTGGACGCGCCGACCGACACCCCGGACCCCTTCGTCCTCCCGGGCACCCGGCAGGTGCTGCCGAACGAGGCGAAGGGCTGCGCGGACGCCTCCCTCGCGTACGCGATCCAGTGGTCGTGCAACACGGTGATGGCCGGGCTCGGGGTGGAGGTCGGGCTGACGGGGATGGTCGACGCGGTGGAGAGGTTCGGCTTCAACGACAAGGGGCTGCGGGTGCCTTCCTGGGTCGCGAAGTCCAACTTCGACCGGGCGATGAGCCCGGACCAGCTGGCGCTGTCGTCGATCGGACAGTTCGACACGACGGCGACCCCGCTCCAGATGGCGCTGGTAGCGGCGGCCGTGGCGAACAACGGGGAGATCGCCCAGCCGTACCTCGTCGACCGCACCACGACCTCCGGGGGGACGACGGTGGACCGCACGGGCCGGCGCACCTACCGCCAGGCGATGAACCCCTCGACGGCGATCCGGCTCCAGCGGCTCATGGTGAAGGCGGTCGAGGAGGGCACGGGCACGAACGCGGCGATCCCGGGGGCCGTGGTCGGCGGCAAGACCGGCACCGCGCAGCACGGCTTCGGCAACACGGGCACCCCGTACGCCTGGTTCATCGCCTGGGCGCAGGCGGAAGGCTCGGCCCAGCCGGCGGTCGCGGTGGCGGTCGTCGTCGAGGACGCCGAGGCGTCCCGTACGGACATCAGCGGTGGCGGCAGCGCGGCGCCGATCGCCCGGCGGGTGATGGAGGAGGCGCTGCGGCTGGAGGCGGAGGCGCGGGGGTAGGGGGCGGAGGAGGTAGAAGGGCGGGGGGGGGGAGGGGGACGGGGGGGCAGGAGGACGGGGGGCAGGAGGACGGGGGGTAGGAGGACGGGGGGGCAGGAGGACGGGGGGGCAGGAGGACGGGGGGTAGGAGGACGGGGTGCGCCCTTTCCCCTGGGCGCCCTGCTCCGGTGCCGCCCGTGAGGGGCGGACGGCCCACTCCGATGCCATGGGCGACGCGTCCGCCTACTCCGGCGCCGCCCCCTCCGCGATCGCCTCCGCCACCTCCGCGACCCGCGCCCGCTCCTCCGCCGCGAAGCGCTCCGCGTCGAGCCGCTCCGCCATCTCCTCGTCCTGGGTCATCAGCAGATCCAGGTTGGAGTCGCCGAGGTCGAAGACGCCCATGTCGAGGTAGGCCTTCTGAAGCCGCTCTCCCCAGAGGCCGATGTCCTTCACGCAGGGGACGATCCGGCTGAAGAGGAGCTTGCGGAAGAGGTGCAGGAACTCGCTCTGCTCGCTGAGCTCCTCCGCCTCCCGCTTGGGGATGCCGAAGTTCTCCAGGACCTCGACGCCGCGCAGCCGGTCGCGCATCAGGTAGCAGCCCTCGATCACGAACTCCTCGCGCTCCCGGAGCTCCGCGTCCGACAGCTGTCGGTAGTAGTCGCGCAGGGCCATCCGACCGAAGGCCACGTGCCGGGCCTCGTCCTGCATCACGTACGCGAGTATCTGCTTGGGCAGCGGCTTGTCGGTGGTGTCGCGGATCATGCCGAAGGCGGCGAGGGCGAGACCCTCGATGAGGACCTGCATGCCGAGGTAGGGCATGTCCCAGCGGGAGTCGCGCAGGGTGTCGTCGAGGAGGCCCTTGAGGTTGTCGTTGATCGGGTAGAGCATCCCGATCTTCTCGTGGAGGAAGCGGCCGTAGATCTCGGCGTGCCGGGCCTCGTCCATGGTCTGGGTGGCCGAGTAGAACTTGGCGTCCAGGTCGGGGACGGACTCGACGATCCGGGCGGCGCAGATCATGGCGCCCTGCTCGCCGTGGAGGAACTGGCTGAACTGCCAGGAGGAGTAGTGCCGGCGCAGGTCGCCCTTGTCCTTCTCGGTCATCTTCGCCCAGTGGCGGGTGCCGTAGAGGTTGAGGACCTCGTCGGGAGTGCCGAGCGGGTCGTACGGGTCGACGTCGAGGTCCCAGTCGATGCGGGTGGCGCCGTCCCACTGCTTGTCCTTGCCCTTCTGGTAGAGGGCGAGGAGGCGCTCGCGGCCGTCCTCGTACTCCCAGGAGAACCGGGCGGCGCCGGCCGCGGGCACCTGCCAGGTCGGGGTGGACGGGGCCGTGGTGTAGAGGTCGCGCGTCGACACTGACGCCTCCTTGGGGGTCGGATGGCCGTTCCCGTGGTGCGAGTCCTTCGAGCAAGGCCCTCATGCAGGTCTCGGTCTCTCGTACGAGCCCTTCGCGCGAGACCTTCGCGGGCGTTCTCCGGCCAGGCTCACACGGTGGTAGACGGATCGTCAACAAGTCGCGCGCGAGGGATTGACGGGCTTGCTGACGAGCAGTCTGATAGCTGGTGACCCCCGGTAACGTAACGCCACGGCGACCACAGCGAGGTGCGTCCGCATGACCCCCTTCCGCGAGTCCCCCGGTCCCGACTTCAGCCTCCTCCGGGACGCCCTGGGGCCGCTGCGCGACCGTGAGCAGGTCGCCGAACGGCTCCTGGAGTCCTCCCGCAAGCACTCGTACGACCCCGACACCGAGCTCGACTGGGATGCGCCCTTCGAGGACGGCAAGTGGTTCTGGCCGCCCGAGCTCGTCTCCCTCTACGACACCCCGCTGTGGCGCCGGATGTCCGAGGAGCAGCGGATCGCGCTCTCCCGCCACGAGGCGGCCTCGCTCGCCTCGCTCGGCATCTGGTTCGAGATCATCCTGATGCAGCTGCTCGTCCGGCACATCTACGACAAGTCCCTGACCAGCCATCACGTCCGCTACGCGCTCACCGAGATCGCCGACGAGTGCCGGCACTCGATGATGTTCGCCCGGCTGATCCAGCAGGGCGGCACCCCCGCGTACCCGGTGCCCAGGCTCTACCACAATCTGGCACGCCTCCTGAAGACCGTCTCCACGACGCCCGGCTCCTTCGCCTCCACCCTCCTCGGCGAGGAGATCCTCGACTGGATGCAGCGGCTGACCTTCCCGGACGAGCGGGTGCAGACCCTCGTCCGCGGGGTGACCCGGATCCACGTGGTGGAGGAGGCCCGGCACGTCCGGTACGCCCGGGAGGAGCTGCGCCGCCAGATGATGACCGCGCCACGCTGGGAGCAGGAGTTCACCCGGCTGAGCTGCGGGGAGGCGGCCCGCGTCTTCTCCACCTGCTTCGTCAACCCCGCGGTGTACGAGGCCGTGGGCCTGGACCGGCGCGAGGCCGTGGCGCAGGTGAGGGCGAGCGGGCACCGGAGGGAGGTCATGCAGTCCGGCGCGAAGCGTCTGACGGACTTCCTCGACGACATCGGGGTGCTGCGGGGCGCGGGGCGCCGTCTGTGGCGGTCCTCGGGGCTCCTCGCCTGACGGGGGCGGGGCACGCTCCCGGCCGTCGCCGGTTCCGGACCGGCCGCCTGACCGGCCCGTTCCGCGGATACGCTGCGGGCATGACAGGCGCCGCCACCCCCGCGTACCGCAGGCTCAGTGTCGAGGAGCGGCGCGGGCAGCTGCTCGACGCCGCCCTGGGGCTCTTCGCCCACCGGACGCCCGAGGACGTCTCGCTCGACGACGTCGCCGAGGCGGCCGGCGTCTCGCGGCCCCTCGTCTACCGCTACTTCCCCGGCGGCAAGCAGCAGCTGTACGAGGCCGCCCTGCGCTCCTCGGCCGACGCCCTGAACCGCTGCTTCAGCGAACCGCCCGTCGGGGCGCCGACCGAGCGGCTCGGCCGGGTGCTCGACCGGTATCTGACGTTCGTCGACGAGCACGACGCCGGGTTCAGCGCCCTGCTGCGGGGCGGCAGCGTCGCCGAGACCTCCCGGACCAGCGCGATCGTGGACGAGGTCCGGCGGGCCGCGGCCGAGCAGATCCTCGTCCACCTCGGCGCCGAGCGGCCGGGCCCCCGGCTCTCCATGCTGGTGCGGACGTGGATCGCGGCCGTGGAGGCCGCCTCGCTCATCTGGCTCGACGAGGGGAAGCAGCCCCCGGCGCGCGAACTCCGGGAGTGGCTGGTCGACCATCTCGTCGCCCTCCTCGCCGCGACCACCGCCAGCGACGGGGAGACGGCGGCGGTCGTCGGGCGGCTCCTCGCACAGGAGACCCCCGAGGGGCCGGTCGCGGCACTCGCCCGCAAGGTGATCCCCGTCGTGGGCGAGGCGGCCCACCTGCTGTGAACCGGGGCGGCGGGAGAGACTGGAGGGGTGAGAAGCGAGAACACGCCCTTCCGCGGCGGCCCCCTCGACGGCCGGGTCCTGCCGATCCTGCTCGGCCCGACCGGGCACCCGCCGAAGTGGTACGAGGTGCCGGTCCCGGCCCATGACGGACGCCCGCCGATGCTGCACGCGTACCGACGCGAGGCCGCCGGTCACACGAAGCGGCTCGGCATCCAGCGCGGCTGGGTCTACGAGTACGCCCCCGAGGGCCGCGAGCGGCGCGAGCTGAAATGGCCGTGGTCCAAGCCGGGCGGTGGGGCGGGTGGTGGGACGCGGCCCACGGACGCCGGGCCGACGGGTGCCGGGCCCACGGACGCCGGGCCGACAGGTGCCGGGCCCACGGACGCCGGACCGACGGGTGCCGGGCCCACGGACGCCGGGCCGACAGGTGCCGGGCCGACAGGTACTGCGCCGAACGAGTGAGCACGCCGAACGACTCCCCATTCGTACGGTAATCAGATGAAGTGACGCGTCATCATCCCCGTGGAGGTGGTGACGTGTCGCGAAGGCTGCTGCGTACGGTCTGCACGGGAGCGCTGGCCGCGGCGACGGCCCTCACGGGGGTGGTCACGGCGGCGGGAGCGGGGCCGACAGACCCGCCCGCGGAACCCTCGGCGGAGGCCCCGATCGCCTGGGCGGACCCTGCGGCGGAACCGGTCGGCCCGGTGGATCCGGAGGCCGGGGCGGGATCGGTGACGGAGCCGGTCGATCCCACCGATCCGGTGAATCCGGGAGCCGGGGCGGGATCGGTGACGGAGCCGGTCGATCCCACCGATCCGGTCGATCCGGTCGATCCGGCGGACTCGGAGGCCGGGGCTGATCTGGTCGGTCCGGCCGACCAGGCCGATCCGACTCTCGACCCGCCCGACGCGCAGGTCGATCCCGCCGACCCCACCGCCCCTCTCCACCCCACCGACCCCACCGACCCCACCGACCCCACCGACGACGACGCCGCCGCTCTCCCCCCGCCCGGCGGCGACTCCGTCACCGCGCTCCTCACCCGGCTACGGACGCTCTACCAGCGCACCGAGGAGGCCACCGAGCGGTACAACGCCGCCGACGAGGCCCTCAAACTCCAGGCCGCCGACACCAAGAGGGTCACGGCCCGGCTCACCACCGCCCGGACCGAGCTCGCCCGGGGACGGGCCGAGGCCGGGCGACTCGCCAGGGAGCAGTACCAGGGCAGGGCAGCGTTCACCTCGTTCCCCTCCTCCCTCCAGGCCCTCTTCGCCGAGGACCCCCAGTCGGCCCTGGACCAGGGGCGACTGCTCGCACGCGCGGCCCGCGACCGGGCCGGCACCCTCTCGCGGCTCGAAGGGGCCGAGCGCCGGGCCGGCGCGCTGGCGAGCGCGTCCCGCAAGGCCCTCGACCGGCAGCAGTCCCTCGCCGCCGCGCAGCGCGTCCGGCGCGACGACGTGACGGCGAAGCTGCGCGAGGTCGAGAAGCTGCTCGCCTCCCTCTCCCCCGATCAGCTCGCCCGGCTCACCGAGCTGGAGCGCGTCCAGACCGCGGGCGCCCAACGCGAGCTGCTCGACTCGGGCGTCCTGGACGGCCCCCGCACCCCGTCCCGGGCGGGCGCGGCGGCCTTGCGGTTCGCGATCGGCCAGATCGGCAAGCCGTACGTGTGGGGGGCCGAGGGCCCGGAGTCGTACGACTGCTCGGGGCTGACCCAGCAGGCGTGGGCGGCGGCGGGGAGCGAGCTTCCCCGGACCAGCCAGGAGCAGTGGGAGCAGCTGCCCCGGGTGCCGCTGTCCGAACTCCGGCCGGGCGACCTGGTGGTCTACTTCCCGGGCGCGACCCATGTGGCGCTCTATCTCGGCGAGGGCCTGGTGGTGCAGGCGCCGCGGCCCGGCGGGAAGGTGAAGGTCTCCCCCGTCGCGGCGAACCCGCTGCTCGGGGCGGTCCGGCCCGATCCGGGCGGGGAGGCCCTGGAGACGTACGCGCCGCCGGAGCTTCCGGCGGGGGCCACGGCCGGGGGCGACGAGGGGTACGACCATCTCTCGTGAACTACCCCTGCCCGCAAGCCTCTTGCTCTCGCTCGTAATAATCACGAAGAGCGGGGCCCTCCGGCGGCGGGCGAGGGCGCGACGGGCGGCAGGGCGACGAGGACTACCGCGGCGGCCGCGAACGCGAGGGCGTTGCCGACGACCAGGATCCGGTACGCGTCCAGGGTGCCGACCTGGACGGCCCAGCCCGCGAGCAGCGCCCCGAGGGAGATGCCGACGTTGGTCACGGCCCGCAGATAGGAGCGGAACTCCTGGGGCCGGTCCCCGCCGTGGTGCCGGATCAGCGGGGCGCGGGCGGCCAGCCCGGCGGCCTTGGCCCCGGTGGCCGTCGAGACGGCGACGACGAAGGGCCAGAAGCCGTCCGCGAGGACGAAACCCGCCGTGGCCACCGCCTGGACGACCAGGGTCGCCGTGTAGACGCCGCGCGCTCCGTGCCGGTCCGCGAGACGGCCGATCGCCCTGCGGGACCGGCCCTACCTCCTGCTCACCGCGCTCGACGGCGTCATGGCCATCCAGTTCAAGGTGCTCACGGTCGCCGTCCCGCTGTGGCTGGTCGGGGCCACGACCGCGCCGCACTGGCTGGTCTCGGGCGCGATGCTCGCGAACACGGTCATCGTCGTCGGACTCCAGGTCCGGGCGAGCCGGGGCATCGACTCGCCCCGGGCGGTCCGGCGGGCGGAGGCCGCACGCGCCGGGACGGCTCAGTCGAAGAGCGAGATGACGCCCAGGACCCACACCGTCACGAAGGCGATGACGCCCACGGCGCAGCCGACACCCGCGAGCACCCCGCCGACGGTCCACGGCTCGTCGGGCGCCTCGTACTCCCCGTCCGCGTCCTCGTCGTAGGTGGCCGGGTCGTCCCAGTCGACCGGGTGTCCCAGCTCCTCCGCACAGGCGGCCCGCACCGCGACGAGCCGCTCCTCGGCGAGCGCCGTGCCGGCCAGCGCCTCGGGGCCACGCCAGGCAAGGGCCTTCATGCGCCACCCGGGGGAGCCGTACCGCTCCTCGAAGGCTGCCGTCTCGTCCGCGTCCCGGTCCTCTTCGAGGTACATCCAGCGCCCCGCCTCGGCGGCGTCGCCGTACAGCCGGTACACCTCGGCGAGGCGGCGGCGGACGGTCAGGTCGTGCGGGAAGGACGAGACGAGGCCGCGCAGGCGCTGGCGCGCCATCGGCACGCGGCCGGCGGCCAGGTCCGCGTCCACGCGGACCAGGGTGTTCGAGAGGGGCATGCCCCCATCATCGAACACCCTGGCGCCGCGAATCGACCGGATTTCGCTGGCCGAAACCGTTCGAACGCGGGTCGGAGCCTCGTCAGGCTCCGGCGACCTCGGCCAGGTACGCGTTCGTCTTCTCCGGGTCGAAGAAGAAGTTCTCGAAGTCGGCCGGGTTGTCGAAGCCGTTCGCGAAGCGGTCGGCGACCGGCTGGAGTTCGCCCGCTGCGCCGATCAGGTTCAGGACGTGCTCCGGAGGGACGCCCAGCATCGCGTTCGTCCACTTGGTGACGTGCTGCGCGGTCTCCCAGTAGCGGTCGAAGGTGGCCTGCATCCAGGTCTCGTCGAAGGGCTTGTCGCCGTGCTCGACGATGGCCGCGAGGTACGCGGCGGCGCACTTGGACGCCGAGTTGGAACCCTGCCCCGTGATCGGGTCGTTGGCGACGACGACGTCGGCGACACCGAGGACGAGCCCGCCCCCGGGGAGCCTGCCTACGGGGTGGCGGACGGTCGGCGCGTACCGGCCGGCGAGGGTGCCGCCCGCGTCGGTCAGCTCGACCTTGGTGGCACGCGCGTACTCCCACGGCGTGAACTTCTCCATCAGCTCCAGCGTCAGCGCCAGGTGCTCGGAGGGGTCCTTGATGCCCTGGAAGACGTCGACCGGGCCGCCGGGGACACCCTCCCAGAAGAGGATGTCGGCACGGCCGCCGGTCGTCAGGGTGGGCATGACGAAGAGCTCGCCGACACCCGGGACCAGGTTGCAGCGGACCGCGTCGAAGTCCGGGTGCTCGGGGCGCGGGCCGAGGCCGTGGACGTACGCCACGGCGAGCGCCCGCTGCGGCTCCGCGTACGGCGAGCGGGACGCGTCCCGGCCGAACATGGAGACCAGCTCGCCCTTGCCCGCGGCGACCAGCACCAGGTCGTAGTTGCGGGAGAAGTAGTCGAGGTCGCTCACCGCCGCGCCGTGTATGACGAGCTGGCCGCCGCGCTGGGCGAAGGTCTCCATCCAGCCGGCCATCTTCACGCGCTGGTCGACGGACTGCGCGTAGCCGTCGAGCCTGCCGACCCAGTCGATCGCGCGAGCCGAGTCGGGGGTGGCGACGGAGACGCCGAGGCCCTCGGTCCTGGGGGCCTGGGACTCCCAGAAGTTGAGGCCGAGGTCGCGCTCGTGCCGGAGGGCCGTGTCGAACATGCACTGCGTGGACATGACCCGCCCGGAGCGGATCTCGTCCGCCGTCCGGTTCGACATCAGGGTGACCTCGTACCCCTGCGTCTGAAGTCCGAGGGCGAGCTGCAGACCGGACTGGCCGGCGCCGACTATGAGTATCTTCCGCATGGGTGGTGCTCCTGCGACTGGTGCTGCGACGGTACGGGCTGTTCGCTGTTCGGCTGTTCGCTGTTCGGCTATTCGGTTGTTCAGCTGTTCGGCTGTTCGGTTGTTAGACTCTTCGGTTGTTTGGCTCTTCGGCAGTCTGGCTCGTCGGCCGGCCGGCTATTCGGGGGAGGCTTCCAGGGCGTGCGCGACCATGGAGAGCAGGGTCTCGACGACGCTGTAGCGCTTGCGCGCGTCCATGATCACCACCGGCACGTCCGGGGAGACCGTCAGCGCCTCCCTGACGTCCTCCGGCTCGAAGCGTTCGGTGCCCTCGAAGTGGTTGACGGCCACGATGTACGGGAGGCCGCAGCTCTCGAAGTAGTCCAGGGCCGGGAAGCAGTCGGTCAGCCGGCGCGTGTCGGCGAGCACTATCGCCCCGATCGCCCCGCGCACCAGGTCGTCCCACATGAACCAGAAGCGCTGCTGCCCCGGCGTACCGAAGACGTACAGCACGAGGTCGTTGTCGAGGGTGATCCGGCCGAAGTCCATCGCGACCGTGGTGGTGAGCTTGTCCGGGGTGGACGTGAGGTCGTCGGTGTCCTCGCTCGCCCGGGTCATCAGCGCCTCGGTCTGCAGCGGGGTGATCTCCGAGACCGCACGGACGAAGGTGGTCTTGCCGACGCCGAAGCCGCCCGCGACCACGATCTTCGTCGCGATCGGGGCCCGGGTGTGGTCGAGCTGCCAGTCCTGGGCGCCGTCCTCGGCGTCCGGTTCCGCTTCCCGTTCCGGTTCGTGCGGACCGGCCTGGGGCTGGGCGGGGATGCCGGCGGCGACCGCCGGGGCTTCCACCGGTGATTCGGAGACGGCGGTGGCGTCAGAGACGACGGAGTCCACTCAGCACCCTTTCGAGGAGCGCGCGGTCGGGCTGGCCGGTGCCGTGACCGGTCCCGTACACACGGATCTTTCCCTGGTCGGCCAGGTCGCTGAGCAGCACCCGGACGACTCCCAACGGCATCTTCAGCAGCGCCGAGATCTCCGCGACCGTCCGCATGCGGCGGCAGACCTCGACGATGGCCCGCATCTCCGGCATCAGGCCGCGGACGGCGGGCCCGCCGTCCGTCAGGACCTTGCGCACGGGGGCCGCTTCGAGCGCGGCGACGAAGGTCTCGACGAGCAGGACGTGGCCGAAGCGGGTACGGCCTCCGGTCAGCGAGTACGGGCGCACGCGCGAGGGGCGCCGCCCGTCACCGCGCACCGGCAGTTTGTGGGCGTGAAAGGCCGCGGACGCAAACGTCACTTGGTGCTCTCCCTCACTGGCTGCTCTCCATCGACTTACGCAGCTCGCTGCGGACTTCGGGGGTGAGGACGTGTCCGGCGCGGCCCACGAAGAGCGCCATGTGGTACGCCACGACACTCATGTCGCAGTCAGGGGTGGCGTGCACGCCGAGCAGCGAGCCGTCGCTGATCGACATCACGAAGACGCTGCCGTCCTCCATCGCGACCATGGTCTGCTTGACCCCGCCGCCGTCCATCAGCCGTGCGGCGCCGATGGTGAGGCTGCCGATGCCCGAGACGATGGTGGCCAGGTCGGCGCTGGAGCCGCGCGGCCCGTCGGGCCGGACGGTCTCGGCGGCGGCCGCGCCGGCCTGCTGCACGGCCGGGTCGGACGAGAGCAGCAGCAGCCCGTCGGAGGAGACGACGGCGACCGAGCGGACTCCCGGTACCTCCTCCACGAGATTGCCCAGCAGCCATTGCAGGTTGCGGGCCTCCGTGCTCAGTCCGAACGTTCCCGTCGCGGTCAACTGCGTGCCTCCTCGACTGTGTCCCCCGTCATCTCCTCTGTACGTGCAGGCCCTGCGGCGGCTATCCGTGCCGCCGCGTCCGTCTCCGTCCCGATCTCCGCCTCCACGTCCCGGCGTCCGGCCTTGGCCCCCTGGTGGAAGCCGCCGAGCCGGCGGCGCAGGGCCTCGGCGTCCACGCCTCCCTTACGGGGCGCGGTGGGGGCACCGGGCTGGCGGATCACCTGCGGGGTGCGCTTGGGGAGTCCCTTGTCGGTGACCCGCTCCCACTGGGCGGCCCGGGGTCCGGGAACCGGCTGGTCGGAGACCGGGTCGGGGACGGCGGGGGGTGCGGTGGGAGCGGCGGCGACGGGGTCCCCGTCGGCGGCGCGCTCGTGGGTGTCCGGCTCGGGCTGCGGGTCGGGCAGCCGGACCTGGAGCGTGGTCTCGGAGACGGACTCCCCGAGTCCGACGGGCTCATACGCCTCGGTGGGCGCGGTCGCCTCGACGGGCGCCGGCTCGTACACCTCGGTGGGCGCGGTCGCCGCTACGGGCGCCGGCTCGTACACCTCCGCGGGCGCGATCGCCTCTACGGGCGCCGGCTCGTACGTCTCCGCGGGCTCCTGCGCCCCCACGGGCGCGGGCTCCGCTTCTGCCTCCGCCTGGGCTTCTGCCTGGGCCTCCGTCAGGCCTTCCGCTTCAGCCTCCGCCGCGAGGAACGCGCGCTCCGCGGCCTCCACCAGCGGGTCGCGGTTCCGGGACGGCAGGGTGTTGGAATTGGCCTCCGCCGCCGAGCCGGGCAGGTGGATCGTGGGCGCCGTGCCCGCCACCCGTACCGGCTCCGACACCACGGTCGGCGGGGTCGTGGGGAGCAGGGGCAGCGGCAGGACCACGACGGCCGCGATACCGCCCGGCTTCTGCTCGCGCAGTTCGACGCGGACCCCGTGGCGGGCGGCGAGGAGGGCGGTCACGCGCATGCCGAGGCCCTCGCCCTCGAAGGCGTCCGGGTCGGCTTCGGCGAGGCGGGCGTTGAGCTCGGTGAGCCGGGAGCCGGTCATGCCGATGCCGGCGTCCTGGACGGAGAGCATGACCTCGCCGGTCTCCAGGAGCCAGCCGGAGAGCTGGACCTCGGCGTCGGGCGGCGAGAACGACGTGGCGTTCTCCAGGAGCTCGGCGATCAGGTGGCTCAGGTCGTCTGCGGCGAAGCCGGCGATCTGGGCGTGCGGCGGCAGGGACTGGATGGTGACCCGCTCGTACCGCTCGATCTCACTGACGGCGGCGCGCAGCACGTCGACCAGCGGGACTGGCCCGGCGTGGCCGTGGACGTGCTCGTGGCCGGCGAGGACGAGGAGGTTCTCGCTGTGGCGGCGCATGACGGTCGCCAGGTGGTCGAGCCGGAAGAGCGTCGCGAGGCGGTCCGGGTCCTGCTCGCGCTCCTCCAGCTTCTCGATGACGCCGAGCTGGCGCTCGACGAGCCCGAGGCTGCGCAGCGAAAGGTTGACGAAGGTGTGGTGGACGGTGTCCTTGAGGCGTTCCAGGTCGGCGGTGAGGAGCGCGACCCGGCCCTGGAGGTCGGCGCGCTGGGCGGCGAGCTCCGCGCCGAGAGACTCCTTGGCGGCGGCGAGTTCGGTGTTCTCGCGGGTGAGCCGCGCGCTGTGGGCGGCGAGGCCGGCGAGCTTGCCGTGCAGGGTGTTGAGGGAGCGGACGGCCTGGGCGAACTCGTCGTTGCGGCCGGTGAAGCGGACCGGCTCCTCGGTGTGCGGCTCCGGCGCGGCGGCGAGCCGGGCGGCGCCGATGCGGAGCACGGCGAGGGGCCGGGTGAGGGTGCGGGCGACGTACGTGGAGATGCCGATCGCGAGGACGAGGCAGCCGCCGAGGAAGGCGAGGCGCAGTTCGAGTGCGGTGACGTCGTCGTCCCGGAGGGCGGCGAAGTGCTCGACCCGCTCGGTGGAGAGACGGGACTCGACGCCGCGCATCTGCTCGATACGGGCGGACAGCGCGGCCTCCAGGCCGGCCGGGTCGGTACCGCGCTCGGCCTCGGTCAGCCGGGGCTGGTCGGTGAGCGTGGCGAGCGAGCGCTCGGCGCTCTTGACGTCGGGGCCGGTGACGGTCGTGGCGATCGCGTCGCGGGCGGCGGTACCGGCTGCCTGGTCGAAGTCGCCGAGGGCGGCCAGTTCGCGGACGCGGGCCAGCTGGGCGGCGGCCGTGAGGGCGTCGCGGGCGCGCTCTGCCTCGTCGGCGCCCTCGGGCACGTCGGGGACGTAGGTGCCGGTGGTGGGGTCGTAGTGGACCTCGCCGGTCGGCTCGGGCTGCGGCACGGCGAGCGCGGCGACGAGCAGGCCGCGGGTCGCGGAGGCCTGTTCGACGGCGCGGCCGAGGGCGGCGGGGGCGCGGGTGGCCTCGGTGAGCGCGCTGCCGGCGGCGCGGGGCGGGGTCTGCTCGGCCAGCTCGTCGGAGAGGGCCTGGAGCTTGCTTATGACGTCCGTGTAGGCCTTGTGGGCCTCCAGGGCCGTGCCCTTGCCGGTGAGGGCGGCGCGGCGGATGGAGGGGACGCCGGCGAGGTCGCGGCGGAGCTCGGTGGCGGCCGCGGGCCGGATCTCGTCGATCTGGCGGTCGACTCGGGTGGACCGGGTGTCGGTGACCTGGCGCTTGTCCTTGGCGGAGCCGGTCTGCGCGTCGCGGCCCGCGGCGATGTAGGCGACGACCTCGTCGCGCTCGTCGGCGAGGGAGTGCGCGAGGGTGACGGCCTGCCGGTCGAGCTCGGCGAGGGTGACCAGGCGCTGGGAGTCGGTCAGCTCGGAGGAGGCCGTGAGGATCGCGGGGGCGCCGGCGACGAGGACGGTCACGCCCACGAGGGCGACACCGGCGACCAGGCGGTTGCGGACGCGCTTGGAGCGCCCGGCCGGGGGCTGCGGGGCGGGCGTCGCGGCGGGCTCCGAGGGATGGCCGCCGGGGGGCGTCGCGGCGGTGCCGACCGGGGTCGGGGCCGCACCGGGGGTCTGGCTCCGCGCGCCGTTGTTGCTCCGAGGCCGCTTCTTCTCCACCGGTGCTCGCATTCTTGACTCGTCCGCCCACAAAGCAGAGGTGACGGCCGGTCACGTGGAGCGCCCCCACCCCTGGTACGGCTTCCGACCATTCCAGCGGTTCTGGGAAGGGGACGCGCATCGGCCGCTCCGCCACCCGAACGAGTGAACAACACTCATGAGTTGGCGAACAACTCTCCAGGACGGGTGCCGCGGCCCTCCCCGGGCCCCCGGTTGGATCTTCCGCGCGGGCTTTGGCAGGATGCCCGCCCGCAGCTCGACGGAGGTACCGGTTCCGCCTCTCGCGCTGCCTCCGGCCGGTTGGTACAGGCCTTTTACGGCCGTTTGGAGGCGCCGTGAAGGAGTGTGGCGGGGCGGGCACACTGGTCGTCATGCGCAGCGACGTCGCCACCCTCCCCGGCAGCCCCGAACGCCCCAACGAGGACTGGGCAGCCGCAGCTCTGCCCGCCTCGGGCGGCGGGGGGACGGTCGTCCTCCTCGACGGCGTCACACCACCGGCCGGTGATGACGGTTGTGTGCACACCGTGCCGTGGTTCACCGCTCGCCTCGGCGGGGCTTTGACCGAACTGTCCGCTTCTCGCCCGGACATGCCCTTGCCGGAGATCCTGTCCGCGGCAATCCGGCGCACCGCGGAAGCCCATCACGGCACCTGTGACCTTTCTCACGTGCGTACGCCCCAGGCGACGGTGGTCCTCGCGCGCTGGGACGAGGCCTCGGTCGAACATCTCGTCCTCTCCGACTCCGCCCTCCTCCTGGAGGCACCGGACGGCTCGGTCCGTGTGGTGCTCGACGACCGGCTCGACCGGATCCCGGACGAGGTCCTGCGCTCCCTGGAGGCGACGGACCGGCTGCGGAACCGGGAGGGCGGCTTCTTCACGGCGGCGGCCGACCCGTCGGTCGCCGGGCTGGCCGTGACGGGGACGACGCCGCGCGCGGAGGTACGGGCCCTGGCTGCGCTCACGGACGGGGCGAGCCGCTGGGTGGAGCTGTTCGGCGCGGGCGACTGGACGGAGTGCTTCGGCGTCCTGCGCGCGGAGGGCCCGTCGGGGCTGCTCCGGCGGGTGCGGGCGCTGGAGACGGCGGACGCGGAGGCGGGTGGCCGGCGCCGCTGGAAGAGGCACGACGACGCGACGGCGGTGTACGCGGAACTGCGCGCCCTCGCGTGAAGCCGTTCCCTGCCCTCACCTGAGGCCCATGGCCGAGGTCCAACCGTGAGGCCCATGGCCGAGGTCCAAGCCTGAGGCCCATGGCCGAGGTCCAAGCCTGAGGCCTCACGTGCGCACCGTCGCTCAAGCCCGCCCCTCCGGGCCCCGCGTCAGCCCTCGGAGCGGACGTTGAAGTGGTGGAGCAGCCTCGCCAGTTCGGCCACCTCGGCGCGGTCCCAGTCGACGAGCTTGCGGACGTACCGCTCACGGCGGGCGTCCCGGACGTGCCGGAAGCGGTCCCGGCCCTCTTCCGTGAGCCGCACCAGCGAGGCGCGCCCGTCGGCGGGGTCGGGGTCGCGGACGACGAGCCCGAGCATTTCGAGTGCCCGCAGCTGGCGGCTCATGGTCGCCTTGCCGACGCCGAAGTACCCGGCGAGTTCGGTGGCGCGCTGGGGGCCGGCGTCGTCGAGGCGGACGAAGAGCCCGTAGGCGGCCGGCTCCAGCTCGGGGTGCACCTCGCGGGCCATCTCGCCGGACTGGGCGCGGGCACGGCGCAGGAAGACCGCCAGTTCCCGTTCGAGAGCGAGGAATTCCGGGTCCACCCCGGGGGGCGTGACGGCCCGGCCTTCACTTCCCGTACCGCTTCCGTGCACGTCAGCACCTCCCACGCTTTCTCCGACGACTTCCCGGCCGCTGAAAGTTTCTTCCCTCCACGGCCATCGCCGCAGCTCCTTCAGTATTTCGCAGGCGTAGACCAACGGCGGTATCCGGCCCCCCTTCCGCCGGACGGGTCTACGTGCGTAGCGTCATGCATGACATGTTCACACCAGACATGTCGACAGGTCCCCCACCGCCTTTCGGAGGCACGCATGCGTGTGCACAGATCCGGAACGACCCTCGCCGGCGCCGCCCTCGCGGCCCTGGCCCTCCCCCTCCCCCTCGCCGGGTCCGCCGGCGCCGCCCAGGACCCGGGCGCCCGGCAGGTGCCCGCGCGCGGCACCGCCTCCATGGGCATGGGCGTCCTGAAGCACGACGGCCGCGACGGCAAGCCCGGCGGGATCTCGACCCAGGCCGTCCAGACGGAAGGCGTGGACGTCTCCTCGCACCAGGGGAACGTCGCCTGGTCCACGCTGTGGAACAGCGGGGTCAGGTGGGCCTACGTCAAGGCGACGGAAGGCACGTACTACAAGAACACCTACTTCACGCAGCAGTACAACGGCTCGTACGACATCGGCATGATCCGGGGCACGTACCACTTCGCCACCCCGGACACGACGACCGGAGCCGCCCAGGCCGACTACTTCGTCAACAACGGCGGCGGCTGGTCGAAGGACGGCAAGACACTGCCGGGCGTCCTCGACATCGAGTGGAACCCGTACGGCGCGACCTGCTACGGCAAGACCCAGTCCGGGATGGTGACCTGGATCCGCGACTTCCTGAACCGGTACAAGTACCGGACCGGGCGCGACGCGGTCATCTACACGGCGACGAGCTGGTGGACCCAGTGCACGGGCAACTACTCCGGCTTCGCGACGACGAACCCGCTGTGGATCGCGCGGTACGCCTCGACCGTGGGCGAACTCCCGGCCGGCTGGCAGTACTACACGATGTGGCAGTACACCTCCACCGGCCCGACGGTCGGCGACCACAACCACTTCAACGGCGACTACTCGCGCGTCCAGGCGCTCGCCAACGGCTGACCTGGCACTCCCCCTTCTCTCCTCGCCCGGCGCGGCGACGGCGGCCCTCCGGGTGTGCGGCACCCCGGGGGGCCGCTGCGGCTTTTTCCGCCCGGCCCCTTGCTCATTGGTATGGACCAATGCGAGGCTCTACGGCGGTCGCACGGAATTCAACTTCCTTGCACCCAGCGCGCGTTGCTCGTTCCGTACTCCCCCACGCACGAGAGAGAGCCCCCGCATGCCCTCGTACCGCCGCACCTCCGCCGTCGCCGCCTCCGCCCTGTCCGCCGCCGCACTCGTCGGCCTCACGCCCGCCACGGCCGGTGCCCACGGCGCCGTCTTCAACCCCGTGAGCCGGGTGGCGGCCTGTTACGCCGAAGGCCCCGAGACGCCCAAGTCGCAGGTGTGCAAGGACCTCGTCGCCGACTCCGGCACCCAGCCGCTCTACGACTGGAACGAGGTCAACATCGCCAACGCCGACGGGCAGCACCAGGCCCTCATCCCGGACGGCAAGCTCTGCTCGGCGAACCGCGCCAAGTACCGGGCGCTGGACTGGGCGCGCACCGACTGGCCGGCGACGCCGGTCGCGGCGGGCTCCTTCGACTTCAAGGTGCGGGCGACGGCGGCCCACTCGGGCACGATGACGGTCTACATCACCAAGGCGGGCTTCGACCCGACGCAGCCCCTGAAGTGGTCGGACCTGGACGCGACCCCGGTCGCCGTCCACAACACCACCCGCACGGCCACGGACGGCTACTACAACTTCACTGGCAACCTGCCGGCCCGCACCGGCCGCCACATCGTCTACAAGGTGTGGCAGCGCAACGACAGCCCCGAGGCCTTCTACAGCTGCTCGGACGTCACCTTCGGCGGTACGGCGGCGGCGTCGTCGACCCAGCTCAAGGCCCAGGCCCCGACCGAGGCGAAGATCGAGGCTGGCGCCGACCTGTCCACCGTCAGCCACGCCGGCCACGGCGGCGACGAGCAGGCCCCGGCGCTCTCCGCCGAGGCCACCGGCGCCCCCTCCTCGCCGCTCCCCCTGGCACTCGCGGGCGCGGGCGCCCTCGCCGCCTTCGCCGGAGGCACCCTGCTCCTGGGCCGCCGCCGGAACTCGTCCGCCGCCTAGGCCTGTCCGGCGCCTAGGTCTGTCCGGCGCCCAGGACCGTCCGCCGGGCCGGTCCGCCCCGAGGACCGTCCGGAGCCCAGGACTGTCCGGCGGATCGTGGCCCCCGCCGTGATCCGCCGGACAGGACTCAGGAGCCGGACGACCCGAGCGGGAAGAGGGCGGCGAGCCGGGGTATGGCCACCCCCTCCGGCCGGACCCCCCGGGGTTCGCCGTCCTCTTCCTCTTCCTCCGCGAGGTCCCCCTCCTCGGCCGCTTCCGCGTCCTCCGCCTCCTCGACCGCGTCGAGGAACTCGTCCCCCTCGTCGTCCTCCTGGCCGGTCAGCTCGTCGTACGCGTCCTGGGCGACGTAGTCGAGCTCCTCCCACTCGGGCCACTCGTCGTCGTCCCACTCGTCCCGGTCGCGGCCCACGAGGGCCCTGATCCCGGGCACGTCGGCCAGCGCGTCCGGGTCAGCGACGACCGACTCGTACACCTTCCGCCCTTGGCCGACCAGCCAGAGCGTGAAGTAGTGGAAGCCGTCCTCCGTGCAGTCGCCGCCCTCCACGCGGTTCGCCGCGGTCCAGACCGCGCGGGTGTCGGCTCTCTCGCAGACCTTCTCCAGGCGCACCTGGAACGCCACGCTCTCGGCCTCCGGACGCCGCACCAGCTCCGCCCGCAGCCACTCCAGCCGCTCGTCCCGGTCACCCGGGCGGCGGCTCAACTCCTCGATGAGAGCCCAGAAGGCGTCTTCGTTCATGCGTACGAGGATGCCAGCCCCGACTGACATCCGGACACGGATATGAGGGAAGGCCGGAGCGGGGTGCCCCCGAGGGGGACACCCCGCTCATCGCAAGGGAGTTCGGCCCGGTTACGCGGCGACGGCCACCGGCACCGCCGCCGGGGCGAGCGCGATCTCCAGGACCTGCCGGACGTCTGTCACCGGGTGGACCTCCAGCTTCTCCAGGATCTCGGCCGGGACGTCGTCCAGGTCGGCCTCGTTCCGCTTGGGGATCACGACCGTCGTGATGCCCGCCCGGTGCGCGGCGAGCAGCTTCTGCTTCACGCCTCCGATCGGAAGGACCCGGCCGGTGAGGGAGACCTCGCCGGTCATGGCCACGTCCGTACGGACCTGGCGGCCGCTCAGGAGGGACGCGAGGGCGGTCGTCATCGTGATGCCCGCGCTCGGCCCGTCCTTGGGGACGGCCCCGGCCGGGAAGTGGATGTGGACACCCCGGTCCTTGAGCCCGGTGACGGGCAGCTCCAGCTCGGCGCCGTGCGAGCGGAGGAAGGAGAGCGCGATCTGCGCGGACTCCTTCATCACGTCGCCCAGTTGGCCGGTGAGGGTGAGCCCGGCGGCGCCGGTCTCCGGGTCGGCGAGGGAGGCCTCCACGAAGAGGACGTCTCCGCCCGCGCCGGTCACCGCGAGTCCGGTGGCGACGCCCGGCACGGCCGTGCGCCGCTCGGCCGGGTCCTGCGCCGACTCGGGCACGTGGTGCGGGCGGCCGATGAGGTCCCGCAGGTCCTCCGGGGTGACCGTGAACGGCAGCTCGCGGCCGCCCAGTTCGTGCTGCGCCGTGACCTTCCGGAGCAGCCGGGCGATGGCGCGCTCCAGGGTGCGGACGCCGGCCTCGCGGGTGTACTCGCCGGCGAGCTTCCGCAGGGAGGCGTCCTCCAGGACGACCTCGCCGGGCTCCAGGCCGGCCCGCTCCAGCTGGCGCGGGAGGAGGTGGTCGCGGGCGATGACGACCTTCTCGTCCTCGGTGTACCCGTCGAGCCTGACCAGCTCCATGCGGTCGAGGAGCGCCTCCGGGATGGCTTCGAGGACGTTGGCCGTGGCGAGGAAGACGACGTCCGAGAGGTCGAGTTCGACCTCCAGGTAGTGGTCGCGGAAGGTGTGGTTCTGCGCGGGGTCGAGGACTTCGAGGAGGGCCGCGGCCGGGTCGCCCCGGAAGTCGGAGCCGACCTTGTCGATCTCGTCGAGCAGGACCACCGGGTTCATGGACCCGGCCTCCTTGATGGCGCGGACGATCCGGCCGGGCAGGGCGCCGACGTAGGTACGCCGGTGACCGCGGATCTCGGCCTCGTCGCGGACGCCGCCGAGGGCGACGCGGACGAACTTCCGGCCCATCGCGTGGGCGACGGACTCGCCGAGCGAGGTCTTGCCGACGCCGGGCGGGCCGACGAGGGCGAGGACGGCTCCGCCGCGGCGGCCGCCGACGACGCCGAGGCCGCGCTCGGCCCGCCGCTTGCGCACGGCGAGGTACTCGGTGATGCGCTCCTTCACGTCCTCCAGGCCGGCGTGCTCGGCGTCGAGGACCGCCTGGGCGCCCGGGATGTCGTACTGGTCCTCGGTGCGCTCGTTCCAGGGCAGTTCGAGGACGGTGTCGAGCCAGGTGCGGATCCAGGAGCCCTCCGGGGACTGGTCGCTGGACCGCTCCAGCTTCTCGACCTCCTTGAGGGCCGCCTCGCGGACCTTCTCGGGCAGGTCGGCGGCCTCGACGCGGGCGCGGTAGTCGTCGGACTCGTCACCCTCCGCCTCGCCGTTGAGGTCGCGGAGCTCCTTGCGGACGGCTTCGAGCTGGCGGCGGAGCAGGAACTCGCGCTGCTGCTTGTCGACGCCCTCCTGGACGTCCTTGGCGATGGTCTCGGCGACGTCCTGCTCGGCGAGGTGCTCGCGGAGCTGGGCGGTGGCGAGCCGGAGGCGGGCGACCGGGTCGGCGGTCTCCAGGAGTTCGACCTTCTGCTCGACGGTGAGGAAGGGCGAGTAGCCGGAGTTGTCGGCGAGGGCGCCGACGCCGTCGATCTGCTGGACGCGGTCGACGACCTGCCAGGCGCCGCGCTTCTTGAGCCAGCTGGTGGCGAGTGCCTTGTACTCCCTGACCAGCTCGCCGACGGAGCCGGGCAGCGGGTCGGGCAGGGTCTCCTCGACGGTGCTGCCCTCGACCCACAGGGCCCCGCCGGGTCCGGTCGTACCGGCGCCGATGCGGACGCGGCCGAGGCCGCGGATCAGCGCGCCGGGGTCGCCGTCGGACAGCCGTCCGACCTGCTCGACGGTGCCGAGGACACCGGTCCCGGCGTAGGTCCCGTCGACGCGGGGCACGAGCAGCACCTTCGGCTTGCCGCCGCCCGGGCGGGCGGCGGCCTGGGCGGCCTCGACGGCGGCCCGTACGTCGTTGTCGGAGAGGTCCAGCGGCACCACCATGCCGGGCAGCACGACCTCGTCGTCGAGCGGCAGCACAGGCAGAGTGAGCGGCGCGGACGCCTTGGACGCAGAAGCCATGATCTCCCCTTCGGCAGTCAAGTTGAGCTGTACGGACTCAATGCACATGAGCCCAGGAATGTTCCCCGGCCGCAGTTCGCTCTGAGCGATCACTCTTTCGCGGGGCCGCGAGCTGCCGGTGTAATACCTCTATGGATATCGCAGCTATTACCTCTGTGTGGGTGGCCGGCTGGACCGTCTCCCGGGGGACCCCGTCCGCGGTCGTCGAGCCCTGGGGCTACCGGATCGACGTCGGCCTGCCCGGGCACGTCGTCCGACACGTGCTGCCCGCCCCCGACGAGGACTCCGTCGGCGCGCTCTGCGAGCGGCTCACCGAGCCGTACAGCTGGCTCAAGGTGATGGCGACGCCGGAGGACGTGGCGCCCTGGATCACCGAGGGGTGGACGATCCCCGACGACCCGGGCTTCATGATGGTCAAGCCGCTGGACCCCGGCGCGCGCCCCGCGCCACCCGAGGGGTACGCGCGGACCACCGAGGTCCGGGACGGGGTCATCCGGGTCCGCGTCCTCGCCCCGGACGGCACCCTCGCCGCGCGCGGCCAGATCGCCCCGACCGGCTCCACCGCCGTCGCCGACCAGATCGAGACGGACCCCGCGCACCGGCGGCGCGGTCTCGGCGCGAACGTCATGCGGACCCTGGAGGCGGCCGCCGCGCAGGCCGGCGCCGAGACCGGCGTGCTGTCGGCGACCACGGACGGCCTCGCGCTGTACGACTCCCTCGACTGGCGCTACCGCGGGCCCCTCACCGGGATCGTCCGGTCGGGAACCTGACCGTCCGGCTGCGCGGGGCACCCCCCACGGGGCATGCTCGACCCATGGTGCGAGGCCGAGGCGTACGGGGGAAGTGGTGCGGGGCCCTGCTGCTGGCGGCGGTCCTGGCCGGCGGCACGAGCGCGTGCGGGCCCGAGACGCCGCCCGCGCCGGGGGGACCGGCGTCGGGCATGTCCGTACCCCCGGCTCCGAGTGCGCCGAGCGCGCCGGGCGACAGCGGGGAGCCGACCCGTACGCCCGACGCGACCGCGGGGACGAGCACCACCGCGGCCCCGAGCCCGCGGACGAGCACGACCGCGGCCCCGTCCACGAGTACGAGTGCCAGTGCGACCGCGACCGCGACCGCTCCCACCGACGAGCCCCAGCCCGGCGAGGTCCTCGTCGAGGTGGTCGTCAACGGCGGCCTCGCCGGGGTCCGCAACAAGCTCGTCGTCCACTACGACGGCAGCTGGACCAGCCGCTCCGGCACCAAGCCGCCCCGCACCGGGCAGCAGACGCCCGCCGAGGCCGCCGAGCTGCGGGCCGCCCTGGAGGACCCGGCCTACGCGCGCGTCCCGGACCGGCCCACCGGGAGCCCGATCGCCGACGGGTTCCAGTACTTCGTCACCTACCGCCACCGCCTCGTCGTCTCGGGCGACGGCGAGCGGCCGGCGGCCCTCCAGCGCGTCTTCACGGCCCTGCCGGAAGGCGGCCCGCCGACGAGCCCCTGAGCCGGGGCTCCGGACCGCCGTGAACCGAACCGGGGTCCGGGCGCGATAGAGAGGGCGTGAGACTGTTGCGCCCCTCAGGGGCAGGCCCCACAGGGGGAGACGAGGGCGGGGGAGAGGACGACGCGGCGCTGCTGCGCGCGGTCGCCCGGGGGGACTCCGAGGCGCTCGGCGTCCTCTACGACCGGCACGCCGGCTGGCTGCACGCCCGGCTGGCCCGGCGCTGCCCGGACGAGGAGACCGTGCGGGAGGTCCTCCAGGACACCTTCGTCACGGTCTGGCGCTCGGCCGGCTCCCACCGGGGGCGGGGCGAGGCCGGCGGCTGGCTGTGGGTGATCGCCGCCCGACGGCTGGTGGACGCCCAGCGGGTCCACGCCCGCGCCGACCGCGCCGCCGTGCCCACCGAACCGCCCGCCCCCGCGCCCTCCGCCGAGGAACGGGTGCTCGCGGGCCTGGAGTACGGCGAGGTGGGCGCCGCCCTCGACCGGATCTCGCCCGAACTCGCCGAGGTCCTGCGGGCGACCGTCGTCGACGGCCTGACGACCCGCGAGACCGCCCGGCTGCTCGGCATACCCGAAGGCACCGTCAAGACCCGCGCCCTGCGCGCCCGCCGCGAACTGCGCGCCGCCCTCGGCGCCGGCGGCCCGTACCCCCTGGGAGGCACCGCATGACGTCCCCCACGCCACCCCCCTGGCACGTCACCGACGCGCTGGCGCTCCGCTACGCGGAGGGTGCCGCGGCCGAGACGGACGCCTGGTCGCTGGAGAAGCACGTCGAGTCCTGCTCCCCCTGTGCGGGGCGCGTCTCGGCCGCCGTCCGCGCGGGAGCGGCGGGCCCGGCCCTGGCCGCCGTTCGGGCGGAGCTCCTGGCGTCCGTGGGACACCGGCCGGCACCGGCGGCCGCGCCCGCGCCCGCCCGGCATCCTCTCGGGCGGGGCGCGCGGATCTGGTGGGCCGCCGGGCCCGCCCTGCGCGGTTCCTGGGTCGTGGCCGTGGCGCTCGTCCTGGGCGGCGCCTTCGCCCTGGCCTACGGCGCCGGGTTCCAGGGCGCGCGGAGCTGGCTGCTCGCCGCCTCCCCGGTCCTCCCGCTCGGCGGGGTCGCCGTCTCGTACGGACGCCACGCCGACCCGCTGTACGAGATCACCGCCGCCACCCCCTCCGGCGGGCTGCGGCTGCTCCTCACCCGCACCGCCGCCGTGCTCGCCGTCTGCGTACCGCTGCTGACCGCGGGCGGGGCGCTGCTGCCGCCGGTGGCCGGCTTCCCGGGGGCGGCCGCCTGGCTGCTGCCGGGGCTCGCGCTGACCCTGGCGACCCTCGCGCTCGGCTCCTTCGTCGGCTGCCGGGCGGCGGCCGCGACCCTCGCCGGCGGGTGGCTGCTCGCCGTGACGGGCCCTCTCCTCGGGCAGCCGGGGGCCGGCACGGGCGGCGCGGCCGTCCTGACCCGCTACTTCTCCGGCCTCGTCGCGCAAGGGAGCTGGGCTGCCGCCGCGCTGGCCTGCGCCGCCCTGCTCGTGCTGCGGCGCCGTTCCTTCGACCACCTGGAGACCCGGTGAACCAGCCCGCCACAGTCGCGGTGACCGGACTGACCGTCCGGCACCGCCGCACCGTCGCCCTCGACGCGCTCGACCTGTCCCTCTCCCCCGGCATCCACGGCCTGCTCGGCCCGAACGGCGCCGGGAAGACCTCGCTCATCCGGGTCCTCGCGACCGTCGCCGCACCCGCCTCCGGGCGGGTGGAGCTGCTCGGCGGGGACGTCGGCAGCCACGGCGAGCGCACCGGGATCCGGCGCCGGCTCGGCTATCTGCCGCAGGAGTTCGGCTACTACCCGGCCTTCACGGTCCGCGAGTTCGTGGCGTACGTCGCCTGGCTGAAGGAGGTGCCGGCGGACCGTGCCGGAGCGGCCGTGGAGCGGGCCGTCGAGCGCGTCGGGCTCACCGACCGGATCGACGCGCGGATGAAGACCCTCTCGGGCGGCATGGTCCGGCGGGCGGGCATCGCCCAGGCGATCGTGAACGAACCGGAGCTGCTGCTGCTCGACGAGCCGACGGCCGGCCTCGACCCGGAGCAACGGGTCGACTTCCGGGCGCTGCTGCGGGAGCTCGGCACGGAGGCGACGGTCGTGGTCTCCACGCACCTGGTGGAGGACGTCGCAGCGGCCTGCACCGATGTCGCCCTGATCGAGTCGGGAGTGCTCGCCTTCCGCGGCACCACCGCCGAACTCGCCGCGCTCGGCGGCGAGTCGGCGGATTCGGACGACTCGACGACGAACGCGATCGAGCGCGGCTACACGGCGGCCCTGCGCGCCCACCGCGACCGCCGCACCGGAGGCCCCGCCGGGCGGCGCGTGAAGGAGTCGCAGCGATGACGGCACCGGCACCCGTCTCCGCGCGCCCTGCGCCTGAACCGGCTGCGATGACGACACCCCCACCCGCGGCGACGGCGCCCGCCCGAGCCCTCCCGAAGGAGTCGCTCCGATGACGACGACCCTCAGCCCGCCCCGTACGGAGAAGCCGGCTCCGGTACGCCCGCCCGCCCCGCTCCGCACCGAGCTGCGACGTGGCCTCGGGCCGTGGTCCGGTGCCGCCGTCGCGCTCACCGTCCTGGTGACGATGTACGGCAAGGCGCCCGAATGGCAGGGCCGTTGGGCCGACGTGACGAACCTGCTGCACGTCTCCGCCGGACTGCTCTGCGGTCCCCTCGCGCTCGCGGCGGGCTGCTGGCAGGGCGGCCGGGACCGAAGGCGGCGGACGACGGAGCTGTGGGAGTCCGTCCCGCGCTCCCCGCTGCGCCGCCTCCTGGTCTCCGTGGCCCCCTCCGCGCTCTGGCCCGCCGCCGGGCTGCTGCTCGCCGACGCCGTCTGTCTGCTCGCGACCTGGCCGTACGTCTCCGCGGGGCGCCCCTTCCTCGAACTCCTCGCCGCCGACGCGGTCGCCGTCGCCGCCCTCGGCGCGCTCGGCCACCTCGTCGGGCGGGTCGTCCGGTGGCGGCTGACGGCCCCGCTGCTGGGGATCGTCGGGTACGTCGCGCTCGGGCTCGGCGCCTACACGGAGGGCCCCGCGCGCTGGCTCGGCCCTGCGGGCGAGCACCAGTTCTTCTGGGACGGTCCGGTGTGGTGGTTCGGCCCGGTGTCGATGGCGTGGACGGCGGGGCTCGCGCTCGCCGCGCTCCTCGCGTACGGGCTGCGTCCGGCCCGCCTACGGGTGCTCGCCCTGGTCCCGCTGGCCGTCGCGGTCGCCGCCGCCGGCCTGATCCTGCGGCTGCCGCAGGACGAAGGACCGTGGCGCCCGGATCCCGCCCTGTCCCGGCAGGTCTGCGACGACGGCACGCCGCAGGTCTGCGTGACGGCGGTGGACGAAGGGCTGCTGCCCGACGTGTCGGCGGCGCTGGCCCCGCTGAGCGCCCGCCTCAAGGGGGTGCCCGGCGCCCCGGTCCGCTGGGTGAGCGGCCCGGGCGGACCCGCGCTCCCCGGCGACGTCGAACTGCCGGACGCCCGGCGGGACTCGGTGCGCGACCGGCTCGCGCGCCCCGACCTGTACCTCAGCTCGGCCGTCGCCTGGCTGTTCTCGGACACCTGCCGGCCCGGCGACGGCACCGGCCCCGACGCCGAGCGGGCGAGCATCGTCAATCTCGCCGTACAGGAGTGGCTGGCGCCGACCCCGGACGACTACGGCCCCGACACCACCGGCGCCCAGCAGTACATCGACCGGCTGGACGCCAGGTCCCCGGCCGAGCAGCGCGACTACCTGACCCGCTACCTGGCCGCGAACACCTGCCGACCGGACGAGGTGCCGATCCCGTGAGACTCCCTCCGCAGGCCCTCTACCTGCGCTCCCGCGGCCTGCCCGGCGCGCTGGCCGCGCTGCTCGGCATGGCGGGGGCCGCCGCCTGGGCGGCCCGGTGGATGGTGTCGCTGCCGAACTTCGACCACACGGCGCGGCTACCGGTGGTGGTGCTCGGGCCGCTGCTCGCGGCCGGCGTGATCGGGACGAGCCTGCACACGCCGAGCGACGAGCTGGACCGTACGGCGGTACGGGCCTGGTGGCCCCGCCGTCTCGTGCACGTCCTCGTCCCGACCGCGCTCGCCGTGGCGCTGCTCGCCCTCGCCCTGCCGGGGCACGCCGAGGAGTTCGGCGCGCCCGCCGCCGTACGCAACACGCTGGGCCTGATGGGGATGGCGGCGGGCGCCGCCGCCCTCGTCGGCGCCCGGCTGAGCTGGCTGCCGCCGACCTTCTACGCCGGCGTGGTCTATCTGGCGGCTCCGGCCGGGGCGGACGGCGGCGCGGGCTGGTGGGCCTGGGTGATGCGCCCGGGCCCGGAGGGCGAGGCATGGGCGGTCGCCGCCGCCTCCTTCGCGGCGGGCACGACGCTGTACGCGTGGCGAGGCGCCCGGCGCACGACGGGCGAGGCCTGAACCGCCGGACCGGCGACTCCGCAGAGGCTTGAACCTCCCGGCCGGCACCTCAGCCGGGGCCTGAGCCCCACGACCGGCGCCGCCACCGAGACGGAGGCCGCCGACCAGCCCCTCCGCCGAGACCCGAGCCCACGACAAGGCTTGCCTATCTGAGCAGCCAGTCCTTGGTCAGCGCGTTCATCTCGGCGGGGGTGCGCCCGCCGTGGTCGACCGCGATGAAGTGGTCGGCGACGCGCAGCGAGAAGGCGAACAGGCAGCGGATCTCGACCTCGTCCTCGTCGGCGCAGAAGGTCCGGAAGAGCGAACGCAGGTACTCCATACGCCGGTTGTCGGTACGGCGGAGCCGTGCGGCGACGGTCTCGTCGCGCCGGGCCCAGTCCCGCACGGCGAGGTCGACGGCGAGGCCGGTCACCGGCCCGTCGGCGACGTTCTGGACGAACTCGAAGAGCCGCCCGAGCTTGGTGCGGGCGTCTCCCCCGCCGCCCTCGATCCGCTCGATCACCGCCTCGGCGACCTCGCGCTCCCAGGTGTCGAGTATCTCGGCGAGCAGGGCGTCGCGGTTGGTGAAGTACCCGTAGAAGCCGCCCTTGCTGACGCCCAGGGCCTGGGCCAGCGGTTCGATGCGTACGGCCTCCGGGCCGCCCGCGGCGAGCGCGCGGAGGCCCTCCTCGATCCACCGGCCGCGCGGTGTGCGGATCGCGCCCATGATGTGTCCCTCCTCACCTCTCCGCTTTTCCACCCGACTATACGGTGCCGTACAGACGGGTCTACGCTTGATCTATACGCCACCGTACAAGTGCGGGCAGGCGTAGGAACCGACGGAGGAACAGGGGCATGACCATGAGACTTCCCCGCACCGCGCACACCTCCCGCCCTTGGCGGATCCACGAGTTCGCGGACGACTTCCACGTCGAGGACGTGTGGGCACTGCCCGTGACGGGCGGCCCCGACGAACTCGAGCGACTCGTACGGCAGTTCGCGAACGGCGACGGGACCGCCCTCTCCGCCCCCGTGATCCGCACGCTCTTCGCGCTCCGCTGGAAGCTGGGCGCCCTGCTCGGCCTGGACAAGCCGGACGCCGGCCTGCGTACACGGGTGGGCTCGCTCCGGGACCGGCTGCCGGAGGACCTGCGCACGGGGACGCGCGGCCCCGACCTCCAGGTGGTGCCGTTCACGTCCGTCTACCAGACGCACCAGGAGTGGGTGGCCGAGACGGCCAACCGGACCTGCCACGCGGCGATGCACATCGGCTGGGTCCCGGACCCCACCCCCGGTGAGCCCGACCGGCACCGCGCCCGGATGGCCGTCCTGGTGAGGCCCAACGGCCCGCTCGGCGCCGTCTACATGCTGGGGATCAAGCCCTTCCGGTACCTCGGCGTGTACCCGAAGCTGCTGAACGCGATCGGCCGGGAGTGGGAAGCGAGCAGGAAGCCGGAAGCGGCGACTGCGACTGCGACCGGGACCGGGACCGTGACGCGCTGAACGAACGGCGACCCTGCGAGGGTTCACCCCCGCGGCGCCACCATCTCCGCGTACCGCCGCTCCAGGAAGGAGCGGACGCGCGCGGGCATGTCCAGCGACTCCGGGTCGAGGGCCCACTGGATCTGGAGCCCGTCCATGACGGCGAGGTGCTCCTGCCCTACGGCCCGGCAGTCGATGTCGGTGCGCAGCTCGCCACGCCGCACGGCCTCCTCCAGGAGTTCGACCGTGTGCCGGAGCACGCGCGCGTAGCGCTCCTTGAAGTACTGGTGGGCGGGGTGGCCGATGTTGCCGGACTCGCCCACCAGGACGTTGTACATCCGGACGATGCCGGGGCGCCGGGTGTTCTCCTCGATCAGCGCGACCAGGGTCTCCAGGTAGGCGGCGTACGACTCGGGCTCGACACTGAAGAGCCGCTCGATGTCGTGCTGTTCGCTCTGCCCGAGGACCGAGAGGAGCAGGTCCTCCTTGCTGCGGAAGTGGTGCAGCAGTCCGCCCTGGGTGATCCCGCAGTCGTTGGCGATCCGGGCGAGCGAGGAGGCGTGGAAGCCCCAGCGCCCGAAGTGGTCGACGGCGGTGTCCAGGATCTTCTGGCGGCGCGCGTCACCGACCGCGTAACTGCCCCGTCCCGCGGATCTGCGGGGCGTCGGTTCCTTCTTCTCCGGCATGGACCCACCCTACGGGGGCGTCTTTCCGGGGCCGGATCCCCGCCCCAAAAGGACCCTCCCCTCTGTGATCCAGGACACATGACAGAAACCTAGTGGTCACTCGGTTTTCGCACCTAGCCTGACGCCGTTCGGCCATCCGGCCCATCCGGTCACGCAAGCAGGGACGTACGCCATGCACCCCTACGAGGACTCCACCCGTCCCGTCGACGAGCGCGTCGAGGACCTCCTCGCCCGGATGACCCCGGAGGAGAAGGCAGGCCAGCTCTTCCACTCGATGCTGATGATGAACCCCGACGGCACCCCGGTGACCGAGACGGACGGTTCGACGCTGCCGCTCAACACCCCCGACCTCATCGAGGACCGGCGGCTCACCCACTTCAACCTGCTCGGCACCTACGGCGCCCGCGAGATGGCCCTCTGGCACAACGCGATCCAGGAGATGGCCGCGGGCACCCGCCTCGGCATCCCGGTCTCCCTCTCCACCGACCCCCGCCACGCCTTCACCGACAACATCGGCGCCTCCTTCAACGCCGGCGCCTTCTCCGCCTGGCCCGAGGCCCTCGGCCTCGCCGCCATCGGCGACCCCGAGCTGGTCCTCGCCTTCGCCGACACGGTCCGCCGCGAGTACCTCTCCGTCGGCTTCCGTACGGCGCTCCACCCGCAGATCGACCTCGCCACCGAGCCGCGCTGGTCCCGCCAGTCCGGCACCTTCGGCTCCGACGCCAAGCTGACGGGCGAGCTGGTCCGGGCCTACGTCCGCGGGCTCCAGGGCGAGAGCCTCGGCAAGGACTCGGTGGCCGCGATGATCAAGCACTTCCCCGGCGGCGGCCCGCAGAAGGACGGCGAGGACCCGCACTTCCCGCACGGCAAGGAGCAGGTCTACCCGGGCGGGATGCGCGAGCACCACCTGGAGCCGTTCCGGCACGCGATCGCGGCCGGCTGCTCGCAGATGATGCCGTACTACGGCCAGCCGATCGGCACCGACTGGGAGGAGGTCGGCTTCGGCTTCAACAAGGGCGTGATCACGGGGCTCCTCCGCGAGGAGCTCGGCTTCGCCGGCATCGTCTGTACCGACTGGGGCCTGCTCACGGACTCGACGATCTTCGGCGAGCCGCACGAGGCGCGGGCCTGGGGCGTCGAGCACCTGAGCGTGGCCGAGCGCACGGCGAAGGCCCTCGACGCGGGCGTGGACCAGTTCGGCGGCGAGCAGTGCCCCGAGGTCATCGTGGAGCTGATGGCCTCGGGCCGGATCTCCGAGGCCCGCGTCGACACGTCCGTACGCCGCCTGCTGCGCGAGAAGTTCCTCCTCGGGCTCTTCGACGAGCGCCGGTACGTCGACCCCGACGAGGCCGCGGAGACCGTCGGCCGCGCCGACTTCACGGCCGCGGGCGCCGCCGCCCAGCGCCGCTCCCTCACGGTCCTCACCGACGGACCGCTCCCCCTGACGGGACGGCCGAGGCTGTACGTGGAGAACGTCGACCCGGAGGCCGCTGCGGCCTATGGCGAGGTCGTCGCCGACCCGGCCGCGGCGGACCTCGCGGTGCTGCGGCTGCGCACCCCTTACGAGGAGCGGCCGAACCTCTTCGAGTCCTTCTTCCACTCCGGCTCGCTCGCCTTCGCCGAGCCCGAGCTGACCCGGATCCTGGGCCTGCTCGCCACGGTGCCGACGGTCGTCTGCGTCAACCTGGAGCGGCCGGCGGTCCTGCCGGAGATCGCCGAGCGGGCGGCGGCGCTGATCGCCGACTTCGGCGCGAGCGACGAGGCCCTGCTCGACGTGGCCTTCGGGCGGGCGAAGGCCGAGGGGCGGCTCCCCTTCGAGCTGCCGCGCTCGATGGCTGCGGTGGAGGCGGCCCGCCCGGACGTCCCGAACGACACGGCGGACCCGGTCTTCCCCCACGGCCACGGCCTGGACCTGTAGGGGCCTGAGGCCCGAACCCCGGCCCCGAGCCGGGACACCCCTGGACCGCGGGGGACCTGAACGACCCCGCGACCGATCCGGGGCCTGCCCGTGGGGGGCCGGGCCCCGGATCACACCCTCCTGAGCCGGCCCGCCCCCGGTGCCCCGTACGCAGGGCACCACCAGGGCCGGCCCCGGATCACAACCCTCGGAGCCGGCCCGTCCCCTGGCGCCTCGTACGCAGGGCACCACCCAGGGCCGGGCCCCGGATCACACCCTCCCGAGCCGGCCCGCCCCCGGTGCCCCGTACGCAGGGCACCACCAGGGCCGGCCCCGGATCACACCCTCCCGAGCCGGCCCGCCCCCGGTGCCTCGTACACGGGCCACCACCCAGGGCCGGACTCCGGATCGCACTCCCCCGCGCCCGCCCTCCCCCCCGGCCCTTCGGGCCGGGGACCCCAGGGCCGGCCACGGTGCACGCCCTCCCGGGCCCGCCCTTCCCCTACCGCTTCGCATCAGGGGGATCCCCAAGGCGAGCCCGGGAGCCCCTCCCCTCCCCTGCCCGCATGTCATGCACCTGAGAGGTTCTCCATGCGCAAGTCCCTCGCTCTCGCCGCCGCCGGAGCCGTCGCCCTCGCCGCCGCCGGCGTGACGGCCTACGCCGCGCCCCCCGGCGGCCCCTCCGCCTCCCTTCCGCTCGCGGGGATGCGGATCCTGATCTCCAACGACGACTCGATGCAGGCCGCGAAGGCGAGCAACTCCGACGGCCTCGGCCTGTACGAGCTCCGTCGCGCGATGTGCGCCGCCGGCGCCGACGTCGTCGTGATGGCCCCCTGGCAGGTCCAGTCCGGCAAGGGCACCGCCGTCACCAACGGCGGCGTCGTCACCGCCCAGCGCCGTACCGCCCTGCCCGCCGGCTACGAGAACGACTGCGCGGGCGCCCCCGCCCGCGGCGCGGTCTACGGCGTCTGCCTCTCCGACGGCCCCTGCACGAAGGACTCCGCGAGCGCCACCCCCGCCGACACCGTCAAGCTCGCCCTGCGCGGCGGCCTCAAGGCCAAGGCCGGCTGGACCGAGGCCCCCGACCTCGTCCTCACCGGAATCAACTCCGGCCCCAACATCTCCGCCAGCGTCAACGACTCCGGCACCGTCGGCGCAGCCGTCGCCGCCGTCGACCAGGAGGTCCCGGCCCTCGCCTTCTCCTCCTCCGGCGACGAGAGCAACACCTTCTTCCCCCGTGCCAACTACCGCGCCCACGCCGAGTTCGGCGCCCGCCTCGTCGCCGGCCTCAAGCAGCGCGGGCTGCTGACCTCGAAGTTCGCTCTCAAGGTCGACTACCCCGACGTCAGCACGGGTATTCCGGCCAAGTCCCCGGTCTGGACCCGCGTCGGCGACGGGGCGATCGTCTACCACGCCTTCGAACAGCGCGGGAGCGGCGACTCCTTCGACATCGCGCTCGGCCTCTGCCCGCTGGACGGCAGCGGCGAGGGCGAGTGCGCCGAGGGCCGCAAGGACGCCGACTCCACCTGGCTCCTCGACAAGGGCCACGTCACGATCGCCCCGATCACCTGGGACCGCACCTACGGAACCCCGGTCGACGCCCGCCGCGAGCTGAACCGGATCGAGCACTTCGTGAAGCACGAGGCCCCGCACCCGTAAAGAACAAGCCATCTCGCGCATCGCCGCTCCGCGTGATCTCCCGGCTCCGTTAAGTGTTTGTCCCGACCGTCGCCGCCCCGCGAGGATGGCCGGGACATCCACTGCCGAGCCGAGAGCGGAGTGACCGACCTTGACCAGTCCTGTGACACTCGACCGCCGAGACGGGCCGTACGGAGAAGTCGTGCTGCGCCGCCGCGGCGAGCACTTCGAGATCATCGCCAACGGCACCTTCCTCATGGACACCTCCGACGGACGCTCGGAGCGGCTCCTCGTCGACGCGGCCCTGGCCGCCCTGCCCGAGGAGTCCCGCACCGGCGCCGCCGTCCTCGTCGGCGGCCTCGGGGTCGGCTTCTCCCTCGCCCACGCGGCGGCCGACCCGCGCTGGGGCCGGATCGTCGTCGCCGAGCGTGAGGGCGCGATCATCGACTGGCACCGGGAGGGACCGCTCGCCTCGGTCTCCGGACGCGCGCTGGCCGATCCGCGGACCGTGATCCTGCACACGGACCTGGTGACCCACCTCGGCACCTCCTCCGACACGTACGACGCCCTCTGCCTGGACATCGACAACGGGCCGGACTGGACGGTCACCGAGGACAACGAAACCCTGTACTCGGCCGAGGGGTTGGCGGCCTGCGCGGCCCGGCTGAACCCCGGCGGAGTCCTCGCCGTCTGGTCCGCTCAGCCCTCGGCCGATTTCGAAGACTCGTTGCGGAATGCCGGATTCAGCGGGGTACGGACCGAAGAGATCCCCGTTGCCCGGGGCGTCCCCGACGTGGTCCACCTCGGCATCCGTCCCTGGTAACTCCTGGATAGCCGGGACACCACCCGTACCTCTAGGCTGCTGCACCGACATCGGCGACGCGAGGCGGGGCAATGGAGCAGACACACACCACTCACCACGGTGCGGCGGCCACTCCCGGGGCCCAGCGACGGGTCCTCGTGGTCGAGGACGACGCGACGATCGTCGAGGCGATCTCCGCGCGGCTGCGCGCAGAGGGCTTTCTCGTGCAGACCGCGACGGACGGCCCCGCGGCCGTCGACGCCGCCGAGGCCTGGCAGCCGGACCTGATGGTCCTCGACGTGATGCTCCCGGGCTTCGACGGCCTGGAGGTGTGCCGCAGGGTCCAGGCCCAGCGCCCCGTCCCGGTCCTCATGCTGACCGCCCGGGACGACGAGACCGACATGCTGGTCGGGCTCGGCGTCGGCGCGGACGACTACATGACGAAGCCGTTCTCGATGCGCGAGCTCGCCGCCCGGGTGCACGTCCTGCTGCGCCGGGTCGAGCGGGCAGCGCTGGCGGCCGTCACCCCGCGCAGCGGGATCCTGCGCCTCGGCGAGCTGGAGATCGACCACGCGCAGCGCCGGGTCCGGGTGCGCTCCGAGGACGTGCACCTGACCCCGACCGAGTTCGACCTGCTGGTCTGTCTGGCGAGCACCCCGAGGGCGGTCCTCTCGCGCGAGCAGCTGCTCGCCGAGGTGTGGGACTGGGCGGACGCCTCCGGCACCCGGACCGTGGACAGCCACATCAAGGCGCTGCGCCGGAAGATCGGAGCCGAGCGCATCCGTACGGTCCATGGCGTGGGTTACGCGCTGGAGACCCCGGCGCCGTGAGGCGACGGCCGGGCAGGCGCACCGGAGCCCGGCGCCGGATCGTGATCTCGATCAAGACCAAGCTCGGCGCCCTGGTCGTCGGCGCGGTCCTGCTGACCTCGTGTCTCGCCCTGGTGGCGATCCGCACGTCCACCGAGTTCCGGTACATCACGATCTTCGCGATGATCGCGACGCTGCTGATCACCCAGTTCGTGGCGCAGTCGCTGACGGCGCCGCTCGACGAGATGACCACGGTGGCCGGGACGATCTCGCGCGGCGACTTCAGCCGGCGGGTGCGGGGTGCGGACCGGCGGGACGAGCTGGGCGACCTGGCCTCGACGATCAACCGCATGGCGGACGACCTGGAGGCGGTCGACCGGCACCGCAAGGAGCTGGTCGCCAACGTGTCGCACGAGCTGCGCACGCCGATCGCCGCGCTCCGGGCCGTCCTGGAGAACGTCGTGGACGGGGTGTCCGAGGCCGATCCGGAGACGATGCGCTCAGCGCTGAAACAGACGGAGCGGCTGGGCCGGCTGGTGGAGACGCTGCTGGACCTGTCACGTCTTGACAACGGTGTCGTGGCGCTGAAGGCCAGCCGTTTCGAGGTCTGGCCGTACCTGTCGGGCGTGCTGCGGGAGGCGAACCTCGCCGCGTCCCAGCGCGGCCTGTTCTCCACGTCCGGGCTGCACAACCGCACGGACGTCCATCTGCACCTGGACGTGTCGCCGCCCGAGCTGGTCGCCCACGCGGACGCGGAGCGGCTCCACCAGGTCATGGCCAATCTGATCGACAACGCGGTGAAGCACTCGCCGCCGCACGGCCGGGTCACGGTCCGGGCCCGCCGCGGCCCGTATCCGGACTCGCTGGAGCTGGTGGTCGAGGACGAGGGTCCCGGCATCCCGGAGTCCGAGCGGCACAAGGTCTTCGAGCGGTTCAACCGCGGCACCATGCCGCGCCGGCAGGGTCCGGGCAGCGACGGCGGCACCGGGCTCGGGCTCGCGATCGCCCGCTGGGCCGTGGATCTGCACGGTGGCGGGATCGGCGTGGCCGAATCGTCACGCGGCTGCCGCATCCGAGTCACTCTTCCGGGCAGCCTTCCCCCGAGAGATTGACGTAGGGTTCGAACCGGAAGAGCACGTTCTGCGTGTACGTGAGCGGGACCTGCGCGCACGTGAACGGGGTGCGATCAGGGATGCGGTCGAAGTGGGCCGTGCCCGCGCTTTTCCGTACCCTCACACATGCGGAACCACGGTTGTTTCCCGCCATTCACGGTCCCGAAACACCTCGTCAAGTGTGACTTGCGCGACGTTGGAGTGCCTGGCCTGCACCTCCCGGCCGGACAGGCGTAGCCTTTATTTCCGCTGTCCATCACCTTGTGAAGCGGAAGAGGGCGGTTGCCGCCGTGTCGTCTCAGTCCCCCAGTACCCCGAGCTCCCCGACCGACCAAGACGGGCAGGGTAAGAACCCTGCCGCCGCCTTCGGTGCCAATGAGTGGCTCGTCGACGAGATCTACCAGCAGTACCTCCAGGACCCGAATTCGGTCGATCGTGCCTGGTGGGACTTCTTCGCCGACTACAAGCCCGGAGCGTCGGCGACCCCGACCGCCCCGGCTGCCACCACTCCGAGCGCGCCCGCCGCGCCGCAGGCGAGCCCCGCACAGGCCGCGCCTTCGGCTCCCGCGGTCGTTCCGGCCCCCGCGCCCGCCCCGGCCGCGGCCCCGGCTCCGGTGAAGCCGGCCGCGGCCCCCGCGCCGGCCGCCGCGAAGCCCGCTGCCGCCGCTCCGGCCCCTGCGAAGGCCCAGGAGGCCACCGTGGCCCCCGTCGGTCCCGAGCTGATCACGCTGCGCGGCCCCGCCGCCGCGGTCGCGAAGAACATGAACGCCTCGCTCGAGGTGCCGACGGCCACGTCCGTCCGCGCCGTCCCGGTGAAGCTGCTCTTCGACAACCGGATCGTGATCAACAACCACCTGAAGCGCGCCCGGGGCGGGAAGATCTCCTTCACGCACCTGATCGGCTACGCGATGGTGCAGGCGATCAAGGCCATGCCGTCGATGAACTACTCCTTCGCGGAGAAGGACGGCAAGCCGACCCTGGTCAAGCCGGAGCACGTCAACTTCGGTCTCGCGATCGACCTGGTGAAGCCCAACGGCGACCGCCAGCTCGTCGTCGCGGGCATCAAGAAGGCCGAGACGCTCAACTTCTTCGAGTTCTGGCAGGCGTACGAGGACATCGTCAAGCGGGCCCGCGTGGGCAAGCTGTCGATGGACGACTTCACCGGCGTCACGGTCTCCCTGACCAACCCCGGCGGCCTCGGCACCGTCCACTCCGTCCCGCGTCTGATGCCCGGCCAGTCGGTCATCATGGGCGTCGGCTCGATGGACTACCCGGCCGAGTTCCAGGGCACCTCCCAGGACACCCTGAACAAGCTGGGCATCTCGAAGGTCATGACCCTGACCTCGACGTACGACCACCGCGTCATCCAGGGCGCCGCCTCCGGCGAGTTCCTGCGGATCGTCGCGAACTTCCTCCTCGGCGAGGAAGGCTTCTACGACGACATCTTCAAGGCGCTGCGCATCCCCTACGAGCCGGTCCGCTGGCTCAAGGACATCGACGCGTCGCACGACGACGACGTCACGAAGGCCGCGCGCGTCTTCGAGCTGATCCACTCCTACCGGGTCCGCGGCCACGTCATGGCCGACACCGACCCGCTGGAGTACAAGCAGCGCAAGCACCCCGACCTGGACATCACCGAGCACGGCCTCACCCTGTGGGACCTGGAGCGGGAGTTCGCGGTCGGTGGCTTCGCCGGCAAGTCGATGATGAAGCTCCGCGACATCCTCGGCGTCCTGCGCGACTCGTACTGCCGCACCACCGGCGTCGAGTTCATGCACATCCAGGACCCGAAGCAGCGCAAGTGGATCCAGGACCGCGTCGAGCGCCCCCACGCCCGCGTGGAGCGCGAGGAGCAGCTCCGGATCCTGCGCCGGCTGAACGCGGCGGAGGCCTTCGAGACCTTCCTGCAGACGAAGTACGTCGGCCAGAAGCGCTTCTCCCTGGAGGGCGGCGAGTCCGTCATCCCGCTGCTCGACGCGGTCATCGACTCGGCCGCCGAGTCGCGCCTCGACGAGGTCGTCATCGGCATGGCCCACCGCGGCCGCCTGAACGTCCTCGCGAACATCGTGGGCAAGTCGTACGCGCAGATCTTCCGCGAGTTCGAGGGCAACCTCGACCCGAAGTCGATGCACGGCTCCGGCGACGTCAAGTACCACCTGGGCGCCGAGGGCACCTTCACCGGTCTCGACGGCGAGGAGATCACGGTCTCCCTGGCCGCCAACCCCTCGCACCTGGAGGCGGTCGACCCGGTCCTGGAGGGCATCGTCCGCGCCAAGCAGGACGTCATCAACAAGGGCGGCACGGACTTCACCGTCCTGCCGGTCGCCCTGCACGGTGACGCGGCCTTCGCGGGCCAGGGTGTCGTCGCCGAGACCCTGAACATGTCGCAGCTGCGGGGCTACCGCACCGGCGGCACGGTCCACATCGTCATCAACAACCAGGTCGGCTTCACCGCCGCCCCGGAGTCCTCGCGTTCCTCGATGTACGCGACCGACGTGGCCCGCATGATCGAGGCGCCGATCTTCCACGTGAACGGCGACGACCCGGAGGCCGTGGTCCGCGTCGGGCGGCTCGCCTTCGAGTTCCGCCAGACGTTCAACAAGGACGTCGTGATCGACCTCATCTGCTACCGCCGCCGCGGTCACAACGAGGGCGACAACCCGTCGTTCACCAACCCGCAGATGTACAACCTGATCGACAAGAAGCGTTCGGTGCGCAAGCTGTACACCGAGTCGCTCATCGGTCGCGGTGACATCACCCTCGAAGAGGCGGAGCAGTCGCTCCAGGACTTCCAGGGCCAGCTGGAGAAGGTGTTCGCGGAGGTCCGCGAGGCCACCACCGCGCCGTCCCCGACGCAGGTCCCGGACGCCAAGGCCGCCTTCCCGGTCGACGTCACCACCGCGGTCTCCCAGGAGGTCGTGAAGCGGATCGCCGAGTCGCAGGTCAGCATCCCGGAGCGGATCACGGTCCACGCGCGTCTGCTGCCGCAGATGCAGCGCCGTGCCGCCTCCATCGACGACGGCACCATCGACTGGGGCTTCGGCGAGACCCTCGCCATCGGCTCCCTGCTGATGGAGGGCACCCCGGTCCGGCTCTCCGGCCAGGACTCCCGCCGCGGCACCTTCGGCCAGCGTCACGCGGTCCTGGTGGACCAGGAGACCGGCGAGGACTTCACCCCGCTGCTCTACCTGGCCGACGACCAGGCCCACTACAACGTCTACGACTCGCTCCTCAGCGAGTACGCGGCGATGGGCTTCGAGTACGGCTACTCGCTGGCCCGTCCGGACTCCCTGGTCATCTGGGAGGCCCAGTTCGGTGACTTCGTCAACGGCGCGCAGACCGTCGTCGACGAGTTCATCTCCTCGGCCGAGCAGAAGTGGGGCCAGACCTCCGGCGTCACGCTGCTCCTGCCGCACGGCTACGAGGGCCAGGGCCCGGACCACTCGTCCGCGCGCCCGGAGCGCTTCCTCCAGATGTGCGCCCAGGACAACATGACGGTCGCCATGCCGACCCTGCCGTCGAACTACTTCCACCTCCTGCGCTGGCAGGTCCACAACCCGCACCACAAGCCGCTCATCGTCTTCACCCCGAAGTCGATGCTGCGTCTGAAGGCCGCGGCGTCCAAGGTGGAGGAGTTCACCACCGGCGGCTTCCGCCCGGTGATCGGCGACGTCACGGCGAACCCGGCGGACGTCCGCAAGGTCGTCTTCTGCGCGGGCAAGGTCTACTACGACCTGGAGGCCGAGCGTCAGAAGCGCGGCGACACGGAGACCGCGATCATCCGCCTCGAGCGTCTGTACCCGCTGCCGGGTGCCGAGCTCCAGGCCGAGATCGCCAAGTACCCGAACGCCGCGAAGTACATCTGGGCGCAGGAGGAGCCGGCGAACCAGGGTGCCTGGCCGTTCATCGCGCTCAACCTGATCGACCACCTGGACCTGGCGGTCGGTGCGGACATCCCGGCGGGCGAGCGCCTGCGCCGGATCTCGCGTCCGCACTCCTCCTCCCCGGCGGTCGGCTCGGCCAAGCGCCACCAGGCGGAGCAGCAGCAGCTGGTCAACGAGGTCTTCGACGCCTGATCGCGTACGGACCCGGTTCCACGTACGGAGGCCGGCACCCCTTCTCGGGGGTGCCGGCCTCCGGCGTTCCGTGGACCTCGCACGTACGGCCTATCCTGAGCGCATGTACTTCACGGACCGTGGCATCGAGGAACTGGAGAAGCGGCGGGGCGGGGAGGAGGTCACCTTCGAGTGGCTCGCCGAGCAGCTGCGGACCTTCGTCGACCTCAACCCCGACTTCGAGGTGCCGGTCGAGCGCCTCGCGACCTGGCTGGCCCGTCTGGACGACGACGAGGACGACGACGAGTAGGAAGACCGGCGGGCCGCGGGATCAGCGGTCCCGCAGCCGGTTGTAGACGAGTCCGAGCGCGCCGTCGGCGACGAGCAGCGCCCCCGCCGTCGCCCAGCCGCCGCTGCGTCGGCTGACGGCCCAACCCAGCAGCGGCAGGCCCACCGCGAGCTCCGCCCCGCACAGCGCCCGCGCCTTGGGGCCGCGCAGGTACGGGCCGAGGGGTCCTTCCTCCATCACGTCCAGCTCGGCTCGTACGGCGTCCCTCCAGCCGTGCCATTCGAGCTGCTCGGCGCCCTGCGCCAGGGCGACGGAGCGCAGCCGGTCGGCGCTGTCGCCGGGGACGAGTCCGGTCGGCAGGGCGAGACCGGCGCGGGCGAGGACGGCGACGAGGCCGACGAGCCGGCTGTGGGCGTCGGCGTCCTCGTCGGGCTTGGTGAGCGGTTCCAGGGCCTGTACGTCCAGGACGGGGTCGAGGGCGAGCCGGGCCGCGAAGGTACGCATGGCCTCGTCCTCGCCGACGGGCGTGCCGTCCGCGAGCCAGGTGTAGCCGACGGTGCGGCGGAAGCCGGCGGCGAGCGTGAACCCGGCCCGGTCGCGGTCCCACCAGAGGGCGAGGACGGGCCAGGTCGCCGCGGAGACGGCGAGGGCGGTGGCCCAGCCCGTGACGACGTGGTCGACGGACTCGCCGCCGTGCAGCCAGGGCTTCCCCTCCGGCACGAGCACGCTCCAGTCGTCGCCCGCGGGGGCGAGGAGCAGCTGTTCCCGCAGGAGCTGGGCCGGTGGCCTGACCGCGGCGGGGTCGGCACGGCAGAGCAGCAGCGCCCCTGAGGGGCTCGATCCGGATGTCGCGTTCATGCCTCCACGCTAGTCAATTTGTCCCTGTACGGCGGGTATTGCCCCCGATGCATCAGGGAAGAGTCAGGGTTGACTTCCCTCGACCGCGATATATCGTGTCTATCGAGAGTCGCGATATGTTGCGTTGCCGAAACGGGAGGTCAGCACCATGACAGAGTGGTCCGTCACCGAGCCGACGAAACTTGCCCCGGCCGACCCCGTGACGCGCCTGCAGGTCCGCATCGTCAACGGCACGGTGAACGTGGTGGGGACGGAGGAGAGTTCCGCCCGTGTGGAGATCTCCGAGATCCAGGGCCCGCCGCTGATCGTGACGCAGGACGGTTCCACCCTGACCGTGACCTATGAGGACCTGCACTGGAAGAACCTCCTCAAGTGGTTCGACCGCAAGGGCCACAAGCGCCGTGCCGTCGTCTCCGTGGCCGTCCCCGCGGGCGTCGACGTCGAGGTGGGCGCGGTCGACGCGGAGGCGGTCGTCTCCGGCATCAGAGGGCGTACGGAGGTGCGCGGCGTCACGGGCGACACGACCCTCCTCGGGCTCTCCGGCCCGGTCCGCGCCGAGACCGTCTCCGGAAGCCTGGAGGCCCAGTCGGTCACGGGCGCGCTGCGGGTCACCTCGGTGACGGGCGCCGTCACGGTGATCGAGGGCGCGGGCGGTTCCGTGAAGGCCGAGACCGTCAGCGGTGACATGGTCATCGACCTCGACCCGGCCGAGCTCGACGGCCCGCCCGCCGACATCCGGCTCACCAGCGTCTCCGGTCAGGTCGCGATCCGGCTGCCGCACCCGGCCGACGCCCAGGTGGAGGCGAGTACGACGAGCGGCTCCGTGTCGAACGCCTTCGAGGACCTGCGGGTGAGCGGTCAGTGGGGCACCAAGTCCATCACCGGCACCTTGGGTTCCGGTCGGGGCACGCTCAAGGCGACCACCGTCTCCGGCTCCATCGCCCTGCTCCGCCGCCCCGAGACGGCGGAGGACACCGAGTCCGCCCCCGAGTCCGCGACCGGCGCCACTCCCGCGGCCTCCCCCTCCTCCCCCGCGACCGGAAAGGTGCTCTGACATGTCGCCCGTCTTCGCCCATGGCCGCCTCCGCCTCTACCTGCTCAAGCTGCTGGACGAGGCCCCCCGCCACGGCTACGAGGTGATCCGGCTGCTGGAGGAGCGTTTCCAGGGGCTCTACGCCCCCTCGGCCGGCACGGTCTACCCGAGACTCGCCAAGCTGGAGGCCGAAGGTCTCGTCACGCACGCCAGCGAGGGCGGCCGGAAGGTCTACTCGATCACCGACGCGGGCCGCGCCGAGCTGGCCGGCCGCGGTGCCGAACTGACCGACCTGGAGCGGGAGATCCGCGACTCCGTCTCGGAGCTGGCGGCGGAGATCCGGGACGACGTGCGCGGCGCGGCCGGCCGGGTGCGCAGCGAGATGCGCGCGGCGGCGGGCCAGACGCGGAAGGCGGAGGGCCCGTCCTTCGCCGACGCCAAGGAGGAGCTGCGCCGGGCCAAGCAGGAGTGGAAGGAACAGGCCCGCCAGGCCAAGGAGGAGGCCCAGTCGGCCCGCCACCAGGCGAAGGAGTTCCAGCGCATCGCCCAGCAGGTCCAGGAGGAGGTCCAGGACCGGTTCTCCCGGGGAGACTGGCCCAAGGGGGTCTGGGAGGGGCTCTCGGACATCACGGCGCAGCTCGGCGGCCTGGTGGCGGGCACGACCCACCCGAAGGCGGCGGCCCAGGCGGCGGACGCCGGCAGAGCCGCCGGCGAGGCCGCTTCGGCCTACGCCGCCGCCGACGCCGACGCCGCCTATGCCACCGACGAGGCCGGGCGGGCGCCGGAGTGGGCGCGGGACACGGAGGGTTCGGGTGATCCGGGCCGCGATCTCGACCGGCTGCTCGACCGCTTCCGGGACGAGATCCGCGACGCGGCCCGGGACCACGGGGTGACCGGGGACCAGCTGGCCGCGACCCGCCGCCATCTGTCGACGGCGGCGGTGCGGATCACCGACGTGCTGAACCCCCGGCGGGAGAGCTGAGCGGACCGGGTCAGCCCCGGGTGACGGTGACCGTCACCCGGGCGCCCGGGGCCGCGAGGACCCAGGCCCGTCCCCGGTCCTTGCGGAGTACGAGCGCCGCGCCCCGGGCCTTCACCTTCCAGTCGCCGGGCGGGAGCGAGAGCTCGGTGACGCGGGGGCCGCGCCGACCCGCGGCGTCGTACGACAGGCGATAGGCCCCAGCCGCCGCGTCGTAGGCCGAGGAGCGGACCGTGCCCGCGACGGCCTCGGCGTAGGGCTCGGCGGTCAGCTCCTTGTTGGTGCGGAAGGCGCCCGTGCCGTCCACCGCGCAGTAGCCTCCGCCGTAGCACCACTCCCAGCCGGCCCAGCCGGAGCTGTAGCGGCCGAGCGAGGCCATGGCCTCGCGGTAGAAGCGGTTCATATGGGGCTGGGAGTTGTTGAGCGGTCCCCACTCGCCCACCAGGACGGGCACCTTGTACTCCTTCGGGTACAGGGTGACGGCCTGCTCGTAGTTCTCGATCCAGCCGGCGTCCGGGTCGTAGTCCCCGCCCGCCTCCATGGCGCCGTTGTAGAAGTGCGGGGCGTAGACGACCTTCGGGTCGTCGATCCGGCCGAGCCCCGTGGGCACCCCTTCGCCCACGATCGGGGTCGGCTCGACGAAGAGCCAGTTGTCGTCGTCGACCGAGCGGATCGCGTCCGCGATCCGGTTGTACATCGGGGTGATCTGGTCCCGTTCGATGCGCCGGGCGGCCGTCGCCAGGTCCTCGCCCTCCCGCAGCTCGCCCATCGGCTCGTTGATCAGGTCGTAGCCGAGGACGGCCGGGTGGTCCTCGAAGCGGTCGGCGAGCACCCGCCACATGCGGGCCTGGGCGCGCTGGAGGTCCTCGTCCTCGTACAGATGGGTGAAGGCCCGCTGTACGGCGGGCTCGAAGTACTCGGAGAACCAGTCGTCGGGGTGCGGGGTGAAGGGCAGGCCGTCCGTCCTGGTGGCCCAGGCGGGGATGCCCCGGTGGTCGAAGGCCGGCCCGAAGACGTCCTGGTGGGCGTCGAGGACGACCTTGACGTCGTGGCGCTCGGCCCAGTCCAGGACCCGCTCGATCTTGCGGAGGTAGGCCTGGCTGTACCGGCCGGGGCTGGGCTCCAGGTCGTCCCAGAAGACCAGGACCCGGGCGAAGTTGAAGCCCTTGGCCCGCATGTCGCGGAAGTGCTTCTCGGTGATGGCGGAGAGGGCGGCGTCACCGGTGTGCGCCTTGTCCCCGACGTTCCAGCCGCGCAGGGTGAGGACGCGGCCGCGGTCGTCGGTGAGAGCGGGAATGCCCGCCCCCGACGCACTCTTCGGACTCGCCGGACTCGCCGGACTCGCCGGACTCGCCGGACCAGTGGGGTCCGCGTGGGCGGCCGTCGGGGCGAGCAGCGCGGCGACGACGGTCGCCGCGAGGGTGGTTCGCAACAAGGAAGACCTCCGACACGACAAGGTGAGTGATGTTCACGTTTCTCGTGCCGGAGATCCCATCAGGTGTACTGACGAGTCATCAAGAGGTCGTCAGGACGATCTTTCCGAAGAGTTCGCCGGAGGCCATCTTCTCGAAGCCCTCACGGGCCCGGTCCAGCGGCAGGACCTCGTCCACGACCGGCCGGACGCCCGTCGCCGCGCAGAACGACAGCAGGTCCTCCAGCTCGTCCTTGGAGCCCATCGTGGAGCCGACGACCTTCAGCTCCAGGAAGAAGATCCGGGTCAGCTCCGCGTGCGCGGGCCGGTCCCCGCTCGTGGCGCCCGAGATGACGAGGCTGCCGCCCGGCCGCAGGGATTTGACCGAGTGCGACCAGGTGGCGGCGCCGACGGTCTCGATGACCGCGTCCACGCGCTGCGGCAGCCGCGCCCCCGGCTCGAAGGCCTCGACGGCACCGAGCTCGACGGCGCGCTTGCGCTTGGCCTCGTCACGGCTGGTCGCGAAGACCCGCAGGCCGGCCGCCTTGCCGAGGGCGATCGCGGCGGTGGCGACACCGCCGCCCGCGCCCTGCACGAGCACCGAGTCCCCGGGCCGTACACCGGCGTTGGTGAAGAGCATGCGGTACGCGGTGAGCCAGGCGGTGGGCAGGCAGGCGGCCTCCTCGAAGGAGAGCTCCTTCGGCTTGGGCAGCACGTTCCAGCGGGGGACGGTCACGCGCTCGGCGAAGGTGCCCTGGTACCGCTCGGTGAGGATGGAGCGGGGTTCGTCCGGCCCGACGCCGTGGCCGGTCTGGCCGATCACGGAGTGCAGGACGACCTCGTTCCCGTCCTCGTCGATGCCGGCGGCGTCGCAGCCGAGGATCATCGGCAGCTTCTCCTCGGGAAGCCCGACCCCGCGCAGCGACCACAGGTCGTGGTGGTTGAGCGAGGCGGCCTTGACGGTGACGGTGGTCCAGCCGGGCCGGACCTCGGGCTCGGGGCGTTCGCCCAATTCGAGCCCGCTCAGGGGCTGGTCGCGGTCGATTCGGGCGGCGTAGGCAGCGAACATGGCCCCGACCCTAGGGTCCGACGGGTGCGTGGCGGAACCACGCACCCGTGTGACACATACCTCCGCCCGGCGACACGCCGACGGCAGCCGCACACGGCAGGATCCCGCCCCGCACATGCGGAACCTTGCCCCGTACGCGACAGGGCCCCGTCCGGGTGTCCGGAACGGGGCCCTGTCGGGTGCTCAGGTACGAGCTCAGCGGCGCGCGATGCCCTCCGCACGGGCAGCGGCGGCCACCGCGGCCGCGACGGCGGGGGCGACCCGCTCGTCGAACGGCGACGGGATCACGCAGTCGGCGGCGAGCTGGTCGCCGACGACGTCGGCGATGGCGTTGGCCGCGGCGATCTTCATGCCCTCGGTGATCCGGGAGGCCCGGACCTGGAGCGCGCCGGCGAAGATGCCGGGGAACGCGAGGACGTTGTTGATCTGGTTCGGGTAGTCCGAACGCCCGGTCGCCACGACGGCCGCGTACTTGTGCGCGACGTCGGGGTGGACCTCGGGGTTCGGGTTGGCCATGGCGAACACGAAGGCGTTCGGGGCCATGGAGGCGACGGCCGCCTCGGGGACCGTACCGCCGGAGACGCCGATGAACACGTCCGCGCCGGCCAGGGCGGTCTCCAGGGAGCCGGTCAGGCCCGCCTTGTTGGTGATCTCGGCCAGCTCGCGCTTGACGTCGGTGAGGTCCTCGCGGTCGCGGCTCACGATGCCCTTGCGGTCGGCGACGGCGACGTCGCCGAGGCCGGCCTCCAGCAGGAACTTGGCGATGGCCACGCCGGCCGCGCCCGCGCCGGAGATGACGCCGCGGAGGTCGCCGAGGGTCCGGCCGGTCAGCTTCGCCGCGTTGCGCAGGGCCGCGAGGGTGACGATCGCGGTGCCGTGCTGGTCGTCGTGGAAGACCGGGATGTCGAGGCGCTCCTGGAGCTTGCGCTCGATCTCGAAGCACCGCGGCGCCGAGATGTCCTCCAGGTTCACTCCGCCGAAGGACGGGGCGAGCCGGACGACCGTCTCGACGATCTCGTCGGTGTCGGTGGTGGCGAGGGCGATCGGGACCGCGTCCACGCCGCCGAACTGCTTGAAGAGGATGGCCTTCCCCTCCATGACCGGGAGGGAGGCCTCCGGGCCGATGTCACCGAGGCCGAGCACCGCCGTACCGTCGGTCACGACGGCCACGACCTGGGACTTCCAGGTGTAGTCGTTGACCAGCTCGGGCTGCTCGGCGATCGCGGTGCACACCTTGGCGACGCCGGGCGTGTACGCGAGGGACAGGTCGTCCTTGTCCCGGAGGGGCACGGTGGCCTGCACAGCCATCTTGCCGCCCCGGTGGAGGGCGAAGACAGGGTCGAAGAGCTCCTCGGGAGCTCCTTCCGTACCGCTGTCATTGCGAGGATTGACGATCTCCGCTGCCATTGGGTTGACCCCTTAAGTCTGCTTCATTTGAGGGTGGCCGCTCCTGGTTGAGGAGGGGTGGGGAGGCACCGCGGCCGCCTTGTCTGGCAGCCGCTCGGGCGCGCCGCACAACGCGCCCTGAGCCCCGGATGAGGGGTGTAAGGATCCTTCTTACCGGACAGACGGCACCGCAGACGAGTCCATAACCTCTCGGTGACGCGACTCATACCGAGTGCGCCCGGACACGGACGGAGAGCGACACGTCACCCGATGTCCCTATAGATGCCTACGGCACCCGAATGGCCGCTTTCGGCTCGTCCGAATGGCGAGATCAACCGGAGATTTTCCGGTGACGGGGAAGGGTTTCCGTAGATGGTCCGGCCTTGATGTACCGGCCTGTCGGGATTCGGGGGTCACCCGTTACCCGATTTTGACATCCGTGGCCGTCGGTTTGAGGCGGTCCGAATGGCAAGATGCCGTAATCACACGAGGTCGCGACACTCGAAGACGCGTACGTGACCTATGGCAACTCCCTCACCAGCCGGAGGAACCCGACCATGACCGCACGCTCCACGCGCTGCACGACCGCCGCCAAGACCCGCACGTCCCGTCTTGCCGCGGTCGCCGCCATCGCGGTCGCCGGCTCGATGCTGCTGACCGCCTGTGGCGACCAGACGGCGGGCGGTGGCTCCGCGACCCCGACGAAGGCCGGCGAGTCCGTCAACTCCGCCCCGCTCTTCTCCAAGCTCCCGGCCGACATCCAGAAGGCCGGCGTGATCAAGGTCGGCACGGACGCCACCTACGCCCCGATGGAGTTCAAGAAGGGCGAGGAGATCGTCGGCCTCGACCCCGACATCGCCGCCGCCCTGTCGAAGCAGCTCGGCGTGAAGTTCGCGTTCGAGAGCGGGACCTTCGACACCCTGCTCACCTCGCTGACGACCGGCCGCACCAACGTCGTCATGTCCTCGATGACGGACACCAAGGCCCGCCAGGAGGGCCTGGACGACAAGGGCCAGAAGACCGGCTCCGGCGTCGACTTCGTCGACTACTTCTCCGCCTCCACCGGCATCCTGGTGAAGAAGGGCAACCCGGAGAACATCAAGTCCCTCGACGACCTGTGCGGCAAGAAGCTCGCGGTGCAGCGCGGCACGACGTACGAGCAGGCCGCCAAGGACCAGGCCGCCAAGTGCGAGAAGGACGGCAAGCCGAAGCTGACCTTCGAGTCCTACCCGACCGACGCCGAGGCGCAGACCCGCGTCAAGGCCGGCGGCGCGGTGGCCGACCTCAACGACTCGCCGGTCGCCGCCTACATCGCCCAGACGGCCGGTGGCGGCAACGACTTCGACGCGATCGCCAACAAGACGGACGCGGGCCTCTTCGGCATCGCCGTCGACAAGAAGAACTCCCAGCTGCGGGACGCGCTCAAGGAAGCCCTGGACGCGGCCATCAAGGACGGCAGCTACAAGGCCGCCCTCGACAAGTGGAACGCCGGTGAGGGCGCCATCCCCGCGGCCAAGATCAACGGCGGCTCCTGACCCCCACGTACCACTGAAGGGCAGTCGCTGTGACTGACAAGCTCGACAAGGTTCCCGCCGGGTCCCCCACCCCGGCGGGAGTCCCGCCGGAGGCCATCAAGGCCATTCCGGTCCGCCACTACGGACGCTGGGTCGCCGGTGTCGTGGTGGTGGCCCTGCTGGTGCTCCTCGGATACGCCTTCTCCCAGGGCAACGTGCGCTGGGCGACCGTGCCGGAGAAGCTGTTCGACTCCACCATCCTGAGCGGTCTCTGGCACACCATCCTCATCAGCGTGGCCTCTATGGCCCTCGGCCTGGTGCTCGGCGTGGTGTTCGCCGTGATGCGCCTCTCGAAGAACCCGGTGACCAGTTCGGTCGCCTGGCTCTACATCTGGATCTTCCGCGGCACCCCGGTCTACGTGCAGCTGCTGATCTGGTTCAGCCTCGCCCTGATCTTCCCGGTGTTCAACATTGGGTTCTACAAGGACGAGATGACCGATGTCATGACCCCGTTCCTGGCCGCCCTCCTGGGCCTCGGCCTGAACGAGGGCGCGTACATGGCGGAGATCGTCCGGGCCGGCATCCAGTCGGTCGACGAGGGCCAGACCGAGGCCTCGCACGCCCTGGGCATGAGCCAGTCGAAGACCATGCGGCGCGTGGTGCTCCCGCAGTCGATGCGGGTGATCATCCCGCCGACCGGCAACGAGTTCATCAACATGCTCAAGACCTCGTCCCTGGTCGTGGCCGTGCAGTACCCGGAGCTGCTGCGTGCCGCGCAGGACATCGCCTCGACCTCGTTCGCGATCATGGAGATGTTCTTCGTCGCCTCGATCTGGTACCTGATCCTGACCTCGGTGTTCAGCGTGGGCCAGTACTACCTGGAGCGGCACTACGCCCGCGGCTCCCTGCGGTCCCTGCCCGCCACGCCGTGGCAGAAGATCAAGGCGAACCTCTCCCGATTCTCCAACCGTGAGGCGGTGGCCAAGTGACTGCCATGGTGAAGGCCGAGGGCGTCCACAAGTCCTACGGCGCCGCGCACATCCTCAAGGGCATCGACCTCGAGGTGAACAACGGCGAGGTGTTCTGCCTGGTCGGCCCGTCCGGTTCCGGCAAGTCCACCTTCCTCCGGTGCATCAACCACCTGGAGAAGATCAACTCGGGCCGCCTCTACGTCGACGGCCAGCTGGTCGGCTACCGGCAGAAGGGCGACAAGCTCTACGAGCTGAAGGACAGCGAGGTCGCGGTTCAGCGCCGTGACATCGGCATGGTCTTCCAGCGCTTCAACCTCTTCCCGCACATGACGGCCCTGGGCAACGTCATGGAGGCGCCCATCCAGGTGAAGGGCGAGTCCAAGGCGGTGGCGCGCGAGCGTGCCGAGCGCCTGCTCGACCGCGTCGGCCTGCGGGACAAGATGGGGAACTACCCGTCGCAGCTCTCCGGCGGCCAGCAGCAGCGTGTCGCCATCGCCCGCGCGCTGGCGATGGAGCCGAAGCTGATGCTCTTCGACGAGCCGACGTCGGCGCTCGACCCGGAGCTCGTGGGTGACGTCCTCGACGTCATGCGCGACCTGGCCGAGTCGGGCATGACGATGGTCGTCGTCACCCACGAGATGGGCTTCGCCCGCGAGGTCGGCGACAACCTCGTCTTCATGGACGGCGGCGTGGTGGTCGAGTCGGGCCACCCGAGGGACGTCCTGGGCAACCCGCAGCACGACCGGACGAAGGCGTTCCTGTCCAAGGTGCTGTGACAAGGCACGGATATCGCGCCACAGAAACGCGGAATGGGCCCGCCGGAGAAGATCCGGCGGGCCCATTCCGCATTCTGCCGTTCGGTCGGTTCAGCGGCCCGACACGTACCCGATCGGACCGCCCACGTAATACTGCGGCCGTCCGCTGGGGCCGTCCTGCGACTCCACCTTGAAATGCACGAGGTAGCGGCTCGTGCCGTTGAGCTTCCCCTCGGGGAAGTCGTAGTCGCAGACGATCGTCTTGTTCGCCCCGCGGGTGTTGTGACACTCGCCCCGCCGCACGATGTAGCCGGGGGTCCCCTTCTTCGCCCGGTCCCCGAGCTCCCAGCGCAGCACGGTGCGCAGGCCGTCCGCGTAGTTGTCGGTCACCTTGAAGCTGTCGTCGCCGGAGTAGAAGCAGGCGCCGCCCGCCTTGGCGAACGGCATGGTGCAGAATTCCGTGTAACCCGGCCCGGTGGCGGCATAGGCCGAACCGCTGAAGGCCAGCGCACTCACAGCAGACGTGACGAAAACGGCAGCCGTGGTCAAGGTACGCCGCATGATCATGTCTTTCCCCCTCTGTCGATGCATTCGGGATGCGGGTACGAAGCTATCCGTCCGATCCGAAATATCGAGTCACTTGAGGAAGACCTGAGGTTTCCCTTTCCGGGAGCGGCGCGGAATTCCCGGGCCAAAGAACCGGAATTCCGCCGTCCGACCGAATCGCCTCACTCACTTCAAGGCGAGGAGCAGGGTGTCGGAGGGCGAGGCCCAGACGGCCCTGGCCTCGCCGAAGCCGGCGGTGCGGAGGGTGTCGGCGTGCCAGCGGACGGAGGGCATGTCGCCGTCGGCGTGCTCGCCGTAGATCTCGAAGCGGCGGGCCGTGGGCTCGGCGAGGACGGGGTCCTTGGCGGCGAGGGCCCACCACTCGGCCCAGTCCAGCGCTCCACCGGTCCTGGCCCGGTCCATGACGGCATGCCGCTGGGCCCGCTCGGCGGCGTTGATGCGGGGGGTGGTCTCGTCGATCATGTGGTCGGCGTTCATGAAGACGCCGCCGTCGCGGACGAGACCGGCGACCTGCCCGTAGAGGGCGGTCAGGGGCTCGCTGTGGAGCCAGTGGAGCGCGGTGGCGGTGAGGACGGCGTCGTACGAGTCGTGGGGCAGCCGCTCGGCCCACGCGGGGTCCTTGAGGTCGGCGGTGACGAAGGTGACGCGCTCGTCGCCGTCGAAGTACCCCTCGGCGATCGCGAGCAGCGCCGGGTCGAGGTCGACTCCGGTACTGGTCGCCTCCGGGAACCTCTGGAGGAGCCGATCCGTGATACTTCCCGTACCGCACGCGAGGTCGAGGACGCGGGGCTTCGGTCCCACCAAGGCTTCGACCATGTCGAGCATCACCCGGAACCGCTCCTCACGGTCCGGCATGTACCACTCCTGCTGACGGTCCCAGCTCTGCTGCCAGCCCGCCCAGTCGGTTCCGGTCATCGCCGTTCCTCCCCGCCTCGTAATACCCTCGGAGGGGCGACAGCTGTTACCCCTCCCGATCCAGACACTAGCCCGACGGAGTAAGGACTACAAGTGGAACTGGCCTATTACTCGGATTACGCCGTGCGTCTGGTCAACACCGAGGAGCCGGCCCGCAACAAGGACGCCCTGACCTCCGTCGAGGTGATCCGCGAGCTCTTCGGCCCGGCCACCCAGATGGCCCGGCGGGCGACCGACTCCGACGTGACGCGCTTCCGCTCGGTACGCGCGCGCCTGCGGGCGGTCTTCACCGCGGCCGACGAGGGCGATCACACGGGGGCGGTGGACCTCCTCAACTCGCTCCTCCTGGAGTTCCCCGTCAGCCCGCAGATCTCCGGCCACGACACGCTCGACGAGGAGGGCCGGCCCCGCTGGCACATGCACCTCGCCGACCACCCCTCGAACGCGACCGCGGGATACGCGGCGATCGCGGCGATGGGCCTGGCCTTCCACCTCACCGAATTCGGCGCCGACCGGCTCGGCCTCTGCCAGGCACCGCCCTGCCGCAACGCCTACCTGGACACCTCGACCAACCGCTCCCGCCGCTACTGCTCGGACCGCTGCGCGACCCGGGCCAACGTGGCCGCCTACCGGGCCCGCAAGCGCCTGGAGGCCGAGCGGTCGGACCACACGGGCCTGACCGAGGACAAGAGCCAGGAGAGCACCACCCAGGCCGACCGCTGACGCCCCGGCGTCACCGGCCGGTACCGCCCCCGCACCCGCCCGAGGACCAGCTCGGGCGGTACGGCTCCGAAGACCCGGCTGTCCCCCTCGGCGTCCGGGTTGTCGCCCAGCACCCACCAGCCGCCGTCACGTCGCTCGATCAGCCGCTTCACGATGAGCAGATCCTGCTGGAGCGGATGCCGCAGCACGGCGACGGCACCGGGCCGGAGCCGGCCACCGTAGTGCACGAGCAGCTGGTCGCCGTGGAGCAGCGTGGGCACCATCGACACCCCCGTGACCTCGGCGACCCCGAACGGCGGCCCACCCGCCGCACCCACCCGCTCCGGCCCCGCTTCCCTCATCGCCACTCCCGCCGTGCGAGCACCCGTCCCGCGACACGTCTCGTCCACTCGTACACGAGTCCCATGATGACCCTGGACTTTTGACCTAAGCCCCAGGGGGCGCCCGCGAAAACGCCCTTCTCACCGAGTAATGTCCCACCTGAGAAGACGATCACGAGGAAGGACGGCTCAATGCTCTCCCGCCTGTTTGCCCCCAAGGTGAAGGTCAGCGCCCACTGCGACCTCCCGTGCGGCGTGTACGACCCGGCCCAGGCCCGCATCGAGGCCGAGTCGGTCAAGGCTGTCCAGGAGAAGTACCTGGCGAACGAGGACGCGCACTTCCGTGCCCGCGCCACGGTCATCAAGGAGCAGCGTGCGGAGCTCGCGAAGCACCACGTCTCGGTGCTCTGGAGCGACTACTTCAAGCCCCCGCACTTCGAGAAGTACCCCGAGCTCCACACGCTCATCAACGACACCCTGAAGGCCCTCTCGGCCGCCAAGGCGTCGACCGACCCGAAGACGGGCGAGAAGGCGCTGGAGCTCATCGCCGAGATCGACCGCATCTTCTGGGAGACGAAGAAGGCCTGACCTTCCTCGCTCCCTCCGACCGCACCCGCTCCACGGGCCGCCCGACACGGCGTCCCGACGGACCGGGTGCGGTCTGCGTTCCCGGCCCCGGCGCGGGGTGTGCACGCTCCTCACTACGCTGACGGTCATGACCGCCCCGCCGCCCTCGCCGCTGACGCCGGAAGCCGCCCGACGCCTCCAGGGCATGCTGCGGGCCGAGGTCGGGCCGGGGCTGAGCGAGCGGGAGCTGGACGAGGTCGAGGCGCGGTTCGGTTTCGCCTTCTCGGCGGATCACCGGGTGTTCCTCGCCGCCGGCCTTCCGCTCGGTTCGCCGGGGTGGCCCGACTGGCGGGACGGCGACCCCGAGGACCTGGCCTGGCGGCTCGCCCGGCCGGTGGAGGGGGTGCTCTTCGATGTGGAGCACGCAAGGTTCTGGCACCCCTCCTGGCCGCCGCGGCCCGCGGAGACGTCCGACGCGCTGCGCCTCGCGCGGTCGGAGATGGCGACCGTGCCGCCCCTGGTGCCGGTCTACGGGCACCGCTACCTGCCCGGTGTGGCGGGCGCGTACGGGGACCAGGTCCTGTCCGTGGTGCAAACCGACATCATCGTCTACGGCAACGACCTCGGCGACTACCTCCGGTACGAGTTCCTCGGTCAGGCCGGTGGCGCCCACGGCCGCCTGGGCGTCGACTTCTGGTCGTACTTCGTCGACGGCGGGCCGGGCATCGACGTCACCGCGCCCACCCCGTTCACGCCGTACGCCGTGACCGCCCAGGAGGCCGTCGACTGTCTGGGCATGCTGGCCCTGGAGCGGCTGATCGGCCGGCCCCACCGCCCCGAGCAACTCGTCGAGGCCGCCCTCACCGCCCTGGTCCTCGACGTCGAGGCGGAGTCCCTCCCCCTCCTCGCCGGCCTCGCCCGCGCCGAACACCAGCAGGCCGAGGCCCTGTTCGGGGACGTACTGGCCGAACTGGGCCTGCTCCAGGACCTTCCCGAGGAAGCGGCCCGCTGGGAGCTCGTCCGCTGGTGGCTCCGGCTCGTCGTGAACGGCAGCCTGGCGCCCGGCGCCGGCGGCGACCTGGTCACGTACGAGGGCTGGTCCGCGCTCGCCCGGCCGCGGGCTCTCAAACCGCTGGTCGACAGGACCGACGCCCTCAACGACTGGGCCGCGATGCCGCGTTGCGATCGGGAGCTGCGGGCGGCTGCTGTCGTCGAGGAGGCGCGAAGGCTGCTCGCCGCCCCTTGGCCTCCCTCGGCCGGGGACTGATACTGCACCCATGGCGGCGGAGAGAACAGCGCGTTGGGTGGTCGCGGTGGCGGCCTCGGTGACCTTGGCCGGGTGCGTCGAGGAGCCCAGGGCGTGCACCCTCATGGGCGCCGACTCCGAGGTGAGTGTCGTCTGGGACCGCGCGCCGTTCCCCGCCGGGGCCCTGTACCGGCTCTGCGCCGACCAGATCTGTCAGGAGGGGAAGGGGCCGGCGGAGCGCGAGCCCCGGTGGACCTTCCGAGTGCCCCTACCCGAGGCCGACGGAGAGCAGCGCATGACCGTGCGCTTCCAGGTCACCGACCCGGTCGACGGCAGTATCTCCTACGACCGCTCCGCTCAGGTCACGCTGCGCAAGTCCCAGCCCAATGGCGAGCACTGCGATCCCACGGTCTGGCAGGCCGCCGTCCGGGCCGACCCGAAGACCGGCCTGGTCCCCGTCCGCTAGGGATGTCCTGTCGATCAGGCCGGGTCCGTCGGGAGGGTGTAGCGGCGCTTCTCCTTGGACGTCGCGCCCAGGCGGTCGTAGAAGCGGATCGCGCCCTCGTTCCAGGCGGGGGTCTGCCACTGGATCTCCGTCAGGCCCAGCGCCCGCGCCTCCGCGCGGACCGCGTCGACCAGGAGCGGGCCGAGGCCGTGGCCGCGGGCCGTGGAGGTGAGGTAGAGGCAGTCCATGTGGAGGTAGGCGACGCCGTCCCACGTGGAGAGTTCGGGCGCGCAGGTGGCGTAGCCCGCGAGGCTGCCGTCCGGGAGCTCGGCGACCAGGCAGCGGAGGCGGGGCGCGACGGTACGCGGGAGGGCGTGCGGCTCGCCGGTGCTCCCCCGGTCGCCGAACAGCAGGCCCGCCAGGCGGTCCGCCAGGCCCGGGGCCGGTGGTGCGGCCTTCTCGTACTCGGCGTGCTCGGCGACGAGTTCGACGAGCCGCCCCAGGTCCTCCACGCGGGCGTGACGCACCATGGCCCGTCCGCCCCCACTGTCACGATCGCTCATACGGCCATCATGCACGGCCCCACCGACAGCCCCGCGGCCGCGGCTTGACGCCGCAGCCACTCGCGGTACGGGGCGGCGCGCAGGGCCGCTTCGCGATAGGCGGCGGACAGCTCCGCGTACAGGGTGTCGAGGGCCGTCCCTGGGCGCGCGTACAGCAGCAGCCGGACCGCCAGCGGGTCGCCGCGCAGGGGCCGGATCGCCATGTCCTCGCGGGGGACGGAGGTCGGCTGGCAGGGCGCGACGGCCTCGCCGAGGACAATAAGGGACGCGGCCGTGTGGTAGTCGCCGTGGAGCAGCGGCGGGTCGATGCCGGCCGCTCCGAGGACCCGCAGGAGTCCGTCCCATTCGCCGTCCACGGTCGGATCGACCATCCAGTGGTCGCCGGCGAGGTCGGCGAGGTCGACGACGGGGCTCGCGGCGGCGGGGTGGTCGCGGGCCATGGAGACGAACTGCGGCTCACGGGCGACCAGGATCCGGTGCTGGAGGCCCTCGGGCACCCGCAGGGGGCAGCCCTCGACCTCGTGGACGAAGGCCACATCGAGCCGGCCCGCGGCGACCGTGCTCAGCAGTGCGTTGGCGGAGACGTCCACGCGGAGGCCGACGTCCGTGCCGGGCAGTCGCTCGCGGATCCGGCGCAGCCAGCCGGGCAGCGCCCGGCTCGCGGTGGAGCCGACGCGCAGTCCGGGGCCCTCGGTGCGGGCGACCGCGGCCCGTGTCTCGGTGACCAGCGCGGCCATGTCCGCGACGAGGGGGCGGGCCCGGCTGAGCACGGAGCGGCCGAGTGGGGTGGGCAGGCAGCCGGTGCGGCCGCGGGAGAAGAGCTCGGCGCCCAGGGAGTTCTCGATGCGACGCAGCTGGGTGGTCAACGAGGGCTGGCTCATGCCCAGTTGTCGTGCCGCCTTGTGCAGGCTGCCCGCGTCCGCGATGGCGCAGAGCGCCCGCAGATGTCTCACCTCCAGCTCCATGCCCTGAGGGTAGGGCGGCGATCTACGTCGCACCAGATAGCCGGTACATGTCAAATACCTTGGTTTGCAAGGCAGTTGGGCGGTCCGGACCGGGCGATGTGGGCGGGCTATCACCAGTTGACATCATCCCCACGCGCCCCGGCTTCCCCGAGACTCGCTCCAACCCCCTACAGGAGGAGCCCCCCATGCGTCACCCCAAGGTCCTCAACTCCGTACTGACCGCCGCCCTCGGACTCGGCCTCGCCGCCTCGCTCGGTACGGCTCCGGCCGCTGCCGTTCCGTCGGCCGCCCCGGCCTCGGCCCCCGCCGCCGGCGCCGCATACGCCGCGTACGCCGGTTCGTCCGAGGAGGCGAAGGCCAACAAGGCGTTCTTCGAGGCCGTCGTGAAGTCGGTGGCGAAGAAGCGGGCCGCCAACCCGGGCGCCGCCGCCGTCACCGTCGTCTACAGCGCCTCCAACGCACCGAGCTTCCGCACGCAGATCGCCCGCTCCACCCAGATATGGAACAGCTCGGTGGTGAACGTCCGGCTCGTCGAGGGCGGCAACCCCGACTTCCGGTACTACGAGGGCAACGACTCGCGCGGCTCGTACGCGAGCACCGACGGCCACGGCAGCGGGTACATCTTCCTCGACTACCGCCAGAACCAGCAGTACAACTCCACCCGCGTGACCGCCCACGAGACCGGGCACGTCCTCGGCCTGCCGGACCACTACAGCGGTCCGTGCAGCGAGCTGATGTCGGGCGGCGGCCCCGGCACGTCCTGCCAGAACGCCACGCCGAACTCCCAGGAGCGCTCCCGCGTCGACCAGCTGTGGCGGAACGGGCTCGCCACCGCGTTCAAGGCCTCCTGAGCCACCCGTCTCCCCGGGAGGCATCCGTACGAAGAGGACGGCGGCGCCCCGTGTGGGGGCGCCGCCGTCCGGCGTGCGGGTGGGGTTCGGAACCCGGGGCGTCAGGCCGTCTGCAGCAGGCGGCGACCGAAGTCGGCACCGGGCGGCAGCTGGCGCCGGACCCGGTCGAGCGCCCCGTCGAAGTCACCTCCGGCGACGCACGATTCGAAGGCGGCGCCACCGTAGTGGAGCGTCAGACTGAGGTCCGAGCGCTCACCGAGCGTCAGCAGACAGCTCAGCGTGGCCTGCTGGGTCACGCCGTCCAGGACGACGGGGAGCGGCAGGTCCCACTCCAGGACGCACCCGCCGAGGGCCTGCCCGCCGCTCTCGGCGGCGCTGAGCGCGGCGAAGGTCGCGCCCGTGTACTCGACCCCCCTGATCCGGGTGGCGACGTGCCGCCCGGTGGCCGTGATGACGATCGCTTCCGCGCCGCTGCGGTCCCGGTACCAGCCGGTCCAGACTTCTGTCGACTCCGATGACATGCGCGGACTGTAGCGGTATGACCGGCTCCGCCGCGCGGCCGGTCACCCGGTGGCCGGACTTCTCCCGATCTCGCCGTTCTTGCCGGTCACCTGCGTGCCAGTGGCTTCCGCACCGGGGGCCGGACCCCCGTCGGCGCGCGCCTCCGCGCCCTCGTACTGCGAGCAGTCCGGGTTGCGGCACGGCTGCACCTCCCACTCCGGCACCCAGGCCCCGAGAACCTTGTGCCGGGTGGCCAGCTTGTCGCGCGGTCGACCGCAGGCCGGGCACTTGGGCTCGGCCAGGGGATCCCGCGTCGTGCGAGGCACCTCGTCACCCATGTTTCCAGGGTAGGACGCCTCGCACGGACCCGCTTCCCCGCCGTCACCGCTTCCTGGTGTACGTACGGACGAACGCGCCGTTGCCGAAGACGCGCAGGTCCTTCAGCTCGAAGTCGCGGGGCTCGAAGCCGGCGCCGAACATGGGCATGCCGGAGCCGTAGACCTGCGGATACGTCTTGATGACCAGCTCGTCGATCTCGTCGATGAGCTCGCCGGCGACGGCCGAGCCGCCGCAGAGCCAGATGTCCAGCGGGCTGTCCTCGGACTTGAGCTCGCGGACGCGACCGACGAGGTCGTCGGCGATCAGCTCGACGTTGGCGTCGGGCGACTCGGCCAGCGAGCGGCTGGCGACGATCTCCCGCAGGTGGCCGTACGGGCTCGTGACGGCGATGTCCAGGGCAAGCTGGTACGAGCCCCTGCCCTGGACGACGGTGTCGAACCGCTTGTTCTCGGCGTCGATCCCGAGCGCCTCCCGACCCTGGGCCGAGATGGTCTCGGGGTACTCGCCGGTCAGGAACTCCAGGAACTCCGCGTCCACGAACGCGTACATGGAGGTGGCATCGCCCTTGGGGTCACCGATGAAGCCGTCGATGGTGCAGGCGATGAAGTACGTGAGCTTGCGCAAACCGGTCCTCTTCCACTTCGGAGCGCGGCTGCGATCGCAACCACGACAGCTATAGTGCTTCACCTGTAGTGGTTACGCAAGGCCTATTTTCGAGAGGCTTCACCAGAGATCCGAAGGAGCACGACATGGCGAGAAACCCGGAGCGCCGCACGGCCCTCCTCGACGCGGCGATCGAGGTGCTGGCCGAGGAGGGCGCCCGCGGGCTGACCTTCCGCGCCGTCGACGCCCGGGCGGGGGTTCCCACGGGCACCTCGTCCAACTACTTCAGCGACCGGGACCAGGTGCTCTCCGAGGTCGCCGACCGGATCTTCGTCCGGCTGACCCCCGAGCCCGGCGCCATCGACGAGGCCCTGCTCCCGGAGCCCAGCCGCGCCCTCGTCGTCGAGCTGATGCGCTGGGTCGCCCGGCGCATGGCCGCCGAGCGCACCTGCTACCTGGGCCTCTTCGAACTGCGGCTGGAGGCCGCGCGCCGCCCCGAGCTCCAGGCCCGCTTCACCCAGGTCCTCCGGGAGGACCTCGACCTGAACATCCGACTGCACGTCGGCTCGGGGATGCCCGGGGACGCGGACACGGTCCGGGTTCTCTACTTCGCCCTCACCGGGCTGCTGCTCGACCACTTCACCGTGCCCGGCCTCCACGGCGAGCGGGACCTGGACGACCTGGTCGAGACCGTGGTCAACCGGATCGTCCCGGCGGAGTGACCACGGGGAGTGACCGGGCCCCCGGAAAGCCTCGGCGGACGCCTCAGCGCGTACGCCGGGTGACGAACTCCGCGAGGGCGAGCAGATCCCCCGCCGCCGCCAGGTCCGGGACGGCCTCGGCCAGGTACTCGACGGCGCGGCCCATGCGCTCGGCCGCCTGGGCCTGCGCCCAGTCCCGGCCGCCGGCCCGCTCGACCGCGTCCGCCGCCGCCCGTACGGCCGCCGCGTCGAGGGCCGGACGGGAGTAGAGCTCGGCCAGTTCGTCGCCTGCCGGGGTCCCCGAGGCGAGCGCCGCCACCACGGGCAGCGACTTCTTGTGGGCGACGAGGTCGGCACCGGCCGGCTTGCCCGTGCGGTCCGGGTCGCCCCAGATCCCGATGAGGTCGTCGATCAGCTGGAACGCGAGTCCGGCCTCCCGGCCGAAGGCGTCCATCGCCGCGACCTGCTCCTCGCCCGCGCCCGCGTAGAGCGCGCCGATGGCGCAGGAGGCGCCGAGCAGGGCCCCGGTCTTGGCGGTGGCCATCGCCAGGCACTCGTCGAGCGAGACGTCACGGGGTCCGCGCTGCTCGAAGGCGCAGTCGGCCTGCTGGCCCGCGCAGAGTTCGATGACGCAGGCGGCGAGGCGCGCGGCAGCGGCGGGCGAGGCGGGATGCGGGTCCTCGGCGAGCAGGCGCAGAGCGAGGGCGTTCATCGCGTCACCGGCGATGAGGGCGTCCGGGATGCCGAAGACGGTCCAGGCGGTGGGCCGGTGCCGCCGGGTCGGGTCCTCGTCCACGATGTCGTCGTGGAGCAGCGTGAAGTTGTGCGCGAGTTCGACGGCCGCCGCCGCCCTCACGGCCTGGGCGGACTCGGCGCCGAGGGCGCGGGCCGCGGCGAGGACCAGCGCGGGCCGGATCGCCTTGCCCGCCTGTCCGGCGGCCGGGGTTCCGTCGGCGTGCTCCCAGCCGAAGTGGTACATCGCCACCCGGCGTATGGAGCCCGGCAGGGACTCGACGGTGGATCGGAGCTGGGGATGGACGGCCGCCCGTGTCTGGTCCAGGAGCATCACGGCCCCCTGACCGTCGGCGACGGCTTCCGCGCTGGTCGTGGTCACGGTCACTTCCTTCATGTCCTTCGCGGCGCGAGCGCTGGGGAAGGCCCGGGGGCGGGAGGTTCGGTCCCCGCCCCCGGGCGTCACCGGCTCAGCGCCAGCGGCTGACCTCGACGTTCTCCAGGACGCCGAGCGCGTCCGGGACGAGGATGGCGGCCGAGTAGTAGGCCGTGACGAGGTAGGAGATGATCGCCTGCTCGTCGATGCCCATGAAGCGGACCGAGAGGCTGGGCTCGATCTCGTCGGGGAGGCCGGTCTGGTGCAGACCGATCACACCCTGGTCGGCCTCGCCCGTACGCATGCAGATGATCGAGGTGGTCCGGGCGTCCGAGACCGGGATCTTGTTGCACGGGAAGATCGGCACACCGCGCCAGGTCGGGATGCGGTTGCCGTTGACCTCGATCGTCTCGGGCACGAGGCCGCGCTTGTTCAGCTCGCGGCCGAAGGCGGCGATGGCGCGCGGGTGGGCCAGGAAGAGCTTCGAGCCCCGGCGGCGGGAGAGCAGTTCGTCCATGTCGTCGGGGCTGGGGGCGCCGTCGTGGGGCTGGAGCCGCTGGCCGTAGTCGCAGTTGGCGAGAAGGCCGAACTGCTTGTTGTTGATGAGCTCGTGCTCCTGGCGCTCGCGGAGCGCCTCGACCGTCAGCCGCAACTGCTGCTCGGTCTGGTTCATCGGCTGGTTGTAGAGGTCTGCGACGCGGCTGTGGACCTTCAGCACGGTCTGGGCGACGCTCAGCTCGTACTCGCGGGGCGCGAGGTCGTAGTCGACGTACGTGTGCGGGATGACCGCCTCGCCGATGTGGCCGGCGGAGAGGTCGATCGCGGCCTCGCCGTAGGTGTTGGTGCGCTGGTCGGGCAGCGCGGCGACGGCCTCCAGGTGGGCGGCGAGCGAGGGCGCCCGGTCCGCGAGGTTCAGCACGTCGGCCCGGGTGAGCTCCAGGACCGTGCAGGCGGTGGCGGCGCGGGCCGTCCAGCCCCAGACGGCGTCGGCGCTGACCAGCGCGGACTCGCCGAGGTAGGCGCCGTCGGCGAGGACGCCGAGGACGGCCTCGTCCCCGTAGGGTCCCTCACCGACCTGCTCGATGCGGCCGTGCGCGAGGAGGTGCACGCGGTCGTTGGCCGAGTCGACGGCCGCGATGATCTCGCCCGCCGCGTACTCCCGCTGCGTACAGCGGGACGCGAGCTCGGCCAGGGCGCCCTCGTCCTCGTAACCACGCAGTGCGGGGAGTTCGCCGAGCTCGGCGGGGATGACCTGGACGTTCTGCCCCGTCTGGACGAAGGTGACGCGGCCGTCGCCCACGGAGTAGCTGAGCCTGCGGTTCACCCGGTACGTACCGCCCTGCACCTGCACCCACGGCATCATCCGCAGCAGCCACCGGGAGGTGATCTCCTGCATCTGCGGCGCGGACTTGGTGGTCGTGGCGAGGTTCCGCGCGGCGGCGGTACCGAGACTCTGCTGCGGTGCCTGGTCCGTACGGACCTCGTCGCCAACCGAACCAACGGACATGGAACTCCCTCTCGTATGCGTGAGTTGCGAGGGAAAGCCTTTCAGCACGGAACGTGTCCGCGCCATTACACATTCGAGTGGGACTGTTCGACGATCTTCGGGGCATGTCACGCGTTTTCCCCCGAACAGCAGCGCAGCGCGGGCCGCCGGCCGCCGTGTCCGGATCGGCTCGCACACCACCCGAACGGATGGCCGCGGAGCGGCGGACTCCGGTACTCCGGAACTTCACCCCGTCCCCCGAAGGGAGTCGGTCATGGCCTCACCCCTGTCCGCGAGCAGGTTCCTCGACGCGCTGCGCGACGAGGGCCTCGTGGTCGTCCAGGTCGGCGACTGGTCCACCCACAACCGCAACCACAAGGGCCCCTGGGGCCCGGTGCACGGCGTGATGATCCATCACACCGTGACCAAGGGCACCGCGAGCACCGTCCGGCTCTGCCGGGACGGCCACGCGTCACTGCCCGGGCCGCTCTGTCACGGCGTGATCGCCAAGGACGGAACGGTCCACCTCGTCGGCTACGGCCGCACCAACCACGCGGGCCTCGGCGACGACGAGGTGCTCAGGGCGGTCGTCGCCGAGAAGCGCCTGCCACCGGATGACGAGGCCACGACGGACGGCAACCGGCACTTCTACGGCTTCGAGTGCGAGAACCTCGGCGACGGCGTGGACCCGTGGCCGAAGGTCCAGCTGGAGGCCATCGCGAAGGCAGCGGCCGCCGTGTGCCGGGCGCACGGCTGGACCCAGCGCTCGGTCATCGGGCACCGGGAGTGGCAGCCGGGGAAGGTGGACCCGCGCGGCTTCACGATGGCCTCGATGCGCGAGCGGGTCGCGGACCTGCTCCGCTGACCGGTCGGGCGACCGTTCGTCCGTACCGGCCGGCCTGGACAATGGCCGGGTGAACGCGTTCGACCTCTCCCCCCTGCGGCCCCGGCTCCCCTCCCCCTTGGAGCCGGTGGAGGACGAGCGCTTCGCCCGGCGCGGTCTCACGCTGATGCTCAAGCGCGACGACCTGATCCACCCCGACCTGCCGGGCAACAAGTGGCGCAAGCTCGCGCTCAACCTGGAGGCGGCGAACGGCCGTCCCGTGCTCACCTTCGGCGGCGCGTACTCGAACCACCTGCGCGCCACGGCCGCCGCCGGCCGGCTCCTCGGCTTCCCCACGATCGGTGTGGTCCGCGGCGACGAGCTGGCCGGACGGCCGCTCAACCCGTCCCTCGCGCGGTGCGCGGCGGACGGGATGCGGCTGGAGTTCGTCGACCGGGCCACGTACCGCGCGAAGGGTGAACCCGCCACGCTCGCCGCGCTCCTGGAGCGGGCCCCGGCGGAGACGTACGTGGTCCCCGAGGGCGGCAGCAACGCGCTCGCCGTGCGCGGGTGCGTGGAGCTCGGCCGCGAGCTCGCGGGGGCCGCGGACGTGGTGGCCGTCGCCTGCGGCACGGGCGGCACCCTCGCGGGCCTCGCGGCCGGGCTGGCCCCCGGGCCGGGGGCGCCTCCCGCCGAAGGTGGGGGACGGGCGCTGGGGATCCCGGTCCTCAAGGGCGGCTTCCTGGGTACGGAGGTCCGCGCCCTCCAGGAGGCGGCGTTCGGCGGGGCGCGCGGCGAGTGGGCCCTCGACGAGCGCTTCCACTGCGGCGGTTACGCCCGAACGGGACCGGTCCTGGAGGCGTTCGCACAGGACTTCGAGGCGCGGCACGGACTCGCCATCGAGCGGCTGTATGTCGCCAAAATGCTCCACGGTCTCGTGACCCTCGCGGAGGAGGGCGCGTTCCCGGCGGGTACCCGGCTCGCGGCGGTGGTGACGGGCGCCCCTGAGCCGACGGACAGGCCCTAGGGGGTGTCGTCACATTCCCGTCGTCGCCCGAAGGGCGGCCCCGCGGCGTCTGGTGCGTGCTCTCGGCGTGCCGGGTGGAAGCCCACGTACTGGACGTACGTGGGCTTTCTCCCGGTGCGGCGAGAGTGCGTGCCAGACGCCGCGGGGCAGACGGGAATGTGACGACACCCCCTAGTCCGCCGCCTCATCGCGGTACGCGGCGGCCTCCTCCAGGTCGAGGCGGCGGAGCAGCGTACGCATCATCTCGTCGTCGATCCGGCGCGCGTCGCGCAGCTGCACGAAGACCTCGCGCTCGGCCTCGATCATCTCGCGCGAGAGCCGCCGGTACGTGTCGTCCGCCGTCTCTCCGGTGGCCTCGTTGACCGCCCCGAGCCGCTCCCACACGGAGTTCCGGCGCCGTTCCAGGACGGTGCGCAGCCGGTCGGCGAGGGGCTGGGGCAGGGCGTTGCGCTCGTCGGCGAGGAGTGCGTCGAGGCGTTCCTCGGCGGCCCGGGAGGCTTCGCTCTGGGCCTGCGCCTCGGCGAGGGTCTCGGCGTACCGGTCGCGGCCGGGGAGCTTCAGGAACCGGATGAGCGGGGGAAGGGTGAGGCCCTGCACCACGAGCGTGCCGATGACGGTGGTGAAGGTGAGGAAGAGGACCAGGTTGCGGGCGGGGAACTCCACGCCGTCCGTGACGACGGGGATGGAGAAGGCGATGGCGAGGGAGACGACCCCGCGCATGCCGGCCCAGCCGACGACGAGCGGGGCTCTCCAGTCCACTCCCGGCTCGCGCTCGCGCACACGCGTGGAGAGCCATCGGGGCAGGAAGGTCGCCGGGTAGACCCAGACGAACCGCACGACGACGACGGCCACGAAGACCCCGACCGCGTACCAGATCGCCTCTCCGATGCCGTACTGGCCGAGGCCCTCGACGACGTACGGCAGCTGGAGGCCGATCAGGGCGAAGACGGCGGACTCCAGGACGAAGGCGACCATCTTCCAGACGGCCTCCTCCTGGAGCCGGGTCGCGAAGTCGACCTGCCAGGCGCGGTGGCCGAGGAAGAGACCGACCACGACGACGGCGAGGACACCGGAGGCGTGGACCTCCTCGGCCGCCGCGTAGGCGACGAAGGGGATGAGGAGGGAGAGGGTGTTCTGGAGGAGGGAGTCGCCGAGGCTCCGGCGCAGCCAGTGGATGGGGACCATGAGGAGCAGGCCGACGCCGATCCCGCCGATGGCCGCGAGCCCGAACTCCCACATCCCGCCGGCCCAGCTGACGCCCTCGCCGACGGCCGCCGCGAGGGCGACCTTGTAGGCGGTGATGGCGGTGGCGTCGTTCACCAGTGACTCGCCCTGGAGGATCGTGGTGATCCGGTGGGGCAGGCCGAGCTTGCGGGCGATGGCCGTGGCGGCGACCGCGTCCGGCGGGGCGATCACCGCGCCGAGCACGAGCGCGGCCGTGAGCGGCAGGTCGGGGACGAGGACGTACGCGAGCCAGCCCACGGCCACGGTGGCGAAGAGGACGTAGCCGACGGAGAGCAGGGCGACGGGGCGGATGTTGGCCCGCAGGTCGAGGTAGGAGGATTCGACGGCCGCGGTGTAGAGGAGCGGGGGCAGGATCAGGGGCAGCACGATGTGCGGGTCGAGCGTGTAGTCCGGGATCCCCGGTACGTACGAGGCGGCGAGGCCGACGGCGACCAGGAGCAGCGGGGCAGGCACCGGGGTCCTGCGCGCGAAACCCGCGATCGCGGCGCTCGCCGCCACCAGCGCCACCAGCTGCAGTGCGTCCATGCCCGTGTGCCCGTCCCTGTCCTGTGCCGCAACGTAACCTGGCCATCATGAGCGAGTGCCCGCACGTTGCCGAAATGCCGCGCCCCGAACCGGCGCCGCTGGCCGACACCTGCCCGGAGTGCCTGGCGGACGGGACGCACCCGGTGCAGCTGAGGATCTGTCTGAGCTGCGGGCACGTCGGCTGCTGCGATTCGTCGGCGGGGCGGCACGCGACGGGGCACTTCTCCTCCACGGGGCACCCTGTGATGCGGACGTTCGAGCCGGGCGAGGCCTGGCGCTGGTGCTTCGTGGACGGTTCGATCGTCTGACGGCCGGTCGCCGCGACGGCGTCCGAGCGTCCGGCGGCCCGGTCGCCCGCGGGAGGTTCGACCGCCTCGCGGTTGGGTACGTCATCCCTCCGCCCGTCGCTCGATTTCGCCCCCCGCACACCTCTACCCACCGTCCGCACCCATGGGCCTACCATGGGTGACGAGCGTGATCGGGGGGCCGGGGGGCTCACGGCGACACGGCGGGACGGATCGCGATAGCGTCACGGCGGACTGCGCAGCCCCCTGCGCACCGCCCGGTCCGGGGCCTCTCCCCCCGGACCCCGAATGAGCTTGTGCCACCTTGGAGGTGAGGGTGTCCCAGATCACAGGCGAGCCCGGGACCCAGGACTTCGTGGAAGTCCGGCTGCCCGCTGCGGGTGCCTATCTGTCCGTGCTGCGGACGGCCACGGCCGGCCTCGCGGCGCGCTTGGACTTCACCCTCGACGAGATCGAGGACTTGCGGATCGCCGTCGACGAGGCCTGCGCGATCCTGCTCCAGCAGGCCGTGCCGGGGTCCGTCCTCAGCTGTGTCTTCCGGCTGGTCGACGACTCGCTGGACGTGACGGTCTCCGCTCCGACGACCGACGGTCGGGCGCCGGAGCGGGACACCTTCGCCTGGACGGTGCTGTCGGCACTGGCCGGGAAGGTGGAGTCGTCGGTGGCCGATGACCGTACGGTCTCGATCAGCCTGTACAAACAGCGCGGCGCGGGGCCAGGCCCGGCGTGAGGAGCGGGGACGCGACGGCCGGCATCCCTGAGCAGCAGGCGCGGCCGCATGAGGTCGCTACGGAGCAGGCGGACCAGATGAGCGAGCACGAGCAGCACCACCAGGTTCCCGAGACACCCGGCCTCCCGAGGGTCGCCGGGGTCTCCGACGGCTCCGAGGCCTCCGGAGCCCCTTCGGGCATGCCGAGCACCGAAGACGACATGAAGACGGCCGAGACGACGGCGGCCGACACGAAGGTGGCCGAGACGACGGCTGCCGATACGAAGGTGGCCGAGACGACGGCGGCCGACGTGAAGGCGGCCGAGGCCGAGCGGGCCGATGGAGCCGCGGAGGCTCCCGAGGCCGGCGAGGCCCCGGAGGAGACTCCCGCCGTCCCCGCCCCGACCGACCGGAGCGGCGCCCGCGCCCTCTTCGTCGAGCTGCGCGGGCTGCCGGAGGGCTCCCCGGAGAAGGCGGAGCTGCGCAACCGCCTGGTCCGGATGCACCTCCCGCTGGTGGAGCACCTGGCCCGGCGCTTCCGCAACCGCGGCGAGCCGCTGGACGACCTGACACAGGTGGCGACGATCGGCCTGATCAAGTCGGTGGACCGGTTCGACCCGGAGCGCGGGGTCGAGTTCTCGACGTACGCGACCCCGACGGTCGTCGGCGAGATCAAGCGCCACTTCCGCGACAAGGGGTGGGCGGTCCGCGTGCCGCGCCGTCTGCAGGAGCTGCGGCTCTCGCTGACCACGGCGACGGCGGAGCTCTCCCAGCAGCACGGCCGCTCTCCGACCGTGCACGAGCTCGCCGAGCGGCTCGGGATCTCGGAGGAGGAGGTCCTGGAGGGGCTGGAGTCGGCGAACGCCTACTCGACACTCTCCCTGGACGTCCCGGACACGGACGACGAGTCGCCGGCCGTGGCGGACACGCTGGGCGCGGAGGACGAGGCCCTGGAGGGGGTCGAGTACCGCGAGTCGCTCAAGCCACTCCTGGAGGACCTGCCGCCCCGGGAGAAGCGGATCCTGCTGCTGCGCTTCTTCGGGAACATGACCCAGTCGCAGATCGCGCAGGAGGTCGGCATCTCTCAGATGCACGTCTCCCGGCTGCTGGCCCGGACCCTGGCGCAGCTGCGGGAGAAGCTCCTCGTGGAGGAGTAGGAGGACCGTTACGGAGTGTCCTGACCGGGGCGCCGGATGCCGAGCGCCTCGGTCGTGGCCGGGTTCACCAGGAGGACGAGCCCGCTGACGGCGAGGACGCCGAGGACGATGCCGGCCGGGATCATCGCGCTGTTCGCCTGGAGCATCTGCCAGGCGACCGGCAGGGCCAGGATCTGGGTGATGACGGCCGGGCCCCGGCTCCAGGAGCGGCGCAGCCACAGGCCGCGGGCGGCGGCGAGCGGGATCAGACCGAGTGCGACGAGCGTCACCGCGCCGGTCACGGCTCCGGTGAGGTCGCCGGTCCCGTCCGTCAGGGCCTTCACCAGCATGTACACGCCGCCGGCGAGGAGCCCGAGGGCCTCGATGCCGGTCACGGCCGCCGCTGCGGCGAGACGGTTGGGGCGGGAGGTCTGCTCCGTACTGCTGCTGCTCATACAGGGCAGGGTAACCGGGCCGCCCGGAAGCCGGCCGGGGTCCCCGTCCGGAGCCCCCGCGGGGTGTCCGACGGGTGGGCCTGGACTGGGCCCGGTACCGCCGGGTAGGTACCCTGGCGCTCATGCGCGCACTTCTCGTGGTCAATCCGGCAGCCACCACCACCAGTGCCCGCACCCGCGATGTGCTCATCCACGCCCTGGCGAGCGAGATGAAGCTGGAGGCGGTCACCACCGAGTACCGCGGGCACGCGCGCGACCTGGGACGGCGGGCCGCCGACTCGGGCAACATCGACCTCGTCGTGGCCCTCGGCGGGGACGGCACGGTCAACGAGGTCGTCAACGGACTGCTGCACGGCGGGCCCGACCCGGACCGGCTTCCGGGCCTCGCGGTCGTCCCCGGCGGCTCGACCAATGTCTTCGCCCGGGCCCTCGGACTGCCGAACGACGCCGTGGAGGCGACCGGCGCCCTGCTCGACGCTTTGCGTGAACGGCGAGCACGCACAGTGAGCCTCGGGCTGGCGGCCGGGACGCCGGGCACCGAGGACGAGGCGGTGCCCTCGCGCTGGTTCACCTTCTGCGCCGGCCTCGGATTCGACGCGAGTGTCATCGGCCGGGTCGAACAGCAGAGGGAACGCGGAAAGCGGTCCACGCACGCCCTCTATCTCCGCCAGGTGTTCCGCCAGTTCCTGGACGAGCCGCACCGGCGGCACGGCACGATCACCCTGGAGCGCCCCGGCGCCGAGCCGGTCGAGGACCTCGTCCTCTCCATAATCTGCAACACCTCCCCCTGGACCTACCTGGGCAATCGCCCGGTGTACGCGTCCCCGGAGGCGTCCTTCGAGACCGCTCTCGACGTGCTCGGACTGAGCCGTCTCTCCACCCCGGCCGTGGCCCGTTACGCCACTCAGCTGCTCACCTCGACCCCCGAGCGGGGCCCGCGGGGCAAGCACGCTGTGACTCTGCACGACCTGACCGACTTCACCTTGCATTCGAAGGTCCCCCTCCCCCTGCAGATGGACGGAGACCACCTGGGACTGCGTACGAGCGTGACGTTCACAGGCGTACGCCGTGCACTGCGTGTGATTGTGTGAGTGGAAGGGCCCAAAGTCCTTTCACTCGAACGTTTAGGCGCGCATCCACCCCTTAGAAGTACGGCTGTGACCTAGCCGACACCGAGGAATCAAAAAAAACTTTCCGGAAGGGGTTGTATCCGTTGCTGGGGTTTGGGAGTCTCTTCTTGGCGATCGGGACGGCCCGCAAGACCGGCCTCCACTGAGAGTCAGAACCCCTCCCCAAGCACACGGACCACACCAGTTCACCTGGCAGTCGGCCCTTCCCTTGCGGGGGGATTCGTGAAAGCGTTCACATTCACAAGCAACTCGCACGTAACACTGAGAGAGGTAGCAGCCATGGACTGGCGTCACAACGCCGTTTGTCGTGAGGAAGACCCGGAGCTTTTCTTCCCCATCGGCAACACCGGTCCTGCGCTGCTGCAGATCGAGGAAGCCAAGGCCGTCTGCCGCCGCTGCCCCGTCATGGAGCAGTGCCTGCAGTGGGCGCTCGAGTCCGGCCAGGACTCCGGCGTCTGGGGTGGCCTCAGCGAGGACGAGCGCCGCGCGATGAAGCGCCGTGCCGCTCGCAACCGGGCGCGTAACGCCAGCGCCTGACGCCCCACCGAAGCCTGAGGCCAGCGGCGCATACATCGCGTATGCAATCACCGCCCTCGAGTCGCAGCGCGCAGCAGTAACCCACAGCATTCGAGCCCCGGACCGTTCTTCTCGGTCCGGGGCTCGCTGCTGTATGTCAGGAGAGCCCCTCGCCCGGAATCACTTCTGCGGCTGTACGGGGATGTCGAGGATCACCTTCGTGCCGCGCTCGGCACCGGGGACCATGTCGAACGTTCCGCCCAACTCCCCCTCCACCAGCGTCCGTACGATCTGGAGACCGAGGTTGCCGGCCCGCTGCGGATCGAAGCCCTCGGGCAGTCCGCGGCCGTCGTCCTGGACCGTGATCAGGAGGCGGGCGTCGACGCGGGGCTCGCCGCGCACGGCGGTGACCTCGACCGTGCCCTGCTCACCCTGCGCGAAGGCGTGTTCCAGGGCGTTCTGGAGGATCTCCGTGAGGACCATGGAGAGCGGGGTCGCGACCTCGGCGTCGAGAATGCCGAAGCGGCCGTTGCGTCGGCAGGTGACCTTGCCCGGGGAGATCTCGGCGACCATCGCGATGACCCGGTCGGCGATCTCGTCGAACTCGACGCGCTCGTCCAGGTTCTGGGACAGCGTCTCATGGACGATCGCGATCGAACCGACGCGCCGCACGGCCTCGTTGAGCGCCTCGCGGCCCTGGTCGGAGTCCATCCGCCGGGCCTGGAGGCGCAACAGGGCGGCCACCGTCTGGAGGTTGTTCTTCACCCGGTGGTGGATCTCCCGGATGGTGGCGTCCTTGGTGATCAACTCGCGCTCGCGGCGGCGCAGTTCGGTGACGTCACGGAGGAGGACGAGCGAACCGATCCGGGTGCCCTTGGGCTTGAGCGGGATCGCCCGCAGCTGGATCACTCCGCCGTTGCCCTCGACCTCGAACTCGCGCGGCGCGTAGCCGGAGGCCAGCTTGACCAGGGCCTCGTCCACCGGGCCGCGGGAGGGGGCGAACTCCGCGGTGATCTGGCCGAGGTGCTGGCCGACGAGGTCGGCGGCGAGCCCGAGCCGGTGGTACGCGGAGAGGGCGTTGGGCGAGGCGTACTGGACGATGCCGTCCGCGTCCAGGCGGACGAGGCCGTCGCCGGCCCGGGGCGAGGAGTCCATGTCGACCTGCTCGCCGGGGAAGGGAAACGATCCGGCGGCGATCATCTGGGCGAGGTCGGAGGCTGACTGGAGGTAGGTGAGCTCCAGCCGGGAGGGCGTGCGGACGGTGAGCAGGTTGGTGTTGCGGGCGATGACGCCGAGGACCCGGCCCTCGCGGCGTACCGGGATGGACTCGACCCGCACCGGGACCTCCTCCCGCCACTCGGGGTCACCCTCGCGGACGATCCGGCCCTCGTCGAGGGCGGCGTCGAGCAGGGGGCGGCGGCCGCGCGGCACCAGGTGGCCGACCATGTCGTCCTGGTAGGAGGTGGGGCCGGTGTTGGGCCGCATCTGCGCGACGGAGACGTATCGCGTGCCGTCGAGGGTCGGAACCCACAGGACGAGGTCGGCGAAGGAGAGGTCGGAGAGCAGCTGCCACTCCGACACCAGCAGGTGGAGCCACTCGAGGTCGGAGTCGCTCAGGGCGGTGTGCTGGCGCACGAGGTCGTTCATGGAGGGCACGGTGCGAGGGTACCTGCGGAATTGCAGGGGCGGTGAACCTGGATCTCCGGGCGTCCGTGTTGGAGGATGGGCCGGGAACAGCCGCGTTCCTGTGGATGGACAGACAAGAATGGTCTAGTCCACAATGAATGCAACAAGCCTCCATCCTCCCCGCACAGGAGGGTGGAACGAGGTACCCGACGCTCTCTGCCCTGACTGCGTCGAGACCTCCCACACGGCCGAGGGACCGCACACCCCCGGCCGAGCAACTCCGGGCTGCGGTGCCGGACGGGTTGAGGGTCCCGTCAGGCGCCGCGGCCCGCGGGTGTTTCCGGGGCCTTTTCCCGGGCCTGCGCGTGGGCTCGCTCCGGAGCCTCCGCCGCGTCCTGCCCCGGGGTCGCCGCCGGCCAGGAGCTCATCGCCCACTCCGCCACCGCCGCGAGATCCTCGCGCGTCGCCCCGTCGCGGGCCTGCTGGGACATGCCCTGGAGCACGGCGCCGCTGAAGCGGGCGAGTGCGCGGGCGTCGGTGCCGGGCGGGAGCTCCCCCGCCTCGATGCCCCGGCGGATCCGGTCCTCGAAGGAGGTGAGGTTGGCCTCCCGGCGCGCCCGCAGGGCCTCCTCGACCTCGGGGGTCGAGCAGTTGACCGCGGCGGAGATCATCAGGCAGCCGCGCGGATGACCCGGCTCCGTGTAGAGCTCCGCCGACTCGCGCAGGAGGCGTCCGATGGCGGCGCGGGCCGTCGGCTCCTCGGTGAAGGCGCGGTTGCCGTACGACCCGTACGAGCCGGCGTACGTCTCGACGACCTCCTCGAAGAGCGTCCGCTTGTCGCCGAAGGCCGAGTAGAGGCTGGGCGCGCTGATGCCCATGACGCGGGTGAGGTCGGCGACGGAGGTCGTCTCGTAGCCGTGCTCCCAGAAGGCCATCGTGGCCTGCTCCAGGGCCGTGAGCCGGTCGAAGGAGCGGGGGCGGCCGCGCTGTCTCGTCACCATGGAGTGAATTCTATAGCGCGCGCTAGCAAAACTGGGGTACGGTCTTTTCGTAACGACCACTACACAAACAGGGGGCGTCGCCATGGGCGTGCTCGCAGGCAAGACGGCACTGGTCACGGGCGGCAGCCGGGGCATCGGACGCGGGGTCGCGGAGCGGCTCGGCCGCGAGGGCGCGCGGGTCGCGGTGCACTACGGGAGCAACGAGACGGCGGCGAAGGAGACGGTCGCGGCGATCGAGTCCGCGGGCGGCGAGGCCTTCGCGATCGGCCAGGAGCTGGGGGTTCCGGGGGACGCGGCCGCCCTGTGGGAGGCGTTCGACGCGGCCGTCGGCGGCGACGGCGGGCTGGACATCCTGGTGAACAACGCGGGGATCACGGCGACGACGCCGTTCGCGACGCTCGGCGAGGAGGAGTACGACCGGATCTTCGGGATCAACGCCAAAGCGCCGTTCTTCCTCGCTCAGCTGGGCGCCGAGCGGATCCGGGACGGCGGCCGGATCATCAACGTCTCGACCGGCCTGACGAAGACGGCGGTCATGCCGGACCTGATCGCGTACTCGATGTCGAAGGCCGCGCTCGACGTGTTCACCCGGGACCTGTCGAAGGTCCTCGGGCCGCGCGGGATCACGGTCAACTCGGTGGCGCCGGGGGTCGTGGACACGGACATCAACGCCGACTGGCTGCGGGGCGACGAGCAGGCCTGGGCGGGGGCGGCCGGGCTGTCGGCGCTCGGCAGGGTCGGCACCCCGGCGGACATAGCCGACGTGGTGGCCTTCCTGGCCTCCGAGGACGGGCGCTGGGTGACGGGCCACTGGATGGACGCCACGGGCGGCTCGCTGACCTGAGCCGGCCCAGGAGGGCGCCAGTGGGGTTCAAGTGGCTGGAGGGACGGGGGCGGCAGACGATGGTGGCGGCGCCGTCCGCACGTCGGAACGGCATGAGGAGACGGCCTTCCCTCTGCTAGATTTGGCTTTGATTGGTCTATACCACATGACCCCTCCCCAGCCCCTCCACCAGATCGGCAGGCACAGCGTGGAAGTTGTCATCGTCAAGGACGCCAAGGCGGGCGGCGAGCTCATCGCGGACGGCATCGCCGGCCTCCTGCGCCGCAAGCCCGACGCGCTGCTCGGCGTGGCCACGGGTTCGACTCCGATCCCCATCTACGACGCCCTGACCGCCCAGGTCGCGGCCGGCTCCGTGGACGCCTCCCGGGCCCGGATCGCCCAGCTCGACGAGTACGTGGGACTGCCGGCCGGGCACCCCGAGTCGTACCGCTCCACCGTGCTCCGCCAGGTCGTCGAGCCGCTCGGGCTCTCCCAGGAGGCCTTCATGGGCCCCGACGGCTCCGCCGAGGACGTCCAGGCGGCGTGCGAGGCGTACGACAAGGCGCTGGCCGAGGCCGGCGGCGTGGACCTGCAGATCCTGGGCATCGGCACCGACGGGCACATCGGCTTCAACGAGCCGTGCTCCTCGCTCGCCTCGCGCACGCGGATCAAGACGCTCACCGAGCAGACCCGCGTGGACAACGCCCGCTTCTTCGACGACGACATCGAGCAGGTGCCGCACCACGTCATCACCCAGGGCATCGGCACCATCCTGGAGGCCCGTCACCTGGTGCTGCTCGCCACCGGCGAGGGCAAGGCCGAGGCCGTGGCGCAGACCGTCGAGGGCCCGGTCGCCGCGCTCGTGCCGGCCTCCGCGCTCCAGCTGCACCCGCACGCCACGATCGTCGTGGACGAGGCCGCGGCCTCCAAGCTGAAGCTCGCGGACTACTTCCGCCACACCTTCGCGAACAAGCCCGCCTGGCAGGGCATCTAGAAGCAGGCATCCAGAAGGGTCCCGATACTCCCAGGGGCACGACGAAGGCCCGGCACCTGGATCAGGTGCCGGGCCCCTTCGCGTACAGACGCGTGCGGGTGGCGCTCAGGCGCCGGTGCCGACCACGGCCTCGGCGGCCGCGCGGCCGCAGACGCGGGCCGCGCCGTGCGTGGCGATGTGCAGGGCCCCGCGGGGCTCCGCCTCGTTGAGGCCCATCTCGACGACGACGGTGTCGGGACGGGCCGCGAGAAGGCCGTCCAGGGCCTCGGTCATCCACGGGTGGCGGTGGGCGTCACGGACGACCGCGACGATCCGGCGCTCCCCCGCGGCACCGAGGATCGCGTCCACGGAGGCCTCGGCGTACGAGCCGGTCTCCGTGCCGGGCAGCAGGCGCTCCAGCTCCGCCGCGATGCCCCAGGGCGTCTCGTCACCGACCGCGAAGTTCGCGACCGGGGTGAAGGAGGCCACGTAGGGAGCGCTGCTCACCGGGGTGTACGGCTGCTCCCCGCGGGTCACCTTCAGGGCCCGACGGGCGGCGACGAGTCCGATGTCGGCGCCGGGCGCGGTCCCCTCCTGCACTGCCGCGCCCGACACCGACTCAGCCCCCCTGGCCCGGTGCGACTGGGTCCAGGCCGCCAGGGCGCGCACGCGCGCCGCGGCGTCGGCCAGCCGTTCCTCGGGCAGTTCACCGGTCCGTACCGCGTCGACCAGCGCGTCGCGCAGTCGCAGTACGGTGTCCTCGTCGCACAGCCCGCCGCCGACACAGATGGCGTCGGCGCCCGCGGCGATCGCGAGGACGGATCCGCGCTCGATGCCGTACGTCGCCGCGACGGCCTGCATCTCCATGCCGTCGGTGACGATCAGCCCCTCGAAGCCCAGCTCCTGACGCAGCAGACCGGTGAGGATCTGCGGGCTCAGGGTGGCCGGACGGTGCGGGTCGAGCGCGGAGAGAAGAATATGCGCGCTCATGACCGCTTTGGTACCCGCGGCGATGGCGGCGCGGAAAGGTACCAGCTCACGGGCGTGCAGTGTGGCGAGGTCCACATCGATCCGGGGCAGCGCGTCGTGCGAGTCGACGTTGGTGTCGCCGTGTCCCGGGAAGTGCTTCGTGCAGGCCGCGACCCCGACGCCCTGGAGGCCGTCGACGTACGCCACGGTGTGCCGGGCGACCAGGTCCGGGTCCGGCCCGAAGGACCGGACGCCGATGACCGGGTTCTCGGCGTTGGAGTTGACGTCCGCCGAGGGCGCCCAGTTGAGGTCGACACCGCACTGGGCGAGGCGGCGGCCGAGCTCGCGGGCGACGGCCCGGGTGAGCTCGACGTCGTCGACGCTGCCCAGGGCGTAGCTGCCGGGGAAGGACGAGCCCTGCTTGACCTCCAGGCGGGTGACGTCCCCGCCCTCCTCGTCGATGGCGACGAGCACGTCGTCCCGCTCGGCGCGCAGCTGCGCGGTGAGCGCGGCGAGCTGTTCGGGGCTGACGATGTTGCGGCCGAAGAGGCCGACCGAGGACAGGCCCTCGCCGATGTGGCGGCGCAGCCAGTCGGGGGCGGTGGTGCCGACGAAGCCGGGCTGGAGCACCGTGAGCGCGTCACGGGTCAGCGTGTCCGAGGCGTGTACGAGAGTGGTCATGGGGAGCCGTTATCCCTTCACCGCGCCGGCGGTCATGCCGCCGACGGCCTTGCGCTGGAGGAAGAGGAACACGATGAGCACGGGGAGGGCGAAGAGCGTGGAGGCGGCCATGGTGGCGCCCCAGTCGCTGCCGAACGCGGTCTGGAACTCGGTGAGCCAGCGCGTCAGGGTCTGGGATTCCCGGTCCTTGTTCAGCATGAGGACCATGGCGAACTCGTTCCAGGCGGTGATGAAGCCGAAGAGCGAGGTCGACATGAGGCCGGGGGCGAGCAGCGGGAAGATCACCTTGCGGAAGGCCTGGCCGCGGGTGCAGCCGTCGATCTGGGCGGCCTCCTCCAGCTCCACCGGGACGGCGGCGATGAAGCCGCGCAGGGTCCAGATGGTGAAGGGGAGGACCATCACGAAGTAGATCAGCGTGAGCATCGGGATGCTGTTCAGCATGTCGTTCTCACGGGAGATCATGTACATCGCGATGACCATGACCTCCCAGGGCGCCATCTGGGCCAGCATCACGACGAGGACGATGCCCTTGCGGCCCTTGAACTTCATGCGGGCGATCGCGAAGCTCGCGGCCAGGGCCACGAGGAGGGCGAGGAGCACGGCGCCGAGGGTGACGAAGAGGCTGTTCTGGACGTACGTCCAGAACAGGTCGACGCCCGTCGCGGTCGTGTAGTTGTCGAACGTCGGCGTGAAGACGAAGACGGGGTCCTTCGTCATGATCTCGTGCTGCGGCTTCAGCGAGGACGAGAACATCCAGTAGACGGGGAAGACGAACACCACGGCGAGGACGAGGGCGGTGAGGTTCTTGGCGATGACGCCGGCCGTCAGCGGCTTCCTGGTGCGCAGCTTCTGCGGAGTCTCAGTGGTGGTGCTCACAGCTCCTCCTCCTGCTTCAGGATCAGGCGGAAGTAGAAGGACATGACCGCGATGAGCATCACGATCGTCAGGACGGAGATGGCGGCGGCGACGCCGTAGTGGAACTGACCGACGCCCTCGATGTAGGCGAAGACGGGGAGCGTCTCGGAGCCTCGGTCGGGACCGCCCTGGTTCATGGCGTAGACCTGGGCGAACGCCTTGAAGATCCAGATGATCTCCAGGAACGTCGTGATCATGAAGAAGGACTTGAGGTTCGGGAAGACCACGGACCAGAAGGTGCGCCAGCCGCTCGCGCCGTCCATCTTGGCGGCCTCGTACAGCTCGGTCCCGACCGTGGTCAGGGCGGCGTACATGTTGAGGGCGACGAAGGGGACGGAGCCCCAGACCAGCAGGATCAGGATGATGACGAGGGTGGAGAAGCCCGTCTCGAACCAGTTGTGCTGCTCGTAGCCCGAGAAGCCGAGCGTGCGCATCAGCCAGTTGACGACACCGAACTGCTCGTCGAAGAGCCAGCGGAAGACGGTGACGGAGGCGATGATCGGCATGGCCCAGGCGAGCATCAGGGACAGCGAGAGGACCAGGCGCATCTTCTTGCCGAGGCGGTTCAGCAGCAGGCCGACGCCCGTGCCGATGGCCATGATCAGGGCGACGTTGACGGCGGTGAAGACGATGCTTCGGACGACGACCGTCCAGAACTGCGAGTCGCTCAGCAGGTCCGTGTAGTTGTCGAAGCCGATCCAGACCGTCTCGCGGGTGATGAATTCCTTCCGGTTGAGCTGCTGGAAGGAGAGCATCACATTGCGGATCAGCGGGTAGAGCAGGAGCACCGCCATGGACAGCAGGGCGGGCGCGACGAGCAGATAGGGCAGCAGCCCGCTCGGCAGCGAGCGTCTGCCGCGCGAGGGCTGAAGGACTTCGTTCGAGCCGGAAGGGGATGGCGGAGTCTGAGACTTCCCTGCCGCCCTCCCGGGCGCGTCCTGAGGAGCGGCGCTGGCCGTCCCCTGGGAGTCCACGGTCATGGTCTTATTCCTCGCGGTTCTGGGGCTCCCGCGCCCACCGGGGCGCGGCCCGGGGGAGCGGGCCGCTGATCACTGCATGCGATGCATCACTGCAAAGCGTCACTGCAAGCGCCGGTGGTGCGGCCGGTGCGACACCGGCCGCACCACCTGGCTACGGATTACTGCTGGTTGATGCGCTCGTTGATGACCTTGTCGGCCGCCTCGCCGGCCGCCTTGGCGTCCTCGCCCTTCAGGACCTTCGTCATGAAGTCCTTGATCGGGTTCGGGGCGGTCTCGACGTTCGCCCAGCCCGGGGTCACCGGGGTGACCTTGCCGGAGACGGAGGAGGCGGCCATGGCCTCGGCGAAGGAGCCGGCGGCCGGCTTGAACTGCGCGCCGTCCTGGTTCGGGAGCAGCCCGCCCTCGGTGGCCTTCGCGTAGGTGGTCATGTGCTCCTTGCCGGCGGCGAGGGCCAGCCACTCCTTCGCGAGCTCCTTGTTCTGGGAGCGCTCGGCGATGGCGAGGTTCGAGCCGCCGAGGAAGACGGAGCCGGGCTTGTCAGCGGTCTTGCCCGGGATCGGGAAGTAGCCGAAGTCGGCGGTCTTGCCGGCCTTCTTCATGGCGTCGATCGCGCCGCCGGCCTCCCAGCCGAGTCCGATCCAGGACGCCACGCCGCCCTTGGGGACGACGTCGGTGGACTGCTGCGGGGTCGCCTCGTCCTTGTCCTTCGGAGCGGTGGAGTAGGACGCCAGCTCCTTGTAGAAGTTCACGGCGGCGACGGCCTCGGGGGAGGACAGGTTGCCCTTCCACTTGTCGCCGTCCTTGACCGCGAGGTCGCTGCCCTCGTCCCAGACGAGGCCGGCGAGGACGTACCAGGACTGACCCGGCAGGTAGATCGCCTGCGACTTCGGGTCGGCGGCCTTGAGCTTCTTCAGGCCCGCGATCCACTCGGCGCGGGTCTTCGGCGGGGTGACGCCGGCCTTCTTGTAGGCGGCCTTGTCGTAGATGACGACGCGGCTCGCGGCGTACCACGGGGCGGAGTAGAGCTTGCCGTCCAGCTCGTTGGAGGCGACCATGCCCTTGTTCCAGGCGTCGTAGCCGAGCTTGGCCTTGTCGTCGGACAGGTCGGCGAGGCCGCCGGTGACCGCGTAACCGGCGGTCTGGGTGTTGCCGAGCTCCAGGACGTCCGGCGGGGTGTCCTCGGAGAGGGCGGTGGTGACCTTCTCCTGGATGCCGTTCCAGACCTGCTTCTCGACCTTGACCTTGACGCCCGGGTGCTTGGCCTCGAACGCCTTGTTCACCTCGGCCATCCACGCGTCCGGAGCGGACCCGTCCATGACCCAGACGGTCAGGCTCTTGTCGCCGCCGGCAGACGGCTTGGCGCCGTCCTTGCCCGTGTCGCTGTCCGAACCACATGCAGCGATAGAGACCATCATGCCCGCGACGCCGATCGCCGCGATGAGCTTGCGCTTCACGCCACCCTCCTCAGGGATGCCTGCAACCCCTGCCCACCGCGCGAAGACATACGTCAGGTAGTGCTCGTGGGGCTGGGACCTGGTCTTTAATGGTTTAGACCAGTACCCGGAGCTTGGCCTAGACCTTTAGGGGTGTCAAGGGTGTATAAGAAGGGCAGTCGCGTCCGTTATCGGACCGACACCTGAGGTAGGGCGACGACCCGTGACCGGTCCGTGCCACCATGTGAGCCGCTACAGACGGAGGAGCCGGTGACGGCAGCAGCACAGGAGTCGGGAAGGCAGGCCATGGCCAGGGACGCGGGCAGCACGGAACCGGAGGGCGGGGTCGCCACCCGCACCGCTCGCGTGCCCAAGTACTACCGACTGAAGCGGCACCTGCTCGACATGACGGAGACCCTGCCGCCCGGCACACCGGTCCCGCCGGAGCGGACACTCGCCGCCGAGTTCGACACCTCGCGCACCACCGTGCGCCAGGCGCTCCAGGAGCTGGTCGTCGAGGGCCGGCTCGAGCGCATCCAGGGCAAGGGCACCTTCGTGGCCAAGCCCAAGGTCTCGCAGGCCCTGCAGCTCACCTCGTACACGGAGGACATGCGCGCCCAGGGCCTGGAGCCCACCTCGCAGCTCCTCGACATCGGGTACGTCACCGCCGACGACACGCTCGCCGGACTGCTCGACATCTCGGCCGGCGGCCGGGTCCTGCGCATCGAGCGACTGCGCCTGGCGAGCGGCGAGCCGATGGCGATCGAGACCACCCACCTTTCGGCCAAGCGCTTCCCCGCGCTGCGCCGTTCGCTGGTGAAGTACACCTCGCTGTACACGGCGCTGGCCGAGGTCTACGACGTCCGTCTCGCCGAGGCCGAGGAGACCATCGAGACCTCCCTCGCCACCCCGCGCGAGGCCGGTCTGCTCGGTACGGACGTGGGCCTGCCGATGCTGATGCTCTCCCGCCACTCCCTGGACGCCCAGGGCGAGCCGGTCGAGTGGGTGCGGTCCGTCTACCGCGGCGACCGCTACAAGTTCGTGGCCCGCCTCAAGCGGCCCACCGACTGACCGGATCCGCACGTCCGACGAGGGGGTCGCCGAAGTCCCGGCGGCCGCCCTCGTTTTCGCGTTCCCGGGGGATTCACATCCGTTATGCGGACAGGGGTTCCGTGGAGCGTGACCGTCCCCTAGATTTCCCCAGCATTACCGAGGTGATCAGCGAGGGGACGGAAATCGCCATGTCAGAGGCGGCAGAAGCACCGGAAACGGCACAAGGGAAACAACAACCCACCATCACCCCGCTGCGGGTGGTGATCGCGCTCTGTCTGTTCGCGCCGTTCGTGGCGATGCTCTGGGTGAGCTCGTACGCGAAGGCCGAACCGCTCTTCGCGGGCATCCCGTTCTTCTACTGGTACCAGATGCTCTGGGTACTGATCTCCACCGCTCTCACCATGGTCGCGTACAAGCTGTGGCACCTGGACCAGCGTGCCCGCAAGGGAGGTGACGCGCGATGAAGGACGGCGTGAACGGCGTGGCGCTCGCCGTGTTCATCTTCTTCTTCCTGGCCGTCACGGTCATGGGCTTCCTGGCCTCGCGCTGGCGCAAGGCCGAGAACGAGAACAGCCTCGACGAATGGGGCCTGGGCGGCCGGTCGTTCGGCACCTGGGTGACCTGGTTCCTGCTCGGCGGCGACCTCTACACGGCCTACACCTTCGTCGCGGTCCCCGCGGCCATCTACGCGGCGGGCGCGGCCGGCTTCTTCGCCGTCCCGTACACGATCCTGGTGTACCCGCTGATCTTCACCTTCCTGCCGCGCCTCTGGTCGGTCTCGCACAAGCACGGATACGTCACCACCTCCGACTTCGTGCGCGGCCGCTTCGGCTCCAAGGGCCTCTCGCTGGCCGTCGCGGTCACCGGCATCCTCGCGACCATGCCGTACATCGCGCTCCAGCTCGTCGGCATCCAGGCCGTCCTGGACGTCATGGGCGTCGGCGGCGGCGAGAACACCCACTGGTTCATCAAGGACCTGCCGCTGCTCATCGCCTTCGGCGTCCTCGCGGCGTACACCTACTCCTCGGGGCTGCGCGCGCCCGCGCTCATCGCCTTCGTCAAGGACACCCTGATCTACATCGTCATCGCCGTGGCGATCATCTACATCCCGATCAAGCTCGGCGGCTTCGACGAGATCTTCGCCAAGGCCGGCGAGGCCTACTCGCAGATCAACCCGGCGACCGACAAGCCGCGCGGCACGCTCGTCCCCGGCGAGGCCGGGCAGTGGACGTACGCGACGCTGGCGCTCGGCTCGGCGCTCGCGCTCTTCATGTACCCGCACTCCATCACGGCGACGCTGTCGTCCCGGAGCCGTGAGGTCATCCGCCGCAACACCACGATCCTGCCGCTGTACTCGCTGATGCTGGGCCTGCTCGCGCTGCTCGGCTTCATGGCGATCGCCGCCGGGATCCAGGTCAAGAACGGCCAGCTCGCCATCCCGCAGCTGTTCGAGACCATGTTCCCGGACTGGTTCGCGGGCGTCGCCTTCGCCGCGATCGGCATCGGCGCGCTCGTCCCGGCCGCGATCATGTCGATCGCCGCGGCCAACCTCTTCACGAGGAACATCTACAAGGACTTCATCAAGAAGGACGCGACCCCGGCGCAGGAGACCAAGGTCTCCAAGATCGTCTCCCTCCTGGTCAAGGTCGGCGCGCTGGCCTTCGTCCTCACCATGGACAAGACGGTCGCGATCAACTTCCAGCTGCTCGGTGGCATCTGGATCCTCCAGACCTTCCCGGCGCTGGTCGGCGGCCTCTTCACCCGCTGGTTCCACCGCTGGGCGCTGCTCGGCGGCTGGGCCGTGGGCATGGTCTACGGCACCGCCGCCGCGTACGGCGTGGCCAGCCCGACGCAGAAACACTTCGGCGGCTCCTCCGCCGAGATCCCGGGCATCGGCGAGATCGGCTACATCGGCCTCACCGCCTTCGTCCTCAACGTCGTCGTCACGGTCGTCCTGACCTTCGTCCTCAAGGCCCTGAAGGCCCCCGACGGCATCGACGAGACGTCCCCGTCGGACTACACGGCCGACGCGGGCGACGCGCCGGTCCGCAAGGCGAAGCCGGACACGGACCCGACGCAGGACGCGAAGGTCGGCGCCGGACTGCACTGACCTCGCGATACGACGCAGGGGCCCGGGATCTCCGCCAGGAAATCCCGGGCCCCTTCGCGTGCCCCCGGGGCAGACTTGCGTCATGGACTTCACGATCAGGGCGGTACGGCCCGAGGAGTACGAGGAGCTCGGGGAACTCACCGGGCAGACCTACCTGGACGACGGACTGCTGCTGTACGGGGCGGACGACTTCTATCTGGACGTGCTGAAGGACACGGCGCGCCGGGCGCGCGAGGCCGAGGTGCTCGTGGCCGTCGACGCGGACGAGCGGATCATCGGCGGGGTCACCTTCGCCCCCGGCTCGACCCCGTGGGCGGACATCGCCGTCACCGGCGAGGCCGAGTTCCGGATGCTCGTGGTCTCCCGCGGGGCCCGCGGCAGGGGGGTCGGCGAGGCCCTCGTACGGGCCTGTGCGGACCGCGCGCGGGCCGTGCCGGAGTGCGCGCGGCTCGTGCTCTCCACGGACGCGAAGATGGTCTCGGCGCACCGGATCTACGAGCGCATGGGCTTCGTCCGCACCCCGGAGCGGGACTGGGAGCCCGTTCCGGGCCACCGGCTGCGGACCTACTCCATGGAGTTCTGAGACCCGGAGACGAGCCAAGGCGACACAACATGTGGGGGGTTCCGCGAGTGGAGCCCCCCACATGTATGCTCATCCTCGCTGTCGACGCAGGGAAATCCGGCGCGAATCCGGAACTGTCCCGCAACGGTGTGCTTCGTACCCATGTGTTCGCACCCAGGTGCACGTACGAGGCGAGTCCGAGGACCTGCCGACAGCCCGCCCGGTCCTTCCGTTCCGGGTGTCACTGACGTCCGGGCCTCGCGGAGTGGGCCGGTGGACGCGGCGCATCCGGCGTACGGATGCCCGCCTGCCCGCCTTCCCCCCGCCGCGGCCCAGAGCCGAGCGAGGGAGAGCCCCACGTGACCATCGCGCCCGCCGATCCGGCCACGGCGATCGAGAGCGACGGACCCGGCACCGTGCTGCTGCGGACCCTGACCGATCTCACCGCCGACCTGCCCGACACGGACCCCGGCAAGGTCGCCGCCGCCGCCCTCCGCGGCCGCAGCGCCACGTCGGACGAGGCGGAACTGCGCGAGCTGGCCACCGAGGCGGCCGCCGGCCTGATCTCCGAGGACCCGGCCTACTCCCGGCTCGCCGCCCGGCTCCTGACGATCACCATCGCCGACGAGGCCGCCTCCCAGGGCTCCGTCTGCTTCTCGGCCTCCGTCGCCGTCGGCCACCGCGAGGGCCTCATCGCCGACCGCACCGCCGACTTCGTCACGCTCCACGCCGAGCGGCTGGACGCCACCATCGACGGCGCCGGCGACGACCGCTTCGGCTACTTCGGTCTGCGCACCCTCTACTCGCGCTACCTGCTGCGCCACCCGATCACCCGCAAGGTCATCGAGACCCCGCAGCACTTCATGCTCCGCGTCGCCTGCGGCCTCGCCGAGGACGAGAGCGTCCGCGCGCTCGACGAGGTCGCCGCGCTGTACGGCCTGATGAGCCGTCTGGACTACCTTCCCTCCTCCCCCACGCTCTTCAACTCGGGTACGCGTCACCCGCAGATGTCCTCCTGCTACCTCCTGGACTCCCCGCAGGACGAGCTGGACTCCATCTACGACCGCTACCACCAGGTCGCCCGCCTCTCGAAGCACGCCGGCGGCATCGGCCTCTCGTACTCCCGCATCCGCGCCCGCGGTTCCCTCATCCGCGGCACGAACGGCCACTCCAACGGCATCGTCCCGTTCCTCAAGACCCTCGACGCCTCCGTCGCCGCCGTGAACCAGGGCGGCCGTCGCAAGGGCGCCGCGGCCGTCTACCTGGAGACGTGGCACGCGGACATCGAGGAGTTCCTGGAGCTCCGCGACAACACGGGCGAGGACCAGCGCCGTACGCACAACCTGAACCTGGCGCACTGGATCCCGGACGAGTTCATGCGCCGGGTCAACGCCGACGCCGAGTGGTCGCTCTTCTCCCCGGCCGACGTGCCCGAGCTCGTCGACCTGTACGGCGAGGAGTTCGACGCCGCCTACCGCGCCGCCGAGGCCAAGGGCCTGGCCCGCAAGTCGATGCCGGCCCGCGACCTGTACGGCCGGATGATGCGGACCCTGGCCCAGACCGGCAACGGCTGGATGACCTTCAAGGACGCCTCGAACCGGACGGCCAACCAGACCGCCGAGCCCGGCACGGTCGTCCACTCCTCGAACCTGTGCACCGAGATCATCGAGGTCACGAACGACGGCGAGACCGCCGTCTGCAACCTCGGCTCGGTCAACCTCGGTTCGTTCGTGGCCGGCGGGGACATCGACTGGGAGCGGCTCGACGAGACCGTCCGCACGGCCGTCACCTTCCTCGACCGGGTCGTCGACATCAACTTCTACCCGACCGAGCAGGCCGGGCGTTCCAACGCCCGCTGGCGGCCGGTCGGCCTGGGCGCCATGGGCCTCCAGGACGTCTTCTTCCAGCTGAAGCTGCCGTTCGACTCGGCGGAGGCGCGCGCCCTGTCGACGAAGATCTCCGAGCGGATCATGCTGGCGGCGTACGAGGCCTCCGCCGACCTCGCCGAGCGCAGCGGCCCGCTCCCGGCCTGGGAGCAGACCCGCACGGCCCGCGGTGTCCTGCACCCCGACCACTACGACGTCGAGCTCAACTGGCCCGAGCGCTGGGCGGCCCTGCGCGAGCGGATCGCCGCGGTCGGCATGCGCAACAGCCTGCTCCTGGCCATCGCGCCGACGGCGACGATCGCCTCGATCGCCGGCGTCTACGAGTGCATCGAGCCGCAGGTCTCCAACCTCTTCAAGCGCGAGACGCTGTCGGGCGAGTTCCTCCAGGTCAACTCGTACCTCGTCGACGAGCTGAAGCGGCTCGGCGTGTGGGACGCCCAGACCCGGGACGCGCTGCGCGACGCCAGCGGCTCGGTCGCGGGCTTCAGCTGGATCCCGGCCGAGGTGCGCGAGCTGTACCGGACGGCCTGGGAGATCCCGCAGCGCGGGCTGATCGACATGGCCGCCGCGCGCACGCCGTTCCTCGACCAGTCGCAGTCCCTGAACCTGTTCATGGAGACGCCGACGATCGGCAAGCTGTCGTCGATGTACGCGTACGCCTGGAAGCAGGGGCTGAAGACGACGTACTACCTGCGCTCGCGCCCGGCGACCCGCATCGCCCGCGCCGCCCAGGCGTCGGCGCCCGCCGCCGTCCCGATCCCCGTCCAGCAGGCGGCCTCCGACGCGGACGCCCTCGCCTGCTCCCTTGAGAACCCCGAGTCCTGCGAGGCCTGCCAGTAATGAGCACCATCGAGAACAAGAACCTCCTGGACCCGGGCTTCGAACTGACCCTGCGTCCGATGCGCTACCCGGACTTCTACGAGCGCTACCGCGACGCGATCAAGAACACGTGGACGGTGGAGGAGGTCGACCTCCACTCGGACGTCGCCGACCTCGCCAAGCTCACCCCCGGTGAGCAGCACATGATCGGCCGCCTGGTCGCGTTCTTCGCGACCGGCGACTCGATCGTGTCGAACAACCTCGTGCTGACGCTGTACAAGCACATCAACTCCCCCGAGGCGCGCCTGTACCTCTCGCGCCAGCTGTTCGAGGAGGCCGTGCACGTCCAGTTCTATCTGACGCTGCTCGACACCTACCTGCCCGACCCGGACGACCGCGCCGCCGCGTTCGACGCGGTCGAGGAGATCCCCTCCATCCGCGAGAAGGCGCAGTTCTGCTTCCGCTGGATGGACTCGGTGGAGAAGATCGAGAAGCTGGAGACGGCCGCCGACCGCCGCCGCTTCCTGCTGAACCTGATCTGCTTCGCGGCGTGCATCGAGGGCCTGTTCTTCTACGGCGCCTTCGCGTACGTGTACTGGTTCCGGTCCCGCGGTCTGCTGCACGGCCTGGCCACCGGCACCAACTGGGTCTTCCGCGACGAGACGATGCACATGAACTTCGCCTTCGAGGTCGTGGACACCGTCCGCAAGGAGGAACCGGAGCTCTTCGACGACGCCCTCCAGCAGCAGGTCACCGACATGCTGCGCGAGGCCGTCGAGGCGGAGCTGCAGTTCGGCCGCGACCTGTGCGGCGACGGCCTGCCCGGCATGAACACCGAGTCCATGCGCGAGTACCTCCAGTGCGTCGCCGACCAGCGCCTGGTCCGCCTCGGCTTCCCCCCGGTCTACGGCTCCGAGAACCCCTTCGCGTTCATGGAGCTCCAGGGCGTCCAGGAACTGACCAACTTCTTCGAGCGCCGCCCGTCCGCCTACCAGGTGGCCGTCGAGGGCTCGGTGGACCTGGACGAGGACTTCTAGCCGGTACGCGCAAGGGCCCCGCACTCGTCGAGTGCGGGGCCCTTCGCCGTACGTGCGGACGCTCAGGCGTTCGGGACGGTCTCGTAGCGCGGGGTGCCCTCTTCCATCTGGCGCAGGGCGTCCTTGCGGTCGCGCTTGGAGAGGCGGTCGATGTACAGGTAGCCGTACAGGTGGTCCGTCTCGTGCTGGAGGCAGCGGGCGAAGTAGCCGGTGCCGCGCACCTTGATCGGGTTGCCCTGGGCGTCCTGGCCGCTGACCACCGCGTAGTCGGGGCGGCCCAGCTCGGCGTAGGCGGTCGGCACGGACAGGCAGCCCTCGTTGGACTCGTCCAGGTGGCGCTGGTCGGCCGGGAGCTCCTCCAGGACCGGGTTGACGACGACGCCGGTGTGCCGGACGCCCTCGTCGTCCGGGCAGTCGTAGACGAAGACCTTGAGGTCGACACCGATCTGGTTCGCGGCCAGGCCCACGCCCTCGGCGGCCTTCTGGCTGGCGAACATGTCGTCGATCAGCGCCGCGAGCTTCTCGTCGAACTCGGTGACGTCCTTGCACTCCTTGTGGAGGACCGGGTTGCCGACGACGGTGATCGGGCGGGCCGTACCGCGCTCGCGGTAGGCGAGCTCGCGCGCCTCGCAGTCCTCGGTGTCCACGACGAAGCCGTCGTTTCCGTCGTTGATCTGCTCGTCAGTGTCCTGCTGCGTCATGACCGGCGCGTGCCTTCCTCGGAACCCGTGTAAAACGATCCCGTACAGCCTACGGGCAGCGTCAGCAGACCTCTTCCAGATCCCGCCACTCACGGCTGTCGGGACTGTCGGCCACCCACCCGTCGAGGAGCCCGCGCACCAGGCCCACCGGGGCCGCGATGCCGCACTCCCGCTCAGGGACCCACAGCTCGCCGGGCGAGCGGTGGCCGAGCGGCCCGGGGTGCCCCGGCTCGCTGTGGTCGTGCGGATCGGAGTGCTCGCCCTCGCCCTCGGCGCTCGGCATCGTCGACTCCGAGCAGGCGCGGCAGAGCAGCCGCACGGAGGACGACCAGTCCTCGGCGGCGAAGCCGGCCTCGGCGGCGAGCTGCTCCAGGGCGTCCCGGTCGGCCTCGGTGGCGGCCTCCAGGAGGACCACCCAGGTGGGCACCGGCGACGGCGCCCACAGCTCGATCTCGTCGAAGACCGGGTAGGACGGTCCCGCGGTGGTGGTGCGCTCGCCGTTCGGCACGCCGTCGTGGAGGACGACCTCGCCCCAGCGGCGCCCCGAGGACGGCAGCGGGATGGAGAGGATCTCCATCCGGGCCGGGTCCAGCCTGCGGCCCCAGACGACCTCGGCCTCGCCCTCGGGCGACAGCCGGACGGCGGCGCTGCCCAGTTCCATGCCGGCGGGCTCGCCGGTGCCCGCGGCGGCGCCGGGCACCTTCAGGCCGTACGCCTGCCAGGCGCGGCGGGCCAGCGGCCAGTCCTGGAGCGCGGTCGCCGCGATGCCGACGTTCCACCAGTCGGGGGCGCCGGTCTCCTTGTCGAGCAGCGCGACCGCGCGCAGCCCGGCGGCCCGGGCCTGCTCCCAGTCGTGCCGGAACTTGTGCAGCAGCGCCAGGTTGAACCAGGACTCCGAGAGCCAGGGCTCCAGATCCGCCGCACGCGTCAGCAGCGCGCCCGCGTCCTCGTACCGGCCGTCGCCGATCAGCGTGAACGCGCGGTCGGTGGCCTGCCGCCACGAGGCGGAGGGCCGATGCCGTACCTTCCCGAAGATCCTCACGATTCCCGCCTGCCGGTCGCTTTCACCCTCTTGTTCGCATCCAACCATGCCCGGTCGGACGCGCGCTCATTACCCATGGGTTACCCAGCGACGGCCGACGTCACCCCAGGCGCTCCACCCCGCGCCAGGACCCTGGCCAGGGACTCCACGACGTCCGGGTGATAGTCCCGCGCGGTGCCCAGCCGGAGCCGCTCCAGGGCTTCGAGGGCGGCGCCCGCGCCGTCGCCCGCGAGGTCGTCGTAGGCGTTCACGGCCCGGACGATCCGGGCGGGCAGCGGCTGCTCGCGGTACGGGTCGGCCTGCCGCTCGACGACCAGGGCGACGGCCGCGGGGACCCCGGTCCTGCGGACGACCTCGCCGCCGAGGAGGGCGATGCGGCGCTGCTCCTCGGCCGGAAGGAGGGCGGTGGCGCCGCCCTCGACCGGGTCGACGAGGGAGAGCTGTCCGATGTCGTGCATGAGGGCCGCGTACTCCAGGACGGTCAGCTCGGTCCCGGAGAGCCCCAGCTCGCGCCCCACGGCCGCGCTGAGGGCGGCGACCCGGTGGGCGTGGCCGTGCGGGGTGCAGCCGGCGATCTCGGTGGCCCGGGCCAGCGAGGCGATGGCCTGCCGGTTGACGGTCCGCACGGCCGCGTACCGCCGGAAGGAGACCTGGGTGAGCAGGAGCGGTACGGCGAGCACGGGCAGTGCCCACAGGCCGGCGGCGGCCACGGCGAGCGCCATGACCGCGCCCGTGGCGCAGACGGCCGAGCCGATGCCGAGGAGGGCGCGCAACTCGTCGCGGAGGACGGGGCCGAACGGGAATCCGGTGCGGGCGCGGAGCAGGACGGCGGCGAGCACGGCGTCGCAGAGGGCGGTCAGGACGAGCAGGAGCAGCAGGAAGAAGGCGTACGGCGGTCCCTGGCCGAGGTGCTCCACGACGGCGCCGGAGTTGTAGAGGGGCTGGAAGCAGAGGGCGGCGAAGGCGGCGGTGAGGACGCGGCGGGCGAGGTGGTCGGCGTCCGGGCCGCCTCCCCTGGCCAGGTGGGGGACGATCCCGGCGAGTCCGCCGGCGACGACGACGGCGACGGTCTGCAGGACGCCGTGGGTGGTGGCGGTGCCGGCGTCGGTTCCGAGCAGGGCGTACGCGAGGGCTCCCGCGGCGGCGAGCGGTGCGGGCTCCCGCTCGCCGGGGGCGGCGCCCCAGCGGGCGAGCTCGCCGAGGGCGATGAGCGTGCCGAAGGCGAGGGCGTTGCCGGGCTGGTCGACGCCGTACCAGAGGGTGGCACCGAATCCGGCGACGCTCAGCAGCAGGGCCGCGCCGTTCACGGTCCCGACGGTGAGGGCGCCGGGCCTCATGCGCGCTCCTTCGGCCGGGTGGTCAGGGGGGTGTCCGGCGCGCGCGGCGGGGACACGTCCTCAGCGACCGGGGAGTCGGCCGTCGGGGAATCACCCGCCGGGGGAGCCGGCGTCGGGGATTCGCCCGGAGAGGAGGCGCCCGGTGAGGAGTCGCCCGGTGAGGAGTCGCCCGCCGGGGGCTCGGTCGGCCGGGGCGTCGGCAGCGGCGGGAGGGTCTGGGGGGTCTCGTCGGCGGTGACGCCGGTCTGCCAGCCGTGCCGGTCGAGGGCCCGGACCAGGGCGGCGACCATCCGGGGGTCGAAGTGGCTGCCCGCGCACCGCTCCAGCTCGGCGACGGCGGTCGGGACCGGGCGGGCCCGGCTGTAGGACCGGGTGGAGGTCATGGCGTCGAAGGCGTCGGCGACGGCGACCACCCGGGCGAATTCGGGGATCTGCTCGCCGTGGAGCCCGTACGGGTATCCGCTGCCGTCCATGCGCTCGTGGTGGTGCAGGATCGCGCCCCGGGCCTCGCCGAGGAAGCCGATGCCGCGGACCATCTCGTGTCCGTACTCCGGGTGCAGCTCGATGACCCGGCGCTCCTCCGGGGTCAGCGGCCCGTCCTTGCGGAGCACGCGCGTGGGCACGCCCAGCTTCCCGACGTCGTGGAGGATCCCGGCGAACCGCACGACGTCGAGCCGGTCCTCCGTCATGCCGAGCTCACGGGCGATCAGGACGGAGGCGTGGCCGACCCGTTCGCTGTGGCCGCGGGTGTACCGGTCCTTGATGTCGACGGCCTGGACGAGGGCGCGGATGGTGGCCTGGTGGGCGGCGCGCTCGCGGTGGTACTGGTCGAAGACCCAGCAGGAGATGTACATCGGCAGCAGGACGAAGAGGGCGGCGGCCGGTCCGTACGAGCTGCGCCAGAGCACGGCCATCATCAGCCCGGCCAGGCCGTGCACGGCGTGCGGGGCGAGGGCCCGCCCCAGGAGTCCGCGCCAGGCGGCGCCGGCCGGGAGCCCGTCGGCGGTGGCCCGGATGCCGCCGTCGAGGGCGGTCAGGACCAGGCAGAAGGTGAGCGCGGCGGCGCCCGCGGGCAGCAGCGCGTACGGGAAGTCGGGGGCGTCCGGGCCGCTTCCGAGAGCGGTGGAGCCGCCCAGGGCGCCGGCGGCGAGGGCGGCGGCCCAGACGGCGAGGGCCGTGGCGGCGGCCCGCCAGGCGCGGCGCGGTCCGGCGGGCGGTTCCTCGACGCGGGCGAGGAGGCTGCCGGGCAGGGCGGTGAGCGCGGCGGCGGCGGGCGGCAGGAGCAGCGCGGCGGCGAGCAGGACGGGGAAGAAGGAGCCGGTGCCCATGGGGACGGAGCCGCCGAGGGCGCGGCCGAGGAGGGGGCAGCGGGCGGGCAGCTCGCAGAGCGCGTACAGGCCTGCGAGGAGCGCGACGGTGCCCCAGGGGGTGGCCGCTCCGGGGCGCACCGCGGGCAGGGCGCAGGCCACGGCGGCGAGCAGGGCGCAGCCGATGTACACGGCGGCTGCCCGCGGAATGACCCTCTCGCCCATCACACCTGTCACGCTAGCGAGTTGGGCGGTCCGAGAGGTCGTGCTGCGGCCGATTCGCACCATCGGGTGATACAAGCTGATATATGCGCGGGGCCGCCGCGATCACTTCACGGCGGCCTCGGTGGCTGGTCGGCCCGTCTACTCCTGCGGTGCGGGAGTGGCCGTGGGTGTGGGTGTGTGCGGAACCGGGGCGACCGCGGTGATGTCCTGCTCGGGCACCAGGTGACCCGAGCGGATCAGGTCGATCCGGCCCATGACCTTGGACCGCAGGTCGGTGGGGACGTCGTCACTGCCGCAGCAGCGCTTGACGAGCTTCTTCACCGCCTGCTCCAGGCCGTACTTCTCCAGGCACGGGGAGCACTCCTCGAAGTGCACCTCGAACTTGGTGCAGTCACTGTCGGGCATCTCTTTGTCGAGGAACTCGTAGAGATGATCCAGGACCTCTGAGCAATCCGTCTCGTGCGGCTCTCCGCAGCTCATGAGCCCGAGCCTTTCAGATCGTTCGACGACTCTCCGGCGCCCGCGGGTACCAGCCCGCGGTCACGGGCGTAGTCCTCGAGCATGCCGCGCAGCTGGCGGCGGCCCCGGTGCAGTCGGGACATCACCGTACCGATGGGTGTCCCCATGATGTCCGCGATCTCCTTGTAGGCAAAGCCCTCGACATCCGCCAGATAGACGGCGATGCGGAACTCCTCGGGGATCGCCTGCAGCGCTTCCTTCACGTCGGAGTCGGGCAGGTGGTCGAGCGCCTGCGACTCGGCGGAGCGCAGACCGGTCGACATGTGCGACTCGGCGCGGGCGAGCTGCCAGTCCTCGATCTCCTCGGCGGCGCTGCGCTGAGGCTCACGCTGCTTCTTGCGGTACGAGTTGATGAAGGTGTTCGTGAGGATCCGGTACAGCCACGCCTTGAGGTTCGTGCCCTCGCGGAACTGGTGGAAGGAGCCGTACGCCTTGGCGTAGGTCTCCTGCACCAGGTCCTCCGCGTCCGCGGGGTTGCGCGTCATGCGCAGCGCGGCGGAGTACATCTGGTCGAGGAATCCGAGAGCGTCCCGCTCGAAGCGCGCGTTGCGCTCGGCGGTCGTCTCCTCGGGGCCGTCGTCGGTCCCTGTTTCGGTCCCAGTGACCGGACCCACCTCCTCCAGCGTGGCGGCGAGCCCGAAGGCGGACCCACTCGTTTCGGAGGATAGACGAGGAACCGCTCCGCCCGCCGCCGGAATAGGGGCGACCTTGGGAGCGGGCAGCACTGTCCAGTCGAGGTCAGCGGCCTGCGCGCGCTCGGGGCAGATGGTCGAACCCATGCGACGGACTCCCTCTTCCTTGCTCTCACACCGACGCTCTCCACAACAGAGGTGTCCGGCCGGACATTCCCGTTACGGGCACGGATGTCAGCGCAGTGTGACGAGCCACTCGGTGACGCCGTCCACGAGCGTGCGGAGGGCCTCGTCCTGGGTGAGCGGCGCGCGCTTGGGGACGGCGAAGCCGTGGTCGCCGTAAGGCACCTCGACGAGGGTGTGCGTGCCCGCCGGGAACTCCTCGGGGTGCCCGAAGGGGTCGTTGCCGCCCTGCACCACAAGGGTGGGCAGGCCGGTGCCGAGGAGCTCGTCGGCGCGGGAGCGCTCCGGCTTGCCCGGCGGGTGGAGGGGGAAGCTCAGCGCGAGGACGGCGAGGGCGCCCAGCTCCCGGCCGGTCCGGCAGGCGACCCGGGCGCCGGCGCTGCGGCCACCCGCGATCACGGGCAGTCCGGGCCTCGCGAGGGCCGGCCAGAGGCCGCGCCAGCCGGTGTCGAGGGTCTTCGGGGCGGGCGCGACCTTCTTGCCGGCGACCCGCCAGGGCTGCTCGACGAGGGCCGTGGTCACACCGTGGGCGGGCAGCGCGCGGGCCAGGGCCTGGAGGTCGCGGGCCTCGATCCCGCCGCCGGCCCCGTGGCCGAGGGCGAGGACGGCCCACGGATCCGTACCGGCGAACCAGGTGACGCGGGCCTCGCCGACGTCCGTGGAGACGGTCCCGGACCCGGACTCCGTGGAGACGGTCCCGGACGTGGCGGAAGCGGTCCCGGACTCGGTGGAAGGCGTCCCGGACTCGGCGGAAGGGGTCTCGTACTCTGTCACGTCCCCATCCTGCCGCCCGCGGCCGCCGGTCCGGAGGACCCCGCGGCCGGAGAGGCTCGGACGTCAGAAGAGGGTGCCCTCCTCGGGGCCCTCCAGCTCCGTCAGGAGCTCGGGGCCGTTGTTGCGGACGTTGCTGACCGCCGTGGAGACCGGGTAGGCCCGCATCAGCCCCTCCGGCGGCGCGGTGAGCAGCCCGCGCAGCTCCTCCTCGCCGGTGCGCGCCGGGTCGAGCCAGGCGTCCCACCGGTCCTCCGTCAGCATCAGCGGCATCCGGGGGTGGATGTCGGCGAGCGAGTGGGGACCGTCGGCGGGCGCCACGCCCAGCGGGCCCGTCTCCGCCTCGGTGGTGACGACCGAGCAGGTCACCCACCACGCGGAGGGGTGGTCGTCGGACAGGGTGCGGTCGCGCCAGAACTCGTAGAGCCCGGCCATCGCGAAGACCGAGCCGTCCGCCGGGGTCACGAAGTACGGCTGCTTCCGCGGCCGCTTCCGCTTCCCCTCGACCTCCAGGTCCCGCTCCCCCGCGCCGGTCACCCATTCGTAGTAGCCGTCGGCGGGGAGGATGCAGCGGCGGGCCGCGAACGCGCGTTTGAAGGAGGGCTTCTCGTGCAGGGTCTCCGCGCGCGCGTTGATCATCCGGGCGGCGCCCTCGGGCGTCTTCGCCCAGGACGGGACGAGGCCCCACTTCAGCGCGCGCAGCTGGCGAACCGGCCGCCGCGATTCGGCGTCTTTCAGAGGACGCTCCAGAACGGCCCAGACCTCTTTGGTGGGGGCCACGTTCCAGTCGGGGGCCAGAGTCTCCTCCGGCTCCCACTTCTCGATCCCGAAGGTCTCGACGAGATCCTCGGGCCGCCGACTCGCTGCATACCGTCCGCACATACGTGCCACACTGCCACGATCCCCGAGCTCCCGAGGAGCGGCCCGAACGATGGACCTCTTCAGCCCCAAGGCCGCCCCGGCCGAGTGGCTGGTGATCGCCACCGCGGTCGCCGCCCTCGCCGTCACCGTGCCCCGCCGCGTCTGGCTCGTCGCCCGGAACGCGATCACCATCGCCCACGAGGGCGGTCACGGGCTCGTCGCCCTCGCGACCGGTCGCCGCCTCGAAGCGATCCGGCTGCACTCGGACACCAGCGGGCTGACCGTGACCCGGGGCCGACCGACCGGCATAGGCGTGGTCCTCACCCTGGCCGCCGGATACACCGCCGCCCCGCTGCTCGGCCTCGGCGGCGCCGCCCTGCTCGGTGCGGGCCTGGTGACCCTGCTGCTCTGGATCGCGACCGCCCTGCTGCTCGCGATGCTGGTGATGGTCCGCAACGCGTACGGAGTCCTCACCGTCCTCCTGACGGGCACGGCCTTCGTCCTGGTCTCCTGGCTGACCGGCCCCGAGGTCCAGTCGCTCTTCGCCTACGCGGTGGTGTGGTTCCTGCTCCTGGGCGGGGTCCGGCCGACCTTCGAGCTCCAGTCGAAGCGGCGCCACGGCGGCGCCCCCGACTCGGACGCGGACCAGCTCTCGCGCCTCACCCACGTGCACCCGGGGGTGTGGCTGTTCTTCTTCCACGCCGTCTCGATCTGCTCCCTGATCGGCGGCGGGCGCTGGCTCCTGGGCTTCTGACGCACCCGTACAGTGATTCCATGACCGCAGCAGCTTCCGTGCGCCCCGACCCGTCCTCCGACCTCTGGCCCGCCCCGTATGCCCGCGGCGCCGTCGACGCGACCGTCACCGTGCCCGGATCGAAGTCGGTCACCAACCGCGGCCTGGTCCTCGCCGCGCTGGCCGCCGAGCCCGGCTGGCTTCGCCGCCCGCTGCGCTCCCGCGACACGCTCCTGATGGCCGAGGCGCTGCGTACCCTCGGCGTGAAGATCGAGGAGGGCGTGGGCCCCGACGGCACCGGCGAGGCCTGGCGGATCATCCCGGCCCCGCTGCGCGGCCCGGCCACGGTCGACGTCGGCAACGCGGGCACGGTCATGCGTTTCCTGCCCCCCGTCGCGGCCCTCGCCGACGGTGCCGTCCGCTTCGACGGCGACCCCCGCTCCCACGAGCGTCCGCTGCACGGTGTGATCGACGCGCTGCGCGCGCTCGGCGCCCGGATCGACGACGACGGCCGGGGCGCGCTGCCCATGACCGTGCACGGCGCCGGGGGCCTGGACGGCGGCACGGTCGAGATCGACGCCTCCTCCTCGTCCCAGTTCGTCAGCGCCCTGCTGCTCTCCGCGCCCCGCTTCAACCAGGGCGTCGAGGTGCGGCACGTGGGCGCGAAGCTGCCCTCGCTGCCGCACATCCGGATGACCGTCGACATGCTGCGCGCGGTCGGCGCCCAGGTCGACGAGCCGGAGCACGGCGGCGAGCCGAACGTGTGGCGGGTGACGCCCTCCGCGCTGCGCGGCCGGGACCTGGTCGTCGAGCCGGACCTGTCGAACGCGCAGCCGTTCCTGGCGGCGGCGCTGGTGACCGGCGGCCGGGTGACGGTGCCGGACTGGCCGGAGCGGACCACCCAGCCGGGCGACGAGCTGCGCCGGATCTTCACCGAGATGGGCGGCTCCTGCGAGCTGACCGAGGCCGGTCTGACCTTCACCGGTACGGGCCGGATCCACGGCATCGACGTGGACCTCGGCGAGGTCGGGGAGCTGACCCCCGGCATCGCGGCGGTCGCGGCGCTCGCCGACTCCCCCTCGACGCTGCGCGGGGTCGCGCATCTGCGGCTGCACGAGACGGACCGGCTCGCGGCCCTCACCAAGGAGATCAACGAGCTGGGCGGCGACGTGACGGAGACCGAGGACGGTCTGCACATCAACCCGCGTCCCCTGCACGGCGGCGTCTTCCACACGTACCACGACCACCGCATGGCGACGGCGGGCGCGATCATCGGCCTCGCGGTCGAGGGCGTGGAGATCGAGGACGTGGCGACGACGGCGAAGACCTTGCCGGACTTCCCGGGGATGTGGACCGAAATGCTCGGGGTCTGAGTCATGCGGCGTTACGGCAAGCACACCGACGAGGACGACATCCGCCAGCGGCCCAACCGCAAGGGCACCCGTCCCCGTACGTCCATCCGCCCGAAGCACGAGGACGCCGTCGAGGGCATGGTCCTCACCGTCGACCGCGGCCGGCTGACATGTCTGGTCGAGGACCGGATCGTGACGGCGATGAAGGCGCGCGAACTGGGCCGCAAGGCCGCCGTGGTCGGCGACCGGGTACAGATCGTCGGCGACCTCACCGGCGAGAAGGACACGCTGGCCCGGATCGTCCGGATCGGCGAGCGCAGCTCGGTGCTCCGGCGCACCGCGGACGACGACGACCCGTACGAGCGGGTGGTCGTCGCCAACGCGGACCAGCTGGCGATCGTCACCGCGCTCGCCGACCCGGAGCCGCGCCCCCGGCTGATCGACCGCTGTCTGGTCGCCGCCTACGACGGCGGGCTCACCCCACTGCTCGTGCTGACCAAGTCGGACCTGGCGTCGCCGGACGCGCTCCTGGAGATGTACGGGGCGCTCGGCGTGCCGTACGTGGTCACCACCCGCGACGAGTTCGTGGACGGCGTCGCCGCCGACCGGGTCCACGAGCACCTCCAGGGCCGCACGACCGCCTTCGTCGGGCACTCGGGCGTCGGCAAGACGACGCTGGTCAACGCCCTGGTACCGCCCGACCGGCGGCGGACCACGGGTGTGGTCAACGCGGTCACGGGCCGCGGCCGGCACACTACGACCTCGGCGCTCGCCCTGCCGCTCGACGACAAGCAGGGCGGCTGGGTCATCGACACGCCCGGCGTGCGCTCCTTCGGACTGCACCACGTCGACCCGTCCCGAGTGATCCTCGCCTTCCCCGACCTCGTGCCGGGGACGGAGAACTGCCCGCGCGCCTGCAGCCACGACGAGCCGGACTGCGCGCTCGACGCCTTCGTGGCGGAGGGTCACGCGGACCCCGCGCGGCTCTACTCGCTGCGGCGGCTGCTCGCGACGCGCGAACGACGCGAGGGCGACTGACCCGTCGGCGTTTGCGGTCGACCGCTACCGGTAAGTGCATAATCGCACCAAGTGCGACGAAAGCGGTCACCGAAGGCGTGGGAGGCACGGACGATGGCGTGGCTGCTGGTGGTGGTGGCCGGTCTCCTGGAGACCGGTTTCGCGGTCTGCCTGAAGCTCTCGCACGGGTTCACCCGGCTCTGGCCGACGATCGCCTTCGCGGCCTTCGCCCTGGGCAGTTTCGGACTGCTCACCCTCGCGCTGCGCAAGCTGGACGTCGGTCCGGCCTACGCGGTGTGGACGGGGATCGGCGCGGCCGGGACGGCGATCTACGGAATGATCTTCCTCGGGGACGTCGTCTCCACACTCAAGATCGTCTCGATCAGCCTGGTCATCGCGGGCGTCATCGGACTCCAGCTCTCCGGCACCTCGCACTGAGCGGCCACCGGCGGCGGCGCGACGACGTGGCTGAGGGCGATCCGGACGGCGAGCTCACAGCCGGCCGCCCATTGCTCACCGGCGCAGGCCGCGGTCGCGGCGACCAGCTCGCCGGGCGCGGGCGGCCCCTCGTCGGCGCGCCGCTGGGCGGGTACGGGGGCGGGGCGGGCGCCCGGCCGGGCGGGCCGGGGCACGGGCAGTCGTTCGTTCCAGGCGCCGGTGAGCAGGGCCCGCAGTATCGGGCGGGCGGCCGCCCGGGTGACGGTCCACTCGGCCACGGCGAGGAGGTTCCGCTCGGGCGGGGCCGGTGCGGCGAGCAGCCGCCGTACTCCGTGGAGGTAGGCGTCGGCCTCGCACCGGACGAGCGCGCGGGCGAGGCCCTCCTTGCTGCCGAACTCGTTGTAGAGGGTCTGCCGGGAGACCCGGGCGTCGACCGCGAGGTCGGCCATCCGTACGGCGGACCAGGACCGGTGCGTGAGCGCGGCGAGCGCGGCGTCGAGCAGGGCCTCGCGGGCGTGCGCCATCGCCACCTCCTGGAGGGAACGGTTCTGCGCTCAGCGTCGACACGTGCCCGCGCCGTGTCAAGGGACTTCGAGGGGTTTCGCGGGACTTCGGGTGGCTTCGGGGAGCTCCGGTGGACGGTTCTCCGCGCGGGGATCACGCGGGGATAGAGTGCCGACCATGGCCGATTACCACGATGATCTGCGTCTCGCCCACGTCCTCGCGGATGCCGCCGACGCGGCCACCATGGACCGATTCCAGGCGCTCGACCTCAAGGTCGAGACGAAGCCGGACATGACCCCGGTGAGCGAGGCCGACAAGGCCGCGGAGGAGTTGATCCGCGGCCAGCTCCAGCGCGCCAGGCCGCGTGACGCGATCCTGGGCGAGGAGTACGGCGTGGAGGGCTCGGGACCGCGCCGCTGGGTGATCGACCCGATCGACGGCACCAAGAACTACGTGCGCGGGGTGCCCGTCTGGGCGACCCTGATCGCACTGATGGAGGCCGGCGAGACCGGCTTCCAGCCGGTGGTGGGCGTCGTGTCCGCCCCGGCGCTCGGCCGCCGCTGGTGGGCGGCGAAGGGCCTGGGCGCGTACACGGGCCGCAGCCTGGCCTCGGCGACCCGGCTCGGGGTCTCGCAGGTGTCCTCGCTGGAGGACGCCTCCTTCGCGTACTCCTCGCTGAGCGGCTGGGAGGAGCAGGGTCGGCTCGACGGCTTCCTCGACCTCACGCGTGCGTGCTGGCGGACCCGCGCGTACGGCGACTTCTGGCCGTACATGATGGTCGCCGAGGGCTCCGTGGACATCTGCGCCGAGCCGGAGCTGTCGCTGTGGGACATGGCGGCGGTGGCGATCGTCGTGCAGGAGGCGGGTGGCACGTACACCGGCCTCGACGGCCGGCACGGCCCGCACAGCGGCAACGCGGCCGCGTCCAACGGCCTGCTCCACGGCGAACTGCTGAGCTACCTGAATCAGGAGAGCCAGGAGGCGTAGTGCAGGGCGGGCCGGACCCGACGGGAATCGTCAGACAGGCCCTATAGCCGCCGTCACTCCCCGAGGGCGCCTCGCGCGCCCCCTTGTCGGGTCCCTCCCCCGGTGTCACTCTGAGAGTCCCCCCACTTGTGAACTTGTGAATCGGTTCTCGTTGAAGGCGGGAACCGTTCACGAAGGAGGTGGCTCCGTCCATGCTCGTCCGTGACGCCATGAGCACCGTGGTCCTCACCATCGGCCCCGCACACACCCTCCGACAGGCGGCCCGGCTGATGTCGGCGCGCCGCGTCGGCGCGGCCGTCGTCCTCGATTCCGACGCCGGCGGCCTCGGAATCCTCACCGAGCGCGACATCCTCAACTCCCTCGCCCGGGACCAGGACCCCGACATCGAGACCGCGGGCTCCCACACCACCCACGACGTCGTCTTCGCCGCGCCCACCTGGACGCTGGCGGAGGCGGCCGAGGCGATGACGCACGGCGGCTTCCGCCACCTCGTCGTCCTCGACGACCGGGGACCCGTAGGCATCGTCTCCGTGCGCGACATCATCCGCTGCTGGATCCCGGTGCACAGCGTCGCCGGCCGATGAACGAGACCGGGCCGGACTCCGTACGGAGTCCGGCCCGGGCCCTACCTACGACAAGCGCCCTCAGCCACGCAGGGCCTGGACCGCGGCGTCGAGCCGCTTGCCGAAGTCACCGTCCGCCTGGCGGAAGTTGTCGATCGCCCGCTCGGCGATGTCGTCCCGCGAGACCTTGGCGATGAAGCCCGCCAGGTTCTCGACGAGACGGCCCTTCTCGTCCTCCGACATCAGGCGGTAGAGGTTGCCCGCCTGGACGAAGTCGCTGTCCTCGGAGTGGACCGGGGCAGCGTGGTTGCCGGTGCCGCCGGTGACGGGGAGCGGCTGCCAGAGCGGCCGGTCCGTCTGGTGCGGGCCGCCGAAGCTGTTCGGCTCGTAGTTCTTCGAGCCCTTGTGGCGGCCGTCGTAGAGGTAGCCGTCACGGGAGTTGGTCCGCGCCTCGGTGGCGTGCGGGCGGTTCACCGGCAGGTGGTCGGCGTTGATGCCGACGCGGTAGCGGTGGGCGTCGCCGTAGGCGAAGAGGCGGCCCTGGAGCATCTTGTCCGGGGACGGGCCGATGCCGGGCACGAAGTGCGCCGGGCTGAAGATCGACTGCTCGACCTCGGCGAAGACGTTCTCCGGGTTGCGGTTGAGCTCCAGCTTGCCGATCTCGATCGGCGGGTAGTCCTCGTGCGGCCACACCTTGGTGAGGTCGAACGGGTTGAAGCGGTACTCGGCCGCCTCGGCCGCGGGCATGATCTGGACCTGCACGGTCCAGGTCGGGAAGTCGCCGCGCTCGATGGACTCGCGCAGGTCGCGCTGGTGCGAGTCCGGGTCCTCGCCCGCGAGGCGGTTGGCCTCGGCCTGGGTGAGGTTCTTGATGCCCTGGTCGGTCTTGAAGTGGTACTTGACCCAGAAGACCTCGCCGGCCTCGTTGTTCCACTGGAACGTGTGCGAGCCGTAGCCGTTCATGTGGCGGTACGAGGCGGGGATGCCGCGGTCACCGAAGAGCCAGGTGACCTGGTGGGTCGACTCCGGGGAGAGCCCCCAGAAGTCCCAGACGTTGTCCGCCTCCTGGGAGCCCGAGTACGGGTCGCGCTTCTGGGTGTGGATGAAGTCGGGGAACTTGATGGCGTCCTTGATGAAGAACACCGGGGTGTTGTTGCCGACGAGGTCGTAGTTGCCCTCTTCGGTGTAGAACTTCAGCGCCCAGCCGCGGGGGTCGCGGACCGCGTCGGCCGCGCCGAGGTTGCCCGCGACGGTGGAGAAGCGCAGGAACGTCTCGGTCTCCTTGCCGACCTCGGAGAGGAACGCGGCACGCGTCCACTGCGAGACGTCACGGGTGAGCGTGAAGGTGCCGTAGGCACCCGCACCGCGCGCGTGGACCACGCGCTCCGGGATGCGCTCCCGGTTGAAGTGGGCGAGCTTCTCCAGGAGGAGCTGGTCCTGCACGAGGACCGGACCGCCGACGCCCGCCGTCTCGCTGTTCTGGTTGTCGGCGACCGGCGCGCCGGCCTCCGTGGTGAGCGGTCCCTGCGTCACGTGCGCCTCCTGCGTCATGTCCTGCGAGTCCTGTCCCTCGGCCGAGGCCTGTTCTGAGCCTTGGCCAATGCCGGGTTCGATCCTACGATAGACATTGTCTAAGTCAAGTGGACTTCCAAAGTCACACCCGTTCGGGATCCGGTTCCCCCGACTGTTAGGCTGAACCCCATGAGTGACCTGTTGGAACGACTGCGCGGCCGCGGCTGGCGGATGACCGCGCAGCGGCGCGTCGTGGCCGAGGTGCTTGACGGAGACCACGTCCACCTGACCGCCGACGAGGTCCACGCCCGTGCCGTGACGAGGCTTCCCGAGATCTCGCGCGCGACCGTGTACAACACGCTGGGCGAGATGGTCACCCTCGGCGAGGTCATCGAGGTCGCCACGGACGGCCGAGCCAAGCGGTACGACCCCAACGCCCACCGCCCGCACCAGCACCTGGTCTGCGGTCGCTGCGGCGCCATCCGCGACGTCCACCCGGCGGGCGACCCGCTGGCGGACCTGCCGGACACGGAGCGCTTCGGCTTCACGATCTCGAACGTCGAGGTCACGTACCGAGGCATCTGCCCGAACTGCGCCACGACGGCCTGACGCCGCCATCACCATCGAGACCTGAGGGCCCCCGCTTCCGGCGGGGGCCCTTCTCGCGCCCTCGGAGGCTTCTCGCACCCTCCGAAGCTCCGGGAACACGACGAAGGCCCGGGAACACGACGAAGGCCCGGGAACACGACGAAGGCCCGGATCCGATCGAAATCGGATCCGGGCCTTCGTTGCTACTGAGTAGCGGGGACAGGATTTGAACCTGCGACCTCTGGGTTATGAGCCCAGCGAGCTACCGAGCTGCTCCACCCCGCGTCGGTGAACCCAACCTTACGGGTCCCCCGTCACCAGCGCAAATTCATTACGGCGAGGCCCTACGCGGTGAGCTCCTGGTGCAGCGCCTCGCTCAGCCGGGCGGCGCGCTCGGCGACCTCCGCCGGGCCCAGCTCCACCGCGCGGGCGCACCAGTGCCGCCCCTCGGTGAGCTCGCCCCGGCGCGCCGCGAGCAGCGCGAGCCGGAGCGCGGCGCGACCGTGGCCGGCCCGGGCGGCGCGGGTCCACCAGAGGGCGGCCTCGCGCTCGCTGCCCTCACGGGCGAGGAGCAGCCCGAGGTTGAAGGCACCGTTACGGCTGCCCGCCTCTGCCGCCTCGCGGTACCAGCGGTCGGCCTCGGCGAGGTCGCCGCGGCCCGCCGCGAGCATCCCGACCCGCACCTGGGCGCGCCGGTGGCCCTGCTGGGCCGCCCGCTCGTACCACTCCTCGCACTCGGTCTTCTCCTCGCGGGGCGCGCCGAGCACGGCGGGGCCGGGCTCGGGGCGGCGCGCGTCGAGGACCGTGGCCAGCCGGAAGGCGGCCTCGGCGCTGCCGCCGCCTGCCGCACACCGCAGGTGCCGCTCGGCGGTCCGCTCGTCGCCGTCGCGCAGGGCGGCGATGCCGACCTGGAGGGCGGCCTCGGTGTGCCCCGCGGCGGCGGCCCGCTCGTACCAGACGAGGGCCGTACGGTCGTCGTCGCGGCCCGCGTGGAGGATGCCCAGGTTGAAGGCGGCGTCCACGCTGCCGGCCTCGGCGGCCTTGGAGAACCACGGCTCGGCGCCGTTCGCGTCGCCGGCCTGGAGGAGCAGCACGGCGAGCGCGTTGGCGGCCTCGCGGTGGCCCGCGTAGGCGGCGCGGCGGTACCACTGCTCGGCCTGCGGGATCCGGTCCTGGGCGGCGCAGAGCAGCCCGAGGTTGTACGCCCCGTTCACGTCGCCCGCGTCCATGGCGGCGCGGTACCAGCGCTCGGCGGTCTGCTGCTCGCCCCGGGCCGCGTGCAGCGCCCCGAGGGCGTTGGCGGCGTTGCCGTCGCCGTCCTGGGCGGCGCGCAGCCACCACACGGCGGCGCTCTCCTGGTCGCCCGCGTCGCGCAGGAGGAAGCCGAGGGCGCAGGCGGCCTTGGCCTCGCCCTCCTTGGCGGAGCTGAGGTACCAGCGGCCGGCCTCCTTGAGGTCGCCGCGCTTCTCCAGGATCGCGCCGAGGTGCAGGGCGGCGCGCCGGTGCCCGCGGGCGGCGGCCTGCCGGAACCACTGCTCGGCCTCGGTGAGCTCGGTCTTCGGCGGGGCGGGGTCCGCGACACCGCCGGGTGCCGCGCCGGCCGGAGGGGCCGCGCCCGCACCGGCGGGCACGCGCAGCCGGGAGCCGGTGTCGTGCGGTCCCCGACCGCCCTCGTGCGGGCCGCGGGCCGGTTCGGTGGCGCGGCGCTCCAGGGCCAGGGCGAGGCGGTAGGCGGCCTCGCGGTGGCCCTGCTCGGCGGCGGCACGCAGCCAGCGCTCGGCGCCGACGTCGCTGCGGTGCTCCAGGAGGTCGGCGAGGGCGTAGGCGCCGAGGGCATGGCCCTGCTCGGCGGCCTGGCGCAGCCAGTACTCGGCGGCCGGCTCGTCGCCGCGCTCGCGGTGGTGGCGGCCGAGGGCGTGGGCGGCGGGGGCGGAGCCGGCGACGGCGGCGACGCGCCACCAGCCGGCGGCCTCGTCGGCGTATCCCCGCTGGTGGAGCAGGACGCCCAGGTTGTTCGCGGCGGCCCGGTCCCCCTCGGCGGTGGCGCCGCGCAGGAAGGGCTCGGCGCCGTCGAGGTCACCGCGGCGCAGCAGCAGCGCGCCGAGCGCGCTCATCGAGGCGAGGTCTCCGCGCTCGGCCGCGCGCCGGTGGCGCGCCTCGCTCTCGGTTTCCGTCTCGGTCTCGGTGTCGGCATCGGTCTCGGCGGTGGTGTCGACGGCCGCATCGACGGCCCCCACTGCCTCGATGATCTCGTCCGCGGCGTTTCTGGCGTGCCGCTGCACAAACCGCCCTGTCTCCAACAGAGTTGCCCTGTCCCCCATAAATACCATCGTCGCACCACCCGCAACCCGAGCACACCTGGTATACCGCAGCCAGTGAGGTCACTCAGCGTTTTGTCGACATGCCCACAGAGAGACAAGTCAAACACGCCTCACACCAACTCGCCCCCTCCGTACCGCCCTTCGGTGCCCTCCGTCACGTCGACACACGACGAAGGCCCGGATCCTTATGGATCCGGGCCCTCGTTCTGAGTAGCGGGGACAGGATTTGAACCTGCGACCTCTGGGTTATGAGCCCAGCGAGCTACCGAGCTGCTCCACCCCGCGTCGGTGAAACCACAGTATCACGACGCGGGGGTGGAAAACCTCAGGTCAGCCGCCTGTCCCCGTGCTCTTGAGCTTCGCTCCGGCGTCCGCCGCGCGCTGGAGAGCCTCCTGGAGGTCCTCCTGCGCCTTGCCGTACGCCGTCCAGTCGCCCTTCGCCAGCGCCGCCTCGCCCGCGTCGTACGCCTTCTGGGCGTCGGCGATGGCCGCCTTCAGCGCGGCGTCGTTGGACGTCGGCGGCGGGGGCGTGGTGCCCGGCGGCGGGGTCGTCGGCGGGGTCGGTGCCTCCACCCCGAAGACCGCGTTCAGCGCGTTGGTGAGGTTGTCCTCGAACACGGTGGTGTCCTTGGTCGTGTCACCGTCCGGCTGGTCCGCGTCCACATAGGACACCGCGACCTTCTTCAGGAGCGGGTACAGGGCGTTCCGGCCCTGGGCGTACACCGGCTCCACGTACAGGAACCCGCCGTCGAGCGGCACGGTCAGCAGGTTGCCGTACTGGATGTCGGAGTCGGCGCCCTTCATGTCCCGGACGAACTGGGCGACGTCCGGGAGACCGTTGAGCTTGCTCTGCACCTGGGCCGGGCCCGGCACGTCCTCGGTGACCCGCAGCAGTCTCAGCCGGCCGTACTCCTTGCTGGTGGCGTCGGCGTCGACCGCCATGAAGCCGCCCAGGTTGGGCCGGCCGTTCGGCGTGAACGTCGTCGTCAGCGAGAAGCGCTGCGCCGCGTCCCCGGGCATCTTCATGCTCAGGTAGTACGGCGGGACCGCGTTGCCGTCCTTGTTGGTCGGGTCGTCCGGCACCTGCCAGGCGTCCGAGCCGCTGTAGAACTGCGCGGGGTCGGTCACGTGGTACCGGGTCAGCAGCTCGCGCTGGACCTTGAACATGTCCTGCGGGTAGCGCAGGTGCTCCATCAGGTCGGCGTTGATCGCGGACTTCGCCTTGACCGTGCCCGGGAAGGCCTTCATCCAGGTCTTGAGGACCGGGTCCTGCGTGTCCCACTGGTAGAGGTTCACCGTGCCGTCGTAGGCGTCGACGGTGGCCTTCACCGAGTTACGGATGTAGTTGACCTGGTTCTGCTGGGCGACGACCGCGCGCTGCTGGTTGCCGACGGTCAGGGAGTCGGCCGTGGTGTCGCCGAGCGTGGTCCGCGAGGCGTACGGGTAGCCGTTGGTCGTCGTGTAGGCGTCGACGATCCACTGGATCCGGCCCTTGACGACCGCCGGGTAGGCGTCGCCGTCGATGGTCAGCCAGGGCGCGACGGCCTCGACGCGCTCCTTGGGCGTGCGGTTGTAGAGGATCCGCGAGCCCTCGCCGATGGCCCCCGAGTAGAGGATCTGCGGCTCGCTGAAGGCCACCGCGTAGGCGGCGCGGTTGAACGCGCCGGAGAGGCTGACGCCGCTCTTCTCCTTGTAGCTGGTGGTCTTCTCGCCGTTCTCCTCGTAGTCCAGCTCCTTCTGCGGGCCGCCCACGATCGAGTACTGGTCGGTCTTCTCGCCGTAGTAGATCCGCTGCTGGTACTCGCCGACGTCACCGGTCGTCGGCAGCCCGGACTCGGTGAAGACCGGGGAGCCGTTGGCGTCCGTCTGCGTACCCATGGCCATGATCGCGCCGTAGCCGTGGGTGTAGGTGAAGTGGTCGTTGATCCAGTTCCGCTTCGGGATGCCCTTGATGTTGAGCTCCCGCAGACCGATGACCGTGTCCTTGCCCTGGTAGCGGTCCACGTCCAGGGTCGTCGGGAACTGGTAGTACTTCCGCTTCTGCTCCAGCTGCTGGAACGTCGGCGAGACGATGTTCGGGTCGAGGACGCGGTAGCTGGCCGCCGAGTCGGCGTCCGTGCGGAGCTGGTCCTTGGCCTTGACCGTCGACTTGCCCGAGTAGTTCTCGGGCTTCGTCGAGTCGATCGCGTACGCCTTGCGGGTCGCGTCGATGTTCTTCTGGATGTACGGCGCTTCCTTGGCCTGCTCGTTCGGCTGGACCTGGAACTTCTGCACGATGGCCGGGTACAGGCCGCCGATCAGGACCGCGGAGAGCACCATCAGGCCGAAGCCGATCACCGGCAGCTGCCAGGTGCGGCGCCAGAGCGTCGCGAAGAACAGCACGGCGCAGATCGCGGCGATGCAGAACAGGATGGTCTTCGCCGGCAGGTACGCGTTGGCGTCGACGTACCGCAGGCCCGTCCAGTTGCCGGTGGCCTTGAAGTCGCTGGACTTCACGGCCAGGCCGTACCGGTCGAGCCAGTACGCCACGGCCTTGAGCGAGACGAAGATGCCGAGCAGCACCGAGAGGTGACCGGTGGCGGCGGCGGTAGCGCGGGCGCCCGGGCTGGTGATCCGCAGTCCGCCGTACAGGTAGTGCGTGATCGCGGCGGCGATCAGCGACAGCACGGCGGCGGCGAAGCCGAAGGCGAGGAGGAAGCGGTACCAGGGCAGGTCGAAGGCGTAGAACGCCACGTCGAGACCGAACTGCGGGTCCTTCTGGCCGAACTTCACGCCGTTGACCCACAGGAGCCAGGTGCGCCACTGACCCGAGGCGGAGGCGCCGGCGATCAGCCCCACCAGGACCGTGACCGCGAGCAGCACCCACTTCTTGAAGGGGGCGACCCCCATCCGGTACCGGTCGAGGCTCTGCTGCTCCAGCGACATCGCGCTCAGCGGCGGACGCAGCCGGTACGCCAGCCAGATGTTCAGGCCGACGGCGAGCCCCATGAGGAGACCGAAGACGGCGAAGAGGCCGATCTTGGTCCACAGTGTGGTGGTGAACACGGACGAGTACTCGACCGAGCGGTACCAGAGCCAGTCCGTCCAGAACCCGGCGAACATCACGAACGCCATGGCCAGGACGGCCAGCACCCCGAGTGTCATGAGCAGGGTGCGGGCCCGCCGGGACGGCCGGCCGACTCTCATCCTCGGCCCGGACGGGCTACCGCCGCGGTCCGGCATCTGGAAAGCCAACGTGCGCCCCTCGAAGTTGATGCGTCTGAAAGCAGGCCCCGCGATCGTAGAGCCCAATGGTGCAACTTACTGAGGCTTTACCTAGTTCCCGACTTCGGGGCAAGACGAGGCAGGATGTTGGTCATGTCCAACGCTTCCCCCTCAGGCCCGGCGATGGCCGCGAGCCCCCTCACCCGCGCTGTACTCGAGATCGACGAGTACGCGTCGGGTCTCGGCTGGGACCAGCCGGCCCGTCTCTTCGCCCTCGTCGACACCGCCCGGCTCCGCGCCAAGGAGCCCGCGCTCGCCTCCCAGCTCGGCCTGGGCGACGACGCCACCGCCTTCACCCCCATCGAGCAGGACAAGCTGCCGCGCGGCAAGCCGCTCGACGAGTTCCTCGGCACGATCGCCTGGCCCTCCTCCGTGGCGGGCTGCGCCCTGACCGTGGAGCGGCTGATGCTGCCGCCGTCGGCGGAGTCCCAGGTGCCGCAGGGGCTGAGCGAGAAGCAGCTCGCCAAGTGGGTCGCCGCGCACCCGGACCGCCAGGAGGTCCGGATGACCGTGGCGGTGCTGCGCGGCGGCGCCCGTGAGGCGGCGATCCGGCTGCGCGAGAAGGACTCGACGACCGAGGTCCTGACCGGCCCCGACCTGGTGCCGGGGCTCGCCGAGGCGCTGTCGGCGACCTTCGAGTCGTAGGCCCTGGAGCCGCACCGGTCCACGGCGGCGGTACGAAGAGGGGGCGCCCGGTCTGCCGACCGGGCGCCCCTCGTCCGTGCCGGGCGGGTCAGCCCGTGGTGCAGCGCGGCAGGTTCGCCGTGTCGCCCTTGCGGAGCTTCTCCAGTGACTTGGTGGCGTCGTCGATGGTGTCCACCTTGATCAGGGTCAGGCCGTCGGGGATGTCGGAGGCGGCCGAGGCGCAGTTGTCGGCGGGGGTGAGGAAGTACTCCGCGCCCGCGTTGCGCGCGCCGACGAGCTTCATGTCGATGCCGCCGATCGGGCCGACCCTGCCCTTGTCGTCGATGGTGCCCGTGCCGGCGATGAACTTCCCGTCGGTGAGGCTCTCGGGGGTCAGCTTGTCGACGATGCCGAGGGCGAACATCAGGCCGGCACTGGGGCCGCCGACGTCGGCGAGGTTGATGTCGATGGTGAACGGGAAGACGTGGTCGGTCCCGGCCTGGATGCCGACGACGGCCCGGTCGCCCTCCTTGGAGGTGGCGGTCCTGATGACCACCTTCCGGGTGACGGTGGGCTCCTTGCGGGCCTTCTCGGCCTCGGCGGCCTCCTTGGCGGGGACGATCGTGAACACGACGTCCTGCCCGGGCTTGCGTTGGGTGACCTGTTCGGCGACGTCGCCCGGCTCCGTGACCTTCACGCCGTCGACGGCCCTGATGACGTCACCGGCGTGCAGCTTGCCCTCTGCCGGGGAGTCCTTGACGACGGTGGCGACGATGACGCGGCTGGTCACCGGGATGCCCAGCTCCCCGAGGGCCGCCACCTTGGCGCTCTCCTGGGACTGGCTGAACTCCTCGGCGTTCTCCTGGCTCGACTGCTCCTCGGTCTTGCCGTCCGGGTAGAGCGTGTCGTGCGGCACCACCACGTTGTCGTGGGCGAGCCAGCCGTAGACCGCCTCGACGGCGTTCATCTTGTAGTCCGCGCTGGTGACACGGACCGTCGTCATGTTGAGGTGACCGTCGGTCGGGTAGGTCTTGCGTCCGGAGATCGAGAGGACGGGCTCTCCCCTGGCCTCTCCCAGCGTGTTGACCGTGGGGCCGGGACTCATCTCCGCGTACGGCACCGGGATCAGGACGCCTGCGATGAGCAGACAGATCAACACCAGGGTGGAGGCGAGCATCGTCGCGGTGCGGCGTGGCATGGAACGACAGTACGGGACTCGCCTGTGCGCGCACCCCTGGGGCGGTCCGTACGGGGCGGTCCGTGCCGGGGCGGCCGGCGGGCCGCGTCAGCTGGACGGTGTGGACACGGGGGTCACCGTCGTGGCCGTCTCGCGCTCCTGGGCGACGGAGCCGGCGGTCGTGGTGTGGGACCGCTCCATCGCGTCCCGGAACCGTGCGTAGCCGGCGAGCTCGGCCACGTCACCTATCGTCTTGTTCCTCGAAGCCCAGCTTCCCCATATCGCCGCGCCGACGACTGCGAAAAGCGGAATCAGCAACCAGGCCAGCGCTGCCATCCCGACCTCCCATCCCCAATGAGTTGATCAGCAGACTATTCATCTGTGGCATCAACGCTGCTGCCTGGGGGCCGGTTACGCAAATCGGGCGTTCGGCTACACGCTGTCGGCGCGTCGCCTTGCGGGCCGGGACCGCTCCGGGCCGAGCCTCAGCAGGCCCCGACCCACTCCTCGGTGCCGTCGGAGAAGGTCTGGTGCTTCCAGATCGGCACCTCGTGCTTGAGGTCGTCGATCAGCTTGCGGCAGGCCTCGAAGGCCTCGCCGCGGTGGGGGCAGGAGACGGCGACGACGACCGCGATGTCGCCGATCCGGAGGTCGCCGACGCGGTGGACGGCGGCCAGCGCGCGGACCGGGTAGTCGGCGACGACCTTCTCGGCGACGCGGCGCATCTCCGCCTCGGCGGAGGGGTGGCAGGAGTAGCCGAGGGCGTCGACGTCCGCGCCTCCGTCGTGGTTGCGCACGGTGCCCACGAAGAGCGTCGTGCCGCCGGAGGCGTCGTCGCCGACGGCCTGGAAGACCTCGTCCACGGAGAGTGGGGTCTCCCGGATCGCGAGGAGCTTGATCGGGTCGGCGGCGGCCTGCTCGCCCGGGTGGTCGTGGGTGCGTGCCATGTGCCCCATGGTGCCGCACACCGCCGACATCCCGGAATTGCGGATTCGACCGGTCGTCGGAACCCTCCGTAGGAGGGTTCTACAGACCTCCCCTGCCGGGCCGCCCCCGGCGCGGGTCAGATCCCGCGCCGCTTCCGCATCTGCCGGACGAGCGCCGCCGTGCCGAGCAGCGCCACCGTCGCGCCGGCCGCGCCCGCCGCCGTCGCGTCCTTGCGGCCCAGGCGGCGGCCGGCGACCGTGTGGCGGCCCTCGACCTCCTCCAGGAGCGCGGTGAGGACCTCCTCGTTCGTCCACTTCGGGCGCCAGCCGGCGTCGTGCAGCCGTCCGACGCTGACCACCCAGGGGTGCATGGTGTAGGCGAGGTCGCCCGCCGGGGACGGCGTGAGCCCGATCCGGTGGAGGCGGGCCGCCGCCCCGAGGGCGACGGCGGAGGGGAGCTCCATGCGCCGGATCCCGGAGAGCTCCTCGACCTCCTCCTGCTCCAGCCAGCCCTCGCAGCCGACCGCGAACTCGCCGTCGACCTTTTCCAGGGCCGCGTACTCCAGGGCGCTCACCAGGTCGTCGACGTGGCAGAACTGCCAGGTGGGCCGGGAGCCGGCGACGACGAGCAGCCGGGGCGACTCGAAGTAGCGGGTCAGCGCCGTGTCCGTACCGCCGACGAGGACTGCCGGGCGGACGACCGTGACGTTGAGGCCGGGGTGCGCGCGGGGCGCCCTGCGGCCGAGGCGCTCGATCTCCAGCATGTCACCGACGCCGGTGGCCTCGGCCGTCGCCCTGAGCTCGGCGTCCTCGGAGAGCGGGATGTCGTTGTCGGGCAGGGCGCCGTAGACCATCGCGGAGGTGCAGAGCACCACGCGGTGTACGCCGGCGGCCGCGGCGGCGGTCAGGACGGTCTGCGTGCCGCGCACGTTGTAGGCCGTTCGGGCGGCGGGGTCGGTCTCCAGGTCGAGATCGACGGCGAGGTGCACGACGACGTCCGCGCCGCGCAGCTTCTCGGCGATGGCCGGATCGCGCACGTCGAGGATGTGCCACTTCGCCTCGGCGACCTCACCCCGGCGCTCGTCGATCGCGACGACCTGCTTGATCTCGTCGGACTCGGCGAGGCGCCTGGTCAGCAGGTCACCTACGCCGGAAGCGGCACCGGTGACCGCGACGACGGGTCCGCGCGCGGCGGACCGGGTTGAGTGGTTTCGCGCTGCGCGAACCTGAGGATCTGGGGAACTCACCGGGCGTCTCCAGCGGTTGTCTTCAGTACGTACACGCATGACGCGTACGGACCAGGTGGCGTCCATCCTGCCGCAGGGCACGGCCCGGCGGAGCACCGAGCCCATTTCCGGCCCGGATGTCTACGCTGGTGGTGTGCGGGGCCCGTGGATCGGGCCCTGGTCGGGCAGTCGCCGTCGGCAGGAGGCCGGCGGCCCTACGAGCCGAGGAAACCTGTGAGTGACACCCCATTCGGATTCGGCCTTCCGCCGGAGGAGCCGGAGAACGGCGACGAGGGCAAGAAGAAGGACCCTGCCGGAGGTGGCCAGGGCTCCGGCAACCCGTTCGGGGCGAACCCGTTCGGCTTCGGCGGGCTGCCCGGCATGGGCGCGCTGGGCGGTCAGGGCGGTGCGGACAACCCCTTCGCGGCGATGTTCGGCTCGCTGAACCCCAACGATCTGGGCGCGGCCTTCCAGCAGCTCGGGCAGATGCTGAGCTACGAGGGCGGTCCCGTGAACTGGGACATGGCCAAGCAGATCGCCCGCCAGGTGGTGGCCCAGGGCACCCCCGACGGCACCAAGGACGCCAGCGTGGGCCCCGCGGAGAAGGCCGCGGTCGAGGAGGCCGTGCGCCTCGCCGACCTGTGGCTGGACGGCGTGACCTCGCTGCCCTCGGGCGCGAGCACGGCCGTGGCGTGGAGCCGCGCGGAGTGGGTCGAGGCGACGCTGCCGGCGTGGCAGCAGCTGGTGGACCCGGTCGCCGAGCGGGTCGGCGCGGCGATGGGCGACGTCCTGCCGGAGGAGATGCAGGCCATGGCCGGCCCGCTGATCGGCATGATGCGCTCCATGGGCGGCGCCATGTTCGGCCAGCAGATCGGGCAGGCCGTCGGCGCGCTCGCCGGTGAGGTCGTCGGCTCGACGGACGTGGGTCTGCCGCTCGGCCCGGCCGGGCGCGCGGCGCTGCTCCCGCTGAACATCGAGGCCTTCGGCAAGGACCTGGGCGTGCCTTCGGACGAGGTGCGGCTCTACCTGGCCCTGCGTGAGGCCGCCCACCAGCGGCTCTTCGCGCACGTGCCGTGGCTGCGGGCGCATCTCTTCGGCGCGGTCGAGGGGTACGCGCGCGGGATCAAGGTCGACACCTCGAAGCTGGAGGAGGCCGTCGGCCAGCTCGACCCGACGCATCCGGAGCAGCTGCAGGAGGCCCTCCAGCAGGGCATGTTCCAGCCGCAGGACACCCCGGAGCAGAAGGCGGCCCTGGCCCGGCTCGAGACGGCGCTCGCGCTGGTCGAGGGCTGGGTGGACGCGGTGGTCCACGAGGCCGCGAAGTCGCGGCTGACCTCGGCCGACGCGCTGCGTGAGACGCTGCGCCGGCGCCGGGCCTCGGGCGGTCCGGCCGAGCAGACCTTCGCGACGCTGATCGGTCTCGAGCTGCGTCCGCGGCGCCTTCGGGACGCGGCGCGCCTGTGGGCCTCGCTCACGGACGCGCGCGGGGTCGACGGCCGGGACGGTCTGTGGGAGCACCCGGACATGCTGCCGACGGCGACCGACCTGGACGACCCGGACGGCTTCGTCCACCGGGAGCACCTCGACTTCTCGGAGCTGGACAAGATGCTGGGCGAGGCGGCGCAGGGCCGCACCGAGGACGAGGGCGACGACGAGAAGTGAGCCTGTACGACGACGCGGTCCTCGTGCTGAACGGGTACGAGGACCAGCCGGAGCTGCGTGATGTCTATCTGGGGCACCTCGCGGAGCACCCGGACGGCATGTACAAGCCCTGCGGGGCCGGGCATCTGACGTCCAGCGCGCTGGTGATCGACCCTGCGCGGGGGCGGGTGCTGCTGACGCTGCACAAGAAGCTGGGCATGTGGCTGCAGATGGGCGGTCACTGCGAGGAGGGCGACGCGACGGTCGAGGCCGCGGCGCTGCGGGAGGCGACGGAGGAGTCCGGGATCGCGGGGCTGACCCTGCTGCCGGGCGGTCCCGTGCGGCTCGACCGGCATCCGATCCCGGCGCCGTGCCACTGGCACCTGGACGTGCAGTACGCGGCGCTGGCCCCGGCCGGCGCGGAGGCGGAGATCAGCGAGGAGTCGCTGGATCTGCGCTGGTTCGCGTACGAGGACGTGGCGGGCGTGGCGGACACGTCGGTGGTCGAGCTGCTGAAGGGCACGCTGGCGCGGCTCGCCTGACGGAGTACGCGTAAGGGGCGGCCTCCCATGGAGGCCGCCCCTTACGTGTCTGCCGTGCTCAGTTCCAGGCGTTGTTCTGGTTCTGTGCGTGGGCGCCGTGCTGGCCGGCGCCGAACTGGGCGGCGATGCCCTGGCCGATGGCCGCGTGCTGCGGGGGCATGACCTCGCTGGGCTGGACGAGCGCGAAGCCCTGGCCGAGGAAGCTGAGCTCCCAGCCCTCGCCCGTGTCGCCGCGGCGGCGGCGCACGCTGGAGTTGGTCGTCTGCGCCTGCATCTGGACGCGCAGCCCGGTGGACCAAGCCACGATCGCGTCAGCGTCGACGCTGACGTACTTCTCGGGCGTGACCATCATCATCAGCGGCTGGCCGGAGGTCATGAGGGCGACCTTGCCGCGGCCGGAGATGTTGAGCTGGTACTTGCCGGAGCCGGAGATCCCGTACTGGCTGTCGACGGCGATGACCTCGGTGTGGAGGGTCGAGTCGAGCGCCAGGACATAGGAGCTGTCGACGGTCAGGCCTTCCTGGTCGACCTCCACGACGTGCACGTACTGCGCGAGGTTGGCGAAGTAGACCGTGCCCTGGCCGGAGCAGCGCATGAGGTCGAGACCCTCACCGGTGCGGGCGCGGGCCCGGCGCTGGTTCGGGGTCTGGTACTCGCCGTCGAAGTCGACGAGCCCCTGGTACGCGACCATGGCGCCCTTGCGGGCGAGGACGTCGTCCTGCCCGGTGAGGCTGACCCGCAGGAGCTGCGGGTTCTGGATGACGTACCGCTCCTGGCTCTGCTGTTCGGCGTGGTTGAAAAGCGGGCTCTGCATGGTGTTCTCGCTCCCCCTCAGCCCCGGACCCGAAGGCGGTCGGTGCTGTCCTCGCTCGGCTGTACGACGACGATGCCCTGGCCCGAGAAGGCCATCTGCATGGCTTCGCCGCTGCCCCGCCCGATGAGGGAGGAGGCCTTGAAGCTGCGCTTGCCCTTGACCTTCAGCGACGGCGACCAGGCGACGAGTGCGTCGGGGTCGACGTAGGTCTCGTCCTCGCCGCGGCCGCAGTCGACGACGATCGGCGTGCCGCGCGAGGTGAGCGCGACCCAGCCCGTGCCGGCGATCTCCACGTTGAACAGGCCCTGGCCGGCGAACTTGGCGAGTCCCTTCACCCGCTCGACGCCCCACTGGAGGTGCGCGTCGAAGGCGAGGAGGTTGGTGCCGTTGACCGAGATCGAGTCGTTCTGGAGGTTGATCACGACGACGTCGGCGCCGTAGTCGGCGAGGTAGAGCAGTCCGTCGCCGGAGGCCTTCATGATCGGCGCGCCCTCGCCCGTGGCCCAGTCCTTGGCGGCCTGGCGGACGGCGGGCGGGTTGGGCTCGTAGGTGATGAAGCCCTCGTAGGCGACCATCGAGCCGGTCCGGGCGTACAGGTCCTGGCCGGAGGCCATGGCGACCTTCAGCATGGTCCGGCCGTGGTTCTCCATCCGGGCCGCGACGGGGGTCGGGGCGTAGCCCGCGAGTTGCTGGTTCATGACGGGCTCCCTCAGACCTCGTAGGGCTGGACGACGATGAAGTTGCCGGGGGCGCCCCGGAACTGGAGGTTCACGGTCTCTCCGCTGTGGCCCGGGTAGGCGTTGCGGCGGAGCCGCACCTGGCTGGAGAGGATGACCTGGGACGCGGACGACCAGGCGACGACCGCGTTGCAGTCGGCGAAGGTGGTCGGCGTGACGGGCAGCACCACGGGCACGCCGTGGGTCTTCACGACGACGGTGCCGGTGCCCTGGAACTGCATGGTGAACAGGGCTCCGCCGGGGATGCCGTGGCCCTCGATGCGGCGGACCTCGTACTGGAGGGACTCGTCGAACGCGAGGACGTTCTCCGCGGAGACGCAGATGCCGTCGCCCTGGAGCTCGATCGGGTGGAGATGGGCGCCTTCCTCGGCGAGGAACACCTGGCCGCGGCCGTTGCACCGCATCAGCTGCATCTCCTGGCCGGTGGCGTTGCCGACGATCCGGCCGGCGAAGCCCGCGCCCTTGTGGGAGAAGTCGACCTTGCCCTGGTACATGACCATGGAGCCCTGCCGGGCGAGGACGGGGACGCCGCCCATGGCCAGGTCGACCCGCATGAGCTGCTGGTTCTGCGGGGTCCACCGGGCGCCGGTGGCGGTCTCCTTGTACGGCGCGAGCGCGGCGGCGAGCCCCGCGCCGGTGGCCGGGGCGCCCTGCGGGACGCCCGCGGGCTGCTGCCCGAACTGCGGCTGCTGCCCGTACGGGGCGGGGGCCGCCTGTCCGTACGGGGGCTGCTGCGGCGGCTGGCCCGGGCCGCCGGGGAACTGACCGGGGGCCTGGCCGGGGTACTGCCCAGGGGGCTGGCCGGGGACCTGGCCGTACTGCGGGGGCTGCGGCGGCTGTCCGTACGGAGCGGGGGCCGGCGCGGGCGGCGGGACCTGGGCGGGCGCCATGGGCGCCACCATCGTCGGCGCCGTGTGGACCGGCTGCGCCGGCGCGACGGGCGCGGGCGGGGCCGGCGGGGCCCCGAACGCGGGCGCCGGGGCGGGCGGCTGGGGCGCGGCCGGGGCGGGCGCGCCGAAGGCCGGGGGCGCCGCCGCCTGCTGCGGCGGGCCGAAGCCGGGTGCCGGGGCCGGGGCCTGCGGTGCCGCGGGCTCCTCCTCGGCGACCTCGCCGCCGAAGTTCCGCAGGAGCGCCTCCAGGCCTCCGTCGAAGCCCTGGCCGACGGCGGCGAACCGCCAGACGTCCTTGAGGTAGAAGTCGCCGAGCATCACCGCGCGCTCGGTGGAGAACTCCGCGCCGGTGAAGGAGTACCGCGCGACCTCCTCGCCGCCCGCCACGATCCGCAGGTGGCCGGGGCCGACCTGGGACATCTGGCCGACGCCGTCGATCGTCGCGGTGAACGACAGCTTCTGGATGTTCGCGGGGATGCGGTCGAGGGTGACGCGGAACGACTCGGTGTCACCGGACTGGGCCCCGAGCAGCTGGATGGACTCCTCGGGCGACTTCGGCTGGTTGAAGAAGACGAAGTAGCGGTCGTCGGAGAGCCGCTCGTCCGCGTCCAGTCCGAAGCAGCTGATGTCGAAGCTGAGCCCGGGAGCCGCGATCTGCACGCCCACGTACAGATCGGTTCCCGCCGTCAGATCACTGATCTTGGCCTTGTGGCCGCGTTGGAATTCCCTGGCCATGCGTAACGACCGTCCCCCATCCCGAATGGCGAATGCTCGCGCCAGGCTAACGGCTCGGTGCGACATTGAGACAGGGCAGGTCGTTTTCGGTACGGAATCGGGAAAGACGCGCGCTGCCGGTATCGGCGGCGTCACTCCTCGCGAGCGTCCGGGAGGTGCGGGAGTCGGGCGGCGGCGACCACGCCCTCCAGGTAGCCACGGGCCCGCTCGGTGCGGGGGTACGACTCCAGGAGCCGCCAGAAGCCGGGGCCGTGGCCCGGGACGAGGAGGTGGGCCAGCTCGTGCAGGAGGACGTAGTCGAGGACGTACTCGGGCATGCCCTGGAGCCGGTGGGAGAGGCGGATGCTGCCCTCGGAGGGGGTGCAGGAGCCCCAGCGGGTGTTCTGGTTGGTGACCCAGCGGACGGAGCCGGGGCGGGCCCGGCCGCCGTAGTACTGCTCGGACAGGCGCAGTGCCCGCTCGGTGAGCTCGCGGTCTCCGAGGACGCTCCGGCTCTCCTGGGCGGCGAGTTTGTCCAGCATGACGGTGACCCAGCGCTGCTCCTCCGCCTCCGACATGCGGGCGGGGATGAGCACGATGGTCCGGTCGCCCTCGCGGTAGGCCGAGACGGTTCTGCTCCGTCGCGCGCTTCTGCGGACCTCGACCGCACTCGTCCCCGGACCGCGGGGCGGCTTGCTGGTCACGCTGCGCTGTGGGTCGGCGGGCACGGCCCCGACGTTACCCGCTGACCGTGGGGGAAGTCCTCCCTCCGGAGGGGTTTCGGGAAGGTTCGGACCCCGCCGCGCACCATTTGAATGACTAATGCGCCGGCCTGTGGACAACTTTCGGCGGCGTTCGCGGCGGCGGGGCATTCTCGCTTCAGGACGACGGAAGGGCCGTTGTCGATCTTGAATGCGGTCACGGTCGGGAGGGGGCGGGGAAATGCATCCGATGGTGAAACCGGCGCTGCGACGGGCCTGGCGGAGTCTGCGGTGCGTCCAGTTCGGGATCACCCCCGCACACGCGGTGGTGCTGAGCCCGGTCGACGCGGGTACGGGAGACCTCCTCTCGCTGCTCGACGGCACCCGGGGGACGGAGCTGCTGCGGGCCGAGGCGCGGACGCTCGGCCTGCCGGACGGGCATCTGGAGGCGCTCCTCGACCGGCTGGCGGCGGCCGGCCTCCTCGCTGATGCGTCGGCCGGACGGCCCGGTAAGTCCGGGGTGGTGGACGCGGCGCTCGATCCGCTCCGTGCCGACCTGGCCTCGCTCTCGGTCGTCCACCGCGAGCCCGATCGGGCGGTGCGGAAGCTGGCGGCCCGGCGGGCCCTGCGCGTCCAGGTCCGGGGCGCGGGGCGGGTGGGGGCGATGGTGGCGGCCCTCTTGTCCGCGGCGGGCGTGGGCACGGTCGAGGTGCTGGACTCCGGCCGGGTCGAGCCGTGGGAGACCGCCCCGGGCGGGCTGCCGGCCGAGACCGTCGGCGAGCGCCGGGCGGCGGCGGCCCGGCGCCTGGTCCGCCGCTGGGCACGGGGCGGCACCCGTGCCGGACCGACGGGTGCAGCGGCCGGGCAGGGTGACGGGCGTGGCTCGCCCGGCTTGTCACTCGTCGTGGTGACACCGCGCGACGGTCTCGGCGCGTACGTCCCGGACCCCGTTCCGGCCGGACCGTGGATCACCACCGGCACACCCCACCTGTACGCCGGCGTGCTGGAGGCGACGGGGACGGTCGGGCCGCTCGTCCTGCCGGGCGGGACGGCCTGCGCCCACTGCCTCCAGGAGGAGCTGACGGACCGGGATCCCGTCCGGCCCCGGCTCCTCGCCCAGTGGCGCTCGGGCGCGCCGCATCCGCTGCCCGCCTGCGACCTGTCGCTGGCCACGGCCGTGGCGGGCCTCGCCGCCGCGCACGCGCTGGCCTTCCTGGACGGAGATCTGCCGGCGAGCACGGGCGCCCGCTGGGAGGTGTCGCTGCCACTGCTGGAGTGGCGGGCGGAGCGGCTGCGGCCCCACCCGGACTGCCCGTGCGGGGCGGCGCGCGGCGCGGAAGGGGAGCGCGCCTCGGCAGCCGGAAGGACGCAGGACACAATGGCGGGGTAACAGCCCTGCGCGACACGGCAGTCTGGGATTTGGAGGGGCGCATGTCTGATCTTCCCCGGAAGGCGGTCACCCGGACCGCCAAGTTGGCCGCGTTGCCGCTCGGCTTCGCCGGCCGGGCCACCTGGGGCCTGGGCAAACGGATCGGCGGCAAGTCCGCCGAGCTGGTCGCCCGCGAGCTCCAGCAGCGCACGGCGGAGCAGTTGTTCAAGGTGCTGGGCGAGCTGAAGGGCGGCGCCATGAAGCTGGGTCAGGCGCTGTCCGTCTTCGAGTCGGCGCTCCCCGAGGAGGTCGCCGGACCGTACCGGGCGGCGCTGACGAAGCTTCAGGACGCGGCGCCGCCGATGCCGACGTCCACCGTCCACGCGGTCCTCGACGAGCGGCTCGGCGAGAACTGGCGTGAGCTGTTCCTGGAGTTCGAGGACAAGCCGGCGGCGGCCGCCTCGATCGGTCAGGTGCACCGGGCGGTGTGGCACGACGGGCGCGAGGTCGCGGTGAAGGTGCAGTACCCGGGAGCCGGGGAAGCACTGCTCTCGGACCTGGCACAGCTGAGCCGCTTCGCCCGGCTCCTCGGGCCGCTCGTTCCGGGGATGGACATCAAGCCGCTGATCACCGAGATGCGGGACCGGGTCTCGGAGGAGCTGGACTACGCGCTGGAGGCGGCCTCCCAGCGGGAGCACGCGGAGGTGTTCGCGGACGATCCCGACGTGGTCGTGCCGGCCGTGGTGCACCAGTCGGAGCAGGTCCTCGTGACCGAGTGGATGGACGGGATCCCGCTCTCGGAGGTGATCGCGGACGGCACGGCGGACCAGCGGGACCGGGCGGGGCAGCTGCTGGCCCGCTTCCTCTTCTCCGGTCCCGCGCGCACCGGCCTGCTGCACGCCGATCCGCACCCGGGGAACTTCCGGCTCCTGCCGGGCGCCGAGGGGGACGAGGACCCGGCGAGCTGGCGCCTCGGCGTCCTCGACTTCGGCACCGTGGACCGGCTTCCGGGCGGACTGCCGGAGACGATCGGCGTCTGTCTGCGGATGACGCTCGCCGGCGACGCCGAGACCGTCTACGAACTGCTCCGCGCGGAGGGCTTCGTCAAAGAATCCGTCGCCCTCGACCCGGACGCCGTCCTCGAGTACCTGCTGCCGATCATCGAGCCGGCCGAGGCGGAGGCGTACCTCTTCACTCGTGGCTGGCTGCGCGCCCAGGCAGCCCGGATCGCCGACCCCCGCTCCCCCGCCCACCAGCTGGGCAAGCAGCTCAACCTGCCGCCCTCGTACCTGTTGATACACCGTGTGACGTTGAGCACCATCGGGGTGCTGTGCCAGCTCAACGCGACGGTACGGCTCCGGGACGAGCTGGAGGAGTGGCTGCCCGGCTTCGTCGCGCCGGACACCGACGAGGCCGCGTCCTGAGGGCGCCGGACTGAAGGCCGGTCACCACCAGGAGGAGTCGAGCCGGCCTTCGATCGCTCGGATGTTGGCGCGGGCGCAGTCCTCGCAGAAGTACTCGCGCCGGCCGTTCTCCACCGAACACGTCCAGGTCAGCGGGAGGGTGTCGGTGGTCTTGCCGCAGCGCGCGCAGGCGAGGGGCGCCTCGGGGATACGGGCGTCGTTCACCCTCGTGACGATAGCTCGGCGAAGGCGCCTCGGCCTGGGCAACGCACCGCGGGGGCCGGTCCGTTCGGACCGGCCCCCGCGGGGGCGCCCCTGAGGGCGCGGGGTGGGAACCCCTTAGTTCATGACGGCCATGGCCAGGGCGCGGCGGGCGCGCAGCGACACGCGCTCGGCGCGGCGCTGCATGCGCCGGGCGGCGACCAGGCGCATGGCCTGACGTTCCGCCTCGGCCTCGCGCTGGAGCTCATGCATATGGGCACGAGCCAGGGCTTCTGGGATGAGTTGCATTTCGCGGATCCTGTTCTGACGCGCGGTGTGCGCGGCGGTGGTGGAGAAGTCGGGGGTCGCGGAGCCGATGGGCTCGATCGCGGAGGAGGTCATCGGGGCCTGATTCTGGGGATCGTGCGTGTAGGGGCGGTCGATGGTTCCGGTGGCGCTCATGCCACGACCGGGTTCTTGCGCGGACGGCCACGGGGCCGCTTCCGAGCGACGACCACGCCCTGGACGAAGAGCTCGCCACCCCAGACGCCCCAGGGCTCGCGGCGCTCCTGGGCACCGGCGAGGCAGGCCGCCATGAGCGGGCAGGTCCGGCAGAGGGACTTCGCGTACTCGACGTCGGCCGGGGACTCCGCGAAGAAGACCTCGGGGTCGTAGGCGCGACACGGGACGGGGACGCCGAGGTTCTCGATGGCGTCGTCGAGCGCGGTGAGCGCGGTGAGGGGGGTCAAAGCGTGGTCCTCCGTGGAGCCGGGCAGGGAGATCGAATCGGAAGGCGGTACGGACGGGGCGTGCGCTTCGAGTTGCACGGTGGTCTTTCCTCGTCTGGTCGTTCCGGCCTGTTGGCCGGGCTTTCGGCTGGTACCGGGTGTTTTCTGCCCGAGGCCCCTTCGCTCCGTCATCCCCGTTCGGGGACAAACAGAAGGGCCGCGGATCCCGGGTGGGGTTCCGCGGCCCTGAAGGCGCCTGTCTGATCATGGATCAGACTGGATCACTCCAGGGTTCGAGCCCACGGAAGGCCCACATCATGTGGTGGTGCGTCGTCGTCTGCCGCTGCTGGATTCCGGCACCGGTCGCGGCAAAGGCATAGGCCGTGGCCTTGCCGGCTGCTACTGCTTCCAGTGCCTTGGTCGGTCGCTCATTGCGCTCGATGGCGGACGTGCCGAGACCGGACAGACCGGTGACGGGCAGACCACTGCCAAGGAACGCAGCGCCGGAGAGGCCGAGCGAGCAGGCGGAGGCGATGGAGCGATCGGTCATTTTGGCGGCGGTGACAATGCCGGCGGTGCTGGTCTTGATGTTGCTGATCACGGGGAATCGCCTCCTCTCGGCGTCTCGGAGGGCTCGGGTGCGAGCCGGACCCTCATATGTATTTGGACAAGTACAGCACGAAGACAGGGCTTCTTAGAAGCCGCCGTGTCCGTGGTTAAGAACCTATGGGGCTTGACGGGGCGGGCGCAAACTATTTTCGCGACGAGTTTTCCTCAGACTTCGTCGCCCCCCGCTCCTCCCTCCTCACCTGCGCAGATGGCCAGGACGTCGGCTCCGAAGCGATCGAGCTTGCGGATGCCGACGCCGGAGATCGAGGAGAGCTCCCCGTCGGTGGTCGGGACGCGCTCGGCGATGGCCATGAGCGTCTTGTCGGTGAAGACGCAGTAGGCGGGCTGCGCCAGCTCCCGCGCCTGCTCGGAGCGCCAGTCGCGGAGCCGCTCGTAGAGTCCCTCGTCCATGTCCGAGGGGCAGTCCTCGCAGCGCATGAGCTTCATCGCGCCCGCCTCGGTGAGCGTCGCCCCGCAGACCCGGCACAGGACCGGGCCGCGCGGCTTGCGGCGGCCGCCGGCGAGACCGCGCTCGATGCCTCCGGCAGCGGCGGCCGTGGCGGAGCCGAGGGAGCCGGAGCCGGGGCGCAGACCCTTGAGGAAGCGGCTGGGACGCCGGGAGGCGCGGCCGCCGGGGGCCCGGGACAGCGCCCAGGAGAGCGAGAGGTGGACGCGGGCCCGGGTGACGCCCACGTACAGCAGGCGGCGCTCCTCCTCGACCTGCTCGTCGGTCTTGGCGTAGGTGATGGGCATCATGCCCTCGGTGAGACCGACGAGGAAGACGGCGTCCCATTCGAGGCCCTTGGCCGCGTGCAGCGAGGCGAGGGTGACGCCCTGGACGGTCGGCGCGTGCTGGGCGGCGGCCCGCTCGTCGAGCTCGGCGACCAGGTCGGAGAGGGTGGCGCCGGGCTTGGCGCGGGCGAAGTCCTCGGCGAGCCGGACGAGCGCGGCGAGCGACTCCCAGCGGTCGCGGGCGGCGCCGGAGCCGGTCGGCGGCTGGGGGCTCCAGTTCTTGGTGGAGAGCACGGCCCTGACCTGTGCGGGCAGGTCCTCGGCGTCGTCGAGGAGGGAGTCGTTTCCGCCGGCGCGGGCCGCGCCACGCAGGGCGATGCCCGCTTCCCGTACCTCCTGCCTCTCGAAGAAGCGCTCGGCGCCGCGGAGCTGGTAGGGCACTCCTGCGTCGGCGAGGGCCTGTTCGTAGACCTCGGACTGGGCGTTGATCCGGTAGAGGACGGCGATCTCGCCGGCCGGGACGCCGGCGGCGATGAGGTCCCGGATGCGGCGGGCGGTGCCCTCGGCCTCGGCCGGTTCGTCGGCGTACTCCGTGTAGACGGGCTCGGGGCCCGGGTCCCGCTGGGAGATCAGCTCCAGGCGGTGCTCGGCGGCCCGGCCGCGGGCCTGGCTGAGCAGGCCGTTGGCGAGGTGGACGACCTGCGGGGTGGAGCGGTAGTCCCGGACGAGCTTGACCACCGTGGCGTTCGGGTGGCGGTTGCGGAAGTTCAGGAGGTGGTCGGGGGTGGCGCCGGTGAACGAGTAGATGGTCTGGCTGGCGTCGCCGACGACGCAGAGGTTGTCGCGGTCGCCGAGCCACAGGTCGAGCAGGCGCTGCTGGAGCGGGGAGACGTCCTGGTACTCGTCCACGACGAAGTGCTGGTACTGGCGGCGGATCTGCTCGGCGATGTCGTGCCGGTCCTGGAGGATGCCGACCGTGAGCAGCAGCACGTCCTCGAAGTCGATCACTGAGCGGTCGCGCTTGAGCTGCTCGTACAGCGCGTAGATCTGACTGATCTCGGCCGGGTCTCGCGGGGCGTCCCGGACGGACTTGGCGACCGCCGCCGGATAGTCGGCGGGGACCGTCTGGGTGACCTTGGCCCATTCGATCTCGCTCGTGACGTCGCGCAGCTCGTTCCGGTCGAGGCGGACGCGGCAGCGGGCCGCCGCGTCGGCGACGAGCTGGATCTTCCGCTCCAGGAGCCGGGGCATGTCGCCGCCGACGGCCTTCGGCCAGAAGAACTGGAGCTGACGCAGGGCGGCGGAGTGGAACGTCCGGGCCTGGACGCCCCCGGCCCCGAGCTGTCGGAGCCGGCCGCGCATCTCGCCCGCGGCGCGGTTGGTGAAGGTGACGGCCAGCACACTGGCGGGCTGGAGTATGCCCGCCCGCACCCCGTACGCGATCCGGTGGGTGATGGCGCGCGTCTTGCCCGTGCCGGCTCCCGCCAGCACGCACACCGGGCCGCTCAGGGCCCGCGCGACCTCGCGCTGCTCGGGGTCGAGCCCGTCGAGCACCGCGTCGGCCGTCTCCGGGACCTGCGGGAAGAGAGTGGAGTGCGTTGCTGCTGTCACCTGTCCATGCTGCCAGGTCCGGCGAGCGCGGTGCGGCGGCTTGTCCACAGGCGGGCGGCGCCGGTCATACGAATCCGGGGAATGGTCCGGCCCGGACGTACGTTCTCCCTCTCGGCACCCGTCCGCGAACAAGAGGAGCGCCAGGTCATGCAGGGCACTGTGACGATGTACAGCACCACGTGGTGCGGCTACTGCCGTCGGCTGAAGAGCCAGATGGACCGCGAGGGCATCGCGTACTCGGAGATCAACATCGAGCAGGACCCGGAGTCGGCGGCGTTCGTCGAGAAGGCCAACGGCGGCAACCAGACCGTGCCGACCGTCCTCTTCCCGGACGGCTCGACCCTGACGAACCCCTCGCTCGCGCAGGTCAAGCAGAAGATCGGCGTCTGAGCCCGGGACACCCTGGGCCCAGGACACACGAAACCCCCGGCGGGCGGCACGCCCGGCCGGGGGTTTCCTGTCGCGCGGACCGGCTCAGACCACGTCGCCCGGCTTCGGCAGCGGCTTGCCGTACCAGAGCTCGATCAGCCGGGAGGCGATCGAGATGCCGTACGGGGGCAGCACCTCACCGGACTCGAAGGCGGCGGCGAGGTCCTCGCGGGAGAACCAGCGGGCCTCGTGTATCTCCTCGCCGTCCACGTTTATCTCCGAGGAGGTGGCGCGGGCGAAGAAGCCCAGCATGAGGCTGGACGGGAAGGGCCAGGGCTGGCTGGCGATGTAGTCGACCTCGCCGACCGTGACGCCGGCCTCCTCGAAGACCTCCCGCGCCACCGACTGCTCGATGGACTCGCCGGGCTCGACGAAGCCGGCCAGGGTCGAGAAGCGGCCCTCCGGCCAGTGCACCTGGCGGCCCAGCAGGGCACGGTCCTGGTCGTCCGTGACCAGCATGATGACCGCCGGGTCGGTACGCGGGTAGTGCTCGGCGCCGCAGGCCTGGCAGCGGCGGATGTGCCCGGCGGCGGCGATGACGGTGCGCTCGCCGCAGCGCGAGCAGAAGCGGTGGAGCCGCTGCCAGTTCTCCAGGGCGACGGCGTGCACCATGAGGCCCGCGTCCCGGTCCGAGAGCAGCAGGCCCGCCTCGCGCAGCCCCGCGGGCCGGGCGGACTGGTCCATGCGGCCGGGCAGGGAGTCCTTCTGGAGCGCGAAGTACGACACCCCGTCGGCGTCCGTGCCGAGGAAGTAGCGGTGGGTCTCGGTGACCGGGGCCTCGAACGCCGGGGTCATGACGAGCTCGGTGGTGCCGTCGGGCCGGTCGTCGATGAGCACCTGCCCCCCGGAGACCACGAAGACCCGGGTCGTGGGGTGGCTCCAGGCCGCCGCCAGCCACGCCTCGTCGAGGCGGTGGTGAGCAGCCCGGTCGATGCCGGTCGGTGCGGTCAGCGAGATCGGGCGGTCCGGCCGGTCCGGCCCGACCGTTGACGCGTGCTTCAAGTTGCTCACAGGTGCTTCCAGCTCCCCCGGATCGGTGTGTGGGTTCAGCGCGCGGCGGTGTGGAGGGCGGCGGGCAGGTCGCCCCACAGGTGAGCCGTGGTCTCGACGCCCTTCATGAGGAGATCGAGCTCGATCTTCTCGTTGGGGGCGTGCCAGCCGTCGGACGGGACGGAGATGCCCAGGAACAGTACGGGCGCGTCCAGGACGTCCTGGAGGTCGGCGGCCGGTCCCGAGCCGCCCTCGCGGGTGTAGCGGACCTTGGCACCGTCGAAGGCGCGGCTCATGGCCCCGGCCACGGCCTTGAGGGCGGGGTGGTCGAGGGGGGTGAGGCAGGGGCGGGTCGGGGCCCCGAAGACGATCTCGTACCGGATGCCGGCGGGGACGAGCCCGGACAGCCAGTCCCGTACGGCGAGCTCGATCTTGCCCGGGTCCTGGCCGGCGACCAGCCGGAACGACAGCTTCAGCTGGGCGGAGGCGGGGACGATCGTCTTGCCGCCGGGGCCCTGGTAGCCGCCGCCGATGCCGTTGACCTCGGCGGTGGGGCGGGCCCAGACCCGCTCCAGGGTGGTGAAGCCGGCCTCGCCGAGCGTGCCGTGGGACTTGGCCGTACGCAGCCAGGCGTCCTCGTCGAAGGGGAGCTCGGCGACGAGGGCGCGCTCGGCGTCGGAGAGCTCGGTGACGCCCTCGTAGAAGCCGGGGATCGCGACGCGCTCGGTCTCGTCGTGGAGGGCGGCGACGATCCGGCCGGCGACGGTGGCCGGGTTGGGCACGGCACCGCCGAAGGAGCCGGAGTGGATGTCCTGGTCGGGGCCGTACAGCTCGATCTCGCAGTCGGCGACCCCGCGCATGCCGGTGCACACGGTGGGGGTCGTCTCGGACCACATGCCGGTGTCGGAAACGATCACGGCGTCGGCGGCGAGCCGCTCGGCGTGGGTCTCGACGAGCTCGCGGAAGTGCGGCGAACCGGACTCCTCCTCGCCCTCCACGATCAGCTTCAGGTTGACGGCGGGGGCGGTGCGGCCGGTCGCGGCGAGGTGTGCGCGGACCCCGAGTGTGTGGAAGAACACCTGCCCCTTGTCGTCGGCGGCGCCCCGCGCGTACATCCGGCCGTCGATGACGGTCGGCTCGAAGGGCTCCGTGTGCCAGCCGTCCTCGCGGGCCGCGGGCTGGACGTCGTGGTGGCCGTAGACGAGGACCGTCGGGGCGTCCGGGTCTCCGGACGGCCACTCGGCGAAGACCGCCGGGGCGCCGTCCGTCTCCCACACCTCGACCGTGGCGAAGCCGGTCTCCGTGAGCTTGGCGGCGAGCCACTGGGCGCTGCGGCGTACGTCCCCGGCGCGGTCCGGCTGCGCCGAGACGGAGGGGATGCGCAGCCACTCGGCGAGGTCGCCGAGGAAGGTGGCGCGATGCTGCTCGATGTACGTACGCACGGCGTGGACGGCGCTGTCCGGGGTCTCGCTCATGCCTCCGAGCCTATCCGGCGCCGGGGGGTGCCTCGGCAAGGAGGAGGGCCTCCAGCTCCGCACGCCCCGGCAGGCGGGCGGGGCGGGCGACCTCACCCGTCCGGACGTAGACGAAGGCGGCCGTGACGTCCTCGGGTGCGAGGCCGTGCTGCTCGGCCCAGGCGAGCCGGTAGATCGCGAGCTGGAGGGGGTCGGCGGTGCGGTGGTGGCTGGTCTTCCAGTCGACGATCTCGTACGCGCCGGTGTCCGGGTCCCGGTAGACGGCGTCGATCCGGCCCCGGACGACCCGGCCCGCGAGCGTGAGGTGGACGGGGACCTCGACGCGGTACGGGGAGCGGTGGGCGTACGGCGTGCGGCCGAAGGCCTCCTTGAGGGAGTCGAGGTCCCGCTCGTCGAGGATCTCGGGCTCTCCGGCGAAGTCCTCGCCGCCGGGCAGCTCCTCCGGGCCGAGGAACGGCAGCGGCAGCTCCTCGAAGCGGGACTCCACCCAGGCGTGGAAGCGGGTGCCCCGGCGGGCCGCGGGCTGCGGCGGCTTGGGCATGGGGCGGGCCAGGTCCTGGGCGAAGCCGTCGGGGTCGGCGGCGAGGCGCAGCACCTGGGAGGCGGACAGGTAGGCGGGCAGCAGGACGTCCCGGGTCGTCGCGCGGGCGCGGCGGAGTTCGGTGGTGAGCGCGGTGAGGTCGCGGTCCCAGGAGGCGATGGTGCGGGCGTCCTCGGGGGTGAGGTGGTTGTACGGCTCCTCCGAGGGCGCCTCGGGCTCCCTCGGCGGCGGGACCGCGTCCTTGTGGAGGTCCTCCGGGAGGGTCTCTTCGTCCCAGAAGGGTTCCTCCTCCTCGGGCCAGTGGTCCTGGGGGAACGGTTCCGAGCGGTGGGGCGCTGCGCTGGGGGCGTTGTGCCCACCCGTTCCGCCTTGCGGAACGTATGCCCACAACGCGGTGCGGACGAGACCCGCCGCCTCCTGGCGGCGCCTGAAGGACTCCGCGTCCAGTGGCAGTGGCCAGGCCCGGTCACGGTCCGGTTCCGCCAGGGACGGGTTCTCCGTGTCCGGTTCCGGTTCTTCCGCCCAGGACTCGATGTCGCCGTGGCCGGCCTCACAGTGTTCGTACAGGGCCTGGAGGAAGGCCGAGGGGCCCCGGGGCTTCTTCTGGGACGGGCCCCACCAGTGGGCCGAGCCGAGGAGGAGGGAGCGGGGGCGCGTGAAGGTGACGTAGCCGAGGCGGAGCTCCTCCGTGTGCTGGTGGTCCCGCATGGCGTTCTTGAACGACGTGAGGGACTTGGCGTCCCAGGAGTCGATCCCCGGCAGCGTCTCCGCGTCGCCGCGCAGGGCGTGCGGGAGCACCTGGGGCTGCGAGGTCCAGGCCTCTCGGGCGCGGGCGCTCGGGAACGCTCCTGCGACGAGACCGGGGGCGGCGACGACGTCCCACTCCAGGCCTTTGGACTTGTGGGCGGTGAGGACCTTCACCGTGTTCTCGCCGCCCGGGAGGGCGTTGTCGAGGCCCTTCTCGAACTGGACCGCCGTGCGCAGGAAGCCGAGGAAGGCGAGCAGGCTCGCCTCGCCGTCGAGGGAGGCGAAGCCGGCGGCGATGTCCAGGAAGTTCGAGAGGGTCTCGCGGCGGCGGGCGGCCAGCGCGTGCGGGGAGGCCGAGAGCTCGACCTCCAGGCCGGTCGCGGCGAGAATCCGGTGCAGGACGTCCATGAGCGGGTCGGCGAGCGAGGTGCGCAGGGCGCGCAGCTCGGCGGCGAGGCGGGCGAAGCGGACCCGGGCCTCGGCGGAGAAGGGCAGGCCGTCGTCGGCGGCGCCGCCGGAGTCCAGGAAGGTGTCGAGCGCGTCGGCGAGCGAGACGACCTCCGCCGGGTCGACGCCCTCGACGGCGGCGGCGAGCCGCTGCTCGGGGTCCGGGTCGCCGGCGCCGCGGTGAACGAGGAGGCGGGCGCGGCGGCCGAGGAGGGCCAGGTCGCGGGGGCCGATCCGCCAGCGGGGGCCGGTGAGGAGGCGGACGAGGGAGGCGTTGGCCCCCGGGTCCTGGAGGACCTCGCAGACGGCGACGAGGTCGGCGATCTCGGGCAGGTGGAGGAGGCCGGAGAGGCCGACGACCTCGACGGGCACGTCACGGGCGACGAGCGCGGCGTGGATCGCGGGGAAGTCGGTGGCGGTCCGGCACAGGACGGCGATCTCACCGGGCTCTCGGCCGGTGCGGACGAGGTGGGCGAGGGAGTCGGCCAGCCAGTCGATCTCCTCGGCGTGGGTGGGGAGGAGCGCGATGCGGACGCTGCCGTCCTGCTCGGCGCCCGGCGCGGGGCGCAGGGCCTCCACGCCCGCGTGCATGGCGCGCAGGGGGGCGGCGAGGCCGTTGGCGAGGTCGAGGAGCCGGCCGCCGCTGCGCCGGTTCTCGGAGAGCGAGTAGCGGCTCGCGGGGGTGCCGTCGGCGTGCGGGAAGTGCTCGGGGAAGTCGTCCAGGTTGGCGACGGAGGCACCGCGCCAGCCGTAGATGGCCTGGCAGGGGTCGCCGACGGCGGTGACCGCGTGTCCGGTGGCGATGCCGGTGGGGCCCTGGCCGAAGAGGCCGGAGAGCAGCAGTCGCTGGGCGACGGAGGTGTCCTGGTACTCGTCGAGGAGGACGACCCGGAACTCCTCGCGCAGCAGGGCCCCGACCTCGGGCCGGGTGGTGGCGAGCTCGGCGGAGAGGGCGATCTGGTCGCCGAAGTCGAGCAGGTCGCGGGAGCGCTTGGCGGCGCGGTAGCGGACGACGAGGTCGAGCAGCTCGCGACGGGCGGCGGTGGCCTCGGGGATCTTGCGCAGTTCGGCGTTGCTGAGCTTGGCGCCGGCGAGCGTGGTCAGCAGCTCGGAGTCGTACGCCCTGAGGTCCCGGGGCCGTACGAGGTGCTCGGCGAGCTCGCCGTCGAGGGCGAGGAGGTCGGTGACGAGGGTCGGGAAGGACTTGGTCAGCGCCGGGTACGGGCCGGGGGCCTCGCGCAGCACGCGCGCGGCGAGCTGGTAGCGGGTGGCGTCGGCGAGGAGCCGGGCGGTGGGCTCCAGACCGATGCGGAGGCCGTGGTCGGTGAGGAGCTGTCCGGCGAAGGCGTGGTACGTGGAGATGCGGGGCTCGCCGGGGGGCTCGTCCGGGTCGATGACGTCGGGATCGGTCACCCCGGCTCGGACGAGGGCGGTGCGGACGCGCTCGGCGAGTTCGCCGGCGGCCTTGTTGGTGAAGGTGAGGCCCAGGACCTGCTCGGGGGCGACCTGTCCCGTACCGACCAGCCAGACCACGCGGGCGGCCATGACCGTCGTCTTGCCGGAGCCGGCTCCGGCCACGACGACCTGCGGGGCGAGCGGCGCGGTGATGCAGGCCGTCTGCTCCGGGGTGAACGGGATGCCGAGGAGCTCCTTGAGCTGCTCGGGGTCGGTGAGGTGTGCGGTCACCTCAAAGAGGCTAACGCGGCCCACCGACAGTGCGGCCGCGCGCGGGATCCCCGACCGGCCGGGCGCGGCTCACGCTGTGGTCCGGATCACGCGCTCGTGCCCTCGTCCAGCTTCGACAGGTCCACCGTCTCGTCGGCGGGCGGGACGGTCACGTCCACGGGTTCGTCGAACTCGGAGAGCGTCATGGAGCCGGGTTCCTCGCCGCCCGTCTTGTCGATCTTGAGGATGTACGGCTTTCCCTCCTGGGAGACGGAGACGGTGGTGGTCTCGGGTGCGGCCGTCTCCTCGGCGCTCGTCTCGTCGCCGGTGTCTTTCTTCACGAGCGTCGCGACGGGGGTGCCGTCCACCTCGCCGTCGGGCCCGCGCTTCAGGTCGCCCGGCGCCCCCTTCTCCTCGTCCAGGGAGGCGAGGAGGCCTTCCAGGTCGCAGACCTCGCTGAGGTCACTGGCGCCCGCCTGCCCCGGGGCGATCTTCAGCCAGCGGCCCTTGACGAGCTCGATCGTGGCGTCGATCTGCCCCTCGGGCACGCCCTGGCCGGCCATGGAGACGCGCCAGAAGGCCTCGTCGCCCTTCATGTACGTGAAGTCGTCGACGCGGCGCAGTTCGGAGGTGCCGCCGCCGATCTTCATCAGGCCGGTGCACTCGTCGCGCTCGTTGACGGCGAAGTCGATGTCCAGCGCCTCGCCGTCGGTCACGACCCGGCCCGTCATGCGGAGCGAGGTCGCGGACTGGGTGGCGGTGACCGCCCGGTCCGCGATCTCCTCCGGGGTGAGGTCCGCGAAGGGATCCGGTGAGGGGGAGGGGGCGAGCGCCAACGCGAGGGGTGCGGCCTCCTGGACCGCCGCCCCGGCCGCTGTCGGGGGCGCCGCCCAGGCCGCCGCGGACGCGGGTCCCGCGACGGCGACGGCGGCACAGACGACGGCTGCGGCGCGGAGCTTTCGGTGGGACGCCATGCGAGCCTCCTCGCGGATTCCCCGGCCCCTGTCCACCAGGGTCGCCCCACGCGCGCGTGCCCGCGACCGGACGGGGCGGTCAGGAGGCGCCGGCGAGCTCCGCCATGTCGACGACCTGGTCGGCCGGGGGCGCGGTGACCGTGATCGGCTTGTCGTAGTCGCTGAAGGTGACCGTGCCGGGCTCCTTGCCGCCGGCCTCCACGACACGGAGGACGAACGGCTTGGCGGAGTCCTTGGCCACGTAGAAGGTGGTGGTCTCGCCCTTCGTGCCCTTCTTCGTCAGCACGGCGGCGGGCGTGCCGTCTACGTCGGCGTCCTCGCCGCGGGTCAGGCCCTTGCGCGGCGTGTCCTCGTCCATGTCCTTGACGATGGTCTTGAGGTCGCAGAAGGCGTCGGGGCCTTCGTCTCCGGCGGGCATCTTCATCCAGCGGCCCTTGAGCAGCGCGGTCATCGCGCCGTCCTCCTCCGAGGAGTCGCCCTCCCCGCCGGCGGTGGAGCTCCAGAAGGCCTCGTCGCCCTTCATGTAGCTGAAGCCGCCGGTGCCGATCATCTCGGCCTTGCCGCCCTTGGCGGCCTCCATCGTGCCCTGGCAGGAGCCCTTGCTGTCGACGGAGAGATCGACCGTCATCTCCTCGCCGTCGGTCTTGCCCTTGCCGTTCATGTGGAAGGCGGTGGCCGCCTTCGTCGTCGCGACCGCCTTGTCGGCGATGGCGTCGGCCGTGAGGCCGGCGAAGGGGTCCGCGGCCTTGTCGTCGCCCTGGGAACAACCCGTGACGCCCGCGACCACGGCCGCGCAGACCGTCGCCGCAACCCAGAGCTTCCGATTGGCCTTCATGCGTGTACTCCCTCAGCGTTCGTTCACAGCCGTCTTCACAGACTGTCTTCACGGCGGCCTTATGCGGGCCGCCGTGAAGACCGACGCGTGAGGGCGAGCAAAGGGTGCACGAAGCGGAGCGTGATGCTCCGCACATGTCGTCATTCGACGATCTGGCGGCCCTCCGGCTGGGCGCTGCACGAGGCGCGGAAGGCGCAGTTCGCGCAGTGCCCGCCGGTCGTGGGCGTGAAGCGCTCGTCGAGGACTCGGCCGGCGGCGGTGGCGAGCAGGTCCCCGACCCACTCCCCTTCCAGGGGTTCCTGGGCCTGGACCTTGGGCAGGGCGTCCCCGCCCTCCTTCTTCGGGGCGGCCTGCCTCAGCTGGACGAGTTCGGCGCCGCCCGGCTCCGGCCGGTGCCCGTCGAAGACCTCGTCGAGGGCTCCCTCCCGGACCGCGAGCTGGTAGACGGCGAGCTGCGGGTGGTGGGCGACCTCGTCCCGGGTGGGCGCGGACTTGCCGGTCTTGAAGTCGACGACGTACGCGCGGCCCTGCTCGTCGGTCTCGACGCGGTCCATGGAGCCGCGGATGCGGACCGCGTACTCCCCCGCCTCCAGGGTCACGTCGAAGCCGTGCTCGGAGGCGGCGGGGGTGCGGCCGCCGCGGTCCATGACGTGCCATTGCAGGAAGCGTTCGAGTGCCACGCGCGCGTGGGCCTTCTCCTGGGCCGACTTCCAGGGCGCGTCGAAGGCGAGGGCGTCCCAGACGGAGTCCAGGCGGGCCATCAGGACGTCGAGGTCGGCCGGGGTGCGGCCGGAGGCGACCTCGTCGGCGAGGACGTGCACGACGTTGCCGAAGCCCTGCGCGGCGGTGGCCGGGGCCGCGGCCTTGACCTCGCGCCCCAGGAACCACTGGAGGGAGCAGGTGGTGGCGAGGTTCTCCAGGGCGCTCGGCGACAGGGCGACGGGCGCTTCGCGGTCGCGCAGCGGCACCGTGCTGTGCGTCGGCTCGAAGAGTCCCCACCAGCGGTCCGGGTGCGCGGCCGGCACCAGCGGCTGGCCGTCCTCGTCGGTGAGCGCGGCGAGGGAGGCGAGGCGGTGGGCGGCGGCGTCGCGGAGCGCGGGCGAGGCGGCCGGGTCGACGGTCGTCGCCCGGAGCTCGGCGACCAGGGCGGAGACGGCGAGGGGGCGGCGGGGGCGGCCGGGCACCTCCTTCGGCTCGGCGCCGAACTCGGTGAGGAACCGTGAGGGCTGGTCCCCGTCCTCCGCCGGTGCCTTCACGGCGGTGACGACGAGGCGGTCGCGGGCGCGGGTGGCGGCCACGTAGAAGAGGCGGCGCTCCTCGGCGAGCAGGGCGCCCGGTGTGAGGGGCTCGGCGAGGCCGTCGCGGCCGATGCGGTCGGCTTCGAGGAGGGAGCCGCGGCGGCGCAGGTCGGGCCAGAGGCCCTCCTGGACGCCGGCGACGACGACGAATCCCCATTCGAGGCCCTTGGAGCGGTGGGCGGTCATGAGGCGGACGGCGTCGGGGCGGGTGTGGCGGCGGGTGAGGGTGTCGGCGGCGATGTCCTGGGCGTCGAGCTCTTCGAGGAAGTTGAGGACACCACGGCCGCCGACGCGTTCCTCGGCGCGGGCGGCGGTCTCGAAGAGCGCGCAGACGGCGTCGAGGTCGCGGTCGGCGTTGCGCCCGGCGGGGCCGCCGCGGAGGGCGGCGCGCTCCAGGCGGCCGGGCCAGGGGGTGCCGTTCCAGAGCACCCAGAGTGCCTCCTCGGCGGTGCCGCCGGCGTCGAGGAGCGTACGGGTCTCCTGGAGGAGCTTGCCCAGGCGCTGGGCGCCGCGGGCGTAGGCGGGGTCGTGGGCGACGAGGCGCTCGGGCTCGGCGAGGGCGCGGGCGAGGAGGACGTCGGAGGGGGGCGGGACCTTGTTGCCCGCGGCGCGCTCCTCGTCGCGGAGGGCGCGGCCGAGGCGGCGGAGGTCGGCGGGGTCGACGCCGGCGAGGGGTGAGGCGAGGAGTTCCTGCGCGGTCTCCACGGGGAGCCATCCGGCGGTGGCGGTGGCGGTGGCGTCGGTTGCGGGCTCCGGCTGCGCCGGGGCGTCGCCGTCGGGCGCGGGTCCGGGTGCGGCGGGCGCGGCGGGGGCGGACGCGGGCGCGGGCACGGGCGCGGCGGGCGCGGGCGCGTGGGGCGACGGGGGCGCCGACGGTGCGGCGCCGTGGGTGGTTGTGCCCACCCGTTCCGCCCCGGCGGAACGCATGCCCACAACGAGATCCGGCGAGAGCGCGGGCTCGGCCGCGGCCAGGTCCGACGAGAGCGCGGGCTCGGCCACGGCCAGGTCCGACGAGAGCGCGGGCTCGGCCACGGCCAGGTCCGACGAGTGTGCGGTGTGGTGGGGCTTCGCCACCGCGCGGAGGGCCAGGAGCAGGGGGGAGACCGCCGGCTCGTGGCGGAGGGGGGTGTCCGCGGCGTCCGTCTCGACCGGGACGCCCGCCGAGGTGAGGGCGCGGCGGAGGGACGGGAGGGTGGCGGCGGCTCGGGTGAGGACGGCCATGTCCTGCCAGGGGACGCCGTCCTCCAGGTGTGCCCGGCGCAGCAGGTCGGCGATGTTCTCGGCCTCCGCCGAGGCCGTGGGGTACGTGTAGGCCTCGGCCCGGCCGCCCGGGCGGGCCGGCGTCAGCTCGCGGTGCGCGCGGACCTTTTCGGAGGGGAGCCGGGTCAGCGGCATGCGCTGGGTGAGCAGCCTCGTCGCGCCGAGGAGCTCGGCGCCCGCGCGGCGCGAGGTGCCCAGGACCTTGACGGCCGCGCCGCCGAAGGCGTCCGGAAAGTCGAGGATGCCGTTCACGTCGGCGCCCCGGAAGGCGTAGATGGACTGGTCCGGGTCGCCGAAGGCGACGACCGTGGGCCCGCCCGTCGCCCGCTCGCCGCCCCGCACGGACGCCCGGCGGGCGGCCCCGGTCGCCTCGCCCGTGAGGGCGTGCAGGAGCCGGACCTGCGCCGGGTCGGTGTCCTGGTACTCGTCGACGTAGATCGCGTCGTACCCGGGCAGGCGGGCGCTCCTCGCGAGCGGTACGGCCCGGTGGACGAGTTCCGTGTAGTCGAGGACGCCCTGGAGGTCGAGGACGTCGAGGTACTCGGCGAGGAAGGCGGCCGCCGCCTTCCAGTCCGGGCGGCCGACGCGCTCCGCGAAGCGGGCCAGGGCGTCGGGGCCGAGGCCCAGCTCGCGCGAGCGCGCGAGGACGGCCCGGACCTCGTCGGCGAAGCCGCGGGTGGTGAGGCAGGCGCGGAGTTCGTCGGGCCAGGCGACCCGTCCGAGGCCCGCCTTCTCCAGGTCGATCTGGCCGGCGAGCAGCTCGCGCACGGCGAGGTCCTGCTCGGGTCCGGAGAGCAGCCGCAGCGGTTCGGCGAAGAGCTCGGCGTCCTGGTGGGCGCGGATCAGGGCGTAGCAGTACGAGTGGAAGGTCGTCGCCTGCGGCGGGCGGCGGCCGCCGAGCCGGGTGGCCATCCGGTCGCGGAGTTCGACGGCGGCCTTGCGGCTGAAGGTGAGGACGAGGAGCCGCTCGGGATCGGCGCCCCGCTCCATCCGGGCCGCGACCGACTCGACCAGCGTCGTCGTCTTTCCGGTGCCGGGTCCGGCGAGGACGAGGAGTGGTCCGCCCTCGTGGTCAACCACTTCCCGCTGGGCTGCGTCCAGCTGAGGGGGATCCAGCGGGGCCGGCGCGGTACGCACCAGTCGGTACGCGCCCGGGGTCCGCTGCCGGCCCGCACCCGGGTACGGCTGACCCTGGTGCGGCGTGTGCCGGGTGGTGGAGGAGGAGCTCACGTGGTTCGCCGGTCCTGGGGGAAGAGGTGGTGCGGGTGATGCGGATGTTGCGGGTGTCGCGCCCATGCGCCGCGGCCGTCGCCACGGCGGACGCGAACGTCGACGTTACGCGAAACGGACCGGCGCCGAGCCGTACTCCGGAGCGGATACGGCACCGCGCCCCGTACCGGAAGCGACACCTCATCCCGTACCGCGTCCGCCCCACCGGCCCCTTCCGCCTCGCCCGGCACACGGCCCCCGGGGCTCCGGACTCAGGTGTGAGATCCGTCCCAGCGCGCCCGCCGCATGTCGATCCTCGGCACGTGTCCCTCGGCAGCCCGGCCCGCCTCGCGCAGCGGAGTGCCCTCCGCGCGGTAGTGGTCGAGCGCCCGCAGCTCGTGCCCGGGAAGCAGGACCCCGTCCGAGCGGACCACGCGCCACCACGGGGCCGAACCGCCATACAGGGCCATCACCCGGCCGACCTGACGCGGCCCGCCCTCGCCCAGCCATTCGGCGACGTCGCCGTAGGTCATGACCCGGCCGGGCGGGATCCCGTCGGCGACGTCGAGCACCCGCTCCGCGTACTCGGGCAGTTCTCCGGTCTCCCCCACGGGTTCCTCCAGGCTCATCCGTCTCATCCTGCCTCACCCCACCGACATGGCCCTGATGCCTCCGCGCGGCGGCTCTTCGTGCCACCATCGTCCGGGCGGTGACTGGTGATACGAGATCAAGAGCGACAAATACACGAACAAGAGCAAGAACGAGAACAGCGGCAAGAGCGGGAACGACAAGACGCACATGCAGAGACGGACAGGGTGATGGGGCAGGACACGCAGCCTCCCGAGGAGGGTGAGGCCGGGCTCCCCGAGCGGGTCTCCGGGGACGAGCCCCTGCTCGCCGCCCGCGTGCACCGGCCCTCCGACCTGATGCGGCTGCTCGCCGGTCTCCTCGCCATCGGTCTCGTCATCGCCATCGCCGCCTTCGCGCACGGCACGACGTCGGGCCTGGAGGAGGACATCAACAAGGGCGCCGGCGGTGCCCCCGACGTCTTCGTCAAGATCGCCGGTCTCGTCTCCTCCATCGCCGTCCTGCTGGTCCCGGTCGCCTTCGCCATCGAGCGCCTGATCAAACGGGACGGCCTGCGCATCGCCGACGGCGTCCTCGCCGCGGTCCTCGCGCACGGCGTCACCCTCGCCACCGACCTCTGGGTCGCCCAGGGGGCACCCAGCACGATCCAGGAAGCGCTGACCCAGCCGCAGTCCGGGGGCGGGCTCACCGACCCGGTGCACAACTACCTCGCCCCGGTCATCGCGTACATGACCGCCGTCGGCATGGCCCGCAGGCCCCGCTGGCGGGTGTCGCTCTGGGCGGTGCTGCTGCTCGACGCCTTCACGATGCTGGTCGCCGGCTACACCACGGCGCTCTCCATCGTGCTGACCGTGCTGATCGGCTGGACCGTGGCCTACGGCACGCTGTACGCCGTCGGCTCCCCGAACGTCAGACCCACCGGCCAGACGCTCCTCGCCGGCCTGCGCCGGGTCGGCTTCCGGCCGGTCACGGCGCTTCGTGCCGAGGGCGTGCCGGACGCCGCGGACACCGGGGACCGGGGCCGCCGGTACATCGTCACCCTGGAGGCCGGGCCCCCGCTCGACGTCACCGTCGTCGACCGCGAGCAGCAGGCACACGGCTTCTTCTACCGGATGTGGCGGCGGATCACGCTGCGGACGATCACCACCCGCCGGTCGATCGTCTCGCTCCGCCAGGCCCTGGAGCAGGAGGCGCTCCTCGCCTACGCGGCCATCGCCGCCGGGGCGAACGCGCCGAAACTGATCGCCACCTCGGAGCTCGGCCCCGACGCCGTGATGCTCGTGTACGAGCACATCGGCGGCCGGAGCCTCGACTCGCTCGACGACAAGGAGATCACCGACGAGCTGGTCCGCGGTGCCTGGCGACAGGTGCGGGCGCTCCAGTCGCGCCGGATCGCCCACCGCAGGCTCGCGGGTGACGCGATCTTGGTGGATCGTTCCGGCAGGGTGTTCCTGACCGACCTTCGGGGCGGCGAGATCGCGGCCGGGGACCTGATCCTGCGGATGGACATCGCGCAGCTGCTCACCACCCTCGGCCTGCGGGTCGGGGCCGAGCGGGCGGTCGCGGCGGCCGTGGAGATCCTCGGGCCGGACAGCGTCGCCGACTGCCTGCCGCTCCTCCAGCCGATCGCCCTGAGCCGCTCCACGCGCGCGACGCTGCGGCGGCTGGCGCGGGAGCGGTCGCAGCGCGAGCGGGAGGCCGTGCTCGCGGCCTCCGAGGCGGCCAAGCACGAGCGGGAGCTCGCGAAGGCCGAGGCCGCGGCGGACCGGACGGCGGTCGAGACGCCGGGCGGGATGTCGGTCGCGACCTCGGACAGACCGGCCGCACAGGCCGGGGCCAAGGGCGGGACCAAGGCCGGGACGAAGGCCGAGCGGAAGGCGGACCGGAAGGCCGAGAAGCGGGCCCTCGACACGGCGCTCGACGAGGCCCGCGAGGAGGACCTGCTGGCACAGATCCGGCAGCAGGTCCTGCTCATCCGCCCGCAGGCGCCGGCGGAACCGGTCCGGCTGGAGCGGATCAAGCCGCGGACCCTGGTCAGCCTGATCGCCGGCGTGATCGCCGCGTACTTCCTCCTCGCCCAGATCTCCCGTACGCCGCTGTCGACGATCGGCGAGGCGGACTGGCGGTGGGTGACGGCCGCGGTGCTGTTCTCCGCGATCAGCTACCTGGCGGCGGCCATGAGCCTGCTGGGCTTCGTGCCGGAGCGGGTCGGGTTCTGGCGGACGGTGGTGGCGCAGGTCGCCGGCTCGTTCGTGAAGATCGTCGCCCCGGCGGCGGTCGGCGGCGTCGCCCTGAACACCCGCTTCCTCCAGCGCTCGGGGGTGCGGCCGGGGCTCGCGGTGGCCAGCGTCGGCGCCTCGCAGCTCTTCGGACTCGGGGCGCACATCCTGCTGCTGCTCGCCTTCGGCTATCTGACGGGGACGGAGCGGTCGCAGTCCTTCACCCCGTCGAGGACGGTCATCGCCGGTCTCCTCACGGTCGCGGTGCTCGTGCTCGTCGTGACGGCGATCCCGTTCATGCGGAAGTTCGTGTCGACGCGGCTGCGCTCGCTCTTCGCCGGTGTGGTGCCCCGCATGCTGGACGTGCTCCAGCGGCCGATGAAGCTGCTCACCGGCATCGGCGGAATGCTGCTGCTCACCCTCACCTTCGTGCTCTGCCTGGACGCCTCGATCCGGGCCTTCGACCACGAGAACCAGTCGCTCAGCTACGCGAGCGTGGCGGTCGTCTTCCTCGCGGGCAACGCGCTCGGTTCGGCGGCGCCGACCCCGGGCGGCGTGGGAGCGGTCGAGACCGCGCTCACCTTCGGTCTGGTGGCGGTCGGCCTCCCCATCGAGGTGGCGACCCCGGCGGTCCTGCTGTACCGGCTGCTGACCCTGTACATCCCGGTCCTCCCGGGCTGGATCTGCTTCAACTGGCTGACGAAACGCGAAGCGCTGTAGCCGCCACCCGTCCGGACCCCCGCCCCGCGCGGAGGTCCGGACACCGGCCCACGATGGGCCTATGCCGATCTCCGCCGCCCAGCGCGCCGCCCTGATCACCGCCACGACCGTGCTGCTCGTCGCCGGGTGCTCGGACGGCGGGGACGACGCGGCCGACACGACGAAGCCGAGCGGCTCGCCCGGGCTCTCGGCCCTGACGTCGCAGAAGCTGGTCTGGGCCCCCTGCACGGCACCGTCCGCCGCCGAGGGCGGCGGGCCCGCGCCCTCGCCGCTGCCCGACGGCACGGCCTGGGAGTGCTCCTTCCTCCAGGCTCCGCTGGACTGGGCGGAGCCGGCCGGCGAGACCATCGAGCTGGCCCTCATCCGGGCCCGGGCCCGGGACCCCGAAGCCCGCATCGGCTCGCTCGTCTTCAACTTCGGCGGGCCGGGCGGCTCCGGCGTCACCGGCCTGCCGGGCTTCGCGAACGAGTACGAGTCCCTCCGCTCCCGCTACGACCTCGTCTCCTTCGACCCGCGCGGGGTCGGCCGCAGCGACCCCGTCGAATGCGCGACCGACAAGGAGCTCGACGCCTACTACGCCCTCGACTTCACGCCCGACGACGCGGCCGAGGAGCGGACCCTGTCGGACGCGCAGAAGAAGTACGCGGCCGGCTGCGAGAAGGACGCGGGGCCGGCGCTCCCGCACGTCGGCACCGAGAACGCCGCCCGGGACCTGGACCTGATGCGCCAGGTCCTCGGCGACGACAAGCTCCACTACTTCGGCATCTCGTACGGCACCGAACTCGGCGGCGTCTACGCCCACCTCTTCCCGAAGAACGTGGGCCGGGCCGTCCTGGACGCCGTCGTCGACCCCGAAGCGGGCGTCGAGGAAGGCGCGCTCGGCCAGGCGAAGGGCTTCCAGCTCGCCCTCGACAACTTCGCCCAGGACTGCGTGGACCGCGGCGACGAGTGCGCCCTGCCCGGTACGAGCGTCGCCGAGGTCGAGTCCTTCATCACCGACCTGCTCGCCTCGCTCGACAAGAAGCCGATCCCGGGCATCGGCAGCCGCGAGCTGACCCAGACGCAGGCCACCAACGGCATCGCGCAGGCCCTCTACTCCAAGGAGTACTGGCCCTACCTGGAGCAGGGCCTCGAAGCGGCCGACGGCGGCGACGGCGCGCTGCTCCTCTCGCTCTCCGACTCGATGAACGGACGCGGCCAGACCGGCACGTACAGCAACATCCAGGCCGCGAACGCCGCCATCAACTGCGTGGACTTCAAGGAGCGCTACACCCTCGGCCAGGCGAAGGAGCGGCTCGGCAAGTTCCGCGAGGCCTCCCCGGTCTTCGGCGACTTCATGGGCTGGGCGCTCGCGAGCTGCTCGCAGTGGCCGGTGCCGGGCACCTGGGAGCATCCGGACGTCTCCGCGCCCGGTTCGGCCCCGCTCCTGGTCGTCGGCACGACCGGGGACCCGGCCACTCCGTACGAGGGCACTCGCGCGATGGTGAACGCGCTCGGCAAGGGCGTCGGCATCGAGCTGACGTACGAGGGCGAGGGCCACGGCGCCTACAACGGCGGCAACGCGTGCGTGAAGAAGGCGGTCGACGCCTACCTCCTGGACGGCAAGCTGCCGGCCACGGGGACCGTCTGCAAGTGAGTCCCCGGGCGAACACCGCCCAGGGGGTGTCTCGGGGAGCGCGGTGCCGGACCCCGCGAGCCCGGCACGATCGGCAGGACACCGCCTAGGATGGGCGGCCTTGCCGGGATCCTGGGGGAACACATGTCCATACGCGTTCGCATGACGGTGCTCGCCGTGACCGGTCTCCTCGTCGCGGGCTGCACGAGCGGCGGGGACGGCGTAGGCAGCGGGAGCACCACGGCCGCTCCGTCCGCCACCGGCCCGACGGCGCCGCCGACCACCGACGCCAAACCGTCGGCGGCCGCCCCTCCCCCCGCGCTCCCCGCCTCCCTCACCGGCCAGCGCCTCGGCTGGAAGCGCTGCGAGGCCCCTTCGGGCGGCACGCGGCCCGGTCCGGAGTGGCGGTGCACCACGGTCAAGGTCCCGCTCGACCACGCGAAGCCCGAGGGCGCCACGATCCCCGTCGCGCTGATCCGCAAGAAGGCCGGCGACGAGCGCGCCCGGATCGGCTCGCTCCTCTTCAACTTCGGCGGCCCAGGCGCCTCCGGCGTCGAGATCCTGCCCCAGGCGGCCGCGGAGTACGCGAAGCTGGGCGAGCGCTACGACCTGGTCGGCTTCGACCCCCGGGGCGTGGGCCGCAGCGCCGGCGTGGTCTGCCGGGACGACGCCGAACAGGCCGCCTCCGAGGCCTCGCTGGACCTCACCCCCGACACGGCCGCCGAGGAGGCCGCGTACCTCGCGGACAACACCGCCTTCGGCGCCGGCTGCGCCCGCCGCTCGGCCACCGTCCTCCCGCACACCACGACCACCGCCACCGCCCGCGACCTGGACCTGGTCCGGCAGGTCCTCGGCGACGACGAACTCCACTACTTCGGCATGTCGTACGGCACGCAGCTCGGCGGCACCTACGCCCACCTCTACCCCTCGCGCGTCGGGCGGCTCGTCTTCGACGCGGTCGTCGACCCGACCGCCGACTCCACCGGGCACGCCCGCCACCAGACGATCGGTTTCCAGCGGGCCCTGGACAACTACCTCAAGAGCACCGGGGAGGCCCCGAAGGCCGGGTCGGAGCGGATCGCGCGCCTGCTGCGGAAGCTGGACCGCGAGCCGCTGGCCGTCGGCGACCGCCGGCTGACCGAGGGCCTCGCGCTCACGGGGATCGCGGTCACGCTGTACGGGCAGGCCAACTGGCCCCTGCTCACGCAGGCCCTGCAAGAGGCCGAGCGGGGCCGCGGAGAGGCCCTGCTCGCACTCGCCGACGCCTACAACGACCGGGACGCGGAAGGCCACTACGCGACCCAGTCGCACTCCCAGCGGGCGATCTCCTGCGCCGACTCCAGCGAGCGTCCGACCGCCGCCCAGGCGAAGGCGCTGGTCCCGGAGTTCCGCGGGCTCTCCCCCGTCTTCGGTACGTTCCTCGCCTGGGACACGGCCGGCTGGTGCGCGAACTGGCCGGTGAAGGGCGAGCGGAAGACGCCGGAGGCGAGCGCCCCCGGCGCGGCCCCGATCCTCGTGGTCGGCACGACCGGCGACCCGGCGACCCCGTATGAGGGCGCGGAGAAGATGGCGAAGGAGCTCGGGGACGGCGTGGGCGTCCTGGTCACCAACGAGGGCGAGGGGCACGGCGCCTACGGCACGTCGCCCTGCGTGACGCGGACGGTCGACGCGTACTTCCTGGACGGCAAGGTCCCCGCGTACGGCATGACCTGCTCCAGCGGGACGGCTCGCAGCGGGGCGTGACCCGCAGGGGGCGTGACTCCCGGCGGGGCACACGGAAGGGCCCGGACCTCTCGCCGAGGTCCGGGCCCTTCCGTTCGGCCGAACTAGTAGACCGGCTTCTCGGGCTCGATCTGGTGGACCCAGCCGATCACGCCGCCGCCGACGTGCACCGCGTCCGCGAAGCCCGCGGACTTGAGCACCGCGAGGACTTCCGCACTGCGGACACCCGTCTTGCAGTGCAGGACGATCCGCTTGTCCTGCGGGAGGTCCTGGAGGGCGGTGCCCATCAGGAACTCGTTCTTCGGGATCAGTCGCGCACCGGGGATCGAGACGATCTCGTACTCGTTCGGCTCGCGGACATCGATGATGTCGATGTTCTCGCCCTCGTCGATCCACTCCTTGAGCTGCTTCGGAGTGATCGTCGAGCCGAGCGCCGCCTCCTGGGCCTCCTCGGACACGACGCCGCAGAAGGCCTCGTAGTCGATGAGCTCGGTGACGGTCGGGTTCTCGCCGCAGACCGCGCAGCCGGGGTCCTTGCGGACCTTGACCTGGCGGTACTGCATCTCCAGGGCGTCGTAGATCATCAGGCGGCCGACCAGCGGGTCGCCCACGCCGGCGAGCACCTTGATGGCCTCGGTGACCTGGATGGAGCCGATGGACGCGCACAGCACGCCCAGGACGCCGCCCTCGGCGCAGGACGGGACCATGCCCGGCGGCGGGGGCTCCGGGTAGAGGCAGCGGTAGCAGGGGCCGTACTCGGACCAGAAGACCGAGGCCTGACCGTCGAAGCGGTAGATCGAACCCCAGACGTACGGCTTGTTGAGCAGCACGCAGGCGTCGTTGACCAGGTAGCGCGTGGCGAAGTTGTCCGTGCCGTCGACGATCAGGTCGTACTGGCTGAAGATGTCCATCACGTTCTCGGCTTCGAGCCGCTCTTCGTGGAGGATCACGTTCACGTACGGGTTGATGCCGAGCACGCTGTCGCGCGCCGAGGCGGCCTTGGACCGGCCGATGTCGGCCTGGCTGTGGATGATCTGGCGCTGGAGGTTCGACTCGTCGACCTCGTCGAACTCCACGATGCCGAGCGTGCCCACGCCGGCGGCGGCCAGGTACATCAGCGCCGGCGAGCCGAGACCGCCGGCGCCGACACACAGCACCTTCGCGTTCTTCAGCCGCTTCTGCCCGTCCATCCCGACGTCCGGGATGATCAGGTGGCGGGAGTACCTGCGGACCTCGTCTACGGTGAGCTCGGCAGCCGGCTCGACCAGGGGTGGCAGCGACACGGGGACTCCGGTTGTCGGTATGTCAGTACGGTTGTTCTCCCCGTAACACTGCCACGCCCCTCCTCATTCCGAGACACCCGGTCCGATCCGCGAGACGATTTCGTCCCAGTAGCCGGGCAGCGAGTGAAATGGCGTGCTTTGTCCCGGACCTCCGGCGCGGTCGGTGAAGAAGATCGTCCCGGCACCCTGCCAGCGGGCGATCCGCAGCGCCTCCTCCAGGTGCGTGCGCGGGACCCCGTGCACGAGGTGGACGAACTTCGCCTCCGGGTAGTCGGCGGTCCACTCCGCCACCTGTGACCAGCGGTAGTCCACCCAGGAGCCGGAGAAGGTGACCAGCTGGTCGGCGGTCTCCGCGTACCCCGGGTGGGGGTGGGTGCCGTGCCCGAGGACGAGGTGCGCCGCGCCGCCGAGGACGGCCTCCAGGGTCGCGGTGAGCCGCCGGGTCCCGGCCAGGTCCGCCCGGTCGGCGGGGGCCCGGTCCAGGTAGTAGCCGTCCACCTTGTACCAGTCGAGGAAGCGGTGGGCGTCCGAGACCAGCTCCCCGAAGGGGCGGGAGCCGTGCGCGAGGTCCAGGTGCCCGAGGACCCGGACCCCGGCGTTACGGAGCTTCCCCGCGGCCTCCAGGCAGTGCGGGTCGGGGCGGCTCCCGGGGCCTTCCGCGACGTTGAGCACGGCCCAGTGCAGCGGGGTCCCCGGGCGGGTCAGCTCACCCCATTCGACGGGGGCGAGCAGCGGGTGGGCGTAGCCGGGGACGCCCACCCCCAGGGCCTGGACCGCTCCCGTGGCCGTGGTCGTCGTCAGATGCGACACGCCGCCTCCATCCAGATGTCGGCGAGCGACTCCTCCAGGTTGATCCGGGGCCGCCAGCCGAGCCGGTCGCGGGCGGTCCTGACGTCGGCCTGCTGCCAGGGGCCGCAGCCGTCGGGGTAGGGGTAGGGGGCGGAGGCCAGCTGGTCGGCGATGGTGCCCTCGGTGCGGGGCGCGCCGATCATGGGGCGCTGCGGGATGCCGTGCGGGGCGTCCAGCTCGTGGAGGTTGCCGGCGTAGCCGGCGACCCGGGCGAGCACGGCGGCGGCGTCCCGGAGCCGGACCGCGCGGCCGGTGCCGATGTTGACGACGCCCTGGGCTGCGGACAGGGATGCCGCGTGGACGGCCCTGGCCACGTCCCGTACGTCGACGAAGTCGCGCTGCACGCCGAGTCCGCTGAGCTTGAGCTCGCCGTCCCCCGCCTGCATCGCGCGGCGCATCGCCTCGGCGAGGCGGCCGAGGGGGGAGCCGGCGGGTGTGCCGGGGCCGACGGGCGAGAACACCCTCAGGACGACGGCGTCGAGGCCCGAGCCGAGGACGAGTTCGGTCGCGGCCAGCTTGGACACGCCGTATGGGCCGCCGGGGCGGGGCACGGCGTCCTCGGCGGTGGAGGAGCCGGGCTGGCTCGGCCCGTACTCCGAGGCGCAGCCGACCTGGACGAGCCGGGCTCCGCAGCCGCTGCGGCGCAGGGCCTCGCAGACGGTGGCGACGGCGATGGTGTTGTGCCGGGTCAGCTCGCGGGCGCCGCCGCGGGTGGCGCCCGCGCAGTTGACGACGACTCCCGGGTGGACGGCGTCCAGGAAGCGGGTGAGCGCTCCGGGGCTGCCGGAGGCGAGGTCGAAGCGCACGTCGGCGTCGTCGCCGCGGCCGAGGGCGGTGAGGTGGACGGCCGGGTCGGCGAGCAGCCGGTCGGCGACGAAGCGTCCGATGAAGCCGTTGGCTCCGAGCAGAAGCACCCTCATCGTGCGGCCCCTACGTGCCGACCGGCCGGTCCTTGGGATGGAGGGGTCATGATCTTCGGTCTCCTTGCGGGGTGATGAGAGAGGTGGCGGGGGCCCGCCCGCGGCGTCGGCTCCGCGGGTGGGCGGGGGGTTCACTGGGGTTCTCAGGGGGTGGCGTGGGCCGAGGCCCGGGCGAGGGCGCCGGTCGCGTGGGCCAGCAGGCCGAGCGCGGCGGCGCCGCAGACGAGGGTGGGTACGGCCCCCGGTCCGGCGGCTTCGGTGAGCGCGCGCACGGGGGCGGCGAGCGCTTCGAAGCCGGGGGCGGGGACACGGGCGGCGAGGACGCTCGCGAGGGCGAGGGCCTCGGCGGCGCAGGCGGCGGCGAGTGCGGCGGAGGCCGTCTCGGGGAAGCCGTGCACGGTGAGGAGCCGGGCGAGCAGCAGGAGCGCGCCGAGGGCGAGGGCTCCGGGGCTGAATCCGGTGAGGGCCAGGAGCCCCGTGAGGGCGAGGAGCTGGAGCGTCACGGTGCCGAGGAGCAGGGGCCTGGCCTGGGCGGCGAAGTCCGCGAGTCCCCGACTCTCGGCGATCCGGCGGCGGGCCGAGCTCGCGAAGAGGTGGGCGCCCCAGGCGGCGGGGGCGACGGCCAGGGCGAGGGGCAGGAGGGGGCCCGGGGTGAGGTCCCAGGGCCCGTCGGGGCCGCCCGTCAGCACCTGTGCCAGGAGTCCGTCGCCGGCGACCGCGTACGCGAGGAGCCAGAGGGTCCAGAGGCCGGCGGCGGGCACGGTCCGGCCGCCGGGGGCGCGGAGCGGTCCGCGCCGGACGGCGAGGACGAGCGCGCCGGTGAGCGCGAGGGCCCCGGCGGTGCCGACGGCGAGGCGTCCGGACCCGTCGGCGAGGGTGAGCCCGAGCCCGGCGAGCGCGGCGGCGGCGCCGGGCGCGAGGGCGGCGAGCACCCACGGGGCGCGGACCGGCTCGGAGGGCGCCGGGTCCGGGGGCGTGCCGGCGCCGCGGGGCACGCGCGCGTACAGCTCCTCGGCGAGCGAGAAGACGTCTCGGTGCCGGAAGCGGGCGGCGGTCCGGTCGGTGAACCCCTGCGCTTCGAGCCCGGCGGCGATCTCCAGCGGGTCGACGGCGCGCTCGCAGAGCTCCCGGTGCCGGTGCATGAGCACCTTGACCGGGTCGGCGGTGCCGCGCCGGGGCCTGGGGGCGGAGACCGAGAGGGCGGGCGCCGGCGCACCCGGCCCCTCGGCCGGCTCGGGGGCCGCGACGGCGGGCGTGAGGCCTTGGGCGGCGGGGGTGAGCCCTTCGGCGGCGGGGGTGAGGACGTCGCCGGCCGGGGTGAGGCTGTCGGTGGCGGGGGTGAGCCCTTCGGCGGCGGGGGTGAGGACGTCGCCGGCGGTGAGGGCTTCGGTGGCCGGGGCGCGATCCGCCACGGCCGCCCAGGCGAGACCGCGCTCGGGAGCGTCGGGACGGTCGGCGCCGCCGTAGGCGGACGGGTCGGCCGGTGGGGGTTCGGTGGTGACCGGGGCTATCCGGGACGGCGCGGCGGCGAGGGGGCCCTCGGCGTCCGGGGCGTCCGGGGCGTCTGGGGTGGCCGGGGCGTCTGGGGCGGCCGGGGCGTCTGGGGCGTCCTGCGCCGTCGGCGCATCCGGCGCCTTCGACGCGTCCACGACCGTCGGCACGTCCACGGCCGTCGACGCATCGGGTCCGTTCGGCGCGTCAAGAGCCGTCGGCGCATCCAGGCCCACCGGCGCGTCCAGGCCCACTGGCGTGCCCGCCGCCTCCTCCTCCCGGGCAGTCGCCGTGCCGGTCACGGTGCCGGACGGAGTCAGGGCCGGGGTCCCGAGGAGGGCTTCGGAGCGGGCGTCCCAGGCTCCGGGGCTCGTGGGGGCGGCGGGGCCGCGCATGGGGGTGCCTCCTTCAGGCATCGGGGGCTCCTGTGCCCGCGGTCACGGCCTGGTGCGTCCAGCTGCCGGGCACGTGGGCCTCGGCCGGGTGGGCGAAGGGCACGCCGTCCCCGGGGCGGTGGCGCACCGGCGCGTGGGAGAGGAGTTCCAGGTAGATGCCGCGGAACGCGGCGAGGTTCTGTTCGACGGTGAAGAGTTCGAGCGCGCGAGCGCGGGCCGCGGCGCCCAGCCGGTGGCGCCGCTCGGGGTCCCTCAGCAGCGCGAGGCAGGCGTCGGCGAGGGCGCGCGGGTTGCGCGGCGGGACGACGAGACCGGTGCCGCCGATGACCTCGACGACCGCGCCGACGTCGGTCGAGACGGTGGCGCGCGCGCAGAACATGGCCTCGACGAGGCTGGTCGGGAAGCCCTCGACGACGCTGGAGAGGACGACGACGGCGGCGGAGGCGTAGGTGTCCTCCAGGGTGGGCGCCTCGGGGCCGCCGAGCTCCTCGAAGGTGACGGGGTTCTCACCGACGGCATGCGCGACCGGGGCCTCGTCGGGGAAGAGCTGCGCCGCGAAGCCCTTGCAGTGGGTGAGGTACGTGTCGGCGCACGGCTCTGCGGTGGGGACGGCGACGATCCGGAGCCGGGCGTCGGGCTGCCGGGCGCGGAGGTCGGCGAAGGCATGCAGCAGGGCGACGAGGTCCTTGGCGGGTTCGACGCGGCCGACCCAGACGAGGGTGGCCGGGTCGCCGCTCTCCTCGTCCTCGCCTACCTCGGCGAAGCGGTCGGCGGCGATTCCGGGGTGGACGGTGCGGATGCGGGCACGGTCGGCGCCGCACTTCTCCTGCCAGCGGCGGGCGTGGGCGTTCCCGGGGGTGAGGAGCGCGGCCTGTCCGTAGGTCTCGGCGGCGATCCGGCCGTGGAGGGCGGCGAGGAGGCCGCGCAGGGGGGCGGAGCGGTCGGCGACGGCCGGCGAGAGGTAGTGGGCGCGGAGGTGGACGCCGTACTCGGTGACGAGGAGCGGTGTGCCGAAGAAGCGTTTGGCCAGGAGGCCGGGGAGGGCGGTCGTGCCGCCGGCCGTGGCGTGGCAGAGGTCGACGGCGCCGAGTGCCTCGTCCTCGTACCAGTCGAGGGAGAGCGGGCGCAGGGCGCGCTCCAGGTGGTCGGCGAAGGCGAGGTGGTCGGGGAGGCAGGCCGCCGCGGCGATCCGGCGTGCGCCGGGGGCGCGGCAGGCGGTTTCGAGGGCGCGGACGGCGTCGTCGGAGCGCAGGGCGCCGGGCAGTCCGCCGCGCTCGCGGGCGAGGTCGGCGAGGGCGTAGAGGCCGGTGGCGAAGGACGTCTCGTCGTGCTCGGCGCAGAGGCCGGTGGCGAGGGCGTGGAAGGCCTCGCTGAAGCGGCGGCGGTCACGGCGGCCGTAGGCCCGGCGGGAGGCGCGGTCGTCGCCGAAGGCGGCCCGCTCGATCCGGCTCGACACGGTCTCGGCGTCGGGGGTGGTGACGTCCCCCGTGCGGCCGGTCCGGGCGTTCGGCGGCAGGGGCAGCGGCCGTGAGGGCGACGGGGTGCCGGTGGGGCCGAGTGCGTAGAGGTCGAACTGGTGCTGCCCGAGCCCGTGTACGAGCCGTTCGCACCAGAGGCCGGCCTCGCCGGTGGCGTACGGGTGGCCACCTTCCGTGAGCAGTCCGATCCGCATGAGCACACCCCCGATCTCCCTTGACGACGGCCACCGTTGGTCCGGCGACTCGCAGCGGGAAGAACGTAAGCGGAGATAACCGGGGTGCGACGGACGGTTGTCCGTCGCACCACCGGAAGGGGTGAATGCACGTAACTTTCCCACCCTGGTCGCGTTCGGTCGCGATACGAGGCGGATCGGTTACGGAGTGTCAGGCGACGGCCAGTTCCTGACGCCTTCCTCGGCGCTCGGCCGCGAGGACCGGGTCGAGGGACGGGACGGCGGCGAGGAGCCGGCGCGTGTACGGATCCTGAGGTGCGCCGTACACCTCCTCGACCGTGCCCTGCTCGACGATCCGGCCGCCGTGCATGACGGCGACGCGGTCGCTGACCTGGCGGACGACGGCGAGGTCGTGGGCGATGAAGACGAGCCCGAGGCCCAGTTCGGCCTGGAGATCGGCGAGCAGCGCGGTCACCTGTGCCTGGGTGGTGACGTCGAGCGCGGAGACGGGTTCGTCGCAGACGACGACCCGGGGTCCGGCGGCGAGCGCGCGGGCGATGCCGACGCGCTGCCGTTGTCCGCCGCTGAACTCGTGCGGGTAGGCCGTGTACCGGTCGGGTTCGAGCCCCACCCGGTCGAGCAGCTCCCGCACCCGGGCGCGGATCCGGGTCTCGTCGCGCTGCCCCGCCGCGCGCAGCGGGTCGGCGATCGACTCGCCCACGGAGCGGCGCGGATTGAGGGAGGAGACGGGGTCCTGGAAGACCATCTGGAGCTCGCGGCGGTGCGGGCGCAGCTCCCGCTCGGACAGGGTGCCGATCTCCGTACCCCCGTAACGGAGCCGGCCCCCCGTCGGGTCGAGGAGCCGCACGAGCATGCGGCCGAGGGTCGTCTTGCCGCTCCCGGACTCCCCGACGACGCCCAGGGTCTCGCCGGCGTGGACGGTGAGCGAGACACCGTCGACCGCGGTGACCGTGCGCTTTCCGCGGCCGAACTCCCGCCGCAGGTCGACCGCTTCGAGGAGCGGCTCGCCCTTGGGCGCGGGGGCGGCGGGCCGCAGCGGCCCGTCGAGCCGGGGCACGGCGCCGAGCAGCCTTCGCGTGTACGGCTCCGAGGGCGCCCCCAACACCCGCGCGACGGGGCCGCGTTCGACCTCGCGGCCGCCGCGCATGACGAGCACCTCGTCGACGCTCTCGGCGGCCACGCCGACGTCGTGGGTGACGAGGAGCAGGGCTGTGCCGGTCTCGCGCCGGAGCTCGTGAAGCAGGTCGAGGATCTGGGCCTGCACGGTGACGTCGAGTGCGGTGGTCGGCTCGTCGGCGACGATGAGGCGGGGCTCGCAGGCGAGGGCCATGGCGAGGAGGGCGCGCTGGCGCATGCCGCCGCTGAACTCGTGCGGGCGGGAGCGGGAGCGGCGGGCCGCGTCGGGGATGCCGACCCGGTCGAGGACCTCCACGGCGCGGGCCCGGGCGTCGCGGCGGGAGCCTCCGGCGTGGATCCGGTGGACCTCGGCGATCTGGTCGCCGACGGCGTAGTAGGGGTCGAGGGCGGACAGCGGGTCCTGGAAGACCATGGCGGCGACGCCGCCGCGGAGTCTCCGCAGCTCGCCCGGGCCGGCGGCGGCGACGTCGATGCCGCCGACGCGCACGGAGCCGGTGACCCGCGCGCCGGTCCCCCGGTGGAGGCCGAGGAGGGCGCCCGCGACGGTGGACTTGCCGCTGCCGGACTCGCCGACGAGGGCCAGGGCGCGGCCTTCGCCGAGGCGGAGGGAGAGCCCGTCCACGGCCCGCACGGGGTCGCCTTCGCGGTCGAACTCGACGGTGAGGTCCCGGACTTCCACCAGGTGTTCTTCGCTGCGCGGGGTCACGTCAGGACCACCCTTCGGTCGGCGGCGGCGTACAGCAGGTCGGCGACGACGCCGGCGAGGACGACGGCCACGCCCATCACCATGACCACGCCCACCACCACCGGCAGGTCGATCTCGCGCACGCCGTCGATGAGGGTCTTGCCGAGCCCGGGGATGCCGAAGAGGGACTCGGTGAGCACGGCTCCGCCGAACATCGAGCCGAGGTCGACGGCGCTGATCGCGATGACGGGCGGTACGGCGCCGCGCAGGGCGTGGCGGGTGACGACGGCCCGCTCCCCCACGCCGTACGCGCGGAAGGTGCGGATGTGGTCCTCGGCGAGCGTCTCCAGGGTCGAACTCCTGGTGAGGCGCGCGTATTTGGCGGACTCGAAGAAGCCGAGGGTCAGCCAGGGCAGCAGCATGTTCCAGGCCCACTGCTCGGGGTCCTCGCCGAGCGGGACGTAGCTCGGGAAGGGCAGCCACTGGAGGTGGGCGCAGACGACCATGAGGAGCAGCAGCCCGAGGATGAAGACGGGGGTTCCGGTCCCGGCGAGGGTGAGGACGGTGAGGATCCGCTCGGTCGGGCCGCCCCGGCGCAGCGCCGACAGCAGTCCCGTGCCGACGCCGACGACGAGCCAGACGACAAGGGCGCCGAGGGCGAGCGAGGCGGTGGCGGGGAGCCGCTCCAGGACGAGCCGGGTGACCTCCCTGTCGCTCTGGTAGGAGAGCCCGAGGCACGGGGCGTCGCAGTGCACGACGGCGGTGCCGGTGGAGTAGTCGCGGCCGGCGAAGACGCCCTGGAGGAAGTGCAGGTACTGCGCGAGGACGCTCTCGTTCAGGCCGAGTTGCTCGCGGACCTGGGCGACCTGCTGCGGGTTGCAGCGCTCTCCGCAGGCGAGACGGGCGGGGTCGCCGGGCGCCAGGTAGAAGAGGGCGTACACGAGGACCGAGAGCGCCAGGAGGACGAGCGCGGCACCCGCGAGCCGCTTGAGGACGTAGCGGGTCATCGGGAGGTCTCCCTAGGGGTGGTCATCGGGAGGTCTCCTCGCGTGGTCATCAGGAGGTCTCCTCGCGTGGTCATCAGGAGGTCTCCTCGCGTGGTCATCAGGAGGTCTCCTCGCGTGGTCATCAGGAGGTCTCCTCGCGTGGTCATCAGGAGGTCTCCTCGCGTGGTCATCAGGAGGACTCCTTGCGGGTGCCCACGCGCAGCCGGCTCGCCTCGCGCGGGTCGAGGGCCGTGCGGACCGCGTCGCCGAGGACCGTGAAGGCGAGCACGGTGACGAAGAGCAGTCCGGCGGGGAGCAGGACGTACGCGGGGTCGGCGCGGAACCAGGTCTGCGCGGTCGACAGCATCTGCCCCCAGGACGGGGTGGGCGGGGTGACGCCCACGCCGAGGAAGGAGAGGGACGCCTCGACGACCATGTTGGTGGGGACGAGGATCGCCGCGTAGGTGATGACGGGCGCGGCGAGCGCGGGCAGGAGTTCGCGGCGGGCGGTCCGTCGGCGTCCCGAGCCGGCGAGCCGGGAGGCGGCGACGAAGTCGAGGCTCTTGAGGGTGAGCGTCTGGGCGCGCACGATCCGGGAGGTGCCCGCCCAGCCGAGCAGACCGATGACGAGGATCAGCAGCAGCGGGCGGGGGAAGTCCCGGGGGACGACGGCGGTCAGCGCGATGGCGAGGACCAGCATCGGCAGGGCGACGAGCACGTCGGTGATCCGGCCGAGGAGGCCGTCGACCCAGCGGTTGCCGAGCCCGGCGGCGAGGCCGACGACGACGCCGAGGGCGACCTGGACCGCGGTGGCGCCGACGGCGACGAGCAGCGAGATCCGGGCTCCGTAGAGGAGGCGGACGAAGAGGTCGCGTCCGGTGCCCGGTTCGACGCCGAGCCAGTGGTCGGCGCTCGCCCCGCCGAAGGAGCCGTACGGGACGCCGCCGCGGGCGGAGTCGACGAGGTCGTCGTGGTACGCGTAGGGGTCCTGGCCCGTCAGGGCGGCGAGCAGCGGCGCGGCGAGGGCGAGGAGGACGAGCAGGAGGAGCACTCCGGCGGAGACGAGGGCGGCGGGGCGGGTGCGCAGCCGCCGCCAGGCCTGCCGGGCGGCGCCCGGGGCGGGGGTGACCGCCCCGGGCGCCGAGGTGTCGGCGCGTGGTGCGCCGGTCAGGGCGGTCACTTGACCGAGACCTGCGAGATGTCGAGGACGCCGGTCCAGTCGCTGATGACGACGTTCTTGATGTCCTTGCCGACGAGCCGCTTGTAGACCGGGTGGAAGAGCGGTACGTCGAGCGCCTGCTCGCCGATCTTCTTGTCGAGGGCGCCCCAGCGGACGGCGGCGGCCTTGAGGTCGGTCAGCTTGTTGATCTCGTCGATCTCCTTGTTGACCGCCGGGTCGTTCAGCTGCGCGTGGTTGTAGTTGGAGCCGTTGGTGACGATCTGGCGGCCGTCGAAGATCGGCGCGAGGAACGGGCCGCCGGCCGGCCAGTCGGCGCCCCAGCGGGAGAGGAAGAGACCGGGCGCGTCCTTGACGCTCCAGCGCTTCTCGTTGAAGGAGTTGGGCTCCTGGCCGTCGAGCTTGACCGTGATGCCGGCCTTGCCGAGGGCCTCCTGGACGGCGGTGGCGATCTCGGGGCTGGTGGCGCGGTTCTGGGCGGTGGAGTGCAGGAGGGTGACGGTGAGCCCGTTCGGGTGTCCGGCCTCCTTGAGGAGTTGCCTGGCCTTGGCCGGGTCACCGGTCTTGCCGGCCGGGAAGTGGTCGTACGGCGTGAAGCCGAAGGACTTCTGCTCGGGCAGGAAGGTGGTGGCGGGCTCGGCGAGCGCGGAGCCCCCGGCGGCGTTGACGACGCTGGTGCGGTTGACCGCGTACGCGATGGCCTGGCGCACCTTCGGGTTGTCGAAGGGCTTCACCTTGGGGTTGAAGGCGAGGTAGTTGGTGAAACCGAAGTGGCCGGTGCCGACGCGGGCGGCGAGCGCCTTGTCGGAGCCGATCTGGGCGAGTTCGGCCGGGCCGAGGTTGGTGTCCGTGGTGACGGCGGCGGCGTCGGCCCCGGAGGAGGTGGCGAGGCGCTGGTTGATGACGGCCTCGTCGAGGCCGGACCGGACGTCGACGCGGTCCGGGTAGGCCTTGCGCTCCTCGTCGGTCTTCGGGTCCCAGTGCTCGTTGCGCTCCAGGACGAGCCGCTCGCCGTCGTTCTCGTTCTCGACGACCTTGTACGGGCCGGAGGAGACGGGGTGCTCCTCGTACTTCGCGCCGGTGTCCTTGGCCTTGGGGACGGGCGCGAACTGGGTCTGCGTGGCGACGAAGGGGAACTCGCCCTCGGGCTTCCTCAGCTTGAAGACGATGGTCCGGTCGTCGGGCGTGACGACGGACGCGAGACCCTTCTTGTCCTTGTAGGGGCCTTCGTACGTGTCGCCGCCGACGAGCCAGTCGCGCAGGTAGGGGGCGCCGCCGGAGAGCTCGGCGGCGAAGGAGCGCTCGATGCCGTACTTGACGTCGGCGCTGGTGATGGGCGTGCCGTCCTCGAACTTGAGGCCCTCCTTGAGGGTGTACGTCCACTCCGTGGCGTCCCTGTTGGGCCGGCCGAGGTCGGTGGCGAGGTCGGGGACGACCTTGCTGCCGGCCGCGCCCGCCTCGCGGTTGCGGGTGGTGAGCGTACGGAAGACGAGGGAGGGGACGTTGCCGCCGCCGGAGGTGTAGAGGCGGGCGGGGTCGAAGTCGGACTGGGCCTCGCTGTTGAGGACGGTGAGCGTGCCGCCCTTCTGCGGGGTGCCCGCGGCCGCCTTGCCGGCGGCGCCTCCCTTGGCGCCGGTGTCCTCGGGTCCCGCGCAGGCGGCGGCGCCCGTGGCCAGGACGAGACTGACGGCAGCCGCTGCCACGCGGCGCGAAATGACGGACGATTGACGCATCGGAGAAGACCTCTCGGAGAACTGCGGGCGGGAAAAGGGAATTCCACGCGGGCAGCGGCGAGCGGCTGATTCCGGGAGAAATGACGAGCACCGGAACCGGAACAGCACAGGGGAAAGCCGCGCCTGCGGGAGGAGAACACCCGGGCGCGGAAAGGCATCGGCGGTGACGGAAATACGGAAAAGGGCCGACGTGCGCTCGGGAGGGGGTACCACCCGGGCCTCTGGGCCCAGGAGGGAGCGTCAGCTACAGAGAATGTCGGCGACGGCGTGCCGGGTCACGCCGATGAGCGCCAGCTCAATGGCGGCGCGATCGAAGGCGACGTGACGGTGCGACATGCCGAGAAATATGAACGAACGCCCGAGCGATGTCAACGCGCATTGCGGATTTTGCGAGACGCGCGTCTCACCATGTGATCATCGCGCGGGCGGACGGGCACTCGGCCCGCCGCCCGGCGCGCGAAGCCCGGCAGAACAGACGGAACATCAACTTCCGGGATACACCCAGGGGTTGGGGCGACAGACGATTCCATCGACCTTCAGCGACTTCGTCTGCTGCTGCATCACGGGCGCGAGCGCACCGGGAGTCGCGCAGCTCACGTGTCCGTGGCCGAGCCGGTGCCCGACCTCGTGGTTGATGAGCATCTGGCGATACGCGTACATGGCCTTGGGCCCGAAGGTCTCCGAGCCCTGCGCCCAGCGGAACGCGTTGATCATCACGCGCTCGGTGCTGGCGGAATCGCAGGACACGTTGTCGACGGTCGTGTCGAGTCCGGACTTCCGGCACCAGTCCCCGGTGGTGCCGGGGCTCGCGAGCGTGATGACGAACTGGGGCTCCCCGGAGGAGATCCGCTCGAAGGTCATCGCGCCCTGACCGGCCCAGCTGCGTTCGTCGTTGAGCGTCTTGTGCACGGCCGACGCGAAAAGCTCCGGGTCGAGCCCGATTCCCTTCTCGATGTCGATCCGGTAGCGGACGAGGCGCCCCTTGCCCGGCGCCTTCTGGAAGCCCGGCACGGCCGCGAACTCCCCGGAGCCCTTCAGCTTCGGGTCGATCGGGAACTGACGCGTCATGAGCTGCTCGTACGTCGGCGCCGGGGCCGACGCGGACACGGAGGGCGCGGCGGTCGACGGACGTGACGGGGTGATCCGGTCGTCGGACCGGGAGGCGGTGTCGTCGCCCACGGCGCGCTCGGCCGGCCCCTCGGCGGCATGGGCCACGCCCGGCGCGTCCGCCCGGTCGGCGACCTGTCCGGCGACGACGACGGCGAGGACCGTGGTGACGGCGGCGGCCGCGATACCGGTCAGGGTGCGTCCCTTGAAGGTCCGGCCGGCGGTCCCGTCGGCCGGGGTCCCGTCGCCGTTCTCCGTGCCGTCGTCCGCTCCGGTCGCACTCTCGCGCCGGGGTCCTGGGATGAACGGGCCCTGGGGGTCGGCCTGTTCGGCCGGGGGCGCGTCCTGCTCGGGCGCGGCGGCCCGGTGCGAGCCGCGCCGGTGCCCGTAGCCCTCGGGCCGCGGGCCGGCGCCCTCGTCGTGCTGCGGATGGCCGCCCCGCACGGGAGTGGTGCCGTACGCGGGGATGCCGTATGCGGGCGTGCCCGGGGTCCCGTGCGCCGGGGTGTCGAAGACCCCGCCGCCGTACCCCTGACCGCTGGAGGTCCGGCCGCCGTACCCCTGGCCGGCGTACGACTGGGGTCCGTAAGGAGTTGCTCCGTACTGCGGGGTCCCGTGCGCCGGCGTTCCGTACGGGGGTGTCCCGTACTGAGGCGTGCCGTGCGCCGGCGTGCCGGTGGCGTCCTGGCCGTCGCCCGGTGCCCTGCGGCGGCGCCCCGTCCCTCCAGCCTGCCCGGGTGCTCCCCCGGCCTGCCCGGTGCCCGCGGTCCGGGGCTGCCCGGTCCCCGCGGTCCGGGGCTGTCCGGCCGCGCCCTGCGGCGCCGCACCCGTCGTCCGTCCGGCCGCCGCGCGCTGCTCGGCGCCGGGCACCGAGGGCGCGGGGCCCTTGCGACTATGTCGTCCCACGCCCCGGATCAGCTCCCGCCGTCTTCGGCGATCAGTTCCCGCGCGGCCTGGGCGACCGTCTCGGGGTACTCCATCATTGCCACGTGCCCCGCCTCCGGCAGGGTCAGCAGGCGCGAGCCACGGAAGGCGGCGGCCGCCTTCCGGGCCATCCTGTACGAGACGAGCTGGTCGCGCCCGCCGTAGACGAGCAGCGTCGGCGCGAGCACGCGCTCGGCCTGCCGCCACAGTCCGTGCTGCCCGCCGAGCGTGTAGGCGTCGACGATGCCGCGCGAGGAGCGGGCCATGGCGTCCCAGAAGTACGGGAGCTCAAGGCGCCGCTCCATCTCCTCGACGGCGTGCAGGAGGCCCTCGTCGGTGACCCGGCCGGGGTCCCCGTAACAGAGCGAGAGGACCCCGCGGACCCGCTGCTCGGGCGTCCAGTCCCGGGAGAGCCTGGCGAAGAGCGAGGCGACGCCGGGCACCGCGAGCATCACGGTGGGCCAGGCGGTGCGCTGGGCGCGCAGCTCGGGCAGGGCCGGGGAGATGAGTGTGAGGGTGCGGACCAGGTCGGGCCGGACGGCGGCCACGCGGGTGGCGACGGCGCCGCCCAGCGAGTTGCCGAAGAGGTGGACCGGTCCGCGGCCGCCGGCGTCCAGGAGCCGGATGACGGCCCGGGCGTGTCCGGTGACCGAGTAGTTGCCGTCGTCGGGCGGCGGGGAGTCGCCGAAGCCGGGCAGGTCGACGGCCTCGCCGTCGACCTGGTCCGCGAGCAGCGGCATGAGCGCCGACCAGTTCTGCGAGGAGCCGCCGAGGCCGTGGACGTACAGCGCGGGCGGCAGACCGGCGCGGGCGCCGGGGCGGGCGCGCACGGTGAGGGTGAGTCCGGGCAGGGCGACGGAGCGGAGCTCCTCGCCGTCGGCGACCCGTACGGGGCGGATCCGCGGTGCCTGCGGTGCGGCGGCGGTCCGGGTTTCCGGCAGCTCGGTCGAGGACATGGCCGCAATATTACGAGACGATCACGCGAGGGCGTGTGTGGGTGCCGTCACAAGTGCGTGTGCGGCGGGGCGCGTGTGCTCCTACGCTCGAAGTGAGGGCCATCGGAGAGGACCGCGGACCCCGCGCGCCGGAAGGAACCGCATGACTGTCGATCCGACCGAGCCGGACACATTCGCCGAGGAAGAGGACGTCGTGCTCGACCAGGAAATCCCCGAGGCCGACGCCGCGGAGCAGCACACCGAACTGCAGCAGCGCGAGGACGAGCGCCCCACCCATATCGAGCACGAGTCGGCGAACGAGGCCGACGCGTCCGACCAGGCGCGCGTCGTCACGCTCGACGAGGACGACTACCGCTGATTTGTTCGGTTTAATCTTGAATCGACTGTCGACCGGGGCGTCCGGTCCATGAAATTCTGCGTTCGCACCGCGCACAGCCGGGTTACCCAAAAGTACGATGGCGACGCGGCGCGACAGCGCGCATGGATCGATTCTTGGGAGGCCGCGTGAGCGCCATCGAGCAGACAGAGGCAGCACGCCCTCGGGGCACGCGCCTGCCGCGACGTGCCCGACGGAACCAGCTGCTCGGCGCGGCCCAGGAGGTCTTCGTCGCCCAGGGGTACCACTCCGCGGCGATGGACGACATCGCCGAGCGCGCGGGTGTCAGCAAGCCGGTGCTCTACCAGCACTTCCCCGGAAAGCTGGAGCTCTACCTGGCCCTGCTCGACCAGCACTGCGAGGCCCTCCTCCTGGCGGTGCGCACGGCCCTGGCCTCCACCACGGACAACAAGCTCCGCGTCGCGGCCACGATGGACGCCTACTTCGCGTACGTCGAGGACGAGGGCGGCGCCTTCCGGCTGGTCTTCGAGTCCGATCTGACCAACGAGCCCGCCGTGCGCGAGCGCGTGGACCGGGTCAGCCTGCAGTGCGCCGAGGCGATCTCCGACGTCATCGCCGAGGACACCGGGCTCTCCAAGGACGAGTCGATGCTGCTCGCCGTGGGGCTCGGCGGCGTCTCCCAGGTCGTCGCCCGCTACTGGCTGTCCAGCGAGTCCAAGATCCCCCGCGACAAGGCCGTGGGCCTGCTGACCTCGCTCGCCTGGCGCGGCATCGCCGGCTTCCCGCTGCACCCGGTCGACGGACAGCTGAGCGCCGAGGGCCACTGAGCCGCGCGACCGGCCCCTCCCCCGCCCGGCCCCGGGGCATTCCCGCGGGCTGTTCGCTCCTGGCGTGCCGCCGCTGAGCCGTACGCGTCCCCTCACCGGGCTAATGTGTGCAGCGTACGGCGCGGAAGTCGCGCAACGCTGACCGTTCGGAGGGACATAGCCGTGGAGGTCAAGATCGGCGTGCAGCACGCACCCCGGGAGATCGTTCTGGAGAGCGGGCAGTCCGCCGAGGAGGTGGAGCGCGCGGTGGCCGACGCTCTGGCCGGCAAGGCGCAGCTGCTCAGCCTCTCGGACGAGAAGGGCCGCAAGGTCCTCATCCCGTCCGAGAAGATCGCGTACGTGGAGCTCGGCGAGCCCGCCGTGCGTCGGGTGGGCTTCGGCGCCCTCTGAGTCCCGGATCTACGGGAAGGCCCGGCGGACCGTCACGGTCCACCGGGCCTTTCGTGTGCCCGCCTCCGGCCGAACGGCCACGTCAGGGGGTACGGGGAGGATTGCCGTCAGAGCGCCGGGGGTAGGAAGGGCTACGACCGCAACAGCCGCCCCGCAGCACCCGCGAGGTGATCCGCCGTGTTCCTGGAAGCCCTCGGTTCCGCTCTGCTCGGCTTCGCCCTGGCCTGGGCCGCCGTGCACCGGCTGGCCGACCGCCTCCCCTCCCGGGGGACCGTCCTCATGACCGGCGCGCTGGGCGGCGTCTTCGGCGCGCTCGTCACGCACGGGGCGCTGGGCCCCGGCCACTTCCTCGCCACCCTCATCGGTGCGGTGGCGGTCGCGGCGGTGCTGCTCTCCCTGCTGATCCGCCCGGCCTCGCGCCGGCTGCGACGATCAGCGGCGGCGTGAACAGCGCCGCTCGTCGACGTACGAGAGGAAGCTCCGGAGCCGCCGGGCTTCAGGCGGCCAGCCCGAGCGCGGCCATGCGCTTGGTGTGGGCCTCGGTGATCCGGGAGAACATCCGGCCGACCTCGGCGAGGTCGAAGCCGTCCGCGACACCGCCGACCAGCATCGTCGACAGCGCGTCGCGCTCGGCGACCACGCGCTGGGCCTGCGAGAGCGCCTCGCCCATCAGGCGGCGCGCCCAGAGCGCGAGCCGGCCGCCGACGCGGGGGTCGGCGTCGATCGCCGCACGGACCTTCTCCACGGCGAAGTTGCCGTGGCCGGTGTCGTCGAGCACCGACAGGACGAGCCCGCGGGTGTCGGAGTCGAGCCGGGCCGCGACCTCCCGGTAGAAGTCGCTGGCGATCGAGTCGCCGACGTAGGCCTTGACGAGGCCCTCCAGCCAGTCCGACGGTGCGGTCTGGCGGTGGAAGTCGTCGAGTGCCTTGGCGAAGGGCTCCATCGCGGTGGTCGGCTCGGCGTCCACGGCCGCGAGCCGGTCCCGCAGCTGCTCGAAGTGGTGGAACTCGGCGGCGGCCATCTTCGCCAGCTCCGCCTTGTCTGCGAGGGTCGGCGCCAGCTTGGCGTCCTCGGCGAGCCGCTCGAAGGCCGCCAGCTCTCCGTAGGCCAGTGCGCCGAGGAGGTCGATCACGGCGGCGCGGTACTGGGGCTCGGCGGATGCCGTGGCCCAGTCCTCGGCGGCGATCCCGGTCGGTGTGGCGTTGTCAGGCGTCTCCATGGAGCGCACAATAGCCCGCTCCCGCCGCCGGGAAGGCCCTGGTCAGTCAGTGTGACCGTGCCCTCATCACGTTTTCTCCCAACACACATGCGCGATTCCGGGGTACAGTGATAAAGCGCCTGCTGAGTATGCGGACATGTTTTCGCACGTTCGGACGTACACGGTGGGCCGACTCATGAATGAGGATGCCCGGTCGGTGGCCCGATCGGCTCCGGCCCGACAGCCCTTCCGGCGGACCCGCGGAAGGGTCACCTCAGCGGTACGACGCTCGAGCGACGGCAGTGGTCCCGTGCCACCTGGCCGGCTGTGATCTCCCGATCCGGCAGCCAGTGTTCCGGCACGGTACGACCCCCAGCGTTCGCCTCGTACCGCGTCCACAGAAGAGGCAGCACCCTGACTACGACTTTCCGAGAGCTCGGAATCCTTAGCGAGACGGCCGAGGCCCTTGAGGCCGTCGGTATCGTCAACCCCTTCCCCATCCAGGAGATGACCCTCCCGGTCGCCCTCACCGGCACCGACGTCATCGGCCAGGCCAAGACCGGCACGGGCAAGACCCTCGGTTTCGGCCTCCCCATCCTGGAGCGCGTGACCGTTCCCGCGGACGTCGAGGCCGGCCGGGCCAAGCCCGAGCAGCTGACCGACGCCCCGCAGGCGCTCATCGTCGTCCCCACCCGCGAGCTGTGCCAGCAGGTCACCAACGACCTCCTCACCGCCGGCAAGGTGCGCAACGTCCGCGTGCTCGCCATCTACGGCGGCCGTGCCTACGAGCCGCAGGTCGAGGCGCTCAAGAAGGGCGTCGACGTCGTCGTCGGCACCCCCGGCCGTCTGCTCGACCTGGCCGGCCAGCGCAAGCTCGACCTCTCGCACGTCAAGGTCCTCGTCCTGGACGAGGCCGACGAGATGCTCGACCTGGGCTTCCTGCCCGACGTCGAGAAGATCATGAACATGCTTCCGGCGAAGCGTCAGACCATGCTGTTCTCGGCGACCATGCCGGGCGCGGTCATCGGCCTCGCCCGCCGCTACATGTCGCAGCCGACGCACATCCGCGCCACCTCGCCCGACGGTGAGGGCGCGACCGTCGCCAACATCAAGCAGCACGTCTACCGCGCGCACAACATGGACAAGCCGGAGATGGTCTCCCGCATCCTGCAGGCCAACGGCCGCGGGCTCGCGATGATCTTCTGCCGTACGAAGCGCACGGCGGCCGACATCGCCGAGCAGCTGGAGCGCCGCGGCTTCGCGTCCGGCGCGGTCCACGGCGACCTCGGCCAGGGCGCCCGCGAGCAGGCGCTGCGCGCCTTCCGCAACGGCAAGGTGGACGTCCTCGTCTGCACCGACGTCGCCGCCCGCGGCATCGACGTCGAGGGCGTCACCCACGTCATCAACTACCAGTCGCCCGAGGACGAGAAGACCTTCCTCCACCGCGTCGGCCGCACCGGCCGCGCCGGTGCGAAGGGCACGGCCGTGACGCTGGTCGACTGGGACGACATCCCGCGCTGGCAGCTCATCAACAAGGCGCTGGAGCTGGACTTCCACGACCCGGTCGAGACGTACTCCTCGTCCGCGCACCTCTACGAGGAGCTGGACATCCCGGCGGGCACCAAGGGCATCCTGCCCCGCACCGAGCGGACCCGCGCGGGTCTGGGCGCGGAGGAGCTGGAGGACCTGGGCGAGCCCGGCGGACGCCGTGGCCGCGGCCCGAAGGCCGACCGTCCCGAGAAGACGGAGGAGCGCCCGGCTCGTACGCGGACCCCGCGTCAGCGCCGGCGCACCCGTGGCGGCAGCGACCTCGATGACGCCCCGGCGTCGACGGCTCCGGCCACCACCGTGTCCGCCGCTCCGGCCGCCGCGGCCGCCGCGGTCGCCGCGGTCGCCTCGGTCGCCTCGGTGACCGAGGACGCCCCGGCCGAGTCCGGTCCGCGCACGCCGCGCCGCCGTCGCCGTACCCGTCCGGGCGGCCCCGGCATCGCGCAGGTCGCCCAGACCGCTCCGGTGGCCCAGGCGGCTCCGGTCGTGGAGGCCGCTCCGGTGGCCCAGACCGCTCCGGTGGCCCAGGCCGCTCCGGTCGTGGAGGCCGCTCCGGTCGCCAAGGCCGCTCCGGTCGTGGAGGCCGCTCCGGTCGCCAAGGCCGCTCCGGCCCCCGTCGCCGAGGAGCCGAGGGCTCCCCGTCGCCGGGCCCGCGCCGCCCGCCCGGAGGCCGTGACGGCCGCGCCCGTCTCCCCGGCCCCCGCGGTCCAGGAGGCTCCCCCGGCCCCGCGTCGTCGCCGTCCGCGTGTGCGGCCGGTCGAGGACACCGTCTCCTTCCAGACGGTCGAGACCGCCGCGGCCGCCCTGCGGAAGGCCCAGATCGTCGAGGCGCCCGCCGCCCCGGTCGTCGAGGCCCCCGTCGAGACCCCGGCCGAGCCGAAGAAGGCGCCGCGCCGCCGTACGGTCAAGAAGGCCGTCGCGGAGCCGGTCGTCGAGGCCGTCGCCGCTCCGGTGGCCGAGCCGGTCGTCGCCGTCGCCGAGGTCGTCACCGCTCCGGTCGTCGCCGTCGCCGAGGTCACGGCCGAGGTTCCCGCCCCGCGCCGTCGCCGCGTGGTCCGCAAGGCCACCAACGCCCCGGTGACCGTCGAGGCGCCGGTGGCCGAGGCCCCGGTCGCCGAGCCGGTCGCCGCACCGGTCGCCGAGGAGGCCCCCAAGGCTCCCCGCGCCCGCCGCACGGCCCGCAGGCCCGCGGGTTCCCCGGTGACGGCCGAGGCCCCGGTGGCCGAGATCGTCGTCGAGTCCGTCGCGGCCCCGGTGGTCGAGGAGGCCCCCAAGGCCCCGCGTGCCCGCCGTGCCGCTCGCAGGCCCGCCGGTTCCCCGGTCACGGCCGAGGCCCCGGTGGCCGAGATCGTCGCCGAGGCGGTCGCGGCCCCCGTGGCCGAACCGGCCGCCGAGCCGGTCGCCGAGGAGGCCCCCAAGGCCGTCAAGGCCCCGCGTGCCCGCCGTACGACCAAGAAGGCCGCGGCCGCCGAGGTCGTCGCCGAGGTCGTCGAGGCCCCCGTGGCCGAGCCGGTCGCCGAGGAGGCCCCGAAGGCTCCCCGTCGACGCGCCACGAAGAAGGCCGTCGCCGCCGAGGCGCCCGACGCCTCGGAGCCGAAGAAGCCGACGCGTCGCCGTACGACGAAGAAGGCCGCTGCCGCCGAGGCCCAGGCCGTCGACGCCCCGGCCGCCGAGGAGGCCCCGAAGGCTCCGCGTCGCCGCACCACGAAGAAGGCGGCGGCGGCTCAGCCCGAGAGCTGATCCCGCCCCGTCACGGCCGTGCGGCCCGGTCCCTCCCCAGGGGCCGGGCCGCGCGGCCGTTCGCGTCGAACCGCCCGCACGGCCGCCGGGCCCCGGCGCCCGCGTGCGTCCCCGCTCCCGCCGTTACAGTCCAGATATGAGCAAGCCCCGTTCCCTCGCACTGCCTCCCCGCACCCGTGCCCGCCGGCTGGTGACCGCTCGGGGCGACTTCGCCGTCCTCGACGCGACTCCCGAGGGCGAGCGGCGCGGGACGGTGCTGCTGCTGCCCGGGTACACCGGCAGCAAGGAGGACTTCCTGGCGCTGCTCGGGCCGCTGAGCGAGGCCGGGTACCGGGCGGTCGCGGTGGACGGACGCGGCCAGCACGAGACCCCGGGCCCGCGCGGCCGGGCCGCCTACCGGCGCAGGGCGCTCGCGCTCGACGTGGTCGCACAGGCCGCCGCACTCGGGGACGGGCCCGTCCATCTGCTCGGCCACTCGTTCGGCGGCCTCGTCGCCCGCGCCGCGGCCACGCTCGCCCCCCGGGCGTTCCGCTCGCTCACCCTGCTCTCCTCGGGCCCCGGCCGGGTCGCGCGACCGCAGCGGATCCGGGTCCGGGTCCTGCGGGGCTCGCTGGCGCTGCTGCCGAAGGAGCGGGTCTGGCAGGCCACGCGCTGGCTGGACAGCCGGGGCGAGGAACCGGGCGCGGTCGACGCGCCGGAGATCGTGGGCTTCCTGCGGCGGCGCTGGATGCGGACCCGGATCGCCCAGCTCGCGGGCGCCGGCCGGCTGCTCCTGAAGGACCCGGACGGCACGCCGGAGCTGCTCGGGCTGCGGATGCCGCTGCACTTCGCGTACGGGGCGGACGAGATGGTCTGGCCCCCGGCGGAGCTGGCCGCGGCGGCGGCCCGCGTCGGCGCGCACCACACGGTGGTCGAGGGCGCGGGCCACTCCCCGAACGTGTCGCACCCGCGCGAGCTGACGGCCCGGCTCACCGGCTTCTGGGAGCGGGTCGCGGCCCGCACGGAGGCCGGCGCCGTAGCGCCCTAGCTGTATTGATCACGAGCGTTGTTGACACTCGGCAGGTCTTGAACATGGCGAAGACCTCCGGTGT
>NZ_BMSF01000011.1 GCF_014649015.1 Streptomyces narbonensis
ACCGGTACTAATAGGCCGAGGGCTTGTCCTCAGTTGCTCGCGTCCACTGTGTTAGTTCTGAAGCAACGAACAGTTGCTGGTTTCTAGAGCTAGAACATAACTACAGAGTGTGCTTGTTCGCTCGAAACCGATAGGGTTTCGGTGGTCATAGCGTTAGGGAAACGCCCGGTTACATTCCGAACCCGGAAGCTAAGCCTTTCAGCGCCGATGGTACTGCAGGGGGGACCCTGTGGGAGAGTAGGACGCCGCCGAACAATATTTCAGGACCCCTGGTCCCAGCGTTCACGCTGGGACCAGGGGTCCTTTTGTTTTTGCTTGATTTTCCCGATGCGCGGCTGAGTGCCGGCTGCGCGAGAATGACTGCAGTACCCGAAGACAGGAGTCACCCACATGTCCACCAACTCTCCCGACGGCCGTCCGGAGCGCGAGCCGCGTCGCAACGACGGTGGCGGTGGCGACCGGGGCGGCTTCCGCGGGCCGCGCCGTGACGACAACCGGGGCGGCGGCGGTGGCGGCTTCCGTCGCGACGACCGGCCTTCGTACCAGCGCGATGACCGCCGTGGCGACCGCCGTGATGACAACCGTGGCGGTGGCTCCGGCGGTGGGTTCCGCCGTGATGACCGTCGCGATGACAACCGTGGCGGCGGTTCCGGTGGTGGCTTCCGTCGTGATGACAACCGTGGCGGTGGCTCCGGTGGTGGCTTCCGCCGTGACGACCGTCGGGACGACAACCGTGGCGGTGGCTCCGGTGGTGGGTTCCGCCGTGATGACCGTCGTGATGACAACCGTGGCGGCGGTTCCGGTGGTGGCTTCCGTCGTGATGACAACCGCGGTGGCGGTTCCGGTGGTGGCTTCCGCCGTGATGACAACCGTGGCGGTGGCTCCGGTGGTGGGTTCCGCCGTGATGACCGTCGTGATGACAACCGTGGCGGCGGTTCCGGTGGTGGCTTCCGTCGTGATGACAACCGCGGTGGCGGTTCCGGTGGTGGCTTCCGCCGTGATGACAACCGTGGCGGTGGCTCCGGCGGTGGGTTCCGCCGTGACGACCGTCGCGATGACAACCGTGGCGGCGGTTCCGGTGGTGGCTTCCGCCGTGACGACAACCGTGGCGGTGGCTTCCGTCGCGATGAGCGTCGGGATGAGCGGCCTTCGTTCCGTCGGGACGAGCGGCCTTCGTCCTTCCAGCGTGATGACCGTCGGGATGACAACCGTGGTGGCGGCGGCTTCCGTCGTGACGACCGTCGCGATGACAACCGTGGTGGCGGCTTCCGTCGCGATGAGCGGCCTTCGTCCTTCCAGCGTGATGACCGTCGGGACGACAACCGTGGTGGCGGCGGCTTCCGTCGTGACGACCGTCGCGATGACAACCGTGGTGGCGGCTTCCGTCGGGACGAGCGGCCGTCCTCCTTCCAGCGTGACGACCGCCGTGACGACAACCGTGGTGGCGGCGGCTTCCGCCGTGATGACCGTCGGGATGACAACCGTGGTGGCGGCGGCTTCCGTCGTGACGACCGTCGCGATGACAACCGTGGTGGCGGCTTCCGTCGCGATGAGCGGCCGTCCTCCTTCCAGCGTGACGACCGCCGTGACGACAACCGCGGTGGTGGCTTCCGTCGTGACGAGCGTCGTGACGAGCGGCCTCCCTTCCGGCGTGATGACAACCGTGGTGGCGGCGGCTTCCGCCGTGACGACCGTCGGGACGACAACCGTGGTGGCGGCTTCCGTCGCGACGACCGGCGTGACGGCGACCGTGGTGGGTTCCGTGGGCGGGACGACCGGGGTGGCTACGGGGCGCGTGACGACCGTGACCGGGACCGTGGGGACCGTGCGCCGATCAAGCGGCTGCCGATCCCGCCGGAGGTCACCGGTGACGAGATCGACGCCGACGTGCGTCAGGAGCTCATGAGCCTGCCCAAGGGGCTCGCCGAGGACGTCTCGCGCAACCTGGTCATGGTCGCCCAGCTGATCGACGACGAGCCGGAGAAGGCGTACGAGTACTCCCGTGTCGCCCTGCGTCTCGCGTCGCGTGTCGCGGCCGTGCGCGAGGCCGCCGGCTTCGCCGCGTACGCCACGCAGAAGTACTCCGAGGCGCTGGCCGAGTTCCGCGCCGCTCGGCGCATGAGCGGTGGTGTCGAGCTGTGGCCCGTCATGGCTGACTGCGAGCGTGGCCTGGGCCGTCCCGAGCGTGCGCTGGCGATGGCCGGTGAGCCCGAGGTGCAGAAGCTGGACAGGGCCGGCCAGGTCGAGATGCGGCTCGTGGCCGCCGGCGCCCGTCGTGACCTGGGCCAGCTGGATGCCGCCATCGTGACGCTGCAGAGCCCCGAGCTGGCTTCCGGCGCCGTTCACCCGTGGACCGCGCGTCTGCGGTACGCCTACGCCGACGCGCTGCTCGCCGCCGAGCGTGAGGGCGAGGCGCGGGACTGGTTCGCCAAGGCCCTGGAGGCCGACAAGGACGGCGTCACGGACGCCTCGGACCGGCTCGCCGAGCTGGACGGCATCGAGTTCGTGGACGCCTTCGACGACTCGGACGACGAGGATGTCGAGGACGCCGAGGACGCCGTAGAGGGCGACTCGGATGTCGAGGACGTCGTGGATGTCGAGGACGACATCGACGGTGCTGAGGACGTCGAGGACGTCGACGGCGACGACCGTTGATCCTCTGATCACGTGAGAAGGGCGGCACCCCTGGGGGTGCCGCCCTTCTGCGTTTCCGGGCTCAGTCCAGCGCGAGGCTTCTCAGGACCAGGCCGGTGGCGGGCTTCGGGCCGAACGAGGTCGACTTGCGGGGCATCGTGACGCCCTGCCGTGCGAGGTCCCGTACGACCTCCTCCCGTACCGGGTGCATGAGGACGGCCGTACCGCCTCGGCGTTCCGCCTGGGCGACCGCGGCCTCGGTGTCGTGGATGTAGGCGATGTCCTCGGGCGCGTCCGGGATGTGCCAGAGCTGCTCCAGGAGGGTGGAGTGCAGGACGGTCGCGTCCAGGGTGCGCCAGGCCTCGGGGCGGTCCGCGCGGATCGTCCGTTCCAGGAGGGCCTGGTCCGGCTGGTCCAGGAGGTGGAAGGCTCCGTCACCCGCGAGGAGGAACGCGTTGCCCTCGGCCGCCGCGGTGGCCAGGGCCTCCAGGGCCACCGGCAGGGGGCGCTCGATCCGGCGTACCCGGAAGGAGTCGCCGAGGGCCGCCAGTGCGTCGGCGACCGGCAGGCGGTTGAGGAGGCGGTGGATGGCGCGGACCCGCAGGGGGTAGCGGGCGGTGTCGATGAGGAGGACCAGGCCGTAGTTCCAGGGGCCGGGTGCCGTGTGCTCCTCGCGCAGGCGCAGATACGTCGCCCAGCGGTGGTGGCCGTCGGCGATGAGGGCCTGGTGGCGGCGGAGGTCCTCGGCGACCGCGGCCTGCTCGGCCGGGTCCGTGACGGCCCAGAGGCGGTGGTGGAAGCCGTCCTCCGTGGTGGTGGAGAGCAGGGGCTCGCGGTGGACGGCCCGCTCGATGACGGCGTCGGCGCCGCCGTCGTCCTCTCCGACGTAGGTGAGGAGCAGGGGCTCCAGATTGGCGGCCGTGGTGCGCATGAGGGCGGCGCGGTCCTCGACCACGTGCGGCATGACGTCCTCGTGCGGGAGGACCACGCCCTCGTCCGGGGTGGAGAGCTCCAGGGCGCCGATGATGCCGCGCTGGAGGATGCCGTCGCCGTTCTGCTCGTACACGTAGAGCGCGGGTTCCGGGTCCGGGGCGAGGACGCCGTCGGCCAGCCAGCGGTCGAGGGTGACGGCGGCCTTGCGGTGGCGGGTGCCGGCGGTGATGGCCTGCGGGAGGATCAGCCGGACGATGTTGTGGGGGTCGGCCGATTCCAGATGGAGGAGTCCGTCAGGTCGTACGACGACGTCGTAGGGAGGGGACGTCACGGCGGCCAGGCTGCCGACCCGCTCGGGGACGTAACGGAGTCCGCGGAACGGGGCCAGGCGCAGCCCTGCGTCGTCGTCGCGGACAGCGTCGGCCGCGTGACCTGAGGTGTTCATCTCGACATCGTATGTGTGCGCGGGCATGAGCGATGATCGGGGGAGTGGGGGAAAATCACCCGGCGAGGCGAGGAGTGAGCGGTGACGGTGCGGAACGGCCAGGGGCAGCACGACGGTGGCGCCAGGAGGCTTCCGGGGAGCAGCGCGGTGGTGTTGAGCGCGGCGTACGACACGGCGCTCCTCGACCTGGACGGTGTCGTGTACGCGGGCGGGGAGGCCATCCCGTACGCCGTCGAGGCGCTCGGGACGGCGCGCGGGGGCGGTATGCATCTGGCGTACGTCACCAACAACGCCCTGCGGACGCCGGAGGAGGTGGCGACGCACCTCACCGAGCTGGGTGTGCCGGCGGTTGCGGGGGATGTCGTCACCTCGGCGCAGGCGGTGGCGCGGCTGATCGCCGAGGAAGTGCCGCCGGGGTCGCGGGTGTTGGTCGTCGGGGGCGAGGGGCTCCGGGTGGCGCTGCGTGAGCGGGGGCTCGTGCCGGTGGAGTCGGCGGACTTCGAGCCCGCTGCGGTCGTCCAGGGGTACGGGGGGCCGGACCTGCCGTGGGGGCGGTTCGCTGAGGCCGCGTACGCGGTGCAGCGGGGGGTGCCGTGGTACGCCTCGAACACCGACCTGACGATTCCGGGGGCTCGGGGGATCGGGCCGGGGAACGGTGCCGCGGTGGAGGTCGTGCGGATCGCTTCGGGAGGTCGTGCGGAGCCGAAGGTCGCGGGGAAGCCGCTGCCGCCCATGCACCGGGAGACGGTGCTGCGGACGGGGGCCGCGCGGCCGCTGGTGGTGGGGGACCGGCTGGACACGGACATCGAGGGCGCGTTCAACGGCGGGGTGGACTCGCTGTTGGTCCTCACCGGGGTGACGGATGTGACGCAGTTGCTGACGGCGGTGCCGGAGCACCGGCCGACGTATGTGGCGGCGGATCTGCGCGGGCTGCTGGTGGGTCAGCCGGAGGTCGTCGAGGGGGCGGGTGGAGTCGTCACCTGTGGGGCGTGGCGGGCGTCCGTGAGCGCGGGCGAGTTGGTGCTGGAGGCGCAGTCCGGCGCCGGTGCGGACGTGATGGACGGGGTGCGGGCCCTGTGCGGGGCCGCGTGGTCGGCCGCGGGGGACGGGGTCTGCGGGGCGGATGCGGGGAAGGCGCTGGCCTTGCTGGGGTGGTGACAGCGGAGGGGGGACAGCGGAGGGGTGACGCGGGCGGGGCCGGCCGGGGCGGGTGCCGCTCCGGCGAGGGGGAGAAAATTGGGTAGGCTAACCTAACTCCGTGTTGGTTGAGAGTCCTTCCCGAGCGAGCGCGGAGTCGACGTCCGCCGCCCCGGCTCCGACGCGCCGGAATTCCGTCCGTGCCGTCGGGTTGGTGGTGGCCGTCGCCGTCCTGCTGCTGGTCTGTGTCCTGAGCATCATGATCGGTGCCAAGCCGGTGCCGCTCGGAGACGTGTGGCACGGGCTGTTCGAGAACAGCGGCGTGGGCAACGACGTCGTCATCCATGACGTACGCGTCCCCCGGACCCTCCTCGGGCTGCTCGTCGGGCTCGCCCTCGGGCTGTCCGGGGCCGTGATGCAGGGGCTGACCCGCAATCCGCTCGCCGAGCCCGGACTGCTCGGGGTGAACGCGGGCGCCGCCGCGGCCGTCGTCTCGGCCATCGCCTTCCTCGGGGTGTCCGACGTCAAGGAGTACGTCTGGTTCGCCTTCGTGGGCGCCGCCGTCGTCGCCGTCGTGGTGTATCTGCTCGGGGGCAGCCGCAGCGCCACCCCCGTGCGGCTGGCGCTCGCCGGCACCGCCGCGACCGCCGCGCTCTACGGGTACGTCAACGCCGTCCAGTTGCTGAACTCCGCCGCCCTCGACCGGCTGCGGTTCTGGACCGTCGGGTCGCTCGCCTCCGCCGACATGGCGACGATCCGTCAGGTCGCCCCCTTCATCCTGACCGGGGCCGTGCTCGCGCTCCTCATCGCGCGGCCCCTGAACGCCATGGAGATGGGCGACGACACCGCCCGGGCCCTCGGCGCGAACATCAACCGGACCCGGGTCGTCGCCATGGTGGCCGTCACCCTGATGTGCGGTGCCGCCACCGCGGCCTGCGGGCCCATCGTGTTCCTCGGGCTGATGGTCCCGTACATGGTGCGGGCGATCACCGGGCCCGACATGCGCTGGATCCTGCCGTACGCGGCCGTCCTGGCGCCGGTCCTGCTGCTCGGCTCCGACGTCGTCGGGCGGCTCGTGGCCCGGCCCTCCGAGCTCCAGGTCGGCATCGTGACGGCCCTGATCGGCGGGCCCGTCTTCATCCGACTCGTACGCCGCAAGAGGATGGCCCAGCTGTGACCACCAAGACCCTGCGGGCAGGCGGCGGGCTCTCCGTACGGTACGAGCCCCGGGCCGCGCTCTCCGTCCTCGGACTGCTCGTGCTCACCGTCGCCGTCGCCGTCGTCCTCATCGGCACCGGGGACTTCCCCATGACGCCCGGCGAGGTCGTCGACACGCTCCTCGGCGAGGGCACCGTCGTCCAGGAGTTCGCCGTCATGGACCTGCGGCTGCCGCGGGTCCTCGTCGCCGTCTTCGTCGGAGCGGCGCTCGCCGTCGGCGGGGCCGTCTTCCAGTCGATCTCCCGCAACCCGCTCGGCAGCCCCGACGTCATCGGCTTCGGCCAGGGCGCCACCGTCGGCGCGCTCACCGTCATCGTCCTCTTCCAGGGCAGCGCCGCCGCCGCGGCCGGCGGGGCCGTCGTCGGTGGGCTCGTCACCGGTGTGACGATCTACCTCCTCGCGTGGAAGAAGGGCGTGCACGGCTACCGGCTCGTGCTCGTCGGCATCGGCGCCGCCGCCATGCTCACCTCCGTCATCCACTACCTGATCACCAAGGCGAACCTGGTGGACGCGACCCGCGCCACCGTGTGGATGACCGGCTCCCTCGACGGACGCGACTGGTCCCAGTTCTGGCCGCTGTTCGCCGTCTGCTGCATCCTGCTGCCGCTCGTCCTCGGCCACGGCCGGGCCCTGCGCATGCTGGAGATGGGCGACGACGCCGCGTACGCCCTCGGGGTGAAGGTCGAGCGGACCCGGATCGTCCTCATGGCCTCGGCCGTGCTGCTCGTCGCCGTCGCCACCTCCGCCGCCGGGCCGATCGTCTTCGTCTCGCTGAGCGCACCCCAGCTGGCCCGCCGACTGACCCGTGCGCCCGGCCCCAACCTCGCCGCCTCCGCCCTCATGGGCTCGGCGCTGCTGCTCAGCGCCGACTGGGTCGCCACGAACGCCTTCGGCGAGCGCCAGCTCCCCGTCGGCGTCGTCACCGGCATCCTCGGCGGCTGCTACCTGCTCTGGCTGCTCGTCACCGAACGCAAGGCGGGCCGGATATGACCACGAACAAGGACAACAGGAGTACGGCGATGACCGGTCGGCAGAAGCAGCGTCTGAGCGCGGAATCGGTCACCCTCGCGTACGAGCAGCGGGTCATTGCCCGCGAGCTGTCCGTCGAGATCCCCGACAACTCCTTCACCGTCATCGTCGGGCCCAACGCCTGCGGCAAGTCGACGCTGCTGCGCGCCCTCTCCCGGATGCTGAAGCCCGCCGAAGGGCGGGTCCTGCTCGACGGGGCCTCGATCCACTCGCTGCCCGCCAAGAAGGTGGCCAAGACCCTCGGCCTGCTGCCCCAGTCCTCGATCGCGCCCGACGGCATCACCGTCGCCGACCTCGTCGCGCGCGGCCGCTACCCCCACCAGGGGCTGCTGCGCCAGTGGTCGCCGGAGGACGAGCGGATCGTGCAGGAGTCGATGGCCTCGACCGGCGTCGCCGAACTGGCCGAGCGGTACGTCGACGAGCTCTCCGGCGGACAGCGCCAGCGCGTCTGGATCGCCATGGCGCTCGCCCAGCAGACGCCGCTGCTGCTCCTCGACGAGCCGACGACCTTCCTCGACATCCAGCACCAGATCGACGTCCTCGACCTCTGCGCCGAGCTGCACGAGACGCAGGGCCGGACGCTCGTCGCCGTCCTGCACGACCTCAACCACGCGGCCCGGTACGCGACCCACCTCATCGCCGTCCGCGGCGGCGAGATCGTCGCCGAGGGCCCGCCGGCCGACGTCGTCACCGCGGAGCTCGTCGAGCGCGTCTTCGGGCTGCGCTGCCAGGTCATCGAGGACCCGGAGACCGGCACCCCGCTCGTCGTACCGGCCGGGCGCAAGGCGCGGGCCAGGCGGGCCGCGGGCGTCACCGAGGGCTCGGCCGAGGGCGCTGCCGAGCAGGTGTCCGTCCTGCGGAAGTAGCGCCGAGCGGGTGCGGTGGCGGCGCCAGGGCGGTGTCGAACGTAGCGCCGTCCGCCCGCAGGGCGGGCCAGGCGGGTGCCGCTTGTCCGCAGGACGCCTGGCAGGTGCCGTCTGCCCGCGGGGTCGCCCGGCGGGACTTCCCGATACCCCCTAGGGCCTGTCCGGCGGATCAGGGTCGGCTAGGCCACGGCGTATCCGACCCTGATCCGCCGGACAGGCCCTAGAGCAGCGTGCGCAGTTTCAGCAGGTCGCGGAAGCCGGCCTCCAGCCTGACCCGGCCGGAGGCCCAGGCCTTCGCGAAGTTCAGCTCGCCGCCCACCATCGCCACCAGGTCGTCGCCGGTCATCGCGAGCCGGATCTGCGCCTTCGCCGGCGGAGGGCCCGGGACCGTGTCCACGACCTCGATCCGGCCGTCGGCGAGACGGCCGGTGAAGGTCGTGTCGAGGTCCGTGATGTGGCAGCTCAGGGTGCGGTCGAGCGCGGCCGCACTCCGCACGTCGCCGTCGGCCCGCGCGAAGCTGTCGGAAAGTCTGTCCAGTGCGTCACGGCACTCAGTGATCGTCGCCATCGCCGTCGACCGTACCCCAGGGCTTCGCGATAGCGTCGGGGGATGAGCGACGCGACGACCGAGCCGGGGCCCGACGAGCGAGAGCCCGCGCAGGCCGCCGACGAGCCGGAAGCCGCGCGGGCGGCCGAGGACCGCGAGCCCGCCGCGCCCGCGCCACTCGGCGTCGCCCGGGAGCTCACCGGCCATGCCGAGGTCGACGCCCACCTCGCGCGTCTCGCCGAGGTGGACCACCTCCCGGCGGACGGACACCTGGAGGTGTACGAGGATGTACACCGTGGACTGCGCGCCGAGCTGACCTCGCTCGACGCGCACCCCGCCCCCCGTCCGCACGACAACAGGAGCTGAACCGAACGTGGCAGGAGTGGCACGCCGCCGTCTCGACGCCGAGCTGGTACGGCGCAAACTCGCGCGCTCGCGCGAGCACGCCAGCCAGCTGATCGCCGCGGGCCGGGTGACCGTCGGCAAGACCGTCGCCACCAAGCCCGCCACCCAGGTCGAGACCGCCGCGGCCATCGTCGTCGTCCAGGACGACTCCGATCCCGACTACGTCTCGCGCGGCGGCCACAAGCTCGCCGGGGCCTTCGAGGCCTTCGTCCCGCAGGGCCTGCGCGTCGAGGGCCGGCGCGCCCTGGACGCCGGGGCCTCCACCGGCGGCTTCACCGACGTGCTGCTGCGCGCGGGCGCCGCCCATGTCGTCGCCGTCGACGTCGGCTACGGGCAGCTCGCCTGGTCGCTGCAGAGCGACGAGCGCGTCACCGTGAAGGACCGGACGAACGTGCGCGAGTTGACACTCGACGCCATCGACGGCGTCCCGGTCGATCTCGTCGTGGGCGACCTCTCGTTCATCCCGCTCGGCCTCGTCCTGCCCGCCCTCGCAGCGTGCACGGCGCCCGACGCGGACCTCGTCCTGATGGTGAAACCGCAGTTCGAGGTGGGTAAGGAGCGGCTCGGGACGGGCGGAGTGGTCCGGAGCCCCGAACTCCGCGCCGACGCGGTGAAGAACGTCGCCCGGCGCGCCGCCGAGCTCGGACTCGGTGTCCTCGGCGTCACCGCCAGCCCGCTGCCCGGCCCCTCCGGGAACGTCGAGTACTTTCTGTGGCTGCGGGCAGGCGCGCCCGCGCTGGATCCGGCGGATGTAGACCGCGCCGTGGCGGAGGGACCTAGTTGAGCTCGACAGCAGCACCATCGGGAACATCACGCACCGTCTTCCTGCTCGCGCACACGGGCAGGCCCGCCGCCGTGCGCAGCGCCGAACTGGTCGTCCTGGGGCTGCTGCGCTGCGGCATCGGCGTCCGCGTCCTGGAGGCCGAGGCCTCGGACCTGCCGCTGCCGCCGTCCGTCGAGAAGGTGCCGGAGGCCTGCTCGGACGCCCTCGACGGCTGTGAACTCCTCGTCGTCCTCGGGGGCGACGGCACGCTGCTGCGCGGCGCCGAGTTCTCCCGTGCCTCCGGGGTGCCGATGCTCGGCGTCAACCTGGGCCGGGTCGGCTTCCTCGCGGAGGCCGAGCGGGACGACCTCGACAAGGTCGTCGACCGGGTCGTGACGAAGGCGTACGAGGTCGAGGAGCGCATGACGCTCGACGTCGTCGTGTACGAGAACGGCGACGTCCTGCACCGCGACTGGGCGCTCAACGAGGCGGCCGTCCAGAAGGTCTCCCCGGAGCGGATGCTGGAGGTCGTGCTCGCGATCGACGGCCGCCCGGTCACCGGCTTCGGCTGCGACGGGGTGATCTGCGCGACACCGACAGGCTCCACCGCGTACGCCTTCTCGGCGGGCGGACCGGTCGTCTGGCCGGAGGTCGAGGCCCTGCTCATGGTCCCCATCGGGGCCCACGCGCTCTTCGCCAAGCCGCTCGTCACCACCCCCGAGTCGGTGCTCACCGTCGAGGTCGAGCCGCACACCCCGCACGGCGTGCTGTGGTGCGACGGGCGGCGGACCGTGGAGCTGCCGGCGGGCGCGCGGGTCGAGGTGCGGCGGGGAGCCGTGCCCGTCCGGCTGGCCCGGCTGCACCACGCCTCCTTCACGGACCGGCTGGTCGCCAAGTTCGCCCTCCCGGTGTCGGGCTGGCGGGGCGCTCCGCACTGATCGTCCGTTCCGCCCGCGCCTCCGGTGGTCCCGAACGATCGGCGCGCCGGAGAGTTACGCCCGGGGTGATGTCGCATCGGACCAGGGAAACCTCGTATGGTCTGGGGCGTGCTGGAGGAGATGCGGATACGGTCGCTCGGGGTCATCGACGACGCGGTGGTCGAGCTGTCGCCCGGCTTCACCGCGGTGACCGGTGAGACCGGTGCGGGCAAGACCATGGTCGTGACCAGTCTGGGCTTGCTGCTCGGTGGACGGGCCGACCCGGCCCTGGTGCGGATCGGCGCGGCCTCGGCCGTCGTCGAAGGACGGATCAGCGTGCCCGCGGGCGCGCCCGCGGCCGTCCGCGCGGAGGAGGCCGGGGCGGAGCTCGACGAGGGAGTGCTCCTCGTCAGCCGCACCATCTCGGCCGAAGGACGCTCACGCGCACACCTCGGCGGGCGCTCCGTGCCCGTCGGGCTGCTCGCCGAGCTCGCCGACGAGCTCGTGGCCGTCCACGGCCAGACCGACCAGCAGGGCCTGCTCAAGCCCGCCCGGCAGCGCGGCGCGCTCGACCGGTACGCGGGCGAGGCCGTCGCCGTGCCCCTCGCCGCCTACGGCGAGGCGTACAAGCGGCTGAGGGCCGTCACGGTCGAGCTGGAGGAGATCACCACCCGGGCCCGGGAGCGGGCCCAGGAGGCCGATCTGCTGCGCTTCGGGCTGGGAGAGATCGAGGCCGTCGCCCCGCGCGCGGGGGAGGACACCGAACTCGCCGCCGAGGCGGAGCGGCTCGGGCACGCCGAGGCCCTCGCCTCCGCCGCCGCGCTCGCGCACGGCGCGCTCGCGGGCAACCCGGAGGATCCCGAGGCCGTCGACGCGACGACCCTCGTCGCGGGCGCGGGCCGGGCCCTGGAGGCCGTGCGGTCCCACGACGCGGCCCTCGCCTCGCTCGCCGACCGGATGGGGGAGATCTCCATCCTGCTCGGCGATGTGGCCGGGGAGCTCGCCGGATACGCCGACGACCTGGACGCCGACCCGCTGCGGCTCGCCGCCGTCGAGGAGCGGCGCGCCGCCCTCACCCAGCTCACCCGGAAGTACGGCCAGGACATCACCGCCGTCCTCGCCTGGGCCGAGGAGAGCGCGGCCCGGCTCGGCGAGCTGGACGGCGACGACGACCGCGTCGAGGAGCTGACCGCCGAGCGCGACCGGCTGCGCGACGAGCTGTCCGTCCTCGCCCAGGGGCTCACCGACGCCCGCACGGAGACGGCCGACCGGTTCGCCGGGGCGGTCACCGCCGAGCTCGCCTCGCTGGCCATGCCGCACGCGCGCGTGTCCTTCGCCATCGCCCAGACCGAGGACGAGGAGGGCGTGGAGGTCGGCGGCCGTCGGGTCGCCTACGGGCCGTCCGGGGCCGACGAGGTCGAGCTGCTGCTCGCCCCGCACCCCGGTGCGCCGCCGCGGCCCATCGCCAAGGGCGCGTCCGGTGGTGAGCTGTCCCGTGTGATGCTCGCCGTGGAGGTCGTCTTCGCCGGGGTCGACCCCGTCCCCACGTACCTCTTCGACGAGGTCGACGCGGGCGTCGGCGGCAAGGCGGCCGTGGAGATCGGGCGGCGGCTCGCCAAGCTCGCCAGGACGGCGCAGGTCGTCGTCGTCACCCACCTGCCGCAGGTCGCGGCCTTCGCCGACCGGCAGCTGCTCGTCGAGAAGACCAACGACGGCTCCGTGACCCGGTCCGGTGTCACCGTCCTGGAGGGCGAGGAGCGGGTCCGGGAGCTGTCCCGGATGCTCGCGGGCCAGGAGGACTCCGAGACGGCCAGGGCGCACGCCGAGGAGCTGCTGGCGACGGCCCGGGCGGACGTGTGAGGCGCCTCGCGGCGTTCGGCGTCGCCGCAGGGGTGACTCGGGCGGTGTACGAGGGGCTGCGTCGGTCGGTGGGCGGTTCGTCGCGGCCGGTGGCTGACGTGGCACGGTTGTCGGGTGCCCTGCTGTCTGTGGGCGGGCCTTCGGCGGCGGGTGACTCGCTGTCTGTGGGCGGGCCTTCGGCGGCGGGTGACTCGCTGTCGGTGGGCGGGCCTTCGGCGGCGGGTGACTCGCTGTCTGTGGGCGGTCCCTCGGCGGCGGGTGACTCGCTGTGGATGCGGACCAACCATGCCGGGCGCGCCGTCGATCTGTACTCCGGGCCCGCGACCGCGCTCGGGGCGGCGGCCGGCAGCGGCAGCGGGCCCGTGGCTCTCGCCGTGCTGGCCGCTGCGGCGTGCGGGGCGTACGACGATGTGAAGGGCGATCACCGGCGCGGTTTCCGGGCCCACTTGGCCGCGCTGCGGGACGGCGAGGTGACCAGCGGAGCCGTCAAGCTCCTCGGCATCGGCGCGGCCTCGCTGGCGGCCGGTGCGATGCTCAAGGAACGGCCCGTGGACAAGGTCCTCGCCGGGGTCGTCATCGCCGGCAGCGCACACCTGGTGAACCTCGTGGACGTACGGCCCGGGCGGGCGTGCCTCGCCGTGCTGGCGCTCGGCGCTCCCGGGCTGGTCCGCGGCTCGCTCGCCGCCGCCCCCATGGGAGCGGCCTCGGCGGTCCTCGGCGAGGACCTCGGGGAGCGCACCATGCTCGGCGACACCGGGGCGCACGCGCTCGGTGCGGCCGTAGGCGGCGCGATCGCCGCCGGGAACGGGCGCCTCGGGCTCCTCGCGCACGCGGCGGGACTCGTCGCCGCCGCGGCCTGGGGGGAGTGGGACGCCACCTCGCGCGCTCACCCGAGTGGGTGAACCCTGGGTCGGGTCCGGACGGTGGACCCCCTCCGCACAAGGGAACGACGCCGTTTCGGTGCCGGAACGTGCGTACGGTCGGCGGCACGGGCTGGCATCCTTGGGCGCGTGACACAGCTCCGTACGGTCCAAGTGCTGGGCGGTGGCAGCGCGGGCAGCAGCTCTCACGTCCGATCACTCGCCTCGGGGCTGGTGGCGAGGGGCGTGCGGGTGACCGTGTGCGCCCCGGCAGAACTCGACCGTCTCTACGACTACCTCGGTGCGGGGGCGCACTTCGTGCCCCTGCCGCGCCTCGGGGACCCCGCGACGGTCACCGCGCTCCGTAACGCCTGCATCGGCGCGGACGTGGTCCACGCGCACGGGCTCCAGGCCTCCGTGCGGGCCACGCTCGCGCTCTCGGCGCCGTCCTGCGGGTCGGCCTCCGCGGGGCTGGGATCCGGGAGGGCCGGAGGTGGGTCGACCTCCGGTGGGGGGCGTACGCCGCTCGTCACGACCTGGCACAGCCGGAACCACCTGGACGGGGCGCGGGGCGGGGTGCAGCGGCTCCTGGAGCGGCGGACCGTGCGGGCCGCCTCCGTCGTCCTCGGCACGTCGTCCGAACTCGTCGACCGGGCGCGGCGGCGCGGGGCGCGGGACGCCCGGCTCGCGCCCGTCACGGTGCCGGCCGGGCGTGGGCCCGTCTGCCTGCACGACGGCAAGGCCCGCGCCGAACTGGGCGCGGTCGACCGGCCCTTGCTGATGGCCGTCGGGGCGCTCGAACGGGGGCGGGGGTACGGGACGCTGCTCGACGCCGCGCGCTCGTGGCGGGACCTCGATCCGCAGCCGCTGCTCGTCATCGCCGGCGAGGGGCGTGAACGGGCCGCGCTGCAGCGGAGGATCACGGCGGAGCGGCTCGCGGTGCGGCTGATCGGGCGGCGCGACGACGTCGCGGAGCTGCTGGCCGCGGCGGACGTCGCGGTCCTCCCTTCGCGCCGGGAGGCCCGCTCCCTGCTCGCGCAGGAGGCGCTGCGGCTCGGTGTGCCGCTCGTCGCGACGGCGGTCGGCGGCGTGCCGGAGCTCGTCGGGGACGCGGCGGAGCTCGTGCCGTACGGGGACGCGGTGGCGCTCGCGGGGGCGGTACGGGGGCTGTTGGAGGACGCGGACCGGCGGATGGACCTCGCGGCGGCGGGACGGGTGCAGGCGGGGACGTGGCCTACGGAGGACGAGACGGTCGCGCATGTGTTGAGCGTGTACGACGAGTTGGCGGGGCGGCGGTAGGGGGGTGGGTGGGGGAGTTCCCCCCACCCACCCCCCACCCCACCGGCGACGGTCCGGGTTACGTCGTGTGGCGGCGGGCTCTCAGGGAGAGGGAGAGGGCCAGGACCGTTTGGGGGTCGTCCAGGTCCGTGCCCAGGAGTTCGGAGATGCGGGCCAGGCGGTTGTAGAGGGTCTGGCGGTTGAGGTGGAGTTCGCGGGCCGTCTCCGCCTTGCGGCCCGCGTGGGCCAGGTACGTCTCCAGGGTCGGGAGCAGCGGTGGGCGGGAGGTGCGGTCGTGGTCCCGGAGGGGGCCGATCGCGCGGTCCACGAAGGCCGCCAGGTCCGGGTGGTCGCGCAGGCGCCACAGCAGCAGGTCGATGTCGAGGCGGCGGGCGTCGTACCAGGGGAGGTCCGAGAGGCCCTGCGCCGCCGTCGCCGTCTCCGCCGCGTGCCGCAGGCCCGCGGAGGCCGCCGCCCAGCTTCCGGCGACGCCCACGACGACGACCGGCGGGTGGACGCCCGCGCGCTCCAGGCCCGCCCGCTCCACGCCCGCGCGGAGCGCCGCCGCGACCCGGTCCGCGACGGCCGTGCGCTCCGATTCCGAGCGGAGGCCGAGGAGGAGGGGGACCCTGCCCTCCACCGGGCGGACGCCCAGGAGGACGGGGACGCCGACGGAGGAGAGTTCTTCGAGGACCGCCCGGGCGAGGAGCGCCCAGTTGCCCGCAGGGGAGAGCTCCGAGGCCAGGCGCATGACCACCGGCAGCAGCGGGCCCTCGCCCGGCTTGAAGCCGAGGACGCGGGCCTGGGCCGGCGCCGCCTCGGCCGTGATCCGGCCCTCCGCCAGGTCCGTCAGGAAGTCGCCCCGGCCGCGCGCGGCCAGCTCCTCCTCCTGGCGCGCCTGCATGAGGACGACCGCGAGGATGCCCGCCGCCCGCTCGGCCGCCATCCGGTGGACGGGGGAGAGGGCCCCGGAGACCGCGAGGAGGACCAGGCGGGCCCGGACCGAGCCCGTACCGGGGCCGCCGCCCGGCACGTCGACGAGGACCGTACCGGTGGGCGGGCCGGATTCGCGGGCCGCGCGCTGGCCGCGCAGCCCGTCCCACACCTGGAGCGGGTCGGCGGGGCCGGACTCGGTGCCCGCCGCGTACAGGAGCTGGCCGTCGGCGGTCTCCAGGAAGACCGGGTTCGCGGCGAAGTCGGAGAGGATGCGCAGGACCTGTGGGACTCCGCCGCCGCCGAGCAGGGCCTCCGTGCACTGCCGGTGGACCTCCTCGGCCTGCCGGAGGAGCGCGTAGTGGCCGTTGACGATCTCGGTGTGGATCTCCTCCGTGACGGCCACGAAGGGGACCTCGCGGTGCAGCTGCACCAGGGGCAGCCCGGCGGCCCGCGCGGTCTCCACTATCGTCGCCGGGAGGCGGGCGAAGCGCGGGCCCAGCTCCACCACGAGCGCGGCGATTCCCCGGTCCGCGAGCCGGCGGACGAAGGCCCGCTGCTCGGCCGGCCGGGTCCCGAGCCCGAGGCCCGTGGTCAGCAGCAGCTCGCCGCCCTTGAGCAGCGACGCGATGTTCGGCACCTCGCCCGCGTGCACCCAGCGCACCGTACGGTGCAGCCGGTCCGCGCCGGCGACGACCTCCGGGAGCCCGCTGCGCAGCCCCGGGAGTTCGAGCGCCCGCTGCACGGTGATCCCGCCCTGATTGTCCATGGGCCCGGACGCTACCCCGCGTCCGTGTTTCCGTGACATCACCGCACGGTCACGGCACCGGACACTTCGTACATCGGGGCGACAACTCGTCGCCCCGTGGCGGGAATTGTGCGACCGCATGTCGATTGTGGCCTGTGTCACACGCGAGGATGCTCTCGCGCCATGGCAGAGAACTCCACTCCACAGGTGCACCGGCTGAAGGCCAACTCCGTCGGTCTGGTCGGCGTCGTCTTCATGGCCGTGGCCACCGCGGCCCCGATCACCGCGATGACCGGCAACCTCCCCATCGCCGTCGGCTTCGGCAACGGCACCGGCGCACCCGCCGGATACCTCTTCGCGACCCTCGTCCTGACCGTCTTCTCCGTCGGCTACGTCGCCATGGCCAAGCGGATCACGGCCGCAGGCGCCTTCTACGGCTACATCTCGCACGGCCTCGGCCGGATCGCCGGCATGGCCTCCGGCATGCTCGCGGTCCTCGCGTACATCGTCTTCGAGGCCTCGATCGTCGGCGTCTTCGCGTACTTCGCCAAGACCACGGTCGCCGACCAGCTCGGCGTCGACATCCCGTGGATCCTCTACGCGGCCGTCATGCTGGCCGTGACGGCCGTCCTCTCGTACTTCGACATCAACCTGACCGCCAAGGCGCTCGGCGTGATGCTCATCGCGGAGATCGCCGTCCTCTTCGCGGTCGCCACCGCCGTCCTGATCGCCGGCGGCGGACCCGATGGCATCCCCGTCGAGCCGATCAACCCCGTGAACGCCTTCACCGGCACCTCGGCCGGGCTCGGGCTCTTCTTCGCCTTCTGGTCCTGGGTCGGCTTCGAGTCGACGGCCATGTACGGGGAGGAGTCGCGCGACCCGAAGCGGGTCATCCCGCGCGCCACCCTGATCTCCGTCATCGGCGTCGGCCTCTTCTACATCTACGTGTCCTGGATGACGATCGCCGGAAACGGTCTCGCCGGCTCCGTGAAGCTGTCCGCCTCCGCCAGCCCGCTCGACCTGTTCTTCGCGCCCACCCAGTCCTTCATCGGCGCCTGGGCCGTCGACGCCTTCCAGTGGCTGCTGCTGACCGGCTCCTTCGCCTGTGGCATGGCCTTCCACCAGTGCGCCTCGCGCTACCTGTACGCCATCGGCCGCGAGGGCTTCCTCCACCCCGCGCTCGGCCGCACCCACGCGCGGCACGGCTCGCCGTACATCGCCTCCTACGTGCAGAGCGGGATCGCCGTCGGTCTCGTCGGCGCCTTCTGGCTCACCGGCCAGGACCCCTACATCCACCTCTACACCCTGCTCGCGATCCTCGGCACGATGGCGATCCTCATCGTCCAGACCCTCTGCTCCTTCGCCGTCATCGGCTACTTCCGCAAGAACCACCCGGAGGACCGGCACTGGTTCAGGACCCTCACGGCTCCGCTCCTCGGCGGCATCGGCATGGTCGCCGTCGTCGTCCTGCTGGTCGTCAACATGGAGACCGCGGCCGGACTCGCCGCCGACTCCCTCTTCTTCAAGGCGATCCCCTGGATCGTCGGCGTGGTCTTCTTCGGCGGCCTCGGCCTCGGTCTCTACCTCAAGGCCAAGCGGCCCGAGCGCTACGAGATCATCGGCCGGATCGTCCTGGAGGACGCGGCCGAGCGCCCCGCCGAGGCGGCCCCCGCCCCCGCCGCCGTACCGCAGAGCTGATTCCCCGCCCTACCCGGACCCGCACCCCCCGTCGTAGCCGGACCGCACCCCCGCCCCAGCCGGACCCGCATCTCCCGCCGTAGCCGGGACCCGCACCACCCGTCGTACCGCAGAGCTGATTCCCCCTTTCTCAAGGAGCGCTCCATGGCACGCACCAACCCGATGCACCTCTTGAAGCGCCTCGCCGCCGAGCACGCCGAGGCCCGACGCCTCGACATCCCCGTCGACGAGCTCAGAGGCATGAGAGCCGACGCCCTCGGGCGCCGCTCCCTCCTCAAGTACGCGGCCGCCGCCGGTGTCGCCGTCGGCGCCGCCGGGGCCGCCGGTCTCGGCGGGGCCGTCCCCGCCCGCGCCGCCACCCCGTCCCCGCCCGTCAAGAGCACCGCCAGGGTCGCCGTCGTCGGCGCCGGGATATCCGGCCTGACGGCCGCCCTCACCCTTCAGGACGCCGGCCTGAGCCCCGTCCTCTACGAGGCGAACCCCTCGCGGGTCGGCGGCCGGATGTGGACCCAGCGCGGCCACTGGGCGTACGGCCAGACCTCCGAGATCGGCGGCGAGCTGATCGACACCAGCCACAAGAAGATCCTGGAGCTCTGCCGCCGGTTCGACCTCGACGTCGAGGACTTCCTCGGCGGCGGACCCAACGGGGCCGAGGAGGTCCTCTGGTTCGACGGCGCCTACTACCCGCGCCACCAGGCCGACGAGGACTTCAACGCGGTCTACCAGTCGCTGCGCCGCGACCTCTCCGAGGCGGGCGAGGTCTTCTGGAACCAGACCACGCCCACCGGCACCGCCCTCGACAACATGTCCGTGTACGAGTGGATCGAGACCCGGGTCCCCGGCGGCCACGCCTCGCCGCTCGGCAGGTTCATCGACGTCGCCTACAACGTCGAGTACGGCGCCGACACCACCGAGCAGTCCTCGCTCGCCCTCGTCCTGCTCATGGGCTACCAGACCAATCCGGGCAACTTCAACATCTGGGGCCTGTCCAACGAGCGGTACCACATCGTCGGCGGCAACGACCAGCTCCCGAACGCCATCGCCGCAGCCCTCACCGCCGGCACCCTGCGCCGCGGCTGGTCCCTGAACGCCGTACGGGCCAACGCCGACGGCACCCAGACGCTGACCTTCACCGAGGCCGGAGCCGTCCGGACCGTGACCGCCGACCACACGGTCCTCTGTCTCCCGCTGCCGGTCCTCAAACAGCTCGACCTGTCCCTGGCGGGCTTCGACCCGCTCATGCGGAACCTGCTGCGGGACGCCCGCATGGGCCACTGCACCAAGCTCAACATGCAGTTCGGAACCCGCCCCTGGCGCGGCACCGGCCCCTGGCCCGGGGTCTCCGCCGGGGACTGCTTCACCGACAGCGAGGTCCAGCAGACCTGGGACACCACCAAGGTCCAGGGCGGCACCGGCGGCATCCTCATCCAGTACGGCGGCGGCAGCCTGGCCAGGAACCTGAACCCCGCGGGGCCGTTCTCCACCGAGTCCGACCCGTACGTGCGGAACCTGGTCACCCGCTACCTGGCCGGTATCGACGCCTTCTTCCCCGGCACCTCCGCCGCGTACACGGGCCGCGCCCAGCTCTCCGCCTGGCACAAGAACCCGTACGCCCTCGGCGCGTACTCCTGTTGGCCCGTCGGCTACCTCCACCGGTACGCGGGATACGAGGGGAAGGCCCAGGGCAACGTCCACATCGGCGGCGAGCACTGCAGCTACGACTTCCAGGGCTTCATGGAAGGCGGGGCCACGGAGGGCGAGCGCGCCGCCAGGGAGGTGATCGACACCCTGCGGTGAGCCTCAGGCGGCCGGCGTGACGTTGTGGTTGTAGCGGAAGACGTTCTCGGGGTCGTAGGCGGCCTTGACCCGGGCCAGGCGCCGGTAGTTGTCGGCGCCGAAGCCCTCGACCACCCGGCGCTCTCCCTCGGAGCCGATGAAGTTCAGATACACGGCTCCCGTCGACCACGGCTGCGCGTCGGCCCGCACGTCCCGCACCCACTGGATCGCCCGGTCGTCGTCGGCCGGGTCGACCCAGGTCGCGAAGGGGTGCACGCCCCAGGGCGCCGTACGCCACGGAATCGGGTGATCGGACGGCCCTGCCGCCACCGCGCCGCCCAGCGGGAACAGCACGTGCTGGCAGGCGGTGGGGGGCGGGATCAGCTCCGCGCGGGCGCAGTAGGCGTCCACCGCGGCGTCCGGCAGCTCGGCGAGGTACTCCGCCGACCAGTAGTTCCGCAGGCCCGGCGGGTCGTCGAGCATGGACTGGAGATCGGCGTAAGGGAGGTCCGTGACCATCTCGATCACGGGCTTCAGCGCGAACAGCGGCGCCGCGAGCTCGCGGACGTCGGCGACGGGACCCGCGTACGTGAACAGGGTGCCGCAGAGCAGCTCGCCGACGAGGTGCTCGGGGACGAACGGCTCGGGCGGCGCGGGGAGGTAGATGACCCCGCCGCCCACGCCGTCGGGCGCGGACTCGATGAGGCCGCGGTAGGTCCGCACCACCTCGGGGGCCACCGCCGGCAGGAAGAACAGCATCGCCATGCTCATCTCCGGCAGCTCGTGCAGCCGCAGCGTCAGCGAGGTCGCCACCCCGAAGTTGCCGCCGCCGCCGTGCAGCGCCCAGAACAGCTCCGGGCTCTCCTCCGCGTCCGTGTGGACGTGCTTGCCCTCGGCGGTGATCAGGTCGGCGGCGAGCAGGTTGTCGCTGGCGAGCCCGAACTTCCGCTCCAGCCAGCCCGAGCCGCCGCCCAGCGTGAAGCCGCCGACGCCGGTCGTGGAGACCCGTCCGCCGGTGGTCGCCACGTGGAACGGCTGGCACGCCTGGTCCAGGTGTGCCATCGTCGCCCCGCCCTCGACCCGTACCGTCATGTCCTCCGGGTCGACGACCACGGCGTGCATCCGGCGGAGGTCGATGATCAGGGCGCCGTCGATCATCGACGTCCCGGCGACGCTGTGCCCGCCGCCGCGCACCGCGATCGGCAGCTCGGCCTCCCGGCCGAACAGGATCGCGTTGGACACGTCGGCCTGGGTGGCGCACTGGGCGATCACCGACGGGTGCCGGTCGATCATGCCGTTGTGCAGGGCACGCGCCTCGTGGTAGCCCGGACCACCTGGGGTGATCACCTCGCCGGCCAGGTCCTCGACCAGTCCGGCCAGGGCGCTTTCGGAGACGTGGGGAGCCATGAGAGCCCCCTTTTCGTACGGGGGACAGGACCCTCTCAGCGTATTCCCGAGGGCCCTGCTCCGCGCTCCGGCCGCCCCGCTCCGGCGGCTGGGGGCTCAGCCGCCGTACGCCCCACTGGCCGTCAGGCGCAGCGCGGTGTCGATCAGGGGGACGTGGCTGAACGCCTGCGGGAAGTTGCCCACCTGACGCTGGAGCCGCGGGTCCCACTCCTCCGCGAGCAGCCCGAGGTCGTTGCGGAGGGCGAGCAGCTTCTCGAAGAGCGTGCGGGCCTCGTCCACCCGGCCGATCATCGCCAGGTCGTCAGCGAGCCAGAACGAGCAGGCGAGGAACGCGCCCTCGTCACCCTCCAGTCCGTCGACGCCGGCCTCCTCGCCCGCCGTCGGGTAGCGCAGCACGAAGCCGTCCTCCGTGGAGAGCTCCCGCTGGATCGCCTCGATCGTGCCGATGACCCGCTTGTCGTCCGGCGGCAGGAAGCCCATCTGCGGGATCAGCAGCAGCGAGGCGTCCAGCTCCTGCGAGCCGTACGACTGTGTGAAGGTGTTCCGCTCCTTGTCGTAGCCCTTCTCGCAGACGTCCCGGTGGATCTCGTCGCGCAGCTCACGCCAGCGCTCCAGCGGGCCGTCGGCGTCCCCGGACTCGATGAGCTTGATCGTGCGGTCGACGGCCACCCAGGCCATCACCTTGGAGTGGGTGAAGTGGCGGCGCGGGCCGCGGACCTCCCAGATGCCCTCGTCGGGCTGGTCCCAGTGCTTCTCCAGGTAGTTGATCAGCTTGATCTGGAGGAGGGAGGCGTAGTCGTTGCGGGAGAGCCCCGTCATGTGCGCGAGGTGCAGGGCCTCGGTGACCTCGCCGTAGACGTCCAGCTGGAGCTGGTTGGCGGCGCCGTTGCCGACGCGGACCGGGCCGGAGTTCTCGTACCCCGGGAGCCAGTCCAGCTCCGCCTCGCCGAGCTCCCGCTCGCCCGCGATGCCGTACATGATCTGGAGGTTCTCCGGGTCGCCCGCGACCGCGCGGAGCAGCCAGTCCCGCCAGGCGCGGGCCTCCTCGCGGTAGCCGGTGCGCAGCATCGAGGAGAGGGTGATCGCCGCGTCCCGCAGCCAGGTGTAGCGGTAGTCCCAGTTGCGGACGCCGCCGATCTCCTCGGGCAGCGAGGTGGTCGGCGCGGCCACGATCCCGCCGGTCGGCGCGTAGGTCAGCGCTTTCAGCGTGATCAGGGAGCGGACCACCGCCTCCCGATAGGGGCCGTGGTACGTGCAGTGGTCGACCCATTCGCGCCAGAAGTCGGCGGTCGCCTCCAGCGAGCCCTCAGGGTCCGGCAGCGCCGGCGGCTCCTTGTGGGAGGGCTGCCAGGAGAGCGTGAAGGTGATCCGGTCGCCGGGGGCGACGGTGAACTCGGAGTACGTGGTGAGCGACTCGCCGTGCGTCTCCGCGTCCGCGTCGAGCCACACCGAGTCCGGCCCGGCGACGGCGACCGTGCGCTCGCCGACCTTGTGGACCCAGGGCACGATCCGGCCGTAGCTGAAGCGCATCCGCAGCGCGGAGCGCATCGCGACCCGGCCGGAGACGCCCTCCACGATCCGGATGAGCTGCGGCGCGCCGTCGCGCGGGGGCATGAAGTCCGTCACGCGGACCGTGCCGCGCGGGGTGTCCCACTCGGACTCCAGGATCAGCGAGTCGCCCTTGTAGCGGCGCCGGTCGGCCGGGGGCGCCTCGGCGTCCTCGGCCACCGCGGGACCCACCCGCCAGAACCCGTGTTCCTCGGTGCCGAGCAGTCCCGCGAAGATCGCGTGGGAGTCGAAGCGTGGCAGGCACAGCCAGTCGACGCTGCCGTCCCGGCAGACCAGTGCGGCGGTCTGCATGTCCCCGATGAGTGCGTAATCCTCGATGCGCCCGGCCACGTGCTTCACTCCAGTCGAACGGCCATGTCCGCCCCGTGGGGCGCTTGCTCGGATGCGCCGGCTGGGTGTCAGCCGGGTCTGCTGGTGTCAGCGGTCAGGGGGTCGTCGACGAGCGCTCGGTCCGGTCGAGCCGGCGGGGTGGTGCCGATGGCCGGGCTGCTCGGCGGGCTGTGTTCCGAGCAGAATACGTCGCACCCTAGTGACCCGGTGATCACGCCGTTAACGTCGCTGCTCCGATCGGGTGAAAAGGCCCGTGACCACGTCTATCACCCTCGCACGGATCCCGCCCCACCCCTTTCGTAGCCGTCCGTGAACACCCGACTGCCGCGTGTGGCCGGAAGCGGTCTCCTGATGTCGCTGATACCCTGGTACCCCGTGGACCGGTGGGAAACGGCGACAGCCGAGGACCCCGAAACCGCAGCGACGGCACCCCCCGATTCTTCCGGAGGGGACGCCGGTACGCACCTCCAGAACGCGACCACGGGAGCCCCCTCTTGGCGATGCCGCCCAACACCACGACGACCAAGCACATCTTCGTCACCGGGGGTGTCGCCTCCTCCCTCGGCAAGGGCCTGACCGCCTCCAGCCTGGGTGCGCTCCTCAAGGCCCGCGGACTGCGGGTCACGATGCAGAAGCTCGACCCGTACCTGAACGTCGACCCCGGCACGATGAACCCCTTCCAGCACGGTGAGGTGTTCGTCACCAACGACGGCGCCGAGACCGACCTGGACATCGGCCACTACGAGCGCTTCCTCGACGTCGACCTCGACGGCTCGGCGAACGTCACCACCGGCCAGGTCTACTCGCAGGTCATCGCCAAGGAGCGGCGCGGCGAGTACCTGGGCGACACCGTGCAGGTCATCCCGCACATCACCAACGAGATCAAGTCCCGGATCCGCCGCATGGCGACGGACGACGTGGACGTCGTCATCACCGAGGTCGGCGGCACCGTCGGCGACATCGAGTCCCTGCCGTTCCTGGAGACCGTCCGCCAGGTCCGCCACGAGGTCGGCCGCGACAACGTCTTCGTCGTGCACATCTCGCTGCTGCCCTACATCGGCCCCTCCGGCGAGCTGAAGACCAAGCCGACCCAGCACTCGGTCGCCGCCCTCCGCAACATCGGCATCCAGCCGGACGCGATCGTCCTGCGCGCCGACCGCGAGGTCCCGACCGCCATCAAGCGCAAGATCTCGCTGATGTGCGACGTCGACGAGGCCGCGGTCGTCGCCGCGATCGACGCCAAGTCGATCTACGACATCCCCAAGGTCCTGCACACCGAGGGTCTGGACGCCTACGTCGTCCGCAAGCTCGACCTGCCCTTCCGCGACGTGGACTGGTCCACCTGGGACGACCTGCTGGACCGCGTCCACAACCCCGACCACGAGGTCACCGTCGCGCTCGTCGGCAAGTACATCGACCTGCCCGACGCCTACCTCTCGATCACCGAGGCCATGCGGGCCGGCGGCTTCGCCAACAAGGCCCGGGTCAAGGTCAAGTGGGTCACCTCCGACGAGTGCAAGACTCCGGCCGGCGCCAAGAAGCAGCTCGGTGACGTCGACGCGATCCTCATCCCCGGCGGCTTCGGCGACCGTGGTGTGAACGGCAAGATCGGCGCGATCCAGTACGCCCGCGAGAACAAGGTGCCGCTGCTCGGCATCTGCCTCGGCCTCCAGTGCATCGTCATCGAGGCCGCGCGGAACCTGGCGGACATCCCGGACGCCAACTCCACCGAGTTCGACCCGGCGACCGCGCACCCCGTCGTCTCCACGATGGAGGAGCAGCTCGCCTACGTCGAGGGCGCCGGCGACCTGGGCGGAACGATGCGCCTGGGCCTGTACCCGGCGAAGCTCGCCGAGGGCTCGATCGTCCGCGAGGTCTACGACGACCAGCCGTACGTGGACGAGCGCCACCGCCACCGCTACGAGGTCAACAACTCCTACCGCGCGGAGCTGGAGAAGAAGGCCGGCCTGGTCTTCTCCGGCACCTCCCCGGACAACAAGCTCGTCGAGTACGTCGAGTACCCGCGTGAGATCCACCCCTACCTGGTGGCCACCCAGGCGCACCCGGAGCTCCGCTCCCGCCCGACCCGCCCGCACCCGCTCTTCGCGGGCCTGGTCAAGGCGGCCGTCGAGCGCAAGACGGGCAAGCCCGCGAAGTAACCGGCGCTGTCGTCGGTCGGCGTTAACGTTGCCGGGGTACGGGTCCTCAAGGGACGCGTACCCCGGTTTTCGTGTGTGTGCGTACGTGGGAGGACCCAGATGGAGCTGCAGGACACCCCGCAGGAGTGGCGGGTCGTCGCGACGACGACCCCCTTCCAGGGCAAGAAGACCAGTGTCCGCACGGACGACGTGGTCATGCCGGACGGCACGGTCGCCCGCCGCGACTACCAGGTCCACCCCGGCTCGGTGGCTGTCCTGGCCCTGGACGAGCAGGACCGGGTCCTGCTCGTCAAGCAGTACCGGCACCCGGTGCGGCAGAAGCTGTGGGAGATCCCCGCGGGGCTCCTCGACGTGCCCGGTGAGAACCCGCTGCACGCCGCCCAGCGCGAGCTGTACGAGGAGGCCCACGTCAAGGCGGGGGACTGGCGGGTCCTGACCGACGTCTACACGACCCCGGGCGGCTGCGACGAGGCCGTGCGCGTCTTCCTCGCCCGGGACCTCGCGGAGGCGGAGGGCGAGCGCTACGAGGTCTCCGACGAGGAGGCCGACATGGAGACGGCGCGGGTGCCGCTCGCGGAGCTCGTGCGCGGGGCGCTCGCGGGCGAGCTGCACAACAACTGTCTGGTGGTGGGCGTGATGTCGCTGGCCGCCGCGCGCGCTGGCGACGGGGTCGGGGCGCTGCGGCCGGCCGAGGCGCCCTGGCCGGCCCGCCCGTTCGTGTCGTGACGGCACGACGTCGTCCTTGAGGCAACCCGGCGGTGTGACCATCGGCTGATCCGATCGGGCGATGTGTCCGCCGCGCTCCGCCGGGTCCGTGGCGCGGCCTGAACTACGCTCGGAATCGCCCGTGCGGAGCCCCCCGCGGGATGGCTCGTGCGCAGGTGGACGGGAGCGTGGCCCGTGACGGATCAGGCGGTGGCGGCGGCCGTGGCCCGGCGGTTCTTCGGCCGGCAGCGGGAGTTGAAAGCCCTGCGCGCCGACATCGAGCGGACCGGCCTCGACACCCTCACGGGCCGCAAGGCCCCCCGCGCCCGGGTCCTGCTCGTCGCCGGCAAACCCGGCTCCGGACGCACCGCCCTCGCCGAGGAGCTGGCCGCCGGCCTCACCGACCGCTACCCCGACGGGGTGTTCCGCGCCAGGCTCACCGAACCCGGCGGCGACCCCGTCCCCACCGCCCGCGTCGCCCAGGAACTCCTGGCCGCGCTCGGCGTGGCCGAGCCGCCCGGCGCCGCCGAGGACGAGCTGACCGAGCTGGTCCGCCGTGCCTTCACCGGACGCCGGGCCGTCCTGATCCTCGACGACGCCGTCGACGCCGAGCAGGCCGACCCGCTGATCCCCGACGACCCCGACACCCTGGTCGTCGGCGTGTCGCGCGGACCGCTCACCGGCATCCCCGACGTACGGCCCTGCACCCTCGGCGGTCTCGACGCCAAGTCGGCCATCGAGCTGCTCACCGCCTTCACCGGCTCCGTCCGCATCACCGTGGACCCGCAGGCCGCCGAGACCCTCGTCGAGGAGTGCGGGGGGATGCCCGCCGCCGTCGTCCTCGCCGGAGGCTGGCTCGCGGCCCGTCCCAAGGCCTCCGTCGCCGACCTCGCGAAGCAGCTGCGCGCGCTGACCGGCGACCCGCTCACCCGGACCTTCCTGCTCGCCCACGAGGCGCTGCCCGCGACCGCCGCCCGGATACTGCGATTCCTCTCCCTGGCCCCGCTCGGCCGGGCGGACGCCCACACCGCCTCCGCCCTGGCCGGCTGTTCGGTCTCCGCGGCGGCCACCACCCTCACCGACTTCGCCGCCCTCGGGCTCGTCTCCGCCGCCGACGACGGGCAGTACGAGGTCCCCGGCCATCTCGTCCCCCTCCTTCGCGCTCAGCTGGAGGAGCGCGACCGGCCCGCCGAGGTGCAGCTCGCCCGGGCCCGGATGCTGGAGCGGACCGTACGGCTCCTCCAGTCGTGCCGTGCGGTCACCGAACCCGAGGGCTCCGCCGCCCGGCGGAAGCTCGCCGGTCTGCCGCGCGCCCTGCGCTTCCCGAACCGCGCCGCCGGGTCCGACTGGCTGTGCTCCCGGCAGCCCGTCCTGCTCGCCTCCGCCCGCCTCGCCGTCGCCGACGGGGAGCTCGACACCCTGGCCCGGCGGCTGATCGCCTCCTTCGTCAGGGCGCTGGCCGCGCACCGGGGCGCCGAGGCCGCCGCGCCCGAGCTGTACGGCCTGCACCGGCTGGTCCTGGACGTGGCCGAGCGGCGCGGGCTGCACCGCGAGCGGGCGGCGGCCCTGCTGAACCTGGCCGACCTGGACGCCAGGACCGGACGGACGAAGGACGCTCTGCTGCGATATCGGTTGGCTTTGGATGCCGGGAGGGCAGCAAATGATCCGTATGCCACCGGTCGGGCGATGGAATCCGTAGGTGGCTCGTATCAGGAGCTGGGGGACTGGCAGCGGGCCGGTGACTGGTACGGGCGGGCGCTCGCCCAGCGCCTCGCCCGGGACGAGCGCGCCGACCAGGCCCGGCTGTACGGCCGTCTCGGCGCCGTACAGACCTACGCCGGGCGGTACGGCGAGGCCCTGCGGAACTGGCGGGCCGCCGCGGCCGGCTACCGCAGGCTCGACGATCTCCCGGGCCACGCACGGGCGTTGAGCGAGGCGGCCCGGGTCCAGGAGTACGCGGGGCGCCCCGAGGAGTCGCTGCGGACCTGCGAGGAGGCGGTGGAGTGGGCCCGGCGGGCGCGCGACACCCGGCTCCAGGCGGCCCTCCAGCTGCGGCTCGCCGACACGCTCGACCGGCTCGGCGACCCCGCCGCGGCCGGGCTGCACAGGGCCGCAGCGGAGCGACTGCTGGAATCGCGCGCCGCAGCCTGCGAAATCCGTAGTGGGTTCGAGAAAGATTAGTACTTTGAAAGGCTAGACACCGGGAACTCCTTCATTAGACTGGGTCCGCCGCGTTCGAACGTGGTCTGCCCCGGTGCGCCGCAGTGCATACGGGTATGTATCGCAGTGCCCCAGTTGTCCCCTCAGATTCAAGGACCGTGATCGACGATGAAGGTCGGCATCCCCCGCGAGGTCAAGAACAACGAGTTCCGCGTGGCCATCACCCCCGCCGGTGTCCACGAGCTCGTCCGCAACGGCCACCAGGTCTTCATCGAGCAGAACGCCGGTGTCGGCTCCTCGATCACGGACGCGGAGTACGTCGGCGCCGGCGCCGAGATCCTCCCCACGGCCGACGAGGTCTGGGCCATCGCCGACCTGCTGCTCAAGGTCAAGGAGCCCATCGCGGAGGAGTACCACCGCCTCCGCAAGGACCAGACCCTCTTCACGTACCTGCACCTCGCCGCCTCCCGCGAGTGCACGGACGCGCTGCTCGAGTCCGGCACCACCGCCATCGCCTACGAGACCGTCGAGACCGCGAACCGCGCCCTGCCGCTGCTCGCCCCGATGTCCGAGGTCGCGGGCCGCCTGGCCCCGCAGGTCGGCGCGTACCACCTGATGCGCTCGGTCGGCGGCCGTGGCGTCCTCCCCGGCGGCGTCCCCGGCACCCACGCCGGCGAGTGCGTCGTCATCGGCGGCGGCGTCTCCGGCTGGAACGCCACGCAGATCGCCGTCGGCATGGGCTTCCACGTGACCCTGCTCGACCGCGACATCAACAAGCTCCGAGAGGCCGACAGGATCTTCGGCACCAAGGTGAAGACGATCGTCTCCAACGCCTACGAGCTGGAGAAGGCCGTCGTCGAGGCCGACCTCGTCATCGGCGCCGTCCTCATCCCGGGCGCCAAGGCCCCGAAGCTGGTCACCAACGAGCTCGTCGCCAAGATGAAGCCCGGAAGTGTCCTTGTCGACATTGCGATCGACCAGGGCGGTTGCTTCGAGGACTCCCACGCGACCACCCACGCCGAGCCGACCTTCCAGGTCCACAACTCGGTCTTCTACTGCGTCGCCAACATGCCCGGCGCCGTCCCGAACACCTCCACCTACGCGCTCACCAACGCCACGCTGCCCTACATCGTGTCGCTGGCGAACAACGGCTGGGTCGAGGCGCTGCGCCGCGACGCCGCCCTCGGTCTGGGCCTCAACACCCATGACGGCAAGGTGGTTTACAAGGAGGTCGCCGAGGCGCACGGCCTCGACCACGTCGAGCTGAGCACCCTCCTGGGCTGACCCGCGAGGCGTCGCCGTCAACCGGTGCCGTCAATGCCACACACCCGGCCGGACCTTGTTCGACAAGGTCCGGCCGGCCGTGCGTCCGGCCGCGTCCGGGGCCCGAGCAACTCGCCTCGAACGTAACCCTTTAACCGTTTCGCACACCCCTGAAACGTGCGGATGCATGCCTGTGCACCCTTGACAGAGACGTGTTCGGTTGCCGACACATCCGGCCGGGTCCGGCGGATTGTGTTGCTGCGGAGCGGTGACACGCCATAGAGTCGCCAACCGTCGGCATGGTGCCACGCTGACCTATCGATAAATGTTCCTGGTGACATCCAAGGAGGTAAGACGACTTGTGAATGAGTCGACAATTACTCCCGGGAGCGGTGCGCCAGGTGCTCCGATCGGCTCCGTCGCGGTGCGGACCTTCGCGACGCACCAGCCCATGACGACAGCCCACACGATGAAGACGATGGACGGCCTACACGTGAACGCCACGGCCGGCAACGAGATGGGCCGAGAGTCCACCCACTTCGCCGCCTTTGACGAGGTGCCCGAGGGGCACTTCTACGACCCCGACGCCGAGTACGAGCCCGACCCGGAGTACGCGGCCACCCTCGCACCCGACGCTGCCCGCCAGCGCCGCGAGCGGATCGGCCCCACCGGACGGCCCCTGCCGTACTTCCCGATCCCGGGTCCCCTGACCGACCACGGACCCGCCAAGATCATCGCGATGTGCAACCAGAAGGGCGGCGTCGGCAAGACCACGTCGACCATCAACCTGGGTGCCGCGCTCGCCGAGTACGGACGACGGGTGCTGCTCGTCGACTTCGACCCGCAGGGAGCCCTGTCGGTCGGCCTCGGCGTGAACCCGATGGAGCTCGACCTCACCGTCTACAACCTGCTCATGGAGCGGGGCATGTCGGCGGACGAGGTGCTCCTCAAGACCGCGGTGCCCAACATGGACCTGCTGCCGAGCAACATCGACCTCTCGGCCGCCGAAGTCCAGCTCGTCAGCGAGGTCGCGCGCGAGTCCACGCTCCAGCGCGCCCTGAAGCCGCTGATGAACGACTACGACTACATCGTGATCGACTGTCAGCCCTCGCTCGGCCTGCTGACCGTGAACGCCCTGACGGCGGCTCACAAGGTCATCGTGCCGCTGGAATGCGAGTTCTTCGCCCTCCGCGGAGTGGCACTGCTGACCGAGACGATCGAGAAGGTCCAGGAGCGGCTCAACCCCGACCTGGAGCTCGACGGCATCCTCGCCACGATGTACGACTCGCGGACCGTGCACAGCCGTGAGGTCCTCGCGCGCGTCGTCGAGGCCTTCGACGACCACGTGTACCACACGGTCATCGGGCGGACCGTGCGCTTCCCGGAGACCACGGTCGCCGGCGAGCCCATCACCACGTACGCCTCGAACTCCGTGGGCGCCGCCGCCTACCGTCAGCTCGCCAGGGAGGTGCTCGCCCGGTGTCACGCCGAGTGAGTCTGCCCGGCGCCGACGAACTCTTCCGTACGACCGGGGGGACGGCGCTCCAGTCGTCCTCACCCCGACGGGCCGTCCCGGCCCCGGCGGGCGAGAGCGACACGGCGGCGGCCGAGGGCTCCGCGGAGCACACGGCCGCGGACTCCGAGGCGGCAGAACCGCGGGCCCGGACGGCGGAGCCGGAAGGCCCCGCCGCCCCGAAGCCCGTGGGCCCCGCCGCGGTCCCGGCCCCGCAGGCCGCCCGGCGGCGCGGTGGCCGCACCCCGAACAGGCGGCCCAGCGGCCGTGAGCGCCACGACGAGAAGATCACGGTCTACGTCTCCGCCGAGGAGCTCATGGACCTGGAGCACGCCCGGCTGGTGCTCCGCGGCGAGCACGGCCTCGCCGTCGACCGGGGCCGGATCGTCCGGGAGGCGGTCGCCGTCGTCCTGGCGGACCTGGAGTCCCGCGGCGACGCGAGCATCCTCGTACGCCGCCTGCGCGGCCGCTGACGGTAGCCTGCGGGCTGCTGCCGAGCTCTCCGTTCCCCCTGGACCCCCATGCGCCACACCTCTGACGAAACGTCCCGCCCGCCGGGCCGCCGCCCCCTGGGCCGCGGCCCGGGCGGGACGCGGGGGCCCGCGCCCGACGGGGCGGGGGTGGAGCCGGCCGGGGCGGACGCTGCGGAGGAGCCTGCGGCGGAGACGCTGGTCGAACCCGTACCCGTCGCGGAACCCGTGGCCGAGTCGGTGGCCGAGTCGGTGGTCGAGTCCTTGGCCGGGCTCGAAGGCGGGCCTGTGGCCGAGTCCCCGGCCGGGCTCGAAGCCGAGCCCGTCGACGTGTTCATGGCCGAGTTTGAGGCCGAACCTGAGGTCGCACCCGTCGCGGAGGCTGCGGCCTCCCCGGCCGGACCTGCGCCCCGGGCCGTGCCCGAGCCCGTCGGCGAGTCCGGGGCCGTCGCTCCTGCCGGGGGCGAGGCCGGGGACGGACGGTTCACCGTGCGGCTCGCGAACTTCGAGGGGCCCTTCGACCTGCTCCTCCAGCTCATCACCAAGCACAAGCTCGACGTCACCGAGGTCGCCCTCTCCCAGGTCACCGACGAGTTCATGGCGCACCTCCGCGCCCTGGGCCCCGACGGCGACCTCGACCAGACCACCGAGTTCCTCGTCGTCGCCGCCACCCTGCTCGACCTCAAGGCCGCCCGGCTGCTGCCCGTCGCAGAGGTGGAGGACGAGGCCGACCTCGCCCTCCTGGAGGCCCGCGACCTGCTCTTCGCCCGCCTCCTCCAGTACCGCGCGTACAAGCGGATCGCGGAGATCTTCCAGGACCGCTGGGAGGCCGAGGGCCGTCGCCACCCCCGTACCGTCGGACTCGAACCGCACCACGCCGAGCTGCTCCCCGAGGTCGTCATCTCCATCGGGGCCGAGGGCTTCGCCAAGCTGGCCGTCAAGGCCATGCAGCCCAAGGCCGAACCCCAGGTGTACGTCGACCACATCCACGCCCCGCTCGTCAGCGTCCGCGAGCAGGCCGCCGTGGTCGTCGCGCTGCTGCGCGAGCGCGGGACCGCGGCCTTCCGCGAGCTGATCGAGGACGCAGGCGACCCCCTCACGGTCGTCGCCCGCTTTCTCGCGCTCCTGGAGCTCTACCGGGAGAAGGCCGTCGGCCTCGACCAGGAGACGGCCCTCGGGGAGCTCACTGTCACCTGGGCCGGCGGCGACGGGGAGGCCCGCGTCACCGACGAGTTCGACCGGGAACCCGACCCGGACCGGGAACCCGACCCGGACCGGGAATCCGACCTGGACCGGGAATCCGACCCGGATCCCGCAGTCGACCCGGACCCCGCATCCGCCCCAGAAACGGAGGCCCAGGAGTGAGCGACCTCAAGCCCTCCCTCGAAGCCGTCCTGATGGTCGTCGACGAGCCCGCCACCGAGCAGCACCTCGCCAAGGTCCTGGACCGGACCCCGCGCGAGGTGGCCGACGCCCTGCACGAGCTGGCCGACGAGTACACCGCCCAGGGCCGCGGCTTCGAGCTGCGGCGGGTGGCCGGCGGCTGGCGCTACTACACGCGGGCGGCCCACGCCGCAGCCGTCGAGGCCTTCGTGCTCGACGGCCAGCAGGCCCGCCTCACCCAGGCGGCCCTGGAGACCCTCGCGGTCGTCGCGTACCGCCAGCCGGTCAGCCGTTCCCGGGTCTCCGCGGTCCGCGGGGTCAACTGCGACGGGGTCATGCGGACCCTTCTCCAGCGGGGTCTGGTGGAGGAGGCGGGCGCGGAACCCGAAACAGGTGCGATCCTGTACAGGACGACGAACTACTTCCTGGAGCGGATGGGCCTGCGCGGCCTGGACGAACTCCCCGAGCTCGCGCCTTTCCTCCCCGAGGCGGAGGCGGTCGAGCCGGACTCGCTGGAAGGCGTCCCGTCGTTCGATCCGGACGCAGACGTAGACGACAAGACGGAAATTTGATGCGAAGCAGCAGCGGCAGGAACAGCAGCGGAAACAACGGCGGGAGCCGTGGTGGCAACAGCGGCGGCCGCGGCGGCAGCGGCGGTGGCCGCGGCGGCAGCAGCAGCGGTGGCGGTGGCTACCGGGGCGGCAGCGGCGGCGGCGGTCGTGGTGGCAGCGGAGGCGGTGCCGGTCGTGGTGGCAGCGGCAGCGGCGGTGGCGGTGGCTACCGCGGCGCCGGCGGCGGCCGCGACGACAGGCAGGGCGGCGGCAGCGGCAGGCCGCGCAACCCGCGTCCCGAGGAGCGCCAGTACGACGTCCCCGGCCTCGGCGGCTCCGCCGGCGGCCCCAAGAGCGGCCGCGGCTCCTCCGCGCGCGGTGGCGCCAAGGGTGGTCCCCGGCAGTCCCCGCAGCGCGGTGGCGGCCGTACGACCCCGGCCCGCTCGCGCGAGTACGACGCCCGCACGGAGGAGCGCAACCGGGAGCGGTACGCCGGCAAGCCGGAGATCAAGACCCCGAAGACCTTCCCCGGCGCCGAGCAGGAGGGCGAGCGTCTGCAGAAGGTCCTCGCCCGTGCCGGTATGGGCTCCCGGCGTGCCTGCGAGGAGCTCATCGAGCAGGCCCGTGTCGAGGTCAACGGCCAGATCGTGCTCGAGCAGGGCATGCGCGTCGACCCGGAGAAGGACGAGATCAAGGTGGACGGCCTGACCGTCGCCACCCAGTCCCACCTGTTCTTCGCGCTGAACAAGCCCTCCGGCGTCGTCTCCACCATGGAGGACCCGGAAGGCCGCCAGTGCCTGGGCGACTACGTCAACAACCGTGAGACCCGGCTCTTCCACGTCGGCCGGCTCGACACGGAGACCGAGGGCATCATCCTGCTCACCAACCACGGTGAGCTGGCCCACCGCCTCACGCACCCCAAGTACGGCGTGAAGAAGACCTACCTCGCCGCGATCACCGGCCCGCTGCCCCGCGAGGTCGGCCGCATGCTCAAGGACGGCATCGAGCTGGAGGACGGGTACGCCCGCGCCGACCACTTCCGTGTCGTCGAGCAGACCGGCAAGAACTACCTGGTCGAGGTCACGCTGCACGAGGGCCGCAAGCACATCGTGCGCCGGATGCTGGCCGAGGCCGGCTTCCCGGTCGACAAGCTGGTCCGTACGGCCTTCGGTCCGATCTCCCTGGGCGACCAGAAGTCGGGCTGGCTGCGTCGTCTGACCAACACCGAGGTCGGCATGCTGATGAAGGAAGTCGGGATGTAGTTCCCGCCCCCTCCGCGAGAGGCCCGTGACCGCACGTCGGTCACGGGCCTCTTTCGCGCTTGTGGCCGGGACCCGTCAGCATTTATAGTCAAGGTGACTCTTAAGGAGGCGGGTGTGAGCCGCACGTTCGTCTTCATCGTCCGCATCGCCCTCGCCGCGAGCGGCAGCCGGACCTGGACCCACGGGGGTGGACCAGGCTCCGGCTCCCTCCCGGTGCGCCGCACCGGCCGCACCGGGAGGGTCCGGCCGCTCGCGGTGGGAGGGGTGGGGACGGCATGGGATTCGACGGCATGCGTTCCGACGGCATGGGATTCGGCGGTATGAGCTCCGACGGCATGAGATCCCCGGGCTCGGGGCCCGAAGGCGGGAAGCCCGAGGGCGGTCCCAAGCGCTACGGCCACGGTCTCGTCCTCGGCCGGTTCCGTCCGCCGCACGCCGGTCACCACCACCTCGTCCGCGCCGCGGGCGAGCGGTGCGAGCGCCTCACCGTCCTCGTCCGCGCCGCCCTGGACGAGAGCCCGTCCCTGGCGGACCGGGTCGCCTGGATGCGCGAGATCCACCCGGACGTCCTCGTCGTCGGAGCCGTCGACGAGGACCTGGAGGCGGCCGTGCCCGAGCGTGTCGACGCGGTCTTCACCTCGGAGCCGTACGGGAAGGAGCCCGGCCGCCGCTTCGGCGCGGAGTCCGTGACCGTCGTCCCCGGCCCCGACCCCACCCGCTTCCCCGTCTCCGACGCCGCCGTCCGCGCCGACCTCCCCGGCTCCTGGGACTTCCTCGAGCCGCCGGTCCGCGCCGGACTCACCCGGCGCGTCGTCGTCCTCGGCGCCGAGTCCACCGGCGTCACCACCATGGCCCTCGCCCTCGCCGACCACTACCGGCGGCGCGGCGGCGTCTGGGCCCGCACCCGCTGCGTACCGGCGTACGGGCGCGAGCGCCGTGAACTCGAGCTCGCCGGACTCCGGGCCGAGCACTCCGGCGCCACCCGGACCGGCAGCGCCTTCCGCTCCTCCGACTTCCCCGTCATCGCGCAGCGCCAGGCCGAGCTGGAGGAGGAGGCCGCCCGCGACGGCTCGCCCGTCCTCTTCTGCGACACCGACGCCTTCGCCACCGCCATCTGGCACGAGCGGCACCTGGGCACCGCGAGCGCCGAGACCGGGGAGATCGCCGCCCGCGGCCGGCAGCACCTCTGGCTGCTCACCGACCACCGGGGCGTCGGCGGCGGGGACGACGGCCTGCGGCCCTGGATGACCGCGCGTCTCCTCACCCAGCTCGCCCGCACCGGCCGCCGCACGGCCGTCCTCAGCGGCCCCCACGAGGAGCGGCTCGCGTCGGCCGTCGCCGCCGTCGACGCCCTGCTCGCCGAGGGCGCCGGCCTCGCCGATCGCACCCAGGAGCGCCGATGAGCACCCCCAAGGTGCCCGAGGGCTACGACAGGTACGCCTTCGAACCCTTCGCCGTCACGGTCGACCTCGCCGTCCTCACCGTCCGCGAGGAGCGCCTGCACGTCCTCCTCGTCCAGCGCGGCCAGGAGCCGTACGCGGGGGAGTGGGCGCTGCCCGGCGGCTTCGTCCTGCCGCGCGAGTCCGCCGAGACGGCCGCCCTCCGCGAGCTCGCGGAGGAGACCGGGCTGCCCGGGGCCACCGTCGAGGGACTCCACCTCGAACAGCTCCGCACCTACAGCGACCCCGACCGGGACCCCCGGATGCGGATCGTCTCCGTCGCCTTCACCGCACTCGTCCCCGGCCTGCCCGAGCCGCGCGGCGGCGGCGACGCGGCCGAGGCGCGCTGGCTGCCCTACGGCGAGCACGGGCCGCTGGCCTTCGACCACGACCGGATCCTCGCCGACGCCCGCGAACGCGTCGGCGCCAAGCTCGAGTACTCGTGCCTCGCGACCGCCTTCTGCCCGCCGGAGTTCACCCTCGGCGAGCTGCGGCAGGTGTACGAGACGGTCTGGGGCGTCGAACTCGACCGCCCCAACTTCCGGCGCAAGGTCCTCACCACCCCCGGCTTCGTCCGGGCCGTGGAAGGACCGCCGCGCCGCACCGGCGGACGGGGGAAACCGGCCGCGCTCTACAGGGCGGGAGAGGCCACGGCCCTCCACCCGCCGCTGCTCCGACCGGAAGGACGATCCACATGACGCGGCAGACCGCCAAGAAGGCCGCCACAGGGGCGCTGATCGGGCTGGCGCTCGGCGACGCGCTGGGCTTCCCGACCGAGTTCCACGACGTGCCGTCGATCCTCGCGAAGCACGGCCCGTGGCGCAGGACGAAGCTGCCCGTGACCCGCGGCACGGCCTACGTCACCGACGACACCCAGATGACGCTCGCCCTCGCCCGGGCCGTCAGGGCGTGCGACGAGCGGGGAGTGGCGGGCCCCGAGCGGCTCGCCGCCACCATCCGCCGGGAGTACGTCCTCTGGTACCACTCGCCGGACAACAACCGCGCCCCCGGCAACACCTGCCTCCGTGCCTGCGAGCTCCTCGACGGCGAGGGCCTCTGGCAGGACGCCAGCCAGATCCACTCCAAGGGCTGCGGCGCCAACATGCGGGTCGCCCCGCTCGGACTCCGGCACCTGTACGACGAGCGGACCGCCGGCGCCGCCCAGCTCCAGGCGGCCCTCACCCACGGCCACCCCACCGCCCTCGCCGCCTCCGACCTCACCGCCCGCGCCGTGTGGCTCCTCGCCCAGGGCGTGGACCCGACCGGGCTCGTCGGACAGCTGCGCTCGTACGCGTACGAGAACCGGGACCGCTACCACGAGCACTGGCTCGGCGACCTGTGGACCCGCTCCCAGGACCCCAGCGCGGGGCACTTCATCCGGCGCGGCTGGGACGAGTGCCTGGCCGTCCTGGAGCGCCTGGACGCCGTCCAGCGCACGGCCGACCCGGAGCTCGATCCCTGCGAGTACACCGGCGACGGCTGGATCGCCGAGGAGGCCTTCGCGACCGGCCTGCTCTGCTTCCTGCTCTTCCCCGACGAGCCGCTCACCGCCCTGCGCAGGGCGGCCTGCACGCGCGGCGACTCCGACTCGATCGCGGCCCTCGCGGGCGCCTTCGCCGGCGCACACCTGGGCGCCGACGCCTGGCCGGAGGAGTGGGCGCGGCACATCGAGTACCGGAGCGAGCTGCTGGCCTTCGGTGCGCTCTGGGACGTCTGAACGGGGCCCTCGGCGTCTCCTCGGTCGAGGGGACGCTCTGGTCGAGCGGGGCGCCTCGGGCGAGGGTGCGCCTTGGTCGCGTGGTGCGGCCTGTCGAGAGGGCGCCTCGGGTGAGGGTGCGTCTTGGCCGCGCGGTGCGTCGGGAGGGCGTCAGAGCGAGGCGCGGCGGGCGCGGACCAGGAAGTCCTGGACGCGGGCGTGGTCCGGGGCGGCCGGGAGCGGGCTGGCGTCGTGGGCCCGGTCCGCCTCGTCCTGGAGGCGGTCCATCCAGGACTCGACCTCCTGCCACGACACCTCGCCGTGCTTGACCGCGAGGAACCGGTCGCGCTCCTCGCCGACGTCGACGCGGAGCTCGCCCGTGCGCAGCAGGTCACGGCAGCTCGTCAGCAGCCGCAGCAGGTGCATCGCGTGCTTCCAGCGCGGCGCCCCGTGCTGGCGGACGTCCGCGTCCAGCTTGCGCCGCTGGCCGCCGGCGTACCGGACGAAGGTCTGGTGGGCCTGCCGGGACAGGAACGCCCCGCGCAGGGAGAGCAGTTCGCGCCCGACGTCGTTCACGTGCTCGACGACGGGGGAGTGCAGGCACTCCAGGACGTTCGGGTTGTTGCGCAGGGCCAGTTCACAGAAGCGCTCCAGCTCCCAGCTGAACTGGTCCTCGCCCGGGCCCTCCACATGGGCCGGCGGCTTGTCGAACCGCCAGAAGAGCGGCGTCGGGGCGACATAGACGCCCCGGATGTCGGTGTCGCTGCCCTCGGTCGCCAGACCGAAGGCGCGCGAGCCCATCACGCAGGAGTAGATCGTGTGGTCGCGCACCAGCTCGTCCGGGGTCATGGCGGTCAGGCTACGCGAGGGTGATCGAGTCCCCCGAGACATTGATCTGCTCGGCCGGCAGTGGGCGGGGAGCCGGGCCCGCCGCCACCGAGCCGTCGGCGATGCGGAACTTGGAGCCGTGGCAGGGACAGTCGATGGTGCCGTTCGCGACCTTGTTCACCAGGCAGCCCTGGTGGGTGCAGACCGCGGAGAAGGCCTTGAACTCCCCGGCGGCGGGCTGTGTGACGACCACCTTCTCCCCGGTGAAGACCGTGCCGCCGCCCAGCGGGATCTCGGAGGTCCTGGCCAGTGGGGCGGCGCCGGTCGCCGTGGCCGAGGTGGCGGACGCCTCGGGTGTCGCGGAGGTCGCGGGGGCGCTCGGCGCGGCCGAGGTGTCGGGTGTGGCCGGGGCGGTGGACTCCGTACCGCCGTCACCCCCGCCGTCCGAGCCGCAACCCGTCGTCAGGGCCGCGGCGGCGGACAGGACGGTACGGCGGTTCGTGGCGCGTGAAGTCATGGCGCTCAGCTTGGCGGCGCCCGGGGCCCAGGTCCCGCAACACGCCTACGCGCGGGGCGTCAGCTCCCTCGCACGGCCGTCCGCGTCCCTGCGGACCTCCAGGACCTCCGTCACCGCGGCCCGCTCGATCCGCCCGTAGACGTGCGGGTACAACCTGCCCTCGGCGCCCTCCCAGCGGACCTCACCGCTCAGCCGGGACTCGTCGATCACCAGGACGAGGAGCGGGCCGGACGCGGACCGGTAGGGGCCGTCGGCGATCGCCAGGGCCGCGGGCTCGTCGGCCGAGCAGTGGACGAAGCCCTCGGACGCGAGCGACGCCGGGGCGTAGGGAGCGGTGGGATCGGCGGGGTCGGCGGACCATTCGGCGAGGGGTACGACGTGCAGCAGCATGCCGACTGTTCTACCGCGCGCCGAGCGCTTCCCCGGGTGCCGTGTGTACACCGAGTGGCGGAACGTACCGATATGGGTGAGATTGTGCGTGTTCCGTACCGGACGAAAGGCAGAACGATGGCGGGAAGCGACCTCGGCAGTCTCCTCGGCGGCCTCCTCGGAGGCGGCAACCAGGGAGGTGGCGGCGGGGCCGGTGTCCTCGGCTCCCTGCTCGGCGCCCTCGCGGGCGGCAAGAGCGGCGGCGGAGCCGAGGGGGCGAACCCGCTCGGCGGGCTGATCGACATGCTGACGAAGTCCGGCCTCGTCGACCAGGCCGAGTCCTGGGTCGGCACCGGCCGGAACCAGCCCGTCAGCGGCGCCCAGATCGCCGAGGCGCTCCCCGACGACACCCTCCAGAAGGTCGCGGCGGACGCGGGCGTCAGCCCGCAGGAGGCCGCCGACCAGATCGCCCGGTCCCTGCCCCAGGCCGTCGACAAGCTGACCCCGGACGGCTCGGTTCCCTCGGGCTCCCTGGAGGACATCATCCGCAGGCAGCAGCTCTAGGGGGTGTCTTGGAGGTGGCCCCGGCGCCCGCCCTCCGTCTCGGAGGGCGGGCGCCGCGGCGCGTCCTCCCCGCCGCTGACTAGGCTGAACGGAGCACTTGACGCAGGCGAAGGAGCACGACGTGGCGGTACGAGCGGTCCGAGGAGCCGTCCAGCTGGAGCGGGACGAGGCCGGACACATGCGCGAGCAGGTCGAGGAGCTGCTCACCGCCGTCCTCGCGCGCAACGAACTCACCGCAGACGACCTGATCAGCATCTGGTTCACGGCCACCCCCGATCTGCACAGCGACTTCCCCGCCGCCGCGGCCCGGGACCTCGGGATCGTCGACGTGCCCCTGATCTGCGCCCAGGAGCTCGACATAGAGGGTGCGATGCCGAGGGTCGTCCGGCTCCTCGCCCACGTCGAGACCGAACTGCCCAAGTCCCGGATCGCGCACGTCTACCTCGGTGCCGCGGCCGCCCTGCGCAAGGACATCGCCCAGTGAGAACAGCGCTCGTCATCGGCACCGGACTGATCGGCACCTCCGCCGCGATCGCCCTGGCGGGCCGGGGCGTCACGGTCCACCTCCGCGACCACGACCCGGCGCGCGCCCGGACCGCCGCCGCGCTCGGCGCGGGCACCGACGAGGCGCCCGAGGGGCGCGTGGACCTCGCGATCGTCGCCGTACCCCCCGCGCACGTCGCCGCGACCCTCGCCGAGGCGATGTCGGCCGGCCTCGCGCGCGGCTACCTGGACGTGGCGAGCGTCAAGGGCGGGCCGAAGCGGGAGCTGGAGGCGCTGGGCCTCGACCTCACCGCGTACATCGGTTCGCACCCGATGTCCGGCAAGGAGCGCTCGGGACCGCTCGCGGCGACCGCGGACCTCTTCGAGGGGCGGCCGTGGGTCCTCACGCCGACCCGGGACACCGACACCGAGGTCCTCAACCTCGCCCTGGAGCTCGTCGCCCTCTGCCGGGCCGTGCCCGTCGTCATGGACGCCGACGCCCACGACCGGGCCGTCGCCCTCGTCTCCCACACCCCGCAGCTGGTGTCGTCGATGGTCGCGGCACGCCTTGAGGAGGCCGACGAGTCGGCGGTACGGCTCTGTGGGCAGGGCATCCGGGACGTCACCCGGATCGCCGCCTCCGATCCGCGCATGTGGGTCGAGATCCTCTCCGCGAACCCGGGCCCCGTCGCCGACGTCCTCTCGGGCGTCGCCGCCGACCTCGACGAGACGGTCCGCGCGCTGCGGTCCCTGCAGTCCGCGGACGAGGACAAGCGCAGGGACGGCGCGTCCGGGGTCGAGGACGTCCTGCGCCGCGGGAACGCCGGGCGGGCGCGCGTCCCCGGCAAGCACGGCGCCGCGCCCACGGCCTACGAGACCGTCGCGGTCCTGATCAGCGACCAGCCGGGCGAGCTGGCCCGGATCTTCGCGGACGCGGGGCGTGCGGGGGTCAACATCGAGGACGTCCGCATCGAGCACGCGACCGGGCAGCAGGCGGGCCTGGTCCAGCTGATGGTCGACCCGGCGGCGGCGCCGGCCCTGAGCGCCTCCCTCCAGGAACGGGGCTGGGCACTCCGCACGACCTGAGCGGAGGGTGGGCAGGCGCCCCTAGGGGGTGTCCGGCCCGGACCGCACCCGGGTGCGCACGCGCCGCCGATGGTGCGGGTCGGTACAGGGGGCGGAGGCGCCCGCGGAGGGCGCCGTCCCGTGTGCCCACCCGTCCCGCCCCCGCGGGACGACTGCCCGCACGGGGGTGGGCGCCGTCCGGTCTCGTGCGAGGCGCGGCCCCACACGGGGGGGTGGGTACCGTCCGGTCTCGTGCGAGCCGCGCCCCCGCACGGCGGTGGGCGTTGCCCGGCCTGGGGCGTATGGCTCGGGGTGCCAGGTGGGTGGGGCCGAACGGGTGCCGGGGACTCGGTAACCTTGTGGGGGTGCCCGCATCTCGGCGAGGCCCCTATCGCTCCCCCAGGAAGGTGTTCCCACCGTGGAATCCGTGATCGTCGCCATCGACGGGCCGTCCGGCACGGGCAAGTCGAGCACCTCGAAGGCGGTCGCCGCCAAGCTGGGGCTGAGCTACCTCGACACCGGCGCCCAGTACCGGGCGATCACCTGGTGGATGATCAGCAACGGCGTCGACGTGACCGACGCCGAGGCCGTCGCCAACGCCGCCTCCAAGCCGGTCATCGTCTCCGGCACCGACCCGGGCCGCCCCACGATCACCGTGGACGGTGCCGACGCGGCCGGTCCCATCCGGACCGAGGAGGTCACCTCCAAGGTCAGCGCCGTCAGCGCCGTCCCCGAGGTCCGGAGCCTGATCACGGAGCTCCAGCGGTCCATCGCCCGCAGCGCCGAGCAGGGCATCGTCGTCGAGGGCCGGGACATCGGCACCACCGTCCTGCCGGACGCCGACCTGAAGATCTTCCTCACCGCCTCGCCCGAGGCCCGTGCCGCCCGCCGCTCCGGCGAGCTCAAGGGCGCCGACGTCCAGGCGACGAAGGAAGCGCTGGTCAAGCGGGACGCGGCCGACTCCAGCCGCAAGACCTCCCCGCTCGCGAAGGCCGGCGACGCCGTCGAGGTCGACACCACCGACCTCACCCTGGACCAGGTCATCGAGTGCGTCGTCACCCTCGTGGACGAGAAGAGGACGGCCGCCAAGTGACCGTGCCCTCCGAGAGGGGCGCCGCCGTCGGCCGACGCATCGGCATCGGCCTGATGTACGGCTTCTGGAAGCCGCGTGTCCTCGGCGCCTGGCGGGTGCCGGCCTCCGGCCCCGTCATCTTCGCCGTCAACCACGCGCACAACATCGACGGCCCCATGCTCATGGGCACCGCACCGCGCCCGGTGCACTTCCTCATCAAGAAGGAAGCCTTCGTCGGGGCCCTCGGGCCCTTCCTGGAGGGCATCGGGCAGGTCAAGGTCGACCGCGAGAGCACCGACCGGCACGCGATAGGCAACGCCCTGGGCGTCCTGGAGCAGGGCGGCGTCCTCGGGATCTTCCCCGAGGGCACCCGCGGCGAGGGCGACTTCGCCTCGCTGCGCGCCGGCCTCGCGTACTTCGCCGTCCGCAGCGGCGCACCGATCGTCCCGGTCGCCGTCCTGGGAAGCACCGAGCGCCGCGGACGGTTGGTCAAGGCACTGCCTCCGCTGCGCGGCCGCGTCGACGTCGTCTTCGGTGACGCCTTCGACGCGGGCGACGGCTCCGGCCGCCGCACCCGCAAGGCCCTCGACGAGGCCACCGTACGGATCCAGGGGCGGCTCACCGAGCACCTGGAAAACGCCAGGCGCCTCACCGGGCGCTGAGCGAGACTTTGAGTAGTGGGCCCCGCGGCCCGGGGACCCACCGACCACGAATGATCAAGGAACGGACTTCATGAACGACCAGCACGACCACGGGGCGCTTGGCGACGCCGAGTACACGGAGTTCATGGAGCTCGCCGCGGAAGAAGGCTTCGACGCCGAAGAGGTCGAGGGCGCGATCGAGGAGGCCGGGCACGGCCCGCTCCCCGTCCTCGCCGTCGTCGGCCGACCGAACGTCGGCAAGTCGACCCTGGTGAACCGCATCATCGGCCGCCGCGAGGCCGTCGTCGAGGACAAGCCGGGCGTCACCCGCGACCGCGTCACCTACGAGGCCGAATGGGCCGGGCGCCGCTTCAAGGTCGTCGACACCGGCGGCTGGGAGCAGGACGTCCTCGGCATCGACGCCTCCGTCGCCGCCCAGGCCGAGTTCGCCATCGAGGCCGCCGACGCCTGCCTCTTCGTCGTGGACGCCACCGTCGGTGCCACCGACACCGACGAGGCCGTCGTCAAGCTGCTCCGCCGCGCCGGGAAGCCGGTCGTCCTCGCCGCCAACAAGGTCGACGGACAGTCCGGCGAGGCCGACGCCGCCACGCTCTGGTCCCTGGGCCTCGGCGAGCCGTTCCCCGTCTCCTCGCTGCACGGCCGCGGCACCGGCGACCTCCTCGACGAGGTCCTGAGGAAGCTGCCGGAGGCCCCCGAGCAGCGCTTCGGCAACGCCGTCGGCGGCCCGCGCCGCATCGCCCTCATCGGCCGCCCGAACGTCGGCAAGTCCTCCCTGCTCAACAAGGTGGCGAACGAGGACCGCGTCGTCGTCAACGAGCTGGCCGGCACCACCCGCGACCCGGTCGACGAGCTCATCGAGCTCGGCGGCGTGACGTGGAAGTTCGTCGACACCGCCGGCATCCGCAAGAAGGTCCACCTCCAGTCGGGCGCGGACTACTACGCCTCCCTGCGGACCGCGGCCGCCATCGAGAAGGCGGAGGTGGCGGTCATCCTCATCGACACCACCGACAAGATCTCGGTCCAGGACCAGCGCATCATCACGATGGCGGTCGAGTCGGGCCGCGCCATCGTCATCGCCTACAACAAGTGGGACGAGCTCGACGAGGAGCGCCGCTACTACCTCGAGCGCGAGATCGAGACCGAGATGCAGCAGGTCGTCTGGGCGCCCCGGGTCAACGTCTCCGCCAAGACCGGCCGCCACATGGACAAGCTGGTCCCGGCCATCGAGACCGCCCTCGCCGGCTGGGAGACCCGCGTCCCCACCGGCCGGCTGAACGCCTTCCTCGGTGAGATCGTCGCGGCCCACCCGCACCCGATCCGCGGTGGCAAGCAGCCCCGCATCCTCTTCGGCACGCAGGCAGGCACCAAGCCGCCGCGGTTCGTGCTCTTCGCCTCGGGCTTCCTGGAGGCGGGCTACCGGCGCTTCATCGAGCGCCGTCTGCGCGAGGAGTTCGGCTTCGAGGGCACCCCGATCCACATCTCGGTGCGCGTCCGCGAGAAGCGCGGCCGTAAGAAGTAGCCGGCAGCGGTAGCGGCATGGCTGAGGGCCGGGGCGATGTGCCCCGGCCCTCAGCCGTTCACGGATGACTCAGAAGCCCCGGCGCGGACCCGGCGGGAGCGCCGCCGGGGTGTGGTGCTGCGCCGGCCACACCGGCGGATACGCGGAGCCGTAGCGGGAGCCGGTGCCGTACCCCTGTACGGCTCCGTATCCCTGGGCGTTTCCGTACAGACCCGTGCTCGCGGTCGTGCCGAAGGCCCGGAAGACCACGTCCTCCTCGCCGCTGCGGTCACCCGGCAGCGTACGGAACGACCGGCGGTACTCCGAGAGCAGGGCGTCGTAGATCGGCGTGGCCGACTGGCCCGCCGCGACGTCCTGCGCCGGGCGCATGGAGGGGATCTGGCTCGGATACGGCTGGAGGAAAGGGTCGTATGGGTGCACGTACGTGCCAACGACCCCGCCGCCGGTCGGATGCGGGCGGCTCTCCGAAAGAGCAGCCCGCCGGGGACGCGGCACGGTCGGAACCTCCGGCACCACCGCGCCTCCCGTGCTCCGTGCGCCCGCCGCCCCCAGAGGGACGCCCGCGGGCGGACCGGCGGGTGCCGCCGGTCCGCCCGCGCCCGTCAGTCCGCCGCTGCCCGTCAGTCCGCTCAGCCGGCCCAGCTCTCCCAGCCCGCCCTGCGCCGGTGGTCCCACCCGTCCGCCTGGGGTCCGCGGGAGCCCTATGCCGGGCCGGCCGTCGTCCATCAGGTACCGGCCAGCGGCATCGCCGCCGCCACCAGGCGCCCGTTCGCCGCGGCCTTCTCCAGGGCGTCGCGCAGCAGGTCCTCGCGGGGCTGCTGGCCGATGGAGCCCACCGGGGCGGCGAAGACCAGGACCGTGTGCGACTTGTTGGCCGCCGCGCGCCAGCCCTCGGTGACCTGGAGCGGCTGGTGCGCCTGCCACCAGGCGGCCTGACCCGCGCCGTTCGGCCCCGGCTGGAGGACGGAGTGCAGCTGGCCCATGGCGACCAGGACCGACCAGCCCGGCAGCGGCGCGGGCTTCTCGTTGAGGTCGGTGACCGGCCGGAAGCCCTGCTCCGCGAGGAGCGGCAGGAACTCGTCGACGAGGCCGTCGGTGCCCGGGCGGGCCACGGGGGCGGTCGGCTCCACGACCAGCGCCGGGTGCAGCTCGCCCTCGATCAGGACGAGCCCGCTGGTGACCCCGAGCACGGCCTGCTCGGGGTGGGCGGCGGACAGCGCGTCGGCGGCGTCCGACGCGGTGATCGAGGCGACGGCTCCCTGGAGCTGCGCCTCGGCGACCTTGACGACCTGGGAAGGGATGCAGCTGGCGTGGGCGAACGCGAGGACCGCGGTCTCCTCACCGACGAACAGCACCGTGCTGGTGCGCTCCTGCTCGGAGTCCCCCGGCGTGCGGCAGGAGGTGCAGTCGTAGCTGCCCGGGGCGTTGTCGCCGGCAAGCAGCCGGTCGGCTTCTTCGTCGCCGATCTCGGCGCGTACGTCCTCGCTGACGTCGAGCATGCGCGGCACGGGGGGCTCCCTGGACTCGGTACGGGGGGACGCCGGGCCGTTCCCGGGCGTCTCATGACGAGTTCAACGGGTCAGGATCGGCCGGGGTCACGCGTGGAAGCGAGGCAACTTGCCGGTGGCTCGTGCGGCGGGGCCGGTGACTCCGACCGGGTGGGGTGTGAACAGTGTTCCGCGCGGCACGGGCCGGGGGCGCCGGGCGCCTGCCTAGCCTGCGGCGATGTCGAAGATCCGATTTTGGACGGCCGGTCCGGTGATGGCCGCGGCGGCGCTGATCGCCCTGACGCCGGTCTCCGCCCACGCCCGGGACGCGTCCGACGGGCCGTGGGACGCCGTCGTGGCCGGTGCCGTCGCCGGGGCCGTCTCGTCCTCCGCCGACGCCGTGCGCGCCGCGACGGGCGTGCCGGGCTACGCCTGCGCCGTCGACCAGTGGCCGTGGGGGTGTGTCGCCGAGTGCGAGAGCAGCGGCCGCTGGCACATCAACACCGGCAACGGCTTCTACGGAGGGCTCCAGTTCTGGCAGCCGACCTGGGTCGAGCACGGTGGCACGAAGTACGCCCCGCGCGCCGACCTGGCGACCCGCCCGCAGCAGATCACGATCGCGGAGGAGGTCCTGCGCACGCAGGGCTGGGGCGCCTGGCCCGTCTGCTCCAAGCGGTACGGGCTCAGTGGCCGCGTCCACACCGTCCAGCGGGGGGACTCGCTCGGCTCCATCGCCCGGCGGTTCGCAGTCAAGGGCGGCTGGCAGGCGCTCTACGCGGCGAACCGGAGCCTCATCGGGCCCGATCCGAACCGGATCGTCGTCGGCACCATGCTGCGGATCGCGCCCCTCTGACGTCAGGGCGTGGCGCCTCGGGCGTACTCGTGCGGCTCCCCGCTGGACGCGCGGGAGCCGCGGCGCAGCTCGTGGACGAGCGAGCCGCGCGGCAGCCCCTCCGGTACGCGCTGCTCGGCGAGGACCACGGCAGCCCCGCGCTCCACGGCGAGCGCCGCGAGCAGCCCGTACGTCCGGGCCGCGACCGGCGGGGCCATGCCGAGCGACGGCTCGTCGACCAGCACTACGCGCGCGTGCCCCAGCAGGGCCCGGGACAGGGCCAGCATCCGGCGCTCCCCGCCGGAGAGGGTCCCGGCAGCCCTGGACAGCAGGGGTACGAGCTCGGGGTACGGGGCCGGGGAGTCGTCGCCGCCCGGCACGGTGAGCGCGAGGTTCTCGGCGACGGTCAGCCCCTCGTACACCGCCCGCAGATCCGGTACGAAGCAGAGCCCCCGGCGTGCCCGCTCGTGGGGCGGGAGCCGGGTCACGTCGGCGCCGCGCCACAGGACCCGGCCGGCGGAGAGCCCGACCGTGCCGGCGAGGGCCCGCAGGGCCGTGGTGCGGCCCGCGCCGTTGCGCCCCAGGAGCACGGTGACGGTGCCGGCCGGCACGGGCAGGTCGAGGCCGTGCAGGGCCTCCAGGGGGCCGTAGCGGACCCGGGCCGCGTGCAGTTCGATCTCGGCGCTCATGACAGGAGCCGGCCGCCTTCCAGGGTGTGCACGGTGTGGGCGATGCCCGCGACGAGGTCCGGGTCGTGCTCGACGACGAGGACCGTCAGGCCGTCGGCGGCGAGCGCGGCGAGGATCCGGGCGAGCGCGGCGGTCTCGGCGGCGTCGAGGCCGGCGGCGGGTTCGTCGAGGAGCAGCGTGTGCGGTTGCCCCGCGAGCGCGCGGGCCAGCTCGACCCGGCGCAGCGTGCCGGTCGGCAGGTCGGCGGCCGCGCGGTGCCGTACGGGGCCGGCGAGGCCGACCAGACGCAGGCTCCGCTCGACCGCGGCGGGGTCGCCGCGGACCCGGCCCCGCTCCGCCCCGAGGCGGACGTTCTCCTCGACGGACAGCGAAGGGAACACGGCGAGCCGCTGGAAGGTCCGGGCGATCCCCAGCCGCGTCCGGGCGTGCGCCGGGAGGGCGGTGATGTCGGTGCCGCCGAGCGTGATCCGGCCTTGGCTGTGCCGGGGGCGGAGGGTTCCGGCGAGGCAGTCGAAGAGGGTGCTCTTGCCGGCGCCGTTGGGGCCGACGAGGGCGGTGATGCGGGCAGGGGCGAGGGCGAGGGTGACGTGGGAGAGGGCGGTGATGCCGCCGGGGTAGGTGAGGGTGAGGTCGGTGGCGCGGAGTTCCGGGGTGGGGGCGGGTGCGGGTGTCGGTACGGGTGCGCGTGAGTGGTCCGGCACGGGTCGGTGGGGGTGCGTCCGGCCTCCGGCCGGGCGGGGGTTCCCAGCCGCACCGCCCGTGACGGACGTCGACACAGGTGCGGGTCTTCCCGTGAGGGGTGGGGAGCTGTCGGCGGCCGGCGGTGGGTGGGGGGTTCGGAGGCGCAGTGTCGTCAGTGGGGGGAAGCGGCCCGACTGGGTGGCCAGGAGGCCTACGAGGGCTGCTGCCGTGCCTGCCTGGGGGCCCGCGTCCAGGGTGACCAGGAGGGCCGCGCCCGCCAGGGGCGTGAGGAGGCTGTCGGCGCCCAGGACCAGGACGGCCGCGAACCAGAGCAGGCCGCGTACGGGGTCGTACGCCTCCGGGTCGAAGGCGCGCAGGCCCATACCCAGGAGGCCGCCGCCCAGGGCCGCCAGGGCCGCGCCCAGGACGAAGGCGAGGAGCTTGAGGCCCGGGACCGGGACGCCCGCCGCCTCCGCGCCCGGTTCGTGGTCCCTCAGGGCGGCCAGCGCGCGGCCCGTGCGGCCCCGGCGCAGCGCCGCCACCAGGGCCAGGCAGCCGGCCAGCAGGACCAGCTCCAGGGCGTAGAAGGCGCGGTCGTCGGAGAAGCCCGCCGGTCGGCCCAGGGACAGGCCCGCCGTCGCGTACGGCTGGGTGAGGACGAAGCGGCTCACCGCCACGCCGGTCGCCAGGGTGGCCAGGGCGAGGGCCAGGCCGTGGCGGCGGATCGCCGGCCAGGCCGTCACCAGGCCCACCACGGCCACCATCGGCACCGCCAGTCCCAGCGCCACGAGGGCCGGGACGCCCGCCGTCGCCAGCATGGCCGTGAACAGCGCGCCCAGGCCCGCGTACGCCGCCTGGCCCAGTGCGATCTGGCCGCCCCGGCCCGCCACCACGACGAGGGACAACAGGATGAGCGCCAGCGCCGGGACCTGTACCGCCGTCTGCAGGTCGGAGCCCGCGAAGCCGAGGGGGAGGAGGAACAGGACGGCGACGGCCGGCCGGACGGCGGTGGGGAGGGGACGGGTGCGGGCCGGTGGGGGCAGGGCGTCCCGGCCCTTGCCGCCGACGCCCGGCAGGACCAGCGCCGCCACCAGGAGCGCCACCACGAAGAGGTTCGCCCCCAGCGCCTGCACCAGCGGGCCCGCCCAGCCCTCCGGGTGCAGCCGGGTCATCTGCGCCTGCGCGACCCCGATCGCGACCGCCGCCGCGATCGCGACCGGCAGCGAGCGCATCCTGGCGATCACCGCGACCGCGATCACCTCGATGACGAGCAGCGGCAGCCCGTACGGGTCGAGCCGTACGTACGGGGCGAGGAGCACGCCCGTCAGCCCTGCCGTGAACGAGCCGAACGCCCAGCCCGCAGCCGCCACCCGGTCCGCGTCCACCCCCGAAAGGACGGCGAGCGGGCGGTTGTCGACCACCGCCCTCAGCTCCCGGCCGAACGGGGTCCACCGCGTCACCGCCGCCACCAGACAGGCCAGCGCCACCACCGCCGCCAGCTGGGCCCACGGGTCGTCTCCGAGCAGCACCGGCGCGTCGTCCCGCGCCCCGCCGCCCCAGAGCAGCGCCGCCCCGCCCACGAGCAGCACGAAGACGCCGATCGAGGCCACCAGGGTCTGCGCCGGGTTCGAACCGAGGAGCGCGAGCGGGCGGAACACGCCGCGGTCCAGGACCAGGCCGATGCCTGGGGCCACCACCAGGAGGGTGACCAGGGCGCCCAGCGGCAGCGGCCAGCCCCACACGACCACCAGCTGCCGCAGGACGTACGCGCAGATCATCGCGACGGCGCCGTGCGCCAGGTTCAGCACCCCGGTCGCCCGGTAGGTGACGATCAGGCCGATCCCGGTGAGCGCGGCGGCGCTGCCGACGGCGAGGCCGGCGAGCGTCAGTTCGTACGTCAGGGACGCCATGGGTCACATACCGGGCAGGGGTCCAGGGCCGCGTCGCCCGCCTCCGTCGCCTCCGCCTTGCCCGCGACCAGCGGGCAGTCGGGGCGGTGGGCCAGGGTGCCGCCGGGGACCCGGAGGAGGGGGCCGTCCGAGGAGGGCGGGGGAGTCTCCGCGGTGTCGGGCGGGGGTGCCCGGTCGGGTGCGTGTGCCCGGTCCGAAGGGCCCGTGGGGAGCAGGAGTGCCGCCGCGACCAGGACCGCGCCCGACACGATCAGCGCGGCCCCAGGCAGGGTGGAGGAGGCCAGATAGGGCAGCTGTCGCTCGGCGAAGCGCTCCCCGGAGATCCCGTACCAGCCGAGCGCGCACAGCACCGCGCCCACGGCGACAGCCGTGACACCGCCCCACAGCAGGATCCGGGACCTCTGCACAGGCCTCCCTCGTCTCTCCCTTTCCTTGCACTATGCCCCGGTTCGCCCCACCCTGGAAGCAGCAGGCGACGCGGCCTGGCGAGACACCCGGGTGGTGAGCCAGATGGTTCTTGGACGACTCGGCGGACGCCCCCGGCTCGCTGCCCTCGCGGCCGCCGCCCTGCTGGCCCTCGCCCCCGCCGTCGCGGGCTGCTCCGACGACACGACGTCCGGCGACGAGGTGTCGGAGACCTCGCCGTACGAGATGACCGCCGAGCCGTCGGAGGAGGACGAACCCGCCGACCCGGCCGCGGCCGAGGCGGAGATCACCAAGAACTGGACGGCCTTCTTCGACCCGAAGGTCCCCGCGGGCGAGAAGATGGAGCTCCTGGAGAACGGCGAGACGATGCGGCCGGTCCTCGCCGCCTTCGCCGGCGACAGGAACGCCGCCATGACCTCGGCGAAGGTCACGGACGTCGAGTTCACCTCGGCCGCCGGCGCGGACGTCACCTACGACCTGCTCGTCGGCGGGGCCCCCGCCCTGCCCGACTCCCAGGGCACCACGATCCTCCAGGACGGCACCTGGAAGGTCTCCGTCAAGACCCTCTGCGGCCTGGTCGAGCTGAGCGGTGTCACCGTTCCGGGCTGCTGAGGCGGTCGCGGCGCTGCTCCTGGCCGTGCTGCTCACGCTCCTCGTGGGCTGCGGCAGCCGGCTCCCGGAGCGCGCCTTCGAGACGCGGCCCACCGCCAACCCCTCCGGCGGTGAGCCGCTCCGCGTCGGGATCATCACCAGCGCCACGAGCCCGGTCGGCGGGCAGGCCCTCACCGGCCCCCGCGACGGAGCCCGCGCCTACTTCGACGCCCTCAACGCCCGCGGCGGCCTCGACGGACGCCGCATCGAGGTCGAGACCTGCGACGACGGCGGCAGCGGCGTCGGCAACAACGCGTGCGTGCACCGGCTGGTCGACGAGCGCCGGGTCTTCGCGCTCGTCGCCACCACCGCCCTGAACTACGCGGGCGCGCCGCTCGTCGCCAGGGCCGGCGTCCCCGACATCGGCGGCCAGCCCCTCACGCCCGCCTACGACACGTATCCGCACCTCTACGGGATCTACGGCAGCTCCGCCCCGCGCACCGGCGGGAAGCCCGGCTGGGACGGGACCCTGTACGGCGGGACCGAGGTCTACCGGTGGTTCGAGCGGGAGAAGGGGGCGAAGACCGCCGCCGTCGTCTCGTACAACCAGGCCGCGTCCGCCGCGTACGCCCGGCTGGTCTCCGACGGGCTGCGCGCCGAGGGCTACCGGGTCGTCGACGAGCAGGTCGACTTCGCCCTGCCCAACTTCCGCGCTGTCGCGGCCGATCTGCGGGACCAGGGCGTCGACCTCCTCTTCGACGCGATGGACACCCACGGCAACGTCCGGCTGTGCGAGGCGATGGAGGCGCTCGGGGTCCGTGTCGACGCCAAGGTCACCAACGTCCAGAACTGGTCCTCGTCCGTAGCCCGCGACTACGCCCGCGCCCCCGGCTGCCGGAACGCCCTGTGGGCGACCGGAGCGAGCCGCAACCACCAGGACACCGACCACCCCGCGGTCCGCGAGTTCCGGGCGGCGATGGGCCAGCGGCCCCTGTCCCAGTGGCAGCTGGAGGGGTGGGCGGCGGCGATGTGGTTCACCGACGCGGCCCGCTCCTGCCTGGCCGGTGGCGGACTCACCCGGGGCTGCGTCGAGGAGTACCTGAACAGGCCGGAGCCGTACACCGCGCGCGGGCTGCTGCTGCCGGTCCGCTTCGAGCACCTCGCGGAGCCGCCCAAGACCCGTCACACCTGTCTGTCCGTGGCCCGTTGGGAGGACGGCCGGGGCTGGGTGGGGCAGGGCGACATGACGGACAACTGCATGACCGTGCCCATGGTGGGCTATCGCCCGTGAAGCGGAGGTACGTCCCGGCGCTACGAGGGGACGTCCCGGCAGTACAGTCGGCGCGACCGACCGACATCACTGACCGGGGGGAACCGGCAGCCCGATGCGTATCTCCATTCTGCTCCACAACGGTTACCACTACGGCGGCACGATCCGGACCACGTTCACGCTCGCCGAGGAACTGGCCACCCGTCACGAGGTCGAGATCGTCTCCGTGTTCCGCCACCGCGACCGGCCGATCCTCGGCCTCCCGGCGGACGTGACGCTCCGTCACCTCGTCGACCTGCGCGAGGACAGCCCCGATTTCGACGGGGACCATCCCGACCTCCACCGGCCCACCCGGGTCTTCCCGCGCGGCGACGGCCGCTGGAAGCAGTACAGCGCGCTCACCGACGCCCGGATCGGGGAGTACCTGCGCGGCGTCGAGGCCGACGTCCTCGTCGCCACCCGCCCCGGGCTCAACGTCCACCTGGCCCGGCAGGCCCGGCGGGGGCCGGTCCTCGTCGGCCAGGAGCACCTGGTCCTGGCCGGCCACAGCCGCCGGCTCCGGCGGGACATCCGGCACGAGTACCGGCTCCTCGACGCCGTCACGACGGTCACCGAGGCCGACGCCCGCGCCTACCGGAGACTGGGGCTGCCCGGCGTACGGATCGAGGCCGTGCCCAACAGCGTTCCCGCGCCCGCCCTGCCGCCCGCCGACCCCGCGGCGAAGACCGTCGTGGCGGCGGGTCGGCTGACCCGCGTCAAGCGGTACGACGTGCTCATCGACGCCTTTGCCGAGGTCGCCGCGGACCACCCGGAGTGGAAGCTGCGGATCTACGGCACCGGTGACGCCGTCGAGGACCTCCGGGACGCGCTGGCCCGGCAGATCGAGGAGCGGGGCCTCGGCGGCCGGGTCCTCCTCATGGGCGCCGTCCATCCGATGGAACCGGAGTGGGCCAAGGGCTCGATCGCCGCGGTGACCTCGCAGCGGGAGTCCTTCGGGATGGCGATCGTGGAGGCGATGCGCTGCGGCCTGCCGGTGGTGGCGACCGACTGTCCGAACGGTCCGCGCGAGATCATCGAGGACGGGGTCGACGGCCGGCTCGTGCCGGTCGACGACGCGGCCGCGGTCGCGCGGGCGCTGCGCGGTCTCGTCGAGGACGACGAGCTGCGCGCGAAGACGGCGCGGGCGGCGCTCGCCTCCTCCGAACGCTTCGACCCCGTTCGGATCGTGGCCCGGCACGAGGCGCTCTGGACGGAGCTCGTCGACCGGGGCGCGAGCCGCCGCACCCACTCGGCGGGGCACGCGAAGCGGCACCACGCGATCGGCCGGGCCGTCGACGCGGCCTACCTGCTCAGGTCGAAGGCCGCCCGCACGGCGCGCGGTCTGCTCCGCCGCCTCCGCTGACGGCCCCACGGCTGCGGACCCCGGCCGTCGCATCGAGGACCGTAGCTGTCCGCGGGGGCTGACAGACTCGGGGCATGTTGGAGACCTCCGCACGGCTGCTGCGTCTGCTCTCGCTGCTCCAGGCCCACCGGGAGTGGTCCGGTGCCGATCTCGCCGACCGGCTCGGGGTGACCTCGCGCACGGTACGGCGCGACGTCGACCGGCTGCGCGAGCTCGGCTACCCCGTGCACGCCAGCCCCGGCACCGGCGGCGGCTACCAGCTCGGGGCCGGGGCCGAGCTGCCGCCGCTGCTCCTCGACGACGAGGAGGCCGTGGCGGTCGCGGTCGGCCTGCGCACCGCGGCCGGCCAGGGCGTCGAGGGCATCGGCGAGACCTCCGTACGCGCCCTCGCCAAGCTGGAGCAGGTCCTGCCGTCCCGGCTGCGGCGGCGGGTCGGCGCGCTCACCGACTTCACCGTGCCCATGCTCCGTACCCCCCGGGAGCGGGTGGACCCGGAGGTGCTCACCGAGCTGGCCAACGCCTGCCGGGACAGCGAGCGGCTCCGCTTCGCGTACCGGAACCACGGCGGCGACAGCACCCGCAGGACCGTCGAACCGCACCGGCTGGTCTGCACCGAGCGGCGCTGGTACCTCGTCGCCTGGGACCTGGACCGCGGCGACTGGCGGACCTTCAGGGCGGACCGGATCGAGCCCAGGCCGCCGCACGGCCCGCGCTTCCCGCCCCGGGAACCGCCCGCCGAGGACCTCGCCGCGTACGTGTCGAAGGGGGTGTCCGGCTCGGCCTACGCGACCGAGGTCACCGTCCGGCTCTTCGTCCCGCTCGCCGAGGCGGCCGGGGTCGTCGGCCCGATGGACGGGGTCCTGGAGCCCGAGAGCGAAGAGACCTGCCTCCTGCGGGCGGGGGCGCACAACCTCCAGGTCGCGGTGGTGCACGTGGCGCTCATCGGGATCGACTTCGAGGTGGTCGAGCCGCCGGAGCTGACGGAGCGGGTCCGCGCCCTCAGGGACCGGCTGTCCCGCGCGCTCGATCGGACGGGGGAGGGGACGCCGGAGGGCTTGTGACCCGCATCCGCTCGTAGGCCGCGAATTCCGGGTGGTGCAGGTCGAAGGCCGGCGACTCGGAGCGGATCCGGGGCACGGCGTCGAAGTTGTGCCGGGGCGGCGGGCACGAGGTCGCCCACTCCAGCGAGCGCCCGAAGCCCCACGGGTCGTCCACGTCGACCTTCGCGCCGTACCGGTGGGTCCACCACACGTTGTAGAGGAACGGCAGCGTGGACGCGCCGAGCAGGAACGCGCCGATCGTCGACACCGTGTTGAGCGCCGTGAAGCCGTCCGCGTCCAGGTAGTCGGCGTACCGCCGGGGCATGCCCTCCGCGCCGAGCCAGTGCTGCACCAGGAACGTCAGGTGGAAGCCGACGAACAGCGTCCAGAAGTGCATCTTGCCGAGCCGCTCGTCGAGCATCCGGCCGGTGAACTTGGGCCACCAGAAGTAGAAGCCGGCGAAGGTGGCGAAGACGACCGTGCCGAAGACCGTGTAGTGGAAGTGGGCCACGACGAAGTACGAGTCGGTGACGGGGAAGTCCATCGGCGGCGAGGCGAGGATCACCCCCGTGAGCCCGCCGAAGAGGAACGACACCAGAAAGCCGACCGACCACAGCATCGGCGTCTCGAAGGACAGCGAGCCGCGCAGCATCGTCCCGGTCCAGTTGAAGAACTTCACTCCGGTCGGCACCGCGATCAGGAACGACAGCAGCGAGAAGAACGGCAGCAGCACCGCGCCCGTCGCGAACATGTGGTGCGCCCAGACCACCACCGAGAGGCCGGTGATCGCCATGGTGGCCGCGACGAGGGTCGAGTATCCGAAGATCGGCTTGCGGGCGAAGACCGGGATGATCTCGCTGACGATCCCGAAGAACGGCAGCGCGATGATGTAGACCTCGGGGTGGCCGAAGAACCAGAAGAGGTGCTGCCACAGCAGTGCCCCGCCGTTCTCGGGAAGGAAGACCACGGAGCCGAGCCGCCGGTCCGCCTCCAGGACGAGCAGCGCCGCCGCGAGGACGGGGAAGGCGACGATCACCAGGACCGCCGTGAAGAGGACGTTCCAGGTGAAGATCGGCATCCGGAACATGGTCATGCCGGGGGCCCGCATCCCGATGATCGTGGCCAGGAAGTTCACCGAGGTGAGGATCGTGCCGAAGCCCGAGAGCGCGAGCCCCATGATCCACAGGTCGACGCCGGGGCCCGGCGACCGCTCCAGGCTGTTGAGCGGGGCGTAGGCGGTCCAGCCGAAGGCGGCCGGGCCGCTCGGGGTGAGCAGCGAGCCGATCACCATCAGCCCGCCGAAGAGGAACAGCCAGTACGAGAACATGTTCAGCCGCGGGAAGGCGACGTCGGGGGCGCCGATGTGCAGCGGCACCAGTTCGTTGGCGAAGCCGGCGAAGGTGGGAGTGGCGAAGAGCAGCAGCATGATCGTGCCGTGCAGGGTGAAGGCCTGGTTGAACTCCTGGTTCGACACGAGCTGGAGCCCGGGGCGGGCGAGCTCGGCCCGCATCAGCATCGCCATCAGCCCGGCCATCAGGAAGAAGACGAACGAGGTGACCAGGTACAGGTGGCCGATCTTCTTGTGGTCGGTCGTCGTGACCCAGTCGATCAGGATCCGGCCGTGCCGCTGTCGGCCCGGTTCGACGGTCGCCGTCGCTGTCTCGGTGCCCACCGCTGCCCTCCGCTCGCCCTCGGGACCCCGCTCGCCGGGCATCGGGACATGATGCGGGCGGCGGGCCCGCGGGGCAGGGAGGCGGCGGGGGCGGCTGCTCCGGTCGGCCGACACCGCCCGGCGGAGCCGGCGTAAGCGTTCTGTAAGGGAAACGTGAGGGCGCCGCGTGCGGGGTCCGGGCAATTCACGGTGCGATGCCCGGGGAACCGGGAATTCCCCGGTATTCGGCAGCCCTGGGATCGCCTTGTGTGAAGTGCCGGAGGTTCTTCGGAATTGCTGGAGATTCGGCCCGGAACTGTCCCATCGAGTGACGGGCGGCGTGTCAAACATATGTCGAGAACTTGTGACACAAGCGTGACCGCGAAGAGGCTAACGTGAGGCCCATGTCACCCACATCGCGCACTCCCGAACCTCCCCGCGACGCTCCCGAGTCCTATGTGGGACTGGACGCGGACGGTGCCGAGCAGCTCGCCAGGGCACGGGGCTGGAAGGTCGTCAGGTCCCTGCCGCCCGGCTCGATCATCACCATGGAATACCTGTCCGGACGCATCAACTTCGAGGTCGAGGACGGCGCCGTCACCCGCTGCTGGCTCGGCTGACCGACGGCGGGACCGGTCGGACACCGGACGAAGGAAGGGCCCCGGCCGCATGCGGCCGGGGCCCTTCCTTCGGTATCGGTCAGCCGCGGGTCGCCGGAGCGCCGCCGCGGGCCACTCCCACGGTCTCGCGGACGGGCTCCTCGCCCGCGGCCGGACGCTGCGGGAAGAAGGCCGGGCGCGGACCGCCGGAGGCCACGGGCAGCGAGGGCACGAGCCGGCGGCGGTCGCGCAGCCGCTCCCGCAGACGGTCGCGCATGGCGAGGATCCAGGACTCCGCCACCGCGAGCAGCGGCTCGCACCAGGGCAGGGCGAGCAGGACCAGGAGCCCGGCGGCCCAGCCGAGCACCACGTCGCTCAGCCAGTGCGTGCCCAGATAGACCGTGGTGAGGCCGACGCCGAGGGCGACCACCGCGGAGATGGCGGACAGATAGCGCCTGGCCCGCGGGGTGGTCGCCAGGTAGGCGAGGATGCCCCAGGTCACGACCGCGTTGGCGGTGTGCCCGGAAGGAAATATGTCGCCGCCCGCGAAGAGCTCGGCCGAGCCGACCTGTGTCGCGTAGTGGGGGCCGAGACGGCCGAGCCCGAGCTTGACCGCGCCGACCGAGACGTTGAGCAGCAGCAGGGCGGCGCCGAGACACAGCAGTGGCCGCAGGGTGTGCTGGCGCCAGGAGCGCCAGCCCAGCCATGCGGCCACCATGACGGCCGTGGGGCCGCGCTGACCGAGGACGACGTAGTAGTCGAGGAAGGCGTGCAGTTCGGGCCACTGCTGATAGGGCCGGAACAGCATGATCTTCCAGTCGAGGGTCACCAGCCAGGTCGACAGCACGACCGCCACGACAATGGCCAGATAGAACGCCGACGCCCCGCCGAAGAGCGCGAGACGCGTGCGGGTCATCCGAGGGACCTCTATCTTCGGCGGTTCCGGCTCCCGGTCCAGCCGGGCAAAGATGTCGGTACGCACCCAATCGACGTTACAGGGAGTGAGAAGCTGACCCGGTCGTTCCGGTGCCTTCGTGATGACCATGTGATGTGGAGTAGGTCTCAGTCGCCGCTCCATTCCCGGCGTCCGTCCGTAAATCCGATGACCTTCAGCCCTATTGGCGGCACGGCTCTTTCCGGAAGGGTGTTTGAGGGCAGGGGAATTGCCTCAAACAGATATACGTACGGAATTCCATGCGACGCGCGGCCCTCTCCAAGTGGCGTACGCCACACCGCGAGGCCCGCCGGGGTGAGAGCTGCGCCACGCGCTCGGGGCTTGAACTCGCGTACGCTGACGGCTCACTCGCCCGTCGATGTCGGGCCGCCCCAGGGGCATACGCCCTGGTCGGCGCCTGCCGAGCGCGAGAGCTTCACTGGGAGGTACGTACATGCAGCGGACGTTCACGGCCCGAGCACGAGAGCGTGCCGCCGACGGCGGGACCAACCGCTGGGTCGTCCTTCTCGTCCTCTGCGTCAGCCTCCTCCTGGTCGCCCTCGACGCGACCATCCTCCACGTCGCCGTCCCCTCGCTCACCGAGGACCTGCGCCCCAGCTCCACCGCGCTGCTCTGGATCGTCGACGCCTACCCGCTGATCTGTGCCTCGCTGCTGATCCTCTTCGGCACCCTGGGCGACCGGGTCGGCAGACGGCGGGTCCTCCTCCTCGGCTACGCGCTGTTCGGCGTCGCCTCGGCGGTCGCCGCCCTCGCCACCGAGCCGTGGGTCCTCATCGCGGCCCGCGCGCTGCTCGGGGTCGGCGGCGCGATGATCATGCCGGCGACGCTCTCCATCCTCCGGACGGTCTTCCCCGACCGGCGGGAGCGCGCCACCGCGATCGGCATCTGGACGGCCACCGCCGCGATCGGCGCCGCCACCGGACCGGTGCTCGGCGGCTTCCTCGTCGAGAACTACTGGTGGGGCTCCGTCTTCCTCATCAACATCCCGCTGATGGCGCTGATCCTGCCCCTCGGCCGCCGCCTCCTCCCCGAGTCCCGCGGCGCCGCCGACGGACCCTGGGACGTCCTCGGCGCCCTCATGGCCGCCGCCGGAGTCCTCGGCTGCGTCCTCGGGGTCAAGCGCGCCGGAGCGGGCGAACCGCTGCTCGCCCTGCCGACCGCGGGGCCGCTGCTGCTCGGTGCCGGACTCCTCGTCCTCTTCGTCCGCAGGCAGAGGCGGCGCCCGCACCCGCTGATCGACATGCGGCTCTTCTCCCGGGCCGCCTTCACCACCTCGGTCGGCTGCATCGTCATCGGCATGCTGGCCCTGGTCGGCCTGGAGCTCATCGCCGTCCAGTACCTCCAGCTCGTCCTCGGACTGAGCCCCCTGGAGACCGGGCTCCGCCTCCTGCCGCTCACCTTCGCCGCCATGGCGGCCGGCGCCACCGGCTCGTACACCCTGCGCAGGATCGGTCCGCGCCGGATGGTCGGCTGGGGCTTCGTGCTCACCGCCGGCGCGGTGCTGCTGCTCACGTTCATGGGTCAGGACGACCGGCCGCTGCTGCTCACGGTGGGCTTCGTGCTGCTCGGCTTCGGCCTGCAGACCACGCTCTTCTCGGCGTACGAGTCGATGCTCAGCGAGGCGCCGCAGCGGAGTGCGGGCGGCGCGGCGGCGATCGGCGAGACCTCGTACCAGCTCGGTGCCGGCATGGGCATCGCGCTGCTCGGCAGCGTGATGAACGCGGCGTACGCCCCCGGGCTCGCCTCGGTCCCCGGGGTCCCGGCGGAGGCCAGCAGCGCCGCGTCGAACTCCCTCGGCGAGGCCTACAAGGTCGCCGACCAGCTCGGCGGCACGGCGGGCGCGGCCCTGCACCAGGCCGCCCGGCACGCCTTCGTGGACGGTCTGCACATCACGCTCTGCGTGAGCGCCGTGCTGCTGCTCGTCGGTGCGGTGATGGCCCGACGGCTGCCCCGGGTCATGGAGTGCCTGGCGGAACCGGACGAGCCGGGTGACTCGTACGAGGGGTACGAACCGCACGAGTCGTGTCAGCCGGCCAAGGCGTACGAGCCGGCCAAGGCATACGAGCCGGCCAAGACGAGCGAGGCGATCGAGAACTGCGAGTCGATCGAGACGAGCGAGCCGATCGAGACGAGCGAGCCGATCGAGGTGTGTGAGTCGATCGGGACCCGTGGGGCGATCGATTCCTGCGAGCCCGCCGAGGTGGTCCGGCAGCCTGCCGAGCCGCGGGTGCCCGCGACCCGGGAAGCGATCGAGCCCGCCGGCTCCGGACGCCCGGCGCACTGACCCGATCCCTCGGGTGGTGTCCGGTCGGGCCGGCGGACCCGCTCAGCTCTGGTTGAAGAAACCGTCCTGCGGACGCCGACGGGTCTCTCCGCCGACGATCTGGGTGTCGGCGGGAGTGAGCAGGAAGACCCGCGTCGCCACGCGCTCGATCGAGCCGCGCAGCCCGAAGGCGAGACCGGCGGCGAAGTCGACCACGCGCTTGGCGTCGTTCGGCTCCATCGCGGTCAGGTTCACGATCACCGGAACACCGTCCCGGAAGAGCTCTCCGATGCCCCGGGCGTCCCGGAAGCCGTCCGGGGAGACGGTGGCGATCCGGCGGCCCTGCTCCTGGGCGGTGTCCGAGGCCACCCGGACACGGGGGTCCGTCACCCAGGCGTCGCCGTTCTCGGCACCGTCGGCGTACTCGTCGTCGTAGTAACGCTCGTCGTTGTCCTCGACGAGTCCCAGCCAGGCACTTGCCTTGCGCACCGATCCCATGGACGCCTCCTTTCAGCGCGGTCACTTGTGGTTCCGCAGTCCCTATCGTCGTCCATGATGCGGATCGCGCGCCAAGCGGATACACGCCGTGCAGGAGATTCGTGACGGTACTGGTGCAGAACGTGAGCGTCGGTTTCTGGCGATACGTCAGGAATCTTGCGGTATGCGGGGCCTGACGGAGGGGCGCGCAACTTAAAATATGAAAGTCGGGCCAGAAGGGTGACGGTGGGCGCGTACGGGTGAACGGCCCGCCTCGCTACGATGCCGCGAAGCCGCTCGACGGCACTTCGTACGGCTCACGGGGGAAGCTCATGTTCGGAATCGTCAGGCCCTGCACGCACCGCCTCACCGACGGACTCAAGACCGAGTGGATGGCCCACCTCTGCGGCCTCTGCCTGGCACTACGCGCCGACCACGGGCAGTTCGCGCGGGTGGTCACCAACTACGACGGGCTCATCGTCTCGGTTCTGACGGAGGCTCAGGCCGGGGTGACGGCGGCGGGCCGCCGCACGGCCGGGCCCTGCGCGCTGCGCGCCATGCGGACCGCTCCCGTGGCCCAGGGCGAGGGCGCGCGCCTGGCCGCCGCCGTCTCGCTCGTCCTCGCCTCGGCCAAGGTGCGGGACCACGTCGCCGACCGGGACGGCCTGTTGGCGCGCAAGCCGGTCGCGGCGGCGGCCCGCCGGGTCGCCCGCTCCTGGGACAAGGCCGGCGCCAGGACGGGCCGCGCCCTCGGCTTCGACACCGCCGTCCTCGTCGACGCCGTCGACCGGCAGACCGGGATCGAGACCCTCGCGGGAATCGGCACCCCGCTGCTCACCGTCACCGAGCCGACCGAGACCGCGACCGCGGCCGCCTTCGCGCACACCGCGGTCCTCGCGGGACGCCCGGAGAACGCCGCCCCGCTCGCCGAGGCCGGCCGGCTCTTCGGGCGCCTCGCCCACCTCCTCGACGCCGTCGAGGACCAGTCGGCCGACGCGGAGGCGGGCGCCTGGAACCCGCTCACCGCGACCGGCACCTCCCGGGAGGAGGCCCGCCGGCTCGCCGACGACGCCCTGCACGGGATCCGGCTCGCCCTGCGGGACGCCGACTTCGCCGACGGCAAGCTCGTCCACGTCCTCCTCGCCCACGAGCTCCGGAGCTCGGTGGACCGGGCCTTCGGCACGACGAGCTGCTCGCACGGGGCGGGGGGTCAGGGTGCCCCGCACGTGCACGCGCACGGACCGGTCCCGGGGAACCCGTACGCCACGCCCGGCAACCCGTACGCCCCCGGCGGACCCGCCGGCCCCGGAGGTCCGTATGCCCCCGGTCCCGGCGGTCCCGGCGGCCCCGGCGGACCGTTCCCGCCCGAACCGCCCAACCGGCGCGGGCTCATAGCCGGATGCGCCCTCTGGGTAGGCTTGGCCTGTACCTGCCAGATGTGCTGCGGCACCTTCGAGGACCCGTGGAGCCGCCAGCGGCGCGAGGGGCTCTGCCAGCAGTGCGACCCCGGCAGCTGCTGCGACTGCTGCGACTGCTGCAGCAACTGCTCCTCCTGCTGCGAGGGGGACGGGTGCTGCGGGGGCTGTGACTGCGGCTGCGACTGCTGACGCCCCGTCGGCCCGGAGGGACGCGCCGCTACTTCGTCGGCGCCGGGATCTCCGGCGGGGTGATCTGCGACCGCTCGATGCCCGAGTCCGTCACCCCCCACTTCCGCACGATCCGGTCGTACGTCCCGTCGGCCTTCAGGCCGTTCACCGCCGCCTGGAAGGCGGGGGCGAGCGGGGTGCCCTTCCTGAAGGCGAAGCCGACGTCGAGCCGCCGGTACTCATTGAGGAACCTCACGTTCCTCTGCTGCGTCACCGCGTACCGCACGCCGTTGATCGTGCTCATCACGACGTCGCTGCGCCCCTGCTGGAGCGACATCCAGACCGCTCCCGTCTCGTTGAAGACGTTCACCTCGTACGCCGGCTTCCCGGCCTTCGCGCACCGGTCCTTGTTCTTCTCCAAGGTCTGCTCGAAGGTCGTGCCGGCGCCCGTCGCGACCTTCAGCCCGCACAGCTGCGTGAGGTCGGTGACCGCCGTCAGCGGACTGTCCGCCCGGGTGGCGAAGCCCTGGCCGTCGTTGATGTACGTCACGAAGTCGATCGCCTTGCGCCGCTCCTCGGTCACGCCGAAGTTCCCGGTGCCGACGTCGTACTTGCCGCTGCCCAGCGCCGGCAGGATCGCCTCGAAGCCGACGACCTCGCGCTTCAGCTCCAGACCGAGGGCCTTGGCCACGGCGGCCGCGAAGTCGGCGTCCACCCCGGCCACGGTCCTGCCGTCGGACAGGTAGGTCGAGCTGGGCGGGGTGCCGACCGAGGCGGCGAGCGTGAAGGAACCCCGCTGCCGTACGTCGGCGGGGAGCAGCTTCGCCGCGGCCTCGTTCTTCCGCACCGCCGACACCACGTCCTCGGTCGGGAGCGCGCCCTTCGCGGCGCCCGGCGCACCGGAGGCCCCGGCCGGCGCGGTCGCGGGCTCGCCCCCGGAGCAGGCGGTGAGCGTGAGCGCTGCGGCGGTGATCAGCACGAAGCCGAGGGTCGTGCGGGCGGTTCCGGAACTCGTACGCGTACTCATGGTTTCGGGTTCTCCAGGAACTTCTCGAACGGCAGGGGGCCGAGGGATTCGAGATCGGCGGACACGTCGAAGAGCGGCCGGTAGCCGGTCGCCAGGTAGAGGCTCCTGGCCTCCGGCTGGCGCGCGCCGGTCGTCAGATAGACGCGGGTGTAGCCGCGGGCGGCGGCCTCGCGTTCGAGCACGGTGAGGACGCGGCGGGCGAGCCCGCGCCTGCGGTGCGCCGAGTGGGTCCAGATCCTCTTCAGTTCGGCGGTGTGCTCGTCGTAGCGGCGGTACGCGCCTCCGGCCACGGGCCGGCCCTGTTCCAGGAGGAGCAGGAAGGTGCCGTGGGGAGGGCTGAACTCCTCCGCCGGGTAGCGGCTCAGGTCGTCGGCGGTGCCGTAACGGGTCGTGTACTCGTGTGCCAGCTCGTCGAGGAGCGGGCGGGCGAGGGGGTCGGTGGTCGTGGTCCGGCGCACGGACAACGCGAAGGTCATGAAGGTCCTTCAGGGCGAAGGAGGACACAAGGGCAGGGCGAGGGGAGGGGGAAGCTCAGGCACGCACGAGGGGCCTGTGTGTGAAGGCGCCGCGGAAAACAGCACGCGGGCAGGGGCAGAGCGGGGGGTCAGCTCAACAGGAAGAGGACCACACACGACCGAAGTCGATGTGGGAGCGCGTGACCAGCTGCTGCTGCGGATGCATGGCCCCAGTGGAACAGGCATCCGTTTCCGCGTCAACCGCGATGAGACGCACGGCTCACCTTGTGGACACCCTTGACAGTAGGGCGTGTTGACCGCATAGCCTCGAAGGGCGGATCGGGCTGAGGGGCCCGGATCCGTGCTCTGTGCGTGTGAAGGCGCACCCCGTGTTCGATCCGCCTCTGGCATCCACGGAGCCTTCGCATGTCCGCGACCCTCGTCAAGATCCCCTCCACGGCCCCGCCCGCCGATCCGCCCCCGCGCGTCGTCCCCGCCCGCCGCGCCGGACAGTGGGCCACCGCGACCGTCGTCCTCGTCCTCCTCGGCCTCGGACTCCTCTCGGTCGTCCGCAACAAGGCCTTCCAATGGGACGTCGTCGCCCAGTACTTCACCTCCGCGTCCGTCCTGCGCGGGCTCGTCCTCACCCTGTGGCTGACCGCCCTCGTCATGGCCCTGGGCTTCGTCCTCGGCACCCTGCTCGCCGTCTTCCGACTGTCCGCCAACCCCGTTCTGCGCGCGGTCAGTTGGGGCTACGTCTGGTTCTTCCGGTCCACGCCGATCCTGGTCCAGCTGCTGTTCTGGTTCAACATCGGCGCCCTCTACCCGACCGTCCTCGGCGTGCACACGGTCAACCTCCTCGGCCCGGTCGCCGTCGCCGTCATCGGCCTCACCCTGCACGAGGCCGCCTACGCCGCCGAGGTCGTGCGCGGCGGCATCCTCTCCGTCGACCGGGGCCAGATCGAGGCCGCCCAGTCCCTCGGCCTCGGCCGGTGGCGCCGGCTCACCCGGATCGTGCTGCCCCAGGCGATGCGCTCGATCGTCCCGCCCGCCGGGAACATGCTGATCGGCACCCTCAAGGGCACCTCGATCGTCTCCGTCATCGCCGTCCAGGACCTGCTCTACTCGACCCAGCTGGTCTACCACCGCACGTACGAGGTCATCCCGCTGCTCCTCGTCGCCACCCTCTGGTACGTGGCCGTCACCTCGGTCCTCAGCCTCGGACAGCACTACGTCGAGCGGTACTACGCCCGGGGCACGGGCGGTGCCCGATGAGCAACCGTCCGACGGGCGCCCGCCCGACGAGCACCCGGCCGACGGGCCCCCGCCCCTCGATCGTCGTCGTGGGCGCCGGGCCGCGCGGGACCGGCTTCCTCGAACGGCTCGCCGCCAGCCTGCCCGAGCTGTACGGCGACGACCCCCTCGACATCCACCTCGTCGACCCGCACCCGCCAGGCCCCGGCCGGATCTGGCGCACCGGACAGTCCTCGCTGCTCTGGATGAACTCCCAGGCCGAGGACGTCACCATGTTCACCGACGAGACCGTGCGGCTCGACGGTCCCGTCCGGCCGGGACCCACCCTCGCCGACTGGGCCGGCATCGAGGGCCGCACCTTCCCCACCCGCCCCCAGCAGGGCGCCTACCTGCGCTGGGTGTACGCGCGGGCGCTCGCCGCCCTGCCCGCCTCCGTCACCGTCCACGAGCACCGCACCACCGCACTGCGGGTCGGTGGCCCCCGCGACGGACGCCAGCGGGTCTGGCTGGAGGCCGGCACCGAGCCCCTCCTCGCCGACCTCGTCGTCCTCACCGTCGGCCACCTCGGCGCCGAACCCGACCCGGAACAGCGGGCGTTCGCCGACTTCTCCGCGCGCCACCGGCTCGTCCACCTCCCGCCCGACTTCACCGCGGACACCGACCTGTCCGCGCTGCCCGCGGGCGAACCCGTCCTGGTCCGCGGCTTCGGCCTCGCCTTCGTCGACCTGATGGTGCTCCTCACCGAGGGCCGCGGCGGACGGTACGAGAGCGAGGGCGACGACCTCGTCTACGTACCCTCGGGCCGGGAGCCGGTGCTGCACGTCGGCTCGCGGCGTGGCGTCCCGTACCACTCGAAGATCGGATACGTCCTCGACGGCGAACGGCCCCCGCTGCCCCGGTTCTTCGGCACCGAGCAGACCGACGCCCTCCTCGACCGGGCCGGGCCGCTCGACTTCCGGCGCGACGTGTGGCCGCTCATCGACAAGGAGCTCGGCTGGGCCCACTACCACCGGCTCTTCTCCACCCATCCGGAGCGGACCGCCCTCGCCTGGGGCGACTTCGAGCAGGCCTACGCGGTGGCGCCGCCGCGCGGGGCCGAGATCGCCGCGCTCGTCACCGCGGCCGTCCCCGACCCCGCCGACCGGCTCGACCTGGACGGCCTCGACCACCCCCTCGACGGGATCCGCTTCGACTCGGCCGAAGCGCTCCAGGACGGCCTGCGCGCCTACGTCACAGACGATCTGACCCGCCGCCACGACCCGGCCCACAGCCCCGACGCCGCCGTCTTCGCCGGTCTGCTCTCCGTCTACGCACAGCTCCTTCGGCTCGGCGAGCGCGTCGACACCGGCGGCTGGTGGCACGGCTTCTTCAGCTACCTCGCCTCCGGCCCGCCCGGGCCCCGGCTGCGGCAGCTCCTCGCGCTCTCCCGCGCCGGCGTGGTCCGCTTCCTCGGACCGCAGGTGACCGTCGAGACCGACGAGGAGCGCGGGGTCTTCCGGGCCGCGTCCGCCGCCGTGCCGGGGGAGTGGACCGAGGCGCGCGCCCTCGTCGAGGCCCGGCTGCCCGACCCCACCCTGGAACTCACCGACAGCCCGCTGCTGCGCGCCCTGTACGAGGACGGCGCCCGGGCCACCGCGAGCGGCCTCCTCGTCGTCGACCCCGCCGACGCCCGGATCCTGGAGCACGACGGACGCCCGCACCCGCGCCGCTTCGCGCTCGGCCCGCACACCACCGCCCGGGCCGGCGGGGCCTTCACCCGGCCCCGTACCGGGGGCATCGCCTTCGGGCAGAACGACGTCGCGGCACGGGCCGCGCTGACCTTCCTGCGGGGCGAGAGCGACCGGGCCGGCCGGAGCTGTCGCCGTCCGGCCTCGCTCAGCGCCTGATCCGCACGCTCCCGCTCGGTTCCTGCTCCGTTCCGGAGCCCGGAGCCCGGAGCCGGTGCCGGTGCCGGCTCCGGTCCCGGTCCCAACTCCCGGCCCGCTCGCGGTCCCGGTCCCGCTTCCTCGCTTCCCGACCCCGTTCCCGAGGTACCGCCATGGCTCTCACCAGCGATCCGCCCTCCGCCGTCCCCCTCACGAAAGCCCCGGAAGCCGCCACGGCCACCACCGTCGCCGCCGTCCCCAGGGCCTCCTCGGCACCCGCCGGTCTCACGGTCGTCCCCGTCCGTCACCCCTGGCGCTGGGTGGCCGTCGCCGCCACCGCCGTCCTGCTCGTGCAGTTCGCCCACGGGCTCGTCACCAACCCCGGCTGGGAGTGGGACGTCTTCGCCGCGTTCTTCACCACCGAGACGATCCTCCAGGCCGTCTGGGTCACCCTCCAGCTCACCTTCCACGGCACGGCCCTCGGCTTCGCGATCGGCATCGTGCTCGCCTTCATGCGCCTCTCGGCCAACCCGTTCCTGCGGTCGGTCGCCTTCGCCTACATCTGGGCCTTCCGCTCCATCCCGCTCATCGTCCAGCTGCTCTTCTGGTTCAACCTGGCCTATCTCTACAAGGAGTTGAGCATCGGCATCCCCTTCGGGCCGAGCTTCCTCTCCTTCGACACGATGGGCCTCGTCGGGGAGATGAGCGCCGCCGTCCTCGGGCTCGCCCTGCACCAGGCCGCCTACGCGGCGGAGATCGTCCGGGGCGGCGTACTCGCCGTGGACGAGGGCCAGTCGGAGGCGGCCGCCTCCCTCGGCATCCCGCGGCTCCGGCAGCTGCGGCGGATCGTGCTGCCGCAGGCGATGCGCTCGATCCTGCCCAACGCCGCCAACGAGATCATCTCGCTCTTCAAGGGCACCTCGATCGTCTCCGTCATGGCGATCGGCGAGCTCTTCTACCAGGTGCAGGTCGTCTATGGCCGCAACGGCCGGGTCGTCCCGCTCCTGATGGTCGCCACCGCCTGGTACGTCCTGCTCACCACCGCGCTCTCCGTCGTCCAGCACTACGTCGAGCGCCACTACGCGAAGGGGAGCGCCCGATGAGCTCCGCCGTGACCGTCTCCGCCGCCACCACCGTCACCGAGGCCGACACCGCCAAGGTCGAGATCCGTTCCGTCCACAAGAGCTTCGGCACCCTGCACGTCCTGCGCGGCATCGACCTCGACGTCCGGGCCGGCGAGGTCACCGTCGTCCTCGGTCCCTCGGGCTCCGGAAAGTCGACCCTCCTGCGGACCATCAACCACCTGGAGAAGGTGGACAGCGGCACGGTCAGCGTCGACGGCACCCTCGTCGGCTACCGGCTTTCCGGGAACAAGCTGTACGAGCTGCGGGAGCGCGACATCCTCAAGCAGCGCACCCGGATCGGCTTCGTCTTCCAGAACTTCCACCTCTTCCCGCACCTGACCGTCCTGGAGAACATCGTCGAGGCGCCCGTCTCGGCCCTGAAGCGCCCCCGCAAGGACGCCGAGGCCGCGGCCCGCAAGCTCCTCGACCGCGTCGGACTCGCCGACAAGGCGGAGGCGTACCCCAAGCAGCTCTCCGGCGGACAGCAGCAGCGGGTCGCCATCGCCCGCGCGCTCGCCCTGGAACCGGGGCTGCTGCTCTTCGACGAGCCGACCTCCGCGCTCGACCCCGAGCTGGTCGGCGAGGTCCTCGACGTCATCAAGGACCTGGCCGCCTCCGGGACCACCATGATCGTCGTCACGCACGAGATCGGCTTCGCCCGCGAGGTCGCCGACACCGTGGTCTTCATGGACGAGGGCCGGATCGTCGAGCAGGGCCCGCCGGGCGAGGTGCTGGACAGCCCGCGCCACGAGCGCACCCGCGCCTTCCTCTCCAAGGTCCTCTGACCCCGCTGCCCGCAGCGACCTGGCCCTCTCCCGTACACCCCCATGCCCGTACACCGGTACACCCACACGCACAGGAGCACGTCATGAAGTCCCGCCGCGCCGTCCTCACCGCCCTCGCCTCGCTCACCGCCCTCGGACTCCTCACCGCCTGCGGCTCGGGGGAGGCCGCCACCGGCGAGATCAAGCCCGAGGGGCAGAAGGGGAACGGCATCAACGTGGGCCCCGACCAGAAGCGCGTCCACACGGCCAAGGTCGATGCCATCGCCGCGCAGGTGCCCGAGGCCATCCGCAAGAGAGGCACGCTCGTCGTCGGCGTCTCGGCGAACAGCAGTCCGCCGCTCGCCTTCCGCGCCACCGACGACAGGACGCTGATCGGGGCCGAGCTCGACCTCGCGACCCTGGTGGCCGACACCCTCGGTCTGAAGCCCGAGTTCGACCCGGTGTCCTGGGAGAACCTCTTCGTCGGCCTCGACAGCGGCAAGTACGACGCCGTCTTCTCCAACGTCACCGTGACCGAGGAGCGCAAGGACAAGTACGACTTCGCCACCTACCGCCTGGACGACCTGGCCTTCGAGGCGAAGAAGGGCTCCGGCTGGAAGGTGAAGGGCCCCGAGGACGTGGCGGGCAGGAAGATCGCGGTCGGCTCGGGCACCAACCAGGAGAAGATCCTCGTCGAGTGGTCCGCGCTGAACGAGAAGGCGGGCCGCAAGGGCGTCGACATCACGTACTTCCAGAACACCAGCGACTACTACCTGGCCCTCCAGTCCGGCCGGATCGACGGCTACCTCGGCCCCAATCCCGTCGTCGCCCACCACGTGGCCTCGGCCGGGGAGACCGAGGTCGCCGGGAAGTTCTCCGGCGCGGGCGACGGGCTCCAGGGCAAGATCGCGGCCACCACGAAGAAGGACAGCGGCCTCGTCGCCGCCTACGCGGCGGCCGTCGACCACATCGTCGGGAACGGCACCTACGCCCAGGTGCTCGAGCGCTGGGGGCTGGGCAGCGAGGCGGTGGAGAAGTCGGAGATCAACCCGCCCGGCCTGCCCCGCACCAAGAACTGACCCACGGCGCGTCACGGGCTTCGCGAGCCCGTATGGAAAGGTGGAACACCATGAGTACGGATCCCCAGCAGGACTGGCAGCACTGGCACGAGCAGCGCGAGGCGGCGGTCTCCTCCTCGCACGGCCCGCTCTCCCTGACGGGCACGCACTGGCTCGCCGATCACCCGGAGGGTCGAATTCCGGCCGTTCCCGGCGAGTGGCGGGAGGACGGCGACGAGGTGGTCCTGACGGCGGACGCGGAGGACGTGATCACCGTCGACGGGAAGCCCTTCGCCGGCACCGTGCGGCTCACCGCCGACCATCCCCCGATCCACGAGTCCCGGGTCGAGTCGGCCGGCCGGCGGCTGGTGGTCCTGCGGCGCGAAGGGCTCTGGGCCGTAAGGGACTTCGACCCCGGCTCGGAGGCGCGCCGCGCCTTCGCGGGCATCGAGGCCACCCCGTACGACGATCGCTGGGTGGTGCCCGGCGTCTTCCGCCCGTACGAGGAGACGCGCAGCGTACGGGTGGAGAACGCCGACGGGCGGGAGCGCGGTCTCGGGCTCGCCGGGGAGCTGACCTTCGATCTGCACGGCGGCGAGCACACCCTCCAGGTGGCCGTCGAGGAGGACGGCTCGCTGTGGGCGGTCTTCGCGGACGCCACCAGCGGCCGGGACAGCTACCGCTTCCGGTTCCTGCGGCCCGAGGCCCCGGCGGCGGACGGCTCGGTGACGGTGGACTTCAACCGGGCGCTGCTGCCGCCGTGCGCCTTCGCCGACCACTTCATCTGCCCCTTCCCTCCGCCGGGCAACACGCTCGACACGGCGGTACCGGCGGGGGAGCGGCGGCTGAACCCGTCCTGACCCCTTCCGACCAGGGCTTTCCGCGCGGTGCGCGGACGACGGGCGCCCCCGGGCCACGACGGCCGGGGGCGCCCGTCCGCTCCGCGGTCTTGTGCGTCCGCTCCACGCGCGTCACCATCGCTCACGGTGCATGTCAGGAACACGTCACCTGACGGCGCCTCGCGGGCCCGCCATCCACGGGCCCCTCCGCTTTTCCCAGAAGGAGAACTGTGAGGAGCACAGTGAGGAACACCCGCACCCGTCTGCTCGCCCTCGTCGCCGGAATCGCCGCCGTGACGGCCATCGGGCTCCCCGGCGCCCAGGCCGCCCCCGTCCCCGGCCCGGCCGGAGCCGCCCAGCTCGCCCGCGCCGACGCCGCCGTCGACGCCGCCGGGGTCGGCGGCACCGCCTGGTACGTGGACAGAGCCTCGGGCCGGGTCGTCGTCACCGCCGACTCCACCGTCACCGACGCGGGGATCGCCAAGATCCGTGCGGCGGCCGGCGCCGACGCCGGAGCGCTGCGGGTCCAGCGCACCTCCGGCGTCTTCACGCCCCTGCTCGGCGCGGGCGACGCCATCTACGGCAGCGGCTACCGCTGCTCGCTCGGCTTCAACGTACGCAGCGGCAGCACCTACTACTTCCTCACCGCCGGCCACTGCGGCAACGTCGTGAACACCTGGTACGCCAACTCGGCGCAGTCCACCCTGATCGGCGCCACCGTCGGCTCCAGCTTCCCCGGCAACGACTACGCCCTGGTCCGCTACGACAACGCCTCGCTCGGCCACACCGGCGGCTTCACCGCCGCCAACGCCTATGTGGGCGAGTCGGTCAAGCGCTCCGGCTCCACCACCGGCACCCGCAGCGGTACGGTCACGGGCCTCGACGCCACCGTCCGCTACTCCGGCGGCGGCACCGTTCGCGGCATGATCCAGACCAACGTCTGCGCCGAGCCCGGCGACTCCGGTGGCGCGCTCTACGACGGGACCAAGGCGCTCGGCATCACCTCGGGCGGCAGCGGCAACTGCTCCACCGGCGGGACGACCTTCTACCAGCCCGTTCCTGAGGCCCTCGCCAAGTACAAGGTCAGCCTCTACTGAGCCGGTTGAGGACCGTACGGCCGAAAGGCGCCCTTGCGGCGTGAAGTCGTACGGTCCGAAACTCCCCCACAGCGCAGGCCCCTGGGCCGCGCCTCACGGGCCCGGCACCCCACGGCGGGCCCCCGATTCCCCTCTGGAGGAACGAGAAGTGAGGACCACGCGCACCACCCCCACGAGAACCGTCCGGATGCTCGCCGTCGCGGCCGGTCTCGCCGCCGTCGCGGCGCTCGCCGTCCCCACCGCGAGCGCGGACACCGCACAGACCTTCGGCGCCGAACGGCTCTCGGCGGCGAGCGACGCCGTGCTCGCCGCAGACGTGGCAGGCACCGCCTGGCACGTCGACAGCGCCTCCGGCGCGGTCGTCGTCACCGCCGACTCCACGGTCTCCGCCGCCGAGATCGCGAAGATCAGGCGCCAGGCCGGGGTCAACGCCGGCGCGATCCGGGTCGAGCGGACCCCCGGCAGGTTCACCAAGCTCATCTCCGGCGGCGACGCGACCTACGCCGACGCCGGCTGGCGCTGCTCCCTGGGCTTCAACGTCCGGGACAGCGCGGGTGCCTACTACTTCCTCACCGCCGGTCACTGCACCGACGGCGCGGGCACCTGGTACTCCAACTCCTCGCGGTCGACCGTCCTCGGCTCCACCGCCGGGTCGAGCTTCCCGGTCAACGACTACGGCATCGTCCGCTACACCAACAGCTCGGTCACCAAGTCCGGCACCGTCGGCAGCGTGGACATCACCAGCGCCGCCAACGCGACGGTCGGCATGTCGGTCACCCGCCGGGGCTCCACGACCGGCACCCACAGCGGCTCGGTCACCGGTCTCAACGCCACCGTGAACTACGGCGGCGGGGACATCGTCTACGGCATGATCCGCACGAACGTCTGCGCCGAGCCGGGCGACTCCGGCGGCCCGCTCTACTCCGGCAGCCGGGCGATCGGCCTCACCTCGGGCGGCAGCGGCAACTGCTCCTCGGGCGGGACGACCTTCTTCCAGCCGGTGACGGAGGCGCTGAGCGCCTACGGGGTCAGCGTCTACTAGGCGGCACGCGGACACCCCCGGAGTCCCTTGGTGTACGCGTCCACCAAGGGACTTCGGCCCGCCCGCCGTGTTCCCGGGGGCTCAGAGGGTGCGGGCGAACTCCAGCCGGTCGGCGAAGTTCACGTATCCGGCCCGCTCGAAGGCCTTCGCCATCGCCACGTTCGCGGCGTCGCAGTCCCCGCGGATCTCCGTGGCCCCGGCGGCGGCCAGGACACGGGTGCCCCGGACGACGACGGAGGTGGCGTACCCCTTGCCGCGGTGGGCGGGGGCGACGCCGACGAAACCGATCACCGGGACACTGGGGTTCTCGGCGGGGAGGCTGATCACGGCGACCGTGCCGTCCGCGTCGTAACCGAGCTCCCACCACTCGGGCTGGTGCTTCAGCTCGGCCGTCTCCTCGAAGAGCAGCTCGGCCGCGCGGCGGGCGCCGTGCTGCCGTACGTCTGCCGCGAGCCGGGCGTCGGCGGTGTCGGCGAGCAGCTCGGCGAGGACCGCGACGAAGGGCTCGGGGCCGAGCTCGGCGAGCGAGCGGAAGGTCAGCCGGGGGTCGTCGGCCGGCGGCCCCACCGGCGTACCGGAAGAGCGGAGGCTGAAACGGCGGCCGTCGCGGACCACGCCGAAACCGGACGCCCGCAGCAGCTCGCCCCGGTGCTCCGGATTCCGCTGGTACTGCGGGGCCTGGGCGGGGGAGTCGACGACGTGCTCGAGCTCCGTCGCGCCCAGCTCCCGGGCCCTGGCCGCCGCGGCGTCGAGCAGGGCGGCCCCGGTCTCCGGCGAGTCCTCCGGCGCCTCGAACAGCACGAAGGCGAGCGGGACCTCGTGTCCCGGGATGGTCCACAGCACCACGCTGCCGGTGAGCCGCCCGTCGCCGTCCTCGGCGACCAGGCACCAGTCGGGACGGGTGCACGCGCTGTCGAGGAGCTGGGCGAGGTAGGCGCGGGTGGCGGCGTTGCGCTCGGGGTCGTCGGGGTGTTCGACCAGGGCGGGGAGTTCGTCGGGACGGGCGGGGCGGACGAATGTCACGGAGGGCCTTGTCGCTCGGGGACCGGTCGGTGATGCCCCGTGAAGGTAATGCGTCGACGGGCCGGTGGGCCAGGCCTTTTGGGGCAGCGCGCGCCGCTCGACTCCCCGGGGCGACGGGCCGGTGGGCCAGGCGTTCCGGGGCGCCCGCCGCTCAACTCGCCCCGGCCCCGCCCGCGGTGTCGAGTTCCGTGGCGATCGGCTCCTCCTGCGGCTTCTGCTTCAGGGAGGACATCACCAGGGTGACGACGGAGCCGACGACCGCCCAGGCCGAGAGGACCAGCATCGAGGTGGTCATGTCGTTGCCCTTGAAGTACGCGATCGAGCGCGCCGCCCAGGTGCCCGCGCCCGGCGGCAGCCACGGGCCGATCGCCTCCCAGAACGGGGGCAGCATCGGCAGCGGGAAGGCGCCGCCCGCGCTCGGATTGCCGGCGACCACGATGAGCAGGATCGCCAGGCCGATGCCGACGATCCCGAAGACCGACTGCAGGGCGAGCGTGGCGGCGCCGACGGCGAAGACGACCAGGGTGCCCAGGCCCCACAGGGCCGCGACGCTGCCGGGCAGCGCTCCCAGGATCGGGCCGACGATGATCGCGCCGCCGAGTCCGCCGAGGGCCGCGTAGAGCGCGAGCACCCCGAGCCGGATGATCGCCCGCTCCCGGTTGGCCGGGCGGGAGCCGGCGCTGATCGCCAGGATCGCGGCGCAGATGTAGCCGCCGACGCACCAGCCGATGACCAGGTAGAAGGCGGAGAGTCCGTTGAAGTCCTGGGAGGAGGAGGGGGCCACGTCGACGGTTCGCACGGCGCGCTGGTTGGCCGCCTCCAGCTCCGTCATCATCGCCACCAGGGTCGCGGAGAGCACCTTGCCGCCGCCGGAGGCGACGAGCAGGGTGTCGGTGCGGCCCCGCGGGTCGACGATGAGGGCCCCGTCGATGTCCCGGTTCATGATCTGGTCCCGCGCCTCGGCCTCGTCCGTGAGCGTGCGGGGGGCGAGGGGATCGCCCGGCAGCTTCTCCAGTCGGTCCGTCAGGACGGTCGCGGCCTGCCCGGGGGCGACCACGCCGAAGGGGACGTCCGTGGGTTTCGGATTGTGCAGGGCCCCGACGTACGAGGTGATGAACAGCAGCTGGAGGGCGAAGACACCGACGACGAGCAGGGCGGCTCGGGGGGTGACGGCGCTTTTCAGTTCATCGACGAGGCTCATGCCCCCCAGGCTCCGGGGGGAGCGGTGTTTCCGCAGGTGGGGCAGACCCGAACGGGTTATCGTACGGATGTTCGAAAGTAGGCTACGCTGGGTTCAGGGGGTGGGAACGTACGTACGAATTCGATGCGGGAAGTGCGGGAGGTGCGCCATGCCGGGATTCACGCACCTGCACACCGCCTCGGGCTACTCCCTGCGCTACGGGGCCTCGCACCCCGAACGGCTGGCCGCGCGCGCGGCCGAGCGGGGCATGGACGCGCTCGCCCTGACCGACCGCGACACCCTCTCCGGCGCGGTCCGCTTCGCGAAGGCCTGCGCGAAGGAGGGCGTCCGGCCCCTCTTCGGCGTGGACCTCGCCCATGAGGCGCCGGAGCCGGTGACGCACGACACCGGGCAGGGCTCCTCCGCCCGCCGGGTGCCCGTGCGCGGCGGCGCCTTCGTCGACGAGTCCGCGCCCCGCGCCCTCTTCCTCGCCCGCTCCCGCGCCGGCTGGGCCTCCCTCTGCGCCATGATCACCGCCGCCCACGCCGGGAGCGGTGCGGGTGCGGGTGGTGCGGGTGTGAGCGGTGCGGGCGGTGCGGGTGTGAGCGGTGCGGGCGGTGCGGGTGTGAGCGGTGCGGGCGTGAGCGGTGCGGGCGTGGGCGGTACCGGCGGGCAGCCCCTGCTGCCCTGGGCCGCCGGGCACGACGAGGGGCTGACCGTGCTCCTCGGCCCGGCCTCCGACGTCGGCCGCGCCCTCGCCGCGGGCCGCCCCGACCGGGCCGCCCGGCTGCTCGCCCCCTGGCGCGAGCGGTACGGCGACGCGCTGCGCCTGGAGGCCGTCCACCACGGCCGTACCGGCACCGGCCCCGGCTCCCTGCGGCTCGCCGCCCGTACCGTCGGCTTCGCCGCCGAGCAGGGCGTCCCGCCCGTCCTCACCAACGCCGTCCGCTACGCCGACCCCGGCCTGGGGCCCGTCGCCGACGTCCTCGACTCCGCCCGCCGGCTCGTCCCCGTCGACCCCCGCAAGGAGCTCGACAGCGGAGAGGCCTGGCTCAAGGGCGCCGAAGGACCCGACGGCATGCTGGCCGCCGCCGAGCTGATCGTCGAGGCGGCCGGCTTCCGCCGGGACGCCGCGCACCGGCTGCTCGACCGGACGGCGGCGGTCGCCGCCGACTGCCTGGTCGACCCCGAGGACGACCTCGGCATCGGCTCCGCGCACTTCCCGGAGCCGTACCTCGTCGGCGCCGAACACCGCACCGCACAGCGCGTCCTCGCCTCCCGGGCCGCCGCCGGCATGGTCCTCAAGGGGTACGAGAAGCGCCGCGCCTACTGGGACCGGATGCACCGCGAGCTGGACGTCATCGCCCACCACGGCTTCGCCACCTACTTCCTGACGGTCGCCCAGGTCGTCGAGGACATCCGGGGCATGGGGATACGGGTCGCCGCCCGAGGCTCCGGCGCCGGCTCCCTCGTCAACCACCTCCTCGGCATCGCCCACGCCGACCCGGTCGAGCACGGCCTGCTCATGGAGCGCTTCCTCTCCAAGCGCCGCACCGCCCTGCCCGACATCGACGTCGACGTCGAGTCCGCCCGCCGTCTGGAGGTCTACCGGGCGATCATCGGCCGCTTCGGCACCGAGCGGGTCGCCACCGTCTCCATGCCCGAGACCTACCGGGTCCGCCACGCGGTGCGGGACGTCGGCGCGGCCCTCTCCCTCGACCCGGCCGAGACCGACCGGATCGCCAAGGCCTTCCCGCACATCCGCGCCCGGGACGCGCTCGCCGCCCTCGACGAACTGCCCGAGCTGCGCGAACTCGCGGGGGAGCGGGACCGGTTCGGCCGGCTCTGGGAGCTGGTCGAGGCGCTCGACGCCCTGCCGCGCGGCATCGCCATGCACCCCTGCGGGGTGCTGCTCTCGGACGCCTCGCTGCTCACCCGCACCCCCGTGGTGCCGACCAGCGGCGAGGGCTTCCCCATGTCGCAGTTCGACAAGGAGGACGTGGAGGACCTCGGGCTGCTCAAGCTCGACGTCCTCGGGGTGCGCATGCAGTCCGCGATGGCCCACGCCGTCGCCGAGGTCGAGCGCGCCACCGGCGCCCGCCCGGACATCGACGCGATCCCGGAGGGCGACCCCGAGACGTACCGGCTCATCCGCTCCACCGAGACCCTCGGCTGCTTCCAGATCGAGTCCCCGGGCCAGCGCGACCTCGTCGGCCGGCTCCAGCCCGCGACCTTCCACGACCTCGTCGTCGACATCTCGCTCTTCCGCCCCGGGCCGGTCGCCGCCGACATGGTCCGCCCCTTCATCGAGGCCCGGCACGGCCGCGCCCCCGTCCGCTACCCGCACCCCGACCTGGAGGGGCCGCTGAAGGAGACGTACGGCGTGGTCGTCTTCCACGAGCAGATCATCGAGATCGTCCGGATCATGACCGGCTGCCGCCGCGACGAGGCCGACCAGGTGCGGCGCGGACTCTCGGACTCCGGCTCGCAGGGCCGGATCAAGGCCTGGTTCGCCCGGGAGGCGGAGCGGAAGGGGTACGCGGCCGAGGTCGTCGCCCGCACCTGGGAGATCGTGGAGGCCTTCGGCTCGTACGGCTTCTGCAAGGCGCACGCGGTGGCCTTCGCCGTGCCGACGTACCAGTCGGCCTGGCTCAAGGCGCACCACCCGGCGGCCTTCTACGCCGGGCTGCTCACCCACGACCCCGGCATGTACCCCAAGCGGCTGCTGCTCGCGGACGCGCGGCGGCGCGGGGTGCCGGTGCTGCCGCTGGACGTGAACCGGTCGGCGGTCGCCCACCGTATCGAACTGGTGTCCGATGAGTCGGCGGTGTGGGGTCTCCGGCTCGGCCTCGCCGACGTCCACGGCATCGGAGAGGCCGAGAGTGCCCGCATCGAGGCCGGACAGCCCTACGCCTCCCTGCTCGACTTCTGGGAGCGGGCCCGCCCGCGCACCCCCGTCGCCGAACGCCTGGCCCAGGTCGGCGCGTTGGACGCCTTCGGCGCCAACCGCCGCGACCTGCTGCTCCATCTGAACGAACTCCGGCGCATCCACCGGGGAGCCGCCTCCCACGGCGGTCAACTCCCGCTCGCCCAGGGCGGGAAGACCGCCCCCGTCGGCCTCCCCGACCTCGACGACACGGAACGCCTCAGCGCCGAGCTCGGCATCCTCGGCATGGACACCTCCCGCCACCTCATGGACGACCACCACGCCTTCCTCCGCGAACTCGGCGTCGTCTCCGCCCAGCGGCTGCGCGACACCCCCCACGGCCGGACCGTCCTGGTCGCGGGCGCCAAGGCCGCCACCCAGACCCCGCCCATCCGCTCCGGGAAACGGGTCATCTTCAGCACGCTCGACGACGGTACGGGCCTGGTCGACCTCGCCTTCTTCGACGACGCCCACGAGCGCTGTGCCCACACCGTCTTCCACTCCTGGCTGCTCCTCGTCCGGGGCGTCGTGCAGCGGCGCGGCCCGCGCAGCCTCAGCGTCGTCGGCTCGGCCGCCTGGAACCTCGCCGAACTGGTCGAACTCCGGTCCTCCGGCGGCCTGGAGGCGGTGGGGGCGAGGCTCGCCGAACCGGGACCGACCGGCGGGAACGGCGGGACCGGAGGCGGGAACGGCGGGACCGGCGGGAACGGCGACTCCGCGCCCGCCGGCGACCGCGGCGCTCGCGCCGGCTCCGGCCGCCGCATCACGATGCCCACCGGCTACGAGATGAACCCCTGGGCCGACCTCCGCCCGGCCGGGGAGGGCGCCACCGCACCGGCGCGGAAGCTCTGGCACAGCAGCCCGGGGAGCGCCGGATGATCCTCTGCGTACGCTTCCGCCTCGAACCGATGTGGGAGTCCCTGCTCCCGCAACTGGTGGAGCTCCTCGGTGAGTTCACCCCGACCGTCCAGGCCGCCCCGCCCGCCGAGGTGCTCGCCGACGTGCGCGGCGCGCTGCGCTACTTCGGCTGGAGCCCCGCCGAGCTCGCCTCGGTGATCCGGGTCAGGGCGCTCGCCCTGTACGGCGTCGACTGCGTCATCGGCGCCGGGCCCAACCCGATGCTGGCCCGGACGGCCGCGAGCGAGGCCCGGCCCGGCGTCACCCTCGTCGTCGAGGACCCGGCCGCCTTCCTGCGCGACCGCCCGGTCGTCACGCTCGACGGTGTCGGCCGCGCCACCGCCCGTACCCTCTGCGGCTACGGACTCGACTCCGTCGGCCGGGTCGCCGACGCGCCGCTCGGCGTGCTCCAGCGGCTCGTCGGCGCGAAGACCGGCCGCGAACTGTGGGAACGGGCCCGGGGCATCGACCGGACCCCCGTCGTCCCGAACGCTGTCTCTCGGTCGACAGCCGCCGAACGCTCCTTCCCGCACGACGAGATCGACCGTACGGAACACCGCAAGGCCCTCCTCTCGCTCGCCACCGAGCTCGGCGCGCGGCTCCGCACGGAACGGCAGGTGTGCCGCTCGCTCGCGGTCACCGTGCGGTACGCCGACCGCAGCACCACGACCCGGAGTCGTACCCTCGCCGAACCGACCGCCCACTCGGCGGCGCTCACCGCCCTCGCGTACGCCGTCCACGACTCCTTCGGCCTCCAGCGGGCCCGGGTGCGGGGGATCGCCCTGCGCGCCGAGGGCCTGACGGACGCCGAGAAGGCCGCACACCAGCTCTCCCTGGACCCGGTGGACGAGAAGACCCGACGGATCGAGGCGGTGGCGGACCGGGCGCGGGCGAAGTTCGGACCGAGGGCGGTGCTGCCGGGCTCACTGGCGGCCTGATCACCCGTGCGGGCGGACTCCTCGGCGACACCGCACTTTTTACCGACGCGTAACTTCCCAGCCGAGGCTACCGATGCGTAGCTTGGCTGAAGCGCATCCCCACCGCGCATCCCCACTTGTGGTCCGGGCCGCAGGGCACAGCACCCCCACCATCCCCTTGAGCCGCAAGGAGATCGCCCGATGCTGCCCTGGAAACACGCCGTCAGAGCGCTGTCCGTCCTGCTTCTGACCGCCGCCGCCACCCTCGCGCCGACCGCCGCCGCCTCGGCCCAGGTCGAGACCGCCACCACCAGCCGTGGCTGGAACGACTACTCCTGCAAGCCCTCCGCCGCTCATCCGCGCCCGGTCGTCCTCGTCCACGGCACCTTCGGGAACTCCGTCGACAACTGGCTCGTCCTCGCGCCCTACCTGGTGAACCGAGGCTACTGCGTCTTCTCGCTCGACTACGGCCAGCTGCCGAACGTGCCGTTCTTCCATGGGCTCGGGCCCATCGCGAAGTCCGCCGAGCAGCTCGACGCGTACGTCGACCGGGTCCTGGCCGCGACCGGCGCCCCCGAGGTGGACCTCGTCGGGCACTCGCAGGGCGGCATGATGCCCCGCTGGTACCTCAAGTTCCTCGGCGGGGCCGAGAAGGTGAACGCGCTCGTCGGGATCGCCCCCGACAACCACGGCACCACCCTGCTCGGCCTCACCAAGCTCCTGCCGTTCTTCCCCGGCGCCGAGGACCTGCTCAAGGCCAACACCCCGGGCCTCGCCGACCAGATCGCCGGCTCGCCGTTCATCACCCGGCTCAACGAGGGCGGCGACACCGTGCCCGGCGTCCGCTACCACGTGATCGCGACCCAGTACGACGAGGTCGTCACCCCGTACCGCTCGCAGTTCCTGAGCGGCCCGAACGTCACCAACGTCCTCATCCAGGACAAGTGCGCGCTCGACCTGTCCGAGCACGTGGCGATCGGCACGGTGGACCGGGTCACCTTCCACGAGGTCGCCAACGCCCTCGACCCGGCCCGCGCGACTCCGACCACCTGCCTCTCGGTGATCGGCTAGGTCCTGTCGTCAAACTCCCGTCGTCCGCCGCAGGCAGGCGGGAGGTTGACGACAGGACCTAGGGGGCCCAGAGGCGGCCCGGGACCTACCCGGTCCGCTACCGCCATTGGCTCGACAAATGACGCTCGTCGGGCGTGGTTGACGCGCGTCGACGCGGCGGCCAGTCTCGGGGGGTGGCCCGACTCCACGGGTCACCCCCGGTTCTGTGAGGCAATGGAGGCTCGATGCCCCGACGCACCGAACGTTCCCCGTTCGTCCGCCTTCTTCTCTCGATTGTCATGCTCATGGCGTCATTGGCGGGCGGGGTGGTGGCGACCGCGGGCACGGCTCACGCGGACGGCTGCTACACCTGGTCGCGCACCCTCTCCGAGGGATCCTCCGGCGCCGACGTGACGCAACTGCAGATCCGCGTGGCCGGCTATCCCGGCTACGGCGCGGTCCTCGCGATCGACGGAGCCTACGGCCCCGGCACCGCCGCGGCCGTCAAGCGCTTCCAGGCCGCCTACGGACTGGCCGCCGACGGCGTCGCGGGCCCCGCGACCTTCAGCAAGATCTACAGCCTTCAGGACGACGACTGCACGCCGGTCCACTTCTCCTACGCCGAGCTGAACGACTGCAACACGACCTGGGCGGGGGGCGCGGTGAGCGCGGCCACCGCCAAGTCCAACGCGCTGCGCACGATGTGGAAGCTGGAGGCCCTCCGGCACGCCCTCGGTGACCAGTCCATCCGCGTCACCAGCGGTTTCCGCAGCCAGGCCTGCAACGACGCGGTCGGCGGGGCCTCGTCGAGCCGTCATCTGTACGGCGACGCGGCCGACCTCGGCTCGGGGCCCCACTCGCTGTGCCGCCTCGCCCAGCAGGCCCGCAACCACGGCTTCAACGGCATCCTCGGCCCCGGCTATCCCGGCCACGGCGACCACACCCACCTCGACCACCGCGGCAGCCGCTTCTGGTCCGCCTCCAGCTGCGGCATCTGACACGACCGGCCAGCGATCCACCGTGACCGGCGCCGGCGACCGCGACCGCGACCGGCGCCGGCGACCGCGACCGCGACCGGCGCCGGCGACCGCGACCGCGACCGGCGCCGGCGACCGCGACCGCGACCGGCGCCGGCGACCGCGACCGCGACCGGCGCCGGCGACCGCGACCGCGACCGGCGCCGGCGACCGGCCGTTATCCCTGGGTCCGGCGTCGCCGGGCGGCCCCGAAGAGCACGGCCGCGCCGAGCGCGAGCACGGCGGCGCCACCGACCGCGAGATACGGGGTGGTGGCGTCGCCACCGGTCTCGGCCAGCTCCACCCCGGAGCCCGAACCGGCCGCGGGCGCTGGCGCGTTGGGCTCGGCGCTCTCGGTGGCCGGCGCCGTGGGTGCGGCGGCGTCGGTCGTCTCGGCCGTCGGCTCGGCGGGCTCCGTGCTCTCCGCGGCCGGCGCCGTCGTCGGGGCGGCCGTCGCGGGCGCGGCCGCCGTCTCCTCCGCCCCGGTCGACGCGTCGTGGTCCCCGTGCCCACCGTGCTCGACGGAGGACTCGTCCTTGCCGTCCTCGATCTGCTCCTCGCTCGGCGCGGAGGCGGACGGGGCGGGGGTCGTACCGCCACCGCTGCCCGCCCCGAACACCACGTCCGAACAGGTGTAGAACGCCTCGGGGGAGTCGGAGCGCTGCCAGATCGAGTAGATCAGGTGACGGCCGGTCTTCTTCGGAACCGTCCCTTCGAAGACGTAGTCGCCGTTCTCCATCCGCGGGTCGGTCACCGTCGCGAACGGCTTCGCCCCCAGGTCCGCCCAGGTCAGCGGCTTCGACGGGTCGTACCCGTCCTTCGTCACGTACAGCTCGAACGAGCCCCGGTGCGGCGCCGTCCCCTTGTAGCGGAAGGTGTGCGCCCCGGACTCCAGCCGGCTCGCGGGCCAGTCGCTCCGCGCCAGGTCGAGCCCCCGGTACTTGTCGTTGCCCGCACTGCACAGCTTGCCGTCCGGGATCAGCTCCCGGTGCTTCCCGGCGGCGTTCGCGATGTTCACCGCGTTCCAGTCGTAGAAGGCCTGCGTCCCGCTCGCCGCCACCGCCGCCTTGCACGCCTCCGACCGCGGCGCCTCGGGCCCCTCCGCGTAACAGGCCGACACCCGGCTCACCGGATCCGTCATCGACCCGTGGGCGAAGGCGGACCCGGAGGCCAGCCCGGAGAGTGCCAGCACAGCGGAGGCGGTCACGGCCGCGGTCGTACGGCGAGAGGTCATGGGGGGACAGCTCCTTCACGAGGGTGGTGTGGGGGGGTTGGCTAGGAAACTAGCCGCCCGGAACCGTGAAAGAGCCCGTGGAGAGCGGGAGATGACGATCCTTAGGATCGCTTTAAGGTGGAGGTAAGTGGCGCCTCAGGAAGTCAGCCGAGCCGCCGGTAGCGCCGCTCGGGCCGCCCCGTCCCGCCGTACCGGAGGGTGATCTCCGCGCGGCCCGTCTGGGCGAAGTACTCCAGATAGCGGCGGGCGCTCACCCGGGACAGGGCGCCGGCCTCCGCGCACTCCGTCGCCGAGAGGCCCTCCGGATGGGCGCGGAGGATCGAGTCGACCAGGTCGGCCGTGTGGGCCGCGAGGCCCTTCGGGAGCTCGCGGGAGCCCCGCGGGCGGGTGCCGAAGATCTGGTCCACGTCCTCCTGGCGGGCCTCGTCGAGGTCGTCGAGGCGCGTGCGCAGCGAGGCCACGTGGCGGAGCTGCTCGTGCAGGGCGGCCTGGCTGAAGGGCTTGATGAGGTAGTGCAGCGCGCCGGCGCGGAGGGCCGATCGGATCGTGCCGACGTCCCGGGCGGCGGTGATGAAGAGCGCGTCCATGCCGAGACCCGCCGCCCGCAGCTCCCGCAGCACCCGGATCCCGTCCATGTCCGGCAGGAAGACGTCGAGGAGCACGAGGTCGGGGCGGAGCCGCTCGGCCGCGCGCAGCGCCTCGGCGCCGCTGTGCGCTACCCCGGACACGGTGAAGCCCTCCACGGCCGACACATAGCGGCAGTGCAGCTTGGCGACCATGAAGTCGTCGTCCACCACCAGCACATTCGTCACGCCGACACGCTAGGTCGCGACCACAAGGACCACAACGTCCATTGATTGCGGAAGAGAGACAGCTTCTTCACGTACGTGCAACATGTGGGCCACCTCACACCCCCGTTTCCCTCCTACCTGAGAGGCGGCACACGTGCGTCTGCGCACCCCCCTTGCTCTCCTCGGGTCGGCGCTGCTGGTCCTCGTGGGTCCGCCGCTGCTCACCACCGGCAGCGGATCCGACACCGGCACGCAGATACCCGGACTGCGCTTCATGGTTCCCAACACCCCCGGCGGCGGATACGACATCACCGCCCGTACCGCCGCCAAGAACGCCGAGGAGGCGGGCCTCACCGGCGACATCGAGGTCTTCAACCTGCCCGGCGCGGGCGGCACCGTCGGCCTCACCCGGCTCGTCGGCGAACGCGGCAACGGTCGCCTCGCCATGTCCATGGGCCTCGGCGTCGTCGGAGCCGTCCACACCAACAAGACCCCCAGGACCCTCGCCGACACCACCCCGATCGCCCGGCTCACCGAGGAGCAGGACATCGTCGTGGTCGGCAAGGACTCCCCGTACAAGACCATCCAGGAGCTGCTCGCCGCCTGGAAGAAGGACCCCGGCAAGCTGCCCGTCGGCGGCGGCTCCTCGCCCGGCGGACCCGACCACCTCGCTCCGATGCTGATGGCCCAGGCCGCCGGCATCGCCCCGAAGGACGTCAACTACGTCCCCTTCGACGGCGGCGGCGAACTCCTCGCCTCCATCCTCGGGAACAAGGTCGGCTTCGGGGTCTCCGGCGTCGGCGAGTACCTCGACCAGATCAAGGCGGGGGAGCTCCGCCTCCTCGCCGTCACCGGTCCGAAGCGGGTCCCCGGCCTCGACGCCCCCACGCTCCGCGAGGCCGGTCTCGACACCGAGTTCACCAACTGGCGCGGCATCGTCGCCCCGCCCGGCCTCTCCGACGCCGAACGCGAGAAGCTCGTCGACCTCGTCACCGAGCTGCACGGCTCCCCGCAGTGGCGCGAGTCCCTGAAGACCCACGGCTGGAACGACGCCTTCCTGCCCGGCGAGGAATTCGGCGACTTCCTCACCGAGCAGGACGAGCGCGTCGGCACCGTCCTCAAGGAGCTCGGCCTGTGAACACCCCCGCGAAGAACCCGAAGAACTGGCTGCGGGAACACTCCGAGCTCGGCGTCGGCGTCCTCCTCTTCCTCCTCGGCGTCCTCGTCCTCACCGACGCCCTCACCCTCGACACCGACGTCACCGGCCGCGGCCCCGTGGGCCCCGCCACCGTCCCCCTCGTCGTCGGCTGCGGCCTCCTCGTCGTCGCCGTCCTCCTCACCGTCGACGTCCTGCGCGGCGGCCGCGGCGAGGCCGAGGCCGGCGAGGACGTCGACCTGACCGAGCCCGCCGACTGGCGCACCGTCCTCCTCCTCGCCGGGGTCTTCCTCGCCTTCGCCGTCCTCATCGGCCCCCTCGGCTTCCCCGTCGCCGGCGCCCTCCTCTTCTGGGGAGCGGCCTACGCCCTGGGCAGCCGCCACCTCCACCGCGACCCGCTCATCGCGGCCGCCCTCTCCCTCTTCACCTACGGCGTCTTCGACAAGCTGCTCGGCGTCCCGCTGCCCGGCGGCCCGCTGATGGGAGTGATCTGAGCCATGGATTCCCTGTACTCCCTCATCGACGGCTTCGGGACCGCCCTCACCCCGATGAACCTGCTGTGGGCCGCCGTCGGCGTGCTCCTCGGCACCGCCATCGGCGTCCTGCCCGGCATCGGCCCCGCGATGGCCGTCGCCCTGCTGCTCCCGGTGACCTACGGACTCGAACCGACCGGCGCCTTCATCATGTTCGCCGGCATCTACTACGGCGCCATGTTCGGCGGCTCCACGACCTCGATCCTGCTCAACACCCCCGGCGAGAGCGCCGCCGTCGTCGCCGCCATCGAGGGCAACCCGATGGCCAAGACCGGCCGGGGCGCGCAGGCGCTCGCCGCCGCCGCCATCGGCCACTTCGCCGGCGGCATGATCGGCACGATCCTGCTCGTCGTCCTCGCCCCGACCGTCGCCGCGCTCGCCGTCGACATCGGCGCCCCGGACTACTTCGCGCTCATGGTCCTCGCCTTCATCGCGGTGACCTCCGTCCTCGGCTCCTCCCGCATCCGCGGACTCGCCTCGCTCCTCATCGGCCTCACGATCGGCCTCGTCGGGCTCGACCAGATGACCGGCCAGCAGCGCCTCACCTTCGGCTCGCTCCAGCTCGCCGACGGCGTCGACGTCGTCATCGTCGCGGTCGGCCTCTTCGCGATCGGCGAGGCCCTGTGGGTCGCCGCGCACCTGCGCCGCACGACCGGCGAGGCCATCCCCGTGGGCCGGCCCTGGCTCGGCCGGGACGACGTGCGGCGGACCTGGAAGTCCTGGCTGCGCGGTCCCCTCATCGGATTCCCGTTCGGCGCGATCCCGGCCGGCGGCGCGGAGATCCCCACCTTCCTCTCGTACGTCACGGAGAAGCGGCTCTCGAAGCACAAGGAGCAGTTCGGGAAGGGCGCCATCGAGGGCGTCGCCGGACCCGAGTCGGCGGCCTCCGCCTCCGCGGCGGGCACCCTCGTCTCGATGCTCACCCTCGGGCTCCCCACGACCGCCGTCGCCGCGGTGATGCTCGCCGCCTTCCAGCAGTACGGCATCCAGCCCGGCCCGCTGCTCTTCGAGCGGGAACCCGACCTGGTCTGGGGCCTGATCGCCTCGCTCTTCGTCGGCATGGTGCTGCTGCTCGCCCTCAACCTGCCGCTCGCGCCCGTCTGGGCCAAGCTGCTGCGCATCCCGCGCCCGTACCTCTACGCCGGCATTCTCTTCTTCGCCGCCGTCGGCGCGTACGCGGTGGGCGGCGAGGCGCTCGACCTCGTCATCCTGCTCGTCATCGGCCTCATCGGCCTCGGCATGCGGCGCTACGGCCTCCCGGTGCTCCCGGCCGTCATCGGCGTCATCCTCGGCCCGGCCGCCGAGCAGCAGCTCCGCCGCGCCCTGCAGATCAGCGACGGCTCCCTGACGGGTCTGGTGAACACGCCGTTCTCGGTCGCCGTGTACACGGTCGTCCTGATCCTGCTCGCCTGGCCGCTGCTGAGGAAGGTGATCACGCGCCGCCGCGACGTGACGGTGTGACAGACGGGAGTGGCGCGCGGGCGAGTGGACGCGCGGGCGGGTCGGCCGCAGGCGGAACGTACGATCGTATCCACTACCGAAAAGTGCTCAACTCGCCCCCGATGGGGTGAGTTCGGACATGGGACGGCGTGATCCGGTATCCCTGGCGGGCAGAAGCACCAACCCCCCACGCCCCCGAAGGGACCCCGCTCATGCGCGTCCGTACCGCCCTCGCCGCAGGCGCCCTGCTCGCCGCCGCAGCCGCCGTCGCCCCTCTCGCCCACGCGCGAGGGGCCGACGGCCTGTCCGTCCACGGATACGGCACCGTCGCCGAGGACAGCACCGTCACCCTCTCCGGCACGTACCGCTGCACCGACGACAGCGCGGGCCCCGTCTTCGTCAGCTCCACCCTCCGCCAGGGGAACCGTTCCGCCGGGATCGGCGGCACCCGGGCCGCCTGCGACGGGCACCTCCACGAGTGGGTCAACACCTCCGTCGTGAAGGAGCCCGCCTACCAGCCAGGCGCCGCCCGGGTCGAGGCCACCCTCGTGCAGCTCACGGCAGGCGGCGAGCTGGGCCTCCCGACGCCGGGCTTCCTCGCGCGGGAGGAATCGGACGTCGAGCTGCACTGACCGCCGGCCGGCTCGGGCCGGCCGACACCTGCCGGACGCCCTCTAGCGACCCAGCAGCTCGATCAGGCCCTCACGGCCGAGAACTTCGAGCTCGTCCAGGGCCACGACGGCGCGGGCCGCCGCCTCCGGGTCGGAGGCGGCGAGGCCGCTCGCCTCGAACTCGTCCTCGTCCAGCCGCAGCACCTCGCTGCCGTCCGCCGACACCCACAGGTCCAGGTCCAGGTCCTCGATCACCACCCCCGAGCCGTCGATCTCGGCCGGCCGGGTGATGTCGCAGTACCAGCCCTTGAGGGAGCCGTCGGCGGACCACACCTCCTTGACCGTGTACCAGCGGTCCCGCCAGTAGTGCTCCACGAAGACGTCGCCCGGCTCGAACCGTACGAAACCGAAGTCCCGTACCCCCTCGGCGGCCCACGGGGCGCGGACCGAGAGACGGGCGCCCTCCTCCGTGAGGACCTCCGCCGGGTAGCGGATCTTCGTCCGCCCCGCCTTCATCAGAGTGATCTCAAGCGACCGTCCGGACATGCCGTACCTCCACCGCGCCGATCTCGTAACCGAACCATTTGTTGATCGCCAGCATCGGTTCGTTGCCGGCGTCGTTCCCGGTGAACGCCTCCACGCAGCCCGCGGCCCGGGCCCGGTGCAGCGAGGCGTTCTTGACGAGCTTCGCGAGACCGCGGCCGCGGAAGGCGGGCGCCGTGCCCGTCATCCCCGTCGCGTACCGCCCCAGTCCGTCGGTCTGCGCGGCGCTGAACGCGGCGGCCACCCCGTCCACCACCGCGACCGTCGTCAGCCCCCGGTCGAGGAGGGGGTGGTTCCAGGTCGTCTCCAGCCAGTGCGCGTAGTCGTCCATCTCGGCGCCCACGTCACTCGGCTCGTCGGCGGTCGTCACCGCGTCCAGCTCGAAGAGCACCCGCGGATCGGCCGCGAAGTCCTCCGCCGTCAGCAGCTCGACACCGGCCGGCGGCTCCTGGAGCGGCGGCAGTTCGACCGCCGCCAGGTCGAGACGGAGGAAGTACGCGGAACGGCTCGGCGCGTAGCCCCGCTTCTCGGCCCACGCGCGGTTCCGCGGCTCGTCCATCACCCAGCTGTACAGCGTGTGCGCACCCCGCTCAGCCAGGTGCTCCTCGGCGGCGCGCAGCAGCAGCGTGCCGGCGCCGTGCCCCGCGTGCGCCGGGTCCACGTACACGTTGGCGTAGCCGATGCCGGGCTCCGGCGCTTCGTGCGCGATCCCCACCTGGGCCGTCCCGACGACCGTCCCGTCCTCGGATACGGCGACCAGCGGGCGGTAGTGGCTGTCCGGGTGGGCGTGCGCCCAGTCGAACACGAGCTGCTCGGCGGTGGCCAGCATGAGGGGAACCGCCGAGCGGCGCACCCGGGCGAAACCCTCGGCGTCGCCGGTTCGTACATCACGGACGATCACAGTCATGTGGCCGCACGCTACGTGTGGATGGTGGCCACCGCCTCCCATTTTCCCGCGGGGTGGGGGCAGAATCGGAGGGGTGACACTCACCATCGCCGTGGACCACGAATCCACCACCGCTCCGTACGAACAGCTGCGTGCCCAGATCTCGGAGCGGGCCCGGTCGGGCAGACTGCCGGTCGGATACAAGCTGCCGACGGTACGCGGGCTCGCGGAGCAGCTCGGCCTCGCCGCGAACACGGTCGCCAAGGCGTACAAGGCACTGGAGTCGGACGGGGTGATCGAGACCCGCGGCCGCCACGGGACCTTCGTCGCGGCGGCCGGCGACGCGGCGACCCGCCGCGCCGCCACCGCCGCCGCCCAGTACGCCGAGGAGGCCCGTCGCCTCGGCCTCAGCCGCGAGGCGGCGGAGGCGGCCGCGCGCGAGGCCCTGCGCGCGGCGTACGACAGCTGACCGCTCCCCGACCGGGGCCGGGCGCTACAGGTAGAGCCCCGCCCCCGCCGTACGGGGCTCCGGGAGGTCCGCCGGGGGTGTGCCGCGGCGCAGCGCGAACAGTTCCGCCAGCGTCGCGCCCTCGCGCGGCACGCCCTCCTCGTGCCCGAGCCAGGAGACCGACTCCGCCCTGGTCATCGGCCCGACCTCGATCCGGGCCAGACAGCGACCGGGGCGGACCACGGCCGGGTGGAGCCGCTCCAGGTCCTCGTTGGTGGTGACCCCGACCAGGACGTTGCGCCCCTGCCCGAGCAGGCCGTCCGTCAGGTTGAGCAGCCTCGACAGGGCCTGCCCCGCCGTGTGCTTCGCCTCGCCCCGGATCAGCTCGTCGCAGTCCTCCAGGAGCAGCAGCCGCCAGCGGCCCTTCGCCGTCCCCTCGTCCTCCCCGATGGCGATGTCCATCAGATAGCCGACGTCGTTGAACAGCCGCTCCGGGTCCAGGACGCAGTCGACCTGGCACCAGTCCCGCCAGGACCGGGCCAGGGTCCGCAGTGCGGACGTCTTGCCCGTCCCCGGGGGCCCGTGCAGCAGCAGGAGCCGGCCAGCGATCGACTCGGGGGTCACCTTCATCAGCCGGTCCATGGACTCGGCCACCGGCGCCGAGTAGTTGGGGCGCACCTCGTCCCAGGTCCCGGCGCTGATCTGCCGGGTGGTGCGGTGCGGGCCGCGCCGGGGCGACACGTACCAGAACCCCATCGTCACGTTCTCCGGCTGCGGCTCCGGTTCGTCCTTCGCCCCGTCGGTCGCCTCCTTCAGGACGCGCTCGGCGAGCTCCGCGTCCACCGCGGTGACGGTGACGTCCGCGCCCCGGTTCCAGCGGGAGATCAGCAGCGTCCAGCCCTCGCCCTCGGCGAGCACGGCGCTGCGGTCGTCGTCCTTCGCGGCCCGCAGCACCAGGGCGCCCGCCGGGAGGAGCGTCGCATCCGGCTTGACCCGGTCCAGGGTGGTGCTGTGCGAGTGCGGCTGCTCGCCGATCGCGAAGCGGCCGAGGAAGAGCGCGTCGACGACGTCCGACGGCGAGTCGCTGTCGTCGAGGTTGAGTCTGATGGGCAGCGACCGTTGCGGCTCGGACGGTACCGGTGGGGTGTCAGCCATGCGCCCATGATCCGGCAACCGGGCATTCCGTGCACCGTGTTTTGAACGGGACGTTCCCCCCGGTCGCCGGTCCGTCCGCCGGTCCGGCGGTACGTCAGATCCAGTGACCTCGCGTGGCACCCCGGGCGCGTCGTACGAGCGCGTATCCCTTCGTCATGGCCCGGTCGGCCGCGAAGTTCCGGCCGATCGCGCGGCCTTCCACGAGCCGGGTGAACTCCTCGATGTCCGTCGACCGCCGCACGGTGACCCGCTCCAGGGCATACGGCCCCTGGCTGCGGCAGGCCAGGGCGTTGCCGACGGCGAGCGCCTGGGTGAAGCCGGCCTCCCGGACCGTGCGCCGCACCCGTCGGCTGGAGTATCCGTACGGGTACGCGAAGGAGGCCGGGGCGCTGCCGAGCTCCTCGCCCACGATCTCCCGGCAGCGGAGCGTCTCGAAGCGCAGCCTCCGCGCGTCGAGCTGGTCGAGCTGCGGATGGGTGTGGCTGTGGCCCCCGATCTCCGTTCCCGCGTCGGCCAGTTCGCGGACCTGCTCCCAGTCGAGCATGGTGTCGAGCGCGCCGCCCTCGTCGTGCTTGCCGCGCAGCCAGCCGGTGGAGACGAAGACGGTGCTCGCGAAGGAGTGCCGGGCGAGCACCGGAAGGGCGTGGCGGTGCACGCCCTCGTAGCCGTCGTCGAAGGTGACGAGGAGCGGCCTGGCGGGCAGCGCGCTGCCCGTGCGCCAGGCGGCGGCGAGCGCGGCGGTCGTCAGCGGCGTGAACCCGCGTTCGGCGACCACCGCCATCTGCGCGGCGAAGGCCTCGGGGGTGACGGAGAGCCCGAGGGTGGCGGGGGCGGGATCCTTGTCGACGGCGTGGTACATGAGGACGGGCACGCCCCGGGTGTACACGGCCCCGCACTCGGCGCTCACGAGGCGGCCTTCTCGACGGCGCTGTGCTCGGTCGCACCGTCCTCGGTCGCACGGTCCTCGCCCGCGGGATCCTCGGCGGTACGCTCCGTGGCCGAGCCGGCCTCGACCGCGCGGTCCTCGGCGGTACGCTCCGTGACCGCGCCGGCCTCGACCGCGCCGCTCCTGGCCGCGCCGTCCTCGGTCCGTTCGATCGGGCCCCAGGAGAACGTCGGTCCGCCGCGCCGGGTCCGGAGCGTGCCGAGCGCGTAGCCGCCGGCCGCGACCGTCACTCCGGTCACGATCGCCCCGGCCCGCCCCGCGCCGCCGGACCGTCCGCGCAGCGCGTCCCGCACGCCGCGCAGGACGCCGGCGGGCAACACCCGTGTCGTGTAGCGCCGTTCGGACTCCAGACCCTTCTGTGCGCCGACGCTCCGCGCGACGAGCGCCTTCGAGAGCCCCTCGGCGTACACCCGGGTGCGGAAGTAGCCGAAGCGCTCGCGGACGGCGGGCACCTTGTGGTGGATGACCGCCCGGTCGTCGATGAGCAGGACGGCCCCGGGCATCGCCTTGGCGAGCCGGATGCACAGCTCGGTCTCCTCGCAGCCGAGGGGCCGCCGGTCGCCGTCCCGGCCGATGCCGGTGGCGAAACCGCCGGCCGCGTCGAAGGCGGTGCGGCGGAAGGAGGCGTTGCCGCCGAGGACGTTGCGCACGCGGGCCCGGCCCGGGGGCAGGCCCCGGTACGTACAGCCGACGACCCAGTCGAACTCCTCGGGGAACCACGCGGGGCGGCGGCCGGAGGCCCAGGCGGGCAGGGTCCGGCCGCCGACGGCCATGACCTCGGGGCCGTCGTAGGCGGCGGCGAAGTGGTGGAGCCAGTCCGGCTCGGCGACGGCGTCGTCGTCGAGGAAGGCCACGAACTCGCCGCGGGCGGCGGCGATTCCGGTGTTGCGGCCGGAGGAGAGGCCGCGGGGGCCCGCGTTGGCGAGCACCCGCACCTCCTCGTGGAGCCGCTCGTCCGCGTACTCCTCGGTGAGCCGTTCCAGGAGCCGCTCGTTGTGGTCGACCACGAGCAGGGTCTCCAGCGGCGGCAGCGACTGCTTCCGTACGGAGTCGACGGCGGCGCGGATGTCCTCCCACCGCTCCTCCGTGTAGACGCAGATCACCACCGAGAAGCCGTGCGGGGTCGTGCGGTCGCTCAAGACGCCTCTCCCCGGGGGACGTTGACGGAGAACGCGGCGGGTCGGCGGCGGGCCGCCTTCCGGACGCCCTTCTCCTTCAGGATCACCTTGAGGACCCGGATCCCGTCGCGCACGGCGTTGAGGTTGCTGACGCCGTGGATGCGCAGGTATTCGTGGCTGGGAACTTCCTGGACCTTGAGGCCGGCCTTGACGACCCGGATGTTGATGAGGGTCTCTATCTCGAATCCGGTGCAGTCGAGCGTGACCTTGTCGAGGCAGTGGCGCCAGAAGGCGTTGTAGCCGTAGCAGAGGTCGGTGTAGCGGGCGCCGAACTTGCGGTTGACGAGTGTGCAGAGTGCCCAGTTGCCGAGTCGGCGAATGGTCGTCATGTCGTCCGTGCCGCCGCCGTTGGCGAATCGCGAGCCCTTGGCGAAGTCGGCGCCGCCGACGAGGGCGGAGACATAGGAGACGATCTCCTGGCCGTCGGCCGAGCCGTCGGCGTCGACCATGACGATGATGTCGCCGGTGCAGGCGGCGAAGCCGCTGATCAGGGCGTCACCCTTGCCCTTGCCGACCTGCTTGACCACCTTGACGTCCGGCCGGAGTTCGCGGGCGACGTTCACGGTGTCGTCGGTGGAATTTCCGTCGACGAGGACGACTTCGTGGATCCATTCCGGCAGCGTCTTGAAGACGTACGGAAGATTTTCGGCTTCGTTCATCGCGGGAATGACGACACTCACCGGGGGAGTGATCGCCAAATGCGAGGTGATAGCGCGGTACTGGGCCGCTATTCGACTCGGCTCGGTCATTTCTTGGCCCGTAGTGGCCGGGCGCAGGAACGAGCTCATGGGTCCTGATTCCCTCTCGTCCGGTGGGCCGCCCACCCCTTGGGCGGTCCTATGGTGTGTCCGGTTCGAAAGGGGGGTGCTCACCTCGCCCGCGCGGAATCGACTACAGGGTCGATCGCCTTGCGGGATCGGCGAGTTGGCATGACTGGCCGCGCGGTACCCGCGACCCGGCGCACAACGAACACCGAGCACGGCACCCCCCTACCGCGCCCCGCACCGGAGCCATCGCGACGCTAGAGCCCTCCCCTGAGCCGCTTTGCTTGATGGACCTGTGCGGGTGAGATGTACGACGGTATTGATGAATGGGACTGTATGGCAAGTCCCGGATCGGTGGCCCACTTTTCCGCAGTTTGGCGAAGCTTCGTCGGTCAGATGCGCAACTGTCCCGGTCGGATTCGGTCAATCCGTTTGCATGCAGGGAACAGTGATGCGGGATCACGTCTCTGTGCTTTGTTGTGCGAATGTGTCGCGAATGTGGCGCGATCACGAGCGATCGTTTATCGGGAGCGGAGGTTCCGCTTCCTGTCATGGCCGGATCTCGACCGTCGCCGCTGGAGGATCGCCTGAGCCTCACTGGAGTTCGGTCCCAGTTTTGACATGGACACTTCCGGTCCGGCGGATCCGATGCTACTACCTGGTAACGCAGAGATCCTGCTACAGGGAGGTTCCATGAGACTGTCCCGCTTCGCGGCCCTTTCGTCCTCGCTCCTGCTCGGCGCCGTCCTCGCCCTCACCGGGACGAGCGCGGCTCAGGCGGCCGAAACCGCCGCCCTCGACTACGTAGCACTGGGAGACTCGTACTCCTCCGGCGTCGGCGCCGGCAGCTACGACAGCGCCAGTGGCGACTGCAAGCGCTCCACGAAGGCGTTTCCGGTGCTCTGGAAGAACGCCAACGCCCCCTCGTCCTTCGCGTTCACCGCCTGCTCGGGCGCCCGAACGGGTGATGTGACCGCCAATCAGCTCGGCCCCCTCTCGGCCGCCACGGACCTGGTCTCCGTCACGATCGGGGGAAATGACGCCGGATTCGCCGACGTCATGACGACCTGTGTGCTGCAGTCCGAGGCCACCTGTATCAACCGCGTGAATCAGGCCAAGGCCTACGTGGACTCCACGCTGCCCGGCAAGCTCGACTCCGTCTACACGGCCATCAGGAACAAGGCGCCCGCCGCCGAGGTCGTCGTCCTCGGCTACCCCCGCTTCTACAAGCTGGGCGGCAGCTGTGTCGCCGGTCTGAGCGAGGGCGAGCGCACCGCCATCAACGGCGCCTCGGACTACCTCAATGCCGCCGTCGCCAAGCGCGCGGCCGACCACGGCTACACCTTCGCCAGCGTCGTCCCGACCTTCACCGGCCACGAGATCTGCTCCGGCTCCGCGTGGCTGCACAGCGTCAACTGGCTCAACATCGGGGAGTCCTACCACCCGACCGCGGCCGGCCAGTCGGGCGGCTACCTGCCGTCCTTCAACGGGGCGGTGTAGCGGATCCGTCCCCCGTACCCGTCGGGCCGGGACCGGCCGGAGCGGTGCTCGTGACCCCGCCCGGACCGGGACCGGTGCCCGGGTCCCCTTCCCGTGCGAGGTGGTACGTCAACGCCCCGGCGATCAGCAGGGCCCCGACGAGACCGGCCGCAAGGACCGGGCCCCGGCGGGGCCGCGCCGATCGCCGGGGCGGCCGCGCCCCCGCTCGCGCCGGGGGCGCACCCCCGTCGCTCGACCCGCCGTCGTCGCCGCTCCCGGTCCGGGGCTTCCGCGCGGTGTCGGACTCCACGCGCGGGGAACCCTCACCCGTCGCCCGTGGCGCACCGCCCGGCGCCGCGCGCCGCAACTCCCGCTCGGCCTGATCCGCCGTCAGGGCCGACCCCGGACCTTCGTCGAGGAGCCGGCCGATCACGGAGGCCAGCGGACCCGGCCGGCCGCCCGTGGCGGTGTCGAGGAGCACCCCGAGGGACCGCAGCTCCGCCCGCTCGTCCGGCGCGCCCTCGGGCGGGGCCGTGACACCCGTACCGAAACCGGTGACGACGACCCGTCCGTCGTTGGCGAGCAGCACGTGTCCCGGCTCCACTCCCCGGTGGGGGACGTCCGCCGCGTGCGCCGCCCGGAGTGCGGCGAGGACCTCCGCGCCGACGCGGGCGGCCTCCGACGGGGGCAGTGGACCGGCCTCCAGCGTCTCGGCGAGGCTGAGGCCGCGGACCAGCTCCATCACGACCCACGGCCGGCCGTCCTCGGTGGCCACTCCGTGCACCCGTACCACCGAGGGATGGGAGATCCGGGCGGCGGCCCGGGCCCCGCGCTCCAGGCGCGCGTACAGCAGGGGGGCTTCGTCGGCGGGGAGTCCGGCCGGGGTGCGGAGCTCCTTGAGGGCCACCTCATGGACGAGCGTCTCGTCGAGGGCGCGCCAGACCGTGCCCGTCGCCCCTTCCGCGAGGACGTCCAGCAGCCGGTAACGACCCGCGATCACCGTCATGGCTCCACGGTAACCGAGCGGTGTCCTTCCGACTCCGTTCTGTACGGGCCGGGGCGGGTCCGAACGGTGGAACGATCTTGGTGGCGGAGATCACACCCGTCCGCGTGGCCGGAGGTCGACGTCCTCGGTGCAGGATGGTTCGTGACGGTTCGACAGGTGTTCGAGGCCTGTCCAACTCACCCTGGAATCAGATGGATTCGCACAGTGACCGTCAACCCTCGTACGGGGTCGGTGAATCCCGTCGGCGGGATACACGGGTGTGACGGTGGAGCGATAGGGTTAACCTGCCCGGGCCGGGTGCCCTTGTACGGGTGGGGAGTGACATGGAACAGATAGCAATGCGCAGCAGGCCGCGAGTGCCTGCCATCACCTGCGGGAGCAGCGCGACGAGTTCGCGCCTCGACCGCCATCTCGCGGTGCTCGGCGGCCCCGCCGTGCCCCAGCGCGAGGTGGCGGAGGCGACGCTGCTGATGCGGGAGCTGACGTCGCGTATGCCGGAGGCGTCGGTGCACAGTCATCGTGGCCGCAGCGCGCGCGTCTCGCTCTTCGCCCCGCTCCGCCGGCTGCGCCGCTCGCTCTTCGGCGCGCGCCACTAGAAGACCGGGGGCCGGGCCGCGTACCCCGAGGTCGCCCGCCCGCTTCCACCCGGTCTCCCGTAAGACCCGCTCGCGACAACGCCGGACGTGTCCCCGCCCGTCCGGCGTTCCGTCGTGTCCGGGCCGGTCCACCGGCCCCGGTGCGTCCGGGTCGGACGGCCGCCTTGGTGCGTCCGGGCCGGCCGGTCAGCCGCCTTGGTGCGCCCGGGCCGGTCCGCCGCCCCGGTTCGGCACGGTGCGGCGGGTACGACGTCAGGCGATCACGCCCGCGCTCCTGAGCTCCTTCCGCTCCGTCTCGGACACCCCGAACTCCCCGAGGACCCCGTCCGTGTCCTGCCCGAGCGCGGGGATCCGGTCCATGCGCGGCTCCGGCCCGTCCGGGAAGACGATCGGCGGCAACAGGGAACGCAGCGGTCCGACCGGGGAGTCCACCGGCCGCCAGCGGTCCCGCGCCGTCAGCTGGGGATGGTCCGCGAGCTCCGCGACCGAGTTGAGCCGGGCGCAGGCGACGCCCGCCGAGTCGAGCAGCGCCAGCGCCTCCGGGGCCGTGAGCGGGGCCAGCGCCTCCGCCACCACCGCGTCCGTCGCCGCGCGCCCGGCGACCCGCGCCGTGTTCGTCGCGAAGGCCGGGTCCTCGGCGAGCTCGGGGCGGCCGATGACCCGCTCGGCGAGCCGCCGCCACTCGCGGTCGTTCTGCACGGAGAGCAGCACCAGGCCCCCGTCGGCCGTCGGATAGGCGTCGTACGGGGCGATCACCGCATGCGCGAGCCCCGTTCGCGCCGGGGGTGTGCCTCCGTGCGACCCGTGGTGCAGCGGATGCCCCATCCACTCGGCCAGCGAGTCGAGGAGGGAGACCTCCACCGGGCCGCCCCGCCCGGTCGTTCCGCGCCGGACGAGTGCGGCGAGGACGCCCGAGAAGGCGTACATCCCGGCGGCGATGTCCGCCGCCGGGATCCCCGACTTGACCGGCTGCTCCGGGGTGCCGGTCACGGAGACGAGCCCCGCCTCGCACTGCACGAGCATGTCGTACGCCCGCTTGTGCGCGTACGGCCCCGCCGCCCCGTACCCCGAGACGTCCACGGCGATCAGTCGCGGGTGCGCGGCGCACAGCGTGGCGGCGTCGAGGCCGAGCCGGGCGGCTGCGCCCTGCGCCAGGTTCTGTACGAAGACGTCGGCGCCGGCCACCAGGCGCCGGGCGAGCGCCAGGCCCCGGGGGTCCTTGAGGTCGACCGCCACCGACTCCTTGCCGCGGTTGCACCACGCGAAGTGCGAGGCGAGGCCGCGGGCGGCCGTGTCGTACGCCCGGGCGAAGTCCCCGCCGTCGGGGCGCTCGATCTTGACGACACGGGCGCCGAGGTCCGCGAGCTGGCGGGTGGCGAAGGGGGCGGCGACGGCCTGCTCGACGGCGACGACCGTGATCCCTTCGAGCGGAAGTGGCTGAGTGCTCATGACAGCCCTGCCTACCCTGCCGGGGCGTCCCTGTCATCAGGGGATGCGTCACCCCCGGGCGCCCCGGACGCCCACGGCGCCCCGGGCCAAGGGCCCCCGCGCCCCAGGCCCACCGCCGTCCCCCTTGGTGGCGTGCCGTCAGCGGCGGGCGTAGCGGCGGACCGCGAGCGGGGCGAAGAGCGCGATCAGGGCGAGCGACCAGATCAGCGACCCCGCCACCGGGTGCGCCACCGGCCAGGCGGCGTCGGCCGGTACGGGAGCGTTGCCGAAGAGCTTCCGTACCGCGGTCGTGACCGCCGAGATCGGGTTCCACTCGGCGACCGTCCGCAGCCAGCCCGGCATGCCGTCCGTCGGGATGTACGCGTTGGAGAGCAGCGGCAGCATGAAGGTGGCGCTGCCGAGCTGGCCGGCCGCCTCCTCGCTCTGGGAGGCCAGGCCGAGCAGGATGCCGATCCAGGTCGTCGCGAAGCGGAAGAGGAGCAGCAGGCCGAAGGCGCCCACGGCCTCCAGGGCGGTGCCCTCGATCCGCCAGCCCATCGCGAGTCCGACGAGGATCAGCGGGACCGTGCCGACGGCGCTCGCCACCAGGTCGGCGAGGGCCTGTCCGAGGGGGACGGCGGCCCGGCTCACGGGCAGGGTCCGGAAGCGGTCCATGACGCCCCGGTGCGAGTCCTGCGCGGCCTGGAACATGCCGGTCATCAGACCGCCGGCCGCTGTCGCCACGAGCATGCCGGGGACCAGGTAGGCCCGGTACCCGTCGCCCGGCATGGCGAGCGCGCTGCCGAAGACGTACCCGAAGAAGAGGAGGAAGACGATCGGCATCGTCTGGGTCATCACGGTGATGGCGGGGGCGTGCCGGATCCGCTGGAGATGGCGGCCGAGGACGGCGGTCCCGTCGTGCACGAGCGCGCTCACGCGGCGGGCTCCTTCCGTGCGGTGAGGCGCAGGAACACCTCGTCGAGGGTGGGCGGACGCAGGGACGCGTCGACGATGAGGACTCCGGCGGCGTCGATCTCGCGGACGAGCCGGGGGAGCGTGAGGGTGGTGTCCGCGGTCACCGCACCGACCGTGCGCCGCTCGGCGTCCAGGACCGGTGCCGCGCCGGTGAGCCGGTCGAGGACGGCGGCGGCCGCCTCCAGGAGCGCGGGGTCGGCGACGACGACCTCGGCGTGGTGGCCGATGAGCGCCTTGAGTTCGGCGGGTGTGCCGCGCTGGGCGACCCGCCCCTCGTCGATCAGGACGATGTCGTCGGCGAGCTGGTCGGCCTCCTCCAGGTACTGGGTGGTCAGCAGGACGGTGGTGCCCTCGGCCGCCAGCTCCCCCACCGCCTCCCAGATGCCGTTGCGGCTGTGCGGGTCGAGGCCGGTCGTCGGCTCGTCGAGGAAGAGGACCTCGGGGCGGACGAGGAGGCTCGCGGCCAGGTCGAGGCGGCGCCGCATCCCGCCCGAGTAGGTGCGGGCGGGCCGGTCGGCCGCGGCGGTCAGGCCGAACCGCTCCAGGAGTTCGCCGGCGCGGGAGCGCGGGGCGCGCAGCAGCCTGGCGAAGAGCCGGAGGTTCTCGGCACCGGTCAGGTCGCCGTCGACGGAGGCGTACTGGCCGGTGACCGCGATCTTGCCGCGGACGCCCGCCGGGTCGCGCACCACGTCGTGCCCGGCGATCCGTGCGCTGCCTGCGTCCGGCGCGACCAGGGTCGTCAGGACCCGGACGGCGGTCGTCTTGCCGGCGCCGTTGGGGCCGAGGACGCCGCAGACCGTTCCCTCGGGGACGGCCAGGTCGAGCCCGCGCAGGGCGTGGACCTCGCCGTATCGCTTCCGCAGACCCTCACTAAGTACAGCGTACGTAGTCGTCATGGCGCGACCATACCGCACTACGTACGGTGTACGTAACTACGATGGGGGTCGAGGTGATGATCCATGGCGGGCCGAGCGGCCGAACCGGAAGTGATCTGGGCACGGCCCGAGCGCGCGGGCCGCGGCCCCAAGCCGGCCTACAGCAGGAGCGACATCGTGGCCGCCGCGGTCCGCGCCGCCGACGCCGACGGCATCGACGCCGTCTCGATGCGCCGCATCGCGGCCGACATCGGCTGCGGCACGATGTCGCTCTACAACTACGTCCCGCGCAAGGAGGACCTGTACGAGCTGATGGTCGACGCCGTCAGCGCCGAGTACGAACTCTCCGAGCCGCTCGGCACGTCCGGCGGCGACTGGCGCGCGGACATGATCGACATGGGCCGGCAGGCGCGCGGGATCCTGCACCGCCACCCCTGGGTGATCCGCCTGATGACCACCGGCTACGCATACGGGCCCAACGCCCTGCGGTTCCTGGAGCACTGCCTCGGCTGCCTGGACGGCCTCGACCTGCCGGGCGGCGCCAAGATGGAGCTGATCGCGAGCGTCAACGGCACGGTGATGACCATCGTCGCCAACGAGATCGCCCTCGCCGAGCGCGCCCGCTCCCTGCCCTGGTCGGGCGAACAGGAGCAGGCCGTGCGCGGCGCCTACCTGATGGGTCAGCTCGCCGGCGGCGGATACCCCCGGCTGGCCGCGGTCCTGGCCACCGCGGGGGCCGAACCCCTCGACCCCGAGGAGGTCTTCGAGCGGACGCTGGGACGGGTGCTCGACTCGTTCGTCCCCTGAGGGGCCGTGCCCGCCCGCTACAGCAGGGCGAACTGGCCCTCCGGGCCCTCCTCCTGATGATCCAGTACGGACGCGGGGCGACGGGCCCGGTCCGGCACCGGCAGCACCCCGGCCGCCTGCAACTCCTCCCGGGTCGCCGACCCGCTCGCCGCCGTGAAGGCGGCGCGCTCCGGCTCCCGCGCGCCGAGCAGCGCCAGGACCGTGACCAGGTCGAGCAGCTCCGAGGTCCACTCCTGGGGCCAGCCGACCGGGCCGATCGCCTCCAGGGAGCCCGGCTCCGCCGGCGCGGTCCGCTGCGCGAACCACTGCTCCAGGACGCGCACCCCGCCGACCCGGAACTCCCAGGCCTCCGGCGGTACGGGGGAGATCCGGCCCTCGCCGAGGCACAGCGTCTCCTCGCCGGCCTCGTACGTCACCGCCTCGGGCCGCGCGGGGACCGCCGCCCGCACGTAGGGGCGGCGCCCGCCCGGCAGCCTGGGCTTCGACCCGCTCAGGGCGCCCCGCAGCTGCACGTCGGCGAGCTCCCGGCCGAGCGCCACGCCCGCCGCCCAGACCTCCGGGTCCGCGGGGAGCGGGACACGGCAGCCGGCGGGGGAGGGGAGGGCCGCCGCGAGCGTCCAGGCGAGCCACTCCCGGGCGTCGACCTCGTGCCCGTACCGGCGGGTGAGGAAGGGCAGCAGGCCCGGCGCGAGATTCGGCTCGCGGCCGCCCGGGCGCCGGAAGAGCGGGCGGATCCGGCCGGGGCGGCCCGCCGGGGAGCGGCCCTCGGGAAGCACGGCCGTCACCAGGAGCGCGGGGCCGGCCGCTCTGTGACCGGCTGCCCCGTGACCGGCCGCTCCGTGACCGGCTGCCCCGGTGCCGCTGGGCCCGGGGACGTACGCCTGCTCGACGGCGAAGATCTGCGGCTCGTCGGCGACCCGCCACAGCTCGGGGCGCGCGTTGTCGATGAGCCGGTGGTCGGGGAGCAGCCACTGCTCGTCGAACGGCCCGTACGCGAAGCGCACCGCCTCCGGGCACGGGCCCGACTCGCGGGCGAAGCGCGCGGTCCCGGTGCGCTGACCGGGCAGGGCCGCCACCGCGCTCGAAGGCGTCCGCGCCCGGCTCGGGCGGAAGAGCGCCTCGCGCTCGGCCCCCTCGGTGGCGGTCAGCCGGTCCCAGCGGGCCCGCAGGGTCCGCACGTCCGGCGCCACGATCCAGGACCGGCCGAAGCGGAGCGGCGCGACGGACCAGGGCACGAGGTCGTCGAGGAGGGGCAGCAGGTCGTCGAGCGCGGGTACGTCGTGTTCCGTACCGGCGGCTTCCGCACCGGGGGCTTCCGTCACGCCCCGCATGCTAGGGGGTGTCTTGCCGATCAGGCCGGGCTCGCGGGGTCTGGCACCGCGCCTCGCCGCGTTGTCGTCACTCGCCATGACTCCGCCATGACTCCCTCCTCCGCCTTGCGATGCACGGCACCAGACCCCGCTCCCTGATCCGACCTGATCGGCAAGACACCCCCTAGGGCCTGTCGTCGCCGTCAGTGCGCCTCCACCGTGACGGTGAAGGAGAAGCGGTCGCCGCGGTACCGGATGCGGGCCACGTCGACGACCCTGCCGTCCTCGTCGTACGTCACACCCGTGTAGTGGAGGATCGGAGAGAGCAGCGGGACCTGGAGCAGGCCCGCCGTCTCCGGGTCGGCGAGGCGGGCCTCGACCGTGTCCGTGATGCGGCTGATCCGCACCCCGACCACGTCCCGCAGCACCTTCGTCATCGGCCAGCGGACCAGATCGGCCGGGTCGATCGCGGCGGCGAGCTCGGGGAGCACCGCGTTCTCCGCCCAGTTGGTCGGCTCGCCGCTCTCCCCGTCGCGGCGCAGTCGCCGGTACGCCACGACCTCCGGCACGTCGGGGAAGTACTCGGCGAGCTCGCCCGGCACCGGCTCCGCGCCGTGCCCGAGGACCGTCGTCCGCTCGCCCGACTGCTGGGCCACGATCGCGTCGATCGAGCCGAGCAGCCGGCGCGGGGTGGAGCGGCGGGCACCCGGCTCGATGAAGGTGCCGCGCCGCCGGTGCCGGCTGATCAGGCCCTCCTCCTCCAGCTCCTTGAGGGCCTGGCGCATGGTCAGCACGCTCACGCCGTAGTGGGCCGCGAGCTGCTCCTCGGTGGGCAGCCGCAGCGAGGCGTCGGGCGTGCGGCCCAGTATCGAGGCGCGCAGCGACTGCGAGACCTGATACCAGAGCGGCAGCTTGCGGTTCAGGACCAGCGAGTCGGGGGCGAAGGCGGTCACGTGTTCTCCGTACGACGGCTACGGGCTTACGGCCGGGACACTACGGCCGGAAGTGGCGCTCAAGACCCTGCCATACGTCGTCGTACCCCTTCTGCAGATGGTCGGCGTTCGCGGCCTGCGGGGTCGCGGTCACCGGCCAGCGGGTCTCGAACATGAAGGCGAGGCCGTCGTCGATCCGCTGCGGCTTCAGCTCCGCCGCGCTGGCCTTGTCGAAGGTCTCCCGGTCGGGGCCGTGCGCGGACATCATGTTGTGCAGCGAGCCGCCGCCCGGCACGAAGCCCTCCGCCTTCGCGTCGTAGGCGCCCTCGATCAGGCCCATGTACTCGCTCATCACGTTGCGGTGGAAGTACGGCGGCCGGAAGGTGTCCTCGCCGACGAGCCAGCGCGGGGCGAAGACGACGAAGTCGACGCCCGCGAGCCCCGGGGTGTCGGAGGGCGCGGTGAGGACCGTGAAGATCGACGGGTCGGGGTGGTCGTAGGAGATCGTCCCGATGACGTTGAAACGGCGCAGGTCGTAGACGTACGGGGTGTGGTTGCCGTGCCAGGCGACGACGTCCAGGGGGGAGTGGCCGTAGGTCGCCGACCAGAGGTGGCCGCAGTACTTGTTGACCACCTCGACCGGACCCTCGACGTCCTCGTAGGCGGCGACGGGGGCCCGGAAGTCGCGGGCGTTCGCCAGGCCGTTGGCGCCGATCGGGCCGAGGTCGGGGAGCTGGAAGGGCGCCCCGTAGTTCTCGCAGACGTAGCCCCGGGCGGTCGGGCTCTGCCCGCCGTCGGACGCAGCGTCCAGCAGCTCCACGCGGAAGCGGACGCCGCGGGGGATCAGCACGACCTCGCCGGGGTGGGCGGCGAGCAGGCCCAGCTCCGTGTGGAGCAGCAGGCCGCCGCGCTCGGGGACGATCAGCAGCTCGCCGTCGGAGTCGCCGAAGACCCGCTCCATGGAGGCGTTGGCGTGGTAGAGGTGCACGGCCATGCCGGTGCGCTGGGTCACGTCGCCGTTGCCGCCGAGGGTCCACAGACCGGCGAGCCAGTCCGTGCCGGGGGCGGGCTCGGGCAGCGGGTTCCAGCGGAGCCGGTTCGGGTCCGGCACCGTCTCGGTGAAGGGGGCCCCGCGCAGCGTGCCGTCGTCGATCCGGGTGAACGGCGGGTGCGCGGCCGAGGGGCGGATCCGGTAGAGCCAGGAGCGGCGGTTGTGCGCCCGCGGCTCGGTGAACGCGCTGCCGCTGAGCTGCTCGGCATAGAGGCCGAGGGGTGCGCGCTGCGGCGAGTTACGGCCGTGCGGCAGTGCGCCGGGTACCGCCTCCGAGCTGTGCTCGTTGCCGAAACCGGTGCTGTAGGTGAGCGCCTCGGCCGTCTTCCTGGCCTGCTCCGTGGTCATCGCCCGCTCCTGTCCTGAGCCCGCAAGGGAATCCTATGGATGACCGTAGGATTCCGCGGCGCTCCCGTCAACGGGGGCGTGGCGGGAGCCGTTCCGGATTGGTGCCGCACGAGGGGGTCAGGAAAGATGAACAATGCTCTACTCTCACGCGCATGTCCTGGACCCGAAGAATCGTCCTCGCCTTCTCGGTCGTGCTCGCGGCCCTCGCCGGAGCCCTGCTCACCGCCCCCGGGGCCCAGGCCCACGAGGAGCGGCCCGTCACCTTCCCCGACGGCTCCGGCACCGTCCCGCAGCCCCGCTCGGGCGAACCCGACCTCCTCGTCTGCAAGACCGACCGCGCCGACTTCGCGCGCCGGATATCCGCCTTCCCGGCCCCGGTCAAGGCCCGCAACCTCGCCCTCCTCGACCGCTGCGCGCGCGAGGGCTACCGCCACCTCCAGGAGGCCGTCGACGCCGTCGACCGGCCCGGGATGACGATCGCGGTCCTCCCCGGCCTCTACGAGGAAGAGCCCTCACTGCCCAAGCCCACCGGCGCATGCGCCGCGCTCAAGGCGCCGAACTCCTCCTTCGGCTACCAGATCCTCAGCTACGAGCAGCAGCGGCAGTGCCCGCACAACCAGAACCTGGTCGCGATCCTCGGCAAGAAGAACCTCCAGATCGAGGGCACCGGCGCCTCCCGCCTCGACGTCGTCTTCGACGCCAAGTACCAGAAGCTCAACGGCATCCGGGCGGACCAGTCCGACGGCGTCTACTTCCGCAACTTCACCGCCCAGCGCACCACCTTCAACTCGCTGTACGTGCTCGCCGCCGACGGCTTCGTCATCGACGACGTCCTCACCCGCTGGAACGACGAGTACGGCTTCCTGACCTTCGCCTCCGACCACGGCCTCTACAAGAACTGCGAGTCCTACGGAAACGGCGACTCCGGCATCTACCCCGGCTCGGCCTCGAACATCAACGACGGCCGCGGCTACGACGTGCCCCGCTACTCCATCGAGATCACCGGCTGCCGCAGCCACCACAACATGGTCGGCTACTCCGGCACCGCCGGAGACTCGGTCTGGGTCCACGACAACGAGTTCGACCACAACATGGGCGGCGCCTCCATGGACTCCGCCTTCCCCGGCCACCCCGGACTTCCCCAGAACCACGCCCGCTTCGAACGCAACCTGATCCACGACAACAACCAGAACTACTACCCGTACGTCGCCGACGGCACCTGCGCCAAGCCGCCCGTCGAGCGCGGCTACGAACGGGGCGTCGTCTGCCCCCAGATCTCCATGCCGCCCGGCACCGGCATCATCACCGCAGGAGGCAACTGGAACCTCTACGAGGACAACTGGGTGTACGGCCACCAGCGCGCCGCCTTCTACCTGAACGCCGTGCCCGCCTTCATCCGCGGCGAGTCCGCTTGGGCCAAGCAGTTCGACACCTCCCACCACAACCGCTACGCCGGCAACCACCTCGGCGTCGACAGGGCCGGCAACTCCCGCCCCAACCGCACCGACGTCTGGTGGGACGGCCAGGGCAGCGGCAACTGCTGGCAGAGCGACGCCGGCGCCGCCAGCCCCGGCGCCCTGCCCGGCTGCGGGGAACGCCGCGGCGACGTCTCCGGCGACACCGACCGCCTCGTCGGCGAACCCGTCAAGCTCGCCCAGCTCCTCGTCTGCGCCGACTACAACGTCCAGGCCCGCCGCCTCCCGGCCGGCTGCGACTGGTACGGCGCCCGCGGCCTCCAGCGCGTCGAGACCCAGCTCGCCCTCGGCAGCGCCCTCGTCCTCGCCCTGACCGGCACCGCCCTGTGGTGGCGCCGCCTGCGCGGCCACCGGCTCGCGGGCCTGGCCACCCTCGCCGGCCTCGTGGGCCTGACCCTCGACGTGGTCGGCTCGACCCTCGCCCTCACCCCGACCGCCGTACCGGCCCTCGCGCTGCTCCTCATGGGCGCGTGGTGGACCCTCGTCGGCCTCGCCCTGCGGCCCACCCGCCCCGTCTTCGCCTGGACCACGGTCGCGCTCGGCGCCCTCACCCTGCTCGACGCCTTCGACAAGGCGGTCCTGATGGTCCCGGGCATCCCCCTCAGCCCCGCCTGGTTCCGGCTGCTCCTCGGCGTCGTCTGGGTCCTCTGGGCGGTGATCGCGGCAGGCACCCGCACCCCGCCGACCACCCCCACCCCCGTTCCCACCCCCGGCACCGACTCCGCCCCCGCCACAGCCCCCGAACCAGGCGAGCCGGAGCTCACCCCCGCCGGTGAGGCCGCTCCCACGCCGGCGTCCACCTCGGCGTCCGCCTCCGAGCCCACCTCGGCGCCCACCTCGGCGCCCACCTCGGCGTCCGCCTCCGCGCCCACCTCGGCGTCCGCCGAGGCCCGGCCGCACGAGGAGGGGGCGGCGTGACACGCGCGACGCACCCGCGCGGGGCGGCGACGCCCCTCCTCTCCCTGGTGCTCGTCCTGGCCGCCGCACTGCCCCTCGCGGGCTGCGGCGGCCCGGCCACCACCCACCACAAACCCGGCACCACCCACGAGGAGGCGTCCGGGAGCAGCGGCACCCTCCTCCCGGCCCGCGACGAGTCCGGCCACCGGCTGCGGGAGGTCCCCGCGGCGACGGCGCCCACCGTCCGGGTCGAGGCCAGGCCCGATACGGAGGGCGGCTGGAACATCCACCTCACAGTGGAGAGGTTCCGCTTCACCCCGGACAGCACCGGCGGCGCTGCCCTCCCCGGCCGCGGCCACGCCCGACTGCTGACCGACGGCCGGGAGACCGCCCGCCTGTACGGCGACTGGGGACACGTACCGCCCGGGGCGCGCACCCTGACCGTCCGCCTCCACGCAGACGACCACACGGTCTGGGCCGTCGCCGGCGCACCCGTCCAGGCCACCGTGCGCCTGGACGGCGCCCCCGCGGCCCCGCCTAGCCCCCGACCGTCCGACACGGCGACCGCCCCGGCCCCCGCCACCACCGCGCCGCCGAGCCCCCGCCCGACCGAGACGGGCCGGACCGTCACCCTCACCATCGCCGGCAAGACCGTCGAACCACCCCCTTCCCGCATCGAGTTGAAGAAGGGTGAGCGCCTCACCCTCCGCGTCACCGGCGACCGTGCCGACACCGTCCACGTACACGGCTACGACCGTGAAGTCCCCCTCTCTCCCGGCGTCCCCGCCGCCCTCACCCTCACCGCCGACCGGACGGGTCTCTTCGAGGTCGAGACCCACGAGTCCGGACTCCTCCTGACCCAACTCGTCGTCCGGTGACCGGCGTCCCGCTCGCCCACGGCGTCGGCTCCCGGCACGACCTCCCCCTCTCGCCCTTCTACGCCTACGCCGGCGCCTTCACCGCACTCCTCGTCTCCTTCCTCGCCCTCGGGTTGCTCTGGTCCACCTCCTGCTTCCGCGGCGATCTGGCCGGGCGCCCCCTCCCCGCCACCGTCCAGCGGGTGGCCGACGCGCCGGCCACCCGCACCACCCTCCGACTCCTGGGCGCCGCCGTCGCCCTGCTGTTCCTCGCCCACCTCCTCCTCGGCCCCGACGATCCGGACCGCAACCCCGCGCCCGGCGCCCTCTACGTCCTCCTCTGGGTCGGACTCGTCCCTGCCTCCCTCCTCCTCGGCCCCGTCTGGCGCCTCCTCAACCCGCTCCGCCCCCTGCACGCCCTTCGCCCGCCACGGAACCCGCGCCCGGTGCCCGCCGCCGTCGGCATCCGCCCCGCCGCAGCCGGGCTCCTCCTCTTCACCTGGCTCGAACTCGTCGCCCCCGACAACACCTCCACCGGCACCCTCCTCATCGCCCTCGCCGTCCACGCCGGCGTCCAGCTCCTCGGCGCCGCCCGCTACGGCGACCGCTGGTTCGCCCATGCCGACCCCTTCGAGGTCTACTCCTCCCTCCTCGCCCGCCTCTCACCCCTCGGCCGCCGCGCCGACGGCCGCCTGGTCCTGCGCTCCCCCTTCCACGGCCTCGACTCCACCCCGCAGACCCCCGGTCTCGTCGCCACCGTCTGCGTCCTCCTCGGCTCCACCGCCTACGACGGCCTCTCCGACAACCCCCGCTGGATCACCACCCTCCAGACGTCCTCCCTCGACCCCACCGTCACCGCCACGCTCGGTCTCCTCGCCGTCGTCGCCCTCGCCGCCGCCTTCTACGGCCTCTGCGCGGGCGCCCTCCGCCTCATGGACCGGTCCCTCACCACACCCCTCACCTCCTTCGCCCACTCCCTCCTGCCCATCGCCCTCGGCTACCTCGTCGCCCACTACTTCTCGCTCTTCGTCACCGAAGGGACACGTACGGTCATCATGGCAGCGGGCACTGACAACGCCCTCTCGCCCGCCCCGCCACTGGGTCCCGGAGGCCTCGCGACCCTCCAGGTCGCCGCGATCGTCACCGGTCACGTCCTCGGTGTCGTCGCCGCCCACGACCGCTCCGTGCGACTCTTCCCGCCGGCCCGGGCCATCGCGGGCCAACTGCCGCTGTTCCTGCTGATGATCGCGTACACCCTCGGCGGCATCGGCCTGCTCATCGCCTGACCTCCGACCTCGAAGAACCATCAGTAACCCTCTTGAACAAGGGGGTTGGCGTGAGGCTATGGTGATCACCGCGCGCCCGGCGGAGCCTGACCACTCCACGACGGCGCGCACATCACCGGCGGCCGGGGGGACAGTGCCGCCACGGGGAGGATGGAACCGCCATGCCGCGACGCCGGCTCGGCGTACCCGGAAGACCGGGACGCCGAGCTGTCGCGCCCGCGTGATCCGCGTGCGGAGTTCCGGCCTCCCTTGCAGGACGTCCCCACCGTCCTCGCTCCACACGAAGGATCCACTCTTGCGTTTCAGACCAGGAATGCTCATACCCGGATCACGGTTGTCCGCGATCCTCACCCCTCTCACCACCTCCGTGGTCGGCCTCGCCGTGCTCGGCGGCCTGGCCGTCCAGCCCGGCACCGCCGCCCCGCGCATGGCCACGGTCGGCAACGACTACGACTGGTACGACGAGACGGCCGCCGAGGAACTGCGGCAGGACCAGTGCCTGATGGCCGAGGTCCTGCGCATGGGCGGACCCGCCATGGGAGCCGTCGCCAAGGGCGGGCTCGACCTGCCGCCCGAGGGCCTCCACACCGCGGCCGACCGCAAGTACTGGGAGGACACGCCGCTCGCCACGGCATTCGAGAAGGACAAGGCCGCCGCCGACAAGGAGCTGGCGGACATCTACGGCCTCCGCGAGACGTGGAAGAAGCCCGTGTACGGGCTGACCACTCCGGCAGGCATCAACGACACCACCTTCCACTGGCCGCCCGGCGTCAGCGAGGGCGAGGACTTCCACACCCAGACCGGCCTGACCAAGTGGATCGCCGACCGTTACTGGAAGGACGAGGGCGACTTCTACGTCGACCCCACGCCGAAGGCCGACGAGAAGACCCGCAAGGCCGTCACCGACCTCGGCACCCCTCTCTACGGCACCCCTCCCAACTCGCAGACCAGCACCGACTGGTACCGCGACGGAGCCGAGCACGAGGGCTTCAAGTGGCTGAAGGAAGCCACCTTCGAGCCCACGGGCGCCGACAACGCCCGGCTCTTCCTCGCCGCCGGCGGCTTCCCCCGGACGGCTCCCGCCCCGGGGACTCCGGAGTTCCGCATCGCCGTCGAGGACATGAAGACCCGGTACTCGACCTGTGCCTGGCGCGACGCGATCGACCCGAGCAAGGTCCTGGGCCCCATCGCCGACACGGCCGCCGCCGAGTGGCAGCAGGAGATCGCCGCCCAGGCCGCCCAGCGGAACAAGGTCCTCAACGCGAACGCGAACGCCACCAGGGCACTCGCCACCGGCTCGCGGGCGCTCGGCCAGATGCTCGGCCACTCGTGGGTCGCCGACCACCTCACCCGCTGGCAGGACTACTGGTCCGCGGGCGGCGTCGGCTGGATCGGTGACGCCGAGTCGACGATCGAGCTGAAGGCCGCACCGGGCAAGTGTCTGGAGTCCCAGGGCGGCGGAACCGCCAACGGCACCCCCGTCCAGGTCTACACCTGCAACGGCGGGGCCGGACAGAAGTGGCGGATGGAGGGCGACGACCACGGCCTGCACCTGCGCAACGTCAAGTCCATGACCTGCCTCGACGTCGCGGGTGGCGGCACCGCCGTCGGCACGAAGATCCAGCTCTACACGTGCAACAGCTCCCCGGCGCAGACGTGGGCCTACACCCCCCGCGCCACCACCGCGCTGAAGGGCGTCGGCTCGGGCAAGTGCCTGAACTTCCCGACGTACGACCTCGGCAAGGACGCGCTGCTCGCCACCTGCAACAGCACCGGCCCGCAGCAGCTCACCGTCAAGCCCTCCGGCAACAAGGGCGAGGTGCAGCCCAAGGCCCACTTCGACCAGGCCACGAAGGGCGTCACGGACGCCCGCGCGGGCGCCAAGGCGCAGCTGCTCGTCATCAAGCAGCAGGCCGCCAACGTCGCGGCGGCCGTGGCCGCCTCCGACGCCGCCGAGCAGGCCGCGTACGGCATCGCCGACTCGCAGGGCGTTCCGCGCGGCCGCGGCATGCTCGTGGGTCTGCAGAAGGCCCAGGTCACCAAGGGCATCTCCGCCGCGCTCAACGCGATGGTGAAGGCCGGCGAGACCGCCGAGGCCGCCACCAGGGCCGCCGCCGCGGACAGCGAGACCATCGCCCAGCGCGCGCTCGCCCAGGCCTCCCTGTCGAAGGCCGAGTTCCGCAAGGAGGCGGCCCGCGCCGCCGAGCTCCAGGCCAAGGCCGCCGCGGACGGGGCCAAGTTCCAGCGGGACACGGCCAAGAAGGAGAAGGAGACCGCCGAGGCCAAGCTCGCCGTCGCGCTGAAGGCGGAGGCCGACGCGAAGGCCGCCGCGGCCGACGCCCACGCGCGCAGGCTGTCGGCGGAGGCGGAGGAGAAGACCGCCGAGAAGGAGAAGCTGACCGCCGTCGCCAAGCAGGGCGAGGCGGCCCAGCACCGCAAGAACGCCGAGGCGGAGGCGGTGAAGGCGCAGGACGCCAAGAAGCTCGCCGAGTCCGCCGAATCCACCGCGGTCCAGAAGAAGAACGACGCGGTGAAGGCCAAGGACAAGGCCCGCGACCTGCGGGACGACGCCTGGGCCGCAGAGCAGAAGGCCGACGCCGCCCGTGCCAAGGCCGATGCCAAGGAGGCCTTCGCCCAGGCCCATGAGTCGGACGAGGCCGCGCAGGCGTCCCGGGAGGCCGCGAACGCCGCTGACACGCACGCGGACAACGCGGAGGCGGCGGCAGGCCGGGCCCGCGGCGAGGCCGACGCGGCGACGGAGGCCGCCGCGGACGCGGACGCCGCCGCCACCCGTGCCGAGGCCGCCGCGAGCCGCGCCCGCGCCGACTCGGACGCGGCCCACGCCGCCAAGCTCCGGTCCGAGGCCGCCGTGGCCACCGCGACCAGCGCCGTGGCCGACGCCCTGGAGGCCTCGAAGCGTGCCGCCGACGCGGCGAAGACCGCGCTGCAGCTCGCCGACGAGGCGGAGGCCAAGGCCAAGGAGGCCAAGACCCACGCGGACGAGGCGAACAAGGAGGCCGGCAAGGCCCTGGCCGCCGCCGCCAAGGCCGCCGGATTCGCCCACGTCACGGCCCAGGCCGCGGTCGACGCGGGGAACTCGGCCGCGCAGGTCGCCCAGCCCGCCAACGACGCCATCCAGCTCGGCTCCCCCTACGTCACGACCGACTCGGCCGCCGGCCTCGTCGTCCTGACCGGCCAGGCGTCGAAGACCATCGCCGAGCAGCAGAAGGCCGTCGCCGACACCCACGCCGCGAACGCGAAGGACGAGGCGGCCGCCGCCCAGGCCATCGCGGACGCGGCCAGCGGCGAGGCCAAGCAGGCCTACGTGCACGCCGCCAATGCCGCCGCCCACGCGGCCGACGCGCGCGGCTACGCCAAGGAGGCCCTCGGCTACGCGGCCGACGCCGCCCGGGCCGCGGCCAAGGCGGCCGAGTCCCTGGCCCGTACGGTCGAGTGGGACCGCCAGGCCGGCGTGGACGCCGAGGCCGCCGACAAGGCGGCAGGGCGCGCCGAGGGGCACGCCAAGTCCGCTCGCGAGTCCGCCGACCAGGCCGCCCTGGACGCCCAGGGCGCCCGCGACGCCGCGGCCGCGGCCGAGCGGGCGGCGACGGAGGCCCGAGCGGCGGCCAACCGCGCCGACGCCGCCGCGACCCAGGCCGAGGAAGCGGCCAAGGACGCGCTGCGGTACGCCAAGGAGGCGCAGCAGGCGGCCGACTCCGCGGCCCGGAAGCAGGCCAACCAGCAGATCACGGACGGCGCGGGCACGGGCGGGATCGGCGGCACGTTCTTCGTCGTCGACGAGGACAGCGTCAAGGTCACCAACGCCGTCGACAAGAACCCCTGCGTCCTCGAACCCGGCTGGACCGGCTGCACCGTGACGTTCGACGTGACGTTCGACGCCGACGTCGAGTTCTTCCTGTGCACCGACCCCGCGATGCCGGCCACGGCCTCCGGCTGCCCGGCCATCGACACCATGCTGATCGACCGCCAGACGTTCACGGGTCTGAAGAAGGAGGTCACGCGGTACTTCAGCAAGTGGGACCTCATCCAGGAGACCCTCGTCTACAAGGTCCTCAAGGCCGCCCTGCTCGATGACTTCATCGACTGCTGGAAGGGCAGCGCCGGCGGCTGCGCGTGGGCAGCGAGCAACTTCATCCCGGGCAAGGCGTTCGTCAAGGTCGGCGAGGCGATCACCGCCCTCCACGCCGCGATGAAGACGGGCATCGGCGTCGCCGACGCGTACCGGGCCCTCAGGGTCCTCGACGGCCTGGACCCCGCGACCCTCGCCAAGATCACGCAGCAGGTGAACGTCTACGAGGATCTCTTCACCTCCTGCGTGCGCAACAGCTTCCCGGGACACACACCGGTGCTGATGGCGGACGGCACGCACCGGCCCATCAGCCAGGTGGCGATCGGGGACCTGGTGAAGGCCGCCGACCCCGATTCCGGGGAGCTGCGGACCCAGAAGGTCACCGCCACCTTCCGGCACGACACCGAGCGGCTGGTGGACCTCACCCTCGCCGACGGCGGGAAGCTGACCAGCACCGCCGGCCACAAGTTCTTCGTGGCCGACCGCGGCTGGCGAACCGTCTCCGAACTGCGCGTCGGTGACCGTCTGCGGACTCCGGACGGCCTTGTCCGGGCGGTGACCGCCCTCGACGACCGCACGGGCCTGACGCCGGCGACGGTCTACGACCTCACGGTCGACGGTCCGCACACCTTCTTCGTGCGCACCACGGGCACGCGTCCGCAGGACGTGCTCGTCCACAACTGCCTGAACATCATCGCGGACGAGGGCGTGAACGGCGCTCACACCCTGCGCGATCACGTCCTCGACGAGCAGGCGGCGTGGGCGAAGGCCCGAAGGGACGGCATCGCGTCGGTCTGGAACGATCAGGACACGGCGATGCGCGCCGTCAACGAGGCCTTCCAGCAGTGGGTGCAGCGCAGCCCGAAGAACCTGGCGAAGCTCACGAAGTGGATCAACGAACAGCGCAATCTGCCGAAGTCGCAGATCTTCGATCCCCGCTACGACGTCTTCCCCTTCGAATGGCAGCTGCGCGGCGAGGGCTCGCTGGGCAAGATCTACCGTGACGGAGCCTCGGCGCCGGTGGATGCGGGGAACACGGTAGTGGTCAAGATCAAGGCGGTCCGGGGCAAGGCCCACGACGGGGATCCGGACCTCAATGTCCCGAACAACTTCGTGGTCTACACCGCCTACCCGAAGTAGGAAGGACAGGCAGGAAGGCAGGAGAAGGACAGGAAGGGACAGGAGAAGGAAACATGGCACAGCCACACCGGCACCTCGGAGTCGACATCGGGCTCAGCGGGCTGATCAAGTGGATCCGCTACCCAGCGGTCGACAGCGAGACCGCCGGCCTGGACGTCGTCGGAAGCGTCGCTGACCGGTACGACGGGGCGTTCGCCCACCAGCTCCTGCGGGACTGTCTTGCCCTCCTGGACTCACCTCTGTCCGGCCGGGACGTCGAGATCCTGTGGCTGGCGGGGACGTTCCGGGAGTTCGACCTGGAACGCCTCGGTATCGACGGCCGGGTGTGGTTGCGCCGGATCGCGGACGTCTGCACCGACAGGATCCGGTCCGACGACCCCTTCTTCGTCCCTGCCGCCTCGTCGGCGGCGGACGACAAGGCGAAGGAGGCGGTCGCCGCCGAGGTCGGATCGGTCGGACCCGCCCTGGAGGAGGCCACGGCCCGTCATGCCTACAGCCCGCTCGACGGTGTCGTACCCGCCCTGCTGCTGGCCGTGGACGTCGATCCGGACCTCGCGTTCCGGCTGCTGCTCAGGGCTCTGAAGGGGTACTTCGTACCGATCGGCGAGGCCAGGTACGAGCGGTACCTCGCGCTGGGGGACGAGCTCGGCCTCGGCGAGGACGTCGTCGACGACGGGGACTTCAACGTCTGGCCGGATCTCGCGGACTGAGGCGTCACAGGGCTCACAGGCAGCACAGGGCTCACAGGTGCCACGGACGCCACGAAGATCCCTGACGTGCCACAGAAGGGCACCCACGGGTGGGGCGCTCCTCGTCATGAGGGGCGCCCTTGGCGGTGGTGGGGCGCGGAAGCGCCCGTGGTGTCGGTGGGACCCGCTCCCGCACGGACGAGCCGGGGGCGCGGCATCATGGTCCTCGTGCCCCAGACCAGCCCGAACACCACACAGCGGCTCCGCCGCACCCCCGTGCAGCAGCGGAGCGCCGAGCGGCTCGCCCGGATCCTCGACACCTGCGCCGAACTCCTCGACGAGACCGGCTACGAGCAGCTGAGCACCCGCGCCGTCGCCGCCCGCGCCGGCGTCCCCATCGGCTCCGTCTACCGCTTCTTCGACAACAAGCGGGCCATGGTCGCGGCGCTCGCCCACCGCAACCTCGACCGGTACGCCGAGCGGATCTCCGCCCACCTCGACGCCACCGCGGAGCCCGACCCCCACGCCGCCATCGACGGTGTCCTCGACGAGTTCATCACCATGAAGCGGACCGTCCCCGGCTTCGCCCTCGTCGACTTCGGTGTGCCCTCCACCGAGGAGACCGGCGAGGACCCCAACGCCCTGGTCGCCGAGCGGATCTGCGACCTGCTCGCGGCCCACCTCGGCCGCCCCGCCGACGAGACGCTGCGCCGCAAGGTCCGCGTCGGTGTCGAGACCGCCGACACCCTGGTCAGGCTCGCCTTCCGCACCGACCCCGAAGGCGATCCCGCCGTCATCGACGAGACGCGGGAGCTCCTTCACGCCTATCTCGCGCCCTCCCTGTCGTGACCGGCCCCGCCGAACCCGTCCCGTCGTGACCCTCCCGGCCATGCCTACCGGTCGGTATGCTCACGGCGGGCCGATGCCCCGGCCCCGACCGTCGGCCTCCCGGGAGACGCCATGTCCACCGCCCCGCGCATCTGCCCCCTCTGCGAAGCGACCTGCGGACTGACCCTGACGCTCGACGGGCCCCGGGTCACCGGGGCCCGCGGCGACCGGGACGACGTCTTCAGCCAGGGGTTCATCTGCCCCAAGGGCGCCGCCTTTCCGGAGGTCGACGCCGATCCGGACCGGCTGCGCGGACCCTTGGTGCGGAAGGGCGGCCTCCTCCAGGAGGCCACCTGGGAGGAGGCGTTCGACACCATCGCCGCCCGGATCCGGCCGCTGATCGAGGAGTACGGGCCCGACTCCGTGGGTATCGTCCTCGGCAACCCCAACGTGCACACGATGGCCGGCGCCCTCTATCCGCCCCTCCTCATCGGCGCCCTGCGCACGCGGAACCTCTTCACCGCGTCCACGCTCGACCAGATGCCCAAGCACGTCTCCAGCGGCCTGCTGTTCGGAGACCCCTTCGCCGTGCCCGTCCCGGACCTCGACCGCACCCACCACCTCCTGATCCTCGGCGCCAACCCGCTGGACTCCAACGGCAGCCTGTGCACCGCCCCCGACTTCCCCGGCCGGCTCAAGGCGCTCCGGCGGCGCGGCGGCACCCTCACCGTCGTCGACCCCCGGCGCACCCGTACCGCACGCCTCGCCGACCGCCACGTCGCCATCCGCCCCGGAGCCGACGCGCTCCTCCTCGCCGCCCTCGTCCACACCCTCTTCGAGGAGGGCCTCACCGACCTCGGACCGCTCGCCGCCCAGGTCGAAGGCGTCGAGGAGGTACGGGCCGCGGTCGCGGAGTTCAGCCCCGAGGCCGTCGCCGCCGCCTGCGACGTGGACGCCGACACCGTCCGCACCCTCGCCCGCGAACTGGCCGCGGCCCCCTCCGCGGCCGTCTACGGACGCATGGGCAGCTCCACCGTGGAGTACGGCACCCTCGGCAACTGGCTCGTCGACGTCCTCAACGTCCTCACCGGCAACCTCGACCGGCCCGGGGGCGCGCTCTTCCCGCTCTCCGCCACCGCACCCGCCCCCCGCCCGGCGGGCCCCGGCAGGGGCTTCGCCCTCGGCCGCCGCCACAGCCGGGTCTCGCACCACCCCGAGATCAAGGGGGAGCTGCCACTCGTCGCCCTCGCCGAGGAGATCGAGACTCCGGGGGAGGGCCGCATCCGGGCCCTCATCACCGTCGCGTCCAACCCCGTCCTCTCCGCCCCCGACGGCCGGCGGCTCGACGCGGCCCTCGGCTCCCTCGACCTCATGGTCGCCGTCGACCCGTACCTCAACGAGACCACCCGCCACGCCGACGTCCTCCTGCCCCCGCCGCCCCCCTCCCGGAGCGCCCACTTCGACTTCGCCTTCAACGGCTTCGCCGTCCGGGACCAGGTCCGCTACACCCCGGCGGCCCTCCCACTCGCAGCGGACGGCATGGACGAGTGCGAGATCCACGCCCGGCTGATCCTCGCCGTCTCGGGCATGCACGGCGCCCCGCCCTCCGCCGTCGACGAGCTCGCCGTCGAGACCACCCTCGCCAAGGCCGTCACCCAGGAACACTCACCGGCCTACGGCGCGGACCCCAAGGAGTTCGCCGGCCGGCTCACCGGAACCACCGGACCCGAGCGCCGGCTCGACCTGATGCTGCGCCTCGGCCCGTACGGACTCACCCTCGACGAACTGCGGGCACACCCGCACGGCATCGACCTCGGCCCGCTCAAGCCGCGCCTCCCGCAGGTCCTCAGGACCCGCAGCGGCCGGATCGAACTCCTTCCCGCGCCCCTCGCCGCCGACCTGCCCCGGCTGCGCGCCGCGCTGCACGCCGTACCGGCCCCGGGCACTCTCCAGCTCGTCGGCCGCAGGCACCTGCGCTCCAACAACAGCTGGCTGCACAACACCCCCGCCCTGGGCGGCGGCTCCAACCGCTGCACCCTCCAGGTCCACCCCGAGGACGCGGACCGGCTGCGGCTCGTCGACGGCGACGTCGCCAGGGTCACCGGCGAGGGCGGCGCGCTCGACGTGCCCGTGGAGGTCACCGACGGGGTGCGCCCCGGAGTGGTGAGCCTCCCGCACGGCTGGGGCCACGACCGGCCCGGCACCCGGCTCGCCGTCGCGTCCGCGCGCCCCGGCGTCAACGTCAACCAGCTCCTCGACGGCTCCCGGATCGACCCCCTCTCCGGCACGGCCGTCCTCAACGGCTTCCCCGTCGATGTGGCACCCACCCCGTTGTGACCTGGGGTTTTGCTCGTATTGCTCACGCAGCAACGTCTTGTTAACGGCAGAAGAGGACACCTACCGTCATCCGGACCGCCGCTCGGCGGCAGTTCAAGGGTGAACGTGAGGTGTCCTCCATGCTGACCGTCCTCGGCTTCGCCATGATCGCGACCTTCCTGGTCCTGATCATGATGAAGAAGATGTCGCCGATCGCGGCGCTCGTGCTGATCCCCGCGCTGTTCTGCGTCGCGGTGGGGCAGGGGGCCCAGCTCGGCGACTACGTCATCGAGGGGGTCGGCAAGCTGGCGCCGACCGCCGCGATGCTGATGTTCGCGATCGTCTACTTCGGCGTCATGATCGACGTCGGTCTCTTCGACCCGATCGTCCGGGCCATCCTGCGCTTCTGCAAGGCCGACCCGGTCCGCGTCGTCGTGGGCACGGCGGTGCTCGCCGCCATCGTCTCCCTGGACGGCGACGGCTCCACCACCTTCATGATCACCGTCTCGGCGATGTATCCGCTCTACAAGCGGCTCGGCATGAGCCTGGTCGTCATGACGGGTGTCGCCGCCACCGCCAACGGCGTCATGAACACCCTGCCCTGGGGCGGCCCCACGGCCCGCGCCGCGACCGCGCTGAAGCTGGACGCCGCCGACATCTTCGTACCGATGATCCCCGCGCTCGGGATGGGCCTGCTCTTCGTCTTCGCCCTCGCCTACGTCCTCGGGCGCCGCGAGCGCAGGCGCATCGGCTACCTCACGCTCGACGAGGCCCTGGGGCCGGAGACCGAGACCGTGCTGGTCGCGGCGGGCGGCGGCACGGGCGTGGGCGTGGGCAAGGGCACGGGCACGGGCACGATGCAGAAGTCGGTCGGCGGCTCCACCGGGAGCGCCGCCGGTAGCGCCGACGAGTGCGCCGCCGGTAGCGCCGACGAGTGCGCCGCCGGGGGCGCGGGCGGAAGCGTGGGCGAGAGCGTGGGAGCGGCTGACGACGAGGGCTTCCAGGGGCTCGACCCGAACCGCCCGACCCTCCGTCCCAAGCTGTACTGGTTCAACGCCGGCCTCACCGTCGTGCTGCTCACCGCGATGATCCTGGAACTCCTGCCGATCCCGGTCCTGTTCCTCCTCGGCGCCGCTCTCGCGCTCACCGTCAACTACCCGAACATGGCCGAGCAGAAGGCCCGGATCGCCGCCCACGCGGACAACGTCCTCAACGTCTCGGGCATGGTCTTCGCCGCGGCCGTCTTCACGGGCGTCCTCACCGGCACGGGCATGGTCGAGCACATGGCCGACTGGCTCGTCGGCGCCATCCCCGAGGGCATGGGGCCGCACATGGCCGTGGTCACCGGCGTCCTGAGCCTTCCGCTCACCTACTTCATGTCGAACGACGGCTTCTACTTCGGCGTCCTGCCGGTCCTCGCGGAGGCCGGCGCCGCCCACGGCGTGTCGCCCCTGGAGATCGCGCGGGCGTCGCTGGTCGGTCAGGCCCTGCACATGTCCAGCCCGCTGGTGCCGGCCGTGTACGTCCTCGTCGGCATGGCGAAGGTGGAGTTCGGCGACCACACCCGGTTCACGGTGAAGTGGGCGGCGCTGACCTCGCTGGTCGTGCTGGCGGCGGGAATCCTCTTCGGGATCATCTGAGCCGGGCTGCCCCGACCCGGCCCCGGTCCTGTGCGGCGACGGGGAGTGGGCCGGACGGGTGGAGCCGGAGGTCGGCACGGTCGAGTCGTCACCTTCTGTGCCCATGTCGTGACAGATAGTCGGATTATCGCAAATGCGCGTCCACTGTGCTCCCTCACGACTGGAGGACCTCCCTCATGGCGACTCCCCCCACCCGCACTCTTCTCCGCGCGGCGCTCGCCACCCTGGCGCTCGGCGGTGTGACCCTCGCCGGCGCCCCGGCGGCTTTCGCCGCCCCCGGTGACAACGGTGACGTAAAGGTCCATCGACAGGGCACCTCCGACACCAGCCAGGCCAACGAGCCTCAGGTCGGGTGCATCTTCCGCTTCGCGGCTTTCAACTTCGACGGACTGCAGAGCATCCAGTGGAACATCTATGAGCAGCCCGGCCAGCCAGGCAACCAGGACCCGTCGCTGAAGAACGGCAGCATCGCCGTCGACAGCAATGGTGACGGACACACGGACGACATCACCGGCCTGTCGTCCGGCATGTACAAGGTCGAATGGACGTGGGAGGGCCAGAGCGGCTCGGCGAAGTCCAAGGTCTTCCGGGTCAACTGCCCGACGCCGACGCCGACGCCCACCAACGGTAACGGCGGCCCCGGCGGCGGCCCCGGCGGGAACGGCGGCAACGGCCACGGCAAGCCGCCGCACGGCCCGGTAGGCGCGGGAGGCGGCGGCAGCGCGCCGATCGCCGCCGAGGACTCCTCGACCTTCGGTATCGGTGCGGCCGTCGCGGCGGGCCTCGCCGGCACGGCCGGACTGGTCATGATCCGTCGCTCGCGCCGCCGCGACAATGGCGCCGCGTAGGTCCCGTCCCACGTCCCGGCCCCGCTTCACGCGCCGGCAACGGCGACTCCTCCGGCTCGCCAGGACCGTCACGGTGACGTGCGTCCTGGTGACCGGGGGCGCCTGGTGGGCCGGGGACGGTGAACCGGCCGACCCGCCGCTCGCTGCCGGCCCGGCCGCACCCGGCCCGGCCGCCACACCCGGCTCGGCCGCGGCGGGTGCGGCGGCCGGTGCCCCGGCCTCCCTCGACCACAAGGCGAAGCCGAGGGCAGCCCCGAAGGCCACGCCCCGACCACCCCGGCCGGCGCCGCCCCCCGCGCCGCTGGCCCGTTCGCGCCCGACCACGCTCGCCGTCCCGGCCATCACCATCGAGGCCCCGGTCATCGACCTCGGCCTCGACCGTGCCGGGCGGCTCGACACCCCACCCGTCGACAACCCCCGGGTCGCCGGCTGGTACGCGAAGGGCGCCACCCCGGGGGAACGCGGGACCGCCGTCGTCGTCGGACACCGCGACACCCGCAGCGGGCCCGCCGTCTTCCTCAACCTCGACTCGCTCAGTCCGGGCAACACCGTCCGGGTCGCCCGGGCCGACGGCAGGGTCGCCGTCTTCACGGTCGACCGCGTCCGGACGTACGCCAAGGACGACTTCCCCGACAAGGAGGTGTACGGGGCCACAGGACGGCCCGAACTCCGGCTGCTCACCTGCGGCGGAGCCTTCGACAAGAGCAAGGGTTACGAGTCGAACATCGTCGTCTTCGCCCACCTCACCGACATCGACCGGACGATCTGACGATCCGGCCGACGGGCCCCAGCCGCGTCCGTCGCGCTCCCACGTCAGCCGTCCGGTCCTGCTCCGTCCGCCACCTACCTCCGTAGGCCGCCCTCCCCGCTCACGCGGGCCCCCGCCACCCGGCGGGCCCCCGCCACCCGGCGGGCCCCCGCTACCCGGCGGGCGCCCGCCGGGTACGGCAGTTCCTCCGCCAGGGCGGCCGCCCGGCCGAAACCCTCCGCCGCCTCCCGCTCCCCGGCCGATCGCCGTACGCCTCCGCGTGCCGCACCGCCCGGTCCGCCTGCCCGAACCGGCCCGCGACCCCCAGCGAAGTCGCCCGGGCGGCCCGCGACCCCTAGCGAGGTCGCCCGGGCGGCCCGCGCCCTGGCGAGCAGCCCGCACCGGTCCCGCCTGGGCCGCGTCGGCCACTTCCCGCGCGGCCACCGCCCCCTCCTCGTACCGCCGACGGCTAAGCAGGGCACCGCGCGTGCCAGGTGATGGGTACCGGTACCGATGAGCTCGGCGTACTGGCGGTCGGCGGTGTCGGGGCTGGGAAGGCAAGGCGCGGCTCGGCAAGGAGGCTTCCGCCAGTTCCGGTGGCGTACGGCTGTGCGCGGTGGCCGTGGACAGGGTGCGCGTCGGGGCGGCACGATCGGCGGGGAACTGAGACCCGGGGCACTCCCGTCGGCCCTGGCGCCAGAAAACTAACAGCGCTAGTTTGGGTCGCGACGGCGAACCGGTCGGTAACGTCCGGACGGCAACGTGAGGAGACAGCGGATGAAGGCCCACGACGCGATGTACATCGGCGGGGAGTGGCGCCCCGCCTCCTCGACGGAGACCGTCCCGGTGATCAACCCCGCGGACGAGCAGGTCATCGCCCATGTCCCGGCCGGCACCGCCGAGGACGTCGACGCCGCCGTGCGCGCCGCCCGCGCCGCGCTCCCCGGCTGGGCCTCCACCCCGCCCGCCGAGCGCGCCGCCCGCATCGCCGCCCTGCGCGACGCGCTCGCCGGCCGCGCGGAGGAGATCGCCGCCACCGTCACCGCCGAGCTCGGCGCCCCGCCGCAGCTCGCCGCCACCGTCCACGCCGGCCTGCCGGTCGTGGTCGCCGGCTCCTACGCCGAGCTCGCCGCCACCCACTCCTTCGAGGAGAAGGTCGGCAACTCCACCGTCTACGCCGAGCCGGTCGGCGTCGTCGCCGCGATCACCCCCTGGAACTACCCGCTCCACCAGATCGTCGCGAAGGTCGCCCCCGCGCTCGCCGCCGGCTGCACGACCGTCCTCAAGCCCGCCGAGGACACCCCGCTCACCGCCCAGCTCTTCGCCGAGGCCGTCCACGAGGCGGGCCTGCCGGCCGGTGTGTTCAACCTGGTCACCGGCCTCGGCCCGGTGGCGGGCCAGGCCCTCGCCGAGCACCCGGACGTCGACCTCGTCTCCTTCACCGGGTCCACCGCCGTCGGCCGCCGCATCGGCGCCCTCGCGGGCGGCGCCGTCAAGCGGGTCGCCCTCGAACTGGGCGGCAAGTCCGCCAACGTGATCCTGCCGAGCGCCGACCTCCCCAAGGCCGTTGCCGTCGGCATCGCCAACGTCATGTCCAACTCCGGCCAGACGTGCAGCGCCTGGACCCGGATGCTCGTCCCCGCCGAGCGGTACGAGGAGGCAGTGGCGCTCGCCGCCGAGGCCGTCGCCAAGTACGTCCCCGGCGAGCGCGTCGGCCCCCTCGTCAACGCCAGGCAGCGGGACCGCGTCCGCGGCTACATCGAGAAGGGCGTCGAGGAGGGCGCCCGGCTCGTCGCCGGCGGCCCCGAGGCCCCGCGTGAGACGGGCTACTACGTCTCCCCGACCATCTTCGCCGACGTCACCCCCGACATGACCATCGCCCGCGAGGAGATCTTCGGCCCGGTCGTCTCGATCATCCGGTACGAGGACGAGGCCGACGCCCTCGCCATCGCCAACGGCACCGAGTACGGCCTCGCCGGAGCCGTCTGGGGCGAGCCCGAGGAGGCCGTCGCCTTCGCCCGCCGCATGGAGACCGGCCAGGTCGACATCAACGGCGGCCGGTTCAACCCGCTGGCCCCCTTCGGCGGCTGGAAGCAGTCCGGCGTCGGCCGGGAGCTCGGCGCCCACGGCCTCGCCGAGTACCTCCAGACCAAGTCCCTCCAGTTCTAGGGCCTGTCCGGGAAGTCCAGCCTGGCCCGCGACGCCTGGCGCGCACGCTCTAGGGCCCTGTCCGACCGTTCCCGTCGGGTCCGTCCCGCGCGGCACGCACGCCGGCCGCACGGCGGCACGCCGATCGCACCGACCGAACGACCCGGCCTGTCCGACGCCCGTCGTCGGACAGGCCCCAGCCACGAGGAGCACCGCACGTGAGCCTGATCCGCGCCGCCGTCCTGCCCGCCGTCGGCTCCCCCCTGGAGATCACCGGCATCGAACTCCCCGAGCCCGGCCCCGGCCAGGTCCGGGTCCGGCTCGCCGCCGCCGGGGTCTGCCACTCCGACCTGTCTCTCTCCAACGGCACCATGCGCGTGCCGGTCCCGGCCGTCCTCGGCCACGAGGGCGCCGGCACCGTCGTCTCCGTCGGCGAAGGCGTCACGCACGTCGCCCCCGGCGACGGCGTCGTCCTCAACTGGGCGCCGTCCTGCGGACACTGCCACCCGTGCTCACTCGGTGAGGTCTGGCTCTGCGCCAACGCCCTCACCGGCTCCGCGAACCTCCACGCCCGCACCGAGGACGGCACCGAGCTCCACCCCGGACTCAACGTCGCAGCCTTCGCCGAGGAGACGGTCGTCGCCGCGAACTGCCTCCTGCCCGCCCCCGAAGGCGTACCGCTCACCGACGCCGCCCTGCTCGGCTGCGCCGTCCTCACCGGCTGGGGCGCCGTCCACCACTCCGCCCGGGTCCGGGAGGGCGAGACGGTCGCGGTCTTCGGCGTCGGCGGGGTCGGCCTCGCCACCCTCCAGGCCGCCCGGATTGCGGGCGCGTCCACGATCGTCGCGGTCGACGTCTCCCCGGAGAAGGAAGCCCTGGCGAGGGCGGCGGGCGCCACCGAGTACGTCGTCGCCTCCGAGACGACGGCGAAGGACATCCGGAAGCTGACGGGCGGCCAGGGCGTCGACGTGGCCGTCGAGTGCGTCGGCCGCGCCGTCACCATCCGCACCGCCTGGGACTCCACCCGGCGCGGCGGCCGCACCACGGTCGTCGGCATCGGCGGCAAGGACCAGCAGGTCACCTTCCACGCCCTGGAGCTCTTCCACTGGGGCCGCACCCTGGCCGGCTGCGTCTACGGCAACTCGAACCCCGCCGCCGACCTGCCGGTCCTCGCCGAGCACATCAGGGCGGGCCGCTTCGACCTCGGCGCGCTCGTCACCGAGCGGATCACCCTGGAAGGCATCCCGGCGGCCTTCGACAACATGCTCGCCGGCAAGGGCGGCCGGGCCCTGGTGGTCTTCCCCTGACGTACGGGCCGTACCGACCGGCCCCGCACCGCACCTCACGTGCGGCGCGGGGCCGCGCCCGTCACCGATCCGGACCGCAGCAGACGCCGACGTCCCAGGGGAGAGCGCCGCGCTTGACTCCGCGTTCGGCTACTCGGTGGCGGCCCGCAGCAGGATGTCCTCGTACACCTTCGGGTCGTCCGAGGCGATGACCGGCCAGCCGATGCCGTAGGCGCCCTCCCAGCCCACGTCGATGCCAGGGTTGGCATGGTCGGAGCCGTCGGGCAGGAACAGGTGCGGGCTGCAGTTCACCCGGTCGGTACGGGACACGGCTGCGTGCTCCGAGAGGGTCCGACGGGACCGGCCGTCGTCGAGCGCGGCGGCGAGGGCGTCGACGTCGACCGCGCCGCTGTCCCCGGCCACGTCGAGGATCACCTTGCGGTTGCTGATGCAGCGCGACTCGGCCCAGAAGGCCCGCCGCAGCCCGAGGTCGAGCTGTTCCGAGGCGTGAAGACCCTGCTCCTTCGCGGCGAGCACCGCCTCCAGGGCGGGCAGGGTCGTGGACGGGTAGAGCCAGTCCTTGGCCTGCCACAACTGCCAGCCGGCGGACGGCTCGAGGGCGGCCATCCGGGCGACCTCGCTGTCCGTGCCCGGGCGCGGGCTCGGGGCGTCGTTGAGCAGCTCCAGCGGGAAGGCGCGCAGGTCGAAGGAGACCTGCTCGGCCAGGCCCAGCCGGGCCCGGGTGGTGTGCAGGCGGTGGACGGCGATGTGCGCGAAGGAGCACCAGATGTCGGAGTAGACGGTGACGACACCGCGCGGCGGGGTCAGGGCGACGGTGGCCGGGTCGAAGGGGGCGGGGGCTCCGGACGCCGGTGCGACGGCGGCCGGTTCGGGGCTGATCGGGTCGGACATGGTTCTCCTCGGTTCGGGAAGCGGCCGGGCGGCGGGGCGTCAGCCGGTGGGCGACTCGTGGGCGTCGAGCGCGGCCTCCAGGTCGAGGTCGGCGCCGGGGAGCCAGGCGGGCAGGGAGGGGATACGGGCCATCGCCTCGAAGAGGCGTGGCACGCCGTCCTCGCGGACGGTCGGGCCGTGGGCGCTGAGCAGCCGCGCGGGACGCAGCGCGGCCAGCTCGCGTACGGGCCGCAGGAACTTTCCTTCGTCGGCCAGCGCGGTCCACGGGGCTATGGCGCGGTTCAGGACGTCGAATCCGTGGAGGAATTCCGCCTCGTCGAGATCGGCGAGGTCCCGGGCTGTTCCCTCGACCACGGTCCCGAAGCTGTCGGAGCTGTAGAGCGTGCCGTCGGAATGGTCGAACACCGCAAGGGTGCCGGGCGAATCGAAGGTGGGCGGCCGATGGAAACTCAGCTCCCGGTCACCGATCTTCACGCGGCTTCCCGGGTTCGCCGTCACCACCCGTTCCCGCGGAATGTCGAACTCTTCCGACAGTCGTGTCAGCGATATCGCGTGGGTGAGGACCTTCGCGCGCGGCGCGGCCTCCAGGACGCGGGCCAGGGCGCCGGTGTGGTCACGGTCGTCGTGCGTGACGACGACCCAGCGCAGATCGGCCGGATCGATCAGTGACCAGAGGGACTTGAGGAAGCCCTCCTGGTCGACGGGCATGCCGGTGTCGACGAGCATCGGCAGGTCCGACCGTACGAGGAAAGCGTGGACCGGCTGGTCTCCCAGGCCGGGTATGGGCAGCGCCGAGGGGAGGACGTGGATGTCCGGCCCTGCGGTGTAGGTGGCTTTCACGGCACATCCCTCGATCGGAGAGTCGGAAGGGTCGGGAGGGACGGGAGGGTCGGAAGGAGGGCCTCAGACGAGCTGGATGGTCAGGGAGCCGGCGATCAGGAGGACGAGGCCCAGGGCGCGCGGCCTCGTCAGTGAGCGCTGCGGCAGCTTGAACAGGCCCTTGTGGTCGATCAGCGCCGACGTGAGCTGCTGCCCCGTCACGGTGAGCGCGATCGTCACCGCCGCGCCGATGGTGGGCATGAGCAGGAACGTGCCGGTGACGTAGGCGGCGGCGCACGCGCCACCGAGCCAGCCCCACCAGGGCATCTTCTTCAGCGGGGCGATCCTCGGCTTCGGCGTGCGGCGGGTCGCGTAGAGCACCAGCAGGACGACGGCGATCGTGAAGGTCGCGACGGCGAAGCTGATCACGGCGACCGTGATGGGCTCCTTGAGCTGGGCGCGGAGCTGGGCGTTGACCGCCCCCTGCACCGGCAGGGCGGCTCCAGCGAGCACGCCGAGGGCCAGCCGGCCGACGCGCCCGGCGCTCGACGTCCTCGGCGCGCCGGGCGGGGCCGTCGCCTTCATCCCCCGGATGATCACGACGATGCCCGCGAGCACGGCGAGGGCGCCGATGACGATCCCGGCGCTGAGGTCCTGCCGCTCCAGGCCCAGGAGGCCGAAGAGGTCGAGGGTGAGCGAGGCGAACATCTGGCCCGTCACGAAGAGCCCGACGGCGGCGAGGGCACCGAGCCGGGGGAACAGCAGGATGCCGCTGGTGATGTAGAGCGGACTGGCCAGCCCGCCGAGCAGCTGCCAGGCCTCCACGTCGGGGAGCCTGCCGAGCGCACCGAGCGCGCCGGCCGCCACCGCGAGGACGGTGAGCAGCCCGGTCGCGACGCCGAGCTGGATGGTCGAGGCGCCGTACGGAGTGCCGACGGCCGAGTTGAGCTGGAGGTTCACCGAGGCCTGGACGGCCAGGAGGCAGCCGACCAGCAGGGCCGCGGCGAGGAGCGCGGTGTGCATCTGGATCTCCCTGGGCGGGATGGCAAACGGGTAAGTGGACATTGCGTCCACTTAGCATGCCATGTGCAAGCTCAAGCGGACAAGGTGTCCACTTGAGGTCCGGGGAAGTAAGGTCTGATCCATGAGCGACGACGAGCAGCGAGGACGTGGAGCCCCCTCCGCGCACTCCTCCGCGCACTCCTCCGCACACTCCTCGGCGGACTCCTCGGCGGACTCCTCCGCGAGCTCTTCCGCGAGTCCTTCCGTGAGCCCCTCCGCGCACGCCTCCGTGCACCGGATCGACGGGCTCCTCGGCGATCTGCAGGTGGCGGACGAGCAGCCGGTCGCGCCGCGCCGACGCGCGGACGCGGAGCGGAATCGCGCCCAGATCCTGGCCGCCGCCGAGCAGCTCTTCGCCGAGCAGGACCCCCGGTCGGTGACCATGGACCGGATCGCCAAGGCGGCGGGCGTGGGCCGCGCCACGCTCTACCGGAGCTTCCCCGACCCGCCCTCCGTCGCCGTCGCCCTCCTTGACGAGCACGAGCGCCGGCTCCAGGGCCAGCTGATCCACGGCCCGCCGCCGCTCGGCCCCGGCGCACCCGCGGGGGAGCGGCTCGCCGCCTTCTACCTCGCCATGCTCGACCTGCTGGAGCGTCATCTGCCGCTGGCGCTGGGGGCGGAGACCGGGGCCGCGCGCTTCAGGACGGGTGCGTACGCCTTCTGGCGCGTGCACGTCCGCACGCTCCTCGTCGACCACGGGGTGGAGGATCCGGACCCGATGATCGACGTCGCACTCAGCCCGCTGGCGCCGGAGCTCTTCCAGTTCCAGCGGCACGAACTCGGCCTGTCGACCGAGCGCATCGGCCGCTCGCTGTCGGCATTCGCCCGCCGGCTGCTGAGCTCCGGGCGCGGGAACTGACGGTGTGACGGCGCACCGCCGGCGACCATGGGCACCGCCCGTCAGATGGATTCGGTCCTTCCGGAAGCGGCGGCCGCCCGCGGTCGCGAACGGGACACGGCCACGCCCGCGAGGCAGAGCGCGCCCCCGGCGAGCGTGAGCACCCCCGGCAGCTCGCCGAGGAAGAGCCAGGCGAGGAGGACGACGAGGGCGGGTACGGCGTACGTCGTCGCGCCCATCCGGCCCGCGGTCGTACGGGCCAGGGCGTACGCCCAGGTCGTGAAGGCGAGCGCGGTCGGGAACACCCCCAGGTAGAGCATGTTCAGGGTCGCGGACAGCGGGGCCCTGCCCGCCTCCTCGACCAGCTGCCCTGCGAACGGCAGGCAGGCCACCGCGCCCACCAGGCAGCCGAAGGTCGTCACCTGGAGCGCGCTGCCGTGCGCGAGCGCCGGCTTCTGGGCCACGACCCCACCCGCGTACGCCGCCGCCGCGACCAGGCAGAGCACCACTCCGAGCACGGAGGTCCCCGCGTCGGACGATCCGCCGGAACCCTCGGAACCGCCGGACATGGAGAGGCCCACGGCCACCGCGCCCGCGAAGGACACGGCCATGCCCGCGACCAGCCGGGGCGGCAGCGACTCCTTCAGGAACCGCGCGCCGAGCAGCGCGATCAGGATCGGCCCGATGTTCACGACCATCGCCGCCGTCCCCGCGTCGACCTCCTGCTCGCCCCAGTTGAGGACGACCATGTAGACACCGAACCAGAGCAGCCCCGAGACCAGGATCCCGCGCCAGGCCGCTCTGGGAGGCAGCCCCTCGCGCCGGATCAGCAGGACGCAGCCGAGGACCAGCGCCCCGGCGAGGAGCCGCCCGAGGGCGAGGGCGCCGGGGGAGTAGGCCGCCCCGGCGCTGCGGATGGAGACGAAGGCGGAGGCCCACAGGACGACGGTGACACCGGCGGCGGCGAGCGCGAGGCGCGAGGTTCGGTTCTGCATGGCCTGACCGTAGGGCGCGGACGGTTCGGCGTTCACCGCAATATCGCGGGCCCGACGCATCGCGGCACGGGCGGGCCCGCTCGCCGCGATTCCGGCGCGCGTCTGCTCAGCGCAGCGATGACGGGTCGATGCCCAGCGTCCCGTGCAGCGCGGCCTCGCCCTCCGCCGTGACCTTCACGGCCCGCTCGGTCCCGATCCGCACGCACCACCCGCTGTCCAGCGCGTGCCGGCAGAGCGCGGCGCCCGCGATCCCCGCGAGGTGCGGCCTGCGCTCGGTCCAGTCGAGGCAGCCGCGTGCGACGGGCCGCCGCCCCGCCCGGACGAGGGGGGCGCCCAGCTCCTCGAACCACGCCACGCCCCGGTCCGTGAGCGCGAACCCGGTGTCCTGGCGCAGCAGTCCACGCGCGGTCATCGCCTCGGTGATCGTGATCCCGAGCCGCCCGGCGAGGTGGTCGTAGCAGGTCCGCCCCCGGGCCATCGCCCGTCCGGCGCTCGCGGCACGCAGGGTGCGGGGCGGCGCGGCGTGTGCGGGCTCCGAGCGGGCGGCCAGGTCCTCGACGAGATGGGCGATCCCGGGGTCGGCCAGCCGGACGTACCGGTGTCTGCCCTGCCTTTCCTCCGTGAGCACCCCGCCCGCGACGAGCTTTCCGAGGTGCTCGCTGGCGGTGGAGGGCGCCAGGCCCGCGTGGCGGGCGAGCTCCCCGGCGGTCCAGGCCCGCCCGTCGAGCAGGGCGAGCAGGAAGGTGGCGCGGCTCTCGTCCGCGAAGAGCGCCGCGAGCGCGGCGAGATCACTGGCTGCCATGACGCCAGGGTCCCGCACTCACCGTTCGGCGGTCGCCGAACCGTCGGAGCTGCCCGAGCCGCCGGGGCTCGAACCGTCGGGGCCCGAACCGCTGGAGCCCGAACCGCCGGCCGCCGGACCCCTGGCAGTCGAGCCCGCGGCAGCCGAGCCCCCGGCAGTCGAAGCGTCGGCCGAGCCCCCGACAGTCGAAGCGTCGGTCGCCGCGCCCTCGAACTGGATCAGCAGTCCGTCGAGCAGCGCCCGCAGGCCCGTCTCGAAGGCGCGCTCGTCGACCTTCTGGCGGTGTTCGGCCAGCAGATGGGCCTGGCCGAGGTGGGGGTAGTCGGCAGGGTCGTAGGCCGCCTCGTCGTCGACGAAGCCGCGGGCGAAGGATCCGAGGGCGGAGCCGGTGACGAAGTACCGCATCAGCGCGCCGATCGAGGTGGCCTGGGCCGGGGGCCAGCCCGCCCGGACCATCGCGCCGAAGACCGCGTCCGCGACCCGCAGACCCGCCGGACGGCGCCCGGGACCCTGGGCGAGCACGGGGACGATGTGCGGGTGGTCGGCGAGGGCCGCGCGGTAGGAGACCGCCCAGTCGTGCAGGGCGGTGCGCCAGTCGCGGGCGTCGGTCTCCGCGAACATCGACAGGTCGATCTTCGCGCTCACCGCGTCCGCGACGGCGTCGAGGATCTCGTCCTTCGTGCGGAAGTGGTTGTAGAGCGAGGGCCCGCTCACCCCGAGTTCGGCCGCTAGCCGCCGGGTCGAGAGCCCGGCCAGCCCCTCCGCGTCCACGAGCGCACCCGCCGTCTCCACGATGCGGTCTCGGCTGAGCAGGGGCTTGCGCGGTCGGGCCATGGCGCACATAGTAGGCCTGCACAATAAAACTAGCAGTGGTAATTAAATGGCTGGGCGAGACGGCTGGACGAGACGGCCGGACGCGACGGCCGGACGAGACGGATGGGGTGGCACGGTGGATCTGGCGCTGAGTGAGGAGCAGGAAGCCGTACGGCGGCTCGCCGAGGACTTCGTCGCACGCGAGGTCACCCCGCACGCCGTCGCCTGGGACCGCGCGGAGGAGGTGGACCGGGCGATCGTGAAGAAGCTCGGCGCCGTCGGCTTCCTCGGTCTCACCATTCCGGAGGAGTACGGCGGTTCGGGTGGCGACCACCTCGCGTACTGCCTCGTCACCGAGGAGCTCGGACGCGGCGACTCCTCGGTGCGCGGCATCGTCTCCGTCTCCCTCGGCCTGGTCGCCAAGACCCTCGCGGGCTGGGGCACCGAGGAGCAGAAGCGGGCGTGGCTGCCCCGGCTCGCCTCCGGCGAGGCGCTCGGCTGCTTCGGCCTCACCGAGCCCGGCACCGGATCCGACGCCGGAAACCTGACCACCCGCGCGGTCCGCGACGGCGACGACTACGTCGTGAACGGCACCAAGATGTTCATCACCAACGGCACCTGGGCCGATGTCGTCCTGCTCTTCGCCCGCACGAACGACGCCCCGGGCCATCGCGGCGTCTCCGCCTTCCTCGTCCCCACGGACACCCCCGGCCTCACCCGCCGCGCGGTCCACGGCAAGCTCGGCCTGCGCGGCCAGGCCACCGCCGAACTGGTCCTGGAGGACGTCCGCGTCCCGGCCACCGCCATGCTCGGCCCCGAGGGCAAGGGCTTCACCGTCGCCATGTCCGCCCTCGCCAAGGGCCGCATGTCCGTCGCCGCGGGCTGCGTCGGCATCGCCCAGGCCGCGCTCGACGTCGCCGTGCGCTACGCGGGGGAGCGCGAGCAGTTCGGAAAGCCCATCGCCTCGTACCAGCTCGTGCAGGAGCTGATCAGCGACATCGCCGTCGACGTGGACGCCGCCCGGCTCCTCACCTGGCGGGTCGCCGACCTCATCGACCGCGGCGAGGACTTCGCCACCGCCGCCTCCAAGGCGAAGCTGTACGCCTCCGAGGCCGCCGTCCGCGCGGCGAACAACGCCCTGCAGGTCTTCGGCGGCTACGGCTACATCGACGAGTACCCCGTCGGCAAGCTGGTCCGCGACGCGCGCGTCATGACCCTGTACGAGGGCACCAGCCAGATCCAGAAGCTCATCATCGGACGGGCGCTGACGGGAATCTCGGCCTTCTGAAGTCCCGACTGCCGCCCCGACTGACGCCCGGGGCCGGCGTCCCGACTGCCGTCCCGACTGACGCCCGGTCCGGCGTCCCGACCGACGTCCCCGGTCTGAGTACCCGGATGAGTACGCGGACGGATGTGGTGCCCGCCACATCCGTCCGATGCTGTCCTGCATGAGCGACACACCGGTCAAGCAGCAGAACACCGCCGCCTACTACATGCAGGCCGTCATCTCCTTCGGCGTCGCCGGCGCGGCCGTGGCCATCGGCGTCTATCAGCTGGAGGCCAGCGCCTGGGTGCGGGCCTTCCTCGCCGTCTCGGTCCTCTACCTCACGACCTCGGCCTTCACCCTCGCCAAGGTCATCCGCGACCGCCAGGAGGCCGGTCAGATCCACAGCCGGGTCGACCAGGCCCGACTGGAGAAGATCCTCGCCGAGCACGACCCCTTCCAGAAGCTCTGAAAGGCCTGACGTCCCGCCCCCCGGGCACCGGCCTCCCGCCATCGATCTCTAAGCGCTTGCTCACCCTCGTTGTATGGTGTTCGTCCTGACGGGGTCCGAGAGGGAGTGTGGGATGAGCGCGGCGGAGGAGACGCCCGGGGGCGAGGACATGCCCTGGGGCGAGGTCACGCCCGAGGCGGCCCGGCGGCTGCTGGTGGCCGCTGTCGAGGCGTTCGCCGAGCGCGGTTACCACGCCACGACCACCCGGGACATCGCGGGCCGCGCCGGCATGAGCCCGGCCGCGCTCTACATCCACTACAAGACCAAGGAAGAGCTGCTCCACCGGATCAGCCGCATCGGCCACGACAGGGCCCTGGAGATCCTCCGGGCCGCGGCCGACCGCGACGGCACGGCCGCCGAGCGGCTCGCCGACGCCGTGCGCTCCTTCGTCCGCTGGCACGCCGAGCGCCACACGACCGCGCGCGTCGTCCAGTACGAGCTCGACGCCCTCGGCCCCGAGCACCGCGCCGAGATCGTGGAGCTGCGCAAGCAGTCCGACGGGGCCGTGCGCCGGATCATCGACGAGGGCGTCGAGGCGGGCGAGTTCGTGGTGCCGGACGTGCCCGGCACCACGGTCGCGGTGCTCTCCCTCTGCATCGACGTCTCGCGCTGGTTCAACACGCAGGGCCGCCGCTCGCCCGACGAGGTCGGCGCGCTCTACGCCGACCTCGTGCTGAGGATGGTCGGGGTCCAGAAGTAGCTCAGAAGTAGTAGCGGGAGACCGACTCGGCGAAGCAGACCGGCTTGTCGGAGTCCTCGCGCTCCACGGTCACCGCAGCCGTCACCTGCACGCCGCCCCCGGCCTCCTCGACCTTCGTCAGGACCGCCGTCGCGCGCAGCCGCGAGCCGACCGGTACGGGGGAGGGGAAGCGCACCTTCTCGGTGCCGTAGTTGAGGCCCATCTTCATGCCCTCGACCCGCAGGACCTGTGGCACGAACAGCGGCAGCAGCGAGAGCGTCAGATAGCCGTGCGCGATCGTCGCGCCGAACGGGCCGCCGGCGGCGCGCTCCGGGTCGACGTGGATCCACTGGTGGTCGCCCGTGGCCTCGGCGAAGAGGTCGATGCGCTTCTGGTCGATCTGCAGCCAGTCGCTGTACCCCAACTGCTCGCCGATCCCCGCGCGCAGTTCCTCGGCGGAGGTGAAGATCCTCGGCTCGGCCATGTTCCTCGTCCCTTCTCGTATGACGCACCGGCGGTTCTCGCATGACGTGCCGGCGGTGTGCCGACGACATACCGCTCGGTATCTAAGCGCTTGCTCAGCATGTGGGGTGCGGGGGCTGCTGTCAACGGCCGCCCCTGACACACCAGTAGGGTTCGTGGAGTGCCGCAGATTCCAGAGAAGATCCACGAACTCACCGTCGGCCAGCTCTCCGCCCGTAGCGGGGCCGCCGTCTCCGCCCTGCACTTCTACGAGGCGAAGGGGCTCATCAGCAGCCGGCGCACCACGGGAAACCAGCGTCGCTACGGCAGAGACGCCCTGCGTCGGGTCGCCTTCGTCCGGGCCGCGCAGCGCGTCGGCATCCCCCTCGCGACGATCCGCGACGCGCTCGCCCGGCTCCCCGAGGAGCGCACCCCCACGAACGAGGACTGGGCGCGGCTCTCGGCGGCCTGGCGCACGGAGCTCGACGAGCGCATCAAGCAGCTGGGCCGGCTGCGCGACCACCTGACGGACTGCATCGGCTGCGGCTGCCTGTCCCTGGAGACCTGCGTCCTCTCCAACCCCGACGACGTCTTCGGCGAGCAGATGGCGGGGTCCCGCCTGATGCCGGTCACCCGGCCGGCGGCCGCGGACTGAGAGGTGCGCGGGTCATACGGGGGGCGAGGGGCCATACGGGGGCCAAGGGGAAGAAGAGGGACAAGAGGGAGACGAGGGCTAAGGGAGAGGCGGGGGAGACAGGGGAGACCGAGATGCGGAGCTCACTACGGGCACGCCAGGGCCGCCGCGACCAGTTCGGCGCTGGAGCGGGCCCGGGTGCCGTCCGGCAGGAGCAGCGTGTCGGCGAGACCGATGCGGGTGCCGAGCCCGAGCCGGCGGGCGAGGCGCAGCACCGGCCACGCGCCGCCGTCCACGCCGTGGAGGAGGACAGGCACCCCGGACGGGACGTCGAGGCCCCCGAGCAGGGCCCGGGCCGAGGCCCCGGCCGTCGCCGGGTCCGGGTCGGTGACCTCCGCACGGACCCGCACCACACGGGACGCCAGAGGGGAGCGCGCGAGCCGCGCGGGGCCGTCCGTGCCCGACCGCACCCCGGCCTCGACGCCCACCCCGAGCTCCAGGAGCGCCGCCGCCACCTCCTCCGCGCCCGGCACGTGCCAGTCCACCGAGGCGTGGTCCGGAAGGTCCGGACCTCCCAGGAGGCCGGCCCAGGACCGCACCCGCTGCACCCGGCGCCCGGGGCCGGTCTCGGCGGGCACCCACGTCGGCACCCCCACCGGCACGGTGACGGCCGCCCTGACCGCCGTCAGCACCGGGGCGAGCACCCGCGGCGAGAGGGACTCGGCGCCGCAGGGCGTGCGCGGGTGCACCCGCACCTCCCACGCGCCCGCCGCCACCGCGAGGGCCGCGGCCTCGGCGATCGACTCCGGAGACATCGGCACCCCGGCGGAGTCCCCGGGCCCCCGTGACCCGTTGAGACACACCTGAAGCACCGGGAGCACCTCACGCCGCCGGAGCCAGCGGCCGGCGCACGCCCCCCCGGGCGCGGGCCAGCGCACCCGACGTGAGCACCGCCCGCGGGACGCCCACACCACAGTCCCCGCACACCGGGCCGAGCCACGGCTCGTACGCGTCCACAGACCCCGCCCGCCACTCGATCCGAGGCCCCGCGCACACCGGACACCGCTCGCCCGGGCCGTCCTCCAGGGCGGCGATCAGCCGGCGCAGCACCTCCGGCAGCGGATCCGACGGGTGCACGGCCGGGTCACCGCACCGCACCACCCCGTTGCCGCCCCAGACCTGCCGGTGCCAGTCGTCGACGGCGCCGAGCCCGCGCAGCCCGTCGTGCTTCTCGCGCCTGCGCCGCGCGGCGAACTGCTCCTCGTACGCGAGCCACACCGCCCGCGCCTCCTCCAGCTCGTCGAGAGCGGCCATCAGCCTCCCCGGATCGAGCTCCCGGTCCTCGGGACCGAACCTGTGCCGGCGGCACAGATGGTCCCAGGTCGCCCTGTGCCCGTACGGCGCGAACCGCTCCAGGCACTTGCGCAGCGAGTACCTGCGCAGCGCCGTGTCGCACCCGGGATCGCGCACCTGTCTCGCGAGACTCCGGAATCCGGCCATCTCTCGCCACCTCCGTCGCTGGTCCTACCGCGGTATCAGTGGGACGAACGAGTGGCCCGCGGTGTTCCATCGAAATCCGGATGGCAGCCATCAACGGGGCGGGAGAGATCACCGGAGTACAGCGGAACCCAAGCGTCCGATGGGGTCAGGGGCGGCCCGCGCGGGCCGCCGAGACCACCACCCGGGCCAGCTCGGGACGGCGGATGTCGCTGTGCGAGCGGACCACCTCCGCCGTGTCCACGTTCACGCAGCCCGAGCCCGGCACCCCCTCGCGCGGCACGTCCGCCACGGTCCGCGCCGCCGTGCCCGGCACCGCCTGGACGCCGTCGTACCCGATCGCGCCCCAGCGCGGGTCGCCGGCACCGGGCAGGGCGGTCAGCGACGAGGAGTCGCGCGCGAGCCGGGACGCCAGCGGGTACATCACCCCGAGCGCCGTGTCGTGCCGCGAGTAGCAGGCCACGACCGGACCGCGCACCCGGCGCTGCATGTCCCGCAGCGCGCCGGACCGCCGCGGGTCGTGGGGCAGCCGGGCGGCGAAGGCGTAGTGCGAGAAGGCCCCCTGAAGGAGCGTCACGGACGCCACCGGCCGGGCTCCCTCCGGCAGTCCGCGCAGTGCGTACGCGACGAGCCGGGCGCCCATGCTGTGGCCCACGAGGTGGACGCGGAGCCCCGGGGCCGTACGGGCGACCTCGCCGAGCAGGGGCCCCAGCCCGGACTCGCCGACCTGCCCGGCCCGCCGCTTCATCACGTAGTACGTGGCCTGCCGGAGCGCTTCCCCGGCCCCCTTCCAGTACCGCTTGAGACCCTCCCCGAACTCCGCGTCCGCACCGCCCGCGTCTCCCGCACGGTCCCCGTCTCCCGCACCGCTCTCCGCGGCCAGGGCCTCCGTGAAGAGGGCGCACACCGCCACCGGATCGGCGACCAGGAACTCCGGCACGGGCTCCGCGAAGCCGGCGGCACCCGCCGGGCCGCCAGGCACGTCGGCGAGCTCCCTCAGGAGCGCGCCGAACTCGGCGAACGCGGCCTCGTGCGGCGGCGCGAGCGCCAGCAGCTCCGCGAGCCGCCCGAGCACCGGCTCCTTCTCCGGCAGCACCGTCACGAGCGCCCGGTAGTCCGGCACGGGCTCGCCCGTGAACATCATCGAGGGCCAGATCAGCCCCGCGTACCCGGCCTCGACCCCCGGCCCGAACAGGCCGGGGAAGGGCGCGAAGAAGTCCGAACAGAGGCGGGTGGCGCCGGACGGCGAGCTGTTCCACCCGTGGGCGAGCAGCACCAGGTCCGTCACCCCCTGCCGGGACAGTGCCGCGAGGGCCGCGGACTGTCCCGCCGGCCCGTCGCCGTCCTTGTCGAAGGTGATCTCCCGGTACGGTTCCACACTCATCCCGGTCACGGCCCGACCGTCCCTCCACGTCGAGGTGGCCGCCGCGCCGACGGCGCACGGGTGCGCGGGCAGCGGCTCCAGGCCAGCATGCCCGCGCGGGGACCCGGCCAGACCTCGACCGGGAAGCGCACTCGTGCGGTTGGACGGCGAGCGGCGGCGTACCGCCGCGGCAAGCCCCCTCCGCCCCTCCCGCCTCAGCGGATGCGCGCCGCCGTGATCCGGGGGAAGTGGATCAGCAGGTCGTACCCGGTGGAGAGGCGCGCCTGGGTCACGGCGCCCGGCCAGGGGTACGCCGTGCCGATGCCCCGGGTCGGGCGGGGGGTGGCGAGCCAGTCCCGTGCGGCCGGTGTCGTGCGCCGCATGTCCAGGTAGAAGGCGGCCGGCGAGACCCGGTCCAGGGTGTGGGCGTTGCTGTCCGGGCCGAGCGTGCCGACGGTGAAGGGGCGCAGCGGCTCGCCGGGGGCTTCGGTGTCGTGTGCGTTGAAGGAGCCCTGCCCGAAGGACGCGCCGACGCTCACGTAGTCCCGGCCGAGGGCGTCCCGCAGGAAGGCGCCCTGGATCCGCGGGTAGTGGTCGGGCTTCGGGCTCTCGTAGCCGACGTGGCCGTTGTGCGCGGAGAGCACGATCCGGTCGCCGGTCTGCCGCTGCCACCACACGGTGTTCTCGGCCATGACCCGGTCCCGGTAGAGCATCGCCGCGGCGACGCCCGCCTCCGTCTCGAGGTCGTGCGCGTACTCGGTGCCGACCTGGGCGATGGCCCGGGCGTGCTGCAGGGCCCATTGAGCCGCCTCACGCGCGCGGGGGTCCTTCGCGGGCCGCTGCCGCTCCAGGAGGGCGAGCGCCGTGTTCACCTCGTCGGCCATCCGCTGCCGTTCGGCGCGCGGCTTGGCCATGTACCCCTTCATCCACGCCTCGACCCCTCCGGTGGGGCGCGAGCTCCGGTAGAGCTCCCGGAAGCGGGGGAGGAGCGAGGGGCGGGTGCGGGCCACGTACGAGGTCACCTCGTCGAAGAGGTTCGCGCCCGCGTAGCCGAGGTCGTTGCCCATGAAGCGGACCTGGTGGTCGGGGTGGAGCTGGTTGTGCCGTCGCATCCAGCGGAAGAGGTCGAGGTACTCCTCGGTGTTCCAGAGGCGGTACGACTCCTGGAACTCGTCCCGCATGATCGCCCGGATGTCGCCGCGGCCCGTGCGCACCCATGCGTCGACGAGCAGCCCGGTGGACCAGGTGGCCTCCAGGGAGAAGGTGGTGAACCCCTTGCGCTCCACGAGGTGTTCGAAGATCCGGTGCTTGGCGGTGAAGAACTCCGCGGAGCTGTGGGTGGCCTCGCCGATGCCGACGACCTTGGCCGAGCCGATCATCCGGTCGAGCGGCCGGAGGTCGGTCAACGGCTGTGCTGTGCGGGCGAGTTCTCGCGCGGGGTCAGGGGCGGCGGCGGGACCGGCGGCCCCGGCGGCGGGCGCCAGGGAGCCGAGGCAGGCGGCGACGAGGAGTCCGACGAGGGGCAGGCGGCGTCGCAGGGAAGTGCCGGAAAGGTTCATGGGACCAAGCCTGGTGGGCGGGACATTTCCCGGACATCCCCTCAGCTCCCCTGTCGATCATGGGGATAGCCCCACCCCGGCCCGCCCGGCCGCCGTCCCGCCACCCCGGTTCGACCGGTCTCAGCGGTACAGCAGATACTCCTGCCGCACCGCCCGGAAGGCCGCCAGGTCCGCCTCCCACGCCCCGACCACCTCGTCGGTGTCCGCACCCGCGTCGATCAGGGTCCGCACCCGGGTCGATCCGGTCAGTTTGTCGATCCAGTGGTCCGCCCGCCAGGCGAAGCCGGACCACGACCGCCGGGCGGTGACCAGGAGCCCGATCCCGGTCCGTACCGGGTCGAAGGCCTCGCGGTCGTGGACGTGCAGCTGCACGCCGCCCACGGTCTTCCCCTGGAACTTGGAGAAGGTCGGGGCGAAGTACGCCTCGCGGAAGCGGACTCCGGGCAGACCGAGGGTGTTCGCCGCCTCCGCCCACCGCCGGTCGACGCCCTCCGCGCCGAGCAGCTCGAAGGGACGGGTCGTGCCCCGGCCCTCGGAGAGGTTCGTCCCCTCGAAGAGGCAGGTGCCGGAGTAGACGAGCGCGGTGTCGGGCGTCGGCATGTTGGGGCTGGGCGGCACCCAGGGCAGCCCGGTCGCGTCGAAGAACTCGGTGCGCCGCCACCCCGTCGTGCGGACGGTCTCCAGGGCCACGGGCGTGGTCAGGAACTCCGCGTTGAAGAGCAGGGCGAGCTCGGCCACCGTCATGCCGTGCGCCTGCGCGATCGGCTCCCGCCCGACGAAGGTCGCGAAGGCCCGGTCGAGGACGGGCCCGAACGCCGCCCGCCCGGTCACCGGGTTCGGCCGGTCGAGGACGACGAACCGCTTCCCTGCGAGCGCGGCGGCCGCCATGCAGTCGTACAGCGTCCAGATGTACGTGTAGAAGCGCGCGCCGACGTCCTGGATGTCGAAGACGATCGTGTCCACCCCGGAGGCCGTGAAGACGTCCGCCAGCGGCTGGCCGCTCTTCAGGTACGTGTCGTAGACGGGCAGGCCGGTCGCCGGGTCGTCGTAGCGCCCCTCGGAGCCGCCGGCCTGCGCGGTGCCCCGGAAGCCGTGCTCGGGGCCGAAGACGGCGATCAGGTCGACCCGCTCGTCGGCGTGCATCACGTCCACGATGTGCCGGGCGTCCGCGGTGACCCCGGTCGGGTTGGTGACGACGCCGACCCGCTCGCCGGCCAGGAGGGCGTACCCGTCCGCCGCGAGCCGCTCGAAGCCGGTACGGACGCGGGGGTGCCCGGAGTCCGGGACGGCCGAGGCGGCGGGAGCGACGGCCGCACCCGCGCCCACCGCGCCCAGGGCACCTCCGGCGGCCAGCAGACTCCGTCGCGACAGGCTCATGCGGAAACCTCCTCGATCGCCGTCCCCGGGCCGGGGCGCGTGACATGGGCACGCACGCTAGCGCTCCTGACCGCCCCGGGGAACGAGGCGTGCGGGCGGACCCTTCCCCCATCACATACCGACCGGTTAGTCTGCCGGTATCGCGGCACCGCTGCATCCCGGTGCCGGCCGGCTGCGGAGAGGTGGGTTCAACCATGAGCGCGGACACGAGTGCCCTTCGGGGCGCCGGTGTGGTCGTCACGGGCGCGGGCGGCGGGATCGGTGCGGCGCTCGCCCGCCGCTTCGCCTCCGAAGGGGCCCGCGTCGTGGTCAACGACCTCGACCCCGTCCGCACCAAGGCCATCGCCGAGGAGATCGGCGCCGTCGCCGTCCCGGGCGACGCCTCCGCCGTCGTCGACGAGGCCCGCGAGGCTCTCGGGGGTCCCGGTTCCATCGACGTCTGGTGCGCCAACGCAGGGCTCTCCTCGCCCGGCGATGCCTTCGCCGACGAGGACGTCTGGGCGGCCGCCTGGGACGTCAACGTCATGGCCCACGTCCGGGCGGCCCGCGCCCTGCTCCCGGAGTGGCTGGAGCGCGGCAGCGGCCGCTTCGTGTCCACCGTCTCCGCCGCCGGGCTGCTCACCATGATCGGCGCGGCGCCGTACAGCGTCTCCAAGCACGGCGCGTACGCATTCGCCGAGTGGCTCTCGCTCACCTACCGCCACCGTGGCCTCAAGGTCCACGCGATCTGCCCCCAGGGCGTCCGTACGGACATGCTCACCGCCGCCGGATCCGCCGGTGAGCTGGTCCTCGCCCCCACCGCCATCGAGCCCGAGGACGTCGCCGACGCCCTCCTCGACGCCATCGGCGCCGACCGGTTCCTCGTCCTGCCCCACCCCGAGGTCGCCGGCTACTACCGCAACCGTGCCACCGACCCCGAGCGCTGGCTCGGCACCATGAACCACGTCCAGCAGGCCTGGGAGACGGGCGCCCGCTAGCGGGCACCCCGGCGGATGGGAAGATCTACGGACGGGAACGGTGTTCCCCCGACCAGGAACGACCACGAGGGAAGGCGGCGGAGCATGGCCAGGACGACGGACGAGAGCGGGGCACCGGTCCCCCAGAGGCTCCTCGCCGCCGCCACCCGGCTCTTCGCGGAGCAGGGTTACGACCGCACCTCCGTCCAGGAGATCGTCGAGGCCGCCGGGGTCACCAAGGGCGCCCTCTACCACTACTTCGGCTCCAAGGAGGACCTCCTCCAGGAGGTCTACGCCCGGGTCCTGCGCCTCCAGCAGGAGCGCCTCGACGCCTACGCGGACGCCGACGCGCCCGTCGAGGACCGGCTGCGCGGGGCCGCCGCCGACGTCGTCGTCACCACCATCGAGAACCTCGACGACGCCGCCATCTTCTTCCGCTCCATGCACCACCTCAGCCCCGAGAAGAACAAGCAGGTCAGGGGCGAGCGGCGGCGCTACCACGAGCGGTTCAGGGCGCTGATCGAGGAGGGCCAGCAGTCCGGCGTCTTCTCCGCGGCGACCCCCTCCGACCTGGTCGTCGACTACCACTTCGGCTCGGTGCACCACCTGTCGACGTGGTACCGCCCGGACGGCCCGCTCACCCCGCAGCAGGTGGCCGACCACCTGGCCGACCTCCTGCTGCGGGCCCTCCGCCCGTAGAGCGTCACAGGTACTGCTTCAGCTCCCGCCGCGCCAGCGACCGCTGGTGCACCTCGTCCGGGCCGTCCGCGAGCTTCAGCGTCCGCGCCGCCGCCCACAGTTCGGCCAGCGGGAAGTCCTGTGAGACCCCGCCCGCCCCGTGCGCCTGCACGGCCTTGTCGATGATGTCGACGACCGCGCGCGGGGTCGCGATCTTGATGGCCTGGATCTCGGTGTGCGCGCCGCGGTTGCCGACGGTGTCCATGAGCCAGGCCGTCTTGAGGACGAGCAGCCGCAGCTGCTCGATCGTCACGCGGGCGTCCGCGATCCAGTTCTGGACCACGCCCTGCTGGGCGAGCGGCTTGCCGAAGGCGGTGCGGGAGACCGTGCGCCGGCACATCAGCTCCACGGCCCGCTCGGCCATGCCGATGAGCCGCATGCAGTGGTGGATCCGGCCGGGACCGAGCCGGGCCTGCGCGATGGCGAAGCCGCCGCCCTCCTCACCGACCAGGTTCGCGGCCGGGACACGGACGCCGTCGAAGATCACCTCGGCGTGGCCGCCGTGGGAGTGGTCCTCGTAGCCGTACACCTGCATCGCGCGTCGCACCTCGACGCCTGGGGTGTCGCGCGGCACGAGGATCATCGACTGCTGGCGACGGAGGTCGGCCCCGTCGGGGTCGGTCTTGCCCATGACGATGAAGACCTTGCAGTCGGGGTTCATCGCCCCGGAGATGTACCACTTGCGGCCGTCGACGACGTAAGAGTCGCCGTCGCGCCGGATCCGGGTCTCGATGTTCGTCGCGTCGGAGGAGGCGACCTCGGGCTCGGTCATCGCGAAGGCCGAGCGGATCTCGCCCGCGAGCAGCGGCTCCAGCCACTGCTTCTTCTGCGCCTCGTCCCCGAACTGCGCCAGCAGCTCCATGTTCCCGGTGTCGGGGGCGGCGCAGTTGAGGGCGGTGGGAGCCAGGTGCGGGCTGCGGCCGGTGATCTCGGCGAGCGGCGCGTACTGGAGGTTGGTCAGCCCGGCACCGTACTCGGCGTCGGGCAGGAAGAGGTTCCAGAGGCCCTGCCGCTTGGCCTCGGCCTTGAGCTCCTCGACGATCGCCGGGGTGTCCCAGGGGGAGGCGAGCAGGGCGCGCTGCTCCTCGGCGACGGCCTCGGCCGGGTACACGTGCTCGTCCATGAAGGCGAGGAGTTTCGCCCGCAGTTCCTCGGTGCGGGCGTCGTAGGAGAAGTCCATGGTGGTTCAGCCCTCCTGAAGGGTGGTCAGGCCGTGCTCGATGAAGACGGGGACGAGCTCGCCGATGCGGTCGAAGCCCGCGCCGACCGTCTGCCCGAGGGTCCAGCGGTAGTGGATGCCCTCCAGGATCACGGCGAGCTTGAACCAGGCGAAGGCCGTGTACCAGGCGAGGGCGGAGGTGTCGCGGCCCGAGCGGGCCGCGTAGCGCTCGACCAGCTCGGCGGCGCTCGGGTGCCCGGGGGCCGTGGCCGTCGTGGAGATGGGGGAGTCCGGCAGGTCGAGCGGCGTGCTGTACATGACGAGCAGGCCGAGGTCGGTGAGCGGGTCGCCGAGGGTGGACATCTCCCAGTCGAGGACGGCCCGGATGCGGTCGTCCCCGTCGATGAGGACGTTGTCGAGCCGGTAGTCGCCGTGGATCACGGTGGGCGGCGGAGAGGCGGGCAGCGCGCGGCCGAGCGCGGCGTGCAGCTCGTCGATCCCCGTGAGGTCCCGGCCGCGCGAGGCGTCGAGCTGCTTGCCCCAGCGGCGCAGCTGCCGGTCGAGGAAGCCCTCGGGGCGGCCGAAGTCGCCGAGCCCGACGGCCGCCGGGTCGACGGCGTGCAGGTCGACGAGCGTGTCGACCAGGCCGAGGACGGCGGCGCGGGTGCGCTCGGGGCCGAGCGGCGCGAGCTCCTGGGCCGAGCGGTACGGCGTCCCCTCGACGAACTCCATGACGTAGAAGGGCGCCCCGAGCACCGACTCGTCCTCGCAGAACAGCACGGTCCGGGGGACGGGCACGCCGGTCCCGGCCAGGGCGCTGATGACCCGGTGCTCGCGCCGCATGTCGTGCGCGGTGGCGAGGACGTGGCCGAGGGGCGGCCGGCGGACGACCCAGCGGCCGGCGCCGTCGGTCACGACGTACGTCAGGTTCGAACGGCCGCCCTCGATCAGCCGGGCTTCGAGGGGGCCGGTCACCAGGCCGGGCCGCTCGCGGTCGAGGAACCGGCGCAGCGCTTCGGGATCGAGGCCTGGTGGCGGGGCGGAACTCATGGTGCGTACCTCCGGATCGGCTGCAGTCGTCGTTCATGATGACCGACCAGTCGGTATGTCGTCCAGGGGTGGGCCGGGAACGCAGCTGCCGCACCCTGGCCCTCGGTCTCGTCTCTGAATAGGGTTCACATATGGATGCGCTGAAGCTGCTCGTCGACGAAGTCCGGCTGACCCCGATCCTCATCTCCGACCCGCCCCTCCTCAATGTCCAGGGCGTCCACCAGCCCTACACGCCACGGCTCGTGGTGGAAGTGGTCACCAGGGGCGGGGTGAGCGGCCTCGGAGAGACGTACGGCGACGGCGTCTACCTCGACCTCGCCCGGCCGCTGGCCGAGGCCCTGCCCGGCCATGCGGTCACGGACGTGAACGAGGTCTTCGCTCTGGCGGCTTCCGTCGACCCTGCCCCCCTGCCGGCGTCCGAGGGGGTCGACGCGGCCGGCCTGCGCGGGGTCAGGACGGCGGAGAAACTCCGCCTCTCCGTCGTCTCCGCCTTCGAGACCGCCTGCCTCGACGCCCTGGGAAAGACCCTCGGCCTGCCCGTCCACGCCTTGCTCGGCGGCAAGGTCCGCGACTCCGTCGAGTACAGCGCCTATCTCTTCCACCGCTGGGCCGCCCGTCCCGGCACGGGCCCCACGGACGACTGGGGTGCGGCCCTCGACCCCGCCGGGATCGTCGCCCAGGCCCGCCGCTTCGACCGGCTCCACGGCTTCCGTTCCTTCAAGCTGAAGGGCGGGGTGTTCGAGCCCGAGCGCGAGATCGCCGCGATCCGCGCGCTCGCCGAGGCGTTCCCGGGCCGCCCCCTCCGCCTCGACCCGAACGGCGCCTGGTCGGTGGAGACCTCGCTGGCCGTCGCGCGCGAACTGAGGGACGTGCTGGAGTACTTGGAGGACCCGGCGAGCGGCACGGACGCGATGGCCGAGATCGCCTCCGGTACGGACGTGCCGCTCGCGACCAACATGTGCGTGACCACCTTCGAGGAGGTCCCGGAGGCCTTCGCGAAGGGCGCGGTACGGATCGTCCTCTGCGACCACCACTACTGGGGCGGACTCCACCGCACCCGCGAACTGGCCGCGCTCTGCCGTACGTACGGCGTGGGGCTCTCCATGCACTCCAACACCCACCTGGGCATCAGTCTCGCCGCCATGACCCAGGTCGCCGCCACGCTCCCGGGGCTCCACCACGCCTGCGACACGCACTACCCCTGGCAGACCGAGGACGTCGTCACCACCCGCCCCGTCTTCCGTGCGGGCCGCCTCACCGTCTCCGACGCCCCCGGCCTCGGCGTCGAGCTCGACCGCCCGGCCCTCGCCGCCCTCCACCGCCGCTGGCTGGACGACGACGGCACCCTCCGCGACCGCGACGACGCGGCGGCCATGCGGGCGGCGGACCCGGGGTGGCACCCGCGCACCTGGTAGCGCCGAGCGTGCGGGCACCCTGTGGCCGCACGGCGGCGGACGGAGTGGTGAGGGTCTGTCCTTTGATCAGGCTCCAGGCGGTGTCTTGCCGATCAGCAAGACGCCGCCCAGGTCCTGTCGTCAAACTCCCGTCGTCCGCCCGCAGGGCAGGCGGGAGTTTGACGACAGGACCTAGGCGTGACAGGCCACCGGCACCCCGCCGTTCATGGCCGCCATGTCGCCGAAGACCGCCGCCGGATCCAGCGGCGACCCCTCCGGCAGGCCGGTCAGCTCCGCGTACGCACGGTGCAGGTTCGCGACAAGCCGCTCGCTCTCCTGCCATGCGGCGAACTCCCCGAGCTCCGCGCCCCGCGCCGTCTCCAGCGGCGTCGCCCCCTTCGCGTACCCCTCGGCGGCCAGCTCCCGTACCCAGAGCAGGTACCGCTCCGTCGTGTCGTACACCGAGGGGTCGGTGACCCGCCCGTGCCCCGGCACCACCGTCGGCGCGTCGAGCGAGCGCAGCAGGTCGAGCGCGCGCAGCGACCCGGCGAGCGAGCCCATCGGCAGGAAGGGTGTCCCGCCGTGGAAGACGAGGTCGCCGGTGAAGACCACGCCCTGCTGGGGGAGGTGCACGATCGAGTCGCCCGTGGTGTGCGCGGGACCCGGGTGGATCACCCGTACCTCGATGTCTCCGACGTACAGCGTCAGTCGCTCGCGGTACGTCATGGACGGCGGCAGGATGTCGACGCGCCCGAAGTCGGTCTGCGGCCACAGCAGATGGAGCTGGTGACCGGCGGCGAGCTGCTCGGTCCGGCAGTTCTCGTGGCCGACGATCCGCGCCTCCGGCCGGAAGACCCCGTTGCCGTAGGTGTGGTCGCCGTGGTGGTGGGTGGTCACGATGGTGCGGGGCAACGGCAGCCCCTCCGCGAGGACCGCCTCGCGCAGAAGCAGGGCCCGCCGCTCGGTTGCCGCGGTGTCGACGAGGAGGGACTCGCCCGCGTCGCCGAGGAAACCGGCGTTGTTCAGGCACCAGCCGCCGTCGGGCTGGACGAAGGCGTGGACGTTCGGCGCGAGCGCGACCACGTAGGGATCGGTGGCAGACATGAGGGTTCCCCCGGCTGAGAGCTCAACTGGACAGGGGAAGAGTGCCAGTTGACCGGAGCGGGGGGAAACCGGCTCGGACCGGCCCGGGCCGTGCGCGTCAGTGGTCGTCCCAGTGGTTGCCGTGCGCCGCGTGCCGGTGCCCGTCGTGCGCGTAGTCGAGGTGGTCGCCGTGCGCGACGGCGGTGTGCCCGCACTCCGGCCCGTGCGTGTGGTCCGGGTGGGTGTGCGCGACGTGCAGGGTGGTCTCGCACTCGTCCCAGTGCCCGGCGTGCTCACGGTGCAGATGCCCGTTGTGCGCGTAGTCGACGTGGTCCCCGTGCGGGACGGCGGTGTGCCCGCACGCCGGACTGTGGGAGTGCGCGTGGGTGGCGTGCTCGTGGTGGAGGACGGTCATGACGTGGCCTCCCAGGAGGGACGGCTGACGGCTGACCCTTCCAGGCTAGTCCTGTACGCCCCTTTCCTCCCGGTCCATCCCCCCCGTCACCAGATGAGCGCCGCCCCGAAGGCGGCCAGCGCGATCGTGCAGCCCGCCGCGAGCAGCGCGCCCCGGTGGGAGAGGGGGGCGGGCCGGGCCGTGCTCAGGGAGCGGATCCTGCGATGGGCGACGGCCAGGAAGCCGGCCCAGACCAGTGCCGAGAGCGCGAGCGCCGTCAGCCCTGTCGCCGTGGCGTCGTCGTGGAGGGCCAGCTTGACCGCGAGGACGGCCACCACCGTCCACGACAGGGTCGTACGCCGCCACGCGAGCCGCGTCCGCTCCGGCTGGAGCCCGGGGTCACGGAGTTCCGGATCAGGGGCCCCCGGATCACGGCCTGCTGGATCACGACCTTCCGGATCACGACCCTCTGAATCACGACCCTCTGAATCACGACCCTCTGAATCACGACCCTCTGAATCACGGTCCTCAGGATCACGCCCCTCCGGATCGGGGCGACCCCCCGTGCCGTGGGCCTCCGTCACCGCCCGGTCACCCCGTCCAGCCGAAGACCACGACCACCACCATCGCGAGCGCCACCACGGCCACCACGAGGCTCAGCACCGCGGGGAAGCGGGACGCCGGCAGGTCCTCGCCGCGCCGCATCGCCCGCTCGCACCGCACCCAGTGGTTGACCGCCCGCAGCGCGCACAGCACTCCGGCCGCGAGCAGCGCGAGCGCGAGCCCGACCCGGACGCCCCAGCGCAGGTCCGGCAGGAACTGGTCGACGGCGAAACCACCGCCGACCAGGGCGAGAGAGGTCCGGATCCAGGCCAGGAAGGTCCGCTCGTTGGCGAGGGAGAAGCGGTAGTCCGGCGTCTCCCCCTCGTCCCGGATCCGCTGCGGCGCGAACCACAGCCGCAGGCTCTGCACGAAATCGCTCACACGTGCACCCTAACGGCCGGATGTGTGGCCTGCCCGACGCTCGTCAGCGTCTCCGCGAGACGTGAGTTTGCCCTCACCGGTCCCCGTCCACCCTCACCGGCCCCCGTCCACCCTCACCGGCTCCCGCCCGCCCTCACCGGTCCCCGTCCGCCCGCAGCCGCTCGTACGCGGCCAGGCCGTCGGGCACCCACTCCCAGTCACCGAGCCGCGCGGTCAGCTCCTCGTCCGTCAGGAAGGCGTGCCAGGCGACCTCCTCCACCTGCGGGTCCACGGGGAGCTCGCACCGGACCTCGTACACCGCCGACCACCACTTGCCGGCCACGCCCCCGGAGTCGTACAGGAACTTCAGCACCGGCTCGGGCCGGGGCAGTCCGGTGACCCCCAGCTCCTCCTCGGCCTCGCGGAGGGCGGCCTCGTCGTAGGACTCGCCCGCTCCGACGACCCCGCCGACGAACATGTCGTACAGGGAGGGGAAGAGCAGCTTGTCCGGCGTCCTGCGGTGGACGAAGGTCCGGCCCTCGGCGTCCCGGACGCGGACGAAGACACAGCGATGGATCAGGCCCCGCGCGTACACCTCACCGCGCGGAGCACGGCCGATCACCCGGTCGTGCTCGTCGACGACGTCGTGGATCTCTTCAGCGGCGCTCATGACCGCCATCCAAGCAGCACGGACCGGCCGTCACTGCCCCATGACGTACTTGACCGTCGGACCGGTGGTCCAGCCGCCGTCCACCGCGAGCTCCGCGCCCGTCACGTACGAGGCGGCGTCCGAGAGCAGGAAGACGACCGCGCCCGCGATCTCGTCGGCCTCGCCGACCCGGCCCATCGGGGTGTTCGGGTACTTTCCCTCGCCGCGCTCGATGCCGACCGAGGCCGTCATGGGGGTGTACGTCATGCCCGGGTGGACGGAGTTGACGCGGATACCCGCCGTGCCGAGCTCCACCGCGCCGATCTTCGTCAGCCCGCGCACGCCCCACTTGGAGGCGCCGTAGCCCGCGGTGAGGGCCAGGCCCATCAGGCCCGCGGCCGAGGAGATGTTGACGATCGAGCCGCCGCCCGCCTCCTTCATCGCCGGTATCGCGGCCTTCATGCCGATGAAGACACCGGTCAGATTGATGTCGAGGACCTTGCGGAAGTGCTCGACGGACTCCGTCTCCAGGAAGGCGCCGGTGGAGATGCCCGCGTTGTTCACCAGGCCGTGCAGCCCGCCGAACTCCGCCACCGCGTAGGCGACGGCCGCCGCCCAGCCCTCCTCGGAGGTCACGTCGTGGTGGAGGAAGCGCGCCCGCTCGCCGAGCGCTTCGGCGGTCGCCTTGCCGTCCTCGTCCAGGACGTCGGTGACGACGACGTTGGCGCCGGCGGCCACGGACTGCCGGGCGGCCTCGGCGCCCAGGCCGCGGGCGCCGCCGGTGATGAGCACGGTCTTGCCGGTGAGGTCGTTCATGAAGGGTCCCTTCGCGGTGATTCAGACGCTCCGGGGCTGTGCGGCCCGGAGAAGCGCGGTGGTCGTCTCGACCAGGTCGGCGAGGAAGAGGGCCTCGCCGGTGAGGGGCTCACTGCCGTCGAGGTACTGCCGGGCCCGGTCGGCCAGTGCCGCGCCCACCACGGTCAGCGCCAGGTCGAGGCGCTCCAGGAGCAGGGGCTCGGGCAGCCCGGAGGCGGCCAGCCGGTCGGCCATCCGCTCGATGAGGTGCCAGTAGACGGTGCCGTCGAGCGTGGGGTGCGGGGTGCGGGTGCGGATCCCGCTCTCGTGGCTGAGCTGGGCGGAGATCCGCAGACAGCGGCGACCCCGGTCGGTGCGCAGCTCGCTCGCCTCGGCCGTGACGAGGGCGGCGACGAGCTCCCTCAGGTCCTCGCCGGCCGAATCGAGCAGCGGCGCGAGCACCTGGCGCGTACGGGCCTGGCGCCCGGCCATGACCGCGTCGAGGAGCCCGGCGCGCGAGCCGAAGTGGTACTGCACCGCGGAGGGGTTCGCCTGTCCGGCCAGGGCCACGACGTCCCGCAGCTGCGCTCCGTCGACGCCCTGGGCGGCGAAGAGCTCCTCCGCCGCGCGGATCAGTTTCTCTCGGGTCTCAGGCCCCGACGTTCTCGCCATACGAACATATTAATGCTCGACATTAGAAAACGGGAAGGGTCCTGGGAGGAGAGAAGCGGCAGCGGAGACAGCCGAAACAGTTGACTCGATACATTCGTGTATCCAAGATGCGACCCATGTCCTACGACGCTGATGTGATCGTGATCGGAGCCGGCCTCGCCGGGCTCGTCGCCACCGCCGAGCTGGTCGAAGCCGGCCGCACCGTGATCCTCCTCGACCAGGAACCCGAGCAGTCCCTCGGCGGCCAGGCCCATTGGTCCTTCGGTGGACTCTTCCTCGTCGACTCGCCCGAGCAGCGCCGGATGCGCGTCAAGGACAGCCACGCCCTCGCCCTCCAGGACTGGTACGGCACGGCCGGCTTCGACCGGACCGAGGACCGCTGGCCGAGGAAGTGGGCCGAGGCGTACGTCGACTTCGCCGCCGGCGAGAAGCGCTCCTGGCTCCACGCGCGCGGGGTGCGGTTCTTCCCGGTCGTCGGCTGGGCCGAGCGCGGCGGCTACGACGCCAACGGCCACGGCAACTCGGTCCCCCGCTTCCACATCACCTGGGGCACGGGCCCCGGCCTCGTCGCCCCCTTCGAGCGCAAGGTCCGCGAGGGCGCCGCCCGTGGCCTCGTCGACCTCCGCTTCCGCCACCGCGTCACCGGCCTCGGCCGCACGGCCGGGAGCGTCGACACCGTCACCGGCGAGATCCTCGAACCGTCCTCCGTCGCCCGTGGCGAGGCCAGCACCCGCACGCCCACCGGCGCTTTCGAGCTCCGCGCCCAGGCCGTGATCGTCACCTCCGGCGGCATCGGCGGCAACCACGACCTCGTCCGTGAGCAGTGGCCCGCCCGGCTCGGCACCCCGCCGGCGAAGCTGCTCTCCGGAGTCCCCGCCCACGTCGACGGCCTCATGCTGGGCATCGCCGAGAAGGCCGGCGCCCACCACATCAACCGCGACCGGATGTGGCACTACACCGAGGGCATCGAGAACTGGAACCCCATCTGGGCCAAGCACGGCATCCGTATCCTCCCCGGCCCCTCCAGCCTCTGGCTCGACGCGACTGGCAAGCGGCTGCCCGTCCCGCTCTTCCCCGGCTTCGACACCCTCGGCACCCTCGAACACATCATGCGGACCGGCCACGACCACACCTGGTTCGTCCTCGACAAGAAGATCATCGGCAAGGAGTTCGCGCTCTCCGGCTCCGAGCAGAACCCCGACCTGACCGGCAAGTCGATCCGCGACGTGATCGGCAGGGCCCGCGCCGACGTCCCCGGCCCGGTCCAGGCGTTCATGGACAAGGGCGCGGACTTCGTCGTCGAGAACGACCTCGCCGCCCTCGTCCGCGGCATGAACCGGATCACCGGCGAGGACCTGATCGACGAGGCGGCCCTCCGCCGCGAGATCACCGCCCGCGACCGCGAGATCGCCAACCCCTTCACCAAGGACCTCCAGGTCACGGCGATCCGCGGCGCCCGCAAGTACCTCGGCGACAAGCTCATCCGCACCGCCACCCCGCACCGCATCCTCGACCCGAAGGCGGGCCCGCTGATCGCCGTACGCCTCAACATCCTCACCCGCAAGTCCCTCGGCGGCCTGGAGACGGACCTCTCCTCCCGCGTCCTGACGGAGACCGGCGAGCCCTTGCCGGGCGTGTACGCGGCGGGCGAGGCCGCCGGCTTCGGCGGCGGCGGAGTCCACGGCTACCGCTCCCTCGAAGGCACGTTCCTCGGCGGCTGCATCTTCTCGGGCAGGGCGGCGGGCAGGGCGGCGGCCCAGGCGGTGGGCTGACGGCGGTGGGCTGACGCGGGTCGGGTGACGCGGGTCGGGTGACGCGGGTCGGGTGGCGCGGGTCGGGTGGCGCGGGTCGGCTGACGGCGGTGGCCCGACGGGGGTCGGCTGACGGCGCCCGGCTGACGACGGAGGCGCCGCCGGGGCAGGATGGCGGGGTGACAAAACGCTTACTGCTCACCGTCGTTGGCGGGTTCCTCGCCCTGGCAGGCCTGGCGGCCTTCCTCGTCCTCCAGGGTCTGGACGAGGCCGACAAGTGGAGCAGCGTCCTCAGCCTGTTCTTCACGGTCGCGGGCTTCGCCCTGGCTCTCGCGGGCTTCGTCACCCGGGGCCCCGCCCAGTCGGCGGACCACGCGGTCACCGGCGGCTCCCTGCACCAGGTCCGGAACGTCGCGGGCGACGTCGTCATCACGGCCGGAAGCGGTTGTACGGGCACCCCGCCCACGGCCGCTCCCGCCGAAGGGCAGGGTGGTGGAACGCAGTCGGCGCACGGCACCCGCACGGCGGGCGACCTGCACCAGATCGACGGGGTGGGCGGCGCGGTCCGTATCGAGCCCCCGACGCCCGACTCCGCCTCATGAGGGGCTTCTTCGCGCGCCGGAAGGCGCGCCAGACAGCGGAGGGAGCCACCGTCCACGGCCCCCTCGCCCAGATCAACGGGGTCGGCGGGGACGTCCACGTCACCCTGGGAGCCGTTCCGCCCCCGCCCGAGGCACCGGAGATCGAGTCGGCCCGCGAGGCCTACGCCACCCGCGTCCGCCAGCGCTACGGCGGCCTCGACCTGGAGGTCCTCACCCCCCTCCAGGAACAGGGCGACCGGCCCCTGGTCCTCCGGCTGCGCGACGTCTTCGTGCCCCAGTCCGTACGGGCCGACCCGCCGCCCGTCGAACTGCCCCAGGAGCTTCTGCGCCGCCTGATGGACCCGGCCGAGGCCGAACTGCACGACCTGCCGCCCGGCATCGACCGGGAGACGGTCGACCGCGTCCGGCGTGCCTACCAGGAGCGGCCGCCGCTCCCCGTGCTCGACGTCCTGACCGCGCCCGAGCACGACCGCGTCGTCCTCCTCGGCCACCCGGGCTCCGGCAAGTCCACCCTGGCCCGCTACCTGGCGCTCGCCCTCACCTCTCCCGAACGCCCTCCGGGCCTGGCCGCCCTGCACGGCAGCCTCCCTTTGATCGTCGAACTCCGGGAGTACGCGCAACCCGCCTGGCGCGAGCGGACCTTCGAGGACTTCCTCGCCCATCAGTACGCCACGGAGGGCCTGGGGCTTCCGCCCGGGACGCTGGACGCGCTCCTCACGGGCGAGGGCACGTACACCGCCCTCGTGATCTTCGACGGCCTGGACGAGCTCTTCGAGAAGGACGTCCGGGACGCGGTCACCCGCCGCATCGCGGGCTTCGCCGCCCGCCACCGCCGGGCCCGGCTCCTCGTCACCTCGCGCGGCTACGGCTACCGGCGGGCTGTCCTCGACGGCGCCGGCTTCACCAACTTCATGCTCCAGGACCTCGACCGGGACCAGATCGGCGTGTTTGCCGAGCAGTGGTTCTCGCTCGCGTACCCGGGGGAGCCCGAGCAGGCCCGGAAGCTGATCGAACGCGTCACGACGGCCGTGGACGGCTCCGCCTCCGTACGGGAACTCGCGGGTAACCCCCTGATCCTCACGATCCTCGCCATCATCGGCCGCCGTCGCGAACTCCCGCGCGACCGGCGCACGGTGTACGAGCACGCGGTCGACGTCCTGGTCGAGCACTGGGACCCGAGCAAGTTCCTCAAGGACGGTCAGGTCGAGGAACACCTCCCGTACCTCGGACGCGAGGAGAAGCGCGAACTCCTGCGCCTGGTCGCCCGTCGGATGCAGGAAGGCCACGGCGGCGTCTCCGGCAACCACATCGCGGGCCCAGACCTCCTCAAGAGCTTCGAGGAGTACCTGAAGGACCGCTACGCCCTGCCGCCGGACCGCGCGGCGACGGCGGCCCGGCTGATGCTGGACCAGTTCCGCCACCGCAACTTCATCCTCAGCCGCTTCGGCGGCGAGATCTACGGCTTCGTCCACCGCACCTTCCTGGAGTACCTGGCGGCGACGGACCTGGACCACCGCTTCCACCGCGAACGGAGCCTGTCCGAGGAGGACCTCCAGGACCTCTTCGCGAGCAAGGTCCGACGTGGCACGAGATCCTGCTGTTGCTGGTGGGGTTGCTGGACGAACGGTTCGTGGCGGGGATCATCGACCGGTTGCTGGCGCCGAAAGCCCTCGGCGTACCGCTCGGAGACCATTCGGACGAGGCCTTCGCGGAGGTGGCCTTCGTCGCACGCTGCTTGACGGAGGTCCGCCGCGTCGGGGCACTGGCCCCGCAGAGCAGGGCCATGGTGGCCCGGACGATCCGGCTGTTCGAGCTCGCCAGGACACTGGGCGTCACCACGTTCCACCCCTCCGAGCACGTGAAGGCCCTGGGCCGGACGCTGATGGCGATCGGCGCCGACTGGGCGGGCCGGGACGACTATCTGCAGTGGTGTGAGCGGTGGCCCCGCGAGGAGCCGGACATCTGGTGGACGCTGGACAGCTCCCCGAGTCAACTGGCCATGAGGATCGGCCTGTTCCTGCGCGGCGGAGGGGAGTCGCCCAGCACCGGGCTTCTCGCCGAGACGGCCCTGAACGGGGCCGACCGGGTGGAGCGGATCACCGCCGCGGGTCTGCTCGTCGACAGGGCGGGCCGTGACACGTCGTCCTGGGAGCCGGTGGCACAGTGCCTGCGGCACGAACAGGAGGAGGAGGTCAGGACGGCCCTCATGGCGCGCCTGAGGTACGACGAGGACGTCGACCACGGTTGGGTGGCCCGCCTCGCCGTCGAGCTGCTGGGTGACGCGGACACGGAGGTGCGACAGGCGGCGCTCGGCTGTCTGCAGCTGCACCGGATCGCCACGCCGGAGGCCCGGGCCGCGCTCGACAGGCTGTTCGGCGATCCCGATCCCCGGGTGCGTGAGTCGGTCCTGCGCCCGCTCGCCCTGCACGCCGAGGACGGAGCACGCGCGATGGAGCTCCTGAGGCCCGCGCTGGAGGACGCCGATCCCGAGGTCCGCGCGGCGGCACTGTCCGCCGTGGTGAAGAGGACCGGCGACGAGAGGGTGGTGCGTGACCTCGTCCAGGAGCTGCTGAGGAACGACGGCAGCCCCGAGGTGACGGTCGCCGCGATCAACGCCGTACGGGAGATCGGGTCGGACGACCCGGGCATGCACGCGCACCTCTGTGAGCTGGCCGGTCGCGAGGACATCGCCGTGCGGTGGGCCGCCCTCCGCTGTCTGGCCGAGGGAGGCATCCCGGCCGGCCCGCTCGCGGATCTCTTCACCCGTCGCCTGAAGCACGACGACTTCGGCTGGATCCGCCAGTACGGCCTGGACCTCTTCGTCGTGAACGGCGAGGACGAGACGCTGGTCCGGGACTTCCTCCTGGACCGATGCCGGAACGACCCGAGTCCGGAGGTCCAGAGCCACGCCCTGATGTGGCTCGGGATGGGGGATCCCGAGGCGGCGCGTGTCCTGGCCTTCGACCTGGCGCGGAACCACCCCGACAACCATGCGCGGGCTTCCGTGGTCGGCTACTTGCTGACCGAGTGCGGCGACGTGGACGAGGCGGTGCGCCTCGTCCACGACCTTGCCGTGAACGACGAGGACGGCGCGGTACGGGCTGCTGCCCTGCACGAGCTCCGCACCCGTCGCAGCGGCCCCGAGCTGGCGGCCCTGGCCGGGGACCGGTTCGATCACGACCCCGATCCCACCGTCCGCCATGCCGCCCTCGGCATCCTTGCCGACCTCCGCCGCGACGACCCCGACCTGATCCCGCTTCTCCGCCGTGCGGCCGAGACCGACGGCGAAGAGCAGCCCCGCGACCTGGCGAACCGCCTCCTGGCCGTCCTGGCCCCTCAGCCGACTCGGCCGACCCGGCCGCCTCAGTCCCCGAGGCAGTCCCCTCAACCCCCCGCCTGAACCACCTCGACCACCTTGAACCACTCCACGACCAGCATCGTCCCGTCGTCCACCACGAACTCCGGGTCCCCCAGCGCCTCCCGCATCTCCGCGCTGTGCCAGAAGCTCTCGTGACCCTCGCGCCACTCCGCCACCGACCGGTAGCCCTCGCCCTCGCCGAGCGCGAGGCGGAGGTCGGCGTCGCGCAGGGGCAGGACGTGGACCTCCGTGATCTCCACGACCGCCACCTCGCGGCCGTCCGAGTCGATGAGCGCCGAGCGCTCGCCCGGCTCGGGCAGGTCCTCGTTCTCGATCTCGTACTCCGCGAGGAGTCCCGTCGTAGCGGTCTTCTCGCCCGCGAGCACCGCCGCGACGAGCTGGTCCCGCAGGGGGCCGGGGAAGGCGAGCAGGAAGGGCTTGAGTGCGTGAGGGCCGGTCATGGCCGACAGTCTGTCAGCCAGGACCGGCCCGGGCGCCGATTTTCGAGCGGCTACAACACCAGCGACAGCAGCAGCACGAACACGATCCCCACGACCGAGATGATCGTCTCCATCACCGACCAGGTCTTGACCGTCTGGCCGACGGTCATCCCGAAGTACTCCTTCACCAGCCAGAACCCGGCGTCGTTGACGTGGCTGAAGAAGAGCGACCCCGCACCGATCGCGAGCACGAGCAGCGCCGTCTCGGTCGTCGACATGCCCTCCGCGAGCGGAGCCACGAGCCCCGCCGCCGAGATCGTCGCCACCGTCGCGGAGCCTGTCGCGAGCCGGATCGCGACGGCGATGAGCCAGGCGAGCAGCAGGGCCGGGATGGACCAGTCCTTGGAGTAGTCCAGGATCATCTGGCCGACGCCGATGTCGATCAGGGTCTGCTTGAAGCCGCCGCCCGCGCCGACGATCAGCAGGATGCCCGCGATCGGGGCGAGGGACTTCTCGACGGTCGTGGACAGCCGTTCCTTGGTGAAGCCGGCCGCGCGGCCCAGCGTGAACATGCCGACTATGACGGCGGCGAGCAGTGCGATCAGCGGCGAGCCGATGACGTCGGTGACCTTCTGCAGGCCGTTGGCAGGGTTGTCGACGACGATGTCGACGAGCGCCTTGACCAGCATCAGGACGACCGGCAGCAGGATGGTCGCGACCGTGGCGCCGAAGCCGGGGCGCTTGTCCAGGTCCTCGGAGGGACGCTGGGGGATCATGTTCTCGGGTGCCGGGATGTCCACCCAGCGGGCGGCGTACCGGGAGAACACCGGACCGGCGATGATCACGGTCGGGACGGCGACGACCAGACCGAGCGCGAGGGTGACGCCCAGGTTCGCGCCGAGCGCGTCGATGGCGACGAGCGGCCCGGGGTGCGGCGGGATGAGCCCGTGCATCACGGAGAGGCCGGCGAGGGCCGGGATGCCGATCCGCATCAGGGAGTAGTTGCCGCGCTTGGCGACCATCAGCACGACCGGGATCAGCAGCACGATGCCGACCTCGAAGAAGAGCGGCAGGCCGATCACGGAGGCGATGAGGACCATCGCCCAGGGCATGGCACGGCCGCTCGCCCTGGCCAGGATCGTGTCGACGATCTGGTCGGCGCCGCCCGAGTCGGCGAGGAGCTTGCCGAGGATCGCTCCGAGCGCGATCAGCACACCGACGCCCGCGACGGTGTTGCCGAGGCCGGTGGTGAAGGACTTGATCGTGTCGGCGAGCGGCGCACCGGCGAACGCGCCGAGCGCGAGCGAGCCGATGGTCAGCGCCAGGAACGCGTGCAGCTTGAACCGGGTGATGAGCAGGACGATGAGGGCGATGCCGGCGAGCACGGCGATACCGAGCTGGGCGTTGCCTGCCGAGGTGATGGGTTCGGCGGCATCCGCTGCCAGGACCTCGACACTGAGACTGGTCACGGGGGTGTCCTTCGTACGAGCGGGAAACGGGGGACGGCAGGTCAGCCGGCGAGGGCGCGCAGGGCGGCGACCGCCCGGGCGGCGATCTCTTCGGGGGTGCCGGAGACGTCGACGGCGACACCGGCCTCGTCCTCCTCCAGCGGCTGGAGGGCGGCGAACTGGGAGTCGAGGAGCGCGGTGGGCATGAAGTGGCCCTTGCGGGCGGCCATCCGTCCCTCGATCAGCTCCCGGTCACCGGTCAGATGGAGGAAGACCACTCCGGGGGCCGCGGCGCGCAGCCGGTCCCGGTAGGCCCGCTTCAGCGCGGAGCTGCTCACCACACCACCGAGCCCGGCCCGGTCGTGCGCCCACGCCCCGATGGCGTCGAGCCAGGGCGCCCGGTCGGTGTCGTCCAGGGGGACGCCGGCCGACATCTTGGCCACGTTCGCCGCCGGGTGGAAGTCGTCGCCCTCCGCGTAGGGGAGGGCCATCGCCTCGGCGACCAGCGGACCGATGGTGGTCTTGCCGGTACCGGCGACGCCCATCACGACGACGACCGTCCGTGCCTCGGGCTGGGGGGTGGTGCTCATGGGTGGTGCCTCGCTGTCTTCTTCGACATCGATCCGTCGCGCTCATGAAACCCATTGGGTACGACGTATTCAAGAGGCTGTGACATAAAAGTAGTACTTTTAATTCCCGAGGTGATCATCCGAGCGCGCGCGCATAGGCTTGCGACCATGACGACACCGGCCCAGGGGCTCCATTCGCACGTCCTCGCCACCCTGGGTCTCGCGATCACCGCGGGGGAGTACCCGCCGGGCACCGTGCTGCGCACCGACGAGCTCGCCCAACGCTTCGACGTCTCCCGGACCGTGGTCCGCGAGGTCGTGCGCGTCCTGGAGTCCATGCACCTCGTCGAGTCCCGCCGCCGCGTCGGCGTGACCGTGCTCCCCACCGCGAGCTGGAACGTGTACGACCCCCAGGTCATCCGCTGGCGGCTGGCCGGCGCCGACCGCCCCCGCCAGCTCCGCTCCCTCACCGTGCTCCGCTCGGCCGTCGAACCCGTCGCGGCGGGGCTCGCCGCCACCCACGCCACCCCCGAGCAGTGCCGTGAGCTCACCGAGCAGGCCCTCGGCATGGTCGCCACTTCGCGGGGCCGGCGCCTGGAGGAGTACCTCGTCCACGACATCGCCTTCCACCGGGTCGTCCTCAACGCCTCGGGGAACGAGATGTTCGCCCGCCTCGGCGACGTCGTCGCCGAGGTCCTCACCGGCCGCACCCATCACCACGTGATGTTCGAGGACCCCGACCCCGCCGCCGTCACCCTGCACGTCCAGGTCGCCGAGGCGGTACGGGAGCGGGACGCGGCCCGCGCCGAGGAGCTCACCCGCCAGATCGCGGTCGGCGCCCTCCAGGAACTGGACGTATTGGCTCCGTAAAGCTCTGAACTAGCTCAAATATGGGCGTTCAGTGACATGCGCCACAGTCATCTGTCACTCCTGACGTGAGGATGTCCGCTGGCCGTGCCGGGAAGACCCCCCACGAGGCACGGCCGGGTACCGCACGACCCCCTCACGAAGGCGAACAACTCCATGACTGACCGCGTCATCGCGGCCGAGCCGCTGTCCGCCGCTCCGGCGAGCCCGGCCGCAACCCCCCACGTCGACGCAGGCGACGCCGGTTACCGCAAGGACCTCAAGTCCCGGCACATCAACATGATCGCCATCGGCGGTGCCATCGGCACCGGCCTCTTCCTCGGCGCCGGTGGCCGGATGTCCCAGGCGGGACCCTCCCTCTTCATCGCCTACGCCGTCTGCGGCGTCTTCGCCTTCTTCGTGGTGCGGGCCCTCGGCGAGCTGGTGCTCTACCGCCCCTCGTCCGGCGCCTTCGTCTCCTACGCCCGTGAGTTCATGGGCGAGAAGGGCGCCTACACGGCCGGCTGGCTGTACTTCCTCAACTGGTCGACCACCGCCGTCGCCGACATCACCGCGGCCGCGACCTACGCCCACTTCTGGTCGATGTTCAGCGACGTCCCGCAGTGGATCCTCGCCCTGATCGCCCTCGCGGTCGTCCTCGCCGCCAACCTCATCTCCGTGAAGTACTTCGGTGAGATGGAGTTCTGGTTCGCGATCATCAAGGTCGGCGCCCTCGTCGCCTTCATGCTGATCGGCATCTTCCTCATCGTGACCTCGCACGACGTCGGTGGCAGCACCCCGGGCCTCGCCAACATCACCGACAACGGCGGCATCTTCCCCAACGGCATGATGCCGATGCTGCTCCTGATCCAGGGCGTCGTCTTCGCCTACGCCTCCGTCGAGCTGTGCGGCGTCGCCGCCGGCGAGACCGAGAACCCCGAGAAGATCATGCCGAAGGCGATCAACTCGATCATGTGGCGCGTGGGCCTCTTCTACGTCGGCTCCGTCGTCCTGCTCGCGCTGATCCTCCCGTACACCGCGTACTCCGGAGACCAGAGCCCCTTCGTCACCGTCTTCGACAAGCTCGGCATCCCCGGCGCCGCCGGCGTGATGAACCTCGTCGTCCTCACGGCCGCGCTCTCCAGCCTCAACTCGGGCCTCTACTCCACCGGCCGCATCCTGCGCTCCATGTCGCTGTCCGGTTCCGCGCCCAAGTTCACCGGCGTCATGAACAAGGGCGGTGTCCCCTACGGCGGCATCCTCCTCACGGCCGCCTTCGGCGTCATGGGCGTCGGGCTCAACTACGTCATGCCCGGCGAGGCCTTCGAGCTGGTCCTCAACTTCGCCTCCATCGGCATCATCGGCACCTGGGCCATGATCATGGTCTGCTCGCTGCTGTTCTGGCGCAGCGCCAAGGAGGGCAAGCTCACCCGCCCCGGCTACAACCTGCCCTGGGCCCCGTACACCCAGATCGTGACCATCGCCTTCCTCGGCTCCGTCCTCGTCCTCATGTGGATGGACGGCGGCATCAGCCGCACCACCGTGAACTGCCTGCCGCTCATCGCGGCGGCCCTCGTCGGCGGCTGGTTCCTGGTCCGCGGCCGGGTCCGCGAGACCGCGGAGTCGCGCCAGAGCTGACCATCCGCCACGGAAACCCCACGGGAACCCCGAGGCGACGACGGGACCCCCGCAGGCACGGCCTGCGGGGGTCTCGCCTTTTGTCAGGAGATAGTGGTACGCAGGAGCCTTACAAGATCCGTTCGGAGAAAAGGAAGTTCGCGATGCCGCAGCACGTCCAGGGGGTCATCGCCCCCGGCAGGAACGAACCGGTACGGGTCGAGACCATCGTCATCCCGGACCCCGGCCCCGGCGAGGCCGTCGTGAAGATCCAGGCCTGCGGCGTCTGCCACACCGATCTCCACTACAAGCAGGGCGCCATCAACGACGAGTTCCCCTTCCTGCTCGGCCACGAGGCCGCCGGGATCGTCGAGTCGGTCGGCGAGGGCGTCACCGACGTGACCCCCGGCGACTTCGTCGTCCTCAACTGGCGCGCCGTCTGCGGCACCTGCCGGGCCTGCGAGCGCGGCCGCCCCTGGTACTGCTTCGCCACGCACAACGCCAAGCAGAAGATGACCCTCCTCGACGGCACGGAGCTCTCCCCGGCCCTCGGGATCGGCGCCTTCGCCGAGAAGACCCTCGTCGCCGCCGGCCAGTGCACCAAGGTCGACCCCGCCGTCGCCCCCGAGGTCGCGGGCCTCCTCGGCTGCGGCGTCATGGCCGGCATCGGCGCCGCCATCAACACCGGGAACGTCGGCCGCGGCGACAGCGTCGCCGTCATCGGCTGCGGCGGCGTCGGCGACGCCGCGATCGTCGGTTCCCGCCTCGCCGGAGCCGCGAAGATCATCGCCGTCGACATCGACGACCGCAAGCTGGACAAGGCCCGCGAGATGGGCGCCACCCACACGGTCAACTCCCGCTCCACCGACGCCGTCGAGGCGATCCGCGAGCTCACCGGCGGCTTCGGCGCCGACGTCGTCATCGAGGCCGTCGGCCGCCCCGAGACCTACGAGCAGGCCTTCTACGCCCGCGACCTCGCCGGCACCGTCGTCCTCGTCGGCGTCCCCAGCCCGGAGATGAAGCTCGAACTGCCGCTCCTCGACGTCTTCGGCCGCGGCGGCGCCCTCAAGTCCTCCTGGTACGGCGACTGTCTGCCCTCCCGCGACTTCCCGATGCTGATCGACCTGCACCAGCAGGGCCGCATCGACCTCGCCGCCTTCGTCACCGAGACCATCGGCCTCGGCGACATCGAGAAGGCCTTCGCCCGCATGCACGAGGGCGACGTCCTCCGCTCGGTGGTGGTGCTGTGATGACCGCCCGCGTGGACCACCTCGTCACCTCCGGCACCTTCAGCCTCGACGGCGGCACCTGGGACGTCGACAACAACGTCTGGATCGTCGGCGACGACACCGAGGCCATCGTCATCGACGCCGCCCACGACGCCGAGGCGATCCTCGCCGCCCTCGACGGCCGCGCCCTGCGCGCCATCGTCTGCACCCACGCCCACAACGACCACGTCGACGCGGCCCCGGCGCTCGCGGCCGCCACCGGCGCCCGCGTCCTGCTCCACCCCGCCGACCAGCCGCTGTGGAAGCAGACCCACCCCGACCACAGCCCGGACGGCGAACTGGCCGACGGCCAGGTCCTCACGATCGCCGGCACCGACCTCGTGGTCCTCCACACCCCGGGCCACGCCCCCGGCGCGGTCTCTCTCCACGCCCCCGACCTGGGCACGGTCTTCACCGGCGACACCCTCTTCCAGGGCGGCCCGGGCGCGACGGGCCGGTCCTTCTCGGACTTCCCGACGATCGTCGACTCGATCCGGGAGAAGCTCCTCACGCTGCCCCCGGAGACGGTCGTCCGCACCGGCCACGGCGACCCGACGACCATCGGCGCCGAGGCCCCGCACCTCCAGGAATGGATCAACCGCGGCCACTGAGAGCCAGCCGGCTCTCGAACCGCACCTCGTCACCCGTGAACGGGTCGGTGAACTCCAGCGTCCGCGCCAGCAGTTGCAGCGGACGCGCGAAGTCCTCCGGCCCGTCCGCGCGGACCACGGGATAGACCGGATCGTGCAGGATCGGCAGCCCCAGCGCGTTCATGTGCACCCGCAGCTGATGCGTCCGCCCGGTGACCGGCGTCAGCCGGTACCACCCGAGCCCTCCCGCGTGCCGGAGCAGCTCGACGCGGCTCTCGCTGTTCGGCTCGCCCGGCACCTCCCGGGCGGCCATTACCCCGCGCTCCTTCTCGATACGGCTCCGCACGGTCACCGGCAGCTCCACGGCAGGGTCGTACGGGGCCACCGCCTCGTACTCCTTGCGCACGAGCCGGTCCCGGAACAGCGTCTGGTACGCCCCCCGGTCCTCCTCCCGCACCACGAAGAGCACGAGCCCCGCCGTCAGCCGGTCCAGCCGGTGGGCGGGCTGCAACCGGGGCAACCCCAGCTCCCGCCGCAACCGCGCCATCGCGGTCTCCGTCACGTGCCGCCCCCGGGGCATCGTCGCCAGGAAGTGCGGCTTGTCCACGACCAGGATCCGCTCGTCCCGGTACACGACCCCGATGTCGAAGGGCACCGGCACCTCGGCCGGAAAATCCCGATGGAACCAGAGATACCGCCCCACGGCGTACGGCTCGTCCCCGGTCACCGGCCCGTCGACCCCGACGAACCGCCCCTGCCGCAGCATTTCCTCGACCCGCCCGGCCCCCACCGCCGCCGCGTACCGGTCGAGCAGATGCTCCCGTACGGTCGCCCATTCCCCGCCCGGATCGTCCGGCAGCCGCACCCGCACCGGGTCGATGCCGTCCCGCTGGGGGAGAGGCGCGGCCGGCGCCTTCGCTCTCCGTCTCACCGCTCCGCCTCGTGCCGCGCGTACTCAACGCAAGAAGTCCCGGTCGAGATGATCTCGACCGGGACTCCGTGTGGTGTCCGAGGGGGGACTTGAACCCCCACGCCCGATAAAGGGCACTAGCACCTCAAGCTAGCGCGTCTGCCATTCCGCCACCCGGACAAGGTGTCTTGTCTTCCGGGCCGCTCGGCCCTTCCGACGTGGAAAACAATAGCAAACATTCGAGGGGGTCGATCACCACCCTCCCGAGGCCCCCCGTCGTGTGACGGGCGCATGTCGGCCGACGGGCGCCCTTGGGCGGCGAGGGGGCCGCGCGGGAGGATGGGAGCGACCACCAGCAACCACGTGGGGCACGTAGTGGGAGGAAGCAGAGTGAGCGAGTCGAACACGGCGCGGGGCATCACCGGGGAGAACGAGGTCGTCGACCTCTGTCGTGACCTCATCCGCATCGACACCAGCAACTACGGCGACCACTCCGGCCCGGGCGAGCGGGCGGCGGCCGAGTACGTCGCCGAGAAGCTCGCGGAGGTCGGACTCGAGCCGAAGATCATCGAGTCGCACAAGGGCCGGGCCTCGACCGTCGCCCGGATCGAGGGCGAGGACCCGTCCCGCCCGGCCCTGCTCATCCACGGCCACACCGACGTCGTTCCGGCCAACGCCGAGGACTGGACCCACCACCCCTTCTCGGGCGAGATCGCCGACGGCTGTGTCTGGGGCCGCGGCGCCGTCGACATGAAGGACATGGACGCGATGACCCTCGCGGTCGTCCGCGACCGGATGCGCAGCGGCCGCAAGCCCCCGCGCGACATCGTCCTCGCGTTCCTCGCCGACGAGGAGGCGGGCGGCACCTACGGCGCCCGGCACCTGGTCGACAAGCACCGGGACCTCTTCGACGGGGTCACGGAGGCGATCGGTGAGGTCGGCGGCTTCTCCTTCACCGTCAACGAGAACCTGCGGCTCTACCTCGTGGAGACGGCCCAGAAGGGCATGCACTGGATGCGCCTGACCGTCGAGGGCACGGCCGGCCACGGCTCGATGACCAACGACGACAACGCGATCACGGAGCTCTGTGAGGCCGTGGGACGCCTCGGCCGCCACCAGTGGCCGGTCAGGGTGACCAAGACCGTGCGGTCCTTCCTCGACGAGCTCTCGGACGCGCTGGGCACCCCGCTCGACCCCGAGGACATGGACGGCACCCTCGCCAAGCTCGGCGGCATCGCCAAGATGGTCGGGGCCACCCTCCGCAACTCGGCCGCCCCGACCATGCTCGGCGCCGGCTACAAGGTGAACGTGATCCCCGGCCAGGCCACGGCGCACGTCGACGGCCGCTTCCTGCCCGGGTACGAGCAGGAGTTCCTGGCCGACCTCGACCGGATCCTCGGACCCCGGGTGAAGCGCGAGGACGTGCACGGCGACAAGGCCCTGGAGACGAGCTTCGACGGCGCCCTGGTCGACGCCATGCAGCTGGCCCTGCGCGCCGAGGACCCGATCGCCCGCGCCGTGCCGTACATGCTGTCCGGCGGTACGGACGCCAAGTCCTTCGACGACCTCGGCATCCGCTGCTTCGGCTTCGCGCCGCTCCAGCTGCCGCCGGAGCTCGACTTCGCCGGCATGTTCCACGGCGTCGACGAGCGCGTGCCCGTCGACGGCCTGAAGTTCGGCGTCCGCGTCCTGGACCGTTTCCTCGACGCCTGCTGAATTCGACCGCCCATTCGCATGTGACCGGAAAGAGTGAATGAACTCGGGGGCTCGTAGCCCCCTCCATTCCCCCTCGTTACAGGTGGTGCGGTCCGCGGCTGGGATCGCATTGGCAACTAGGAGGAATAATGATCAAGAAGGTCGTCGCTGCTGCGGCTGCCACTGGCGGTCTCGTTCTCGCGGGTGCGGGCATGGCCGTTGCCGACGCCGGCGCTCAGGGTGCCGCCATCGGTTCCCCCGGCGTGCTCTCGGGCAACGTCGTCCAGGTTCCCGTTCACGTCCCGGTGAACGTGTGCGGCAACACGGTCTCCGTGATCGGCCTGCTGAACCCCGCCTTCGGCAACACCTGCGTCAACGCCTGACGTTGTGCCTCGCCCCGTGAGGGTGTGAGCCGGTCCGGCCCCGGAGTGCGTGCCATGCACTCCGGGGCCGGTGGCCATTTCCGCCCCGGGTTCTCCGCCCGGTGGCGCTTTTTCGAAGCCGACAAGGCGAGAGCCGAAAAGGCAGGGAGCAAGCTATGCGACAGGTCACACGCAAAGGTCTCATCACCGTAGCGGCCGCGGGTGGCGTTTTCGCCGCCGTCGGCGGCGGTTACGCACACGCCGATTCCGGCGCGAGCGGTACGGCGACCAATTCCCCGGGCGTCGCGTCCGGAAACACCATCCAGGTACCGGTGCACGCGCCGGTGAACGCCTGCGGAAACACCGTCAACGTCGTCGGACTGCTGAATCCGGCGATGGGCAACAAGTGTGCCAACACCTCGAAGCCGGGCAAGCCCGGCAAGCCGGGCGGCGGCTCCTCCGCCGACGGGCACACGAGCAACTCTCCCGGCGTGGGCTCGGGCAACACGGTGCAGGTACCGGTCGACGTCCCGGTGAACGTGTGCGGCAACAGCGTCACGGGTATCGGCCTGGGCAACGCCGCCGCGGGCAACGACTGCGGCAACGGCATCGAGCCGACGCACCCGGGGAACCCGGGTAACCCTGGGAATCCGGGTAACCCTGGCAACCCCGGCAACCCCGGTAACCCTGGGAATCCGGGTAACCCCGGCAACCCTGGGAATCCGGGCAACCCTGGCAACCCCGGTAACCCCGGCAACCCCGGTACTCCGGGCAACCCCGGGAACCCCGGAACTCCGGGCAACCCCGGGACCCCCGGCAACCCGGGAACGCCCGGTAACCCTGGTGGCCCGGGCACGGAGGGCGGCCCGCACACGCCCGGTGCGAACACGCCCGACACCCACGGCCTCACGCAGCCGCACGCCGTCGAGGAGCTCGCCGAGACCGGGTCCGGCCCGCTCGGGACGATCATTCCCGCCGGCGCGGGCCTGCTGCTCGCCGGTGCGCTGATCTACCGCCGCTCCCGCAGCGCGGCCTGATCAACCGCACCACGCACGGGGGCCCCGCACTCGGCGGGGCCCCTTCTCGTTCTCCTACCAGGTCGCCCGGATCTGGCGGATGATCCTCCGCTTCAACCGCACTCTGCGGCTCCCGTCCCGGTGCAGGCTCAGACGGTCCAACTCCCAGTGTCCGTACTCGGCATGGTCGGTCAGCAGCCGCGTCGCCTCCTTGCGGGAGACGCCGCGGGGCACGTACACGTCGACAAATTCGTATTCCGGCATCGCATCTATTGTGCGGGCACCGGCCCGCTACGGATAGCGTGCGTCCCATGTCTGATGCTGCGCAGCCCACCGCTGCCGAGGTACGCGCCGCCGCCGAGGCGGTGAAAGCCGCACTGGACCGTCACCTCGCGGCGGTCGAACGCCGCACGGGGGACGACGACAAGGCCGTCTACGAGGCCTTCAACGCCCTCGCGGCGGCGGCCGAGGAGTACGACGAACTGCTCTACGACCGCTACGACGAGGTCACCCCCTTCGAGATCCCCGGAGCGGACGGCGCGCTGCCGCCCTACGCCGGACCTGACGAACCTCACGCCCTCAGCCTCCTGATCCGCCGCGATTACGCCGTGGCGGAGCCGCAGCGTCTGTTCGCCCAGGCGCGGCGCGTCGCCGAGCTCGACGGCGAGGCCGATCCGACCGGCACGGCGGCCAGGGCCGGCGTCTCTCCTCTCGCCGCGCTCGGGGTCCTCTTCGGCGAGTACGAACCCGACGAGATCGCCTCCCGGCACAAGGAGTTCGGCCTGGAGGAGGGCGACTCCACGCTCTGGGTCACCGCGGCCGAGGAGCTCCCGGAGCCGGGGGAGTGGCTCAACGCCCCCTTCGAGCACGCCGATCCGGAGCAGATCATCTGCCGCTTCGACGTCAGCTCCGTCTTCGACGAGCAGGAGGACGGGCACGGGGACGGGCACGACGGCGGGACCCGGTTCGGGGTCGCCGCGCCCGCCGCGGTGGTCGACGGCTCCTGAGAAGACGGCGGAGGGCCGGGACACCGCACGCGGTGCTCCGGCCCTCCGCCGCTTCCGGATGCCTCCGGCGCCCGCGCTCTACTCCTCGGGCGTGGCGAGGAGCCCCTCCAGGAGCGGACGCAGCCGCGTCGTGCGCTCCGGGGCGATCCCCTCCGCCACCGCGCGGGGCAGCGCCTGGTCCACACCGTGCACGACCGACAGATGGCGCTCCGCCCTGCCGAAGGCCGTGTACACCCACGCGCGGCTCAGGCCCGCCGCCGCGTCCCCGGGCAGCACCGCGACCACCGCGGGCCAGCGCGTCCCGGCGGCCTGGTGCGCGGTGAGCGCCCAGCCGTGCCGCAGCGCCGACTCCACCCGGTCCTTCGGTACGAGGACGTCCTCGCCCCCGCAGCGCAGCCGCAGGCCCTCGGCGTCGGCCGACACGACCGTCCCCGTCACCGTCCGGCCCGGCACCGGCGCGTACGCCACCCGGTCGCCGGGGTCGTATCCGCCGAAGCGGCCGGGGCCGGGGTTGAGCCGCTGCTTGAGGGCCGCGTTCAGCGCGCGCGTGCCCGCGGAGCCGCCGTGGCCGACCGTGACCACCTGGGTCTGCTCGGACGGCACCCCGATCGCCCGGGGCACCGAGTCCGCCACCAGCTGGACCGTACGGTGCACGGCCTCGCCCGCGTCCCGCACGGGGACGATCACGACCTCCTTGCCGGGCGCCTCGACCTGGTTCAGCTCGCCGACGCCGATGCCCGAGACGAGCTCGCCGAGCGGCCCCGGGTCGGGGACGCGTGAGGCGATCCGCGGGCACACCCGGGCGGCGAGCACGTCGGTGAAGACGCGTCCCGCGCCCGGCGCCCCGAGGACCCCGGGGTCGCCGCTCAGCACCAGTCGGCAGCCGTCCGGCAGGGACTCCACGAGCATCGCGGCCGTCTCCACGTCGAGCTGCGGCGTGTCGAGGACGGCCAGCACGTCCAGGGCGAAGGCGCCCTCCTCGTCGCGGCCGGGACCGGCGGCGCCGGACAGCAGCGCGGCCACCGTCACCGCGTCCGCCCCGGCGGCGCCGAGCGCCCGCCGCCCGTCCTCCGAGTGGACCGCGACCAGGGCGCGCAGGCCCCGCTCGCGGGCCGCCGCGACGAGCGCGACCGGTTCGGCGCGGGCCGCCTCGCCGCCCGTGTGCAGGACGAGCCCGTGCTCACCGGCGGCGCGGTCGAGCTCGGCGCCCTCCCAGGTGTCGGCGGTGGCCGTCCTGACGATCCGGGCGAGGCCGTCGGCGAGGCTCTCCTCCGCGAGGGCGTACCGGTCGAGCCCCAGCAGCACGGGCGCGGGCGGCTCCTCAGCCGCCTCGGTGGGCTCGGCGGATTCCTCCTCGTCCGTGTCGGGCTCCTCCGCCGCCCCCACCTGCTCCTCCTGGAAGACGAGCACGGCACCCTCGGAGACGGCCACCTCGACGGCCTTGTCCGGGTCGGCCACCGAGTGCCGGGCGAGCGCGGCGCGCAGGGCCTGGAGCTCCAGGGCGGTGTGCCCCTGGAGCGCGGCCTGCTCAAGGAGCCAGACGGTCAGGGCGACGGTCCTGCGCGGGTCCTCGGGACCGCAGGCGGCGCCGAGCAGCGCTCGGGCGAAACCGTCGGCCTGCTCCGGTCGCACCCCGGGCACGGCGAGGAGCTGCCACGGGTCCTCGCCCAGCGCCCCGGCGGCGCCCTCGCCGAGCACGGCGGCGACCTGTCCGGCGAGGTTCTCGGGCGCGCCGCCGCGGGCCAGCACCTCCCGCACGGCCGCCGTGGTGCCCGGCGCCGGAAGCGGCGCCGCGCTCGGCGCGGGGGGCCGGACGGTCATGGCCGGGGCGGCCTCGGGGGCGGGGCGCCTGGGCGCGGGCTCCGGTGCCTCGTAGAAGGCGCTGCCCGAGGCCGAGCCGCCCTCGACGGCCCGGACCGCCGCGAGGAGGTCGGCGGCCGTGCCGCTCAGCTTTGCGCCGCTCGCCACAGGGCCTTCCTTCTCGGCCTTCCGCGCCTCGATCCGGGCCCGCAGCTCGCGCTGCGCGGCGAGCTCGGCCTGCGCGTCGCTCACCTCGGGCGTGTCGGAGGCCTGGGCGGTCTCGGTCTCGGTCCCGGTCTCGGTCTCGGCCCCGGTCCCGGCCCCGGCCCCGGTCCCGGCCCCGGCCCCGGTCCCGGTCTCGGCGTCCGTCCCGGCCTCGGCGTCGGGCGTGTCCGACTCGTCGGTCCCACCGGGCTCCGCGGCGGGTCCGGTGGACCCGCCTCCCTCTCGTACGTCCTCGGCGGGCTCCGCGACAGGCTCCGCGACTTCCTCCTCGGTGGGCTCGTCGAGGGGGGCAACGGCCTCGGGTGCCTCGGGCGCGGTCTCCCCGGCAGGCTCGGTCACAGGGTGCTCCAGTCGTGATCCGGATAGCGGTGCACGGGCGCCGACACATCGTCCAGCGCCCGGCAGATCTCGTCAGGAAGACTAAGGCTCTCCACCGACAACGCGGCCGTGAGCTGCCGCGCCGTGCGCGCGCCGACGATCGGCGCGGTCACTCCCGGCCGGTCGCGGACCCAGGCGAGCGCCACCTTGAGCGGGGTCGTGGCGAGTCCGTCGGCAGCGGTCGCGACCGCCTCCACGATCCGGCTCGCCGGCTCGTCCAGGTACGGCTCCACGAAGGGAGCCATGGTCCCCGACGCGCCCCGCGAGTCCGTCGGGGTCCCGCTGCGGTACTTGCCCGTCAGGACGCCGCGGCCGAGGGGGGAGGAGGGCAGCAGACCTATACCGAGGTCCAGGGCGGCCGGCAGCACCTCGCGCTCCACGCCCCGCTGGAGCAGCGAGTACTCCAGCTGCGCGCCGGCGAGCCGGGTCCGGTCCCCGGCGAGCTGCCAGGTGCCCGCCTTGGCCAGCTGCCAGCCGCAGAAGTTCGCCACGCCCGCGTACCGCGCGCGCCCGCTGCGGACGGCGATGTCGAGGGCCTGGAGGGACTCCTCGAGGGGCGTGTAAGGGTCGAAGGCGTGCAGCTGCCACAGGTCGACGTGGTCGGTGCCGAGCCGGGCGAGAGAGGCGTCGAGCGCGGCGAGGAGATGCCCGCGCGAGCCGTCGGTGCGCCGGTCGGGGTCCGCGACGCTGCCGGCCTTCGTCGACAGGACGAGGTCGTGCCGGGGCACGAGACGCTCCATCAGCCGCCCGAGCAGATACTCCGCCTCGCCCCCGCCGTACACGTCGGCGGTGTCCACGAGCGTGCCGCCCGCGTCCCAGAACGCCTTCAGCTGCTCGGCGGCGTCGTGCTCGTCGGTGTCCCTCCCCCAGGTGAGCGTGCCGAGTCCGATGCGCGACACGCGCAGGCCGGTACGTCCGAGATGCCTCTGCTCCATGGGCGCGAGATTACTGGCCAGGGCACCACGCGGAGAGAGCCTGTGGACAACCGGCCCCTGACGGATGGCGGAGCCGCGCGCTAGAGTCCGGCCCACAGGGACGTTACCGATGGGTAAGGGGTGTGTGGAATGCGGCTCGGCATCAACCTCGGCTACTGGGGCGCCGGCATGGACGGGGACAACCTCGCCGTCGCCCAGGAGGCGGACCGCCTCGGCTACGACGTGTGCTGGGCCGCCGAGGCCTACGGCTCGGACGCCCCCACGGTCCTCGCCTGGGTCGCGGCGAAGACGGAGCGGATCGACGTCGGCTCCGCGATCATGCAGATCCCGGCGCGTCAGCCCGCGATGACGGCGATGACCGCCGCCACGCTCGACTCGCTCAGCGGCGGCCGGTTCCGCCTCGGCCTCGGCGTCTCCGGCCCGCAGGTCTCCGAGGGCTGGTACGGCGTCAAGTTCGACAAGCCCCTCGCCAGGACCCGCGAGTACGTCGAGATCGTCCGCAAGGCCATGACCCGCGAGCGCCTCAGCTACGAGGGCGAGCACTGGACCCTGCCGCTGCCCGACGGCCCCGGCAAGCCCATCAAGCTCACGGTCCACCCGGAGCGCGAGCACATCCCGCTCTACATCGCCGCAATCGGCCCCAAGAACCTGGAGCAGACCGGCGAGATCGCCGACGGCGCCCTGCTGATCTTCCCCTCCGCCGAGCACCTGGAGGAGACCGCGCTGCGCCACCTGCGCGCGGGCCGCGAGAAGGCCGGGCTGACGATGCAGGGCTTCGACGTCTGCCCGACGCTGCCGCTCGCCCTCGGTGACGACGTGAACGCGCTCGCCGACGTCTTCCGCCCGTACACCGCGCTGTACGTCGGCGGCATGGGCAGCCGCAAGCAGAACTTCTACAACCAGCTCGCGCAGCGCATGGGCTACGAGAAGGAGGCCGCCGAGATCCAGGACAAGTACCTGGCCGGCGACAAGGCGGGGGCCGCGGCCGCCGTGCCCCACAGCCTGATCGACCAGACGGCGCTGCTCGGCTCCGTCGAGCGGATCGCCGAGCGGATGACCGCCTACGCGGAGGCCGGGGTCACCACCCTGACCCTCGCCCCGGCCGGTTTCACGCTCGACGAGCGGCTGGCGGCCCTGCGGGCGGGCGTCGAGGCGATGGAGCACGCGGGCCTCGCGTAAGGCCACGTGGGCGCCGCCCCGACCCCGTACAGGAAAGTCCGTAGAAGAAAGAAGGCCCGCGGGGTGACACACCCGCGGGCCTGAGCCTGCGGCCGTGGTGGGGGCTCGGGGGTCTTCCCCGCCACGGCCGTCACCCAGCACAACGGCTCCACGGGGCCCCTGGTTACGCGTCCGGGTCTCACTCTTTCGGCCGAGCCGTCCGGCCCTCCTGTTGCCGCTCCCCGCGGACCGCACTTGACTCGTTGTTCCGGGGGCGTACGGAGTGCGGAAACGCGCACGGAGGTGGCGGCGATGCTCACGGCCAAGAGCCTGTTCCAGGAAATCATCGACGACGACGAGTCCTTCCGGCTCTTCTGCTCCATAGCCGCCAGCGGCGAGTCACAGGGCGGCTGGGAGAACGCACGGATCGCGGCTCTCGTCGCCCCGGGCATGCGCGAACTCGCGCCCAAGATCACCAGGCACGGCGCCGACGAGGACAAGCACGGCCGGATCTTCAACGCCCTGCTGAAGAAGCGCGGCCTCGAACCCGTCCCCGTACCGCCGGAGACCGACTACACGATGCTGCTCGAACAGCGCGGGATCGGCCTCGCCCACGACAAGCTGCGCCGCGAGGAGCCGCTGACCGAGGCGGACATCGTCGTCTACCTCGCCCACAGCCGGGTCACCGAGCAGCGGGCCGCCGACCAGATGGACATGCTCGTCACGTACTTCGGGGACCACCCCGAACTGGGCCGGGCCATCCACATGATCGACAACGACGAGGCGAACCACCTCGCCTACTGCCACGAGGAACTGCTCCGGCTGGCCCGGGAGGGACACGGCCGCCTCATCCAGCGCACCCTGCGCGAGTCCGCGCTCGCCGAGATCCAGGTCTACCGCGACGTCAGTCTCGCCGTCATGGGCCACATGGGCCGCATCCTGAACTGGCCCCGCCCCAAGGCCGCCGCGCTCGCCGCCGGGATCCGGGGGATGTACGCGTACGAGCGCCTCGCGGGCTGGCACAAGATGGTCGGCCTGAGGATGCCCGAGCGGCGCGACGCCCTGGGGGTCCCCCCGCCGGAGGCAGGGGGAGGACCGGCGACCCCCGCCCCCGCCTACTGAGGGCGCCGGCTCACAGCCAGCCGCGCCGCTTGAACAGCCGGTACAGCCCGGTGACGATCCCCGCCATCAGGACGATCAGCGCCGGGTACGACCAGGTCCAGTGCAGCTCGGGCATGTGGTCGAAGTTCATGCCGTAGATCCCCGCGATCATCGTGGGGACCGCGGCCATGGCCGCCCACGCCGAGATCTTCCGCATGTCGTCGTTCTGCCGTACGCCCATCTGCGCGAGATGGGCCGAGAGCACGTCCGACAGCAGCCGGTCGAGCCCTTCCACCTGCTCGTTCGAACGCAGCAGATGGTCGTTGACGTCACGGAAGAAGGGCTGGGCGTGCTCGTTCACGAAGGGCACCGAGCCGGTCGCGAGCCGGGCGAGCGGTCCCGCCAGTGGGCCGCTCGCCCGCCGGAACTCCAGAACCTGCCGCTTGGCGGTGTAGATCCGCTCCGCGGTGTTCGACGGATTGCCGCCGGTCGGCGCGAACACGTCGGCCTCCAGCTCCTCCAGGTCGACCTGGAGCTCGCCGGCCACGTCGAGGTAGTGGTCCACGACGGCGTCGCTCACCGCGTACAGCACCGCCGTCGGCCCGTGCCGCAGCACCGCCGGCTCCGCCTCCAGGCGCTTGCGCACCGCCGCGAGCGCGGCGCCCTCGCCGTGCCGGACGGTCACCACGAAGCAGTCGCCGATGAACACCATCAGCTCGCCCGAGGTGACCCGGTCGCTCTCCGGCTCGTAGACGACCGGCTTGAGCACCACGAACAGCGAGTCGTCGTACACCTCCAGCTTGGGCCGCTGATGGGCCTTCAAGGCGTCCTCGACGGCCAGCGGATGCAGCGCGAACTCCGAGGCGACATGGGCGAACTCCGCCTCCGACGGCTCGTACAGCCCCACCCAGAGAAAGGCGTCCCCCGTCACCCTCGCCTCGTCCAGCGCGTCGGACAGGTCGGCGGGCCCCGGAGTCCGGCGCCCGTCCCGGTAGATGGCTGAGTCCACGATCACGCGCCGTATTCTCCCCCGCCGCCCTCCACCTCGCACGCGCGTGCACACCGATCTCCCCGGATCCCTACGCCGCCCACACGCGCGCGCGTGCGCCTAGGCTGGCTGGCATGGCCACGTTGATCCTCGTCCGGCACGGACGCTCCACCGCCAACACCTCCGGAGTCCTCGCCGGGCGCATGCCCGGGGTCGCGCTCGACGAGCGGGGGGCGGCGCAGGCCGCCGCGCTGCCCGGGCGGCTCGCGGGCGTTCCGCTCGCCGCCGCCGTCTCCAGCCCCCTCCAGCGCTGCCGGGAGACCCTGCGGCCGCTGCTCGACGCCCGCCCCGACCTCCCGCTGCACGTCGAGGAGCGGATCAGCGAGTGCGACTACGGCGACTGGTCCGGCCGCAAGCTGGCCGAGCTGAGCGACGATCCGCTCATGGAGGTCGTCCAGGCCCACGCCTCCGCGGCCGCCTTCCCCGGGGGCGAGTCCATGCGTGCCATGCAGCACCGTGCCGTCGAGGCCGTACGGGACTGGAACGCCCGGATCGAGGCCGAGCACGGCGAGGACGCCACGTACGTCATGTGCTCCCACGGCGACATCGTCAAGTCGATCGTGGCGGACGCCCTCGGCCTCCACCTCGACCTTTTCCAGCGCATCCACGTCGACCCCTGCTCGGTCACCGTCATCCGCTACACGCGGCTGCGCCCCTTCCTCGTGCGCCTCGGCGACACCGGCGACTTCGCCGGACTCGTCCCCCGGGAGACCTCCGACAGCAGCGGTGCGGCGGAGGTCGGCGGTGGTGCGGGCGCACCGTGATCCCTTCGCGCAGTAGGGTGGACGCGCCGCTGTAGTACGACTGTCGAGACTTTAGGGAGCCGGGAACGTGTCCCGTCAGGTGTTCCTCTACGACCCACCGGAGCGTTTCGTGGCCGGCACGGTCGGGCTGCCTGGCCGCCGTACGTTCTTCCTCCAGGCGTCCGCGAGCGGCCGGGTCACGAGTGTCGCGCTGGAGAAGGCACAGGTCGCCGCGCTCGCCGAGCGCATCGACGAGCTCCTGGACGAGGTCGTGCGCCGCACCGGCGGCAACGCCCCCGTCCCCTCGATCGCCCCCGCCGACAGCGCGGACACCGCCCCGCTGGACGCCCCCGTCGAGGAGGAGTTCCGGGTCGGCACCATGGCGCTCGCCTGGGACGGCGAGGAGCAGCGCCTGATCGTCGAGGCGCAGGCGCTCGTCGAGCTCGACGTGGAGTCCGAGGAGGACCTCGCCGAGGCCGAGGAGCGGATGCTCCAGGACGAGGAGAACGGCCCGCCGATGCTCCGCGTCCGGCTCAGCGGCGCCCAGGCCCGGTCGTTCGCCAAGCGGGCCCTGGACGTCGTCAACGCCGGCCGGCCGCCGTGCCCGCTGTGCAGCCTGCCGCTCGACCCCGAGGGGCACGTCTGCCCGCGCCAGAACGGATACCGCCGGGGAGCATGAGCAGCAGCCCCGAGACCCTGTCGGCCGCCGAGCTGCTCGCCCACGGTGAGCTCACCGTGCGCGGCCGGGTCGGCGAGGCGTCCAACGCCGTGCTGTACTGCTCCGTCGTCCACGAGGGCCGCGAGGCGGCCTGTGTGTACAAGCCGGTCGCCGGGGAGCAGCCCCTGTGGGACTTCCCGGACGGCACCCTCGCCCAGCGCGAGGTCGCCGCGTACGAGATCTCCGAGGCCACCGGCTGGGGGCTGATCCCGCCGACGGTGCTCCGCGAGGGTCCGTACGGCGAGGGCATGGTCCAACTGTGGATCGAGGCCGACCAGGAGGCGCAGCTCCTCGCCCTCACCGAGGACGAGGAGGCGGGGGAGGGGTGGAAGGCCGTCGGGCCCGCCCAGATCGCCGAGGACCGCACCGCGCTCCTCGTCCACGCCGACACCCCGGAGCTGCGGCGGCTGGCCGTCCTGGACGCCGTCATCAACAACGGCGACCGCAAGGGCGGACACCTGCTGCCGGCCCCCGACGGGCGTCTGTACGGCATCGACCACGGGGTCACCTTCCACGTCGAGGACAAGCTGCGCACGCTCCTGTGGGGCTGGGCGGGCGAGGAGCTGCCCGCCGAGGCGATCTCGGTCCTGGACGACCTCGACCGGGCCCTGACGCCCGGAGCACCCCTCGTGACCCGTCTGGCGGAACTGCTCACAGGCGCCGAGGTGGCGGCCGTACGCGCGCGGGTGGCGGCGCTGCGGGCGAGCGGGCGGCACCCGGAGCCCTCGGGGCTCTGGCCGCCGATCCCCTGGCCGCCGGTCTGAGACCGGGCCGAAAGGTTTCGGCCATCACGTATCGGGGCGCGCGGACCCCTGGGGGGTATGCAGGCAAGCCTCCGACCCGCAAGAGTGCCTAATTGGTCAAGATCCCGGATCCGGTTCGTATCCGGAACACCTGTCCGGTTACGCTCGGGTCATGCATGCCTGGCCCGCTTCTGAGGTCCCCGCCCTTCCCGGCAAGGGCCGCGACCTCCGGATCCACGACACCGCGACCGGCGGACGAGTCACCCTCGCCCCCGGCCCCGTCGCCCGTATCTACGTCTGCGGCATCACGCCGTACGACGCGACCCACATGGGTCACGCGGCGACCTACAACGCGTTCGACCTCGTTCAGCGCGTGTGGCTCGACACCAAGCGGCAGGTGCTGTACGTCCAGAACGTGACGGACGTGGACGACCCGCTGCTGGAGCGCGCCATCCGTGACGGCATCGACTGGGTCGGCCTCGCAGAGCGGGAGACCGCCCTCTTCCGCGAGGACATGACCGCCCTGCGGATGCTGCCCCCGCAGCACTACATCGGCGCCGTCGAGGCCATACCGGGCATCGTCCCGCTCGTCGAGCAGCTCAGGGACGCCGGGGCCGCCTACGAGCTCGACGGCGACATCTACTTCTCCGTCGACGCCGACCCGCACTTCGGCCAGGTCTCGAACTACTCCGCCGAGCTGATGCGCCACCTCTCCGCCGAGCGCGGCGGTGACCCCGAGCGCCCCGGCAAGAAGAACCCGCTCGACCCGATGCTGTGGATGGCCGCCCGCCAGGGCGAGCCGAGCTGGGACGGCGGCAGCCTCGGCGCCGGGCGCCCCGGCTGGCACATCGAGTGCGTCGCCATCGCCCTGGACCACCTCGGCATGGGCTTCGACGTGCAGGGCGGCGGCTCCGACCTGATCTTCCCGCACCACGAGATGGGCGCCTCCCACGCCCAGTCCCTCACCGGCGAGTTCCCGATGGCCAAGGCGTACGTCCACGCCGGCATGGTCGGCCTGGACGGCGAGAAGATGTCCAAGTCCCGGGGCAACCTCGTCTTCGTCTCGCGCCTGCGGCGCGACGGCGTCGACCCGGCCGCCATCCGCCTCGCGCTCCTCTCCCACCACTACCGCGCCGACTGGGAGTGGACCGACCAGGTCCTCCAGGACGCCGTGGAGCGGCTCGACCGCTGGCGCGCCGCGGTCTCCCGCCCCGACGGCCCGTCCGCGGACGCGCTCGTCGAGGAGGTCCGCGAGGCCCTCTCCGACGACCTCGACGCCCCGGCCGCCCTGGCCGCCGTCGACCGCTGGGCCGCGCTCCAGACCGCCGAGGGCGGCACGGACGAGTCCGCCCCCGGTCTCGTCTCCCGCACCGTCGACGCGCTCCTGGGCGTCGCCCTGTAAGGGGCGCCTCGGAGCAACCTCCTTTCGGGCAACCGCCCTTGGACTTCCCGACGAAGTCCAAGGGCGGTTCCTTTTTGTCCTGTCGCGATGCTCGAATCTGCGCTAAATAGGCCTCATGCAATCATCAATGCGCATGAGAGCTGCAGTCGCCGGTGCACTGCTCGGGTTGCTCACCGCCTTCGCGGGACCCGGTGGCAGCGCCTCGGCCGACCCGTCCGACACCACCGTCGGCGACGTCACCGGCTTCACCGCCGACGGAGCCTCCTACCGGCTGACCGCGGGCCAGGCGGAGGCCCGCGTCTCCTTCGTCACCGCCGACACCTTCCGCATCGAACTCGCCCCCGACGGTAGGTTCACCGACCCCACAGGCTCCGACATCGTCCTGCCCCAGGGCCCGCCCCCGGCCACCCGCTGGCGCGACCTCGGCGACCGGTACGAGCTCGGCACCTCCGCGGTCACCCTGCGCGTCACCAAGTCGCCGCTGCGCTTCTCCGCCGTACGCGCCGACGGCACCCCGCTCTGGACCGAGTCCCAGGGCCTCACCTGGAACCAGGACCGCACCACCCAGACCCTCGCCCGCGGCGCCGACGAGCAGTTCTACGGCGCCGGCATGCAGAACGGCCGCGGCAACACCACCCACCGCGACAAGACCGTCGAGGTGGGCGTCGACTACAACTGGAACGACGGCGGCCACCCCAACTCCGTGCCGTTCTACCTCTCCTCGGCCGGCTACGGCGTCTACCGCAACACCTACGCGCCCAACACCTACGCCTTCACCGAGCCCGTCACCACCACCGCGAAGGAACGGCGCTTCGACGCCTACTACTTCGCCGGGACCGGACGGGACGCGCTCAAGGACGTCATCGGCCAGTACACCCGCCTCACCGGCAAGCCCTTCCTGCCGCCCGTCTACGGTCTGGAGATCGGCGACGCCGACTGCTACCTCCACAACGCCAACCGAGGCGAACGCCGCACCCTCGACGCCCTGAAGGTCGCCGACGGCTACGTCGAGAACGACATGCCCAACGGCTGGATGCTCGTCAACGACGGCTACGGCTGCGGCTACGAGGACCTCGCCGAGGCCTCCACCGGCCTGGGCGAGCGGGGCATGAAGCTCGGCCTGTGGACCGAGGACGGCCTCGACAAGCTCGCCGACCAGGTCAAGGCCGGTCAGCGGGTCGCCAAGCTCGACGTCGCCTGGGTCGGCGCGGGCTACAAGTTCGCCCTCGACGGCTGCAAGGACGCCCACGCCGGCATCGAGGCCAACAGCGACGCCCGCGGCTTCACCTGGGCCCCCGAGAGCTGGTCCGGCGCCCAGCGCTGCGGAGTCCAGTGGTCCGGCGACCAGTCCGGCACCTGGGAGTACATCCGCTGGCAGATCCCCACCTACGCCGGCGCCTCCATGTCCGGCCTCGCCTACACCACCGGCGACGTCGACGGCATCTTCGGCGGCAGCGCCAAGACGTACACCCGCGACCTCCAGTGGAAGACCTTCCTGCCGGTCACGATGACCATGGACGGCTGGGCCGCCAACGACAAGCAGCCCTTCCGGTACGGCGAGCCGTACACCTCGATCAACCGCGCCTCCCTCAAGCTCCACGAGGCCCTGCTCCCGTACATCTACAGCCACGCCCACCAGGCCACGAAGACCGGCGTCGGCCTCGCCCGGCCGCTCGCCCTGGAGTACCCGGACGACCCGAAGGCCTCCACCGACGCCGCCAAGTACGAGTTCCTCAGCGGCGAGGACTTCCTCGTCGCCCCCGTCTACCAGGACGCCGTGGAGCGCGACGGCATCTACCTCCCCAAGGGCACCTGGATCGACTACTGGAGCGGGCGGACCTACGAGGGCCCCGTCACCGTCGACGACTACAGCGCCCCGCTCGACACCCTGCCCCTCTTCGTCCGGGCCGGGGCGACCGTCCCCATGTGGCCCGGAGACATCCGCTCGTACACCGACCGCGCCCCCGCCGACCCGATCGCCTGGGACGTCTACCCGAAGGGCACTTCCTCCTTCGAGCTGTACGAGGACGACGGCGTCACCCGCGAGCACCGCGGCGGCCGGTACGCCACCCAGCGCGCCGAGGTCCGCGCCCCGAACCGCGGCCCCGGCGACGTCTCCGTCCGCATCGGCGCGAGCAAGGGCACGTACACCGGGAAGCCCACCGCCCGGCCGTACGCCTTCACCGTCCACACCGGCGACGCCCCCGGCGCCGTCCGGCTCGACGGGAGCAGGCTGCCCGCCCTCACCTCCCGCGCCGCCTTCGACGCGGCCGCCCAGGGCTGGTGGTACGACCGCGACGAGCGCGGGGGAGTGGTCCGGGTCAAGACCGCCGCCCTTCCCACCGACCGCGCCTTCGAGCTGCGACTGACCGAGACCAGCGCGGTCGGCGGCGCCGTACCGGGCGCGTCCGCCACCCTCGCCGTCCCCGCCGGCCAGGAACTCGGCGCGGGCACCCCGAGCACGGTCGCGGTCGACGTCACCGCGGGGACCCGGGACGCCACCGACGTCCGTGTCGCGCTCGCCGCCCCGGCGGGCTGGCAGGTCACCCCGGCCGCACCGATCGGCCGGATCCCGGCCGGCACCACCCGGCGCGTGGACGTGGCCGTCACCCCCGCGGCGGACGCGAAGCCCGGCGAGGCCACCCTCACCGCGAGCGCGCGCCACCGCGCCGCGGGCACCGACCGCACCGCCACACAGCGGTTCGCGGTCGGCGTGATGCCCCCGCCGCCGACGGCCGACGCCTGGGCGAGCGACCTGGTCTGGCTGCGCTCCACGAACGGCTGGGGGCCGCCCGAACGCGACCGCTCCAACGGCGAGTCGGGCGCCGCCGACGGCCGGACGCTCACCCTGGCCGGGAAGACCTACGAGAAGGGGATCGGCGGCCACGCCGACTCCGACATCGAGGTCTACCTGGGCGGACGCTGCACCGCCTTCACCGCGGACGTCGGCATCGACGACGAGATCAACGGCTATGGGGACGTGGCCTTCTCCGTCGAGGCGGACGGCAAGGTCCTGTGGACCTCGCCGCGACTGACGGGCGCCTCCGCGACCCTGCCGGTGGACGTCGACGTGACCGGGGCCCGGCACGTCCGGCTGCGGATCACGGACACCAACGGGTCGAAGAGCGGCGACCACGGGGACTGGGCGGCGGCCCGGTTCACCTGCACGTGACCGGACGAGGGCCGACGGACCGACCGTCCGAGGGCCTGAGGGCCTGAGGGCCTGAGGGTCTGACGGCGTGACGGTCTGAAACGCGTACGGGAGGGGCGCCCTCGGGCACCCCTCCCGTACCGACCGCTACTCCGGGGAGTCGCCGTCCCCGCTCTCGCCGGGCGGCTCGTCCGCCGGGCCTTCGTCGGCCGGCTCCGGACCCGCGCCAGCCTCCGGTGCCGACTCCGGTCCCGGTCCCGGGGTCGGCCTCTCGGGCTTCTCGGGCTTCTCCGGCCGCTCCGGCTTCGGCGGCCTCGTCCGGCCGCTCCCGCTGTCCCGCAGGAACGGCGAGTCGCCGCCCTCCGTCGCCACCCCGGGACCGCCGCCGGGCCCGGTGCCCGGCTCGCGCCGCCGCAGATAGCGCTCGAACTCGCGCGCGATGGCCTCGCCCGAGGCCTCCGGCAGCTCCGCCGTGTCCCGCGCCTCCTCCAGCGTCTGCACGTACTCCGCGACCTCGCTGTCCTCGGCGGCCAGCTGGTCCACGCCCAGCTGCCACGCCCGCGCGTCCTCGGGCAGCTCGCCGAGCGGGATGCGCAGACCGATGAGGTCCTCCAGGCGGTTGAGCAGCGCGAGCGTCGCCTTCGGGTTCGGCGGCTGCGACACGTAGTGCGGCACCGCCGCCCAGAGGCTCACCGCGGGCACGCCCGCGTGCGTGCACGCCTCCTGGAGGATGCCGACGATGCCCGTCGGGCCCTCGTAGCGGGTCTCCTCCAGGTCCATCGTCCGCGCCAGATCCGGATCGGACGTCACCCCGCTGACGGGGACGGGCCGGGTGTGCGGCGTGTCCCCGAGCAGCGCGCCCAGGATCACGACCATCTCCACCCCCAGCTCGTGGGCGAAGGCGAGCAGCTCGTTGCAGAAGGAGCGCCAGCGCATGGAGGGCTCGATCCCGCGTACGAGCACGAGGTCACGGGGTTTGTCGCCGCCGATCCGGACCACGGAGAGCCGGGTCGTCGGCCAGGTGATCTTCCGGACCCCGTTGTCCAGGAAGACCGTGGGACGGTTGACCTGGAAGTCGTAGTAGTCCTCGGCGTCGAGGGCCGCGAACACCTCGCCCTTCCATTCCCGGTCCAGATGGGCGACCGCGGTGGAGGCTGCGTCGCCGGCGTCGTTCCAGCCCTCGAACGCGGCCACCATGACCGGGTCGATCAGCTCGGGTACCCCCTCGAGCTCGATCACCCAGCGCCTCCTTCTTCGAAGTTCCTGTCGTACGGACCAACCTTACGGCTTTCCGGCGGTCCGTCCGCAGCCCCCGGACAGCCCCGAAAACCCTTGCGGCCTTGATCGACTACCCAGGAACTCGCCTCCGCACACGGCGCGCTCACTCCTCCCAGAGCGTGCTCGGCGCCTCCCTCCGCACGACCGGCGCGATCTCCTCGGCGAAGCGCTGGAGCGTCTCGGCCTGCTCGGCCGTGGACTGGCCGAAAGCGTCGAGGGTGACGGACTGGAGGTCGTGCCCGTAGTGCTCGTGGTAGCCGAGGATCTTGTCGATGATCTGCTGCGGCGAACCGATCAGCTGGGGCCCGCCCGCGATCGCGTCCTCGATCGTGCGGAACGGGGTGTTGTAGCCGGCCTTCCCCTCCAGATGCGGCCGGAAGCTCTGCCGCACCTTCGCCTCGTACAGATCCCGGTAGCGGGCGACCGCCTGCTCGGCGGTGTCCGCGATGAGCAGCCCGCCCGAACCGGCCGCCACGCGCGCGTGGGCCGGATCGTGCCCGTACTCCTCGAACTTCTCGCGGTAGTGGGCGATGAGCCGCGCGTACGCCTCCCTCGGCTGGATCGCGTTGGCGGTGAAGAGGGGATCGCCGTGCTTCGCCGCGAGCTCGGGGGAGTTGAGGCTGGTCGCCGAGCCGTGCCAGATCCGCGGCGGACCGGCGTACGGGCGGGGAATCGTGGTGACGTTCTTCAGCGGCGGCCGGAACTCGCCCTCCCAGTCGACGCCCTCCTCCGACCAGAGGCGGCGGAGCAGCTCGTACTTCTCCTTCTGGAGGTCCCACTGCCGCCCCTCGTCCAGGCCGAAGAGGTCGAAGTGGCCGGCCTCCGCGCCCTTGCCGACGACGAGTTCGAGCCGGCCCCTGGAGAGCTGGTCGAGGGTGGCGTAGTCCTCGGCGACCCGGACGGGGTCGAGGACCGCGACGACGGTGACGCCGGTGAGGAGCCGGATCCGGTCGGTGCGGGCCGCCAGGGCGGCGAGCAGCACGGTCGGCGCGGAGGAGAGGAACGGGCCCGCGTGCCGCTCGCCGACCGCGTACGCGTCGAAGCCGAGGTGCTCGGCGGTCTCGCCGAGGGTGACGACCTGCTCCAACCGGTCGGCGGCGGTGGGAAGTTCGCCGGTGAGCGGGTGCGGGGAGTGGGGGACGATCGAGAGGACCTGGAATTTCATGGGTCCACTGTGCGCGCGGAGTGTTGCGGCGGTGTGGACGGCGCGTGGCACGCCGCAGGGGCGGCTCCTCGAAGAGGAACCGCCCCTGGGTGTACGGGTGTTACTTCTGCAGCATCGACTCGACGCCGGCGCGGATCTCGTCCGTCGCGAGGCCTCGTATCGTCAGCGTCGTACGGCGGCGCAGCACGTCGTCCGCCGTCTCGGCCCACTCGTGGTCGCGGGCGTAGGCGACCTGTGCCCAGATCTCGGGCGCGTCGGGGTGGATGCGCTCGGCCAGCTGCGGGTTCTCGTTCGCCATGCGGGCGATGTCGAAGGAGAGCGAGCCGTAGTGCGTGGCCAGGTGCTTGGCCGTGTCGGCGGCCATCCGCGGGCCGGGCGCCGGACCGTCGACCAGCAGCCGGTGCGCGACCGCGTTCGGGTTGGCGATGCCGGGCAGCGGGAGCCGCTTCGGCAGCGTCGAGACGGACTCGTAGTCCTCGCCCAGGGGGTGGCCCGGGAGCTGCTCCAGCTTCTTCATCACCGTACGGCCGATGTGGCGGAAGGTCGTCCACTTGCCGCCGGCCACCGACAGCATGCCGCCGCGGCCCTCGGTGACGACCGTCTCGCGCTTGGCCTTCGAGGTGTCGCCGGGACCGCCCGGGAGCACTCGAAGGCCGGCGAAGGCGTAGGTGATCAGATCGCGGGAGAGCTGCTGGTCGCGGATGGAGAAGGCGGCCTCGTCCAGGATCTGGGCGGTGTCCTTCTCGGTGACCTCGACCTGGCCGGGGTCACCCTCGTACTCCTCGTCGGTGGTGCCGAGGAGCAGCATGTCCTCCCAGGGGAGGGCGAAGGTGATGCGGTACTTGTCGATCGGGGTCGCCAGTGCGGCCTTCCACGGGGAGGTCCGCTTGAGGACCAGGTGCGCGCCCTTGGAGAGGCGGATGGAGGGGGCCGCGTTCGGGTCCTCCATCTTGCGCAGGTGGTCGACCCACGGGCCGGTCGCGTTGAGCACGAGGCGGGCGGTGACGCCGAACTCGTCGCCGCTGGTGCGGTCCTTGAGCTCCGCGCCGGTGACGCGGCCCCGGGTGAAGCGCAGCCCGGTGACCTCGGCGTGGTTGAGGACGGTGGCTCCGGCGTCGACGGCCGCGCGGACCGTCATCAGCGCCATGCGGGCGTCGTTCATCTGGTCGTCGCCGTAGACGGCCACGGCCTTCAGGTTGTCCGTCCGCAGCTCCGGCACGTCCTGCGCGGCCTTTGCGGGGGAGAGCAGGTGCCCGACGCCGTCACCGAAGGCCGAGAGGGCGCTGTAGGCGAAGACGCCGGCGCCGAGCTTGGCCGCGCCGTGCGGGCCGCCCTTGTAGACGGGCAGGTAGAAGGTGAGGGGGTTGGCGAGGTGCGGTGCCACCTGGCGGGAGACCGCACGCCGCTCGAAGTGGTTCTCCGCGACCAGCTTCACCGCGCCGGTCTGCAGGTAGCGCAGACCGCCGTGGAGCAGCTTCGAGGAGGCGGAGGAGGTGGCGCCGGCGAAGTCGCCGGCGTCCACCAGGGCCACCCGCAGGCCCGACTGCGCGGCGTGCCAGGCGGTGGAGATGCCCAGGATGCCGCCGCCGATCACCAGGAGGTCGTACGTCGCCTTGGAAAGCCGGTCCCGGGTCTCGGCGCGGCTCGGGAGGGAGCCGGACGCCGGGTGCGTCCCAAGGGCAGGGACGCTCTGCAGGGTGGTCATGTGTCTTACTCCTCGTCCTCGATCCAGCCCATGGTCCGCTCGACGGCCTTGAGCCAGCTCTTGTACTCGCTGTCACGCTTGTCGGCGTCCATGCGAGGGGTCCATTCCGCGGCGCGGCGCCAGTTGGCGCGCAGCGCGTCGGTGTCCGGCCAGAAGCCGACGGCCAGACCGGCGGCGTAGGCGGCGCCGAGGCAGGTCGTCTCGGCGACCATCGGACGCACGACCGGCGCGTCCAGGAAGTCCGAGAGCGTCTGCATCAGCAGGTTGTTGGAGGTCATGCCGCCGTCGACCTTGAGCGCGGTCAGCTCGACGCCGGAGTCCTTCGTCATGGCGTCGGTGATCTCGCGGGTCTGCCAGGCGGTGGCCTCCAGGACGGCACGGGCGATGTGCGCCTTGGTGACGTACCGGGTGAGGCCGGCGATCACGCCACGGGCGTCGGAGCGCCAGTAGGGGGCGAACAGGCCCGAGAAGGCCGGCACGAAGTAGGCGCCGCCGTTGTCCTCGACCGAGGACGCGAGGGTCTCGATCTCGGCGGCGGACTTGATCAGGCCCATCTGGTCGCGCATCCACTGCACCAGCGAACCGGTGACGGCGATCGAGCCCTCCAGGGCGTAGACCGGCTTGGCGTCGCCGATCTGGTAGCCGACCGTGGTCAGCAGGCCGCTGTAGGAGTTGATGATCTTGTCACCGGTGTTCATCAGCATGAAGGTGCCGGTGCCGTACGTGGACTTGGCCTCGCCCTCGGCGAAACAGGTCTGGCCGAACAGGGCGGCCTGCTGGTCGCCGAGCGCGGAGGCGACCGGGACGCCGTCGAGGACGCCGCCCTTGACCGTGCCGTACACCTCGGCGGAGGAACGGATCTCGGGGAGGACGTTGAGGGGGACCCCCATCGACTCCGCGATCTTCTCGTCCCAGGCCAGCGTGTGCAGGTTCATCAGCATGGTGCGCGAGGCGTTGGTGACGTCGGTGACGTGTACGCCGCCTTCGGCGCCGCCCGTGAGGTTCCAGATGACCCACGAGTCCATGGTGCCGAAGAGGATGTCGCCGGCCTCGGCGCGCTCACGCAGGCCCTCGACGTTGTCGAGCATCCAGCGGATCTTCGGGCCGGCGAAGTAGCTCGCCAGGGGCAGGCCGGTCTCGCGACGGAAGCGGTCCTGGCCGACGTTGCGGCCGAGCTCCTTGCAGAGGGCGTCGGTGCGGGTGTCCTGCCAGACGAGGGCGTTGTGGACGGGCTCACCGGTGTTCTTGTCCCAGAGCAGCGTGGTCTCGCGCTGGTTGGTGATGCCCACGGCCTTGACGTCGGAGGCGGCGATGCCGCCCTTCGCCAGGGCGCCCGCGACGACCTCCTGGACGTTGGTCCAGATCTCGGCGGCGTCGTGCTCGACCCAGCCGGGCTTCGGGAAGATCTGCTCGTGCTCCTTCTGGTCGACGGAGACGATCCGGCCGTCCTTGTCGAAGACGATGCAGCGCGAGGAGGTGGTGCCCTGGTCGATGGCCGCGATGAAGGGGCCGGACGTGTGTGCGTCGGTCACGGTGTGCTCCAAGGGAGGTCTGGGAGAAGGACGGCTCAGGCGAACGCGATGTTGTAGATACCCGCGGCGATGGCGCCACCGATCAGCGGACCGGCGACCGGGATCCAGGCGTAGCTCCAGTCGGAGCCGCCCTTGTTCGGCAGCGGGAGCAGGGCGTGCACGATGCGCGGGCCGAGGTCACGGGCCGGGTTGATGGCGTAACCGGTCGGGCCGCCGAGCGAGAGACCGATCGAGACGACGACGAAGGCGGTGATGAGGGCCCCTATGACGCCGAGGCCCTTGCCGCTGTCGTTGAGGCCCTGGGTGAGCACGGCCAGGACCAGCACGACGGTGCCGATGATCTCGGTGGCGAGGTTCTGCCAGGTGTTCCGGATCTCGGGGCCGGTGGAGAAGATGCCGAGCACCGGGCCGGGGCCCTCGATCGGCTTCTCACCGACGGTCTCCGGGTCCCTGAGATGGGCCTGGAACTGTCCGTAGTAGGTCACCCAGACCAGCGCGGCGCCGATCATCGCGCCGAGCATCTGGCCGGCGATGTAGACCGGGACGTTGCCCCAGTCGCTGTCCTTGATCGCGATTCCGACCGTGACGGCGGGGTTCAGATGGGCGCCGGAGAGGGAAGCCGTCATGTAGACGGCCGTCATGACGGCGAAGCCCCACCCGAAGGTGATCGCGAGCCAGCCCGCGTTGCGGGCCTTGGAGCTCTTGAGCGTGACGGCGGCACAGACACCGCCGCCGAGCAGGATGAGTACGGCGGTACCGATGGTCTCGCCGAGGAAGATGTCGGAGCTGGACACCCGCGACTCCTTTGTCCTTCGTCCAGGGGAAGGCGAACCCCGGGTCCCACCGGTGGTCCGCGCCCTCGTGTGAGGGCGTTGTCGGCCCTTGGCACTGCCACACTCTAGCGTCTATTGCCGTTAGGTGTTCGGCATTGCCGACCGATGAACGGAAGTTTTGCCCCCGGGTTAACAGCGCGTCAAGGGTCGGGGAAGCGAAAAACCCGCCGATAACGGGATCGTTACCGGCGGGTTTTTAGTGACGGGGCGTCGGATGGCTGAACGGCGTCCGGCGGGCGTCCCTGGGTGTCCAGCGTGTCGCCCGGAGTGTCGCCCGGCGCGTCGCCCCGCGCCGTCAGAAGCGGCCGGCGCCCAGGTCCCGGGAGACGGCGCGCGCGCAGTCGCGTACCGCCGCCACCAGCTCCGGGCGCAGCTCCCCGCCCGGGCAGAGCCGCTCCACCGCGCCCGTGACCGCCACCGCGCCCACCGGCATCCGCCGCCGGTCGTGGATCGGTGCCGCCACCGAGGCCACGCCCTCCCAGGTCTCCTCGACGTCCTCGGCCCAGCCCTTGGCCCGCGTCAGGTCGAGCAGCTCCTCGAAGGCGGGCAGCTCCGTGGTCGTCCGGGGCGTGAACGCCTCCCGCTCGACCTCCAGCACCTCGCTGTGGGCCACCGGGTCATAGGCCGAGAGGACCTTCCCGAGCGCGGTGGAGTGCAGCGGCTGCATGGCCCCCACCTCCAGGACCTGGCGGCTGTCGTCCGGCCTGAAGACGTGGTGCACGATCAGGACGCCCCGCTGGTGCAGCACCCCCAGGTGCACGCTCTCGCCGCTCGACCGGGCCAGGTCGTCCGTCCAGACGAGGGCCCGGGCCCGCAGCTCGTGCACGTCCAGATAGCTGTTCCCGAGGCGCAGCAGCTCCGCCCCCAGCTGGTACCGGCCAGACGCCGCCTCCTGCTCCACGAAGCCCTCCGCCTGGAGGGTGCGCAGGATGCCGTGTGCCGTGCCCTTCGCGAGCCCCAGCGAGGACGCGATGTCGGACAGGCCGAGCCGGCGCTCGCCGCCGGCGAGCAGTCGCAGCATCGCCGCCGCCCGTTCAAGCGACTGGATGTTCTTCGCCATCGCCCGGCCCTTCTCCCTCACACGCTGTTCGACAATGCTGAACACTATCGGTCGATGCCGACCTTGGCTCACACATGACAGTGTCGGGCAAGAACGGGCCGTACCGGGAGTCCCCGCACACAGGATGCCGTCCGCGTCGTGGGACGCCATGTCCACCCCGGGGCAAGCGCGGTTACGCTGGCCCCGTGCACCCTCCACCGAGAGTGCAAAGCCGACAGCCGTCGCATCCCAGGGAGCTCATCCATGGCCTCGTTGCCGACCCCTTCCGCTGACAGCCGGAACCGCGCCGCAGCCCTCCGTGAGGCACTCGCCAGCCGAGTCGTCGTCGCCGACGGAGCCATGGGCACCATGCTCCAGGCCCAGGACCCCACCCTCGAGGACTTCCAGAACCTCGAAGGCTGCAACGAGATCCTGAACGTGACCCGCCCCGACATCGTCCGTTCGGTCCACGAGGCGTACTTCGAGGTCGGCGTCGACTGCGTCGAGACGAACACCTTCGGCTCCAACCACTCGGCCGCCGGCGAGTACGAGATCGCCGACCGCATCTTCGAGCTCTCCGAGGCGGGCGCCCGGATCGCCCGCGAGGTCGCCGACGAGTACGGCGCCAAGGACGGCCGTCAGCGCTGGGTGCTGGGCTCCATCGGCCCGGGCACCAAGCTGCCGTCCCTCGGCCACACCACGTACGGCGTCCTGCGCGACGGCTACCAGCAGAACGCCGAGGGCCTGCTGGCCGGCGGCTCCGACGCCCTGATCGTCGAGACGACCCAGGACCTGCTGCAGACCAAGTCGAGCCTCATCGGCGCGCGCCGCGCCATGGACGCCCTGGGCGTCGACGTGCCGCTCATCTGTTCGCTCGCCTTCGAGACCACGGGCGTCATGCTGCTGGGCTCCGAGATCGGCGCGGCGCTGACCGCGCTCGAACCGCTCGGCATCGACATGATCGGCCTGAACTGCTCCACCGGCCCGGCCGAGATGAGCGAGCACCTGCGCTACCTCGCCCGCCACTCGCGCACGCCGCTGATGTGCATGCCGAACGCGGGCCTGCCGGTGCTGACCAAGGACGGCGCGTACTTCCCGCTGTCCCCGGCCGAGATGGCCGACGCCCAGGAGAACTTCGTCCGCGACTACGGGCTCTCGCTGATCGGCGGCTGCTGCGGCTCGACGCCCGAGCACCTGCGCCAGGTCGTCGACCGGGTGCACGGCGTCACGCCCCCCGAGCGCGTCCCCCACCCCGAGCCCGGCGCCGCCTCGCTCTACCAGACGGTCCCCTTCCGCCAGGACACCTCGTACATGGCGATCGGCGAGCGGACGAACGCCAACGGCTCCAAGAAGTTCCGCGAGGCCATGCTGGAGGGCCGCTGGGACGACTGCGTCGAGATGGCCCGCGACCAGATCCGCGAGGGCGCGCACATGCTCGACCTCTGCGTGGACTACGTCGGCCGCGACGGCGTCGCCGACATGGAGGAGCTGGCCGGCCGCTTCGCCACCGCGTCCACCCTGCCCATCGTCCTCGACTCCACCGAGGTCGACGTCATCCAGGCCGGTCTGGAGAAGCTCGGCGGCCGCGCGGTCATCAACTCCGTCAACTACGAGGACGGCGACGGCCCCGAGTCCCGCTTCGCGAAGGTCACCCGGCTGGCGCAGGAGCACGGCGCCGCGCTCATCGCCCTCACCATCGACGAGGAGGGCCAGGCCCGCACCGTCGAGCACAAGGTCGCCATCGCCGAGCGGATCATCGACGACCTCACCGGCAACTGGGGCATCCACGAGTCGGACATCCTCATCGACACCCTGACCTTCACGATCTGCACCGGTCAGGAGGAGTCGCGCAAGGACGGCATCGCCACGATCGAGGCGATCCGCGAGCTGAAGCGCCGCCACCCGGACGTCCAGACCACGCTGGGTCTGTCGAACATCTCCTTCGGCCTCAACCCCGCCGCGCGCATCCTCCTCAACTCGGTCTTCCTCGACGAGTGCGTGAAGGCCGGTCTCGACTCGGCGATCGTGCACGCCTCGAAGATCCTGCCGATCGCCCGCTTCGACGACGAGCAGGTCACGACCGCCCTCGACCTGATCTACGACCGCCGCGCCGAGGGCTACGACCCGCTGCAGAAGCTGATGGCGCTCTTCGAGGGCGTCAACACCAAGTCGATGAAGGCAGGCAAGACCGAGGAGCTCCTCGCCCTGCCGCTCGACGAGCGCCTCAAGCGGCGGATCATCGACGGCGAGAAGAACGGTCTGGAGGCGGACCTCGACGAGGCCCTCATCGAGCGCCCCGCCCTCGACATCGTCAACGACACCCTCCTCGACGGCATGAAGACGGTCGGCGAGCTCTTCGGCTCGGGCCAGATGCAGCTGCCGTTCGTGCTCCAGTCCGCCGAGGTCATGAAGACGGCCGTGGCCCACCTGGAGCCGCACATGGAGAAGTCGGACGCGGAGGGCAAGGGCACGATCGTGCTCGCCACCGTCCGCGGCGACGTCCACGACATCGGCAAGAACCTCGTCGACATCATCCTCTCCAACAACGGCTACAACGTCGTCAACATCGGCATCAAGCAGCCCGTCTCCGCGATCCTGGAAGCCGCCGAGGAGCACAAGGCCGACGTCATCGGCATGTCCGGTCTCCTCGTGAAGTCCACCGTGATCATGAAGGAGAACCTGCAGGAGCTGAACCAGCGCGAGCTCGCCGCCAAGTACCCGGTGATCCTCGGCGGCGCGGCCCTCACCCGGGCCTACGTCGAGCAGGACCTCCACGAGATCTACCAGGGCGAGGTGCGGTACGCCCGCGACGCCTTCGAGGGCCTGCGCCTCATGGACGCCCTCATCTCCGTCAAGAGGGGCGTCCCCGGAGCCGCGCTCCCCGAGCTCAAGCAGCGCCGCGTCGCGAAGCGGGACGCCGCGGCCCTCCAGGTCGAGGAGCAGGAGCCCGGCGGCCGCTCCGACGTGTCCACCGACAACCCGGTGCCGACCCCGCCCTTCTGGGGCACGCGGGTCGTCAAGGGCATCCCGCTCAAGGACTACGCGTCCTGGCTCGACGAGGGCGCCCTCTTCAAGGGCCAGTGGGGCCTGAAGCAGAACCGGGCCGGGGACGGACCCTCGTACGAGGAGCTCGTCGAGACCGAGGGCCGGCCGCGGCTGCGCGGCTGGCTGGAGCGCCTCCACACGGAGAACCTCCTGGAGGCGGCCGTCGTCCACGGCTACTTCCCCTGTGTCTCCAAGGGCGACGACCTGATCATCCTGGACGACGCCGGAAACGAGCGGACCCGCTTCTCCTTCCCGCGCCAGCGCCGGGGCCGCCGCCTCTGCCTCGCGGACTACTTCCGCCCGGAGGAGTCCGGCGAGACGGATGTCGTCGGCCTCCAGGTCGTCACCGTCGGCTCCAAGATCGGCGAGGCCACCGCGAAGCTCTTCGAGTCCGACTCCTACCGCGACTACCTGGAGCTGCACGGCCTCTCCGTCCAGCTCGCCGAGGCCCTCGCCGAGTACTGGCACGCGCGCGTGCGCGCCGAGCTGGGCTTCGCCGGTGAGGACCCGGAGGCCGTCGAGGACATGTTCGCGCTGAAGTACCGCGGTGCGCGCTTCTCCCTCGGCTACGGCGCCTGCCCCGACCTGGAGGACCGCGCGAAGATCGCGGACCTGCTGCAGCCGGAGCGGATCGGCGTGCACCTGTCGGAGGAGTTCCAGCTCCACCCCGAGCAGTCCACCGACGCCATCGTGATCCACCACCCGGAGGCGACGTACTTCAACGCTCGGTGACCGCCACGAGGTAAATCCGAGCGCCGCCGCCGCGTGCGACGTACACTGGTCGGTCCAGTGCAGGCCGGTCTTCCTCCCCGTACCGGGGAGGGGGGCCGGCCTTCTCGTCCCTCAAGGAAGGTGTGCCGGATGACCAGTACGGTCCCCGCGTCCCTGTTCCGTGCGAACGGAAGCTCCGCCCTGCAGGCCGTCTTCCTCGACATGGACGGGACCCTCGTCGACACGGAGGGGTTCTGGTGGGACGCCGAGGTCGAGGTCTTCGCGGACCTCGGACACCGGCTGGACGAGGCCTGGCGCGACATCGTCGTCGGGGGCCCGATGACCCGCAGTGCGGGCTACCTCATCGAGTCCACCGGCGCCGACATCACCGTCGCGGAGCTGACGGTCCTGCTCAACGAGAAGTTCGAGCAGCGCATCGAGCGGGGCGTCCCGCTCATGCCCGGCGCCGAGCGGCTCCTCGCCGAGCTGGCCCGGCACGACATCCCCACGGCCCTCGTCTCCGCCTCGCACCGGCGGATCATCGAGCGGATCCTCGGCTCGCTCGGCCGGGACCGCTTCGCGCTCACCGTCGCCGGGGACGAGGTCGGCCGCACCAAGCCGCACCCCGAGCCCTATCTGACGGCCGCGCGCGGCGTGGGCGCCGACCCGGCGCTCTGCGCCGTCATCGAGGACACGGCGACCGGTGTGGCGGCCGCCGAGGCCGCGGGCTGCCGGGTCGTCGCGGTGCCCTCGGTCGCCCCCATCGCCCCGTCCCCGGGCCGGGTCGTGGTGCGTTCCCTGGAGGAAGTCGACGTGCCCTTCCTGCGCACTTTGATCACCGGAATCTGAGCTTTTTCTGAGCTTTCCCCGACAGACCGCGCTTTCCCGCGCGGAAATCGGCCAGGCCATTCACCGATAAAGCCTCCACGTGACCTTCGTCACCCAGAGTGCCCGCCGGTGGGTGGCCTGGATGCGTCAGGTGACCGGAATCATGCGGTTTCGGCGATCCCATCTGTCCCGGTTAGGTGGCCCCCGTCCGCATCGCGGCCCCGCATGACTATCGAGCCTCCCGTATTCATGATCACTGTGCGATTACCCCGGGCCTGCCCGCGGTCGGGCAATAGCGGCGGCGCCCACTAATCTTTCGCGAGTACTTCGCCGTATAACCGCGTGCACCGGCGCACACCCAAGTCGCCGTGAACACAGGATCGATCGCAACACCCGGCCCGATCGCTCCCGCCCCGACCGGGCGGCCGGCGGCGGAGTGTCCCAGACCGCTGTATCCCAGTGCCGGATGAGGAGAACGTCCCTGATGAACCGCAAGACCCTGGTGCTGCCCGCCGCGGCCGTACTGCTGGCCCCCCTGCTCGCCGCCTGTGGCGGAGCGGAGGACGGCAGAGCCATCGTCGTCGGCACCACGGACCAGTTCATCGCGACCGAGGACGCCCCCGCCCCCCTGGACCCGGCCTTCGCCTACGACACGGGCACCTGGAACATCCTTCGGCAGACCGTCCAGACGCTGCTGCACGTCCCCCGCGGCGGCGGCGAGCCCGTCCCCGAGGCCGCCCAGAGCTGCGGCTTCTCCGACAAGGCCAGCGAGAGCTACCGCTGCAAGCTCCGCTCCGGGCTCACCTTCGCCGACGGCACGCCGGTCACCGCTCAGGACGTCAAGTACTCCGTCGAGCGCGTCCTGAAGATCAAGTCCGACAACGGAACGGCCGCGCTCCTCGCCGGCATCGACACCGTCGAGACCAAGGGCACCGACGAGGTCGTCTTCCACCTCAAGTCCCCCGACGCCACCTTCCCGTACAAGCTCTCGACCCCGGTCGCCGGCATCCTGAGCAAGGACAAGTACCCCGCCGGGGAGCTCCGTGACGGCTTCGACGTCGACGGCTCGGGCCCGTACACGATGAAGGTCGAGCGCGAGGGCGACAAGGCCGCCCGCTTCGTCTTCACCAGGAACCCGAAGTACAAGGGCGACATCGTCCCGCGCAACGAGAAGGTCGAGCTGCGCGCCTTCGCCGACGCCGGCGCCATGGGCGCGGCCCTGGAGAGCGCCGACATCGACATGATGGCCCGCTCGCTGTCCCAGAAGCAGATCCGGGAGCTCACCGAGACCCCCAAGGAGCGCATCCGGGTCACCGAGGTCCCCGGCCTGGAGATCCGCTACCTCGGCTTCAACACCAAGGCCCCCTCCGTCAAGGAGAAGGCGGTACGCCAGGCCATGGCCGCCGTCGTCGACCGCGGCGCCCTCGTCAACGGCGTCTACGGCCCCACCGCCGAGCCGCTCTACTCGCTGATCCCCTCCAGCATCACCGGCCACGCGACCCCCTTCTACGACGCGTACGGCGACTCCGACACCGCTCGTGCCGCCAAGATCCTGAAGGACGCCGGCGTCGGCACCCCGGTCAAGGTGACCCTGAACTACACCACCGACCACTACGGCTCCGAGACCGCCGAGGAGTTCGAGACGCTCAAGAAGCAGCTCGTCGCCAGCGGCCTCTTCGACGCCACCACCCGCGGCGCGGAGTGGTCCACCTTCCGCCCGGCCCAGAAGCGCGGCGACTACGCCGTCTACGGCCTCGGCTGGTTCCCGGACTACCCGGACCCGGACAACTACATCGCTCCCTTCCTGGACAGCGACAACTTCCTCAACACCCCGTACGTCAACGACGTCGTACGCGACCAGCTCATCCCGCGGTCGCGCCGCCAGGCCGACCGCACCGCCGCGAGCCCCGTCTACGCGCAGATCCAGAAGATCGTCGCCGAGGACGTGCCCGTCCTGCCGCTGTGGCAGGGCAAGCAGTACGTTGCCGCGCGCGACGACCTCACGGGGGTCGAGTACGCGCTCAACACGTCCTCCGACCTGCTGCTCTGGGAACTGGGCCGCGGCACCGCATAACCCCCTCGACGGGATCGGTTACCGGCCGCGCACCGGCGCGCGGTCGTCCTGGCAAGAGATCAAGAGGCAAGTTCTGTGAAGGCACACAACAAGTGGCTGACGGCCCCGCTCGCCGCGGGGCTGTCCGCCGCCCTCCTCAGCGGCTGCGGCACCGAGCAGGGCGGAGGCTCGGCCTCCGGTGACGGCATACGCGTCGGCATGTCCGACGAGATCCCCGCCACCGACCCCGCCGCCGGCTACGACCCCGGCTCCTGGCTGCTGTTCAACAACGTCTTCCAGTCCCTGATGGCCTTCCCCAAGGGCGGCTCCGAGCCCGAGCCCGAGGCCGCCGAGAAGTGCGGCTTCACGTCGGGCAGCAAGGTCTACACCTGCACCCTCCGGGACGGCCTCACCTTCTCCAACGGCAACCCGCTCACCTCGAAGGACGTCAAGTTCTCCTTCGAGCGGGCCCTCAAGATCGCCGACCCCTCCGGTCCCGCGCCGCTGCTCTCCACCATCGCGTCCATCGACACCCCCGACGAGCGGACCGTCGTCTTCCGCCTCAAGGTCCCGGACGCCACCTTCCCCAGCAAGATCGCCTCCGGCGCCGGCTCCATCGTCGACCACCGCGACTACCCCGCCGACGCCCTGCGCACCGACGGCAAGGCCACCGGCTCCGGGCCCTACAAGCTGGACTCCTTCAGCGAGACCGAGGCCACCTTCTCCGCCAACTCGGGCTACAAGGGCACCGCCAAGCCGAAGAACGGCGCGATCACCCTCAAGCTCTACGGCGGCGACCGCGCCGCCCTCTCCAAGGGCCTCGCCGACGGCCAGATCGACGTCGCCTACCGAGGTCTCTCCGCCAACGACATCTCCGCACTGGAGACCTCCGAGACCACCGACGACCGGGGCATCGAGGTCACGCAGGGCAACAGCGCCGAGGTCCAGCACCTCGTCTTCAACGTGAAGGACCCCGTCGTCGGCAAGCTGGGCGTCCGCAAGGCCATCGCCCACCTCGTCAACCGCGAGGCCCTCGTCGAGGACGTCTACAAGTCGACGGCCACGCCGCTCTACTCGATCGTCCCGGCGGGCGTCGCCGGCCACAACACCGCCTTCTTCGACACCTACGGCAGCCCCGACAAGGCCAAGGCGAAGAAGGCCCTGCGCGACGCCGACATCACCGGCAAGGTGAAGCTCACCCTCTGGTCCACGCCCAGCCGCTACGGCCCGGCCACCGACCAGGAGCTCAAGGCCATCGCCGGCCAGCTCAACGCCAGCGGCCTCTTCGACGCCGACGTCAAGTCCGTCGCCTTCGACGAGTACGAGAAGGACATCGCCGCCGGCAAGTACGGCGTCTACGTCAAGGGCTGGGTCCCCGACTACCCCGACGCCGACAACTTCACCGCCCCCTTCTTCGGCGAGGGCAACGTCCTCGGCAACAACTACGAGAACGCCACCATCACCGGTGACATCATCCCGAAGACCGCCGGCATCGCCGACCGCGCCGGCACCGCCGACGAGTACGGGAAGCTCCAGGACCTCGTCGCCGAGGAGCTCCCGCTCCTCCCGCTCTGGCAGGGCAAGCAGTACGCCGTCGCCCGCGACGACGTCACCGGCCTCGAGTGGACCCTCGACGCCTCCACCGTCTTCCGCTTCTGGGAGCTGAAGAAGGGCTGAGCCCGAACGACACGGAGGGGCCCGGCGCGCGACACGCGCACCGGGCCCCTCCGCCGTTTTCGCCTCCGGGCTACTGATTGCCTCCGGGCCGCACCAGACCGCTCTCGTACGCGTACACCGCGGCCTGCACCCGGTCCCGCAGGCCCAGCTTCGTCAGCACATGGCCCACGTGCGTCTTCACCGTCGTCTCGCTGACGAACAGGTCCGCCGCGATCTCCGCGTTCGACAGGCCCCGGGCCACCAGCTTCAGCACCTCGACCTCGCGATCGGTCAGGGTGCTCAGGGTGTCCGGCACCTGCTCCTCGCCCGTCGGCAGATGCGCCGAGTACTTGTCGAGCAGCCGACGCGTGATCGACGGCGCCAGCATCGCCTCGCCCGCCGCCACCACCCGGATCGCCTGCACCAGCTCGTTCGCCGGGGCGTCCTTGAGGAGGAAGCCGCTCGCCCCCGCCCGCAGCGCCTCCACCACGTACTCGTCGAGATCGAACGTGGTCAGCACCAGCACCTTCGCCGGACCGTCCCGGCCCGGACCGGTGATCTGCCGGGTCGCCTCCACGCCGTCCATCCGCGGCATGCGGATGTCCATCAGCACCACGTCCGGCTGGAGCGCGCGCACCTGCTCCTGCGCCTGGAGACCGTCACCGGCCTCGCCCACCACCGCGATGTCCTGCTCCGCCTCCAGAATCATCCGGAAGCCGGTGCGCAGCAGCGGCTGATCGTCGACCAGGAGGACGCGGATCGTCACAAGGGCTCCTTCACGGGGCGGGCTGAGCTCACGGCACGGGCCGCCGTCACGGTGCCGGCGGCGCCGGGTCCATTCTGCCCTGCCCGGATTCACCCGACTCCGGCGGGCGCGCGGAAACGATCTTCAGCGGATACACCGGGGGAGTCCCCCCGAACTCCGGACAGACCTCCTGGTGGTCGCACCAGCCACAGAGCTTCGTCGGCCGCGGCCGCCAGTCGCCCGTCTCCGTAGCCAGCCGGATCGCGTCCCACAGCGCCAGCAGCCTGCGCTCCACCCGCAGCAGATCCGCCTCCACCGGGTCGTACGTCAGGACGTCCCCACTGCCCAGGTAGACCAGCTGCAACCGACGCGGAAGGACCCGCTTCAGCCGCCACACCACCAGCGCGTAGAACGTCATCTGGAACAGCGCGCCGTCACGGTACTCGGGCCGGGGCGCCTTCCCCGTCTTGTAGTCCACGATCCGCACGTCACCCGAGGGCGCCACGTCGATCCGGTCGATCACCCCGCGCAGCCGCAGCCCCGAATCCAGCTCCGTCTCCACGAACAGCTCGCGCTCGGCCGGCTCCAGCCGCGTCGGGTCCTCCAGCGTGAACCAGCGCTCGACCAGCCGCTCCGCCTCGCCCAGCCAGCCCGCCAGCCGCTCCCCGTCCGGATCCTCCGCGAACAGCTCGCCCAGCTCCGGCTTCGACTCCAGCAGCCGCTCCCACTGCCCCGGAACCATCGCCTTCGCCCGCGGCGCCGTCCGCTCCGCCGCCACGTCGTCGAAGAGCCGCTCGAGCACCGCGTGCACCAGCGTGCCCCGGGTCGCCGCCGGACTCGGCTTCTCCGGCAGCCGGTCGATCACCCGGAACCGGTACAGCAGCGGACACTGCATGAAATCGCTCGCCCGCGACGGCGACAACGACATGGGCGCCCGGGGCTCCGCCGGCACCTGCTCGCTCGTACTCATGACACAGACCCTACGACCCGCCACCGACAGCGAGCGGAATACCATCGACCTGGGACCCCGTCGCACTGCATGATCGAACCGTGACGCACCGACGTGGGGCCACACGCCGCGACGAAAGGAACCCGTGAACCAGGACGAGCCCAAGCCGCAGCGGACCGAGGAGCCCGGCGGCGGGATCCTCATGGGCCGCCCCTTCGGCGTGCCCGTCTACGTCGCACCCAGCTGGTTCCTGGTCGCCGCCCTCATCACCTGGGTCTTCGGCGAGCAGATCGAGCGGGTCCTGCCCGAACTGGGCGCAGCCCGCTACCTCGTCTCCCTCTTCTTCGCGGTCGCCTTCTACGCCTCCGTGCTCGTCCACGAACTGGCCCACACGATCGCCGCGCTCCGCTTCAAGCTGCCCGTGCGCCGCATCCAGCTCCAGTTCTTCGGCGGCGTCTCCGAGATCGAGAAGGAGACCGAGACCCCCGGCCGCGAGTTCGTCCTCGCCTTCGTCGGCCCGCTCCTCTCCCTCGTCCTCTCCGGCGTGTTCTACCTCTCCCTGTACGCGGTCGAGCCCGGCACCGTCCCCGGAGTGCTCCTGGCCGGCCTGATGATCTCCAACCTGATCGTCGCCGCCTTCAACCTGCTCCCCGGCCTTCCCCTCGACGGCGGCCGCATGCTCCGCGCCGTCGTCTGGAAGATCACCGGCAAGCCCATGAGCGGCACCGTCGCCGCCGCCTGGGTCGGCCGCGCCCTCGCCGTCCTCGTCCTCGTCGGCCTGCCCCTGCTCACCCGCACCGGCTTCCTCGGCAACTCGACCGACGACATCAGCGGCCTCGACACCGTCACCGACGCCCTCCTCGCCGCCATCCTGGCCGCGATCATCTGGACCGGCGCCGGCAACAGCCTCCGCGTGGCCCGGCTCCGCGAGCACCTGCCCGAGCTCCGCGCCCGCACCCTCACCCGGCGCGCCATCCCCGTCGAACCCGCCACCCCCCTCTCCGAGGCCCTCCGCCGCGCCAACGAGGCCGGCGCCCGTGCCCTCGTCGTCGTCGACGGCGGCGGCGACCCCACCGGCATCGTCCGCGAGGCCGCCATCGCCGCCGTCCCCCAGCACCGTCGCCCCTGGGTCGCCGTCAGCGCCCTCACCCAGGACCTCACCGACGGCATGCGCGTCCCCGCGGAACTCACCGGCCAGCCCCTCCTCGACCACCTCCGCGCCAGCCCCGCCACCGAGTACCTCGTCGTCGAGGAGACCGGGGAGATCTACGGGGTCCTGGCCACCACCGACGTGGAGCGGGCCTTCGTCCGGGCCATGGCACGACCGTCTTCGTGACCCCGGGCCCTTGATAAGGTGCTCACATGTCCGAACCGACCGGTGCCGCCCGCCGACGCGGGCCCTTCAAGGTCGGGGACCAGGTTCAGCTGACCGACCCCAAGGGCCGTCACTACACGTTCACGCTCGAAGAGGGAAAGAACTTCCACACCCACAAGGGTTCTTTCCCGCACGACGAACTGATCGGCGCCCCCGAGGGCAGCGTTGTCCGTACCACGGGAAACGTCGCCTACCTCGCGCTGCGCCCCCTGCTCCCCGACTACGTCCTGTCCATGCCCCGCGGCGCCGCCGTGGTCTACCCCAAGGACGCGGGGCAGATCCTGGCCTTCGCCGACATCTTCCCCGGCGCCCGCGTCGTGGAAGCGGGAGTGGGCTCGGGCTCGCTGAGCAGCTTCCTCCTGCGCGCCATCGGCGACAGCGGCATGCTGCACTCCTACGAGCGCCGCGAGGACTTCGCCGAGATCGCGAAGGGCAACGTCGAGCGCTACTTCGGCGGTCCCCACCCGGCCTGGCAGCTGACCGTCGGCGACCTCCAGGACAACCTGTCCGACACGGACGTCGACCGCGTCATCCTCGACATGCTCGCTCCCTGGGAGTGCCTGGAGGCCGTCTCCAAGGCGCTGGTCCCCGGCGGCATCCTCTGCTGCTACGTGGCGACCACCACCCAGCTCGCGCGCACCGTGGAGTCCATCCGCGAGTTCGGCTGCTACGCCGAGCCGCAGCCGTGGGAGTCCATGATCCGCAACTGGCACGTCGAGGGTCTCGCCGTCCGGCCCGACCACCGCATGATCGGTCACACCGGCTTCCTCGTCACCGCCCGCCGCCTCGCGGACGGCGTCGAGCCCCCGATGCGCCGCCGCCGCCCCGCGAAGGGCGCGTACGGCGAGGACTACGAAGGCCCCAACAAGGGCTGACGTCCCGACACCCACACGGCGCCGCCGTCGAGTTCCCGCCCACCGGCGGGAACTCGACGGCGGCGTCCTCATGTTCGAGCGCTGCGGGACCCCCGGCTGACGCTCGGTGAGACCCCGACTGTTCCGTCCCCCTGTGACGTATGGCACGATGCCCGAAACCCTCCGCACAGCCCCCACAGGAGACGTCTCGCGTGCAGCCCTCCGCCGCCCAGGACCCCGCGGATCTGCCCGACCTTGCGCACACCCACGCCAGGCCGGCGCACTGGCTGGCGACCGCCACCGCGACCGCCGCGGTCGTCGCCCTGGCCGGACTGCTCCAGCCCGGCCCCGCCGGAGCCACGGCGGCCCCCGCCGCCCCGCGCCCGGCGTCCGCTCCCGAGGCCGCTACGGCCGACTACCCCCTGGAGTGCGGGGGAGCCGCCCACAAGGTCGCGAAGCGCGTCTCCGGCGACCTCGACGGCGACGGGAACCCGGAGACCGTTGCGGTCGTGCACTGCGAAGCGGGCTCAGGCACGCCGCCGAGCGGCGTCTACGTCCTGACCCGCGGCAAGGGCACGGGAGCCCCCGCGCGCGTGGTGGCCACGCTCGTCGCGCCGAAGGAGGGCAAGAACGTCACCGAGCTCGCCGTGCGCGACGGAGCGGTGCACGCCACGCTCCTCGGCTACTCGTCCCCCGACGTCCCCATGTGCTGTCCCGACGAGAAGGAGCAGGTCAGCTGGGCGTGGCAGGGCGGCGCCTTCGTCCGCACGGTCGGTGCCGAGGCGCGGAGCGCCTGACCCGTCACTCCGCGTCGGGGCCGTACACCTCGACCTTGTCGGCGACCCGGCGCACGTGGATGCAGTCGCCCGGGCACTCCTTCGCCGAGTCCACCACGTCCTGGAGCAGCGGCAGCGGCACCGGCGTCGTCGCCCCGGTGTCCTGGAGCAGCTCGTCGTCGGCGCTCTTCACATACGCGAGCCCGTCGATGTCCAGCTCGAAGACCTCGGGAGCGTACTGCGCGCAGATCCCGTCCCCGGTGCACAGGTCCTGATCGATCCAGACCTCCAGCGCCTCTTCGACGCCCGTCGCCGGGGCCTCGTTCTGCACGGTCATTTCTCCTGCCGTTTCTGCTTCGCGCGGGTAAGTCGGGCCACCTCTGAAGGGTGTTGACCCATGACGACGATACAACCGCCCGCTTTCAGACCGCGAAAGGGTGGGTATTCCCCTGGCGAGAGGGGAAGCGCAAGGGTGAAGATCGGACACGGCCCGGAGTCTTTTTGATCTAGGGGTTTCAATCACCACCCACGCAGGTAGGGTCAGGAAGCGTCCAGCTCCCCTTGGAGGAGGTGAGGACCGTGGCAGCCCACGACGACGACATCAACCGCGGCATCCGGCCGGGGCGAGGGTCTGAGGACCCCGCCGGTCAGGTTGCCTATCTCGAGCAGGAAATCGCCGTCCTGCGCCGCAAGCTCGCCGACTCTCCGCGACACACGAGGATTCTCGAAGAGCGGATCGTCGAGCTGCAGACGAACCTGGCCGGCGTGTCCGCGCAGAACGAGCGGCTCGCCAATACACTCCGTGAGGCCCGCGACCAGATCGTGGCCCTCAAGGAGGAGGTCGACCGGCTCGCGCAGCCGCCGGCCGGCTTCGGTGTCTTCCTGCAGGCCAACGAGGACGGCACGTGCGACATCTTCACCGGGGGCCGCAAGCTCCGGGTGAACGTGAGTCCCAGCGTCGAGCTCGAAGAGCTCCGGCGCGGCCAGGAAGTCATGCTCAACGAAGCGCTCAACGTGGTCGAGGCCATGGAGTTCGAGCGTGCCGGGGACATCGTCACCCTCAAGGAGATCCTCGAGGACGGCGAGCGCGCCCTGGTGGTCGGGCACACCGACGAGGAGCGGGTGGTGAGGCTCGCCGAGCCTCTGCTGGACGTCACCATCCGTCCCGGCGACGCCCTGCTGCTCGACGCCAGATCCGGCTACGTCTACGAGGTCATCCCCAAGAGCGAGGTCGAAGAGCTCGTTCTGGAAGAGGTCCCGGACGTCGACTACGACAAGATCGGCGGTCTGGGCAACCAGATCGAGCTGATCCGCGACGCGGTCGAGCTCCCGTACCTCTACCCCGACCTCTTCAAGGAGCACGAACTCCGACCGCCCAAGGGCATCCTGCTCTACGGGCCGCCGGGCTGCGGCAAGACGCTGATCGCGAAGGCCGTGGCCAACTCGCTGGCCAAGAAGGTCGCCGAGGTGACCGGCCAGCCCGCGGGGAAGTCCTACTTCCTCAACATCAAGGGGCCCGAGCTCCTCAACAAGTACGTCGGCGAGACCGAGCGGCACATCCGCCTCGTCTTCCAGCGTGCGAGGGAGAAGGCGAGCGAGGGCACCCCCGTCATCGTCTTCTTCGACGAGATGGAATCCCTCTTCCGCACCCGCGGATCCGGTGTCAGCTCGGACGTGGAGAACACCATCGTCCCCCAGCTGCTCGCCGAGATCGACGGTGTGGAGGGCCTGGAGAACGTCATCGTCATCGGCGCCTCCAACCGCGAGGACATGATCGACCCCGCGATCCTGCGGCCCGGCCGGCTCGACGTCAAGATCAAGATCGAGCGTCCGGACGCGGAGGCCGCGAAGGACATCTTCGCGAAGTACCTCACGGCCACCCTGCCGCTCCACACGGACGACATCTCCGAGCACAGCGGCTCGAAGGCCGCCGCCGCCCACGGAATGATCCAGTCGGTCGTCGAGCAGATGTACGCGGAATCCGAGGAGAACCGCTTCCTCGAAGTCACGTACGCCAACGGCGACAAGGAAGTCCTGTACTTCAAGGACTTCAACTCCGGCGCGATGATCCAGAACATCGTCGACCGGGCGAAGAAGATGGCCATCAAGGCCTTCCTCGACCACAACCAGAAGGGCATCCGCGTCTCCCACCTCCTCCAGGCCTGCGTGGACGAGTTCAAGGAGAACGAGGACCTGCCCAACACCACCAACCCCGACGACTGGGCCAGGATCTCCGGAAAGAAGGGCGAGCGGATCGTCTTCATCCGCACGCTCGTCACCGGAAAGCAGGGCGCGGACACGGGACGCTCCATCGACACGGTGGCCAACACCGGTCAGTACCTGTAAAACGCACACCGGCTGCGGATGTCCGGAAACCGGGCATCCGCAGCCGGCGCATTCCGTCCAGAATTCTTCCCGGCGGCACGGGTTTCTTCCGACAGCACGGGAAATACCGCAAGTGATCTCCCCACCAGCGCGGAGCCGTTCTAGGCTCTTCGGTAACGCCGAGTCGCGCACTGTGAGCGACGCCGGGCAAGGAGGGCCGCATGACCGTACGGCGAGTAATGGGCATCGAGACGGAGTACGGGATCTCCGTCCCCGGGCACCCGAACGCCAATGCCATGCTCACCTCGTCCCAGATCGTCAACGCCTACGCGGCGGCGATGCACCGGGCGCGCCGCGCCCGCTGGGACTTCGAGGAGGAGAACCCGCTGCGGGACGCCCGCGGCTTCGACCTCGCCCGCGAGGCCGCAGACTCCAGCCAGCTCACGGACGAGGACATCGGCCTGGCCAATGTGATCCTCACCAACGGGGCCCGGCTCTACGTGGACCACGCCCACCCCGAGTACAGCTCGCCGGAGGTCACCAACCCGCGCGACGCCGTCCTCTGGGACAAGGCCGGCGAGCGGATCATGGCGGAGGCGGCCGTCCGCGCCGCCCAGCTCCCCGGAGCCCAGCCGATCCACCTCTACAAGAACAACACCGACAACAAGGGCGCCTCTTACGGCACGCACGAGAACTACCTGATGAAGCGGGAGACCCCCTTCTCGGACATCGTGCGCCACCTGACCCCCTTCTTCGTCTCCCGCCAGGTCGTGACCGGGGCGGGCCGGGTCGGCATCGGTCAGGACGGCCGGGAGAACGGCTTCCAGATCAGCCAGCGCGCCGACTACTTCGAGGTCGAGGTGGGTCTGGAGACCACCCTCAAGCGGCCCATCATCAACACGCGCGACGAGCCGCACGCGGACGCCGAGCGGTACCGCCGCCTCCACGTGATCATCGGGGACGCGAACCTCTCGGAGATCTCGACGTACCTCAAGCTCGGCACGACCGCGCTGGTCCTGTCGATGATCGAGGACGGGTTCATCACCGTGGACCTCGCCGTCGACCAGCCCGTCAGGACGCTCCACCAGGTCTCGCACGACCCGTCCCTCCAGTACCTGGTCACGCTCCGCAGCGGCCGGACGCTCACCGCGGTCCAGCTGCAGATGGAGTACTTCGAGCTGGCCAGGAAGTACGTGGACGAGCGGTACGGCTCGGACGCGGACGAGCAGACGAAGGACGTCCTCACCCGCTGGGAGGACACGCTCAACCGGCTCGAGAACGACCCGATGAGCCTGGCCGGCGAGCTCGACTGGATCGCCAAGCGGGAGCTCATGGAGGGCTACCGGCGCCGGGACGGCCTGGACTGGGACGCGGCCCGCCTGCACCTGGTGGACCTCCAGTACGCGGACGTGCGCCCCGAGAAGGGCCTGTACAACCGCCTGGTGGCCCGAGGGCGCATGAAGCGGCTCCTGGAGGACCCCGAGGTGCGGCAGGCCGAGACGGTGCCTCCGGAGGACACCAGGGCCTATTTCCGGGGCCGCTGCCTGGAGCAGTACGCCGACGACGTCGCCGCGGCCTCCTGGGACTCGGTGATCTTCGACCTGCCGGGCCGGGACTCGCTCCAGCGCGTACCGACCCTGGAGCCGCTGCGCGGCACCAAGGCCCACGTGAAGTCGCTCCTGGACCGCTGCCGGACCGCGGAGGAACTGGTCCGCGTCCTGTCCGGCGGATGATCGGGGGCCCGGCACGGGCCTGAAATGCCCCGGCACTGGGAATCATGGAATCAGTGCCCGGGCGATGTGGAAACTGCGGGGCCGAAGTCAGACCCGACCTATAGGGTCTGATCTTGTACGGACTCAACCGAGCGGGCCGATTTCGAGCGGGGTGAGGGATATGGCGACCAAGGACACCGGCGGCGGACAGCAGAAGGCGACGCGTTCCACGGAGGAGGTCGAGGAGACCACCACGGAGGCGAGCTCCGACCTCCAGGAGCGCCAGGAGAAGCTGAGCGACGACGTGGACTCCGTGCTGGACGAGATCGACGACGTCCTCGAGTCCAACGCGGAGGAGTTCGTTCGTAGCTTCGTCCAGAAGGGCGGCGAGTAGCCGCCTCCCGCGCCTGTACTCCTCCGTCCCCGGAGCCCCGGCGAAAGCCGTGGGTCCGGGGACGGATGACAGGCGGTGGCACGGGTATGGTCCGTGCACAGCAAGCAAGATCGGCCCGCGCGTCCCACGGCGGGCCGACTCTCCCACCCGGAAGGAATCGCGTGGAAGCCAACCCTCGTAGCACCGGGCGTCTGCCGGCGGCCTTCCTGACGCCGGGATCGTCCTCGTTCCTGGACTTCCTGGCGGTCCACTCGCCGGAGCTGCTGCCGAGCCACCGGAAGCTGCCGGAGGGCGTCCTCGACGCCCCGCACGGCACGACCATCGTGGCGGTCACCTTCGACGGCGGGGTCGTCCTCGCCGGCGACCGGCGGGCCACCATGGGCAACATGATCGCGCAGCGCGACATGGAGAAGGTCTTCCCGGCCGACGAGTACTCCGCCGTCGCCATCGCCGGCACCGCCGGTCTCGCCGTGGAGATGGTCAAGCTCTTCCAGCTGGAGCTGGAGCACTTCGAGAAGGTGGAGGGCGCCACGCTCTCCCTGGAGGGCAAGGCGAACCGCCTGTCCACCATGATCCGAGGCAACCTGGGCATGGCCATGCAGGGCCTCGCCGTCGTGCCGCTCTTCGCGGGCTGGGACGAAGGCAAGGGCAAGGGCCGGATCTTCTCCTACGACGTCACCGGCGGCCGCTCCGAGGAGCAGGGCTATGCCGCCACCGGCTCCGGCTCGATCTTCGCGCGCGGGTCGATGAAGAAGCTCTACAGCGCCGACCTCACCGAGCAGCAGGCCACGACCCTGGTCGTGCAGGCGCTCTACGACGCGGCGGACGACGACTCGGCGACCGGTGGCCCCGACATGGCCCGCCGGATCTTCCCGCTCATCACCGTCATCACCGAGGAGGGTTTCCGCAGGCTCACCGAGGCCGAGTCCTCCGAGCTGGCCCGGTCGGTCACCGAGCGGCGTCTCGCGCAGCCCGACGGGCCGCGCGCCGCCCTGCTCTGACCACTCGTCGCTCTGTAGGAGCCCAGAAGAAAGGGACGGACCGCCGGTGTCCACTCCGTTCTACGTCTCACCCCAGCAGGCCATGGCCGACCGGGCGGAGTACGCCCGCAAGGGCATCGCCCGAGGCCGCAGCCTCGTCGTCCTCCAGTACACGGACGGCATCGTCTTCGTCGGCGAGAACCCCTCGCGTGCCCTGCACAAGTTCAGCGAGATCTACGACCGGATCGGCTTCGCCGCCGCCGGCAAGTACAACGAGTACGAGAACCTCCGCATCGGCGGCGTGCGCTACGCCGACCTGCGGGGCTACACCTACGACCGGGACGACGTCACCGCGCGCGGCCTGGCCAACGTCTACGCCCAGACGCTCGGCACGATCTTCTCCAGCGCGGGGGAGAAGCCGTACGAGGTGGAGCTGGTGGTCGCCGAGGTCGGCGCCGAGCCGGAAGGCGACCAGATCTACCGGCTGCCCCACGACGGCTCGATCGTGGACGAGCACGGCTCGGTCGCGGTCGGCGGGAACGCGGAGCAGATCAGCTCCTTCCTGGACCAGCGGCACCGGGACGGCATGTCCCTGGCCGAGGCCCTGAAGCTGGCCGTGCAGGCGCTCTCGCGGGACACCAACGGCAGTGAGCGGGAGATCCCCGCGGAGCGCCTGGAGGTGGCGGTCCTGGACCGCACGCGCCCGCAGCAGCGCAAGTTCAAGCGGATCATCGGCCGGCAGCTGTCCCGCCTCCTGCAGGCGGACAACGCGGCCGTGACGAAGACGGACGAGCCCTCGGACGAGGTTCCGGAGGAGTAGGCGCTCCCTGTCGGAGGGGCCCCGGTGCGCGCGAGCGGACCGGGGCCCCTTCCGCATGTCCGCCTCAGGAGGCGGGTGCAGGCCCCGAGGAGCCGCGGGGGACCAGGGTGACCGGGAGGTCGTCCGGCTGCGGCGGTTCGCCCGAGAGGACGGCCAGGAGGGCCGCCATGCCCCGCTCGCCGATGCGCTCTGCGGGCAGCGAGACGGTGGTCAGCTCCGGTTCGACGGCGGTCGCGAGCGCGAGGTCGTCGAAACCGGTGACCGAGACGTCCTCGGGGACCCGCAGTCCGAGCCGCCGCAGGGCCTTGCAGGCGCCCGCCGCGAGGATGTCGTCGTCGCACACGAGGGCCGTGGGGCGGGGGCCGGGCGCGGCGAGGGCGCGCTCGGTGGCGGCCATGGCGCCGTGCACGTCCAGGGGCGCGCGGACCGTCCGCACCGAGACGCCGGCGAGGGCCTCGGTGAGCGCGGCGGCCCGCACGTCGAAGGTCCAGGACGTCACGGCCGAGGCCAGATGGACGAAGTGGCGGTGGCCGAGGGCCAGCAGGTGGTCCGTGACCTGACGCATGCCGTCCGCGATGTCGAGGTTGACGTGCGCGGCGGCGCCGCTGTCGGCGGGGTCGCTGTCGAGCATGACGAGCGGCAGGTCGGTGCCCCGGAAGGCCTTCAGGGCGTCCGAGGCCATCGAGGAGGCGATGACCCCGTCCAGGGCCGCACGGGCCGAGGCGAAGGGGTCCTTGGCGGGCCCGACGCCGTCGGGGGAGGGGTACAGGACGACTCCGAAGCCGTGCCGTGCGGCGACGGTCGCCGCGCCGGTGTAGACCCGGGCGAAGAACTCGTTGGTGAGCGCCGGGACGACGAGCAGGGCCGTACGGGTGTGGCCGAGGCGCAGGTTACGGGCGGCGAGGTTGGGCCGGTAGCCGAGGCTCCGGGCGGCCTCCCGCACGACCTCGGCCGTGCGTTCCGACACACGGCCGCGCCACTTGTCACCGAGCACGAGCGACACGGTGGCCTGCGAGACGCCCGCGGCCCTGGCGACGTCCCTGCTGGTGGGGCGGGCGCCGCCGAGCGGCTCCGGGGTCTGCACACAAGCCTCCGCGTCGGACGGTTCACGAGCCGGTCACCTGGGGGTGGCCTGGCGCGGGGTGGACCCGCGCGCTGCGGACATGGTACGTATGACCTCGCACGTTATACGTAAAACCTCGGCCGGGTCCGAGGGTGAGGGGAGACCGACATGGCCACCGAGGCCACGGCACACGGCGGCTATCTCGACATACTCCGGGCGCCGCACGCCGCCCGGCTGCTGGCCGGCACGCTCGTCGGGCGGCTGCCCAACGGCGTCGGCCCCATCGCCCTCACCCTCTTCGTGCGGGACCAGGGCGGCAGCTACACCCTCGCCGGCGGCCTCATCGCCGCCTACGGCGTCGCCACCGCGGTCGGCCAGCCCCTCCTCGGCCGCGCCGTCGACCTCAAGGGCCAGCCCCGGGTCCAGCTCCCCGCGGCGGTCCTCTCCGCCCTCGGCATGGTCCTGCTCGCGCTCACCGGCATCGGCCACCTCCCCCTCGCCTACGCGGCCGTGGTCGTCGCCGGCCTCTTCACCCCGCCCCTGGAGGGCGGCCTCCGGGCCCTGTGGCCGAGCGTCCTCGGCCGCGAGGACCGGGTCCACCGGGCCTACGCCATGGACGCGGTCGCCCAGGAGGTCATGTTCACCGTCGGCCCGCTGCTGCTGACCCTCCTCGTCTCCCTGTGGTCGCCCGCCGCGGCCCTGCTCGTCATCAACGCCCTCGGCGTCCTCGGCGCCCTCGCCGTGGTCCTCTCCGAGCCCTCCCGCACCTGGCGCTCCGCGCCCCGCGAGGCCCACTGGCTGGGAGCCCTGCGCTCGCCCGGTCTCCTCGCCCTCCTCGGCTCGTTCTTCTTCGTCGGCCTCGCGCTCGGCTCCATCACCGTCGCCGCCGTCTCCTACGCCGACGACCGGGGCACCCCGTCCGTCTACGGCTGGCTGATGGCCGCGCTCGGCCTCGGTGCCCTCGTCGGCGGCGTCACCTACGGCGCCAGGCAGTGGTCCGGAGCCCCCGAGCGGCGCCTGCGCGTCCTCGTGCTGCTCCTCGCCGTCTGCTACCTGCCGCTCGTCCTCACCCCCGGACCCGTCGCCATGACCGGCCTCGCAGCCCTCTCCGGCGTGTTCCTGGCCCCCGTCCTCGCCTGCGCCTTCATCGTCGTCGACCGGCACGCCCCGGCCGGCACCGTCACCGAGGCCTTCTCCTGGCTCGTCACGACCTTCGGCGTCGGCTCGGCCCTCGGCTCCGCGGTCGCCGGACCCGCCGTCGAACTCGCCGGGACCGTCGCCGGATTCGCCGTGGCCGGAGCCGGCGGCCTCGTCGCCCTCCTCGTCCTCCTCGCCACCGGCCGCGTCCTCCACGTCCCCACGAGCCCCGCGGTCGTAGCCGAACAGGACGCGCGACACGCCGTCGGCGCGGGCGGCCCCACCTCCGTACACACCGAAAAGAACGCGCACTGATCGGAAAATGATCGAAACGGGAACGCCCAACCCGGTTTCATCACACGCCGTCAGGCGTAATGTTCAGACATGGACCGCCGCATTTTCGGGCTGGAGAACGAGTACGGCGTCACGTGCACGTTCAGGGGACAGCGCCGACTGTCTCCTGACGAAGTGGCGCGCTACCTCTTCCGCCGTGTCGTGTCATGGGGCCGCAGCAGCAATGTCTTCCTGCGGAACGGTGCCCGCCTGTACCTGGACGTGGGTTCGCATCCGGAATACGCAACACCGGAATGTGACGACGTGACCGAACTGGTCACCCACGACAAGGCGGGCGAGCGCATTCTCGAGGGCCTGCTCGTCGACGCCGAACGCCGCCTGCACGAGGAGGGAATCGCGGGCGACGTCTATCTCTTCAAGAACAACACCGACTCGGCCGGAAACTCCTACGGCTGCCACGAGAACTATCTCGTCGCCCGCCACGGGGAGTTCTCCCGGCTCGCGGACATCCTCATTCCCTTCCTCGTCACCCGGCAGCTCATCTGCGGTGCGGGAAAGGTCCTCCAGACCCCGCGTGGCGCGGTCTTCTGCGTCTCCCAGCGTGCCGAGCACATCTGGGAGGGCGTCAGCTCCGCCACGACCCGCTCGCGACCCATCATCAACACCCGGGACGAGCCGCACGCCGACGCCGAGCGCTACCGCCGGCTCCACGTCATCGTCGGCGACTCGAACATGTCCGAGACGACCATGCTGCTCAAGGTCGGCGCCACCGACCTGGTGCTCCGCATGATCGAGGCCGGCACCGTCATGCGCGACCTGACCCTGGAGAACCCCATCCGGGCGATCCGCGAGGTCAGCCACGACATCACGGGCCAGCGCAAGGTCCGGCTCGCCAGCGGCCGTGAGGCCTCCGCCCTGGAGGTCCAGCGCGAGTACTACGAGAAGGCAGTCGACTTCGTCGACCGGCGCGGCATCCGCTCCGGCACCGTCGCGCAGGTCCTGGAGCTGTGGGGCCGCACGCTCGACTCGATCGAGAGCGAGCGGCTCGACCGCATCGAGACCGAGATCGACTGGGTCATGAAGCACCGGCTCATCGAGCGCTACCGGGCCAAGCACAACATGACCATGTCGAACCCGCGAGTCGCGCAGATAGACCTCGCCTACCACGACATCCACCGCCGACGCGGGCTCTACTACCTGCTGCAGAAGAACGGCCAGGCGGCCCGGATCTGCAACGACATGAAGATCTTCGAGGGCAAGTCGGTGCCCCCGCAGACCACCAGGGCGCGGCTCCGCGGCGACTTTATCCGCCGCGCACAGGAGCAGCGCCGGGACTTCACCGTCGACTGGGTCCACCTGAAGCTCAACGACCAGGCGCAGCGCACCGTGTTGTGCAAGGACCCGTTCCGCTCCGTCGACGACCGGGTGGAAAAGCTGATCGCCGGAATGTAGGACCGGCGCGTACGAGCCCCGGGGCCCCGCACGATCGACGTGCGGGGCCCTCGACGTGACAGGAGGAGCACCAAGGGGGTGTCTTGCCGATCAGACCCCGCGAGCCCGGCCTGATCGGCAAGACACCCCCTAGAGTGTCGGCACAACTACTGTGCCGTCTGAGATCTGAGGAACACGTGCGCCGACTTGCCGGCCTTCTCGTCGTCCCGCTGCTGCTGCTCTCGACAGCGGCGTGCGGCAGCGACGACAAGGGCTCCGATTCCGCTTCGATGAAGAACGGGCTGCCCGCCATCACCGCGGGGGCCAAGTTCGGCGAGAAGCCGACCCTCTCCAAGGGCGAGGGCGACCCGCCCAAGGAACTGAAGGTCAACGTCATCAGCGAGGGCGACGGCCCGGTGACGAAGAAGGGCGACGCGCTCTCGGTGAACTACCTGGGTCAGGCCTGGGACTCCACCACCCCCTTCGACAACAGCTTCGACCGCGGCGAGCCCTTCAGCGTGACGCTGGGTGAGGGCCAGGTCATCCAGGGCTGGGAGCAGGCCCTCGAAGGCCAGAAGGTCGGCAGCCGCATCGAGGTCGGCATTCCGCCGGCGCTCGGCTACGGCGAGAAGGGCTCGCCGCCGAAGATCGAGCCCAACGCCACCCTCGTCTTCGTGGTGGACATCCTGAAGGCCGTCACGATCCCCAAGTCCGCCACCGGCACCCCGGTCGCCCAGGACAACAAGGACCTGCCGAAGGTCGGCACGAACACCGACGGCAAGGCGCCCACGCTCACCGTCCCCAAGGTCGACCCGCCGACCAAGCTCGTCTCGAACTACGTGCTCGAGTCCAAGGGCGAGGTCGTCAAGGAGACCGACACGGTCGTCGTGAACTACGTCGCCGCCCTCTGGAAGGACGGCAAGGTCTTCGACTCCACGTACACCACGGGCAAGCCCGCGAACTTCCCGCTCTCGCAGCTCACGCTGACGGGCCTGAAGAAGGGGCTCGTCGGCAAGAAGGTCGGCAGCCGCGTCCTCATCGTCGCCCCGCCGGCCGAGGCCTTCGGCGACAAGGAGCAGCAGGGCATCCCGAAGAACTCCACGCTGGTGTTCGCCGTGGACATCCTGGCGAAGGTGTAAGACTGTCCCGATCGCGTAGTTCATCAGTATGAGGAGCAGTTCAGTGAGCATCGAGAAGCCCGAGGTCGACTTCCCGGGTGGCGAGCCGCCGAAGGACCTGAAGATCAGGGACATCTGGGAGGGTGACGGCGCGGAGGCCAAGGCCGGCGCCACCGTCTCCGTCCACTACGTGGGCGTCGCCTTCTCCACCGGCGAGGAGTTCGACTCCTCCTGGAACCGCGGCACCCCGCTGCAGTTCAAGCTCGGCATCGGCCAGGTCATCTCCGGCTGGGACCAGGGTGTCCAGGGCATGAAGGTCGGCGGCCGTCGCGAGCTGATCATCCCCGCGCACCTCGCCTACGGCGACCGCGGCGCCGGCTCCGCGATCGCCCCGGGCGAGACGCTGATCTTCGTCTGCGACCTGGTCGCCGTCTGATCCGTCCCGCCGACCGGTACCGGTCGCTCCGAGGGCCCCCGCCACCCGTGGCGGGGGCCCTCGGCTTTGGTCCCGACACCCCGGGGCGGTACGGTCGGACGTCCGACAAGTGGAACCGGCAAAAGAGGTGCGGGGCGTCGATGGCGATTGCCAAGTCCGAGCGGCTGATGAATCTCGCGCTGTGCCTGCTCGGGACGCGCCGCCCGCTGAGCAAGCGGGAGCTCCGCGGCTCCATCGAGGCCTACCTCGAAGCGAGCGGGGACGACGCCTTCAACCGGATGTTCGAGCGCGACAAGGACGACCTGCGCGAGCTCGGCCTGGTCATCGAGACCGTCGAGAACCTGGAGGGCGAGACCGGCTACCTCGCCCGCCGCGACTCCAACCGCCTCCCGCCCATCACCCTCGACGCCGAGGAGGCCGCCGCCCTCGGCCTCGCCGCCAAGGTCTGGCAGCAGGCCCGGCTCGCGGGAGCCGCCAGCGGCGCCCTCCAGAAGCTCCGCGCCGCCGGCATGCCCGAGGCGGAGGACTCGTACGACGTCCAGCCGAGCGCCCTCGAACCCCGCATCCCGGTCCACGAGGCCGCCTTCGAGCCCCTCATGCTGGCCTGCCGCGACCGCCGGCCCGTCGTCTTCGACTACCGCAAGGCCAACGCCGCCCGCCCCGAGACCCGCCAGGTCGAGCCCTGGACCCTCGAATGCTGGCGCGGCCACTGGTACCTCGCCGGCTGGGACCGCGACCGCGGCGCCGAGCGCGTCTTCCGCCTCTCCCGGATCACCGGCAAGGTCCGCTCCCGGGCCGGCGCCTTCACCGCGCCCGTGCCCGACGTCGTCACCGTCCGCGAGACCGTCGAGAGCTGGGCCGGCGAGACGGCCACCCGCTCCGCCCGGATCCGGCTGCGCGCCGGCTGCGGCTACCCGCTGCGGGCCCGCGCACAGTCCGTACAGGTGGGTGACGACGGCTGGGACGAGCTGGAGATCCCGTACGGGCACGGCCTCGACGCCTGGCTCGTCGAGTTCGGCCCCGACGTCGTCGTACGGGAACCCGCCGACCTGCGGGCGGATGTACTGGACCGGCTGCGCGCCGTGGCCAAGGGCTGAGGGGGAGACGTACACATGGCTGCCAACGCGATCGACCAGACGAGGCGGATGCTGTCCCTCGTCACCTATCTCCGCGAGCGTCCCGGCGCGCACGTCGCCGACGTCGCGCGCGCCTTCGGGATCACCGAGGACGAGCTGATCTCCGACCTGGACGTGCTGCCCATGTGCGGCACCAGCTTCCGCGGCGGAGACCTGCTCGACATCGACACCGACGGCGACCGGATCTGGTGGCACAACCCCGACGACGTCGCCGCGCCCCTGCGGCTCGCCGCCGACGAGGCGACCGCCCTCCTCGTCGCCGCCCGCGCCGTCGCCACCCTGCCCGGACTCCGCGAGAGCGACCGGGACGCGCTGGTCCGCGCCACCGCCAAGCTGGAGGCCGCGGCCGGCGAGGCCGCCGGGGCCAGCTCCCGGCTCTCGGTCACCTTCGAGTCCGAGGGCGGCGTCTTCGCCGAGGTCGACCGGGCCATCTCCGAGCGCAGACGGCTGTGGGTGCGCTATTACTCGCCCGCCCGCGACGAGCTCACCGAGCGCGAGGTCGACCCGATCCGGCTCTTCGCCGTCGGCCACACCTACATGGAGGCGTGGTGCCGGCTCTCCGAGGCGCGCCGCACCTTCCGGCTCGACCGGGTCGTCGAGATCCGGCTCCTCGACGAGCACGCGGCCCCGCCCGAGCTGGAACTGCGCGACCTCTCCGAGGGGCTGGTCCAGCCCTCCGCCGACGACCCCGAGGTCGTCGTTGAGGTCGGCCCCGGCGGCCGGTGGGTCGCCGAGTACTACCCGCACGACCAGGCCGAGGAACTGCCCGACGGCGGCCTGCGGATCACCCTGCGGACCCCGGACCCCGCCTCGCTGCGGCGGCTCGCGCTGCGCCTGGGCAGCGACGGGCGGATCGTCGCACCGCGTGAGCTGGCCGACAGCGCCCGGGAGGCGGCGACCGCCGCGCTCGCCGCGTACGAGGGCGTGTGACGTTCTCCGCCGCGAGGACGCTGTTGCAGATGTAGTGCCGATTCGGTTGTTGCCGTGGGAATTGAGGGAGATGTCCGCCATGCCTGGTCTTGCCGCGACGATGGCCCCGGTCCTCTTCAAAGCCGGCTGCCCCGACTGCCGGGCCCGCTTCGAACTCTCCGCGAGCGCCCTGCGCCTCGCCATCGGCGCCAGCCGGCGCACCACCTTCTACTCCTTCACCTGCCCGGAGTGCGGCAGCTCCGTCCGCAAGCCCGCCGGCGAACGCATCGTCGAGCTCCTCACCGGCGGCGGCGTTCGCACCCTGCGCCTCCACACCACCGTCTGAACGATCCGTACCCGCTCAAGGTCTAGGCTCTGACCATGTTCTGGCCCATGCTCGCCATCGCCCTCGGCTTCCTCGGCATCGCCGTCCTCGGTGTCCTCGGCATCAAGGTCTTCCTGGAGGTCCAGCGCCTCGGCCGTCAAGTGGCCCGCACCACAGAACGGATCACCCAGGCCGCCGAAGAGCTCGAAACGGCCGCCGTCGGACTGGCCCGAACCGGCGAGACACTGCGCTGAGTCGGTGCCGTACGCTGCAATAAGCGGCCTCGGTCCGGGCTCGTGGTACGCAATCGGGAGTATGCACGGGCATTGCCTCGCGTTTACTCCTGCGGGTTACGATCGCAGGCAGCGCGGTGGCCGGACGCATGTCCGACCCGCCGGGCACGCAACCATGCCGCCTCGGTGAGAAGGTAGACCACAGCCATGTTCCGTCAGATCGGCCCCCTCGAGATCAGTCTCATCCTCCTCGTCATCGTGCTGCTCTTCGGTGCCAAGAAGCTCCCGGAGATGGCCCGCTCCCTCGGCAAGTCCGCCCGCATCCTCAAGAGCGAGGCGAAGGCGATGAAGTCGGAGGGTGGCGAGACCGCTCCTGCCGGCCCGCCTGCCGACCAGGCGACCCCCGCCCAGCGCACCATCAAGGCCTCGCCCGGCGACGTGACCTCCGCTCGTCCCGTCACCGAGACCACGGACACCAGCCAGCGCTGATCCGGGCCCGACCCGATCGCCCCAAGGTCGCCGCAGGGCGGCCTGCCCGCATGAGATGAGGACGTGGGTTGCCCAAGTCTGCCCGCACACCGAAGGAGAAGGATCCCGAGGGGCGGATGCCGCTCGCGGACCATCTGCGTGAACTGCGCAACCGTGTGGCCAAGGCGATGCTCGCGATCGTCGTGGCCTCTGTCGTGGCCGCGTTCTTCAGCCAGCAGCTGATGGACCTTCTGTCCTCGCCTGTGCCGAAGTGCCCGCCTGACACGTCGGTGTCGGAGAACACCGGCGGGCGCTGCGTGATCATCGCGTACCAGACCATGCTGTCTCCCTTCACCTCGACGGTGAAGGTGGTCATGCTGGCGGGCGTGATCGCCTCCACGCCGGTCTGGCTGTACCAGCTGTGGGCGTTCATCGCGCCCGGCCTCCACAAGAGCGAGAAGAAGTACACGTACTACTTCGCCGCCGCCGCCGTACCCCTCTTCGCCGCCGGCACCTACACCGCGTACCTGATCATGCCGGTCAGCGTGAAGGTCCTCATCAGCATCACGCCCGATGTGGCGTCGAACTTCCTCTCGCTCGACGACCTCCTGGATTTCACCACCCGCATGGTGCTCGTCTTCGGTCTCGCCTTCGAGCTCCCCCTGCTGCTGATGATGCTCAACTTCACCGGAGTGGTCACGGGCAAGCGCATGGCCGGCTGGTGGCGGGCCATGATCATGGGCACTTTCGTCTTCGGCGCCGTGGCCACACCGTCCACCGACCCGCTCGGCATGATCGCCCTCTCCGGCCCCATCATCGCCCTGTACTTCCTCGCGGTCGGCGTCGCCCTCCTCAACGACCGGCGCCGGAACCGCAAGAACCCCGACGCCGCACTCGACGACGACGAGGCCTCCGTCCTCGACCTCACGCCCGAGGCCCTGGGCGCCATCGAGCCCGTCCCCGCCGCTCGGGCCCTGCCCGAGCAGGCCACCGGACCGGGGGAGACCGGGGGATCCGCGGTGCACCGGCTCAACGGGTACGACGACATCACCTGATCTTGTGAGGCCCCCCGGACCCGGTCCGGGGGGCCTCTGCGTGCCCCGATCGGTCCCCGGAGCATTGCCCCGATAAAGATCGCGTCACTGTCAGAGGTGGCGGGTAGGCTCGACAACAAGATGACAGAGGACCTCACACCAGCCGAGGCGTATGCGGCCGCCCTCGCCCGAAACGCCGAGCAGGCCACCGCGCTGTTCCCCTTCCGCGAGCTCTACGACTTCGACCTGGACCCCTTCCAGATCGAGGCCTGCAAGGCCCTCGAAGCGGGCAAGGGCGTGCTCGTCGCCGCGCCCACGGGCTCCGGCAAGACCATCGTCGGCGAGTTCGCCGTCCATCTCGCCCTCAGCCAGGGCCGCAAGTGCTTCTACACGACACCCATCAAGGCGCTGTCGAACCAGAAGTTCGCCGACCTGGTCAAGCGGTACGGCGCGGACAAGGTCGGCCTCCTCACCGGCGACAACAGCGTCAACGGCGACGCGCCGATCGTCGTCATGACCACCGAAGTCCTCCGCAACATGCTGTACGCGGGGTCCCAGGCCCTCTCCGGCCTCGGCTACGTGGTCATGGACGAGGTGCACTACCTCTCCGACCGCTTCCGCGGCGCCGTCTGGGAGGAAGTGATCATCCACCTCCCCGAATCCGTCACGCTGGTCTCACTCTCCGCGACCGTGTCCAACGCCGAGGAGTTCGGCGACTGGCTCGACACCGTCCGCGGCGACACCGAGGTCATCGTCTCGGAGAGCCGTCCCGTCCCCCTCTGGCAGCACGTCCTCGCCGGACGCCGGATGTACGACCTCTTCGAGGAGGAGACCGACCACGGCGGCCGAGGCTCCGCCCGCCGCGAGGTCAACCCCGACCTCGTCCGCCTCGCCCGCACCGAGAACTCGACGTACAACCCCCGTGACCGGCGCCGCGGCAAGATGGTCCGCGAGGCCGACCGCGAGCGCGAGCGCCGCCAGCGCTCTCGCATCTGGACGCCCGGCCGCCCCGAGGTCATCGAGCGCCTCGACGCCGAGGGGCTGCTGCCCGCCATCACCTTCATCTTCAGCCGCGCCGGCTGCGAGGCCGCGGTCCAGCAGTGCCTCCACGCCGGACTCCGCCTGAACAACGAGGAGGGACGGCAGCGCGTCCGCGAGATCGTCGAGGAGCGGACCGCCTCCATCCCCACCGAAGACCTCCACGTCCTCGGCTACTACGAATGGCTCGAAGCGCTGGAGCGGGGCATCGCCGCCCACCACGCCGGCATGCTCCCCACCTTCAAGGAGGTCGTCGAAGAGCTCTTCGTCCGCGGCCTCGTGAAGGCCGTCTTCGCCACCGAGACCCTCGCCCTCGGCATCAACATGCCCGCGCGCTCGGTCGTCCTCGAGAAGCTCGTCAAGTGGAACGGCGAGCAGCACGCCGACATCACCCCCGGCGAGTACACCCAGCTCACCGGCCGAGCCGGCCGCCGAGGCATCGACGTCGAAGGCCACGCCGTGGTCCTCTGGCAGCGCGGCTTCGACCCCGGTCACCTCGCCGGACTCGCGGGCACGCGCACGTACCCCCTGCGCTCCAGCTTCCGGCCCTCGTACAACATGGCGGTCAACCTCGTCGACCAGTTCGGCCGGCACCGCTCCCGCGAGCTCCTGGAGACCTCCTTCGCGCAGTTCCAGGCCGACCGCTCCGTCGTGGGCATCTCGCGCCAGGTGCAGAAGAACGAGGAGGGCCTGGAGGGCTACCGCGAGGGCATGACCTGCCACCTCGGGAACTTCGAGGAGTACGCGCGGCTCCGCCGCGACCTCAAGGACCGCGAGACGGAACTGGCCAGGCAGGGCGCCGCCCAGCGGCGCGCCCAGGCCGCCGGCTCGCTGGAGAAGCTCAAGCCGGGCGACATCATCCACGTCCCCACCGGCAAGTTCGCGGGCCTCGCCCTCGTCCTCGACCCCGGCATCCCCGCGGGGCGGACCAACGGACACCGCGGCTTCGAGCACCACGACGGACCCCGGCCCCTCGTCCTCACCGCCGAGCGGCAGGTCAAGAGGCTCGCCTCCATCGACTTCCCGGTCCCCGTCGAGGCGCTCGACCGCATGCGGATCCCCAAGTCCTTCAACCCGCGCTCGCCGCAGTCCCGCAGGGACCTGGCCTCCGCACTGCGGACCAAGGCCGGACACGTCCACCCCGAGCGGCACCACAGGCAGCGCGCTGCCGCCGCCGACGACCGCGAGATCGCCAGGCTGCGCACCGCGCTGCGCGCGCACCCCTGCCACGGCTGCGACGAGCGCGAGGACCACGCCCGCTGGGCCGAGCGCTACCACCGCCTCCAGCGCGACACCCAGCAGCTGGAGCGGCGCATCGAGGGCCGTACCAACACCATCGCCCGGACCTTCGACCGGATCGTCGCGCTCCTCACCGAGCTCGACTACCTCCGCGGCGACGAGGTCACCGACAACGGCAAGCGGCTGGCCCGGCTCTACGGCGAGCTCGACCTGCTCGCGAGCGAGTGCCTCCGGGACCGCGTCTGGGAGGGGCTCACCCCTGCCGAACTCGCCGCCTGCGTCTCGGCCCTGGTGTTCGAGTCGCGCCAGGCCGACGACGCCGTTGCGCCGAAGCTGCCCACGGGCGACGCCAAGGCGGCGCTGGGCGAGATGGTGCGGATCTGGGGACGTCTCGACGCCCTCGAAGAGGAGTTCAAGATCAACCAGGCGGAGGGGGTCGGCCAGCGCGAGCCCGACCTCGGCTTCGCCTGGGCCGCCTACCAGTGGGCCTCCGACAAGAGTCTCGACGAGGTGCTCCGCGAGGCGGACATGCCCGCCGGCGACTTCGTCCGCTGGTGCAAGCAGGTCATCGACGTCCTCGGACAGATCGCCGCCGCGGCGCCCAAGGAGAACAGCACGGTCTCCAAGAACGCCCGCAAGGCCGTCGAAGCGCTGCTGCGGGGCGTCGTCGCCTACAGCTCGGTGGGCTGACGGTTCCGGCCCTTCCGGCCGCCTTTCCGACCGGTGCCCGTGGCGATCACGCCACGGGCACCGGTCGTTCCGTCCCCTGTGCGCCGGGTTGTCCACAGGGCGTCGTCCACAGGGGTGGCGCCCGGGTCGGCCCTTCCGCTTGCATGGACTCGCACACGGGGAAGGCCAGTTGGGGAGGGGACGCACATGACCACGCAAGCCGGTCAGGACGCCGAGGCACGCGGCGACACGGCACAGCCGACAGCACGGATCGTCGACGGTCCACGGGGGCTGCCCCTCCTCGGCAACCTGCCCGCCTTCGGCAAGGACCCCCTCGGCTTCTTCGAACAGCTGCGGGAGCGCGGTGACTTCGTCCGCTGGCGCTTCGGCCGCGGCCCCGCCCTCTTCATCGCCCACCCCGACACCGTGGGCGAACTCCTCACCGAGGTCGAGCGCACCTTCGACCAGCCCGACCTCGGTATCGCCTTCCGCACCCTCCTCGGAAACGGGGTCGTCGTCGCCAAGGGCGCCGACTGGCGGCGCAAGCGATCCCTCGTCCAGCCCTCCGTCCGCCCCAAGCAGGTCCGGTCCTATGCGGCGACCATGACCGAATGCGCCGTCGCGCTCGCCGACCGGTGGTCCGACGGACAGCCCATCGACGTCAAGAAGGAGATGGCGGCCCTCACCCAACTCATCGCCGTCCGAACCATCTTCGGCGTCGACACCGCAGCCGACGCCGAGGCCATCGGCCGGGCCATGGACATCGCCCAGCAGGAGATCGGCGCCGAGTTCAGCGGCATCGGAGCGCTCCTGCCCGACTGGGTCCCCACGCCCGGCCGCGCCCGCATCAAGCGCGCCACCGCCGTCATCGACGCGGAGGTCTCCCGCGTCGTCTCCCGTCACCGCGACGGCGACACCGAGCGCCCGGACCTCCTCAGCCGCCTGCTCGCCGCCCGGGACGAGTCCGGCGCCCGGCTCTCCGACCAGGAGATCCGGGACGAGACCGTCACCCTCTACATCGGGGGCCACGAGACGACCAGTTCGACCCTCGTCTGGGCCTGGCACCTGCTCTCCCGTAACCCGCGGGTGCGCGACGCCCTCGCCGAGGAGCTCGACCGGGTCCTCGCCGACCACGAACCCGGCTACGACGACTACGCCTCCCTCCCGTACACCCAGGCCGTGGTCAAGGAGACCCTCCGTCTCTACCCGACGATCTGGCTCATCACCGGGATCGCCAAGGAGGGGGCAACCCTCGGTGGCAGGCCCGTCCCCGTCGGCACCCGCGTCTGGTCCAGCCAGTGGGCCACGCAGCGCGACCCCCGCTGGTACGGGGACGCCGAGGCCTTCCGGCCCGAGCGGTGGCTCACCACCGAGGACGGCGGCCCCGCCGAGGAGATACCCGAGTACGCCTGGTTCCCCTTCGGCGGCGGCCCCCGCGTCTGCCTCGGCACCCGCTTCGCCCTCGTCGAGGCCGTCCTGGTGCTGGCCGTCCTCGCCCGCCGCTACCACCTGGACCTCTTCACCGACGACATACGTCCGGTCCCCAGCCTCACCCTCCAGCCGGACCGTGAGGTCATCGCCACGGTCCACGCCCGGGGCTGACGCCCCGACGGGTGCCGGGGGTGGGGGCACAGCCCTGCCGCGACCGCCGTGCACACTGTCCGGATCCTGCCTACCGGCACTGGCGGGCAGCGGCCGCACGCGGCCCGATCACCGTGCAGTCGAAGACGGGACCTGGTCCGTGACCCGGGTCTTCCAGGATCGGGCCGCGAGGAACAGTGGCAGGCCGATGGGGGAGAGAAGGATCGTCAGGAGGAGGAGCGGGCCCATCAGGAGGGGGGAGAGGGTGAGTCGGCGGGCCTCGCGGTACATCCACTGGCCGAGGAGCAGGTCCCAGGCGAGGATCTGAGCCCAGACCGCGCCCGCTCCGTTCGGGAGTGCCGTCAGCTCGCGGAAGGTGTCGATGTCGGGGCTGCTGACCGCCGTCCACATCTCCGGCATCACGGGGGCGGCCAGGACGGCCCAGAGCGCGAGGAGCGGGAGGACGGTCAGCGGCGACGCGGCGACGCGTTCGGTGGCCCGCCGGCCCGGCGCGAAGATCATCAGGAGCCAGACGGGCGCCGCGAGGAGGAACGCCAGCTCGAAGAGGAATCCGGTCATGCCGAGACTTCCTTGGTGGATGCGGGGGACGGGGTGGGGGCGGGGGTGGGGGCCCGGAGGGAGAGGGCGGTCGCGGCGGCGCCGGCCAGGACGATCGTTCCTGCCGCGGCGAGCGTCGGGGCGTCCGGTGAGAACAGGGCCTGACCGCGCAGCGCCTGCCAGGTCAGCAGGGCGAAGACCGCTGCGTACGTGCCGGCGGCCGTGAGCGTGAGCCGCAGCCTCACCCGCTCGTCGGCGAGGCGGGCGAAGCGCGGTGCGAGAGCGGCCAGGACGAGCAGGAGCAGCGGGATCAGCTGGAGCGCGTGCATCCCGAAGAAGTGAGGGATGCGCAGGTCGCCGCCGGTGGTCGACCAGCCGGTCAGCGGCATGGAGGGGCCGCCGTCCGGCACCCCGACGCTGTGGGCGCCGCTGATCGGGGGCTCGTCGACCGCCAGCTGCTCCGGGGTCGGAGCAGTCATCAGGAAGCCCACGGCAGCGCCCGCGAGGGCGATGAATGAGGAGAGGCGGACGGCCCAGGCGGTGGCGCGGTCGAGGATCCTGGCGCGCAGCAGGAGTACCGCGATGACCAGGGCGCTCAGCCACAGGACGGCGATGCTGGCTCCCATGATCTGGAAGACGGCGTTGTCGAAGGGAGTCGCGTGGTTGAAGTGGCTCTGGGTGCCGCGGATCACCTGGAGGGTGATGAGCGCCATCTCGATCAGCAGGGCGACGGCGATGACGGTTCCTGCCCACCAGCCGACGCGGTGCACGCGGAGGGGCGGGGCGAGCAGGGAGAGCATCCAGGCGAGCGAGAGCGTGTAGGCCGCCAACGAGACCGAGAACTTGAACGGCTTGGTCCAGATCGGTACGCCCACCAGGATCCGGTCGTCGACGAGCAGGCCGACGGCGGAGACGAGCGCGAGGGCGACCATCGAGCCGGCGAACCAGACCAGCGGTCGGTGCAGCCGGGCGAGCGGGCCGAGTAAGGGTGACGAGGACGTGCGGAGTGGAGACATGCGGATTCCCCCGTGGGTTATGGATAGTGACACTCGCCGCTATCTGATAGCGCCACTATCTATGATGGAGGTGTCGGTCGGCAAGGCCGTCGAAGGACCGGAGAGGTGAACGCGCGGTGCGCATCGGAGAGTTGAGTCGCAGGGCCGGGGTGTCCGTGGCGACGATCAAGTTCTACGTACGGGAAGGGCTGCTGCCGGCCGGCGAGTTGACGAGCCCGAACCAGGCCTCGTACGGAGAGGCCCACGTCCAGCGGCTCCGGTTGATCCGGGCGCTTCTCGACGTGGGTGGCCTGTCGGTCGCGGCGATCCGTGAGGTCATCGTGGCGGTCGACGACCGCGAGCGTTCGATGCACAAGGTGCTGGGCATCACGGCGAACCGGTTGGTGCCCCGCTACGACCGTGAGTCGGACGCCGCGATCGAGGAGGCGCGGAAGAGGGTCGCGGAGCTGGTCGCCGCGCGCGGCTGGCAGGTCTTTCCGGACAACCCGGCGGGGGAGGCGCTCGCGGCGGCCCTCGCTGCGCTCGACGACGTCGGCCACGGCCGGTTCGCCGAGATCCTCGACGCCTACGCGGACGCGGCGGAGCGGGTGGCGCGGGCGGACATGGACTACGTGGCACACCATGTGGCGCGCGAGGCGCTCGTCGAGAGCGCGGTCGTCGGTACGGTCCTCGGTGACGCCATCTTCGCGGCCCTGCGGCGACTGGCCCACGTGGACGCCTCGAATCGCGTCTTCGGCCGGCCCGGCGACGACGAGGGGGCGACGGAGCCGACGTGATGGCGTGAGGTCACGTCATGCCGAGAGGGGGGTGAGGCCCTCGGCCCCACCCCCCTCTCCACGTGATCGGAGCGTCAGTTCTCCTGCTCGCGCTCCACCTGGTCGTTCCACTCGCGCTTGATCGCGCGCCAGGCCTCGTCGGTCTTGCCCAGGCGCCAGTACCCCGAGATCGACAGCCGCTCGCGCGCCACCCCGCGCTCCATCCGCAGGTGACGGCGGAGGTCCTTCACGAAGCCCGCCTCGCCGTGGACGAAGGCGTGCACGTCGCCCGCAGGGAAGTCCAGCGCCCGCACGGCCTCGACGACGGCCTCGCCCGCCGGACGGTCGCCCCGGTGCAGCCACGTGACGTCCACGCCGGCCGCCGTCGCGAACTTCTGCTCCTCCGCGGCGTCCGAGACCTCCACGAAGGCGTGCACGCGCGCCCCCGAGGGCAGCCGCTCCAGCGCCACCGCGATGGCCGGCAGCGCGCTCTCGTCGCCCGCGAGCAGGTGCCAGTCCGCCGCCGGGTCCGGCGTGTAGCCGCCGCCGGGGCCGAGGAAGCGCATGGTCTCGCCCGCCTGGGCCCGCGCCGCCCAGGGGCCCGCGAGCCCCTCGTCGCCGTGGACCACGAAGTCGATGGTCAGCTCGCGGTGGACCGGGTCCCAGGCGCGTACCGTGTACGTCCGCGTCGTCGGCCACTGCTCCCGCGGGAACTCCTCCCGGATCCGCTCCATGTCGAAGGGCTCCGGGTAGGTCACCCCCTCCGGGGCGAACAGCAGCTTCACGTAGTGGTCGGTGTACTCGCCGACCTCGAAGGCGTCGAGCCCGGGGCCGCCCAGGACGACCCGCACCATGTGCGGCGTGATCCGCTCGGTGCGCACCACGCGTGCTTCGGTGGCTTTCGGTGCCTTGCGGGCCGGCTGCTCTGCCACGAGGGTCTCTCCTGACTCGATGAACTTAGGTATGCCTAAGCTAGCATCCTGTGACGCTGTCGCCCAGAGTGGATCAAGAAAAGGTCAGCGCGTCAGCACCGGCAGCAGCCGGCCCACCGCCCCGCCCAGGCCCCACCGCTTCACCAGTGCGTCCAGCGCCGCCGGGTCGCGGGGCTCAGCGGGCAGGGCCGGGTCGAACTCCGGCAGCGGTACGTCGCCGGCGACCCGCACCACCGTCGGAGCCACGTCCAGGTAGGCGGCCGCCTCCACGATCCCGCGCCGCTTCGCCGGCGTCAGCTTCGACGTCCGGTCCTCGGCCGCCGCCCGCACTCCCGCCAGATCGCCGTACTCCGTGATCAGCTGCGCGGCCGTCTTCTCGCCGATGCCCTTCACCCCGGGCAGCCCGTCGCTCGCGTCCCCGCGCAGGGCCGCGAAGTCCGCGTACTGGTCGGGGCGCACGCCGTACTTCGTACGGATCAGCTCGTCGTCCACCAGGTCGCAGTCGCCGACGCCCTTCCGCGGGTACAGCACGCGCACCCCGCGCGCGTCGTCGACCAGCTGGAACAGGTCCCGGTCGCCCGTGACGATGTCCACCGGCCCGGCGGCGCGCCCCGCCAGGGTCCCGATGACGTCGTCCGCCTCGTACCCCGCGGACCCGACCCGGGCGATCCCGAGCGCCGCGAGGACCTCCTCGATCACCGGCACCTGCGGGGAGAGCGTGTCGGGGATCTCCTCCACGTCCGGGCCGGTCTCCGTCTCGGTCACCACCCGGTGCGCCTTGTACGAGGGGATCAGGTCCACCCGCCACTGCGGCCGCCAGTCCTCGTCCCAGCAGGCCACGAGTTCGTCGGGGCGGTGGTCCTGGACGAGCCGGGTGATGAAGTCGAGGAGTCCGCGCACGGCGTTCACCGGGGTGCCGTCCGGTGCGCGGACCGAATCCGGCACACCGAAGTAGGCGCGGAAGTACAGGCTGGCGGTGTCGAGGAGCATCAGGCGTCGCGTCACCCTCCGATCATGCCCCACCCCTCCGACAGCGCCAGGGGCGCGCCGTGCGCCGCCGATCCCCGGCAACGGGAGTGACCCCCGTCACCTTTGCGTTTGCACCCTGTGAAGCCGGGCAGGCGCGAGCCCGGAGCGGAACCCGGTACGGAATTCAACTACGAGAATCCCCGTACGCGACGGGCCGCGGGCCGATCCCGCCCGCTCCACGGCCCGGCCGCGCGGGGGTGGCGGGCCGTTCTCGTTGCTACCCGTGAGGTGTATGTGTCCAGGCTCCAGGCCGACCACCTGTACAAGGTGTTCGGCAGACGACCCGACGAAGCCGTCCGGCGCCTCGCCGACGGTGCCGACCGCGACGAACTGCGCGGCGAAGGGACGACGGCCGCCGTCGTCGACGCCGGCTTCGTCGTCGAACCCGGTCAGATCTTCGTCGTGATGGGCCTGTCCGGATCCGGGAAGTCCACCCTCCTCCGCATGCTCAACGGCCTGCTCGAACCCACCGCGGGACGGGTCCTCTTCGACGGCCGAGACCTCACCGCGCTCTCCCCCCGCGAGCTGCGCGCCGTCCGGGCCACCAAGATCAGCATGGTCTTCCAGCACTTCGCGCTCTTCCCGCACCGAAACGTTCTCGAGAACGCCGCCTACGGCCTGGAGGTCCAGGGAGTCCCGCGCGCCGAGCGCGAGACCCGAGCCGCCGAGGCCCTCGAACTGTGCGGGCTCGCCGGCTGGGAGAAGTCCTGGCCGGACGAGCTCTCCGGCGGCATGCAGCAGCGCGTCGGCCTCGCCCGCGCCCTCGCCACCGACGCCGACCTGCTCCTCATGGACGAGTCCTTCAGCGCGCTCGACCCGCTCATCCGCCGCGACATGCAGGACCAGCTCCTCGTGCTCCAGCAGCGGCTGAAGAAGACCATCGTCTTCATCACCCACGACCTCAACGAGGCCATGCGCCTCGGCGACAGCATCGCCGTCATGCGCGACGGCCGGATCGTCCAGCTCGGCACCGCCGAGGACATCCTCGTCCGCCCCGCCGACGACTACGTCGCCTCCTTCATCCAGGACGTCGACCGCTCCCGGGTGCTCACCGCCGCCGCCGTCATGACCGACGGAGCCGTCCCGGCCGACTGTCCCGAGGACTGCTCCTGCCGGCCCGTCGGACCCGACACCCTCGTCGCCGACCTGTGCGCCGTCGCCGCCCTGGCCCCGCACCCCGTGACCGTCCAGGACTCCGACGGCTCCGTCCTCGGAGTCGTACCGACGGAGCGTCTCCTCGCCGTCATGGGCGGGCTCGCGAGCGAGGAGGTGACCGCCCGTGCCTAGGCTCCCCCTCGGTGACTGGACCGACAGCTCCGTCGACTGGCTCCAGGCCCACCTCTCCTGGCTCTTCGACGCCGTCAGCAGCGGCGTCACCGGCCTCTACGACGGCATCGACGCCGTCCTCTCCGCACCCCAGCCGCTGCTCTTCGCCGGCATCCTCGCCGTCGTCGCCTGGTGGCTGCGCGGCCTCGCCGCCGGCGTCCTCGCCTTCGCGGGCTTCGCGCTCGTCGACTCGGTGCAGCTGTGGGACGAGGCGATGGCGACGCTCTCGCTCGTCCTCGTCGCCACCCTCGTCACGCTGGTGATCGCCGTCCCGCTCGGCATCTGGGCGGCCCGCTCCCAGACGGTCAGCGCCGTCCTGCGGCCCGTCCTCGACTTCATGCAGACCATGCCGGCGATGGTCTACCTCATCCCCGGCATCATCTTCTTCGGCGTCGGAGTCGTCCCCGGCATCATCGCCACCATTGTCTTCGCACTGCCCCCGGGCGTCCGGATGACCGAGCTCGGCATCCGCCAGGTCGACGGCGAACTCGTCGAGGCCGCCGAGGCCTTCGGCACCACCCCGCGCGACACCCTCCTGCGCGTGCAGCTCCCGCTCGCCCTGCCGACGATCATGGCGGGCGTCAACCAGGTCATCATGCTCGGCCTGTCCATGGTCGTCATCGCCGGCATGGTCGGCGGCGGCGGCCTCGGCGGCGCGGTCTACCGCGCCATCGGCAACGTCGACATCGGCCTCGGCTTCGAGGCCGGCGTCTCCATCGTCGTCCTCGCCATGTACCTGGACCGGATGACCGGCGCCCTCGGCCGGCAGGTCTCCCCGCTGGGCCGCCGCGCCGCCGCCAAGGCCCGCGCCGCGCTGAGCGCCAAGCGCCCCGGCGCCAAGCTCTGGGCCCACCGCCCGCAGCCCGTCACCGCCCTCGTCGGCGTCGTCGTGCTCGCCCTCGTCGCCGGCGGTACGGGTTTCCTCGGCCGTTCCGGCGGCGCGACCTCCACCACCGCTTCCGGCCAGGACAGCGGCCACGGCAAGAAGATCAGCATCGGCTACATCCCCTGGGACGAGGGCATCGCCTCCACGTACCTCTGGAAGGAGCTCCTGGAGCGGCGCGGCTACGAGGTCGACACCAAGCAGCTGGAGGCCGGCGCCCTCTACACCGGCCTCGCCGGCGGGCAGCTCGACTTCCAGACCGACGCCTGGCTGCCCGTCACCCACGCCCAGTACTGGGAGAAGTACCGGAACAAGCTGGAGGACCTCGGCTCCTGGTACGGCCCCACCTCCCTGGAGCTCGCCGTCCCCTCGTACGTGAAGGGCGTCGACTCGCTCGCCGACCTCAAGGGCAAGGCGGGACAGTTCAAGGGCCGCATCGTCGGCATCGAGCCCAGCGCCGGAATGATGGGCATCCTCAAGGACAAGGTCCTCAAGGAGTACGGCCTGGAGGGCGAGTACGAGGTCGTCGACGGCTCCACGCCCGGCATGCTGGCCGAGCTGAAGCGTGCGTACGAGCGCAAGGAGCCGGTCGTCGTCACGCTCTGGTCCCCGCACTGGGCCTACTCCGCCCACGACCTGAAGAAGCTCACCGACCCCAAGGGCACCTGGGGCAAGGGCGACGGCGTCCACACCCTCGCCCGCAAGGGCTTCGCCGCGGACAACCCCGAGGTCGGCGCCTGGCTGAAGGACTTCGAGCTCACCGAGAAGCAGCTCACGGACCTCGAAGCCGTCATCCAGGAGACCGGCAAGGGCAAGGAGCAGCAGGCCGTCCGGACCTGGCTGGACCGCAACCCCGGCCTCGCGGAGAAACTCGCCCCCCAGTAGAGGCTCTTACCAGTGGCCTCGCTGGAGGCCCCTCGCTCACTGGCCGAAAAGGTGTGGTCGCCGAACGTGTTCGGCGACCACACCTTTTCGTCACGACGCGAAACCCCGGCCCAAAGCTGCGTAAGGTTCAGGTAACCGCCCGGTACGGATACGCACGAGGGACGAGGGAGGGAGCCGACATGGACGAGAAGGAAGCGCCCCGCGTGGGCGCGGCCGTCAAGAGACGCCGCAGAGCGCTCCAGCTCACCCTGGCCGTCGTCGCCTCCCGCAGCGGCCTCTCCGTCCCCTTCCTCAGCCAGGTGGAGAACGAGCGCGCCCGCCCCAGCCGCCGCTCCCTCGAACTCGTCGCCGAGGCCCTGGAGACCAGCGCGGGCGAGCTCCTCGCCGCCGCCGAGGCCTCCCGCACCGTCGACGTGGTCCGCGCGGACGAGCGGTCCGCCGCGCTGCCCGACGGCGTCCGCGGGCTCGTCCGCGGCCGCCACCAGCTGCACGCCCTGGAGTTCACCGGCGAGCAGGACGCGGGCCGCGAGTTCCAGCACCGGAACGACGAGTTGCTGTACGTCGCCGACGGCGCCGCCGAGGTCGAGGCCGAGGGCCGCGCCCACCGGCTGGGCCGCGGCGACACGCTCTACCTCTCCGGAGGCGTCCGGCACCGCTGGCGCGCCACCGAGCCCGGCACCCGCCTCCTCGTCGTCGCCGTCGCCGACCACGTCGAGGTCGAGGAGGAGTGAGGACCGTCGGCGCGGGACCGCGGGTCGTCTCCCTCGTCCCCTCCCTGACGGAGGCCGTCGCCGTCTCCGCCCCCGGCGTCCTCGTCGGCGCGACGGAGTGGTGCACCCACCCCGCCGGACTCGACGTCGCACGGATCGGCGGCACCAAGAACCCCGACGTCGCCGCGATCACCGCGCTCCGGCCCGACCTCGTCCTCGCCAACGAGGAGGAGAACCGCGCCCCGGACCTCGCCGCCCTGCGGGCCGCCGGACTCGACGTCCTCGTCACCGAGATCCGGACCCTCGACCAGGGCCTGACCGAACTGCAGCGGGTCCTCGCCGCGTGCGGCGCCCCGCGCCGGCCGCGCTGGCTGGCCGAGGCCGAGGCCGCCTGGGACTCCGTGACACCGCTGGAACCGGGACCGGCCGGCCGGCCGCCGACCGCCGTCGTGCCGATCTGGCGCCGCCCCTGGATGGTCCTCGGCAGCGACACCTTCGCCGGCGACCTGCTCGGCCGCCTCGGCGTCCGCAACGCCTACGAGGACCATCTCGAACGCTATCCGCGGATCCCGCTCGATGAGCTCCGCGCCGCCGCCCCCGACCTCGTCGTCCTGCCCGACGAGCCCTACCGCTTCACGGCGAACGACGGCCCCGAAGCCTTCCCCGGGACCGCCGCCGCCCTCGTCGACGGACGTCTGCTCACTTGGTACGGGCCGTCACTGGCCGAGGCGCCGCGGGCGCTGTCGTGGGAGCTGACCCGGGCCCTGCGAGCAGCGCGCCGCTGAGCAGCCCGCGCACCGTGTGGAATCCGGCCACCAGCCAGGCGGCCACGAGGAACACGTACAGACCGACGGCGAGCCACCGGAAGGCGGCCAGACCGGTGTGCGCGGCGAGTCCCTCGGCGCCGGTCACACAGGTCCCGACCGGGAAGGTGAACGCCCAGAAGGTCATCGCGAAGCCCATGCCCCGCCGCCGTGCCCGCAGCACCATCGCCCCGGCGAGCGCGAGCCACAGCAGCGCGAAGCCCATCACGGGCACGCCGTAGAGGACGGCGAAGGCGGCGAAACCGTGCGCGTACGGGGCGGGCAGCACGCCCGGGGCCACGTCGGCGAACTTGTTCGCGGCGGTCGTCGACTGGCCCAGGGGGCCGAGGACCAGGAAGAGGGTGGGGGTGAGGGCCAGGGGCAGCGGGCCACCGGTGACGAGCCGGCCGAAGACCAGCGGCAGCATGACCAGGGTGGCGAGCAGGCTGAGCCCGAACATCGCGTAGCAGGCGATGAGCAGCGTCTGCTGGGCCTGGCCGGCGGGCAGATGGGGTACGAGCAGCGGGCCGAGCGCGGCGGAGACCATGGGGGCGACGACCGGCAGCAGCCAGACCGGGGACGCGCTCTCGATCCGGTGGTGCACCACCATGAGGTACGGGACGGCCACGGCCGCCGCCAGCCCGATCACCGTGCCCGCGGTGAACAGGACGGTGTCGATCGCCAGGGCCGCGGGGAGCCCGATCCAGTCCTTGCCCACGATCATCGCGCCGCCGCCCACGGCGAGCAGCGCCATCGAGAGGCAGCCGTAGAACGGGGCCATCGCGGGGTCCATGAGATGGGCGCGGGCCTGGTCGCGATGGTGGATCCAGTGCAGCGTCCGGGCGGCGACGAGGACCAGGAGCATCGCGAGCGAGAGGGCCCAGACCGCGGCGCAGACGGTACGGAGCCCGGGGACGTCCACGGGGAGGGCCGCTCCCGCGTTGGCGATGATGGCCGTCCCCATGACGGAGGCGTACCAGTTCGGCCCGAGGTGACGGACGGAGCCGGCAGGGGCGGAGGTGGAGGTGGAGGTGGACGCGGTGGAGACCGGGGTGGCGGCTGGGGAGGTGGCCGGGGAGGCGGTGTGCGCGCCGGGGGTGGTGGCGCGGGAGTCCGGACCGGGGGCCGTGCGGGGTGCTGCGAGGCTTGCCATGACCCCACCGTCGCGCCCTTTCGCCCCACCCACCAGGGATCTTGTGACTATGACGTCATAAGCTGGGTTTATGAGCAGTGAGATGGCAGGGCGGTCCGGACCGCAGGGCGACGAGCCGCGGCCGCACCTGTCCCACCGGGTGCCGGATCTCGGCGCACTCGAACTGCTCATCGCGGTCGCCCGGCACGGCAGCCTCGGCGCGGCGGCCCGCGAGGTCGGGATCACCCAGCCCGCCGCGAGCAGCCGGATCCGCTCCATGGAGCGGCAGCTCGGGGTGGCCCTCGTCGACCGCTCGCCGCGCGGCTCGCGGCTCACCGACGCGGGCGCGCTCGTGACGGACTGGGCGCGGCGGATCGTCGAGGCCGCGGAGGCCTTCGACGCGGGAGCCCAGGCGCTGCGCGGGCGGCGCGACTCGCGGCTGCGGGTGGCCGCGTCCATGACGATCGCCGAGTACCTGATGCCGGGCTGGCTGATCGCGCTGCGCGCCGAGCGGCCCGGCACGGCCGTATCGCTCCAGGCCGGGAACTCGGCGGCCGTCGCGCAGCGGTTGCTCGCGGGCGACGCCGACGTCGGTTTCGTGGAGGGTCTCGCCGTGCCGGACGGGCTCGACGGGGTCGTCGTCGCGCACGACCGGCTCGCGCTCGTCGCCGCTCCCTCGCACCCCTGGGCGCGGCGCCCGGGCCTCCTCGACCCGGCGGAGCTGGCCGCGACCCCCCTGATCCTGCGGGAGCGCGGCTCGGGCACCAGGCAGGTCCTGGACGCGGCGCTCGCCGGGCACGGCGGTCTCGCGGAGCCGCTCCTCGAACTCGCCTCCACGACGGCGGTGAAGGCCGCGGCCGTCAGCGGGGCGGGCCCGGCGGTCCTCAGCGAGCTCGCCATCTCCGAGGAGCTGGCCTCCCGCCGCCTGGTCGCCATCCCCGTCGAGGGCGTCCTGCTCCGCCGCGACCTCCGCGCCGTCTGGCCGGCCGGCCACCGCCCGACGGGCCCGGCCCGAGACCTCCTCTCCCTGACCCGCGCCCACCCGACGGGCTGAGGGACGGGGCGGGAGCCGCTCAGACCCCCGCGGCGCGGTGGGTGATCCGGCCGTCCAGGACCGTGAGGAGGACCGGCAGGTCCGGGAGCTCGGTCGCCGGTGTGGTCGCCGGGCTGTCCGCGAAGACCGTGAGGTCGGCGCGGTGACCCGGTGCGAGCCGGCCCGCCTCCCGCTCCTCGCCCGCCGCGTACGCCGGTCCCGTCGTCATGCCCCGCAGCGCCTCCAGCCCCGTCAGTGCCTGCTCGGGCCCGTGCGGCGCCTGGCCGAGGTCGCGGCTCGGGCGCCGGTGCCGGGCCCCGGCCAGCACGCCGAGCGGCGGGAAGGGCGCGATGGGCCAGTCGGAGCCGAGGACGACGGTCGCCCCGGAGTCCAGGAGGTCACGGCAGCGCCAGGCCCGCGAGGCCCGCTCCTCGCCGAGGCGGCGCGACCAGTTGTCGGTGTGGTCGGCGCGGGTGAAGTCGCAGCAGTGGGTGGGCTGCATGGAGGCGACGACCCCCAGCTCGGCGAAGCGGCGCAGCGTGTCGTCCGGAACCGTCTCGATGTGCTCCACCCGGTGGCGTACCCGGACCGCTTCGGAGGCCTGGGCCTTCTCGACGGAGTCGAGGGCGTGCCGTACGGCCGCGTCCCCGATCGCGTGCGTCGCCGTGGCCACGCCCGCCCGGTGCAGTTCCCCGATGATCTGCGTGTACGCGGCGGGATCCGGCCAGAACGCCGCCGTCGACTCGCCGTTGCGGTCGGGCCGTTCCAGCCACGCGGTGCCGTTGTCGATGGTCCCGTCCATGAAGAGCTTCACGCCCGCGACCCGCCACAGCGCGCCGCCCGTGCCCTGCTGCTCGATCAGGGCGCGCACCCCGTCCGGGTCGGTGCCGGGCTGGCACCAGGGCGCGACGCGCAGCCGCAGCGGCAGCTCACCGGCCTCGTCGAGCTCCCCGTACAGCGCGAGGCTGTCGCCGTTCGCGTCCATGACGTGGCCGCCGGTCAGACCGGCCGCCGCCATCGCCCGCAGGGCGGCGGCGAGTCCCTCCCGGCGCTCCGCGCGCGTCGGCTGCGGGGCGACCCGCTCCACCAGCGCGCAGGCCGCGTCCTCCTGGAGCAGCCCGGTCGGGCGCCCGTCGGCGTCGCAGACGACCTCGGCGGAGGCCTGCGCGAAGGTGCGCGGCCCGTCGACCCCGGCGAGTTCGAGCGCCCGGCGGCTGGCCAGCGCCGAGTGGGCGTCGAAGAGCAGCAGGAAGGCGGGCACCCCGTCGAGTACGGAGTCGAAGGGGGAGATCCCGACGGGCCGGTCGCCGAAGACGTTCGGGTCGAGCCCCCAGGCGAAGAGCCACTCCCCGCGGCCGAGGCGGCGGACCTCCCGGGCGAGCGCCTCCCGTACGTCGTCGAGGCCGGCGCAGCCCGACAGGTCGAGGCCGCCGGTCAGCTCGGCGCCGGTGACCGGGTGGACGTGGCCGTCCACCAGGCCGGGCGTGACGACGGCGCCCTTGAGGTCGACGACGGTGGTGTCCGCCCCCGCGAGGGCGCGGATCTCACGGTCGTCGCCCAGAGCGGAGATCCGGCCCTCACCGGAGACCGCGAGCGCGGTCTGCGACAGGAACGCCCCGGTGCCGGGGTCGAGCAGCCGGGCGGAGAGCAGGACGAGTCGGGTGGTGGTGCGCACGGGGGCTCCAGAGGAGGGGGAGGGGGAGGCGGTACGTGGCCGGGGGAGGGGGGAAGCCGCGACGGCGGGTGAGGGGAGGGCGGGTGAGGGGAGGGCGGGTGGGGGAGGCGGGTGAGGGGAGGGCGGTGGGATGCGGGCGACCGAGGCCGGAGGCCGTCAGTGGGGAGGCGCCGGCTCGCCGGTGAGCGGTGCCGCCTCGGTCAAGGTGCCGTGTGCCAGGCCGAGTTCGCGTTCGGCCGTCGTGACGGCCATCCGCATCACGGCTGCCGGCCGGTCGCTCCGGTCGGTGTTGGCGTGGGCGCCCAGGCCGTCGAGGACCACGAGGATCTGGATGGCCGTCGCCCGCGGGTCGTCCGTGCGGAACTCGCCCCGCTCCACGCCCTCGCGGATGAGCTCCGAGAGCCGGTCGTCGGAGGCGAGCTCCTGCACGGCGACTCGGTCGCGCAGGACGGGACGGTAGCGGCTGAGGTGCCGGGCGTTGATCCAGAGACGGCTGATGTCGTCGTACGCCTCGCCGGCCGAGAGCGCGAAGTACCGCGCGAGGTACTGGGTGGGTGTGCCGTGCGGCCGGTCCGCGGGCAGCAGTGCGTCGAGCTCGCCGGTGGAGGCGACGCTGAAGGCCTCGGCCACCAGGTCCTCCGCGGAGGGGAAGTAGTGGCTGATCAGACCGGGCCGGACGGCGAGCTCCTCGGCGATCCGCCGCAGGGTGACGCACTCGAGTCCCTCGGTCAGGGCGACCCTGGCCGCGGTCTCCACGATCTCAGCCCGCCGGGCTTCCGGGGATTTCCGAACTCGCTTGCGCTGGACGCTTGACGACATACCCCGGATGCTATTGAGTGTGCGACCAATAAGCAACCAGGCAGGCCCCGAACGGTCACCTGGTGGGCATCACCCGCATCCGGAGGGCCGCATGGCTGCCACGATCCCCGACCCGATCCCGCGCTCCCGGGGGACCCGGGTCACCCCTCCGGCCGTCGCCGACAGGCCCGGCCGCATCGAGGCGCACGGCATCGACCACATCCCCGACGGCGAGCGCCACGGGCACCCCCGCGAGCTCTTCTCCGTGTGGGCCGCGGCCAACGTGAACTACCTCAGCCTGGTCATCGGCGGCGCCCTCGTCCTCATGGGCCTGACGCTCTGGCAGGCCGTCGCCGTGATCGTCGTCGGCAACCTCTTCTGGCTGCTCACCGGCCTGCTCGCCACTTCGGGACCCGCCGCGGGCGCGCCCAGCGAGGTGATCACCCGGGCCGTCTACGGCGTCCTGGGCAACCGCGTGAACAACGCCGTCGGCGGCTGGCTCGTCTCCGTCTGCTACTTCGCGCTCAACCTCGCCGCCGCCGCGACCGCCGCCTTCGCCCTCGTCGAGAAGACCGGCATCACGGCGAACACCCCCGTCAAGGTGGCCGTGATCGTGGTCATCGCCGCGCTCACTCTGGCCATCAGCGTCTACGGGCACGCCCTGATCATCAAGCTGTACCTGCCGATCACCCTGGCCCTGGTCGCGGCCTTCGCCGTCGTCGCGCTCGCCGTCCTGCGCCACGCCGACTTCTCGTACGCCCCCGCCGAGCGGCTCAGCGGCGCCCCGCTCTGGACGCTCCTCGTCGCGGGCACGACGATGATCGCCTCCGGTCCGCTCTCCTACACCACGAGCGCCGACTTCTCCCGCTATCTGCCCCGCACGGCCTCGAAGAAGGCGATCGTCGCCTGGACGGCGCTCGGCGCCTTCCTGCCCAGCGTCGTCGTCTGTTCGCTGGGCGCGTTCGCCGCGACCGCCGTCGACATGAACGACCCGCAGAACGCGCTCCAGACGATCCTGCCCGGCTGGTTCACCCCCGTCTTCCTGCTCGCACTGGTCCTCGGCACGATCTCCATCAACGCCCTGACGGCCTACAGCGCCGGCCTCGCCCTCCAGGCCGTGGGCCTCCGCATCCGCCGGACCGTCAGCGTCCTTTTCGACGGCGCCGTCGCCGTGGCCCTGACCCTCTACGGGCTGCTCGTCTCGAACTTCCTCGACACCGTCAGCAACGCCCTCCAGGTGATCGTGGTCCTGAGCGGCCCGCTGATGGCCGTCTACGCCACCGACATCGCGCTCCGCCGCTGCCGCTACGACGGCCCCGCGCTCTCGGACGAGACCCCCGGCGGCCCCTTCTGGTACAACCGCGGCGTCAATCTCGCGGGCGCCTTCGCTCTCGTGGCGGGAGTGACCTCGGCCGCCCTCTGCGTCAACACCCTCTACACGGGCCCGGTCGCCGGAGCCCTGGGCGGCCTGGACCTCTCCCTGCCCGTCGGCATGACCGTCGCGGCGTGCCTCTACGCCCTCCTGATGCGGAACGACTCCGCCGTGCTCGCCGCCCGGGCCTCGGCGTGACGGCCGTACGCTCCTCCGGATCTCAGCCCCGCGGAGCCATCCCCGCCGCCTCGACAAGCCCCCGCATCACGCGCAGGTCCTCGCCCATCTCCGGATGCCACTGCACGCCGAGGGCCCAGGCGGGGGCGGCCAGCTCCACCGCCTCCACCGTGCCGTCCTCGGCGTGGGCCGAGGCCGTGAGTCCCGCGCCCAGCCGGTCCACGGCCTGGTGGTGGTAGGTCGGCACCTCGGTCAGCTCGGGCACGAGGGAGGCGTAGCGCGTGCCCGGCACCGGCTTGACCGCGTGCCGGCCGATCACGCCGACCGCCTCCACGTGCCCGTCGAGGTGCTGGACCAGCGTCCCGCCGAGCGCCACGTTCAGCAGCTGCATCCCCCGGCAGATCCCGAGCAGCGGCGTGCCGGAGGCCAGGGCCGCGTCGATCAGGGCCAGCTCCCAGGAGTCCCGGGCGCGCGCCGGCGGGCCCGTACGGGGGTCGGGCTCGGCCCCGTACCGTACGGGCTCGACGTCCGCCCCGCCCGCGACGACCAGCCCGTCGACCCGGGCCACGACCTCCGCCGCGGCGGCCGGCTCGTCCGGCGGCAGCATCACGGCGAGCCCCCCGCTCTCCCGGACGAGCCGCGGGTAGGGCGCGGGCAGCAGCGCGGCCTGCATGTCCCACACCCCCCAGCGGGCCTGGTCCAGGTAGGTGGTCACGCCGATGAGCGGCTTGGACACGGGCTTCCTCCGAGGGCGGGTGGCGGTAAGGATGTCGGTCGGTGACTCAGTCGCGTGCGAGTTCGGCCTCCGCCGCGGCGAGCGCCGCGAACTCCTCCTCCGGCGCGCCGGCCACCAGGTGGTGCCGACTGTAGAACGCGAAGTAGGCGAGAGCGATCACGTACACCCCGAGCGCCATGAACGCCGCCGTCCGGTCCACCAGGAAGGTCGCGACGAGCGCCGAGAGCGCCAGGACGAAGGCGACGGACGAGGTCGCGATCCCGCCGGGCGTCCGGTACGGCCGGAGGAGCCCCGGCTCCCGGCGCCGCAGCACGATGTGCGAGAGCGCCATGAGGGCGTACGAGATGGTGGCGCCGAAGACGGCGATGTTCAGCATCCGCGCCCCGTTGCCGGTCCCGGCGGCGAGCGCGAAGCCGATCGCGCCCGGGATGAGCAGCCCCAGGTACGGCGACTTGCGGCGGCTGGTGAGGGAGAGGAAGCGGGGCAGGTAGCCGGCCCGGGAGAGGGCGAACAGCTGGCGAGATCCGGCGTAGATGAGCGAGAAGAAGGAGGCGACGAGTCCCGCGAGGCCCGCGTAGTTCACGAAGCGGCTGAGGGCCGTGGGCTCCCCGTTGCCCTGGAGGGCCACGACGAGCGGGTTGCCTGCCTCCTGGACGGCGGCCGAGCCGCGCGCGCCGGTGGCGGCGAGGAAGGTCACGACGGCGAGGAGCACCAGGATCCCCATGGAGATGGCGAGCGCCTTCGGCATCGACCGCACCGGGTCCTTCGCCTCCTCGGCGGCGAGCGGCACGCCCTCCACGCCGAGGAAGAACCACATGCCGAAGGGGAACGCGGCCCAGATCCCGAGCAGGCCGAAGGGCAGCCAGGAGTTCGACCCGAAGGCCTCGTCGTCGACCGGGATGTCGTTCAGGCCGTCGACGTGGAAGTCGGTGAACGCGCCTAGCGCGAAGACGACGAGCGCCGCGACCGCGATGGCCGTCACGATCAGGCTGAAGCGCAGTGCCTCGCCCACGCCCCACAGGTGGATCCCGATGAAGAGGGCGAAGCAGACGAGATAGACGGGCCAGCCGGACTCCAGTCCGAAGAGGCCGAGGGACTCGACGTAGTCGCCGATGAAGATGGAGATGGCGGCGGGTGCGAGGACGTACTCGATGAGGATCGCCGTGCCGGTGAGGAACCCGCCCCAGGTGCCGAGCGCCCGGCGGGCGAAGCCGTAGCCGCCGCCCGCGGTGGGCAGGATGGCGGAGAGCTCGGCGAGCGCGAAGACCAGACAGGCGTACATCGCGCCCATGAGGAGCATGGCGACGGCGAGTCCGCCGAACCCGCCCTTCGAGAGGCCGATGTTCCAGCCGGAGAAGTCCCCGGAGACGACGTAGGCGACGCCGAGGCCGGTGAGCAGCAGCCAGCCGGCGCTGCCGCGGCGCAGCGTGCGCCGCTCCAGATAGTCGTCCTTCGGTGGGGTGGTGCCCCCGGGTGTGCCGGTGGTGTCTTCGAGCGTCATGGCAGCGTCAGCTCCCCGCAACGGGCCCAATGGATTGGAGCCATACCTTTGCGGTGGCCGACGGGGGAGCGCAACCCCCCTGCGTTACTTTCGGGTTACGTACCCGGCGACCGGGTTACGTACCCGGCGGCGCCCCTCTCATGTCAGGAACCCCCGCAGCAGCGCCGCCGTGCCCGCGCAGTGCTCCCGCATCACCTCGCGCGCCGCGTCCGCGTCCCCGTCGAGGACCGCCTCCACCAGCGCGGTGTGCTGGTGCTGGGAGTGCTCCAGATTGCGTACGAGCAGGGGGATGCAGTCCAGCAGGTCGTTCACCGTCGCCCGTACGGCGGCGTACTGGGCGGTCAGCGTCGGCGAGCCGGAGAGCTCGGCGAGCGTGAGGTGGAGCAGGGTGTCCTGGCGGCGGTATTCGGCCAGCGGGGCGTCATGGGTCGCCGCCACGGCGGCCCGCAGCCGCGCGGCGCCCGCCGCGTCGAGCCCGTGGGCCGCGCAGAGCCCGGCGGCCCCCACCTCCAGGACCTCCCGGAAGCGCAAGGTGTCCTCCATGTCGACCGAGGCGATCCGGCGGCGCAGCTCGTCCTCGTCGGCGGTCTGGACGCGGGGCAGCACGAACGTCCCGCCGTACCGGCCGCGCCGGCTTTCCACGAGCCCCTGCTCCTGGAGGACCTTGAGGACCTCGCGCAGGGTCACCCGGCTGATCCCCATCCGGTCGGCCAGCTCCCGCTCGGCGGGCAGCCGCTCCCCGTCGGGCACCAGGCCGAGCCGCACCACCTGGAGGATCTGCTGCAGCGCCTCCTCGAAGCCGTTGCCCGCCCGCACCGGCCGGAGCACGGGCGTCAGCCGGTCCGCCGGTTCACTCGTACTGGCCACGTTCCTCGTTTCCCTTTCTCAAGGACCTTCCCAAGCAATGGTCTTCCGCAATACCTTATGGCTCCCGGCAGGCCGAAGGAGGAGCAATCCCGTGGCAGACCGCACACCCCCGCTCACCGTCGAGGAGCTGCGCTCCCTCGTCGGGAGCGGCGAGATCGACACCGTCGTCCTGGCCTTCCCCGACATGCAGGGACGGCTCCAGGGCAAGCGGTTCGCCGCGCAGTTCTTCCTGGACGACGTCCTCGGTCACGGCACCGAGGGCTGCAACTATCTTCTGGCCGTCGACACCGAGATGAACACCGTCGACGGCTACGAGATGTCCTCCTGGGACCGCGGCTACGGCGACTTCGCGATGCACCCTGACCTCACCACCCTCCGTCGCCTCCCCTGGAACGAGGCCACCGCCATGGTGACGGCCGACCTCGCCTGGGCCGACGGCACCCCCGTCGTCGCGGCCCCCCGCCAGATCCTCCGCCGCCAGCTTGAGCGCCTCGCCGAACACGGCTTCACCGCCCACGTCGGCACCGAGCTGGAGTTCATCGTCTTCAAGGACAGCTACGAGCAGGCCTGGGACGCGAACTACCGCGGCCTCACCCCCGTCAACCAGTACAACATCGACTACTCCGTCCTCGGCACCGGTCGCATCGAACCCCTCCTGCGCCGCATCCGCAACGAGATGACCGGCGCCGGACTCACCGTCGAGTCCGCCAAGGGCGAGTGCAACCCGGGCCAGCACGAGATCGCCTTCAAGTACGACGAGGCCCTCGTCACCTGCGACCGGCACGCCGTCTACAAGACGGGCGCCAAGGAGATCGCCGCCCAGGAGGGCTACTCCCTCACCTTCATGGCGAAGTACAACGAGCGCGAGGGCAACTCCTGCCACATCCACCTCTCCCTCCAGAACGCCGACGGGGAGAACGTGATGGCAGGAGACGACGAGCACCACATGTCCGAGACCATGCGGCACTTCCTCGCCGGACAGCTCGCCGCACTCCGCGACTTCTCCCTCCTCTACGCCCCCAACATCAACTCCTACAAGCGGTTCCAGCCCGGCTCCTTCGCACCCACCGCCGTCGCCTGGGGTCACGACAACCGCACCTGCTCGCTCCGGGTCGTCGGCCACGGCCGCTCCACCCGCTTCGAGAACCGCCTCCCCGGCGGTGACGTCAACCCCTACCTCGCCGTCGCGGGCCTGGTCGCCGCCGGCCTGTACGGGATCGAGCAGCGCCTGGAGCTGCCGCCGCCCTGCACCGGGAACGCCTACACCGCCGAGTACGCGCACGTCCCCACCACCCTGCGCGAGGCCGCCGAGCTCTGGGAGACCAGCGAGATCGCCAAGGCCGCCTTCGGCGCCGAGGTCGTCGCCCACTACCGCAACATGGCCCGCGTCGAGCTCGACGCCTTCGACGCCGCGGTGACCGACTGGGAGCTGCGCCGCTCCTTCGAACGCCTCTGAGTCAGCGAGCGGAGGAGCGATCCGTGAGCAGAGAAGCGATCGGTGAAGTGACCGAAGAAGCGATCAGTGAGTAGTGAAGTGAGCAGAGAAAGGAACGAGTTGCTCCAGGTACTGAACCCGGCGACGGAGGAGCTGGTCGCCACCGTCCCCGCCGCCACCCCGGCCGACGTCGATGCCGCCGTCGCCCGCGCCGCCGCCGCCCAGCGCGGCTGGGCCGCCGCCGCGCCCGCCGACCGGGCCCGGCTGCTCCGCCGCTTCGCCGCCGTCGTCGACGAGCACGTCGAGGAGCTCGCCCACCAGGAGGTCGCCGAGGCCGGGCACACCATCGGCAACGCCCGCTGGGAGGCCGGCAACGTCCGTGACCTGCTCGACTTCGCCGCCGGGGGAGTCGAGCGCCTCAACGGCCGCCAGATCCCGGTGGCCGGCGGCCTCGACGTCACGATCCTCGAACCCCTCGGGGTCGTCGGCGTCATCGCGCCCTGGAACTTCCCCATGCCGATCGCCGCCTGGGCCACCGCACCCGCCCTCGCCGCCGGCAACGCGGTGATCCTCAAGCCCGCCGAGACCACCCCCCTCACCGCGCTCCGCCTCGCCGAGCTCGCCCTGGAGGCGGGCCTGCCCGAAGGCCTCTTCCAGGTCCTCCCCGGCACGGGACCGGTCGCGGGCAACGCCCTCGTCGAGCACCCCGGCATCGCGAAGATCGTCTTCACCGGCTCCACCAGGGTCGGCAAATCGATCATGGCCAAGTGCGCCGGCCAGGTGAAGCGGCTCACCCTCGAACTCGGCGGCAAGAGCCCCAACATCGTCTTCGCCGACGCGGACATCGAGGCGGCCGCCGCGGCGGCGCCGATGGCCTTCCTCGACAACAGCGGCCAGGACTGCTGCGCCCGCACCCGCATCCTCGTGCAGCGGAGCGCGTACGACCGCTTCCTGGAGCTCCTCACCCCGGCGATCGAGGAGATCGTCGTCGGCGACCCGCTCGACGAGCGCACCCAGATGGGCCCGCTCATCTCCCGCGCCCAGCTCGACCGCGTCCGCTCCTACGTCACCGAGGACCTCCAGGGGATCCGCGGCAAGGCCCCCGAAGGCCCCGGTTTCTGGTTCCCCCCGACCGTCCTCACCGACGTGCCCGAGGACGCCCCCTGCGCCGTCGAGGAGATCTTCGGCCCGGTCGCCGTCGTCCTGCCCTTCGACGACGAGGCCGACGCGATCCGGCTCGCCAACGCCACCGAGTACGGCCTCTCCGGCTCGATCTGGACCCGCGACGTCGGCCGCGCCCTGCGCGCCTCCCGCGCCGTCCGGGCCGGCAACCTCTCCGTCAACTCCCACTCCAGCGTCCGCTACTGGACCCCGTTCGGCGGCTACCGGCAGTCCGGCCTCGGCCGCGAACTGGGCCCCGACGCCCTGACCGCCTTCACCGAAACCAAGAACGTCTTCATCAGCACGGAGGCCTGAGCACCCATGACCAGCCAAGACGAGATCATCTGCCGCCGCCTGGTCGGCCGTACCGCCGTCATCACCGGAGCCGGCAGCGGCATCGGACTCGCCACCGCCCGGCGCCTCGCCTCCGAGGGCGCCAACGTCGTCTGCGGAGACATCGACGAGGTGGCCGGCAAGGCCGCCGCCGAGGCCGTCGGCGGCACCTTCGTGAAGGTCGACGTCACCGACCCGGAGGAGGTCGAGGCGCTGTTCCGCACCGCCTTCGAGACCTACGGCTCCGTCGACATCGCCTTCAACAACGCCGGCATCTCCCCGCCCGACGACGACTCCATCCTGGACACCGGCCTGGAGGCCTGGAAGCGCGTCCAGGACGTCAACCTCACCTCCGTCTTCCTGTGCTGCAAGGCCGCCCTCCCCTACATGCGCCGCCAGGGCCGGGGCTCCATCATCAACACCGCCTCCTTCGTCGCGATCATGGGCGCGGCCACCAGCCAGATCTCGTACACGGCCTCCAAGGGCGGCGTCCTCGCCATGTCCCGCGAACTGGGTGTCCAGTTCGCCCGCGAGGGCATCCGCGTCAACGCCCTCTGCCCGGGGCCGGTCAACACCCCGCTCCTCCAGGAGCTGTTCGCCAAGGACCCGGAGCGGGCCGCGCGCCGCCTCGTGCACATCCCGGTCGGCCGCTTCGCCGAGGCCGAGGAGATCGCCGCCGCCGTGGCGTTCCTCGCCAGCGACGACTCCTCCTTCGTCAACGCCAGCGACTTCCTCGTCGACGGCGGAATCTCGGGCGCGTACGTGACCCCGCTCTAACCGTTCACCCCCAGTCCCCCCACCCGACAGCCGGGCGTCGCGAGGCGCCCGGCTGTTCCGCGTACAGACAGGAGAGTGATCATGAACCATCGACTCCGCACGTCCGCGGCCGCCGCCGCCCTCGTCCTCGCCGCGACCGGCCTGGCCTCCGTCGGCCAGGCCGAGGCCCAGCCCGCCGACTGCCCCACCCTGAAGAGCTCCGAGGGCTGGTACGGCGACAACAAGGCGCGCATCGACGCCCTGATCGCCGACCACTGCCAGGACCGGGTCACCCCCTGGAAGAAGAAGCCCGTCGCGGTCTTCGACTGGGACAACACCGTCATCAAGAACGACGTCGGCGACGCCACCTTCTACTGGCTGCTGCGCAACGACCGCATACGCCCACCCCGCGCCGGCGACTGGTCCACCACCAGCCGGTACCTCACCCCCGAGGCCGCCACCGCCCTCGCCGACGCCTGCCCCACCGGCGTCCGCACCCTCCCCACCTCCACCGACACCCGCTGCGCCGACGAACTCCTCTCCGTCTACGGCTCGGGCGCCACCAGCGGCGGGAAGACCGCCTTCGCCGGCCACGACCACCGCCGCATGGAGCCGCAGTACGCCTGGCTCGCCCAGCTCCTGCGCGGCTGGACCGCCCGCCAGGTCGAGTCCTTCGCGGCAGCCGCCCGGACCGAGAACCTCACGGCCCCGCAGGGCGCCACCCAGCAGGTCGGCACCGCCCGGGTCACCGGCTGGGTCCGCTACTACGAGCAGCAGCGCGACCTGATCGGCACCCTCAGGCGCGCCGGCTTCGACGTCTGGATCGTCTCCGCCTCGCCCGAACCCGTCGTCGACGTCTGGGCGAAGGGCGTCGGCATCGACCCCTCCCACGCCCTCGGCATCCGCAACACCACCGAGCACGGCAGGCTCACCGCCCACCTCAAGGGCTGCGGCACGGTCCGGGACGGCGAGGACGAGATGATCACGTACATCGACGGCAAGCGCTGCTGGATCAACCAGGAGATCCTCGGCGTGCGCGGACCCGCCGCCGAGCGCGTACAGCCGGCGTCGCGTCGGCAGGTGTTCGCCGCCGGGGACTCCGACACGGACATCTCGTTCCTGCGGGACGCGACCGCCCTGCGGCTGGTCCTCAACCGCAACAAGAACGAGCTCATGTGCCGGGCGTACGAGAACGGCGACGGCCGTTGGCTGGTCAACCCCATGTTCATCGGCCCGAAGGGGCAGAAGGCCACCCCGTACCCCTGCGCCACGACGGGCTACACGGCGGGCGACGGCACGGCGGAACCGGTCCGCCGCCCGGACGGCACGGTGATCCCGGACCAGCGGGACACCGTGTTCTGAGCCGTCCCCCGCGGCCTCCTCAGAGGAAGGTCCGGCCTTCCCCCCGGTACGTCGGCACGGTGGCCGTGACCCGGTCGCCCTCGACCAGCCGGAGCCGATCGAACCGCTCGCAGAGCTCGCCGGCCTTCGCGTGCCGGAACCACACCTTGTCGCCGATCCGCAGGTCGTCGGCCGGCGAGCCGAGCAGCGGGGTCTGGACCTCGCCCGGACCCTCCTGCGGGTCGTAGCGGAGCCCCTCCGGCAGATACGGCACGGGCAGCCGGTCCGGGCCCGCCACCCCGGACGCGGGATAGCCGCCGCCGAGCACGGTCACCACGCCCACACCGGGGCGGCGGACGACGGGCTGCGCGAAGAGCGCGGCCGGGCGTCCGTCGAAGGACGTGTAGTTGTCGAAGAGGCGCGGCACGAAGAGCCCCGAACCGGCGGCGATCTCCGTCACCGCGTCCTCGGCGGCCGTGTGCTGCACACTGCCGGTGCCGCCGCCGTTCACGAACTCCAGGTCCGGGGCGACCGCGCGGACGGCCCGGACGACGGCCGCGCGGCGCTCCGCCAGCTCCCGGCGGGCGGCGGACTGCATCAGCCGGATCGCCCGCGAGCGCAGCGGCCGGCCGGCGACCGAGTCGCCGACACCGGCGACGTGCCCCTCGTACGCCATGATCCCGACCAGCCGGAAGCCCGGACGCCGCACCACGGAACGGGCCACCTCGGCCAGGTCGGCGGGGGTGCGCAGCGGCGAGCGCCGGGCCCCGATCCGGACCCGTCCGCCGAGGAGGTGGAGCGCGGTGTCCAGCTCCAGACAGACCCGGATCTCCTCCGCCCCGCCCGTTCGGGAGGCGTCGATCAGGTCGAGCTGGGCCACGTCGTCGACCATCACCGACACGGCGGCGGCGAGCTTGGGGTCCCGCGCGAGCTCGGCGAAGCCGGCGCGGTCCGCCGACGGATAGGCGAGCAGCACGTCGTCGAACCCGGCACGCGCCAGCCACAGCGACTCGTCGAGCGTGAACGACATGATCCCGGCGAACCCCTCCCGCGCGAGCACCCGCTCAAGGAGCGCGCGGCAGCGCACGGACTTGCTCGCGACGCGGATCGGCTTGCCGGCGGCCCGGCGGACGAGGTCCGCCGCGTTGTCGTCGAAGGCCTCCAGATCGACGATCGCCACGGGCGCGTCGAGGTCGGCGGTGGCACGGTCATAACGGGCCCGGTCGGCGGCTCGGGGAGTCATGGCCCGAGCTTGCCAGACAGCTATACGGGTGGGTAGCCCCCGACCGCGGTCCGCCCGGGTCCTCTCCACCCGGGAACAGCCCGTAGAGTGACGGGCATTGTCGACACGAGCCGGGGGACGGGGATGACCGCCGAACACCCACGCCCCACGTCCCGCATCACCGACGCACTCCTCCCGCCATCGCCTCCGGCCGCCCAGGCGCCCGCGCCGCACGTGACGGCACCGACGGCCCAGGTGCCCCGCGAGCACGGCACGGCCCCCACGCCGCCGAACGCACCGGCACCGGCAGCACCGCACGCCTCACCGCCGCTCGCCCCCGCACCGCACGCCCATGGCGCCGCCGAGCGCCCCGCGGCGCCGCCCGCTCCGAGGAGCGCCCCAGCCCCCGCGCCGCACGTGACGGCACCGACGGCCGAGGAGACCGCAGAGCGCCCCGCACAGGCGAACGCACCGGCATCGGCACCGCACGCCCCCGCGCCGACCGCCCACGGCAGCGCCCCGCGCCCCACCACGACGCCCGCACCGGCCGTGCCGCGCCCCGCATCCACCGGAGCACCCGCTCTGCCCGCGGCCGCCCCCGCCGCGCCCCGGCCGGCCAAACCCACCGGTGCCCCGCAGCCGCAGGCCGCGCCCGCGCCGGCGTGCCCCGCGGCCCCGCCCGCACCGGCCTCGCGTCCCGCTACCGGACCGGCGACCGGGGCGTCCGGCCGGACGGCGGTTTCCGCGTCCCTCCCGCAGGAGACCGCACCGCTGTCGCCCCGTCAGGCGCCCGTGGCCGCCCGCGCCTGGGCGGCGCCGAGCGACGCGGACGACCTCCCGGAGGTCGAGAGGACCACCCGGCTCCGGGCGATCCGCGGCACTTCCGGCGCGGACCGGTCCACGCGCACACGCACGCCCGCGTCCCCGCCCGCGCCCGCGTCCCCGCCCACGTACGGCTACGGTCTCGCCGGCACCCTGCCGCCCGAGGCGCCCGTCGAGACCACCACCCGGCTGCGCCCCGTACGCCCCCGCCGCACCGGCCGCGTGCTCGCCGTCACCGCCTGCGTCGTCCTCGGCGGCGGGCTCATCGGCGGGGCCCTCGCAGGCATATGGCTGGCCTCGGCCGAACCCGCACGGCCCGCCGAACCCGCCGGGTACACCGAGGCCAAGGACCTCTGGCACAACGCCCCCGTCGACACCCTCTTCCCCCGCACCCTCCCCGGCCCCGGCGCGGGCCCAGGCGCCGCCGCCCGCACCTGGACCCGGATCGTCGTCGCCCCGGACACCCCCTGCTCGCCCGCCGTCCTCGGCAAGGGCCTGCTCGCCACCCTCACGCCGCTCGGCTGCGAGCGGGTCCTGCGCGCCACGTACACCGACGCCACCGCCAGCAGCGTGATCACCGTCGGCCTCGTCTTCACCCGCGCCGACGCCGAAGCGCAGCGCACCCTCGGCCAGGGCAGCGGCGGCCTCACCGCCCGCCTTGGCGAGGACGTCCCTCCGGCCCTCTCCGGCCCCTCCACCGTCGCGGCCCGCTTCGGCGCCCGGCAGCGCGCGAGCTGGTGGCTGAGCGCCCCCGCCGACCTCCCCGTCGTGATCACGGCCGTCTCAGGCTTCGCCGACGGCCGTGCCCTCGACCGCCCGCAGCCCGCCGACCGGGCCATGGCACGGGGCCGTACCGACGCCACCGCCCAGTCCGGCCTCGGCCACGAGGCCAAGGGCATCACCGCACGCTTCGAAGCGCTGCTGCGCAAGGCCGTCGCCGCGACCGTCAAGGAGAAGGAGAACGCCAGGTGACCCGCACCACCCCCACCCGGACGCCCTCCCTCACGCGGACGCCCTCCCTCACGCGGACGACCTCCCTCACGCGGACGACCTCCCTCACCCGAGCGACCTCCCGCACCGGACCGACCACCCCCACCCGGAAGGCCATCACCTTCCCCACCCGGACGGCCACCGGCGCCACCGCCCGCGCGACCGCGGTCGTGCTCCTCGCCGCCGCCTTCTCCGTGCTGCCCGCGACCACCGCCCCCGCCCACGCCGACACCATCCGGACCCGCCAGTGGGGCCTGGAGGCCATGCACACCACGGAGGCCTGGCGCACCACCAAGGGCAAGGGCATCAAGGTCGCCGTCCTCGACACGGGCGTCGACGCCGACCACCCCGACCTGGCCGGCTCCGTCCTCCCCGGCCGCGACCTCATCGGCTTCGGCGCCTCCGAGGGCGACCGCGCCTGGGCCCGGCACGGCACCGCCATGGCCGGCATCATCGCGGGGCACGGCCACGGTCCCGGCGACGAGAGCGGCGTCCTCGGCGTCGCCCCCGACGCCGAGATCCTGCCCGTCCGGGTCATCCTGGAGAGCAGCGACAAGGCCCGTGACAAGGCCCGCAAGACCCGCGGCACCGCCCTCGCCGAGGGCATCCGCTGGGCAGCCGACCACGGCGCCGACGTCATCAACCTCTCCCTCGGGGACGACTCCAAGTCCGCCCACCCCGACGCCGGCGAGGACGCCGCCGTCCAGTACGCCCTCGCCAAGGGCGTCTCCGTCGTCGCCTCCGCCGGCAACGGAGGCGAGAAGGGCGACCACATCTCGTACCCCGCCGCCTATCCCGGCGTGATCGCCGTCACCGCCGTCGACCGCTACGGCACCCGCGCCTCCTTCTCCACCCGCCGCTGGTACGCGACGGTCAGCGCCCCCGGCGTCGACATCGTCATCGCCGACCCCGACCGCCGTTACTACGAGGGCTGGGGCACCAGCGCCGCCGCCGCCTTCGTCTCCGGCGCCGTCGCCCTCGTCAGGTCCGCCCACCCCGACCTCACCCCGGCCCAGGTCAAGCAGCTGCTCGTCGACACCGCCCGCAACCGCCCCAAGGGCGGCCGCAGCGACGCCAAGGGGTACGGGACGGTCGACCCCGCCGCCGCCATCGAGGCCGGGGCCGCGCGCAAGGGCGGCGACCCCAAGAACGCCACCACCGGTTACCGGGGCCAGTACTTCGGCCCCGGCCCGACGGCCGCCGTCGAGGAGAGCCGCCCCCTCGGCCTGCTGGCCCCGGTCGCCGGCGGGCTCGGCGCCCTGCTGCTCCTGACCGCCTTCGCCATCGGACGCACGAAGCGCACCCGCTGACACCCCCGGGCCCACGCACCGCCCCACACGCCGCCCACCACAGCCCCACACGCCGCCCACCACAGCCCCACACACCGCCCACCACGCCCCACACACCGCCCACCACGCCCCGCACGCCGCCCACCACGCCCCACCCGGCGGCCGGCGCGCCTCCCGCCGCCGGTTAGGCTCGGTGCGTGGCGCTCAAGAACATCCCGGACCCCGGTTTCTCCGACGACGACGGCACCGCCGACCCGCGGCTCGCCGCGGCTCTCGCGGCCTGGGCGGAGGACAGGACCGCACACGGCCCGGTCCTCGCAGCGCTCAAGGGCGCCCGGCTCCTCGTCCCCGTCGTCGCCGTCCTCGGCGAGGTCGAGACCGACGAGAACGGCCTGCGCCGCGAGAAGACCAGCGACATGGCGGTCCCCACCCTCACCGCCGGCGACCGCCGGGCCCTGCCCGCCTTCACCTCGCTCGCCTCGCTCGCCCTGTGGGACCCGGAGGCCCGGCCCGTGGCCGTCCCGCTCCACCAGGCGCTCCAGGCCGCGGCGCACGAGAAGGCCGACACCGTCGTCCTGGACCTCGCCGGCCCCGTCCCGTACCAGCTGACGGGACCGGCGCTGCTCGCCCTCGCCGAGGGCCGCGCCAGCGCCGACCCGCTCGACGACCCGGCCGTACGCGAGGCCGTGCGGGCCGCCGTCGCGGCCGAGCCCGCCGTGCTCCGGGCCCACCTGGGCCCCGGCAGCGCCGACGGCACCCTCGCCCTGGTCCTCGCCGGGGACGCCGCCCCGGCGGAGGCAGCCCAGCGCGTGGCCCGAGCCCTGGCCGCCGACGAAACACTGAGGGCCCGCCTGGTGCGGGGCCTCGACCTGGCACTCCTGCCGGCCTCGGCCACGCCTCCGGGCGAGCCCTTCTACGTGAAGAAGTAAGACGTACGGGGCGACTCAGCCGTACACGGGACCCGTGTACTTCTCGCCCGGTCCCTGACCCGGCTCGTCCGGGATCAGGGACGCCTCGCGGAAGGCGAGCTGGAGGGACTTCAGGCCGTCCCGCAGGGGAGCGGCGTGGAAGGAGGAGACCTCCGTCGCGCCGGCGTCCAGCAGGCCCGCGAGGGCGTGCACCAGCTTGCGGGCCTCGTCGAGGTCCTTGTACTTGTCGCCTTCCTCGGTGAGCCCGAGCTTCACCGCGGCGGCGCTCATCAGGTTGACGGCGACCGTCACGATCACCTCGACGGCCGGGACCTCCGCGATGTCGCGGGTCATGGCGTCGAAGTCGGGGTTTTCGGGGGAGTCCGCGGACTCGTTCTGGGGGGTCTCGCTCATGCCTCATACGATAGGCCGGTCCTTGGTTAGCGAAGACCGCCGGGTCCTGCTAACCTTGTGTAACGACCGGCCGGACACCTGTGTGCCCGGCCCACAAGTGGAGGCTCCGTACTCCCACCTGACCACCCTCGCGGGTGGCGGGTCACCGGTCAGGTGGTTGCCATCGTTCCGTACGGACGATGGAACCGCCCGAGTTTGCGCCCCGCGGTTGACCGCGGCGGTGCTCCGGTTTTCCTTGGAGCCCCGCCTGTGTCCCGTCCGGGGCGTTTTTCATGTGCCGGCTCGGTTGGTCTCAGTGAACAGACGTTGCGCGTCCGTCCGCCAGGCGGTCGCGTGGTGCTACCTAGGAGGATCCATCAGCGCCGAGCCCCGCATCAACGACAGGATTCGCGTTCCCGAGGTGCGACTTGTCGGACCCAGCGGCGAGCAGGTCGGGATTGTTCCGCTTGCCAAGGCCCTGGAGCTCGCACAGGAGTACGACCTCGACCTGGTCGAGGTCGCGGCGAACGCCCGTCCGCCCGTGTGCAAGCTCATGGACTACGGGAAGTTCAAGTACGAGTCGGCCATGAAGGCCCGTGAGGCGCGCAAGAACCAGGCGCACACGGTCATCAAGGAGATGAAGCTCCGGCCGAAGATCGACCCGCACGACTACGACACCAAGAAGGGTCACGTCGTCCGGTTCCTCAAGCAGGGCGACAAGGTCAAGATCACGATCATGTTCCGTGGTCGTGAGCAGTCCCGCCCCGAGCTTGGTTTCCGGCTGCTTCAGCGGCTGGCGTCGGACGTCGAGGAGCTTGGCTTCATCGAGTCCAACCCGAAGCAGGACGGCCGGAACATGATCATGGTTCTCGGCCCGCACAAGAAGAAGACCGAGGCCATGGCCGAGGCGCGTGAGGCCCAGGCCGCACGCAAGGCCGAGCGCCAGGGTGTCGCCGCCGACGAGGCGGACGACGCTCCGGTCGAGGAGGCTCAGGTCGAGGAGACCGAGGCCACCGACGCTCCGGTCGCCGAGGCCGAGGCCGACGCTCCGGTCGAGAACCCCGAGGCGTGACCCCACGGGCTGCCACCCAGGCAGCCCCGGGCCCCGCCCGGAACCACCACACCAAGAATTGACGCTCCCGGCAGTCCGGTGCCCGCACCGGGGGAGCGCCACTGACGAGGAGATACGGCGCGATGCCGAAGAACAAGACGCACTCCGGTGCCAAGAAGCGCTTCAAGGTCACCGGCACCGGCAAGATCATGCGCGAGCGCGCCGGCAAGCGCCACCTGCTCGAGCACAAGTCGTCCAAGCTGACGCGTCGCCTCACCGGCAACGCCGAGATGGCCCCGGGTGACGCCGCCAAGATCAAGAAGATGCTGGGCATCTGATCTGATCTCCCGCCCTCGGCGACGGGGGCATCCGGCTCAGACCGGGATCCATTCGTTTTTTCGGGTCGTGTGAGGACCAACCGCGACCCCGCTACAAGGAGTTAACAAGTGGCACGCGTCAAGCGGGCAGTCAACGCCCACAAGAAGCGCCGGGCGATCCTCGAGGCGGCCTCCGGCTACCGCGGTCAGCGTTCGCGCCTGTACCGCAAGGCCAAGGAGCAGGTCACCCACTCGCTGGTCTACAACTACAACGACCGCAAGAAGCGCAAGGGCGACTTCCGTCAGCTGTGGATCCAGCGCATCAACGCGGCTGCCCGTCTGAACGGCATGACGTACAACCGCCTCATCCAGGGTCTGAAGGCCGCCAACATCGAGGTGGACCGCAAGATCCTCGCCGAGCTGGCCGTCAACGACGCCAACGCGTTCGCCGCGCTGGTCGAGGCCGCGCAGAAGGCTCTGCCGGCCGACGTCAACGCCCCGAAGGCCGCCGCCTGATCTTCCAGGCCGCAGTACCTCTGCCCGGACCCGCAGGCGCTCGCGCCTGCGGGTCCGGGTGCGTCGGCCCCCGAAGTCGCCGTCCCCCTCGATAGAGAGAACCGCCGCACCTGATGGTCACCCCCGAGCTGATCTCCCCGCGTTCCCCGCGCGTCGTCGCCGCCCGGCGGCTCGCCAAGCGCAACTTCCGGGGCAAGGACCGCCTCTTCATCGCCGAGGGCCCGCAGGCCGTCCGGGAGGCCGTCGAGCACCGCGGCGCCGGCGGGGAACCCACCCTCGTCGAGCTCTTCACCACCGTCGAGGCCGCCGAGCGGTACGCCCCGATCATCGAGGCCGCCCTCGCCTCCGGCGCCCGCGTCCACCACGCCTCCGACGCCGTCCTCGCCGAGGTCTCCCAGACCGTCACCCCACAGGGCATCGTCGGCGTCTGCCGCTTCCTGGACTCGCCCTTCGAGGAGATCGTCGCCGCCCGGCCCAAGCTGGTCGCCGTCCTCGCGCACGTCCGCGACCCCGGGAACGCCGGCACCGTACTGCGCTGCGCCGACGCCGCCGGAGCCGACGCCGTCGTCCTCACCGACGCCTCCGTCGACCTCTACAACCCCAAGTCCGTCCGCGCCTCCGTCGGCTCCCTCTTCCACCTGCCGGTCGCCGTCGGCGTCCCCGTGGAGCAGGCCGTCGCCGGGCTCAAGAGCGCGGGCGTACGGATCCTCGCCGCCGACGGAGCGGGCCAGGACGACCTCGACGACGAGCTGGACGCCGGCACCATGGGCGGGCCCACCGCCTGGATCTTCGGCAACGAGGCCTGGGGCCTGCCCGAGGAGACCAGGGCCCTCGCCGACGCCGTCGTCCGCGTCCCCATCCACGGCAAGGCCGAGAGCCTCAACCTCGCCACCGCGGCCGCCGTCTGCCTGTACGCCTCCGCCCGCGCCCAGCGCCCCCGAACCTCTGCCTGAGGGGTCCATTCCGGCGTCCGTGCCCAGTAGAGTGACGCACTCGGGGGCCCACTGCGCTACACGGAGGGGTGGGATACGGGGATGACGGTCGGCACGGACAGTCCCGCACAGGCACGGAGCGCCGAGCCGCGCGCCCCGGAACAGCCCGGAACCCCCCGGACACCCGCGGACGGCACAGCCCCCGGCGACGTCACCTTCGCCGGGGTCCACCCCGACGACCTGCCCGACGGTCTCGTCATCGCCGACGAGACCGGCAGCGTCGTCTGCTTCAACGCCGCGGCGGGCCGCATCACCGCCGTACCCGCCGACCGGGCCCTCGGTCGCCCCCTCGACGAGGCGCTCCCCCTGGAGGACCTCAAAGGGCGCCGCTGGTGGGCGCTGACCGACCCGTACGGCGGACTCGCCACCCGCCGCGGCCAGCCCGAGCGCAATCTGCTCCTCCCCGGCGGCCGCGAGGTCCTCGTCTCCGCGCGGTACGTGCGCGAGCACCCCACCGGCCCGGTCCGCCGCGTCGTGGTCTCCCTGCGCGGCACCGACGCCCGCCGCCGCACCGAACGCAGCCACGCCGAACTCATCGCCACCGTCGCCCATGAACTGCGCTCCCCGCTCACCTCCGTCAAGGGCTTCACCGCGACCCTCCTCGACAAGTGGGAGCGGTTCACCGACGAGCAGAAGCGGCTCATGCTGGAGACGGTCGACGCCGACGCGGGCCGCATCAAGCGCCTCATCGCCGAACTCCTCGACATCTCCCGGATCGACTCCGGCCGCCTGGAGGTACGCCGCCAGCCCGTCGACCTCGCCGCCGCCATCGGCCGTCACGTCCAGGTCCACACCACCGGCGGCCAGTCCCCGGACCGATTCTTCGTACGGATCAGGCCGGACCTGCCCGTGCTGTGGGCCGACCCCGACAAGATCGACCAGATCCTCGGCAACCTCCTGGAAAACGCGGTGCGCCACGGCGAAGGAACCGTCACCATCGAGGTGGCACCCGGGACGGCGGGCGACGACGGAGAAGAGGGGACGGAGGTCACCGTGAGCGACGAGGGCCCCGGCATCCCCGAAGCGTCGATGAGCCGTGTCTTCACCCGCTTCTGGCGGGGCAGCAAACGCGGCGGCACCGGCCTCGGCCTGTACATCGTCAAGGGCATCGTCGAGGCCCACGGCGGCACCATCACCGTCGGACGGGGCCCCCGCGGCGGCGCCGAGTTCCGATTTACCCTGCCCGTCGGCACCCCGGCTCATCTCATCTGACGAGATCTGACGCCGCCCGGCCTGCCCACGGGCTCATTACCGTCCGAGCGCCCCGTTAGACTCGACCTTTGGCACGTTTGCGCCCTTGTCGTCGAGCGGGGCCGCGCCCAGCCAGCCAAACGGAAGCACGGGAAGAGATGTCGGCACCGAATAAGTCGTACGACCCGGTCGAGGTCGAGGCCTTGAAACCGGAAGAGATCGAGCGCATGCGGGACGAGGCGCTCGCCGCCTTCGCGGCCGCCGGCGACCTCGACGCACTCGCGCACGCGAAGACCGCGCACACCGGCGGCACCTCGCCGCTGGCGCTCGCCAACCGCGAGATCGGCGCCCTGCCCCCGCAGGCCAAGGCCGCCGCCGGAAAGATCGTGGGCCAGGCCCGAGGCATCGTCTCCAAGGCGCTCGCCGCCCGGCAGACCGAGCTGGAGGCCGAGCGGGACGCCCGCGTCCTCGTCGAGGAGGCCGTCGACGTCACCCTGCCGTACGACCGTGTCCCGGCCGGCGCCCGGCACCCGCTGACGACGCTCATGGAGCGCGTCGCGGACGTCTTCGTCTCCATGGGGTACGAGGTCGCCGAGGGCCCCGAGGTCGAGGCGGAGTGGTTCAACTTCGACGCCCTGAACTTCGTCCCGGACCACCCGGCGCGCCAGATGCAGGACACGTTCTTCGTCCAGGGCCCCGAGGGAACCACGGGCGACGAGTCCGGCGTCGTCCTGCGCACGCACACCTCGCCGGTCCAGGCCCGCACCCTCATCGACCGGGAGCCGCCGGTCTACGTGGTGTGCCCCGGCCGCGTCTACCGCACCGACGAGCTCGACGCCACGCACACCCCGGTCTTCCACCAGATCGAGCTGCTCGCCGTCGACGAGGGCCTCACGATGGCCGATCTCAAGGGCACCCTGGACCACATGGTCCAGGCGCTCTTCGGCCCGGACATGAAGACCCGGCTCCGCCCGAACTTCTTCCCCTTCACCGAGCCGTCCGCCGAGATGGACATGCTCTGCTACGTCTGCCGCGGCGAGTCCGTCGGCAACCCGGACCGTCCCTGCCGCACCTGCGGCAGCGAGGGCTGGATCGAGCTCGGCGGCTGCGGCATGGTCAACCCGAAGGTGCTCGTCGCCTGCGGTGTGGACCCCGAGAAGTACAGCGGATTCGCCTTCGGGTTCGGCATCGAGCGGATGCTGATGTTCCGCCACAACGTCGACGACATGCGAGACATGGTCGAGGGTGACGTCCGTTTCACCCGGCCGTTCGGGATGGAGATCTGATGCGGGTCCCGCTTTCTTGGCTGCGGGAGTACGTCGACCTGCCGGCGACGGAGACCGGCCGCGACGTCCAGGCCAAACTCATTTCGGCGGGCCTCGAGGTCGAGACCGTCGAGCAGCTCGGCACCGGCCTGACCGGTCCCCTCGTGGTCGGCAAGGTCCTGACCATCGAGGAACTGACGGAGTTCAAGAAGCCCATCCGCTTCTGCACCGTCGACGTCGGCCAGGCCAACGGCACCGGCGAGCCCCAGGAGATCATCTGCGGCGCCCGGAACTTCGCCGTGGGCGACAAGGTCGTCGTGGCCCTGCCCGGCGCCGTCCTCCCCGGTGACTTCCGGATCGCCGAGCGCAAGACGTACGGCCGGGTGTCCCGCGGCATGATCTGCTCCGGCGACGAGCTGGGCATGGGCGACGACGGCACGCACGGCATCATCGTGCTCCCGCCGGAGTACGAGATCGGCATCGACGCCACGGTCCTCCTGGAGCTGTACGACGAGGTCCTCGACATCGCCGTCACCCCGGACCGCGGCTACTGCCTCTCGATGCGCGGCGTCGCCCGCGAGACCGCCACCGCGTACGGCCTGCCGCTGCGCGACCCGGCGCTCCTCGACGTGCCCGCGCCGAACGCGTACGGCTACCCGGTCCAGGTCTCCGACCCGATCGGCTGCGACCGCTTCACCGCGCGGACCGTCGTGGGCCTCGCGCCCGAGGCGCGTTCCCCGATCTGGCTGCAGCGCCGCCTCCAGAAGGCCGGCATGCGCCCGATCTCGCTCGCGGTGGACGTCACCAACTACGTGATGCTCGAGCTCGGCCAGCCGCTGCACGCCTACGACCGGAGCCGGCTCGACGGCCCCGTCGGGGTGCGCCGCGCCGAGGCCGGCGAGAAGATCACCACCCTCGACGGCACCGTGCGCGTCCTGGACGCGGCGGACCTCGTCATCACCGACAACCGCGGCCCCATCGGCATCGCCGGCGTCATGGGCGGTGCCAACACGGAGATCGCCGACCCGGTGACCGACCCGGAGACCGGGATCGTCACCGGCACCTCCGAGGTCGTCATCGAGGCCGCGCACTTCGACGCGATCTCGATCGCCCGCACGGCCCGCCGGCACAAGCTGTCCTCCGAGGCGTCCAAGCGCTTCGAGCGCGGTGTCGACCCGCAGGCCGCCGCCGCTGCCGCGCAGCGCACCGTCGACCTCCTCGTGCTGCTCGCGGGCGGCACGGCCGAGGCCGGCGTCACCGAGATCAGCGCCCCGTCCGCGCCGCGCACGATCGCCATGCCGGCGAACCACCCGGACAAGGTCGCGGGCGTCGACTACGGCCGGGAGACGGTCGTCCGCCGCCTCCAGGAGGTCGGCTGCGACGTCTACGGCCAGGACGAGCTCGTCGTCACCGTGCCCTCGTGGCGCCCCGACCTCAACGAGCCGAACGACCTCGCCGAAGAGGTCATCCGCCTCGAGGGCTACGAGAACCTGCCCTCGACGCTGCCGAAGCCCCCGGCCGGCCGCGGTCTCACCGAGCGCCAGCGCACCCACCGCCGCGTGGGCCGCGCCCTGGCCGGCGCCGGTTACGTCGAGGCGCTGAACTACCCGTTCATCGGCGCGCAGGCCCTCGACAACCTCGGTCTCGACGCGGACGACGCCCGTCGCCGGCTCGTGACCCTGGTCAACCCGCTCTCGGACGAGGAGCCCGCGCTCCGTACGACGCTGCTCCCGGGCCTGCTCGGCGCGCTCCGTCGCAACGACAGCCGCGGCAGCCACGACCTGGCGCTCTTCGAGACCGGTCTCGTCTTCCGGCCCGAGGGACAGCCCGGCGTCGCCGTCCGGCTGCCCGTCGACCGCCGTCCCACCGACGAGGAGGTCGCCGAGGTCAACGCCGCGCTGCCCACGCAGCCGCGCCGCGCCGCCGTCGTCCTCGCCGGTGCGCGCGAGCAGGCCGGCTGGTGGGGCAAGGGCCGTCCGGCCGACTGGGCGGACGCGATCGAGGCCGGCCGCACCGTGGCCGCCGAGGCCGGGGTCGAGCTGATCATCAGCGCCGACCAGCACGCTCCGTGGCACCCGGGCCGCTGCGCCGCGTTCCACGTCGAGGTGGACGGCGAGAAGGTCCTCGTCGGTCACGCCGGCGAGCTCCACCCGCGCGTCGTGAAGGCCTTCGGCCTCCCGGCCCGCAGCTGCGCCATGGAGATCGACCTGGACCTCCTGGAGAAGGCGAACGAGGGCCCCCTGAAGGCCCCCCGTATCTCCTCCTTCCCGATGGCCACCCAGGACGTCGCCCTGGTCGTCGCCGCCGAGGTCCCGGCCGCCGAGGTCGAGACCGCGCTCCGCGAGGGCGCGGGCGAACTCCTCGAGTCCGTCCGCCTCTTCGACGTCTACACCGGCGACCAGCTGGACGAGGGCACCAAGTCCCTGGCGTACGCGCTGAAGTTCCGCGCCACGGACCGCACCCTCACGGTCGACGAGGCCACCACGGCCCGCGACGCGGCCGTGGCCCTGGCCACCGAGCGCACGGGTGCCGTCCTGCGCGGCGCCTGAGCGACACGGCACGGCATCACAGAGGGCCGCCCCGGGACATCCCGGGGCGGCCCTCCGCCGTTCCGCGGAGCGTGAAGTGACGTACGCACGGACGGGAGTCGGCCGCGCGTACGCGTGGCGAAGGGCTGGCGGAGGGCGGCGTGACGGGGGTGCTCACTCCTTCGGGTGAGATCGCCGGGGGGTGTTCCCCCGTGGCCCGTACGGTCGGCAGAATCGACGCGGCCGCAGGGGCGGACCTGTGGGCCGCAGAGCCTTCGGGCGCTGTCGGTGGCTCGGGAAGGGCCGTGCATGATCCGTACCAGGTCGTTGGTCTCCGCTGGCTCCCGGCTCCGCCGGCTGGCTCCGCTCGCTCTTCCCACCGCCTGGGGCGTGGTGGCCGTGGTGTGGAAGTTCGGCTGTCCGCTGGCCCGGCAGCCGGGGCTGCCCATGCGGATCGCCACCAGCGTCGTCTTCCTGACGGTCGGCACCGGGCTCGTTCTCGGTGTGCGCAGGGGGCTTGCCCGTGAGCTGGCCCGGGTGCGGGCCGTCGCCGACGCCACGCAGCAGGTGCTGCTGCGCCCGCCGCCCGCCCGGCTCGACGGACTGGCGCTGGCCGCCGGGCAGTTGTCGGCCTCGCGGGGTGCGACCGTTGGCGGGGACCTGTACGAGGCGGTGGCCACTCCGTACGGAGTGCGGATCATCGTCGGGGACGTGCGGGGGCACGGGCTCGCCGCGCTCGGTGCCGTGGTCGCGGTGCTGGGGAGTTTTCGCGAGGCCGCCCACGACGAGGCCGAACTGGGCGGTGTCCTGCGGCGGTTGGAGCGGGCCCTCGAACGGCATCTGAGGGAGCGGGCGCGCGACGAGCACCCGGCGCGGAGCGGGGTGGAGCCGGAACACCCGGCGGCCGAGGAGTTCGTGACCCTGCTGCTCCTGGAGGTCGCGGCCGACGGGCGGCTGTCCGTGCTCAACTGCGGTCACCCCGGCCCGTACCGCATCGGACGGCGCGTGGAGATGCTGCGGCTCGGCGACCCGCTGCCGCCGCTCGGCGTTCTTCCCCTGCCCGCCGTGCTCGTGCCGTACTCCGGTTCCCGGCTGTCTCCCGGCGAGACGATGGTGCTGTACACGGACGGGGCGGAGGAGGCCCGGGACCACCGCGGCCGTTTCTTCGCCCTCGACGACGCCCTGGTGCGGCTGGGCGGTGAGGCGCCCGCGGCGCTGGTCCGCCGGCTCCACGCGGCCCTCCTCGACCACACGGGCGGCCGGCTCGCGGACGACATCGCGCTGCTCGTCGTACGCAACGACCGCGTCCGGGTGCCGGCGCAGCCCGCCGAACCCGGGCTGCGCCGACCCCGGCCCGCCCCCTCCTCCCACTGTTGAGAGGAGGGGCCGGAACGGGCGTCGCCCGCCCCGCCACGGAGTGTCGGGCAGATCAGCGGGGCGGGCGACGCGGACCGGGCGGCCGCACTGTACGAGGGGGAGCCGGCGGCCCGGTCGTCGCCTTGCGGCGAGAAGCACAGTCAAGCGGTGCGGGGCCGGGCCGGGCAGAGTACGCGGACCGGAGGAACGGGTACTTCGTTCACACCCCGTGCGAAATCCCCCCGTACGGTTTCGGCCACAAGCCGGCTCCGACACCCCTACGCTGACACCACCGAGCGACCGGAGGGGGCATGCAGCCCAACACCCTGCTCGACGCCCTGCTCGACGAAGCGGGCGTCTCCCACGCCGGGCTCGCCGCCCGCGTGAACCGGGCCGGCCGGGCCAGGGGGATCCCCCTGCGCTACGAACACACCGCCGTGGCACGCTGGTTGAAGGGCCAGCGGCCGCGTGGTCAGGTGCCCGACCTGATCTGCGAGGTGCTCGCCGCCCGGCTGCACCGCCAGGTGACCCTGGACGACATCGGCCTCGGAGTGCCGGGCGGAGCACCGCCCGCCTTCGGTACGCCGCTCTCCGGCTTCGTCGAGCGCGCGGCAGCCCTGTGGCGCTCCGACGAGCAGCAGCGCCCGCACATAGTCGGTGCGCACGCCCTGACGGGCACACCCGCGGTGATGCCGGTGTGGGAGTGGGAGAACCCGCCGGAGGACGTGGACGTCTCCCGTGACGGCCGCGGGACCACGGTCTCCGCCGCCGACATCGTCGTACTGAGCGCGGCCCGGTCCCACTACGAGCAGATGTACCGCAAGGCGGGGGGCATCGCGACCCGCGCCCGGATCGTCGGCTTCCTCACCACCGAGACCGCGCCGCTGCTCCGCGGCGCGTACAGCGACGCGCTCGGCCGGAAACTGCACCGGGCCACCGGCGGCCTGGTGGCGGTGGCCGGAATCTGCGCGTACGACGCGGACGCGCACGGCCTCGCGCAGCGCTACTTCCACCAGGCGCTGCGGCTCGCGAAGGCCAGCGGGGACCGCGGGCTCGGTGCCTATGTCATCGCGCTCCTGGTCAACCAGTCGCTGTTCATGGGGGAGTACCGGCAGGCGGTGGCCTTCGCGGAGGCGGCGCTGCGGGCCGCCGGCCGCCAGATCACTCCGGCGCTCGCCGCCGACCTGACGGCGATGCAGGCGAAGGCGTACGCGCATCTGGGCGACGGGGCGGCAGCGCTGGCCTGCATCCGGCGGGCGGAGGCGGAGGCGGAGCGGATCAGCCCGGGCGCGGAGCCGGCCGAGACGGGGTACGTCCAGCCGGGGCTCGTCAATGTGCAGGTCGCGGAGGCCCTGCTCAGTCTGGGTGATCTCCCGGCGGCCCACGAGCACGCCTCGCTGGCGGTCCGGACGCCCTCGCACGACCGTGGCCGGGTGCACCGGCTGGCCATGCTGTGCCAGATCGAGCTGCGGCAGGGCGAGGTCGACGTGGCCGCGCGCACGGCGGTGGAGATGACCGAGCGGGCCCGGGGCATGGAGTCGCGGCGGCTGCGGGACCGCCTGCGGCAGGTGCGGGAGCATCTCCTCGCGAGCGGCGCGGGCGACGCCCTGGAAGCGGCCGCTCTCATCGACGGGGCGCTGCGCGTTCCCCTGTAGACCGTCAACTGCTGCGATATTGCCACCAAACAAGCACCGACCAGTCGGAAGGTGGCAAGAACGTGCAGTGGACGAAACTGAGCGAACGCTCTGTCTATGAGAATCGCTGGTTCCAGGTGAACCTCGCGGACGTCGAACTCCCGGACGGCCGCCACCTCGACCACTATCTGATCCGGCTCCGCCCGGTCGCCGTCGCGACCGCCGTCAACGAGGCCGACGAAGTCCTGATGCTCTGGCGCCATCGCTTCATCACCGACAGCTGGGGCTGGGAGCTGGCCGCAGGCGTCGTCGAGGACGGGGAGGACGTCGAGACCGCCGCCGCCCGCGAGATGGAGGAGGAGACCGGCTGGCGGCCGGGGCCGCTGCGCCATCTCCTCACCGTCGAGCCGTCGAACGGCCTCACCGACGCCCGCCATCACCTCTACTGGGCGGAGCGGGCCACGTACACCGGTCCGCCCGAGGACGCGTTCGAGTCCTCACGGCGGGCCTGGATCCCGCTCAAACAGGTCCCCGACATGATCGCCCGGGGTGAGATCCCGGCGGCCAACATGGCCGCCGGGCTGCTGATGCTGCACCATCTGCGCCTCGGCTGAGGAGCGCGGACATGCCGGACGGCCCGTACCTGTGCGTGAGTACGGGCCGTCCGGGGTTCAGGGGGGAGGCGGGAGGTCAGGCGTACGGGTAGAAGCCCGAGCCCGTCTTCCGGCCGAGCCGGCCCGCGTCCACCATGCGCTGGAGCAGCGGGGGAGCGGCGTACAGCGGCTCCTTGAACTCGGCGTACATCGAGTCGGCGATCGAGGCGATCGTGTCCAGACCGATGAGGTCGGAGAGCTTCAGCGGGCCCATCGGGTGGGCGCAGCCGTACTCCATGCCGTTGTCGATGTCCTCGCGGCTCGCGATGCCCGACTCGAACATCCGGATCGCGGAGAGCAGGTACGGCACGAGCAGGGCGTTGACGACGAAGCCCGAGCGGTCCTGCGCGCGGATCGCGTGCTTGCCGAGCGCCTTCTCGGCGAAGGCCTGCGCACGGCTGATCGTGCCCTCGGAGGTGGTGAGGGCCGGGATCAGCTCCACCAGCTTCTGCACCGGGGCCGGGTTGAAGAAGTGGATGCCGATGACCTGGTCGGGGCGGGAGGTCGCCACGGCCAGCTTCACGAGCGGGATGGAGGAGGTGTTCGAGGCCAGGATGGCGTCGGGCCGGGTCATCACCTGGTCGAGCACCTGGAAGATCTCGGTCTTGACCTGCTCGTTCTCGACGACCGCCTCGATCACGAGGTCGCGGTCGGCGAACTCGCCCAGGTCGGTGGTGAAGCTGAGGCGCGCGAGCGTCGCGTCCCGCTCCTCCTCGCTGATCTTGCCGCGTTCGGCGGCCTTCGACAGCGAGTTGTAGAGCCGCGTGCGGCCGAGCTCCAGCGCCTCGCCGGTGGTCTCGGCGACCTTCACCTCAAGGCCGCTGCGGGCACACACCTCTGCGATGCCCGCGCCCATCTGGCCGCAGCCCACCACTCCGACGCGCTCAATGTCGGCCATGGAGTCCGTCACCTCGTGCCTTTCGCTCTTCTCTGGCGGCGGGCCCCGTGTGATTCCGGTGCGTCCGCCTCGACCCCCACGACGTTACCGCTCATTAACCGATGATCGATCGTCCGGGGCGGGCATGCTGTCCGGGTGGGTGTGACGTATCCGACAGCGGAGGGGTACAAGTGCGGCCTATCGGCAGAAGAGGGTTCGTGGCCGGCGCCACCGGGGCGGCGCTCTCGGTGACGGGAGCGAGCGACAGGGCGCCGGGCGAGACCGCGACGGCTTCCGCCGGCGCCGCCGAGTCCCCGGCTGGGAAAGGACCGCACCGCCGTAGTGAGTTCCGGGGCGTGTGGGTGGCCACGGTCGCCAACCGCGACTGGCCCTCCCGGTCCGGCCTCACCGCCGAGGAGCAGCGCGCCGAACTCCTCGCCCACCTCGACACGGCGGTCGAACGCCGCCTCAACGCGGTGGTCCTCCAGGTCCGGCCGACCGCCGACGCCCTGTGGCCCTCGCCACACGAGCCTTGGGCGCAGTGTCTGACCGGTACGCAGGGCCGCGACCCGGGCTGGGACCCGCTCGGCACGGCCGTCGAGGAGGCCCATGCGCGCGGGATCGAACTGCACGCCTGGTTCAACCCGTACCGCGTGGCGAACCACACGGATCCCGCCCGGCTCGTCGCCGGCCATCCGGCGCGGCTCCGGCCGGAGTGGGTGCTGCCCTACGGCGGCAAGCTGTACTACAACCCCGGTCTGCCCGAGGTCCGCCGCTTCGTCCAGGACGCGATGCTGGACGCGGTGCGCCGCTACGACATCGACGCCGTGCACTGGGACGACTACTTCTACCCGTACCCGGTGGCCGGGCAGGTCTTCGCCGACGACGAGGCGTACGCGAGGTACGGAGGGGGCTTCCCCGACAAGGCGTCCTGGCGGCGGAACAACACCGACCTGCTGGTCTCCGAGATGGCGGTGCGGATCAAGGAGGCCAAGAAGCACGTGGCCTTCGGGGTGAGCCCCTTCGGCGTGTGGCGGAACATCGCCACCGACCCGGAGGGCTCCGACACCTCCGCCGGAGTCCAGACGTACGACGACCTGTACGCCGACACCCGCAAGTGGGTCCGGGAGGGCTGGGTCGACCACGTCGTGCCGCAGCTCTACTGGAACATCGGGCTCCCCGCCGCCGACTACGCGAAGCTGCTGCCATGGTGGGACGCGGTCGTCCGGGGGACCGGCGTCGGCCTGTACATCGGCGAGGCGCTCTACAAGGCGGGTGACCCCGCCCAGCCGGCGGCCTGGCAGGACCCGAAGGAGCTGTCACGCCATCTGGAACTGGCCGCCACGCACGGGTCGGTCGGCGGGCACTGCTTCTTCGCGGCGAAGGAGGTCGCCGAGGACCGGGCCGGGGCGATGGCCACCGTGGTGGCCGATCACTACCCGACCAGGGTCCGTCCTCCCAAGGAGAGGGCTCAGCGGGTCCCTGCCTCGGGGTGATGGCGTACGACGGTGTCGGGGCCCGGTGACATCAGGGCCTCGTGACCGTCGTCGTCGAACTTCACGCGGTACGGGGGAGTGCCGTTCTCCCCCAGCACCTGCAGAACCTCGGCCGTACGGTCGTGTCGACCGACGGTGTGGCCGTGTACCAGCAGCTTGTCGCCCACGCTCGCCTGCATCGGGGTGACCTCCTCGCGAACGCGCCTGTCCTGTTCGGGGCCTCTGTCTGCCATTGTGACCCGCGCCACCCCGATTCGTCGCGTCAGCTCTTCGCCCGCTGGGTGACCGCGATGCAGACGAGGACGCCCACGGCGGCGAGCGGGGCGGCCAGGGGCAGCGACTCGCCGAGCAGGAAGACCGACCAGATCAGGGTGAGGAGCGGCTGCGAGAGCTGGAGCTGGCTGGCCTTGGGGATGCCGATCTCCGCCATGCCGCGGTACCAGACGTACAGGCCGAAGAAGGTGGAACCGGCGGCGACCCACGCCAGGCCGATGATGCCGTGGGCGTTGAGGTGGACCGGCTCGATCGACAGCGTGACCACCGAGGCGACCGCCATCAGCGGCAGGCAGAGGACCAGGGCCCAGCCGATGACCTGCCAGCCCGGCATGAGCGACGCGAGCCGGCCGCCCTCCGTGTAGCCGGCGGCGCACACGAGCAGCGCCCCGAAGAGGTAGACGTCGCCCGTGGACACGGCGCCGCCGCTCTGCTGGAGCGTGAAGCCGAGCACCACGACGGCCCCGGAGACCGCGGCGAACCAGAAGGTACGGGACGGGCGGCGCCCGGTCCGGATCGCGGCGAGCGTGGCCGTGGTGAGCGGCAGCAGTCCCACGACGACGGCGGCGTGCGAGGTGGTGGAGGTCTGCAGGGCCAGCGTGGTCAGGAGCGGGAAGCCGATGACGACACCGCCGGCGACGACGGCCAGGCCGGCCCAGTGGCGGCGAGCCGGCAGCGGCAACCTCCCCCACCCTCGGCCTCGCTCGTGCGGGGGGACCCCCACCGCCAGGAGGAAGGCGGCCGCGATGAGGGCGGCGAGCGTGGAGCGCAAGGCCACCAGGGACCAGGGTCCGAAGCTCTCCAGACCCCAGACGGTCGACGGGAAGGTCAGGGAGAAGGAGACCACGCCGAGGAGGGCGAGCAGGGTGCCACGGGGCCGGGGGGCGGGAGCCTGCGATCCGGAGGCCGGCCGAGCGGTCGCGGGGGCGCTGGTGTCGCTGGCGGGGGCGCCGGTGGTGGCGACGTTCGCGACGGTGGCTCCGGTGGCGGTCACGCCCGCGCCCGCGGTGGCAGTCGCGGCCGAGGTGGTGCTGACCGCTATCGTGCTGGGCTTGGTAGCGCTATCCTGTGCTCTCATGCACGAGCGTAGCAGTGTCGCGGAACTGGCGGAATCCCTGAAAGCGGAGCTCAACCGCTACTCACCAGGTGGAAAGCTGCCGTCGAGCAGGACCATCGTCGAGCGCTACCGCGTCTCCCCGGTCACCGTCACCCGGGCCCTCGCCCAGCTCGCCGCCGAAGGCCTGGTCGTCACCCGCCCCGGCGCCGGCGCCTTCCGTGCCGAGCCGCGTGCCACCCCGGTCGCCGGGGACACCTCCTGGCAGGAGCTCGCGCTCAGCGCCGACACCGCCACCGAACTCGTCCCCCGGGCCGTCGACGCCTCGGGAGTCCTCGCCACCCTCTCCACGCCGCCGCCCGGCGTGATCGAGTTCAACGGCGGCTACCTCCACCACTCCCTCCAGCCCGAGCGGGCCCTTGCCGCCGCCCTCGCCCGCGCCGGACGCCGCCCCGGCGCCTGGGGCCGCCCGCCCACGGACGGCCTGCCCGAGCTGCGCGAGTGGTTCGCCCGCGAGATCGGCGGCAGCGTCACCGCCGCCGAGGTGCTCATCACCGCGGGCGGTCAGTCCGCCATCACCACCGCCCTGCGCGCCCTCGCCCCGCCCGGAACTCCCGTCCTCGTCGAGTCGCCCACCTACCCGGGCATGCTCGCCGTGGCCCGCGCCGCCGGACTCCGGCCCGTCCCCGTGCCGTGCGACGCCGACGGGGTCCGCCCCGACCTCCTCGAAGCCGCCTTCCGCGCCACCGGGGCCCGGGTCTTCGTCTGCCAGCCGCTCTTCCAGAACCCGACCGGCACCGCTCTCGCCCCGGACCGGCGCAGGGAGGTCGTCCGCATTGCCCGCGCCGCCGGCGCCTTCGTCGTCGAGGACGACTTCGCCCGCCGGCTCGTCCACGAGGACGCGGGCCCGCTCCCCGCGACGCTCGCGGCCGAGGACCCCGACGGCGTCGTCGTCCACGTCTGCTCGCTGACCAAACCCACCTCGCCCAATCTGCGCGTCGGCGCGCTCGCCGCCCGCGGCCCCGTCCTGGAACGCCTGCGCGCCATCCAGGTCGTCGACAGCTTCTTCGTCCCCCGCCCCCTCCAGGAGGCCGCGCTCGAACTCGTCGGCTCACCGGCCTGGCACCGCCACCTCCGGACCGTCTCCCAGGAGCTCAGGAACCGCCGGGAGGCGATGACCGGGGCCGTCGGGCTCCACCTCCCCGAATTCGCCCTGCCCCGTGTCCCGTCCGGCGGCTACCACCTCTGGCTGCGCCTCCCCGACGTCCTGCCCGAGGCCCTGCTCCTCGCCACCGCCCTGCGCACCGGCGTCGCCGTGGCCCCCGGCCGCCCCTACTTCTGCGCCGAACCCCCCGCGGGCCACATCCGGCTGAGTTTCGCGGGTGTGGCGGGTCCCGTCGAGATCGCCGAAGGGGTGCGCCGCCTGCGGACGGCCGCCGACGAGCTCACCGCCTGAGCACCCCCCGGTCCGGACGGGCGCCCGGACCGGGGGCCGCCCGCGCCGGCCGGGCGGGGCAAATTCACCTGACACGATCCCGGGGCACCTGGAACCCTGCGGCCATGAACTCCGGCCCTGCCCCCGCCCCCTCCGGCGCCACCGTCATGCACGGGGCGTACGAGATCTCAGCCGACCCCGCACGGATCGACGCGGCCCGCGTCCACCACTGGCTGTCCACGGACGCCTACTGGGCCCTCGGCCGACCTCGGGAGAAGCAGGACGCGGCCATCGCGGGATCGCTCAACTTCGGCGCCTACCGCGCGGAGACCGGGGAGATGGCGGCGTACGCGCGCGTCGTCACCGACTACGCCACCTTCGCCTGGCTCTGCGACGTCTACGTCGACCCGCAGGCGCGCGGCACCGGACTCGGCACGGCGCTCGTGGCCGCCGTCCGCGACCACCTCACGGCGTACGGACTGCGTCGGATCATGCTCGCCACGGCCGACGCGCACGGCGTGTACGAGAAGGTCGGATTCACGCCACTCCAGAATCCGGACAAGTGGATGGCTCTCGGGCAGCAGTGACCCGGCGCCTTTCCGGTCCCGGGAAACGACCCCTTGACCTGGGAGGCCACCGGCCTCACGATCGCGGCCATGAGTCTTCGGGTGACGCTCGTCGCGGCGGCACGCAGCTCCTCCCTGCTCGCCGAACGCTTCGACGACGACCGGCCGCTCGACGAGGCCGGCTGGTACGAGGTGCAGGTCGCCGCGCCCGCGCTCATCCCGCTCGGCGCGGCCGAACTGCGCTACTGCTCCCCGACCCCGCGCAGCCGTGCCACCGGCACCGCACTCGGCTACGCGCCCCTCGCCCAGCCCGCGCTGCGTGAGTGCGACATGGGCCGCTGGCGCGGCCTCACCCTGGCCGAGGTCGCCGCCCTCGAACCGTCCGCCGTCGACGCCTGGCTCACCGACGCCCGCACCGCTCCGCACGGCGGGGAACCGCTCCTCGCCTTCATCACCCGGATAGGGAACTGGCTCGACACCCGCCCCGCCGAGGACTGCTCCATCGTCGCCGTCGCCGAACCCTCCGTCGTCCGGGCCGCCCTCGTGTACGCGCTGAAGGCGCCGCCCTCCACGTACTGGAACGTCGACGTCCGCCCGCTCTCCACCGTCACCCTCACCGGCCGCCCCGGCCTCTGGCACCTCCAGCTCGACGCGGCCCTCCGCTGAACGACGGCCTCACCTCCGCGACGGACGGGCACCGGGAGGTGCCCATCAGGCAGTCGGCGGGCGTGACAGCGGGCATCAGGCGGACATCACCCGGGCATCCGGCGGGGAACGACGGCGGGTATCCGGCGGGGAAGCAGGCCACGACCGGCTAGCCTGAGAGCACGATGAACCGTTTGAGCACGTCATGGGGCGCCTTCACGCTGACCCGCTTCCCCGAGGACCCGCGCGAGCAGCTGCGCGCCTGGGACGCGGCCGACGAATACCTCCTGGGCCACCTGGCCGAGAGCGGCACCGACCTCTCCGGCAGCGTCGCCGTCCTCGGCGACCGCTGGGGAGCCCTCGCCACCGCCCTGCAGGCCGCCGGTCCCGCCGAACTCGTCCAGATCACCGACTCGTACCTCGGCGGCCAGGCCACCCGCGCCAACCTCGCGCGCGCCGGCGCCGCCCCCGGGGCCGTCCGGCTGCTGACGACGCAGGACGCGCCGCCCGAGCGGATCGACGTGCTCCTCGTCCGCGTCCCCAAGAGCCTCGCGCTCCTGGAGGACCAGCTGCACCGGATCGCGCCCGCCGTGCACGAGGGCACCGTGATCGTCGGTACCGGCATGGTCAAGGAGATCCACACCTCCACCCTCAAGCTCTTCGAGCGGATCCTCGGCCCCACCCGCACCTCACTCGCGGTGAAGAAGGCCCGACTGATCCACACCACCCCCGACCCGGCCCTCACGCCCGGCCGGAACCCCTGGCCCCACCGGTACGACCTCCCGGCCGACACCCCCGCGCCCGGCCTCCCCGGGCTCACCGTCACCAACCACGCCGGTGTGTTCTGCGCCGACCGCCTCGACATCGGCACGCGCTTCCTCCTCGCGAACCTCCCCGGCGGTTTCGGCCGGGCCCGGGTCGCCGACCTCGGCTGCGGCAACGGCGTCGTCGGCCTCGCCATCGCGCTCGCCGAGCCCGAGGCGGAGCTGGTCCTGGCCGACGAGTCGTACCAGGCGGTGGCCTCCGCCCGGGACAACTTCCGCGCCCACGTGGGCGACGACCGCAAGGTCGAGTTCCTCGTCGGTGACGGGCTCGGCGAGCTGCCCGCCGGCTCGGTCGACCTGGTCCTCAACAACCCGCCGTTCCACAGCCACCAGGCGACCACGGACCGCACCGCCCGCCGGATGTTCACCGACGCGCGGCGCGCGCTGCGACCCGGCGGCGAACTGTGGATCGTCGGCAACCGTCACCTCGGCTACCACGTGACCCTCCGCCGCATCTTCGGGAACAGCGAACTCGTCGCGAGCGACGCGAAGTTCGTGGTCCTCCGGGCCGTGCGTCAGCCCGACCGGGAAGACACCCGCTGAGGCGTCAGCCCCAGGTGCGGGAACAGAGGACGAGCGGGTAGCCGTCGGGGTCGGCGACGGTGACGCCGTACTCGTCCCAGTACGGGTTGTGCGCGGGTATCCGCGTACCGCCCGCCGCGACGAGCCGCTCGACCTGCTCCTCCTCGACGGGCGCGCCGAGGTAGACGACGAACAGGTCCTCGACGGTCGGCGCGGGCTCCACCGGGTTGTCGGGGTCGCGCGTCAGCTCGAAGTGCCAGCCGCCGCCGGCCGGGCCGACCATGAGCAGGTCGTGCTTGCCGGGCTCGCGCGCAGGGGTGCGCCACTGCACGTCGAGGCCGAGCCCGTCGACGTAGAACCGCTCCGCGGCGGCGAGGTCCCGCGAGGGGCGGGCGATCCGTACGTGGGTCTGCGCATTGATGATCATGCCGCCAGACTAGGACTTGTCCGGCCGATCATGTTCGGAGCCAGATGGTGAGGGCTGCGGCGGTTGCGGTGC
>NZ_BMSF01000012.1 GCF_014649015.1 Streptomyces narbonensis
CATTCCCGTCGTCGCCCCTAGGGCGGCCCCGCGGCGTCTGGTGCGTGCTCTCGGCGTGCCGGGGGGAAGCCCACGTACTGGACGTACGTGGGCTTCCACCCGGTGCGGCGAGAGTGCGTGCCTGGGGGCACCTCCCAGCGGTAGCTGGGGGAGAACGCCGCGGGGCAGACGGGAATGTGACGACACCCCCTAGGTCGCCACCGGCCGCGGAAGGGTTGCCCCCGTGCGACACCGAAGTCAGGTGGTGCGCGCCGTCCGGGAGACCGGGAGGCGGGCGCAGCGGCGGCAGGCGCGGGCCGAGGTCGCCACGACGGCGTGCGAGGCCGCCGCGAGGGCGCCGGCGCAGGCGAGCAGCGGCCAGTTCGTGGCGAGGGCGGAGGCGACGGCGAGCGCGAGCGTCGTGACGGCCATGGCGACCCCGGCGGTGGTGCCGGTCCAGGCGACGAGGAGGGGCAGCCGGGGCGGGGTGGGCAGCCGGCGGGCGAGGGTTCCGGTGACGGCCAGGGTCGCGGCTGCGAGCAGTGCGGCGCCGATCGCGACTCCGGCCAGGTGCGCGGCGAGCAGCTGCGCGGCGCGGGGGACGGACCCCGTCGGGTCGGCGGCGGGGGTCAGCGCCAGGTACCAGCAGGCGACGAGGAAGGGCGCGGTGAGCGCGACGGCCCGGGCGGTGTGGCGGGCCTGGGCGAGGGTCAGCTCCCGCTGGCAGCTCGGCACGAGCTCGTCGACCGTCCCGAACTCCCGCACCGCCGCGCGGATCGCGTCCGGGTACGGGCCGCCGCGCTCGGCGTGGGCGTCGGCCGTGTCGGCGAGTCCGCCGCGGATCTCCTCGACTAGCCGGGCCTTCGCGCGGGCCGGTCCGTGCAGGGCGGCGGCCAGCTCGGCGGCGTAGGCGGCGAGGGGGTCGTGGGGATCGAGAGGGTCGTGGGGGGCGAGGGGGTCTTGGGGGCCGTGGGGGTCTAGGGGGCCGGTGGCGGGGGCGGTGGTCATGTGGCGAGCCCGGGCGGCGGTGCGGTCGGGTTCAGCACCGAGCCGATCGCGGCGGTGAACTCGCTCCATGCCGTCCGCTCGCCCGCCAGCGTCTCCCGGCCGGCCTCGGTGAGTTCGTAGCAGCGCCGGCGCCGCTCGCCTGAGGAGGACTGCCAGCTGCTGCTGAGCAGTCCGACCCGCTCCAGCCGCTGGAGCGCCGGATAGATCGTGCCCGTACGCAGTTCGAGCACGCCGCCGCTGCGCTGCTGGACCGCGGTGATGATCGCGTACCCGTGCAGCGGGCCCTGTTCGAGCACCGCGAGCAGCAGCCCGTCCAGGTGCCCTCGTACCGCATCCGCCTTCATAGGTAGGCAGCCTACCCAAAAGACCGGTAGGCAGTGTATGCATAGGGGAACAACGTATTGGCAGCCAACACATCAGGGCGGCTGCCGGTCCGATCCAGCTCCTGTGTGCGGAGGCATGCGCCGTGACCGAATTCCTGTTGTCCGTCCACGTCCTGGTGGCGATCGTCACGGTCGGGTCGATCACCGTGGCCGCCTCGATGTTCCCCCGCGTCGCGCTCCGGGCCTGCGGCGGCGGGGAACGGGAGGACGGGGGGCCGGCCGGAGGGACGGGGACGGCCGTGGTCCTGCACCGCGTCTGCGCGGGCTACGCCGTCGCCGGCGTCGTCGTCCCGGTCTTCGGGGTGGCGACCGGCGCCCAGCTCGGCGTCCTGACCGACACCTGGCTGATCGTGTCGATGGTGCTGACCACGCTCGCCGCGGCCCTCCTGGGCCTCGCCGTCCTGCCCGGCCAGCGGCGCCTGCTCGCCCTGGCCGAGGGCGCGTCCTCCGCGGCGGATGCCCGCCCCGTGGCGTCCCGACTGGCCATGCTCACCGGGGTGTTCAACCTCCTGTGGGCGGTCGTCGTGGTCCTGATGATCGTCCGCCCCGGCTCCACGACGGGTGTGTGACCCCTGGCCGCCCCGTCAGGACGAGCGTGCCGCGCCGGCGGTCACTTCGCGGGGGGGCTCAGGCCGTCACTTCGCGGGGGGGGCGCTCAGGCCGTCACTTCGCGGGGGGCGCTCAGGCCGTCACTTCGCGGGGGGGCGCGCACGCGGTCACTTCGCGGGGGGCGCGCCGCCGAAGCCTCCCCGGAGGGTGGCCCGGCCGCCGTCGCCACCCGCCAGGACGACGGTGTACGTGTCGGCCGAAGCGTCCCGCATCCCCTCGGCATGGTTGTACTGGGCCGCGAAGACGTGGCGGCCCGGCGGCACCGTACGGCCCGGCTTGAGGGTCCACCGGTAGAGCAGGGCCCCCGGCTCCTCGGTGACCGTGACGGTGAAGTCCTCGGCCGGGCGCGTGCGCCAGTGGCCCGTGCTCACGACGCCGGCCGTACGGGCGACCCGCACGTCGACGACGAGGCCCGACAACGGCGTCTCCGTCGTCACGGCGAGATCGCCCTGCGCCCACCAGCGGTTGCTGCCGGGGTCGATGGTGCCCGCCGCGGCGGCGACCGGGCCCGGCGCGGGCAGCCGTGAGGCGGGGGCGTCCGGCCCCCGGTCCAGCGTGGTCACGGCGAGGCCGCCGACGCCGACCACCCCGGCGACGGCCACCGCCACGGCCACGGCGGCCGTCCAGCGCCTGCCGCTCCACGGGAGCGCCCTCGGGCCGCCCGCGCGGGGCCGCCGGGATGCCTGCGGCGGGGCGGCTAGGCCCCGCTCCACCCGGGCGAGCATGCGGGCATGGTCGGGCTGGTGGGCGAGCCCGGCCTCGCGCAGCTCGCGGCGCAACTGCTCCTCGTCCATCAACGCCTCCCCGCGACGAGTTCGGTGGCGGCCCGGTCGCCCAGGAGGCGCTGGAGCTCGGCCATCCCCTTGGCGGTCTGGCTCTTGACCGTACCGACCGAGATCCCCAGCGCGAGCGCGGTGTCGCGCTCGGAGAGGTCGAAGGCGTGCCGCAGCACCACACAGGCGCGCTTGCGGAAGGGCAGCGAGCGCAGCGCCGTCCGCACGTCGAGGACGGCCGGGACGTCGGGGTCCTCGACGTGATCCGGGCGCCGGTCCCAGAAGGCGGCGATCCGGCGCCGCTCGCGCACGGTGCCCCGGATCCGGGTGCGGACGAGGTTGGTGACGACGCCCCGGGCGTAGGCGGCGGGGTGGTCGGCGGCGCGGACCCGGTCCCAGCGGTGCCAGAGGGCAAGCATGGCGTCGGCGGCGAGGTCGTCGGCCGCGTCGGTCTCCCCGGTCAGCAGGTGCGCGAGGCGGGCGAGTTCGGCGTAGTGGCGCGCGAAGAAGGCCCGGAACTCCGTCGCGCTGTCGTCGACGTCAGCGTCCACCGTGACCACGACGGCCCTCGGTGGTACGGGCCGACGCATCGGGCGCGGCGGACGGAGCGGTTCGGGAGGGCCGGACGGTCCGGGCGGACTCCGCCGTCCGGGCCGATTCGACAGTCCGGGCCGATTCGACGGTCCGGGCCGATTCGACGGTCCGAGCCGGTTCGACGGTCCCGGACGCTTCGGCGAGTGCAGACGGTCCGGCTCCGGCCGCCGCACCCGCGTCCACACCCGGCCCCGGACCCGCACTCGCACTCGCACCAGCGCCCGCACCCGCGCCCGTATGAGCGGCACTTGCGCGGCCGGCGTTCGCGCGGCCCGTCGCCGGCCCCGTGCTCGCGCGCTCGGTCAGGCGCGGCGGGATCAGTTCCGTGCCGCGCGCGGCCTCGCCTCGGAGGCGGGCGACGAGGCGTTCCACGGCGAGTCGGCCCATCTCCTGGGCGGGCACGGAGACGGCGGTGAGCGGAACGGAGGCGTGGGCCGCGACCTGGTCGGGGCAGATCGCGGCGACGGAGACGTCCTCGGGGACCGCGCGGCCCTGGTGGCGCAGGAGCGCGAGCAGCGGTTCGACCGCGGCCTCGTTCTGGACGACGAGGGCCGTGGTGCCGGGCCGTTCCTCGAAGACGCGGGTCACCGCGGCGGCGACGGCCGCGTAGGTGCCCTCGACCGGCCGGTGGAGCAGCCCGACGCCGTACGCGTCGGCGGCGGCCCGAAGTCCCGCGAGCGTGCGGGCGGCGAAGCCGGTGCCCCGCGCGTAGACGGCGGGCGGCTCGCCGAGGACGGCGATCGCGGTGTGGCCGAGGCCCGCGAGGTGCTCGACGCAGCGGACGCCGGCCGCCTCGAAGTCGAGGTCGACGCAGTCGAGTCCGGTCGAGGAGGCGGCTTCGGCGGACGCGGCGGGGAGCCCGATGAGGACGGAGGGGCGCTCGGCCTCCTGGAGGCAGGGCAGCCGGGGGTCGTCGAGTTCGACGTCCATGACGATCATGGCGTCGGCGATGGCGCTGCCCTCCACCCGCCGGACGGCCTCGGGGCCCTCCTCGCCGGTGAGCAGCAGCACGTCGTAGCCGTGGGAGCGGGCGGTGGTGGTGACGGCCATCGCGATCTCCATCATCACCGGCACGTAGAGCCCGGTGCGGAGCGGCATCATCAGGGCGAGGATGTCGGTCCGGCTGCTGGCGAGCGCGCGGGCGCCCGCGTGCGGCCGGTAGCCGAGGGCGTCGATGCTGTGCTGGATCCGCTCGCGCGTGGGCGCGGATATGGAGCGTTTGCCGCTGAGCACGTAGCTGACGGTGCTGGCCGACACCCCGGCGTGGCGGGCGACATCGGCGAGGGTGACCACGTGCGCGCTCCTCGGCAGTTCCCGGTGTTCCGGGCGACCGCCCGACGGTGATGGTTCCGGGCGACCGCCCGTTGATCCGGCTCCCGACCCTAAGCGGCTGCTCGACGAGCTGTCCAGGCGGGTCGCGAAGAGTCCAAGGGCCCGACGGCCGCGCGGGGTTGTGCGCCGGCCTCCCGCGCGATGGGATGGATCCCGGACGGAAAGCGCTTTCTGCATCACTGACCTCTCCTTTCCCTCCCGCACACTTCTTTCCCTCACCCCGTCAGGAGCACCATGGACGCCCTTCCCTGGTACGAAGACCTCTCCCCCGGCCGCGGCACGCTCCCGCCCCGCGCCTGGTACGCCGGCTCCGACGCCACCGTCCTCTCCCTGAACGGCTCCTGGGGCTTCCGCCTCTCCCCCACCGCCGACGCCGAGGACGACTCCTTCGCCGCCCCCGACTTCGACGCCGGCGGCTGGAGCGCTATCGCCGTCCCGGGCCACTGGGTGCTCCAGGGCAAGGAGGCGGAGTACGGCGGTCCCGCGTACACGAACGTCCAGTACCCCTTCCCCGTCGACCCGCCCCGCGTCCCCACCGAGAACCCGACCGGCGACCATCTGCGCCGCTTCGACCTGCCCGACGGCTGGCCGGCGGACGGCGGTGCCGTGCTCCGCCTCGACGGGGTCGAGTCCTGCGCCCGGGTCTGGCTCAACGGCACGGAGCTCGGCGAGTTCAAGGGCTCGCGGCTGGCCCACGAGTTCGCCGTGGGGCACCTCCTGAAGGCCCGGGACAACGTCCTCGCGCTCCGCGTCCACCAGTGGTCCTCCGGCTCCTACCTGGAGGACCAGGACCAGTGGTGGCTGCCGGGCGTGTTCCGTGACGTGACCCTGCTGCACCGGCCGGCGGGCGCACCGGGCGACTTCTTCACGCACGCCTCGTACGACCACACCACCGGCGCCGGCACCCTGCGCGTCGAGTGCGACGTGCCGGGCCGCGTCACCGTGCCCGAGCTCGGACTCGACCTCGCCGTCGGGGAGCCGGCGACCGTGCCGGTCGAGCCGTGGAGCGCCGAAGCGCCCCGACTGTACGAGGGCGTGCTCACGGCCGGCGGTGAGCGGATCCCGCTGCGGATCGGCTTCCGGACCGTGGCCGTGGAGGACGGGGTCATGAAGGTCAACGGCCGCCGGATCCTCTTCCGCGGCGTGAACCGCCACGAGTTCCACCCGGAGCGCGGCCGGAGCCTGGACCTGGCGACCATGCGCGAGGACGTGGAACTGATGAAGCGTCACAACATCAACGCCGTCCGGACGTCCCACTATCCGCCGCACCCGGCCTTCCTCGACCTCTGCGACACGTACGGACTGTGGGTGATCGACGAGGGCGACCTGGAGACCCACGGCTTCGAGGACCTGGCCTGGCGGGGCAATCCGGTCGACGACGAGCGCTGGACCCCGGCCCTGCTCGACCGGGCGGCCCGGCTCGTCGAGCGCGACAAGAACCACCCCTCGGTGATCGTCTGGTCGCTCGGCAACGAATGCGGCACCGGCGCCGGCCTGACCGCGATGGCCCGGTGGATCCGCGACCGCGACCCGTCCCGGCTCGTCCACTACGAGGGCGACCGCTCCTGCGCGGACACCGACCTCTACTCGCGGATGTACCCGCCGCACGCGGAGGTCGACGAGATCGGCCACCGCGCCGACGAGGGTCCGGAGGCGAGGCAGCAACTCCCCTTCATCCTCTGCGAGTACGCGCACGCGATGGGCAACGGACCGGGCGGACTCTCCGAGTACCAAAGACTGTTCGAGACCCACGAACGCTGCCAGGGCGGCTTCGTCTGGGAGTGGATCGACCACGGCCTCGTCCACCCGGTACACGGCCACGGCTACGGCGGCGACTTCGGGGAGGAGGTGCACGACGGGAACTTCGTCTGCGACGGGCTGCTCTTCCCCGACCGGACCCCGTCGCCGGGGCTCGTGGAGTACAAGAAGGTGATCGAGCCGGTACGGATCACCCCCGGCCCGGCGAACTCGGTGCGGGTGGCCAACGGCCACGACGTCGTCGATCTGGCGCATCTCGCCTTCACCTGGTCCTTCCTGGCCGACGGCGAGACCCTCGCCGCCGGCCCGCTCGACGTCCCGCCGCTCGCCGCCGGAGCGAGCGCGCGGGTGACCCTGCCGACCGCGCCCGCACACCCGGCGGGGGCCGAAACCATGTGGACCGTACGGGCGTTGCTCGCGCGTGACACCGCGTGGGCGCCCGCCGGGCACGAGGTGGCCTGGGGCCAGGTCCCCGCCTCCGCGCCGGCCCCCGCGCCGCGGAAGGCGACCGGTGCACGGCCGGTCCGCTCGACCGACGGCAGGATCACCCTCGGCCCCGCGGTCTTCGACGCCCGCACCGGCGAGCCCCTCGCTCTGGGCCCCCTGGCGGTCACCGGGCCGCGACTCGACGTCTGGCGGGCGCCTACGGACAACGACGAGGGCGCACCCTGGCAGCCCGACGAGCGCCACGGACCGCTCTGGCGCGAGCTGGGACTCCACCGGATGCGGCACCGGATCGACGAAGTCGCCCTGGACGAAGACTCCTTGACCGTACGGACCCGCGTGGCGCCCGCCGCCCGGGACGTCGGGCTGCGCACCACCTACCGCTGGACCTCGGACGGCACCGCGCTGCGGCTCGCCGTCGAGGTCGTCCCCGAGGGCGACTGGCGGGTGCCGCTGCCCCGGCTCGGGGTCCGGCTCGGGCTGCCGGCCGCCCTGGACCGGGCCGTCTGGTACGGCGCCGGGCCGGGCGAGGCGTACCCCGACACCCGGGCCGCCGCACGGCTCGGCCGCTGGGAGTCCGTCGTGGACGCGCTGCGGACCCCGTACCTGCGACCACAGGAGAACGGCGCCCGGATCGACACCCGGTGGCTGGAGCTGACCTCCGCGAGCGAAGGCGTACGGGTGGAGGGCGAGCCGGCCTTCGCGTTCACCGCCCGCCGCTGGACCACCGAGCAGCTGGACGCCGCCGCCCACGACACCGACCTGGTCGCGGGCGACACGCTCTGGCTGCACCTGGACCACGCCCAGCACGGCATCGGCTCCCAGTCCTGCGGACCGGGCGTGCTGCCGGAGCACCGGCTGGACGCGGCCCCGGCGGCGTTCGCCCTGACCTTCACCCCCGTGGCACGTTAGGCCTCACCTGAGCAGCCGGTCCGGGACGACGTCCCGGGCCCGCAGCTCGGCGGCGACGAGGGCCGCGTACTCGGTGGCCCCGCGGACCGAGGTGTGGGTGTTGTCCCGTTTCTCGGCCGTCAGGTAGAGCGCCTTGGAGGCCTCGGGCCCCAGCTGCTCGACCCGTGCCTTCGTGAGGGCGGTGAGGTCGATCAGCGGGGTGCCGAGGGAGGCCGCGAGCGCCCGGATCTCGGCCGGGTGGTCGACCCCGAGGCCGTTGACGAGCAGCGCGACGCCGTTGTCCAGGGTGCCGTCGGAATTGAACCAGCGGCGGACGATCGGGGTGACGAGGACGGGTTCGCCGCCCCGGGCCCGTACCCGCTCGACCAGGCCGGTCAGATTGGCGCGGTAGGTGGCCGCATCCGTCTGCTTGTCGTTGTGGGCGAGCTGGATCAGGACGGGATCGCCGGGGCGGATCGCCGCCTCGACCGTGTCGAAGAGCGCCGGGTTCGCCAGGAAGGTGACGGTGCTCTCGCCGGAGTCGGCGTGGTTGGCGACGGCGATCCCCCGCCTGAGGTGGGCGGGGAGCTGCTGTCCCCAGCCGGTGTACGGGTCGCCCGGCTGGTCGCAGACGGTGGAGTCGCCCACGAGGAAGAGGCGCCGGGCGGCGGGGGCCGGGGTGATCCGGAGCGCGGTGACGCGCGGGGCGGCGCCACCGAGGACCAGGTCGAGTCCGGGGCTGCCGGCCGGTCCGGTGGGCTCGCCCTCCGGCTCGCGGACGTCGACGGTGAACGAGCGCCGGACGGTCTCCCCCGCTGCGGTGGCGGTCTCGGCGAGCAGGGCGCGCCGGGTCTCGCCGGTGACGGCGGTGGAGCCCGCGGTCGCGCCACCGAGGGTGACGGTGACGTCGTACGTACCGGGGGCGACGTCGAAGTGGCAGGCGAGCGCGCCGGCGGCGGTGACGGCGCAGTGGTCGAGGCCTTGTCCGTAGGGGCCGTCGGCGTGGGCTGCGGGGGCTGCGGCGAGCGACCCGAGGAGGGTCGCGGCGGCGGCGATCACGGCTGCGGTTCTCATCGTGTGCCTCACTTCGGGAGGTGGTCGCCGACGAGGGCGAGGTTCTGGATGGCGGCCAGGCCGTACAGGGCCGTGGTGTTGGTGCTGATCCACAGGTGCTCGTAGCCGGGTTCGAGGGCGGCGGAGCCCTGGACGGGCGTCTTGTCCCAGACCATGGCCGCCGTATAGCCGTCGCTCTTGTCGAACTTGGCCCAGGCGCGCTGCGCGAGCTTGGTGTCGTTCAACTGGGCCGCGGCGTAGGCGTCCTGGCGCGAGTGGCCCTGGAAGAGGAGGAGGGTGCCGAAGTTCTTTCCGTAGCGGGCGGCCTGTTCGGTCTTGGAGGCGTTGAAGTAGCGGCAGTAGTCGAGCCAGGCCGCCTTGAACTGCGGCATATCGACGAGGTCGATGAGCTCGGCGCACATCTCGACGAGGCCGAACATGGCGGAGAGGTGGGAGACGCCGACGACGGGCTCGGTCGCGACGGCGAAGCGGCCGGTGTCGAGGTCGTACAGACCGGTGCCCTGGACGAAGCCGTTGGGCTGGGCGGCGATGGTCTCCATGGTGGAGCGCAGCCGGGCCTCGGCCTTGGCGGCCTTGGGGCCGCCCCGCTCCCATTCGGTGAGCCAGGCGGCGGCGAGACCGCTCCAGTCGGTGCCGAAGCCGATGGAGAGGGCGTGGCGGTCGGGCGTGTACGGCTCGGTGCGGATCTTGCGGATGGGGTCGAGGACGAGGAAGGTCTCGTCGGAGTCGACGAGGTCGCTCATGAGGTCGCCGACGCGTTCGTCGGCGGTGAGGAAGTAGTACGGGCGCCGGTAGACGGCGGTGGAGATGCGCTGCTGCTTGGCGCTGCAGGCGAAGTGCTGGACGCCGTGGCGGGTGCCGAGTCCGGCCCACTGACCGAGGTGGTAGACGTCGACCTCGCCGGTGTGGCGGGTCATGGCCTCGGCGAAGCGGAAGACGTCGGCGCGGCCGGAGCGCAGGTAGGCGTACCAGAGCCAGAGGTCGGGCGAGAGCTCGGAGTTGTCCCAGGCGTAGCCGCCGACGTCGTACCGCCACTGGTGCCGGTCCTCGTCGTAGGTGTGCATGATGTCGCCGTAGTCCCAGAAGCCGTACCAACGACGCTGCTCCGCCTGGTCCTTGTAGTAGGTGAAGAGGTAGTCGAGGTGGTCCTCGATCTTCGCCTTCGCGGGGGTGGAGCGGTCGACGGGCGAGAAGAGCCCGCCGAACACCCGGGCGCGGACGAGGTCCTCGGGGGCGACGGCGAGCTGCGGCGGGGTGCTGACGGCGGCGGACTGGGCGACGAGGGTCTCGGCGGTGGGGGTGGCGGCGTTGGCCCAGAACATCAGCTCGCTGGTACGGGCGATGCCGTACGGGGTGCCGAAGCCCGGCTCGTAGTCCTCGTAGGTGATGTTGAGGCCTTCGAGCTGCTCGGGGAAGGCGTCCTGGCCCATGCCGTCGTGGTAGAAGCGCAGGTCCATGGGCTGGGCCTCGGGCGACCAGAGCCAGAGGGTGACCTCGGCCGCGTCGCCGGCCGCGCCCCGGATGTCGAGCTGGGCGGGGTGCTTCTGCCAGAAGTCCCGCAGACCGAAGGAGAGTCCGCCGGTCACGCCTCCGACGTAGCCGAAGCCGTTCGCGCGGCGACCGCCGCCGGCCGGGATCCAGCCGTGGCCTGGCTTGGTCCGCTTGCGCAGGGCGAAGCCATCGGCGGAGAGCTGGGAGAGGGTGTAGTCGCCCCAGGTGGGGACGTACTGCATCCGGGTCGTGACGCGCTGGTCCCAGGTGGCGGGGTCGGGCAGCTTCTCGCCCTTGACCTGGGCCGTGCGGACGGCGGCGCCGGGGTCACGGCGCAGGCCGGTGACGCCCTGGACGGCCTCGGTGAGGAAGCCCGCGCCCTCGCCGGCGAGGCGGACGTGCCGGTCGTAGGCGGCGTCGCGCAGGGGGACGGTGAAGCGGACGCCGAGGCCGCGGATGAAGTCCTTGTTCTGGTCGCCGTCGTAGGTGATCGTGTGGACCATGCGGAAGGACTCGGAGCCCGCGTAGAAGTAGAGGCGCACGGAGAACGGCAGCCAACTGCGGCTCCCCTTGCGGTGCTTGCCGTCGATCCGGACCACGGCCCGGACGGGACCGCTCTGTTCGACGACGGCGCCGGATATCTCGCCGTCGAACCGCTCCCACTTGGCGTTGCCCTGATCACCGTCGTCGAGGTCGCTCTGCCGGAGCAGGACGAGCCGGCCGTCGGTGGCGATCTTCACTCCGTCGCGGGTGACGGACTCGACGAGCTTCCCGCCGTCCTTCCACATCACGGCGCGAACCGTGCCGGTGTCGACGGTGATCCTGCGTCCCGTCTCGGTGACGGAGACGGTCTTCGTGGCGGTGGCGGGGGTCCCGGGGGCGAGGGTGAACCGCTCGGACCCGGCGGCCTCGGGACCGACGGCGTGCGCGGTCCACTTGAGGGAGCCGTCGGGCCAGCGGGCGGTGGTCCAGGTCTGTACGGGAACGGCGGCGCCGTCGGCGGTGGTCAGCGCGAAGGCCTGGTCGGCCGGGTGGGCGCCCTTCGGCCATGCGGCCCCGAAGGTCGACCCGCCGGCGGCCCCGAGCCCACCGGGCTCCAGCCACCCGACGGTGGAGGGCCGGTCGGCCGCGGGGACCTCGACGGGCCCGGCGGCCTGGGCGTCCCCGCGCCCGAGAACCCAACTGAACTGCACGGCGGCACCGGCGACGGCGGCGGCCTTGAGGAGGGAGCGACGAGGTAGTGAGGACACGGATTCTCCTTTCAGGGGCATGCGGAGGGCATGCCTGCGGAAGTGGGGGGTACGGGGGCGGCGCGGCGCCTAAGGGCGGACCTGGCGGAGCCGGGCCCGGGCCTGCGACGCCCCGACCGGTCGGCCACGGCGGCGGACCCGGGGGTGCCCGGGCCCGGACCACCCGTGGGGGGCCGCACCCCTGCAGGGGCTGAGCCCACCCCCTGGGGGCCGCACCCCTGCATGGCTGGGCCCACCCCCGTGGGGGGCCGCACCCCTGCAGGGGCTGAGCCCACCCCCGTGTGGGCCGCACCCCTGCAGGGGCTGAGCCCACCCCCGTGTGGGCCGCACCCCTGCAGGGGCTGAGCCCACCCCCGTGTGGGCCGCACCCCTGCAGGGGCTGAGCCCACCCCCGTGTGGGCATTCGTCCCGCTGGGGCGGGACGGGTGGGCACACGGGACGGCGCCCTCTGCGGGCGCCTCCGCCCCCTGTGCCTGGACCCGCACCACTGGCGAGCCGCACACCGGGTGCGGGTCAGGGCGCGGAAGCCTAGGCCCGGCACGGGGCGCCGTCCCGTTGTGCCCACCCGTTCCGCCCCAGCGGAACGACTGCCCACAACGGGGGTGGGGCACCGTCCCGCAACGGGCGTGGAGCGCCATCCCACAACGGGGGTGGAGCGCCGTCCCATCAACGGGGGTGGGGCACCGTCCCGCAACGGGCGTGGAGCGCCGTCCCATCAACGGGGGTGGGGCACCGTCCCGCAACGGGAGTGGGGCACCGTCCCACAACCGGAGTGGAGCGCCGTCCCACAACGGGCGTGGGGCACCGTCCCACGACGGGGGTGGAGCGCCGTCCCACAACGGGCAGGGCGCAGACCCGTGGCGGGCTGGCGGCCCCCGTCGGGGCGGGGCGGGGCGCAGCCCAAGGCCCCGGGGTCGCGGGCCCGGCGCGACCGGGATGGTCGCGGCCCCGGGAGTGTGGGTCAGACCGGTAGCGTCGCGCGGTGTTCCGCCGCCACCGTCGCGGCGACAAGGACGCCGAGGGCCGGCACGGCCAGAGGTGCGGAGAACCAGGCCGACGCGGCGATCACCACCAGGCCGCAGACGACGAGCAGGGACCCCGCGGGGTCGCGCAGCGACCGCCGGGCCGCCGGGCCGAGGAGGGCCCGCCACCGCAGCTCCGGCCGCCAGGCCGTGGCCGCCCGCAGGACGGTGACCGTCAGCCAGATCGCCGCGAGGATCGCGAGGGTGCCGGCCGCCTTCCCCCCGGGCACGGGCAGCGCCCGTACGAGGGCGAGGTCGGCGCCCGCCAGGACCAGCGCGGTGAGGTAGGCGGTCCCCGCCGCCCAGCCCCCGCCCCGCAGGGCCGCCCGCAGGTCGGCCGCGAAGAACCGCAGGCCGGCCTGCTCGTCCCCGGTCCAGCGCCTCAGGTGCCCCGCGCCGGCGGCGAGCCCCGCCGGCAGTGTCACCAGGGGCAGCGCGGCGACGGCGATCCACACCCCCACCAGGAGACACTCGGCGAAGACGCCGAACCCGGCCTGGAACCGGCCCCTCGGACGGGCGCTCATCCCTTGAGGCCCGACGTGGCCATGCCGTCGATGAGGTACCGCTGGAAGGCGAGGAAGAAGGCGACCACCGGGAGCAGCGCCACCAGCGACATCGCGATCATGCCGCCGTAGTTGGCGACGCCGTCCTGGTCGACGAACATCTTCAGGCCGAGCGAGACCGTGTACTTCTCGGGTTCGTTGAGGTAGATCAGCGGGCCCATGAAGTCGTTCCACGCGTTGATGAAGGTGAAGATCGCGCTGGTGATGAGGGCCGGCCGGCACAGCGGCAGCACGATCGACCAGTACGTCCGCAGGTGCCCGCAGCCGTCGAGGCGGGCGGCCTCGTCGAGCTCCTTCGGCAGTCCACGCATGAACTGGAGCATCAGGAAGACGAAGAAGGCGTCCGTCGCCAGGTACTTGCCGAGTAGCAACGGCGTGTAGGTGTTGATGAGTTCGAGCTTCTGGAAGAGCACGTACTGCGGGATGAGCAGCACGTGGTACGGCAGGAGCAGCGTGCCGATCATCAGGGTGAAGAGGACTCCGCGCCCGGCGAAGCCGATCTTGGCGAAGGCATAAGCGGAGAGCGAGCTGGAGATCAGCACGCCCACCACCGAACCGACGGCCAGGAGCAGGGAGTTGCCGAAGAAGGTGGAGATGGGGATGTCGGCGATGCCGTCGGCGAGCCGGCGGTAGTTGTCGGTGATGGGGTCGGCGGGGAAGAGGGTCAGGCTGCCGACGATCTCGTCGTTCGGCTTGAAGGATCCGCCCACGACCCACACCACGGGGTAGAGGATGACGGCGAGCACGGCCAGGGACCCGAGGTGCCAGGCCAGGGAACCCGCGGTGCGGGGCTTCGCGGCCCTCACGGTCGTGCGTGTGGCGAGGCTCATCGGGCCCCCTCCTCGTAGTGCACCCAGCGCCGCTGGGACCAGAACAGCACCGCCGTGACCAGGCCGACGGCGAGCAGCAGCATCCAGGCCATCGCCGAGGCGAGACCCATCCGGCTGTTCTCGAAGCCCTGGATGTAGAGGTAGCAGGTGTAGACGAGCGTGCCGTCGGCCGGTCCGCAGGCGTTGCCCTGGCTGCCGATGATGTAGGCGGAGCCGAAGATCTGGAAGGAGTGGATGGTCTCCAGGAGGACGTTGAAGAAGAGCACCGGGGAGATCATCGGCAGCGTGATGTGCCAGAACCGACGCCATGGGCTCGCTCCGTCGACCTGCGCCGCCTCGTACAACTCCCTGGGCACCTGCTTGAGTCCGGCCAGGAAGATGACCATGGGGGCACCGAACTGCCAGACGGTCAGCGCGACCAGGGCGTAGATGATCCGGTCGGGGTCGCCGATCCAGCCTCCGGCGTCCAGGCCGAAGAGCTGCTGCGTGCGGTCGACGGCGGCGCCGTCGGAGAAGATCGCGCGCCAGACGATGGCGATGGAGACGCTGGCCCCGATGAGCGAGGGCGCGTAGAACGCGGCCCGGTAGAAGCCCTGTCCGCGCCGGCTCTGGTTGAGCAGGAGGGCGACGCCGAGCGCAGCGGCCAGTTTCAGCGGGGTGCCGATGACCACGTACCAGCCGGTGATCTCGACCGAGGTGCGCCAGCGGGGGTCGCCGAACATCTCGGTGAAGTTGTCGAGGCCGATCCACTTCGGGGCGTCGAAGAGGTTGTAGTCGGTGAAGGCGAAGTAGAGCGAGGCCACCATGGGACCGGCGGTGAGCAGGAGGAAGCCGGCGATCCAGGGGGACATGAAGAGGTAGCCCGCGAGGTTCTCGCGGCGGGCCCGGTGGGGGCGGGCCGTGCGGCCCGCCGCCCGGGGTGGGCGCCCGGCGCCGGACGGGGAGGCCACGGGTGCGGTCCCCCCGTCCGGGCCGGTCGCCGGCACGGGGTGCGTTGCGGGAGTCGGCGCGGAGGTCACGGCGGCGTCCATCAGGAGGAGAGCGCCGTCTTCGCCTCGGTGAAGTACTGCTTCACCGCGTCCGCGACCGGTCGCTCGCCCAGGGACATCTCCTCGGCGAGCCGCATGAAGGCGGCCTCGCAGACGTCGGCGCCGGCCGGGTGCGGGGTGATCGGCTCCAGGACGCGGGACTCGACGAGCTGCTTCTCGTACGCGGCGATCTGCTTGCCGACCTCGTCGGTCGGTACGTACGCCCCGTACTGGGCCTCGGTGGCCGGGACGCCCCGGTCGTAACCCATGATCTTCCCGACCTCGGGGTCGTGGACCATGAAGTCGATGAACCGGGCCGCTTCCATGGGGTACTTGGTGCGCTTGGAGGCACTGAGCATGAGGGACCCGAGGTACTGTCCGGTCTTGCGTCCGTCCGTGGTGGGGATGGGCGCCAGGCCGTAACTGCTCTTGCCCTCGGCGGTGTAGCGGACGGCGAAGTTGTCCCAGGTGAACTCGCAGCCGGCGAGTTCGGCGGTCACGGCCGACTTGGGCTTGGCCGGGATGGTCTTCTTCGGGTCGGCGTAGACGCCGGACTTCACCCGCGCCGCGGCCTTGGTCCACCAGTCCGTCAGGTCCGCCTCGGTGAAGCCGAGGCCGGAGGTGGTGAAGAAGGCCTTGCCCTGCTGGCGCAGGTAGAGGTCGTACAGGTACATGATCCCGTACGGACCCGCGTCCCCGGCCCGGCCCTGGCTCTCCTGGATCCGGGCGAGGGCCGCGTGGTACTCGTCCCAGGTCCAGCCGGGCTTCGGGGTGACCCCCGCCTTGGTGAAGACGGCCTGGTCGACGACGAGGGCCATCGAGTTGCTGCCGACGGGGACGCCGAGCAGCTTGCCGTCGACCTCGCCGAACCTCTCCAGGCCGGCGCGGAAGCCGTCGAGGCGGAGGTTCCCCGCCCCGGCCTGCTCGCGCAGGTCGAGGAGGACGTTCTTCGCGTCGTACTTGCGCAGGAAGCCGATGGCGTTCTGGAAGACGTCCGGCGCGTTGCCGCCGGACGCCTGGGTGTTGAACTTCTTCCAGAAGTCGGCGTAGGGCTGGAAGTCGGTCTTGATCCTGATCTTCGGGAACTTCTTCTCGAAGAGCGCGATCGACTGGTTGATCCGCTTGGCCCGGTCCTCCGAGCCCCACCAGCTGTACCGAAGGGTGACGGTGCCGTCTCCGGAGCCCGAGCCGGTGCCACAGCCCGCCGCGGTCAGGCCGAGAGTCGCAAGGGAGCCGCCGGCGACCTTCAGCATGCTCCGACGGTCAACAGTGCCTTGAGTGCGCACAGTTCGTCCTCCGTGCGTTAATGGAACGTTTCAGGAAAGCGCTTGCTGGGACAAAGTAGGGTTGTCGGCCAGCCACGTCAACGCTTGCGACCGGATCTTTCGAAGCGCTTCGAATCGCCCGAGGTGGCGGCCCTTGTGAAAGGATTCAACCCAGGGCTCGTCAGCCCAGCCGGATGACGTTCCAGGACATCGGCTCCAGGACCGCCCGCAGCAGCCCGTCGTCGAGCGTCGACCCGTCCACCGGGTGCGGCAGGACCCGCTCCGGCTCCTCCAGCGTGTTGCGGGCCTCGGGGTCCGCGTCGGCGAGCGCGCTGTGCTCGACGACCCGGTCGAGACCGAGGCCGCGCAGGGTCACCTCCAGCGGCAGGGACGCCGCCCGGTCGCGGTTGACGGCGAAGACCGTCACGGTGCCGTCCTCGGCGCGGACCGCCGTGGCGTGGAGCAGGGGGACCTCCCCGTACTTCACCGTGGGGTGGGCGGGCGAGTCCACGCGGACGTCGAGGACCGTGCCCCGGCCGTGCCGGGAGGCCTGGGCGAAGGGGAAGAAGGTGGTCTGCCGCCAGGCGGGGCCGCCGGGCTCGGTCATGATCGGGGCGATCACGTTCACGAGCTGGGCGAGGCAGGCCACCGCGACCCGGTCGGCATGGCGCAGCAGCGTGATCACGAGGCTGCCGAAGACGACGGCGTCGGTGACGGTGTAGACGTCCTCCAGGAGCCGCGGGGCCTCCTGCCAGTCCTCCACCGCGTGCGGGTTGGGCCGGCGCTGGTACCAGACGTTCCACTCGTCGAAGGAGAGCGTCAGCTTCTTCGCGGACTTCAGCCGGGCGCCGACGTGGTCACAGGTCGCGACGACCTCCTCGATGAAGGCCTCCATCTCGACCGCGGAGGCGAGGAAGGAGTCTCGGTCGCCGTCCGCCTCCTCGTAGTAGGCGTGCAGCGAGACGTGGTCGACGACCTCGTACGTCTCCGCCAGGACCGTCGCCTCCCAGGCGGCGAAGGTCGGCAGCCCGCGCGCGGAGCTGCCGCAGGCGACGAGTTCGAGGTCCGGATCGATGCCGCGCAGGGCGCGCGCGGTCTGCGCGGCGAGCCTGCCGTACTCCTCGGCGGTCTTCTGGCCGGTCTGCCAGGTGCCGTCCATCTCGTTGCCCAGGCACCACAAGCGGATGCCGAAGGGGTCCTTGTCGCCGTGGGCGGCGCGGCGGTCGGAGAGCTCGGTGCCGCCGGGGTGGTTGGCGTACTCGACGAGGTCCATGGCCTCGGTGATCCCGCGGGTGCCGAGGTTGATCGCCATCATCGGCTCGGCCCCGGGTCCGGCCTTCCGCAGGAAGGTCATGAACTCGCTCAGGCCGAAGCGGTTGGTCTCGGTGGACCGCCAGGCGACGTCGAGCCGGCGCGGTCGCTCGTCGACCGGGCCGACGCCGTCCTCCCAGCGGTAGCCGGAGACGAAGTTGCCGCCGGGGTAGCGGATCGCGGTGACGCCCAGCTCGCGGACGAGCTCCAGGACGTCGGTGCGCAGGCCGTCCTCGTCGGCGGCCGGGTGGCCGGGCTCGTGGATGCCGGTGTAGACGCAGCGCCCCAGGTGCTCGACGAAGGAGCCGAAGAGGCGGGGGTCGACGGCGCCGACGGCGAAGTCGGGGTCGAGGGTGAAGCGGGCGGTGCGCTCGGGAAGTGACACGCCGATCCCTTTCGTTCGAGATTTCGGACACTGGCCGTGTGTCCGAACGAGAACGTAAGAGCAGGGACTTCGGGCGTCAATGGATCACCGGCGGGTCCGGGCACGCGTGAAGGCCGGGGCGGGCACGCGTGAAGGCCGGGCGGTCCCCTCTCGGGGTCCACCCGGCCTCGTCGCACGCGGAGCCGTCTCCATGCGGGGCGGGCTGTTACTCGAGCAGCTCCGCGTACGAGCCCATGGCCAGGGCGATGTCCGCCTGGGCCCAGAACCGGTGGTAGGTGAAGACGGGGGCGGCGCCGCCCGCCAGATAGGCCTCGATCTTCGGCCAGGCCGGGTCGTCCTGGTAGAAGCTGCGCATCGAGGCGAAGGTGGAGGAGGTGTTCACCGTGTCGCCGTTCGGCATGACGCCGGTCCAGCCGCTCGGGACGAACACCGGGTCGTCGAAGCGGTTGTAGTCGGCGCGGGTCTCCTCGACGGCGATGCCCAGCGGGTCCTGGTGGTGATCCCACATGCCGTCGAGCAGGGCCTTGGCGACGCGCTTGGCCTCGGCGTGGCCGGACTTGGCCGCGTAGTAGGTGAGGGTCTTGGCGTAGGCGGCGGCGACACCGACGTCGTTCGTGTAGTCGGCGACGGTGACGTGCAGCCCCGCGTTGGCGCCGGGGTTCGCCGCGTTCCAGGTGTCGGGCGCGCCGGACCACTGGAGGGTGGAGGGGATGCGGTAGGTGCCGTCCGGGTTGATCGTGGTCTTGGACAGCGCCCAGGAGACCCACTTGTCGAGGACGGTCTTCGCCTCGGTGTCGCCGGTCTGCTGGTAGTACTCGGCGACCCGCTCCATGGACCAGGCCTGGAAGCCGAACCACTGGTTCGACGCCGGGTCGTGATAGACGGGCTTCTCGTCGTAGAAGAGGCCGTGGAAGGTGGGCGTGCCGGCCGGCGGGGTGGCGTAGCGGCCCTGCCAGCTGTTGGTGGCGCCGCCCGCGATGGCACCCTCGTCCGACTGGAGCCAGCGGTAGAACTCCAGCTGGCGGTCGAGGCTGGTCGCCCAGTCGGCCTGGCCCGTCGCGGACTTCGGCTTGAGCGGGGCGTACTGGCTGAGCGCGTAGGCGGCGAGGGGGTTCTGGTAGCCGCTGTGGTTGTGGCTGGATCCGATGCGCCAGGACCAGCCGGCGGAGGTGTCCGTGGCACCTCCCCAGGCGTAGTACCAGGAGAGCAGGTAGGTGGCGCTGTCCTTGCCGGTGCCCGCGGGGCAGGCGGTCGGGCCGACGCAGTTGCCGGCCTTCTTGAAGTACTTGTCGAACATCGCGTACCGCAGGTAGTCGCCCATCTTGGCGGCCTTGCCGACGGTGGCGGAGACCTGCGTGCCCTTGCCTTGCTGCTTGGCCCAGAGGTCGGCCCAGTAGGCGGCCTGGACGGCGCGGGCGTCGGCGTCGGGGGCGTTCGTGAACTTCCACTGCTTGGCGTAGGAGGCGTCCCCGGTGAAGAGGTCGAGGTAGCCGTTCTTCCCGCCGTAGGAGAAGTTGTCGCAGGTGGGATGGGTGACGGTCTCCCAGACGGACTCCTGCGGTCCGCGCTGGAAGGTGTTGATGTAGGAGGGGCCTGTCGCCGTCGGTCCGGCGGAGCACTTGCCGGGTTCGTTGCCGAAGCCGTAGACGTTGTCGACGTCCTGGATCCAGTGCATCCCGTAGATGTCGTCGGTGTTGTAGGCGCTCTTGAGCTCGGCGGCGATCGGGTCGGAGCCGGAGGTCACGCCGGAGTCGAGCCGCGCCGGGTACTGCGAGGGCAGATCCCACTCGGGGGCGTAAGTCGCCGGCTTGGAGGCGTTGTACGAGCCGGTGGTGGGCGTGTCGGCATGGGTGGGGATCATGAATTTCTCCATGGTGTCCCAGGCGCCGTTGAACTTGGTCCAGTCGCCGGTGATCTTGCCGTACATGGCCTGGAGCCAGACGAGGTAGCTGTACGCCTCCGAGGTCGTCTCGTGCCCGTGGTCGGGGGCCTCGACGATCAGGGTCTCGACGGAGTGGTACGGGATGCCCTCGGGCGAGAAGTAGCCGTTGGCCGGATTCGTGATCTTCCCGTGCAGGTCGAGGAAGCGGGCGTCGTACGTGGAGTTCGCGGCCAGCTGGGCCACGGTGACCTCGGCCTTGGCGTGACCGGGGGCGGTCGCGGTGAAGACGGCCGAGCCGGTGCCGGTGGCCGCGGCGGCGACGGTCACCTTCTGGGCGGTGTTCCAGTTCGCCGGGGTGAAGGTGAGCGAGGCCGGAGTCGCGGTGAGGTTGGCGTTGCCGGAGGTACGGGCGACACTCACCGTGACGTTCGCGGTGGGGGCGGTGGAGAGCTTCAGGTCGAAGGTGCCGGTCGCGCCCTGGCGGACGCCGAGTTGGCTCGGGGAGGCGACGAGCGCGGCCCCCGCGGCGACGGTGATGCCGACGGGCGCCGACTCGGCGGACGCGCCGAGGCTGTCGTAGGCCTTGGCGTAGAGGGAGTGGGAGCCGGCGGCGAGGCCGGCCGCGCTGAAGGCGAACGGCGCGGTCGTGTCCGTACCGAGGAGCGTGGTGTCGCTGTAGAACTCCACCTTGCTCACGGTGGCGCTGTCGGCAGCGGCGGCGGTGGCGGCGAGGGGGACCGCGTCGCCGGCGGTGAAGACGGCGCCCGCGGTGGGGCTGGTCAGGACGGCGACCGGCGGCTGGTGGGCGCCGGTGCAGGGGGTGCCGTTGACCGCGAAGGAGGTGGGGGCGGCATTGGCCCCGCTGTAGGTGAACTGGGCGCCGGTGGTGGTGGCGGCACCGGCGGCGAGGGTGCCGTTCCAGGACGCGTTGGTCACCGTGACGTTCTTGCCGGACTGGGACCAGTTGCCGCTCCAGCCGTTGGTGAGCTTCTGGTCGCCGGCGTAGGAGTAGGTCAGCGTCCAGCCGTTGAGGGCTTCGGCCGCCCGGTTGGTGAGCGTGAGTTCGGCCGTGAAGCCCGAACCCCAGTCGTTGGTCCTGTAGTCGACGCTGCACTGCACGGACGCGGCCTGGGCGGTGGAGACGGCGCCGACGGCCGTGAGACCCAGGGGGAGGGAGAGGGCCGCGGCCAGCGCGGTCAGTGTCCGACGTGGTCGTGTTCGAGGCATGCGGGTGGTTCTCCTCGCGGCTCGGGAGGTTGGGGGTGCGAAGAGCGGATGGGCCCATGGGGACAAGCCCTGAACCAGTGGGAGCGCTCCCACTGTGCAGTTGGGCCGCATCGGCGTCAAGACGTGCGAAGAGTCGAAGCCGAATGACGAGGAAATTTACCCAACCCCTCTTTTCCTTGGCGGCAGTTGACGCTACGGTCTGCCCGACCAGTGGGAGCGAATCCGTCCGGTCGGCGCACCGCCATTGGTGTGCCCACGCTGCGAGGACTCGCTCATGCGACATCCCCCACGTCTTTCCGCGCTGCTCGCAGGAGCGGCGCTCACGATGGCGAGCACCGCGTTCGCCGTCATGGGTACGGCCTCAGGAGCCGCGGCCGCATCCGTCTGCACGGTGGAGTACTCGGTCGCCGGCCAGTGGGCCGGCGGCTACCAGGGCGCCGTCACCGTCACCAACAACAGTGCCGCGCTGAGCAGTTGGAGCCTCGGCTTCGACTTCCCGGCCGGCCAGGTCGTCAGTCAGGGCTGGGGCGGCAAGTGGTCCCAGTCCGGGGCCTCCGTCACGGTCGTGAACGAGAGCTGGAACGCGGCGCTCGGCACGGGCGCCAAGGTGACGGGCGGCTTCATCGCCTCCTGGACGGGCGCCAACACGGCACCCACCACCTTCACGCTGAACGGCACGCCGTGCGACACGGGCGCGCCCCCGACACCGACGCCCACGGCGACGGCCACGACGCCGACACCCACTCCCACCCCTGCTCCCACCGACCCGACGACGCCCCCGACCTCACCGCCGCCGACTCCGGCCACCGGTGCGCCCGAACTGAGCGTCACCGGAAACAAGTTCACCGACCAGAACGGCGCCGTCCGCCGTCTCCTCGGCGTCAACCGCTCCGGCGGCGAGTTCATGTGCGTCCAGGGCCACGGCTTCTTCGACGGTCCCGTCGACGACGCCTCGGTCAAGGCCATCGCCGACTGGAAGGCCAACACGGTCCGCATCCCCCTCAACGAGGAGTGCTGGCTCGGCCTGGACAACATCAAGCCCGAGTACCGGGGCACGAACTACGTCAACGCGGTCAAGGACCTGGTGACCAAGGTCCTCGCCCACGGCATGACACCGGTCGTCGAACTGCACTGGACGCACGGCCAGTACACGGGCAACTCCGCCGGCTGCGCCGACGTGCACGCCTCCTGCCAGAAGCCGATGCCCGGCGCCCAGTACACCCCGGCGTTCTGGACCTCGGTGGCGAACACCTTCAAGAACGACAAGCGGGTCGTCTTCGACCTGTTCAACGAGCCCTATCCGGACCGGGCGACCTCCACCGCGACGCAGGCCTGGTCCTGCTGGCGCGACGGCGGCACCTGCCCCGGCATCGGCTACGAGGTCGCCGGCATGCAGGACCTGGTGGACGCGGTCCGCGCCACGGGGGCGAAGAACCTGGTTCTCGTCCCGGGCATCGCGTACTCCAACGACCTCAGCCAGTGGCGCGCGTACAAACCCACTGACCCGGCGGGCAATCTGGCCGCCGCCTGGCACGTCTACAACTTCAACACCTGCGCCGACGAGACGTGCTGGAACAACACCCTCGCCCCCGTGGCCGCCGAGGCACCTCTCCTCGCGGGCGAGATCGGTGAGAACACCTGCGGACACACGTTCATCGACCGCGTCATGAAGTGGTTCGACGACCGCGGTCTCTCGTACCTGGGCTGGACCTGGAACACCTGGAACTGCAACTCCGGGCCTGCACTGATCAGTTCGTACGACGGCACTCCCACCGCGTTCGGCATCGGGCTGCGCGACCACCTGCGCGCGCTGACCCCGTGACGTCCCCCGCGAGTCCCCTCGCACCTTCCTCGCACGTCCCCGGAAAGGAACCCCCACCCGCATGAGCCGCACCAGAAACACCAGCCGCACCGCGCTCCTGGCCGCACTCGGCCTCATCACGGCCACCGGCGCGACCGCCACCGTCCTCGGCACCGCCACCGCCGGCGCCGCAGCCCCCGGCTGCAAGGTGGACTACCAGATCACCAACCAGTGGAGCACCGGCTTCGGCACCAACGTGACCGTCACCAACACCGGCGACCCGCTGTCCTCCTGGACCCTCGAATGGTCCTACGCCGGCAACCAGCAGGTCACGCAGGGCTGGAACGCCACCATCACCCAGTCCGGCGCCGCCGTCACCGCCAAGAACGTCTCCTACAACGGGACGCTGGCCACGGGCGGTTCCACCTCCTTCGGCTTCAACGGCTCCTACAGCGGTACGAACGCGGTGCCGGCCACCTTCACGCTCAACGGGGTCGTCTGCAACGGCGCCACCCCGCCGACCACTCCCCCGACCACCCCGCCCACGACTCCCCCGACCACGCCTCCCACCACACCGCCGGGAACCAAGGCCGACAACCCGTACGCCGGCGCCAAGGTGTACGTGAACCCCGAGTGGGCCGCGAAGGCCGCCGCCGAGCCTGGCGGCACCAAGGTGTCCAACCAGCCCACCGGCATCTGGCTGGACCGGATCGCCGCGGTCAACGGCTCCGCCACCACCATGGGTCTGCGCGCCCACCTCGACGAGGCCTTGAAGCAGAAGGGCTCCGGCGAGCTCGTCGTCCAGCTGGTCGTCTACAACCTGCCCGGCCGCGACTGCGCCGCGCTGGCCTCCAACGGAGAGCTGGGCCCGACGGAGATCGGCCGCTACAAGACCGAGTACATCGACCCGCTCGCCGCGATCCTCGCCGACCCGAAGTACGGGGGCCTGCGGATCGTCACCACGGTGGAGATCGACTCGCTGCCCAACCTGGTCACCAACGTCTCCGGGCGCCCGACGGCCACCGCCAACTGCGACGTCATGAAGGCCAACGGCAACTACATCACCGGTGTCGGCTACGCGCTCAAGAAGCTGGGCTCCATCGGCAACGTCTACAACTACGTCGATGCCGGACACCACGGCTGGCTGGGCTGGGACGACAACTTCGGCCCCTCCGCCGAGCTGTTCAAGCAGGCCGCCACGGCCGAGGGCTCGACGGTCGAGAACGTCCACGGCTTCATCGTGAACACCGCCAACTACAGCGCCCTGAAGGAGGACCACTTCACCATCAACGACAGCGTCAACGGCACCTCGGTGCGCCAGTCGAAGTGGGTCGACTGGAACCGGTACACCGACGAGCTGTCCTACGCCCAGGCGATGCGCGCCAAGCTGGTCTCGATCGGCTTCAACAGCAACCTCGGCATGCTGATCGACACCTCCCGCAACGGCTGGGGCGGCACCGCGCGCCCCACCGGCCCGGGCGCGCTCACCAGCGTCGACACCTACGTCAACGGCGGACGCTACGACCGGCGCATCAACCCCGGCAACTGGTGCAACCAGTCCGGGGCGGGCCTCGGCGAACGGCCGCAGGCGGCGCCGGCCGCCGGCATCGACGCGTACGTGTGGATGAAGCCCCCGGGCGAGTCCGACGGCGCCTCCAAGGAGATCCCGAACGACGAGGGCAAGGGCTTCGACCGGATGTGCGACCCGACGTACACCGGCAACGTCCGTAACGGGAACAGCATGTCGGGCTCGCTCCCGGACGCCCCGCTCGCGGGCAAGTGGTTCTCGGCCCAGTTCCAGGAGCTCCTGAAGAACGCGCACCCGGCGCTGTAGCACCTCTCGCACGCGAGCGCTCCGCTCGTACGGGAATCCGCGGCCGGCCGGACCTTCCGGTCCCGGCCGGCCGCGGGCACGTGTCCTACCGCCTGAAATGCTCGACCAGGCGCGCGTAGCTGTCGTCGCCGTGCCCCTCCGCCAGGGCCTTGTCCACCAGGCCGAGGGTGTAGCGGGGGAACTCGGTGTCGACGTTCCGCGCCGCGCTCTCGCGGACCAGGTCCTCGACCGACGGCCGGTGGTGCCGGAGTGCTCCGTACTCCGTCGCGTACGCGCCGGAGTCGACCTCGTCGGCGATGAACGGGAGGGACGCGAGGAGAGACGACACGGATGCCCGGGCGTCGTCCAGGAACCGCGCCGTCCCGATGCCCTCACTGGCCAGCAGAGCGGACGCGTGCAGGAATCCGTTGAGCGCGCCCCACATGGTGCCGTGCACGGCCATGCCGTAGAGGGCGGGTACGCCGGCGTCCTCGGCGATCAGGGTTCCCCGACCGCCGATGAGCCGGAGCACCGGCTCGAAGCGGACGTGGTCGGCGGCGGAGCCTCCGTAGAAGACGACGGTCTCCGCTCCCCCGACGCCCGGGGCGATCGTCATGATCTGGCCGTGCAGGTACCGTGCGCCCCCGGCCCTCGGTCCACTCGGACGCGGCCCTGGCCTCCGCCGACGTGCCGTCGGTCAGATTGACGACGGTCCGGCCGGAGAGCGCGTCGCCCGACGCCTCCAGCAGCTCGCGGGCCGTGGCGGCGCCCTTCACGCTGACGATCACGAGCGAAGCGGCGGAGACGGCCTCGCGGACGGTCGCGGCCCGCACCGCCCCTCCGGCGACCAGGGCGTCGGCCTTCTCCGGCGAGCGGTTCCACACGGCGGTCGGATGCCCGCCCGCAAGGAACGCGTGCGCGAGCGCCGTACCCATCTCGCCGAGCCCCAACACGGCCACGTTGACGGGCGGCTGGGCGTCGGTCTGTGCTGCGGTGGTGGTGGTGGTCATCGATGTCATCCCTCTGTCGGGTCGCCCCGGTCCCATGGGTCCGGGGCGCCTGTGGTCCGAGGAACGTCACGCTAAAAGCTGAACCGCACTTGAGGTCAACAGGCGGATAGTAATCCGTTTTCCCTCAGCAGGACTCGCGCACGATCAGCTCCGTCGGCAGCACGTGCCGCCGCGGCTCCTCCGACACCTCCCCGCCCCCGCCGCTCCCTCCACCCTCCGGCATTCCCTGGATCTCCCGGATCAGCATCCGCGCCATCGTGCGGCCCATCTCCTCGATGGGCTGCCGCACGCTCGTCAGCGGTGGATCCATCAGCCGCGCCACCGCCGAGTCGTCGACCCCCACCAGCGCCACGTCCTCGGGCACCCGCCGCCCCGCCTCCCGCAGCACCCCGCGCGCGCCGGCCGCCATCACGTCGGAGGCGACGAAGACGGCGTCCAGGTCCGGCCTGCGGTCGAGCAGCAGCCGCATGGCCCGCCGGCCGCCTTCCTCGGTGAAGTCGCCGGTGGAGACGAGCGCTTCGTCCGGCGCGTGCCCCGCCTCGGCGAGCCCGGCCCGGTAGCCCCCGAGCCGGGCACGGGCCACGTACATGTCGAGCGGCCCGGTGACGGTCGCGATACGGCTCCGGCCGCCGCCCACGAGGTGCGCGACGGCCGCGCGCCCCGCCCCGATGTTGTCGGAGTCGACGTACGGCACGGGCTCGGCCTCCGAGCGGCGCCCGTTCATGACGACCGGGAGGCCGAGCTCACGGATCCGGTCGGGCAGCGGGTCGTCGCCGTGGACGGAGGCGAGCAGCACTCCGTCGACGCGCTGGGCGGCGAGGTACTGCTCGAAGCGCTGGCGCTCCTGCTCGCTGCGGACCAGGGTGAGCAGCAGCTGCTTGTCGGCGTCCGCCAGTTCGGCGCTGACCCCGCGGATGAGGTCGAGGAAGTAGGGCTCGGCGAAGAGCCGGGCCTCCGCCTCGGGGATGACGAGCGCGATGGCGTCGGTGCGACTGCCCGCGAGGGCGCGGGCGGCCTGGTTGGGTACGTAGCCGAGTTCGGCGACGGCGCGGGCGACGGCCGTTCTGGTCTGTTCGCTCACCCGGGGGGAGCCGTTGATCACCCGGGAGACCGTGCCCCGGCCGACCCCGGCCCTGGCCGCGACCTGCTCCAGGGTCGGTCTGCCGTTCTGCCGTCCGTTCACAACTCCCGAACTCCCCTCGTAGGACATCGCGCAGCCCACCAAGACCACTACAGGAATGGGAGCGCTCCCACACTAGTTCACCGCACTCCTCCCGCGCCACGCGCGTGCGTTCAGGAGATGACGGCCCCGCCCCCACGTGACCCCGACGAAACCCCCGAGGCACCTTCCGGTAACGAATCCGCGTTCATGTCTTGACACCCGCACCCGCCAGGCAGCAACCTTCCGGCAACGACGTGGGAGCGCTCCCATCGGGCGCACACAGCCTGCATCAGGTCCTGGCGGGCAGCCGCCGAGCCGCGATCAGCCGGCCGGACCTCTTGGCGCACAACGAGCACCACCTTTGGACGAGGAGAGTGGAATGCGCACTTCCAGCAGCAGACGCGGACGCCGTGCGGCGATCGCGGCGGTCGCCGTCGTCGTGACCGGTACGACCCTGCTCACCGGTTGCGGCAGCGACAGTGACGACGGCGGCGGCGACGCCCAGGGCGGCGGCAAGATCACCCTGCGGGTCGGGACCTTCGGTTCCTTCGGCTACGACAACAAGACCGGCGCCAAGCTCTACGCCGAGTACGAGAAGGCCCACCCCAACATCAAGATCGAGGAGACCAACGTCTCCGACGGCCAGAAGTACTGGGACACGCTGAAGCTGCGCCTCGCCCAGAACAACGGTCTCGCCGACATCCAGGCCGTCGAGGTCGGCTACATCGCCGAGGCGACCGGCGAGACCATGGCCTCCAAGTGGGTCGACCTGAGCAAGGAGGGCGGCGCGGACATCGGCGCCTTCCTCGACTGGAAGGTCAAGCAGGCGACGACGGCGAGCGGCAGCGTCATCGGCCTCGGCACCGACATCGGCCCGATGGCCGTCTGCTACAACAAGGAGCTCTTCGCCAAGGCCAAGCTGCCGACCGAGCGCGACGCGGTCGCCAAGCTGTGGGCCGGCGACTGGTCCAAGTTCCTCGAGGCCGGGAACACCTACAAGAAGAACGCGCCCGCCGGCACCGCCTTCCACGACTCGGCGAGCGGCCTCTTCAACGCCGTGGTCTCCAGCGACCCCGTCCAGTACGCCGACGCGAGCGGCAAGCTCGACTGGGAGAACAGCCCCGGCGTGAAGAAGGCCTGGGACACCGCCGTCGCGGCGAGCAAGGGCGGACTCACCGCCAAGCTCCGCCAGTTCGACGAGAAGGGCACCTGGAACGCCGCCTTCAAGAACTCCAAGTTCGCCACGGTCGCCTGCCCCAGCTGGATGACGGGCATCATCAAGGACCAGGCCGGCCCCGCCAACCAGGGCAAGTGGGACATCGCCACGCCGCCGGTCTCCGGGAACTGGGGCGGCGCCTTCCTCGCCGTGCCGAAGTCCGGGAAGCACACCAAGGAGGCGGCCGAGCTCGCCGCCTGGCTGACCGCACCCGAGCAGCACGCCAAGGTCTTCGCGGTCAACGGCAACATCCCCTCGTCCAGGGACACGCTCACCTCCTCGGCGGTCCAGGACGCCAAGCTGCCGTACTTCGGCGAGACCCCGGTCGGCAAGATCTTCTCGTCCGCCGCCGCCGGGATCAAGCCCGCCGTCATCAGCCGCTGGGACGGCCAGGTGAAGACCTTCCTCACCGACAACGGCATCCTCGACATCGAGCAGCGCGGCACCGACCCGGCCAAGGCCTGGGAGAACGTCAAGAAGCTGGTCGACGACAAGATCGACCAGTAGCGGGGGGCGCCTGCCGGTCCGCCGCCGCCTGCGGGCGGCGGACCGGCACCGTCCGCACCACCGCACGCATCGACCTGGAAGGACGCCCCCGTGGCCACCTCCGTTCGGGCGAGGCCCGACGGCTCCCCGCCGCCCGCCGCACCGCCCTCCCCCTCCGGCTCCCGGAAGCGCCGCTCCGCCTCCCCCGGCTGGCGCAGCACCCTTTACCGCTGGGACATCAAGGCGACCCCGTACGTCTTCATCGCCCCCTTCTTCCTCACCTTCGCCGCCTTCGGCCTCTTCCCGCTGATCTACACGGGCTGGCTCTCCCTCAACCGGGTCGAGCTCGGCGGCGACCCGCAGTGGAAGGGCCTGGAGAACTACACCGACCTCGCGACCAGCGAGTTCTTCTGGAACGCCCTCGCCAACACCTTCACCATCGGGGTCATCTCGACCGTCCCCCAGCTGCTCATGGCCCTCGGCCTGGCACACCTGCTCAACTACAAGCTCCGCGGCCGCGGCTTCTTCCGGATCGCGATCCTCGCCCCGTACGCCACGTCGATCGCGGCGGCGACCCTCGTCTTCGCCCAGCTCTTCAACACCGACTACGGGATGATCAACACCGTCCTCGGCTGGGTCGGCTTCGACCCGGTCCACTGGGAGTCGTCCAAGTGGCCGGCGCAGATCGCGATCTCCGTGATCGTCACCTGGCGCTGGACCGGCTACAACGCCCTGATCTACTTGGCCGCCATGCAGGCCGTGCCCCAGGACCTGTACGAGGCCGCCTCCCTCGACGGGGCTTCGCGCTGGCGCCAGTTCATCAGCGTCACCATCCCGTCGATCCGGCCGACCATCCTCTTCACCGTCGTCGTCTCCACCATCGGCGCCACCCAGCTCTTCGGCGAGCCGATGCTCTACGGCGGCAGCGTCGGCATCAGCGGCGGCAGCGGCAACCAGTTCCAGACGCTGAGCCTGCTGATGTACGAGAAGGGGTGGGTGAACAACGCGCTGGGCCAGGCCTCCGCCATCGCCTGGATCATGCTGCTGCTCCTCCTGCTCGTCGGCGGCGTCCAGGCGCTCGTCTCCCGTCACAACCGCAAGAAGCTGGGAGGCTGACGCCATGGCCCGCACTCTCGACACGGCGCCCCGTTCCGGGCGGCGTTTCCGCCAGTCGGCCGGACGGCAGCACCACGCCGGGCCCCTGACCTACGTCCTGCTGGCCGTGGCCGCCGTGGTCTCGCTCTTCCCGCTGTACTGGAACCTGGTCGCCGCCTCGCACAGCGGCGAGCGGGTCGTCCAGGCCCCGGCGCCGCTCCTGCCCGGCCCCCGCCTCCTGGACAACCTCAGCTTCGCCTGGAACCAGGTCCACATGGGCGAGGCGCTGATCAACACCACGGTCGTCGCCGGTCTGGTGGCCGCGTCCACCGTCGTCTTCTCCACGCTCGCCGGCTTCGCCTTCGCCAAGCTGCCCTTCCGGGGCCGCGGCATGCTGCTCTCTCTCGTGGTCGCCACGATGACGATCCCGCCGCAGCTCAGCGTCATCCCGCTGTACCAGATCATCACCGACCTCGGGTGGTTCGACCAGCTCCAGTCCGTCGTCCTGCCCTCGCTGGTCGCCGCCTTCGGCGTGTTCTTCATGCGCCAGTTCCTCGTCGAGGCCCTGCCCGTCGAGCTGGTCGAGGCGGCCCGCATGGACGGCGCGCACAGCCTCCGGGTGATCTGGCACGTGGTCTTCCCCGTGGCCCGGCCCGCGATGGCCGTGCTCGGCATGCTCGTCTTCGTCCAGGCGTGGAACGACTTCTTCTGGCCGTTCATCGCACTGACCCAGGACGGCAACCCCACCCTCCAGGTGGCCCTCGCCGGCCTCGGCGCGGGCAACCACACGGTGGACCACGCCGTCGTCCTGACCGGCGCCCTCATATCCACCGTGCCGCTGCTGCTCGTCTTCGCCTTCCTCGGCAAGCACATCGTCGGCGGCATCACGGCAGGCGCCGTGAAGAGCTGAGCGGCCGCACCTGCTCCGCACCCCACATTCCGAACGTACCGACCCCGTACCCGCGTTGGGAGCGCTCTCCTATGACCGCGTCCGAAACCCGGCCGCTCACCGCCATCCGCTCGTTCCCGTCCGACTTCCTCTGGGGCGCCGCCACCGCCGCGTACCAGATCGAAGGGGCGGCGGCGGAGGACGGCCGTACCCCGTCCATCTGGGACACCTTCTCGCACACCCCCGGCAAGGTCTTCGAGGGCCACACCGGTGACGTGGCTGTCGACCACTACCACCGGTTCCGCGAGGACGTCGGCATCATGTCCGAACTGGGCCTGAACGCCTACCGGTTCTCCGTCTCCTGGTCCCGCGTCCAGCCCACCGGGCGGGGCCCGGCCGTCCAGAAGGGCCTGGACTTCTACCGGGCCCTCGTCGACGAGCTGCTCGCCGCCGGGATCGAGCCGGCCCTGACGCTCTACCACTGGGACCTGCCCCAGGAGTTGGAGGACGCCGGCGGCTGGCCCGAGCGGGCGACCGCCGAGCGTTTCGCCGAGTACGCCGGGATCGTCGCGGACGCCCTCGGCGACCGGGTCACCCGGTGGACCACGCTCAACGAACCCTGGTGCACCGCCTTCCTGGGCTACGGCTCCGGGGTCCACGCCCCGGGCCGCACGGACCAGGTCGACTCCCTGCGTGCCGCCCACCACCTCAACCTCGGACACGGCCTCGCCGTCCAGGCCCTGCGGGCCGCCCTCCCGGCGGACCGGCAGCTCGCGGTCTCCCTCAACCTCCACGAGGTGCGCCCGCTGACGGACTCCGCCGAGGACCGGGACGCGGCCCGCCGCATCGACGCCGTCGGCAACCGGATCTGGCTCGGTCCGATGCTGGACGGCGCCTATCCCGAGGACCTGCTCGCCGACACCGCGCACCTCACGGACTGGTCCTTCGTCCGGGACGGCGACACCGCGGCCGTGCGGCAGCCGCTGGACCTGCTGGCCGTCAACTACTACACGCCGACGCTGGTCTCGCACGTCGCGGAGGGTGCGGAGAAGCCGCAGGACGACGGGCACGGCAACAGCGAGCACTCGCCGTGGCCCGGCGCGGACTCCGTCGCCTTCCACCGCGCACCCGGCGAGCGGACCGCGATGGGCTGGCCGGTCGACGCGAGCGCACTGTACGACCTGCTGAGCCGGGTCTCGGCCGCCTACCCGGACCTGCCGCTGGTGATCAGCGAGAACGGCGCCGCGTACGAGGACGAGGTCGGCGAGGACGGCTCGGTGCACGACCCGGAGCGCGCCGCCTATGTGCACGCGCACCTGGAGGCCGTGCACCGCGCGCTCACGGACGGGGTGGACGTGCGCGGCTACTTCCTGTGGTCGCTGCTCGACAACTTCGAGTGGGCGTACGGCTACGCGAAGCGGTTCGGCGCGGTCCGGGTGGACTACGACACGCTGGAGCGCACCCCGAAGTCCAGCGCGCTCTGGTACGGGCGGGTGGCGCGGACGGGCGAACTCCACGCCCCGTTCAGCGACTGAGGCGGTAGCTCGACGGGCCGTGCCGGACCACCGGCACGGCCCGTCGGCATGCCCCGGACCCCGGACACACCCCCAAGACACCCCCTGGCTCTTCGGCGACGGCATGTCCTTGACGAACACGATTCCCGAGCCGCGGGAGGCGGCGCCGGGCGACTGGCACGGCCGGCTGTCCGCCCGCGGCCGGGCGATGCTGAACGGGGCGGTGGAGCGGGAGGCGTACCTGCTGATGGGGGGGGTGAGGCCCCGGCGCATGTTGACGATTCGTCACGAGCGAGCCGGTGTGTGGTCCCTGGCGCGTCACCCTGCGTATCTATGCTGTGCGTTCATGAACGACGGACGATCGACCGCCCTCCCGTCCCGGCGCCCGGGACGCGTCACCTACGGCTCGGCGGCGCTCGCCACCGTCCTGGTGCTTGCCGCTCCCTCCACACTCCTCGCCGATCCGGTGGCCCGTGCCGCCGGGCAGGCGGCCGCCCGGGCCGCGCCGACCGTCATCGCCCATCGGGGCGCCTCCTCCGCCGCCCCCGAGAACACCCTGGTCTCCGACGAGGTCGCCAGGCGGGGCGGAGCGAGGTGGATCGAGAACGACGTCCAGCCCAGCAGCGACGGCGTGCCGTACATCCTGCACGACGCGACCGTCGACCGGACGACGGACGGCACGGGTCCCATCCGCTCCCTCACCGCCGCCCGGCTCGACGCGCTGGACGCCGGCTCGTGGTTCGCCCCCGCCTACGCCGGGGCGCGGGTCCCCACGCTGGCCGCCCAGCTGGCGGACCTGCGCGTGCGCGGCGGGAACCTCCTCCTGGAGATCAAGGGCCGCCACAGCCACGCCGAGGTGGCCCGGATCGTCCAGGACGTCCGGGCGCAGTCCATGAGCGGCCGGGTCTTCGTGCAGAGCTTCGACATCCCGACGCTGAAGTTCACCCGCGAGCTCGCGCCCGAGCTGCCCATCGGGCTGCTGCGCTCCACCCTCGACGCGGACCCGGTCGGGCTCGCCGAGGACCTGGGCCTCACGGCGTACAACGTCTCGGACAGCGCGCTCGCCACCCGGCCCGGTCTCGTCCGGGACCTGCACGAGGCGGGCGTGGCCGTGAACGTCTGGACGGTGGACAGTCCCGCCCGCTGGAAGGCGCTGGACGCCCTCGGGGTGGACGGGATCATCACCAACCGGCCGGCCGAGCTCACCGGCTGGCTCGCGGGACGCTCCCCCGCCGCCGCTACGGGGTGACCTTCATGTCGTCGACGAAGGCCCTCACGAGGACCGCGTGGGTGGAGATCACGGTCCCGGGCTTGATCAGTCCGTCCTCACCGCTGTCGCCCTCGACCTGGACCGAACGCTCCCCCAGGAAGGTGAGGGTCTTGCGGTCGAAGATCCACTCGGTGCGCGCGCCGCTGGCCTCGTCGAGCCGCGCGACCGCGACGCCCTGACGGCCGACGGCGTCGGTGGCGCTGTCCACCGTCACCACGCCGGGGATCTTCGCGGCGGCCCGGTAGAGCGCGGCGGTGAGCTGGGGCGACGGCCAGCTCTCGCCGAGCAGGTCGCCGATGGTGCTGAAGGCCTGCTGGTCCGGGCCGCTGCCCTGACCCTCGGTCTCCTCGTAGATCTTCCGCAGCAGGGCGTCGGGGTCGGTGGGCAGCTTGGCGAGGTAGTCGTGCGAGGGTGCGCCCAGGTGCGGCTTCGGGGCGTTGCCCTGCTCGTCGGGGCCGGCGAGGGTGATGCCCTCGGGCTCGGTGTTGCCCGGCTCGATCAGCCAGCCGTCACTGCCGTCGGGGGACTCCCAGACCTGCCGGGTGTGCAGGGGCACGCTGACGAGGCTGCTCACGCCGCTGTCGGTCCGCACGTGCGTGCCGGCGGAGCGGGATTCGATGTAGACGTACTGGCCCGCCGCGGCGGGCTTCGGAGCGTCCGCCTCGGCGGCGGCCAGGGAGATGCGGTCCAGGAGCCGGGGGGCTCCCTTCGGGTCGACGGCGCCGATCCGGGTGGTGAGGGCGGGGCCGGTCGCGCGGTCCTCCCCGGTTCCGGTGAGGTCGCCCGGGAGGAGGACGAGGGCGCCGGCCGCGAGCGCGCCCGCGAGGGCGGTCACCGCGGGCAGGAGGATCGCCTTCCGCAGGAAGGGGTTGCGGGCGCGCGCGGTGTGCGCGGCGCGCTCCTCGGCGAGGGTGCGGCGGTCGTCGTGGATCTGGCTCATCAGGCGCTCCTTGTGGAACTGGTGACGGCCCGGAGGAAGCTCGCGCTCCTCGATCGCCGGAAGGTCACCGGCCTCGTGCCGGGGTGCCGTACGGGCTTCGTGCGGGTCGGGGTTCATCGGATTCCCTCCTGTGCGGGCCGGACCGCGTTCACGCGATCACCTGTTGTCTGTCGGGTGCGAGGGTCGGGTTCCCGGATTTCGGGGACCGGTTTCCTGATGTCGTGGGCGGGTTGCCGTATGTCGCGGGCGGGTTGCCGCATGTCGCGGGCGAGTTCCTCCTCGGCTCCGGTACGGAGCTTGGCGCGGGCGCGCGAGAGGCGGGAGCGGACGGTGCCGACCGGGACGCCGAGGGCGGCGGCGGCCTCGGTGTAGGCGAGGCCTTCCCAGAGGCAGAGCACGAGCACCTCGCGTTCGGTGCGGCGCAGCGTGCCGAGCGCCCGCAGCGTGGCCGCGATGCGGCGCCGGTCGTCGAGCCGGCCCGCGACCTCGGAGGCGTGGTCGGGCATCGCGGCCTCGGCGGCGCCGGCCGCGGCATAGGCGGAGGCGGCCCGCCGGTAGCGCCGGTTGCCCCGGCAGTGGTTGCGGGCGACGTTGGTGGCGACGCCCAGGAGCCAGGGGCGGAGCGAGCCCCCTTCGGGGTCGACCTTCTGCCGCAGCCGCCAGGCCTCCAGGTAGGTCGCCGCCATGACGTCCTCGGCGACCGACCAGTCGCCGGTCAGCCGGAAGGCGTGGTTGTAGACGCTCCGGGCGTGGGAGTCGAAGAGTTCGGCGAAGGCCGAGGGGTCCCCGGCCCGGATCCGTGCGCGTGTGTCGGTGTTCACGACTGTCGTCTGTCCGGCTCACGGGGCGGGTTCCCGTGAGCCGGGTCACATCGCGCCGGTGGTCCGGTCGCGCAGTTCGGCCAGGAGGCCGGGGTTGACCACGGTCAGGATCGTCGCGAGGCGCTCGGCGTCGACGCCCGCCCACAGGATGTCCCGCGCGCCCCGGTACTTGGCGGCGAGACGCTCGCGCCGGTCGGGCGGGAGTGCCGCGGCGCGGTCCTGGCGGCTGTTGTGCGCGTTGTCGGCGATCTTGACGAGGGTGGCGTCGGGGTCCCGCGCGATGAGGTGGAGCTTGGCCTCGTAGGACAGGTCCGGCCGGTTGGTGACGGCTTCGACGAGGGTGACGACCCGGTCCGGGATGCCGGCGGCCCTGAGCCGCTCGGCCGTCCAGTCGGTGTCCTCGACGACGTCGTGCAGGAGTCCGGCCATCGCCAGCTCCTCGCCGAAGGGTTCGAGTCCGGCGGCGACGGCCCGGACGTGCTCGACGTACGGGACGCCGATGAGGTCGACCTGGCCCGCGTGCGCGCGGGCCGCGAGCGCGTCGACCTCCGCGAGTGTCGTCATCTCCGTCTCACCGTCCGTTCATGAGCAGCTTCGGCAGCTGCATCGTGCGGTTCTGGTCGCCGGGGAGCGTCTTGGGGCCGTTGGCCCACTCCATCGTGACCATCGGGGTGTCGCCGCTGCCCGCGTCGACGGTGGCTCCCGCGAACCGCTCGCCGGCGCCGGTGGCCGTCCGCAGCCTGTCGGCCGTGCGCCGGGCGCCCTCGGCGGAGACCGTGAGCGCACAGAGCCGCTCGCGCGACGTGCCCTCGGCCGCGGCTGTGGCCCCGATGGCGTACAGCGTGACGTCCGGCGTCCGGCTCTCGCCGCCCTTGCCGTAGAAGGTCGCGTAGTACGTGGCATCGCCGACGCAGCGGGCGACGGCCTGGTAGGTGGCGTCGTCCGCGACCGACGCCTCGGGTGCGGCGAGCGCGGGCGGGGGCGTGTCCGGCGAGAGGGACAGGGAGCGTACGGACGCGGAGACGGCGACCTGGCCGCCCTTCGGGTCCTTCAGGAGCGTTCCGCCGTCGGTCGCGCTCTCGGTGTAGCCGAGCTTCTTCATGCCGGCGGTGACGGCGCCGACGTCGAAGCCGCCGGTGAGCCGCCACCGGTCGGAGCCGATCCCGAGCGCGGTGGTCACGTCGTTCTCGTCGAAGCCGTGGGTGTCCTTGAGGGGGCGCTTCTCGTATCCCGCCTGCGCGACCTCGGGGATGCCGTACGTGGAGAGTCCGCCGTACAGCTTCTTGTCCTGCTCCACGAGCCGTCGGGTGGCGGTCACGTCCGTGTAGGTGAGGACGGTGCCGGCGTCCGCCTCGGCCACGGTCCCGAGCACGGCGGTGAGTCCCGTCGGCGAGCCGCCGGCCGAGTCCGCCGCGTCGTCGCCGCAGGCGGCGGCTCCGGCGCCCAGGACGCCGACGAGCACCGTCGCGGCGATCCCTCGCAGGACCCTTCGCCCGTTCCCCGTCATTCACAGCCTCCGATGTCGGTACAGGCGATCCCGGTGGTAAGGATCGCCACAGAAGGGTAGTGGGTCCGCCGGACGGCCTCGTGTCGGGCCGTCCGGCGGGACACGAGGGCGCGAGCGAAGGGAAGTGGCGTGCGGGAACACGAGGTGCAGGGACGGGCCTTGTCGGCGGCGGAGCTGTTCGACGGCATGGGCATCGAGTACGAGCGGGCCTTCGGGCGTCTGCCGGCGCAGGTGGAGGCGGTCGGGTGGCTCACGGACCGATTGGGCGAGGGGGCGCGCGTCCTGGACGTCGGCAGCGGCACCGGCCGGCCGGTCGCGGACCTGCTGGTCCGGTCCGGCTGTGACGTGACGGGGATCGACGTGTCCCGGACGATGGTCGAGCTGGCCCGCGCCCAGGTGCCGGGGGCCCGGTTCGAGCAGTGCGGCGTCAACGACTTCGAGGCGCCCGAGGGCAGCTTCGACGCCGTGTGCGCGTTCTTCCCGCTGCTGGTCATGAGCCGGGCGGAGGTGTCCGCCGCGCTGCGGCGGATGGCCGGCTGGCTGGCGCCCGGCGGCTATCTGGTGACGGCCACCGTCCCGGCGGACGTCGAGGACGTGGAGATCGAGTGGATGGGGCGCCGGGTCAGGGTCTCCAGCTTCTCGGCCGAGGAGTACGTGCGCCAGGTCCGCGAAGAGTGCGGGCTCGACGTCCTCCACCACGCGGTCTCCGTCTTCCAGCCGGACGACGAGAAGGCGGGCCCGGAGGAGCACGTCTTCTGTTACGCCCGCCGGGCGAAGGAACTGCCCGGCGGGTGAGCCCGGTTCCGGCGCGTGGGCGCGGGAACCGGGCTAGGGGGTGTCGTCACATTCCCGTCGTCGCCCGAAGGGCGGCCCCGCGGCGTGTCGTCACTCGTCCCAGGGCGGCTCGAACTCGTCCATGTCGGCGGGCGGCTCGTCCAGGTCGAACGGCGGTCCGTCGTCGTACGGCGACTGCCGGGAGGCACCCGCCTCCGCGCGGGGCGCGGGGGCCCGGCCGACGGAACCGGCTCGTGCGGGCGCCGCGGGGGCGGAGGCGGGCGCGGCGGACGGGGCAGTGCCGGTCGCCTGGGCCGGGTCCGGGTCCGGGGCCGGGGCCCCGCATTCCGCGAGGGTGGCGAGGACGCCCTCGGCGTACTTGGTGAGCTTGGCCTCGCCGACTCCGCCGACGGTGCCCAGCTCCTCGGCCGTGGTGGGGAACAGCGTCGCGATCTCGCGCAGCGTCGCGTCGTGGAAGACGACGTACGCCGGGACGCCCTGCTCGCGGGCCGTCGCCCCCCGCCAGGCGCGGAGGGCCTCGAAGACCGGCACGGCGGCGGCGGGCAGGTCGACCGGCACGCGGGCGCTCTTCCCGGAGCGTGCGCCGGATTCCTTCCGGGGCGCGGCGGCGGGCGCCTTCTCCTTGCGCATCGGGACGGTGCGCCGGCCTCCGAGCACCTCGCCGCTGTTCTCCGTCAGGACGAGCGTGCCGTAGTCGCCCTCCACCGTGAGCAGGCCCTGGGCGAGGAGCTGGCGCACGACGCCGCGCCACTCCGCGGTCCCCAGGTCCGAACCGACTCCGAACACCGAGAGGGCGTCGTGGTCGAACTGGATGACCTTGGCCGTCTTCTTGCCCTGGAGGATGTCGATGATCTGGCCGGCGCCGAACTTCTGGCGCCGTTCCTTCGCCAGTCGCCACACCGTGGACAGCAGCTTCTGCGCGGCGACCGTGCCGTCCCAGGACTCGGCCGGGGTCAGGCAGGTGTCGCAGTTGCCGCAGGGCTCGCCCGACTGCCCGAAATAGGCGAGGAGCCGGACGCGGCGGCAGTCGACGGTCTCGCAGAGCGCGAGCATGGCGTCCAGGTGCATGCCGAGGGAACGGCGGTGGGTCTCGTCGCCCTCGGAGCCGTCGATGAGCTTGCGCTGCTGGACGACGTCCTGCAGGCCGTATGCCAGCCAGGCCGTGGCCGGTTCGCCGTCACGGCCGGCACGGCCGGTCTCCTGGTAGTAGCCCTCGACCGACTTCGGCAGGTCGAGGTGGGCCACGAAGCGCACGTCGGGCTTGTCGATGCCCATGCCGAAGGCGATCGTCGCGACCACCACGACGCCGTCCTCGCGGAGGAACCGGGACTGGTTCGCGGCACGCGCGCGGGCGTCCATGCCCGCGTGGTACGGCACGGCGTCGATGCCCTGCTCCACAAGGGCCGCGGCGGTCTTCTCCACCGAGGACCGCGAGAGGCAGTAGACGACTCCGGCATCCCCGTCGTGCTCGGTCCTGATCAGCTCCAGGAGCTGCTTGAGGGGGTTGTTCTTCCCGACGATGCGGTACTGGATGTTCGGCCGGTCGAAGCCGGCGACGAAGTGCCGGGCCTCCTCCAGACCCAGGCGGGCCGCGATCTCCGCGTGGGTGGCCTCGGTGGCCGTCGCGGTCAGCGCGATCCTCGGCACCTTGGGCCAACGCTCGTGCAGCATCGAGAGCGCGAGGTAATCGGGCCGGAAGTCGTGGCCCCACTGGGCGACGCAGTGCGCCTCGTCGATCGCGAAGAGCGACACCTTGCCCCGGTCGAGCAGCCGCTGTGTGCCCTCGGTGCGCAGCCGCTCGGGGGCCAGGTAGAGAAGGTCCAGCTCGTCGGCGAGGAAGGCCTGCTCGACGGACTGCCGCTCGTACGGGTCCTGCGTCGAGTTCAGGAATCCGGCCCGCACGCCGAGGGCGCGGAGCGCGTCCACCTGGTCCTGCATCAGCGCGATGAGCGGCGAGATCACGACTCCCGTGCCCTCTCTGACGAGCGCGGGGATCTGGTAGCAGAGCGACTTGCCGCCGCCGGTCGGCATCAGGACGAGCGCGTCGCCGCCGCCGACGACCTGCTCGATGATCTCCTGCTGCTCCCCTCGGAAGGAGCTGTAGCCGAAGACGCGCTGGAGCACCTCCGAGGCGTCGGAGAGCTGGGCGGATTCGTCGGAAGGGGCCATTCGAGAAGCCTAGCGGCCGCCGCCGACACCCCGGCGCCGTCCGCCGGAACCTGTGGACAAGCCGAGAGCGGAAAGGGGGGTGCCGGCGGTCGCGGGTCGGGGGACCGCCGGCACCCGCCGGTGCTACAGCAGGTCCGCCGCCCGGGTCAGGAGCTTCTCGTAGATCTCCGGGCGGTCCTCGTCGATGACGGGGAAACCGGTGCCGAAGTCGCCGTTGACCCAGCGTGCCCGGATGCCCGGGTTGGCGCTGTCCGTGCCGTCGTGCAGGAAGAGGTGCGGGCTGCAGTCGACCCGCCCGTCCCGCGCCGACGCGTACTGGGCCATGACCGCCGGGCGGGCGGTGCCGCTGTCGAAGGCCTCGGCGAGGGCCGTCACGTCCACCGCCCCGGTCTCCTCGGCCACGTCGAGGATGACGTGGCGCTGCGAGATGCAGCGGCCCTCGGCCCAGAAGGCGCGGCGCAGGGCCCGGTCGAGCTGCTCGCTGGCGTGCCAGCTCTGGGCCTTGGCGGCGTGGACCGCCTCCAGCGCCGGGAGGGTGGTCACCGGGTAGGTCCAGTCGGGGCCCTGCCACAGCCGCCAGCCGGCCTCGGGCTCCAGGGCTCCGAGGACGGAGATCTCCGAGTCCACCCCGGGGCGGGCGTTGACCTCGCGGTTGAACAGCTCCAGGGGGAAGGCCCGCAGGTCGAACCAGACGCGCCCTTCGAGGCCGAGGCGCCGCCGCGCCTCGTGCAGGCGGTGCACGGCGACGTGCGCGAAGGAGCAGTTGAGGTCGGTGTAGACGGCGATGGTGTCGGGCGCGGCGGGCAGCCGGGGGTCGGCGGCCCTCCCCCGCTCCTGCGCGGCCGTGCTGTCGGTGGTCGTGTCGGTCACGGTGCCTCCTCGACGCGGATCAGTCCCCACCAGCCCTCACTGACACCCCAGTGGAGGTTCCCGGTGCGGTACACGTGGTCGCCCGGGTGCTGGGCGCGGAAGCGCACCGTCCGGGTGCTTCCCGAGGCCAGGGCGCCGAGCGTCGACACGTACCAGCCGAGGCCGGTCTCCGAGGCGTCCCACACCTGGCCGTGCACGGTGAAGCCCTGGTTGCGCATGCGGTGCGAGGCGACGGCCAGGTGCACGGCCACCTGGTCGCCGGCGCGGCAGGTGAGCAGCGGGGTGGGCGGCTCCGGGTCGGACAGCACCGGATCCAGCGGGTGCAGGGCGGCGCTGCGGTAGTTGTACGCCTTCTGGCCCGCGTCGTCGGGGCTGTCCGAGAAGAGGTCGGTGACCGGCTGGGTCAGGTCCCCGTCGTGGTAGAGCCGCAGTCCGTCCTGGGAGACCAGGACGAGTTCCCGTACGGGCTCGGCGTCCGGCCTGCGGACCACGGCCCGCTCGCCGGTCCACCGCTCCAGGCCGCTGTCGGGGTCGTACGGGGTGGCGTCGGCCTCCTCCACGACGAGCACGCCGGCCAGGCCGCGGCGCGGGTGGGAGATGACGTCGGCGTGGGAGCGCAGCAGCATCACGCCCGGCTCGGCCGCGAACCAGCGGTAGGTCCGGGAGGCGCCCGGCTTGACGGTGGTGTCGGCGTTGCGGCCGACGTGGGCGCCGTCGTCGGTGCGGACGTCGAAGTCGAGCAGGGTGGGGTGGAGGGAGACACGGCCGGAGATCGTCCGGGCCCCGCTGTCGGCCTCGTTCATCAGCCGCGGGTCCAGCGGGCTGGCGGGCGGCGGCCCGTCCAGCTCGTTGATCAGGGTGACCTCCACCCATTCGCCGGCCCGGCAGCGCAGGACCAGCGGGCCCTCCTCGGGGCCGCCGTCGCCGTCGGCGGTGAAGACGAGGCCGTACGGGTCGGTGCGCAGAGGGCTGTAGGTGACGACCTCGGCGCGGGCCCGGACGGTGTGCCGGCGGACCCGGCGGCGCGGGGGCCTCGCCGGGGCGTCGGGGGTGCGCCCGGGCAGGGGCGGCAGGTCGGCCTGCGGGCGCCCGTGGAGCCGCAGCAGTCCCCAGCAGCCGAGCCACAGGTCGTTGCCCGCGCCGAAGGACCACAGGTGGTCGCCGGGCCCCAGGGTGGGGGCGAGGGCGAGTTCGGCGACGTTGGAGATGCCGAGGGTCTGCTGGTTGCGCCAGGCGGTGTCCTCGCGGTCGGGCCACTCGCGCCAGCGGGCGCCGGAGAGGGTGAAGCTGTGCTGGAGGTCGTGGGAGCCCTGGAGGACGTGGACCCGGAGGTCCTCGCCGGGGTAGCCGCGGAGCAGCGGGGTGCCGGGGTCGCCGTGGACGGTGCTGGAGAACCAGTGGGCGGGGTCGCCGCCCCGCTCGGAGAGCGGTGCGCTGCGGTAGTTGACGCCCATCGAGCCCTGGTCGTCGGGGGCTCCGGGGAACGGCGGCGGGTTGATGGGGCCGCCGTGGTCGCCGTGTCCGTGGGTGACCATGGGGACGAAGTCGCCGATGGCCAGGACCATTTCGCGGTGGGCCTTGCCGTCGGCGGTCTTGATGACGGCCTGGGCGCCGCGCCGGAGTTCCTTGTCGTGGTCGTCCGGCGACACCCAGACAGCGCCCTCCGGTTCGGTCATGAGCGCCCCGAACAGGCCGTGCCGCTGGCGGTAGTTGGCGAGGAGGTGGTCGTGGAAGAGGACGGTGCCGAAGTCCTCGTCCACGTACCAGCGGTACGTCCAGGAGTTGTAACGGTCGTTCGCCTCGGCTCCCTGGTCGGCGGTGGTGGTCGCCGACAGGTAGTTCCAGCCGACGGCGGAGCCGTCGGAGATGAGCGGGTCGTACTTGACGAGGTGGGTGTGGAGTCCGCACTCGGGCTGGAAGGGGAGCTTGGGGTCGAAGGCGGATTCCTTCTGGGGCCCGGCCGGCAGGGAGTTGGTCAGGGTGAGTTCGAGCACCTCTCCCTTGTTGGCCCGGATGACCAGCGGTTCGAGGGTCCTCTCGCCCTTGGCCAGTTGGCGCTTGAACTCGGCGAGGCCGCCCGCTTCCTCGATCTCCTCGGCGAGGACGTAGAAGTGGGCGTTGTGGTCGTGCCAGGTCGCGGCGTGCTCGTCGGCCGGGTCGCCGTGGTAGTGCAGGGTGCCGTTGGTGACGACCAGGTCGTAGCGGCGTACCGGCGCGTCCCGCGGGCCGACCCGGGTGAAGGCCTCGCCGGGCCGCGGGTCCGTGACGAACGCGGCGGCTTCCAGCGGGGTGGGCTCGCGGCCCATGCCCGGCGGCTGAAGCGGGGTCCGCGGCGGCCGGGGGTTCTTCTGCGGGAAGGTGGCCGCCTCGGCGAGGAAGCCGGGGAATCCGGGGCGTTCGGGCGTGGGGACGGGCGGGGCCTCCCGGTGGGGCAGCGGTACGAGCCGCTGGATCGGCCGCCCGTCGGGGTAGCCACGGGTGCCGTCCTGGAGGGTGTCGAAGATCCGGAACATGCCCCACATGCCCATGTGGAAGTGGACGTACATGTGGCAGTGCCAGATGGAGTCGCCGACCGCGCCCTGCGTCGAGCCGAGGCCGCCGATCAGTTCGAGGGTCATGGCCTCCTGCGGGCCGATGCTGACGGAGTCGACGATCGGGGCGTTCTCGTCGTCGGACCGCAGCCGCCACTGGTGCAGGTGGGTGTGGAAGACGTGGGTGTCGCGCATGCCGCCGTGGACGAGCCGGATGACCGTGGGGTCGCCGGAGTATCCGCGCAGGACGGGCGTGGACGGGTCGCCGAACAGCCAGGAGCTGTGGTGCACCTCCTCGCCGAGGACCGCGTCCCGCACGGGGTCGATGCGGCCCTCGTCGAGGAGCTGCTGGTAGCGGTACATCCGCCATTCCATGGGCTCGATGCGGTGGTTGACCGGAAGCATCGCGATGTTGACGGGTGTCAGGTCGTCGACGGTGTCCGAGGTGCCGGGGCCGGCCGCCGGGGAGCCGGTGGCGGAGGCGACGGGCCGGTAGATCCCGGCCGCGGCGGCCGGCCGGGCGCCATCGAGGGCCGCGCCGTGTCCTCCGCCGTGCCCTCCACCGTGGCCGTGGCCGGGCATCGGCGGCGGGAGCGCCGGGTTGTCGTTGCTCGGGTACTCCATCATGAAGATCACGAACTCGCGGAAGCTGCGGTCCGGCAGATGCACGTCCGCGTACAGGCCGGTCGCGAGCGGGTTTCCCGTCTCCGGGTCGGTCCAGGTGGCCTCGGGCGCCTCGACGACCACCGCGCCGACCATGCCGTGGCTCTGCGAACCCTCGCCCCGTGCGTCGGACATGTCCCCGAAGTGGAACACCCCCTCGTGCTCGCACACCCACTCGTAGACGCGGGTGCCGCCCGGCGGGACGCTGCTGTCGGGATTGGCGCCCGCCGCGAGCCCGTCCATGGTGCGGACGTCGTACCGGACGCCCTGGAGGGTGATGCCGGCGGGTCGCGCGAGCTCGTTGGTCAGCCGGACCCGCAGCCGCTCGCCGCGCCGGACCCGCAGGACCAGCGGGCGGGCGAGCGGGTTCGGTCCGGGCACGAGCTCCGGGTGCTCCAGATAGCTGGGGAACGGCTGGGGCCAGGTGGCCGCGACCTCCCTCAGCTCCGGGGCGTCCGAGGCCAGGACGTACAGGGTGCCGTTGCGGTCGTGGTCGCCGAACTCGTTGTACGCGATGGGTACGTGGAGCGCGACGACGTCGTACGTCCGGACGGGCCTGCCGTCCCCGTGGCGCTCGGCCGGTAAGGCCGTGGTGCTGTTCATCTCTGCGGTACTCCCCCGTGCTCGATCGGTTCTGTCGCGGTGGATCAGTCGGTGGCGGGACCGGTGCTGTGGGCGAACCGGTCCACCACCCGGGTGCCGGAGAGGACCTGCCCCTCCCAGCTGTAGGTCTGGCCGAAGGGTTCGCCGTCGCGACCGCCCCGGCGGCTGAAGGTCAGGGCGATGCGGTCGCCCCGCCTGACCCGTACGGGCCGTTCCACCGGCAGGTAGCAGTGCTTCCAGCTGTCGGACGTGGTGCGTCCCTCGATGTCGTCCCCGGAGATGTCGAGGGCGACGGACCCCGAGAGCTGGGCGACGAAGTAGCCCTTGAAGCCGGTGAACACACCGTCCCTCTGCACCGTGTACGCCAGCGGTACGCGGTACGAGGTCTCCGTCCCGGCCGCGCCGGCCGGCGCCGCCGGGTCGTAGCGCCGGATCAGCCGGGGCGAGGCGAGGTGGCCCGCGATGGGGAGGACGGTGTCGTAGTACAGCGAGAAGGGGCCCTGCGCGCCCCGGGCGGCGAGCAGCGCCGCGAACGCCTCACGCCCGCCGGCGTCCCGGGGCCCCTCGCCGGTGAGCTGGGCGTGGGCGGTCTCGGCGGCCACCGGCACCAGGAAGCTGTCCACCAGGCCGGGGAGCATCGTGCCGCCGGGCCGCAGGAAGCGCTCGCGGGCGTCGTCGAGGATCGCGGAGAAGTTCTCGTTGTCGGCGAGGTTCCCCATGATCTCGGAGATCACGATGTCGACCCGCTCGGGCAGCTCCAGATCGAAGGAGAGGCCGGACAGTGGGACGAAGCGGTCGGCGAAGCCCGCTTCGGCGAGGCGCTCGGCCGCCGTGGCGAGCACCTTCTCGTTGAGGTCGATCCCGTAGACCCGGGCCGCGCCGGCCTCCAGGGCCCAGCGGGCCAGGATGCCGGTGCCGGTGCCGAGGTCGAGGACGACGTCCCCGGGCCGTACGGACTCGGCGATGGCGGTCCTGAAGGCCGTCATGCGGAGCTCGTCGCCGAGCATCAGCTCGTGGAACTCCTCGCCCCATTCCAGCAGTTGCTCGGATGCGGGGAGCCAGACCTGCTCGGAGCCGTAGTAGCCGGGCCAGACGCCCGCCCGGTACACGGTCAGCGGGTCGTCGCCGGGGCCGCGGACGGCGCAGCCGGTCGCCAGGTCGAAGCTGCTGTGGTGGAGCGGACAGCTGATGCGCAGGGTGCCGGGGTTCACGTAGCCGTGGACGAGGCGCCCTTTGCGGTGCGGGCAGGAGGCGTCGATCACGAACTCCTGGCCCGCCGCGCGGACGCGCAGCCGGTCACCGGGGAGCTCGAGGAGGGACGGCGGCTCGGCGGCGGGGTCGCGGCCGGTCATGCCGCCGCCCGGCCGGCGAGTTCCCTGGCCCGCGCCACGGCGGCGTCGAACGCGTCGCCGATCAGTGCGGAGAGGAGCCGGGCCCCGGTCCACAGCCGGGCCGGGTCGAGGCCGCGGGCCGTCTCGTACTCCTTGATGGCCAGCTGCATCTCCTGCATGTGGAAGGTGTCGATGTGCAGGTGCTCGGTGTAGTAGCGGCCCTGCCGGATGCCGAGCCGCTCGCAGGCCCGCGCCTGGTGGGTGAAGGCGTCCGGGATGGACGCCTCCAGGTAGGCGAGCGCGCCGAGGAAGTACTCGACGTGCGGGGCGCGTTGGGTGAGCCAGTAGAAGACGTTGAGGAACTGGAAGGTCTCGTCCCCTGTGGTGTCGAGGAAGCCCTCGGGCTCCTGCGGCAGGTCCAGCTCGGCGAGGAGCAGTCGGTAGAGCTGGGAGTGCGCCTGCTGGAGGTTGCCGCAGCCGAACTCGTCGATCAGGACCCGCATCACGGCCATCTGGGCCTTGATGGGGAGCCGGGGTACGGCCGGGAAGAAGTTCTGCGCCTCGGTGAGCCCGTCGAGCGCGAACTCCCTTACCACGAAAGTGAATTCCTCCCTGTCGGCGTGGTCGGCGAGGTACTCGCCGGACGGACTGCCCGCCCGCTCGTCCGCCAGCAGGCCGTCGAGGAGCCGCTGCCAGGCGGCCCGGTCGGGGACGGGTTCGCCGGTGGAGTCGAGGGAGTCCACGAGGGGGACGATCCAGCCCCGCTCGATCTCCTCGACCCGGGCGAGCAGCCGGGAGTCCAGGAGCCCGCGGTTGTGGCGGAACAGCTCCCGGTGCACGGACTGCGGCTCCGGCTCCTGCTCCGCGCCGACGGTCCGGGGGGTGGGGACCGTGGTGCTCGTCGCGAAGGTCATGATGGCAGCTCCCCGGTGTCCGCGGTCCTGTCGGTCTCCAGCACGCCGCGGCGGTACAGCTCGTTCTTGACCCAGCGGTACCAGTCGTCCTTCTCCAGGCCGTAGCGCTCGCAGGCCTCGGCGAGGGAGCCTTCCGGGTCGGCCAGGCGACCGGCGAACAGGTCGGCACACAGGGCCGGTTCGACGTTGGCGAGGGCGACCACGTAGCCGTCGACGGGGCCGGATTCGAGCAGCAGGTGTTCGAGGCCGGCGAGGACGCGCGCGCCGGGGCGGGCCTCGACGAGCCGCCGGGTGAAGTCGGCGCTGCCTGAGGAGTCCTTGACGCCCACGACCGAGGGCAGTTCGCAGATCCGGAGCAGCGTGTCGAAGTCGGCGGCGTTTCCGGATACTTCGGTGCCGTGGTAGACGACCACGGGCAGGCCGCTCTGCTCGGCGAGGTCCGCGAAGTGGCGGTAGATCTCGGCCTGGGTGACTCCGGCGCCGTACTGACTGGTCGCGACCAGTCCATGGGCGCCGAGGTCGGCCGCCACCCGGGCCCGTTCGAGCACCTGCTCCGTGGTGGGCCGCAGGACGCCCGCGAGGACGGGCAGTTCGCCGGCGTGCCTCACGGTGGCCCGGAGCATGTCCTCCCACTGGCGGTCCGTGAGTCGGCGCCCTTCGCCGGTGCTGAGGTTCGGCAGCAGCGCGTCGACGTGCGGGCGGAGGGTGTCGAGCAGCCGGGCGACCCCGCTCTCCGAGACCTCGCCGGTCTCCGAGAAGGGTGTCACCAGGGCCGCGATCACTCCCTGGTTCATCTCAGACTCCCTCGGACAGGGCGCCGGGCCCGACGGGCAGGCGCAGTGCGAGCGATTCACGGTAGAGCCGCTCCAGCGGCTCGGGGAAGGAGGGTTCCGGCTGGCCGGCCGGCCAGTCGGCCACGGCCCGGACGGGCAGCCCGTCGAAGGCTTCCGACCGGCCGCCGACGGTGTGCAGCAGCCCCTTCCGGTTGATCACCTGACCGAGCAGCATGCGGTCGGTGAAGGGCAGCCACGGGGGAGTTCCGGTGTCGGAGAGGGCCAGCCGGACGTCCGCCCGGTCGTACCCCTCCCGGCTGATGTCCATGACCGTGTGGAGGTGGTCCATGAACGGGTAGTAGAGGTCCTGGAGTTCGCGCGAGTATCCCCAGATCACGTCGTCGCAGCGGCCGACCTGCTCCAGGCTCATCACGACGCGCCCGTCGAGGTGCCGCACGAAGAAGGCCTTGGCGGCGACGCGCACGGTGTCGTCGGCGCTGTGCATGCCGAGGAAGAGCGCCGCGTCGATGAAGACGTCCCGGCCGGTGCCGATGTCGTCAGCGCTCATGGCGGTCCAGCACCTCCCGCAGGCGCTTCATGGCACCGGCGAACATCTCGGGCTCGCGTGCGAGGGCCATCCGGACGAACGGCTCGCCGCGGCCCGGCTGGCTCCAGTAGAAGAACCGCCCCGGCAGGACGTACACGCCCACCTCCCGCAGCTCACGCTGGAGTTCGGTCGCGGTGAGGTCGGGATGCTGGATCCTGGCCCAGGCCACGCTGGTCTTCGCGATCGGCTCCTGGTATTCGAGGATCGTGCCCTGGAGGGCCTCCTTGACGGCCGCCCGGTTGACGTCGAGGACGTCGCGGATCGAGGCGAGGTCGTCGGCCTCCGAGTTCTCCACGTACTGGGTCAGCATGTTGAGGACGAAGGGCGAGACGTTCAGCAGGACGCTGGTGTGGAGGTTGTACACCTCCTCCTTGATGTCGTCGCTGGCCGTCAGCATGGCCGCCTTCGCGTCCTGCACGGGCCAGGTCTTCCCGGTGTCCTCGATGGCCAGGTACCGCACCCCGGACTCCTCGAGCAGTTCGTATACGTCGAACCGCGCGAGCTCGGGGTCGTAGAGGGTGAACGAGGCGAAGCAGAAGTCGATGATGAGCAGCTTGTTGTGGTCCTTGCAGAAGCGGACGACCTCCTCGAAGCCCTTGCGCCCGGAGTGCATCAGGCTGAACCCCGTGGGGTTGTTGGGGTCGACGAGGAAGAGCGCGTCGGTGCGGACCCGGCGCTTGAGCTCGGCGTAGATCCGGTCGGGGTCGTGCAGCGCCGACTCCTCGACGGGGTACAGCGGGACGCCCATGTTCGACAGGACGTCGTGCAGGTTGTCGAAGCACGGTTCGACGAGGGTCACGGCCATGCGCTGCTGCTTGAGGTACATCGCCACGACCATCGTGGAGATGGAGGCCGCGTAGGACAGGAGCGTCTTGTTCTTGGCGAGCGCCGTGGGCTGGCGGTGGAGGCGGAAGAACGCCTCGACGAACCGCTGCTCGTAGGTGGCCTGGAGACCCTCTTCCGCCTCGTACCAGAGCTCGGGCAGCCGCTCGACGATCTTGTGCTGGGCGGCGGACTGGCGCTGGTGGGTGTGGGCGTCTGCGAGGTTGAACTCGGTGAGCAGGGCCTGGATCTCGTGCTGCGTCAGGTCGAGGAGTTCCTGGCTGCTCAGGGTCGTGCCGGCGTGCGCGGTCATGGTTCCTCCATGCGAACGGCATACGGGTGAGCGCGTGCGGAAGTGCCGGCGTGACGTGTGGGCGTCACGGATTTTGCTCGTCTTTTGCTACGTGTTCCGGGGGCCGCCGCGGCGAGCCGCGCCCCCGGGGCACACGGAAGACCGTCTCGGTCGGACGGTGGGGGGACTGCCTCTACGGACAGTGGCCGAGGCGCTCATCGTCGGCTGCGATGCAATATCGGAACTCGGTTCCAGACATGTATCTCCCCCGTAAACGGACTGCGGTCCGATTGGGGGCGACTCTGCCACATGCGGCGGTGACGGGACAAGCGATCCGGGGGAGGGCGCGTCGCGGCCACCGAGGGCCGCATCGAGGCCCCTGCCCGTAAACTGCGCAGACGCCACCCGGCCCCCCACCGGGACCCCCCACGGAGCGTGAACCGAGAGGCCCCCAGGTGCAGCACGTTTCGCCGGACAGCTGTCCCCTCGCCGCCCCCGAACCGCCGTCCGAGCGGTCCGACGCCGCACGCAACCGACTCCGCATCCTGGCCGCGGCCCAGGAGCTCTTCGACACCCATGGGGTCGAGAGCGTGTCCATGGACCGCATCGCGGCGGAGGCGGGCGTGGGCAAGGGCACGCTCTTCCGCAGGTTCGGGAGCAAGGCGGGGCTCGCCGCCGCCCTGCTCGACACCCAGGACAGCCGGCTCCAGGAGCGCATCCTCTTCGACCCGCCCCCGCTGGGCCCCGACGCGCCGGCCCGTGACCGGATCCTGGCGTTCTTCGACGCGTACCTGGACCTCGTGGACGACAACCTGGAGCTGCTGAGGCTCTCCGAGACGGCCGCGCCGGGCGCGCGCTACCGGATAGGTTCGTACGGCTTCTGGCGCGTCCACCTGGCACTGATGCTCCGGGAGGCCTGCCCCGACCTCGACGCCGACTGCACGGCCCACCTGCTGCTCGCACCGCTGGACTCCGACCTCCAGCACGCCCTGCGCCAGGGGCAGTTCACGCCCGATCGCATCAGGGGCACGCTGCTCACGCTGGTGAAACGAGTCATCGCCGACTGACAGGGCACCACGGCGGCGCGGCCCGGGCCTACGCAGGCGCGCGAACACCCCGGCGCACACCGCTGCGCCGGGGCACACCGCGCACGCTTGCGCGCGCCCGGGCACCCGGAGTCCACGGGGGTACGCCGGGGCACGCCGGGGTCGCCGGGGCATGACGAAGGAACCCCCGGTGCGGCGTGCACACCGCACCGGGGCCCCTCGCGAGAGCGGGTCAGCTCTCCCTGATCGCCTCGAACTCGAGGGACAGCTCGATCTCCTTGGAGACGAGGATGCCGCCGGACTCCAGGACCATGTTCCAGGTCAGGCCCCAGTCTTCACGGTTGACCTTGCCGTGGGCGGAGAAGACCGTACGGTCGTTGCCCCACGGGTCGCGCGCGTAGCCGAGGTAGTCCACCGCGAGCGTCACCGGGCGGGTGACGTCCTTGATGGTCAGGTCCCCGACGAGCGTGCCCCGCTTGCCGTCCCACGTCACCGAGGTGGACGCGAAGGTGGCCTTCGGGTACTTCTCCACGTCGAAGAGGTCGGCGGAGCGCAGGTGATCGTCGCGCGTGGCGTCACCGCTGTCGACGCTGGCCACGTCGATGACCGCGGCGACCTTGCTGTCCTCCGGCCGCTCACCGATGACGAGGGTGGCCTCGACTCCGGTGAAGCGCCCGCGGACCTTCGTCAGCATGAAGTGACGCCCGACGAAGCCGACCTCGGCGTGACCGGGGTCGATCTTCCACGAGCCGGCGGCGGGCAGTTCCACGCCGTCGACGGTACGGGTCGGTGCAGTGGTCATGTCCATGCGCTCCTTCGGTCAGGCGACGGACTCGGTCGGCAGACCCGCCTCGACCCAGTCGTCCTTGCCCTCGTAGTACTCGTACACGTTGGTGTAGCCCAGCTCGACCAGACGGTCGGCCGCGATGCCCGAGTTGGGGCAGGGGCTGTTGGCGCAGTAGACGGCGATCTCGGCGTCCTTGTTCGGCAGCAGGGCCGGGGCGAGCTCGTCCACCTGGTCGTGCGGCAGGTTGAGCGCTCCGGGCAGGTGCTTGTCGTTGTAGTACTGCGCCGGCAGGGCTTCGAGCACCGTCACCAGGTTCTCGTCGATCTTCTTCTTGAGCTCGTCACGCGAGATCCGCTGAGCCATGGCTGTTCTCCTTCAATGAGGAAATAGTCCGTGCGTCTGCACACACTCTAATAGTCCGTGCGTGCGCACACAAGCTATACTTCTCGTCATGGTCATGAGAGAAGGTGAGTACCGGGTCGAAGCGTGGCGAGCCCTGCTGCTGGCCCACAACGCCGCCGTGCGCGCCATCGAGAGCGATGTGCAGCGCAACGGCCGGATTCCGCTCACTTGGTACGACGTGCTCCTGGAGCTCCGCGGCGCGGGCGAGCAGGGCCTGCGCATGCAGGAGGTCGCCGAGCGCGTGGTGCTCAGCAGGACGCGAGTGAGCCGGCTCGTCGACGAGATGGCCCGCTCCGGCCTGGTGACCAAGGAGCCCGACGCCACGGACAAGCGCGTGACCTGGGCGGTCATCACCGACGAGGGCCGGTCGGCCCTGCGTGCGACCGCACCCGCCTATATGCGGGGCATCCGGGAACACTTCGGCCGGTACCTCACGGACGAGGAGGCCGCCGTGATCACGACGGCGCTCCTGCGCGTGGCGCACGCGGGCGACGACATCCAGCTGGGCTGAGCCCCCGTGGCCTACGGGGCCGAGCGTCGGACCTGCTGCGACATGACGAGCCGCACGTTCCGCAGGCGCGCCTCGGTGTTCGTGTGCGCGGCCCTGGCCGCGATGCCCCGGCCCTTCGCGGCCCTGTCGGCCTCGGCCCCCGGCGGTGTGGGATGCGGCCGGCCGGGATACGACTGCGGCGGGAGGTACTGCCCGGGGTACTGCTGCCCCGGGTGCTGCTGCTGCGGGGGCATCTGCGGCGGAAGGCCCGGCGGCGGCGCCGCCGACTGGGCCTCTTCCACGAGGACCGTCTCCAGTGCCTGACCGAATCCGAGCCCCACGGCGTACGCGTCGGCCTTGAACTCGGCCCGGCGGTGGAGCCAGGCGACGAGCAGCGGAGCAGCCGCCACGGGAAGGACGAACCACCAGTTCCCCTGGACGAAGGTGAAGACGAAGAGGAACTGCACGATCATCAGGGTGAGGCAGCCCCCGCAGGCGATGCCGGCCCAGTGCTTCGTCCGGAAGAGGACGAAGAGCAGTACGACGATGGCCCGCCCGGCGGCCCGCGCGGGCAGGGCGTACCAGTCGGCCAGCATCGCCGCCCAGGTGTGACCGCCCACGTGGTGGCCGAGCTCGTGCGCGAGCACGGCACCGAGACGGGAGTTGGGCAGGCGGTCCATCGCGTGCCGCGTGACGGCGACGATGTGCCCGGCGGCGGCCGTGGCGTTGAGCTCGGTGCGCTCCTGGATCCAGAGCTCGTACGTCTCCCGGTCCACGCCCGCGCGCCGCGTCACCTGCTCCCACACCAGGTCGAGCCGCTGCGCCTCCTCGGGGGTGGGCCTGCGCATGCCGAACAGGCGCCGGGCGATGGCCGATTCGACCTTGCGGTGGAAGACCAGCGGACCGGAGAACAGCCAGACCACCGGCACGACCACCGCGAGGACGGGGTTGACCAGGGCGGACAGGAAGGCGACGACACCCAGGCTGATGACCCCGATGGGAACGGTCACCAGAAGATGGGACAACGCGGCACCGTCCATCCCCCGTTGGACAGACTTCACCATCCGGCGACCGTGGTCCAGGGCCAGGTCGTCATGGGAGTCGGCGGGCACCACGTCACCCCCGGACCGGGGCCCGGGCACCGCGGACACCGCCCCCTCGGCGGCGTACGCCGGCGGCGCCTCGTCCCGTAAGACGGTCTGCACGTCCCCGGGGTACGAGGGCTCGGCGACGCCCGCGAGGACGGAGGACGAGACCGCCTCGGGGTACGCGGGCGAGGCGTCCTGCGGGGAGACCGAGAGGGCCTCGCCCGGATAGACGGAGGGCGCGGCGTCGCCCGGGTAGGCGGGGGGCGCGGCGTCGCCCGGGTAGGCGGGGGGCGCGGCGTCGCCCGGGTAGGCGGGGGGCGCGGCGTCGCCCGGGTAGGCGGGGGGCGCGGCGTCGCCCGGGTAGGTGGGGGGCGCGGCGTCGCCCGGGTAGGTGGGGGCAGGGATCTCGCTGGGGTAGGCAGGCGGAGGGATCTCACTGGGATAGGCGGGCGGAGGGATCTCAGCGGGGTACGCGGGAGGAACGTCCTCAAAAGTGATGGGCGTCGACTCGCCCGGGTACGCGGGGGGTTCAGGTTCGCCTGGGTACGCGGGGGCCGCGGCGCCCGGGTACGTGGGCGCGCCGTCGTCGTCCCCCGGGTACGCGGGGGCCGCCGGGTGCGCCGGCGGCGTGGGCGGTGCCGGGGTCTCACCCGGGTGAGGCGGGGATGTCTCCCCCTCGCCCGGGTACGGGGGCGGGGCCTGGCCTCCCGGGTACGGGGGCGGGAGCTGTCCTCCCGGGTACGGGGGCGGGGCCTGGCCTCCCGGGTAGGGCGGTGGCGGGGCGTCCTCCCCCGGGTACGGCGGGGGCGGGACGTCCTCGTGGTCGGACATGGCGAAGTGTCTCCTGACGGTTGTGCGTGACGAATCGTCGGCGGCGGCGTCCGCCCGCGCGGTGGCCGCGCCGTGTCAGCCGGCAAGCAGCGCGCCGGGCAGCAGCACCAGGGCGACCGTGAACCCGGCGATGCCCACCCGCAGCCAGTCGTACTTGATCGAGACGATCCGGCTGTTCTCCATGAGCGAGGCGATGACGGCGGCCCTCGGCGCACGGTCGGTGTCCCGCAGCGCCTCCTCCAGGACCTCCTGTCCGTGGCGCGCCGCGCCCCGGATGTCCGCGAAGTGGGTGAGGGGGTCGCCGGGCTGCCAGCCGACGGTCCGGTAGCGGGGTACGACGGCCATGAGCAGGGCGGTGAGCGAGACGAGGAAGCACGCGGCCCCGGCCCACCACAGCACCTGGCCGAAACCCGAGAGGTCGGTGGGGTGCCAGCCGCGCGCGGCGAGCACGCCGACGAGCGCCGCGGCGGCCATGCCCTGCGCCGCCACCAGGATGGAGCCCTTGGTGTCGGCGCGGACGGCCTCCTGCCGGAGTTCGCCCAGGAGCCGCTCGGCCGCGCCCGGTGACAGGTCCGCGGCCCGCGGCGCCGCCGCGGTGCCCCCTTCGGGAGCGGGCGTACTCATCGGGGCGGCTGCGGAGGCGTGCGGTAGCCGAAGACCGGCCCGTCCTCCGGCGGGGGCGGGGCCGCCGCGGTGTCGGGCGCCCCGGGCACCAGGTCCTCGACGGGGGCGTCGGCCGGGGCCCCGGCTCCCTCGACCGCCGCCGCGTCGACCGCGGGCTGTGGCAGCACCGGGCCCGGGGACAGCTTCGCCCCGAGGACCTCCTTGATGACGTTCGCCGCGAGCCGGCGGGGCTCGTCCATCTGGTGTTCCTCCAGCCCGCCCGGCCCGCCGCCGAGCGCCTGGATGGCGACCGTCAGCTGGTTCTTCATCGCCAGCAACTGGTCCTGGCGCAGGTTCTCCATCACGAGCCGGGCGTCCTCGGGGTGCCGGGCCAGCTGGAAGGCCATCGCGGCCGGGCCGCCGCGCTCCAGGTAGTAGGCGTAGTACTCGATCTTCTTGGCCTCGATCTCCTGGAGCTCCAGCTCCTGCTGCCCGCGGGCGAGGCTGCGCTCGTGGTCGAGCTCCTGCTGCTGGAAGTCGATGCGGTGCTGCTGCCGGCCCTGGACGAGCGCGCGCTCCGCGGCCAGTTCGTCCTCCCGCATGAGCAGGGCGTGCTGCGGTTCGAGCTTCTCGCGTGCGAACGCGATCTCGCGCATCTGGCGTTCCTGTTCGAGGGCCGCCTCGTCCCGCCGGATCTGGAGGCCGCAGCGGACGTCGAGTCCGGCGCGTACGCCCAGCGGCCCGGCGGCCTCGACGGCCTTGCGGGCGTGGGACTCGGCCGCCGCGCTGTCCTCCATGTCGAAGCCCCGGAGGACAGGCCGGACGGAGTCCTCGACGAGGCGCTGGACCATGGCCGGGACGTTCCGCTCGCCGCTCGCCACGAAGGCGGCCGGGTCGACGACCTGCCAGGTGCAGCTCAGCGTCACCTCGAACAGGAAGGCGTCGCGCCGGCTGGGGACGGCGAGGAGGGTGGCGGCCTCGTGCCGGCCCATGTCCACCTCGTACACGCTGGTCCAGCGCTTGGTGGCGAGCTCGGTGCGGCTCGGCCGGCTCGGCGGCAGATAGGTGTCGCGGCTTCCCTGGGCCGTCGTGAAGACGAGGGCGTGGTCGATGCGCGTGGCGCGCAGCGGCTTGAAGCGGGACAGCTCCTGGATCGTGACCACCGGGTCGACGAGCGCGGTGTGGCGGTTCGCGTCCTGCTGCCACTGGGGCGGCTGGCTCATCATGGTGACTTGGCTCCTTGGGACCGTTCTGGTGGCGTGCGCACGAGGCGCACGCCGGGGGTTTACGGCGGTGGTGTACGCGGCGGGTCGTGCAGGGGATCCGACGCCCGGGAACCGCGCAGGGGATCCGACGCCCGGGAACCGCGCAGGGGATCCGACGCCCGGGAACCGCGCAGGGGATCCGACGCCCGGGAACCGCGCAGGGGATCCGACGCCCGGGAACCGCGCAGGGGATCCGACGCCCGGGAACCGCGCCGGTGATCCGCGCCGGGAACTACGCCGGGGACGTACGCCGGGCATGGGCGTCCGCGAGCGGCGGCGCCGACACCAGGACGAGTGCGCGCAGCCGGAGGGCGACGGAGGGCGCGGCCGATTCGCCCGCGCTCCGCAGGTTCTCCAGCAGGTAGACGAGCCGCTTGTGGTCCTCGGTGGAGACCGCGAGCAGGGGCAGCAGCTCGGCCAGCGCGGCCTCGGCCCCCCGGTCGTCCTCGGCGGCGCGGACCCATTGACGCAGGGTGTTGAGTCCGGAGGCCGAGCACACGGGGTCGTTGAGGACACCGCGCCACAGGGCGGCGAGGGCGTGCCGCAGGACTGCTCCGTCCGTGCCGGGTGTCGCGTCGGCCCGGGCGAACAGGTCGAGCAGCAGGGCGCGTCCCGTACCCACGGGTCCGTCGGTGGGTCCGCTGGCGTGAACCGTGGCACGCAGGACGAAGTCCCTCGTGGTTCCCCGGAGTTGGGGCGGCAGCGCGCTCCACAGGCGGGCGACGGAGTCCCAGTCGTCGCGCGCTGCCGCTTCCTGTCCCGCCGCGAGCAGCAGGGCCGCGGCCGACTGGGCGAGGTCGTCGCGTTCGTTCGACCAGCCGTTGGCGGGCCCGCCCCGGCCTTCCAGGCCCCGTACCGCCTCGGTGAGCGCGGCGAGCGCCTCCTCGGGGAAGGCGTCCCCGACCAGGGCGTAGCCGCGTACGGCCGTCCAGCGGAGCCGGTGGTCGGGGGCGACGCACCACTCCGCGAGGATCCTGGAGACGTGCGGGGCACCCAAGTGGTGGGCGAGGGCAAGGGCGTTGGCGGCCGCGAGGCGGGCACGCAGTCGGCGGTCCGCCGCCCAGGAGCGGATGAGGAGTGCCATCGCGGACGGCAGGTCGGCCTCGGCCATGACGGCGGCGGTGGCGGCGGCGCGGGTGCGGACGACGGGCCGGGGGTCGTCGGCGAGGCGGCGGAGCCAGGCGACGAGCGCGGGCCGGGCGGAGGGGTGGCCCGTCCAGACCTCGCGCAGCAGGGTGATCGCGGTGAGCCTGTCCCTGAACTGCACCTTCGTCTGGAGCACCGGGCCCCATTCGGTCTCCTCCGGCTCCTGGTAGCGGTCGGCGAGCGCCTGCTCGACGCGCTGGGCGCTGGAGGTGCCGAAGACGGGGATGCGGGCCGGCTCCCCGGGGTTCTCGATGCGCTGGAGGAGCGCGAAGAGGACGTCGCTCAGTTCGGCGGTGAGGGGGTAGGGCGCCTCGTCGAAGGTGGCGAGGGCGATGAGGAAGGCCTTGTCGTGCAGGCTGTGGTCCGCGCTGTCGAACCACTCCCTGACCTGGCGCTCGGCGGCGTAGTGGCCGAAGGCGCCGAGCTCGGCGAGGGACACGGTTCCCCGCGCGTGGCCGGCGACGCGTTCGGCGAAGCGGGCCGTGTCGGCGACGGGCCGGTGGTGGGCGAGGACGGCCCGTACCTCGGCGAGGGCGAGGAGTTCGTCGACGCTCCGCCCTGCCAGGTCCTTGTGCCGGAGGTGTCCGGCGAGCAGGGCCGCGGGCTCCGGCGGTTCCCAGGGGACCGGGCTCAGGCTGCCGTGGACGACCGGGTGGGGTCCGACGACCACGACGAGGTGGCTGTCGGAGGCGTGGAGCCGCTCGCTGAGGGCGCGGATGTGGTGCTCGCGCAGGGGGCGTTCGGCGGTGGTGACGAAGTCGGCGACGAGGTGTCCGCAGGCGTCGCGGAGCTCTCCGGCGAGCCGGCCCGGCGGGAGCGCCGGGTCGAGGGCCCGGTAGGAGCGGGAGCCGACGGCGCGGAGCAGCATGAGGGCGGCGGCGCGGCGGCCCGTGGTGGCGGGTCCCGAGAGGATGGCGACGCGGTGTTCGCGAAGTCCGGCGAGGGCGAGGGCGAAGGGGCTGCCGGGCTGCCACGGTCCGTGGGGTAAGCCCCCGTCTGCGCCCGAGTCGGCCGGGGCGGGCGGGCCGACCTCGCGGTCCGTCCCCGTCTCCCCCTCGCCCACGGGGTGGACGAAGTTCCGTGCGAGTGCCTCGACTTCGGAGCCGGGGATCTCCCCCGAGCGTTCCTCGGTGTCGCCGCCGAGGTGGTACTCGACCTTGCTGCCGCCGAGGATGACGTCTCCGGTGACCTGGCCGCCGCTCACGCCGTGCTGATCGCCTCCCACCAGCGAACCGCCGACGCGGGCGGAGCGGCCGAGCATGATGCCGGGGCTGTGCCGGTAGAGGTCGCGACGGGAGTCCCAGGCGTACTCCGTCTCGTTCTCGGCGTCCGCCGGGTCCTCGGTACCGGGGGCCGTGTCGCCGGTCCCCTCCGGGGTGCGCGCGTCCGCCTCGGCCGACTCGGGGTACGGCCCCTGACCGTCCGGGCCGCCCTGGTGCTCCTGGGGTGTGGTCACGACCGGCTCCCGTCGGTGGGGCCGTCCTCGGCGCGGGTGCCGCCGAGGACGACGTCACCGGTGACCTGGCCGCCGCTCACGCCGTGCTGGTCGCCGCCGACGAGGGAGCCGTGGATCACTGGCGCCCCGCCGTGGAAGTGGAAGACGGCCCCGGCCGACGGCTGCTGCGGAGCCGGAGCCGGAGCAGCGGCCGGAGTCGTCACGGGAGCGACTGCGGCGGGCTCGGCGGGCGCCGTGGCAGGCAGCCCGGCGGGCGCCGCGGCAGGGGGTCCCGCGGGAGCCGTGGCAGGGAGGTCCGCGGGAGCCTCCGCGCTCCGGGTCGTCCCGGCGGTCTCGGGGCCCCGGTCCGGTGCCGCGCCCTGGTGGATCCAGGCGGCCAGCACCCCGTCCTTCACGGTGACGTCCGCCCGCCGGAAGAGTTCCGGCCGTACTCCTCGGTGGCCGTGCCGCACCACGCCCTCGTAGACGGGTGCGCTCACCGCGAGGACGCAGTGCTCGTCCCCGCGCTCGGCGAGCGCGGACCGCAGGACGTCCGCGTCGAGCAGCCGGCAGGCCTGGTTGAGGTCGTGGCCGACGAGTCCACCGGTCGTCCCGGCGTGCGGGTCGTGGGCGACCTCGCCGGCGGCGAGGACGATCCTCATCCGCATCTGGGCGCTGTCCGAGGCCAACAGATTGTGCTCGTGCAGGAGTTCGGGGGTCGTGGTCAGCAGCGACCGCAGGATCGCGGTCTTCGCCACGTCCCCGCTGAGCAGGGCGATCAGGCCGTCGCCCCGGTCTTCGCGGTACTGCTGGTTGGCCTCGACGCCGGCGGCTTCGAGCGTCTGGTCCACGATCTTGTTGAAGGTGCGCCGCAGGACGGCCTGCACCACGTCGTCGCGACGACTGAACCGCTCGACGTCGATCAGCAGGATGGTCCGGTTGACAGGCTCGCGCATGGCCGCCTTCCGCTGGTTGCACGGCCCACGGGGGGCCTTCTGGACATCAAGAAGATGTCAGGGGAGGGGGGTTCGAGGCGACGGAACCTAGCACACTCGGAATGTGACCGTGTACACAGAACGGATCTCGCGGCGGCCGGTCCGACGGCTCCGGTCAGCCGCTCCCCGCACGCGCCATCTGCCGTAGGACGTCCGGTCGTACGACGACGATCCCGCGCCGTCCTGTCCGTACGATGCCCCGCTCCCGTAACTGCTTGAGCAGGCGCGCGACGGCCTCGCGCGAGGCCCCGACCGAGCCCGCGAGCTCGCTCTGGCTGAGCCCCGCGGTGAGCTGGACGCCGTCCTCCGACTCCTCGCCGTGGGTGCGGATCAGTTCGAGGAGGAGCAGGGCGAGCCGCTCCTGTACGGCGAGCGAGGCGAACTGCACGCGCCGCCGGTCGCTGTCGCGCGTGCGGTCGGCGGTCAGTGCCAGCAACTTCCGCGCGATGGAGGGCCGTTCGTCGAGGAGGGCGCCGAACCGATCGGCGTCGACGGCGAGCGCCTCGACGGGTTCGAGCGCGATGACGGTGGCACCGCGCGGCCGGCCGCTGAGGAGGGCCTGTTCGCCGACGATGTCGCCGGGCCCCCGGAGCGCGAGGAGTGCCTCGTATCCGTTGGGCGCGGCCGAGGTCACCTTGGCCCAGCCGGAGAGGATGACGAGGACATGGGTCGAGGGCTCGTGCTCGCGGAGCAGCACCTGCCGTGCGGGGAAGGCGAGGTGGCCGCCGCAGTGGAAGAGCGCGTGCCGGTCCTCGGTGTCCAGGCGGGCCACGAAGGGGACTTGGTCCTCGAACTGCGTCAACTGTCTCTCCCGGCTACCTCTTCGGGCCGCACACGGCCGGACGATCAGCCGGGAGGTTAGCGCATCCCCGCTCGGGGCGGAGCACGTCAGTACGAGGGTTCGATTCCCCAGGCGGCGGCTCGGGCGGCGGCGGCCGCCCGGTTGGGGAGATCCAGCTTGGCGAGGATGTGCTCGATGTGGGTACCCACGGTGCGCGGGGTGATGAAGAGACGGTCGGCGATCTCCCGGTTGGTGCGCCCCGCGGTCAGCTCGGCGAGCACCTGGAGCTCTCGCGGCGAGAGCCCGCCCGGCCGGGGACGCTCACGGGCGTCGACGGCGGCGGCGAGGGACTCGGTGAGCAGGGTGACCACGGCGCGCGCCGGATCGGGCGTGCGCCGTGGTCCGCGGGTGCTGACGTTGAGCATGCCGACGTACCGGCCGTCGGCGGCGAACAGGCACTGGGCCACGCCGTCCTCGATCCCGAGGGGGCTCAGCACCTCCTGGAAGCCCGGCGACGCGTCGAGAAGCTGCCGGGGCACGTCCCTGAGCCAGAGCCCGCCCCGGTCCGGGCCGCGGAGCACGGGGAACACGGGGTCACGGTGGAGGCGGGTCTCGATGTAGGCCGTGGCGTCGTCCGGGTAGCTCCCGGCCAGGGTGGCGTGGCACCGGCGCAGGGGGTCCCACCGGGCCAGGGAGGCGTGGTCGTACTCCATCACCTCGGACAGGGCCGCCAGGACCGTGTCGACGCCGGTCGCACCGCTGGTGGCGCTCCGGGCGGCCTCCCGGACGTGGACGGCCGCGTCCAGGATGTCCGCCGTGGTCCGTTCCGCTGCCATCCCACCAGCATGATCATCTGTCCGGAATACGTCAATCGCACAGGGTGTCGTGCACGACACGTCCGTCGACGACGGTGAGGACGACGGGCATCCTGGGGATGTCGTGCGGATCGGCGGTGAGCAGGTCCCCTTCGAGCACGCAGAGGTCGGCGGCCTTACCCGGCTCCAGGGAGCCCTTCCAGTCGTCGGCGAAGTCCTGCCAGGCCGCGTCGATCGTGTACGTACGGATCGCCTCCGCCAGTCCGATGCGCTGCTCGGGCCCGCTGACGCGGCCGGTGGCCTTCGACTCGCGCAGCATCATCGTGGCGACGCCCTGGCGCCAGTCCGGGTGGGTGACGGGAGCGTCGGAGCCGCTCGCGACGCGTACGCCGGCGTCGAGGGCGTCGCGGTAGGGCCACGCGTACGCGGCGCGTCCGGTGCCGACGAACTCCTCCTCCATGTCGGCGACGGTCCACTTGATGGTGGGGTTCATGTTGACGCCGAAGTCGTGCGCGGCGAGCACCTTCATGCTGTGGGCGGTGAGGAAGTCGCCGTGGATGGCGTAGTGGCGGGCGTCGGGCCTCGGGTGCTCGGCGACGGCGGCGGCGAAGGCCTCCACGACGGTGTCGCCGGCCCGGTCGCCGGTGACGTGGACGCCGAGCTGGTGTCCGGCGGCGTGGGCGTGCCGGATCATGGCGCCGATCTCGGCGATCCGTTCGTCGTCGGTCTCGCCGCCGACGCAGAGGGAGCCGCAGCCGCCGCCGACGTACGGCTCGTGCATCCAGGCCGTCTTGTTGGGGACGATGCCGTCGCCGAAGATCTTGACGCCGTGGATGGCGAGGCGGCGCGGATCGGCGTCGTGAGAGCTTTCGGAGGCCGTGAGGGCGTCGAGGCCGCTCGCGAACTCCTCCGCGGTGCTCGCCATGCCGGTGGGCAGGAGCAGGACGCCGACGCGGGCGGTCAGTTCGCCGTCGGCGAGCAGCCGGCGGTAGACGTCGAGGGTCTCCCCGCCGAGCGCGCCCCGCATGATGCCGTCGCCGCCGGGGCCGAGCCCGGGCTCGGTGTAGCTGGTCACGCCGAGCCGGGCGAGCGTGGCGAGGGTCGACCTGATCGCGTCGGTCCGCTCCTCGCGGCTGAGCGGCGGCAGGGCGTTCTGGACGAGGGCCTGGGCGCCCTCGTGGAGCAGCCCGGTCGGCTCCCCCGCCTCGTCCAGGACGATGGCCCCGCCGGGCGGCGCGACGGTGTCCCGGTCGATGCCGATGAGCTCCAGCGCCTTGGAGTTGACCCAGGTGGCGTGCCCGGAGAAGGAGTACAGGACGACGGGGTGGTCCGGGCTCACGGTGTCGAGGTCGTGGAGCGAGGGCTGCCGCGACGGGTCGGTGACGCACTCGTCGAGATAGCCGGTGTCCCAGCCGTGCCCGGTGATCCACTGCCCGCCCGGGGCCCGTCCGACGGCCTCGCGGACGACCTCGGCCACGTCCGCGAGGGAGGACACGGCGGGATGGGCGACATCGAGGGAGAGCGGCGGGCTCGCCATACCGAAGGCGCATCCGTGCAGGTGGGAGTCGTTGATCCCGGGAAGCAGCGTCGCCCCCCGCAGGTCGACGACGCGCGTGGCGGGCCCGATGAACGGCGCCATGTCGTCCCGCCCGCCGACGGCACCGATGATCCCGCCGGTCACCGCCAGGGCCGATGCGACGGAGAACTCCGCGTCGACCGTGACCACCCGTCCACCGACAAACACCAGATCCGCGTACGTGTCCACAGAAGGTCCTTTCACACCCGGGCGCGCTCCACGGCCGCCCGAAAACGATCTCCCGAGGACTATCGCCGCGACCCGGCGACCGGCACATCGGTCATCTCACCGATGTGCCGGCGTCGGACCCCCGGCGGGACCGGAGTCAGAGCGCTCCGACGATGTCCTCCACGCGGGCCTTCGCGTCGCCGAAGAGCATCGAGGTGTTCTCCTTGAAGAAGAGCGGGTTCTGCACGCCCGCGTAGCCGGAGGCCATCGAGCGCTTGAAGACGATGACCTTGCCCGCCTCCCAGACGGTGAGGACCGGCATGCCTGCCAGCGGACTCGACGGGTCCTCGGCCCCGGCCGGATTGACCGTGTCGTTGGCCCCGATCACGAGGACGACGTCCGTCTCGGAGAAGTCGTCGTTGATCTCGTCCATCTCCAGCACGATGTCGTACGGCACCTTGGCCTCGGCCAGGAGCACGTTCATGTGGCCGGGGAGGCGGCCGGCCACCGGGTGGATGCCGAACCGCACGTCGACGCCCTTCGCGCGCAGCTTCGAGGTGAGCTCCGCGACCGGGTACTGCGCCTGGGCGACAGCCATGCCGTAGCCGGGGGTGATGACCACGGAACGGGCGGACCCGAGCAGTTCGGCGGCGGTCGCGGCGGTGATCTCCGTGTGCTCGCCGTAGTCGACGTCCGAGGCCGACGGGGCCTCGATGCCGAAGCCGCCCGCGATCACGGAGATGAACGAGCGGTTCATCGCCTTGCACATGATGTAGGACAGGTAGGCACCGGAGGAGCCGACCAGCGCGCCGGTGATGATCAGCAGGTCGTTGCCGAGGAGGAAGCCCGAGGCCGCCGCGGCCCAGCCGGAGTAGCTGTTGAGCATGGAGACGACGACCGGCATGTCACCGCCGCCGATCGAGGCGACCAGGTGCCAGCCGAGCGCCAGCGCCAGGACGGTCACGGTGATCAGCAGCCACAGCTCCGGCGTGACCACGAACCAGGCGGTCAGGGCGACGAACAGGCCGAGCGAGCCGAGATTCAGGGCGTTCTTGCCCGGCAGCATCAGCGGCTTGGAGCTGATCTTCGCGGAGAGCTTCAGGTAGGCGACGATGGAACCGGTGAAGGTCACGGCGCCGATGAACAGGCCGATGAACACCTCCCCGTGGTGGATCCCGAGGGTGCCGAGGGCTTCCAGGGCCCGGGCCTCGTGGCCGTCCGGATGGTTCTCGACCTCCAGGAAGCCGTTCCAGCTGACGAGGACGGCGGCGAGGCCGACGAAGGAGTGCAGCAGCGCGATCAGTTCGGGCATGCCGGTCATCTCGACGCCGCGGGCCCGCTGGAGGCCGATCAGCGCGCCGGCCAGCATCGCGAGGCCCATCAGGCCCAGGCCGGCGGTGCTGACGTCGCCGTCGACGGCGAGCACGACCGTCGCGACGAGCGCGACGCCCATGCCCAGCATGCCGAAGGCGTTGCCGAGGCGCGCCGTCTCGTGCTTGGAGAGTCCTGCCAGCGCCAGGATGAACAGCAGCGCGGCAACGAGGTAGGCCGCCTGAGCGGCGATGGTCGCAGACATGTCAGCTCCGGTTGAACATCGCGAGCATGCGACGCGTCACCGCGAAGCCGCCGAAGACATTGATACTGGCCAGCAGGATCGCCACGGCCGACAGCACCGTCACCGCCGTGCTCCCGTGCCCGATCTGCAGGAGCGCGCCGACCACGATGATTCCCGAGATCGCGTTCGTCACCGACATCAGCGGCGTGTGCAGCGCGTGGTGCACATGACCGATCACGTAGTAGCCGATCACGATCGCGAGCACGAAGACCGTCACATGGGGCAGCAGCGCCGCCGGAGCGAACCCGGCGGCCAGGAACAGCGCCAGGGCGGCGACGGCCACCCCGCCGAACTTCTGCTTCGCCGTCATCGGCGGCTTCTTCGGGGCCGGCTCCCGCACGGCCGTCGCGGCGGCGGGGGCCGGTGCCGCCGAGACCTGGACCGGCGGGGGCGGCCAGGCCGACTCGCCCTTGCGGACGACGGTGATCGAGCGCTGCACCGGGTCATCCCAGTCGAGGACCAGCCGGGCGTCCTTGTCCGGTGTCATCAGCTTCAGCAGGTTCACCAGGTTGGTGCCGTAGAGCTGCGAGGCCTGCGCCGGCAGCCGCCCCGCCAGGTCGGTGTAGCCGATGATCGTCACGCCGTTCGCCGTGACGGTCTTCTCGCCCTTCACCGTGCCCACGACGTTGCCGCCGTTCGCGGCGGCCATGTCGACGACCACCGAGCCCGGCTTCATGCTCGCCACCATCTCCGCCGTGAGCAGCACCGGCGCGGGGCGGCCGGGGATCAGCGCGGTGGTGATGACGATGTCGGCCTCACGGCACTGCGCGGCGTACAGCTCCACCTCGCGCGCCTTGTAGTCGTCACCCATCTCCTTGGCGTAGCCGGTCTTCGAGACCTCCACCTCGGCGGACTCGATCGACAGGTACTCGCCGCCCAGCGACCGCACCTGGTCGGCGACCTCCGGCCGCGGGTCGGTGGCCCGCACGATCGCGCCGAGCGAGCCGGCGGCGCCGATCGCCGCGAGACCGGCGACGCCGGCGCCCGCGACGAGCACCCTCGCCGGGGGCACCTTGCCCGCCGCGGTCACCTGGCCGGTGAAGAACCGCCCGAACTCGTGCGCCGCCTCCACCACCGCCCGGTACCCCGCGATGTTCGCCATCGACGACAGGACGTCCATCGACTGGGCCCGGCTGATACGGGGCACGGCGTCCATCGACAGGGCGGTGAAGGGACGGCGGCCCAGCTCCTCGACCATCACGGGGTCGAACGCCGGCGCGAAGAGGGCGATCACCGTCGCCTCCGGCCGCACCCGGTCGAGCTGGGCCGGCGTCGGGGCGTTGACCCCGAGCACCACGTCCTCCGCCGCCGCGTCGCCGAGGGTGGCACCGGCTGCCTCGTAGGCGCTGTCGGTGAAGCCGGCGGCGACGCCCGCGCCGGGGTCGACGACCACGCCGTACCCCAGTTTGCGGATCTGTTCGATCGTGGCCGGCGTGGCCGCGACGCGGTTCTCACCTGCCCGCGCTTCCTTGAGGACTCCGACAATCACGAGCGTTCTCCGTTCGCTGCTGTTCAGACGAGAAGCGGGGGACTCATTCCACCGTGTTCATGAATTATTCCGCCTCGAACACGGACGTGGCTTGAGCGCACGATCCCCTGCCGAACAGGCAGCGACCACTCGCCCTCACGGAGAGGACACGATCACGGAGGCCGGTGGGCGTCGCCGGGGAGAACCCTTCCCGGATTCCGTCAGAACGCGAAGACCGCGCCCTCCGCCGTGCGGGCCCGCAGTTCGCACGGGTTGCCGTAGGTCGCCGACCAGCTCACGCGCCGGCCCTCCCAGACGCCGTCTCCGGTGACCGTGACCGGGTTCCACTCACGCGTACAGGGGCGGTCTTCCCGTAAGTCCGTCAGGCTCGCGAAGTCGCCGTCCGCGGAGGCCAGTTCCGCGCAGGCCGCTTCCGGGTCGGGGTGGGTGCCGGACGCGGTCGGGGCGCAGGACAGGGTGACCGCGCGGACGACGGTGCCGGACGACGGGCCTTCGCCCTCGCCGATGGTCATCACGAGCGCCGACGGAGCGTAGAGGCTCTCGGGCGCCGCCGAGGCGGTGCCGGTGAAGGCGGCGCCGACGAGAGCGAGACCGGTCGCGGTGGCGAACGCGGTGGCGCCGAGAGTACGGAAGTAGCGCACGGGGGTGTCCCTTCGCGGGTTACGGGGGTGATGCGAGCCGATCGGCTGCGCACCGGAGTCTTGTCGACGCGGAGGGTGATCGCACACGTGGTCGCAGGTTTCCGGCCGTGATCCCCGGCAGGCCCCTACCGACTGGTCGTTCGGCCAGTTGGGAGGTGGTCCCGCGGCACTCCACCCCGCCCCCCTGGGCGCGGACGCCGCGGGCGGTCCAAGCTCGAACGATCCGCTGACCTGCGCCGTCACGGAAAGACGTTCGAGATTGGACCGCCCGCACCCACTCGTGATCGTCCGGAACCCAAGGCCCCGGTACGGTCCTGCCGGACTCCGGCAGGACCGAGGGGGTCAGTGCTCGCAGAGGGAGAACTCCCGCTCGTAGAGCTGCTCGTTGTGTTCGTCGACGAAGAACTTGCGCTCCTGCATGAGCTGTTCGCGGTAGTCCTTGGCCTGCTCCCACGTCATGGTCGAGGTGTCGGACCACGGCTGCTGCGGGGGCACGTCGGACGTCGAGACGATCTTCTCCGAGGGGTCGACCAGGAAGAACGCGAGGATCTTGCGGTGCCCGGGGCGGGTGGGGTCCTCAAGGCGGAACGAGCCGACGCGGTGCTGCAGGACGTTCGGGAACGCGAGGCAGCGTCCCGCCGGCGTCGACGCCGAGCCCAGCACCTGGTTCAGCGCGTCCTCGTTCTCCAGGCCGTAGATCTCGCGCAGTCCGTTGTCGTCGTTCTGCTCGTAGTCCGGGTCGTCGAGCGCCGCACGGAAGCCCAGTCGGCTCTCGGTGATGTTCTCGCTGTCCCAGTAGTAGATGCCGGTCGAGACGATCCGCTCGTTCAGCATCCCCTCGACGTGCCAGGAACCGCCCGCGTACTCGGGGTCCTCCGGGGTGAGGTGGATCGTCGCGAGCTTCACGATGACCTGGAGACCACGGCCGCGCAGGTCGACCCGGGCGGATGCGTCGGGCGTCTCGGGCGGGGTGAAGTCCGGGGCGTCCGGGACGACCGGGCGGCGGGTGTCCCACCAGTCGTCCTGAGCCTCGCCCCAGAGATGAACGGCCTCCGCGAAGGCCCCTTCGTCGCTGTAGTCGGCCTTCACCGGATACTTCGGCTCCGAGTCGTACCACCCGTAAGGATCGGCCTCGATCCGCAGCGGCCGCGGATGGCGCAGATCGGTCAGCACGTTCTCCAGCAGCGGACGCATGCGCGCGAACAAGTCCGGCAGGACGGAGGCCAGTTCGTGATGCCGCTCGGGGTGGACGTTGTTGACGTACGAACGGAAGGCGACATCGCCCTCGTCGCTGACGTCGACGTCCGTCGGCAGCCACTGGAACTTCTCCGAGAACTCGTACTTCGAGTACTCGCTCGTCGGGTTCTGCCAAGCCCGATCGGGCGCAACGCTCGCCTCCCTCACCAGGCAGAACAGCGAGGGGTGCACCAGATCCAGCACCTGCCCGCCGGATCCCGGATGCCAGTCCCGTTCCGCTTCGGGGACCTCCTCCAGAACACGAACGGCCTCGCTCAGCCGGGAGTTGAGCTTGTCGTCGACGAGCGTGTCCGAGTGCCACACGCCGTCGACGGCGGACACCTCGATGCCGGTGCGTCCGTCACGCAGCGCGGCGTAGTGCGCGAGCTCGGCGAGCACGTAGCGGACCTGCGCTTCGGTGAGGCCCTGGGCGACCGCTTCCGCCGTCCACCTGGCGACGATCTCGGGATCGTGCATCTTCTCGAACCACCCCGGCTTCGCCCGGATGTGCGCGCTGCACTGGATCATCTGGAGTTCCCGCAGCGTTCGGGGTGTCGCGAACGTCAGAGCACGGGAACGGGCAGCGTGGAAGGGCAGCGGGAAAGCAGACAGGCCGGTCAATTCTCGGGATCCCTACAGTCGGTGTGCGGTGGCCGGAAGAATAGCCCAGCGCACTGACACCGCAGCCGTGCTCACCGCCCGCCTGCTCCATCCCTCGTCACCCCCCGCACACCTCCGTCGCTATCGCTTCACACGGCTGCGGACCGCGAGCACCGTGAGGCCGATCAGAGCGGGTTCGAGGATGCGGGAACCCATCTCGATGTACGTTCCGGCCGTGGTCAGGTCCTGGCCGGAGGACCGGAAGACGACGGAGTTGATGACCACCCTCAGGGCCTTCTCGAACCGTTCGTCCGACAGGCGCCGGCTGTACGGACCTTCCGGGTTGACCGGCTCCGCCTTGTCCGTGGTCAGGGTGAAACCGGTGCCGGTGACCTGCCCGGTGCTCCGCGGCCGGGGATCGTCCTTCGGTACGCCCCACACCATCATCGCCAGCACGGTCGCGGTCATGGCGAGGAGCAGCCAGCCGACGGCGCGCGTCGCCCGCAGTCCGTACCCGGAGGCCGCCCAGTACAGCAACAGGAGGGCCCGTTCGCCCCGGGGCGAACGGCGGTCGTGGCGCCGCATCTCCATCTCGCCGTAGTAGAAGTCGGCCGCTCCCGGCTCGTTCCTGCCGTCTTCGAGCGCCTTCCGCAGCCGGCGGTAGACCGGAGCCAGGGCCGCGGGTTCCCGTACATCGGTGCCCGTGGGGGCCGAGTTCCAGCCGCCCGCGTGCCGCCCGGCGGCACGCCAGTGGTGTTCCTCGATCAGGGTCCTTCGGCGGGTCCAGCGGACGGGCGGCCATCGGCGGAGACGTATCCCCGCGGGGACTTCGGGCAGGGGGCAGTGCCCTTCCAGTCTCAGCTGGTCGAGGTGCACGGTCTCCACGAAGAGGCAGTCGGTCAGGTCGACGTCCGCGAGCAGCAGGTGGGCGGCGTCGGTGCCCCGGAGGGAGGTGACGCGTACCCGCGGGGCGGTGAGACCGGTCTCGTCCGGCTGTGTGCCGTCGTCCGTGACGAACGGCCGGGAGCGTCCCGCGACGCTCACCGGGAACTCCAGGACGGCGTCCTCGAAGTCCACGTCGGCGTGGCGGAGCCGCAGCGCAGCCGTCGATGCCCACCGTGTCCGCCGGCAGCGCAGGCGCTTCGCCGCCGCCTCTATCGTCACCGCGGACTGGAACGTGGCCTCGGAGAGGTCGAGCAGTCCCGCGAAGACCAGAGGGCCCAGCCGAGCCGTGCGCAGGAAGGTCGCCTTCCGGAAGTCGACGTCACCCTGGATGTCCGTTCGGTGGAACTCCGTGTCTCCCCCGATCGTCACTTCGCGGAACCCCGCGCCGCGCTCGAAGCGCGCGTCGCCGAAGGAGACGTCCTGCCCCATCGTGGCCCCGCCGAAGTCGGCGGGCCGCAGGAACACCGCCCCGTCGAACCACGCCTTCCCGGCGATGCCCGCCCTGGCGAACGAGACCTCGTCGTCGAACTCCGCCCCGTCGAACCAGGCTTCGCCCGCGATGGCCACCCCGGTGAAACCGGCCAGTTCCCGGAATCCGACGCCGGTGAACTCGGCGTTCCCGCCGGTGGTCAGCCCGTCGAAGACGGCGCGGCCGCCGACCTCCTCGACCTGGAACCGCAGGGCGGCACCGACGGTGGCCCGACGGAACCAGACCCCGGCACGCAGGTCCGAACCGTCGAACCAGGCGTCTTCCGCGACCACCATCTCCCCGAAGCGGGCGTCCGCCCCGAAGCAGGTCGCACGGAAGCGGACGCCTCCGTCGAAGCGCGCTCTCCCGAAGGACGCCACGCCGGTGAAGTCGACCTCGTCGAACAGCACGTCTCCACCGAACTGCGCCTCGTCGAACTCGGCCCGCCCCACGAGGTGCCGGCCGGTCACCGGGTCCCGCAGGGCGGCGAGAACGTCGTCCAGGAGGCTCTGGGTGAAGGGCGTGCCCCGGTGGTCCAGGTCCGCGCCGGGGGACAGCGCGGCGAGGTGCGCGGCGCGCTGGGCGGCGTCGACGTGCGCCAGGCACGCCGTATGGGGCCCGGTCCTGCGGCCGCGGCACCGGCCCGTGGCGCCGTGGTGGTCGCACTGCGGCCAGTCGGGTCCGTCGGTCGCCGGGTCGATCGACAGCGTGGTGTCCGACCGCAGGGAAGTCGGTGCCGTGGCGCTCGGGGGCGTGGCGTTCGGCGGTGGGGCGCTCGGGGGCGTGGCGCTCGGTGACATGGCGCTCGTGGCGCTCGGTGGCGTGGCGTTCGGCGGTGTGGTGATGTCGGGGCTCCTTCGACTACGCACCGGGTCGGCGTGGACGTACCGGACCGGTGGTGGCGCGGTGGGGACTCAGCGGGCGAAGAGGATCACGACCCTGCGGTCCGCCCGGCTCGGACCGTCGGCCATCGCCTGCACCACCCACTTCCCAGGGCCGGCCTCCAGCTCCGCCCGGAAGAGGTCCGGCCCGGTCGCGGTGAAGACGACCGGCTGCTTTCCCTGCCGCCCGACACGCCATATCTCGGCGCGCACGTTCCGCTCCCGGAGGCCGGTTCCCACGACGGAGACCTTGAACGGTTCTCCGGCGACCGCCGTGTCGGGGGCGAAGAGGGAGATCTGCTCGTCTCCCGCGAGCATGCCGCCCGGCGGATCGCCCTTCCGGACGGCGGTGAGGATCTCTCCCACAGCGGCGGCACTCGCCATGTCGGCGTGCCGGCACTCGATCCAGCGCATCGCCGCCTCGTCCTGGAGGGCCCAGTCCGCGAAGGCCGCATCGCCGGGTACGGTCCCGTCGCCGGGCGCGAGGAGGCTTTCGTCCGGCCGGGTCACCACCTGGGAGCCATCGGCGGAGAGTTGAACGGTCCGAACGGTGGGGAACGCCTGGCTGCCGACGACGTGGACCTGGTACGGGAGACGGCCGTCGGTGTCGGTGTGGCGATGAGCCTCGCGCGCCTCCCGGAAGTGCCGGTCCAGGGACAGCGCGTCCTCGACCAGGGCGGTGGGCAGGCCGGGAACGGGATACCGGCGGTCGTCGACGGTGCGGGCCCGGCTCTTCCCCTCGACGCGCACCGCTTCGTAGACCGGTAAGAGCTGGGCCACCGACGGCAGGGTGAGGGCGAGGTCGCGCAAGGCCTCGTTCAGCGGTCCCGCAGCCCCGCCCGGAGCCTCGTCGTCCCCGACCGCGTGGCCGGTCAGGAGGCGGACGGCCTTCGCCAGACCCCGCTGAGGCGTCCCCAGCGTGACGAGCGCGCGGGCCGTCTCCCGCCCGCCCAGGCACTCCAGGTAGTAGCGCCCGATCAGCCCTCCCGTGGAGTGACAGACGAGCAGGACCTTCGGGTCGTCCGGGCGGTCCGGGTAGTACCGGTCGACCTGCTCGCACCAGCGGGCGAGTTCGCGCTGGACCCGCGCCCTCAGCAGGGCGGCGACGAGGCGGTGGGACAGGCGCCAGTCGTACGGGAAGGGGACGTACTGGCCCTCGACGGGATCGCCGAGCGCCGCACGCAGATCCGGGTATCCCATGCAGGAGAGGAACCCGGGCATCGAGTCCGGCACCGTGAGCAGCTCATCCGCCGCCAGCCGGAACCGCTCCTCCGGCAGCGCGTCGCCGAGGCCGGCGGGGAGGGCCAGCCCGGCCAGGGCCTGTGCGGACGTCCCGGGACCGAGCAGGGCCTCGCCTCCCTCACCCCAGACGTCCCTGCCGTCCCTCCGCAGCCGGGTGCCGAGGAATCCCGGTACGAAAACCACGAGGTCGTGCTCCAACGTGTCCTCCTCGGTCCTGTGTGCGGTACGGGTGTGCTGGTCTAGCCAAGGCCGGGCAGCCGGATCAGATCGCAGCGGTCCCTGCCCTGGAGCGCGACGACCAGACCCGTGGCGTCCAGGGCGGCGTCCACCGCGTGCACGGTGTATCCCCGCCACGGGACGGTCTGTTCGTGCAGCCACCTCCGGGCCGTCACATCCCAGACCCGCGCCGTCCGTTCGTCGCACACCAGCAGTACGGGGCGCTCCGGAGGCCCGGCGAAGGCCAGCGCCGTCACCTTGGACACCTCGCCCGGCAGCCGCAGCGGGGCCAGCCCGAATCCGGCCGAGCAGTCCTTCACGTAGACACCACCGTCCGCCCAAGCCAGTACGGGGAACGACTCCTCGTCCTCGGGGTCGTACCGCTCCCCCAGCGTCAGATGGGCGTCGCGCATGGACGTGAGGGGGTGCTCCGTCACACGGCGCTCGTCGCCGTGCTTCCACAGCCGCAGTCCGTCGCTGAGGTCGGTGGCCAGCCAGTACGTCCCGTCCCGCATCACCCTGGCGTCGACGCCGCAGCACTGCAGTCCCACCCACGCCGGTTTCGCGTCGCTCCAGCCGCCGGACCCGTCGGCCGGCATCTGCGCGTGGACGACGCTCCCCCCGTCCGGGACACAGAGCCGCAGCCGCGCCGACAGGGGGTCGGCCACGAGCCCGAGGGACGGCACCTGCTCCCCGGCGTCCCCTCCGAGCCGGAGGTCGTGCCGGGCCTCGACGGACCGGCCGTCCTCGGACAGCCGCCACATCCGCACGCTCCGCTCCGCGGCGGCGACGACCGCCCACCCGCCCTCCGTGTGCACCGCCGCCACCGCCGTCACGAGCTTCTGGTGCGTGAGCGTGGTGACGGGGGCGGCGGCCGGAGCGCCCGGGACCGGGCGGGACACCAGGACGCGGTCGCCCCAGGTACGGCACAGGAGCGGAGGCCCGTGCGGTGCCTCGGCCAGCACGACCGCCGGTCTCTGGTTGCTCGGGCGCCGCCGGGTCCCGTGTCCGGTCTCCAGTGCCGAGGCCACGTCGAGCATGCGGATGTCGGGGCCGTCGGCGACGGCGAGCAGCCCCCGGCCGTGAGGTTCGAAGGCCATGGCCCCGTCCCGGGGCGCGTCCAGCTGGAAGGCGGCTTCCCGCCGCGTCCCGCCGACGGCCCAGACGCGGACGGTGACCTCCTCGTAGCCGGCGATGAGGAGGTCGTCGTCATGCCGCCCGAAAGCGAGCCCCCGGGCGGGGGATTCGAGCTCCTGGACGAGCCGTACCGCGGGCGGTGCGAGGGGCGCCGCCGGGTCCGTCTCGCAGCACCACACCCGGATGCGCCGTCCGTCGGCGACCGCGATCCAGCCTCGCCGCGCCTCGCCGTGTGTCCGTTCCGCCGACGGGCCGCGTCCTGCTCGCGAGGGCACGGGCTCGGCGAACGCCGTGGCGGCCCGGGCGGGCGCGTCGAGTGCGCCGAGATCCGTCGGAGTCCGCAGCAGCCTTTCGGTCCCCGTGCCGGCCGGCTGGACCTCGAACAGCTCGGCGCCGCCACCGGCGGCCAGGACGAACAGGCGGGAGCCGATGGACAGGGCGGCGAGCCGGTCGACGTGCAGGTGGCGGATGTCCGTCAGCGGACTGCCGTGCCGGGGCAGATCGCTCTTCCAGGACCACATCCACATCCGCCGCCCGTCCGCGGCCAGGACGACGGTCTCCGATGCCCGTTCGGCCGCGGCCAGGGCTCCCACCGCGCCGCCCCAGCGATAGACGTGGTCGGGCAGCCGCGATCCGGAGCTCCAGAAGTAGACGGCGCCCGCGTCCCGGGCGACGGTCGTCCGGTGCGGCCCCGTCCCCACCTCCCGGGCCTCGGTCAGGGCGCTCTCCCGCGCGCCCGACGGCCCCCGGGCCCGACGGGTCATCAGCCGGGCGCCCGTCTCGGGATGCAGGACCAGGAGCTCCCCGCGTCCGCCCGCGGTCAGCGTGTCGCCGAGCATGGGATCGGCCGCCCCCGTGCGGGCGCGCCAGCTCAGCGCCATGGCCCCTCCCTGGGGGGCGGCGCGCCGCCATTCCACCGGCTCGGGACTGCGGTCCGTCCAGTACTCCTGCCAGGGAAGGAAGCCGTCCGTCCTCACCAGCGGCCGGTAGGCCCCGTCCCGATGGCTGACGAAGGCGGTGGCCCTCAGGAGTGCCTTGCGAGCCAGCAGGGCGTCCGGGGAGGGCGGGAACGACGCCGAGCCGAAGGAGCCGGCGACGCGCCCGTACAGGGCGGCCTCGTCGCAGTCACGGGCGAGGGCGGCCGCGAACGGCAGCATCACGTCCGGATCGGTCCGCAGCAGGAAGTCCACGTCCTCGAAGAGGCCGTACAGCTCCTCCGGCCCCGCCTGCGCGGCATGGGAGCCCAGATAGGCGGCGGTGTACGGGTCCGCGTCGCTCCAGTCCCCCGCGACCTGGACGCGCAGTGCCTCCAGGACCTTCCGGTGGGCTTCCTTGGTACTGAGCCCGGCGCCGGTCAGGAAGAACTCACCGTAGCTGGGGTGGGCCAGCTGGTGGATCGTGTACGCCCTGCTGTCGCCGTGCCGAGCCGTCTGTACGGTGACGATGCCGCCGCCGGCTCTCCCGCACACCTCCCGCAGGTCGCCGAGGGTGAGCTCCGAAGTACGGGCGTCCCGAAGGGCGTTGGCCATGGCCAGCCAGGTCCGTCCCGGTGGCAGGCCCGGTCCCTGGAGCACGGCCAGGGCACGGAGGACTTCGTGCGCGCGGCCCGCGCCCCGCTGCCCCTGGAGGTGGCGCACCTCCTCGGCGAGACGCTCGTGCAGGTCCATGCCGCCGGACCTCATCCAGGACGCCAGTTCCTGCTCGGTGACGGCCCGGGACCGGCGGGCGAGTTCCGCCGCGGCCAGCCGTGCCACCAGGAACGAGCCGTGACTGCCCGCGGCGATGAGCCGGGCGGTCGTGTCGCGGCTGTCGGTCCTGTCCCGCCCCTCGTAGGGGGAGCCGGCCGTGTCGAGCACCGACAGGGCCATGTCGGTGATGCTCCGGCGTGCCTCCTCGTCGTCCCCGAGGACCACGGGTCCGACGCTCTGGTCCAGCGTGTCCAGCAGCGACTCCTCGTCGGTGGGCGCGGTGGTACGTCTCCTGGGCTGCGCGCGCGTGCCCACGACGACGCGGACGCCCGAGAGGCCGGCCAGCGGGTTGAGCAGGTGCCGGGCGATCTCGTGAGCCTGGTCGGGAAGCGCCTCGTCGAGCGCGTCGAAGAGCAGGTTCAAGGAGCCGGCCCTGGTCACCAGGGTGTCGACGGCGCGACAGCACTGCTCCGGGGTGACCGGCCCCTCCGACCGTGGTGGCGCCTCCATCTCCTCGAAGTGCGAGAGCACCTGCCACAGCGCCGTGGTCAGCGAGTGGACCGAGCGGCCCCGGCAGCTCAGGGCGGCGTGCACCGTGCCCGTCCTCGGCAGTGTCGCGGGGTCGGTCTCCGCCCCGAGGACCTCCCGCCGTTCGGACGTCGAGGTCAGGGCGATGCGCCCGAGCAGGGCGGTCTTCCCCGTCCCCGCCAGGCCCGTCACGGCGAGCAGCCCCTGCGGGTGGGTGTCCATCCACCGGACGATCCGCGCCAGGGCCCGCTGTCTGCCGGCGAAATGGCGGCGCAGATGCCCGTCCTCCCCGAGGCCGAACTGTTCGGTCTCGTCCCAGGGCTTGCGTCCCACGAGCGTCGCGGGGGTGTAGATGCGGCGCTCGCCGTCCCGGAAGTGCGGGTTGAGGAGGAAGCTGTTGGGGAGCGAGCGGACCTCGGTGAAACCCGGGCGCTGCGAGGGCTCGTCGAGACCGGAGGCCGCCGCCTCGGCGTCCACCGCGTCCCGCAGGTACGGCAGGGGCAGATAGAGGGCCGAGGGTTCGAAGGGGCGGGCGTGGTCCGGTGCGACGAACTCCGGTTTGACCAGGGCCTCCTTCAGCCACCTCACCCAGCGGCCTTCGGCGACCTGCGCGTCGAACCCCGAGGTGCCGATGACGGCGAAGCCGGCCCCCCGGTGCTGTCGCGCCCAGCTCACACTCCGCTGCTCCAGGCCCAGCGCGTGACGGAGGGCGGCGGTGAGGTGGTCGTGGGAGGAGCAGGCGTCGATGACCAGCAGGGTGTCGGTCTCGCAGTCGGGGCGCAGCAGACGGTCCACCAGATCGGTCAGGCGCAGGGCCCGTTCGGGGTCGAAGCGGCCTGACTCCCAGCTGTCGGCGCAGGCGAGGAAGTATCCCTCGGGCCCTCGATGGACGCCGTGGCCCGTCCAGTAGAGGATCTTGCGCTCGGCGTCGTGGGCGAGGAAGTCCGCCAGCCCGTCCCAGAGTTTCCGGCGGGTGGCTCCTCCCCGGTCGATGGCCAGGTGGTCCCCGAAGCCCAGTTGCTCACGGGCGATCCCGGCGAACTCGTCGCGGACGTCCGCCAGGTACGGCCGCCTCCGCTCCTGCCGCATGCCGTCGTCGGGATGCGTGTATTCGGACACCGCGACGGTGCCGACCAACGACGCGGAGCGGCGCGCGGACTTGACCGACGACAGGTGGGTTCCCACATCACTCCGTATCATGAAGGTGTCTGCGGCAATGGCTCTGGCCTGTGCCAACGGAGCTTACTTGAGGGGAAGTTGACGATGAACAGGGACAGGTTCACCGTGGTCTCCCGGGAGACCGGCTGTCACATCTACGAGGGTGACGGCACCCGTCCCATCCTGGAGGAGAACGTCCGCGTCAAGTACCGGCCGCAGCGCGTGGAGTTCCCCGTGGAGATCGGCGACTGGCGGCACACCATCGAGGCGGAGGAACTGCGCAAGGCGGCCCGCGGACTGCCGCACCGCTGGAACAACGACCGCTTCGCCGTGGAGCGGGTGGTCGTGACGCGGACCCATCTGGAGGAGGTGTCCGTGGTCTCCCTCTCCCTGCAGGACGCCGACTACTACGACTTCCTCACCACCTCGCTCAATCTCGGACGCCGGCAGGAGAACGGCCGGACCCTGCGCGAGCAGTACCTGGAGAGCCAGGATCCGGTCCACGCGCCGGCCTGGATGAACTGCAGCTTCGGGGTCAACGTGGCGGTGGAGACCGGCAAGGACGGGAAGATGCTCTTCTCCCGGCGCAGCAGCCACGTCGCCGGGCCGAACAGTTCGCGGTGGAACTCGTCAGCCAACGAAGGCCTGGCCCGTAGGCACGACCTCCCCGAGGACGCCCGTCCGATCAGCCTGCACGCCGTGGCCCGGCGGGCCCTGCACGAGGAGCTGGCCGTCCACGCCACCGACTCGCTCGACCTCGAACTCCTCGGCTTCGGCCTGGATCTGGACAACCACCAGTGGGCGGCCTTCTTCCGCGCGGTGCTGCCCGACCTCGACGAGGAGACCCTGCGGCTCCGCTGGACCCGGGGCGTCGCGGACAAGTGGGAGCACGACCGCTTCGAGTTCGTCCCCGCCGACCCGGCCTCCGTACTCGGCTTCATCGCCGACCAGCCGGAGGACCGCTGGTCCCCCTGCGCACCGGCTCTCTTCTACCTCGCCCTGGTACGCGGCGCCGTACGCCGCGAGGGCGGCGACCCGGCCGCCCGCTTCCTGGTCGAGAGGGCCGAGCAGGAGGTCATCGCGGCCCGGAACCTGTGAGCGGTCTCCCGGACTGACGGCCCGGATCTCACGCCCTGGCGAGACGCCCGGCCGCAGTTCGCGGCTCCTGCTCTCGGCTGCGGCGCCCGGCTCCTGTGCCTGGTTGCGGCGCCCGGCCCCGGCTCGTGCATCCGGGCGGGGGCAGGACGCCGCTGTCTGTCGTGCCGTCAGGAGACGGTGACGAAACGGGCGGTGCTCGGCACGCCCCGGGCGTCCAGGGCGAAGAGCATGTAAGTGCCCGGCAGGACCACGCCCTTGTCGGCCGGGATCGACACCGTGTACGTGCCGGTGCCCGTGGCCGTGGCGGTCAGGGGGACCCGCCGCTGGTCGTTGTCCGTGGAGTGGGTCGCGGCCGCGGCCCGCATCAGGACGAAGGAGGCCACCGGCCCCTCGGTGCCGACGGTGAGCGAGCTGCCGGCGGCGGCCCGTGGCGGCACGCCGCCGGTGATGACGGGCCGCGGCTTGGGCGAGCCGTCCGCGTTGAGCAGGTACGGAGGCGTGAAGACGGCCCCGTCGGCGTGGTTGGTGGCGCAGTCACCGCACAGGCCGCCGCCGCCGGAGAAGATCCGCCCGTCGGGCAGCAGGTTCGCCACGCTGTGGTAGTTGCGCGGGATGGCCATGGTGGCGAGCGGGGTGAAGCGTCCGGTCGCCGGGTCCCACAGCTCGGGGGTCAGCACGGACGTGGCGTCGCTGAACGGCACGGGGTACGACTGCCCGCCGAACACCGCGACCTTGCCGTCGGGCATGACCACGCTGTTGCCGAAGGCGCGGGCGTTGCCCATGTCACCCGTGCGCGCGGACCGGACCTGGTCGCCGTCGATGCTCACGGTGTAAGCGCGCCGGGTCGCGGGCGACTTCTCGTACGCGGGCGAGCCGCCCAGGGTGAGCAGCTTGCCGATGTCGTAGGCGACGGCGTTGCCGGTCATGGCGTCCTGGCTGTCGGCCCGGGTGCCGGCGGGGACGATGCTCCCGTTCCCGCTGGTCGTGATCCAGTTCATCTGCCTGCTCGGGCCGAGCTGGAGCACCCTGCCGGCCGAGGTGGCGTAGAGCCACATGTGGTTGTCGGCGCGGTAGGCGCCGGCCGGGTCGGCCGTCAGCGCCGGGGCGGCGGGGACTCCGGGGAGCTTGCGCCAGGTGCGGGTGGCCGGGGACCAGACCTCGCCGGCCTTGTCGCCCGTGGCTCCGCTCCAGGATCCACCGAGGACGAAGGCCTCGCCGGTGGAGAGCAGGGTCATGGACTGGTAGCCGCGGGCGATGTTCATGTCGGTGGTCGCGGACCAGGCATCGGTGGCCGGGTCGTAGATGCTCGCCTTCTGCGCGTTGCTGCCGCCGGTGACCAGGACCCGGCCGTCGGCGAGCATCGCTATGCCGGGGCAGAACATGTCGTGGCGGGTGCCGTCGATGCGGCGCTGGGTGACCCTGCCCGTCTTCAGGTCCAGGATCGCGGTCTGGGTGTAGCCGTTGCTGCCGCCGAAGCGATCGACCGCGTACGCCGACCAGGCCAGGAGTTTGTCGCCCGGCAGGACGGCGGTGGCCACCGGGACCAGGGGGAAGCCGGTGATCCGGCTCCAGGAGCCGTGGGTGCCCGGGGTGGCGGGTCCGCTCAGGCGGATCTCGGCGGCGGAGGTCCAGGGCCCGCGGTCGCCGGCCTCCCTGGTCACCGTGAGGCGTACGTAGCGGGCCTTGGCGGGGCGGGTGAAGGTCGCGGTCTTGACGGTGTCGTCATCGCGCCAGGTGCCCGTGGCGACCGGTGTGCCGAAGGTGGTCCCGTCGGCGCTGGTGGCGATGGTGTACGCGCCTGCGCGCCCGTTGACGCCGTCCCTCCGGGGCTGGTAGACGAGCGCCGAGACCGCCGCCATGCGGTGCATGTCCACGGTGATGCTGTGCGGCAGCGGAGCCGGGGTGCCGGACCACCTGCTGTGCCACATGGTGGCGGGGTCGCCGTCGAGGGCGTTGGCCGCGCGGCCGTTCTCACCGACGGTCTCCTCGTCGCTCGCCGTGGCCGTCCATCCGGTCCGGGGCAGGTCGACGGTGGCCGCCGGGGTTCCGGGGTCGCCGAGGAGGTCGAGCTCCGCGGCAGAGGTCCACGGGCCGCGGTTGCCCGCCTCGGTGACGGCGGTCAGCCGGACGAACCGCGCGCCCTGCGGGGCGAATCCGAGGGTCTTGGCGCTGCCGTCGTCGGCGAGGGTGCCGGTGGCCACCGGACTGCCCCAGTTCGTGCCGTCGGCGCTCACGCTGATCCTGTACTCGCCGACGCGCCCGTTGGCCCCGGCGGCGCGGGGCTTGTAGACGAGCGCCGAGACCACCGCCGTGCGGTGCATGTCCACGGTGATGCTGTGCGGCAGCGGAGCCGGGGTCCCGGACCACCTGCTGTGCCACATGGTGGCCGTGTCGCCGTCGAGGACGTTGGCCGCGCGGCCGTTCTCACCGACGGTCTCCTCGTCGCTCGCCGTGGCCGTCCATCCGGTGCGATCGAGCACCGGAGCCGTCGGCTCCATGGCGTTCGCCGGGGCCACGCCGTGGTGCGGCGACGACTTCGCCGTCTGCTGACCGAAGGCCGGCGGAGGCGTCGGGCCGCGGCCGCCCGGCTGCCCCGGGCTCGCCACTCCGAGCCAGGGGGTGAGCCCGACGAGCAGCGAACCGAGGGCGAAGGCGACGAGCAGGGGGAAGCGCCGGGCGCGGATGCGTCTGGGCAGCAATCGGACCTCCTGGGCGAAACCGTGAACGGCTACGGGCCCCTAGAACGTAGGTCAGATCGCAGCAACCCAAGTGCAGAACAGAGGAGTTGGCGAGAACCGGCACCTTGCCTCGTCCGACGGCCGGAGGAGCGCGACGTCAGCGGGTCCCGGTGGCGGCCCGCGTGACGTACGCGTCGATGTGGGTCTGGGTGAGGGTGTTGCCGTGCGTGTCCGTCAGCTTCGCGCGCAGCGAGACCGCCATGCCGGACGCCGGCGTCGTCACCGTGATCCGTCCGCCGGTCACCGCCGCCTGCGTCCAGGTGGCGCCCCGGTCCGTCGACACGGCCACGGTCAGCGACCGCACCCCCGACCGCCGGGCCGCGCCCTCCACCGTCACCGCCACCCGGGCCTTGGTGTGCGCCGGGGCGGTGCCGTCGAGCGCCAGTTCGGGGCCGAACCGTACGGCGCTCAGCGGGAGTTCGGTGGCGGTGGCCGTCGCGGCGGAGGTGAACGTCCACGCCGCCGTGACGCTCCCGCGCGGCCGTGTCGCGCTCGCCTTCAGCCGGTAGGCGGCCCGCCCCGCCGGCACCGTGAACGAGGCGTGCCCCGGCTTCTCGCCGCGGCGGGTCGCGACCAGCGCGCCGTTGCGGTGCAGCGTGACGGTCGACGCGGTGAAGAGGGGCGAGGACGGCGTGTGGCCGTCGCCGTCGGCGAGCAGCGGCACCGTCAGGTCCAGGGTGTCGCCGGTGCGCTGCGCGACGGGCCGGGCGCCGGGCGAGGAGTCCAGGGCAGGGCCGAAGACCGGGGTGTCGAAGGTGTGCACCGTCGTGGAGCCGGGCGTGAACGAGCGGCCGAGGACGAAGTAGTTGTTGCCCGGCCCCTCCCCTCCCTCCGGCTGCGCGCCGTACACGAGGTCCCAGGTGCCGCGCTCGGGCGTGGCGAGGAACGTCCCGGTGCCCCCCGATGGCACCGCCAGCGCCAGCGCCGGCGAGGGGCCCTCCGACGGCGAGAACTCGACCAGGGCCGTTCCCCCGCCGGACGCGGGCACCCCCGCGCGCACCACCAGCGTGGCCAGCTCGCCGGGCGTCGGATGCCGGACCAGACCGGTCAGTGCCCGCTCGCCCCGGAAGGTGTAGCCGAGGGCGCAGACACCGCCCGGCCGCTTCCAGTACGAGTCCACCCAGGTCCGTACGGCCCCGCGCTCGGTATCCGGCCCCAGGTGCGCCGTACGCAGGTCGAGCGACCTCGTCAGCAGGTTCACGAACGCGGTGACCCCCTCGTACGTCACCTCGGCGAACGCCCCGGCCTGCTCGAAGACGGCGTCACCGACCGGCGGACGGATGTCCACGGGGCGTGCGACCCGGGCGTCGAGCACGAGGGTCATGTCGCGGTCGACGTCCAGCCGGGGCTGCACGAGCCAGTCGTTCCCCCAGATCCCGTCCCCCACCGGCCTGGTGGAGATGGTGGCGTCGAGCATGTACCGCCCGGCGGGCACCTGGACCGTGACGGTGCCGGGCAGCTCCTTCAGCTGCCGGCCGCTTCCGGCGTCGGGCCCGGACAGTGCGGTCAGCAGGGTGCGGTAGTCGGTGGTCGGCGCGCCGTCGCGACCCAGGTGGACGAGGGTCAGAGCGTACGTACCGGTGGCGCCGGACGTCCGCCGCCCGGCGGGCGCGGCGTGGGCCGCGACGGCCGGGAGGCAGACCGCGGCGGTACCCGCGGCCGTCGCGACGCCGAGCCCGCGCAGCACGGACCGGCGCGTCGCCGTCCGGCCGGGGAGGGGCGGGAGGGACGAGACGGATGAGACGGACAAGGCAGACGAGGCAGACGAGGCAGAGTTCTTCGAGTGGACGTTCATGCTCTGCACTGGACCGTCCCGCCCCCGAGTTCCCATGAGCCACGTCACATCACGTCACCCCACGTCAGCCCCCTCACGCAGCCGAAGAGGCGCCCGCAGCCGAGGGAGCGAACCGGCTCCATTCGTTTCGGCGGCGCGCGGATGGCATCCTGCCTTCACGCCCGAATGGCGTCTCCGACTGGTGAGTTCGGCCCCACGCACTCCATCACCACAGAGAAACGGATGCCCCGTGAGCATTGCTCGCCCCGGCGGGCGGGTACAGCCCGGCCGCCCCGGTGACCCCAAGCGGGTCGGCCCGTACCGCATCGTCGGGCGCCTCGGCTCGGGCGGCATGGGCACCGTGCACGCCGGCCTCGACTCCGCGGGGCTGCGGGTCGCGGTCAAGGTCATCCATCCCGCGCAGGCCGACGACCCCGAGTTCCGCGCCCGTTTCCGCCGCGAGGTCCAGCTCTCCGCCCGTGTCCAGGGACCCTGCCTCATACCGCTCCTCGCGGCCGACCCGGACGCCGAGACCCCCTGGCTGGCCACGGCCTACGCTCCAGGTCTCACGCTCGACGAGCACCTCGCGGCGCACGGCCCCCTCGCCGGTTCCGCCCTGCTCGCCTTCGCGGCCGGCACCGCCCAGGCCCTCGCGGCCATTCACGCGGCCGGTGTCGTCCATCGGGACGTCAAACCGCAGAACGTCATCCTCACCCCCGGCGGCCCGCGCCTCCTCGACTTCGGCATCGCCCATGCCGCGGACGGCACTTCCGTCACCCGCACCGGAGTCATGACCGGCACCCCCGGCTGGGTCAGCCCCGAGCACTACCGCACCGGCTCCGCCGGACCCGAAGGCGACGTCTTCACCTGGGCGGCGCTCGTCGCGTACGCCGCCACCGGCCTCCTGCCCTTCGGTGCCGGCACACCCGACGTCGTCGCCTACCGCGTCATGTCCGAAGAACCCGACCTCCAGACCCTCCCCCGCACACTCCACGAGATCCTCGGAAGAGCCTTCGCCAAGGACCCCGCCGACCGGCCGGCCGCGAGCGGCGTCGCCGGGGAATGCGTCGGCCTCCTCGCGGCCCAGACCACACTGGTCGTCTCACCGGCCACCAACCCGACCCTCGCCGCCGACCTCGTCGCGGCGAAGTGGGCAGGAGTACCGACGCCGGACGACCCGACCTGGCGTCGTCCCGCCCGATCACCCAAGCGTGCCCTCGGAGTCGCGCTGGCCATCGGCCTCACCGTCGGCAGCCTGACGGGAGGAGTACTCGCACTGCGGAGCAGCGACTCGACGGCGCATCCGTCGAGCTCCGCGCCCTCCCTCGCAGACCCTTCTGCTCCTGCGCACGCCGATCCACCTGTCACACCTTCTTCCGGGACCACTCCCCCGGTGTCGGCACCCCCGACGCCGTCGTCCGTCGACACCGACGAGGCGACGATCGCGACCTGGCACGCCGCCCGACGCCCCAAGGGCGAGGCGGAACTGGAGACCTCGGCGGCCCTGAGTCATGACATCGGTCTCGGCGTGGGTCCCGACTACGACTACGACGCGCGGTACGACATCGGCTTCGCCCAGCCCCGCCGGGAGATCTACATCTCGATCAACGGCCCGGCCCCCGCACCTCACATCATCCAGTCGATCGCCAAGGATGCCTGCTACAGCCTCCGCATGATGGCCGACATCTACAAGGACCTTCCTTACGACGAGTACGTCCTGGTGGACGGCAGCACTCCCACAACTCCCGCGATCGTCTGGGAGGACGACTTCCGCGCCAACACGGGCTGCGTCACACAGGCCGTCGAACGCAACACCGTCGGCAGCGGCCAGGAGTCCGACTGGCAGCCCACCGAGGCCGGCCTGGAGGCGGCCCGGATTCCCAGCATCGACGAGGAGGAGATCCGAGTGGCCACCGAAGCCGTTCAGAAACTCTTCATGGAGTGGAACGGCAACTCCCGCCTGGTTCACAGCCCCCGGTACATCAGCGACGAGAACACCAGCATCGGCTTCGCCCCACACGAGAAGGTGATGTACGTGTGGACCACCAAGCCCGAATGGAACCAGACCACACGAGGAGAATGGGCGGAGAAGGCAGCCACAGTGGCTTGCCAGGCCGTCCTCACCGAATCCCGCGCACGCCAGGAATGGGTCTACGCGCTGTACGCGGTCGCGGTCATCGACGGCGCGGGTGACACCCAGTTCCTGCGCTGGGGCTCGGCCGGAAGCTGCGCGACCTGACCCCGGTCCCCCGTCAGGCGCCGGCCCGGCGCCTGCCCCGCACGCGGCGCGGGTACGGGAAGAGCCGCGGAGAGCGTTTCGCGGCCACGTCCTCGACCCAGCCGAAGGTCAGCACCAGCAGTCCGGTCAGGGGGATCGCCACCAACAGCGGGAACCACTGGCTGGTCAGCAGCCACTGGAAGTTCTCGTAGAAGAAGCCGACGGACCAGAGGGGGTCGATCAGCGGGATGGAGGCCACCAGGGCGACCTGGTGCCAGAGATAGACGCTGACGGCGCGCGTGTTGAGCAGGCTGACCAGGCCGTTCCAGCGTTCCAGCGGTCGGGGCCACTGCTCCCAGGAGGGACTGACGTGGAGCAGGATGGCGACGAAGCCGAAGGACCAGAGGGCCTGGGCAATCGGCCAGCTCTCGATGTCGGTGTGCACGGTCGGATCGACCGGTCGGGTCTGCAGGTACCACCAGCCGGCCACCATGATCAGCGGCGCGACGGACGGCACGACGTACTGCGGGATCTTCCTGAGCAGGCCCTCCTGGTGAGCCATGCCGAGGATCCAGCAGGAGCCGAACATGGCGAAGTCGCTGAGGTTCTCCCAGACCCGGCCGTAGAGGAACTCCTGGTCGATGAAGAACGTGTTCAGCACGATCGTCAGCACGATCGGCGCGGACAGCGTCACCACCGGCATCCGCCGCAGCGCCCACAGCATCAACGGCGTGAGCAGGACGTACCAGAGGTACGCGCGGAGGTACCAGAGCGGGACGACGACCTGCACCGCCCAGCCCTGCCCCACGAGATGGTCGAAACCGTTCAGCGATTCGGCGTACGGCGGGGTGCTGAGCGGCATGAGCCAGAACAGCAGCTTGCCCCACCACCAGTTGGGATGCCCCTCGGCGTCGGGCCCCCAGCCGTCGACGATCTCCAGGGTGAGGATGATCGCGCCGAACAGCCACATCGGCGGCAGCAGCCGACGCAGACGGCCCCGGATGACGCCCAGGGCGGGTCGGCTGAGCGAGCGTGTCATCAGCGCCCCGGCCAGCGCGAACATCACGCCCATCGACGGGAAGACGACGGGCAGCCAGAACCAGCCGAAGTTGTGGTAGATCACCACACGGACCAGCGCCAGCGCGCGCAGCAGGTCGAGATAGAGGTCCCGGCCGCCCTTGCGCGGGGCCGGTGCCGACGGCTCCGGCACCGGCTGGGACTCCTGTCGCAGAGCGGCGGGGATCCTCAGCCGGACGGTGTCCTGGGTTCTCCCGAAGTCGAAGGATGCGGTCATGGTCAGGCCTCCACCGGTGCCGCGACCTCGCCGGTGCGCCGGAGCTTCTGCCAGCGCAGTCGGCCACCGGTCAGCGCCGTGATCGTGGACTGCAACAGGACGATGTACATCAGCTGCCGGTAGACCACTTGCTGGATCGGCAGGCTGATCAGATGCAGGGGCTTCTCGCCGTCGAGCCGGAAGGCGTACCAGGACAGCACGGCCTGGAGCAGGATGAAGCCGCCCCAGCTGGCGAGGGTGATCGGAGCGTCCGCGAAGAGCACGCCGTACAGCAGGAACATGTCGACCAGCGGCGCGAGCAGCGGCGCGACCACGCCGAACAGCACGACGAGCGGCAGCCCGATCCGGCCGAAGCGCCCGGCCGGACCCCGGGCGATCACGGCGCGCCGGTGCTTCCACATCGCCTGCATGCTGCCGTAGCTCCAGCGGTACCGCTGGGACCAGAGCTGCTGGAGGCTGGCGGGGGCCTCGGTCCAGGCGCGGGCGCGCTCTGCGTAGACGATCCGCCAGCCGTCGCAGAGCACCGCCATGGTGATGTCGGTGTCCTCGGCGAGGGTGTCGTCGCTCATCCCGCCGACCCGCCGCAGGGCCTCCTTGCGGAAGGCGCCGACCGCGCCGGGGATGGTCGGGATGACGTTGAGCATGTCGTACATCCGGCGGTCGAGGTTGTGGCCGAGGACGTACTCGATGTGCTGCCAGGCGCCGATCAGGCTGTCGCGGTTGCCGACCTTGGCGTTGCCCGCCACCGCGCCGATCCCCCGGTCGCCGAAGGGCTGGACCAGCTCGCGCACGGTGGACGGCTCGAAGACGGTGTCGCCGTCCATCATCACGATGATGTCGTGCGACGCGGCGGCTATACCGGTGTTGAGCGCGCTGGACTTGCCGCCGTTGACCTTGCGGATCAGCCGGACGAAGGGCAGGTTCATCGCCTCGACGATGTCCGCCGTGCCGTCCGTGGAGCCGTCGTCGATGACGATCACTTCGATCGGGTGGTCACTGGCGATCAGGGAGTTGAGGGTGTTCGCGATGCACTCGCGCTCGTTGTAGGCCGGTACGAGGACGGTGACCGGCTCGGTGACGGGTGATCCCCACGCGTCCCGCCGCCGGGCGCGCCGGGCGTGGAGCGGTGCGAGGACGAGCATCAGCGCGAACCGGCCGAAGTTGAGGAAGCCGACGACGGCCAGCAGCGCGACCAGCACCGGCACGGTGAGCACGGCGGCCTTGCTGGCCCAGATGAAGCACTTGCCCGCCCACAGCTGGTAGCCGTGCACCGGCACGGTGGCGTTGGTGGCGCCGAGCGCCTCGGAGACCGTGGTGAACCGGTATCCCTCGCCCTTCAGCTTCACGATGATCTGCTCGAGCGCGGCGAGGGTCTCGGTACGGTCGCCGCCCGCGTCGTGCAGCAGGATCAGTTCGCCCGCGCCGGGCTTGCGCGGCATCGCCGCCTTGACGATCGCGTCGACACCGGGACGCTTCCAGTCGTGGGTGTCGCGGTCGATGAACGCGGTGAGGTAGCCGTGGGAACCCACGTACTTGATCACCGGGTAGTTCCAGTCGTCGAGCGCCGAGGCGTCGGAGGAGTACGGCGGGCGGAACAGCGCGGTGTGGACGCCCGCGACGCCGGCCAGCGCCAGTTGCGACTGCGCCAGCTCCCAACTGATCCGGGCGTTGGACTGGTACGCGAGATCGGGGTGGGTGAAGGTGTGCAGGCCGATCTCGTGGCCGCCCGCGACGATCTGCCGGATCAGCTCCGGGTGGCGCGTGGTCATCGCGCCGGTCACGAAGAAGTCCGCGCGGACGTCGTGGGCCGCGAGCACGTCCAGGATCTTCGGGGTCCACTCCGGCGAGGGGCCGTCGTCGAAGCTCAGGACCACGGTGCGGTCGGGGACCCGATAGCTCACCGGGCGGTCGTTCTTGTCGCCGCGCGCGTCGATGATCGGCCCGCCCTTGAGCAGGTTCTCCGGCACGGTCGTCTTGTCCACCGAGACCGCGACCCGGGTGTCGTGGAACGCCTCGTTGGTGGCGAGGCCGCGCAGGACGAGGAGCGCGAGCAGGCAGGCCAGCAGGGACAGCGGCATGAAGAAGCGCAGCGGCGGCGCAGCCAGTCGGCGCGGCCTCAGCAGGGACTGCCGACGACGCTGATGGCGGGACAAGGGCGCTCCTGGAGATGGGTGGTGCGGACGATCAGGCCCGGTCGGCCGGCCCGCGGACTTCTGCTCCGGCCGGCACGATGGCCGCGATACGTCAGGGAATGTCGCGATATTCGGCGTGATGGCCGAACTTTTCGGGCGGGGTGTCGCAGACCGCGCCCTCTAGAGCAAGGAGGGGGCCAAGGGGCCCTTGGCGGGCATGTACGAGGGTTTCGGCGGTATCTCCATCGCCGGCGCGTCCGACTGCATGCCGATCAGGCTGCCGCCCATGGCGGCCGCCAGGATCGCGCCGACCACGGAGACCGGCCAGCCGAAGCGTCGCAGCAGACGGCTGCGCAGACCCGACTGGTCGACGAACACCGGTGCCGGAGCAGGCTCCTCATAACGTGATTCGGCCACGCCGAGCTGTGCGGAGTGGACCGGTCCGCGCCCGGAGGATGTGGCGACTTGGCGCATTATTTGTGGCCCTTTTGTGCAGGGTGTGAAAACCACTGAAGCGTAGAGCGGACCGTAGCGCATGGCCTGAATCGATTGGTGTGCGATGTGCGTATTTGACATGATCCGATCGGGTGTCGTAACCGGATCGGTATCTCAACGGGCGCCTCCCGCCCCAGGGATGACCGGCTCGCGAACACGAGGCGAGATGGCTTGAATCCTTCGCTAGGATGACCGCTCGATTCATGTGATCAGCGAGTGATCCGCATGCAAGGGGCGTGTCCAGTCACCGCCTCTACGCCCCAAGGAGCCCGTGTGAGCCAGCCCCGCCGCACCTCTCGTCGCCGAGCGTGGACCGCGCTCACGCTGCCCGCCCTCCTGTGCGTACTGGCCGCGTGTTCCGCCGACCCCGCGACCGGCGGGGGCACCGACGCCGCCGGACCCGCACAGGAGGCCCCGCCGACGCCCACCGGCCCGCCGGGAACCCTCTTCGACGACTTCGACTACACCGGCACCGACGACCCTTCCTTCGCCGCGCACGGCTGGGAGATCCGCACCGGCGGGGGCGGCCCGGGCATCAAGGACACCTGGAGCGCCGACGGTGCCGCCTTCCCCTCCGACCCGACAGCCGAGGGGGGCAAGGTCCTGCGACTGCGCTCCTCCACCGACGGCACCGAGCAGGGCACCAGGCAGGTCGAGGTGCAGACCACGAGCCGGAACTTCTTCACGGGAACCTACGCCGCCCGGGTCCACCTCAGCGACAAGCCCACGAGCGGACGCGACGGCGACCACGTCGTCCAGACCTTCTTCCCGATCTCTCCTTCGGACTCCTCGGAGAACTACAGCGAGCTCGACTTCGAGTACCTGCCGAACGGCGGCTGGGGCTCGGTGGGTCCGCAGCTCGACAACGTCAGCTGGTACAAGGCCGACCCGCCGGACCGGGTCCACAACACCGTCAAGCGCCGCCTCGGGGGCTGGCACACCTTGATGATCACCGCCATGGACGGAAAGGTCGTCTACTCCCTGGACGGCAAGAAGCTGTTCACCAGCTCCGGCAAGTACGTCCCGCGCGACCGGATGGACATCCACTTCAGCAACTGGCTCATCGACCTCCCCTTCACCGGTGGCCCGCGCACCTGGGACATGAAGGTCGACTGGGTCTACTACAAGGCAGACGAGGCCGTCTCCCAGGCGGACGTCCAGACGACGGTGGACGACTTCCGCAGCACCGGCACCGCCCACATCGACACCGTCCCGAAGCCCTGACCCCACCCGCCGCACGGGCGCCCGGCCCGACGCGCCGCTCACCGAACGGAAGATCACTCACCAGCTGCCGGGCTGCGATGCCCCGCCGGTCACCATCCCTCCCCGACGGGGCACTTGAGTGCCGACCCTGCCGGAGACGGCGAGCCGTTCTGCGAAGGCGGTGACGTATCCGGCGTCGCCGCCCGGCTCACCGACCAGGTCGCAGCGGAGGGGAGTGGACACGGCGTCCCGTCCCACGAGGACCGCGCAGCCGCCGGCCGTCCCGCCGGGCGTCGGGCGCCATGGCGCCGCGGCTCGACCCGGCGTCGGCGCGATGATCATCTCTCTGCGGAACGTGGGCTATGTTGGACACGAGTGACGCGAGATGGAGGTCCGCCGGTGCCATCGGATCAGCAGGCACGCGCTCGGGCAGCCGCGATCACGCCCGGCGGCAGCCCGCCGGGGCCGGAGGAGCTGGCGCCGGCCGACCGGCTGCTCGCGCTCTTCGACGGACACCGGCTCTCCCCTGGCCAGCGACGGATCGCCCAGTACCTGCTGGACCACCTCACCGAAGCCGCGTTCCTCTCCATCACCGAGCTGGCCGAACGCGTCGGGGTGAGCCAGCCCTCGGTGACGCGCTTCGCGGCCTCCCTCGGCTTCAGCGGGTACCCCGCCCTGCGAGAGGTGCTCCAGCCCATCGCCCTGAGCGCGGTGGCCGGCACTCCCGACACTCGTGAGCAGCTGCGACACAACGAGCTCCAGGCCGCTGTCGACGCCGAGATCGAGAACCTGGAGAGCGTCCGTCGTCTCCTCGCCGACACGAGCCAGGTACTGGAGATCGGCCACGAGCTGGCCCGCTCGGCGCCCCTGACCGTCCTCGGCCTCCGCATCTCGGTCTCCCTCGCGGAGTACTTCGCCTACGCCGCCCGCCGTATCCACCCGGACGTCCGCGTGGTGACCCGCGGCGGCAGCGTGGCCTACGACGCGCTGCTCCAGGCCCGAGCGGCCGGCGGCAGCTGGGTGCTGGCCTTCGCCATGCCCCGGCACGCCAAGGAGACCCTGGCCGCCCTGCGAGCCGCCCGCAGCACCGGCCTGCGCGTGGCACTGATCACCGACCCCACTGTCGGCCCGCTCGTCGACGAGGCGGACGTGGTGCTGACGGCCGGGACCGGGTCACGGCTGGTCTTCGACTCGTACGCGGCTCCCGGCATGCTCTCCGCCGCCCTGCTCCAGGCCATGGCCGATGCCGACCCCGAGCGGACCCAGGCACGGCTCGAACAGTATGAGCAGGCCGCTGACCAGCACGGTTTCTTCCTCTGACAGCAGGTCGCCACTACACGGGCGCCGCTCCCGCAGAGGTAGGCGCAGCACTCCGACCTGCATGTAATTTTTCATACCCTTGCGTACTCAGCAGTATATATATTTACTGAATGCAGTGTTCCGGATCCGCCGGATGCCAGGGAGGACGCCCCACGTCCTCGTCGAACAGCCACTCGGCGCGCCACCCCCTCCTCATTGGCGCGACGGGTGATGGTCAAGGCTTACGGATCCCTCGGAACGCGCGTGGCGGCCTCGGTCAACCCCTGGACCGGGGCCGCCCCCACGTCTGCATCCCCTGGCCGACCTGGCGCAGCGCGCCGACCGGGACCTACGCGCTCGGCCCTCAGGGAACTCCCCCCGCGGCCGTACGCCCTGTCGCACCGGCACATTCACGTCGGCCATGCATCGACCGCCTGACGACCCGGCAGAAGCCTGTACGCCGGGACCGCTACGGCGACCCGGCCTTCACCGGTCGCCGAAAACGACCAAGAGGCTGTTTTGGATTGCTCCAAAACAGCCTCTGATCTACGACTCTTTCGAGTCGGGACGACAGGATTTGAACCTGCGACCCCTTGACCCCCAGTCAAGTGCGCTACCAAGCTGCGCCACGTCCCGATGCTCGTCTTCCGCGGGTTTTCCCCGCGTCGGCGTGCAGGAGAAACACTACCTCACTCCGGAGGGTGGGCTGACGCACGGGCTGTCACGGCAGTCGCGGCGAGGGTGTCTGCGCCGCAGGTGGCGGCCAGGGTGGCCGCTTTGGCGAGGGCGGCGGGTGAGCCGGTGGCGTGGGCGAGGTCGAGCTGGGCGCGGGCCTCCTCGTAGCGGGACGGGGAGGCGGCGAGGTGGGCGACGGCGCGGGTGAGGAGGCCGCGGGCCTCCGGCGGGGAGGCGAAGAGGGCGGCGCAGCGCAGGGCCTCGCCGAGGGCCGTGGGGGTGCCGAGGTGCTCGGCATGGGCCATGGCCCCGGCGGCGATTGCGGCCGCGCGGTCCGGATCGGCAGGGGCGAGGGCCCTCGCGAGGTCGAAGGGCCAGGGGGCCCAGACGACGTGGTGCCGGCCCCGGGTGGTCAACGCCTCCGCGGCCTCTTCCAGCGTGCGTACGGCTTCCTCGGCGCGGCCTTCCGCGAGCAGCAGCCGGCCGAGGACGCTGGGGCCGTCGGGCAGCACGATCGCGCCCGGCCAGGGCGGGCCGAAGGCGTGGCGGTCGGCCACGCTCCGCGCCTCGGTGGTGCGGCCCCGGGCGAGCAGGGTGTCGATCAGGAGGCAGGCGGTGTCCCAGTGGACGGGAAGGCCGTCGCCGACCCGGTCGGCCAGGCGCAGCGCCTCCTCCAGGTGGTGCTGGGCGCGGGGCAGGTCACCGCGGCGTCGGTGGACCAGGCCGAGGAGGGCGTGGGCGAAGGCGAGGTGGGCGCCGCTCCAGCCGGAGATCTCGAAGGCCCGGACCGCCTCGGTGAAGAGGGCCTCGGCCCGGTCGGGCCGGTCGGCGAACACGTACGCGATGCCGGTGAGGGCCGGGATCTCGAAGCCCCAGGTGGTGTCCGTCCAGCCGAGACCGCGGGCCGGCCGGCCGTCGGCGAGGGCGCGGTCGCAGAGGCGTACGACCTCGTCGGCGGGTTCGCCGCGGAGCATCGCGTCGAAGCCCCGGACGGCGAGCAGTGCCCGTTCGGAGTTGTCGGCGCCGGTGAAGCCCGCGGTGAGCTCGGCGAGGCGGCGGGAGCGGCCCGGGCCGTCCTCCTCCGCGGCCTGGAACCCCTCGTACATGAAGTGGGCCGCCTGGAGGCGGCGCCGGCCGGTGCCCGGCGGGGTGCGGGCCGCCTCGGCGGCGACGGCCCGCGCCGCGTCCTGGAGCTGGTTGTTGTGGGCGAGGGCCTGCGCGAGCCGGTACGTCGCGTCGGTGCGCAGCGCGTCGTCGAGGCCGGGCAGGTCGAGCGCGGAGCGCAGGTGCAGGACGGTCGCGGCCGGTGCCGTGAGCAGGGACGCGCAGCCGAGTTCGTACAGGACCCTGGCGTACGCGGCCGGGCCGGGCGGCTCGGCGAGGGCACGCTCCAGGCAGCGGCGGGCCGCGTCGGGGGCGCCGACGGCCAGGTGCTCGACGGCGGCCGCCCGGAGCCGGTCGACGACGTCCTCGTCGTCGTCCGGGTGGACTTCGAGGAGGTGCCGTGAGGCGGCCGCCGGTCCGTGGCCCGCTTCGGTGAGCGCCCAGGCCGCGCGCCCGTGCAGGGCGGTGCGGACACCCGCCGGCACCGAGCCGTAGACGGCGCTGCCGATGAGCGGGTGCGCGAACTCCAGCGGGTGGCCGTCGCCTGCCTTCCGCGCGGGCGGTGCGGTGACGATCCTGGCCCGGCGGAGGCGTTCCGTGTGGTCGGCGAGCTCCCGCACGTCCATGCCGGTGAGCTGTGCGAGGAGGTCGGGCGTGCTGTCGGTGCCGAGGACGGCGATCGCCCAGGCGAGGCGGGTCGGGCCGCTGCCGAGTTCTTCGAGGCGGGCGACGAGGCCGCCGCCCCGGGCGCCCGCGGCGAGTCCCCGGAGGAGGCCCGCCGTGCCCGCGACGGGTTCGAGCGTCCGGTCGCGGACCTTGGCGAGGAGTTCGACCGTCTCGTACGGGTTGCCCTCCGTCACCGTCCACAGCTCCTGGCAGAACCGCTCGTCCGCGTGGTCGCCGAGCGCCTCGCGGGCCAGCTTCGCCGTGGCCTCGCAGGTGAGGGCGCAGAGGCCGAGCGTGAGGAGCGCGCGGTCCGTCAGTCCGGCGAGGGAGTGTGCTCCGTCGGCCCCGTCGCCGGGTTCGCTCGGCAGCGGGCGGTGGGCGAGGACGACCAGGACCGGCATCCCGTGGTCCTGCCGCGTGCGCGTGAAGGCGTCGAGCCAGGCGAGGGTCTCGGTGTCGGCCCAGTGCGCGTCGTCCACGAGGAGCACCGGGGGCCTGTCCCGCAGGCCGTCCGCGAGGCGGCCGAGGAGCCGGACCAGTCCGTCCCGTACGCCCTGCGGGTCGGCCGGGGCGGCCGACGGCGGGGGTGGCGGGGCGAGGCCGAGGGCCGGGGCGACGAGGTCGAACTGCTCGCCGAAGAGGTGGTGGACGTCGGCGGAGCCGTAACCGTCCAGTGCGGGCTGGAGGAGCCGGCGGGTGAGGTGGAAGGGGACCTGGGTGAGGGTCTCGCCGCCGCGTGCGGTGAGGACGGTGCACCGGTCCCGGGCCATGCGGTGGATCTCGGCGAGGAGGGTCGTCTTGCCGAGGCCCGGGTCGCCCCGGAGGACGAGGACGCCGCCCCCGGCGGGCCGGCCGGCCGTGGCCCCGGCGACGAGCGCGTCCACGGCGTGACGGGCGGCGGCGAGCTCCGGTCCGCGTTCGAGCAGGGAGCTCCGCTCCGAGCGGGCGAGGGCCGCGAACGCCCCCAACGACCCTGCGGGCTGCGGCTGTTCGCGTTCCGACGGCACTGGTGACACTCACTCCCCCACAAGAGCTACGGTCACGACGCGGCCGCCTGACCCGTGTGATCCGCACGGGCCCGGGAAGCGTCGGGCCGACGAGCCTACCGCCCCTGATCGTTCCCGGGGCGACAATGGACGGGTGAACCGGACGACGAGGGATCGCGACGAGGAGGGCCGGGCGCGGAGCGCGCGCCCCCGTGACGGGCTCGGCCGGCCCTTGCCGTACGGGGCCGAGGGAGTGCTCCGGCAGCCCGAGGGCGTCGTGCGCACCCCCGGCGAGACCGTGCGCGAGGCGCAGCGGCTCCTGGACGCCGGCATGCCCTTCCATGCCCACGAGGTCTTCGAGGACGCCTGGAAGTCGGGTCCGGCGGCGGAGCGTGATCTGTGGCAGGGCCTCGCGCAGCTCGCGGTCGGCCTGACGCACGCGGCGCGCGGGAACCGGGAGGGTGGGGCGCGGTTGCTGCGCAGGGGCGCCGACCGCCTCACGAGCCGGTCGTGGGAGCGGACTTCCGGCCCGGACGAGACGCCGGACGAGACACCGAGTCAGACCCCGGACGAGGGCGCGAACGAGAGCCCGGCCGAGGGGGCGGAGGAAGGCGCGAAGAAGGGCGTGCAGGGGACCCGGTACGCGGCCGCGCACGAGTCCGCGTACGGCATCGAGCTCGTCGGACTCGTGTCGTGGGCGCGGGAGTTGGCCGACCGCGCCGAGGCCTCCCCCGCCCCGGTCGACGCCACCGCCGAGGCGCCGCGGCTGCGCGGCGCCGACTCGTGACCGAGGTGCCTCGGGCTCGTGAGCGAGGTGCCCCGGGCTCGTGAACGAGGTGCCCCGGGCTCGTGAACGAGGCGCCTCGGGCTCGTGAACGAGGTGCCTCGGGCTCGCGGCCCCGGCGCGTGACCGAGGCGCCTCGGGCTCGCGGCCCCGGCGCGCGAGGGGCGCTACTCCCCTGCCCGCGGGGCGAGTTCGCGCTCCAGTACGGACGTGTGGCTGACCGAGGGGTCCTTGGCGGCCGTGAGCAGCGTGACGGTCTCCCGGGCCGCCGTCTCCCGGAGCCGGTCGAGGGCCGCGGCGGCGTCGGGGGCGGCGAGCTCGGCCTCGTACCGCCGGCAGAACTCCGCGTACTCCCCCTCGGGGCCGTGGTACCAGCGGCGGAGCTCGGTGGAGGGCGTCAGGGCCTTGGGCCACTCGTCGATGTGGGCGTCCGTCTTGGCCAGGCCGCGCGGCCAGAGCCGGTCGACGAGGACGCGTACCCCGTCGTCGGGCGACGGGGTCTCGTAGATCCGGCGGACGTGGACGTGGGGGTGGCTCGGAGGCATGCCTCCAGGGTGCCGGACGGACCGGCGGGTCACCTCCCGGCGCGCAGCGCCGGAAGGAGGACGGCGTCCACGAAACCGCTCATGGTCGAGGACTCGGCGAACCGCTCCTCGAAGATCCGCTCGATGCGGAGCATGCCCATGAAGCAGGGCGCGACGAAGGCGATGGCGGGGTTGTCGGCGGCGACCTCGCCACGCTCGACGGCGCGCGCCACGACCGCGTCGATGGCCGCGACCTCGGGCGCGATGACGGTCTCGCGGAGCGCGGCGCGCAGGTCGGGGTGCTGGATGAAGGCCTGGGCGACGGCCTCCATGAGCTCGGCGTCGCGCTCGCGGTGGGAGGCGGCGATACGGGCGGCCTCGCGCAGGTCCCCGGCGAGGGAGCCGGTGTCGATGCCGGTGAAGACCGTGCAGCGGCGCTGGGCGAGGGCGGCGGTGACGAGCTGCGGTTTCGTGCCCCACTGGCGGTAGAGGGTGGCCTTGCCGCACTTGGTGCGGGCCGCGACGCCCTCCATGGTCACCGAGTCGTATCCACCCTCCCTGAGGAGGCAGATCACCGCGTCGTAGAGCTCCGTCTCACGCTCCGGCGTGATCTTGCTGCGACGGGCTGCCGCGGTCGCGGCCTGTGTGGACATCGGATCCTCCCGGACGCCTCTTCCTCTGCACATACGAGAGTAGGGGGTGCACAATCGAGACGCAAACGTATCGAGACGCTTGCGTCTCGATGAATTCGGATCTAGGCTCACTCCGTTTGCTGGCGATTTGACGGATTAGAGGGGCCGCGCGCGATGGCTGCCGGGATACGCGGGACACGAGGACGACGTCCTCCGGGACCGGGGACGACGGCTACCCCCGGCCCCGACGAGCCCGAAGGACGCGAGGCGGACGCAGACGACAGGGAGGACGGAGTCGGCGAGGACCGGAGAGCCGACGCGGTTCCCCCGGCCGTCGCGAGGCCCCCGCTCCTGCGCGAGTTCGTGCTCGTCACCGCGCTCTTCCTCGTCTACAAGTTCGGCCGGCTCGTCGCCAACGGCCACGAGGCCCGCGCCTTCCGCAACGCCGACCGCGTCTGGGACGCCGAGCGCGCGCTCCACCTCCCGGGCGAAGGAACGATCCAGCAGCTGCTGATGCACGGCGAGCCGCTCATCCGGGCCGCCAACACCTACTACGCGGCCGTGCACTTCCCCGCCACCATCGCCTTCCTCGGCTGGCTGTACTGGCACCGCCCCGCCCACTACCTGTGGTCGCGCCGCGTCCTCGCGCTCCTCACCGGCGCCGCGCTCGCCCTGCACCTGCTGATGCCGCTCGCCCCGCCGCGCATGCTCGCCGCCACCGGCCTCGTCGACACGGCGCGGGTCTACGGCCCTTCCGTCTACGGGGCCACTCCCGAGGCGGACTCGATGGCGAACCAGTTCGCCGCCATGCCGTCGCTGCACTTCGGCTGGGCCCTCATGGTCGCGATCGGCCTGATCGTCGCCACCCGCTCCCCCTGGCGCGCGCTCTGGCTGCTGCACCCGCTGCTGACCCTGCTCGTCATCGTCGGCACCGCCAACCACTACTGGCTCGACGCACTGGCCGCCGCCGCGCTCCTCGGCCTCGCGCTGCTCGCCGTCCGGGCCCCGGGCCACGGCAGGACGGCGCCGCCGACCCTGCCCCGGCAGCGCGACACGACCACCCTCCCGGCGGGAGCCCTCCGATGAGCCCCGCCGCCAGCACCGTCCTCGCGGTGCTCCTCTCCCTCGTCTCCGCCGCCGGATACGCGCTCGCCGCCGTCGCGCAGTCCCGGCTCGCCGCCTCCTCCGCCCCGGAGGGACACGGGGCGCTCCGCGCACTCCTCGCCCGCGGGCAGTGGTGGTGGGCGGTCGGGCTGAACGCCGCCGGCGCCCTCGCCCATGTGGCCGCCCTGCACTACGGCCCCCTGACCCTGGTCCAGCCGCTCGGCGCCCTGACGCTCGTCGCGGCGCTGCCGCTGGGCGCGTACTGCGCGCGCCGGCGCGTGACCCGGACCGAGTGGCGCGGAGCGCTGCTGACCCTGGGCGGGCTCGTCGGGCTCGTGGCGATGACCGGACCGGCGGAGCCGGGCGAGGCACTCAGCCTGAGCGAGGCCCTGATCGTCGCCGCGGCGACGGCCCTCCTGATCGCCGCACTGGCCTCGGGCCGACTGCCGCACGGCCGCGGCGGCGAGCCCGGCACCGCCGGAGGCGGCAAGCGGGGCCGCGGGCTCGGACACGCGACGGCCTCCGGCATCGCGTCCGGCGTCGGCTCCGCCCTGACACAGACCCTGACGGCGGCGCTCGCGCTCGAACTGCCCGGCCGGGAACCCGTCTGGTGGCAGACCGCGCTGCTCGCGGTCCTCATCTCGGGCTTCGCCGTGGGCGGGCTCCTGCTGTCCCAGGCCGCCTACCGGGGTGGGCTCGCGGCGCCGCTGGCCGTCGTCAACCTCTCCAACCCGGCGGCCGCCGCGATCATCGGCGTGGCCCTGCTCGGCGAGACCTTCCGGGCGGGCGCGTGGGGCTGGCCGGTCGCGGCAGCGGCGTCGCTGGTCGCGGCGCGGGGCGTGGTGCTTCTGACGAAGGGGAGCGCACCCGCCCCCGAGACGCCCGCGGTCTCCCCCTCCGTAGTCGTGGCGGGATCGCTGCCGGCGCCGACGCCGACACCTCAGGGCGTCGAACTCCCCTCCCCTTACCCCTCACCTCCCCCGTCGCCTCTCCCCTCACCTCTCTCCTCGCCCCTCCCGTCACCCCTCCCCGAGTCTTCACTTACGTCACATTGACGAAAAGCCGGAGAACCCACTATCGTCAACATGACGACAAGGGGGTTTCCATGGCAGACATCACCCGGCGGTCCGGCTGGCGCCATCTGCGCTCCGCGCCCACCGCCCACATCCGTCACCAGCGCCGCGGACAGCTCGTCCACGACGGCGAAGGGCTGAGCTTCTGGTTCCGGCCGCGCACCGCCGCCCTCTCCGAAGTGCCCGTGAACGACCGCGAGCTGGCGATGGCCTTCCACGCCCGTACGGCCGACTTCCAGGACGTGAGCGTGCAGTCCACCGTCACGTACCGGATCGGCGACCCGGGCGCGGCGGCCACCCGGCTCGACTTCTCGATCGACCCCGACACCGGTGCCTGGCGCGGGACTCCGCTGGAGCAGATCGCCACCCTCCTCACCGAGACCGCCCAGCAGCACGCCCTCGACGTGCTCGCCCGCACCACCCTCGCGGCGGCGCTCGTCGACGGGGTCGCGGCCGTGCGCGACCGGATCTCGGCGGGCCTCGCGGACGAACCGCGCCTGCCGGCCACCGGCATCGAACTGGTCGCGGTCCGCGTGGTGGCGATCCGCCCCGAGCCGGAGGTCGAGCGCGCCCTGCGCACCCCCGCCCGCGAGCAGATCCAGCAGGAGGCTGACCGCGCGACGTACGAGCGCCGGGCCGTGGCGGTCGAGCGCGAGCGCGCCATCGCCGAGAACGAGCTCGCCAGCAAGATCGAGCTGGCCCGCCAGGAGGAGCGGCTCGTCGAGCAGCGCGGCACCAACGCCCGCCGCGAGGCGGAGGAGAGCGCCGCCGCCGACGCCGTACGGGCCGAGGCCGAGGCCGTACGGAAGGTGCGTCTCGCGCAGGCCGAGGCCGAGGCGGCGCGCGTGGTCGGCGAGGCGCGCGCGGGCGCCCAGTCGGCGTGGCTGCGGGCACACGGGGAGGCGGACCGGGCGACGCTGCACGCCCTGGCCGTGACCCGGGCCGCGGAGAACCTGCCGCGCATCGAGAACCTGACGCTCTCCCCCGACGTCCTGACCGGGCTCCTCGCGAAGCTGGGCGGCGGCGAGGGCGGGGCCCGGTCGTGAGCCTCGCGCCGCGCGCGGTCCTCGTGCACCGGACCACGGAGTACGAGGAGCTGCTCGCCCGGCACGGCACGCACGGCCAGGCGGCGTTCTTCCTCTCCGCGCGCGGCCGATCGGTCGAGGCGGTACGGGAGCGGCACGAGCGCGTCCACCGGGCGCTCGCCGAAGTGGCGGGCGCGGTCCCGCTGTCGTGGCGGCAGACCCGGGTGGAACGCGCCGATCTGGACCGGTTCCTCTTCGGGCCCGAGGACGTGGTCGTCGTGGTCGGCCAGGACGGTCTCGTCGCCAACGCGGCGAAGTACCTGACGGGGCAGCCGGTGATCGGCATCGACGCCGACCCCGGCCGCAACGCGGGCGTCCTGGTCCGGCACCGCGCAGCGCAGGCGCGGCGGCTGCTGCCGTACGCGGCGGGGGCGGGGGCCTCGGTCGACGAGCTGACGATGGTGGAGGCGGTGACCGACGACGCCCAGCGGCTCCTCGCGCTGAACGAGATCTACGTCGGCCCGCCCGGCCACCAGACCGCGCGCTACACCCTGGGGCTCGACGGCCCGAAGGCCCGGCCGGGGCGGGGGCCGGAGCCGGGGCAGACGGAGGAGTCCGAGCCGCAGGCCTCGTCGGGCGTTCTCGTCGGCACCGGCACCGGGGCCACCGGCTGGCTGCGCTCCCTGTGGGAGCAGCGGTCCAGCGCGCTCGCCCTGCCCGCGCCGGCCGACGCCCGGCTGGCGTGGTTCGTCCGCGAGGCCTGGCCTTCGCCGACGACCGGAACGAGCCGTGTCGAGGGTCTCCTCGACACGGGCCAGAGCCTGCGCCTCACCGTCGAGTCGGACCGTCTGGTGGCCTTCGGAGACGGCGTCGAGTCGGACGCCCTGCATCTGACGTGGGGCCAGACGGTCCGACTCGCGGCCGCGGAGGCCCGTCTCCGGCTCGTGGGCTGACGTCCCGGGTGGACCGGGGCCGGTGGACACCCTGTGGGGGACCGGCGTACGCCCGGCGCACGCCCTAGGGGGTGTCTTGCCGATCAGGTCGGATCAGGGAGCGGGGTCTGGTGCCGTGCGTCGCAAGGCGGAGGAGGGAGTCATGGCGGAGTCATGGCGAGTGACGACAACGCGGCGTGGGGGTACCTCCCGTGCCCGAAGGGCTACGGGGGAGCGCGGCACCAGACCCCGCGAGCCCGACCTGATCGGCAAGACACCCCCTAGAAGCCCTGCGGGGGCTCGAAAGCGGGCCACACGGACCCTCACGAGGCCGCGCGGCCGGAATCGATCGGCGCGTGCCGGAGCGCCCGCACGACGGCACTATGCTCGCCCCGCCCCTCCCCCGACACGTGCGCTCCCCCGCCCGCCCCGGTGCCCGCCCTGCTCCGGCTGTCCGAAGGAACCCCATGGCCTCCGCCCCCTCCGGTTCGCTGTCCGTCGCCCCCGCCACGCCCGGCGACTGGGCGCTCGTGTGCGCCTGGGCGGCCGAGGAGGGGTGGAATCCCGGACGCTCCGACGTCCCCGCCTTCTTCGCGCAGGATCCGGACGGTTTCTTCCTCGGCCGCGTCGACGGGGAGCCGGTATCCGCCATCTCGGTCGTCAACTACAGCGACACGTACGCCTTCCTCGGCTTCTACCTCGTCCGCCCCGGTCTCCGCGGCCTCGGCCACGGCCTGGCCACCTGGCGCGCCGCCCTCGCGCACGCCGGCGACCGGTCCGTCGGGCTCGACGGAGTGCCGGCCCAGCAGGACAACTACCGGCGATCCGGCTTCAACACGGCGCACCGCACGGCGCGCTTCGTGGGCGAGGTCCCGGCGCCCGACCGTCCCGTGACCGGAGTGGTGCCCGCCGAGCAGGTCGACCCGGCCGCCCTGGCCGCGTACGACAGCGCCTGCCACCACGCCGACCGCCCGCGTTTCCTCTCCGCCTGGCTCACCACGCCCGGACACCGCGCGCTGGTCCGGATCGTCGACGGCCGGCCCGCCGGGTACGGGGTCGTCCGCCCCGCGCAGGACGAGGCGCGCGTCGGACCGCTGTTCGCCGACACCCCCGCGGACGCGGCGGCCCTGCTCGACGCGCTCGCCGCGGAGGCGCGGGACTTCGGCGCGGCGCGGATCGCCGTCGACATGCCGGAGGCGAACCCGGCGGCGGCGCGGCTGGCACTTGAGCGGGGTCTGGAGCCGACGTTCGAGACGGCACGCATGTACACGGGGCCGGTGCGGCCGGTGGCGCGGGAGCGGGTCTTCGGCGTCACGACGCTCGAACTCGGCTGACGCGTCAAGGCCCGGTCGCTCCCCGGCTGACGCGTCAAGGCCCGGTCGCTCCCCGGCTGACGCCTCAAGGGCCGCTCGTTCCCCGCTCACCCCTGGCCGGCTCCCCGCTCACCCCTGGCTCGCCCCCCACCAGCGCCCCGGCTCCCCCTCACTCGCCCCCGCCCGCCCGCCTCACGCGCGGGCCACCCCCCAAGGGGTGGACCGCTCTTCCCCGGTCAGCGCCGGCCGCCCCTACGCGCGCGTCCTCCGACGGGTCCGCACCGCCGCCACCTGCCGAAACGTCCTACCGCGGCGGGTCCTACGGGCAGCCGCCCCGCGCTCGCCCCGTCGGCTCCCCTCGCCCTCCCCCGGTCCCGCTCTCCCGGACCCCCCTCCCCCGGTGAGGGGTGACAAGGGTTTTCCCCGTATCGGGTTCACTCCCCCGTTCCCTACTGTCCTCCGCACCGGCAGATATCATCCCCCGACTGCACCCTGACAGGTGCATGCGGAGGGTGGTGTCCGCCGGGGACGGCCTTGACCCGGGCCGTCGCGCCGGTGGCGGCGCACGGGCTTCCCCAAGTCCAGGGACCGACGGACAGCGACCCCACTTCGCGCCGTGTGTCCCGCGCCGCCGCCACTGCTCCGCAGTTACGTCGTACTCGAAAGGGCCACACCTTGAACGGTTCCAGGCGGAGAGTCATATCCGTGGTCGCGAGCGCCGCGATCCTCGGCGCCGCTGCCACCACCGGGGCGTTCGCCGCCGCCCCGGGCGCTGCCACCCCGAAGCCGGCTCCGGCTTCGCAGACGATGCGGGCGCTCCCCAGCGCCCCGGTCGAGAAGGTCATCGTCACCTACAAGAGCCAGGCCACCGAGGCCGGTTCCAACACCGCCGCGAAGAGCGACACGGCCGAGAAGGCCGCGAAGACGGGCGAGAAGCTCTCCTTCGAGCGTCGCCTCGCCGGCGGTGGCGCCCTGGTCGACCTGGGCGACAGCGCCACGAAGCAGGACGTGACGGAGGTCATGGACGCGTTCCGTGCCGACCCGTCCGTCGCCTCGGTCGAGCCGGACATCCGCGCCTACGCGATGGCCGCCGCGCCGAACGACACCGACTACGCCAAGCAGTGGGACCTCTTCGAGCCCACCGGTGGCATGAACGTTCCCGCCGCCTGGGACAAGACGACGGGCTCCGGCGTCACCGTCGCCGTCATCGACACCGGCTACGCCGCCCACTCGGACCTGGCGAGCAACATCGTCTCCGGTTACGACTTCATCTCCACGTCCGCCGACGCCCGCGACGGCAACGGCCGTGACGCGGACCCGAAGGACGAGGGCGACTGGAACGCCACGGACGGCGAGTGCGGCACCGGCTCGCGCGCCTCCAACTCCTCCTGGCACGGCACCCACGTGGCCGGCACCATCGGCGCCGTCACGAACAACACCAAGGGCATCGCGGGCATCGCGTACAACGCGAAGATCCAGCCCGTGCGTGTGCTCGGCAAGTGCGGCGGCTCGTCCGCCGACATCGCCGACGCCATCACCTGGGCCTCCGGCGGCTCCGTGCCGGGCGTCCCGGCCAACGCGAACCCGGCGAAGGTCATCAACCTCAGCCTGGGCGGCGCCAGCGCCTCCTGCCCGAGCGTCTACCAGACCGCCATCAACGGCGCCGTCTCGCGCGGTACCACCGTCGTCGTCGCCGCGGGCAACAGCAATGCCAACGCCTCCGGCTTCACCCCCGCGAACTGCTCGAACGTCATCAACGTGGCGTCGACCAGCCGTGAGGGCAACCGGTCGTACTACTCCAACTTCGGCACCATCGTCGACGTTGCCGCGCCCGGTGGCGAGACCCGCCGCGCCACCGACACGCCCGGCACCGTCACCACCCCCGAGAACGGCATCTACTCCACGCTGAACTCGGGCACGACGACCCAGTCGGCCGAGAACTACAAGCCCTACCAGGGCACCTCGATGGCCGCCCCGCACATCGCCGGCCTCGCCGCGCTGCTCAAGTCGGCCAAGAGCACCCTCACCCCGGCCGAGATCGAGTCCGCGATCAAGACCAACGCCCGTCCGCTGCCGGGCACCTGCACCGGCGGCTGCGGCACCGGCATCGCCGACACCGCGAAGACCGTGGACGCCGTCACCGGCACCACCACCCCGCCGACCGGCACCGTCTTCACGAACGCGACCAACGTCACGATCTCGGACAACGCCACCGTGTCGTCCTCGATCGCCGTCACCGGCCGCACCGGCAACGCCCCCGCCGCCCTCAAGGTCGGCGTGGACATCAAGCACACCTGGCGCGGAGACCTGGCCATCGACCTGGTCGCCCCCGACGGCACGGTGCGCAATCTGAAGGCGTCCTCGTCCTCGGACAGCGCCGACAACGTCGTGGCGACCTACACGGTCGACGCGTCGAGCGAGGTCGCGAACGGCACCTGGAAGCTTCAGGTCCGCGATGTGGCCTCGGGTGACACCGGCTACATCGACTCGTGGAACCTCACCTTCTGATGTAGCACGGATCCCCTTCCGAACCACCCCCCACATCAGCATTCTTGCTGGTCAGCGACGCGCTCGTGGTCTACACCACGGGCGCGTTCTGGCGTGCCGAGGCCGCACCGGCCGGGGACGCCGTGTCCGTATGCCGGACAAGGGGCCTGGACTCCACGGCGGGGCTCCGTATCCTCTGCCCACGGGGCTCTTGGGCCGGGGGCCCGAGCGCCGGAGGTGTGGACAGTGACGACAGCACCGCAGCGCCCCCTGCGCCCCTCCGGCGTAGGGGGACCACCGGCACCTGTAGGCCGCGAGGAACTCCTCGCACGGCTGGAACGCGTCCTGCACACGCGGGGCCGCGCCCTGCTCACCGGACCCGCGGGAGTCGGCAAGACCGAGCTCGCGCTCGCCGAGGCCGCCCGCGCGGAGGCGCGCGGCGAGACCGTCCTGTGGCTCGCGACCCTGCCGTCCGACCGTGAGATACCCGGCGCCGCGGCGGCCGCGCTCGTCGCCTCCGTGGCGGCGACGGTGACGTGGCCCGGCCTCGGCTCGCCCGTACCCGATCCGTCCGATCCGTCCGACCGACCCGAGCGGTCCGACCGGTCCGATTGGCCGGATCAGTCCGATACTTCGGATTCCCCCGCGCCCGCCGGACTGTTCTCACCCGGCGTGCTCGCCTCCGGCGTCTTCGACGAACTGCCCGGACCCCAGCGCATCGCCGTCGCGATGCTCTGCCGCGAGGCACCCATCGACGCGGGCGGCTGGGACCCGATCGCCCTGCGCCTCGGCATCGCCCGGATCCTGCGCGCCCTCGCCTGCCGCGGCCCGGTCCTGCTCGTCGTCGACGGCGTGCAGTACATCGACGCGGACAGCGCCGACCTGCTGCGCTTCGCGCTCCATCTGGCCCCGCCCGCGCTTCGGGTGGTCGCCGTCGAGACGCCGGAGCCGTACGGCGGGGACCACGAGCCCTACGGCGAGAGCCACCGGGCTGCCTTCCGCCCCGAGGACCCGCACGCCACGCACCTCTGGGTGCCCTCGGAGGCGGACGTCCTGCTCGTCCCCCCGCTGCACGCCGACGAGATCGCCGAACTCCTCATCCACCACCGCCTGCCCTCCCGGATGGCCGGCCGCATCCACCGCGCCAGCGGCGGCAACCCGCGGCTCGCGCTGGCCGTGGGCCGCTCCCTCGCCGACGCCCGCACCCCGGTCCACCACGCCGAGGCACTCACCCTCTCCGGGCGCGCCCGCGACCTGGCCCGCCAGCTCCTGGGCGCCGCGCCCCTCCCCGTACGCGAGACGCTGCTGCTCGCGGCGCTGGCTCTGCGCCCCTCCGCGACGCTCGTGCGCCGGGCCGGCCGGCCGACCGCCGAGGCGGACCTGACGGCGGCGGAGCGGGCCGGTCTCGTGTCGCTCGCCGAGGACGGCTCGGTGACGTTCACCGCCGGACTGCTGCCCTCGACCCTGGTGCACGACGCCTGCTGGGCGGAGCGGAGCGCCGGGCACGCGGCCCTCGCCGAGGTCGTCGACGACCCGGTCGAGGCCGTACGCCACCGGGCGCTCGCGACCGACAGCCCCGACGAGGACCTCGCCGCCGAGGTCGCCGCCGCCGCTGATCTGGCCCGGGGGCGCGGGAACAGCGCACTCGCCGCCGAACTGGCCCTGCTCGCCGCCGAGTCGACGCCCGGACGGCACGGATCGCGGCGGATCGCCCGGCTCGTCGACGCCGCCGAGGAGGCCGCACGCGCGGCGCGCGCCGACCTCGCGATGCGGGCCGCCACGGACCTCCTCGCCCGGGACGCGGCACCGGCCGACCGGGTGAGGGCGCGGCTCGCCGTCCTCGACACGGCGGGCCAGGGGCTGACCGGCCTCGACGAGATGTACGTACACGCCATGGAGGACTCCGAGGGGGACACCGCGCTGCGGGCCGCCGTGCAGCTCCGGCTCGCCGTCAAGTACGTGCTCGCGGACGGCGATCCGGAGCGCTCGCGGACGGCCGCCGCCGAATCGGCCGCGCTGGCCGCCTCGATGGGCGATCCGCGCACGGCCGCGCAGGCGCTGACCGTGCAGGCGCGGATGGAGCGGGCGCTCGGTTCACCGGACACCGATGCCGTACTCGCCCAGGCCCGGGCACTGGAGCTGGCCGAGCGCCCGCTCGGCATCCGCAACGCCGCACAGATCCTGACGATCCGTCACGCCCTCTTCGACGGGCGGCTGACGGACGCCCGTGACGAACTGAACGCCCTCCTCCCGCTGGTGCAGCGGCGCGGCACGGTGGAGGACGCCATCGAGCTCCTCAGCACCCTCGCCGAGATCGAGTCCCGGCTAGGCCCCTGCGGAGCGGCCCTGGCGCACGCCGGGCAGTCGCTCGCCCTCACCCTGGAGGCGGGGCTGTCCCCCGGTCCCGCCTGGTACGCGCTGGCGCTCGCGGAGACCGCGGGCGGCAGCTTCGCGCGGGCCGCGAGCTACGCCCGCCGCAGTGTGCAGGCCTCGGAGGAGGAGGGCGACCGGGTCTTCCTCTCCCGCAGCCGGTACGCGCTCGGCCGGGTCCAGCTCGTCAACGGGGACGTGGCCGCCGCCCTGGAGACCCTCCGGCGCGTCCAGGCGGACGAGCGAGCCCAGTCGACCGTCGACCCGTCGATGCTGCGCTGGCACGAGGAGCTGGCCGAGGCCCTGCTCGCCACCGACGCCGGCGACGAGGCCCTCGCGGTCCTCGCCGAGGTGCGGCCGGTGGCGGAGCGGCTCGGGCGCGACACCGTCCTCCTGGGCTGCGACCGGGTGCACGCCCTCTGCCTCGCGGCGGAGGGGCGTACGGACGCGGCAGCCGAGCTGCTGACCGGGACGGCCGAGCGCTTCGGGCGCGCCGGGCTGCCGATGGAGCGTGGCCGGGCGCTGATCGCGCTGGCCCGGGTGGAGCGGCGCAGACGGCGCAGGTCGGCGGCGCAGAGCGCCCTGCACGAGGCCGCCTCGGTGTTCGAGCGGGCGGGAGCGGCGCCGTGGCTGGCCCTGGCGGGCGAGCCCCCGGCGGGCACGGCGGGCGAGAGTCCCGGCGGCGGCTCGGGCGGCGAGGAGACGCTGCCCGCGCTCTCCACCCTCACGGAGGCGGAGCTGCGGCTCGCCCGGCTGGTGGGCCAGGGGGCCAGCAACCAGGAGGCGGCGGCGAAGCTGTACCTGAGCGTGAAGACGGTGGAGGCGCGGTTGACCCGGATCTACCAGAAGCTCGACGTCCGCTCGCGCGCCCAGCTGGCGACGGCGCTCAGACCCTGAGCGGCGCTGAGACCGTGAACGGCGCTCAGCCCCTGAGCGGCGCGCCCAGACTCTGAACGGCGCCCAGACCCTGAGCAGCGCTCAGACCGTGAACGGCCGCTGGTCGACGAAGTCCGGGCCCGGCGAGCCGGTCAGATAGAGGTTCGGGCTCTGGGTCGGGGGGAGCCTGCGCTGGATCGCCCGGTGGAAATCCCGGTAGCCGCCCTTGAAGGCGCCGCCGTCCCACGCCTCCAGCAGGGCCGCGGTGAAGGCTCCGTTGACGTCGCCGTCGGAGGCGGTCTGGTTGTCCTGGCAGGCCGAGACGAGCAGGGCGGCGGGATCGGCCCCCTTCTCGGCGGCGTCCTTGGCGAGCGAGCGCCGCAGCTCTTCCAGGAAGCCCCGGTCGCGGTCGTACAGCTGTCGCTGCTGCGGTTCGGGCAGGTAGCGGCCCCGGTCGCCGTCCGTGACTCCGGGGATCTCGATGCTGCTGCCGCTGTGGCAGCAGTCGAAGAGCGCGACGATCCGCACGCCGTCGGCGAAGGCGCGGAAGGTCTGCTGCACCTCGTCGTCGAGGAACTGACGGTCGTAGAGGACGAGGGTCTCGTCGAGGGCGTCCGGCTCGTCGTCCGTACCGGACTCGTCGGGCACCTGTCCGCCGTGCCCCGAATAGGTGAAGAGCAGGATGTCGCCGGCGCCGAGCCGGGAGGCGGCCTCGCCGAGGACGGAGGTGACGTTGGCGACGGTGCCCTCCGGGGTGAGCAGGACGGTCGTCTCGAATCCTGCGGTGCGGGCGATCCGCGCCATGTCGTGGGCGTCGTTCTCGCAGGCGACCAGGGTGCCGGCCCAGCCCTCGTAGCGGGCGGGGTCGACCTCGTTGAGTCCGACGTGCAGGGAGAGTCCGGTGGCCATGGGGTGCCTCCTGGTGCGGAGGAAGGGATGAATGGGGATCGAACAGGAGGGTCGAACGGGAGGGGATCGAACAAGAGGGTCGAGGAAGGGGGGAAGGAACCGAAGGGGGGATGACGCGGAGGGGACGCCGGGCGGCGGCTGCCGGAGGCGGCTGATCGAGTGGCCTGAGCTCCGACGCCGAGCGCGACACTCTCCGCGCGGTACTTACATCGTATGAACCCTTCCGATCCCTCGCTCTCCGCCGCCGGCACTCCGGTGGCCGCCGCGACCTCCCCCGGCGGTCCTCGCCGCGGCGCGCTCGCCGGTCGCACCGGCTACGACGAGACCTTCCTCGGCCCCGTCGTACCGCTCGCCCTCCCCACCCGCGACACGATCGAGACGGTGATCCTGCCGTACACGCACTTCACGGTCGTCTTCCGGCCTGACCGGCGGCTCGCCGCCTCGACGGCGGTCTGCATCGAAGGGCGCGAGCTCCAGGAGGACGTGCCCAGGGACGACGTCTGGGAGTTCGACCCCCGGCTGCCCGAGGAGCAGCAGGCCGGCGACGCGGTCTACCGGAACAACAGCCTCGACCGAGGCCATCTCGTCCGCCGCCTCGACCCGGTCTGGGGGTCGTCGGCCGTGGCGGCGCAGGCCAATACCGACACCTTCCACTTCACCAACGCCGCCCCGCAGGCCGACGTCTTCAACCAGGGCAAGCAGGTCTGGCAGGGCCTGGAGAACTACCTCCTCGACCACGCCGCCGAATTCGACCGGAAGCTGACGGTCCTCACGGGCCCCGTGCTCCAGGACTCCGACCCGCCCTACCGGGGGATCCAGGTGCCGCTGCGTTTCTGGAAGGTGGCGGCGTTCATGCAGGACGGGGCGCTCGCCGCCGCCGCGTACGTCCTCGACCAGAGCCCCGACCTGAGCCGGGACGCCGAGCGGGCGCTCGCGGGGGCGACGGCCGGCGCGCCGCCGCCGCTGGGTCCCTACCGGACGTACCAGGTGCCGGTCTCGGACGTCGCGGAGATCACCGAGCTGGAGTTCGGTCCGCTGCCGGACGTGGACGTCCTGCCGCCGGCGCGCGGGCCGGAGGACCGCTGGCGACGCCTGGAGTCGTACGGGGACATCGTGCTGCACCCCTGATCACCCGGGGTGCGGCGGCCGGTCACCGAGGCGTCCCGGCGCGCCGCCGACCAGCGATTGCGACCGGTACGGCCCGGTGAAACGATGAGAAGGACCAGCCAGTTCGCCGGACAGGTGCGCTATGCCGCTCACCGAGACGGAGTGGGGGCTCGTCGCCAGTTGGGTACGGGCCCATCTCCTGGACACCCCAGAGCCGCGGGAGAGCCTCCTGCGCGCGGGACTGCCCGCCGACTTCGTCCAGGACCTGCCGCTCACTCCGGACCCCGACCGCAACGCCCTGCTCGTGGTCGCGGCGGCCCGCCGGGACATCGCCCATCAGCGCCGGCTGCTCGCGGTCCTCTCCGGGCTCGACGCGCTGGCCGCGATCGACCATCCGCACGCCTTCGAGCAGGGCGCGGAGGCCCGGAACCTCCTCACCCGGCTCCGCGAGGACGAGCGTCTCGACCGCTCGCCACGGGACCCGTTCGACAGCCTGCTCCTGAAGCACGGCACCGAGGCCTTCCTCAACCGCTCGGAGCTGCGCGAGAAGCTCCGGGGCTTCCTGGCCGACCCGGAGCAGACGGTCCTGGTCGTCGACGGCCCCCCGGACAGCGGCCGGTCCTACACGTACGAGTTCATCCGGCACCTCGGCCAGCACTACGGCTTCCGGCCGGTACGGGTCACGCTGTCCCGTACGTCGACGGCGGCGCGGCTCATGGAGCGCCTGGCCGCCATCGTCGCGGGGCCCGCAGCCGACGAAGTGTCGTTGAACCCGACACGGTTGAACGATCCACTGCCGTCCTTCGAGGACGCCGCGCACCGGATCGTCGGCCGGGCGACCGCCGCCGAGGAGAGCTTCTGGATCGTCCTCGACGACTGCGACCGGCTCGACCCCAACTCGGACGTGTGGGACTGCGTCGGCGTCCTGGCCCGCGCGGTCTACGAGCACACCCCGGTACGGAAGGAGACCGTGCCGCGCCTCGTCCTCCTCGGCTACTCCACCGCGATGCGCCAACTCCCGTACGAGGTCCGCAAGAACGAGTGCCGTGACACCACGCGCCTGCTGGACGCGGACGACCTCCGGGCGTTCTTCCGGGAGTTCTTCGGCGAGTTCACCGCCGTGCACCGGGACGCGGAGGACGACGAGGTGGTCCGCGACCTCACCGAGACGGCCGTCTCCGAGGTCCTGCGCGCGGTCGACCGCCCCGATTCGGAGGACAGCTACATGCGCCGGCTGTGCACGGCCGTGGAGGACGTCGTACGGCTCCACCGGGCGTTCGCGCCGCTGCCTCCCTCAGCCGGCGACGCCGGACACCAGCTGCGCGACGCCCTGCGCACGAGCCTCTCGGCGCCCGCCCCCACCCTGCCCGACCTGCGCATGTCCTACCGCGAAGCGGCCTGCCTCCTTCAGGAGTTCGACCCCGCGCTGCTGCGGCTCCCCGGCGAGGAGCGGTCCACCGGCCGGGCGGTCCTGGAGCTCGTCGACGACTGCACGGCGCTGCCCTCCCCCGAGGCCACGCTCTGGACGCTGCAGCCCGAGATCCGCGAGACGGCCCTCTCGGGCCTCGCGGGACCCGGCGCCGCACTGCGCGCCCTGCGGACCAACATCGGCCTGCGCCCCGAGGGCCCGGGTCCCGAACGCACGGCCCTCGCCCTCCTCACGGGCACCGGCCCCCTCCACACCACCGGCACCGGCCTCGCGCCCCTCGACGGCACCGGCACCGGCCTCGGCCCCCTCACCGGCGCCGGCACCGGCCTCGCCCCCGTCACCGGCCGGCCGGACGTCGACGAGCTGTGCGACACCCTCCAGGCCGTCCTCTGGCTCGGCCGGATCCCCGGCGTCACCGGGCTCCCCCGGGTCGAGGAGGTCCAGCACCGCCTGGAGGAAGCCCGGCTGCTGCAGCCGATGCACCGCCTCCTCCAGGGGACCTTCCACGGCCGCGCCGTCGAACTCGACTCCCTGCACGCCTATCTCGCGCTCCCCGAGGAACCGGCGGAGCCCCCCGTCCTCATCCACGGCGTCGGAGGCATCGGCAAGAGCATGCTGCTCGCCAGGTTCCTCGTCGACGCGCTGGCCGACGCCCCCACCCGATTCCCCTTCGCCTACCTCGACTTCGAGAGGCCCACCCTCTCCATCCACGAACCCGCCACCGTGATCGCGGAGACGGCCCGCCAGCTCGGCATCCAGTACCCCGGGCACCGCGCCGCCTTCCACACGCTCGCGGACGAGTGCGAGCGGACGGCGGCGGTCCAGCGCGGCGAGCGCAACGAACTGGACGAGCTCTTCCAGCTCTCCACCACGCGGGCGACGATCGGCCGTGACTACTCGGCGGACTTCCACTCCCGGGCCAGCGCCCGGGAGCAGGAGCTCGCCCGCCGGATCGCGGCTCTCGTCGCCGACGCCGTCCGGACCCCGTCGGACGGGGCGGCCCAGGCCCCGCCCTTCCTGATCGTCATGGACTCCTTCGAGGAGGCCCAGTACCGGGGTTCGCCGGTGATGGGCCGCATGTGGGCGATCTGGACGGCGCTGCGGGCCGCGTACTCGCGCCTGCGCTTCGTCGTCGCCGGACGCGCGCCCGTCGACCACCCGGCACGGGTCCTCACCCCTCGGACGATGGAGCTCACCGAGCTGGACCAACAGGCATCCGTCGAGCTGGTGATGTCGTCCGGGGTGGAGGACGAAGCCGTCGCCGAGAGCCTCGTGGACCGGATCGGCGGCCATCCCCTGAGCCTCAAGCTGGCGGCCCGCACCGCGGTCGCCATGGGCGCCGACTCCGCCTCCCTCGGCGAGCTGCTGCACGGACTTCCGTACCGTCGGCGCTACTTCGACCGTCAGGTCGACCAGATGCTCATCCAGGGCACGCTGTACGACCGCATCCTCAAGCACATCGCGGAGGACGACGTCCGGGCTCTGGTCCAGGCGGGGCTCGCGCTCCGCTTCATCACCCCCGATCTGGTGCGGCACGTCCTCGCCGGACCGGCCGGGCTCCGGGTCGACACCCCGGCGGAGGCCCGCCGCCTCTACGGAATGCTCACCTCCCGGGTCGACCTGATGGAGTCCGCCGGCCCGGAGGCCATCCGGCACCGGACCGACCTGCGGGCCATCATGCTGCGCCTGTCGGACCGCGCGCGCACCGATCTGATGCGGGCCGTGGACCGGAGCGCCGTCGCGTACTACGCGGCCCGCGAGGGGCCGCGGGACCGCGCGGAGGAGATCTACCACCGGCTCCGGCTCGGCGAGAACCCCCGTACGGTGGAGTCCCGTTGGGAGCGGGGCGTCAGTTCCTACCTGGGCGGCTCGACCCACCGGGAGATGCCCGACCGGTCGGCGGCCTTCCTCCTCGGCCTGATCGGCGGCCACGTCCCGGACCAGATCATGACGGAGGCCGATCAGGAGGACTGGGAGCGGATCGCGGCGCGCGAGGTCGAGGACCTGCTCACCCAGGGGTACGTGGAGGCGGCGGCGCAGCGGCTGTCCGAACGGCGGCCGTGGACGCCGTGCAGCCGGCTCCACGCACTGCTCGCGGAGACGCTCGCCCGCTCGGGACGGAGCGCGGAGGCCCGCGAGGGCGCCGAGCGGGCCGTCGTCGGGGCAGCGGCGGCGGGCTGTTCGGAGACCCAGCTCGAACTGCTCCAGCTGTCGGCGCGGCTCGCGCAGGACGCGGGCGACTTCGCCGACGCGGACCGGGACCTCCAGGAGGCCGAGGAGATCGCCGCCGGTCTCGGCCTGCGGTACGAGTCCCTGGGCGTGCTGGTCGCACGGTCCCGGCTCGCGGCCCTCGCGGACGGCGACGCGGCTCCGGCGGAGGCGCGGCTCGCCAGGACCCTGCGCGGGATGCCGGACGCGGAGCTGGCCCGGCAGCCCTCCCTCGCCCGCACGGCGGCAGCGACGGCCTGCCGTGCGGACCCCCAGCTCCTGGAGCACACGCTGCGGCTCGTGGGCCTCCCGGCGGACGAGGACGCGGTCGTGGGCGAGCTCGCCCACTGGATCGACACGACGATGACCGACGAGCCCCGGCTGCGCGAGCCCCTGGCCCGCATCCTGGACACGGCGGCCGGCGAACCCCCGGACGTCGCACCCGTGACGGCGGGGCCCACCCGCATGGGCCGCGAGCGGATCGAACGGGCCCTGCGGGAGGCACGGCGGCGCGGGACGCTGGACAGCGTCGCCCGCCAGGCGCTCACGCTCCGCGACGGCAGCGGGGACCTGCTCCTCGGGGTCGCCTCCGCCATGGACGCCGGCCCGCAGGTGCCCGGCCCGACCGCGCAGGCCCCGGGCTGGTACGACCCCACCCCTTACCCTCACGACCCCACCGCCGCCGACCCGCGAGGCCCCGCCGTCGCCGCCCCCGGTCCGCACGACCCCGCCGACACCCCTCCCGACCCGCACGACCGCGGGGCCCCCACCGGTGCACGCCCCGCTCCGCCCCCGCCCCCTCCCGGCCACGTCCCCCCGGCTCCTCACCCCCTCCCCGATTCCGCGACCGGCTCCTGGGCGACTCCCCGCATGGCCGGCCGCTCCCGGCGCGGCAGCACCGGGCTGTGGACGCAGCCGCCGCCCGACGCCGCGGGCGCCGCGCTCCGCAAGGAGCCCTTCCTGCCCCAGGAGGAGCTCGTCCGGGTCCGCAACGCCGCCATGGAGGCGGGGCTCGCCGACCGCGCGCTGCGCCCCGCCCTCCTCAAGGGCATCCCCGCACACTTCACGGCCACCCTCCAGCCGCTCAGCGACCCGCTGGAGCAGGCCCATGCCGACCTGAACGCGATGAACCAGGTCGAGCGCCTCATCGACGGCCTCGTACCCCTGGAGATCTGGCTGCACAACGCGATCGAACAGACCCGCGAGCAGGGCCCCCGCGCCGTCCTCCAGGGGGCGCTCGACACCGTGGCCCGGGAGATCACCGGCGAGGCGGCGCTGCCGCCGGAGATGATGCCCGGGGAGTTCAAGGAGGAGATCGTCCTCCAGGACGACACCGTGCCGTACGAGTTCCTCCACGGCGGCATCCGGGCCGGCGCCTCCGTCGCGCTGCTGAGGATCCCGCCGTACGAGTCGGGGTCGCCGCTCCTCCCGTCCTACCCGCACGGCGGCACGGGATGGATGGTCGCACCCGGGCTGCTGATCACCAACCACCATGTGGTGATGGCGCGTTCGTGGGAGTCGGGGATCCGGCCGTTCGTGAGCGACGACGACCTGCGGCTGCAGGCACTGATGTCCCGCTCCCGCTTCGACTTCGTCGAGAACGCGACGGCCTCCCCGGAGGTGACCGCCGGCGAGCTGGCCGCCTGGGACGAGGCGCTCGACTACGCCATCGTGCGGCTCGCCGCCGAGCAGGCCCCGCGGCCGACGCTCAAGGTCGCCACCCGGCCGCTGCTCGTCCGGGAACGCCAGCGCGTGCCGGTCAACATCATCCAGCACCCGGGGGGTCTGCCGAAGCGGGTCGCCCTGCGCAACAACCTGGTCTACCGGGCGGACGAGCGGGACATCCTGTACTTCACCGACACGCGCGGGGGCTCGTCCGGCTCCCCGGTCTGCCTGGACGACTGGACGGTGGTGGGACTGCACCGGGGCACCCAGAAGGTGGACGAGGTCGAATTCCAGGGCGGGAAAACCAAGTTCGTGAACGTCGGCACGCAGATGAGCAGCATCATGACCCATCTGCGTGAATCCCGACCGGAGTTGTACGACGAGATCGTGGCCGGCCAATCGGGGCGGCCCGCCCCGGGCGGACGCACGGGCAGCGGAGGTGAGTGACCATGCCGAACGGAGCACGGAACGGGTCGCCGGTCGCGACCGGCGCCGAGCAGATCTTCGGGGACCTGCGGGCGGTCGCCGACCGCGTCCGGGCGGGTCTGGAGGCGGAGATCGCCGAGTCGGCGCTCGAACTGCCCGCCGAGGTGGCGCCCGCGGCCGAGATCGCCCGCTTCGCCCGCGACGAGCGCGCGCGGGTGCTGGAGGCCGGGGTCAGCGGCCTGGAGAAGCTGGCGGATCACCGCGAGGACGAGATCGACGAGAACGAGTCGTTCGGCGTGGAGGCGATAGTCCTCCTCCAGGGCCGTCCCGCGATCCTGGTCCAGCGCCAGGACTTCGCCTCGCAGCGGGACGAGTGGGCGGTCCTCGACGGCCATCGGGCCGCCATCAAGGAGTCCTTGGCCCGGGTGGGCCGGGTCGAGGTGACCGGCCACCCCAGTCTGGACTGGATCGGCACGGCGTTCCTCGTCGGTCCGCGCACGGTGATGACGAATCGTCACGTGGCCGCGGAGTTCGCCCGATTCGAGGCGGACCGCGACCACTGGTCGTTCGAGTTCGGCATGTCCGCGCGGGTGGACCCGGCGGAGGAGCTGCCCACGGACGGCGACGACCCGGCCGCGGCTCCGCCCTCGGTCACGTACGAGATCACGGAGATCATCGGCATCCACCCGGACGTCGACATGGCCCTGTTGCGGATCGAGCCCTCGGCCTCCGGCGGGCTGCCCGCCCCGCTCGCGGTGGCCGCGGACGCCCCCGCGAGTCTGCCGGGCCGCCCGGTGTACGTGGTCGGATACCCGGCCTGGGACGGCCGGCGCAACGAGCCCGAGTCGATGCGCCGGATCTTCATGGACGTGTACAACGTGAAGCGGCTCCAGCCGGGCGCGGCGACCGAGTTCACCCCCGGCAGCCTGGTGATGAAGCACGACTGCTCGACGCTGGGCGGCAACAGCGGCTCCCCCGTCTTCGACCTCACCGACCACCGCGTCCTCGGCCTGCACTTCGGCGGCCGCTACCGCAGCGGGAACCTCGCGGTCCCGCTGTGGGAGCTGGTCGACGACCCGCTGCTCGCCAAGGCGGAGGTCAACTGGGTCTGAGGAGCGCCCTACACCGTGACGTAGGGGCCGCGGGCGGTGCTTCCGTCCGGCAGGCGCCACTCGGCGGTGACGCGGCCGGGCTCAGGGGTGCCGCTCTCCTCGGCGGCGCGCAGGACGCGCCGTACGCGCAGCGTCAGTTCCTCGGGTGCGCCGGGCGCCCGCACGACCACGGCGGTGTGGTCGGTCCCGTCCACGACCCGTACGAGCTCCGCGCCGGCCGCGTCCCCGGCGGGGGCCGTGACGGAGACCGTCAGGTCCGGCGTGTCGTCCACGGACTGGTGCTGCGCCACCGCGTTCCCCCGCAGCAGGGCGGTCAACTCCCCGACGAGTACGGGGTCGTGGGCGCCGTCGTAGATCCAGCGCGTGCCCAGCACCCCGTGCTCGGACGTGCCGATGAGCGCATGCTCGGCGCCTTCCAGCGGGGCCCCGCGATAGGTCATGGGCACGAGATAGGCGGCGGCACCCTCCTCGGTGCCGTCGGTCACCACCATGAACTCGATGCCCACCTCACCGGCCGGGTCGTCGAGCCGGAAGCCTCCCGCCTTCTCCGGGCTCGGCCCGCCCTCCCGGCCGGCGTACCAGTCACGGGTGGGCAGCCACGAGGCGAGCAGCTCCAGCTTGGTGGGCTGCATCGTGGTGTGGTGGATGACGGCCATCGTGCGACTCTTCCTCTCGACCGGCGGCCGGGGACGTGAAGCCCCCGTCCGCGCCGGAACCCCTGGGCCTCCGGAACCTAACAGACGCCCCTCCGGCTCTCCGCCGCCCACCGACCCGCCACCGCGCCGTCCCGACCCTCCCGCCGAACCACCACTGCGCAGTCACGCCTCCCCGCCGGACCACCACCGCGAGGTCCCGCCCTCCCGCCGAAGTCCCGCCGCGCGGGCCCGGCCCTCCGGATCTAGCCTGGAAGACGGTGTGCTGTCCCCGGTCGACAGGAGGCCTGCCGTGACGTACTCATCCAGCCGTCGGCGGCGCGTCTGCGCCGGTCTCGCGGCACTCGGGATTCTCGCGGCCCCGCTGGGCGCGGGCACCGCGGTGGCCACCGAGCCTCCGGGCCCCGCCGCGTTCATGACGACCGCGACCACCTCTTCGCCGGCCTCCCCGGCGGAGACGGAGTTCCGGGAGCTCACACCGGCCGTGGCCACCGAGCTGGACAAGGCGATCCAGGGGGTCATGCGCGACGCGAACGTCCCGGGCGTGACGGTCGCCCTGTCGGCGCCGGGGAAGGGCACGTACATCCGGTCCTTCGGTGAGGCGGACACCGCGACCGGCACGGCCATGAGCCCGGGTCTCTACATGCGGATCGGCAGCGAGACCAAGACGTTCACGGTGACCGGCGTGCTCCAGCTGGTCGACGAGGGCAAGGTCGGCCTGGACGACCCGATCTCCGAGTACGTCGACGGCGTGCCGAACGGCGACAAGATCACGCTGCGCCAACTCGCAGGCATGCGCAGCGGGTTGTTCAATTACACAGCGGACGAGAACTTCGTCAAGGCGCTGACCACGAATCCCGAACGCCAGTTCACTCCCCGGCAGTTGCTGGACTACGCGTTCGCACACCCGGTGGAGTTCCCGCCGGGCGAGGAGTTCCAGTACTCCAACACGAACACGGTCCTGCTCGGCCTCGCCATCGAGAAGGTCACGGGCACGCCCCTGCACGATTACATCCAGAAGAACGTCGTGGAACCGGCGGGCCTGCGGCACACGAGCTTCCCGACGGACGCCGCCTTCCCCCGCCCGCACGCCCACGGCTACACCAACCAGACCGCGTCGGGCGAGGTCGAGGACGCCACCGACTGGAACCCGTCCTGGGGCTGGGCGGCCGGCGCGATGATCTCGAACCTCCAGGACATGCGCTCCTGGGCCAAGACCGTCGCCACGGGCACGCTGCTCACCCCGGAGACCCAGGCCGAACGCCTCAAGATCCCCCCGGGCTCCCCCGACGGCTCGGGCTACGGCCTGGGCATCTTCAACATCCAGGGGTGGATCGGCCACAACGGCTCCCTGCCGGGATACCAGTCACTGACGATCTACCTCCCGGAGGCGCAGGCGACCCTCGCCGTCCTGCTGAACACCGACATCACCACGGACGACGGCACGGCACCCAGCACCCTCCTCGGGAAGGCCGTCACCTCCGTCGTGACCCCGGACCACGTCTACGACCTCCCGGCCCCGGCGCCGGAAACCCCGGCGAGCCCGAGCGGCGGCTGACGCCGCCCGGGTGAGCAGCCGCCGCGGAAAGGGCGCGCGGCGCCCGCGTCGTGACCTGACGGACTCCGGGGCCCTGTCGGGTCCCGGGGTCCAATCGCGTGCGGAGAGCCGGAGGGCCGGGTTACGCTGCCGGTGCAGCTGGTTCGCCCCGTCAGCCGGACGGGATGCGTCGTAAGAGGGAACCCGGTGGGAATCCGGGACTGCCCCGCAGCGGTGAGCGGGAACGACCGCCGTCATCAGCACTGGGCCCGGGAAGGGTCTGGGAAGCGACGGCCATTAGGTGTCCTCCTTCGTGAGGACGGGCCCGCGAGTCCGAAGACCTGCCCGTTGCCCGCACGCGGACGATTCCGCGCGCGGACATTCCGGTGACCTCGAGGGCGGGTCGGCGTACAGAACGAGCAGGACGACCCCATCGCACCACGCCGGGTCGTACCGGCCGTTCCGTCACCCCTTTGCGCCCCGTCCCGTCTCCGGGATCTCAGGGATTCATCTCGCGAAGGAGATCTCCGTGACCACCAAGTCCGCAGCCGCGGCAGCGCAGTCCACCCTGTACGGGTACCCCCGCCAGGGGCCCGACCGGGAACTGAAGAAGGCGGTCGAGGGCTACTGGAAGGGCCGCGTCACCGCCGACGCCCTCCGGGCCACCGCCGCAGACCTGCGCCGCACCACCTGGCGGCAGCTCGCCGCCGCCGGCATCGACGAGGTCCCCACCGGCGACTTCTCGTACTACGACCACGTCCTCGACACCACCGTCATGGTGGGCGCGATCCCCGAACGCCACCGCGCCGCCTTCGCGGCGGATCCGCTCGACGGCTACTTCGCCATGGCGCGCGGCACCCAGGACGTCGCACCGCTGGAGATGACCAAGTGGTTCGACACCAACTACCACTATCTCGTACCGGAGTTGGGGCCTGACACGGTCTTCACGGCCGACTCCTCCCGGCAGGTCGATGCCCTCGGCGAGGCCCTGGTCGGAGGCCTCGGCGCCCGGCCCGTCCTGGTCGGACCCGTCACCTACCTGCTGCTCGCCAAGCCCGCGCCCGGCGTGGCGGCCGACTTCGATCCGCTCACCCTCCTCGACCGGCTGCTCCCCGTGTACGCCGAGGTCCTCGCCGACCTCCGGGCGGCCGGCGCCGAGTGGGCGCAGCTCGACGAGCCGGCCCTCGTCCAGGACCGCACCCCCGCGGAACTGAACGCCGCCGCCCGCGCCTACCGCGAGCTCGGCGCACTGAAGGACCGGCCGAAGCTCCTGGTCGCCTCCTACTTCGACCGGCTCGGCGACGCCCTGCCGGTGCTGGCCAAGGCCCCGGTCGAGGGTCTCGCCCTCGACTTCACCGAGCGGGCGGCCGCCAACCTCGACGCCCTCGCCGCCGTCGGCGGCCTGCCGGGCAAGCGGCTCGTCGCCGGGGTGGTCAACGGCCGCAACGTCTGGGTCAACGACCTGACCGCCTCGCTCACCACCCTCGGCACCCTCCTCGGCCTCGCCGACCACGTGGACGTCGCGGCCTCCTGCTCCCTGCTGCACGTCCCGCTCGACGCGGCGGCCGAACGCGACACCGATCCGCAGATCCTGCGCTGGCTCGCCTTCGCCCGCCAGAAGACCGCCGAGATCGTCACCCTCGCGAAGGGGCTCTCGCAGGGCACCGGGGCCATCACCGCCGAACTGGCCGCCAACCGCGCCGACCTCGCCTCCCGCGCCCGCTCCCCGATCACCCGCGACCCGGCCGTCCGCTCCCGCGCCGCGGCCGTCTCCGCCGCCGACACCCGCCGCTCCCAGCCGTACGGTGACCGGGCCGCCGCCCAACATGCCGCCCTCCGGCTTCCGTTGCTGCCCTCCACGACCATCGGTTCGTTCCCGCAGACCGCGGACCTGCGGACCGCACGGGCCGACCTGCGTGCGGGCCGGATCGACGATGCCGGGTACGAGGAGCGCATCAGGGCCGAGATCCAGGAGGTCGTCTCCTTCCAGGAGAAGACCGGGCTGGACGTCCTCGTCCACGGCGAGCCCGAACGCAACGACATGGTCCAGTACTTCGCCGAGCAGCTCACGGGCTATCTGGCCACCCAGCACGGCTGGGTCCAGTCCTACGGCACCCGCTACGTCCGGCCGCCCGTCCTCGCGGGCGACATCTCCCGGCCCGAGCCGATGACGGTCCGCTGGACGACGTACGCGCAGTCCCTCACCGCCAAGCCCGTCAAGGGCATGCTCACCGGACCCGTCACCATGCTCGCCTGGTCGTTCGTCCGCGACGACCAGCCCCTCGCCGACACCGCCCGGCAGGTCGCCCTCGCCCTGCGCGACGAGGTGAACGCCCTGGAGGCAGCAGGGACTTCGGTCATCCAGGTGGACGAGCCGGCGCTTCGCGAGACCCTGCCCCTCCGCTCGGCCGACCACGGGGACTACCTGGCCTGGGCGACGGAGTCCTTCCGTCTCACCACCGCCGGCGTGCGGCCGGAGACCCAGATCCACACCCACATGTGCTACGCCGAGTTCGGCGACATCGTCCAGGCCATCGACGACCTCGACGCCGACGTCATCAGCCTGGAGGCCGCCCGCTCCCACATGCAGGTCGCCCGGGAGCTCGCCGCCCACGGCTACCCACGCGAGGCGGGACCCGGCGTCTACGACATCCACTCCCCGCGCGTCCCGAGCGCCGACGAGGCCGCGGAGCTGCTCCGCACCGGCCTGAAGGCCATCCCCGCCGAGCGGCTCTGGGTGAACCCCGACTGCGGCCTGAAGACCCGCGGCTGGCCCGAGACGCGTACCTCACTGGAGAACCTGGTGGCGGCGGCCCGCACCGTCCGGGCCGAACTCACCATTCCCTGACGGCCGTTCGGACGTCACCCGGCCGTCACGGGGAGACCGTGGCGGCCGGAGGCGCCCAGCGGCGGGTGCGCGCCGGGGCGGACGAGACGCCGTAGTCCTTCCTGAGGTGCTCCGGGATGGCGTAGTGCATGACGCGTCCGCGGGTGAGGGAGGACAGTTCGAGGACGGTGGTGAGGTGGCCGAGACGGTCCAGGGCCCAGGCACCCAGTGGGGAGCTGTCCTCGATGCTCTCCAGGACGCCGAGGAGGTGGGGGACGGACTTGACGAGGGTGTCCCAGCGGGTGCGGGGCACGTCGAGCCAGTCGGCGCAGGTGTCGCCGACGAGGTAGCGGATGAGCGCGGACACGATCGGGTCGAAGAGGGTGCCGGGCACGATCTCCTCGTAGAGATCGATCAGTTGGCGTGTCAGATGGGACCCCTCGGGGGAGGGCCCCATGTGGCGGATCATGTACAGGTCGAGGAAGCCCCGCCCCTCGTCGAGGGTCTTCGGCACGGCCTCCTGGTCGACGCCCAGCATGGCGCCGACCACGCGCCAGGCGTAGTAGTAGGCGTCGGCGCCCTCGGAGGTCATGTGGATGCCGAGGCGGTGCAGGCTGTCGAGGACGAGCATGGAGAAGAACATCTGCCCGCCGATCATGTCCTCCTGGCAGATCGGCACCCCCGACGCCGCCGCGTCCCAGCGGTTCTCGCGCGTGAGGTGGTGGCGGATGGAGGCGTGCAGCAGCCGGACCTTCTGCGCGGCGGGGATGAACCGGCTGCCGGCCTCGAAGGCGTCGGGCTGCATCAGGTAGACGGTGAACTGCCCGGTCTCCGCCATGCGCTTGGACGGGTAGCTCAGTCCGTGCGTCGCCGACAGCAGCTTCGCCACGTGCGGGACGAGGTAGCAGGCGGGCATGGAGGCGAAGGACAGCGCGGTGGAGATGTGCACGTTGTTGTCGATGAAGAACAGCCGGGCCTTCTCCATCTCCCCCCAGTCCACCCAGGACGGCGGGGTGCTCGTCGCGTGGAGGTACTCCCGGGCGACGTCGGGCAGCCCGTCGGGGAGCGGCGCGCCGGCCGTGGAGACGTACCGCATCAGGGTGTTGAACGTGCCGACCTCGCCCCGCTCGAAGAGCGTGGCGACCGTGGCGTCGGCGAGTTCGTCGCCGGCCCGCCGCAGGGCGTCCATCGACGCCTCGGTCCGGAGCTCGGGAGGGGTGGCGGGAGGGGTCACGGGTGGAGGGGTCGCGGGCGGAGGCGTGGGCGGGGTCATGGGACAGGGCTCCTTGTTCTCCGTCAGGAACGGCGGGCCGCCGCCGAGTGCGCCAGGGCGGTGAGCGCGGCGGCGGGCGGCGCGGGCAGGTTCAGTGCGTCGAGGGCGCGGAGGGCCTCCTCGACCCGCGCGGTGATCATCGCCTCGACCCGGTCGGGCGCCTTCAGCCGTCGCATCAGCGCGCGTACGGCATCCAGCGCTTCCCCGTCGGGGCGGGGCCGGCCGAGCAGGTCGCGCAGGCGACCGCGCTCCTCGTCCCCGGCGAGCCGCCAGGTCTCCTCGAGCAGCGCCGTGGGGCGCCGGCCGTGGACGTCGTCGGCGCCTGCCTTGCCGGTGGTCTCCGGGTCTCCGAAGAGGCCGAGCAGGTCGTCCCGCAGTTGGAAGGCCTCACCGAGCGGCAGCCCGTAGGCGGAGTACCCCTCGCGCAGTCGGCGGCCTGCACCCGCCAGTGCTCCGCCGATCAACAGCGGCTGCTCGACGGTGTACTTGGCGGTCTTGTAGCGGATCACCTTCAGCGAGGCCGCCGTGTCCGGGGCGGCGCCGGTGTGCAGGATCTCCAGGCACTCGCCGGCGATCAGGTCCCGGGCCAGCGCCGCCCAGAGCGGACGGGCCCGGCCGAGGTAGGCGGCCGGGACTCCGCTGGTGACGAACAGCTGGCCGGCGAGCGACATGAGCAGGTCCCCGACGAGCATCGCCAGCGACCGGGCGCCGGCGGCGGGCCGCGGGTGGTGCCCCACGGCGTCGCGCAGGGCCAGGTGTGGGGTGGGCCGGCCGTGGCGCAGCGGACTGTCGTCGATGAGGTCGTCGTGGACGACGGCCGCCGCGTGCACGATCTCCATCGAGGCCGCCGCCCGCAGCAGCGCCTCGCTGTCGGGCTGACCCACCGCGCGCCAGCCCCAGTAGCAGAAGGCCGCGCGCAGCCGCTTGCCGTCCGCGACCGCCGCCTCCAGCTGTCCGGCCACGGGGCCCAGCGCGGGGTCGACCGCCGACAGCAGGTCGGCCTCCTCGGAGACGTACCGCCGGAGCACGTCGTCGACGCGTGTCTTGAAGGCGGCCGGCTCCCAGCGCTCAGCCGTCATGGCCGGCCCGCCGGGCCAGCACGTGCCGGGCGAGGACCTCCAGGTGTGCCGGTGGCGGCGAGGCGTATCTGTCGAGCAGGAGACGGCCGCGCGCCTCCAGGTCCCGCTCGGCCTCCGCCGCGACCTCGGCGGCGTCCGAGCGCCTCAACAGGCCCCGTACGAGCCCGAGTCCCGTACTCACCGTGCTCACCGCCAGGTCCGCGAGCCCCGCCGCCAGCAGCACCGCCCGCTCGTCCAGGCCCTCGCGGGGTCCCGCTTCCCTCGTCACACCGCTCCCCCACCCGCGGCACGTCCCGGCCGCACGATCGCTGTCACTCCCCCCAGGCTCGCGCCGGACCGGCGGGCACGGCAGGTGAACTCACCAACGAGTGATCATCTCGCTGGAACGTACGAGTCCGCCGCGCCGGCCTCCGCGGGGGCGCGGTTCCACTCCATCCGCGACCACGGCAGCGCCAGCTCGCTGCGGTCGGTCACGTCGCGGGGGGCGAGGGCCGCGAGGGGCGCCGCCTCGCGGTGGCGGGCGTAGACGGTGTCGACGTAGCGGTGGCCGGTGTCGGCGGCGATGAAGAGGACCGTGCGCCCGGGGGTGCGCTCGCGTTCGTGGCGGGCGGCGAGGTAGCCGGCCCCGGTCGAGAGTCCCGCGAAGACGGCGTGCCGGCGCAGCAGGTCGACGCTGCCGGCCAGGGCCGCGTCGAAGGAGATCCAGTGCAGGGTGTCGTACAGCTCGTGGGAGACGTTCCCGAAGGGGATGGAGCTGCCGATCCCGGCGATGATGATCTCGGGGTCGGAGACGTGCTCGGCGCCGAAGGTGACACTGCCGTACGGCTGGACGCCGACGAGCCGGACATCGGCCGGGCCGCCCGGGGCGGCGCGCAGGTAGCGGGCCAGGGCTCCGGTCGAGGCGCCCGAGCCGACCCCGCCGACGACGGTGAGCCCGGCGGTCCCGTCCGGGCCGGCCGCTCGGGTCGCCTCCCGGATCCGGTCGGCGATCGCGCGGTAGCCGAGGTAGTGGATGTCGTCGTGGTACTGCCGCATCCAGTGGTACTCGGGGTGTTCGGCGAGGATCTCGTGGATCCGCTCGACGCGCCGCTTCTGGTCGAGCTTGAGGTCGCTGCACGGCTCCATCTGCTCCAACGTCGCTCCGAGCACGGCGAGTTGGGTGCGCAGGGTGTGGTCCACGGTGGTCGAGCCGACGATGTGACAGCGCATTCCGTACCGGTGGCAGGCCAGGGCGAGGGCGTACGCGTAGATGCCGCTGGAGCTGTCCAGGAGGGTGTCCCCGCGGCGTACGGTGCCGGTGTCCAGGAGGTGGCGTACCGCCGCGAGCGCGGAGACCACCTTCATCGTCTCAAAGCGCAGGCAGACGAGCCGGTCGTCGAGACGTATCAGGTCCGGCCGGCCGATCGACTCCGCGATGTGCTGGTCCATTCCGGAGCTCCTTGGTGGTGGTGTCGGTCGTGGGGGTCGTGAAGGTGCGGGTGGCGGGGATCCCGTGGGCCGCCAGGGCGCGCAGACAGCCGTGGACGCGGCGCCGCACGCCCGGCGCCGCCGGGTCGAGGAGCACGCCCGCCACCGCGCCGCTGTGCGCGATCTGCACGCCCACCGCCCCGACGCGGCGGGCGATGCCGGTCAGGGCGTCGAACTCGGGGTGTCCGAGCACCTGTTGGCCGCGTCGGGCGCTGGCAGTGGCGACCTCGCCCAGCAGGGCGGCGTCGCCGGTCGCCACGGCGAGTCGCAGTCGCGCGCGCAGCCGCTCGTAGGCGCGTACGTCGTCGGCGTCGGGTTCGGACGCGCGCAGGGCGAGCGTGTCCACGGGCGCCCCGCCGCCGAGCACGCACCCCACCACGACCAGCGGCGGCAGTGAGGGGCCGAGGGCTTCCAGGACCCGGCCCTCCCGCTGGGCGAAGAGCACGGGGCCGCCTCCGTCCAGCATCAGCGGATCGCAGGCGGTCTCGGCGCGGACCGCCAGGCGGGCGACCGTCCCGGGTGACAGGCACGCACCGTACGAGTCCGCGACCGCGCGGATCGCGGCGATGACGTCGCTGGTGGAACTGCCCATGCCCAGCCCCACCGGGATCTCACCGGTGAGGCGCAACTCCCCGCCGCAGGGCGGCTGTCCGGCCCGTTCAGCGCACGCGGCCACGGCGAGGGCCGCGGCCCGCGCGGCCTTGCTCCGGCCGGCCGGGACGACGGTGAGCGCCTCGGGCGGCGTGCCGGGGGCGCGGACGAACTCGGCGCCACTGCCCGGTCCGGCCATGGGGAGGGTGACCAGTCCGGCGCACCGCCGTCCGTCGTCATCGAGGAAGACGCCTTGGAGGATCTCGCCGTGGTGACAGAGGGCGGACCCGGCACCGGTGACGGTGACGGCGCCGGTGACGGTGACAGCGCCGGTGACGGTGACAGCGCCGGTGACGGTGCCGGCGGCACGGGAGCGAGGGTCGTGGCGGGGGCGAGCGGCGGGGATCACGCGCCGCTCACCGTCCGATAGCGGTAGAGGACCGTCTCCTCGGCGCTGAACTGGGAGAAGGGGAAGGGTTCCGCGGAGAGCGCGGTGACACCGGAGCCGAGGAAGGCCCGGGCGACGGCGCTGCCGGTCTGCGCGTAGACGACCAGGGGGATACCGCGGGAGCGGCAGCGGTCGAGGATCGTGTCGAACGAGCCGTTGCTCAGGGTCATTCCGGTGGCGACGACGGCCGCGGCCCGGTCGAGCACCTCGTGCATGTCGGCGGTGACGGGGTCCCCCCACTGGGTGGTCCTGAGGTTGAGGTCGCAGGGCAGCGGCCGGCCGCCGCGCGCTCGGATCGCCGCGACGAGCGGGTTGACGACGCCGATGAGGCCCACCTCGGCACCCTCCTCGATGTCCAGCAGGCCGGCGATGGCCGCGTCCCGGGCCTTCGCACGGACCTCCGGGGTCCCGGCGGGGAGGGTGACCGGTTCGGCGTCGCCCGCCGCGCCGGCCGCCCGGTGCGGGCGGACCTCGGAGAGGTAGGCGTCGAGCGCGGCGATCCGCAGCGGGCGCGGGGCCTCGCGGAGGAGCACGTCGAGCGGGGTGCCGGAGGAGTCGCGGCAGATCGCCGGGTCGATCTCCCCTGCCTCGAAGGCGCAGCCGCCGAACGAGCCGCCGAGGCGGACGAGGACGTACTGGTTGAGGTAGGTGGTGTCACCGCCGGCGAGGCGGGTGCCGTGGTGGATCCAGAAGACGCTGGTCGCGACGAGCTCGGAGGGCAGCGGCCCGTGCTCACCGGCGAGGACGGCCTCGACGAGTCCGTCGACGGACGTTGCGGCGGGAGGGGCGGAAGGAGTGGCAGGGGTGGAAGAGCTCGAAAGGGTGGAAGGGGTCGAAGAGCTCGAAGGGGTCGAAGGGGTCGAATAGGTCGAAGGGGTGCGGATCATCCGGTTCATGGCTTTCCTTTTCAGAGAACGGGTTGCCGGCTTGCCGGCACCGGCGGGGCGTCGCCGCTGAGCGGACCTCGGTAGGTCACCTGGGGGTTCCCCAGGGCGTCGACGGTGAGTTCGGCGTCCACCTCGAAGACCTCCGCGAGCCGGTCGGCGGTCAGCACGGTGGCGGGTGGGCCGGAGGCGATCAGCCGGCCGTGGTGCAGGAGCAGCAGCCGGTCGCAGTACCGGGCGGCGAGCGACAGGTCGTGCATCGCGACAAGGACCGTCCGGCCGGTGCCGGCCAGCAGCTCCATCAGTTCCAACTGGTGTTTCACGTCGAGGTGGTTGGTGGGCTCGTCGAGGAGGAGCGCGTACGGCTGCTGGGCGAGCGCGCGGGCGATGTGGGCACGCTGCCGCTCGCCTCCCGACAGCGCCTTCCAGGAGCGGTCGGCGAGGGCGGTGAGTCCGAGCCGTTCGAGCGCGGCGGCGACGACCGCCCGGTCGGTGGCGTCCGGTCCGCGCCAGCGGTCCCGGTAGGGGGTCCGTCCCAGGCCCACGACGTCGCCGACCTTCAGGTCGCTGTCCGCGCCCGAGTCCTGTGCGACGAAGGCGACTCGGCGGGCGATGCGGCGCGCACTCCAGTCGCGTACGGACTCCCCGTCGTAGCGGACCTCGCCCGCGTCGGGGACCCGGAGGCCCGCCAGACAGCGCAGCAGCGACGACTTGCCGGAGCCGTTCGGGCCGAGCAGTCCGACGGTCTCGCCGGGGGCGATGTCCACGCTGACGTCGCGGACGACCGGCGTGCCGCCCACCGACCAGCGGAGCGCTTCGGCGGTGATCCTCACAGCTCCCCCCTCCTGCGCAGGACGAGGAGGAAGAGCGGTACGCCGAGGAGGGCGGTGATGACGCCCACCGGCACCTCACGGGGCGCGAAGGCGATCCGCGCCAGCGCGTCCGTCCAGACCAGGAACACCGCTCCGGCGAGCGCCGCGCAGGGCAGCAGCACCCGGTGGAGCGGACCGACGAGGAAGCGCACCCCGTGCGGGACGATCAGCCCGACGAAGCCGATGGCCCCGACGGTGGCCACCGCCACGGCGGTCAGCGCGGCCGTGACCACGAGGAGCAGCGTCCGGGTGTGCCGCACGCCGATCCCCAGGGAGGCCGCGGTGTCGGTTCCGAAGGAGAGCCCGTCGAGGGCGGTGGAGCAGAGCCACGCGACCGCGAGCCCGAGCGGAGTGACGATCGCGCAGACCACGACGGAGTTCCAGCGGGCCGGGGCCAGCGAGCCCAGCAGCCAGTGGGTGACGGCCCGTGTGGTGTCGGCGTCCGCCGAGGCCATGAGGACGAGGGAGGTCAGGGCGGTGAACAGTTGGCCCACGACCACGCCGGTGAGGACGATGCGGACGGAGTCCAGCCCGCTGCGGCGCAGCAACAGGAGGAGCAGCGCGAAGGAGAGCAGGGCGCCGACGAGGGCGCCGCCGGTGACCCCGAGCGCGCTCGCGCCCACGCCGAGGACGACGACGGTGACGGCTCCGGTCGAGGCGCCCGAGGAGACGCCGAGCAGGTAGGGGTCGGCGAGCGCGTTGCGGGTGACCGCCTGGAGCACCGTGCCGCACACGGCGAGCGAGGCGCCGACGAGGGCGGCCATCAGCACGCGCGGCAGCCGCAGGTCCCAGACGAGGGAGTCCATCAGTGGAGGCAACGGCTCGACGTCCAGGCCGAGACGGGCGCCGAGGACACGGCCGAGACCGGTCCAGCCCACATCGGCGGTGCCGACGCGGACGGCGACCGCGACGGAGCCGAAGAGGACGCCCACGGCGAGGACGAGGACCGCCACCCTGGCCACCACGGACCGACGGGCGGTCCGGGCGGAACCGAAACCGACGGAACCGAGGTAACCGTTTGCGCCAGAGGGCCCGACGGCATCCGGGGACGCGACGGCACCGGCGGACCCGACGGCATCCGGGGACGCGACGGCACCGGCGGACCCGACGGCAGCAGGGGACGCGACGGCACCGGCGGACCCCACGGCCAGGAGGTCGGCGGCCTCCCCCCGGCCGACCGGATCAGCGCGCATACCCGAGGTCCTTCATCCCGTCCGCGAGCAGTCCCAGGGTGTGCACCGAGCGCACCGAGGGGTCCAGCTCGATGCCCGGCACTTCGAGGATCTTGTCGTCGCGGACCGCGGCCAGCCGGGAGATCACCGGGTGCGCGGCCATCGAGGCCCGCTTCTCGGCGGCGCTGTCGCCGGGCCGGCCGCGCTCGGACAGGTCGCCGATCACGATGAAGTCCGGTTCCCGCTTGGCGACTTCCTCCCAGGAGACCTCCGGCCAGTCCTCGTCGACGTCGTCGAAGGCGTTCTTCGCGCCGACGATCCGGCTCATCTCGCTGGGCAGGCCGGTCCCGCCCGCCACGTACGGCATGCCGTTGAAGACGGAGTAGAGGTAGACGACGGTCGGCCGGTCCGCACCTTCGGGGACCTTGGAGGCGGTCGCCCCCGCCTTGGCGACGGCGGCTCGCTGGCCTGCGGCGAGCGCACCGGCCCGCTTCTCGGCCCCGAAGACCTTGCCGAGGTTCTCGTAGTCGGAGAAGAGGAGCTCGAAGGGGGTCTTGCCGGCCTGGTTCCGCTCCGGGCAGTCCACGGCGCTCACGAAGGTGGGGACCTTGAGCGCGTCCAGTTCCTCACGGGTGCCGGCCCGGTCCTGGGTGAACAGGTCGGCGGATCCGGCGAGGACGAAGTCGGGTGTGGCCGAGCGGAGTTGTTCGGCCGTGGCGATCTTCGGTGCGATGACGGGCACCTCGGCATAGGCGGCCTGGTACCGCGCCGGGATCTTCGTCTTGAGGTTGGCCGTTCCCGCCATCCGGTCCTGGAGCCCGAGTTCGAGGAGGGTCTCGGTCGAGGACTGGTCCAGGGCGACGGCCCGCTTCGGGGACCCGCCGAGGGGGATCTCGCGGCCGCAGCTGGTGACGGAACCCGCCACGGCGGACGCCCCGCCGGCGGGACTGGCGTCCGGCGCGGAGCGGTCGCCGCTCGCCGTGGAGCAGCCCGCGGTGGCGAGGAGGACGGCCAGGGCGATGCCGAGGCGGGTGGGGTGGCGCATGGAAGGTCTCCGGTCTGCGGGGGGGGCCTGGACAGGCGTGGATGCCGGGCAGGCGTTTCGGGCGTGGCTGTTGTCGTGCACCGGGCAGGAGTGCCGCGTTCGAAGGGTACTGTAATGGTATTCATTTTCATTAACTACTCCGGGGGGTGCGCCCCCCTGTCTCCGAGGAGCACCCACACCGTGGCGACCACACCCACGCCCACAGCACCCAAGTCCACGACCCCGCGACCGCGTTCGGTCCTCCGCGACACCGCATTCCTGCGTCTGTGGGCGGGCACCACCGCCTCCGGACTCGCGACCTGGGCCCTGCCTTTCGTCCTCGGACTCGCCGTGCTGCACCGCGACCTCGGCGCCGCCGGCCTCGGCCTGGTCCTCGCCGCGCGCACCGCCGGCTTCCTCGCCGCCGTCGCCGTCGGCGGCGTGCTCGCCGACCGCCACTCCCGCCGCGCGGTCGTCCTCTGGTCGGCCCTCGCTGCGGCTGCCGCCGCGCCCCTGCTCGCCGCCGGACTCGGCCGCTCGCTGGTGCTGATGACGGCCGCCGCCGCACTCGCCGGCGCCGGGCAGGGCGCGTGCCGCCCGGCGTTCCAGGCGCTCACCGCCGAAACCGTCGACCCCGAGCGCCGCCAGCAGGCCAACGCCGCCATGACCATGGCCGTACGCGGTTCCACCCTCGCCGGCCCCGCCCTGACCGCACTGCTCGCCGCCTTCCTGGACATCGGGACACTGCTGCTCGGCATCGGCCTGCTCTGGCTCGTCGCCGCGCTCGTCCCCGGCAAGGGCGCCGCGACCGGCCCGGCCACCACGACGGACCCGGCCGTCGCATCCGCACCGCGCGCCGGCTTCCGCGCCGAGTTCCTGGAGGGCATACGCGAGGCGCGGCGCCACCCGTGGTTCCTCGCCGGACTGGCCGCCCTCGTCGCGGTCATCGCCCTCGGCTACTCCGCGACCAGCGTCGCGCTGCCCCTCATCAGCAGGGACCGCTACGACACCCAGTGGGTGCTGGCCGCGGCCATGACCGCGTACACCGTGGGCGCGCTCGCCGGAGCGCTGGTCATCGCCCGGCTGCGTCCGCGATCCCAGGGCTGGGCCGCCTTCGCCGGACTCGCCGCGTACGGCTTCGCGCCGCTGAGCCTGATGCTGCCCGTGCACCCGCTCGTGGTCGTCGCCGCGTACGCCGTCGCCGGGATCGGGATCGAGCTGTTCAACGTGCCCTGGTTCACGGCCACCCAGCGCGAGGTCGCCCCGGACAAGCTGGCCCGCGTCTCGTCGCTGGACTTCCTCGTGTCGTACGGCCTCGCCCCGGTCGGCCTGGCCCTGATCGCTCCGGCCATCGACGCCTTCGGGGTCACGCCGGTGCTCGGCGTCTGCGCCGCCGCCTGCTTCCTCGTACCGGCAGCGGCGGCACTGACCCCCACGGCCCGCCACTTCGCCCCCACGGCCCCGGCTCCCGCTACAACGCCGACCCCCACCCCGACTACGACTACGACTACGACTGCGACGGACTGACGGGCCGCCCCAGGTGAGCGGAGACCGTGTCGGACCCCTCCGATACGGTCTCTGGTCTACGACGACACACGGGGGCAGGAATGACCATTCACCGTCCGGGCTTGCCGGAGGACCTTCCGACGGGCGAGGCGCTGTGGGCCCGGTGGGCACTGCTCGCCGCGGTCGGCGCGACCACCGAGGACGAACAGCGCCGGAGCGGCTACCGCACCGGAGTCTGGATCGACGCCGAGGGCCTCCACTACGACGACGCCGGCTGCACCTGGTGGACCCTGTCCCGGATGGGTGAAGGACGGTTCGTGCTCTACGGCGAGGACGAGTCCAGCGACGTCAAGTGGCACAAGCCGCCGATCGACATGCTCACGGGCGGCCCGGAATGGCTCCCCTACGACGAACTGCGCGACCGGCTCGAAGGCAACGAGCTGGGCTGTGTCTACTGGTACGAGCACGGGACCTGGGCCCGCGCGCCGTACCCCGCCGACCTGCGTGACGACGGCCTGGACTGCGGCATGAGCGACTTCGTCGACCGGGCCCGGGCACTGTCCGACCTGTCCGACCGCGTCGACGGCAGCACCGACGGGCCGAGCGCCGACACGCTCCTGGCCGCGGCCGAGGCGCACCGGCTGGAGCCGGGACAGCTGCTGGAGCGGCTGCGTCCCACCGGCCCGGACGGCGAACCGCTGGACCTCCCGGCCGTCGCCAGGGCCCTGGCCCTCGCGGGCCTCACCGTCCCGGCGGCGGCTCCCTGACCCACCCCCGGATGCACGAATCCACAGGTCGGAGCCGACGGGACGGTATTCCCCCCGGAGCCATCGGACTTCCCATGCCGGACATCGGTTTCTCCATTGGAAACCTCTCGGCGGCGGGCATAGCGTCGAAGACATCGCCGCACCGACGACCCTGGGAGCCCCTCGCATGTCCAAGATCCTTTTCGTGATGACCGGCGCCGACCACTGGACGCTCGCCGACGGCACCAAGCACCCCACCGGCTTCTGGGCGGAGGAGGCCGTGGCGCCGTACGAGGTGTTCAAGGCCGCCGGTCACGAGGTGGTCGTGGCCACGCCCGGCGGCGTCGTCCCCACGGTCGACCGGGGCAGCCTCGCCCCCGAGGTCAACGGCGGCCAGGAGGGCGCCGACAAGGTCGCCGCCACCCTTGCCTCCATCGACGAGATCAAGCACCCGATCACCCTGGAGGACGTGCGCCTCGACGACTACGCGGCCGTGTTCTACCCCGGCGGCCACGGCCCCATGGAGGACCTCGCCGTCGACCCGGTCTCCGGCCGGATCCTGGTCGACGCCCTCGCCTCTGGCAGGCCCCTCGCCGTCGTCTGCCATGCCCCCGCCGCGATGCTCGCCGCAACGAAGGACGACGGGACCAACGCCTTCGCCGGCTACAAGGTCGCCGCCTTCACCAACGCCGAGGAGACCCAGGCCGGCCTCGCCGACAAGGCCAAGTGGCTCCTGGAGACGCGCCTCGTCGAGGCCGGCGTGGACGTCCAGGTCGGCGAGCCGTGGGTGCCGAACATCGTGGTCGACCGCAATCTGGTCACCGGCCAGAACCCGTCCTCCTCCGCCCCGCTCGCGACGGAGGTCCTCAAGAAGCTGAACTGACCGCGGCCCCGGCCCGGTCCCACCACCGACCACGACCACGACCACGACCACGAACCGAAAGCACCGCCCCCTTCCAGGCCATTCCCCTGACTATGCTCACTCACGTGACCCATAGGAATCCCGATGGCCCGGGGGCGGCGTCGGGTCCGCCCCTCCCCTCCTCTCCCGCGCGCTCGTCGCCGCTGGACCTGAACCTCGTACGCACGTTTCTCGCGGTCTACCGCTCCGGCTCGTTCACCGCCGCCGGTCAGTTGCTCGGCATCTCGCAACCCACGGTGACCACACAGGTCCGCACACTGGAGCGGCAGGCCGGCCGGGAGCTGTTCGCCCGGTTGCCGAGGGGCGTCGCCCCGACGGAGTACGCGCACGATCTGGCGGCGCGCGTCATGGACCCGCTCGACGCCCTGATGGCGGCCACCGGCCACGGCCCGGCGACGGAGGGTGCGACGGCGCCGGTACACCTGGCGGGCCCCGCCGAGTTGCTGTGCACGCGCGTCCTCCCCGCCCTCGCGCCGCTCGTGGCGGACGGGGTCCAACTCCGGGTGGCGACCGGGCTCACCGAGCCCCTCCTGGACGAACTCCGCGCCGGCCGCCACGATCTGGCCATCGCCACCAGCCGCCCGCGCGGCCGGACCCTGACGGCCGTGCCGCTGCTCGACGAGGAGTTCGTCCTGGTCGCCGCGCCCACGTGGGCCGAGCGCCTCGACGGCCGGGTGACCACGGAAGGCCCCGGCGTCCTGCACACGGTCCCCCTCGTCACGTACGCGGAGGACCTCCCCATCGCCCGCCGCTACTGGCGGCACGTCTTCGACCGGCGCCTCACCCGCCGCGCCTCCGTCACCGTGCCCGACCTGCGCGGAGTCCTGTCGGCGGTCACCGCGGGCGCCGGCTTCTCGGTCCTGCCCCGCTACCTCTGCCAGGCCGAACTGGGCTCCGGCGCACTGGTCGCCCTGCACGAGACGGACGACCCGCCCATCAACACCGCCTATCTGGTCCAGCGTCCGGGACTCCCCGACAACCCGCACACCACCCGGGTCCGCGACCACCTTCTGCACCTCGGCCCCACCTGGTGAGGACGCCCATGCGACGCGACAGCCGGGCCATCAGTCCGGCCACCACCAGCCGGAAACCGGTGGAGTGCGCTCGGCACACGGGGTCGCCCGATCAGGTCCAGGCGGGGGCTGGTGGCAGGGGCCAGTTCGGCGGGTCCGGCAGAGGATGGTCCGATGAGAGCGGGGCGTCCGTCGCGCGACCGCTGAGCCAGCCGAGGATGGCGTGGCCGGAGCCGGTGACAGTGGGGCCGGTCGGGGACAGGGTCCAGGATCGGCCGAGGTCGACGGCGTCGACACGGGCGATGGGGAAGTCGCATGCAGTCAGCGCGGCGAGGGTGTCGCCGAGGGCCCACCTCACGTACGTGTTCGGCCAGTTGCTCGTGCGGTAGCCGACGTTCAGGTCGACGTGGTGGGTTTCGAGCTCGCGCCGGCAACGGTGGAGGGTGTACCAGGCGGGGTGTCGCCAGCCTGCCAGTGCCGTGACCAGGGTGTCCCAGCGTTCGGCGGGCATGGACGCAGCATCGTTGGCCAACAGTTCGATGCGGCTGAGCAAGTCGGCGGCGAGCTCGGCGGCGGGGCGGCCGGCGCCTTCCTGGAGGGCACGGGCGAGCGCTGCGGCGTCGGCCCTCGGGGTGGGCTCGGCACCGGTGCGGGCCACGGCCAGCAGCCGCAGGTAGGCGTCCGCGCTGAGGGCGAGGTGGGTGATGACGTGCCCGCGGCTCCAGCCGGGCAGCGTTGAGGGGGCACGGACCTCCGTGTCGCTCAGGGCATGCACGGCGGCGGCGATCCTGGCGCCGGAGCGGGCGACTTCGTCGGTGATGCCGAACACATCCGTACTGTAGCGGCGAGTCGATGGCCCACCGGCCAGTGGTCGGTGGGCTTCAGATGGGCTCGTGGCCGCAGATTTACCGGCTCCTGAGCAGGTCGCCGACCGCGGCGATGCCTGCCGTGATGGCGCGTTCGCTGACGTTGCCAAACCCGAGGACCAGCTGTACCGGTGTGGTTGCGTGTGAGGAGCGGCAGGTGCTCATGCCGTAGAGGCTGACGGAGCGCGCCCGGGCGGCGGCAATGAGGTCCTGTTCATCGACCGTAGCGTCGAGTTGCGCGACGGCGTGGAAGCCGGCCGCGAGGCCCGTCACCATGATGTCGGGGGCGTGTTCGGCGAGCGCGGCCAGCAGGGCGGTGCGCCGCGCCGCGTACGCTTTCCGCATCCGGCGCAGGTGCCGGTCGAAGCGGCCCGACTCGATCAGCCTGGCGAGGGCGGGTTGGTCGAGCGTGGGCGAACCGCGGTCGTGCAGCTGCTTGAGCTGGATGATCTGCTCGGCGAGAGCCGGCGGGCAGAGCATCCAGCCGATGCGCATGGCCGGCGCGAGGGATTTGCTGACGGTGCCGATGGAGATCACGCGGTCGGTGGCGAGGCCCTGCAGCGCGCCGACCGGTTCCCGGTCGTAGCGGAACTCCGCGTCGTAGTCGTCCTCGATGACGATCGCGTCCCGGCGCCTGGCCCAGTCGATCAGGGCGGCCGGTCCGAGGCCATGACCGACACCATCGACAGCACCCCAACCGGAGCAGAGAAGGCCGACGCCGACACGAGCCGCCCGGCGTGGCTGCGACCACACTGCGACCACCATGGCCCCGGATACACGAAAGGCCGTCCTCTCGTGGATGAGAGAACGGCCTCCGACCAGCTAAAAGCGTGGTCGGGACGACAGGATTTGAACCTGCGACCCCTTGACCCCCAGTCAAGTGCGCTACCAAGCTGCGCCACGTCCCGGTGCCCGTCTGACCTGGGGTTCCCCCTGGCCGAACGCGCATGAGAACAATACCGCACTTTCGACGGTGGTCACGAACGCTTTCCGGCGCCCACGGGAGAGTGCGCGCCGGCACCTAAACGCTCACTCTCCGTAATGCATCCATGCGCCCCCCAGTGAGCTCGCGCGCCCGTGGCAGAGGCCCGTGGAGTGGGGAGGGCGGGGGCGAGGCCCGTGTTCCCGGGGGCGGGAGCCGGGTCGGACACGATGCGGAATGTCGCCTCCATGGTGAGGAAGGGGCTCATGTGACGACCTCGGATAGCTCATGACCATATGCCCCGGGATCCGTTGCCGTTGGCATGTGGCAGAAAGATGCCCAGAGGGAATGGACTCCTGATCGGCTGAAGGGGGCCAAGACCACACGAAACACAGTCAGTTTCAATCGTCAACAGCTCGTGTTTCAGACAAAAGTCGTGGCGATATTGCTCCGTCCCGGAAAGATCAACACCATGAAGACGTCGGCCTGTTCGGGACGGGACCACTGCCGATGCACCACCTGCTTGATCGACAGAGCGAGCAGGCGTTTCGCAGGGGAGGCTCGAATGGACGGCTACTTCAGCAGTCGGTTGCATCATCAACTCAGGGAGACGGTCCGCAACTTCGCAGAGCGTGAGGTTCGGCCACGAATAGCCGAGATGGAAGCGTCCCGGACGGTCCACCACGAGCTCTCCCGGCTCATCGCCGAGCAGGGCTGGCTGGGCGCGACAATCAGCCAGGAATACGGCGGTATGGGCGCCGGTCACCTCGCCAAGACGATCATCATCGAGGAGCTCTCCCGGGTCAGCGGTGCCATGGGCGCCATGGTCCAGGCCTCGCAGCTCGGCACCGCCAAGATCGTGCACTTCGGCAGCGACGAGCAGCGCAAGACCTGGCTGCCGGCCGTCGCCGCGGGGGAGTGCCTGCCGACCATCGCGGTCACCGAGCCCGAGTCCGGCGGCCACGTCCTCGGCATGAGCGCCAGCGCCGTCCGGGACGGCGACGACTACATCCTCAACGGCAGCAAGGTCTACGTCGGCAACAGCCATGTCGGCGATCTGCACGGCGTCGTGGTCAGGACCGGCCCCGGTTCGAAGGGACTCACGGCCTTCCTGGTCGAATCCGATCGCCCTGGTTTCAGGACCGGTCCGCAGCAGCCCGCCATGGGGCTCCACGGCTTCAGCTTCGGCGAGCTGATCTTCGAGAACTGCCGCGTCCCGGCCTCCAACCGCCTCGGCGACGAGGGCGACGGCCTCGCCGTCGCCTACTCCTCCAGCGTCCTGTACGGACGGGCCAACCTCACCGCCGTCTCCCTCGGCATCCACCAGGCGATCCTGGAGGAGACGACCCGCTTCGCCTCCGAACGCATCCGCTACGGAAAGCCGCTCCACGACCTGCCCACGGTGAAGCTGAAGCTGGGCCAGATGCAGTCCCGGCTGATGACGGCCCGGCTCGCCGCGTACCACGCCGTCCACCTGCTCGACCAGGGCCTGTCCTGCGACGCCGAGCTGATGAACGCGAAGCTCGTCAACGTCGAGTCGGCGATGGACTCCGGCCGCAACGCCATGGAGATCCACGCTGCCGCCGGTCTCTTCACGGACCGGTCCATCGAGCGGTACCTCCGCGACGCGCACCACATCTTCGCCCCGGCCGGCACCTCCGACATCCAGCTCCTGCGGCTGGCCGAGGTCGCCCTGGGCCAGGACAAGGGCAGCTGGTCGGAGCGGCTCTCCGAGCTGGTCCGCACCCCGGAGTTCGAACCGGCGCACGCCTGAGGGCGCGCGGGGATACGGCCGGGGCCCCGGTACGGCGTGCGTCGCCGTACCGGGGCCCCGGCCGTATCCCCGTTCGTACGGGTCAGAACATGCCGTCCTCGCGGCGGTGGATCTGCTCCACCAGCTCCGCCGCCATCGCCTTAATCGTCTCCAGACCGGCGCGCCCCCACGGCCGGACGTCGGTGTCGACCACGCAGATCGTGCCCAGCGCGACGCCCGTACGGTCGATCAGCGGCGCCCCCATGTAGGAGCGGATCCCGATCTCGTCGACGACCGGGTTCCCCGCGAAGCGCGGGTAGTCGCAGACATCCTCCAGGACGAGCGCCTTGCGCCGGACCACCACGTGCGGGCAGTAGCCGTGGTCGCGGGCCATGTAGCGGCCGACACCACCGGTGTTGGCCGCGGCGGCGCCCAGGTCGCTGCCCGAGTGGGTGCCCTCGGGAGTGTGCAGCCCGGCGAAGAACTGCCGGTTCTCGTCGATGAAGTTGACCATCGAGAACGGGGCGCCGGTCACGTCCGCGAGCCGGTGGGCGAACTCGTCGAACGCCGCGTCCGGCCGCTCCCCGAGCCCGAGCTCACGCAGCCGCTGCACCCGCGCGGGTGCGTCCTTGTCGATGGGGGTCAGCAGGAGATGACCGGTCGGGTCGTAGGTCATGGCGTGGCTCCGAAGCTCGGCACGGTGGCCGGGATGTTGGTGATCAGATGCTGGACGAGGGTCAGCAGGGTACGGATGCCGGAGCTGGAGATCCGGGCGTCGCAGACGACGACCGGCACCTCCGGCTTGAGGTCGAGCGCGGCCCGTACCTCGTCCGGCTCGTAGCGGTAGGCGCCGTCGAACTCGTTGACCGCCACGACGAAGCGGATGCCCCGCCGCTCGAAGAAGTCCACGGCGGAGAAGCACTCCTGGAGCCTGCGGGTGTCGGCGAGGACGACCGCACCGAGCGCCCCTTCGGAGAGCTCGTCCCACATGAACCAGAAACGCTCCTGTCCGGGGGTGCCGAACAGGTACAGCACATGGCGGTCGTCGAGCGTCATGCGCCCGAAGTCCATAGCCACGGTGGTCGTGGTCTTGGACTCCACGCCCTCCAGGCTGTCGGTGGCCGCGCTGACCGAGGTCAGCAGCTCCTCGGTGCTGAGCGGTTCGATCTCGCTGACCGCGCCCACGAAGGTCGTCTTGCCCACGCCGAACCCGCCCGCCACGAGGATCTTGAGCGCGGTGGGGAAGGGGTCGGACGCGAAACTCTCGTGGCGCTCAGAGCCGTTGTCGTAGGCCATCGAGCACTGCCTCCAGCAAGGAACGGTCGGTTGGGTTGGCGTGGAACCGGGGGGCCCTGGCGGTGAGCGCCCCGCAGTCCACGAGGTCGGAGAGCAGGACCTTGGTGACGACGGCCGGCAGCCGTAAGTGCGCCGCGATCTCGGCCACCGAGGTGGGTCCCCCGCACAGCCCGAGGGCCAGGCTGTGCTCGGGACCCATGTGAGCCTGCGGGATCGAACCGGTCGCCATCACCATCGAGAGCAGGTCCAGCGTGGTGCTGGGCTTGGTCCGGCCGCCGCTCACGGTGTACGGCCGGATCAGCCGGCCCGCCGCGTCGTCGAGCCAGGGCCCTTCCTGATGGGATGTCATGTTCACCGCCCGAGGCCACCCGCCGCGCCCGCTGACTGTCGGGCCGGCGTGACCAGATACGGCCGGACGCTCTTGACGAGCATCGCCATCTCGTAGCCGAGCACGGCGGCGTCCGCCTCGCGTCCGGCGAGGACGGCCAGGCAGGTGCCCGAGCCGGCGGTGGAGACGAACAGGAGCGTGGAGTCGAGCTCCACGACCACCTGTCGGACCTCACCGCCGTCGCCGAACCGGGCGCCCGCGCTCCGGCCGAGCGAATAGAGACCGGAGGCCAGGGCCGCCATGTGGTCCGCGGCGTCGGGGTCGAGGCCGTGGACGGATTTCACGAGGCCGTCGGAGGAGAGCAGAACGGCGTTGCGCGTGTACGGGACCCGCTGGACCAGTCCGCTCAGCAGCCAGTCGAGGTCCGAGGAATGGCCGGTCGGCACATTGCTCGCCATGGTGCATCTACTCCTTGTGCGCGTCGCCTGGACGCAGCGGTTCGTGGGGGGCGGGCTGGGATTCGGCGAGGCCGATTCCGCGCTGGAAGGCGGCCATCAGACCGGGGTCGTGCAGGGCGTGCTCCTCGGGCTTGCGCACCGCGGGCTCGTCGCGCAGCTGCGGGACCAGGTGCTCCTGGGCGCGCCGCTTCGGCAGGTCGGGCCGGCCGGTGGGCTCGGTGCGAGGAGCCACGGGCGCCGGGGGCAGCAGGGGGGCCTGGTGCTCGGCGCCGAACGACTGTGCCGGTATCGAGGGGGTGGAACCGGTGTCCGCGTGGCCGTTGAGGTGGCTGTTCAGGCTCGTACGGGGGTACGCGAGCGGGTCCGACGACGGAGCCTCCTCGTGACGGGCGAGGACCCGCTCCGGGGAAGGCGGGGGCACGGACGCGGTCATCGGCGCGGAGGCCTGGGCGTGTGCCGGGACCGTGTGGGGGGCCTCGTAGTGCCGGTCGGAGCCCGGGACCTCGGCGTGGGCCGGGGCCTGGACCGGCGCCGGAGCGTGGACCGGGGCCTGGACGGGCGCCGGAGCGATGACCGGGGCCGGAGCGTGGACCGGCTCGGGGGCCTGGACCGGCTCCGGTGCCTGTGCCTGCTGCTGGGACTGGGGCTGGGGCTGAATCTGCACCTGGCCCTGCGGGACCGCCGGGGAGCCGGCGGCCGCGGCGGCCTGGCGCTCGTGCTGTGCCAGGCCCTCGGGGTCGGCGCCGAGGAGGCCCTGCGGCAGGACGAGGACGGCCTGAACGCCACCGTAGATGTTCGACTGGAGTCGTACGGCGATGCCGTGCCGACGCGCGAGCGCCGAGACGACGAAGAGGCCGATGCGGCCGTCCTGGAGCAGATGCGCGACGTTGACCTGGTCGGGGTCGGCGAGCAGGGCGTTCATCTTGTTCTGCTCGGTGACGGGCATGCCCAGGCCGCGGTCCTCGACCTCGATCGCGAGGCCGGCCGTGACGTACTGGGCGCGCAGCAGCACCGTGGTGTGCGGGGCGGAGAACAGCGTCGCGTTCTCGACGAGTTCGGCGAGGAGGTGGATGACGTCGGCCACGGCATGGCCCCGGAGCGTACCGTCGATCGGCGGTACGAGCTTCACGCGCGGGTACTGCTCGACCTCGGCGATCGAGGAGCGGAGCACCTCGGTCATGGTGACCGGGTTCGACCACTGGCGGCGGGAGATGGCGCCGCCGAGGACGGCGAGGTTCTCGGCGTGCCGGCGGATGCGGGTGGCCAGGTGGTCGACGTGGAACAGGCCCTTGAGCAGCTCCGGGTCCTCGACCTCGTTCTCCAGCTCGTCGAGGAGCTGGATCTCGCGGTGGACGAGGGACTGCAGGCGCCGGGCGAGGTTGACGAAGACCTCGACCTTCTGTTCGTTGCCGACGCTGCTGGAGAGTCGGGACGCCTGGACGACGGCCGCGACGGCGGCCTCGTGCGAGCGGTTCAACTCCTGAGACAGCAGGTCGAATTCGTCACCTGTGGCGGGCCCGGACGGCAGCGCGGGGCGGGGCGGGAGCCCTTCTCCCCTGCGCAACTGTTCGACAACCGTACGCAGTTCGCTCTGGCCGCGGGCGCTGGAGCGGCGCAGGGCGTTGCAGCGGTCCAGGACCGCCTTGGCCGCCCGGTCGGCGCCGAGTGCGGCGGCTGTCACGGAGGCGACGGTGAGGGCGGCCGCGCCGGTCAGCGCGGCCCAGAGGCCAGGTGTGGGGCTGGCCCCTGTGGAGCGGATGGTGAAGAGGACGGCCGCCGCGCCGCCCAGTGCCACCGCGACGGCGGGGAGCACGGAGGTACGCAGGAGTTGGGGGCGTATGCGGGCTTCCGTCGGGAGCGGCGCGGACGTCTGCGCCGGGGCGGTGCCGGGGGTGCCGGAGGCGGAGCGGGCGCCCGACCGGCCGTGCCGCCCGCCCTCGCGTCGATCGGACCGCGAGGCGGGTGCGCGAAGTTGAGACATGAGTGTCCTTGGTACGTGCCCAGGAATCGGCGTACTGCGGGGAACAGGGGTGGACTTCGGGGTGCTTCGGACGAGTCGTTCAGGGGGTCGTGCGGGGTGTCGTACGGGGGGTGCCGTACGGGTGTCGTGCTCGGGGTACTGCGAGGGTGCGATGAGCCTACCGATGATCACCAACCACACACTGTAGTCGTCAACCGTTCATGTGCGGTGCGCAGTTGGCAAACTTACCCGGAGTGCGGCCCGGTCTGGTATCGCCCTTCGCACGACAGGCCGAGAACCGTCTGGCCGAAACTCGACGACTTGGTTCCGGCAGGGCGTCGAGCGACGGGAGCGGAAGAGGGCGGAGGTGCTCGCGCACCTCCGCCCTCTGCGGAAACAGCCCCCCACCGGAATCCCCCGGAGGCGGCGCGGACCCGCTCGTACGCCCGCCCGTCACGTCGTGCGCATGCCCTCCGAAGCTGCGGGACCGGCGGCGACATCGAGTTCCCGGGACGTCCGTCCGCTCCCCGGATCAGCGTTCGCTCCGGTGGCGACGTCGCGTCGCTCGTGACCGTCGGTGAGAGCGGAACCGTCCCGGCCTTCGAGCAGTGCCGTGCGCAGCGCCGTGACGACGGCGGCCGTCGTGGGGTCCGCGCTCTCGGTCCGACGGGTCGCGGCGAACAGTCGGCGAACGATCGGACGGTCCTCGATGGACGCGACGCGGATTCCGGGTGCGTCCGGGTCGAGAGCCGTCCGGGGGACGAGCGCGGTGGCGAGGCCGGCGCGGGCGAGGGCGAGCTGGGCGGCGATGTCGGCGGTGACGTAACGCGCCGTGGGTGTGAAGCCGGCCTCGCGGCAGGCCTGCAGGACGGCCTGGCCGCAGTCCGTGCCGGACGGTGGCAGGGCGAGGCTGTGGCCGGCGAGTTCGCGCAGCACGACGGGCCGCTCGCCCGCCCGGTCCGCCGCGGTGACGACGAGCAGGGGGTCGTCGAGCAGCGGCGTGATCTCGACACCCCGGGGGTTCTCTTCCGGCAGGTGGTGGTACCTCTGCCCGAGGACGACGTCGACGGTGCCGAGGGCCAGTTCCCGTAGCTGCGCCTGGTCGGTGACGAGGCAGGTCACGGTGAGCCGGGGATGACGCTCTCCCAGTGCGGTGAGCGCCGGTGCCACGATGCGGGCGACGGTCGACGGCAGGGCGGCGAGGGTGACGGCTTCGCCCACGGCTCCCTTCACCGCGGCGACGGCGCTCTCGGCCTCTCGGACGGCGGCGAGGATCCGGTCGGCGTGTTCGACGAGGACCCGGCCGGCCGCGGTCAGCGTCACGGTGCGCCCGTCGGGGCGCAGGAGGTCGACGCCCACGTCGTTGCGCAGCGCGGCCAGCTGTTGGGACACCGCTCCGGCCGTCAGGTCCAGCGATTGCGCGGCCGCGGTGATGGAGCCCCGGGCGGCGACGGTCCTGAGCATGTGGAGACGGCGTACATCCAGCATGAATCAATAGATTACCTAAAGGGTTCCATGAGGAATCATCCCCTTGACCTGTCGGGTCACGGTGGGCGACCTTCGGCGCATGGAGATCATCGACTGCGTCACCAGGGTCGCCCGCCCCATCCACGACTTCGGGGACGAGTTCATGTCCGATGCCGCGACCGCGGCCGTGGGCCTGCGTGCCGGCTTCCCTCCTGGGCGCGCCTTCTACTGCCGCGGCCGGTTCGGGGTGCTCGGCGAGGCGCCGGAGGAGGTGGTGCGGTCCGTCCAGGGGTTCCTCGGGCCCGGTCTGGTCACCGAGGGCTGGCGTGCGGGGCGCGCCGTGATGCCGGCGGCGGAGGCGGCCGCCTGGTACGCGCTCGCCGTCCGGCAGTGGGGGCGCGCCCACATCCCCGCCGAGGTCGACGTGGAGCGCTTCGGCCACCTGGCGCGCCGCCTGATCGAGGCCGCGGACGGCGACGCGCTGCCCCTGTTCGCCGGCTGGCGCGCTCAGTCCTGCCCAGAGGACGACGCGGTCGGCGCGGCCATGCAGCGCCTACACGTCCTGCGGGAACACCGCGGCGCGTGCCACCTGGCGGCCGTACGCCTCTGCGGACTGAGCGCGCGGTCGGCCATGGTCGTCAACCTCGGCGTGGAACAGGCTGTCCACTACGGCTGGGACCAGCCGGACCCCGCCGCCGCGCACGAGGTTCCGCTGTGGCGACGGGCCGAACGGCTCACCGACGAACTGCAGGCACCCCTCTACGCGGTGCTGACCGACCGGGAACGCGCCGAGTTCGCCCGGCTCGTCGACGAACTGACCTCCTCACCCCTCCCCCAGCGGCCTCCGGTCGTGATGCCGGCTCATTCGCCAGCCGCCGGCGTCAGGGAGACGTCCCAGAACTCGGCGTAACGTCCGCCCTGGCTCAGCAGTGTGTCGTGGCTGCCTTCCTCCACGATCCGGCCGCCGTCCAGGAAGACGACGCGGTCGGCACGCCGGACGGTCCGCATCCGGTGCGCGACCATCACGACCGTCCGGCCCGCCATGAGTCGCTCGATGCCCTCGTGGACGGCCGCCTCGTTCACCGGGTCGAGCGCGGAGGTCACTTCGTCCAGCAGCACGACGGGCGCGTCCTTCAGCAGGGCGCGCGCGATCGAGACGCGCTGGCGTTCGCCGCCCGACAGCCGGGCGCCGCCCTCGCCGACGTGTGCCGACCATCCGCCGGGCAGCCGCTCGATCACCTCGTCCAGCCGCGCCGCCGTCGCCGCCGCCCGCACGTCGGCCTCGTCGGCGTCGGGGCGGCCGAGACGGACGTTCTCCTCGATCGTGCCGTCGAAGAGACGGACGTCCTGGAAGACGATGGCGAACCGCCCCATCAGGTCGTCGGGGTCGATCGCGCGGACGTCCACTCCTCCCAGGCGCACCGCACCCCCGTCCACGTCGTGGAACCGCGCCGCCAGCTGCAGCAGGGTGCTCTTGCCGGAACCCGACGGCCCGACGACGGCCAGCCGCTGCCCTTGCGGAACGGACAACGACAAGCCGTCGATGACGGTGCGGCCGCCGCGCCGGAAGGTGACGGACTCGAACTCCAGGTCATGGAGCACCGGTTGGACCGGGTCGGCCGGCACCGGCAGTGGCTCGGTACGCAGCACCTCGTCGAGTCGCGTCAGTTCGTAGCGCGCGCCGCGGAGCCGGCCGCCGATGTCCGACAGGGACAGCAGGGGATCCGCGCAGCGGGCGGCCAGCACCAGGAGGGCCAGGAGCTCGGCCGCGCCGATGTTCCCGCCGAGCGCCAGGTAGGTGCCGAGGGCCAGCAGGACGGTGAACATCGCCTGCACCGCGAGCGCCAGACCCACCACGCCGGGCAGCGCCGACAGCGCGGTGCGGCGGGAGGCGCGCCGGACGTCACGCAGCGAGTCGTCGAGCATCCGGAAGCGTTCGGCGGTCCGGCCGCCGGCCCGCAGCACCGGCTGCGCCTGGAGGTATTCGATGACTCGTCCGGTGGCCTCGTGGTCGCGTTCGTGGCGCTCCCGGTCCGTGGCGGCCATGGAGCGGCCCGCCCGCATCTGGATCGCCGCCACGATCGGCACGGCGGCCGACGCGGCAAGGCCCATCTGCCAGTTGAAGGCCGACATGACGGCGACGATCGTCAGAGGGGTCACGCAGGCGGAGATGAACGGCGCCAGGAGGTGCGCGATCACGGCCATGGCCTGCAGGACGCCGCGGCTCGCCAGGGCGGAAACCTCCCCGAGGCGACCGCCTTCGTACCAGCCGATGGGCAACCGGGCCAGATGGTCACCGAGACGGTGGTACGTGCCGCGCAGCAGCGTGGAACCGGCCAGGAATCCGGAACGGTCGCTGACGTAGCGCAGCAGCGCGTAGCCGGCGACGGCGCCGCCGAACGCGTACAGCCAGGGCCAGGCGTCCCCGGGCGTGCTTCCGAACAGCGCCCGCAGCACGGGGACCAGCAGGGCGTAGGACAGGCCCTCGACGAGGGCGGTCGCCGTCATCAGGGCCACGGTGCGGCGCACCGGCCCGGCGTACTCGTGCCCGAGCACGCGCAGCAGCATGCGGATCATCGGGACCGGCCTCCTCGCGGTACGCCTCCGTGGGCGCCGGACCGATCGGCGGTGGCCGATCGCTGGGCTTGCCAGAACGCGGCGAACTCACCCTCGCGCGCCAGCAGTTCGGCCGGGCTGCCGCGCTCGACGACCGAACCTCCGTCCAGCATCACGACGGTGTCGGCCTCGGCGATGGTCTCCAGGCGGTGGGCGATGACCAGAGTCGTCCTGGTCCCCTCCAGCGTCGCCAGTGCGCGGCGCACCGCCTGCTCCGTCTGCGGGTCGACGAAGGCGGTCGCCTCGTCGAGGACGAGGACGGGCGCGTCGGCGAGCAGGGCGCGGGCGAGGGAGATCCGCTGCGCCTCGCCCCCCGAGAGGCCGGCGTCCTCGCCGATCACCGACGCGTATCCGCGGGGGAGTTGGAGGATCCGATCGTGGATGTGCGCCAGTCGGGCGGCGCGTACGACGTCGTCGAAGTCGGCGTGCGGGACCGCGAGGGCGATGTTGTCCGCGACCGACGTGCGCAGCAGCCGGACGTCCTGGAAGACGAAGGAGACCTTCCGGTGGAGCTCCCGGCTGTCGATCTCGCGGAGATCGACGCCGCCGAGGGTCACCGAACCGTGCGTCGGGTCGAAGAACCGCGGCAACAGCCGTACCAGCGTGGACTTTCCGCTGCCCGAGGGCCCGACCAGTGCGGTGACCGTCCCCGGTTCGAGGACGAGGTCGATCCCGCGCAGCACCTCGTGGCCGGCTTCGTAGCCGAAGCGGACGTCACGCAGTTCCACCCGGTGTCCCTGGGGTGCGGTGGGGTGTGCGGGCTCCGGCAGGGGCTGCACGGCGAGCACCTCCCGGATCCTGCCGACCGCGCGACGGGCGGCCTGCATGTCGTCGAAGCCGTGACCCAGCGCAGCCACGGGGGCGGTCAGGCCCAGTCCGAGCAGCAGGAAGGGCAGCAGGTCGGCCGCGGGCAGATCGCCGGCGCCGATGCGTGCCGCACCTCCGGTCAGGACGACCAGCAGCACGAACGGCGGTGACAGTGCCACCTGCATCGCTGCGGCGATCCCGGCGAGCCCGCGCACCATCCGGAGGAAGCTGCCGACGAAGTCGTCGACGGCCGTGAGGAACGCGCGGTGGGCGCGCTCGCCTCCGCCGAACGCCTTGACCACCGAGATGCCGAGCACGAACTCGACGACCGAGCTCGCGATCCGCCCCATGCCGGCGTCGAACTCCTCCTGCTCGCGCAGCCGGGTCGGGGTCATCATCAGGGGGACCAGGGCCATCGCGAGGACCACCGGTATCAGCGTGATCAGCGTCATGCGCCAGTCGACGGCGAACAGGTAGACCAGCGACGCCAGCGGCACCACGAAGGCGGAGACGAGCTCGCCGGGGGTGTGGGCGATGAACGGGTGCACCGCGCTGACGTCCTCCCCCACCACCTTCGCCAGCTCGCCGGTCCGGCGCCGCGAGAACCAGCCGACCGGCACGCGCCCCAGGTGCGCGGCGAGCCGCCGACGCAGTGTCAGTTGCACCTGGCTGTCGAGGAGATGTCCGACCCCCGACGAGGCGGAGGTGAACGCCAGCCGGACCAGCATGCCCACGGCACCGACGATCACGGCGGCCCAGACGTGCTCGCGATCTGCCGGCCCGGGCGCCGACAGGGCCCGGCCCACCTCGACGACCGCGAGCAACGGCAGCAGTCCCGCGAGGGCGCCGACGACTTGGAGGATCACCACGGCGGCGAAGCGCGGGAGGAACGGACGCGGCACCTCGGCGTCACGGGTCTCGTCCGACCCGTCCTCAACACCCTTTCCAGGGCGGTCTCTTAACTTTGCGAACATGTTCCGAAAGTAGCATGCGACAGCCCGCCCGAGCACGCGTTCCGAGCACCCGTTCACGGACGGAGGGACCGGGCACGGCATGATGGAGCGATGTCCCGCACGCCCGCACCGCACGGTCGCACCGGCCGGCCGCCCCTGACCTCCCGTGCGCAGATCCTGGCGACGGCCCGTCGGCTCATCGACGAGGACGGCTGGGAGAAGCTGACGATCCGCCGCCTGGCGACCGAGGTGGGCGTCGGGGCGACGACCTTGTACCACCACATCCAGAGCAAGGACGATCTGCTGCTCCACCTGCTCAATCACCACATCGGGCAGATCGAGCGCCCCCAGCCGCCCAGTGCCCCACGGGACCGGATCGTCACGGCCGCCACCGCGATGCGCGACGCCCTCACGGCCTGGCCATGGGCGGCGGATGTCCTCTCGGCCGACGGCTTCGTCGGCCTCCTCGACGAATCGGCGATGTGGATGGTCGAGGACGTCCTGGCCGGAGCCGCCGACCACGGATGCACCCCCGACCAGAGCGTCGACGTCTTCCGCAGCATCTGGTACTTCACGGTCGGCGAGGTCCTCGTCCGCGCCCGCTCCGCCCGCCGCGAGTCCGAAGGCCACCCCTTCGCCTACCGCGACGACCTCGACCCCTCCCAGGTCCCCCACCTGGCCGCCATCGGCACCCGCTGGGCCGCACTCGCCGCCCGGGACATCTACCCCGAGGGCCTCGCCACTCTCGTCGACGCCCTCCTGACACGGGCCGACCCCCGCGAGGGCCGCCCCTGAGACCTGCCCGGCGCATCAAGATCGGGACAGAGGCGTACGCGCGCCGGGGACCGCCGGACAACCCGCTCCGCCTTCCGCGCAGCCGAAAGATGGGTGTCATCACGGATGGGCAGCGGCCTTCCACGGGCGGAGGGTGGAGGGCTCCATCGCCGTGCGGAGCGGATTCGGCCCGCGCGATGGTGACGGTGATGACCGCCCATCATCTTCGACCCGGGGGAGACCTGTGCATCTCGACGACAAGCCCGGCTCCACACGCGGCAGCTGGGCCACCAGTCGCTCGTACGACACCCCTCGGAACCCCGTCGGCCTCGCCCTCGTCCTGATCGTCGTCACCCTGCTCTGCGTCGGGACGATGCTGATCCTCGTCGCCAACAGGGCCGGACCGTTCGCACCCCCTCCCGCCGTCGGACACGACGCGCGCAGCGGCGGAGGCGCGCCATGAGCGACCCGACCGGGCCGCCGTCACCCACGTCGCCGCGCCGGATGCGCGCCGCCGACGGACGGGACGAGGACGGACGGGACGAGGGCGACCGGGACGAGGGCGACCGGCACACCTTCCTCACGGTCGGCTGAGCACCGCCCCAGGCGGGGGCGGGCGGCCCGGACGGCCCGCGGCGCCCGCGCGAGGGCCGCGCCACGCGCCCGCGGCCCTCAGGCGGGTGTCACCGCTCTCCCGCGAGGTCGAGGTCGTCGCTGCGCGTCTCTGTCGGGGTCTCGGCGAGCCGGGGGCGGCGCCAGGGGCGGGCGATCGGGGCGGACACCGAGCCCCACCAGGGGTCGCCGGGCAGCTTCCCCGCGGGCTCGAAGGGCTCGCCGGGGCGGGGGAACGCCACCGCCTGGCCGGCCTCCTCGGCCGCGTCCTTCGTCCACTCGCCCGGCTCCGCCCACGGGTGCGGGGCAAGGTTGAAGGTGCCCCAGTGGATCGGCAGCAGCACGCCGGACGCCGCGCCGCCCTGGAGGTCCAGGTGGGCGCGTACGCCCTCCTCGGGAGTCATGTGGATGTCGGTCCAGAACTCCGAGTAGGCACCGATCTGGATCATCGTGGCGTCGAAGGGGCCGTGCGCGGCGCCGATGTCCTTGAAGCCGGAGAAGTAGCCGGTGTCCCCGCTGTGGAAGACCCGGTGCTCGGGGCCCTGGACGACCCAGGAAGCCCAGAGCGTCATCTGGCGGTTGCGGATGCCGCGACCGCAGAAGTGGCGGGCCGGGGTGGCCGTGAGCCGCAGCGCGCCGACCTCGGTGGACTCGTTCCAGTCCAGCTCCCGGAGACGCGAGGGGGCCACGCCCCAGCGCTCCAGGTGGGCGCCGACGCCGAGCGGCACCGCGAAGACGGTGTCCGTGGTGGCGAGCGCCTTGATCGTCGGCAGGTCGAGGTGGTCGTAGTGGTCGTGCGAGATCACGACGACGTCGACCGGGCCGAGCGCGGCGAGCGATGCGGGCACCGGGTGGAGCCGCTTGGGGCCGGCGAAGGGGAACGGCGAGCAGCGGTCTCCCCAGACGGGGTCGAACAGGACCCGGTGCCCGTCGATCTCGGCGAGGACGCCGGAGTGCCCCATCCAGGTGATGCGCAGCCCGGTGGCCGGGGCCTTGGCCAGGTCGGCGACGGTGGTGGGGTGGACGGGGATCGTGCCGGTGGGGGCTCGGCGCGCTCGTCCTTCCTTCTCGAAGTAGATCTTGGCGAACTCCAGGGTGGAGCCCGAGGGGCCTCGGCGGGCCGGTTCGGGGTTCTGGAAGATCCCGTCCGCGAAGTTCGGCGAGCGGCGGATACGGGCGAGGCGCTCGCCCGCGGGGTCCGCGCCGAAGGCCTCGGGGCGCAGCGCGCGCAGCCGGGCCCGTGGGGAACGGTCGGAGCCGGTACCGGTCACTGGACCTCCTGATCTCTGAGGGGGGTCGTTCCATTATGGGCGGCCCGCGACCCGTACGGTCGGGGAGACCGGTCATACTGAACAGTTGTTCAGTAACAGCCCCGCACGAGGAGACCCCGCGATGAGCCCCACCCCCCTCCTGTCCGTCGACTGGACCGACCACGTGACCGGCCGCCGGGGGCATCTGGTCGTCGACCGGCTGGTGCGCGGAGTGGCCAGCGGCGGCCTCCGGATGCGCGAGGGATGCACGGTGGACGAGGTCGCCGGGCTCGCCCGCGGCATGACCATGAAGGAGGCCCTGCACTACGACCCCGCCGCGCGGTACGTCCCGCTGGGCGGCGCCAAGGGCGGCATCGACTGCGACCCCCGCTCCCCCGAGGCGTACGGCGTCCTCGTGCGCTACCTGCGGGCCATGCGGCCGTACGTCGAGCGGTTCTGGACGACTGGGGAGGACCTGGGGCTGACCCAGGACCTGGTGGACCGGGCCGCCGCCGAGGCCGGGCTCGTCTCCTCCGTGCAGGCCGTGTTCCCGCTCCTGGACGACGAGGCGGCGGCCCGGAAGCGGCTCGCCGACGCTTTCGCGATCGAGGTGGACGGCATCGGGCTCGACGCCCTGGTCGGCGGCCTCGGCGTGGCCGAGTCCGTGCTCGTCGCCCTCGACCGGGCCGGGCGGGAGCGCGCCGGGACCCGGGTGTCGGTGCAGGGACTCGGCACGATGGGCGGCGCGACCGCCCGGTTCCTGGCCCGGGCCGGGCTGCGCGTGGTGGCCGTCGCCGACGTCCGGGGCACGATCGTGAACCCCGACGGCCTGGACGTCGAGGCGCTCCTCGCCGCCCGCGACGGCCACGGCACGGTAGAGCGCACGGCACTGCGGCCCGGCGACCGGGAGGAGCCCCGCGACGCCTGGCTGGCCGTCGACGCGGAGGTCCTGGTCCCGGCAGCCGTCTCGTACGCGATCGACGCCGGGAACGAGGGACGCATCACGGCCCGCTGGATCGCTGAGGCGGCCAACATGCCGGTCCTTCCGGAGGCCGAGGAGGCCCTCGCCGCGCGCGGAGTGACCGTGCTGCCCGACGTGGTCGTGAATTCGTGCACCAACGCCTGGTGGTGGTGGACACTCTTCGGTGACATCGAGGCAGACGCGGATCAGGCCTTCGACCGGGTACGCCGGTCCATGCGGGAGCTGGTGGGCGGCCTGCTCGACCGAGCCGAGGCGGACGGCACGAGCCCTCGCGCGGCGGCGCACGCGCTGGTCGCGGAGCGCCTTCCGGTGATCGCCGAGCGCTACGGCTGGTACTGAGCGCCGGGCCGGCGCCCGACCCCGCCGTTGACGATCATGCTCTTGTCATGTGCTGTGTAGGCTGCTCCGCGTGGCGAGAGTGCGGTTGAGCGTGGCGGAGCGGCGGGAGGACCTGCTGCGGGCCGCCGTCGACCAGATCGAGGCCCGGGGCGTGACCGCCGTCCGGATCTCCGACGTGGCTTCGGCACTCGGCGTGAGCAACGCCCTGGTGCTCTACCACTTCTCCACCAAGGAACAGCTGGTCGCGGCCGCCTTCTCGCACGCGGCCGAGGCCGACCTCGCCCGCCTCCGACAGCTGCTCGGCCGGCGCTCCACGGCGGGGCGCCGGCTGCGCGCCGCCGTCCGCTGGTACGCGCCGACGGGGCAGGCCAAGGGCTGGCGCCTGTGGATCGAGGGGTGGGCCGCCTCGCTGCGCGACCCCGAACTGCGCGAGGTCGCCGCCTCGCTCGACCGGGAGTGGAAGGCGGCGCTGGCGCGGGTGATCGCGGAGGGGGTCGAGGCCGGCGAGTTCCGCTGTCCGGACCCGACCGCGGCGGCCTGGCGGCTCACCGCGTTCCTCGACGGGCTCGCGGTACAGACGACGGCGTACGACGGCTCCCTCTCGCGCGCCACGCTGCTGCGGTGGGCGGACGCCGCCCTCGCCCGGGAGCTGGGCCTGCCGGAGGAGACGGTGGGCGGGGCCCCGGCGGCCGCGTCCCTGGAGGTGCGGGACGTGCCGGAGGTGCCGGGCGAGCCGGATGTACCGGGCCGGCCGGAGGACCCGGGCGGTACCGGTCCCCACCGCGAGGACGGAGAGGTCGGAGAGGTCGGAGAGGTCGGAGAGGTCGGAGAGGTCGGAGAGGAAGGAACGGACAGGGCGGCGGGACCGCCCGGTCCGTAGCCTCAGACCAGTTCGAAGACCGCCGAGACGGTGACCTGCTCCTCGATCTCGCCGGGCGCCAGCGGGACGCCCGGCTCGTCCGCGGGCATCGAGGGGAGGGCGCCCTGGCCGGGGCGCACCGAGTCGCCCTCGCTGAGGGAGACCAGCCGGCCGAGCTGGTGCCCGCTGAGCCGCGCGTGCTGCGAGGCCTTCTCGTACGCGTCCTGGAAGGCGGCCTCCCGCGCCTTCGCCCGCAGCGCCGACGGGTCGGCGACGTCGAAGACGACGCCGTTGACCCGGCCCTCGTCCCCCGTGGCCTCGTTCACCGCGCCGATGACCGGCCCGGTCCTGTCGAGGTCGCGGACCTTCACGGAGAAGGACTGGCCGGCCTGGTAGCCGGTCACCTTGCTCTCCCCGGCGGTGTTCTGCGTGTAGACCGGAGCCAGCGAGAGGCTGTCGGTCCGGATGTCCCTGTCCTCGATCCCCTCCTTGCGCAGCACGTCCAGCAGGGACTTGGCAGCGGCGCTCTGCGCGGCCATCGCCTCCTTCGCCGTCTTGCGGCTCGCCTCGACCCCGACGGACAGGACCGCCAGATCCGGTGCGGCGGCCGCCCGGCCGCTCCCGCTGACACTGACCGTGGCGGGCGCGGCCTCCTGGGCGGCGGGCCGCGGGGCCGTCCGCCCGGGCGCCGCGGCCAGGGCGGGGGCGGCCGTGCCCACGAGCAGCCCACCGAGGACGGCGGTGGCGGCGAACAGACGGGCGGCGCGGGCGGCCGTGGAGGCGCGGGCGCTCTTCGAGGTGCTGGTGGTCTTCGAGGTGGCGTGGGCGATCGTCGCGGAACGGGCGGTCCGGGGCTGGCGGGTCGTCACAGGCGGTCCCTTCGGGGGTGGGTGCCGGGGCTCCGGCGGGCACATCCCAGCACCCGGCACCGCCGCCTCCCGCACGCCACTCCTGACGGGCGGCACCCTTCACCTCTCCGTACCAGCCGTTCCGCGCACCGGGCCCCGCTCAGGTCTGGACGAGCGGCTCGTACGCCTCGGCGGAGAGTCCGAAGGTCCAGGCGACGCCCTCCCGGGCGGTCCGGGTCGCGGGCGGCACCCGCAGCCAGTACGTGCGGTGGCTGCCGTCCGGTTCGGGCGTGGAGTTGACCACCTCCACCATCACCACGTCCTCGTCGTCGGCCAGTTCGACGCGCCACAGGACACCCGTCTCGTCGCGGTGCTCGTGCCGGGCGCCGGATTCCGCGAGGTAGCGGTCGTAGCCGTAGTGCTCCAGCATCACGCGCCGCAGTTCGGCGTTCTCCTCCGCCCGTATCCGCTCCGGGGTGAGGCCGGCGAGACCGGCGAGGAAGTCGGCGGCGACCGGCATCCCGCGCCAGGCGTGGAGGGCGAAGCCGTCGGCGTACGCGAGGGCCGGGCCGTCACCTCGGTCGAGGCGGCCGGCCTCGTCCCGGTGGAGCTCCAGGGGACGCTCGCAGACCACGGCGACGTCCTCGTAGGGCCACCACCAGCCGGCGTGCTCGGCGACGGCGGCGAGACCCGTGAGCCGCTCGCCCCGCCCGTCGAAGGCGGCCAGCCAGGCGGCGTCGTGCTGGCCGAGCACCGCGTCGAGCAGCACGAGCCGCACGGCGGTCGCCTCCCGATCTCCCCGAGCCTCCCCTGCTACCTCTCCCGCCCCCTCTGCTGCCTCTCCCGCCTCCCCTTCTGCCCCTACCTCCTCCGTCACCCCGGCCCGGATCCGCTCGGCGAGCGCCCGCGTGAGGTCCCAGAGTCCCGCGCCGGTCGCCTGCCAGTGCGCCGCCCAGCCCGCGGGGCCGAGCGCGTCGTGGAGGCGCCGCCGCTCCTCGGCCCAGGGCCGGGTGCGCACCTCGTCCCGTACCGAACGGCCCGGGTCCGTGAGCCCCCGGACGAGCGCGACGGCCGCGAGCGGCGAGGCCGCCCACAGCACGCGTGAGGGCTCGGCGAGCCCCGCCGCGCGGTAGGCGAGCCGGACCCCGGCCTCAGCGGCGGCGCGGTCGGCCGGTCCGGTGGCCGCGGCGACGGCCCGCCACTTGTCCTGTGCGGTGGTGTGGTTCATGTCGATGTCCCCCTGGTCTCTCTCGGTCAGTCCGCGACGATCCGGTACGCGCCGGGGACGTACTCCCGCTGGCGCACGACCCGGTACCAGCCCTTTGGCAGCGGGATCGGAGCGTGCTCCTCGTGCACCACCCGGCCGCCCTCCGGCAGTTCGAGGAGCAGCGGACCCAAGGGCCCCGGCTCCCGCACGAGCCGGCCGGGCCCGGGAATCGCATGGGCGTGCCCGGTCACCTCGCCGAGGGCGAGGACCAGGCGGCCCCTGGCGTCCCTCGGCTCCCCCGCCGCGCCCTTCGCCCGGGCCGGTACGGCCGTCTCCTCGACGGGCGCGATCAGCACGTCTCCCTGCCGGTACATGGCTCTCCCCTCCCCGTTCGGCACCGATCCGCCGAACACGAGAACCGACGCTAGGGGCAGGGTCTGACATTGATACTCGTAGCGGGTTCCGGTGGGGCAGCCCCGGCGGAGGGCGTTGTCGGTGCCGCTTGGTACAACTCTTGGCATCAGCCGTTCAGCGTCGTCCGTTGTCTGGAGCACTGTCATGCCCATCGGGATCTACCAGCACGAGTTCCACGGCCTTCCCGTGTTCGACTTCCCGGGCGTGCTCGCGGACCCCGACGAGAGCACGGCCTCGGTCACCGAGCTGCCCGACGCGGAGGCGGTCGCCTGGCGGATCTCCGCCCCTACCTACAGCGACCCCGGGGACGAGCACTGGGAGCCGCTCTTCGAGCGGTTCCTCAAGACGGTCGACGCGGAGCGGGTGCGCGCGCTGGTGGTCGGGGGCTGGGACGAGCCGTACGAGACCTCGTCCGCGTTCGTCGTCGAAGCGCTGGTCGCCGCCCGCGACCGGCTCACGAACCTGCGCGCGGTGTTCCTCGGGGACATGACGGGCGAGGACTGCGAGATCTCCTGGATCGTGCAGTCGGACGTGACGCCGCTGCTCACCGCGTACCCGGCCCTGCGGGAGTTCGGGGTGCGCGGGGGCACGGGACTGCTCTTCCCTCCGGTCCGGCACGAGGGTCTGGAGGCCCTGACGGTCGAGACGGGCGGCCTCCCCGCCACGGTCGTGCGCGGGATCGTCGGCAGCGAGCTGCCCGCGCTGGAGAACCTCGAACTCTGGCTCGGGACCGACGAGTACGGCGGCGACGCCACCGCCGAGGACCTCGCGCCGCTGCTCGCCGGCACGGGCTTCCCCGCCCTGCGCCACCTGGGGCTGTGCAACAGCGTCATCCAGGACGAGATCGCCGCCGCCGTGGCCGGCGCCCCGGTCGTCGCCCGGATCGAGCGGCTCGACCTCTCCATGGGCGTGCTGACCGACGAGGGCGCGACCGCCCTGCTCGACGGGCAGCCGCTGACCCACCTCGGCCACCTCGACCTCTCGCACCACTACCTGTCGGACGCGATGAGCGAGCGGGTGCGCGCCGCACTCGTCCCGCACGGCGTGACGGTCGACCTGGACGACGCCCAGGAGCCGGACGACGACGGTGACGGCGAGGTCTACCGGTACGTCGCGGTAGCCGAATGACCGTCCACCCGCGCCTCGTCGTCGTCGGCGATCCGGCGGGTCGTCGCGTCGCGTTCTTCCAGGACGCGCTGCGGGCCGCCGGGCTGCCCGGGGCGCGGGTGGTGTCCTGGCCGGACGTCCTGTGCGGCCGGGCGCGGTTCGCCGCCGGCGAGACCGTAAGGCTGGACTCGCCCGGTGAGGACCCGGAGGCAGACCGGCTGCTGCGCGGGGTCGACGACCCGGCCCGGGTCGAGGGCTCCGGCCGCTGGTACACCCGGTTCACCGCCGCCGTCTCCGCGCTCGCGGGGACCGTCGGGGACGCGGGCGCCGCGCTCGTGGACGATCCCGGCGAGCTCGCGGTCCTGTTCGACAAGCGGCTGAGCCACGGCAGGCTGCGGGCGGCCGGTGTGCCGGTGCCCGAGTCCCCGACCTCGGGGCCCGCCGCCCCGGCCGTGGGCGGCTGGGACGAGCTCCGGTCACTGCTCGACGCGGCGGGGCTGCGGCGGGTGTTCGTGAAGCTCGCGCACGGCTCCTCCGCCTCGGGGGTGCTCGCGGTGGAGTCGAACGGCGCGGGCAGGATCCAGGCGACGACCTCGGTGGAGCGCGGCCCGGACGGGCGCCTCTTCAACTCCCTGCGGGTGCGGCGCTACACGGGCGAGCGGGAGATCGCCGCGATCGTGGACGCGCTCGCCCCCGACGGGCTGCACGTCGAGCGCTGGCTGCCCAAGGCGACCCAGGACGGCCGGGCCGCCGACCTGCGGGTGGTGGTCATCGACGGCCGGGCCACCCATGCCGTCGTCCGCACGAGCCGTTCGCCGATGACCAATCTGCATCTGGGGGGCGCCCGGGGCGACCTGGCCGCCGCCCGGGCCGCGATCGTCGCGGCCGGCGGGCGCTGGGAGGACGCGCTCGGCGTGTGCGAGCGGGCCGCCGCGGCCTTCCCCGGGACCCGGTGCGTGGGCGTCGATCTGCTGCCCGCCACCGGCTGGCGCCGCTTCGCGGTGGGCGAGGTCAACGCCTTCGGCGATCTGCTGCCCGGCCTCAAGGGTCTTCCGGGCAGCGGCGCCGAGGGCCTCGACACGTACGCGGCGCAGGTCGCCGCGCAGTTCCCGGCAGCCCGCCCCGCACCCGAGGTCCCCCACCCGGAGCGAACGAGCGCGGCACGAACCCGCGCCACACGCACCATCACTGCACGAACGAGCACCACAGGAACGAGCACCACGTGAACCAGCCCGACATGAACGCGATCGTCGGCAGCCACGATCTGCTCCTCGTCACCCTCGACACGCTGCGGTACGACGTGGCGGCCGAGCTGGCGGCCGAGGGGCGCATCCCGAATCTGGCCCGGCATCTGCCCGGCGGGGCCTGGGAGCGGCGGCACGCGCCCGGCAGTTTCACGTACGCCTCCCACCAGGCGATCTTCGCCGGCTTCCTGCCGACGCCGGACACCCCGGGACCCCACCCACGGCTGTTCGCCGCCCGGTTCGCGGGCAGCGAGTCGACCGCCGGCGGGACCTTCGTCCACGACACCCCGGACCTGGTCTCGGCCCTCGCCGGCGAGGGCTACCGGACGGTCTGTGTCGGCGGCGTGGGCTTCTTCAACAAGCAGCCGCCCCTCGGCTCCGTCCTCCCCGGCCTCTTCCAGGAGAGCCACTGGGAGCCGTCCTTCGGCGTCGCCTCCCCGACCTCCTTCGAGTCCCAGGTGACCCGCGCCGAGGAGGTCGTCGCCGCGCTCCCCCAGGACCGGCGGCTCTTCCTCTTCGTCAACGTCTCCGCGCTGCACCAGCCGAACTGGTTCCACCAGCCGGGGGCGACCCGCGAGGCCGGGGACTCCCGGGCCACCCACGCGGCGGCCCTCGAATACGTCGACCGGCACATCGGCCGGCTCTTCGCCGCGATGAGCAGCCGGCGTCCCTGCTTCGCGATCGTCTGCTCCGACCACGGCACGGCGTACGGGGAGGACGGCCACACCGGGCACCGCCTCGGCCACGAGGTCGTGTGGACCGTGCCGTACGCGCAGTTCGAGCTGGCGGGCCCGGAGCGGGAGGTGGCGGCATGAGCGAGCCGGCCACCCCACGCCCGTACCGCAGTTACGTCTACGCCTACCCGCACAAGACGGCGTACCGTCCGCTGCCCGCCCCCGCGCCCTCCCTCTCCGACCTCTGGCGGGACGAGCCGAAGGACGCGCTCTCCCTCTACGCGCACATACCGTTCTGCGAGGTCCGCTGCGGCTTCTGTAACCTCTTCACCCGGATCGGCGCCCCCGACGAGCTGACCACCCGCTACCTCGACGCCCTCGACCGCCAGGCCGCGGCGGTCCGCGAGGCGCTCGGCGACGCGGCCCCGGTGCGGTTCGCGACGGCCGCGTTCGGCGGTGGCACGCCCACCTTCCTCACCGCCGCCGAGCTGGAGCGGCTCTGCGACATCTCCGAGAAGCGCATGGGGGTCGATCTGCGGGCGGTGCCCCTCTCCGTCGAGACCTCCCCCGCGACCGCGACGGCCGACCGGCTCGCGCTCCTCGCCGAGCGGGGCGCGACGCGCCTCAGCATCGGGGTGCAGAGCTTCGTGGAGGCGGAGGCGCGGGCCGCCGTCCGGCCGCAGCGCCGCGCGGACGTCGAGTCGGCCCTCGGCCGGATCCGGGACACCGGGGTCCCGGTGCTGAACATCGACCTCATCTACGGGATCGACGGCCAGACCGAGCGGTCCTGGCGCTCCTCGCTCGACGCGGCGCTCGCCTGGCGCCCCGAGGAGCTGTACCTCTACCCGCTGTACGTCCGCCCCCTGACCGGTCTCGGTCGGATCTCCCCGGCGGACCGGGAGCGGGCCGACCGGGCGTGGGACGAGACCCGGCTGCGTCTCTACCGGTACGGCCGGGACCACCTCCTCGCCCACGGCTACGAACAGGTGTCGATGCGGATGTTCCGGCGGACGGACGCCGCTCCCCTCGGCCCGGACGACTACGCGTGCCAGACGGACGGGATGATCGGCCTGGGCTGCGGGGCCCGCTCGTACACCTCGGCGCTGCACTACTCCTTCGACTACGCGGTCGACATGCGCGAGATCCGCTCGATCATCGACGCCTACACGGAGAGCGCGGACTTCTCCCGCGTGGAGGTGGGCCGGTGGGTCGACGCGGAGGAGGCCCGTCGCCGCCATCTGCTCCAGTCGCTGCTCCAGGCGGAGGGCATGCCGGTCGCCGGTTACGAGGAGCGGTTCGGTTCCTCCCCGTTCGCCGACTTCCCCGCGGAGCTGGCCCGCTTCGAGGCCCTCGGCTGGCTCGACGCGGACGCCCCGGCGGGGCTGCTGCGGCTCTCGCCGGAAGGGCTCGCGTACTCGGACGGGCTCGGCCCGGAGCTGTTCTCGCCGGACGTGCGGGCCGCCATGGCCGCGTACGAGCCGAAGTAGGGGGCGGCCGTGGATCTGACGCTGCTCTACCGCGGCCCGCTCGCCTCCTGCGACTTCGACTGCCCCTACTGTCCCTTCGCCAAGCGCCGGGACAGCCGCGAGCAGCTCCGCGCGGACCGGGCCGCACTCGACCGCTTCACCGGGTGGGCCGCCGGGCAGACCGGCGACCGGCTGCGGATCCTCTTCACCCCGTGGGGCGAGGGCCTGGTGCGCTCCTGGTACCGGCGGGCGCTCGTCGACCTGTCACGGCTCCCGCACGTCGAGAGGGTGGCGATCCAGACCAACCTGAGCTGCCGGACCGACTGGCTGGCGGAGGCGGACCCGGAGACCGTCGCCCTCTGGTGCACGTACCACCCGGGCCAGACGCCGTACGAGCGGTTCCTCGGCAAGTGCCGCGAGCTGGCGGACCGGGGCATCCGGTTCAGCGTCGGCGTGGTCGGCCTGCCGGAGCACCGGGAGGACGCCCGCCGGCTGCGCGCCGCCCTGCCGCCGCACGTCTACCTCTGGGTGAACGCGGCCGAGGGGCACACGTACACGGACGCGGAGGCCGAGGAGTGGACCGGGATCGATCCGCTCTTCCCGTACAGCAGACGGCCACACCGCTCGGCGGGGCTGCCCTGCCGTACCGGCGAGTCGGTGATCTCGGTGGACGGCGAGGGGACGGTGCGGCGCTGCCACTTCGTCAAGGCCGAGCTGGGGAACCTGTACGACGGTTCGTACCGCGCCGCACTGCGCCCCCGGGCCTGCCCCCTCGCCGTCTGCGACTGTCACATCGGCTACGTCCATCTTGAGACGCTGCCGCTGTACGACGTGTTCGCCGGCGGGGTCCTGGAGCGGATCCCGGCCGGCGGTCCGTCGTCCCCCGGAGCGACGCTCCTCAGAGGGGCATGAGGTCGGGGCGCTTCGCCCCGACGTGGTCGCCCGAGCTCTCGCCGCGCAGCCTGCGCCCGATCCAGGGCACGAGGTACTCCTTGGCCCAGTGGATGTCGTCGCGGCGCACCTCCAGCGTCCCGCGCGGGGGACGCGGCGGCCACGGCTGATCCGGGTCGGCGGGCACCGACAGGCCGATGACCTGGGCGGCGCGCAGGGCGACCCGGGTGTGACCGTCGGGCGAGAGGTGCAGCCGGTCGTCGTCCCAGGCCCGCAGGTCCTGCACGGACTTGAGGGACCACAGGTCGAGGACCGGGCAGTCGTAGCGGTCCGCGATGGACCGGACGTGGGCGGTGTAGGTGGCGATCTTCCCGCGCAGGTGCTTGAGCACGGGGATGTCGCGGGTGTCGAAGCCGGTGGTCACCATCACGGTGCCGACGGCGGAGGTCAGGTCCGCGACGGCGCGCTCGAAGCGCTCGGCCACGTCGTCGGGGTCGGTACCGGGCCGGATGATGTCGTTGCCGCCGGCACAGAAGGTCACCAGGTCGGGGGCGAGTTCCTTCGCCCGGGGGACCTGTTCCGCCACGATCTGGTCGAGCAGGCGTCCGCGCACGGCCAGGTTGGCGTAGCGGAATTCGTCGTGCTCCGGCAGCTGGTCGGCGAGCAGCACCGCGAAGCGGTCCGCCCAGCCGACGTACGTCCCGTCGGGCCCGGGGTCTCCGACGCCTTCGGTGAAGCTGTCACCGATCGCCGCGTACGACCCGAATGCGTTCTTGTCTCTTGATCTCGAATCGTCTGCCACAGGGGCACATCCTTCCTCTTCGGATGTGACCTACGCGACCGTAAGGAGGGGTTGACGGAGGGTGACATATGCCACCGATAAAGAAATTGCCAAGCCGGAATAGGCCGGAGCGCACCGGTGGCCCGGCACAGGGGTGCCGGGCCACTCGGGTGGAGAGCTGCGTCAGATGGAGACGCCGTGCTGGCGCAGGTACGCCAGCGGGTCCAGGTCGGAGCCGTAGCTCGGCGAGCTGCGGATCTCGAAGTGCAGGTGCGGGCCGGTGGAGTTGCCGGTCGAACCGGACAGACCGATCTGCTGGCCGCCGCTCACGGACTGGCCGGACGAGACGGACAGGGAGGAGAGGTGGGCGTACTGCGAGTAGGTGCCGTCGGCGTGCTGGATGACGACCTCGTTGCCGTAGGCGCCGCTCCAGCCGGCCGAGACGACGTTGCCGGCGCCGACGGCGCGGACGGTCGTACCGGAGGAGGCGATGAAGTCGACACCCGTGTGGTAGCCGGAGGACCACATGGAGCCGGAGGCGCGGTACGGGGTGGAGATGCCGCCGCTGACGGGGGCGACCCAGCCGGTCGAGGAGCCGGTGGACTGCGCGGCGGAGGAGGAGCCGGCGTCCGACTGCGCGGCGGTGGCGGCCGGCGCGGAGGAGCGCTGGCTGCTGCGGGAGGCGCGGGTCTCATCGGCGGAACCCTGCGACGAGTCGCTCTTCTCGGCAGCCTTCGGAGCGGCCTTCGGAGCGGCCTTCGGGGCGGCGGCCTTGGGCGCGGCGCTCTTCGGAGCGGCGGCGGTGTTCTTCGCGCCGAGGGTGAGCTTCATCCCGGGCAGGATCAGCGAGGGGTTCTCGCCGACGACCTGGCGGTTGTCCGCGTAGAGCTTCTGCCAGCCGCCCGCGAGGTGGTGCTCGGCGGCGATCTTCGACAGGTAGTCGCCGCTGACGACGGAGTACGTCTTCGGCGCGGCCTTCGCGGCGGCGGGGGCGGCCTGGAGGGCGGCGGGAGCCTTGGCCTGCGCGGCGACGGCCTGGGCGGGGACGGCGGCCGGGGCGGCCTGCTCGGCGGCGTGGGCTCCGGTGGCGCCGAAGAGCGGCAGCGCGACGACGGCACCTCCCGTACCGGCGGCGACGAGTCCACGCGTGAGCGGGTTGATCCTGGGACGGCGGTGCTTACCCTTCGCGGGCATGGCGAATTCCTCTCCGGCGCCTACGAGGTGAGCTGTCGGGTTCGGACTGGAGATGCCCGGCCGCGTTCTCACGCGGCTTCACCCCGAGCCGTCCTGTTGTCGCGGGACCGGCGTACTACCTGGGTCCCCCGCTCCTGCCACACATGGGATGAGTGCGGATTCCGGACGGTGGCAGGATTCGGCGGTCCGACCGGATTGACGGTGACGCTAGACGAGCGGGGTCGGAGCGAACAAGCCGCAGATTTCCACCGGCATTACACGGGCTGCATTCCGCACGGAATTCCGGTCACCCTCCGTCGATGACGGTCCCTCGATTTCCTTTTTCCGTACGGCAATTGCCCGGGGCCCTCGGCCACGATCCGTCACTTCTATGACCCTGCTCACGCACCGACCCCCATCTCGCCTGTAAACAGGGCGCGTTCGACCTAACGGTCAATTTCGGACAGATCGCCCATTACCGTCCGAGGGGGTGCGCAGACCCCGCCCCACCTGGATGATTGTCCGAGGCACCGATCTCGCATCGGGCCCCCGAACGACGACCCCCCAGGAGCATCCGTGACGCAGCAGTTGCCGCAGGTCCCGCCCACCGAAGCGAACGAACCCGAGCTGGCCGAGGTCCGCAACTTCCGGGACGTGGGCGGCCTGCCGACGACGGACGGGCGTGCCGTGCGACCCGGCCGCCTCTTCCGCAGCGGCCACCTCGCCCACGCCACCGAGACCGACGCCGCCTTCCTCGCCTCGCTGGGCCTGCACACCGTCTTCGACTTCCGCAACGAGGCCGACCGCAAGGTCGAGGGGGCGGACGTCGAGCTCCCCGGCGTACGGAACGTGAACATCCCCCTGAACGACCCGGCCGACGGCAAGGAGTTCTGGAAGCTGGTGCGCGACGGCGACATAGCGCAGCTGCGGGAGATCCTGGGCGACGGCAAGGCCGCGACCCGAATGTCCGACTCGTACCGGAAGATGGTGGTCGAGCGGACCTCGGAGCACAGCCGGATCCTGCACTCCATGGCCGAGGAGAGCGTCCCGGCACTGATGCACTGTGCGGCGGGCAAGGACCGCGCCGGCCTCTCCATCGCGATCACCCTGCTCGCCGTCGGCGTCGAGCGCGAGGCGATCGAGGCGGACTACGTGAAGTCGAACGACCCGCACCGCCGGTACAAGGTGCGCCGCAGCTCCACCGCCGCGGACGCGATGTCGCCCGAGGTGATGGAGCTGCTGAGCCCGCTCTTCGACGCGCGGGTGGAGTATCTGCGGGCCGCCCTGGAGACGATCGAGGCGACCTGGGGCTCGGTGGAGACCTACCTCGCGGAGGGGCTCAAGCTGGCCCCCGAGACCCGTGAGCGACTGCGGGAGAGCCTGCTCACCGAGGCGTGACCCGGCCGGGTCAGGGCCTCACCGGGCCCTGACCCCTACTGGTTCTGGCCGCCCAGCATGAAGAGCAGGTAGAGGAAGCCGGCGAAGAGGTGACCGGCGATCAGGTAGGCGAAGAGGCGGAGCACGAGCCCCTTGGGGAACTTGCCTTCACCGCGCTCTTCGCCGGTGACCGGTGCGGACTTGTCGGACATGTCGGCCCTTTCTTCTCGGAGGATCGCGCGGTTTCAGCGCCGGTGCGGGGTTCCGTCACCGAGGCACAGCTCGGCGACGGGACTCTGCATCAGGGTGTGCACGAAGAGCAGCTCGGCCCCGCCGGAGGTGGCGGCGCCGATGCGGTGCGGGGTCAGCGAGTCGAAGTGCGCGCTGTCCCCGGGATCGAGGACGTGGACGGCCTCGCCGAGCGCGAGCCGCACCCGCCCCTCCAGGACGTGGATCCACTCCTCGCCGGGGTGGACCCGCACGATGTCGGCCCGGGTGGCGTACGGCACGTGGACGCGCAGGCACTGCAGCGCCCGCCCGGCGCCGCCGGCCTGCCGGTAGATCCAGCCGTCGGCCTCGACCGGCTCGGAGCGGCCGGCCCGGACGACGGGGTCCCGCTCGGGCGGCGCCTCGCCGAGCAGCTCGGAGACCGTCGTACCGTAGATACGAGCGAGGCCGAGCAGCATCGGCAGTGAAGGCTGCCGGTTCCCCGTCTCCAGCCGGGAGAGGTGCGCCGGCGAGAGGCCGGCCCGCTGGGCGGCGGCCTCCAGGGTGAGCCCCCGGCGGCGGCGCAGGGCCCTCAGCTGCGGGGCGACGTCGGGCAGGACGCCGAGGGTGGCGGGGTCCGGGGAGGTTTCCCCGGGGACGTGGTCCATGCGTCCATTGCGCCAGGATCATGCCTCTGAGGCAAGTTTCTTGCCTCAGAGGCAAAGATCACCGAGGACCGATGCCGTCCCGTGGCCCGTACGGGGGACGACGACCCGCGGGCCGTACGGCGACGACGACCGTGATCCGTGCGGATCAGCGCTGTGCCACCGCCTGCTTCACCAGCGTCCTCCCGAAGTCCCACATCAGCCCGCCGCCCCCATGGGCCTCGTCCATGACCGCCGTGAAGGCGGTGACGAACCGGTCCACGTCCGCCTCGTCGATGATCAGCGGCGGGATCAGCTTGATCACCTCCAGGTGGTCCCCGGAGACCTGGGTGAGGATGTGGTGCCGCTGGAGCAGCGGCACCACGACCATCTGCGCGAAGAGTCCCTTGCGGGCCGCCTGCAGCATCGTCCAGCGGCTGCGCAGCCCCAGCGAGGACGGCCGGCCGAACTCGATCCCGATCATCAGACCGCGCCCGCGGATCTCGTGGAGGAGCTCGTAGCGGGGCACGAGCTCCTTGAGGCGGCCGGAGAGCAGGTCGCCGATCCGGCGGGCGTGGGCGACCGTGCCCTCGTCCTCCATGACCGACAGGACGGCGAGCCCGGCCGCCATGGCCTGCGCGTTCGACCCGAAGCTCGCCGAGTGGACGAGGACCCGGTCCATCGACGAGTAGACCTTCTTGAAGATCCAGTCCTTGCCGAGGGTGGCGCCGACCGGCACGTAGCCGCCGGAGAGCGCCTTGGCGACGCAGACCAGGTCGGGTTCGACCCCGGCCTCGTGCTGGTACGCGTAGAAGTCCCCGGTCCTGCCGAGGCCGGTCTGCACCTCGTCCGCGATCAGCAGCGCGCCGTGCCGGTGCAGCAGCTCCTGGGCGGCGCGCAGGAAGCCGGGCGGCGGCTCGTGGACCCCCTTGCCCTGGATCGGCTCCACGACGAAGGCGGCCACGTCGCCCCTGCGCAGCTCCCGCTCCAGGGCGTCGAGGTCTCCCAGGGCGATCGCGGTGTCCGGCAGTAGCGGGTCGAAGCCCTGCCGGAAGCCCTGCTCGCCGTTGACGGAGAGCGAGCCGGTGGTGAGCCCGTGGAAGGCGTGGGAACAGTAGAGGACCCTGGGCCGCCCGGTGGCGTACCGGGCGAACTTGAGGGCGGTCTCCACGGCCTCCGTGCCGCTGTTGCCGAAGAAGACGCGGTCGAGGTGCGGGCTGTGCGCGAGCAGCCGCTCGGCGAGCAGTCCGGGCAGGGGCTGGCAGTCGAAGCGGGTGAGGTCGGCGAGCTGGGCGTCCAGGACGTCGTGGAGGGCCTTGCGGACGACGGGGTGGTGCCGTCCGAGGCCCATCACGCCGAAGCCGGCGAGCATGTCGAGGTGGTCGACGCCGTCGGCGTCCCAGAAGTGGGCGCCCTCGGCCCGCTCGTACACCTTGTCGAAGCCGATGGTGTGGAGCATGCGCGGCAGCTGGTGGTTGAGGTACCTGGCGTGCAGCTCGTAGCGCTCGCCGCCGCGCTCGGCGAGCAGCGCCCGCAGGTCGAACTCCCCGCTCATGTCGGCCGCCTCACCGGTTGTTCCCGGAGACGGTCTCGCGGACCGCGCGCAGGGACTCCTTGAGGGAACCCATGGTGGCGAGGACGGCGGTGGGTTCGTAGCCGCAGTGCGCCATGCAGTTGGCGCAGCGCGGGTCCTTTCCGCGGCCGTACTTGTCCCAGTCGGTCTCCTCGACGAGTTCGCGGTACGTGGGGACGTATCCGTCGCTCATCAGATAGCAGGGGCGCTGCCAGCCGAAGAGCGAGTAGTTGGGAATGGCCCAGGCCGTGCAGGGGAAATCGGCCTTTCCTTCGAGGAAGTCCAGGAAGAGCGGGGAGTGGTTGAGGCGCCAGCGGCGCCGGTTTCCGCCCGCGAAGGCCTTCTTGAAGAGTTCGCGGGTCTGCTCGACGCCGAGGAAGTGCTCCTGGTCGGGGGCCTTCTCGTAGGCATAGGCGGGAGAGATCATCATTTCGTCGACCTGCAGGTCGTCGTTGAGGTAATTGAGCACCTCGATGATGGTCTGCGGGGTGTCCGTGTTGAAGAAGGTGGAATTGGTGGTGACCCGGAAGCCGCGCCGCTTGGCCTCCTTGATGGCCGCCACCGCCTCGTCGAACACACCCTCCTTGGCGACGGATTCGTCGTGCCGCTCGCGCAGGCCGTCGATGTGCACGGCGAAGGCGAAGTACGGGGAGGGTGTGAACTTCTCCAGCTTCTTGCGGAGCAGCATCGCGTTGGTGCAGAGGAAGACGTACTTCCTCCTCGCCACCAACTGGCGCACGATCTCGTGGATCTGGGGGTGCATCAGGGGTTCGCCGCCGGCGATGGACACCATGGGCGCACCGGATTCCAGGACCGCGCCGACCGCCTGCGCGACCGGCATGCGCTGCTTGAGCACACCCGCCGGGTGCTGGATCTTTCCGCAGCCCTCGCACGCGAGGTTGCAGGCGTAGAGCGGCTCCAGCTCGACGATCAGCGGGAACTTGTCCCGCTTGCGGAGCTTCTGTTCGAAGAGGTAGGTCCCGACCCTGATGGACTGACGGAGCGGCATGGCCATAACTCGTTCACCTCCTGGGGAGCAGCAAAGAACGGTGCCATTCGAAGAACGCGGGAAGGACGGCACGAAGGACACGGAAGGCTGATATTCCCCCGCGTACCGTGCCGATCCGGACCAGTTCATGTTCTGGAGCGTCCACGACCACCCGGACGGCCGCAACCGGGCGCGCGTCCGGCCCGCTCCCGAGCCGGCCGGCCTCCCGCGCGGTCAGCAGGGTCGCCGCGGACTCCATGTCGACGGCGATCGCGCCGGTGGCCCGCAGCGCGGCCCGCTCGGGACCGCGCACCACGTGGTCGGAGCCGCTCAGCGGGCCGGTGTGGACGGTCCGCCCGGGCACCGCCCTGACCAGCGCCTTCACCAGGAGCTCGGTGCCGACGCAGGGGGTCGTGCCGTCGGGGCCGCGGGTCTCCTCCGCGACGATCAGGTCCCCGGGGTGCATGCCCGGGGCGAGACCCGCGCAGAAGCCGGAGGCGATGACGGCGGCGTCCGCCCACCGCTCCTCACCGAGCACCCGGGCGACGGTCCGGCGGGCGTGGGCGGGCCCCATGCCCGTACGCACCACGGTGACCGGGCCCGGGGCGCCGCCGCGGTCCCCGCTGCGCAGGGCGAACCGCTCGATGCCGAGCGCGCAGGCGATGAGCAGCGGCGGGGCGGTGCCGGGGCGGGAGGCCGGGTCCCGACCCGGCTCGCCGCCCATCAGCGCTCCTTGCCGGGCGAGGGCTCCCCGTGCACGTAACGCCCGAGCGCCGTGAGCGGGAAGACCAGCCGGTACAGGTGGTAGTTGATGGAGAAGTCCCAGGGGAAGCCGGTCCCGGTGAAGTACGGCTCGTCCCACGTGCCGTCCTCGCGCTGCGTCTCGGCCAGCCAGGCGATGCCCCGCCGGACGGGCTCGGAGTCGCGCTCGCCGGCCGCGAGAAGGGCGATGAGCGCCCACGCGGTCTGGGAGGCTGTCGAGGCACCGCGGCCGATCCACGCCTCGTCCTCGTACGAGCGGAGGTCCTCGCCCCAGCCCCCGTCCTCGTTCTGGACGGTCCCGAGCCAGCGGACGGCCCGGCGGACCGCCGGATGGGAGACGGGCAGCCCGGCGGCGGTGAGCGCGGGGAGCACCGAACCGGTGCCGTACACGTGGTTGACGCCCCAGCGGCCGAACCAGGCGCCGTTCGGCTCCTGGTTCGCGAGCAGCCACTCGATGCCCCTGCGGGTACGGGGGTCCTGGGCCCGCCCCTCGTAGGCCAGCATCTCCACCACATGGGCGGTGACGTCGGCGGAGGGCGGGTCGACGACCTCACCGAAGTCGCAGAAGGGGAGCTTGTTGGGGAAGGGGCTGGTGTTGTCGGCGTCGAAGGCGGCCCAGGCGCCGTTGCGCGACTGCATGCCGAGGGTCCAGCGGGTGCCCCGGGCCACCGCCGCGTCCACCCGCGCCGGGTCGGGGTGCCTGACCCGGCGCAGGGCGAGGACCACCTCGGCGGTGTCGTCGATGTCGGGGTAGTTGTCGTTGTGGAACTCGAAGGCCCAGCCGCCCGGGGGCAGCCCGGGACGCCGCACCGCCCAGTCCCCGGTCCGGGTGATCTCCTCGTCGAGCATCCAGTCGACGGCCTTGACCAGGGCCGGATGGTCGGGCGGGAGCCCCCCGTCGGCGAGCGCGATGGCGGCGAGACAGGTGTCCCAGACCGGCGACTGGCAGGCCTCGATCATGCGGGTGGGAGCACCTCCCTGCCCGTCGGGCCCCGGAGGGCCGTCCTCCCGCCAGACCGCGAAGCGGTCCAGGGACTCCAGGCCCGCGCGCATGACCGGGTGGTCGAGGTCGTAGCCGAGGAGGTGGAGGGCGATGACCGAGTAGACGGCGGGGGGCTGGATGCCGCCCCAGCAGCCGTCGTTCTCCTGGCGCTCGATGATCCACCGCGCGGCCACGTTCATGGCGGTCCCGCGCAGCGCGCGCGGGGCGATCCGGTGGTAGGCGTGCAGCGCCTTGTCGAGCCGTTGGAAGATCCCGTCCCAGCCGGTGGCCGGGGCGAGCGGCCGGGGCGGGTTGGGCCGGGCCGGGTCGGTGTGCAGCTCGTCCAGCGGGAAGGGCGCGGGGCGGACCGGGCGCTTCGCGGAAACCACGGTGAGCGGCACGATCGTCTGCCGTGCCCAGCAGCCGAAGTCGTAGATGTTGAGCGGGAACCACTTCGGCAGGAAGAGCAGCTCGGGGGGCAGTTCGGGCAGGTCCTCCCAGCGCCACCAGCCGAAGAGGGCCAGCCAGATCCGGGTGAAGACCCGGGCTGCGGCGATACCGCCTCGGGCGCGCACCCATGCGGAGGCGCGGGCCATGTGCGGGGCCTCGGGCGGGTCCCCGGCGAGCCGCAGGGCGACATAGGCCTCGACGGTGGCGGAGACCTCGCCGGGTCCGCCGTAGAAGGTGGCCCAGGCCCCGTCCTCCCGCTGTTCGCGGCGGATGTGGAGCGCGGCGGCGCGGAGGGTGTCGGCGTCGAGGATGCCGAGGAACTGGCGGAGGAGGAGGTCCTCGGCGTCCATGGTGACGTTGGTCTCCAGGTCGCCCTTCCACCAGCCCTCCGGGTCCTGGCGGGCGAGCAGGTTCTCGACGGCGCGCTCCGCGGCCCGTGCGGCGGCTGCGTCGAGTCCCGACGCCGGGGCGTCGGTGTCGTGCGTGGTACTGGCCGCGGCCGCCCTGGGGCTCACGGCCCCGGCGCTTCCGTCGGTCGTCGCTGTCATGGCTTCCCCTTTGCGGCAGTCGGTTACTTCTGCTTCTACGGGTCTGCCGTCGGCCGGCGCCGGAAGGCACCGGCCGGCGACCGCGAACTCATATCAGGGCGATGGTGATCATCTCTTCCGTACGACCACGAAGTCGGCCAGCGCGGTGAGCTGTTCCCGCACGCGGGCGGGCATGTCCACCTCGTGCAGGGCCGCGATCGCGACGGCGTGCTGGCGGCGGGCCTCCTGGGAGGTCCACTCGCGTCCTCCGGCCTCCTCGATGAGGGCCGCCCGGAAGGCGAACTCCTCCTCGGAGAAGGTGTCGAAGTCGTTGGACTTGGCGTCCTCGGCGAGCAGCCGGCCGAGCTGCTCGGAGGCGGGGCCGCCCGCGGCGAGGGCCGCGACGACCGGCAGCGACTTCTTGCGCTGGCGCAGGTCGCTCCAGGTCTGCTTGCCGGTGGCCTCCGGGTCGCCCCAGATGCCGAGGAGGTCGTCGACGGCCTGGAAGGCGAGCCCCAGGTGGTAGCCGTACTCCTCCAGCTTGTCGGCGGTGCGGTCGTCGGCGCCGCCGAGGACGGCGCCGATGGAGACGGCGCAGGCGAGCAGGGCACCCGTCTTGTTGCCCTCCATCTCCAGGCACTCCTCGACGGTGACCCGCTCGCGGTGCTCGTAGGAGATGTCCTGGGCCTGGCCGTCGATGAGCTTGCGGCTGGCGGTGGTGAGCCTGCGGGTCGCGCGGCCGGCCTCGACGGTGCCGAGCTCCAGCAGGATCTCGTTGGCCAGGGCGAACAGCGCGTCGCCGACCAGGATGGCCTGGGCGGGGCCGTGCACCTTCCACACGGTGTCGCGGTGGCGGCGCTGCTCGTCGCCGTCCATCAGGTCGTCGTGGAGCAGTGAGAAGTTGTGGACGAGCTCCACGGCGACGGCGCCGGGGATGCCGACCTCGGGCGCGGCGCCCGCGGCCTCGGCCGACAGCAGGGCCAGCGCGGGGCGGACCGCCTTGCCGCCGTCGCCGTCGGCGGGGTTGCCGCCGGCGTCGATCCAGCCGAAGTGGTAGGCGGCCACGGTGTCCATGGGCGCGGCGAGGCGGTCGACGGCCGCCCGCAGTACGGGGGTGGACAGGGTCCGCCCCCGCTCCAGCAGTGCGGACACGTCCGCGGTGTCGACGGCCGGATTACCCGGCGGCACAGTCGGCACGGTCTCTCCTCTAGTTCCGGTACTCACAGTCATGCCGCCTCCTGCAGCGGATGGTCATGACGGCGGCCGAGGGTGGAGAGCGCCGCGCCCGCTGCGCTGAAGCCGCTGCGGACGGCGCCCTCCATGGTCGCGGGCCAGCCGGTGGCGGTCCAGGATCCGGCCAGGTAGAGGCCGGGAACCCGGGTGCGGGCGCCGGGGCGGAGCCGGCCGACGCCCGGGGAGGGGGCGAACGTGGCCGTCCGCTCCCTGGTGACGAAGAAGTCGCGGATCCCCGCGCCGCGGGCGGCGGGCAGCAGCCGCTCCAGCTCCGGGAGGTAGCGCTCGCGCAGGGCGGCGACGGGCTCGTCGATCTCGTCCTGGGCGGCGGACTGGGAGACGGCGAGGTACTGGCCGCCGCCCTTCAGTCCGGAGGAGTCGGTGCGGTCGAAGACCCACTGGACCGGGGAGCCGAGCGCGGTGAAGAAGGGCCGCTTCAGCACCTTGCGGTCGTAGACGACGTGGAGGTTCAGGATGGGCGCGGTGTCGATGTCGAGCAGCCGGTCGGGGTCGTCGAGGGCGCCATCGGGCAGCAGGGCGTGCGTCTCGGCCTGCGGTACGGCGAGGACGACCACGTCGGCATCGAGGGTCTCCCCCGGTACCTCGACGGTCCAACGCCCGTCATCCGTACGGGAGATCCGCTCGGCCTTGGTCCGCAGCGCGGTGCGGACGCCGAGGGCGTCGAGCTCCTTCGCGGCCCGGGTGTCGTGGAGTTCGCCGAGCGGGACGTGGGCCCAGCCGATGTCGGCGGCGCCGGGCTCGGAGAGGAGTCCGGTCTTGAAGACCATCGCGGCGAGCCCCATGGAGGCCTGCCCGGCGGGGGCGTTGAGGGTGGGGATGCCGACGAGGTCCCAGAGGGCCTCGACGGTCCGCGGGGACTGGCCGTGGCGGCCGAGCCAGGTGGCGAAGTCGATGCCGTCGAGCGCCGGGTCGGCGGGGTCGAGCTTCTTCAGGGCGAGCGCGGCGCGGCCCACGGACGCTCGCTCGGCGAGGGAGAGGTGGGGGTACGTGGCGAGGCTGCGCGCGAGGTGCAGCGGCACGGGCAGGGCGTCGCGGCGGATCCGGCCGAGCCGGGGGCCGCGGGGGTGCCCGACGTCCAGGACGGGGACGTCGAGGCGGTCCTGGAGGGGGGCGAGCCGGGCTCCGTCGACGCGGTCGAGGAACCAGCGGTAGGCGGTGCAGCAGCGGAGGTACACGTGCTGGCCGTTGTCGACGGTGAGGTCGCCACGGCGGAAGGAGAAGGCGAGGCCGCCGAGGCGGGGCCGGCCTTCGAGCAGCGTGACCCGGACGCCGGCCTCGGCGAGCTGGAGGGCCGCGGTGACGCCGGCGAGCCCACCGCCGACGACGACGGCGTGGGGCTGCCGGGAGCTGTGCTCGGTTCCGTCGGTCGTCACGCGGCCTCCGTTCGGGTCGGGTCTGTCGGCGGGAACACCCCGGCCGGGATCCCCACGGGCAGGAAGGATGCCGCAGGCAGGGACGCCGGGGCGGCGCTCCGGGTTGCCCGGCGGACGGAGGCGCGGGGGCGCATCAGGCACGCCCCCTGGCCGTACGGCGGGCGATGTGACGGGTGTCGAGCCCGGAGAGCCCTCGGACGGCGACGTACGCCTTCTCCCGGCCCGGCAGCGAGACCCGGCCGCGCAGAACGGCCCCCGGGTCGCGCTCGATGCGGTCGAGGAGCCGCCGGTAGATGCCCGCCATGGCCGCGACGCACGCCCCGCTGCGCCGGTCGAGCATCGGCAGCAGCCGGTAGCCCTCGGCGAACAGGGCGCGGGCGCGCCGGACTTCGAAGTGGACGAGCCCGGCGAAGTCGGCGCCGGCCGGCGGGGTCGCGCTCCCGAAGCCTTCCCCGCAGCCGAACTTGGCGAGGTCGTCGGACGGCAGGTAGGTGCGGCCGTTCCCGGCGTCCTCGCGGACGTCCCTGAGGATGTTGGTGAGTTGGAGCGCGAGGCCGAGGGTGTCGGCGTACTCGGGGGCGCGGTCGGCACCCTGGGCACCGGGCTGGGTGCCGAAGACGCCGAGCGAGATCCTTCCGATGGCGCCGGCGACGCAGCGGCAGTAGACCTTGAGGTCGTCCCAGCTCTCGTAGGTCGCGCCGCGCACGTCCATGAGGACGCCGTCGATGAGTTCGTCGAGACCGCCGAGCGGGATCGGGAAGCGTCGCGCCGCGTCGGCGAGCGCGACGGCGACGGGGTCGGTGTCGTCGTCCTCGACCTCGCCCGCGCGGACGCGGTCGAGCAGCACGCGGGTGCCTTCGAGCCGCTCCCGCTTGGCCTCGACGGGGAGCGTGCCGTCGCCGATGTCGTCGACGCGCCGCGAGAAGGCGTACAGCGCGGACATCGCCTGGCGCTTGTCGGTCGGCAGCAGCCGGATCCCGTACGCGAAGTTACGGGCCTGCTGCCCGGTGACCGCCTCGCAGTAGCTGTAGGCGGCCAGTACCGGTGCGGACGGCTGGGGCTGTCCCTCCACGGTCGCGTTCACCCCTCTCTCCGCGCCCGGAGCAGGACCGCTCCCACCTGGCGCATCAGGCTCGGCTTGGTGGCCTTCGGTGGGCCGGTCAGCACGTCGTATCCGGCGTCGGTGATGGCGTCGAGCGCCGAGAGACCTCCGCCGGCGAAGCCCGCGAGGAGCAGGCGGAGCCGGCCGTGGACGCTGCCGACGAGCGGGGCGCCCGCGTCCAGCAGCTCGCGAGCCCGCCCGGCCTCGAAGGCGATCAGGGCGCGCACGGAGGCGCCGGCGGTGGGCCTGGCGAGGTCGTCCTCGGTGACGTGGAAGCGCTTGAGGTCCTCGGCCGGCAGATAGACGCGGTCGTTGCCGAGGTCCTCTGCGACGTCCTGGAGGTGCTCGACGATCTGCAGGGCGGTGCAGATCTCGTCGGAGCGCCGGATCCGCTCGGGGGTGTCGGTGCCGGTGATGGCGAGGACGAGGCGGCCGACGGGGTTGGCGGAGAGCTCGCAGTACGCGAGGAGGTCGTCGTAGGTCTCGTACCGGCTGACCAGCTGGTCCTGGCGGTTGGCGGCGATCAGCCCGAGGAAGGGTTCGGGGGTGAGGCCGCGGCGCCGGACGGTCGGCTGGAGGCCCTGGAGGAGGGGGTGGCGGGGGCTGCCGTCGAAGACGCGGCGGAGGTCGGCCTCGAAGGCGTCGAGGAGGGCGAGCCGGTCCTCCGCCTCCTCGGGGGTGAGGCCGAGGTGCCGGGCGTCGGCGCCGCCGGGGGCGAGGTCGCCGTCGCCGATGTCGTCGACGAGCCGGGCGAAGCCGTAGGCCGCCATCAGGTCGTCACGCCAGGCCCGGGGCAGGAAGAAGGGGGCCACGGGGAAGTTCTCCTCCGCGGCCTTGCCGAGGGTGGCGCGCGAGGAGGCGTCGGGGCGCGCCTGCCGGGTGTCCGTCACAGGTCGCTGCCCGCCGGAGGGACGGCGAGACCCTGGTGGAGCTGGAGATGCTGCGTCATGGCCGTCACGACTCCCGTTCTACACTGCCGATCCAATCCATCCTATTTCGGACACGCCGCCGACTCCTGCCCGCCGGGCCGTCTCCCGACGACCCGATGGCCGCGGGGTATCGCCCTACTTGCCTCGAAACAGACCGGTCCAGCTTACGTTGTACGACGGCAGTCGTCGTTCCGGGGTGGCGGGGAGCCGGGACTTCGTCCGGACATGCCGCCAACACCCCTGCGGGAAAAGGGAGTTGAACTCCGATCCAGGTCAGAGCCCGCGCGTGCCGGAGACGACCATGGCGAGGGTGGATTCGACGACGTCGTCCCTGCGCTGCGCGGGCAGCCGTCGCAGGGGGCCGTCGAGGAGCAGGAGTGACAGTCCGTGCACGGCCGACCACGCGGCGGCTCCGGCCGCGGTCCGGCCCTCGGGCCGGGGGACGCCGACCTTGGCGAGACCCTCCAGGGCCTCCCTGAGCAGGGTGAACGCGCGGATCTCGGGCTCGGTCGCAGCCGCTCGGCCGACGACGGACTCCTCGGCCTCGGCAGGGCGGGGGACGCAGAACGCTGCCCGGTAGAGGCCGGGCTCGTCCACGGCGAAGCCGACGTAACCCCGGCAGAGGGCGACGAGCCGGCGCTCGGCGGCCAGCGCGGGATCGTCGGCGCCGGGCTCGCCGGCGGCGGCGCGCTCCATGGAGTCGGCGAGCCGGCACTGCGCGTGGAGCTTGACCGTACGGAGCAGCTCGCCCCGCCCGTCGAAGTGCCGGTAGGCGGCGGTGGGCGAGACGCCGACCCTGCGGGCGGCCTCGCGCAGGACGACCCGCTCGGGTCCCCCGTCGGTGGCCAGGTCGACGGCGGCGCAGATCAGCGCATTGCGCAGGTCGCCGTGGTGATAGGTCTTTCCCCCCGAGATCGCTGCCATGGACTCATCCTGCCCGATGTTGACCACATGAACATTCCAGGCGGACACGCGACGCGCGAGAAACGGACACACGGCGCGCGAAAAACGGAACCGCCCCCACCGGAGGGTGGGGGCGGCACACGCGATGCGGGGCGCTGTCAGCGGGCGGTCTCCCGCTCGTACGCCTTGAGGACCTCGTCCGTGGGGCCGTCCATCAGGAGCTGCCCCTTCTCCAGCCAGAGCACCCGGTCGCAGGTGTCCCGGATGGACTTGTTGCTGTGGCTGACGAGGAAGACCGTGCCGGCCTCCTTGCGCAGCTCGCGGATGCGCTCCTCGGAGCGGATCTGGAACTTGCGGTCACCGGTCGCGAGGGCCTCGTCGATGAGGAGGACGTCGTGGTTCTTGGCCGCCGCGATGGCGAACCGGAGCCGGGCGCCCATACCGGAGGAGTACGTGCGCATCGGCAGGCTGATGAAGTCACCCTTCTCGTTGATCCCGGAGAAGTCGACGATGCCCTCGTACCGCTCGCGCACCTCCTCTCGGCTCATGCCCATGGCGAGGCCGCCGAGGATGACGTTGCGCTCGCCCGTCAGGTCGTTCATGAGGGCCGCGTTGACGCCCAGGAGCGAGGGCTGACCGTCGGTGAAGACCTTGCCGCTCTCGGTGGGGAGCAGTCCGGCGACGGCGCGCAGCAGGGTGGACTTGCCGGAGCCGTTGGAGCCGATGAGGCCGATGGCCTCGCCCCGGTAGGCGGTGAAGGTGACGCCGCGGACGGCGTGGACCTTGCGGACGCCACGGCTGACCTCGGCCTTGCCGCGGCCGACGATCCGGCTGAGCGCCGCGGTGGCGCTGCCCTTTCCTCCGCCGCCCGTGTTGACCCGGTAGACGATGTGGACGTCGTCGCAGATGACGGTGGGGACGTTGCTCGGGTTCGGGTCAGCCACGGCCGTACCTCTCCTCGGCCTTCCAGAAGTAGACGAAACCGCCGGCACCGACGACCACGGCCCAGGCGAGGGCGGTCATCCAGACGTGGTCCGGAAGGTTCTGCGCGCCGTAGCCGTCGATGAGGGCGAAGCGGATCAGGTCCATGTAGACCGCCGCCGGGTTGTACATGAGGACGTCGGCGATCCAGGCCGGCTTGTCGGCGAGCATCACCGGGATCGAGAACATGACGCCGGACGCGTACATCCAGGTCCGCATGATGAACGGCATCAGCTGGGCGAGGTCGGGCGTCTTGGAGCCCATCCGCGCCACGATCATGGCGAGTCCCACGTTGAACACGAAGTGCAGGAAGAGCGCCGGGATCACCAGCAGCCACCGGAGCGTGGGGAAGCTGCCGAAGGAGAGCACGATCGCCACGAGGACGATCATCGAGAACAGCAGCTGCTGGAGCTGCTGGAGCGAGAAGGAGATCGGGAGGCTGGCCCGCGGGAAGTGCAGGGCCCGGACCAGTCCGAGGTTGCCCGAGATCGCCCGCACGCCGGCCATGACCGAGCTCTGGGTGAAGGTGAACACGAAGATGCCGGTGACCAGGAAGGGGATGTAGACCTCCTTGGTCATCCCCTGCCCTGCGCCCAGGATCAGCCCGAAGATCAGGTAGTAGACCAGGGCGTTGAGCAGCGGGGTCGCCACCTGCCACACCTGGCCCAGCTTGGCCTGGCTGTACTGGGCGGTCAGCTTGGCCGAGGAGAAGGCCAGGATGAAGTGGCGGCGGCTCCACAGCTCGCGTACGTACTCGAACAGCCCGGGCCGGGCGCCGCTGACCGAGAGACCGTACTTCGCGGCCAGCTCGGCCGGGGCCAGGCCCTCGTCGACGGACGGGGGCGCGCTCGTCGCGACCGCCCCGCCCTGGTGTGTGTCACTCACAGTCGAAACTTTCGTGTTCAAGATGCGCGGCACGTCGGTACCACGATGTCAGACGACCGGGGGGCGACCCAGCCGGGTCAGGCGCCACACCGTACGCCACCTCATCGGGCGGCGCGGCCCGCAGGGAGTCGTCCACCCCTCGCGGAAACCGCCGAACCACGCCTTGAGCGCGGAGAGCGAGGGCCGACGTGCCAGGGTGAGCAGCAGCCAGACGCCGAGATAGACCGGCACCAGGGGCGCGGGCAGATTGCGACGTGCCAGCCACACTCGGTTACGGGCCACGTTGAAGTGGTACGAGGCGTGGCGGGAAGGTGCCGTAGTGGGGTGCAACAGCACCATGTCGGAACGGTAGTCGATCATCCAGTCGGCGTCGAGCGCGCGCCAGGCGAGATCGGTCTCCTCGTGCGCGTAGAAGAACTCCCCCGGGAGACCGCCCACTTCGGCGAAGACCTTGGTGCGGACGGCGTTGGCGCCGCCGAGGAAGGTCGTCACCCGCGAGGAGCGCATCGGGTCGGAGGCGCGCAGCCGCGGCACGTGCCGGCGCTGGGTGGCCCCGGTCTCCGGATCGGCGATGCGGAAGCTGATGATGCCGAGGCGCGGGTCCGCCGTGAAGGCCTGGCGGACCAACTCGGCGGTGTCCGTGTGGGCGAGCAGTCCGTCGTCGTCGAGGAAGAGCAGGACGTCGACGTCGGTGCCGCCGGGGCCGAAGGCCTCGATGCCGACGTTGCGGCCGGCGGGGATGCCGACGTTCTCCGGCAGGTCGACGGTGCGGACCCCGTCGGGCACCCCGGTGACCGGGGTGCCCTGCCCGACGACGACGACCTCGACGGGGTCGCCCTCCTGCTTGGCGACCGAGTCGATCAGCGCGCGCAGGTCGTCGGGGCGGTTGCCCATCGTGATGACGACGGCTCCCACCTTGAGCGGAGAACTCACGGCCGGCCTCACTTCAGCCTGCTGGAGACCAGGATCGACACCAGGTGCAGCACGGTCTGGAGCAGCGCGATGCCGCAGAGGACCGCGACACCGAGCCGGGAGAAGAAGAGGTCGCCCCGCATCTGGTCCGCGACCGCGAGGACCAGGATCAGGAAGGAGGCCTCGATCCCCAGGATCAGCCGGTGGAACTTGAGCGCGGCGGCGGCCCTGCGGGCCAGCGCCATGCCGGAGGAGCGCGGCTCGGAGGCCGACTCCTTGACCGGCGGGAGTCCGCCCTGGTGCCGGGCGACGCCGACGAGGTCGGTCTCGGCCTTGATCAGGATCGCACCGAGGGCGGCCAGGGTGCCGAGGAAGGCCCACAGCCAGTCGACGCGGCCCGAGCCCCACAGGTCGGCGGCGCGCAGGCCGAAGCCGACGAGGACCGCCGCGTCGCACAGGTACGCGCCGACCCGGTCCAGCCAGACGCCCTGCAGCGAGAACTGCTGCTTCCAGCGGGCCACCTCGCCGTCGACGCAGTCGAGCAACAGGTAGAGCTGGACCATCAGGACGCCGAGGACGGCGCCCGCGATGCCCGGCACGAGCAGCGCCGGGGCAGCGAGCACGCCACAGACGGTCATCAGGTAGGTCAGCTGGTTGGGGGTGACCTTCGTGGTCACGAGCCGCCGGGTGATGCGGAGGGAGATCTCCCGCATGTACAGGCGGCCACCCCAGTGCTCACCGCTCCGCCGGTCCTTCACACCCGGGGGGTGGACGACCGGGCGGAGCTCAGCTACCGATGGCTTTTGCATAGTCGGCGTACGCGTCCCTGATCTCGTCGTCGGACAGGTCGAGGTGTTCCAGGATGGTGAAGCGGCCCGGCCGGGTCTGCGGGGCGAAGGACACCGCCTGGACGAACTCGTCCACGGTGAAGCCCATCTCCTCCGGCAGCACGGGCAGCCCGTGCCTGCGCAGGGTCTCGACCATCTGGGCGGAGCCCTCGGGGGCACCGCGCAGGTGCATGGCGAAGGCCGCGCCGAGACCGCACTGCTCGCCGTGGCTCGCGGCCCGGGTCGGGAAGAGCAGGTCGAAGGCGTGGCTGATCTCGTGGCAGGCGCCCGAGGAGGGACGGCTGTCCCCGCTGATCGACATGGCGATGCCGGACATCACCAGGCCCTCGGAGAGCGTGACGAGGAAGTCGTCGTCGCCGACCCCGCCGGGGTGGCGGAGCACGGCCTCGCCGGCGCTTCGGGCCATCGCGGCCGCGAGGCCGTCGACGGGCTCCCCGTTCACCTGGTGGGACAGCTCCCAGTCGGCGAGGGCGGAGATGTTGGAGATCGCGTCGCCGATGCCGGAGCGCACGAAGCGGATCGGCGCGTCCCTGATCACGTCCAGGTCGATGACGAGGGCGATCGGGGTGGGCACACCGTACGAACCCCGGCCGTTGTCGTTGTCCAGGGTCGAGATCGGGGAGCAGATCCCGTCGTGCGACAGGTTGGTGGCGATGGCCACCAGCGGCAGGCCGACACGGGCCGCCGCGTACTTCGTCACGTCGATGATCTTGCCGCCGCCGAGGGCGACCACGGCGTCGTACCGCTTGCCGCGCATGGCGTCGGCGAGCTTCACGGCCTCGTCGATGGTGCCGCCGGAGACCGGGTACCAGTCCGCGCCCGGCAGTTCGGGCGCGAACTGGTCACGCAGCTTCAGGCCCGAACCGCCGCTGATGGCCACGGCGATCTTGCCGTTGCTGGAGATCCGCTGGTCCGCCAGGAGCGCGGAGAGGTCCTCCAGCGCTCCTCGGCGGATGTCGACGACGACCGGCGACGGGATCAGCCGGGTCAGTACTGGCACGCGATCTCACGGCCCTTCGCGAGGTCGTCGTGGTTGTCGATCTCGACCCACTTGACGTCACCGATGGGCTCGACGTCGACGGTGAAGCCGCGGTTGACGAGCTCCTGGTAGCCGTCCTCGTAGTAGAGGTCGGGGTCGCGCTCGAAGGTGGCCTTGAGGGCGTCGGCGAGCTCCTCGGCCGCCTCGGCCTCGATGAGGGTGACACCGATGTACTCGCCGGTGGCGGTGGCCGGGTCCATGAGCTTGGTGATGCGCTGGACGCCCTTGCCCTCCTCGACGATGACCTTCATCTCCTCGTCGGCGAGCTTCTTCACCGTGTCGAGGGCGAGGATGATCTTCTGGCCCTTGCCGCGGGCGGCGAGGAGGGTCTTCTCGACGGAGACCGGGTGGACCGTGTCGCCGTTGGCGAGGATCACACCGCGCTTGAGGACCTCACGGGCGCACCACAGGGAGTAGGCGTTGTTCCACTCCTCGGCCTTGTCGTTGTCGACGAGGGTGATCTTGAGGCCGTACTTGGCCTCCAGGGCGTCCTTGCGGTCGTAGACGGCTTCCTTGCGGTAGCCGACGACGATCGCGACCTCGGTGAGGCCGATCTCGGCGAAGTTCTTCAGTGTCCCGTCGAGGATGGTCAGCTCGTTCTCGGTGCCCTCGCCGGACACGGGCACGAGGGCCTTCGGAAGCGTCTCGGTGTAAGGGCGCAGACGGCGTCCGGCACCGGCTGCCAGTACGAGGCCGATCATGCTGTTTCTCCTTCGTCGTGAACGGCGGGTGCTCCGGAGGAGACCCAGAAACGGATGGACTCCACGAGCACCACGAGCGCGACGGCGACCGCGAGGGCGGTCAGTGCCAGGGTGAAGTCGTCACCGCGGTCCGCCAGGAGGGCGGCGAGAGCGACCACGAGGAGCGTGCGCCCCTCGTGTCCGCCGGTGAGGCGCACCAGCCACGCGGGCGGCGCGCCGGTGCCACCGCGTATGCGGTAGACCGTGTCGTAGTGATGGTAGGCGACCGCCGCGACCAGGCCGAACGCCGCCGGAAGGGCGTGCGCGGAGTCGGACCGGGCGGCGAGCACCAGGACGGTGGTGTACTCGGCCGCGCGGAAGAGCGGGGGCACGAGCCAGTCGAGGGCGCCCTTGAGGGGGCGGGCGACGGCCGCGCCGGCGAGGACCGCGTAGCCGATGGCGGCGATCACGGTCTGCCGGTCGCCGAACGGCCGGTCGAGCACGGCGAAGAGCAGCCCGCCGGTCGCGACGGCGGCGAAGACGACCCCGGCGCCGCGGGCGCCCGGGCGGCCGAGGACGCGGGCCACCAGGCCGGCCAGGGGGCCGGAGTCCGCGAGGTCGGCGAGCGCCTGGGCGGCCCGGTCGGTCCTCTTCGCCTTACGGGTCAGGGAGCGCAGGACCCGGCCGGCGGTGGTGTAGCAGGCGGCGAACGCGCAGCCGACGAGCAGCGCCCAGAAGACGATCCGGGGGCTGGTGGCGGCGGTGAGGACGGCGATCATCGCCCAGCGCTCGCCGATCGGCAGGATGATTATGCGGCGGGCCCAGACGGTCCAGCCGACGCTGTCGAGCCGGCCGGAGAGGGCCGCGGTGGCGCTCTTGCCCGCCGTCGAGTCGTAGGTGGCCTCGTAGAAGGCGAAGTCCACGACGTGCCGGCAGGTCATGAGGACCATGGCGCCGAGCGCGAGGGCCCACACGTCGTCGCCGTTGCGGGCGGCGCCGAGGGCGAGGCCCGCGTAGAAGGCGTACTCCTTGGCGCGGTCGAAGGTCGCGTCGAGCCAGGCGCCCAGCGTCGAGTACTGCAGCGAGTAGCGGGCGAGCTGCCCGTCGGTGCAGTCGAGGACGAAGGAGACGAGGAGGAGGACGCCGGCGGCGACGTAGCCGCCGCGCTCACCGGTCGCCGCGCAGCCGGCCGCGAGCAGCGCGGTGAGCAGCGAGGCGGTGGTGACCTGGTTGGGGGTCAGGCCGCGGCGCGCGCACCAGCGGGCGATGTAGCGCGAGTACGGGCTGATGAAGAAGGTGGTGAAGAAGCCGTCCTGGGCCTTGACGGCCGAGCGGAGGCGTACGGCTTCCTCGTCGACGGCCTCGACGGCGGCGCGCGCCTCGCGGCGGGCCTCGGCGTCGGTGGGCACGGTGGCGACGAGGGTGCCGAGCTGGGGGCGGTGCACGGCGACGCCCTCGGCGTCGAGCGCGTCGGCGAGGGTGCCGGTCAGATCGGCGGCGGGGCCGTCGGTGCCGGCGGCTCCCGCGGGCACGGTCACGGCCGCGGCGGCGGTCAGGGCGCGGCTGAGCGCGGGGCGGGCCTCGCTCTGCGCGGTGAGCGCGCCGGGCACGGCCTCGGCCGGGAACCGGGGGTCGGTGAGGGCGAGGCGCAGGGCGTGGAGGTGACCGACGAACCGGGGGTCGACGAGCGCGACGCGCTCGCCCGCCGGGACGGATGCCAGCAGGGTGCCGGTCTCCTCGGTGCCGGTGGCGATCCGGACGTCGAAGCCGAGCGACCGCAGATCAGCGTCGAGCGAGGATCCGGGTGCCGGCGGGCCGGTGAGGATGGCGGTCGACAGACGAACTCACTCCTTGGAGCTGACGAGGGGCCTGCGGGCCGTGGCGGCCCGGGGCGCGGCGGTGCGGCCCGGCGCCGGGCGGCGGCACGTCGGCTGAGGCTATCGGATGAACGGAGCGTGAGTTCACCGAGGCTTCGCGGGCAGGACTCCCCCGGGCCCACCCGCGGCCTCGCGGGTGCGAGAGGCAGTGGGGAGATCGGCCCGGGCGGCTGGTGGCCCGGGCCGGGGGTCCCTGGCGGCGCCTGCCGTGCGGGGCCCCCGCCGACCAGTTCCCGCCATGGCCGGTCCTGATGACATCACCGCAGGTCAGAGCATATGACAACGGTGTTCAGTACCGTGTTGCACATACCCCCCACCCGTAGTTCACTTGCCACTTGGGGCAGACGGAACGACTCGACCGGGAGGCCATCTCATGGGGGCTGGACACGACCACGGACACAGCCACGGCGGGGCCCCTCCCACGGGCACCGCGGGGGCCGCGTACAAGAACCGACTGCGGATCGCGCTCGGCATCACGCTCTCCGTGATGGTGATCGAGATCATCGGCGGTGTGGTCGCCGACTCGCTCGCGCTGATCGCCGACGCGGCCCACATGGCGACGGACGCCGTCGGCCTCGCGATGGCTCTGCTCGCGATCCACTTCGCGAACCGGCCGCCGAGCGGCAACCGCACCTTCGGTTTCGCCCGGGCCGAGATCCTGGCGGCGCTGGCCAACTGTCTGCTGCTGCTCGTCGTCGGCGGTTACGTGCTGTACGAGGCGATCCAGCGGTTCGTGGAGCCGGCCGAGACCAAGGGCGGACTGACCATCGCCTTCGCCGTGGTCGGCCTCGTGGCGAACATGATCTCCCTCTCGCTGCTCGCCCGCGGCCAGAAGGACAGCCTCAACGTGCGCGGGGCCTATCTGGAGGTGCTCGCGGACGCGCTCGGCTCGGTGACGGTGATCGTCGCGGCCGGCATCATCCTGGCCACCGGCTGGCAGTACGCCGACCCGATCGCCTCGATCGTGATCGGCCTGATGATCGTGCCCCGCACGATCAAGCTGCTGCGCGAGACGCTGGAAGTGCTCCTGGAGGCGGCGCCCAAGGGCGTCGACATGGCGGAGGTACGGGCCCACATCCTGGCCCTGCCGGGCGTCGAGGACGTCCACGACCTGCACGCCTGGACGATCACCTCGGGCATGCCGGTGCTCTCCGCCCACGTGGTCGTGGACCAGGGCGCGCTGGACTCGGTCGGGCACGAGAAGATGCTGCACGACCTCCAGGGGTGCCTCGGCTCCCACTTCGACGTGGAGCACTGCACCTTCCAGCTGGAGCCGGCCGGCCACGCACAGCACGAGGCGAAGCTCTGCCTCTGAGACACCCGCCCTGTTAGGCTCGTCGGACGTGCACGTGTGGAGAGGAGCTGAGGTTGATGACCGTCGCGATGGAGGCTGCCCAGTGCGGCAGCGCCCGGTCCAGCTTCAGCTCCCGGGTCACCGGCTGACCTGATCCCGGTCTTCCCACCGGTACGTCACGTCGTCGGCCGGGGCCCTCTCACACAAGGGTTTCCCACGTTGTCCGACAACGCATTGCACGACGCCTTCTTCGCCCTGCACCACGGTCTTCCGCGGCAGGGCCCGGGCTCCGACTCCACCACCCGACGTCTCCTCGCGCTCGCGGGGAGGCTTCCGGAGCGTCCGCGCGTGCTCGACCTGGGCTGCGGCCCGGGTCGCTCCGCGCTGCTCCTGGCCGCCGAGGCGAACGCCGAGGTGACCGCCGTCGACACCCACGAGCCGTTCCTCGCCGAACTGCGCGAGACCGCGGCCGCCCACGGGCTCGACGGCTCGATCCGCACCCTGCGCGCCGACATGGGCGCGCTGCCCTTCCCGGACGGTTCCTTCGACCTCGTCTGGGCCGAGAGCTCGGTCTTCGTCCTCGGCTTCGACCGGGCGCTCGCCGAGTGGCGCAGGCTGCTCGCCCCCGGAGGCACGCTGGTCCTCACCGAGTGCGTCTGGACCACCGAGGAGCCGGGCCCGGCGGCCCGCGCCTTCTGGGAGGAGCACTACCCGCTCCGTACCGTCACCGGGAACGCGGCGGCGGCGGTCGGGGCCGGCTACCACGTCCTGGGGACCGTCCCGCAGCCGGAGAGCGACTGGGACGAGTACTACGTCCCGCTCGCCGCGCACGCCGACGCGGCCGACACCACCGTGCCCGGCATGGCGGAGGCCGTGGCCGGCGCGCGCGCCGAGATCGCGCTGCGGCGCGAGCACGGCTCCGACTACGGCTACACCGGCTTCGTCCTGAAGCCGGCCGATCCGCGCTGGCGCCTCCGCGAGGAGGCCGCCGAGGACGCTCCGACGGTGCGTCGGGTCGTCTCGACGGCCTTCGGGTCGGTGGACGCCCCCTCGGAGACGGAGGCCGATCTGGTCGACGGCCTCCGGCTGGACGCCGACGCCTGGCTGCCCGGTCTGTCGTACGTGGCCCAGGCCCCGGACGGCACGATCGCGGCACACGCCCTGATCACCCGCTGCCGGGTGGGCGGCGCCCCTGCGGCGGCGCTCGCGCCGGTCTCGGTGGCACCGGCGTACCAGCGGACGGGGGCCGGACAGGCCGTCGTCCGGGCGGTGCTCGACGCGGCCCGGCTCCGCGGAGAGTCCCTCGTCCTCGTCCTGGGACACGCGGAGTACTACCCACGGTTCGGGTTCGTACGGGCGTCCGAGTATGGAATCAAGCCAGGTTTCGAGGTTCCGGACGAGGTCATGATGGCGCTCGTGCTGGACGGTTCCGTGCCCGTCCCCTCGGGCACGATCGTCTATCCGGCGGCTTTCGGGGTCTGACGTCCTTCTGAAGGTCCCTCCGCTCCCGCCGCGCCGGCGTACTCCGGTGCGGTGGGAGCGGCGACGTCCGGCCGACGAAGTGGGGACAAGCCGCTTTTGTACGGCAGACTGGGGTTGCCCCACCGGGCCGAGGACCGAAGCGAAGGACGGGTATGCCGACCACACCAGCCACAGCGGCTCAGATCTCGCCGGAGATCACGTCGAACGGCGTCCAGCCGTCGGGAGCCCCGGCGCCGATCATGCTCGAACTGGTCGACGAGGACGGGACCACCATCGGCACGGCGGAGAAGCTCGCCGCCCACCAGGCACCGGGCCTGCTGCACCGCGCCTTCTCGGTCTTCCTCTTCGACGAGTCCGGCCGGCTGCTGCTCCAGCGCCGGGCGCTCGGCAAGTACCACTCCCCCGGCGTCTGGTCGAACACCTGCTGCGGCCACCCCTACCCGGGCGAGGCTCCCTTCGCGGCGGCCGCCCGGCGGACCTTCGAGGAGCTCGGCGTCTCGCCGACGCTGCTCGCCGAGGCGGGCACCGTCCGCTACAACCACCCGGACCCGGCCTCGGGTCTGGTGGAGCAGGAGTTCAACCACCTCTTCGTGGGCCTGGTGCAGGCCGAGCCGGAGCCGGACCCGGAGGAGATCGAGGACACGGCCTTCGTGACCGCAGCCGAGCTGGCCGAGCGGCACGCCGCCGCGCCGTTCTCCGCCTGGTTCATGACGGTGCTCGACGCGGCGCGTCCGGCCGTCAGGGAGCTGACGGGTCCGTCCGGGGGCTGGTGACCATCGGCAGGTGAGCTGCGCCCCCTGGCCCCGGTGCCATCGGAGCCAGGGGCAGTGCCGCCCAGATGATCTTGCCGCCGCTCGCCGTGTGCTCCACGTCGCAGGCTCCGCCGGCCTCCTGGGCGACCTCCCGGACCAGGAGCAGTCCGCGCCCCCCGGTCTGCCCGTAGTCCGCCTCCAGCGCCTTGGGGCGGTACGGGTGGTTGTCCTCGACGGACACCCGGATCCACTCGGGGCCGATCGCGACTTCCACCGCTATCTCCGGCGACAGCAGCGCCGCGTGCCGCACGGCGTTGGTGACCAGCTCGGAGACGATCAGCAGCAGGCCGTCCATGATCTCCTCATGGACAGGGACTCCCTGGCGGACCAACAGGTCGCGTACGGCGTGCCGGGCCTGCGGGACGGAGACGTCGACCGCGGGTGCGGTGAAGCGCCAGACTCCTTCGTAGGACGGTGACCGGGTGGGTACACCCCCGTGGGTGTCCACGGTACGGTTCCCACCCTCGTGCTCGATTCTCGCCACGGATCGAGTCTTGGCAATGCGCGCGGGCGGACCGGCCTACTGACCAGAAGTCGACACTTATCGGCCACCTTCTGATCGGGTGGGTATGCCAACGTCAGTTTTTCGACTGATCGTGTGCGCTTTCTGAAGGCCCCGGATCCGACGGCTCCGCCGGGGCGGCCGGCGCCGGTTCCGGTTCCGCCGGCGGCGGCGTCACCATACCGACGATGCGCCTGCCGCCGACGCCGATCGCGATCAGGCCGAGGCCGTCGAAGAGCAGTGCCAGCGAGAAGAAGACGCCGAGGACGTACCGGCTGCTCTCAGGCCAGTCGAAGAGGACGAGCAGTCCGAGCAGCAGGCCGAACGCTCCCTGGAGCAGGGTCCAGCCGAACTGCGGGCCGCGCACCACCACGCTGCCGACGAGCCGGAAGAGGCCGCCGGTGAGGAAGAGCAGCGCGGCGAACATCGTCAGGGCCTCCGCCGAGCCCTCCGGGTGACGGATCACCACGACTCCGGCCGCGATGTTCAGCGCGGCCACCACGACGGCGAGCCAGAAGTAGCTCGTGCCCCGCGACTGGATGGCGTGGAGCAGGCCCACGACGCCGCCGATCAGCAGCAGCCAGCCGAAGAGCAGCATCGAGGTGAGGGTGGCGAGGCCCGTGTAGACCAGGCCGACGACACCGCCGAGGACGAGCAGGGCGCCGAGCACGGCGAGCCAGCTGAAGTCGCGGCGGAGCCGCTTCCCCTCACGCCGCATGTCCCCGACGGGGTCCGGGCCGGCGTGCGTCTCGCGTGCGTCCTTCGCCATGTGGTGCCTCCTCGGGGCGCCCCCTTCCTGATCGTACGTTCGGGTAGGGCGGATAGCATCCGGCCCATGGAGCCGCAGCTGAAGGACAGCGTCACCGACGGGATCGCCACCGTCGTCATCGCCAACCCCGCCAAGCGCAACGCGATGAGCGCCGCCATGTGGCGCGCGCTGCCCGGTGTGCTGGACCGGCTGGCCGCCGACCGCGCGGTCCGGGCCCTGGTCCTGACCGGCGAGGGCGACACCTTCTGCGCCGGGGCGGACATCTCGACGCTGCGCGAGCCCGGTGACGAGCAGCAGAGCCTCGCGGTGCGGGCCGAGGAGGCCCTCGCAGCCTTCCCGAAGCCGACGCTCGCGGCCGTCCGGGGCTTCTGCGTCGGCGGCGGCAGCCAGCTGGCCGCCGCCTGCGACCTGCGCTTCGCCGAGGAGGGGGCCCGCTTCGGGATCACCCCTTCGAAGCTCGGCATCGTCTACCCGTCCTCGTCGACCCGCAGGCTGACCGCCCTCGTGGGCCCGTCGACCGCCAAGTACCTGCTGTTCTCCGGCGAGCTGATGGACACCGAGCGGGCGCTGCGGACCGGGTTCGTGGACGAGGTCCACCCGGCGGGCGAACTGGACAAGCGGGTGGGCGAGTTCGCCCGGGTCCTCGTCTCCCGCTCGCTGCTGACCCAGGCCGCGGCCAAGGAGTTCGCCGACGGGCACACCGACCGGGACGCCCACTGGGCGGAGCAGGCACGCGGCAGCGGCGACACCGCGGAGGGGGTCGCCGCCTTCCTGGAGCGCCGGGCACCCCGCTTCACGTACGGGGTCTGAGCCCGCGAGCGGGTCTCAGCCCTCCTTGACGAGGTCCCTGGTGTCCGTGCCCCGCCAGTGCGCGACGATCGCTGCCGGGGCCTTCTCGGGGGATCCCGCGTCGTAGGGGGGCTGGGGGTCGTACTCGGTGAGCAGCTGGATCGTCTGGGCGACCTCGTCGCCGGCGATCCGGCCGAGCAGGTGCAGTGCCATGTCGATGCCGGAGGAGACCCCGGCGGCCGTGACGTACTTGCCGTCGAAGACGACCCGCTCACCAGTGGGCTCGACGCCCTGGGCGCGCAGTTCGTCGAAGGCGAGCCAGTGGGTGGTCGCCCGGCGGCCGTCGAGCAGGCCGGCCGCGGCGAGGATCAGCGAGCCGGTGCACACCGAGGTGGTCCAGGTGCTCGTGGCGTCGGCTGCGCGCAGCCACTCCAGGGTCTCCTGGTCGTGCATGGCCACGCGCGCGTCGGGTCCCCCGGGGACCAGCACGATGTCCGGGCTCGGGACCTCGGCGAGGCTCTTGTCGGCGACGAGGGCCAGGCTGCCCTGGTCGTTTCGGACCGGCCCGGCCTCCTTGGCCACGAAGACGGTCTCGGCTCCGGGGAGACGGGCGAGGAGCTCGTACGGCCCGACGGCGTCGAGCGTGGTGAAGCGGTCGTAGAGCAGGACGGCGATCTGCACGGTGGTGCCTTTCGTGTCGGTCGGTGGTATCGGTGGGTGGTGTCCGTCGGTGGTGTCGGTGGGTCGCGGCGGTCAGGTGACCGGTATGTGGAAGCGGCGGCGGTACTCCGCCGGGGCGGTGCCGAGCGCCTTGACGAAGGCCCGGCGCATCGCCTCGGGGGTGCCGTAGCCGGAGGCGCGGGAGACCTCCTCGACGCCGCGTGAGGTCTCCTCCAGGAGGCGGCGGGCGTGTTCGAGCCGGACCAGGTCGACGTAGCGGCCCGGCGTCGTGCCGGTCTCGGCCTGGAAGGCGCGGGCGAAGTGGCGGGGCGAGAGCCGGGCGCGGGCGGCGAGGGCCTCGACGGAGAGGTCGCCGCCGGGGTGCTCGGTGATCCACTGCTGGAGGTCGCGCAGCGGCTCCCGGTGGGCGGTCTGGGCGGACAGCTGGACGCTGAACTGGGCCTGGTTGCCCGGGCGGCGCAGGAAGACGACCAGATGGCGGGCGACGGTGAGGGCGACGTCCCGGCCGAGGTCCTCCTCGACCAGGGCGAGCGCGAGGTCGATGCCGGCGGTGACGCCGGCGGAGGTGGAGAGGCGGCCGTCCCGGACGAAGATGGGGTGCGGGTCCACGTCGACCTCCGGATAGCGGCGGGCGAGGTGGTCGCAGGCGATCCAGTGGGTCGTCACCCGGTGCCCGTCGAGGAGTCCGGCCTCGGCGAGGAGCAGCGCCCCGGTGCAGACGGAGACCAGGCGTCCGGCCCGCGGGGCGTGCGTGCGCAGCCAGTCGACGAGGGCCGGGTCGGGCGTCCGGGTCCCCTCGCCGCCCGGGACGACGAGGGTGTGCGGCGGGCCGTCGGCGACCGCCTCTTCGAGGGTGGTGTCGGGGAGCAGGCGCAGTCCGCTCTGGGTGCGGACCGGCCCGCCGTCGAGGGAGGCGGTCCGGAGGGGGTACGCGGCCGGGTCGCCGGCGGCGCGGCCGGCACCGGCGAACACCTCGAAGGGGCCGGTGACGTCGAGGCTCTGCACGTCGTCGAAGAGGACGACGAGAACGGGTCGCTGCGTCATGACTCCATCCTTGGCCGCCCCGGTGGCGTCCGCAACGACGTGGATCCCACCTTTCCTGCCATCGGGCGGCAGGCCTTCTCCTCGGTCCCCACCGGTCCTCGCTGTTCCCGTCGTACCGACCAGTCGGTAACCTTCGGTCCATGACGACTGCCCTGCCGCCGCGCGCCGGACGCCGCTGCCACAACGCCCTCAACCCGCTGCACTCCACGCTCTACTTCTCGCCCGACCTGGACCGCGAGTTCAGCGCCCTCGGCTTCACCGACCAGAGCGCGATGCGGCTCGCCGCGCGGAGCGCCGCGCTCGGCGCGGTGGGCGCGGGCACGGTCGCCGCGACCTTCTACAACTACAACCACGAGCTGCTCGCCCGGCACCTCCCCGCGGTCTGGGACATCGCCTCCCCCGCCGACGTCCTGGCCGCGCGGCTGCGGACCGTCGACGCGACCCTGCGCCGGCTCCTGGGCGAGGACACCGTCTCCTCCCCGGAGATGGCCGAGGCCGCGATGCTGGCCCTGCGCGCCACGGAGGCCTGCACCCGGCACGCCCGGCCGCTCTACTCGGCCCACGCCGACCTGTCGGTGCCGGAGGCCCCGCATCTCGCCTACTGGTACGCCGCCACCCTGCTGCGCGAGCACCGGGGCGACGGCCACCTCGCGGCGCTGCTCACCGTCGGACTCGACCCCGTCGAGGCCCTCGTCTCGCACACGGCCACCGGCAAGGGCATGGCCCCGCGCTGGGTGCTCGGCTCGCGCGGCTGGAAGCGCGCCGACTGGGAGGGGGCAACGGAGCGGCTCCGCGGGCGGGGGCTCCTCGACGCCGAGGGCGAGCTCACCGAGGCGGGTACGGCGCTCCGCGACGAGCTGGAGGAGCGGACCGACCGGCTGGACTCCGCCCCGTACGAGCATCTCGGCGCGGCCGGGGTCGAGCGGCTCACCGAGCTGGGGCGCGGCTTCCTGGTGACGGCGGCGGTCGCCGGCGCCTTCCCCGCGGACCTCGTCGGCAAGGGCTGACGAGCGCCCGACGAGGGCGCGGGGACGCGCGCGGGACGGGTCGGTTGCCGCATCCGGGTGACCGACCCGGCACAATGCACTCGCAAGCTTGAGGCACGAGAAGGCGAGTCGGGACACCGTGACGACGTCCATCGAAGCAAGGATCGCCGAGGAGCTCGGCGTACGCGAGCGACAGGTGAAGGCGGCCGTCGAGCTGCTCGACGGCGGTTCGACCGTGCCGTTCATCGCGCGCTACCGCAAGGAAGCGACCGAGATGCTCGACGACGCGCAGCTCCGCACCCTGGAGGAGCGGCTGCGCTATCTGCGCGAGCTGGAGGACCGCCGGGCGGCGATCCTCGACTCGGTACGCGAGCAGGGCAAGCTGACGGAGGAGCTGGAGGCCCGCATCCGGGCCGCCGACACCAAGGCGCGCCTGGAGGACATCTACCTGCCCTTCAAGCCGAAGCGCAGGACGAAGGCCCAGATCGCCCGCGAGGCCGGTCTGACCCCGCTGGCGGAGGGGCTGCTCAGCGACCCGTCGGTGGAGCCGACGGCCGCCGCGGCCGCCTTCGTGGACGCCGGCAAGGGCGTCGCGGACGCCTCCGCCGCCCTGGAGGGCGCGCGGGCGATCCTCACCGAGAAGTTCTCCGAGGACGCCGACCTCATCGGCGAGCTGCGCGAGCGCATGTGGAGCCGGGGCCGGCTGGCCGCCAAGGTCCGCGAGGGTCAGGAGGAGGCGGGGTCGAAGTTCGCCGACTACTTCGACTTCGCCGAGCCGTTCACCGCACTGCCCTCGCACCGGGTGCTCGCCATGCTGCGCGGCGAGAAGGAGGACGTGCTCAGCCTGGACCTCGAACCGGAGGAGCCCTCCGAGACGCCCGGCCCGTCCTCGTACGAGGGGATCGTCGCGCACCGCTTCGGCGTGGCCGACCGGGGACGCCCCGGCGACAAGTGGCTCCAGGACACGGTCCGCTGGGCCTGGCGGACCCGGATCCTGGTCCACCTCGGGATCGACCTGCGGCTGCGGCTGCGGACGGCCGCCGAGGACGAGGCCGTCCGCGTCTTCGCGGCGAACCTCCGCGACCTGCTGCTGGCCGCGCCGGCCGGCACACGGGCGACCCTCGGCCTCGACCCCGGCTTCCGTACGGGCGTGAAGGTCGCCGTCGTCGACGCGACCGGCAAGGTCGTGGCCACCGACACGATCTACCCGCACGTCCCCGCCAACAAATGGGACCAGGCGCTCGACAGGCTGGCACGCCTCGCGAAGCAGCACGCGGTCGAGCTGGTCGCGATCGGCAACGGCACGGCTTCCCGGGAGACCGACAAGCTCGCGGCCGAACTGCTCGCCAAGCACCCCGAGTTGAACCTGACGAAGGTGATGGTCTCGGAGGCCGGCGCTTCGGTCTACTCCGCCTCCGCCTTCGGCTCCCAGGAACTCCCCGACCTCGACGTGTCGTTGCGCGGCGCCGTCTCGATCGCGCGGCGGCTCCAGGACCCGCTGGCGGAGCTCGTGAAGATCGACCCGAAGTCGATCGGCGTCGGCCAGTACCAGCACGACCTGGCCGAGGTGAAGCTCTCGCGCTCGCTGGACGCCGTGGTCGAGGACTGTGTGAACGGCGTCGGCGTAGACGTCAACACCGCTTCCACGCCGCTGCTTTCGCGGGTCTCCGGCATCAGCGCGGGCCTCGCGGAGAACATCGTCGCGCACCGCGACGCCAACGGCCCCTTCCGCTCCCGCAAGGCGCTGAAGGACGTGGCCCGGCTCGGCCCGAAGGCGTACGAGCAGTGCGCGGGCTTCCTGCGCATCCGGGGCGGCGACGATCCGCTCGACTCCTCGTCCGTGCACCCCGAGGCCTACCCGGTGGTGCGCCGGATGGCGAAGTCGACCGGCGGCCAGGTCGCGGCGCTGATCGGCGACACGGGCACGCTGCGCTCGCTGCGCGCCGGCGACTTCGTCGACGAGACCTTCGGTCTCCCGACGGTGACGGACATCCTGCGCGAGCTGGAGAAGCCCGGCCGCGACCCCCGCCCGGCGTTCAAGACGGCCACCTTCAAGGAGGGCGTCGAGAAGATCGGCGACCTGGCCTCGGGGATGGTCCTGGAGGGGGTCGTCACGAACGTGGCCGCCTTCGGGGCGTTCGTCGACATCGGTGTGCACCAGGACGGCCTGGTGCACGTCTCCGCGATGTCGAGGACCTTCGTCAAGGACCCGCGCGATGTCGTGAAGCCCGGTGACGTGGTCAAGGTCAAGGTCATGGACGTGGACATCCCGCGCAAGCGGATCTCCCTGACCCTGCGCCTGGACGACGAGGCGGGCGCGGACGCGCAGGCCGGCGCGCCCAGGCGTGGCGAGCGGGGCGAGCGGGGCGAGCGGGGCGGTGACCGAGCCGACCGGGGCGGCCGTCCGCCGCAGCAGCGGCAGGGCGGCGCAGCCGGTGGCGGCGCCGGCGGCGGTGGCCGCCGGAGCGAGCGCGGCGGCCGGGACGACCGGGGCGGTCGCGACCGCTCGTCGGCCCCCGCACCGGGCAACAGCGCGATGGCGGACGCCCTGCGCAAGGCCGGTCTCCTGGGCGAGGGCGGCGGCAAGCGCAAGTAGGGCCCGTCCCGCCCGAGGGAACGACAGAGGCCGCGACCCCTCCGGGTCGCGGCCTCACGTCGTACGTCACACCTCTACGGCACGAAGCGCAGTGCCCATTCGGCGCGGTTGGCGACGGAGAGGTCGTCGTCCTCCGTGAGGGGCCGCAGGACGTCGGCGGCCGACTTCGGGTCCGCCTGGACCAGGTCGACGATCTCGGCCGCCAGGCCGTCCTGGTCGTCACCGAGGTCGACGGCAGAGGCGCGGATCAGGGCCGGGAGGGCGTCCGGGCCGCCGATGGCCGCCAGGACCCCGCCGAGGAGCTCGCGGGCGTAGGCGTTCCGGTCGGTGAGAGCACGGTCCAGCTCCGCCTGGAGACGGGGCAGGAGAGCGGCGTCGCCCGAGGCGGCGATCTCGTCGGCGAGGTCGATCGTCTCGTCGACGTCCGCGTCGAGATCGTCCAGCATCTCGGTCAGTCGGGTCAGTAGGTCGGTCATGGTGCTGCTGCCTCCTGGAATGCACCGTCCACGAGGACGGGGACGGTCGTCGAGCTGTCGATCTCGGCGGCCACGGCCACGTCCTGCGGAAAGCCGTACTCGTACAGTTCACGGCCCGAGTCGCAGCCGTGCAAGGCGGCGACCGGGTCCTCCGTCGCCGTCCACAGCGTGGCCGCCGCGCTCGCCTCCGGCGTCGGGGTGCCCATGCTCACGAGGGCGGAGAGCACCGCTCCCGCGCCCAGCAGGTCTTCGAGCGCGGGGCGCAGCGAGCCGTCCGGCCACCGCTCGCCGGAGGCGATGACGGCGAGCGGACGGTCCGCGGAGCCGTACCCCCGGTCGGCGAGCAGGCGGGCGACGGCGGTGCGGTTGCGCAGGGAGGCGGCGACGACCGTCGCGCCGCACCCCGCGGCCTCCGCCGCGATCGTGGAGCCGTTCGGGGAGGGCAGGACCAGCCGCGGCGGCATCGGCGCGGCGCGCAGCGCGGCCGGGGAGAGCGTCCACGGGTGGTCGGGCGTCGCTTCCCGGCGGCCGACGGCGAGGGTCGCGCCGACGCGCTCCGCGTACGCGAGGGCCGTGGCGTCCCGCCAGCGGTACGGGTGGACGGCGGCGCCGGCCTCGACGGCGACGCCGACGGACGTGGTGAAGGAGAGGACGTCGACCACGACGACGCAGGCGGCCGCCCGGGCGAGGGCCCGTGCCTCGACGGGCCCCCAGCCGAAGGAGATCGTCATGCGGTCGCCATCAGAGCTCGGTCACCTTGCCGTCGGCGACCTCGATGCGGCGGGTCGTGCGGACGGCGTCGAGCATGCGCCGGTCGTGGGTGACCAGGAGCAGGGTGCCGGTGTACGAGTCGAGGGCGGACTCCAGCTGTTCGATGGCCGGCAGGTCCAGGTGGTTGGTCGGCTCGTCGAGCACGAGCAGGTTCACGCCCCGGCCCTGGAGCAGCGCCAGCGCGGCGCGGGTCCGCTCGCCCGGGGAGAGCGTGGTCGCGGGCCGCAGGACGTGCTCCGCCTTCAGGCCGAACTTGGCGAGGAGGGTGCGGACCTCGGCGGGCTCGGTTTCGGGCACGGCCGCGCAGAACGCCTCCAGGAGCTTCTCGGTGCCGTGGAAGAGCTTGCGGGCCTGGTCGACCTCGCCGACGACGACGCCCGAGCCGACGACCGTGTCGCCGGAGTCCAGCGGGAGGCGGCCGAGCAGGGCGGCGAGCAGCGTCGACTTGCCGGCGCCGTTGGCTCCGGTGACGGCGACCCGGTCGGCCCAGTCGATCTGGAGCGTGACGGGACCGAAGGAGAAGTCGCCGCGGCGCACCTCGGCCTCGCGCAGGGTCGCCACGACCGAGCCGGAGCGCGGTGCGGAGGCGATCTCCATGCGGAGTTCCCACTCCTTGCGGGGCTCGTCGACGACGTCGAGGCGTTCGATCATGCGCTGGGTCTGGCGGGCCTTGGCGGCCTGCTTCTCGCTGGCCTCGCTGCGGGCGTTGCGGCCGAGCTTGTCACCGTCGGTGGCCTTGCGGCGGGCGTTCTTCACGCCCTGGGCCATCCAGGACCGCTGCATGTGGCCGCGGGCTTCGAGGGCGGCCTTCTTGCCCGCGTACTCCTCGTAGTCCTCGCGGGCGTGCCGCCTGGCGGTGTCGCGCTCGTCGAGGTAGGCGTCGTAACCGCCGCCGTACAGCGTGATCTGCTGCTGGGCCAGGTCGAGTTCGAGGACCTTGGTGACGGTGCGGGTGAGGAACTCGCGGTCGTGGCTGATGACGACCGTCCCGGCGCGCAGCCCCTTCACGAAGGCCTCCAGGCGCTCCAGACCGTCGAGGTCCAGGTCGTTGGTGGGCTCGTCGAGGAGGAAGACGTCGTAGCGGGAGAGGAGAAGCGAGGCGAGGCCGGCACGGGCGGCCTGGCCGCCGGAGAGCGAGGTCATCGGCTGGTCGAGGCCGACGGTGAGGCCGAGGGAGTCGGCGACCTCCTCGGCGCGCTCGTCGAGGTCCGCCCCGCCGAGGTTCAGCCAGCGGTCCAGCGTCTCGGCGTACGCGTCGTCGGCGCCGGGCGTGCCGTCGACGAGGCCCTGGGTGGCCTCGTCCATGGCGGTCTGGGCGGCGGTGACGCCGGTGCGGCGGGCGAGGAACTCGCGCACGGTCTCGCCCGCGCGCCGCTCGGGCTCCTGCGGGAGGTGGCCGACGCTCGCGGTGGGCGGGGAGAGCCGCAGCTCGCCCTCCTCCGGGGTGTCGAGCCCGGCGAGCAGCCGGAGCAGCGTCGACTTCCCGGCGCCGTTGACGCCGACGAGGCCGATGACGTCACCGGGGGCGACGACGAGGTCGAGCCCGGCGAAGAGGGTGCGTTCGCCGTGGCCGGCGGCGAGGTCCTTGGCGACGAGGGTTGCAGTCATGAGAGTACGAATCCTAGGCGACCCCGCGGCCGCGGTTCCGCCCGGCCGCGGAGGCGCGACGCGGGCGGGCCCGGGCGGGCCGTGGTCAGGCCGCGGTGAGGCGGGCTGCCCGGGGACCTGTCGTCGTGCCGTCGAGGAGGCGGCGCAGGACCGCGCGGTAGGTGTCGCCGGGGAAGCGGTACGGGCCCACGCCGGGGTAGCCGTCGCGCTCCAGGTCCACGGGGGCGGTGAGGTCGCCGGTCTGCCAGGCGAAGTCGCGCCAGACGACGTCCTCGCCGTCGTGCTCGACGACGGCGGTCACGGCGCCGCAGCCGGGGTCCTGGCAGTCGGGGCAGGAGTGGACGATCCGGCGGCCGGTGGCGTGGAGCAGCGTGCGGACCGAGTCGGCCCGGAGCGCGGGCGGGAGGTCCGAGGCCAGGGGCGAGACGGCGTCGACTCCGTCGACCTCGTCGAGCCGGTGGAGCAGGGGCCTGCCGTCGACCACGAGATCGGGGGTGTCGCGGTGAGGGCCGGTGAGGTCGAGGGTGGTGTACGCGGACGGCATGCCTGAAGTATTTCGCCGCCCCCGGTCCCGTTCCATGGCTGTCCGGTCCCGGAAATGTCCCGGTCCCGGTACGGTCCCCGCCATGGACAGCGACGTGATCGTGGTGGGCGGCGGAGTCGTCGGGCTGACGACGGCGGTGACCCTGGCGGAGCGCGGGCTGCGCGTACGGGTCTGGTCGCGGGACGACGTGACGGCGACGACCTCGGCCGTGGCGGGTGCCCTGTGGTGGCCGTACCGGATCGAGCCGGCGGCGGAGGCCGGCGCCTGGGCGCTCGCCTCGCTCCGGGTGTACGGGGAGCTGGCCGCCGATCCTGAGCGGACGGGGGTGCGGTGGGTGGCCGGGGTCCACGCGGACACCGCCCTGGACGCGCTGGGCCCGTGGGCGCGGGAGGTGCCGGACCTGCGGCAGTTGGCTCCGGAGGAGGTGCCGGGGCCGTACGGCGCGGGCCTCGCGGCGCGGCTCCCGCTCATCGACATGCCGGTCCATCTGGCGTGGCTGCGGGGCCGGTTCGAGGCCGCGGGAGGCGTCTTCGAGCAGCGTGCGGTCACGGGGTTCGCGGAGCCGGCGGCCCGGGCACGGGTGGTCGTGGACTGCACGGGGCTCGGGGCGCGGGAGCTCGTACCGGACGCCGGGCTGCTGCCGGTGCGCGGGCAGTTGGTGCTGGTGGAGAACCCGGGTGTCGAGGAGTGGTTCACCGCGGCGGACGAGGGGGCGGGTGAGACGACGTACTTCTTCCCGCAGCCGGGGCGGCTGGTGCTCGGCGGGACGGCCGAGGAGGGGGCGGAGCGGCTCGACGCCGACCCGGCGACCGCGGCGGCGATCGTCGCGCGGTGCGCGCGGGTGCGGCCGGAGATCGCGGGGGCGCGGATCCTGGGGCACCGGGTGGGCCTGCGGCCGGCGCGGGCGGGCGGCGTCCGGATCGAGGCGGTGCCGCTGCCGGACGGCGGGCGGCTGGTGCACCACTACGGGCACGGGGGCGCGGGCGTGACGGTCGCCTGGGGATGTGCGGAGCGGGCGGCGGAACTGGTGGGCGGCTGACGCGCGCGTAGGACGCGGGGGCGGTGGCCGGGGAACGGCCGCGGGGCGGGTGCGGTCCTTTTCGGACAGCACCCGCCCCGCGCGAGCCGCTACTTCCAGATCGGGCGGTTGTTGTTCTCCGCGTCGTGGCACTGCTGCGCGCGCCGCTCCAGGGCGTCGGCGCGGGCGGCGGCCCGGTTGGCCTCCGTGCGGGCGCCGAGGCGGCGGAGCTGGGCGGCGCGGTCGCGCTCCTTGCGGGCGTCCGCCCGCAGCTCGTCGATGTTGCAGGTCATCTTGGCGGCAGCCGCGGGCTCCGCGGTGACGGCCTGTCCGAGCAGCACGCCCCCGGCGAGCAGCGTCGTGGTGAGCACGGCCGTCAGGGTGCGGCGCAGGTTCAGCGTGTGGCGCATGGTGGTTCTCCAACTTCCCGGCGTTGGACGCCGGTTTGAGGCATGGTCAATACCGACCGGTAACTTTACCGGCCCGCAAGTCGGTTTCACGCCAATGCGCGGCTCGGGTGCCGGACCGTCAACATTCCTTCACAGGACTCCCACTGACGAGGTGATAGGTCGCACGCCCGTCGAGGAGGAGCGGGACGAGCGCGCGCTGCGACTGGCGCAGCGGCACGAAGACCCCGGTGCCGTCCGGTCTGACGGTGACTCCGTGCAGGGCGAGTTCGTCGCCCGCCTCGACGTACTGCGCGGCGTCCAGGCGGTAGCCGCAGGGCGGGTCGGCGAGGATCTCCCCGGGCTCCGGCGGGTCGTTGTCGGCCCCGCGGAGATAAACCGGCCCCTGGTCGGCGAAACCCCGGAGCCGGGCGGCGGCCGTGACGGCGGTGAGTGGTCCACGCCGCTCGTCGACATAGGCGAAAGCCCCCTCCAGCGCCGCTCGTTGGGTGGCCACCCGCCGGAGGTGGTTGCGCGCCGGGTCGTCCTTCTCGACCTCGTCGAGGGCGTCCACGCGGGTCTCGACGAGCAGGCCCGCCGCGTGCTTGATGCCCACGGTGTTGCGCAGGATCCGCTCCTGGCCGTCGCCCGCGACCTGCTTGACCGGCTTGCCGGTGAGGGGGTCGGTCCAGATGCCGTAGATGCCGGTGCTGTAGCCGGCGAGCCCCGCGGCGGGCCGCACGTAGGACTCCGACAGGGTCCGGGACTCGTCGTGGACGTGCGGGTCGGCGTCGAGGCTGCGGGGCCAGAGGGCGAGCAGGTCCTTGTCGTAGTAGCGGGGGGTGGCCCCGTACTCGTGGAGGTCGTAGACGAGCTCGGGGCGCCGGTCGCGGATGACGGCGGCGATCGCCCGGGCCTCGGCCGTCCGCAGCGCGATGTGGTCGCGGTTGATGTCGACGCCGTCGCCGTTGCCCCGGGTGTCGGCCTCCCGTCCGTCGGGGTTGGCGGTCGGGACGACGAGGAGGGTGGTCCTGGCGAGGAGGCGCGAGGTCTCCGCGTCCCGGGCGGTGGAGAGGTCGCGCAGCACGCTCAGGCAGGCCTCGCGGCCCGCCGGCTCGTCGCCGTGCTGGCTGCAGACGAGGAGGACCGTGGTGCGGCCCGTGCCGAGGGTGGCGAGCCGCAGCGGTCTGCCCTGCGAGGTGGTGCCGATCGTGCGCAGCGACACCCGGTCGCTCCCCCGGTCGACCGCCGCGAGGAAGTCCCGCTCCTCGGCCTCCGTGGTCCACCGGGCCCCGAGGCTCGTCTCGAATCCGGTGCGCGGGACGGGGCGCGGGGGCGCGCTGTCCGCCGCCTTGGCGGGGACGGTGACGAGCGGCAGGGCGAGGACGGCGGCGCCCGCCGCGAGGGCGAGCATCCGGCGCGAACTCCGGTGCGCGGTACGGATTCCCGTCGGTGTCGCCGAAGGAGTCATCGGGTCGCTCCTGCCGCGGGGAGGCGCGGTCCGCTGACCGCGGCCGGGGGTACGGGACCGGTCAGGGACGGCCTGGCGGTGGGCGCGGGCAGGGCCGGGGCCGCTCCCGTCGTCGCCCGGGCGAAGGCGGCCGGGCCGCCGACCAGGGGCAGCTTCGCCGACGTACGGCCGAGGTCGAGCGTCAGCTTCGGTGTGGTCGACGGAGGGTCGATCAGGTCCCGGTCGGTGCCGCCGACGATCAGGGCGAGGCGGTGGCCCGCCGGGACGACGTGGTCGGCGGACGCGAGGTCGAGGGTGAGGGTGTACGCCCTGCCCGGGGTCAGCGGCCGCTCCGTCCGGGGGTCGGCCCAGGTGCCGAGGTCCGCCCAGCCGCGGCTGACGACCGTGTACCCGACGTCGGCGGTCCTGGCCCTGGTCTCCTTGAAACAGGAGCTGTCGCCGGGGGTGCTCGCGCCCCAGCAGCTCCGCTCGGTGAGCGTCGTGATGCCCTCCCCCGCCGCTCCGTAGTCGCGGATCGTGTCGGGGCCGAGGTCGACGAGGACGGCGGAGAGGTGCGCGGTGGCGGTCGTCGGGGTGGCGGTGACCGTCACCTTCGAGGAGCCGGAGATCCGCAGGTCGCGGGAGAGCGGCCGGGTGACGAACCCCGCCTTCTCGGGGGTCGGGGTGTCGACGCGGGCGGCCCAGTCCAGTTCGCCGAGGGCGGGGTCGTCGGTGAAGGTCGCGGTGGAGCCGGGGGCGGCGGGCGTCCTGCCGAGGGTGCCGACGCCGGGCTCGGCGCCCGGGGCGGGGCGCAGGGTGGTGGCGGCGGTGCCGCGCGGCGGCCACTGCCGGTCGATGGTCCAGCGGTCCGGGGCGCGCTCGATGTCGGCGACCGGTTCGCGGTCGATGCCGTTGTCGTAGCCGAGCAGGTAGTGGTCGAACCAGCGGTGCAGGGTGCGGACCCAGTCGGCGCGCCGGAAGTCGAAGGGGTCGACGTGACCCGTCTGGGAGAGCCAGATCTTGCGCTCGACGCCGTGCGCGGCGAGCGCGTCCCACCACTGCCCGAACTGCTTGGCCCGGACGTTCAGGTCCTGCTGCCCGTGGACGACGAAGACACTGGCCTTCACCTTCGAGGCGTCGCGCACGTGGTCCCGCTCGCTCCAGGCGGGCGTCCAGTCGCCGCTGTACGGGGTGGCCGCGGCGATCCGCTCCTGGACGGCCCCGCAGCGGGCCCGTGCGTCGGGGCTGCTCACGTAGTCGGAGAGCCAGCTGGGGTTGGCGTTGTAGAGCGGGGTGCCCTGGGAGTGGAAGTAGTCGTACCAGGACGAGATGGCACCGATCGGAACGATCGTTTTCAGCCCTTCCACGCCGGTGGCGGCCACGCCGTTGGCGACGGTGCCGTCCCAGCTCTTGCCGATCATGCCGACGTCGCCGGTGCTCCAGCCGGTGGCCCCGGCCCGGGTCGTGCCGGTGCGGGTGGTGTAGCCGCGGGCGCGGCCGTTCAGCCAGTCGACGACGGCCTTGGCGGACCGGACGTCGGAGCGCCCGCCGACGTCGTCGCAGCCGTCGGAGCGGTTGGTGCCGGCGAGGTCGACGCCGACGAAGGCGTAGCCGCGCGGGACGAAGTAGTTGTCGTAGAAGAGCGGGAACTGCACCGGGTTCCCGTCGGCGTCGTACGTCTTCTTCTGGCTCTCGTTGCCCCGCCCGCAGCAGGCGTAGTACGGGCTGGCATCCATGATGACCGGGATCCTCCGGCCGGTCGCGGCGGGCTCCCGGGGCCGGATGATGTCGACGGCGACCCGGTCGGCGCGCCCGTCCCCGTCGCCGTCCAGGCCGGTGTCGACCCAGACGGACTCGCGGATCGCGCCGGCGTAGGAATGGACGGGCCGGGACTCGCGCGGGGACGCCGCGGCGGAGGACGACGGCGCGGTGGGCGCCGAGGGCTCCGGGCCCGCGCCCGCCGGGGTGACCAGGGTCGCGAGCAGGGCGGCCGTGGCCGCGGTCACGAGGGCTCCGTACGGCAGTCGGGCTCCGCGGGTTCTCCGCTTTCGCATCGGCATGCGCCGGAACGTACCCCGGTCAACTCCCGCGTAAAAGAGTGCGGGAGGGATTCAGGGCGATTCGGGGGACGGACGGTTCATGTCGGCCGAATGGCGATCGTGTGACAGCGGGTCCTCTGGACGTGACGGTGCGTCGGAGGGCTGAATAGGGTCCCAGCTAAGGACCGACGACCATCCGCGCGTCTTACGTTTCTTATGACTTGGGGAGCACCCTTGCACCGCAGAATCATCGTTCCGAGCGCCCTCGCGGCCTCCCTGCTGCTGGCGATCCCGGCATCGGCGGCCGACTTCCAGCCTGGCGCCCCGGGCATCGGCGACTCCTACTACCCCGCCAGCGGCAACGGCGGCTACGACGTCTCCCATTACGACCTGCGGCTGAAGTACCAGCCGGAGACCGACCTTCTCGAAGGCACGGCGACGATCGTCGCCACGACGAAGCAGAACCTGTCCCGCTTCAACCTGGACCTCGGTCTGAAGGTCAGCGAGGTCCGGGTGAACGGGCGCCTCGCGAAGTTCGCGACCTCGGGCGACCACGAGCTGGAGGTCACCCCGGCCGTCCCGCTGGAGAAGAACAGGACGATCTCGGTCGTCGTCCGGTACGCCGGCAAGCCCTCCGAGTTCAAGGTCGACGGCTGGTCGGCCTGGGCCCGTACCCCGGACGGCGGCGTCGCCGCCCAGGAGCCGGACTCGGCCGTCTGGTGGTTCCCGTCCAACGACCACCCGCTGGACAAGGCCACCTTCGACGTCTCCGTCTCGGTGCCGGACGGCACGCAGGCCATCAGCAACGGCGTGCTCCAGTCGCAGTCCTCGCGGCTCGGCTGGACGCGCTTCAACTGGCGTTCGAACAAACCGCAGGCGACGTACCTGGCCACGCTCGCCGTCGGCAAGTTCGACATCACGACGGACAAGACGGCCAACGGACTGCCCGTCCTCAACGCCTACAGCAAGGACCTCGGCGACAACGCGGGCGCGGCGCGCGCCTCGATCGAGCGCACGACCGAGGTCGCGGAGTGGCTGGAGGGGGTCTTCGGGCCGTACCCCTTCAACTCCCTCGGCGGATACGTGCCGAACGTGACGAGCGGCTTCGCCCTGGAGACGCAGACCCGCCCGTTCTACAGCCCGCGGCAGTTCGCGAACGGCGCGAACGTGTCGGTCGTCGTCCATGAGCTGGCGCACCAGTGGTACGGCGACAGCGTCTCCGTACGGGACTGGAAGGACATCTGGGTCAACGAGGGCTTCGCCCGCTACAGCCAGTGGCTGTGGTCGGAGAAGGAGGGCGAGGGCACGGCCCAGGAGCTGGCGGACTACGTGTACTCCACGCGGACGGCCGATGACCCCTTCTGGACGGTCAAGCCGGGTGACCCGGGCGCGGAGAACCAGTTCCACATCGCCGTCTACGACCGGGGCGCGCTGGCACTCCAGGCCCTGCGCAACGAGATCGGCGACGAGGACTTCTTCGCGATCCTGAAGGGCTGGCCGCAGGAGTTCGCCTACGGCAACGCGCGCGTCGGCGACTTCGTGCGGTACGCGGAGCGGGTCTCGGGCAAGCCGCTGGCCGGGCTCTTCGACACCTGGCTGTACGAGCCGTCGAAGCCGGCCGCGTCGACGGCTGCCGCGGCCGGTCTGTCCGCCCCCACGGCGGCGCCCGCCACTGGCCCCGCCGCGCGGTCGGCGGCCCGGTCGGCGGCTCCGCGGCCGGTGCAGCCGAAGTCGTGGAAGAAGATCGCGGCGACGAACACGGTGCACGACCACGACGAGCACTGAGCTCCGAGCACGCTTCTCGTGCGGTGAGCGGGCCGTCCGTCAGCGCTTCGCGCGGCGGGCGGCCTCGCGTGCCTTCCGGGCCAGGGGCAGATAGCGCAGCCGCTCGGGCAGGACGGGGACCACGGCCCGGACGACCCGGGCGAAGCGGCGCAGCGCGCGCTCCTGCGCGTCCGTCCACTCCAGGCCGATGGCCTCGCGGGCGTCCGGCGGCATGAGGCCCACGGTGAGGAAGGCCCGCAGGCGCAGGACCGGGCGGCGGAGCACGGGCCAGACGAGCCGGAGGGCGAACCGGAGGGGCAGGGGGCCACGGTCCGGGGCGGGCACCGGCAGGTCGGGGTCGAGCAGCTCCCGGACGACGACGGTCGCCTCCAGCTCGTCGGCGAGGACCTTGCGGTAGTACGGCCAGAACTCGTCGATCGTCTGCGGCATGTCCCGGTCGTGGATGCCGAGAATCCGCCCGACCTGGAGCCACTCGGCGTACAGCTGCCGTTCCTGGGCCTCGGTGAGCGGGCGGGCGAGGAGGCCGAGGCCGTGCCGGTAGACGGGGAAGCCGGTCGCGTGCACCCACGAGTAGTAGGCGGGGGTGAGGGCGTGGTACGCGCGGCCGTGGGCGTCGGTGCCCTGGATGTCGCGGTGCAGGCGGCGGAGGCGGCGGCCCTCCTCGGCGGCGTCCTCGCCTCCGTACACCCAGAGCTGGACCGATCGCAGGGAGCGCTCGCCGCGGCCCCAGGGGTCGGTGCGGAAGACGGAGTGCTCGTCGACCCCGGCGCCGATCGCGGGGTGGGCGACCTGCATGACGAGGGCGGCGGGGAGCATCAGGAGCGCTCGGACGTCGCCGGCGACGCTCCACAGCACGCCGCCGACGGGCGGGGGCGCGGGGTCGGCGGCCGGGGTTCGGGCGGCGGGCTCCTGCGGGTGGCTCATGCGGTCGCTCTCCTCACGCGTCCGGCCGTGGGCGACCGGTCTCACACATCCAGGCTGCACCCGTCCCATGGCGAAGGGGCCGTCGCCCGGGCAGACGTTCTGCTGCCCGGGCGACGGCCCCTTCGCGAGGACCGGTGGGTCAGGCGCGGTCGGCCCCGACCGGCTCGCCGACGATGCGGGCCGCGAGGGCGTGCGCCCAGGCATCGACGTCCGCGTTGAGCTCGCGCTCGGCGGCGGCGCGCTCGGTGGCGATCTTCTGGGTACCGGCGGCGATGATGGCGTCGCGCTCGGCGCTGCCCTCGGCACGGGCGGCGGCGATGGCGGCCGAGCCCTCCTCGATGGCGGCGGAGCGGATGCGCGCGGCCTCGTGGCGGGCCTCGGCGAGCTCCGCCTCGTACTGCTCACGGATCTGCGTGGCCTCGGAGCGCAGGTCGTCGGCGCGCCCGGTGCCGCCGTCGATGGCGTCCTCACGCTCGTCGAGCGTGCGGCGGATCTTGGGCAGGATCCCCTTCGCCAGGATGAGGAAGGTGAGCGCGAACAGCACCAGTCCGAGGATGAGCTCAGCCCAGACGGGGTTGAGGGGACCAAGGTCCATTTCGAAGACAGTGGGGTTACTGGCGAGGGTCATGCGCGCATTCTACCTGGTTCAAATAAGGACAATTCAGACACTGCAACGAGAGTTGGCGCGCTTGTGCGAGATCGGCAAGATTCCCGGCATCCAAAGGCTACCGGAAGGTAACCACGACTGATTGTATGTGCGGCGCCAGGCCAACCCCCCACTCTTCCATGGGAGTTCCCGTGTCCTTCGCCGTGCTCCGCCGCGCCCCCGGCGCGGCCCTTTCGCTCGCGCTCGCCGCCGCCACCCTCGCGGCGACCGCCCCGGCGGCGGGCGCCGCCTCCGCCGGCGCGAACGCCGAGACGCCGCGCCTGAAGGTGCTCTCGTACAACGCGTTCCTCTTCTCCAAGACGCTGTACCCGAACTGGGGACAGGACCACCGGGCCAAGGCGATCCCCGCCGCGTCCTTCTTCCAGGGGCAGGACGTGGTCGTGGTCCAGGAGGCCTTCGACAACTCCTCCTCCGACGCGCTCAAGGCGAACGCCGCCGCGCAGTACCCGCACCAGACGCCGGTCATGGGCCGCTCCAAGACGGGCTGGGACGCCACGAGCGGCGCCTACTCGGCCACCACGCCCGAGGACGGCGGGGTGACGGTCCTGAGCAAGTGGCCGATCGTCCGCAAGGAGCAGTACGTCTACAAGGACGCCTGCGGCGCCGACTGGTACTCGAACAAGGGCTTCGTCTACACCGTCCTGGACGTGAACGGCAGCCGGGTCCACGTCGTCGGCACCCACGCCCAGTCCACCGACCCGGGCTGCTCGGCGGGCGAGGCCGCGCAGATGCGCAGCCGCCAGTTCAAGGCGATGGACGCCTTCCTCGACGCCAAGAACATCCCGGCGAACGAGCAGGTGATCGTCGCGGGCGACATGAACGTCGACTCGCGCACGCCCGAGTACGGCACGATGCTCGCCGACGCCGGGCTGGTCGGGGCCGACGCCCGCACCGGCCACCCGTACTCCTTCGACACCGAGCTGAACTCGATCGCCTCCGAGCGCTACCCGGACGACCCGCGCGAGGACCTCGACTACGTCCTCCACCGCGCCGGGAACACCCGCCCCGCCGGCTGGACCAACCACGTGGTCCTGGAGCAGAGCGCCCCGTGGACGGTCTCCAGCTGGGGCACGCGCTACACGTACACCAACCTCTCCGACCACTACCCGGTCACCGGCTTCTGACAGGCCATAGAGGGGGTGTCCTGCCGATCAGGCCGGATCACGCCGCGAGCCCGGCATGATCGACAAGACACCCTAGTAGCCCCCTCGCCCGAAGAGGCTGTACAGCCAGGCACCGAGGACCCCGGCGACGCAGAGCAGGACGAACCAGGAGCCGGGGCTCGTGTGCCGCGATCTGCGGGGGCGGGAAGGCTTCGCCCGCTTGCCGGGCTTGGCCGCCTTCTCCTTGGGCCGTCCCGCGCGGGACGGCCCGGGGGCCGCGTCGGCGCCGGCGGCGACGTCGGCGAGCAGCCGCCGGCAGACCGTCGCCAGCTCCGCCGTCCCGGCCGTCAGGTCGACCACGATCTCGCTCCGGGCCGGAGCGGTGGTCCCCCCGTCGAGAATCCGCCCGGCGCGCAGCAGCGCCCGGTCCTTGCCCCCGGTCGGGGCGAGACTGATCCAGCGGCGCACGTGCTCCCCCCGGATGACCACACCGCCACCCCGCTCCCGGTACACGGCGTGCTCCCGCCACAGGACTCGGGCCAACTCGTCGGCCGTCTCCCTGAGTTGCACGTACATCTGACTCCCCTGCTGCCGTTCCCCCGATTCGAACAGCCGCCGACTCTAGCCTCCGCCGCCCACTACGTCGGCGATGCCCCGCCCCGACGCCCCTTACGCGTCGAAGTCGTACACGGTGACCGGTATCCCCCGCTCCACCAGCCTGCGGACGACGAGCGGCTCGACCTCGCCCCAGGTCCCGCCCGCCAGCCCGCAGCCGATGCGGGGCATGTGGACGGACGCGCCCAGCTCGGCCGCCTTGTCGCCGAGCAGCCCGAGCGCGGTGTCGATCGCCCCGTACCGCACGGGCACGGCCTGGTTACGGACCCTCCGTATGTCGTGCTGGCCCACGAGGTTGGCCACCCACACATCGGTCTCGACCCTGACGAACTGGGCGGCGCCCAGCCCGAAGTCGTTCCCCGCCCGGTCGCGGTACCACTGCCGGAAGGCCTTCTCCGGCTCGGGCCAGCGGCGGGTGAGGGCGACGACGAAGCCTCTGCCCCAGTGCCCGGCGTCGTTGCAGACGTGGGCGATGATCCGCGCGCCCTCGCCCAGGGGGGCGGTCGCGTCGCCGTGGACGTACGTGATCACGTTCATGTCGATCACGCTACGGGCAGCCACTGACACAGGCCGCGGTCTTTTACACAGCTGGTGAGACAGCAATACTGTCCAAGTGAGCGACGAGGAGCACGAGCCGAGGTATACGGTCGACGAGCTGGCCGCCCGGGCCGGGGTGACGGTGCGGACCGTGCGGTTCTACGGGACGCGGGGGCTGCTGCCGCCGCCCGTCATCGGGGCGCGGCGGGTCGGGCACTACGGGGCCGGGCATCTGGCGCGGCTCGCGCTCATCGAGGAGTTGCAGCGGCAGGGCATGACGCTGGCCGCGATCGAGCGGTACCTGGAGCAGTTGCCGGCCGACCTCAGCGAGCAGGACCTGGCCATCCACCGGGCCCTCGTGGCCTCCTGGGCGCCCGAGTCCGCCGAGGAGATCACGCTGCGCGAGCTGGAACGGCGGGCCGGGCGTGCGCTCACCGGGCAGGACGTCGAGCGGCTCGCCGCGATGGGTGTGCTGGAGCCGATCGAGGGGCGGGAGGCCTTCCGGCTCGACGGGACGCTGCTGCGGCTCGGGGTCGAGCTGCTGGACGTGCCGATCGAGCACGAGACGATCCTCGCCTCCCGCACCGTGCTCGTGGAGCACGCGCGCTCCGCCGCCCAGGAGCTCTCCCGGCTCTTCCGGGACGAGGTGTGGAACCCGTACCGCGAGAGCGCCGAGGACCCGGACCACCTGAGCGCCATGCGTTCGCTCTCGGCCCATATGCAGCCGATGGTGGTCCAGGCCCTGGTCACGGCCTTCCAGCGCTCGCTCCGCGAGGAGCTGCGCGCCGCGTTCAGGAGTCGGTGAAGACCTCGCCGCGGTCGGCCTTCTCGACGAGGAGCGCCGGGGGCTCGAAGCGCTCGCCGTACGTCGCGGCCAGTTCGCGCGCGCGTGCCGTGAAGCCGGCGACACCCCCCTCGTAGCCGTTGATGTACTGGAGCACGCCGCCGGTCCAGGCCGGGAAGCCGATGCCCATGATGGAGCCGATGTTGGCGTCGGCGACGGAGGTCAGGACGCCCTCCTCCAGGAGCCGGACGGTGTCCAGCGCCTCGGAGAACAGCATCCGCTCCTGCATGTCGCGGAAGGGGATCTCGTGTCCCGGCTTCGTGCTGTGCCGGCCCGGGGGACGACCCCCGGAACCCCCGAAGTGCTCGCGCAGACCGGGCCAGAGCCTGCCGCGCTTGCCGTCCTCCGCGTAGTCGTAGAAGCCCGCGCCGCCGCTGCGCCCGGGGCGGCCGAACTCGTCGACCATGCGGTCGATCACGGCCTCGCCCGGGTGGGTGGTCCAGACGCCGCCGGCCTCCTCGATCGCCCGCCGGCTCTCGTTGCGGATCTTGCGGGGCAGGGTCAGGGTCAGCTCGTCCATGAGGGAGAGGACCTTCGCCGGGTAACCGGCCTGGGCCGCGGCCTGCTCGATCGAGGCGGGCTCGATGCCCTCGCCGACCATGGCGACGCCCTCGTTGATGAAGTGGCCGATCACCCGCGAGGTGAAGAAGCCGCGCGAGTCGTTGACGACGATCGGCGTCTTGTTGATCTGCCGGACCAGGTCGAAGGCGCGGGCGAGGGCCTCGTCGCCGGTGCGCTCGCCCTTGATGATCTCGACGAGCGGCATCTTGTCGACGGGCGAGAAGAAGTGCAGGCCGATGAAGTCGGCCTGCCGCTCGACGCCCTCGGCGAGGACGGAGATCGGCAGGGTCGAGGTGTTGGAGCAGAGCAGCGCGTCGGGGGCGACGACGCCCTGGATCTCCTGGAAGACCTTGTGCTTGAGCGAGGTGTCCTCGAAGACCGCCTCGATCACGGCGTCGCAGCCGGCCAGGGCCTGGACGTCGGAGGTCGCGGTGATGCGGGCGAGGAGCGCGTCGGCCTTCTCCTGGGTGGTGCGGCCCCGGGCGACGGCCTTGGCGCAGAGCTTCTCGGAGTACGCCTTGCCCTTCGCCGCCGACTCGTCGGAGACGTCCTTGAGGACGACCTCGATGCCCGCGCGGGCGCAGGAGTACGCGATGCCGGCGCCCATCATGCCGGCGCCGAGGACGGCGACCTTGCGGACCTGCCGCTTCTCGACGTCCTTCGGGCGGCTCGCGCCCGAGTTCACGGCCTGGAGGTCGAAGAAGAACGCCTGGATCATGTTCTTCGCGGTCTGCCCGGTGACCAGCTCGGTGAAGTACCGGCTCTCGATGGTGCTCGCGGTCGCGAAGTCGACCTGCGAGCCCTCGACGGCGGCGGCCATGATGGCGCGGGGCGCCGGGTAGGGCGCGCCGTTCAGCTGCTTGCGCAGGTTGGCGGGGAAGGCCGGCAGGTTGGCGGCGAACTTCGGGTTCGACGGGGTGCCGCCGGGAATCCGGTGGCCGGGGACGTCCCAGGGCTGCGCGGACTCGGGGTGCGTATCGATGAAGGCGATGGCCTTGGCCATCATCTCCTCGGGGGTGGCGGCGACCTCGTGGACGAGGCCGTTGTCGAGGGCGCGCTTCGGGGTGTACTGGGTGCCCTGGAGCAGCACCTTGAGCAGGGCGTCGGTGATGCCCATGAGGCGTACGGTGCGGGTGACGCCGCCGCCGCCCGGCAGCAGGCCGAGGGTGACCTCGGGGAGGCCGATCTTCGAGCCGGGGGCGTCGAGGGCGACGCGGTGGTGGGAGGCGAGCGCGATCTCGTAGCCGCCGCCGAGGGCCGCGCCGTTGAGGGCGGCGACGACGGGCTTGCCGAGGGTTTCGATGCGGCGCAGCGCGTTCTTCATCTCCAGGGCGCCCTCGAAGATGTCCCGGGCGTGCTCGGGGCCCGCCTGGACCATGTCCTTGAGGTCGCCGCCCGCGAAGAAGGTCTTCTTCGCGGAGGTGTAGATGACGCCGCGGACGGAGTCCCGCTCGGCCTCCAGGCGGTCGGCGATCGCGATGATCGAGGCCCGGAAGGCCTGGTTCATGGTGTTGGCGGACTGGTTCGGGTCGTCGAGGACGAGGGTGACGATCCCGGTCGCGTCCTGCTCCCAGCGGATGGTGGTGCTCTCGCTCATGTCTCTGCTTCTCCGTGGATCCGTGAAGAGGGGTTCGGACGGGACCGTCAGACGCGCTCGACGATGGTGGCGATGCCCATGCCGCCGCCCACGCAGAGGGTGGCCAGGCCGTAGCGCTTGTCCTGGCGCTCCAGCTCGTCGACGAGGGTGCCGAGGATCATCGCGCCGGTGGCGCCGAGCGGGTGACCGAGGGCGATGGCGCCGCCGTTGACGTTGACCTTGTCCAGCGAGAGGCCCATGTCCTTGACGAAGCGCAGGACGACGGCCGCGAAGGCCTCGTTGATCTCGACCAGGTCGATGTCGTCGATGGTGAGGCCGGCCTTGGCGAGGGCCTTGCGGGTGGCCGGGGCGGGGCCGGTGAGCATGATGGTCGGCTCGGAGCCGGAGACGGCGGCCGAGACGATCCGGGCGCGCGGGGTCAGTCCGTACCGCTCGCCGACCTCCTTCGAGCCGATGGCGACGAGGGAGGCGCCGTCGACGATGCCGGAGGAGTTGCCCGCGTGGTGGACGTGGTCGATCTCCTCGACCCAGTGGTACTTCTGCAGGGCGACGGCGTCGAAGCCGCCCAGCTCGCCGATGTCGGCGAAGGAGGGCTTGAGGCGGGCGAGGGAGTCGGCGGTGGTGCCGGGGCGCAGGAACTCGTCGTGATCGAGGACGGTCAGTCCGGCGCGGTCCTTGACGGGGATGATCGACCGGGCGAAGCGGCCGTCCTTGACGGCGGCGGCGGCGCGCTCCTGGGAGAGGGCCGCGTACTCGTCGACGTCGCGGCGGCTGAAGCCCTCGATGGTGGCGATGAGGTCGGCGCCGATGCCCTGCGGGACGAAGTTCGTCTCCAGGTTGGTCATCGGGTCGGCGAACCAGGCGCCGCCGTCGGAGGCCATCGGCACCCGCGACATGGACTCGACGCCGCCGGCGAGGACGAGGTCCTCCCAGCCTGAGCGGACCTTCATCGCGGCCATGTTGACCGCTTCGAGGCCGGAGGCACAGAAGCGGTTCTCCTGGACGCCGGCGACGGTGTCGGGGAGACCGGCGGCGATGCCGGCGATCCGGGCGATGTCGGATCCCTGGTCGCCGACCGGGCCGACGACGCCGAGGACGATGTCGTCGATGGCCGCCGGGTCGAGCTCGGGGTGGCGGGCCTGGATCTCCCTGATGAGGCCGACGACCAGGTCGATCGGCTTGGTGCCGTGCAGGGAGCCGTTGGCCTTGCCGCGTCCGCGCGGGGTGCGGATCGCGTCGTACACGTACGCTTCGGTGCTCACGTAAAGCCTTTCGCGATGAGGGTGGTCGAGCGGGAGGGGACGACGTCAGCCGAGGAGGGAACGGCCGATGATCTCCTTCATGATCTCGGTGGTGCCGCCGTAGATGGTCTGGATCCGGCCGTCGGTGTAGGCGCGCGCGACCGGGAATTCGCTCATGTAGCCGTATCCGCCGTGCAGTTGCAGACAGCGGTCGGCGACGCGCTTCTGCAGCTCGGTCGCCCACCACTTGGCCATGGAGGCGTGGACAGCGTCCAGGGCGCCGCTCGCGTGCTCCTCGATGCAGCGGTCGACGAAGGTCCGGGTGACGGCGCACTCGGTGGCCATCTCGGCGATCTCGAAGCGGACGTGCTGGAGCTTGGCGAGCGGCCGGCCGAAGGCCTCGCGCTCCTTGACGTACCGGCTGGTGATCTCCAGGAGGTGCTCGGCGCCGGCGATGCCGGCGACGGCGATGGCCAGGCGCTCCTGGGCGAGGTTGGTCATCAGGTGCAGGAAGGCGCCGTTGAGCTCGCCGAGCAGGTTCTCCTTGGGGACGCGGACGTCGTGGAAGAAGAGCTCGGCGGTGTCCTGGGACTTCTGGCCGATCTTGTCGAGGTTCCGGCCGCGCTCGAAGCCCTCGGCGCCGCGCTCCACAACGAGGAGGGAGAGGCCGTGCGCGCCGCCCTCCGGGGTGGTGCGGGCGACGACGATCACGAGGTCGGCCAGGATGCCGTTGGAGATGAAGGTCTTGGAGCCGTTGAGGATCCAGTGGTCGCCGTGGTCCTCGGCGGTGGTGCGGATGCCCTGGAGGTCGGAGCCCGCGCCGGGTTCGGTCATGGCGATGGCGGTGACGGTCTCGCCGGAGCAGAAACCGGGCAGCCAGCGTCGCTTCTGCTCGTCGGTGGCGAGCGAGGTGAGGTACGGGCCGATGATGTCGTTGTGCAGGCCGATGGCGAGTCCGGGCGCGCCGGCCCGGGTGAACTCCTCGGCGAGGACGGCTCCGTAGCGGAAGTCGGGGGTGCCCCCGCCGCCGTACTCCTCGTCGACGGCGAGCCCGAGCAGCCCCTGCCTTCCGGCGGCGAGCCAGACCTCGCGCGAGACGACGCCGTCCTTCTCCCACTGCTCGTAGTGCGGCAGCACCTCCTTCTCCAGGAAGGTGCGGACGGTCGCCCGGAAGGCCTCGTGGTCGGCGGTGTAGAGCTGACGCTTCATGCTTCGGTCTCCTGGGTCGGAGTCGGGGGCGGAGTCGGAGTCGGGAGCGCTTTTCCGAGCGCCGGTACGGCCCAGTCGTGGGCGACCTCGGCGGTGTCGGCACCGGGCAGGGCGGGGCCCGTGCGGAGCGTGCCGGGGGTGACGGAGAAGCGGGGTGCGGGGGCGGGCTGGGTGAGGCCGGAGTGCTCGGTGAAGGTGCCGCGGGCCGCGAGGTGCGGGTGGGCGGGTGCCTCGCGGAGCGAGAGGACCGGCGCGACGCAGGCGTCGGTGCCCTCGAAGACGGACGTCCACTCCTGGCGCGTACGGCTCCGGAAACGCTCGGCGACGGCCGCGCGCAGTTCGGGCCAGCGGGCGAGGTCGCCGCGCAGGGCGGCGGCCTCCTCGATGCCGAGGAGGCGGGCGAACTCCGCGTAGAACTGCCCTTCCAGGGCGCCGACAGCCATGTGGCCGCCGTCGGAGGTCTCGTAGACGCCGTAGAAGGGGCAGCCGCCGTCGAGGAGGTTGACTCCCCTGCGGTCCTGCCAGCCGCCGGCCGCGAGCATGCCGTGGATCATGGTGGTGAGGTGGGCGGTGCCGTCGACGATGGCGGCGTCGACGACCTGGCCCTCGCCGTGCGTCCGCGCGTGCTGGAGGGCCGCCAGGACGCCGATGACGAGGTAGAGGGAGCCGCCCGCGTAGTCGCCGACGAGGTTGGCGGGGACGGTGGGCGGGCCGTCCGGGTCGGGGCCGATCATGCCGAGGGCGCCGGTGATCGCGATGTACCCGACGTCGTGCCCCGCGGTCGTGGCGAGCGGCCCGTCCTGACCCCAGCCGGTCATCCGGCCGTAGACGAGCCGGGGGTTGCGGGCGAGGCAGGGCTCGGGGCCGACGCCGAGGCGTTCGGCGACCCCCGGGCGGTAGCCCTCGACGAGGACGTCGGCGCGTGCGACGAGGTCGAGCACGGTGGCGGGGCCGTCCTCGGCCTTGAGGTCGACGAGGACGGAGCGCTTGTTGCGGTTGGTGAGGTCGCGGGCCGGGTCGATGCCGAGGCCGGCGCCGCCGGGGCGGTCGACGCGCACGACGTCGGCGCCGAGGTCGGCCAGGAGCATGGCGGCGAAGGGGCCGGGGCCGATGCCGGCGAGTTCGACCACGCGCACCCCGGCGAGCGGGCCGTTCCGGGCGGTGTGCGTCGTGCTCATCGAGCCCCCAGGAGTGTGTGACACCAATGATGTAACACCGGAGATGCTAGGAACGTGTTCCACTCGGCACAAGCCCCCCGGCCGAGCAAGCGCTTGGAAATCACGTCGGCGCTGCGTTCCGCTATTCTCCGCCGACGACAACCGCGCGCGGCGCCGCGGTACGGCCGAAATGAGGGGCTGGATGGAGACAGGGGCGGGCACGGGACGCGAGGCCGGGTCGGGACCGGGCGGCACGTCGGACGGCGCGGGAGCGGAGGACGGCGCGCGGGCGGACGGCGGCGCACGGGCGGACGGCGGCGCACCGGCGGAGGGCGTCACGTCGGCTGAGGGCGTCACGTCGGCTGAGGGCCTCGGGCCTGCCGGGGACGGCTCGCCTGCCGGGGACGGCGCTCGCCGGCGCTATGACGTCGTGCTCTTCGGGGCGACCGGCTTCGTGGGCGCGCTCACCGCCGAGTACCTGGCCGAGCACGCCCCCGCGGAGTGCCGCTGGGCGCTCGCGGGGCGGAGTCGCACCGGGCTCGAAGCCCTGCGCGAGCGCCTCGCCGCCCGGTGGCCGCACTGCGCGGAGCTGCCGCTGATCGTCGCCGACGCCGACGATCAGGACGCGCTGCGCGCGCTCGCCGAGTCCGCCCGGGTGGTGGCGACGACCGTCGGCCCCTACGTCTGGTACGGGGAGGGGCTGGTCGCCGCCTGCGCGGAGGCGGGGACGGACTGTGTGGACCTCACCGGCGAGGCCGAGTTCGTGGACCTCATGTACGTACGGCACGACGCGCGCGCCCGCGAGACCGGGGCCCGGATCGTGCACGCCTGCGGCTTCGACTCCGTCCCGCACGACCTGGGCGCGTACTTCACCGTGCAGCAGCTCCCGGAGGACGTACCGCTCCGCGTCGACGGCTTCGTGCGGGTCGGGGCCACCTTCTCCGGCGGCACCTTCGCCTCGGCGCTGACCGCGCTCGGCCGGGGCCGGCAGGTCCTGGAGGCCGCCCGCGAGCGGCGGCTGTACGCGCCGAGGCTGGTGGGGCGGCGGGCCCGCGCGCCGCTGGCCAGCCCCCGCTTCAGCCGGGAGACGGGCACCTGGGCCCTGCCGCTGCCGACCCTCGACCCGCAGGTCGTGGCCCGCTCGGCCGCCGCCCTCGACCGGTACGGGCCGGACTTCCGCTACCGCCACTACGCCTCCGTGAAGACGCTCCCGATGGCCCTCGGCGGCACGGCGGCCGTCGGTGCCGGCGTGGCGGCGGCCCAACTGCCGCCCGTGCGGCGCTGGCTGATGGACCGTTACCGACCGGGCCAGGGGCCGTCGGAGGAGCGGCGCGCCCGAAGCTGGTTCTCGGTGCGGTTCGTCGGCGAGGGCGGCGGGCGGCGGGTGTTCACCGAGGTGTCGGGCGGCGACCCGGGGTACGACGAGACGGCCAAGATGCTCGCCGAGTCGGCGCTCTGCCTGGCCTTCGACGCGCTGCCGAAGACGGCGGGCCAGGTGACGACGGCGGTCGCGATGGGCGACGCGCTGATCGAGCGGCTCCGCGCGGCGGGCATCGGCTTCCGGGTGGCGCACCGGGGGTGATCCGCGCAGCGGATCGGGGCGCGGCCGGCCTCAGAACCGCACGAGACGGAAGGGGTGACCGGCAGGGTCGGCATAGACACGCCAGGCCGCGTCACCGCCTCCGTCGCCGAGCGGTACGGCCCCGAGCGCGAGGACGGCCTCATGGGCGGTGCCCAGGTCCTCGACCCGCACGTCGAGGTGGAACTGCTGCTCGGGCGCACCCCAGACGGGCGGCCGGTGGTCCGCCACGCTCTGGAAGGCGAGGACCGGTCCGCGCTCGCCCCGCAGCACGGCGGAACCCTCACCGACGGCCCACCGGGCTTCCGGACTCTCCACCTGACCGCCTATCAACTCCCGGTAGAACTCCGCGAGTTCCCGGGCGTCCGGACAATCGAGCACAAGGCTCCGCAGCCGCCCGATCACACCGGGGTCCGGACGACGAGGACGTACAGGGAAAGGGGTGTTGTCATGAACCCCACTATGCCGGGCCGTGTCGGGGCCGACATCCGTACACATACTCAGAACCGCCTGAGGTACTCGACCCCACGCGCCTAGGTCACGGGAGTTGTGGTCCGCCGAGCGCCTCCTTCAGGGCGCGGCGGCAGAGCGAGTCGGCGTGGCGGGTGGTCTCGGGGATGCGGTAGCGCGGGGCGAGGTGGAGGGTGTGGGCGCAGGTGTTGGCGAGGGAGACCCGATGGCCGACGGAGACGAAGACCGGCTTCACCCCGGACTGGGTGCGCAGGGCCCGGCCCACCTCCTCGCCTTCGGCCAGGAGCGGGGCGAAGTCGCCGCGAGCGGCGCCGGGTTGCTCGTACGTGAAGGTGAAGGGGTTCTTGGCGACGCCGATGGACGGACGCCCGGTGAGCACCCCGAGGTGGCTCGCGAGTCCGAAGCGGCGCGGGTGGGCGAGGCCGTAGCCGTCGCAGACGAGCAGGCCCGGGTCGGCGGTCAGGGAGTCGAGCGCGGCGAGCACGGTCGGGATCTCCCGGAAGGCGAGGAGCCCCGGGACGTAGGGGAAGGAGACGTGGCCGACGGCCGTGGCCTCTTCGACCACGTCGAGGGTGCGGGCGTCGAGGACGACGGCCGCGGCGGCGACGAGGTCGCGCTCGTCGTCGTAGGCCACGTCGAGCCCGGTGACGTGCCCTTCGCCGACGGCCGGTCCCGGCTCGTCGAGCACGATCCGCCCGCGCAGCTCCCGCTGGACGTCCCGCGCGGTGTCCTCGTCGGCGGGCCAGCCCGCCGGAATGCCGATGATCGTCATAGTGCGGGCCACCCTACGGTCCCCCAGCGTCGGGCCCTTTCCGGTTTCCCATTCCGGTTCCTCTTCCGGTCCCGTATATGTTCGGCTTCCGGTCCCTCTTCAGGTCCCGTATCCGTTGGGCTTCCGGTCCCTCTTCAGGTCCCGTATCCGGTCGGCTTCCGGTCGGGTCCGGCCGCCGTTCCGAGGTTGGGGACGGCCCGTCGGCGCGGGCCGGGCGGCCGGTAGCCTGGCGATCATGTTCGTACTGGAATTGACCTACACCGCGCCCGTCGAGCGGGTCGACGCGCTGCTCGACGCGCACGTCGAGTGGCTCGACGCCCAGTACGCCGCCGGGGTCTTCCTCGCCTCGGGGCGGAAGAACCCGCGCGACGGCGGCGTGATCCTGGCCGCCGGGGTCGGCCGCGCGGAGATCGAGGAGATCACGGCGGCCGACCCGTTCAGCACCGAGGGCGTGTGCGCGTACCGGATCACGGAGTTCTACGCGACCAAGACGGCCGACGGGATCGCCGCGTACCGGGAGCAGCTGCCCTCCTAGCTCCGACCGAAGCCCGGGCCGAGACCGTGGCCGAGGCCGCGGTCGAGGCGGGCGATGCGGCCCTTCTCGCCGGAGGCCCAGCACGAGCCGTCGTTCGTGCAGGCCACCGTGTCGTACGAGCCGGTGTCGAGCGTGCGCCAGGTGCGGCCGCCGTCGGTCGTCAGGTCCGTGCCGGTCGGGCCGACGGCCAGCGCGGCCGACTTGCTGTGCGGGAGCCAGGCGACTCCGGAGCGGTAGGCCGGCGGGGCCGCGTCGGATGCCCGCCAGGTGCGGCCCCCGTCCCGGGTGACGGCGCCGGCCTGCGGCGACGCCTGGTCCTTGCGGTAGTCGCCGCCGACCGCGATGCCGTGCGTGCGGTCGCGGAAGGCGAGTCCGAAGACGCCCCTTGCCGGGTCCCCGGCGGGGATCGGCGTGGCGGTCGCGGTCCAGGTGAGGCCGCGGTCGGCGGAGTGGAGGACGCGGGCCGTGGCGCCGCCGCCCGTCGCGAGCCAGACGTCCCGGGGTCCGGAGGACACCAGGCACTGGCCGCTCGCGGCGAAGCCGGCCTCGCCGGGGAGCGCGTCCGGCATCCCCGCGTTCGGCAGCACCCGCCAGGAGCGGCCGCCGTCGCTGGTGGAGAGGATGCGGTACTTCCCGTCGACGGGGTCGCTCATGGCGAGCCCGTGCCGCCGGTCGAAGAAGGTGACGCAGTCGTAGAAGGCGCGCGGGTCGGTGTTCCGGAAGGACTCGGTCCAGGTGACGCCGCCGTCCTCGGTGCGCAGCAGGCGCGAGGCCTCGCCCTCGCCGATGGCGAGGACCACGGCCCGGCGGGCGTCGAAGGCCTCCACATCGCGGAACTCGAGCTCGCCCGCGCCGGGGGGCGAGACGTTTCGCCAGCTTCGGCCGCCGTCCGTGGTGCGCAGCACCGTTCCCTTGGAGCCCGCGGCCCAGGCGGTCCTGCGGTCGACCGCCGCGAGCCCGCGGAAGCGGGCGTCGGTGCCGGTCGGTGTCAGTTGCCAGCCGGCCGCGGCCGTGGGGGTCTCCCCGGCGCGCGCCGGGGCCGCCAGGCTCAGCGCGAGCGCCGCCCCGATCAGCCCCACCGACATCGTTCGTCTCGTCTTCCCCATGGACGTCATGGCGCCGGAAGCTAGTGCCCCGGGGCGGTCCCCGTCCAGGGTGCGTCCCCCGGGTGCGGTCCGGGGTGCGACCCCAGCCGGGCGTTCCTAGGCTGAGTGGCATGAGCGATCGTACGGACGAGCGCGCGCCGGGCGAGGAGCAGGCCGGACTCGAAGGCGAGCCCCGGCCGGAGGTGCATTCCGGGCTCGAAGGGGAGCCGCGACCGGAGAGGAATTCCGGGCTCGAAGGAAAGCCCGAGCTAGAAGGGAAGCCGAAGCTCAAGGAGTACGACGGCGAGGGCATCACCGTCACTTTCGAGCCACGCCGCTGTCTGCACGCGGCCGAGTGCGTACGCGGCCTGCCCCAGGTCTTCGATCTGTCCCGGCGCCCGTGGGTGATGCCCGACGCCGCCGAGCCCGGCCTCGTCGCCGAGGTGATCCGCCGCTGCCCCTCGGGGGCGCTCCAGTACCACCACCGCCCGGCGGAGACGGCCGCCGCCGAACCCCCGGACTCCCCCGTCTCCGTGCGCCGCACCCCCTCCGGCCAGCTCGTTCTGCGCGGGGACCTGCTCGTGGCCGGCTCGTACGGGGAGCGGCACGAGACCCGGGTGATGCTGTGCGGCTGCGGCGCCTCCGCGAATCAGCCGTACTGCGACCACTCCGGCCCCTGCGCCGAGCCGGACGACGACGACGCGGAGCGGCGCTGACCTCGGACGCCCCCACGCGGTGACGCAGGTCACGTGGTCACCGAGTGCACGTTCCGGCCGCACCGCTCGTCTTCCCTTGTGTGAGGTGCCCCGGTGTCGGGGAGACGCACAGGATCCGCAGCCCGCGCGAGAGGAGCCGGTCTTGCCCGCCGTCATCGAGCAGTCCGTCCAGGCCCGTCTGGTCGCATCCGCCCCCCGAATGGAGACGGTCCCCGCCACCCTGCGGTACGACCGCCAGGACCCGTACGCCGTGAGCATGGCCTTCCCGCCTCCGGCGACCCTGGAGGGCGTCGAGGTCTCCTGGGCCTTCGCCCGTGAACTGCTCGTCCAGGGCGTCGACCGCCCGGCGGGGGTCGGCGACGTCCGCCTGCGGCCGTACGGGTACGACCGTACGGTGGTCGAGTTCCACGCCCCGGAGGGAGTCGCGATGGTGCACGTCCGGACCTCGGAACTGCGCCGCTTCCTGGCCCGCTCGGAGCACCTGGTGCCAGCCGGGAGCGAGCGCGACTACCTGGACTGGGACCACGACCTGGCGGAGCTGCTGCGCGAGCGCCCGTAATTCGTTTGCCCCCTCCCGGCCCACGCCGTACGGTCGTACCTGACCTTGTTGTCGTTGATCGGAGAAGGACGTTGCTCGTCTGAGGTTGCGAGACACCGTGCCGCGCGTGCCCCCTTAGTGCCGCGTGTGCCGTTCTCGACCTCGGCGTACGAGCCGTTCTTTCGACAGCCCGCGCCCCGGTGTCTCTCGCGTCGCCCATTCACGCTCGCGCTCGCGCAACCGGGAGGCCTCCATGGCGCATCACCCCACTTTTCTCACCTGCTCCTCTCTCTCCTTCTCGTGGCCCGACGGCACCGAGGTCCTCGACGACTTCCGTCTCACGGTCGGCCCCGGCCGCACCGGACTCATCGGGCTCAACGGCTCCGGCAAGTCGACCCTGCTGAAACTCCTCGCGGGAGAACTGACCCCGACGGAGGGGACGGTGCGCGTCACGGGCGAGCTCGGCTACCTGCCGCAGAACGTGGTCCTGGACACCTCGCGCCGGGTCGACGAGATCCTCGGCATCGCGGCGAAGCGGGCCGCGCTGCACGCCATCGAGGCGGGTGATCCCGCCGAGGAGCACTTCACCGCACTCGCCGACGACTGGGACGTCGAGGAGCGGGCCCGCGCCACCCTCGACCAGCTGGGGCTCTCCGGCGTCGGTCTCGACCGGACCGTCGGCGAGGTCTCGGGCGGCGAGTCCGTCCTGTTGCGCCTCGCGGCGCTGCTGCTCGCCCGCCCCGACGTCCTGCTGCTCGACGAGCCGACGAACAATCTGGACCGTCATGCCCGCGCCCGTCTGTACGAGGCGGTGGAGGGCTGGTCCGGGGTCCTGGTCGTGGTCAGCCACGACCGTGAACTCCTGGAGCGCGTCGACCAGATCGCCGACCTCCGGGACGGCGAGGTCACCTGGTACGGCGGCAACTGGTCCGCGTACGAGACGGCGCTCGCCGCCGAACAGGAGGCGGCGGAGCGGATGGTGCGGGTCGCGGAGGCCGACGTCCAGCGGCAGAAGCGGGAACTCGCCGACAGTCACATGAAGTCGGCCCGCCGGAAGCGGTACGGGCAGAAGAGCTTCGAGAACAAGGTCGCGTCGAAGCTCGTGGCCAACGCGAACAAGCGGGACGCGCAGGTCACGGCCGGCAAGCAGACGACCCTGCACTCGGAGCGCCTCTCCGAGGCGAGGGAGCGGCTCGACGCGGCGGTGGAGGCGGTACGGGACGACGACGAGATCCGCGTCGAACTGCCCCGCACCTCGGTGCCGCCAGGCCGCGAGGTCCTGTTCCTGCGCGACCTGGACCTGCGCTACGGGGCCGGGGTCGACGGCGAGTTCGCGCTGCGCGGCCCGGAGCGGATCGCGCTCGTCGGCCGGAACGGCGCCGGCAAGACGACGCTGCTCCGGACGATCGCGGGAGAGTTGGAGCCCCTGTCGGGCGAGGTGGACCCGCGGGTGCCGCTCCGCTTCCTGCCGCAGCGGCTCGACGTCCTCGACGACGGGCTGAGTGTGGTGGAGAACGTGGCCCGCTTCGCGCCCACGGCGACGGGGAACGCGATCAGGGCGCGGCTGGCGAGGTTTCTCTTCCGGGGAGCGCGGGCGGATCAGCTCGTGGGCACCCTCTCGGGCGGGGAGCGGTTCCGGGCGACGCTCGCGGCGCTGCTCCTGGCGGAGCCGGCTCCGCAGCTGCTGATGCTGGACGAGCCCACGAACAACCTGGACATGGCGTCGGTCCGGAAGCTGACGGCGGCCCTCGACGCGTACGAGGGGGCACTGATCGTGGCGAGCCACGACGTGACGTTCCTGGAGTCGCTGGGCATCACGCGCTGGCTGCTGCTCGACGGTGAGCTGCGGCCGACGACGGCGGAAGAGGTCCGGGGAGTGACGTCGAAGGGTTAGGGCGCCGGGACGGGGCGCACCGTGGAGGCGGGGCGTTGATGTCTCAACGATGGAGTAAGGCCCAGGACTTGGTGCCGCCGCCCGGTGTCAGTACGGGGGCGAGGCCCCAGTCGCCTCCGTGCGCGTCGACCGCCGCGGCCAGCAGCCACATGCTGCGGCTGCGGCGGTCGCGGCATTCCTCGGCGGCGACGGGCGCGGAGTGGGCCGGGTGCTGGTCGAAGAGCACGATCCGCAGCGCCTCGTACTGCCAGCGGACGCGCAGGATCATCTCGCGGTCGGGTGTGAAGCGGTATGCGGCGGCGACCAGTTCCGAGGTGGCGAGCGCGGCGGTCTCGCAGAGCTCGGAGAGACCGTGCCGGGTGAGGAGCGTACTGACCGACTCACGGGCGAGTCCGGCGCAGTAGGCGCCTCCGGGGAGGAGCATCGAGTAGCTGAGGTTCTCCGTGGCGGGAGGTATGGGGCCGGCCGCGACGGCGGACGGGAGGCAACGCAGTGCGCCCTTCATCGGGTTGCTCACATTTCTTGCGCATTGGGGGGGTACGCACACACGGGTCGGTCGCCCCGTGTGAGACTTGCGCTACCGACCGTAGCGCACAAGCGGAGCACAGTGCTACTACTTGCGGGTAGTCGTGCCATTCCGGCCGAAACGGCATCCGTGGGGGTCGCCGACGTCACGCAACGCAAGGGGAGATCGAGCGTGCCACCCAGGAGCAGCCCGACCGCGCGACAGCAGCGCCTCGGGAGCGAACTGCGCAGACTGCGCGAACAGTCGGGCATGTCGGCGCAGCAGGCCGCCGCCCTCCTGGGCGTCGACCGCACCCGTATCCCCAACATCGAGTCGGGCCGCTTCGGCATCAGCGCCGAGCGCGTCCGCACCCTCGCCTTCAACTACGGCTGTCCCGACACGGCACTCGTCGACCTCCTCGCCGGCATCGCGCAGGAGCGGGACCGGGGCTGGTGGGAGGAGCACCGCGGCCTGCTGCCGCCCGCACTCATCGACATCGCCGAACTGGAGTTCCACGCCTCGGAGTTGCAGAGCGCCGTCACCACCCACATCCCGGGCCTCCTGCAGACCGAGGAGCACGCGCGGGCCGTCTTCGACACCGCCGTCCCGCTCCTGCCGGGCCCCGACCTGGAGGCCCGCCTCGCCCTGCGGCTGCGCCGTCAGGAGGTGCTGGACCGGGACCGGCCCGTGCTGTACGAGGTCGTGATCCACGAGGCGGCGCTGCGCATGCAGTTCGGCGGGCCGAAGGTCGCGCGCGCCCAGTTGGAGCACATCCTGGCGTGCTCCGAGCGGGACACCCTGACCGTCCGCGTCATCCCCTTCACCGCGGGGGGTTTCCCGGGCGCGGGCCAGTCGTTCACCTATGTGTCCGCGCCCGTGCCGCAGCTCGACACCGTGCAGCTCGACTCCTCCCACGGATCGATCCTCCTCGACGCCGACATGCAGCTCCGCCGCTACCGGGGGCTCCTAAACCGGCTGCGCGGGCTCGCCCTGACCACGACCGACTCGCGCGCGTTCATACGCGCCATCGCCCAGGATCTGTGAAGGACCGCCCCACCATGAACGTCACCACCACCCCCCACACCACCGCCCGCACCACCGCTCCGGCTGCCGTCGACATCGACTGGAACGAGGCCTTCTGCAGCGAGGGCGCGAACTGCTTCCGGTTCGGCCTCGACGACTCCGGCCGGGCCTACATCGGCTCGACCCTCACCCCCGGCGAGTACGTCAGCGACTCGGTGGAGGCGCTCCGCGCCCTGATCTCCGCGGTGAAGGCAGGCGCGGCCGACCACCTGCTCTGAACCGTCCACCCGACGCCCGTCCTGGACCGTCCACCCCGACGTCCGCCCTGGACCGTCCACCCCGACGTCCGCCCTCGACCGTCCACCCCGACGTCCGCCCTGAACCCTCCGCTCCGCATCGTCTGCTCTGCGTAGCCGACCCGACGGCGCGAAAGGGCCGATCCGGACGTGACCTGCGTCTCCAGCACCCCGGCGGAGCAGCACACATAACGGAACGTAATCGGACATCGTCCGAACGGGCTTGGCCGACGCCTTACGGAGCCTTAACCTACGGTCTCGTAACCTACGAATCCGTAGGTATTCCCTTATGCCCTTCTCTCCGTCCCCAGGAGTCCCCGTGACGCTCACCTCTCCCCACCTCGGCAGCTCGGCGGAGTGGACCGACGCGCGCCTGCTCTACGCGCTGGAAGAGGTCGTGGAGAAGGAGCTCAACCGGCACCTGAAGGTCACCAAGGACTGGATGCCGCACGAGTACGTGCCGTGGTCCGACGGCCGGAACTTCCCGGGCTTCTTCGAGGACGGCGAGGCCTGGGACCCCAAGCAGTCCAAGGTCACCGAGATCGGCAAGATCGCCCTCGTGGTCAACCTGCTCACCGAGGACAACCTCCCGAGCTACCACCACGAGATCGCCAGCCTCTTCGGCCGTGACGGTGCCTGGGGCACCTGGGTGCACCGCTGGACCGCCGAGGAGGGCCGCCACGGCATCGTGATGCGCGACTACCTCCTGGCCTCGCGCGCCGTCGACCCGGACAAGCTGGAGCAGTTCCGGATGTCGCACATGAGCGAGGGCTTCGAGTCCGACAACCGGCACTCGATGCTGCACTCCGTGGCGTACGTCGCATTCCAGGAGCTCGCGACCCGCATCTCGCACCGGAACACCGGCCACCAGTCGGGCGACCCGGTCTGCGACCGGATGCTCTCGCGTATCGCCACCGACGAGAACCTGCACATGGTCTTCTACCGGAACCTGCTGGGCGCGGCCTTCGAGCTCGCCCCGGACCTGACCATGATGGCCGTGCGGGACGTGGTCGTGAACTTCCGGATGCCCGGACACGGCATGCCGGGCTTCGAGCGGGCCGCGGCGCAGATGGCGATCGGCGAGATCTACAACATGCGCATCCACCACGACGACGTGCTCCAGCCCGTCCTGCGCTTCCTCAAGGTCCTGCAGATCGAGGGGCTCGGCCCGGAGGGCCTCCAGGCCCAGGACGAGCTGGGTCTGTACATGAACGGCCTGGACAGCGAGGCCTCCAAGTTCGACGAGAAGCTCGCGGCCCGCAAGGCCCGCATGGCGGCCCGCGCCGCCGGCTGATCCACGCTGCGGCGCCCCGGGGAGGAGCGCGTGCGGCTCAGCGACGGCCCTGCTGCCGCTTGAGCCGCACGCGCTCCTTCTCGGAGAGCCCGCCCCACACCCCGAACCGCTCGTCGTGGTCCATCGCGTACTCCAGGCACGCCACGCGTCCCTCGCACGCCCCGCACAGCTGCTTGGCCTCGCGCGTCGACGAGCCGGGGGCCGGGAAGAAGAACTCCGGGCCCGCCTGGGCGCACAGGGCGTTCTCACGCCAGGAGAAGTCGGGAGCGGTCAGCACGTCGGTATCCGTCTGCATGACCGACACGTTGCCTGCCGGGCGTAAACGAGCCATCAACGTTCGATCAATGGCGTATACGCGCGATCAATGGACTACGCGCGGCAGCGGACCCGCGGCCGTCGATGAACAAAGTGTTTCCGACCCGTCGGGCCACCCGATTCGGCTCCCGTCATGTGGCAGCGTGGGAGCCCGATCACCCACGGGGAGCGAACCCTATGACGACCGAGGCCGGCATCGTCCGACCCCCGGCCGGCGCCCAGGCGGTCCGCCGCGCGCTGGACGTGCTGCACTGTTTCCACGACAACGGCCCCGATCTGAGCGCCTCCGACCTCGCGCGCCGGCTCGGGCTCGCCACCTCCACGGCGCACCGGCTGGCGCGGACCCTGCTCGGCTCGGGCTTCCTGGAGCAGGACGCGCGGACCGCCCGCTACCGGCTCGGCCCGGCGATGACGGAGCTGGGACGTCTCGCCTACCACCAGCGGGGGCTGCACCTGGCCACGCCCGAGCTCGCCGATCTGGCCCGCCGGACGGGCGGCACCGCCGACCTGGCGCTGCGCAGCGGCCCGCACGTGGTGATCGTGGCGGGCGGTTCGGTGACACCGAGAGTCGGTCTGCGGAGGCCCCTGCACTCCACGGCCCTCGGGAAGGTGCTGCTCGCCTGGCCGCGCAGGGCCGAGGACGAAGCCCGCGCCCTGCCGGCGCCGACCGTTCTCACCGACCGGCCCCTCTCCGGCCCTTCCTCCCTGACACCCGAGCTGGCGCGCGTACAGGAGGCGGGATACGCCCTCGACGACGGCGAGTCGGCCCACGGGGTGCGGACCGTGGCCGTACCGGTCCTGGAGCGGGCGGGACACGCGCGGTTCGCGCTCGCGGTCCGCGCGGCGCCGGAGCTGATCACCGAAGGGCGGCTCGGCTGGTACCTGGCGCAGGCACAGGAGTGTGCCAGGGCGCTGGAGGTCCTCCTGCTCACCCCGGCGGAACGGCGCGACCCCCGGGGACGGGCCTGACGATTCCGGCGGCGCGACCGGACGGAGGGAGATTTCCGCACGGTCGTGCGTTCAGTACGATGAGGGCATGAGCGGCAGCACCGGAAGCGGCACCACGGGTACCGGCACCGACACCAAGACGGACGGACGCGTCGAGCGCGGCAACCAGACGCGGCGCCTCGTGCTCGGCCGGACCATGGACATCGCGTCCGTCGAGGGGCTCGAAGGCCTGTCCCTGGGCCGGATCGCGACCGAGCTGGAGCTCAGCAAGAGCGGCGTCTTCGCCCTCTTCGGCTCCAAGGAGGAACTCCAGCTCGCCACCGTCAGGGCCGCCGTCGCCGTCTTCGCCGAACAGGTCGTCACGCCGCTGAAGGACGTGCCCCCGGGAGCGGAGCGCGTACGCACGCTGTGCCGGAACTGGCTCACGTACTCCTCGGACCGCGTCTTCTCGGGCGGCTGCTTCTTCTACGCGGTCTCGGCCGAGTTCGACGCCCGTACGGGTCCGGTCCACGACGCGGTGGCCCGGACGCGCCTCGACTGGACCGCGTACATGGAGCGGACCCTTTCGGAGGCCCGCGCGGTGGGGGACTTCCCGGAGGACCTGGACGTGGAGCAGCTGGCCTTCGAGGTGATCGCCCTCATGGAGGCGGCCAACGCCCAGTCCGTGCTGCTCGGCGACACCCGCGCGTACGGCCGCGCGGAGCGGGGCATCACGACCCGGCTGCGGTCCGCGGCCACGGACCGGGGCCGCGCGGCACTCGCCGAACAGGCCTGAGCCCCTCCGCCTTCTCGCCCCAAGAGTCTTTCCTCTCACGTCCCGCCGGTCTCCGCACTACGGACCGTCCACCCGACTCCCGCCCGGGAACTGATCAGGTGAAGCCCGGGTGTCGTTCACGCGTCCACGCCGGGGCGCGCCCCCATGGTGAGCGCGTCGGCCGGAGCCCTCGGCGATCCCGCCCGCGGTCCGGTCCGCCCCGTGAGAGGAGCGCGTATGTCCGTCTCGGACACCCGTCCCGGCGCCCGCCGTGGGCAACGCGGTATCCGTGGCGGGCGGTGTCTTCCACAGTGTCGCGGCCCGCAGTGACGGCTCCGTCCGCGCCTGGGGCACGGGAGCGCAGCTGGGCGACGGCGTCGGCGCTCAGCAGACGACTCCCGTACCGGTCTGCGCGGTCGCGCACATCGCCCCCTGTACCGCGTTCCTCTCGGGCGTGAAGTCCGTGGCGGCAGGGGCGTTCCACAGCCTCGCGGCACGCGGTGACGGAACCGCCGTCGCCTGGGGCGACAACGACCAGGGGCAGCTCGGCATCGGGCACAACCTCGACCGGTCCGTACCGATCCAGGTGTGCGCGCCGGGCGGCTGCGCGGGAGTCCTGACGGGTGTCACCGCCGTCGCCTCGGGCTCCGGGAGTCTGCACAGCCTCGCGCTTCGCTCCGACGGCACGGTCCGCGCCTGGGGACGCAACACCTTCGGCCAGCTCGGCGACGGCACCAAGACCGGGCGCAACGAGCCCGTCCGGGTCTGCGCCCAGGGCCAGACCGCGCCCTGCACACGGTTCCTCGAAGGCGCCACGACGATCGCCGTCGGCGACGAGCACAGCCTCAGTGTGGTCCGACCGTCGGCCGACCTGGCGACGTCGATCGCGGCGAGCCCCGAGCCGGTCGCCAACGGCGGGACGCTGACCTACACCGTGCGCGTCCACAACTACGGTCCGACCGCCGCGGAGAACGTGGTCCTCACTAGCCCGCTGCACGCCTCTGTGCGCTACGCCTCCGCGAGCCCCACCACGGGACACTGCGATACCCCGCCGACCGGCACCACGGATACCGTGACCTGCTCGTTCGGCACGCTGCCCAGGGGCGGGGCCGCCACCGTCACGATCGCGGTGAAGGTCCGGTCGGCCGCTGGCGAGACCGTCACCGACTTCGCCTCCGCGACCAGCGACACTCCCCACCCCCGGTTCGGCAACAACTCGGCCGTGATCACCACGCCCGTGAGCTGACTCAGCCTGTCGCGATCCCGCTGCCGGGCACCGCGACCGCCGGTTCCGGCACGGATCCGGCGGTCACGAACTCCACCGCCTCGGCCACCACCCCCGGGTCCGTCAGGATGCGGCGGTGGCCGAGGCCGCGGGTGACGACGAGCCGGGCCCGGTCGCCGTGGGCGCGGGCCAGTCGGCGCCCCTGGACGACGGGGACCATGTCGTCGTCCTCGTCGTGGAACAGCAGGACGGGGAGGTCGAGTCCGGCCGCCGCCTCCTCGGCGTCGAACCGGTCCCAGATGCCGGGCTCGCCGGGCGCGATCCGTCGCTCGACGTACGCGCGCATGCGCCGGACCACCAGGTCGGACACGCCGAAGCCGGCCCGGAAGCCCGCGAGCAGCATGGTGAAGGAGCCGACTCCGCCGAGCCCCACGAGGCGGCCGGCGCGCACGCCACCGTGAACGCCGTCGCGGAGGGCGAGGTGGGTGGCGAGGACGCCGAAGGAGTGGGCGACGACGGCCTCGAAGTCCCCGTGCCTGGCGTGCAACTCCCTGATGACGTCCCGGTATTCGATGATGTTGCTCGCCGCGCCCGGGGACTCGCCGTGGCCCGGAGCGTCGAAGGCGACCGGGCTGTAGCCGCGTTCGAGCAGGGCCTCGGCGAAGGCGGTGAGCCGTGAGGCGCGCGAGGACCAGCCGTGGACGAGCAGGACCGGGCGGCGCCCGTCACCCCAGGCGTACGTGACGACGTCCTTGCCCCGGACGCGGAGTCGTCCCGTACGGGCGGCGTCGAAGAGCGCCTGCTCCTCCGGCCGTGGCCGGGCCCGGCCGAGCGGGCGGACGAAGAGGTGGAAGGCGGCGCGGCCGGCGGGTCCGGGGGCGACGCGGGCGGCGGTGTTCAGGACGGTACGGACGAGCGGAGCCATCGGGTACATGCCGGATCTCCTCGGTCGGCCTGGATACGAGAAAATGCTAGCACGATCGTTCGTGTTGTTTTATGGTCGGAGAAGCAGGGCGGACCGGCCCCCACCCGGAACGGGCCGGCCCGCCCTGCCCTTCCCCCTACTCGGGAGACTCCCCCTCTGGGCCCCCCTTCGGCTCCTCCTTCGACTCCCCCTTCGACTCCCCCTTCGACTCCTTCTTCGCGCGGCTCGGCTGGACCCGCTTCGGCTCGCCCGGCATCTTCGGATACTCCGGCGGATACGGCAGGTCGCCGAGGCCGTGGTCCGCCTCGTCCCGCCGCGCCAGTTCGAGCAGGGACTCCAGGCTGAACCGCTCGTCGTCCATGTCGGCGTGGACGTCGCCGAGTTCGGCGTAACGGGCCGGCATGGTCCTGATGTCGAAGTCCCGCGGCACGGCGTCGTCGATCTCATCCCAGCGCAGCGGCGCCGAGACGGGGGCGTTCGGGCGCGGGCGTACGGAGTAGGCGGAGGCGATGGTCCGGTCCCGGGCGGTCTGGTTGTAGTCGACGAAGATCCGCTCCCCGCGCTCCTCCTTCCACCACTTGATGGTGACCCGGTCCGGCATCCGCCGCTCCAGCTCCCGCCCGCAGGCGATGGCCGCCCTTCTGACCTGAGTGAACGTCCAGTCGGGTGTGATCGGGACAAAGACGTGCAGCCCCCGGCCGCCCGAGGTCTTCGGCCAGCCGCGCAGCCCGTGCTCGTCGAGGACGGAACGCAGCTCGTGGGCGGCGCGGACGGCGTCGGCGTACTCCGTGCCGGGCTGGGGGTCGAGGTCGATTCGGAGCTCGTCGGGGTGGTCGGTGTCCTCGCGCCGTACCGGCCAGGGGTGGAAGGTGACGGCACCGAGGTTGGCGGCCCAGAGCACGGCTGCCGGTTCGGTGGGGCACATCTCGTCGGCCGACCGGCCGCTGGGGAAGGTGATGTGGGCCGTCGGGATCCAGTCGGGGAGGTACTTGGGGGCGCGCTTCTGGAAGAAGGACTCGCCGGTCACCCCGTCGGGGTAGCGCTCCAGGGTGGTGGGCCGGTTCCGCAGCGCGCGGGTGATGCCGTCGCCCACGGCCAGGTAGTAGCTGACCATGTCGAGCTTCGTGTATCCGGGTTCGGGGAAGTACACCTTGTCCGGATTGGACACGCGTACGGTCCGGTCGCCGACTTCGAGTTCCACCGCTGCCGCCTTGCCTGCCATGCGGGCCAGCCTAGGGTTCGCCGACAAGTCCCGCATACCGGACAATCGACCCTATGGATCTGCCGGTGATGCCGCCCGTGAAGCCGATGCTCGCCAAGTCCGTGAAGAAGATTCCGCCCGGGATGCAGTACGAGGCGAAGTGGGACGGGTTCCGCGCGATCGTCCACCGCGACGGGCCGGAGCTCGTCATCGGGAGCCGTACCGGCAAGCCGCTGACCCGGTACTTCCCCGAGCTGGTCGAGGCGCTCGCGGCCCGGCTGCCGGAGCGCTGCGTGGTGGACGGCGAGATCGTGATCGAGCACGACGGCCACCTCGACTTCGACCGGCTCAGCGAGCGGATCCATCCGGCGGACTCCCGGGTCCGCATGCTCGCGGAGACCACTCCGGCGCGGTTCGTCGCCTTCGACCTGCTCGCCCTCGGGGACGATTCGCTGCTGGAGGTGGGGCTGAGCGAGCGACGGGCGGCCCTGGAGCGGGCCCTCGACGGGGTCGACGCCCCGGTCCACCTGGCGCCCGCGACCCGGGACGCCGAGGTCGCCGCCCGCTGGTTCGAGCAGTACGAGGGCGCGGGGCTCGACGGGGTGATCGCCAAGCCGCTCGACCTGCCGTACCGGCCGGACGCCCGCCTCATGTACAAGATCAAGCACGAGCGGACGGCCGATGTGGTCGTGGCCGGCTACCGCTTCCACAAGAGCGGGCCGGTGGTCGGATCGCTGCTGCTCGGTCTGTACGACGACGGGGGCGTCCTCCAGCACGTCGGCGTGTGCGCGGCCTTCACCGCCGCCCGGCGCGCCGAGCTGATCGAGGAGCTGGAGCCGCTGCGGATGGATCCGCCGGACGGGCACCCGTGGGCGGCCTGGACAAACGAGTCCGCGCACGAGGGGGCCCGACTGCCGGGTGCGCCGAGCCGCTGGTCGGGCAAGAAGGACCTGTCGTGGGTGGCCCTGCGGCCGGAGCGGGTGTGCGAGGTCGGGTACGACCACATGGAGGGCGACCGCTTCCGGCACACGGCCCAGTTCAAGCGCTGGCGCCCGGACCGGACGCCGGAGTCCTGCGGGTACGGTCAGTTGGACGAGCCCGTCTCGTACGACCTGGCCGAGATCCTCTCGTAGGACACGAGGATCGTTTTCTGACGCGGCGCGCGAAGCGGATGCGGCGCGCGAAGCGGATGCGGCGCTCGCAGCGGATGCGGCGCTCGCAGCGGATGCGGCGCTCGCAGCGGATGCGTCCCGCACATCGCGCACGCACGGAAGGGCCGCGGGCGGAAGCCGTCGGAACGGCGAGTGAGATGGTTCACATTCCGCGGCCTCGATGATCTCTCCAACACCCTGCCACCGACAGGACATTCGCCGAACGTCCTGTCGACGACAAGAGGTCGCCGCCCCGCACGCGAGCCGCCGACCACCCCCGCACCTGCGGGAACTCCGCCGGCGGCGCCGGCCACCCTCACGCCCCCCGCTCCCCCGGCGTCCGCCTTCCCCGCTCCCGGGGCCTCCCGTCGTCACACCGTCGCGACAACCCCGTGCCGGAACCCGTACCGCGATCCGGTACGTATTGGAGGAGGAGACACTCCGCACCCTCCCCGCACCCACAAGGACTGACCCGTGATCGCCTCGCCCTCACCCCTCGTCCCCGTCCCGATCCCCGACAGCGTGGCCGCACTGATCGGCGCCTGTCTCCCGCTGCACGTCCTCCAGGCCGAGGTCGACGCGGACTGCGCGGCGCGCGAGGTGTACCGGTTCCGTGGGCCGCTGTGCGCGGAGGACCGGGCGGACCGCGAGCACGCCCTCGCGGCGCTGGCACGGGCCAATAAGATCCTTGCCAAGCACCACCCCCAGCTGCCCGTCACCCCCTGATCCAGTACACCTGTCCGGCCGTCCCCCGCATGCACGAGGCCGGTGGCGGTGTGACGCTGCGAAGGTGACCACGACCAGCGACGCAGTGCCCGCGCCCCCGGCCGCCACCCAACCACCCGTGCTCGACAAGCGCCGCCGCAACATCGTGTTCGGCACGATCATGCTGGGCGTCCTCCTCGCCGCCCTCGACCAGACGATCGTCGGCACCGCCCTGCCCACGATCGTCTCGGATCTCGGCGGCGCCGCGCACATGTCGTGGGTGGTCACGGCCTATCTGCTCGCCGAGACCGTCGCGACCGTCCTCGTCGGCAAGTTCGGCGACCTCTTCGGCCGCAAGGTGATCTTCCAGATCTCGGCGGTCGTCTTCATCACCGGCTCGTTCCTCTGCGGGCTCGCCACGAACATGACGCTCCTGATCGTCTGGCGCGGTCTCCAGGGCATCGGCGCCGGCGGTCTCATGGTCACCTCGATGGCCCTCATCGCCGATGTGATCCCGCTGCGCGAACGCGGCAAGTACCAAGGCGCGATCGGGGCCGTGTTCGGTGTCTCCACGGTCATCGGCCCGCTCCTCGGCGGTCTGTTCACCGACCACCTGAGCTGGCGGTGGGCGTTCTACGTCAACGTCCCCATCGCCATCCTCGTCGTGATCGCCGCCGCCCGCACGATCCCCTCCGTACGCTCCGCGACCCGCCCCGTCATCGACTACGCAGGCATCGCGTTCGTCGCCGTCGGCTCCAGCGCGCTGATCCTCGCGACCAGTTGGGGCGGCAACGAGTACGCGTGGACGTCCGGGGTCATCATCGGGCTCTTCGTCGGCGGCATCGTCGCCCTCGGCCTGTTCTGCTGGGTGGAGACCCGGGCGCCCGAACCCATGCTGCCCATGCGGCTGTTCGCCAACCCGGTCTTCACCGTCTGCTCCGTGCTGAGCTTCGTCGTCGGCTTCGCGATGCTCGGCGCGATGACCTTCCTGCCGACCTACCTCCAGTACGTCGACGGGGACTCGGCCACCGTCTCCGGCATCCGGACCCTGCCCATGGTCATCGGGCTCCTCATCGCCTCGGTCTTCAGCGGCAACGTCGTCAGCAAGACGGGCCATTACCGGATCTTCCCCATCGCGGGCTGCTTCGTGATGGGCGTCGGCCTCTATCTGCTCTCGCTCATGGGGCCGGAGACCAGCACCTGGCTGGCGTCGCTGTACATGTTCGTGCTCGGCACCGGCATCGGCCTGTGCATGCAGGTCCTGACCATCGCCGTGCAGAACACCGTCGACTACGCCGACCTCGGCACCGCGACCTCGGGCGTCACCTTCTTCCGTACCCTCGGCAGCTCCTTCGGCACGGCCGTCTTCGGCACGATCTACGTCAACTCCCTCAAGCCCAACCTCGCGGCGGGGGTCGGCGAGGCGGCGGCCGTCGCCGGCAGCCTCGGCATCGATCCGGCCGGTCTGGCACAGGCCGCGCAGAGCCCGGCGGGGGTGCACGGCCTGCCGGACGAGGTCGCGGAACCGATCGTGCACGCCTACGCGGACACGCTCCACACCGTCTTCCTGTGGACGGTGCCCGTCGCCGCCGTAGGGTTCGTCGTGGCGCTCTTCCTCAAGCAGGTGAAGCTCCGCGACTCGGCCCGTGCCGGCGCGCCGGACATGGGCGAGGGCTTCGCCTCGCCCACGTCGTCCGGCGACTCGGCCAAGCTCCTCGAACTCTCCGTCGGGCGGCTCCTGCGGCGCATCGACCTCGACACCGCACGGGGGATCGTCCGCGCCTCCGACACCCGGCTCGACACGGCGGGCGCCTGGGCGGTGATGCAGGTCGAGCTCTACACGCGGACCGTCGGACACGCGAGCCTCGGCCTGATCGCGGCCGGCCGTCGGGTGCCGCCCGAGGTACTGCTGCCGGTCTTCGACAGAATGGTCGACGAGGGGTTCCTCACCCGGGACGGCAATCTGATCTCGCACACCCCGGCGGGTGAGCGCGAGGCGACGGTGATCGCCCGGGCCTGGGGCGACTGGCTCTCCGACCGGATCGAGCAGGAACGCGGCCGGCCCAGCGGCCCGGAGCTGCGGGTGGCGACGGACGCCATCGCGAAGAGGGTCGTCGCCGAGGACCTGGCGACCGGACTTCCGAGACGGGAGTCGGAGGACCGGACGGTGTCGGTGACGAGGTGACGGGGTGACGGGCTGGCTCGGTGACGCGGCCGCCCGGCGTGCCCGGTGGCGCGGTGGTCCGGTTACCCGCGGCCTGGCGGCTGGTTGGCGCGGTGGCTCGGTGACCCGGCAGCCTGGCGGCCCGGTGACGCGATGACCCGCGGCCCGGCGACGCGGTGACCCGGCGGCCCGGTGACCCAGTGGCCGCGGCGACGCGGTGTCCGGGTGACCTCGGGCATCAGCGGCGCCGGACGTCCGGGATCAGTCACCGGCAGCTACTCGCCGACGTCGCCGTCCACGTACACCCAGGCGCCCTCGTGGCGGGCGAAGCGGCTCCGCTCGCGCATCGCGCCGGTCTCGCCGCCGTGCACGTAACCCGCCGCGAAGGTGACGGTGCCGTGCTGGTGGAAGGCGGTGCCGTCGGTGGCCGCCAGGATCTCCAGGCCGGTCCAGCGGAGCGCCGGGTCGAAGTCGACCTCGCCGGGACGGGTCTCCGGCGCCCAGGTGCGCAGCAGGTAGGCCTCGTCGCGGACGACGAAGGCGCTGTAGCGGGACCGCATGAGCAGCTCGGCCGTCGGCGCCGTGCCCGCCGTGCCGCTGTGGAACCGGCCGCAGCACGCGCCGTACGTGGCGTCGAGGCCGCAGGGGCAGGGGGAGTCCGCGGTGACGGCCGGGGCGGCGGGGGCCGGGGACTTACGGGTCGGGCGGGTCTTGCGTCGGGACATGCCGCCATTCTCCCCCAGGCGGCGATCAGCCGATCTCGGCCCGTGACGCGCCGGTCGGCCGGGGGCCCGTGACCTTCCGATCCACCGATGGCTCGTGACGCGCTGATCTACCGAGGGCTTGCGACGCGCTGGTCGGCCGAGGGCTCGTGACGCGCTGGTCGGCCGAGGCTCGCGGCGCGCTGGTCGGCCGAGGGCTCGCGGTGCGCCCGGCATGTGGACACCGTCGTGGACGACCGCCCGTCGTCCCGCTGTCGGCCGGGTGCGCCCGAGTAGCGTACGGGCATGAAACTGACGATTCTCGGAGGCGGCGGATTCCGGGTGCCGCTGGTGTACGGCGCCCTCCTCGGCGACCATGCCGAGGGGCGGGTCACCCACGTCACCCTGTACGACCTCGACGAGGGCCGCCTCTCGGCCATCGCCAGGGTGCTCCTGGAGCAGGGCGAAGGGGTGCCGGACGCGCCGGTGGTGGCGGCGACGACGGATCTCGACGAGGCTCTGCGCGGGGCGGACTTCGTGTTCTCCGCGATCCGGGTCGGCGGCCTGGAGGGCAGGGCCGCGGACGAGCGGATCGCGCTCGCCGAGGGGGTGCTCGGGCAGGAGACCGTGGGTGCGGGCGGGATCGCGTACGGTCTGCGGACCGTGCCCGTCGCGGAGCACATCGCCCGCAGGGTCGCCGAACTGGCCCCCGAGGCCTGGGTCATCAACTTCACCAACCCGGCCGGGCTCGTGACGGAGGCCATGTCCCGGATCCTCGGCGACCGGGTCGTCGGCATCTGCGACTCCCCCGTCGGCCTGGGCCGTCGCGTCGCCCGTGCCCTCGGCGCGGACCCGGACGAGGCGTGGATCGACTACGTGGGCCTCAACCACCTGGGCTGGCTGCGCGGTCTGCGGGTCGGCGGGCGCGACGAACTCCCCCGGCTCCTCGCCGACGAGCAGGCGCTCGGCTCCTTCGAGGAGGGCAGGCTGTTCGGCCCGGAGTGGCTGCGCTCGCTCGGGGCCGTGCCCAACGAGTACCTGCACTACTACTACTTCAACCGCGAGGCGGTGCACGCCTATCGGACCGCGGAGCGCACCCGCGGGGCCTATCTGCGTGACCAGCAGGCCGGTTTCTACGAGGAGATGGGCAAGCCGGACACTCCCGCCCTGGACACCTGGCACCGGACGCTCGCCGACCGCGAGGCCACGTACATGGCCGCCAACCGCGAGGCCGCCGGCATCGGCGAACGCGACGAGGAGGACTTGGAGTCGGGCGGCTACGAGATGGTGGCGCTCGCCCTCATGCGGGCGGTCGCACGCGACGAGCGGACCACGCTGATCCTCAACGTCCGCAACGGCTCCACGCTGGCCGCGCTCGACGCGGACGCCGTGATCGAGGTCCCCTGCTTCGTGGACGCGAACGGCGCGCATCCGGTGTCGGTGTCCCCGCTGCCGTACCACGCCGTCGGTCTCGTGACCGCGGTGAAGGCGGTGGAGCGGGAGGTGCTCGCGGCGGCGGAGAGCGGCTCGCGGGCGACGGCGGTCAAGGCTTTCGCGCTGCATCCGCTCGTCGACTCGGTCTCGGTGGCCAAGAGGCTCGTGGAGAACTACACGACGGCCCACGCGGGCCTCGCCTATCTGCGGCGCTGAACCGACGGGGGGCGTTCACGGGACAGCAGTGGAGCGGTACGGCCGCGTACGGCTGCCGTACGACCGCCGTGCGTCCGGCGTACGACTGCCGCACGTCCGGCGTACGGCCGGCGAACACCTTTACGGGATCGGGGGCGCGGCCTAGGCTCGCGCCCCATGACCTCACAGCGTCGCAAGGGAGCACGGAGAGGCCTGGCCCGCCTCGTCGCGTCCTGTCTGCTGGCCGTCGGACTCGTGGGCACGGGGCCGGCGGCGGCCGAGACCCCGACGACGGCCGACGGACCGGTCGTCGTCCCCGTCCAGACGACCGGCCCTGCGGACCGACGGTTCAATCTGGTCTTCATGGGTGACGGCTACACCGCCGCCGAGATGCCCGCCTTTCGGGCCGACCTCGAAGGGCATCTGAACACGCTGTGGAGCATCGAGCCCTTCGCCTCGTACCGCTCGTACATCAACGTGTGGGCGGTGGAGGCCCCTTCGGCCGAATCGGGCGTCGACTGCGACCCCGGACTGTCGTCGCCCGCCCGTGACACCGCGCTCGACATGGGCTTCTGGGGCGGCTGCAACCCCTCCAGCGTGCAGCGGCTCCTCACCGTCGACAGCGCGAAGGCCGGCGCGCTCGCCGACCTCGTCCCGGGCACGCACCGCGCCAACCGGCAGATCGTGGCCCTCGCCCACAGCTCCACCTACGGCGGGGCGGGCGGCAGTTACGCGACGGCGTCCGGCGGCAACGCCCTCTCCTCCCTCATCACCCCGCACGAGATAGGCCACTCGCTCGGCGGTCTCCAGGACGAGTACGACTACTACGGCCGCGGCGTGCCGGGCGAGACCTACACGGGACCGGAGCCCGCCTCCGCCCACCACACGCTCCTGACGGAAAATCAGATGCGGGAGCAGCGGGCGAAGTGGTGGCGCTGGATCGGCGAGGAGAGCGAGTCGGGCGGGCTCATCGGCCGCCACGAGGGCGGCCTGTACAGCACGAAGGGCGTCTGGCGCCCCAGCCGGCACTCCCTGATGAAGACCCTCGGCTACGCCTTCGACCAGGTGGAGCGCGAGGTGATGGTCCGGGCGATCTCCGCAAAGGTCAGCCTGATCCAGGACCACACGCCCGACACCGCGCCGATCGGCGCGGACCGGACCGTGTGGGTGGACACCCTGCACCCTGTCGGCGGTGAACTCGCCGTGACCTGGCGGCTGGACGGCCGCACCCTCACCACCCGCGGCGCGCGCACCCTCGACCTTCGGAAGCTGACCCTCTCCCCCGGCACGCACACGCTCACGGCGACGGTCACCGACCCGACGCCCTTCGTGCGCGACCCGGCGGTCCGCGCCTCGACGGCGCTCACCCGCACGGTCGACTGGACCGTGGACACCTCGCTCACCACCCGGAAGACGCCGGTGGAGCCGGCGTTCACCGGGCACACCCCCACGGGGGATGCGGTCGGCGCGCGGTCGGTCGTCCACGCGGACACCACGCACCCGACGGACCGCACCCCGGCCGTGCACTGGCGCCTGAACGGCCGCCCCGTCCACCCCGCCGGTCGCAACGACCGTGACCTGGACCTGGGTTCGCTGGACCTCAGGCCCGGGACGCACACGCTGACGGCCCGTATCCCGGGCACGGCCGAGGAGTTGGCCTGGACGGTCGACGCCCGTCCTGCGACGTCCTCGTACGAACTGTCCACGCCGCTGCGGACCGTCCGTCGCCCCGGGCGGCCCGTCGAGTACGTATACGACGGGCCGTTCACGATGCGGCTGACGGCGCGCGACGACCGGGTCGGCGCCGTGGTGAGCCAGTTCCGGGTCGACGGCGACGGCTGGTACACGTACTACGGCTGGCCGACGGACGCCGCGGCACCCTTCCTCTTCTCGCCGGGCGGCACGGTCATCGACGGCCTCGTGTACGGGAAGCTGGGCCGGAGCCGGGCGGTGCCCTGGGACGACGCGACCCCGGACTACGGCACGCACACGATCGAGCACCGCACGATCGACGCGGCCGGGAACGTGAGCCGTCCCCGGAGCTTCCGCGTGACGCTGGTAGAGCCGTAGAGCCGCCCGGTCCTCTGCGACCGACAGGCCGGCCCGGTCGCCGACGGCCGAAGGGCCGGCCCGGTCGCCGACGACGACTGGCACACTGACCCGGCCGTCCGCGCACCACAGCCTGGAGTCCTCATGTCGTCACAGCCGTCGCACGTCGTCGTGCGCCCCGCTCTGCCTGAGGACCTCGCGGCCCTTCAGGAGCTCGCCCGGCGCACGATCGACGCGTGCTACCGCTCGTTCCTGGGCGACGAGGGTGTCGACTGGTTCATCGGTTCGGGCGCATCGGACGAGCACATCGCGAGCCATTTCGCGCAGGGGCGGGTCCACTGCCTGGAGGCGGACGGCGGGATCGCGGGCCTGATGATTCTCGAAGGGCCGACCGTCGACCTGATGATGATCGATGTCCGTCACCACCGGCGGGGTCTCGGGGCGGTCCTTCTCTCCGCGGCCGAGGAGGTGCTGTTCGCCGAGTACGGGGACATCCGTCTCGAGACCTTCGTCGGCAACACGGCCGCCATCGCCTTCTACGAGGCCTGCGGCTGGACGGCGGCAGGCCGGACGGACACCGGCTCGGACACGCCCGCCAAGATCGAGTTCGTCAAGCACCGACGGGAAGAGGGCGCGGGCTCCGCATAGTGCGGAGCGCGCTGCCGAGCGGCTCGTACGCGGGCGGACGAAGGCCCGCGGACCCTCCGGTCCGCGGGCCTTCGCGCCGCTCTGTTCAGAGATCCCGTCAGGGCTTGCGGGCCACGGCGGCCCACCCGGGGATCGGGTCGTCGCCCTGGACCGGGACGGGCTCGCCCAGCTCCGGGTGCCACTCGGCGGTGAGCGAGACGCCCGGCTCGACGAACTCCATGCCGTCGAAGAACGCGGCGAGCTCGCCCCGCGAGCGGGGCCGCAGGGTCAGCCCGCGCGCCTTGTACATGGCGCTCGCCTTCGCCGCGCCTTCCGGGTCGAAGTCCCCGGTGACGTGCGAGAGGACGAGGTAGCTGCCCGGCGCGAGCTTCTCGACGATCTTGGAGACCAGTTCGTAGGCCCCGTCCTCGTCCCCGACGAAGTGCAGCAGGGCGAGCATCGACAGCGCGATGGGCTGGTCGAAATCAAGGACCTTTCCGGCCCTTTCGAGGATGATCTCGGGGTCGCGGGCGTCCGCCTGGATGTACTCGGTGGCCCCTTCCGGGGTCGAGCGCAGCAGGGCGGCCGCGTGTGCGAGCACGATCGGGTCGTTGTCGCAGTAGACGATGCGGGACTCCGGTGCGGCGTCCTGCGCGATCTGGTGCAGGTTCGGCTCGGTCGGGATGCCCGTACCGACGTCCAGGTACTGGCGGACGCCGTGGGCGCTGAGCCAGCGGATGGCGCGGTGCATGAAGGCCCGGTTGACGCGGGCCATGTCGCGGCCCCGGGCGTCGACGGTGAGCAGCTGCCGGGCCATCGCCTCGTCGACCGGGTAGTTGTCCTTGCCGCCCAGGAACCAGTCGTACATCCGCGCGGGATGCGGCTTGCTGGTGTCGATCCTCACGGATGCGGGGTCCTGGGTCATCGGCTCTCCTGGTCGGGACGAACGGGTGGCACTGCAGCAAGAGTTACGCGACGGAGCGGGTGGGGCGGAAGGGTCAGGTGAGCAGAAAGTCAGCGTGACCGGATTTGGCCCCCTGGATGAAAGCGGCGATCTCCCCGTGGGTGTAGATGAGCGCGGGTCCTTCAGGGTCTGCGGACTGTCGCACGGCGACTCTGCCGTCGGCCAGCTTCATGGCCTCCACACAGTTGCCCCCGTTCCCGCCGCTCCAGGGCTTGTGCCAGCCTTCGGCACCGAGCTCAGCGGCGGGCATGCCGTTGTATATGCGATCCATTCACAGCTCCTTGCGGAGATCCCGGAGGATCTCCTTCGTGCGTTGTGCAGTCGCGGCCTGAGCCGCCATGCGGTCCATGACCTCGAGGTGGGAAGCCACCTCCGGGCGCGCGTCGAGATAGACGGCGCCGGTCAGGTACTCGCTGTAGACCATGTCCGGGAGTTCGGGCATGGCGAAGCGGAAGAGGACGAACGGTCCGTAGGTGCCGGGGTGGTGGCCGGACGCGAACTCCGCGATCTGCAGGGTGACGTTCGGCGACTCGGACGCTTCGAGCAGCCGGTCGAGCTGGTCGCGCATCACTTCGGGCCCGTCACCGACCGGTCGGCGGAACACCGTCTCGTCCATGATCACCCAGAACTTCGGGGCGTCCTCCCGCGTCAGCAGGGACTGGCGCTCCATCCGTAGGGCTACATGCCGCTCGGTCTCCTCGGCGCGCTCCGCCGCGGCGGTGCCCTGGGGGCGTGCCGCGTCGCTGCCGCCGACCGCCCCGCTGCGCAGAATGGCTCGGGCGTAGGCCTCGGTCTGCAGGAGACCGGGGATGAACTGGGGTTCGTACGCCCGGATCAGGCTGGCCGCCCCCTCCAGGCTCACGTACATGGAGAACCAGCCGGGCAGCACGTCGTGGAACCGCTGCCACCAACCCGGGAGGTTGGCCTCCTCCGTGAGGGCGACGAGGGCCTCCGCCTCGGCGTCCGTGATCCCGTACTCCTTCAGCAGGAGTTGTACGTACGGAACCTTCAGGGCGACCTCGGCCGTCTCCATGCGTCGGACGGTGGCCGGGGCCACTCGGAGGATCTTTGCGGCCTCTTCCCTCTTGAGGCCGGCCCGCTCGCGCAGATCCTGCAGCCGCCTGCCGAGAACGACCTGTCCCACCGTGGGGGCGGACCGCGGCTCGCTCACTCTCAGACCTCCCCGACGCACTGTTTCGATGAGTGTGCCACGAAGCCGAGCCAGAGAGAACACAGCACTCTGCAATTTTCAGAGTGCCACTTGCCAAGTGTCCGAGTCAGGAGGACAGTGTTCCGGTGAACCAGTACACGCTGCCGCCGTGCGCCACCGCGCCACGGGTGCAGCGCCGTACGGCAGTCCTGCCCACTGTTGTGAGGAACCGGTCGTGGCTTCTGGTAACGCGCAGCCTTCAGGTCTCATGAGCCCTCGAGTCATGGCCCAGCGCCCAGAACCCCACACCGACACCGACACGCGCGCCGATACCCGGGTCGATCCCCGGGGCGACGCCGTGCGCCGCTTCGCCTTCGAGCTCCCCGCCCTCACGGCGTCCGTGGCGCGGGCCCGCCGGCTCGCGGAGGAGCGGCTCATTCTCTGGGGCTGCGGCCCCGGCATACGCGACACGGTCGCGCTCGTCGTCTCCGAACTCGTCACCAACGCCGTCGTCCACACCGCGAGCGCCCGGGTGATCTGCGAGATACGCGAGGGCGAGGACACCCTGCGCATAGCGGTACGGGACGAGGGCGGCCCGGCCGGACCGCGGATGCGCGACTGCGGCGAGGACGAACGCGGCCGCGGACTCCTCATAGTCGACGCGCTGTGCACCGCCTGGGGCGCCGACCGCACCGGCCACGGCACGGCGCAGATCGTCTGGGCCGAGCTGGCCCACGGCATGGGGGAACCGTGCTGAGGTCGATGGCCACCCTGCTGATCCCTCGCTCGGCCCGCAAACCGCCGGAAAACACCCCCGTCCCGCGCCAGCGCGACGCAGCGGACCCCAGGGGACCGCGGACCAGGACCCTCGGCTCGACGTCACCCGGCTCCAGCGCGCTCGACTCCGCGGACCTCGGCTCGACCCGACTGGACGTCCCCGTCGGCCTGCGCACCGGCCTCGGCTGCGACGCCGTCGGCGTCCCCGCCCGCTTCGGCTTCAAGATCCTCTCCCGCCTCCCCGCCAAGGGCTGCGTCTACGCCGACGCCGACTGGTGGTGGTGGCTCGTCCCGGCCGGCTCCGACCTGGACCTGACCTGGCCACTGCCCGCCTGCTACGCGCGAGGCGCCGAGGTCCCGGACCGCGGCCCCCGCCTCGTCCACCACCCCGACGGCACCTCCCCCTACACGCCGCCGATCCCCCTCTACCTGCTCACCTGCCAGCTGACGGGCATCGCCCCCGCGTGGTCCGCGCCCCCGGCGCCCCCCGTACGCAGTGCGCTCTGACGCTCGGGGCCGGTGACGGCATAGGCTCGGGACCATGTTCACCCCGCAGGGCCCCAGCCTCCGCGAGCTGACCGTCCAGGCCCTCTCCTCGGTCGAGCACGGTTACGACCTGCTCGCGAACAAGTTCGACGCGACCCCATTCCGCACCTCCGACCGCCTCCTGACCGCGGTGGCCGACACCCTGGAAGAGCTCGGCCCCTTCGACTCGGGACTCGACGTCTGCTGCGGCACCGGCGCCGGACTCGACGTCCTCCGCTCCGTGTGCGCGGGCCGCGTCACGGGCGTCGACTTCAGCACGGGCATGCTGACCCGGGCCCGCCGCGCCCACCCCGCGGCCACCCTGGTCCGCGCGGACGCCCTGGCCCTGCCCTTCGCCCCGGCCTTCGACCTGGCCGTCAGCTTCGGCGCCTTCGGACACTTCGTCCCGGACGCCCAGCGCACCCTCTTCGCCCAGGTCCACGCCTCACTCCGCCCCGGCGGCACCTTCGCCTTCCCCCTCCCGGCCCCACCCCGGGTCGGCTCGCGCCTCTACTGGACCCTGTGGGGCTTCGACGCCACGATGCGCGTCCGGAACGCGGTGTGGCACCCGCGCTTCGTCATGTACTACCGCACCTTCCGCCTCCAGGACGTCCGCACCCGCCTGAAGGAAGCCGGCTTCGAGGTCTCCCTGACCCCGATCGAGTCCCTGGGCAGACGAGAGGACGGCAGCCCGCACTGCCGTCTGGTGGTAGCCCGCAAGGCTGCCTAGCAGCTCTTACCGATCACCGGATGCCCCGCCCCAGAAGGCGGAGGGCATCCCGAAACCGACCCTCACCTCGACGTCGAGCACGGCAACCTCCCCCGGCGGTACATCGAAACCGTACGCCGCGACGGCCTTCCGTCCGGGTAGCAGATCGCCTGTGAGCCCGAGCCCCAGATCGGGCTCGGTATCGAAGATCCGCACGGCCTCCCGCCCGTCGCCGTCCCGGGCGGAGACCTGCACCAGCGCGAGCTCAAGCCGCTCACCGCCCCCGTTACGCACGGTGACCTGCACGGTCACGGCGGTGTGCCCCGCCCGGTACCCGGCCGCCGCAGCGGACGGCGTGAACCTGACGGGCGCGGAGACCGCGACCTCGACCCCGTCCTCGTACCGATGCGTCGCTCCGAAGGCGAGCACTCCGGCGGCGGGATCCGGGGCGCGGGCGGTCGGCGTGGTCGGGCTCGCCTCGCCGGGCCCCCGGCCCGATGGGCCCTGCCCGGCGGCTCGCCACTGCCTCGGGAATTCCGTCCGGGGGTGCTTCCGTTCACCATGGGCGCCTCCGCCGCTCGACCCGCGACGTGCGATCAAACCAGCCTAGGGCGGGCGCAGAACCCCCGCATACCGGGCAGGTGCGGGGGCTTCGGGTCAGACCTTCTTGACCACGCTGGACTTGAGCTGCATCGCGCCGAAGCCGTCGATCCGGCAGTCGATGTCATGGCCGTCGACACCGTCGACGAGGCGGATGTTGCGCACCTTGGTGCCCGCCTTGATGCCGGAGGGGTTGCCCTTGACCTTGAGGGCCTTGACCACGGTCACCGTGTCGCCGTCGTTGAGCACGTTGCCGACGGCGTCCTTGATCACGCGCTCGCCCGGCGAGGCCGCACCGGCGCCGTCCGTCGTGCCTTCGGCGGCCGGGACCCACTCGTGGCCGCACTCGGGGCAGACCACCAGGTTGTTCATCTCGTACGTGTACTCGCTGGAGCACTGCGGACAAGGGGGAATGTTCTCGATCACGCCCCCAGGATAGTTCTCGGCCTGCATCGCGGCCGGAGCCGATCGGCCACCTGTGGAAAACGAGAAGTGCCGGTCGATACGAGATCGACCGGCACTTCTCTTCGGTGTCCGAGGGGGGACTTGAACCCCCACGCCCGATAAAGGGCACTAGCACCTCAAGCTAGCGCGTCTGCCATTCCGCCACCCGGACTAGGTGTTTGTCGTTTTGGGGTTTTCCCCGCGGCGACAGAGATAACTCTACCAGGGGTTTGAGGTGCCCTTCACCAGGGTTTTCCGTGGTCAGCGGGGTGGAGCAGGCGACACCATCAAGATCCAGTCCGAATTGCCCGATGGTGCGCACTGATGGTTCCTGATCGCGCACGGAAAGTAACGACACCCTTCCGGGCCCCTCTCGCGAGGGGCCCGAAAGGCGGGTCAGCGGCCCTTCTCGCGCAGAGAGTGGAGGTGGGCGCTGGACCTGCGGGCGAAGTCGAGCGAGTCGACCGGGTTGTCCCGCTCGGCCTGCCAGTGGTGGGCGTGCCGGCCGTGGCGGGTGCGGTTGACCGCCGAGATGAACCGCCGGTAGTCGATGTCCCCGTCCCCGACGTCGGTCATGCGGTAGCCGTAGGGAACAGCGGAGTCGTCGCGGTCGCCGTCCTTGACGTGGAACAGCGGGTAGCGGTGGGGCTGCGCGAGGACGTAGTCGAGCGGGTCGAACGGCGCGGGGGTGCCGTCCGGACGCCTCGAGTAGCGGTACTGACCCACGTACGCCCAGAAGACGTCCATCTCCAGGTGGACGAGGTCAGGGTCGGTCTCGGCGAGGAGGACGTCGTAGAGCCGCACGTCGGGGCGGTCGGTGGCGAAGGAGAACTCCTCGGAGTGGTTGTGCTGGTAGAACTTCATGCCCCGCTTCCGCGCCTCCGCACCGAACCGGTTGAACTCCTCGGCGCAGCGCTTCCAGCCGTCGACGGTGGCGCCGTAGCGCCAGGGTCCGGAGGCGGTTCCTATGTGGGGCAGCCCGAGGGCCGCGGCGTCGTCGAGCACCCGGTCGAGGTTCTGGGCGAAGGTGTACGCACCGGGGTCGTCCGCGTGATAGCCGACGTGGCTGCCGATGCCGCGCAGCCCGTGGTCACGAGTGAGGCGCTTGAGTTCGGCGAGTGTGAGGGGGCCGCCGACGCCCTGGGTGTAGCCGGCGTACTCGACCTCGTCGTAGCCGAACCTCCGCAGCTCGGCGAAGACGGCGGCGAAGCCGAGGGCGGCGATCTTGTCGCGCAGGGAGTACAGCTGGATGCCGAGACGGCCGGGCGGCAGGACGGGGCGGCCGTGGCCCGCGCCGCGGGAATCGGGGGTGACGGAACCTGCCGACGAGCCCCCGGCCGCCGCGGCGGCGGCGGCGGCGGGGGTGGCCGCCGCGCCCAGCAAGGCGGCGGCGGTCGCGCCGGCGGCGACGCCGAGCATGTTGCGCCTGCTGAGCCGGTGGGAGAGCTCGGGGTCGGTGGCTTCCGTACGGCGAGTGCGATTCATCTGTGGATAACTCCTCTGGTGTCGGTGCGGGCTGTTTCACTGGAGTCGGTTCGGCGGTCGGCGGTATGCGCCTCAGGCGAGTCCGGCCAGTCGGAGCAGCAGGGACTTCACATCGGTGGCCGCGACGCGGCCGCTCACGGCGCGGGGGGTGGAGCACAGAATGAGCGGACCTTCGTCATCGCTCGTGGGGAGGCGGCCATGGCTGCCGCGAATAGGTGAGGGGTCGAGAGGGACGACCGCGAGCCGGTAGCGCATGCCGAGCTGCTTGCGGGCGATCTCTCTGGCCGCCTTGAGCCGGACGTACGGATCGAACGGGTCCATGAAGAGTTCGGCGGGGTCGTAGCCGGGCTTTCGGTGGATCTCGACGAGCCGGGCGAAATCCGGCGCGCGAGCGGCGTCGAGCCAGTAGTAGTACGTGAACCAGGCGTCGGGCTCGGCGAGGGCGACGAGCTCTCCTGACCGCGGGTGGTCGAGGCCGTGTTCCTTCTTTCCCTCGTCATCGAGGAGGCGTTCGACGCCGGGAAGCTCCGTGAGGGCTTCCCGGACGGCCGGCAGGTCCTCGGGGCGGCGGACGTAGACGTGCGCGGTCTGGTGGTCGGCGACGGCGAAGGCCCGGGAGGTCATGGGGTCCAGGTACTCCATGCCGTCCTGGGTGTGGACCTCCAGCAGCCCGGCACGGCGCAGCGCACGGTTGATGTCGACGGGCCGGTCGACCCGGGTGATGCCGTACTCGGAGAGGGCGACGACCGTGCGTCCTTCGGCGCGGGCGTCGGCGAGGAGCGGGGCGAGGGCGGTATCGAGTGCCGCGGCGGCCCGGAAGGAGCGCGGGTCGTCGGGCCCGTAGCGCTGAAGGTCGTAGTCGAGGTGTGGGAGGTAGCAGAGGGCGAGGTTCGGGCGGCGGGTGCGGAGGATGTGGCGGGTGGCGTCGATGATCCACCGGCTGGAGACGAGGTCGGCTCCGGGACCCCAGAAGTGGAAGAGGGGGAAGGTGCCCAGTTCCGCGGTGAGTTCGTCGTGGAGGGCCGGGGGCCGGGTGTAGCAGTCGGGTTCCTTGCGGCCGTCGGCGTAGTAGACGGGGCGGGGGGTGACGGTGATGTCGGTATCGGCGCCCATCGCGTACCACCAGCAGATGTTGGCGACGGTGTAGCCGGGGTGGGCACGGCGGGCCGCGTCCCAGAGGCGGTCTCCGGAGACGAGGCCGTTGTGCTGACGCCAGAGGAGGACGTCGCCGAGCTCGCGGAAGTACCAGCCGTTGCCGACGATGCCGTGCTCGGCGGGGAGCGTGCCGGTCAGGAAGGTGGTCTGGGCGCTGCAGGTGACGGCGGGAAGGACGGTGGAGAGCGGGGCCTGGGATCCGGCGCGGGCGAGAGCGGTGAGGTGGAGCATGTGGTGGAGGAGCCGCGGGGTGAGGCCGACGACGTCGAGCACGAGGAGAGGAGTGGGCGGGGCGGGTGGCGCGGTGTCGCTCATGACGGTTCCTTCAGGGACGGTTCCTTCACGGCAGTTCCTTGAGACCGAGGTCGGTCAGCAGGTCGCGGGCCAGGGTCAGTTCGGCGGCGATGCCCTCCGCGAGCCGGGCCCGCGTGCGGGGGCGCCGGTCCGCAGGCAGGGCCTGCCAGGTGTAGGTCTCGACCTCCAGGTGCCGGGTGAGCGGGCGGGGTCCGCCGACGAGGAGGGCGAGGGTCTCCTGGAGGACGGGAAGCGTGGAGGTGAGAGGAGGCGCGGGCGGGGCGTGGAGGGGGACGTGGAAGTGGGCGCGCCAGGGCGTCGCGTCGGGGAGGCCGGTGCTGATGGCGGTTCCGGTGGCGGTGGCGGTGCCTGGGGTGCGACCGGATGCGTGATCGGGTGCGCGATCGACGTCGGCTCCGGTGAGGGCTTCGGGGAGGTCGTCGGTTCCCCTCAGTCCGGCGGCGGTCCTCGTACGGGTCTGGTGGAGGAAGCGGGGCTCGGCGAAGGCGCCGAGCGCGGCCCTGACCTCGGGAAGGTGCGGGTGTTCGGCATGGAGCGCGGCGGAGAGCTGCGCCTTGGGGACGGTGATGCCGGCGGCGGTGAGCGCGTCGAGGGCGGTACGGGGATCTTCGAAGGAGGTCGCGAGGTGGCAGGTGTCGAGACAGACACCGATGCGGTGGCGCGGTACGTCGGTGAGCGCGGTGACGGCGTCGGCGACCGTTTCGACGGTGCAGCCGGGCTCCGGTTCGAGGCCGATCCGGATGCTTCGTCCGGTGAGGTCCTGGAGCGCGTCGAGGCGCGCAGCGAGCGTGGTCAGGGCCGTGCGGGCGGTGGCGGCGGCCCGGGCGTCGAAGGGGGTGCGCCAGGCGAGGGGCAGGGTGGAGACGGAGCCCTCACCGACGTCCTCGGGGAGGAGCGCGGCGAGGAGACGGGCGAGGTCGGTGGTGTGGGCGAGGCGTTCGGGGCGGGTCCAGTCGGGCTGATAGACCCGGTGTTTGACTTCGTCGGCGCCGAAACCCTCATAGGGGAAGCCGTTCAGCGTGACCACTTCGAGGCCGCGACGGTCGAGTTCGATACGCAGTGCGCGGAGCGAGGCGGGGTCGGCGGTCAGCGTGTGGGCGGCTGCGCGGGCGAGCCAGAGGCCGATGCCGATCCGGTCGCGGCCGAGGCGGCGGCGGACGGGCTCGCAGTGGTCGCGGAGCTGGGCGAGGACGCCGTCGAGGGTCTCCGCCGGGTGGACGTTCGTGCAATACGCGAGGTGGACGGTGGAACCGTCGGGGTGCCGGAAGCGCATGCGTGGCGCCTCATTCCCCGCCGCGGAGGAGGGAGTTGCCCTCGTGCAGGACCTGGGGGGTGGGCAGGTCGAGCCGGAGGCGTCCGCTGAGGCCGTAGAAGGCGACGGGGTTGCGCCACAGGACCTGGTCGACGTCGTCGTCCGTGAATCCGGCGGCGAGCATGGCGTCGCCGACCGCGCGGGTCTTGAGGGGGTCACTCCTCCCCCAGTCGGCCGCCGAGTTCACGAGGACGCGGGTGGTCCCGTGGTTCCGGAGGATCGCGACCATCCGGTCGACGTCCATCTTGGTGTCGGGGTAGACGGAGAAGCCGAGCCAGGCGCCGCTGTCGGCGGCCTCCTTGACGGTGGTCTCGTTGAGGTGGTCGAGGAGCACACGGTCGGGGGCGAGCGCGGATTCGCGGACGACGTCGATCGTGCGGCGCAGACCGGTGAGCTTGTCCCGGTGGGGTGTGTGGACGAGGGCGGGCAGGCCGTGGTCGGCGGCCAGCTGGAGCTGGGCGGCGAGGGCGGCGTCCTCGGCCGGGGTCAGGGAGTCGTAGCCGACCTCGCCGACGGCGACGACGCCGTCCTTGGCGAGGTAGCGGGGCAGGACGTCGAGGACGGGGGTGCAGCGGGGGTCGTTGGCCTCCTTGGGGTTGAGGGCGAGCGCGCAGTGGTGGGCGATGCCGTACTGGGCGGCGCGGAAGGGTTCCCAGCCGAGGAGCGAGTCGAAGTAGTCGAGGAAGGAGGCGGGCGAGGTGCGGGGCTGGCCGAGCCAGAAGGAGGGTTCGACGAGAGCGCGGACTCCGGCGTCGTACATCGCCTGGTAGTCGTCCGTGGTGCGCGAGGTCATGTGGATGTGGGGGTCGAAGACGCGCATCAGGACTCCTCGACGGGTGCGGTGACGGCGGCGGTGGTGAGGGCGAGGACGCGGGACAGGTCGGCGGGGAGAGGCCGGCTCGCGGCGGTGAGTTCGGCGGCGTGGTCGGCGAGCATCCGGGCGAGTTCGGTGTCCCCGGCGGAGCGCTCGGCGAGGCCGGCGACGGCGGTGACGGGGACGCCGGTGAAGAGGCACTTCAGCAGGGCGTGGCGCCAGGTGTGGGGGGTGAGGTGGGTGGCGGCGTAGGGGCCGAGGGCGGCGGCGATGAGGGTGGTGTCGTGGGTGCGCAGGGCGTCCTCGACGAGGGGGACGGCCTCGGGGCCGGGGACGAGGGAGGGCAGCGCCAGGAGGACGGCGCGTCGCTCGGCGGCGGCGCCGTGGTGGTAGAGGCGGGTGAGGGTGGCGGGGTCGGCGGCGGCCGTCCGGAGAAGGAGGGTGCGGGCGGAGTCCGCGTGGGTGGGGTCGCAGTGACGTCCGGCGGTGACGAAGTGCGTTTCCCAGGCGGGGGTGCGGGCGGCGGCTTCGGTGAGGGCCGAGTCCAGCCAGATGCGGGCGGCGCCGGTCAGCATGCCGGGGCCGCCTGCCGCAGGAAGGAGAGGGAGGTGCGGGCGAGTTCGGGGCCGGCGTGGGAGTGCCGGGGCAGTTCGACGACGGTGAGCCCCGCGTAGCCGGCGGCTGTGAGGTCGGCGAGAGCGGCGAGGACGGGTGGGAAGTCGATCTCCCCGTCGCCGAACGGCAGGTGTTCGTGGACACCGCGGCGCATGTCCTCGATCTGGACGTGGTGCACCCAGGGGGCGACGGCCCTCAGGCAGTCGGCGGGAGGGAGGGGTTCGAGGCACTGGCAGTGGCCGATGTCGAGGGTGAGGCCCAGGACGGTGGGCGCGGGCGCTCCGAGGAGTCCGCGCAGGTGGTGGAAGTCGTCGAGGGTGGCGAGGAGGTGACCCGGTTCGGGTTCGACGGCGACGGGGACGCGGGCGGCGTCCGCGGCTTCCAGGACGGGGGTGAGGGATGTGGTGAGCCGCTTCCAGGCCTCGTCGGGCGGGGTGTCCGCGGGGACGGTGCCGCTGAAGCAGTGCACGGCGTGTGCGTCGAGGTCGGCCGCGACCCTGACGGCTCGTAGCAGGAGCCGGGTGCGGGCGGCCCGGTCCTCGGGGTCCGGGTCGAGCAGTGACGGGCCGTGCTTGCGGCGCGGGTCGAGGACGTAGCGGGCGCCGGTCTCGACGGTGACACCGAGTCCGAGGGAGGCCAGCCGCCGGCCGACCCGGGCGGTGCGGGCGGCCAGGTCAGGCGCCAGCGGGTCGAGGTGCATGTGGTCGAGGGTCAGGCCGACGCCGTCGTAGCCGAGGTCGGCGAGCAGACCGAGGGCCTCGTCGAGCCGCAGGTCGGTCAGGCCGTTGGTGCCGTAGCCCAGCCTGAGGCGGGGTGCGGGGTCGGGCGCGGGGCGGGGCCCGGGGTGGGCGGCGGGGCCGGGTGCGGGGCGCCCGGGGTGGGGGGTGGTGGTCATGTGGGGCTCACCTTCCGGGCGAGGGCGCGGGCGAGCGGGACGAGGCCGAGCAGCCCGAGCGCCGTGCCGGTGGCTCCGGCGCGGGCGGCCAGCGCCGCCTGGAGCGGGATCGTCGCCCGTATCCCGCCGCCGACGGCCCGCTCGGTGAGCGCCGCGGAGGGGTTGAGGGCGGCGTGCAGGAGGAGGGTGGCGGGGGTGCGGGCGTAGGCCAGGGCGAGGAGGGGGCCGAGGTGGGGACGGCCGCTGGAGTGGAGGGCGCCGGGGTGGGGGTCGGGGTGGGACCTGGGGTGGGGGCTGGGGGTTGGGAAGGGGAGGGCGGGGCGGGGGCGGGGGGCGGGGGGCCCCGGAGGTGGGGGTTGAGGGGTGCGGGTGGACAGCGTGCCGGCGATCGTCAGGGTCACGGCGAGGGCGGCGAGTGGGGTGCGGGTCGAGCCGCCGTGTGTCTCGTGGCGGGAGACGGCGGTGACGGCGTAGGTGTGGGCGCCGAGGAGGGCGGCGGCGGGGAGTGAGCGGAGGGCGCGGCGCGGTGTGGGGGTGGTGGCCGTGGCCCCGAGGAGGAGGTCGAGGGCGCGGGCGGTCGCCATGGTGGCGGGGCCGGCCGGGGTGTGTTTGAGGCCGAGGTCGTAGGCCCAGACGGTGGTGGCGAGGGCGCTGGCGACCGCGAGGGCCGGGCGGCCTGCGCGGGAGGCGAGGCCGAGGCCTGTCGCCGTGAGGGCGGCCGAGGCCGCGAGGGCGGCTGCGGGGGTGATGCGGCCCGAGGGCAGCGGGCGGTGCGGGCGTTCGGCGGCGTCCTCATCGCGGTCCGCCCAGTCGTTGAGGGCCATGCCCGCCTCGTACAGGCAGAGGGAGGCGGCGATCGCCCAGAGTGTGTCGCGTCCGGGGCGGGTCCCCGCGGTGGCCGCGCCTGCCAGGGCGTCGCCGGGGACGGAGGCCAGGGCCGAGACGCGGAGGAGTTCCGCCCAGGCGCGCGTGCGGGTGATGGCGGTGGTGGCGGTCGCGGGGGTGCTGGGGCTGGTGCTGGTGGTCGGGGTCACTGTTCGTCCCCTGTGGGTGGGGTGCGCAGGGTTCGGGCGAAGGTGACGAGGCGGGCGTACTGGGCCGCGAGGGAGGCGGGTGGGGTGCCTTCGGGGTCCTTGAAGTAGAAGGCGAGGTCGTGGAGGGGGCCGGTGAGGCCCCTCTCGTGTGCTCGGGCGGTGAGGCGGGCGAGGTCCAGGACGAGGGGGCGGCGAGGGCGGAGTCGCAGCCCTGCCAGAGGGTCTGGAGGATCATGCGGGTGCCGAGGAAGCCGTCGAAGGCGATGTGGTCCCAGGCGGTCTTCCACTCCCCCAGGGCGGGGACGTCGTCGATGTGGACCTGCCCTTCGACGGTGGTGCCGAGGGTGTCGGTGAGGACGCGTTCCTTGCCGGCGTTCTTGGCGGCGGCTGCTGCCGGGTCGGCGAGGGCGGCTCCGTCTCCGCCGCCGAGGAGGTTGCTGCCGGACCAGGCGCGTACGGTCAGGGCGCGCTGGAGGAACATCGGGGCGAGGACGGCCCTCAGGAGTGTCTGTCCGGTCTTGCCGTCGCGGCCGGCGTGGGGCAGTCCGCAGGCCGCGAGCGGTGCGGCGAGGGCGGGGTGGCGGAGTCCGGTGGACGGCGTGAAGTTGACGTACGGGCAGCCGGCGCGGAGTGCGGCGGCTGCGTAGAGCGTGCTGGGAGGGAGCCCGACGCCCCCCGACGCCGGTTCCGTGGAGGCCACATTGACGACCACGACGCGGTCCAGGCCAATGCGTTCCCGGAAGTCCGTCAGGTCGGTGGTGAAGGTGGTGACGAGTTGTTCGTCGGTGCGGGTGTCGCCTGGGAGGGGGCCGCCGGGGCGGATCTCGCGGTCGGCGGCTTCGAGTTCGGCTGTGACGGCGTCGGCGAGGCCGTACGGGAGGACTCCGGCGGTGGTGAGCTGTTCGGCTCGTTTGGGGAGGGGGCAGTCGGTGGTGTCGTGTCCTCCGAAGACGAGTGTGGCGAGGGGTGGGAGGCCGGTGTCGGCGAGGTCGGGGGTCTCGGTGGCCATGCCGGTGGGTGGGTGGAGTCCGGTGACGAGGGCGGCGCAGCCGGCCACGGTGGTGGTGGCGACGGATCCTCTCGCGCCGATGAGCCAGATTCCCGTGCGGTGTCCGGTGGTCATGTGGACGGCCTCCCTGTTCGTCCTGCGGGTGTGAGCGGGGTGAAGGGGGTGGAGGGTGGTGGGGGTGGAGGGCGGTGGGCGGGGGGGGGTCGTGGTGCCCGCCCACCGTCGTCGGGTGGTGGTCAGGGGGCTGTCAGGTGGAGAGTTCCCTGATCTGGATGTTGCGGAAGGCTGCTCGGTCTCCGGCGCCGTGGTTCTGGATGCCGATGTGGCCGGTGGTGAGGGAGCGGGCGGGGTCGGTGTTGGTGAAGTCATTGATCTTGACGCCGTTGAGGAAGACCTGGAGGTGTTCGCCTCGGACGCGGATCTCGTAGGTGTTCCACTGGCCGGGTGGGCGGAGTACCCGGTCGCGGGCGGTGATGTCGGCTGATCTGAAGCCGTAGACGGCTCCGGTGGTGCGGTCGGCGGTGTCGGTGGCGTCGATCTGGATCTCGTAGCCGTTGTTCACGGCGGACCAGGGGTCGTCGGAGGCGGGGAAGCCGACGAAGATGCCGGAGTTGTCGTCGCCGGTGAGTTTCCAGTCGAGGGTGAGGGTGTAGGAGCGGAATTCCTTGGCCTGGTACCAGAGGAGGCCCATGCCGCCGGTGGAGTGGAGTTCGCCGTCGGTGATGTCGAAGGCGCCGGGTCCTGCCTGTTTCCAGCCTTCGGTGGTTTCGCCGTTGAAGAGGCTGCGGCTGCCGGTCCGGGGGCTGCAGTCGGCCTTGACCTGGCCGGTGGCGTACTGGAGTCCGCCCAGCAAGTGCTGTCGGAAGGCGGGTTCGGTGTACGACTCCTTGGTGTGGCCGCCGCCGGTGTAGAAGGAGCGGCCGCCGCCGTAGGTCTGGCACCAGGCGATGGGGTGGTCGCCCTTCATGGTGCCGCCCTGGTAGGTGGTTTCGTCGAGGGTGGCGAGGATGCGGGCTTGTCCGCGGGGGTTGGTGCGGTAGTTGTACCACTCGTCGGTGCGCTGCCAGGGGCCGTCGAGGTGGGCGGCGGCGGGGTGGGTGTGGTCCTCGGTGCGGATGGTGGCGGGCTGGATCTGGGGGTGGGAGTGGAAGTGGGCTCCGACGAGGCCGCCGTAGAAGGTCCAGTCGTATTCGGTGTCGGCTGCGGCGTGGATGCCGAGGTAGCCGCCGCCGTTGGAGATGTAGTTCTCGAAGGCGGTCTGTTGGTCGGTGTCGAGGACGTCGCCTGTGGTGGAGAGGAAGGCGACGGCGTCGTAGCGGGCGAGGTTGTTGGTGGTGAACTGGCGTGGTTCTTCGGTGGTGTCGATGGTGATGTTGTTGGCGGCGCCGAGTTCTTTGAGGGTGGTGATGCCGGTGGGGATGGAGTCGTGGCGGAAGCCGGCGGTCTTGGAGAAGACGAGGACGCGGCGGGTGGTGCGGTCGATGGGGGTGCTGGAGATGGTGAAGTCGTCGAGGTCGTAGAGGGCGCCGGTGCCTCCCTTGAAGACGAGGTGGAGTGGGGTGGTCTTGCGGGGGACGGAGCGGAGGGGGACGTCGATGTCCTGGAAGGTCTCCCAGCTGCCGGTGACGGGGACGGGTGCGGAGCCGAGGAGGGGGCCGGTGGGTGAGCCGGTGCGGACTTCGAGGTAGCCGCCGGCGCCGCCGGAGGAGATGCGGGCGGTGAGTTTGGTGGCGCCGGTGAGGTTGTACGGGGTGAAGGCGATCCAGTCGCCGTTGTCGATGTCGCCGACGGTGCGGCCGCCGTTGGCCTGGGTCTTGTCGTAGGTGCGGATGCCGTGCTGGCTGTCGAAGTGTTCGGCCTGGCGGTGGCGGGGTTGGAGTTTGGCCTGGTCGCGGCCGGTGAGGGCGGCTTGTCCGCCGCCGCCTCCGTCGGTGTATTCGGCGGTGAAGACGGCGAAGATGTTGGCGTCGTCGTCGTGGCCGCCGTCGGCGGAGGTCTTGATGGTGCCGGTGCAGCCGTTGGCCGAGGTGACGGGGTGGCCGTGGCTGTCGTGGCCGAGGACGTAGGTGACCTTGATCTTGGCGCAGTTGATGGGGCCGTTGGTGGTGTCTTCGGGGTCGGTGACGGTCACCTTGAAGGGGATTTCGTCGCCGAAGGCGAAGAGGGCTCCTTCTGTGGGGAGTTGGAGGTCGATCTTGGGTGCGGTGTTGCCGACGACGATGTGGGCGGAGGCGGAGCCGGTGCGGCCGGTGGTGTCGTGGGCGGTGACGGTGGCGGTGTAGGTGCCGTTCTTGCGGTAGGTGTGGGTGGGGTTGGCGGTGGTTGCGGTGGTGCCGTCGCCGAAGTCCCAGGTGTAGGTGAGGGGGTCGCCGTCGGCGTCGGTGGTTCCGGCGGAGGAGAAGGTGACCTTGAGGGGTGCGGTGCCGGAGGTCTTGGTGGCGCTTGCTTCGGCGACGGGTGAGCGGCCGCCGGTGGCGTTCTCGATGCGGTAGAGGCCGGAGTTGTCGTCGCCACCGAACCAGGCGGTGCCGTAGTCGAGGACGTAGAGGGCTCCGTCGGGTCCGAAGGCCATGTCCATGATCTGGGTGCCGGTCCAGGGGACGGGGTTGATGGACTGGACGGTGCCGTCGGTGTTCTGGTCGATGCGCTTGATCCAGCGGCGGCCGAACTCGCCTGCGAAGAAGTCTCCGTCGTAGGCCTCGGGGAATTTCACCGGGGAGGTGTTGGCGGGGTCGTAGCGGTAGACGGGGCCGCCCATGGGTGATTCGGAGCCGCTGCCGAATTCGGGTACGGAGTCGCCGTTGTAGGGGATCCAGGCGGGTTCGGCGGGGGGCAGGTCGACGAGGCCGGTGTTGTGCGGGGAGTCGTTCTTGAGGGCGGCGCAGTCGTAGGTGGTGCCGGAGGTGCCGGTGGCGAAGTCGTAGTCGACGTAGGGCTGGTTGTCGCCGGTACAGAACGGCCAGCCGAAGTTTCCGGGCTTGGTGACCCGGGCGAACTCGACTTGTCCGGCGGGGCCTCGGGTGGGGTCGGCGGCGCCGGCGTCGGGGCCGTAGTCGCCGACGTAGAGGATGCCGGTGGTCTTGTCGACGCTGAAGCGGAAGGGGTTGCGGAAGCCCATGGCGTAGATCTCGGGCCGGGTCTTCTCGGTGCCGGGGGCGAAGAGGTTTCCGGCGGGGACGGTGTACGTGCCGTCGTCGGTGACCTTGATGCGGAGGATTTTGCCGCGGAGGTCGTTGGTGTTGCCGGAGGTGCGGCGGGCGTCGAACGCGGGGTTGCGGCCGGGGCGTTCGTCGATGGGGGTGAAGCCGTCGGAGGCGAAGGGGTTGGAGTCGTCGCCGGTCGACAGGTAGAGGTTGCCCTGGGCGTCGAAGTCGATGTCGCCGCCGACGTGGCAGCAGATGCCGCGGGTTGCGGGGATGTCGATGACCTTCTTCTCGCTGGTGTTGTCGAGGGTGAGGTCGGGTTTCAGGGTGAAGCGGGAGAGGCGGTTGACGCCGTCGTACTGAGCGAGTTCGGCGGGTGTGCCGTCGTTGGGGGCGTCGCCGGTGGGGGTGGTGAGGGGCGGGGCGTAGTAGAGGTAGATGGCCCGGTTGGTGGCGAAGTCCGGGTCGATGCCTATGCCTTGGAGGCCTTCTTCGTCGTGGGAGTAGACGGGGACGGTGCCGATGACGGTGGTGTTGCCGGCGGCGTCGGTGCGGCGGAGTTCGCCGTTGCGGGAGGTGTGCAGGACGCTGCGGTCGGGGAGTACGGCGAGGGACATGGGTTCGCCGACTTCGGGGGCGCCTTTGGCGAGGGTGACCTGCTGGAATTCCTCGGCGGCGGAGGCGGGACCCGTGGCGGAGGCGGAAGCGGAGGCCGGTGTCGTCGGGGTACGGGGTTCGGTGTCGGCGGCGTGGCCGGTGGGGGCGCCGAGGGTGAGGCCGGCGAGGGCGAGGAGGCCGCTGGTGAGCAGGGCCAGGGGTTTCGTGGTGCGCGTCTTTCCGGCGAGCGGGGTCCTGGTGCGGGGGTGTTGTCGGTGCACGAGTGTCCTCCGGGAGGGGGCCGGTCGTACGGGGTGGGGCGGGGTAGGTGCGGTCGGATGGGTGGGGGGGGTGGGGTGGGGCAGGTCGGATGAGTGGGGTGGTTGAGGTGGGTGAGCTGGGTGTTGTTCGGTTCGGTCAG
>NZ_BMSF01000013.1 GCF_014649015.1 Streptomyces narbonensis
ATGGACCGGCTGCGTAGGGCGACGACGCGGGCGGCATCCTCCAGGCTCAGTGCCCCGGCGACGCAGGCGGCGGCGATCTCGCCTTGCGAGTGCCCGATGACCGCCTGCGGGGTCACGCCGTGGTGCTGCCAGAGCTTGGCCAGCGAGACCATGACGGCGAAGGTGACGGGCTGCACCACATCGACCCGCTCCAGCGACGGCGCACCGGGCGCCTGCCGGACGACGGCCTCCAGTGACCAGTCCACATACGGCGCGAGTGCGGCCTCGCACTCGGCCATGGCGGACGCGAACTCCGGGAAGGCGCCCAAGAGCTCGGCACCCATCCCGGCCCACTGCGTGCCCTGCCCGGGAAACACGAACGCCACCCGACCGACACCGGAGGCCACGCCCCGGACCAGCCCGTCCGGCTCGGCCAGCGCGGCCGCCAGGGCGTCCGTCCCGCGGCCGACGGCGACGGCCCGGTGCTCGAACTCCGCCCGCCCCTCGGCCAGTACGCGCGCCACCGCACCCGCGTCGACGTCATCCGCGCGATCCCGGGAGGCGAACGCGGCAAGCCGTCCGAGCTGCGCGTCCAGTGAGGCCGGGGTCTTCGCCGACACCACCCAAGGCACCACACCGCCGCGACCGCCGCCGCCGTCACCATCGACCGTCGCCCCGTCGACCGAAGCGGAAGCGCTCTCGACCGCCGCCGGGGCCTCTTCGAGCACCACGTGCGCGTTCGTCCCGCCCATGCCGAACGAGGACACCCCGACGACCATCCGCTGCCCGTCGTGCTCCGGCTCCCACGGCAGGTACTCCGTGTTGACCCGGAGGTTCAGTTCCTCGAACGGGATCGCCGGGTTCGGGGTCTCGTAGTTGAGGCTCGCGGGCAGCGCGCGGCCGCGGAGCGCCAGGACGGCCTTGATGAGGCCGGCGATCCCGGCCGCGCCCTCCAGGTGCCCGATGTTCGTCTTCACCGAGCCGACCAGGAGGGGGTGTCCGTCCGGGCGGCCGGTGCCGAGGGCGGCGCCGAGGGCCGCGGCCTCGATCGGGTCGCCCACGGGGGTGCCCGTGCCGTGCAGCTCGACGTACCGCACGTCGGCGGGCGCGGTCCCGGCCCGCTCGTGGGCCTCGCGGAGCACGGCCTCCTGCGCCTGCGCGTCGGGGGTCGTCATGCCCTGGGCGGCGCCGCCGTTGTTGACGGCGCTGCCCCGGATCACGGCGAGCACCGGGTCGCCGTCGGCGAGGGCCCGGGAGAGCCGCTTCAGCAGCACGAAACCGCCGCCCTCGCCGCGTACGTAGCCGTTGGCGCGGGCGTCGAAGGTGTAGGCGCGGCCGTCGGGGGAGAGGCCGCCGAACTTGCTCGCCCCGATGGTGCTGTCCGGCACCAGGTTGAGCGAGACGCCGCCGGCGAGGGCGAGTTCGGACTCGCCGCGCCGCAGGCTCTCGCAGGCGAGATGGACGGCGACGAGCGACGAGGACTGGCCGGAGTCGACGACCATGCTGGGGCCGCGGAGCCCGAGCGTGTAGGAGAGCCGGTTCGCGATGACGCCCCGGTGGAGGCCGGTGACGGTGTGCGGGGTGATCGCGGCGCCGCCCTGGCGGTGCTTCAGGGTGGCGTAGTCGTCCCAGATGGCGCCGGCGAAGACGCCGGTACGGGTGCCGGCGAGCGAGGACGGGTCGATCCCGGCGCGCTCCAGGGCCTCCCAGCCCAGCTCCAGGGCGAGCCGCTGCTGCGGGTCCATCTCGGCGGCCTCACGGGGTGAGATGCCGAAGAAGGCGGCGTCGAAGCGGTCGACGTCCTCGATGAAGCCGCCCCACCGGGTGTTCATGCGGCCGGGGGCGGAGCGGTCCGGGTCGTAGAGGTCGTCGGCGTTCCAGCGGTCCGCGGGCACGTCGGTGACGGCCTGACCGCCCGACGCCAGGAGGTCCCAGAACTCTCCCGGGTTCCGGGCGCCGGGGACCCGGCAGGAGATGCCGACGACGGCGACGGGTTCCGCTGTGCCGTGCGCGGAACCGGCGTCGTTCGACACGGACACGAATTCCTCGGACTCACTCTTGGACACTGTCGACATCTCTCCACGAATCATTTCGGCGCGCACATCACCGGTGGAAGCAGGAGAGAAGGAGTGCTCGGCACGATCAGGGCCGCCGGGGGCCACCCCCGTCGGACCCGTACTTCCCCCATGTCCCACGCTGCCGCTCCACGCCCTGTCACCGGTGTTCTCGCACCGGTCCTGGTAATTCCGGCTGAAGACATCCGGCTCCGTTTCCGGAAGCCGCCCTTTCACCCAACCCCAGGGCACCCCCCCTATGCTCCCCCTATGTTCCCCCTATACCTGGTGTCGACCCCAGGCCACGGGTGTCGGGAGGCGCCAAGGACCCCCCTTCCCGGGATGTCCGGCGGTGGTGCGCGCCGGGCGCGTGGTCGCCCATGGTGTCGTGCCGTCTCCCGCTCTATACCAACGGCTGGGAAATCCACGCCAGGTAAAGGGATGGGTAACGGCAGATGCCCAGGGAATGGCTGGATTTCGCCCCCGACTTGACATACTCAGATCGCGAAGGCGATGGCGGTCGGTCTCCGGCCGACTCAACCCCGCCCATCTGGAGCCTTGTTGGCCGGACCTCGCACGACAACCCTCCGTGTGCCTCCAATGTCACTCCGTCGCAGTTCACTTGGGGTCCGACGGATTCGCTGCGACCCTCGGCCCCTCGTTCACCCCCGTCCGTGCGCCCGTCACCGGCCACTCCGTGATCTCTCACAACTCCCTTACTCGGGAACACCGCTGGGCGAAGTCGCTCCCCAGCCGACCGGCGGACCGTGAGGTATGGTCCGTGTCAAGTCCATTGACCACGGCATCCAGGGGAGGGGATCGTTCATGGCAATGCGCGACTCCATACCGAGGCGAGCGGACCGAGACGTCCTGCGCCGCGAATTAGGCCAGAACTTCCTCCAGGACGACAGAGTCGTGCGCAATCTCGTCACGCACGTCGAGGGGGGCGGCGGGAACGTTCTCGAAATCGGCCCCGGGAAAGGCGCGATAACCCAGGAGCTGGTGCGCTCCTTCGACACCGTGACGGTCGTCGAGATGGACCCTCACTGGGCCGCGCACGTGCGGCGGAAATTCGAAGGAGAGAGGGTCACCGTATTCCAGGGTGATTTCCTCGACTTCCGAATTCCGCGCGATATGGACACGGTCGTCGGGAACGTGCCCTTCGGCATCACGACACAGATACTCCGGCGCCTCCTCGAATCGACGAACTGGCAGTCCGCCGCCCTGATCGTGCAGTGGGAGGTCGCCCGCAAACGCGCCGGTCGCAGCGGCGGATCGCTGCTCACGACCTCCTGGGCCCCCTGGTACGAGTTCGCGGTCCACGACCGCGTCCGCGCCTCGTCGTTCCGCCCGATGCCCCGGGTCGACGGCGGCGTCCTGACGATCCGGCGACGCCCCCGGCCCCTGCTGCCGGAGAGTGCGAGCCGCGCCTTCCAGAACTTCGCCGAAGCCGTCTTCACCGGGCCCGGACGAGGCCTCGCGGAGATCCTCCGCCGCCACATCCCCAAGCGGACCTACCGTTCCCTCGCCGACCGCCACGGAATTCCGGACAACGGACTGCCGAAGGACCTGACGCTCACCCAATGGATCGCCCTTTTCCAGGCCTCCCAGCCGGGTTACGCGCCGGGGGTGCCCGGCGCCCGCCAGCCCGCCCAGGGCGGCGGCAGGGAGAGGGACTACGAGCTCGTCGAGCCCAACAGGTCCACCGCGCCCGGAGGCCGCAGATACGGCCCCACCCGCGGCGGCGACCCCTGCGCGCCCCGCGCGCAGGTCCGGCAGACGAAGGGCCGCCAGGGCGCGCGAGGCTCGTCGTACGGACGCCGCACGGGCCGCTGACCGGCGGACGAACAAGCCGGCTCCGCGAGGGCCGCTGACCGGCGGACGGACGAGCCCTCCGTACGGACGGACGAGCCCGCCGTGCGGACGGACGAGCCGGCTCCGCGAGGGCCGCTGACCGGCGGACGGACGAACCCTCCGCACGGACGGCCGCCCGGGCCGCTGACCGCCCGCCGGACGAGCCCTCCGTACCGACAGCCGCCCGGGCCGCTGACCGCCCGGCGGACAGGTCCCGCGTACGGACCGCCCGCCGGACAAGCCCCGCGTAGGGACCGCCCGCCGGACAAGTCCCGCATACGGACGGCGCCCCGGCCGCGGACCGCCCGGCGGGCAAACCCCTGTCCGCCTCCCGCTGGTCTGGAGCGGGAGGCGGACAGGTGCCGGGGGACGGCTCACGCGCTCTCCGGCCGCCCCCTGCCCCACCTCTGGCCGGTCCCGCCGGAGCTCCGCACGGCCTGCCCCCGGCCGCGCCGCGCCTGCGGCACGCCCCACCGGCCCGCGGGCACCCGCCCGCCCCCGTGACCGGCCCCGACCCGCGCCGCCCCGAACGGTCCGGCAGCGGCTGCCGGACCGTCGAATGCCCCGTCGGCGGTCCCGCCGGTCAGCTCCCACAGCGAGGCCCACTGCCCGGGCTTGAGGTCCTTGGGCAGCGCGTGCGGCGAGATCTCGTTCCGCCGCAGCCAGGTCGCCAGGTCCCGCTGCGAGATCCGCCCGGTGCGCCGCAGGATCTCCTTCAGGCCGTTCCCCTTGCCGGTGAACACCTGGCGCACGAAGTCCTGGTACGTCTTCACCTGTCCCACGAGCGGCGCGGACCGCCGCCGGATGGCCAGGACCCCGCCGTCCACGCCCGGCATCGGACGGAACGCGCGCGCGGGGACCCGGGAGTGCAGGTCGAACTCGTACCAGGGCGCCCAGCTGGCCGTCAGCAGGGTCGCCCCGCCGACGCCGGCCCGGCGCCGGGCGACCTCCCACTGGACGAGGAGGACGGCGGTGTGCCAGTGCTGGGCGTCGAGCAGCCGCCGCATGATCGCCGTCGTCAGGTGGAAGGGGACGTTGCCGACGACCACGTGCGGATGGCGCGGCAGCGGGAACTGCAGGAAGTCGTGGTGCACCACGGTCACATGACCGGGGGTGCGGACGCCGAGACGCTGCGCGCGCCGGCCGTCGAGCTCGACGGCGGTGATCGGCCTGCCGTGCCTGCTGAGCGGCAGGGTCAGGGCGCCGTCACCGGAACCGATCTCCAGTATCGGACCCTTGGTCCTGGCCACCAGGCCGTCGATCTCGTCGATCACTGACCGGTCGACGAGGAAGTTCTGGCCGAGCTCGTGTCGGCCGCCCTGCGGGGAAAATGGCATGAGTCTGCTCCGCGAAACCGTTCGGAACCGGAGCAGCACGAAGAGCCGCACCGGCGGGGACCCGGAAGCGGAGGGCCTGAACGAACGCGAGAGCGCGAGTACCGACGCAGGAGTGCGAGGACGCGCGGAGAACGAGACGCGTGAGGAGGGCCCGCCGCTAGGAGCGGCGCAGCCTCATGTAACGGGCCTGAGAGTGGCAGAACTGCATGGCGCCAGCGTAACACCGCCGGAAACCGACCCTGTTGGGGTTCCCGGGGACGCCGATGCCCCCGCCGGCCGGCGAGGCCTGCGGGGGCATCGGCCGAGCTCACGCCCCCGGGGCCTCGGCGACGCCGATCGGGCAGGAGACACCGGTGCCGCCGATGCCGCAGTAGCCCGCGGGGTTCTTGTCCAGATACTGCTGGTGGTACGCCTCCGCCGGATAGAACGGGCGCTCGTCGTCCGCCGGCAGGACGTGCGTGGTGATCTCGCCGTAGCCCGAGCGCGCGAGGACCTGCCGGTACGCCTCGCGGGAGGCCTCGGCCTTCGTCGCCTGGGCGGGGCTGTGGGTGTAGACCGCCGAGCGGTACTGGGTGCCCACGTCGTTGCCCTGGCGGAAGCCCTGCGTCGGGTCGTGGGACTCCCAGAAGAGCTTCAGGAGGGACTCGTACGAGACCTTCGACGGGTCGAAGACGACCCGGACGACCTCGGTGTGGCCGGTCAGGCCGGAGCACACCTCCTCGTAGACCGGGTTCGGGGTGTGGCCGCCCTGGTAGCCGACGAGGGTCGTCCAGACGCCCTCGGTCTGCCAGAACTTGCGCTCGGCGCCCCAGAAACAGCCCAGGGCGAAGTCGGCGACCTCCAGGCCCTCGGGGTAGGGGCCGAGGAGCGCGTTGCCGAGGACCGTGTGGCGCTCCGGGACGGAGAACTCCGGCTCCGGGCGGCCGCGCAGGGCCTGCTCGGGGGTGGGGAGGACGGGGGTGCGGGACAGGAACATGCTGCATCTCTCCTCGACGTCGGCAGTCCTCACAACAAGAGAGGGCCGGGAGGGATTCCCCCCGGCCCCAGGCCCTCGTTCCGTCAGCGCGACGGTCGTCAGCGCGGCAGCGTCACCGGGCTCCCGCCGTTCGCCTCGTACCCCGCCACCGCCAGGTTCCGGAAGACCGTGTACTCCGCCGCCGGGTCACCGCTCAGCGTCCACGGCACCGCGCCCACGTGCCCGTCGATGTGCACCAGCTGGTGCATGGCCTCCGACCAGCGCTCGCCGCGCACCAGGAACCAGACCAGCAGGTGGCGGACGTGCGCCAGCATCGGGTCGTCGCGCCGGGCCGAGTGGACCGCGTACAGCGCGCCCTCGGTCGCCTTGCTCACCACGGCCGTACGGAAGAAGTCCTGCACGAGCACCACCTCGGGCACGTGCTCGTACACCGCGAACAGCGGCAGCGCCGCCAGCAGCGAGCCCCGCGGGGCTCGCGCCGCGGCCGTCGTCGCGAAGTGGTCGGCCTCCTCGCGCGAACCGTGCCACTTCTCGCACCAGTAGTGCAGGGCCGCCAGGTGCGCCCCCATGTGCTGCGGAGCCCGGTCGATGACCTTCGCCCACACCTGGTCGAACTGCTCGTGGCTGTAGCCGAGGCCCCGCGCCACGGCCAGCTGCGTGATGTACGGGACGGGGTCGCCGGGCGCGAGCAGTGCCGCCTCCTCGGTGACCTTCAGCGCCTCCTCCAGGATGATCCGGAAGTCGTCGGACCCCGCCGACGAGGACCGCCACGCCTGCTGCACCAGGAACTCGGCGTGCACCGCCGCCGCGCCCGGGTCCTTCGGCGCGTCCGCCCGCCAGGCCCGCAGCCACGCCCCGCCCACGCCGGGCCTCTCCTGGAGCTCCAGGGAGGCCGCGCCGGCGAAGGCCTGGACGCGCTGCCAGCGCACCTCGCCGTCCTTGTCGGTCTCGGCCAGCAGCCGCGAGGCCGCCCGCCACTCCTGGGTGGCCTGGACGACGTCGAGGACGTGGAGCAGGTCGTCGTCGGCGCCGGGCAGCCGTACGTCCAGCTGCTCCTGCCGTACGAAGCCGTACGCCTCCGGGTCCGCCGCGTCCGGCGCCCCCGGCGCGACCTGACGGATCCCGACACCGCCCCGGCGGCGCCGCAGGTAGGGGCCGAGGATGCTGACCAGCAGCACGATCGCGATCAGGAACCAGAGAATCTCCATGTGTCCATTGTCCAGGACACCCGGTGAGACGAACGAAGCGGCGGGGGGCGCTCGGGACTACGCTCCTGACCCATGAGCGACCAGCACTCCCACCAGAGCTTCGAGACCCGCGCGATCCACGCGGGCAACACCGCCGACCCGCTGACCGGCGCGGTCGTCCCGCCCATCTACCAGGTGTCCACCTACAAGCAGGACGGCGTGGGCGGGCTGCGCGGCGGATACGAGTACAGCCGCAGCGCGAACCCGACCCGTACCGCCCTGGAGGAGAACCTGGCGGCACTGGAGGGAGGCCGGCGCGGTCTCGCCTTCGCCTCCGGGCTCGCCGCCGAGGACTGCCTGCTGCGCACCCTCCTCGCCCCGGGCGACCACGTGGTCATCCCGAACGACGCCTACGGCGGCACCTTCCGGCTCTTCGCCAAGGTCGTGGAGCGCTGGGGCGTCGACTTCTCCGTGGCGAACACCTCGGACATCGAGTCCGTACGGGACGCCGTCAACGACCGTACGAAGCTGATCTGGGTCGAGACCCCCTCGAACCCGCTCCTCGGCATCACCGACATCGAGGCCGTCGCGGGCGTCGCCCGCCAGGCCGGCGTGAAGCTCGTCGTCGACAACACCTTCGCCTCGCCCTACCTCCAGCAGCCGCTGGCGCTCGGCGCGGACGTCGTCGTCCACTCGCTCACCAAGTACATGGGTGGTCACTCGGACGTCGTCGGCGGCGCGCTCGTGACGGCCGACGAGGCGCTCGGCGAGGAGCTCGCCTACCACCAGAACGCGATGGGCGCGGTCGCCGGGCCCTTCGACTCGTGGATCGTGCTGCGCGGCATCAAGACGCTCGCGGTGCGCATGGACCGGCACAGCGAGAACGCGGCGAAGATCGTCGAGATGCTGACCCAGCACCCGAAGGTCACCCAGGTCCTCTACCCGGGCCTGCCCGAGCACCCGGGCCACGAGGTCGCGGCCAAGCAGATGCGCTCCTTCGGCGGCATGATCTCCTTCCGCGTCGAGGGCGGCGAGGAGGCGGCGGTCGAGGTCTGCAACCGCGCGCAGCTGTTCACGCTCGGCGAGTCGCTGGGCGGCGTCGAGTCGCTCATCGAGCACCCGGGCCGCATGACGCACGCGAGCGTCGCGGGCTCCGCCCTGGAGGTCCCGGCCGACCTGGTCCGCCTCTCCGTGGGCATCGAGAACGTCGAGGACCTGCTCGCGGACCTCCGCCAGGCCCTGGGCTAGCCCGTACGGAACGGAGGGCCCGGACGTCACCCGCGGGCGGCGTCCGGGCCCTCCGCCGCTCAGGTCCCGGGCAGCGAGTCCTTCAGTTCGGCCCGCACCTCCGCGCGGAGCTCGGGAGTGTCCGTGTGCTCGTGCACGGACACCATGTGCTCGACGGCAGCCCGTACGACCTCCTCCTCCTCGCCCGAGATGTAGAGCGAGCAGCCGGAGACGCTCGGGGTGTCCCGGCAGTCCGTTGCTTTCCTGGCCATGGCGACCTCCAGTCGGCCCCTTCTCCAGGCTAGGTCCGTCCGCGTCGGCCTTCGAGTCCGCAGGCCGTCGGGCTCACCAGCCTTCGAGCGGTGGTGTGGTCTCCGCCGGCGGGACCTCCCACGGGCGCTCCACCGACGCCCACACCACGAAGGCGAACGCGGCGACCACGAACAGGCACCACAGCACCCGGCGCGCCACCCGGTCCCGGCGGGCCCGCCGCGCCCCGCGCTCCACTGCCCTGACGGCGAGGTCGGCGGGGACCGGCGGGTGCGGGGTGTCCAGCATCCGCCGGACCGCCGCCTCCTTGTCCTCCTGCCGGCTCACGCGACGGCCTCCCGCCCGGGAGTGCGCCCCGCCGCCCGGAGCGCGGCGACCGAGCGGGCGCAGACGGCGCGGACGCGCGCCTCGGAGAGCCCGAGCAGTGCGGCGACCTGCTCCTCGGCCACGCCCTCGTACAGCCGGAGCACGACGACGAGCCGTTCCTGCGGGCCGAGCGCGGCCAGCGGGCCCCGGCCGCCGTGATGGCGCCACGCGGTGCGGGCGAAGCGGGCGGCGAGGTCGCGCCGCGCGAGGTCGTACGGGTCCTCGCCGCGCAGCCGCCCCCACACCGCGTACGTATGCGCGAGGGCGGCGCCCAGCAGGGCCCTGGCGTGCGGGTTGGCGGTGGGGGGCTCGGCGGTGAGCAGGGTCGCGGCATGCAGCAGCCGGCCCGCCGCCCCGGCCACGAACGCCTCGAACTCCCGGGTGCGGTGGGGCGGTTCGCCGTGTGGGCGATGACGCGTCCGGTCGCCGGGTCCGCTCCGATGCTCTCGCACCCCCTCATAGGAGGGCAGCGGGAGGCCGGGGTCAAGAGGTCGGCGCGGACTCCGTCCCCGTGCCGCCCGGGCCGTGCCCCGAGTGGGCCGACTGCCGTGCGGACAGGGCGGTGTTGAAGCGCGTCAGCAGGGTGCAGAAGGACTCGCGCTCGGCCTGCGTCCAGCCCTCCGTGACCTCCACCATCAGCTGGCGGCGCGAGGAGCGGACCTCCTCCAGGCGGGCGAGGCCGCGCGGCGACAGCTGGAGCACGACCGCGCGCCCGTCCTCCGGGTGCGAGGTCCGCTTGACCAGGCCGGTGTCGACGAGCGGGGCGACCTGCCGGGTGACCGTGGAGGAGTCGATCCCCATGCCCGCCGCGAGCGCCTTGACGCCCATCGGCCCTTCCTGGTCCAGCCGGTTGAGGAGGAGGTAGGCGGCCCGGTCCATGGAGTTGCGGAGCTGCCCCGTGCCGCCGAGTCGGGTCTGCTCGGCCCGGCGGGCGAAGACGGCCACCTGGTGCTGGAGGGCGTCGAGGAGACCGGGGTCGAGCTCAGTCGTCATGTCCTGAGATGTGGGCATGGCTGTGGGTCTCTCTCGTGCGGGGGTGGTCGGTCGGTGGGGGACAGAGTACGCGGACCCGAGGGGGTCCGTACCGGGGCTGCGCAAACCCGATCCGGCACCCGTCCTCCGGGCGGCCACGAGGGCGGTGAGCTGCGAGACTTGCTGTCATGAGCTTCCGTACGCGAGACCCCTTGCACCACCTCATGCTGGACGATGTCCGCGGCGCGCAGAAGATGCTGTCCGGGGTGGCGCGGGTGACCGCTATGGAGGGCAGCCGCCATCTGTCGTCGCTGGTGGGGGCACCCGTCCACCTCAAGTGCGAGAACCTCCAGCGGACGGGCTCCTTCAAGCTGCGCGGGGCGTACGTGCGGATCGCGGGGCTGCGGCCCGAGGAGCGGGCCGCGGGGGTCGTCGCCGCCTCGGCGGGCAATCACGCGCAGGGCGTCGCGCTCGCCTCGAAGCTGCTCGGTGTGCACGCGACGGTCTTCATGCCGGTCGGCGCCCCGCTGCCGAAGGTCGCGGCCACCCGGGAGTACGGCGCCGAGGTCCGGATGCACGGCCATGTCGTCGACGAGACGCTGGCGGCGGCGGAGGCGTACGCGCGGGAGACGGGCGCGGTCTTCATCCACCCCTTCGACCACCCCGACATCATCGCGGGGCAGGGCACGGTCGGCCTGGAGATCCTGGAGCAGTGCCCGGAGGTCCGGACGATCCTCGTGGGCGTCGGCGGCGGCGGCCTCGCGGCCGGCGTGGGCCTCGCCGTGAAGTGGCTGCGCCCCGACGTGCGGGTGATCGGTGTGCAGGCGGAGGGCGCGGCCGCGTATCCGCCGTCGCTGGCCGCCGGCCATCCGGTGGCGATCGAGTCGCCGGTGACGATGGCGGACGGGATCAAGGTGGGGCGGCCGGGCGACGTGCCGTTCGCGCTGGTCCGGGAGTACGTGGACGAGATCCGTACGGTCTCCGAGGACGACCTGTCCTCGGCGCTGCTGCTCTGCCTGGAGCGGGCGAAGCTGGTCGTCGAACCGGCCGGCGCCAGCCCGGTGGCGGCGATCCTCGCGGACCCGACGGCCTTCCAGGGGCCCGTGGTCGCGATCCTGTCCGGCGGGAACGTCGACCCGCTGCTCCTCCAGCGGATCCTGCGGCACGGCATGGCCGCCGGGGGCCGCTATCTGAACCTGCGGCTGCGCGTGACGGACCGGCCGGGGGCGCTGGCGACCCTGCTCGCGGTCCTCACGGTCGTCGACGCGAACGTCCTCGACGTGGGCCACGTGCGGACGGACCCGCGTCTGGGCCTGACAGAGGCGGAGGTCGAGCTGCACCTGGAGACGAAGGGTCCTGAGCACTGCCATGAGGTGGCGGAGGCGCTGCGAGAGGCGGGCTACACGGTCCTCGGCTGACCCGGGCCGGTGCGCCGGACCCTGCGTGCGCCCCCGCGCACGTGGGGGCGCACAGACTCCATGATCATGTGACGGGGGTCACGAATTCACTGGGCGGGGACCGCCGGGCAAACCTAGGATCGGTAGGAAACGCCCGAATCTCCCTGGGAGAACCCACATGCCAGGCGCGATCTACGCCGAGGGTCTGGTGAAGACCTTCGGTGACGTACGAGCTCTGGACGGCGTCGATCTCGACGTACCCGAAGGCACGGTCCTGGGCCTCCTCGGCCCGAACGGCGCGGGGAAGACCACCACTGTGCGGGTGCTGACCACCCTGCTCCAGCCCGACAGCGGCCGGGCCGTCGTCGCCGGGGTCGACGTCCTCAGGCATCCCGAGAAGGTCCGCCGCTCGATCGGCCTCTCCGGCCAGTTCGCGGCGGTCGACGAGTACCTCACCGGCCGCGAGAACCTGCAGATGGTCGGCCAGCTTTACCAGATGAAGGCGAAGGCGGCGAAGGTCCGCGCCGACGAGCTGCTGGAACGATTCCGCCTCGCGGACGCCGCCGACCGCACCGCCAAGACGTACTCCGGCGGCATGCGCAGGCGCCTCGACCTCGCGGCGGCCCTCGTCGTCTCCCCGCCCGTCATGTTCATGGACGAGCCGACCACCGGCCTCGACCCGCGCAACCGGCAGGCGCTCTGGGAGGTCATCAAGGAGCTCGTCGCGGGCGGCACGACCCTGCTCCTCACCACGCAGTACCTGGAGGAGGCCGACCACCTCGCCCACGACATCTGCGTCGTCGACCAGGGCAAGGTCATCGCACGCGGCACCTCCGACCAGCTCAAGGCCCAGACGGGCGGCGAGCGCGTCGAGGTCGTCGTCCACGAACCGGACATGATCGCGGGCGCCCGCGGCGTCCTCGGCCGCTACGGCATCGCGGGCCGGGGCCCGGACGAGGTCTCCGTGGAGGACCACACCCGCAAGCTCACCGTCCCCGTCTCCGGCGGCGCCAAGCTGCTCGCCGAGGTCATCCGCGACCTGGACGCCGTCGGCGTCGAGATCGACGACATCGGCCTGCGCCGCCCCACCCTCGACGACGTCTTCATCTCCCTGACCGGCCACGCGGCCGCGCTCACGGAGGAGGAGAACGGCGGCCCGCCCGAGGCGGACGGCCGCGGCCGACGGCAGACGAAGGAGACGGCCAAGTGAGCACGATGAACGACTCCCTGGTCATCGCCAGGCGCAACCTCATCCGCATGACCAGGATCCCCGAGATGATCCTCTTCGGGCTGATCCAGCCGGTGATGTTCGTGATCCTCTTCACGTACGTCTTCGGCGGCTCCATGAGCATCGGCGGCAGCACCGACCCGGACGTCTACAAGAACTTCCTGATGGCCGGAATCTTCGCCCAGACCGTCACCTTCGCCACGGCCGGCGCGGGCGCCGGCATCGCGGACGACATGCACAAGGGCCTCATCGACCGCTTCCGCTCCCTGCCCATGGCACGCGGCGCGGTCCTCACCGGCCGCACCCTCGCCGACCTCGTCCAGACGGCGCTGACGCTCCTGGTCCTCGCGATCGTCGCGCTGATCATCGGCTGGCGCCCGGGCTACGCGGAGCCGACCAACTTCGGCCGGGTCATGGCCGGCTTCGGCCTGCTCCTCCTCCTCGGCTACGCCTTCACCTGGATCGGCGCCCTCATCGGCCTCTCGGTCCGCACCCCGGAGGCGGCGACGTCCGGGGGCCTGATCTGGCTCTTCCCGGTCACGTTCATCTCGAACGCGTTCGTGGACTCCAGCCAGATGCCGTCCTGGCTCCAGCCGATCGCCGAGTGGAACCCCTTCAGCGCCACCGTCCAGGCCTGCCGCACGCTCTTCGGCGACCCGGGCGTCTCACCGTCCGACGCGTGGCCGATGCAGTACCCGGTGTGGGCGTCGCTGATCTACTCCGTCCTGATCGTCGCCATCTTCCGCACGCTCTCGGTCCGCAAGTACCGCCGGGCTGACGGCTGACGGCTGCCGGCGGGGTCCGGGGGGCCGAGTGAACGGCCCCCCGGGTGCCGGTCAGGGCAGGTAGCCGGAGAGCACGAGACCGTCGGGGAAGGCCAGGAAGGCCGCCCCGCCGGCCAGCAGGGCGTCTCCGACGGCCTGGGCGTCGAAGCCGTCGGGCAGGTTGGGATTGAAGTCCTTGACGTCGTTCGACGAGGCCGGACCGTCCTGCGGGTAGGAGAGGACCGTCTCCGTCCCCACCGTGACGATCCGGTCGCCCGCGAAGTACACCCGAGCCACGGTGCCCTGCGGGACGGGCGCAAAGGCGCTCCACCGCTCCCGGCCGCTCGCCAGGTCGTACACGGCCAGCCGCTGACCGCTCACCACCGCGACCAGACCGTCCGCGTTCACGGCGGGACCGGCCGTCACCCCCGCGCCGAAGGACCGTTCCACCCGCAGGGTCGTCCCGTCGAGCACGGTCACGCCGCTCCGGGTGTCCAGGCAGAGCAGGCTTCCGCGCTCCTCGTGCACGGTGAACCGCTGGCAACCCTCCGGCCCCCGCGCCGTCTCCTTGCCGGTCGCCGCGTCCAGCGCCACCGGCACGATCCCGAGCGGCACGTACACCCGCCCGTTTGCCGCCACCGGCTGCTCGGGCAGGGCGTCCAGGGGGCTCCGCCACAGCTCGCGGCCCACCTGCTTCCCCTCGCCGCCGAGCCGCACCGCCGTCACCAGCCCGGCCTGCTTCTCCTCCCGCAGGTTGATGTAGGCCGTGTAGAGCACGCCGTCCGTGAAGTCGCTCCCCTTCACGGCCCAGTCGGCCCCGGGCCCGGGCACCGTCCCCCGCTTCCCGCCGTCCTGGAGGCCGTACGCGACGACGCCCTCGGCCCCGGTCACGTAGACCCGGTCCCCGACGACCGCCGGGTACTGGGCGCTCGCCCGCAGCCCGTCCGCGTTCGTGCGTGCCGGGACCGACCACAGCTCGCGCCCGTCCGCCGCGTTCAGCCCCACGAGTGAGCCCCCCGTGCCCGCGCAGACCAGCACCTTCGGCGAGAGGGAGCAGGCGCCGTCGGTCGCCTCGGTGCGGGCGGTCCAGGGAGACCAGCCCGCCGGGCGGTGCGAGCGGCTCGTCGCCGCCGTGCCGAAGTCGTTGGTGCGCCCCGCGCCGCCGTACGGCAGGACGACCTGGCTCAGGGTCTGCGGCGCCGGATTGCCCGAGGCGGTCGGGGCCACCGACGTGCTCGCGCTCGGCCCCGCGGCCTCCCCGGACCCGCCCGGCCCGTCCGTCTGCCGCGCCAGCACGACGCCCACCGCCGCGAGGACCGCCACCGCCATCACGCCCGCGACCACCGCCCCCCGGGTGCGGCGCTTCCGCCCCTCGGGCGCCGGGGCCGCCGGGGCCGCCGGGGCCGCCGGCCGGTCCGGCACGGCCGTGGGGGAGTACGGCACGACGGGCCCGAGCGTCGGCAGGTCCGCCACACCCGTGCCCGAGGCCGCCGCCTCGCCGATCGTCCGCGCCGCCTCCCCGTACTCGGCGAGCAGCGACAACACCCCGCCCGGCCAAGGGAAGACCTCCGGCGCGCCCTCCTCGCCACTCAGAAGAGCCGCCAACTCCCCGGCGGACGGCCGCTCCTGCGGATCGAGCCGCAGGCAGCGCTCCAGCGTCGGCCGCAACTCCTCCGGTACGCCCGACAGTTCGGCCTCGGCCCGGGTGATCCGGAAGATCACGGCCGCCATCTCGTCGTCGTGGAACGGGCCCCGGCCGCTCGCCGCGAACGCCAGCACCGCGCCCAGGCAGAAGACGTCCGACGCCGGCACCACCGACCTGCTGCCGGCCAGGTGCTCCGGCGACATGAAGCCCGGCGAGCCCACGACGAGCCCGGTCGAGGTCAGCGCCGTCGCCTCGAAGGCCTGCGCGATGCCGAAGTCGATCAGCTTCGGCCCGGCGGCGCCGAGCAGGACGTTCGCGGGCTTGAGGTCCCGGTGCAGCACCTTCAACCGGTGCACGTCCGCGAGCGCCGTGGCGAGCGCGACCCCGAGGGCCCGCACGGCCGCGACGGGCAGCGCCCCGGCGTGCACGACGGCCTCGGCGAGCGAGGGACCCGGCACGTACTCGGTCGCGAGCCACGGCGAGGGCGCGTCGGCGTCGGCGTCCACGAGCCGCGCCACGCCCGGCCCGTCCACGGTCCGGGCCGCCGCGATCTCCCGCCGGAACCGGGTCCGGAAGTCCCCGTCGACCTCCAGGTCCTCCCGCACGGTCTTCACGGCGACCATCCGGTGCGGATCGGCCGTCGGCTCGTCGGTCCGGCAGGCGAGGTGGACCTCGCCCATGCCGCCCGCTCCGAGCCGGGCGAGCAGCCGGTAGGGGCCGACGAGCTTCGGGGGCCGGCCGGACGGGAGAGCCTTCAACACCGAACAGGTCCTCTCAGAGCGTTACTTGGGCAGCTCGACGGAGGCCACGGCCCCCTTGTCGTAGACGATGTACGCGATCCCGCCGACCGGCAGGACCTCCGGAGCCCGGACCTCCTTCGACACGAAGGTGCCGAAGCCAGGGACCCGTTCCTCCTCCGCGACGCGCGGCCCGGGCGCCCCGGGCACCGGGGTGACCTTCAGCCCGGCGGGCTTCCCGTCGGCGCCGAGGCGCACGGTGTAGAGCGAGGAGAAGTCGGCGTACACGACTTGGTCGCCGGCGAGCAGCGGCGAGGACATGGCCTGGGCGAGTCCGGCGGGCGGAGCCTTCAGCGGGTACGAGGCCAGGGTCCGGCCCGTGCGCGGATCGAGGACGGCCACCGCCTTGCCGGAGGTGACGACGGCGTTCGGGCCGACGGCGGCCGGGGCGGCCGTGCTGAGCGGCGCGGGCACGGACGCCCGGGCGGCGAGCGTGCGGGCGTCCATCGCGTGCAGGGTGACCGGCGCGTTGCGCGTCCGGGCCGAGCTCGCGCAGTACCCGGAGTCGCCGAGGACCTTGAGGTCGAGGCACTCCCTGGCGGCCGGGTCGGCCTCGCCGAGCAGGGTGCCCGACTTCCCGTCGTACGCGACGAGACCGCCCTGGCTCAGGGCGTAGACGACGCCCTTCGCGTAGGCCACCGGCTCGTACGCCCGCCGCTCGGCGTTCGAGATCTCCGCGTTGGTGAGCCCCTTGGTCCACAGCTCCTTGCCGTCGGCGAGCGAGAAGGCGGTGAGGGCCACCTGGTCGTCCCCGTTGTCCTCGGCCACCTGCGTGGCGGCGAAGACGACTCCGTCGCCGACCAGCGGCCTCGTGTCCCAGATGAACTGGGGGCCGAGGGCGGGCTTCTCCCAGCGCACCGCGCCCGTCCGAGCGTCCCGCACCTGCAGCTCCCGGCCGGTGACGAGCACCACGTTCCCGTCGTGGACGGTGGGCCGGGTGCTGTCCCGGGCCACGAAGAACACGGCGCGGTCGCTCATGTACGACTCGTCGGGGGTCTCCGAGTCGACCTTCGCCTCCCACAGCTGCTTCCCGCTCGCCGGGTCGAGCGCCTCGTACCGCCCGTCGGTCGTGCGGCAGACGAGCACCTTCTCGCCGGCGGAACAGCCGTGCGCGGGCGCGCTCAGCTTCGCCTTCCAGGGCTTCCAGCCGGCCGGGCGCTGGGCCGTGTTCTGCGGGACCACGCCCGAGGCGTCGGCCAGGCCCCGGTCGTCGACACCGGCGATGCGCGGCGCGGCGGGCGGTGCGGCGGGCGGCGGCGCGGCCTCGGCCGGCGGCTTCTTCACCTCGCCCTCGGGCCACAGCAGGTACGTGCCGAGCCCGCCGGCGACGACGGCGAGCGCAAGGACGGCGGCGAGGACCCTCCCCCGCCGTCCGCGCGGCGCGGGAGCGGGGGGCGCCAGCGGTGCCACCGGTGCCTGCGTGGGTACGGAGTGCAGACCGGGCACCTCGGGCGTGACGACCGGTCCCGCGGCGGCCGCCGCCTCCAGGAGCGGTCCGCCCGAGGCGACGAGCTGGGCGAGTTCCGTCCCGTACTCGCCGATGTGCTCCCGTACGCCCTCCGGCCAGGGGAAGCGGCTCCCGGCGTCTGCTTCGAGGAGCTCCGCGAGCCGCTCCGGCGTGGGCCGGTCCGCGGGATCGAGGGCGAGGCAGGCGGCGACGACCTCGCGCAGCTCCTCCGGCACCCGGTCCAGGTCGGCCTCGGCCTGCGAGACCCGGTACAGGACGGCGGCGAGCGGACCGTCGCCGAAGGGGTCCTCGCCGGTCGCCGCGTAGCAGAGCAGCGAGCCGAGGCAGAAGACGTCGGAGGCGGCCGTCACGCGCCGGGCGCCGGCCACGTGCTCGGGGGACATGAAGGCGGGCGTGCCGACCATGACGCCCGTGGCGGTCATGGTGGTGGCCGTGCTGCTGCGGGCGATGCCGAAGTCGATGAGGCGGGGCCCGTCGACGGAGAGCATGACGTTGCCGGGCTTGAGGTCCCGGTGCAGGACCCCGGCCGCGTGCAGGTCGGCGAGGGCGCGGGCCACCCCGGCGCCGAGGGCGCGCACGGTGGCGACGGGCAGCGCGCCGCCGCGCCGCACGGCCTGGGAGAGACTGGGCCCGGGGACGTACGCGGTGGCCAGCCAGGGCACTTCTGCGTCGGCGTCGCCGCCGACGGGCGCGGCGGCGTGCGGACTGGAGACGAGCGCCGCGACCCGGATCTCGCGCCGGAAGCGGTCCCGGAAGGCGGGGTCGCCGGCGACGTCGCGCCGGACAGTCTTCACGGCGACGAAGACCCCGGTCTCCGTGACGTCCGGCCCGTCCTCCGAAGCGTCCCGTCCATCCCGCGAGTCCCGGGCGAGGAAGACCTCGCCCATGCCGCCGGCCCCGAGCCGGGCCATCACCTCGTACGGTCCGATCTGCCGTGGCGTGCCCTCACGCAGCGGTCCCAGCACTTCGCCCATCCCCCTCATGACGCGACGTCAGGCCGCATCATTGCATGTGCATGCAAGCCGAAGGGCCGGCCCCCGGAGGGGCCGGCCCATCGACGAAGGCGTGTGGCTCAGCCGGTGTACGGCTTGGCGCTGAGGATCTTCACCGTGGCCTTCTTGCCGTTCGGCAGCTCGTATTCGGCGTCGTCACCGGCCTTCTTGCCGTTGACGCCGACGCCGAGCGGCGACTGCGGCGAGTAGGTCTCGATGTCGTCGCTCGCGTACTCGCGGGAGGCGAGCAGGAAGGTCATCGTGTCGTCCTCGTCGCCGTCGAAGGCGATCGTGACGACCATGCCGGGCTCGACGACGCCGTCGTCCGCCGGGGCCTCGCCGACCTTGGCGTGCTGGAGCAGCTGGGTGAGCTGGCGGACCCGGAGCTCCTGCTTGCCCTGCTCCTCCTTGGCCGCGTGGTACCCGCCGTTCTCGCGCAGGTCTCCCTCTTCGCGCGCGGCGGCGATCTTGGCCGCGATCTCGGTACGCGCGGGACCAGACAGGTACTCAAGCTCACCCTTGAGCTTGTTGTACGCCTCCTGGGTGAGCCAGGTGACGTTGTCGCTGGTCTGGGTCACAGGTGCTCCTCGTAGGTACTGGGAATACAAAGCATCGCCCAACACGGGCAGCGGGCGCTTCCCGGGCGGGCGAAACCACGAGCCTAACAATGAGTGGCGAAAAGCGGGAGGACATCAATCATCAAGATGGCGTCACCCCAGGTCACGGTCGTGACCCGCCGGGACTCGTCACCCGGTCCCTACCCACCGCTACCGCGCCGTACACCCCACGAGCTCGGCACTCGTCGCGAGCGCGGTGGTGCGGAGCGTGAAGACCTCGTCGACACGGCCGGCGGGGTCGTCGATCCGCACGTCCTTGCGGGCGACCTCGGCACCGTCCTCGGAGCGCGACCGCAGCGTGCAGACGCCCTCGACGCCCTCGTCCTTGCGGATCTCCAGGTGCACCTGCACCTCGGTGGGGCTCACCACGTCGAACTTGATCATCTCGGCGCTGATCCGGCTGTCGACGACGTAGTGCCAGCCGAACCAGCCCATCATGCCGAGGAAGAGGACGCCGAGCACGGCGCCGGTCACCTTGAGCTTGCGGTCCGCCCGCTCGTCCGCGGAGCGCCCGTAGCGCCCTTCGGGCAGCTGCTCTCGCACCGCGCTCATGGTGGATCCTCTCGAAGCCGGGGTGGCGGAATTTTCCCTCCCCCGATTCCGTCACTATAGAAGCCTGCCTCCGCGTCGAATCACTGAGGATCGAGTCTTGACTGACCAGCTGCGACTGATGGCCGTTCACGCCCACCCCGACGACGAGTCGAGCAAGGGTGCGGCCACGATGGCCAAGTACGTGTCCGAGGGGGTGGACGTCATCGTGGTGACGTGCACGGGCGGCGAGCGCGGCTCGGTCCTCAACCCCCAGCTCCAGGGTGACGCCTACATCGAGGCGAACATCCACGAGGTCCGCCGCAAGGAGATGGACGAGGCCCGCGAGATCCTCGGCGTATCCCAGGAGTGGCTGGGCTTCGTCGACTCGGGTCTCCCCGAGGGCGACCCGCTGCCCCCGCTCCCCGAGGGCTGCTTCGCCCTCCAGGACGTCGACACGGCGGCCGGCGAGCTCGTCCGCAAGATCCGCTCGTTCCGCCCGCAGGTCATCACGACCTACGACGAGAACGGCGGCTACCCGCACCCCGACCACATCATGACCCACAAGATCACGATGGTGGCCTTCGAGGGCGCGACCGACGCCGTGAAGTACCCGGAGGCCGAGTTCGGCCCGGTCTGGCAGCCCCTGAAGCTCTACTACAACCAGGGCTTCAACCGTCCCCGTACGGTCGCGCTGCACGAGGCGCTGATCGCCCGCGGGATGGAGTCCCCGTACGGCGAGTGGCTGGAGCGCTGGAAGGAGTTCCAGCGCGCGGAGCGGACGCTGACCACCTTCGTTCCCTGCGCCGACTTCTTCGAGACCCGCGACAAGGCCCTGATCGCCCACCGCACCCAGATCGACCCCGACGGCGGCTGGTTCCGGGTCCCGATGGAGATCCAGAAGGAGGTCTGGCCGACGGAGGAGTACGAGCTCAGCAAGGCGCTGGTGCCGACTTCCCTCCCCGAGGAAGATCTCTTCGCGGGCATCCGCGACAATGCCTGACATGAGCGCACACCTGGCACTGACCCAGCTTGTCCCCTTCGCCGCCGAAGAGCTGGACAAGAACAAGGTGACCCCCGGCGTCCTCGGCTTCGTCGTCTTCGCCGTCATGGCCGTCGCGGTCTGGATGCTGATGAAGTCGATGAACCGCCACATGGGCAAGGTCTCCTTCGAAGAGGCCCCGGACCCGGCCGCCGCCCCGGACGCCCCGGCCGCGCCGGCCGGCGCCTCGGGCAAGTAGCGACGACCGCTCCCCGGCCCGTACCCCGGCGGTACGGGCCGGGGGCGTTCCGGCTGCCTGGACTACGCTGACGAAGATCCTGCCGACGGTGCGGATCGCGTGTCAGGAGGGTGCGGGCGTGAACGGGTCGTATGCGTTAGGTCACCGCGTCGCGCGTCCACGCGCGACGCCGGCCGCGTCGGAGCGGCCGTGAGCCACGTGCCCGTGAGCGACGTGCCCGTGATCGCGGCGGAGGGCGCCACGGTCGTCCTGGACGGGACCACGCCGCTCGCGGACGGCGCCCCGGCCGACCTGCTCCTGCTCGTCACGGGTTCGGTGGTGCTGGTCCTCGGCGCCAGGTTCCTGCGCGAGATGAAGACGAACCTCCCGATCGAGCTGCTGCTCCCCATCGTCACGCCGCTGGGCGACCTCTCCGCCCTCAGGGTCTTCCTGTGGCAGTTCGACGGCCTCGTCGTCGTCCTGGCCGGCGCCCTCGTCATGAACGGCATACCGACGGCCCCCGGCGCGGCCCTGACCGCCCTGGGCATCACCGCCTACTGCCTCTGGGCAGGCCTGCGCCGCACGGGCCGACCTCTCGGCCCCCTCCTCACCCGCCTCGCCCACGCCCAACGGCACAGTTCCACGGGGGAGGGGATCCCGCACGAGCCCGGGGCGGCAGGGCAGGATGGGCCCCATGCCGAACCGACTGGCCCATGAGACCTCCCCGTACCTCCTGCAGCACGCCGACAACCCGGTCGACTGGTGGCCCTGGTCGGCCGAGGCCTTCGAGGAGGCCCGCCGCCGCGACGTCCCCGTGCTCCTGAGCGTCGGCTACAGCTCCTGCCACTGGTGCCACGTGATGGCCCACGAGTCCTTCGAGGACGACGCCATCGCGGCCCTGGTCAACGACCACTTCGTCGCCGTCAAGGTCGACCGCGAGGAGCGCCCCGACGTCGACGCCGTCTACATGGAGGCCGTGCAGGCCGCCACCGGCCAGGGCGGCTGGCCCATGACGGTCTTCCTCACCCCGGACGCCGCCCCCTTCTACTTCGGCACGTACTTCCCGCCGGAGCCCCGCCACGGCATGCCCTCCTTCCCCGACGTCCTGGAAGGCGTCCGCGACGCCTGGGCCGACCGGCGCGACGAGGTCGGCGAGGTCGCCGACCGGATCGTCAAGGACCTCGCCGGCCGCTCCCTCGCCTACGGCGGCGACGGCGTCCCCGGCCAGGAGGAGCTCGCGCAGGCCCTCCTCGGCCTCGTCCGCGAGTACGACGCCACCCGCGGCGGCTTCGGCGGCGCACCCAAGTTCCCGCCGTCGATGGCCCTGGAGTTCCTGCTCCGCCACCACGCCCGTACGGGCTCCGAGGGCGCCCTCCAGATGGCCGCCGACACCTGCGAGGCCATGGCCCGCGGCGGCATCTACGACCAGCTAGGCGGCGGCTTCGCGCGCTACGCCGTCGACCGGGCGTGGGTCGTGCCCCACTTCGAGAAGATGCTGTACGACAACGCCCTGCTCTGCCGGGTCTACGCCCACCTGTGGCGGGCCACCGGCAGCGACCTGGCCCGCCGGGTCGCCCTGGAGACCGCCGACTTCATGGTCCGCGAGCTCCGCACCCCCGAGGGCGGCTTCGCCTCCGCCCTCGACGCCGACTCGGACGACGGCACCGGCAAGCACGTCGAGGGTGCCTACTACGCCTGGACCCCGGAGCAGCTGACCACCGTCCTCGGCGCGGAGGACGCCGCCCTCGCCGCCGCCCACTACGGCGTCACCGAGGACGGCACCTTCGAGCACGGCAGCTCCGTCCTCCAGCTCCCGCAGGGCTCCGGAGTCGCCGACGCCGACCGGCTCGCCTCGATCGCGGCCCGCCTCCTCGCCGCCCGCGAGGAGCGCGAGCGCCCCGGCCGCGACGACAAGGTCGTCGCCGCGTGGAACGGCCTCGCCATCGCCGCCCTCGCCGAGACCGGGGCGCTCCTCGACCGCCCCGACCTGATCGAGCGCGCCACCGAGGCCGCCGACCTGCTCGTCCGCGTCCACATGGACGAGACCGCCCGGCTCACCCGCACCTCGAAGGACGGCCGGGCCGGCACCAACGACGGGGTCCTGGAGGACTACGCCGACGTCGCCGAGGGCTTCCTCGCCCTCGCCGCCGTCACCGGCGAGGGCGCCTGGCTCGACTTCGCCGGCTTCCTCCTGGACCTGGTCATCGACCGCTTCACGGCCGAGGGTGGCGCGCTGTACGACACCGCCCACGACGCGGAGACCCTCATCCGCCGCCCGCAGGACCCCACGGACAACGCCGCCCCTTCGGGATGGACCGCCGCCGCCGGAGCGCTCCTCTCGTACGCCGCCCACACCGGCTCCGAGGCCCACCGGGCCGCCGCCGAGGGAGCCCTCGGCGTCGTCAAGGCCCTCGGCCCGCGCGCGCCCCGCTTCATCGGCTGGGGCCTGGCCGTCGCGGAGGCCCTCCTCGACGGGCCCCGCGAGATCGCCGTCGTCGGCGCCCCCGGCGACGAGGCCTTCCAGGAGCTGCGCCGTACCGCACTCCGGGCCACCGCCCCCGGCGCGGTCCTCGCGACCGGCGCCCCCGACAGCGAGGAGTTCCCGCTCCTGAAGGACCGACCGCTGGTGGCCGGCAGGCCCGCCGCGTACGTCTGCCGCCACTTCGTGTGCGATGCCCCCGTCACCGATCCGGCCGAGCTCACCGGAAGGCTGTGAGCCCGGCGCCGTAACGGGGACGGCCCCGCCGCCCCTCCGAGGAGGGGAGGCGGGGCCGCCGCACCGAGCGCGGTCGCTCAGCTGTTGCCGGCGCCGTTGCCCGAGAGGACCGGGATGTCGCTGAGGATGTGCGACAGCGGCTCGTCACCCTTGGCCTGGGTGGAGTTCTCGGTGCACTGCTGGTTCTGCGGGGAGGACAGGACGTTGATGTCCTGGACGGCGATCGGGATGGCGCCGATGAGCGAACCGGCGTTGACCTTGGCCGGCAGGCCGATGCACGGCTTGTTCAGGGAGCCCTGGACGAGCGCGAACTGCGGGCTCATGTTGCCGTAGGTGGCGGAGTTGCCGAACTCCTGGTGGGCACCGTTGCCGCTGAGCGAGGTGGTGCCACCGTCGTCGGCGATCGCGAGAGCCTGCCCGGCACCCGCCGCCGTCGCGCCGACGACCGACGCGGCCACAGCAACCGTAGCCAACAGCTTCTTCATTAGTTCAGGCCTTTCGGATACTGGCTCGCGCTGAGTGCCGAGCCGTGCTGATCAACTGGTCAGAAGTCCGGAGGTTCCGGTATGTCCACCGGACGGACTACGGGCAGATGAGCGATGACCCCTCGGCCGGCCGGTACGTCGCCACCGGGATCGTGCTGGGCGCGACCTCCTCCGCGGCCGGCAGCGGCAGGTCCTCGCGCAGCCGCCCGAAGACCTCCGCCGCGCCTTCCACGTCCCAGGCGAGCGTGGACCCGACACCCGCGATGTTCGGGTTGAAGCCCCGTACGGGCACGGTCGCGAACGCCATCCGGTCCGGCGGCAGTTCCCGCAGCCGGTCGGCGAGCTCCAGCAGCTCCTCCGGCGAGATCCCGCGCTCGGCCGCGGCCGTCCCGCGCAGCGTCGCGGCGAGGGCGATCAGCTGCTCAGTGTCGTCGAGCATCCCCTCACGGAGCCGCTCCAGGGTGTTGACCACGAACTTCTGCTGCTTCTGGATCCGGCCGAAGTCCATCTGCCCGTCCGCCTTCCGCGAGCGGACGTACTGGAGCGCCTCACCGCCCCCGACGCGTTTGGTCCCGGGCTGGAGGTCGATGCCGGTCGACGGGTCCTTGAGAGGCTCCGCCGTACAGATGGAGACCCCGCCGTCGACGCTGTCGACGGTGTCCATGAACCGCCGGAAGTCGATCTCCAGGTACCGGTGGACGGGGAGCCCCGTCATCGACTCGACGGTCTCCACCGTGAAGGACGAACCGCCCTCCGCCCAGGCGCTGTTGATCTTCGCCTGGTGGGCGGCGTGCACCTTCCCGGTCCGCCGGTCGCGGTGGTCGGCGGGGAAGGAGGTGAGCGAGTCGCGCGGCAGACTCACCACGTCGACCCGGTCGTTCGCCGCCGACACGTGCACCAGCATCATCACGTCCGTGCAGTCGCACGCCGTCCCGCCGAGCCGGAAGCGCTCCTTCTCCTCCTCGGTGACGCCCTTGCGGGTGTCGATGCCGACCACCAGGAGGTTCAGCCCCTGTTCCGGTTCGGGCAGATCAGTGGGGGCCACGGCGAGGGCGCCGGGTACGAGAGCGGCCAGGGCGGCGAGGGCCGCGGGCGCGAGCAGCAGACTCCGTGGCCCCTTCAGGCGCGGGAAATTCATGCCCGCACGCTATTTCGGACCCGCTCGTACAGAGGTGCCCGACGCGACATGGTCAGAGCGAATCACTCTCCTGCGGCGCCTGTGTAATGATGCGTGAATCGCAGTGGAGGGAGCGAAGATGGCGCCGGGTCCCGGGAAATGGGAACGGATGGCCTTCATTCCGAAGAGCCGATATGTGAGTGACCCACCGATCGTCGACCGCACACCCTTCCCGGTCTATTCCGCACTGGTGACACAGTGGGTGCAGGCGGGGCGCACGGTGCCGGGAATGCCGGACCGGGAGTGGGAACGCCTCATGGCCACCCCCGTCTGGCCGCGCTCCTGACGGGACGCGAGCAGCGGGAAACGAAGAGGGGCCGCCCTGGATGGGCGGCCCCTCACGCGTGAGCGGTACGTCAGTTGTTGCCGACGCCGTTGCCCGACAGGACCGGGATGTCGTCCAGGATGTGCGACAGGGCCTCGTCACCCTTGGCCTGGGTGGAGTTCTCGGTGCACTGCTGGTTCTGCGGGGAGGACAGGACGTTGATGTCCTGGACGGCGATCGGGATGGCGCCGATGAGCGAACCGGCGTTGACCTTGGCCGGCAGGCCGATGCACGGCTTGTTCAGGGAGCCCTGGACGAGCGCGAACTGCGGGCTCATGTTGCCGTAGGTGGCGGAGTTGCCGTACTCCTGGTGCGCGCCGTTGCCCGACAGCGACGTCGTGCCGCCGTCGTTGGCGATGGCGAGGGCGGGGGAGGCCACGGCGGCGGTGGCGCCGACGATGGAGACGGCCGCGGCCGCAGTGGCCATAACCTTCTTGATCACGGGAGTTCCCTTCTAGAACCGGCTCCGTGCAGGGAGCCCCCTGATCAACTGGCCCCGGACCTCGGGGTTCCGCTGTGTCACTCCCTTGGCCGAGCGCACTCGGCAGCGCGAAACGGGGCTCCAGTCGAACGGGTGAAGCGCCGGAACCAAAGCTCCCGGCCGCAGTTGATCCCGTCGCATCAATCAGGTCGATTGGTGGGAACAGGAACGGAATCACCGTGATCAAGAAGATTATGGCGGCTGCGGCTGTGACGGCCTCTGTTGTCGGCGCTTCCGCCGCGGCGGCCTCCCCGGCGCTCGCCATCGCCAACGACGGCGGCACCACGTCGCTGTCGGGCAACGGCGCCCACCAGTCCTTCGGCAACTCGAAGACCGCCGGCCACATGAGCCCGCAGTTCTCGGCCGTCCAGGGCTCGCTGAACAAGCTGTGCCTCGGCGTCCCGGTCAAGGGCAACGTCGGCTCCGTCCTCGGCATCCTCGTCCCGGTCGCCGTCCAGGACGTCAACGTCCTCTCCTCGCCGCAGAACCAGCAGTGCGCGGAGAACTCCACCCAGGCCAAGGGTGACGAGCCGCTGTCGCACATCCTGGAGGACATCCCGGTCCTCTCCGGGAACGGCGCCTACAACGGCTGATCCGCACCGCGCACGAAAGGGCCGGAGGGAACGTCCAGTTCCCTCCGGCCCTGTGCTGCGCGCGCAATGGTGCAATGGAGTGAAAGAACGAAAGTCGTCGATATTGCGGTTTCCTTTCCGTGACCTGTTCGTTGTCTTCCCTGAAATGTCTTCCGTCACAGAAAGGATCCAGACGCAATGAACTGCAAGAAGGTCGCGGCTGTCGTCGCCGGAATCGTCATGGCCATGGGTGCGGCGTCGCCCGCCTTCGCGGACGCGGGCGCCCACGGCGTGGCCATCGGCTCGCCGGGTGTCCTCTCCGGCAACGTCGTCCAGGTCCCGATCCACATCCCGATCAACGTCTGCGGCAACAGCGTCAACGTCATCGGCGCGATCAACCCGGCGATCGGCAACGTCTGCATCAACCACTGAGTCCCCAGCAGTAGGCAGGCACACGGACCGGCCCCGGAGAGCACCCGCTCTCCGGGGCCGGCCCCGCGTCGGCGCCCTACGCCGTGACCCGCGCCTCCGCGGCCGTACGCGGCCGGCCGACGGCCCCGCCCCGGGCGCCCGACCGCAGCCGCTGCCGGACCCCCTTCACCAGCCGGCCCGCCGTGTACTCGGCGCCGAACACGAACCGCATCGACGGCCCGTACGACGGGGCCGTGAGCAGCCCGGCGAGGAAGAGACCCGGCCACGAGGACTCGAAGAGGCCGCCGACCTCCGGCGCGCCGACCACGCCGACCGTCCGCAGAGCCCCGCGCAGCGCCGGGTCGAGCATCCCCGCCCGCTCCAGGCTCGGGGTGAAGCCGGTCGCCGCGACGACGTGGTCGGTCTCCAGGACCGACGTCCCCGCGGGCCCCGCGATGTCGAGCCGGAGCCGCTCGTCCCCGGTGACCGTCGCCGACGTGATCCGCTGCCCGAGCCGTACGTCCCCGACCGCCGCGAACCGCTCGCGCAGCCACCACGCGCCCGCCGGGCCGAGCGCCGAGTCGAAGATCCGCTCGCGCCTGGCGGCCGGCAGCCGCCGGAAGATCCCCGGGGTGTCCGCGTAGAGCTTGTTGCGCCAGCCGCAGCCGAGGCCCGTGTGCGGGGCGCGCACCGAGCGCCAGGGCCCGCGGTGGAGGGCCGGGGGCAGGGTGTTCCAGTTCAGCCGGTTCGCGCGGGCGACGATCCGGACGCTCGCGGCGCCCCGCTCGGTGAGGAGCGCGGCCGTCTCCAGGGCGGCCTGGCCGGCACCGACGACGGTCACGTCCCGCCCGGCGAACCGGTCGAGCTCGCCGTGGTGGCTGGAGTGCGTGACGTACCGCCGGGGGAGGTCGCGCAGCGGTCCGGGGATCTCCATGAAGGGCAGCACCCCGACGGCGAGGGCCACCGTCCGCGTACGGAGCGACTCGCCGTCCTCCGTGCGCAGCGCGAAGCCCTCGGCGACGGGGGCGACCGAGGTGATCAGCCGCTCGTCGAGGGCGGGCACGGCCTGGCGGGCGAACCAGTCGCCGTACGAGGCGAAGAAGTCGACCGGGAGCGGCACGCCGTGCTCGGCTCGGACGCCCCGCGTCGCGGCGTACGCGTCGAGCCCGTACGCCCCCTCTGGGTCGGAGAGGTGCGAGGCCCAGGGCTCCGACTTCAGGAACATGCCCGGGGGCATGGCGTGCCAGGACTCCATCGAGCGGCCGAACGTCCGCAGGGCGAGCCCGTGGGCCGCCGCGTGCGCGGCCACGGACAGACCGTAGGGACCGGCCCCGACGACCACCAGGTCGTACATCGACTTCGACATCGTGCCTTCCGCCTTCATCGTTCTCATCGTGGGGTGAGCTGGTCGGGGGTGGTGCGGGGCGGCGGCGCCGTGACGGCGGCCGGCTGCCGGGTCCGGCCCGCCCCGAGGCGCCGGGCCACCGCTCCCCAGGCCTTGCGCAGCAGGTGCGCCAGCCAGGCACGGCCCATCGCGAGCGCGGGCCACGGGTCGTCCGCCGCGAACCAGGCCCGCTCGGTGCCCGACCGTCGGGATGCCCCGGGCTCGGCCGCGTACCGGCGGCGCGGCGAGGTCGCGAGCGAGAGCGCCGCGTAGTTCTCGACGACGAAGCGCCGGCCGTACGCCGGGGAGTGCGGCGGCACCGGACGGCCCGTCAGGTCCAGATGGGCCGCCCGCACGACGTCCAGGCCCTCGGAGTCGGTGAAGAGCCGGAACTGCGCGCCGGGCCGGGGGTTGAAGTCGAGCAGGTGGTAGGCGCCCGTGGACGGGTCGAGCCGGAAGTCCAGGTCGCACACGCCCCGGTAGCCGAGCGCGTCGAGCAGCTCGCGGGCCGCCCGCTCCACGGCCTCGTTCTCCGTCCAGCGGCCCACGGCCGTCAGACCGGCGCCGTCGGGCCAGGAGCGCTCCTTGCGCCCGGTGGCCCCCGTCGCGCAGCCGCCGGCGGAGTCCACGTACCCGTGGAAGAACCAGTCCAGGTCCCGGCCTGCCGGCAGGAGCTCCTGGAGCAGCAGCCGGCTTCCGGCCTCGGGAGCGCGGTCGTACAACTCCCTCACCTCCGCGAGGGACCGCACGAGCGAGGTGCTGCGCAGCCCGCGGCCGGCCGGCAGCAGCCAGGGCCGGCTCCACTTGGCGATCACCGGGAGGCCGAGCGACCAGGCCATGGCGGCGGCCTCGTCGGCGCAGGTGGGGAGTTCGGTACGCGGATGGGGCAGGCCGAGCGCCGCACAGGTCCTGGCGAGCCCCGCCTTGTCCGCGACCCGCAGAAGCTGCTCCTCGGTCTGCTCGGGCAGCAGGAAGCGTGGGGCGAGGGCGGCGCGCCGCCGGGCCAGCGCGAGGGCGCTGACGTCGTCCAGGGGGAGGAGCAGGACGGGATGTGACGGCTCGTCGGGCCGGGCCTCGTCGAACTCGTCGGCGATCCGGGTCAGCAGCGCCGCGAGCTCGACGGAGGACGGCGTCGCCGGGCCCGTGCGGGCCGAGCGGAGATATCGGGACCGGGCGACCGGACTGGTGCTCGATTCGATGACGGCGTGCACCGGAATTCCTGCCCGCCCCAGTGATCGCGCGGCGCCGAGAGTGCCGTGATGGAAGGGATTCCGGTCGAGCCGCACGAGGACGGTGGGGACGCGGGTGTCGAAACTCTGACGGCGCGGCACGGCATGCCCTTCATCTCGGGTGCCCCAACTGGGCGATGAAATCCTCTAATGGACTACTGATCAGAGGGAAGTCGAGTTCACGGTCGGCTCATTAGGAATACTTTCGGAGTATCGGATTGACGGATCATCAAAAAGCGAGCGACGTGAAGGAGCGGCCATGGCAGCTGCACAGCGGAGAACATCGAGAGCGTGGCTGGGGGTGTTCACCGCCGGTCTCCTCGCCTCGGGATCGGTCGTCCTGTCGTCCCCGGCCCATGCCACCGAATCCGTAACGACGAAGGACCCCGGTCCGACTCTCTCCAGCGCCATGGGAGCCTTCCTCGACTCGGGCGCACTCGGGGTCGCCCGCATCGGGCAGCTCGAACGCTGGCTCGGCGGCCGCGAACTCCGCGTCGGCCACACCTACCTGCCGGGCGACCTCTGGAAGAACATCGAGGGCCCGCCCGGCTTCCTCGACGCCTGGGCGGACTGGCGCAACGAGCAGGACGACCGGCTCTTCGTCCTCAACGTCCCCATGCTGGAGCGGAACGAGGCCGGCGTCTCGGACTACGAGGTCCGCCGCCAGCTCCAGCTGGGCGCGGCCGGGTACTACGACCACCACTTCACGGCCCTCGCCGAGCGGCTCGTCCGGCTCCGGGCGACCGACACCGTCATCGTCCTCGGCTGGGAGATGAACGGCACGACGTACACCCACCGGTGCGCGCCGGACCCCACGGCCTGGAAGAAGTACTGGAACCGCATCGTCACCGCGATGCGCTCCGTCCCGGGACAGGAGTTCCGCTTCGACTTCAACCCGAGCCGCGGCCGGGACGCCGTGCCGTGGACCGAGTGCTACCCGGGCGACGACGTCGTCGACATCATCGGCATGGACTCGTACGACCAGCCGCCGGGAATGAGTTTCGACGAACACGTGAGCGAGCCTTACGGGCTCCAGAAGCAGGTCGATTTCGCCGCGGAACACGGAAAGCAGATCTCCTATCCCGAATGGGGGCTCTTCCGTAACGGCGACAATCCCGTGTACATGCGGCGCATGCTGGAGTGGATGAAGCTCCACAAGCCGCTGTACCACACCATCACGGACTACTGTCCGCACGGCGTCTGGCAGTGCGACGACAATCCGCGGTCGTCCCTGGTGTTCCGGCAGATGCTGTTCGGGACGGAACCGGAGATCCCCGAGATCCCCGAGATTCCTGAGATCCCCGAGGTTCCTGAGATCCCCGAGGTTCCGGAAATCCCGGTCGACCCTGTCGACCCGGTTGATCCCGTGGATCCGGTTGACCCGGTTGACCCGGTCGATCCCGTGGATCCGGTTGACCCGGTCGATCCCGTGGATCCGGTCGATCCCGTGGATCCGGTTGACCCGGTCGAGCCCGTCGACCCGACCGATCCCGTCGAGCCGACGGATCCGACGGTCCCGGTGCCGAAGCCCGAGCCGAAGCCGGAACCGAAGCCGGAACCGAAGCCCGAACCGAAGCCGGAACCGAAGCCGGAACCGAAGCCCGAGCCGGAACCGAAGCCGGAACCGAAGCCTGAGCCGAAGCCTGAGCCCAAGCCGGAACCGAAGCCCGAGCCCAAACCGGAACCCAAGCCCGAGCCCAAGCCGGAACCGAAGCCGGAACCGAAGCCTGAGCCCAAGCCGGAACCGAAGCCCGAGCCCAAGCCTGAGCCCAAGCCCGAGCCCAAGCCGGAACCGAAGCCCGACTGCTGGACCGTGAACCTCGGTTCGTGGGTCGAGAGTTGGATCGGTGGGCCCGTCTGTGTCCCGAAGGACTCCTGGAAGGACGAGGTCGACCTCGACTGGAAGGACGCGCTGCAGGGCGTCTGGCCCTTCTGACCGGACCAGGCCCGACCCGGACGGCGGCGGAGATCATCCGCCGCCGTTCGGCGTCCGCCCGGGGAGCCGGGACAGCGCGCGGCCCACCCAGGCCCGCTCCCGCGCCTGGCGGGCGGCCCAGCGGCGGCCGTCCGCGGCGCCCGCGCGCAGCCACAGGAGCGGGGCCGTACGCCGTCCGGCGAGCATCAGCCGCTGGTTGCGGACGGCCTCGGGGCGCCAGTGCTGCTTGTACGCCTCGGTGCCGCGCAGCATGCTCAGCGTGGCCCGGCCGCCGGTGCCGGCCTCACGGGCACCGTGGCGGAGGAGCATCGTCGCCACGTCGACCTTGCGGGCCCGGAGCGCCGGATCGGCGCCGTACAGGTAGCCGCCGGCGAGACGGGGGGACATCAGGGTCAGGTCGGCGGCGACCACGTCCCCGGCGAGCCGGAACTCGGTGACCATCGCGTCGCCGCGCTCCACCATGGGCCGAACGGCCCGCGTGAGGTGCTGGGCGAACCGCCTGCTCGTGTGCTCGGCGGTCACCCCCCGGCCCTGCCACTGGAGCTGATGCAGCTTCAGGAGACGGTCGAGGGCGGCGGGGACCTCGGCCCCGGTGACCACGTGCGAGTCGATGCCGAGGGCGTCGAGCTTGCGCAGCTTGGCGCGGACCCGCTGGGCCTTCCCGGAGGGGATCCGTTCGAGCAGCCCCTCCATGGGGACGGCGGGCAGCTCCAGGCACAGCGAGTCGGGCAGCCGGCGGCGCGGCCCGCGCCAGTGCGCGAAGACCTGCTCGCTCGCCGCCCCGGGGCGCACCTCCCGCAGGTCGACGACCGCGCCCCCGGCCGCCCGGGCGAGCGCCCGGGCCAGGGCGGACGCCGCCTCGGGGCAGTCGTCGTGGAGGAGGACGTCGGTGAAGTCGGTGATGGTGCCGCCGAGCTGGGTGAGGACGGGCAGCGGCCCGCCGGCCCGCATCAGGGGCGCGGCGGCGACGAGTTCGCCGCTCTCCCGTCGTACGAGCACCACCCGCAGCGCACCGGGCCGCCCGTAGGAGAGCCACCAGGAGTGCAGCCAGGAGTGGGACTGGAAGGGGGTGGCGGAGGAGCAGCGCCCGTACAGCGCCGTCCACTCGGCCGCCAGCCCCCCGAACCGCTCCTCGTCACGGCAGATCTCGGTCCGGAGCGTTCTCGGGGTCACACCGCCTCCGGTTCCGGCTGGTGCGAGGCGGCCGCGGGGGCGGGCACCGCGGCGGAGGAGGCGGGTGCGCCCGGCGTGCCCGGGGCCGCCGGGGTCTGCCGTGAGTGGCGGGCCTCGCCGCGCGCGGTGCCGCGCTTCGGACGGACCAGCAGGACCAGGCCCCCGAGGAGCCCGCCCGCACAGGCGCCGACGAGCGCGGAGAGCGGCGCGGAAGGGGACACCGGGGAGACCGGCTTGGTGGCGCGCGAGAACTGGACGACCTTGACGCCCGTGCTGCCCGCGACGTGCGTGCTGTTGAGGACGAGCGCGCGGGCCACCCCGTCGGCCATGGACACGGCCTTCGCGGGCTTCTCGGCCCGGGCGGTGATCGAGATCATCGGCGCGTCGGGGGACGTCGCCGCCTGCACGTTCTTGCGCAGCGTGTCGGCGGTGACGCCCGCCCACACCTGGGCGTCGCCGGTCACCGCGATGTCGGTGGCGACCCGCCCGTAGGCCTGGGCGAAGCCGAGCGCAGCCGCCGGGTCGGACTTCTCGGCCGGTACGACGATGACGTAGCTGATCGCCGCGTACTGCGGGGTCTTGAGCGCTCCGTACCCGCCGCCGAGGGCGGCTCCGGCGAGGACGGCGGCGGGCAGCACGGCCCAGCGGCCGGGGCGGCGGAGGCCGGCGGGCGGGAAGGCGCGGGTTGGGGTGGTGTTCATCGTGCGGGCTCTCTCACTTCGCGGGGGAGGGGGTGCCGTGGACGGCCTGGTCGTAGAGGGACAGCAACTGCCCCGCGCTGCGCGCGATGTCGTAGCGGCGGGCGGCCGCCGGCTGCGGGAGCCGGGCGAGCCGGGCGTCCCGGATGCCGCGCAGCGCGGAGATCAGCTCGGGCACGGACTCGCCGATCCGACGCGCGCCCGGGGCCGCGTCCGGCGGCAGGTCGTCGATCGCGGGGCAGGCCACGTACAGCACGGGAAGGCCCGCGGCCAGCGCCTCGACGACGGCGAGTCCGAAGGTCTCGTCGGGGGACGTGGACACGAAGGCGTCCATGGCGGAGAGCAGTTCGGGCAGCGAGGGGCCGAGCGAGGCGACGGACGGCGGGTCCTCGCAGGCCCCGGCGAGCAGCACCCGGTCGGCGGCCCCGCACTCCCGGGCCACCCGCAGCAGTTCCTCGCGGTGCTCGCCGTCCCCGACGAGGAGCAGCCGGGCCTCCGGCACCGAGGCCACGGCCCGGACGAGCCGGTCGAACTTCTTTCCCGGCGCGAGCCGCCCCACCCCGCCGACGACGTAGGCGTCCTCGGGGATGCCGAGGACGCCCCGGGTGAGGCGGCGGGCGCGGGCGTCGTAGGCGAAGCGGCCGGTCTCGATGCCGTTGGGCACCACCTGGATGCGGGCCGGCGGCACCCCCCAGTCGGCGAGGCGGCGGGCCACGCTGGGCGAGACGGCGACCGTGGACGTGCCGAGCCGCTCGGAGGCCAGGTACAGGGCGCGGGTGCCGGCGGAGAGCGGGCGGCCCTCGATCTGGGCCTCGCCGAGCGAGTGCTCGGTGGCGATGACGCGGCGGACCCCGGCGAGCCGGGCCGCGAGCCTGCCGTACACGCAGGCCCGGTAGAGGTGGGTGTGGACGAGGTCGTAGCGGCCCTGGCGGACGATCCGCGCGAGGCGGGGGAGCGCGCCGAGATCGCGGTTGCCGACCATGCCCAGGTGGGTGACGGGGGTGCCGTCGGACTCGATGCCCGCGGCGACCGCGCCGGGGTTGGTGAGGGTCACCACCCCGTGCTGGACCGGGAGGTGGCGCAGGAGGAGCCGCAACTGCTGCTCGGCGCCGCCGATGCCGAGGCCGGTGATGACGTGCAGGACCTTCATGGCGCACCGACCACGGCGGGTCCGGCCTGGGCCTGCGAGGGGAAGACGTCGACGGGGTGGCGGCGGCGCAGCGGGTGCAGCACGCGCTTGGCCGTGAGCCGCCAGGACGTGTCGTCCTCGCCGATGTGGACGCGGGGCAGGGCGTACGCGCTGGTGTGCGGGCCGGGGTCGATCGCGCAGGCGTGGCGGTAGCCGGCCTTCCGTACGGCGTGGATGACGCGCGGGTCGACCTTCCCGTACGGGTAGCAGAAGCCGTCGACGGTGTCGCCGGTCATCTCCTCCAGGAGTTCGCGGCTGCGCCGGGTCTCGGCCGCGAGCTCCGAGTCGTCGGCCTCGGTGAGCGGGACGTGGGTGAGGCCGTGGGAGCCGATCTCCATGCCGGCCGCGGCGATCCGCAGGATGCCGTCCTCGTCGAGGAGCGTCTTGCGCGGGCCCTCGGTGTCCCAGGCGTTCTCGCCGCCGAGCCGGCCCGGCAGGACGTACACGGTGGCGGTGAAGCCGTGGCGGCGCAGCAGCGGCAGCGCCGAGTCGAGGAAGTCGGCGTAGCCGTCGTCGAAGGTGAGGCCGACGAGCCCCTTGGCGCACCCGGCCGCGGTGGCGGCGAGCAGTTCCCGCACCGAGACCCCGCGCAGTCCCCGGTCGCCGAGCCAGTGCATCTGCCGGGCGAAGCGGACGGGGGAGACGGTCACGTGGTACGGGTCGTCACCGGGGTCCGTGATCGAGTGGTACATCGCCACCCACAGGGGCGGTTTCACCCACAGGGGCGGCTTCGGCAGCAGTCGGCGCAGCGCGGTGGGGGCGGGCATGGTCGGTCCTCCGGGAGGCGGAGCGGGGCAGGGGCGGGATCTCCGGCGCCTTGGCGGCGCAGGCGATGAAGAGCAGGAAGACGCCGATGACGACGGCCGCGGCGACGGTGACGGACAGGGCGGGGGAACCGATCCCGACCGAGCAGAGCCAGCCGGCGCCGGTGGCCCACGCGCCGGCGGTGGCGAGCCGGAGGAGCCCCTCGCCGAGCCGGTCGACCCGGACCGGCACGGTCTGGCGATGCGCGCCGCGCAGTAGCAGGACGGCGGAGCAGGTGATGCCGAGGGCGTTGGCCGCGGCGATGCCGACCGCGCCCCAGTAGTGGGCTCCGGGGATCCCGGCGAGGGTGGTCGTGACGAGCCCGGCGGCCATGGCGGCGGCCGGGTACCAGAGGGGGCGGGCGGCGGAGAAGTAGCAGCGGACAAGGGCGCCGACCATGGTCTGGCCGAGGAGGCCGAGGGAGTAGACGCGCATGACGGCGGCGGTGGCGACGGTGTCCGTACGGTCGAACTCTCCCCGCTCGAAGAGCAGTTCGACGATCTTGGGGGCGGCGGCGATCACCGTCGAGGCGCCGACGAGCACGACGACGGCGGCCAGCAGCAGGTCCCGCTCGACCCGGCGTCGGGCCGCCTCGGTCTCGCCCGCGGCGAGCGCGCGGGCGACCACGGGGAAGCTGACCGTGCACAGCATCAGGGAGAGGATCATCGGCATCTGCGCGACCTTCTGCGCGTAGTTCAGATGCGAGATGGCCCCGGCAGGCAGCGGCGAGGCGAGGAACCTCTCGATGAGCGTCTGGGACTGCCGGCAGAGGGAGAAGGCGACGACGGGCGCGATGAGCCCGAGGACGAGGATCCGCCCCTCCTGCCCGGCCCGCCCGCCGTCGGGCGCGAGCGTGGTCGGCTCCTCCTTCGGCACCGGGCGGGCGCGCAGCTCGCGGAGGAGCGACGGGGCCTGGACGAGGACCATCAGGACCCCGCCGACCGCGACCCCGGCGGCGGCGGACCGCACCCCCCACGGCTCGCGCAGCACCAGGATCGTGCCGATGATGCCGACGTTGTACGCCACGTAGATCGCGGCCGGCGGCAGGAAGCAGCCGTGTGCGCGGAGGGCCGCCGAGCAGTACCCCACCAGCGCGAAGGACAGCACGCAGGTCGCGGTCAGCCGGGTGCAGTCGACCGCGAGCCGCGGGTCGGGCAGTCCGGGCGCGAGGGCGGAGACGATCAGCGGCGCCGCCAGGATGAGAAGGGTGGCGGCGACCGCGACGGCGAGGGTGAGCCTCGGGAGCGTGCCGCGCACGAGGGCGCGCACCGGATCCCCGAACAGGCTGCCCGAACGGCGGGCGAGCGCCCGGGAGAAGGCCGGGACCAGGATCAGCGCGAGCGCGTCCTCGATGAGCAGTGTCGAGGCGAACTCGGGCACCGTCCACGCCACCAGGAAGGCGTCGGTCTCCGCGCCCGCGCCGAAGTACCCGGCGAGGATCTGGTCGCGTACGAGCCCGAGCAGGGCCCCGACGGCGGTGAGCACGGCGGTCACGGCGGCGGCCTTCGCGAGGAAGCCCCGCCCCTGCACCCGGTCGGCCCCGGACCGCACGCGCGCCCGGGCGTGCGCCCGACGGCCGCGCGGAGCCCGCACCCGCACCGGCTCCGCCCGTACGGCTGTCCCCGTACCGGTCCCCGTACCGGTCCCCGTACCGGTCCCCGTACCGGTCCCCGTACCGGTCCCCGTCCCAGCCCCGGACCGAGCCCCAGCTTCCGCTCCCGCCCCCGGCAGCACCGAGGCCTCCGAGGCCCACGGGGAGTCCGTGGGGCCCGGAGGCGCGGTCGGCCAGGGGTCGGTCAGCGGGGTGCCGCAGGGCGGCCGGGAAGCGGGGCGCGGGGCGCCGGGCCACGGGGTGTCCGTGGGCTCCGGCTCCCCGGCCCACGGATCACGCACGCCGCACCTCCGCCAGCGACCACCAGGCCGCCAGGCCGAACACGACCGACATCAGCACCGTCGAGGGACCGCCGATGTCCGCGTAGAAGAAGTCGATGAGCTGCCAGGACAGCAGACCCGAGGCGACCAGCGCGCAGTCCGCGCCGAGGCGCCGCCGCCGCAGCGCGCCGACGAGCAGCGCCACCCAGCTGCCCGCCAGCGCGAACAGCCCCAGGAGGCCCTGCTCGCTCAGCACCAGCAGGTACATGTTGTGCGGGGACAGCAGCGGCTGCCGCTGGAAGGCGGCGCCCGCGCCGGCCGTGTCGCTGCCGGAGGAGAGGGCGAGCGAGGCGTTCGAGTCGCGGTACGCGGGGAAGCCCTTGAGCCCGACGCCGGTGACCGGATCCGTGCTCCACATCCGCCCGGCCGCCGCCCACATCGTGTACCGGTCCGTCACCGACTGGTCCGGCGCCGCCGCCACCTGCGTGATGCTGGCGACCCGCTCCTTCACCATCGCCGAGCCGATGCCGAGACCGCCGACGAGCACGACCCCGAGCGCTCCGGCCGCGAGCGCCACCCGCGCCGCCCGCCGGGGCCCGGCCAGCAGCAGCTGGATCCCGCACGCGAGCACGGTCGCGATCCACGCGCCCCGGCTGAAGGACAGCACCAGCGGCACGAAGAGCAGCCCCGCGCAGACCAGCGCCGCCGTCCGGGCCCGGCCGGGCCCGCTGCCGAGCGCGATCCCGGTGACGACGACGAGCCCGTACGCCACCACCGTCGCCATGCCCATCACATCGGTCGGCCCGAAGGTGCCGACGGCCCGGATGTCCTCGCCCATGTACGAGGCGCCCGTGCCGGTCAGGTACTGGACGACCCCCACCGCTCCCTGGAGCAGCGCGAGGCCGACGAGCCCCCAGGCGACCACGGCGAAGTCCCGCCGGTCGCGGATCATCAGGAGCACGGCCGCCGGGACCAGGACGAAGATCTGTACGTAGCGGGCGACGCCCGGCAGGCTCGCCGCCGGGTCGTTCGAGGTGATCGCCGCGATACAGATCCCGAGGACCGGAAGGCCCAGGACGACGGCCGCCGCCCGGGTCAGCGGCCGGGCGCCGCCGCGCAGCAGCCGCACGAGGCAGATCAGGACGAGGAGCCCGGAGGCCGCGTCCGCGATCGTGCCGGTGCCGCCGGTGCCGCCCTGCGCGCCGCCGCCGCCCGGGACGAGCAGCAGCGCGATCACGACGAGGACCGGGGACAGCGCCCCGGCCCGGCGGACCCAGTCCCGCACGTCGGGACGGAGCGCCGGAGCCGACGCCCCGATCCGTACCTCCGGGTCGACCGCCGGCACCGGCGTCACGGCCGTGGCCATCCTCAGCTCCCTGTGGGTCGGACGAGCCCGGCCGCCGTACGCAGCAGGATGCAGACGTCCTGCCAGAGCGACCAGTGGTCGATGTAGTGGTTGTCGAAGCGGCAGCGGTCCTCGATCGAGGTGTCGCCGCGCAGCCCGTGCACCTGCGCCAGACCGGTCAGCCCCACCGGCATCCGGTGCCGGGCCGCGTAACCGGTGTGGATCTTGCTGAACTGGGCGACGAAGTACGGGCGTTCGGGCCGGGGTCCGACCAGGCTCATGTCCCCGCGCAGGATGTTCCACAGCTGCGGCAGCTCGTCCAGCGAGCTCTTGCGCAGGAAGCTGCCGGCCGCGCTCATCCGCCGGTCGCCCGCCACGTTCCAGCGGGTCGCCGACTCGGTGTCGTCGGACGGCCGCAGCGTGCGGAACTTGAGGAGCGTGAAGTGACGGCCGTGCTGGCCCACCCGCTCCTGCCGGAAGAGGACCCCCGGACCGTCCGAGAGCCGCACGGCGAGCGCGCACAGCAGCAGCACCGGCAGCGCGAGCGCCAGCGCGGGAGCGGCGAGCGCGATGTCCAGCGCGCGCTTGGCGGTCAGCCCCCGGCGCTCGCCCAGCGGGACGATGCGGTGCCGGGCGTACCCCCACAGGTGCTCACCCATGGGCCCGGTCTGCCGCTCGCCGCCCACCCGCCACGTCGTGCAGCCGTAGTGCTGGAAGAGCGTCACCAGACCCGGGTCGTCGTCGAGGAACACCGCGTCGCGCACGCTGTTCTGGATGACGGCCCGATGGATCTCCTCGGTCGTGGCGAGCACCGGAAGCCCGGCCTCCCCAGCCGACCGGGGAGCGCCGCCCTGCTCCGGCACGCCGACGATCCCGACCGGCCGCATCCCGTACTCGGGGTGCTGGGCCGCCGCGGCGGCGAACCGGCGCGCGGCCCCCGTCGCGCCGACGACCAGCGCCGAGCGCGGATGCTCCCGAGCCACCCGCCGCCTGCGGGCCAGCAGCAGCGCGCGTACCAGGCACACGACGGCGACGTGCGTGGCGTAGGCGGCACAGAGCCGCAGTGGCCCGATCACGAGTGCGGGGGAGTACGCGGCGACGGCCGCCGCCGCCAGACACCAGGCGACGCCGGCGCGGGAGGCGAGCGCGGGCAGCTCGTCGAGCAGCCGGGCCTGCGCGGCCGGCCGGTAGAGCCCGCCGTGCCCGTCGAGGACGAGGACGAGCGCCGCGATCGGCAGCAGCAGCCGGGCGTCCTGGTGCACCGCGCTCAGCAGCGAGGCGGCGGCCAGGACCGCGAGGCAGTCGACGGCGACGAGCGGCGGGGCGCCGGACCGCCGACGGGCAGGGCGGCGCGGCAGCGTGAGCCGGTCCGTCGTGCCGCGGCGCGGCGCGAGGGAGGCGAGGCCGAAGGCCTGGCCCGCCGTGGGCCAGGGGCCCGGGGAAGGAACGCTGGTACTTTCCGTGGTCACTGCGCAATCGGCTCTCTGTGTTCGGCCCCCCGCACGCCGGCGAGATCGCGGTAGACGCCCGCGACGGCAGCGCCGGTGCGCCGGACATCGAAACTGCTCAGTACGTGTGCGTGGGCCTCTCGGCCCAGTCGGTGCCGCAGCTCCGGCCTGCCGAGGAGGCGGCCGAGGGCGGCGGCGAGCGCGGCCGGGTCCTCGGGCGGGACCAGGCACAGGGACGCGTGGTCGGGCGGCAGGCTCTCGCGTGCCCCGTCCACGTCGCTGACGACGACCGGCCGGCCGCTCGCCATCGCCTCCAGTGGCGCGAGCGCCATGCCCTCCCAGCGGGACGGCAGGACGACCACGTCGGCCGCCCGGTACCAGGGGACGGTGTCGTCGACGGCGCCGGTGAAGCGGACCGACGGGCCCGCCGCCGCGCGCAGCCGCTCGCCGTCCGGGCCGTCGCCGACCAGGACGAGACGGGCCGTCGGCACCTCCGCGAGGACGGCGGGCCAGGCGGCGAGAAGCACGTCCTGCCCCTTCTGGCGGCAGAGCCGGCCCACGCAGACGACGGTGGGTACGGGGTTGCCGGGCGGCCCCTCGGTCGCGAACCGGGCCACGTCCACACCGTTGTGGACGACGGACCAGTCCGCCGTGACCCCGGCCGCCTCGCCGGTACGACGCTCGGCCTCGCTCACACAGAGGATCCGGTCCGCCCAGCGGGCGCCGAACCGCTCCCAGCGGCGGGCGAGCGAGGCGGTCGTCCCGGTGACCGCCTCGAAGGACCAGGCGTGCGGCTGATACACCGTCGGAATGCGCCCGCGCAGGGCGAGTCGGGCGCACAGCCCGGCCTTGGCGCTGTGCGCGTGGACGAGCGAGGGGCCGACGGCACGGATCACCCGGGCCAACTCCCTCGTCTCGCGGACCAGTCGGGGACCGGGGTCCCGGCCGGCCCGCCAGTCGTGGGTCTGCGCACCCTCGGCGCGGACGGCGGCGGACAGGACGGTGCCGGGCGGGCAGGCGACCGCGACCCGCAGGCCGGCGGCGCGCTGGGCGCGGACCAGGTCGACGACGACACGGGCGACCCCGCCGTCCCCGGGCTGGACCGCGTGCAGGACGGTGACGGACGCGGGGTCCGGCGCTAGTGGAGACCGCACGTCAGCGCCGGACGTCAGCCTGGAGGAAGAGCGCACCGAGCCAGACGGTGTCCTCCCGGCTGCCGAACCGGACGTGGACACGGTCGGCTCCCTCGCGCAGCGCCCCCCGGAGATCGAACACGTCGGAGTCGTACCCCAGAGTGTTCGTACCATCGGGAGAGCGGACTGTCCGACCGGTGCCGAATTCCGTGATGCTGGAGTTCATGACGTCGTCGGAGGAATTAGCGGAATCGGCCATTCGGACGCTCTCGGACGCGCTTGTGCCGACCTCCAGGTAATCACCGGAAGTGCCGCGGTCACCGTCATAGGCGACCACTCCGAGCCGTCCGCCCGTGCCCTTCGGATATCGGTTTCCGTCGACCGGGACGCGCAGCTCACCAGTCCCGGGACCGACCGTTTCGAAACCGTCCCACACGGCCAGCCGGCGCAGCGGTTCCGCGGCCTTCTCGTACGCGGCGACGAGCGTCCAGCCGCCCCAGCCACCGACCTTCGAGCGCCCCATGGCCACATTGACCTGGGCGACGGTCCACTCGCCCGAGCGGGCCGAGCGGACGAGCTCGGTGACGTCGGCGGAGGCCTGGAAGGCGTCGGCGCCGCCGGCGGTGCGGTGGCCCATCAGGCTGTCGGCGAACAGTGCCTTGTACTGTCCGCCGGGCTCGGCGATCAGGACGCGCCCGTTGTCCGCGGGCGGCTTCTGCTCGCCCACCCGCAGGTTCCCGCCCCAGTACAGCCGGGCCCAGCTCACCCGGGCGCCCGAGGGCACCGGGAGCTCGGCGCGGCTGGAGTTGTACGTGTTGGGGTCGCTGTCCACGTCGACATACGCGATCGAGGAGTCGTCGTTGACCGACTCGGTGCCCTTCAGGCCCTTCGCCGCGGTGTTGGCGGCCCGCACGATCCCGCCGTGCTGCTCGGCCTCGTACCGCGGCGCGAAGGGGACGCGGGCGGCCTCACCGGGCTGGGGCGCGGCGGAGGCGGCCGGCAGCGCGGCGGACAGGACCGCACACGACAGGGCGCACAACACACTGCGACGCACAGCAGGAAACGCTGAATTCCGCATAGAGGTTCTCCGCTTTGATGAGAGGAGGAGGGGAAGACCCGAGAAGGCCGGGAGAGGGGGAGGTGTCGTCCGCACGAAATGGGTGAACGCGCGGCCGGCCCGGAAGCAACGTTCGGGAACGTTATAACCCCGACGCGGGGCGATAGTAAGCATTAGATGCTCGGAAACGCTAACTCCCGTATCCGGGTGGCAGGTTCCTCGTTGAGCGTGTTGCGCCATTCCACGCCCAGTCGCTCCAATGGCCCTCTTATGGCCCAAAGATCGGTTGAACGTCACCCGTTCGGGAGAGCAACCGATGAAAGCCGGATGCGTTGTTGAGAGAGCCGGGCCGAACAGTCCGCGCAGTCCGAGTTGGATGAATTCGATCGAGGAGCTCTTCTTCATGTCCCGTATCGCCAAGGCCGTTGTCCTGACCGTGGGTGCCGCCGCCGCCGTCGCCGGTGCCACCGGTGTCGCCGCCGCCGACTCGATCGCCGAGGGCGCGGCCGTGAAGTCCCCGGGTGTCGGCTCCGGCAACGTCGTCCAGGTCCCGGTGCACATCCCGGTCAACGTCTGCGGCAACACCGTCAGCGTCATCGGCGCGCTGAACCCGACCTTCGGCAACTTCTGCGCCAACGTCTGATCTCGCACAGCGGATCGGTCCTTCCGAAGCCGGTGCGCCCACCCCGACGGGGTGGGCGCACCGGCTTTTCCCTTGCGGGGACTGGTGGGCTACTCGTTCGGCCGCACCGTCGTGCGCCGTTCGGTGCAACGGCGTACGCCCCTTCGGGGGGCAGGCCGGACAGGGTGATTCACTCGAACGGAGACGTGGCGCTCAGTAGTTCTCCGGTTGCGGAGGGCTATACCCGCAGGCACGGTGGGAGAGCAGTTGTCCCCTGCACCACGAAAAGGAACAAGCATGCGTCCCCTGGCTACCCGCCGCCTCACGGCCCTGGCGATATCCGTCGCCATCACCCTCGGCGCGGCGGGACCCGCCCTCGCCGGCGAACACCATCCGTCCTCCGCGGCAGACCGTGCCGCCCACGCACCCCTCCCCGAAGCCGCCGCCCTGCTGACCCAGGCCAAGGCGCTCGGAGACCTCGGCTCCGTGACGACCCCCGTGACCGAACTGGTCACCGCCGCCCTCAAGGCCGACGAAGGCCAGCTGCCCGCTGCCGACGCCGACGCCCTCAAGACGAAGATCGCGGCGGCCGTCGAACAGGCCAAGGAATCGGCCCCGGCCCCACTGCCGGACACCCCGGCCCCGGACCTCCCCGCTCCGGACCTCCCCGCTCCGGACCTCCCGGCCCCGGACCTCCCGGCCCCGGACCTCCCTGCACCCGATCTCCCGGCCCCGGACCTCCCGGCCCCGGACCTCCCGGCCCCGGACCTCCCCGCTCCGGACCTGCCGGTGAAGCCGCCGGTGAGCCTGCCCGTCGCCGCCGGGGCGAAGGCGGCCGCTGCCGCGCCGGCAGACGTCGTGGACGACGCCCTCGCCACGGTCGAGAAGGCCGTCGCCGGTCTGCTCGCCGCCGTGACCTCGGGTGACGCCGGCGGAGTCGTACCGCAGGTGACCGCGACCCTGACCTCACTGGTCAACCTGGCCGTCGCCACCGTGCTCGGCAGCGGTCTCCCCGCGCCCGACCTGGCCGGCCTGCCCGCACTCCCGGCGCTCCCCGGCGGCGTGCCGGAGCTGCCGGTCGACCCGCCGGAGCTGCCCGTCGACCCGCCCGAACTGCCGGTCGACGCGCCAGTGAAGCCGCCGGTCGCCCTCCCCGACCTGCCGGTCAAGCCCCCGCTGCCCGTCAGGTAGTCCCCCCGAAGGCCCGTACCGGCCCGGCGTCCCGCCGACCGGTACGGGCCTTCGCGCGCGACAAATAGCACCGGTCGACATCGATCGGGTGCAGTGCCGAGAAATCCTTCCCCCCGGAGTTTCCGGGGAGCACACCTCTCGTTACAGAAGGCAGGAAGACATACAGGATTCGGCCAAGAAGCCTGTATGGAACGTGACTTGAAAGTACAGAGGAAGGATTCTCCCCATGAAGTCCACCAAGGTCGCCGCGATCGTCGCCGGTTCGCTCGTGGCGCTGGGTGCCGCCGCGCCCGCCATGGCCGCGGAGGCGCTCACCCCCACCAGCCTGAACGGTGGGCTGGACGCGATCGCCGCCAACGGGCTGAAGACGGATGTGCTCAGCAGCACCACGGAGGGCTCGCCCGTGAAGACCGTCACGGACACCGTGGGCCAGCTCAACGAGGCCGGCAAGGGCGGCTCCGCGATGCTCGGCGGCCTGCCGGTCGGTGCTCCGCTCGGAGGCTGATCGAATGATTTTCTGATCGGCCGCCGTGTCGTCCCCGCTCTTCGCGGGGCACCGCTCCCTACTGTCTGGTCCATCCCACGCGAACGTCGACGTGGACTGGCCGGTCGGAGCGAGGGGGGATCCTCGCCGGTCTCTCCCTTTCTCCAGAGGAAGAGCGGTATGCGGTCCATCATCAGCAGGAAAATTCTCACCGCAGCGGCAGCGGCCGGCGTCCTGTCGCTGACCGGCGGATTCGCCCTCGCCGCCAACTCCCATGCCGGTACGGGCGATTCCCCCGGTCCTGGTTCGGCGGGCCACGTCCAGGCCCCCCTCCCCGCGGACGTCTGCGGCAAGGACGGGGAGTTCGGCGACTTCATCGCGGCAGCCGTCGGAGACCTCTGCGACCAGGAGGGGGAACCCGGCGGCTACGGCGACGAGCCGACCCACCCCCCGACGACACAGCCCCCGCACACGGAGCCTCCGACGACCGAGCCTCCGACGACTCAGCCGCCGACGACTGAGCCGCCTCACACGGAGCCTCCGACGACTCAGCCGCCGACGACTGAGCCGCCTCACACGGAGCCTCCGACGACTGAGCCGCCTCACACGGAGCCTCCGACGACTCAGCCGCCGACGACTGAGCCGCCTCACACGGAGCCTCCGACGACCGAGCCTCCGACGACTCAGCCGCCGACGACTGAGCCGCCTCACACGGAGCCTCCGACCACTCGGCCCCCCACGACTGAGCCGCCTCACACGGAGCCTCCGACCACTCGGCCCCCCACGACTGAGCCGCCTCACACGGAGCCTCCGACCACTCGGCCCCCCACGACTGAGCCGCCTCACACCGAGCCTCCGACCACTCAGCCGCCGACGACTGAGCCCCCGCACACGGAGCCTCCGACGACTCAGCCCCCCACGACTGAGCCGCCCCACACCGAGCCTCCGACGACCAAGCCTCCGGGGCCCGAGCTGCCCGACACCGGTAGCGATCCCGCGCTCATGGGGGCGGCCGCCATCAGTGCGGCGCTGATCATCGGCGGCACCGTCGTCTACCTCCGGGGCGGACGGATCTCCCGCCGTCACTGACGCCCTGGGCTGACGGAACGTCAAGCGAGGCCCTCACCTTCACCGGTGAGGGCCTCGGGCGTTGCTGCACACGGGGGTATTGCGCCACGTTTCCCCCGAACGCCTCGTTCTACAGAGCATGACTCTGCGCTCTCACGCCGGCATGGGAATCCTCATGACCGCACTCGCCTCCGCCGCCCTGGCCGCCCCGGCCGCAGCCGTCGAGGCACCCGTGATCGTCCCGCTCCAGGGCCTGGAGCCGGTGCTCCCGATGGACGCCCCCACGGTCGCCACCGGTGTGCCCGTCCCGGTGCCCGGCGCGCCCACCGGCTTCCAGAAGGGCCTCGGCTCCCTGCCGGACCTCACCCTGCCCAGCGTGCCGCTCACGAGCACCCTCCCGAAGACCGTGGTGGACGCGCCGCTCCCCGAGCTCCTGGACGGCAGCGACATGGGCCGGGCCCTCCTCAGCAGCCCGCACTCGGAGATGCAGGCGGCCACTCCCGGCGCCGTCGTCGGCAACCCGGTGGAGGCCCCCCGCGGCAACGGACTCGCCGGGCTCCCCGACCTGGCGGAGCCTCAGCTCGGCGTCCTCACCCCCGTGCTCAGCGGAGCCCTCGACCCCCAGCTGGGACTGGTGCCGACCTCGCACTGACGCCACTGCGCCCCCCGCGCGAGTGAAGACACGATTCTTCCCCGCCACCCCAGGGGTCGTTGATCGTTACAAGTGAAGGCTCGTCGCATGGCCGCGGCCCGTGGACCGAGGCCCGTCCCGTCGTATCCGGCGGCGGGCGCCCTTCGGTCCACGGGCCAATCACTTGTCGGATCCTTTCGGAATTCTTTCGTACCGTTCGGCGCAACGACCGTGACCAGTCTCCGTGACGGACGTTGAAGGGGAGTCGGCCGTGATTCCTGCGGTCGCTTTCCACGTCCAAGGAGTTCTTGATGTCTCGCATCGCGAAGGCTGCCGCTGTTCTCGCCGGCACGGGTGCCGTGGCCCTCAGCGGAGCCGGCCTGGCCGTCGCCGACTCGGGCGCCGAGGCCGTCGCCGCCCACTCGCCCGGTGTCGCCTCCGGCAACGTCGTCCAGGTTCCGGTCCACGTCCCGGTCAACCTCTGCGGCAACACCGTCAACGTCATCGGCCTGCTCAACCCGGCCTTCGGCAACACCTGCATCAACGCCGACGGCCACGGCCACGATGACGGCGGCTACGGCGGCTGATCACCCCCGTTCCACCCCGTGTGTCCCCCCGGCCCGCTCGGCCGGGGGGACACACGCGTGTGCAGGTCAGGCGTACCGGTAGATCCGGCTGTGGTCGAACAGCTCCGCGGGGGTGACCCCCCAGGGCTCCATCGGCTGGTGCCGGGAGACGACCTTGCGGTACTGCGCGTCCCCCAGCGGCGGCGGCTCCGCCGGCAGGTAGGCGGCTCCGGGGTTGCGCTGCTGCCACCGGGACCACACCAGGTCGACGAAGGAGTGGTGCAGCCAGAAGACCGGGTCGTTGACGGAGCCGCCGCCGAGCATCAGCCCGCCGACCCAGCGGTGCACCCGGTTGTGGATCCGGAACCGCTCGTTGCCCTGGCCCGAGGCCCAGCCCTCCAGCCGGTTGCGGAAGCCGGAGGCGCTCGTCGAGTTCCAGGGGGCCACGTCGTACACCCGCTCACGCATCACCTCGTCGAGCTGGGCCTGCGTCGGGAGCGCGACCGGGTCGCGGGGCCGGCCGAAGTCCCTGGTCAGGAAGCGGGTCTCGGACATCGCGTACGTCACGTTCCACCGCCCCGAGGAGTGGGCGAAGGGGCCGGTCATCACCTGGAGGTCGGCCCGGCGGCCGTTGCCGCCCATGAAGTCCTCGCCCCAGATCGAGGAGGCCGGGCTGTTGTCCCGGGTCCAGTCCCAGTACGGAACGGAGACCGTGCCGTCGATCCGGCGCAGCGCCTTCTCGAACTCCAGCAGGAACCTGCGGTGCCAGGGCAGGAAGCTCGGCGCCATGTGGGCGGTCCTGAGCCGCCCCTCCCCGTCGGCCGTGTAGTGGTCGATGTGGGTGCGGACGAACTCGTCGTACGCGCCGGTCCGCTTGAGCTCGAGGACGGCGGCCACGAACTTCCGGCGCTCGGCGCCGGTCAGGTCGCGCTGGTTCTTACGCGTGTACACCACGCGGGCTCCCTCCCGTCGGGTCGGTGTGGACGCCGTGGGCGGCGGCGAACCGGGACAGCGGCGCCGTCCCCAGCTCGTCCACGGCGGCGCGGGTGGCCGCCAGCGGCGTCGGGCAGGACGCGTAGTGGTCGATCGGCGAGACGTAACCGCCGTCGGCGCAGCGCATCAGATGCAGCGGCCGGCCGTCGACGAGCGCGACCGGTGTGCCGCCGGGGCCGGAGAAGCCCCGGATGCGGCGGCCCCCGTACATCTCGTCGAAGGCGAGCGGGTCGTGCGGTGCCCCGGACGGTGCTCCCGGCGTGGTGCGGGTCGCGATGCGGCCGAGCGCGCCCCCGGTGAAGGCGGTGACCGCCAGTGCGAAGAGGGACCGCAGTGCGACGCGGCGCGGGACGATCATGAGTGATCTCCTCGGGTCGGCAATTGCCCTCAGGGCACAACGATGAAAACCCGGGTTCGTTGCGTCGGAAATGCCAGCGGCGTGAATATCGACCGTTCGGGTGAAATCGGCGCGGGGATAGGGTGGTTAGGCCACTAGCATCCATATTCATGACCACTTCCAATGTCGTTTCCTCGGCGCGCAGCGCCTCTCCGCTGGGAACTCTCACGGTGATTCCGTGGTCCAGCGAGCCCACCGCGGACGAGGCGGCCACGCCGTTCCTCATGGCGTATTCGCTCGGCGACGGCCGGGACGGACCGGAGGCCGGTCAGCAGGCGATGCGTACGGCCCTGGAGTCGATGGGCCTCTCGGTCGGCGACCGTCTCTTCGACCTGGAGAAGGACGCCGGGATCAACGCCACGCTGCTCGTCGAGGGCGGCTCCGCCGTGCTCAACCTGCCCTTCCTGAAGGTGCAGTGCCCCGTGCCCGACGAGTGGCAGACCGCCGCCCGCGAGCGCGGGCAGGTCTACCTCATCTGCTCCGTGCGCCCCTGGCCCGAGGCCGTCCCCGGGCAGCCCGTCGACGAGGCGCGGCTGCGCACCTTCGTCTCCGACGAGGAGATGCTCGCGGAGAGCGCCCACGTCCTGATGCCGGTGCGGCGCCTCCAGGGCTGAGCCGGAGAACGGAGAGGGGGTCGCGACATGGCGACGGTCAACGTGCAGGGCGGGTTGCCCGGGCAGCGGCGGGAGGAGTCCGCGCGGGAGGCCGCGGGGACGGGGTTCGGCGCGGGCAGGGCCTTCGCCTGGATGCTGATGGTCACCGGGGCGGCGGGCGTGCTGGCCGCCTGGGTGATCACGATCGACAAGTTCAAGCTCCTGGAGGACCCCGGCTTCCAGCCCGGGTGCAGCCTGAACCCGGTCGTCTCCTGCGGCAACATCATGAAGAGCGAGCAGGCCGCGGTCTTCGGCTTCCCCAACCCGATGCTCGGGCTCGTCACGTACGCCGTCGTCGTCGCCGCCGGTGCCGGGCTGCTCTCCGGGGCCCGCTACCGGGGCTGGTTCTGGCTCGGCCTCAACGCCGGGATGCTCTTCGGCGTCGGCTTCTGCACCTGGCTCATGCACCAGTCGCTGTACGAGATCAACGCGCTCTGCCTGTGGTGCTGTCTGGCCTGGACCGCGACCATCGTCATGTTCTGGTACGTCACCGCGCACAACGTCCGGGCCGGGCTGCTGCCCGCCCCGGCCGGGGTGCGGACCTTCCTCGGCGAGTTCGCCTTCGCCCTGCCCGTCCTGCACATCGGGATCATCGGGATGCTGATCCTGACCCGGTGGTGGGACTTCTGGACCAGCTGACGTGAAACTTTTCCTCTCCTGGCCGCGGGCCGCACTCACCGTGCTGCTCGCGGCCGTTCTCGTGCTCGTGGTGCCCCACGACGGGATCGCTCCCGGCGGGCGGCACACCGGAAGCCGGGCGCCCGTGGCGCCGACGCCGCTGCCCGGGGTGCCCTCCGGCTTCTTCACCGGCTCCGACGAGGCCGGGGTGCGGCGGATCGCGCAGGTGCAGGCCTGGCTCGGCGGCGAGACGCTCACCGTCGGGCACACGTACCTCCCGGGCGACCGCTGGTCCAACATCGAGGGGCATCCGGCGCTCTTCGAGCCCTGGGCGCGCTGGAAGGCGGAGCGGCCGGGACGGCTCTTCGTCCTGAACGTGCCGCTGCTCGACCGCAACGAGGCGGGACTGCCGGACGCGGAGGTGCGCACGGGGCTGCGGCGCGGCGCGGGCGGCGCCTTCGACGCGCACTTCCGGGTGCTGGGGGAGCGGCTCGTGGAGCACGGGCTCGACGACGCGGTCCTCGTGCTCGGCTGGGAGATGAACGGCACCACGTACAGCCATCGCTGTGGCCCGGACCCGACGGCCTGGAAGGCGTACTGGCGGCGGGTCGTGGGTGTGCTGCGGGACGTCCCGGGGCAGCGGTTCCGCTTCGACTTCACGCCGAGCCGGGGGCTCGACGCCGTGGCGTGGCCGCTCTGCTACCCCGGGGACGACGTCGTCGACATCATCGGGATGGACGCCTACGACCAGCCGGCCGGCCTCTCCTTCGAGGAGCAGGTCACCGAGGAGTACGGGCTGGAACACCACGTGCGGTTCGCGGCGGCGCACGGGAAGCCCGTCTCGTACCCGGAGTGGGGTCTCTTCCGGAACGGGGACAACCCCGTCTACGTGCGCGGGATGCTCGACTGGTTCGCGGCGCACCGGCCCGTCTACCAGACGGTGACGGACTACTGCCCGCACGGAGTGTGGGAGTGCGCGGACAATCCGGAGTCGGCGCGGATCGTCAGGGGCGCGCTGGGGGCTCCGGCCCGCCCCTGACGGAGGTCGCGGTCGCGGGTCAGGAGTGCTGGTAGGCGACCAGCGAGATGCCGACGTAGTGGACGATGAAGGCCGCGAGGGTCAGCGAGTGGAAGACCTCGTGGAAGCCGAACCAGCGCGGGGACGGGTTCGGGCGCTTCATGCCGTAGATGACCCCGCCCGCGCTGTAGAGCAGACCGCCGACGATGACGAGGACGAGGACGGCGATGCCGCCCGCGCGCATGAAGTCCGGCAGGAAGAAGACGGCGGCCCAGCCCATCGCGATGTAGCAGGGCGTGTACAGCCAGCGCGGGGCGCCGACCCAGAAGACCCGGAAGGCGATCCCGGCGAGGGCAGCGGCCCAGACCGCCCACATGAGCGGCTTCGCCGTGGAGTCGGGGAGCAGGAGCAGGGTGAGCGGGGTGTAGGTGCCCGCGATGATCAGGAAGATGTTGGCGTGGTCGAGGCGGCGCAGGATGGCCTCGCCGCGCGGTCCCCAGTTCCCCCGGTGGTAGAGCGCGCTGATGCCGAAGAGCAGGCAGGCCGTGAGGACGTAGATCCCGCAGGCGACCCGGGCGCGGGGCGAGTCGGAGAGGGCGACGAGGACGAGGCCCGCGACGATCACGGCGGGGAACATCCCGGCGTGCAGCCAGCCTCTGAGCCGAGGCTTCGGCGGGAGCGACAGAGGGTTCTCGACCGACCCCGGGACTTCGGTCGGGGTCACTTCCGGCATGGCTGCAGTCATGAGACCGCATCGTACCTACGCGCCCGTAGGTCCCGGATACGAGTGGCGATGCTCACGTGTGCGGCCCTCTGGACATATGGGCGCTAACATCGGATGATCAAATGAGTGCGGTCGGCACCGGATGAGCAGCTACGAAGCATCCGGGTCGCGGCCCCCACGGGGCATACACCAAAAAAACCCCTCAACAAGGAGCAATCGTGGCGCGCGACAACGCGGCTCCCACCACCGTCCCGACCCAGCACCAGGAGCTCGTCTCCTGGGTGAACGACATCGCCGAGATCACCCAGCCGGACAACATCGTCTGGTGCGACGGATCCGAGGCGGAGTACGAGCGTCTGTGCGAGGAGCTCGTCGCCAAGGGGACCTTCACGAAGCTCGACCCGGTCAAGCGTCCGAACTCGTACTACGCCGCTTCCGACCCCTCCGACGTCGCGCGCGTCGAGGACCGTACGTACATCTGCTCCGAGAAGGAGGAGGACGCGGGCCCGACCAACCACTGGAAGGCCCCGGCCGAGATGAAGGAGCTCTTCGCGGGCTCCGAAGGCATCTTCCGCGGCTCGATGCGCGGCCGCACCATGTACGTCGTGCCCTTCTGCATGGGCCCCGTCGGATCCCCGCTCTCCGCCATCGGCGTCGAGATCACGGACTCCGCGTATGTCGCCGTCTCCATGCGCACCATGACCCGCATGGGACAGCCCGTCCTCGACGAGCTCGGCACCGACGGCTTCTTCGTCAAGGCCGTGCACACGCTGGGTGCGCCGCTCGCCGAGGGCGAGGCCGACGTGCCGTGGCCCTGCAACACCACCAAGTACATCTCGCACTTCCCCGAGACCCGCGAGATCTGGTCGTACGGCTCGGGCTACGGCGGCAACGCCCTGCTCGGCAAGAAGTGCTACGCGCTCCGCATCGCCTCCGTCATGGCGCGTGACGAGGGCTGGCTCGCCGAGCACATGCTGATCCTCAAGCTCACCCCGCCGCAGGGCGAGTCCAAGTACGTCGCCGCGGCCTTCCCGTCCGCCTGCGGCAAGACCAACCTCGCGATGCTGGAGCCCACGATCTCCGGCTGGACGGTCGAGACCATCGGCGATGACATCGCCTGGATGCGCTTCGGCGAGGACGGCCGCCTCTACGCGATCAACCCCGAGGCCGGCTTCTTCGGCGTCGCGCCCGGCACCGGTGAGCACACCAACGCCAACGCCATGAAGACCATGTGGGGCAACTCCGTCTTCACGAACGTCGCCCTCACGGACGACGGCGACGTGTGGTGGGAGGGCATGACCGAGACGGCCCCCGCGCACCTCACGGACTGGAAGGGCAACGACTGGACGCCCGCGTCCGAGACGCCGGCCGCCCACCCGAACGCCCGCTTCACCGTCCCGGCCGGGCAGTGCCCGATCATCGCGCCGGAGTGGGAGGACCCGAAGGGCGTGCCGATCTCGGCGATCCTCTTCGGTGGCCGCCGCGCCTCCGCCGTCCCGCTGGTCACCGAGTCCTTCGACTGGAACCACGGCGTCTTCCTCGGCGCGAACGTCGCCTCCGAGAAGACCGCCGCCGCCGAGGGCAAGGTCGGCGAGCTGCGCCGCGACCCCTTCGCCATGCTGCCGTTCTGCGGCTACAACATGGGCGACTACATGGCCCACTGGGTCAAGGTGGGCGCCGAGGCCGACGCCGCGAAGCTGCCGAAGATCTACTACGTGAACTGGTTCCGCAAGAACGACGCGGGCAAGTTCGTCTGGCCCGGCTTCGGCGAGAACAGCCGCGTCCTCAAGTGGATCGTGGAGCGCCTGGAGGGCAAGGCCGAGGGCGTCGAGACCCCGATCGGCATCCTGCCGACCCCGGAGTCCCTCGACACCGAGGGCCTCGACCTGCCGGCCGAGGACCTGGAGTTCCTCCTCAAGGTCGACCGTGACGTGTGGCGCGAAGAGGCCGCCCTCGTCCCGGACCACCTGAACACCTTCGGCGACCACACGCCGAAGGAGCTGTGGGACCAGTACAACGCGCTCGTGGAGCGCCTGGGCTAGTCCCCCTTCCCAGACTCGTGGTGGGTTGCCCCGAAACACCGCCCTGACCAGTGGGGTCACGACGGCCCATCACGACGCATCCGGCCCCCGGAGCCCCCTCAGGCTCCGGGGGCCGGCGCACGTCCGCTACAGGATCGGCTGGCCGGCCTCGACGGTGGCGATCGCCTTGCGGCAGGCGTCACGGAAGGCCTCGAAGCGACCGCCCGACTTGTACCAGGACTCCGCCCGGCCGCCGCGGGAGTCCGGGTCGCCGAAGAGGCTCTTGCGCAGCTCCGTGGTCAGCTCCAGCTGGGCGCCCATGGAGAGCATCGTGAGGTTGCACGGGTTCTTGGTGTGGCTGCCGTTGAACTCGCCGAGCGTGGCGGAGTACTTGGGGTCGTAGGCGTCGACCGCCTGGAAGCCCGCCTTCCTGATCTCGGTCACCAGGGCCGTACGGAAGGTGGGGTTGAGCCCGCCGACGACGGCTACGGCGCGGTTTCCGGTCGCCGGGTACTCGGCTGTGGGCAGTTTGATCTGGTCGAAGGTGCAGCCGTGCAGCGACAGCACGTTGAGGTGGCTCCGTGCGGTCGCCAGGGCGACGTGGTCGTCGCAGTTCTTCGAGGTGACGTGCAGGGCGCGGTTGCCCTCGGAGAGCAGGCCCTCGAACATGAAGTAGTCGTGCACGGTCGGCAGGATCGGCTCGCCCGAGGGGTCGCCCTTCTCGTCGCCCGGGGCGCTGCCCGGGCTGTAGCCGGCGATGCCCAGGCACAGCTCGCTCGTGCCTATCTCGATGCCGCCGCCGTGCAGCGCGAGGATCGCGGTGCGCGGGAAGTCGTACTTCTGGCTCATCTTGAGGTCGAACTGCTGGTGGCGGCGGTAACGGCGGCTGTACGAGGTGCCCTCGACCAGGTGCGGCTGCTGGTAGAGGTCGGTGTTCGAGAGGTACTCGGCCGGGTCCGGAAGCGTGGTGTCGGAGGGCAGGGCGGCGGCCGGGGCGGCGGCGGCGAGCTGGCCGATGACCGGGGCTCCCGCCGTGGCTGCCGCGGCCAGCGCCGTGAGGACGGTGCGGCGGGAGGCGGACTGTTCGAATGGAGACATGTGCGGACCGTAGCCGATCAGTTGCCGCGCCCCTCCACGTACTCCGTGTGGATGTGCTGACGGATCGCCTCCGCTTCCTGGAGGGCGGTGGCGATCGCGGTCGCCTCCTCGTGGAGCGCGGTCAGCTGCCGTTCGAGGTGGCTCTCCGGCGCCTCGGCGCCCGAGGTGAACCGCGACCACCACCGCGTCCGTACGAAGGTGTCGACGGCCTCCGGGATGTCCAGCCGGACCGCCCGGGCCAGGACGTGGAGGTGCTCCGGGTCGCTCACCCAGCCCGGTGCGAGCAGGGCCTCGACGAGGGTGTCGAGAGCCGTGAGCCGCTCGCGAGTCGCCGACGGCAGCTCCACCTCGGCCAGATACCCGCGCAGTGTGGTGAAGTCGGCTCGCAGCGCGTCCAGTTGCTCGTCGGCGCTCGGGAAGTGCGGGGTGTCCGGGCGCTCGGGCGGGGCGATCAGCGCCCCCGCCGCGTACAGGCCCGCGACCACCAGCGGCCACAGCGCGCCCGCGGCGCCGGTGAGGGTGATCCCGAGGCCGACCAGGCCGGCGGCGCAGCCCGTGAGGTTCCTGCGGGACTCGGCGTACCGCAGGAGGCGGCTCACGAGACGGTCACTGGTAGCCACGGATCTCCTCGAAGGCGCCGTCGAGCGAGCCCTGGTTGGCGTCGAAGAGCCTGCCGCCGGTCAGGGCCGCGAGGTGGTCGAGCTCGCCGCGGTCGGAGTCCCCGAAGAGGATCGGGAAGACCGGGGTGCGCCGCTGCTCGGCGGGGAGGGAGCGGTAGAAGGAGTCGAAGGCCGAGGCCGGGTCGCCGTCGGTGTTCTCGCCGTCCGTCATCAGGACGACGGAGGTGAAGGTGTCCCCGGGGGCCTTCCCCAGGAAGCGGTACGCCTCCTGGAGGCTGGAGTAGATCGCGGTGCCGCCGGAGGCCGTGAGGCCGGTGGCGTCGGACCTGATGGCGTCGAGCGCGGTCCGCGGCGAGGCCGGGTCGACCGTGTGCGTACGGACCTCGCCCTGCTTCACCGCGGAGCCGAAGGGCATCAGGGTGACCTCCTCCCGGTTCCGGAAGTCGCCGGTGAGCTCGGCCAGCGCCGCCTTCAGGCGTTCGAGGCGCTCGCCGGCCATGGAGCCGGACGTGTCGAGCACGTAGACCGTGCGGGAGGGCCTGCGCAGGGTGTTGTCGTAGGAGTCGAGCAGGTCGTCGGCGACGGCCCGGCTGCCGGGGAAGGGCAGTTCGCGCCGCTTGTCCTCGGCGAGCGCGGGGGCCGGCGGGACGCCGAGGACGACCGGGCGGCGCAGAGTCGTCTCCGTGATCCGCCGCTGGGCCTCCGGGGTGCGCAGATGGGCGGTGAGCCGGCCGGCCGCCTCCTTCGCCTCGGCGCGGGCGGAGGTGAGCAGGGTCAGCGGGTAGTCGGCGGTCACGACGCCGTCCGACGGCCGGATCACGGTGAGCTTCCCGGGCGCCGACAGCAGCACGGACTCGTAGTTGACGAGTGCGTCGACGTCGGCACGGCGGCCGTAGGCGGTCGCGAGCCAGCCGGAGGAGCCGGACGTCAGCTTCTGGCCGGCGAAGAACTCCTTCAGCCGGGGGGTGGCCCGGGCGACGTCCTGCCCGGTCAGCGCGGACTGCGCGCCCGAGAGCCCCGAGGCGACGGAGACCAGGGCGGAGAAACCGGAGTTGGACCGCTTCGGGTCCGTCATGCCGTACGTCAGCTTCTTCTCGGCGACCGCCCTGTGGAGCTGCGACCAGGTGACCTTCGCCGGGTCCCAGCCGAGCCGGGCGAGTGCGGCGGGGCGCACGCCGACGGCCACCGGCGAGGTCATGACCGGGGTCTCGCCGGTGATCCGGCCGGCGGTGTCCGGGCGGAGCCTGAGGTAGTCGTTGGAGGACAGCCAGATCGCGTCGTACGCCTTCTCCGCCTCGCCGGAGGCGATCTGCTCGACGGCGTCGAGGGTGCCGGCGTAGGTGGGCCGGACGGTGACCCCGGTGGCCTTGCGGGCCTCCTCCAGGACGGGGGCCATGTCGGCCAGCTCGGAGGAGGCGAGGACCCGGAGCGTGCCGGGGGCGTAGCTCGTGCCGTACCGGTCGGGCGTCGGGCCACCCTGGCCGCCGACGGTGCTGTTGTCGATCGTGGAGCAGGAGCTGCCCGTGGCCGTGACGAGCAGGGCGAGGGCGAGGGCGGCGAGCGCCCGGGGGAGGGAGGCGGTCTTCCTCATGCGGGACCGCCCCCTTCCAGGGCGCTCGTGCGGCGGCTGCGCTCCAGGTGCGCACTGGCCACCTGGAGTTCCGCGGTCAGGGAGTCGACCGTGGCCGCCATGGACTCCGTCGCCCGCACCTTGTAGCTGTCGATGGCGTCGAGGGTCGAGTAGATCTGCTGGAACGCCGTGCGGAGCGTCTCGGCGCCCACCGCCGGGTTCGCCGCGATCTCGTGGATGTCCTCGGCCTGCTGTGACAGCATCGCCGCGTTGCCGAGGATCAGGTCCTCCGTCGTCGACCGCAGCACGTTCACCTGCTGCGTGACCTTCGCCTGGTTCTCCAGCGCGGAGGCGAGCATGACCGCGATCCGCAGGGCCGTCAGCGTCGTCGACGCCGCGCGGTCCACGCCCTTGATCAGCTCGTCGTTGTTCCGGCGGACCACGTCCATCGCCATGTATCCCTGCGCGCAGACGGCCAGTTGGGTCAGCAGGTCCTGGTGCTTCTGCCGGACCGGGAAGAGGACGTCGGCGCGCAGCGCGTCCGCCTGGGCCGGGTCCGGGGTGAGCGCGACGCGCTGCTCGACGGCCGCGTCGAGGGCCTCCGTGAGCACCGCGTACTCCTGGAGCTTGCCCAGGGTCTCCCACAGGCGGGCACGCTCGGTCTGCAACGCGGCGTTGTCGCGGCGCAGCTCGTCCTGGCCGCCGCGGAGCGAGCCGATGATCCGGTTCAGCGTGGCCTGCGAGGAGGCGTACTTGGCGACGTGGTCGCGCAGTCTGTTGCCGCCGGGGAGCTTGGCGAGCAGCCCCTTGATGCCCTTGGCGGGGGCGTCCCGGGGGTCCAGGTCCTCGACGGTGCGCCGGAGTTCGACGAGAGAGGCGCCGACGCGGGTCCGGGCGTCGCCGCCGGGCGCGCCGGCGCCGAGGGAGCGGACCGTGCGGTCGAGCATGCGGTTCGACTGCTGGGCGGCCGAGCGTATCTCGCCGGCGCCGAGCGCCGCGATCTCGCCGATGCGGCCCGCGAAGTCGGGGGAGCGCGGGTCGAGCCCTTCGAGCGTGGTGACGTACTCGGAGGCCCGCCGGGACATCTCGGTGCGGGTGGACTCGTCCAGCGGTACGAGGCCGGCGGCGGCCTGCGCGGGGCGGACGGGCGGGACCGGCTCGGGCGGGGTGAGGACGAGCGGGGTGTCGTGCTCGGGCGGGGTCAGGGCCATCGTTCTTCTCGGATCCTCGGACTGCTGCCTGGTCATGCGGGGTCCCCCTGGTCGCGGGCCCGCAGCGCCATCTCGTGCAACACCTTGCCGGTGGGCACGGGCGCCTGGCGGACACCGGTGAGTGTCTGGTTGAGATAGGCGGCGTGGCTGCCGGTGGCCGAGGTGAACTCGGCCGCCGGGCCCTGCGGCCGGAAGCCGTGACGGACCGCGAGCTTGCGCAACTCGGGGTCGTTGGAGAGGAGTTCGCCGAGCGCCCGGCCGTTCTCGGTGAGCGGTACGAGGGTGTGGTCGCTGTTGACGGTGGTGTCCGGGTAGAGGACGACGAGGTCGCCCATCGGCCGGCTCGCGAGGAGCTGGGCGGCGACCTGGGACTCGTACACCAGGACCAGGGGGTTGCCGACGCCGCTGACGAAGTCGCGGAACGGCGCGTCGGAGCTCGCCTGTTGGGCGCCCTGGACCTGGATCAGCTTGCGCATGAGGGGGGCGGTGCGGGTCACGGCGGCGGAGTCGCCCGCGACCTTGCCGCCGTCGGCGACATAGCTCGCCGCCGCCAGGTAGAGGGCGCCGGAGTTGGAGGCGACCGGATCGGTGGAGGTGATGAAGAGGGTGCCGCTCAGCTCGGCGTGCCCTGCGGAGCCCTTCAGCTGCTGCCACGTCCGGTCGGCGCGGGCGGCGGCCAGGTAGGCGTCCATCCGCAGGGTGCCGGTCGTCCCGCGCGGGCCGAGGGTCGCGAGGCCGTTGTCGGCGAGGACCCGGGCCGCCGGGCTGTGCGCCACGACGACGAGCGGTGAGTAGAAGGGGCGCAGGGGGGCGGTGGTCGCCTTGTCCTTCGTCTTCGCCTTCGCGCGGAGCCCGTCGGCGGGCCCGCGGGAGGAGGGGAAGGCGAAGTCATAGCCGTCGAGGGGCAGTTCGTCCATGTCCCAGGACCCGGAGGTCTCGGTGCCCACGGTGAAGCCCTTGACGGCGAGCGCCTTCACGACCTGCGGGTCGGCGAAGAACTCGGCCTTCTCCGACCCGATGACTCCTCGCACGGTCTTCGTTGCCGTGTCTGTGTCCTTGTCGCCGCCCGTCACGAGGACGGCGGCCACGCCGCCGAGGAGCAGGACGGCCAGGACGATTCCCAGGATGCGTCTCACGCGGGCAGAGTGCTCGCGGAAACCCACATTCCAGGGGGAGTTGGGTGTACGGCGCGTGAAGTGCCGATCCCGGTACCGAACCGGAGCGGGGGCTGCCGTATCCCGTCCGTCGGAGGGGGCGGGAATGGGTGGCGCCCGGTCCGCGCGGTTCGTGCCGCGCGGACCGGGGCCGTCAGGGGGCGCCGGCCGCGGCCAGGGTGGGTTCCCCGGCCAGGGCCGCGGTGTGCGCGTCCATACGCCCGGCGGCGAGGATCGCGACGGCCGTGTCCGCCCGGGAGGCGGCGACGACCAGGGCGCGACCCGCGAGGGCGTGCGCCTTGTGGTGCAGGTCCCGGACCGGTGAGCCGCTCAGGCCCGCGTGACGGGCCGGCGGCGCGCCGCGCAGCCGTGCCACCTGGCGGGCGATGAGCTCGCCGGCCTCCGTGTCACCGAGCTCGTCGGTGACGGCGAGCAGGGCGGCGAGGTGTCCGGCGAGCTGGATGTCCAGCTCCTCCTCGCGGGAGCGGTGCGGGTACGCATGGTCGTCGTCGGCCATCCGGTGGACCGACTTGGTGCGGATCGGTTCGTACATGGGATGGCCTCCTGTAGTGCTCTGGAGCCATCCTAGCTTAGATTCTGTCTAAAGTTGAGCGAGGTCCGGCAATCGTGCGCGGTCGCGGCTCTCAGGGCTGGCTGTAGCCGTCCAGGAACCGGCCGATCCTCGTCACCGCGTCCGCCAGGTCCGCCGCCGCGGGCAGCGTGACGATCCGGAAGTGATCCGGCTCGTGCCAGTTGAACCCCGTCCCGTGCACGACCATGATCTTCTCGGCCCGCAGCAGGTCCAGGACCATCTGCCGGTCGTCCTTGATCTTGTAGACGTTCGGGTCGAGGCGCGGGAAGAGGTACAGCGCGCCCTTCGGCTTCACGCACGTCACGCCCGGGATCTGGGTCAGCAGCTCGTACGCCGTGTCCCGCTGCTCCAGGAGCCGCCCGCCCGGCAGCACCAGGTCCTCGATCGACTGCCGGCCCTGGAGGGCGGCGGCCACCGCGTGCTGCGCGGGCATGTTCGCGCACAGTCGCATGTTGGCGAGGATCGTGAGGCCCTCGATGTACGAGCTCGCGTGGTGCTTCGGGCCGCAGACCGCGAGCCAGCCGGAGCGGAAGCCCGCCACCCGGTAGTTCTTGCTCATCCCGTTGAAGGTCAGGCAGAGCAGGTCCGGGGCGATCGCGGCGGTCGGCGTGTGCGTCGTGCCGTCGTAGAGGATCTTGTCGTAGATCTCGTCCGAGCAGACCACCAGATCGTGGCGGCGGGCGATCTCCGTCAGGGAGCGGAGCATCTCGTCGTCGTAGACGGCGCCCGTCGGGTTGTTCGGGTTGATGATCACGATCGCCTTGGTGCGGTCGGTGATCTTCCGCTCGATGTCCGCGAGGTCCGGCATCCAGTCGGCCTGCTCGTCGCAGCGGTAGTGCACGGCTGTACCGCCCGCGAGCGAGACCGAGGCGGTCCACAGCGGATAGTCCGGAGCCGGTACGAGGACCTCGTCGCCGTCGTCGAGGAGAGCCTGCATCGACATCTGGATCAGCTCCGAGACGCCGTTGCCGAGGTAGATGTCCTCGACGGAGAGCGGGATGCCCTTCGTCTCGTAGTGGCTCATCACCGCACGGCGGGCCGAGAGCAGACCCTTCGCGTCGCCGTAGCCGTGTGCCTCGGAGAGGTTCCGCAGCACGTCCTCGAGGATGGCGGGCGGGCACTCGAAGCCGAAGGCGGCCGGGTTGCCCGTGTTGAGCTTGAGGATGCGATGACCCGCAGCCTCAAGCCGCATCGCCTCTTCGAGCACCGGACCCCGGATTTCGTAACAGACGTTGGCGAGCTTCGTGGACTGGATCACCTGCATGACGAGAGCTTACGGCGGGGCCGCGCGGGACGCCTCGTGTTTTGGGACACGTCGGACACCCCGATGTGACCCCCGTCGCACGCTCCGTGTTGTGCTCCCTACAATTCGGGCCCATGAGCCAGCACGACCCCGGAGCCGCCGCTCCCCGGCGAGCCCGCCGCCGCCACGCCCCCGCCCGCCGGGCCCGCGGCCCGGTGTGGCTGATCGCCGCGGGCGGGGTCGCCGTCCTCGGCGCCGCCGCCGCGCTGCTCGCGGGCGGGTCCGGCACGAAGGGCGGCACGGGCTCCCCCGAGCGCGGCTCCGACGGGCCGCCCGCGCTGATCCAGGCGGATCCCACCGACGGCGGCGCGACCGCCCGGACCTCCGCACCCTCCGGCCCGACCGCCGGGGCCACCGCGACCGCCCCCTCCCCGCGGAGTACCGGCCCGACCGCCACGGGCAAGGGCCCGACGGCGACGGCTGCTCCGTCCGGGGCCGCGACGGCCGATGCGGACGCCCCGGACGCCACGCCCACCGCCGGCGCCTCCACCGCCACCGACCACCCGGGGAAGCAGCAGGGCCGGGGGCGCGGCGCCACCAAGCGGCCGAGGTAGAGGGATCCGGGGGAAGGATTCGGGGGTCCCCGGCGCGCGGGATAGGTTGGCACGTCATGTGGGTCTTCAGTGCCTCCGGATGCCGGTGGCTGGGTGCTGCCGGGTCGCTCGCCGTCGCCGTGGGCGGGTGGGCCGCCGGGACGCTGCCCGTGCGCGGAGGCGGGGGGCTGTGGGAGCCGCGCGGCGCCACGATCGCCGTGGCCGGCGCCGTCCTCGCGTACCTCGGTCTGACCCTGCTCGTCGCCGCCTGGTGGCGGTACGGCGTCCTGCTCGCGCGGGGCGTACGGGACGGGGTGCTCGGGACCCTGGCCCTCTGGACCGCGCCGCTGCTCCTCGCCCCGCCGCTCCACAGCGCGGACGTCTACAGCTACATCGCCCAGGGCGGGATGGTCCTCGAAGGCCACGACGTCTACGGCGGCGGGCCCGCCGTCCTCGGCCCCGGCGAACTCGGGGCGGACGCGGCGGCGAGCGTCGGCGGGAACTGGACCGAGACCCCCGCGCCGTACGGCCCCGTCTTCCTGCTCCTCGCCGAAGCAGTCGTCGGGCTGACCGGCGGGGCGGTCGTGCCCGCCGTCCTCGGGATGCGGCTCATCGCCCTCGGCGCGCTCGCGCTGATCGTCTGGGCCGTACGGGGCCTCGCCCGCGGGGCGGCCGACCGGGACGGCGCGGTGTGGCTCGCCGTGCTCAACCCGCTGCTCCTGATCCATGTCGTCGGCGGCATGCACAACGACGGGCTGATGATCGGCCTCATGCTGGGCGGGGTGCTGCTCGCGGTGCGCGGGCGGTGGGTGCTCGGCTGCGTCCTCGTCGGCCTCGCGATGATGGTGAAGTCGCCGGCCGCGGTGGCCCTGCTGTTCATCGGCGTCATGGTCGCCCGCCGCGACGGCGGCGTACGGGGTGTCGTGAAGGGGCTGGTCCTGCCCGGGCTCGTCGCGGGCGGGGTCGCCGTCGCGGCGACGCTCGCCGCCGGGACCGGCTTCGGGTGGCTGCGGACGCAGAGCGTCGCGGGAGCGATCCACACAGCCCTGTCCGTCACCAGCGACCTCGGGCTCGCACTCGGCACGCTCCTCGCCGACGACCCGGACCCGGTCAAGGGCGCCGTCCAGAAGCTGGGGCTCCTCGTCGCCGTCGGGCTGATCCTGACGCTCGCCCGGCGGGCCTGGAAGGGGCGGATCGACCCGGTCCTCGCACTCGGCCTCGCCCTGGTCGCGCTGGTCGCGCTCTCGCCCATGGTGCAGCCCTGGTACCTGCTGTGGGGGACGGTCGTCGTCGCGGCCGTCGCCTGGCACAGCCGGGCCGGGCAGGTCCTCGCCGTGCTGTCGGCGGCCCTCGTGTACGAGACGGCGCCCTCCGGCCACACCCCCTGGTACGGCTTCGTCCTCGCGGGCCTCGTCCTCGCGCTCGGCCTGCTGTGGGTCCGGCGGGACGGTTGGCCGGCGGCCGCGACCGCGGCACCGACGGACGGGCCCCGCGCGGACCTGCGGGACGCCCGGTCCCGGTAGCGACCTGCGCGCCCGCCGGGCGTCCTGTCCCGGTAGCCTCCGGCGGACCTGTGGGATCTGCGGGGCCTGCGTGATCTACCGGACCTGCGGGACCTGCGGGATCTGCGTGACCTGCGGGACCTGCGGGATCTGCGGGACCTACCGGACCTGCGGGACCTGCCGCGCCGGCCCCGGCCGATCCGGCCTGCCCGCCCGCTCGCCCGGCGTCCCGTCCCGGTAGCCTCCGGGAGCATGACGCGCGCGTGGATCCTGCCGATGCTGTTGCTGCTCTGCGGCGGGCTCGTCGCCGGAGCCCGGGCCGCCGACGGCGGACCCGTCGTCGTGGTCGTCCCCCTGCTGCTGCTCTTCGTGCTGCTCGCGGCCGTCACCTCCCCCCTGGTCTTCCCGAGGTCGACCGGGGCGGCCGAGGCCCGGCGGCGCGCCGAGGCCGACGGCCGCCCGGTCGTCTACTGGAGGCCCGGCTGCGCGTACTGCCTGCGGCTGCGCCTCCGGCTCGGCACCCGCGCCCGCCGGGCGCACTGGGTCGACATCTGGCGCGACCCGGAGGGCGCGGCGGAGGTACGGGCGGCCACCGGCGGCGACGAGACGGTGCCGACCGTCGTCGTCGAGGGCCGGGCGCACGTGAACCCCGACCCCGCCTGGGTGCGCGCCCGGCTCACCCGCTGAGGGGAGTCCGGCGGATCGACCGGCCCGCCAGGACGTCCGTCCGGCGGCCGTCCTCGACGACGAACCTGCCGTCGACCAGGACGTGCGGGATGCCCACCGGGAGCGTGCGGGGGGAGTCGTACGTCGCCCCCGACGCGACCGTCACCGGGTCGAAGAGGACCAGGTCCGCCACGTACCCCTCCTTCACCAGGCCCCGGTCCGGGAGACGGAGGCGGGCCGCCGGGCGGGACGTCAGGTGGGCGACGCACTCCTCCAGGGAGAGGACACCGAGCTCGCGCACGTACCGCCCCAGATACTCGGGGAACGTGCCGTACGCGCGGGGGTGCGGCTTGAGGCCCTGGAGGATGCCGTCCGAGCCGCCCGTGTGCACGCGGTGCCGCATGATCGCCCGGACGTTCTCCTCGTGGCCCACGTGCTGGAGGATCGTCGTGCCCAGCCGGTCGTCGAGCAGGAGCCGGCGGGCCGTGGCCCAGCCGTCGAGACGGCGGCCCACGAACCCCGCGAGACCGGGGTCGCCCACGCCCGCGATCTCGATCGTGTCCCACTCCACCGGCACCCCGTGGCAGCCGTCCGAGCCGACCACTTCGAGATGGTGACGGATCCGGTCCGCCGTCCCCTCGTCACGCAGGCGCGCCAGCACCGCCTCCGGGCCGCCCTCGCCCGCCCAGCTCGGCAGGACGGCGACCAGGGTCGTACTGCCGGGCGTGTACGGATACGTGTCGAGGGTGATGTCCGCGCCCCCGGCGAGGGCCTCGTCCAGGAGGGCCAGCAGCTCCGGCGCCCGGCCCTTGTTCACGCCGAAGTTCATGGTGGCGTGGGCCAGATGGAGGGCGCAGCCCGCCTCGCGGGTGAGGGCGACCATCTCCTCGTACGCCCGGAGGGCCCCGGCGCCGTACGAGCGGTGGTGCGGGCAGTAGTAGCCGCCGTACTCCGCCACGACCCGGCAGAGCTCGGTGAGTTCGGCGTCCGGCGCGTACATGCCGGGGGTGTACGTCAGGCCCGAGGACATGCCGACCGCGCCCTGCTCCAGGCCCTCGGCGACGAGCCGCCGCATCCGGTCCAGCTCGGGACCGGTCGCGGGGCGGTCCTCCCAGCCGACCGCGTACATCCTGACCGTCCCCTGGGGGACCAGATACGCGGCGTTGACCGCGATGCCCCGGCCGCCGTGCGCGCCGTCCAGACGGTCCAGGTACTCGCCGACCGTCCGCCAGTCGAGGTCGACGGACGTGTCACCCGGCGCACCGCCGTTCCAGCCGGAGATCGCCCGCCGGACCTCGCCCAGCGTGCGGTCGTCGACCGGCGCGTACGACAGGCCGTCCTGACCCAGGACTTCGAGCGTCACGCCCTGCGCGGCCTTCGCGCTGTGGTCGGGGTCGCGGAGCAGTGCGAGGTCGCTGTGGGCGTGCATGTCGACGAAGCCGGGGGAGAGCGCGAGACCCTCGGCGTCCACGACGCGTCGGGCGGTCGGGCGCTGGCAGCCGGCGGCGGCGCCCTCCTTGACGATCGCGGCGATCCGGCCGCCGTCGATCGCCACGTCGGCCCGGTAGGACGGGCCGCCGCTGCCGTCGACGACCTCCGCGTCGCGGAAGACGAGATCCAAGACCCTTCCCCTTTTCTCCGGCTCTACAGCTCTACAGCTCTACAGCTCTACAGCTCTACGGCTCTACGGCTCTACGGCTCTACGGCTAGAAGAACGTGCGGATGTAGTCGACGACCGTGCCGTCCGCCTCGACCAGCGGGATCAGCTGCCACTTGTCGAAGGACGTGCACGGGTGGGACAGGCCCATGCCGACCCAGTCGCCGACCTCCACGTCCGCCCCGGGCTCCGTGCGGAGCCAGGCGTGCTGGTCGGAGAGGCCGGTGACCGTGACGCCCTCGGCGGCGCGGAACTCGCCCGTGCGGGCGTCGCGGACGACCTGCGCCTCGGGGAGGTGGAGGTCGTGGGCGGCGTCCCGCTTGCCCGCGTTGGTGAACGCCTGCTCGGCCGTCGGCCGGGAGACGACCTGCGACCAGAGCCTGAACGCGGGCTGGAGCGCGCCCTCTTCGGGGACCCGGTTGAAGGGCGTCTTCTCGCGGTACTGCCCGTCGTCGTGTGAGACGTACGCGCCGGAGCGCAGCAGCTTCAGGACGGGCAGGGAGAGCTCCGGGATCTCCGCGAAGACGTCCGCGACCGCGTCGAACCACTCGCTTCCGCCCGCGCTGATCACGATCTCGCCGATCGCGGGGTCGAAGCGGCCGGCCTTGTCGAAGTCGGCCGCGAGGCCCACCAGCCGGTTCAGCCACTCCCTGACCCGCTCCCCGTCCGCCCCGGGCATCGTGCCCTCGTAGCCGGCGACGCCGACGAGCCGCAGGGTGGAGGCGGCCGCGACCGCGTCGGCGACGGCCGCGCACTCCGCCTCGGTCCGCACGCCCGTCCGCCCGGCCGCGCCCGCCGCCAGCTCGACGACGACGTCCACCGGGCGTCCGGCGCCGGCCTCGGTGAGCGCCTCGTCCATCAGCTCGACGCCGCGCACCGAGTCGACGTAGCAGACGAAGCGGAAGTCCGGATCGGCGTCGAGCTCGGCGGCGAGCCAGCGCAGGGCGACGGCGTCGACCAGCTCGTTGGCGAGGAAGATCCGGGCGACGCCGTGGACGCGGTAGACGCGGGCCTGGTGCGGCATGGCGGCGGTGATGCCCCAGGCACCGTGCTCCAGCTGGCGGTCGAAGAGCCGGGGGGCCATGGAGGTCTTGCCGTGCGGGGCGAAGGCGAGGCCGTGGCGCTCGGCGTAGACCTCCAGGAGGCGGAGGTTGTGCTCGACGGACTCGGCGGAGAGCGCGAGGACGGGGGTGGTGAAGCCGCCGGTGAAGAGGTTGCGCCGCTGCGCCGCCAGCTCGCCGACGGTCAGGCCCTCGGCGTCCGGGGGCAGCCCCTTGAAACGGTGGTCGACTCGCTCGTTCGCCAGGTCGGGCATGGGTCCTCCTCATCGTGCACGTTGCAGGTTGTGCAACGCTCATTGCGCATACTGCTCATGGCTGTCTAACATCCGGGCCAAGGCCGGGTCAATGGACCCGTAGGAGCCACAGGGAGCCCGAGAGTGAGCGGACACGCGCCCCCGGACTTCGTCTGCCTCGGCGAGTCCATGGTCACCTTCCTGCCCTCCCGGCCCGGCCGCCTCGCCGACGTCCCCTCCTTCGCCCGCGCGATCGGCGGCGCCGAGTCCAACGTCGCCTGCGCCCTCGCCGCCGCCGGACACCGCGTGAGGTGGGTCGGCCGCGTCGGCCGGGACGGCTTCGGCCACCACCTGGTCGAGACGATCGGGGCGTACGGCGTGGACGTCACGGCCGTCGGCCGCGACCCGCACCGCCCGACCGGCGTCTACTTCCGTACGGCCGACGACCGGGCCACCGAGGCCCACGAAGTCGTCTACTACCGCGCCGGCTCGGCCGCCTCCGCGATGTCGCCCGCCACCGTCCCGTACGGCTCCGTCGCCGACGGCCGCGTCCTGCACCTCACCGGCATCACGGCCGCGCTCTCCGCCGACTGCCTCGCCCTCGTACGCGAGCTGACCGCCCCGCGCCCCGGGCGCCCCCTCGTCTCCTTCGACGTCAACCACCGGCCCGCGCTGTGGCGCGACGGCACCGCGCCCGACGTCCTGCTCGAACTCGCCCGCCGCGCCGACCTCGTCTTCGTCGGCGCGGACGAGGCGCAGACGCTGTGGGGCCTCATGGATCCGTCCGCGATCCGCGCCGCGCTGCCGGAGCCCGGGGTGCTCGTGGTGAAGCTCGGCGGGGAGGGGGCGGTGGCGTTCGAGCGCTGCGCGGCTTCCTCCCCCACCCCCGACACCGTCACCACCGTCCCCGCCCCCCGCGTCGACGTCCTCGCCCCCGTCGGTGCCGGGGACGCCTTCGCCGCCGGGTTCCTCTCCGCCACCCTCCGGGGACTCGGCATGACCGCACGCCTCCGCCACGGCCACCTCATGGCCGCCGCCGCCCTCACCGTCCCCGGCGACGTCGCCGTCCCGCCCCGCCGCGCCCACGCCGACCGGCTCGCCGCCCTCGACGCGCACGCCTGGGGGACACTTCACCTCGGCCCCGGCTGGACGGGGCGCGACCAGGAGGGCCCCGACCGGACGGGGGACGACCAGGAGGTACGTACGCCATGAGCCAGACCGTCGACCGGGCGCTCAGCATCCTGCCGCTGCTCGCCCGTGGCCCCGCCGACCTCGGGCAGGTCGCCGACGAGCTCGGCGTCCACAAGTCCACGGCCCTGCGCCTCCTGCGCACGCTCCACGAGCACGGCCTCGTCCACCGGCAGCAGGACCAGCGCTACCGCCTCGGCGCCCGCCTCTTCGCCCTCGCGCAGGAGGCCGTCGAGAACCTCGACGTCCGCGAGATCGCCCACCCCTACCTCGCCGCGCTCAACGAGCGGATCGGGCACACCGTCCACCTCGCCGTGTACGAGGAGGGCGAGGTCCTCTACATCGACAAGGTCGAGAGCCGCTACCCGGTCCGCATGTACTCCCGCATCGGCAAGCCGGTCGCGATCACCGTCGCCGCCGTCGCCAAGCTGCTCCTCGCCGACCTGCCCGAGCCGGAGCGCCGAGCCGTCGCCGCGAAGCTCGACTACCCCCCGTACACGCCCCGTTCGACCCCGAACGCCGCCGCCTTCCTCAAGGAGCTGGCGACCGTACGCGAACAGGGCTGGGCCACCGACCTCGGCGGCCACGAGGAGTCCATCAACTGCGTCGGCGCCCCCATCCGCGGCGCCGACGGCCGGGTCGTCGCCGCCATGTCGGTCTCGGCGCCCAACGTGGTCGTCACGGCCGAGGAACTCCTCACCCTCCTCCCGCAGGTGCGCCGCACCGCGGACGCCATCAGCCGCGAGTACTCCGGCACCGCACCCACCAAGGACAACGGATGACCACCGAGAAGATCGCCCTCACCCCCGCCACCCACACCGCCCCGCCCGCGAAGTTCTCGCACGGCGTGAAGAAGGGCAACATCCTCCAGGTCGCCGGCCAGGTCGGCTTCCTGCCGGCCGTCGAGGGCCAGGCCCCGGTGGTCGCGGGCCCGACCCTGCGCGAGCAGACCCTCCAGACCTTCGCCAACGTCAAGGCGATCCTGGAGGAGGGCGGCGCGAGCTGGGACGACGTCATGATGACGCGCGTCTACCTGACGGACGTGGACCACTTCGCCGAGATGAACGAGATCTACAACCAGTACTTCGAGGAGCAGGGCCTCAAGGCCCCGGCCTCCGCCCGGACGACCGTCTACGTCGGCCTCCCGGCCGGCCTCCTCATCGAGATCGACGCGCTCGCGGTCCTGGGCTGAGACGGGCGGCCGGACCCCCGGGCGGCCGGACCCCCGGCCCCCGGCCCGGCGCGACCGGGGCGCGGGTCAGGCCGAGGCGGGCGCGGAGCGGTCCGCGACGGTGGAGTCGTGGAATTCCACGAGTTCCGCGTCCACGAGTTCCGCGTCCACGACTTCTCCGTCCACGAAATCGGCTGCGGCTTCGGCTTCGGCGCGGGCCGCTCGGTGCGTCGGTTGCGGTTGCGACTGCGGCTGCGTGAGTTCCAGGCCGGCGAGGTGGTTCTTCAGCCTCTTCGCCATCGGGCGGTAGGTCGCGTACGTCAGCCCGCCGGAGACGACGGCCCCGACGACGGGGATGGCCTTCGACACGGTCTTCGCGAAGGTCTGCTTCGTCATCTGCACGCCGAGGTAGCCCGCGACCTTCTTCACGATCGGATAGACGACGCCCTGGGTGAGCGCCTTCTGCGGCAGCTTCTTGGCGACCTCCTTCGACATCATCCCCGCGATCTGCCCCACCGCGGCGTTCGCCGACTGGGTACCGAACATCACGCCGAAGAAGAGCGTCAGGACGCTCTTGGTCGCGTCGTCGACCCCGTCGCTGTCGCCGGAGAACAGATCGGGCCAGCTGTAGAGGTACGCGAGCTTCTGCGCGATGCGCAGCATGTGACCGAAGTACTGGGCCAGGTCGGCGGGCACGGTGGCCGGCATGGCGATGAAGCCGGGCAACCCGGCGGCGGCGGAGAGGGCGCTGGCCTTGGCGGTCTCGTAACCGATGGAGTCGTCGGCGGCCCTGTCGAGAACCTCCAGAGGGATGCCCGCCGCCGCGGGGGTCTCCTCGATCGCCCTGCGGATCTCCTCCTCGGAGCAGTGGCGGGCCAGGGCCTTGCGGAGGTACGCCGCCCTGTCGACACGTACACCCGGAAGGCTCGCCGCGCTCGCCAGCACCGCGGAGAAGCGTGACGCCGGGTTCTCGATCACCTTGCTCTTCGCCATGGCGAGAACCTACAGGGCCCCGAAGGGCCCTGAATCGGTTTCAACAGGACTGCCACGGCTGCCGATGGGAAAGGGACCGGGGCCGGCGGGAGTGCCCCCGCCGGCCCCGGCTCACTCAGGGAACGTCAGGCCGTCGTGCAGTACTGGGCCTGCTTGCCGATCGAGCGGTACATGCAATCCGCGTTTTCCAGAAGCTGGAGGACGGCGTCGCGGTTGCGGCTCGTCTCGCGCTCGATGACCTCGTCGGGCGGGTAGAAGCCGCCGCCCCAGGAGGAGGCCGGGTACATCTCGAACGTGTAGCCGAAGATCCTGTGCGCGCCCCACAGGTAGTCGTCGATCGAGCCGTCCGTGATGTAGAGGTCGCTGGACTGCTCGGGCGTGTAGCCGTTGCTCGCGGCCATCTTGCCGCCGACGGTCGCGAAGGCGTCGCGGTCGTCCTTCGTCATGCCCGTGGCGGTGTCCGCGGTCGTCCAGCCGAAGGGCCAGAGGACCAGTTCGCTGTACGTGTGGAAGTCGATGGCCGCGGTGATCTGCTGCTTGCCGCCGACGACCCGCGAGCGGACGAAGTCGGCGACGACCTTCACCTCGGGGGCCGACTCGGGGGCCGCGCCCCGGTACGTCTCCGAGCTCTTGGAGCCGGAGGAGCCGCCGCAGCAGCCCCACTTGTAGTTCCAGTTCCGGTTCATGTCCGTACCGATGTACGAGGAGCCGGAGTTGGGCTGCCGGTTCTTGCGCCAGCTCCGGTACGAACCGGAGGCGATGTCGTACTCGCCGCCGTCCGGGTTGAGGTCCGGGACGATCCAGATCTCGCGCCCGTTCACGGCGTTGGTGACCCGGGAGTCGCTGCCGTAGCCCGCGCCGAGCTCGCGCAGGAGGTAGAGCGCCATCTCGACCGTGAGGTGCTCGCGGGCGTGCTGGTGGTGGGTGAAGAGGACCTCGGGCTCGTTCTCGTCGGTGGCGACGTTGTCGCTGATCTTGATCGCGACGATGTCCCGGCCCTGGTACGTCTTTCCGATCACCTGCTTGCGCATGATCGACGGGTACTGGGCGAGGCGCTGGTCGATCTCCGCGTTCATCTCCGCGAAGTTGTGGTACTTCGAGTCGGCGGAGGGGAAGTCGAGCGGGCCGAGGCTCTGGTCCTGGGCGGTCTTCCGGTTCGGCGGGCCGGGCAGGGCGACCGGCTTGTGGCCGAGTGCCTTGAGCCGGGCGAGCTGTTCGGTGTTGGCGCTGACGACGACCGCGCGGGCGTCGACCTCGTCGATCGAGACGCCGGTGGCGGTCAGCGCGGTGCGGGCGGCGACGGTGGACGGTCCGGCGATCTCGTACTGCCGGATCACCTCCTCGGCGCCGGAGGCGATGCGGGCGGCGGTCGGCGCCGGGTCGGCCCCGGCGGGTGAGGAGAGGGCGGAGAGGGGTGCCGCGAGGGCGAGCGCCACGAGGGCCGCGAGGGTGGCGGACCTTCTGCCGCGGGTGGGACGTCGCATGGTGTCTCCTGGGTGGGGAGTGTGGGGGAGTGCGACAAACTCGTGCGGGTGTCCGGCCACATGGTGAAGCCATGTCATGGACCGGTCAAGATGTCGAGTTCGGCCATACTGTCCCGCGTGGGGACCCTCATCGGCAGATACGTCATCGAGCACAAGCTAGGCGAAGGCGGCATGGGAACCGTCTACCTGGCCCGATCGCGCGGCGGGCGCCGTCGCCGTCAAGGTCGCACGGCCGGAACTCGCCTCCGACCCGTCCTTCCGCGAGCGCTTCCGCGCCGAGGTCGCGGCGGCCCGTCGGGTCGGCGGCTTCCACACCGCGCAGGTCGTCGACGCCGACCCCGAAGCCGAGGCGCCCTGGCTCGCCACCGCCTACATCCCCGGACCCACCCTCTCGGGCCTCCTCGCCGCCCAAGGGCCGATGGGGGAGCCGGCGCTGAGCTCGCTGGGGGCCGCGCTCGCCGAGGCCCTGGAGGCCATCCACGCCTGCGGGCTCGTCCACCGGGACCTCAAGCCCGGCAACATCGTCATGGCTCCCGACGGGCCCCGGGTGCTGGACTTCGGGATCGCCCGCGCCCTGGAGTCGACCCGCCTCACCGCCACCGGCTCCGCCTTCGGCACCCCCGGCTACCTGGCGCCCGAGCAGGCGCTGGGCGAGGAGGTGACGGGCGCCGCGGACGTCTTCGCACTCGGCGCCGTGCTCGTCGCCGCGGCGGGCGGGCGGCCCTTCGGGGACGGTACGCCGATGGGGCTCATGTACCGGTCGGTGCACGAGGCGCCGGACCTCGCAATGGTGCCGGAGGCGCTGCGGGGGCTCGTGGGGCGCTGCCTCGAGAAGAACCCGGCGGAGCGGCCTACGCCGGACGAGATCCTGGATGTACTCGGTGCGGGTGCGGGTGCGGGTGCGGGTGCGGGTGCGGGTGCGGGTGCGGGTGCGGGTGCCGGTGCCGGGGCTGAGGCCGACGTCGGCGTCGGCGTTGGCGTGGCGGCCGTCGACGCGCGGCCCATGCCCGCCGATGCGATCCCGCCGTCCATCCCCGCGCCGCCGACGCCCGCTGATGCTCTGCCCACGCAGACGGCCGGTGTCCAGGACGCCGTCCCCACCCCCGTACCGCACCCCGCCCCCGTACCGCACCCCGCCACCCTCGTCGTACCCCCGCAGCCCTCCGCGCCGCCGCTGCCCGGGCCGGAATTCGTCGCCGCCGACCCGAACTCCGGGATCGCCGTCGACGCGAGCGGGGTGTCCCTGCACCTCTTCGGCGAGGAGGCCGACTTCGTCTGGGCCGAGGTAAGGGCCGTGCGGTACGAACGCTTCCGGCGCGGGCGCGCGCTGCGCGTGGCCGTCACTCTCCACGACGGCTCGGTCTACGACTGCGAGGTCGACGGTCGCCGTGCCGCCCGGGTCGACGAGTGGATCCTCCGGCTCGGCATGGCGCTCGCCCGGTACCTGCCCGCGTGAGGACACGGCGCCGCGCCGCCGGGGGAGCGGCGGCGCGGCGCGGTCGACTCGCCTGCCGTTACGGCAGGTTGTGCACGTGCGGACCCACCGCGTTCGACCAGGCGTTGCCGGCCGTCGCGTCCCAGTTGGTCGACCAGGTCATCGCGCCGCGCAGCGTCGGCCAGGCCTGGGCCGGCTTGTAGGTGCCGCAGCCGGTGAGCTTGGTCAGGCAGTCGAGCGCGTTCTTCACGATCTGCGGGTCGACGTAGCCGCTGCCCGCGCCCCGCGTGGAGGCGGGGACGCCCAGGCCGACCTGGGACGGGGCGAGGCCGCCCTGGATCTGGATGCAGGCGAGCGCGGTGAGGAAGTCCACCGAGCCCTGGCTGTAGACCTTGCCGTCACAGCCGAGCATCGAACCGCTGTTGTAGTACTGCATGTTGACGACCGTGAGGATGTCCTTCACGGCGAGCGCCGTCTTGAAGTACTCGGTGCCGGTGTTCTGCATGTCGATGGTCTGCGGGGCCATCGTCAGGACCATGGTGGAGCCCGCCTTGGCGGAGAGCTGGCGCAGCGCCTTGGTCAGGTAGGTGGAGTTGATGCCGTGCTCCAGGTCGATGTCGACCCCGTTGAAGCCGTACTCCTGCATCAGGGCGTAGGCGCTGTTCGCGAAGGCGGTGGCGGAGGCGTCGCTGTTGATCGTGACGTTCCCCTTCTCGCCGCCGACCGAGATGATGACGGACTTGCCGGCCGCCTTCTTGGCCGCGATGTCGGCCTTGAAGTCGGCGGTGGAGGCGTAGCCGACGGCCGGGTCGAGGTTGAAGACGATCTGGCCGGGCGTGGCGGTCGAGTCGGCGAAGGAGACGGCGATGATGTCGTACTGCGACTGCACGTCCCGCAGCTTCTGGACGGTCGCGCCGTTGTTGAAGTTCTGCCAGTAGCCGGTCAGTGCGTGCTTGGGCACGGCCGGGCCGGGGCCGGGGTCGGTGACCTTGGCGGTCCGCGCGGACACGGCGGAGGACTTCGCGGACTCGCCGGCGGAGTTCGTCGCGGCGACCTGGAACTGGTAGGCGGTGTCGGCGGTGAGACCGGAGACGGTCGTCGAAGTGCCCGTGACGGCCTGGGGGTTGGCGCCGTCGCGGTACACCTTGTAGCCGGTGGCGCCGGAGACGGCGGTCCAGCTCAGGTCGACGGAGGAGGAGGTGACGCCGCCCGCGGTGAGGCCGGCCGGGGTGGCGGGGACGACCGGGTCGGGGTCCTGGCCGCCACCGCCGTCGGGGCCGAAGACGGAGACGTCGTCGACGGAGTACGGGGTGGTGCCGTACCAGCCGTGGGTGTAGACCTCGACGGAGGTGGTGCTCGCGCCGGTCGTGAAGCTGGTGGTGAGCTGCTTCCAGGCGGCGCTGTCGGGTGTCCAGGTGGAGACGCTGCCGGAGCCGGTCCCGGTGCCGCTCGCGCCGAGGTAGGCGTATCCGCCCTGGACCCAGGCGCTCAGCGTGTACGTGGAGTTGGGCTTGACGGTCACGGTCTGCACGCACTTGGCGTTGTCGAGACCGGCCGGGGTGGCCCGCAGGGCGCCGGCCCCGGTGCGTACGGGCGAGGAGACGGCGGCGCCGCTCCCGGCCGAACAGGACCAGTTGGCGAGGCCGTTCTCGAACCCGGCGTTCTTGGCGACGTTCACGTCGGCGGCCTGGGCGGTGCCGGCTCCGCCGACGAGGACGAGCCCGGATCCGACGGCGATCGCGAGGGCTCCGCCGAGCCATCGACGTCCGTGAGGGCGGGTGGTGGTGCGGTCCACGTGCATCCTCCGGTGGGGGAGTTGGGGATGTGGAGGTGCCGTACGTCGTCGTACGGAGGGGCTCGTACGGGGGTACGAGCCTGGTGCGGGGTGCGGACGGTGGCCACCGTTGTCGGAACAAGTTGGTCCAGACCAATCGCGTTGTCAAGGCTTCCGACAACAAGGGGAGGTCGGCGGGGGTGACGTCGGCGCCCCGGGTCCGCCGCCGGGTCCGCCGCCGGGCCTGCCTCCGGGCCTGCCTCCGGGTCGGCCGCCGGGTCCGCCTCCGGGTCCGCCTCCGGGTCCGCCTCCGGGCCCGCCCCGGACCCTTCCGGGGCCCGAAGAAAGTGAGGGGAGCTTGGCGGATTGTGTGTTCACCACCCCGGGTGACGTGGATAAAGTGCAGAGGCGGCGGCGCCCTTCGGTGACGCCGCGAACGCGGTAGGTGATCTGCGGCCCCCGGGAACTCCGGAGGCCGGAGGGGACGGGGGTCTGACGTGCCGACAGCGATCGCGGTCACCAGCACCGACCTGGTGCTGCCGCCGACCGACCCCCAGACGCCGAACGCCGCCGTGCTCCCCGCCCCCGAGGGGCGGTCCCTCGACGCCTCCGTCGCCGACATGCAGCAACTCCTCGCGCGCTACGGCAGCGTGGTCGTCGTCTGCCCCACCTCCGCCCCCGCCGCCGTCGAGCGGCGCCTGCACGCCGTCCGGGCCCTCCTCGAAAGCGACCGGATCGCGCTGGTCAGGACCGACCTGCCGCCGCTCGGAGCGGCCGTACTGGTCCGCCAGTTAAGGCAACTCGCGGCCTGCGACTTCAGCCCCGGCGTGCTCGCCTCCGCCGCCAGACTGCTCGCCCACTACATCTACGCCGGTGCCGTACTCGGCTCGGTGTCCCGCCTCGACCGCGTACCCGTCAGCCTCTCCTCCCACCTCAAGGGCTGGCTGCCCGGCGCCCACTTCGCGGTCCTCGCCGGGCCCACGCCGCAGATCGTCCGGCTCGGCGGAGCGGGCGACCAGCGGCTCGCGGGTCCGGAGTTCGGCACACAGCTCCTCGTCGCGCGCGGTCAGCTCCAGACCGACTGGCCCGCCACCGCTCTCGTGCCCGCCTGGCAGATCCAGGGACCCGTCCAGGAGACGGCGCTGCCCGAGACCTCGCCCGGCTGGTGGGGCACCGGCAAGCTCGTGGAGTTCGCCGCGTACCTCCCCGACCTGCCGGTCCTCTACCAACTCGTCTCCTCCGTACGGCGCGAGGTCTGCCACTGGTGCGGCATGGAGCTCATCGGCGACCGCTGCGGCTTCTGCGCGGCCCCGTTGACGGCGTCGACGGGGCTCACGGGCCCGGCGCACGGGGCCGGGGAAGCGACCCAGGCGCTCGGTGCGGCCCGAGGCCCGGCACCGGCGCTCGACGCGGCCCCGGCTCGCGGGGTGGTCCCGGCACAGGGCGCGGTTCCGGCACGAGGCGCGGGACCCGCCCTCGACGCGGTCCCGGCCCGGGGCGTCACACGGGCCCTGGGCGCGCCACCGGCCCACGCGGCGCGCCCCCTCCCGGGCCCCGCGATCGACCCCCGCACGGTCCCGTGAGCGACGCCGGGCACGACTCCTGCCGCGGGCATGACTCCTGCTCCGGGCACGAGTCCTGCTCTCGGCGCGAGTCCTGCTCCGGGCGCGACTCCAGCCCCGGGTGCCACGCCCCCTCCGGGTGCCACTCCCACCCTGTGCGCCCCGCCCGCACCGTGCACCACCCCCGCCCCGTGCGCCACCCCCGTCCGCCCAGACCCACGGATCCGATCGAGGAAGTACGGTCATGAACTCCCGCCAGCGCCGCGGCGTGATCCTCCTGCTGCTCTCCGTCCTGTGCGCCCTCGGCGCCTTCGTCGGCGTCCTCACGGTCATCAGCGACGTGAACTCGAAGGTCGGCCCCGAGGTCACCGCGTACCGGCTCACGGACAACGTGGCCCCCTACGCCCCCCTGAGAGCAGACCAGTTCGAGAAGATCTCGATGCCCAAGCGCTGGCTCTCCGCCACCGCCGTCACCGATCTCCGCAAGATCGAGGGCAGGATCGCCGTCACCGAGCTCAAGAAGGGCTCCCTCCTCCAGAGCGACATGATCGTCGAGCGGCCCGAGCTCAAGCCCGGCGAGCAGGAGATCGCGATCATGATCGACGCGGCGACCGGTGTCGCGGGCAAGATCAACGCCGGCGCCACCGTCAACATCTACGCAACCTTCGAAGGTGAGAAGAAGGGCGACCCCTCCCAGTCGCGGATGATCGTCGCCGGCGCCCGCGTCCTCTCCGTCGGCCGCCTCACCCCGATCAGCGACAGCAACGACCGCGCCGGCCGTGCCTCCAACGCCGTCCCGATCAGCTTCGCGCTCTCCACCCTCGACACCCAGCGCGTCGCGTACGCCGAGTCCTTCGCCGAGCACGTACGCCTCGCCCTCGTCGCCCCCACCACCGGCGGCGCCCCGGCCGACCAGCGCGACCGCACCTACACGCTCGACAAGGACAAGTGAGGCCGGAATGACCACCAGGATCCTGCCGGCCGTCGGTGACCCCGACGCGGCCCGGTCCGTCGTCACCCTGCTCAGCCAGCTGCCCGACGCCGAACCCGCCGCGCCCGTCACCGACTCCACCCAGCTCGTCGACACCCTCGCCCGGCTCGCCGCCGAGTCCCTCGACGAACTCCCCGAGGTCGTCCTCGTCCACGAGCGGATCGGACCCGTCCCCGCACTCGACGTCGTCCGCGAGGTCGCCCTCCGCTTCCCGGCCGTCGGCGTCGTCCTCATCACCGCAGACGCCAGCCCGGTCCTCTTCTCCGCCGCCATGGACTCCGGCGCGCGCGGCCTCGTCACCCTGCCCCTCGGATACGAGGAGCTCGCCAGCCGCGTGCAGGCCGCCGCCCAGTGGTCCGCGGGCGTCCGCCGCCACCTCGGCGCCGGGGCCGAGATCCCCACCGGACCAGGCGGCACCGTTGTCACGGTCAGCGGCGCCAAGGGCGGCGTCGGCACCACCGTCACCGCCGTCCACCTCGCCCTCGCCGCCCGTGCCTCCGGGCGGACCGTCGCCCTCCTCGACCTCGACCTCCAGGGCGGCGACATCGCCTCCTACCTCGACGTCCAGTTCCGCCGGTCGGCCGCCGACCTCGCGGCCATCGCCGACATCTCGCCCCGGGTCCTCCAGGACGCCGTCTTCGTCCACGAGACCGGCCTTGCCCTGCTCCTCGCCCCGGCGGAGGGCGAACGCGGCGAGGAGGTCACCGACCGGTCCGCCCGCCAGATCGTCAGCGCCCTGCGCGCCCGGCACGAGGTCGTCGTCGTCGACTGCGGCTCCCAGCTCACCGGAGCCAACGCCGCCGCCATCGAGATGTCCGACACCGCCCTCCTCGTCACCACGCCGGACGTGGTCGCGGTGCGGGCCGCCAAGCGGACCGTACGGATGTGGGAACGCCTCCAGGTACGCAAGGCCGAGGAGACCGTCACCCTCGTCAACCGCCACCACCGCTCCACCGAGATCCAGCCGCCGCTCGTCCAGAAGATCACCGGCACCCGGACGTCCGGCGTCTCCGTCCCCGCCAACTTCAAGGAGCTCCAGGCCGTCGTCGACGCGGGCCGGCTGCACGACCTGGACGCCAAGTCGACGGTCAAGCAGGCGCTGTGGGCGCTCGCGGGCGAGCTCGGCCTCGTCGGGCCCCCGGCCCCCCGCGAGACCGGCAAGCAGCTCGCCCGGGCCGGCGACCGGGGCTCGCTCGGGCTTCGGCGCCGCCACGGAGGCCGCTGAGCCATGCGGCCGACGATCCGGGACGGCGACGACAGGGGGCAGGTGGCGATCGAGTTCCTCGGCATGGTGCCGCTGATCCTGATCACGCTGGCGCTGCTGTGGCAGGTCGTTCTGGTGGGGTACACGTACACGCTGGCGGCGAATGCGGCGGATGAGGGGGCGCGGGCCTGCGCCGTCGGCAGCGACTACAACGAGGCTGCGCTGCGGCACCTGGACGGGGCGTGGAGGGACGGCGCGGTGGTGGGGGGCTGCTCCCCGAGCGGCGGGATGGCGAACCTGACCGTGGCGGTCTCGGTCCCCGTCCTCCTCCCGGGCGTGGGCGGCCTCTTCCGCGTGGACGCCACGGCGGGCGCGATCTCGGAGGAGGGCCTCAAACGATGAGGAAGCACCTCAGCCGGAGGGCGCGGGATCGCGGCCAGGTGGCCATCGAGTACCTCGGCTTCCTCCCCATCCTGCTCATCGTCGGCCTCGCGGGCCTTCAGCTCGGCCTCGCCGCGTACGCGGCCCAGCAGGCGGGCACGGCGGCACGGGCTGCCGCCCGCGCGGCGACCACCGACGAAGAGAACGCGCCGGACTGCGAGACGGCGGGTCGCGCGGCCGTGAGCGGCTGGGTCGACCCCGACATCGGGGGGTGCCCGGGGGGAGACGAGGCGGCCGTGATCACCGTCCGCGTCGAGATCCCCCGCGTCCTCCCCTTCTGGGACTTCGACCCCATCGTCAAGACCGCCACCATGCCCATGCCACAACAGGACGAGGAGGGGCCATGAGCCTGCGCGCCCGGATCAACGCCCCCGAGGACAAGGGCACCGGCGGAGGCCGCGAGGACAGCCACCTCGTTGCCGCCTTCCGCGCCAAGCTCCTGGAGGAGATCGACCTCACCGAGATGTCCGCGCTCGCGGCCGCCGAGCGGCGCGCCCGTCTGGAGCGCGTACTCGGCCACATCATCAGCCGCGAGGGCCCGGTCCTCTCCACGGCCGAGCGCGGCCAGCTGATCCGCCGGGTCGTCGACGAGGCCCTCGGGCTCGGTGTCCTCGAACCGCTCCTCGAAGACGCCTCGATCACCGAGATCATGGTCAACGGCCCCGACCAGATCTTCATCGAGCGCGCCGGCCGCGTCGAGCTGCTGCCGCTCCGCTTCGCCTCGCACGACCAGCTGATGCAGACCATCGAGCGGATCGTCTCGACCGTCAACCGCCGCGTCGACGAGTCGAACCCGATGGTCGACGCCCGCCTCCCCTCCGGGGAGCGCGTCAACGTGATCATCCCGCCGCTCTCCCTCACCGGCGCGACGCTCACCATCCGCCGCTTCCCCCGCGCGTACACGCTCCACGAGATGATGGGCCTCGGCTCGCTCGACGAGCAGATGCTGCTCCTGCTGTCCGGGCTCGTCCAGGCCAAGTTCAACCTGATCGTCTCCGGCGCCACCGGCACCGGGAAGACGACCCTCCTCAACGCCCTCTCCGGTCTCGTTCCGGAGGGGGAGCGGATCATCACCATCGAGGACTCGGCCGAACTCCAGCTCCAGCAGGCCCACGTCATCCGCCTCGAAGCCCGCCCGCCGAACATCGAGGGCCGCGGCGCCATCTCCATCCGCGACCTCGTCCGCAACTCCCTGCGCATGCGCCCCGACCGCATCATCGTGGGTGAGGTCCGTGGCGGCGAGACGCTCGACATGCTCCAGGCGATGTCCACCGGCCACGACGGCTCCCTCGCGACCGTCCACGCCAACTCGGCCGAGGACGCCCTGATGCGGCTCCAGACGCTCGCCTCGATGTCCGAGGTGAAGGTGCCCTTCGAGGCGCTCCGCGACCAGATCAACAGCGCGGTCGACGTCCTCGTCCAGCTGACCCGCCACCCGGACGGCACCCGCCGGATCACCGAGATAGCCGTCCTCGCCTCCCACGGGCGCGAGCGCTTCCTCCTCGCCACGATCTGCCGCTTCCAGGCGCAGCCGGTCGCCGCCGACGGCCGGGTGTACGGACAGTTCACGTACCACCCGCTGCCCCGACGGGTCGCCGAGCGGCTCTACATGGCGGGCCAGCCCATCCCCCAGGCCTTCGGAGTGGCCGCGACCGACGCCGGGCTCGCCACCCGCGAAGCGAACTAGGAGCGAGGGCATGCTGACCGACCCCTTCTGGCTGACGATCGGCGTGGCGCTGCTCTGCTGCGTCCTCGCCGTCACGGGCGTCCAGGTGTACGCGAGCGGGGCCCGGCGGCACGCGGCGCTCGTCGCCCGGCTCGACGAGACGGCCGACCCGGAGACGACCGGCCGCCGCAGGCGCTACTTCAAGGGCGTCGACCGGCGCGTGCGGCGGACGGCGCTCGGCCGGAAGCTGGAGCTGCGGATCGCGGCGACGGGCCTGGACGTCACGCCGGGCGAGTTCACGGTCGCGCTGACGGCGACCGTGGCGGTCCTGTGGGTGGTGGGCCAGTCGGCACTCTCCCCCTTCTTCGGCCCGATCTGCGGCCTGCTCGGCATCTGGGTGGCCCTCGGCTACCTCAACTGGCAGCGGCAGAAGCGCATCGAGAAGTTCATCAACCAACTCCCCGAGCTCTCCCGCATCCTGGCCAACGCCACCCAGGCCGGACTGGCCCTCCGCATGGCGCTCAGCCTCGCCGCCGACGAGATGGAGTCCCCGGCCGGGGACGAACTGGAGAAGGTCGCTCAGCAGCTGGCCGTCGGCACCTCCCTCGACGACGCCCTCGGCGAGCTCGCCGAGCGGCTCCCCTCCCGCGAGCTCGTCGTCCTCGTCACCACCCTCGTCCTCGCCAACCGGGCGGGCGGCACCGTCGTCTCCTCCCTCCGGAACCTCACCGAGACCCTGGAGGAGCGCAAGGAGACCCGGCGCGAGGTCCGCACCCAGCTCTCGCAGGTGAGCATGACCGCGTACAGCGTCCCCGTCATCGGCGTCGGCTCGCTCCTCCTCATCGACAACATGCAGCCGGGCGCCCTCGACCGCATGACCGGCTCGACCGTCGGACAGTTCGCGGTGGTCGTCGCCTTCGCGCTGTACGTGGTCGGCTTCGCCGCCATCCGCCGCTTCTCGAAGATCGACGTATAGGGACGGGCAGCCGACCATGGACCTCCTCCTCGCCCTCCTCGCCGGCCTGGCCGTCACCGGCATCGCCTACGGCCTGCGCCTCTATCGGGCAGACGCCCGCCTCCCCGACGACCTGAAACTGGCCCTGGAGGTCGGCGCGACCCGTACCGGGGCGGTCGACTCGGCCGTCGACCGCCTCGGCATGCGCTGGTCGCCGGCCGTCCTGCGCCTGATGGGCCCCAAGCGGGTCAGCGCGGTGCGCCGCCGCATCGACCTCGCGGGAAACCCCGGCGGCCTGACGATCGACCGGTACGGGGCGAGGCGTGCGGTCTACGGCTTCCTGGGCGTACTCGGCGGCCTGCTCATGCTGAGCAAGGGCTCTGTCCTGGTCGCGCTCCTCCTCTTTGCCTTCGGCGCGTTCTGGACGGAGGTCGGCATCTGGTCGGCGGTCCGCATCCGCAAGGACCAGATCGAACGCACCCTCCCGGACTTCCTGGACGTCCTCGCCGTCGTGGTCTCGGCCGGCCTCGGCTTCCGCCAGGCCCTGGAGCGGGTCGCGGAACAGTACGAGGGCCCCTGGTCCGACGAACTCCGCATCACTCTCCGCCAGATGGACATGGGCGTCAGCCGCCGCCAGGCCTTCGACGAACTGCGCCGCCGCAACGACTCGGAGCAGGTGGCGCAGTTCGTGACGGCACTCCAGCAGGGCGAGGAGCTCGGCGCCCCCATCGTGGACACCCTCATACAGATCGCCAACGACATGCGGCGCACGGACGCGCAGAACGCCCGCCGCAAGGCGGCGAAGGCCGTCCCGAAGGCGACGATGGTCATCACGACCCTGATGGTCCCGGCGACGATGATCCTGCTGGGCGCGGGCCTCTTCCTGGGCACGGGCACGGACTTCGGCTCGGTGACGGGGGAGTGAGCGGGTGATGCGCCGCCCCGGGCGCGAGCCGTGCCCGGGGCGGCGTGCGTTCACCGCTCGCGCCACCCGGGGGCGAGCAGGTGGAGTACGTCGGGGACGGGCGGGAAGTGCGGGGCGCACTCCGGGCAGGCGTAGACGTTGAAGCCGGGCCCGGAGCCCTGGTGCACCTCGGAGACGAGTACCGGATCCGGCGTGATCAGACAGCAGCGCACGCACATCCGCACGGGCGGGTTCATCACGCGACCCCCAGCCCGTGCAGGTCCCGGGTGTCCAGATCGAAGCCGAAGTCCGCCGCGAGGACGAGCGCGAGCCGCCGCTGCCGCTGCCGAGCCCGCTCCTGCCGCTGGTCGTAGGCGACCAGGTAGGGCCGGACGAGCGCGGACTCGTCGCCGTTCAGCGGTACGTCGAGCCCGTAGGGGGAGCGCGGGGCGGGCGGTTGTACGGGGGCGGGAGCGGGGGTCGGGGTCGGGTGGAACGGCGGTGCGGTACGGGCCCGATGCCAGCCGCTGCTCCTAGCCCCGAGCACCAGCCTCGCCCACAGGGTGAGGGCGCGGATAAGGTCTGCCATGTCGACCTGCTTTCTTCAGGTGGACCACGCCCCGGGAGTGTTAGCGCACTCGCCGGGGTCCTTGCGTTGTGCACGCTAGACCTCGCTTGTATAGCTTGTCTACCTCGTCTAGGACGTTGCCCATATGTTAGGCGTAGAGGACGTGGCTAACGTCCGACACATGGATATAGACCGCTTCGATCCGACGCCCATCTACAAGCAGGTCGCCCGAGTCATCCGTGGACGGATCGAGTCCGGCGAACTCCGGCCGAGGGACCCGATCCCGTCCGAGTCGAAGCTGGTGGCGGAGTACGGCGTCGCGAGGGACACGGCACGGCAGGCCGTCGCCCTCCTGCGCTCGGAGGGCTGGGTGATCACCCTTCCGCAGCGGGGCAGCTTCGTCGCGGAGCAGCCGCCGGTCGACGCGCCCGAGGAGGGCGGCGCCGGCGCCTGAACTGTCTCAATCTCACCGCAGGTTGACGATCCCCCTTCGCGCACGCAACCGCATGTGACAGAGTGCGGACCGAGTGTGAGAGAGGTGGGGGTGGTGGACGTGACTGCTGCGGGCCTGAACGACCGGCGGATCGCCGCGACTTGCTTCGCCGAACTCCACTCCACGCTGCGCGCCGAGGCCATAGCCTCGTGGCTGGGCACCAGGCCCACGCGATGACCGGGGCCCACAGAGGGGCCCACGGGCCCTGTGAGTCGACACGACCGCCGGCGAACCGACGCGGAGGGGACCACGATGAACGACGCGATGCTGAAGGCCGTGACCAAGGCCAAGGTACGGCTGACGAGCCGACTGCTGTCCGGGGACCGGGGGCAGACGGCGGTGGAGTACCTGGGGATCATTGTGGTGGTGGTGGCGATCGTGGTGGCGATCACCGGTACGGATATCGGCCAGTCGATCAAGACCGCCATTACGCAGAAGATCGCCGACCTGACGAAGTAGCGCGATCCTCACGGCTAGGCGATGAAGGCCAGGCCTTCCCCGTCTATATCGCGGTCGTAGGTGGCTTGTTGTTCCTGGCCTTTGCCTACTTTGCCGTGGGGCAGGCTGCATTCACTCGGAACAGTGCCCAGACCGCGGCCGACGCCGCAGCTCTTGCAGCCGCGCAGGCTGCTCGGGATCGGTTGCGTGAGGACTGGCTCGAAGTCATTCTCTCCCCGGACCAATGGGACGGTTTCCTCCACGGCGGGGCCTACATGGACCCTGCCGCGTGTCAACGGGCGGGGGAGTTCGCGGCCCGGAACCAGGCAACTTTCTCGGGGGGTGGCTGTGAGCCTCTCGCCTCATGGGGATTTCGTGTGACGGTACGTACGACGGGTCCGGAGTCGCGGCATGCAACGGCGTCTGCCGAAGCAGTCATCGAACCGCGCTGTTCGTTCACGGAGCCGGAGCCCACTTTGGAGCCGACTCCGACGCCAACGGCACCCGGTGAGGGCGAGGAGGAAGAAGAGGTCCCGATCGAGGGGCTCGAGTGCGACGGAGTGGACTGGGAGATCGATCCGGAGAATCCGACCCTGCCCGACACTGTCGACCTCTTCACGGTCCGGCTGTCCGAATGACCTGCGACGACGAGTAAAGGAAGCGCGCTTCATGAACGTTCGTTATGCACGCAAGGGGCTGGCCTCCCTCGCAGTCGCGTCGGTGGCTCTCCTTGCGGTCGGCTGCGGAGCTGAGGAGAAGCCGAAGACCGCCAAGCCAAACGCGACTACGGCTGCTCCCCAGACGACACAGGGCGGGGAGAAGCAGCCCACCGCTGGCGAACCTGTGGAGGTGCTCGCCACCTTGAAGGGGCAGAAAGGTTTGGAGCTTTCCATCAGTTCGGCGGAGCGAGACGCGGGTGGATTCCTCACCGTAAAGGGTCGTCTGAGCAATAGCGGTGGCTCCGGGAGCGCAGTGCCTGCTCAGGTCAGCGGCAACGAGACCGAGGTCGTGAAGCACGGTACTTCGCTGGGTGGAGCAACCCTCGTCGACTCCGTAGGAAAGAAGCGCTACTACGTGCTGCGGGACACAGATGGGAGGCCGCTGACGACAGCTGGCCTCGGCATCGTCTCGGCGAGTGACCCGGTCGAGGTCTTCATGCAATTCCCCGCACCCCCCGCCACCACCACCGAAGTCTCCTTCCAGCTCCCCACCTTCGAACCCGCCACCCTCAAACTCTCCTGAGGCGACGCCATGACGACGACGAACCGCCGCCTGGCCGCCCTGGCCCTCGTCTCCGTGGCCATCTGGCCGCTCACCGTGCCCACCGCGCACGCCGACGATCCGCCCGGCTCCGCCGGCATTGCCGCTCCGCCGCCCGCCATCAACGCGAACGCGCCCGGCCTCATGCTTCCCGAGGGGGCCACCCTCGCGCCCGCCAAGGTGCTCGACATCAAGCAGATCGTCGAGGAGGAGGGCGGTGCGGAGCGCCGGCAGGACACCAACGTGGACGTGACCTTCGCGCTTCAGGCCGAGGTCCTGTTCCCGAAGAACAGCGCCAAGCTGAGCCCCGCCGCCACCTCCCGTATCGCCGCGATCGCCGCCGAGGTCAACAAGCTCGGTTCCGGTCGGGTCCGGGTCTTCGGGTTCACCGACAACCTTGGGACGTACGAGCACGGGCTCAAGCTCTCCAAGCAGCGTGCCGTCGCCGTGCAGCAGGTTCTCGCCCGGAGTCTCGACCCCGGGACGACGTTCGACATCCGGGGCTACAGCGAGGACTACCCGATCGCGGACAACGCCACCGAGGAGGGCCGGAAGAAGAACCGGCGCGTCGAGGTCTCCTTCCCCCGGACGACAGTCGCCCCTTAGGGCGACAGGGACGCGAGCGCCGTCCGGATCGTCGCCGTCATCCGGTCCGGGGCCGTGAAGACCTCCCTCGCCGTGAAGCGCAGCACCCGGCGGACCTCCGGGCAGGACTGGAGCGCGTTGAAGCGGGCGACGTCCCGTTCGTGGGCCCGGCGCGTGCCGTGGAAGGCGTAGCCCTCCACCTCCACCGCCAGGCCCGCCTCGCGGAAGAGGAAGTCGGGGCGCAGGGGTCGGCCGGCTCCGGCCGGCCACAGCGGCGGCTGCGACTCGGGGCGCAGGTCCGCGTCCCGCATCCGGAGCCGGGCGACCGACTCCGCCGGCGAGCCCGAGGCCGCCTCGGTCAGGGGCAGCCAGGCGCGGGCGCGCGGCCCGCCCGTGCGGGGCCTGGCCAGTTCGGCGGCCAGGTCCTCGTACCGGACGAGCGCCTCGCGCCGTACGCCCCCGACCACCCGCCGCGCCAGCGCCGAGTCCGCCGCGACTACCGCCTCCTCGCGGCTGCCGCAGCTCCGTATGAGGTCGCCGACCGTCCGCGCCGGGGTAGTCACCCGAAGCCCCCGCCGGACCGACTCGTCCCCGTCCGTCAGGAAGGACGTGGCCCTCACCCGTATCAGGGAGTCCTGGGTCGAACGGGACGACGCCGGTGCCGTGAAGTCGAGCGGCGGCACGAGGTCCACGGCCGCCCCGCCCAGCAGCTCGATGCGGTGCAGCCGCGCCGCCGTCCCGTGGCTGCACACCAGCTCCGGGCGGAGGAGCTGGAGCGCCGTCGCCCGCACCCGCCAGTCCACGTCCTTCCCCGGGACCGCCCACGCGCCCCGGCAGATCCCCTGCCATCCGTCCCGGCGCAGGCGTCCCGCCAGGCGGCCCCGGGGCCAGCCCGCCGCGAGCGCCCAGACCGTGAGGAGTACCCCGCCCCTCGCGAGGATCGCCAACTCGTACATACGCCCAACGATCCACGGAAGAGGGATACTTCGCACCCCCTGTGGAAAACCCGGAGAAACTCGTCGTCAGGAAAGCGCAAAACTGACGAGACGTCCCCGCCGTCGAGGAGCATTCTGGAGCGGAGTGATCGGAGTACCCGACACCACATGGATCGTTCCGAAGTGGGCTGCCGATGACGTCGACGACGCCGAGTGTCCAGCTGGTCAGTGATCTCGTCACCCGGATTCCCGAGTTCCGGGGTGCGTACGAGACCCATGTCTTCACCCAGGGCGATGTCCTGCCGCACGTCTTCTTCTGGGACGTCGTCCAGGGCACCGTCCGTTCCTTCCTCGGGGAGGACCCGACCGCCGCCGACTGGCGCCGGACGCTCGACTTCCTGGAGGAGCAGTGCTGTCGCGGTGTCCTCGGTATCGACGAGGTCATCGTCACGTCGTTCCTCGGTGACCTGCCCTCCCCGCAGGAGCCCGGTCACGCCATCGTCCATCAGCTCGGCCCCGCCCTTTCTGCGAAGTTCGTCCGCATAAGGCCCCTCGGGTGAGGCGGGGGACAGACCCGTACGGATAATCGGGATAATCGGCGGCATGTCCGCGCCCGACCGTCCCCGCAACACCCTCAGCCTCCGCCGTCCCCTCAGCCCCACCGGCATCAGCCCCACCGGCATCAGCCCCACCGTCCTAGCCGTCGGTGGCTACGTCCTCACCCGTGTCATCGGGCTCGCCGTCCTCGCCATCGCCGCCGCCGCGACCGGCAAGGACGGCCTGCACCGGCTCAAGGGCCGCTGGGACTCCGTCTGGTACGTCCGCGTCGCCGAGCACGGATACGGGTACGAGGTCACCCTGCCGAACGGCGACGTCCACTCCGACCTCGCCTTCTTCCCGCTCCTCCCCGCCCTGGAACGGGGCCTGTCCGCCGTCCTCCCCCTCGACGCGGCCACCGCCGGGCTGGTCGTGTCCTGGACGGCCGCGGTCGCCGCCGCCTGGGGCATCTACAAGTGCGGCGCCCACTTCGCGGGGGAGCGCGCGGGCGTGCTGCTCGCCGTCCTCTGGGGCGTGTACCCGACCGCGTTCGTGCAGTCGATGGCGTACACCGAGACCCTGTTCACGGCCTTCGCCGCCTGGTCGCTGTACGCCGTGCTGCGCGGGCGGTGGATCCTGGCCGGCCTCCTGTGTGCCGCCGCCGGGCTCACCCGGCCGACCGCCGTCGCGCTGATCGCCGCCCTCGGGATCACGGCCCTCGTCACCCTCGTACGGGAGCGGAGGCTGCCCCTCCGGACGGTCGCCGGGGTGCTGATCGCGCCGCTGGGCTGGTTCGCGTACATCGCCTACGTCGGGGTCCGCCGGCACAGTCCCACCGCCTACTTCGACGTCCAGGCCGCCTGGGGCAACTCCATCGACGGCGGCGTCGCCCTCGCCCGGTTCATCGCCGGCCTGCCCTGGCCCGCGGCCCTCGGCCTCTGCGCGGCGCTCGCGCTGCTCGGCTGGCTCGTCGCCCTGTGCGTACGGCAGAAGCAGCCGCTGCCGCTGCTCGTCCACACGATCGGCGTCGTCTTCGTCTCGCTCGTCGGCGCCGCCTACTTCGGATCCCGGCCGCGCCTGATGATGCCCGCCTTCGGGCTGCTGCTCCCGCCCGCCGTCGCCCTCGCGCGGCTCAGGACACGCACGACCCCGCCCGTCCTCGCCGGACTCGCGCTCGCCTCCGCCGCCTACGGGGCCTTCACCCTGCTCGGCTCGGGCCCGCCGTGACGACGTCGGTGCACCTCACCTTCCTCGGCTCGGGTCCGCCGTGATCCGCACGGACGTGCCCGGCCGCAGTCCCCACTCCGCCATCGCGCCCGCCTCCGCCTCCAGGACGTGCCGGCCGCGCGGCCTCACCATCCCGAGGCGGCCCGGCCGCATCGTCACCACCGACAGCACCCGCAGCGAGCGGTCCAGATAGGCCACGTCGATCGCGAACCGCATGCCGAAGGTGTGCACGCTGTTCGTCGGCGTGATCAGGAGCGCTCCCGCGATTCCGTCCCGGCCCAGCAGGCCCCTCCGCCGCGCCCGGTACGACGCCGCGATCTCCAGCGGGATCTCCGGCCCCGGCGAAGCCGGCATCAGCGTCCCCGCCCCGTCCACCCATTTCCCCATGCGCCAGACCGTAGCGGCCCCCCGACCCTAGGGTCGGGTCCGTGTACGTCACGCTGATCTTCGCCGCGGCCCTGTGGGGGGCCGCCGTCGGGCTGCTCGTCCCGCGGGCCGCGTACCGGCTGGCCGTGCCCGCCGAGGAGCCGTGGCGGGACCGGTGTCCCGCCGGGCACCCGCTCGCGGGTCCCGCGCGCGGCTGGCTCGGCGGGCCCGGGCGGCAGGACTGCGCCACCACTCCCACCCCGCTCGCCGCACCGCTCCTCACCGCCCTCGCCTGCGCCGCGCTCGCCGCCGCGACCGGCGGGCCCCGGCCCGAGCTGGCGGTCTGGCTGATCGGCGCGCCCTTCGCCGTCCTCCTCGCCTGCGTCGACGCCCGCGTCCACCGGCTCCCCGACGGGCTCACCCTGCCGCTCGCCGCCGCCGTCCCGCTGCTCCTCGGCGCCGCCGAGCTCCTGCCGTACGAGGCCGGCTCCTGGCTCCACGCCCTCCTCGGCGCGCTCGCCCTCGGCGGGTCCTATCTGGTGCTGTACGTGATCAACCCGGCCGGACTCGGCTTCGGTGACGTCAAACTGGCGCTCCCGCTGGGCGCCGCGCTCGGCTGGTACGGCTGGGGCGTCCTCTTCGCCGGGGCCTTCGCGGGCTTCCTCCTCGGAGCCGTCTACGGCATCGGGCTCGTCCTGCTGCGCCGTGCGGACCGTTCCTCCGCGATCCCCTTCGGCCCGTTCATGCTGGTGGGAGCCCTGCTCGGGCTGCTCCTCGGGGCGTTCAGCGCGCTCCCGTGACGGGCCGTCCCGTCAACGCCGCGCCTCTGCCGGCCGGTCCCTCTTCGGAGGGACGGAACCCCGCCGCCACGCGGGGGCGCAAACCCGCCACACGGCCCCAGAGCCCTTGTCCGGACTGGGATCCGCCACTTCCCGCGGGATGAGTTCCGCGTACGTGGCGCGCAACACGACTATCGAAGGGTTATGGTGGAAACCCCCCCTCGGGCCGGTCCGTATCCCCCCCACGGACCGGCCCGTTTTTCTTTCTCCGGTCTACGGGCCCGGTGTCAGCCCCGGCTCGCCCAGATGTTCGTGCCGGCGGTGTCGACCGCGAACGAGTCGATCTCCTTGAGCTCCTCGGCGGTCAGCGGCGCACCCGCGAGCGCGGCCACGTTCTCCTCCAGCTGGGCCACGCTGGACGCGCCGATCAGTGCCGAGGTCATCCGCTCGTCGCGCAGCACCCACGCCAGCGCGAGCTGCGCCAGCGACTGGCCCCTTCGCTCCGCGATGCCCGCGAGGCCGCGCAGGCGCCGCAGCACCTCGTCCGAGAGCAGGTTCGGGTCGAGGGACTTGCCCTGGGTGGCCCGCGAGCCCTCCGGGATGCCCTTCAGGTACTTGTTGGTGAGCAGCCCCTGCGCCAGCGGCACGAAGGAGATGCACCCCATGCCGGCGTCCTCCAGGGTGTCGAGGAGGCCGTCCTCCTCGGTCCAGCGGTTGATCATGGAGTACGAGGGCTGGTGGATGAGCGGCCGGACGCCCATCTCCTGCAGGATCCGGGCGGCCTCGGCGGTCTGCTCGCTGTTGTACGAGGAGACGCCGACGTACAGCGCCTTGCCCTGCTGGACGGCGGAGGCCAGGGCCCCCATCGTCTCCTCCAGCGGGGTGTGCGGGTCGAAGCGGTGCGAGTAGAAGATGTCGACGTAGTCGAGGCCCATCCGCTTCAGCGAGGCGTCGAGCGAGGACATCAGGTACTTGCGGGAGCCCCACTCGCCGTACGGGCCGGGGTGCATCTCGTAACCGGCCTTGGTGGAGACGATCAGCTCGTCGCGGTAGGGCGCGAAGTCCTGGGCGAAGAGCTTGCCGAAGTTGAGCTCGGCCGAGCCGGGCGGGGGCCCGTAGTTGTTCGCCAGGTCGAAGTGGGTCACGCCCAGGTCGAAGGCGCGGCGCAGGATGGCGCGCTGGGTGCCGAGTGCCTTGTCGTCGCCGAAGTTGTGCCAGAGGCCGAGGGAGACCGCCGGGAGCTTCAGGCCGCTGCGGCCCGTGCGGCGGTACTCCATGGTGTCGTAGCGGTCCGCGGAGGCGCGGTACAGGGGGGAATCAGTCACGTATCTCTGCTTATCACGGACTTGTGACAGTCCCGGGCTGGGAGCCCCTCGCCCGTCCGCAGTAGTGTGGCGGCTTGCGGACCGCCGCTGCCGGGCGGGCCCGCCGGTGCATGGAGAGGTAAAGAACAGTGAACCTGCGCGACCTGGTGTACGGGCTCTACGCACGCCGGGTGGAAGGCCGCCTCGACCACGCCCAGGTGCCCAAGCACATCGGGGTCATCCTCGACGGGAACCGGCGTTGGGCCAAGGCGTCCGGCGGGACCCCCGAACAGGGGCACAAGGCGGGCGCGGACAAGATCCAGGAGCTGCTCGGCTGGTGCGCCGAGACGGACGTCGAGGTCGTCACGCTCTGGATGCTGTCCACGGACAACCTGAACCGGCCCGAGGAGCAGCTGGTCCCGCTGCTCGGCATCATCGAGAACGCCGTGCGCGCGCTGGCCGCCGACGGCCGCTGGCGGGTCAACCACGTCGGCACGATGGACCTGCTGCCGGCCCGTACCCAGTCCGTGCTGAAGGAGGCCGAGCAGGCCACCCGCGCCAACACCGGAATACTGGTGAACGTGGCGGTGGGCTACGGCGGCCGACAGGAGATCGCGGACGCGGTCCGCTCGCTGCTCCTGGAGCACGCGGAGCGGGGGACGAGCTTCGAGGAGCTCGCCGAGATCGTCGACGTCGAGCACATCTCGGAGCACCTCTACACGCGCGGTCAGCCCGACCCGGATCTGGTGATCCGTACGAGTGGCGAGCAGCGTCTGTCCGGATTCATGCTGTGGCAGAGCGCCCATTCCGAGTACTACTTCTGTGAAGTGCACTGGCCGGCCTTCCGTAAGGTCGACTTCCTGCGGGCCCTGCGCGACTACGCGGCCCGGCACCGGCGCTACGGGACCTGACAGACCCGGTCGGAACCGATCATCTGGTGTTCACGAACACGTCGTCATATGCCATGGCATGGCAGAGGTGGTTCGAGGGCATATCCCTGGTGAAGTGAGCGGCACGGAGACCGCCACCCGGGAGGCCCCTTGCACCAGGACGACCGTGCGGGACACGTACGGGAGAAGCGGAGGGCCGTGGTTCGGCCCGCGCATCGCGGCCTGAACCCGGTCCCATTCCGCAGCGACACCGGTTCCGTCGCGCCCCGACCTCTATGGGGTCTTCAGAGGGGGTCTGTCCTTCCGTGGTGACCAGCACGAAGCGCCGCCTTAACGACCGGCGCACCTATGTTCTCGACACCAGCGTCCTGCTGGCCGACCCCAACGCGTTGTCCCGGTTCGACGAGCACGAAGTCGTGCTCCCGATCGTCGTGGTCACCGAGTTGGAGGCCAAGCGGCATCACCCCGAGCTCGGCTACTTCGCCCGGCAGGCCCTGCGCCTGCTCGACGACTTCCGGGTCAGGTACGGACGCCTCGACGCCCCGCTCCCCATCGGGGAGCTCGGCGGCACCCTGCGTGTCGAACTCAACCATTCCGACCCCGGCGTACTGCCCGCCGGCTACAGGTTGGGGGACAACGACTCACGGATCCTCGCGGTAGCGCGGAACCTCCAGGCGGAGGGGTACGACGTCACGGTCGTCTCCAAGGACCTGCCGCTGCGCATCAAGGCCTCCTCGGTCGGCCTCCTCGCGGAGGAGTACCGCGCCGAACTGGCCATCACGGACGCCAACGGCTGGACCGGGATGTCCGAGCTCGCGCTCTCCGGGGAGCAGGTCGACCTGCTCTACGACCAGGACTCGCTGCACGTGCCGGAGGCCGCCGACCTGCCGGTGCACACGGGCCTGACCATCCAGTCCGAGCGCGGCAAGGCGCTCGGCCGGGTCACGGCCGACGGGAACGTGAAGCTGGTCCGGGGCGACCGGGAGGCCTTCGGGCTCCGCGGCCGCAGCGCCGAGCAGCGGATCGCGCTCGATCTGCTCCTCGACCCGGACGTCGGCATCATCTCGATGGGCGGCCGGGCCGGCACGGGCAAGTCCGCGCTCGCGCTCTGCGCGGGCCTGGAGGCGGTCCTGGAGCGCCGGCAGCACCAGAAGGTGATGGTCTTCCGCCCGCTGTACGCGGTCGGCGGCCAGGAGCTCGGCTACCTGCCGGGCAGCGAGGCGGAGAAGATGAGCCCCTGGGCTCAGGCGGTCTTCGACACGCTGTCCTCGGTGGCGAGCCGCGAGGTCATCGAGGAGGTGCTCGGCCGCGGGATGCTGGAGGTCCTGCCGCTCACCCACATCCGGGGCCGCTCCCTCCACGACGCCTTCGTCATCGTGGACGAGGCCCAGTCCCTGGAGCGGAACGTCCTGTTGACCGTTCTGTCCCGGATCGGGGCGAATTCACGGGTCGTCCTGACCCATGACGTCGCCCAGCGCGACAACCTCCGGGTCGGCCGGTACGACGGAGTCGTCGCCGTGATCGAGAAACTGAAGGGGCATCCGCTCTTCGCCCACGTCACCCTCACCCGCTCCGAGCGCTCCCAGATCGCCGCGCTCGTCACCGAGATGCTGGAGGACGGTCAGATCTGACCCGTTTCGTACGCCTCTGTACGCGTACGGCAGTTGGCGCCGCCCGGCAAAGCGCAGGAGCTTAGCCGGGCGGCGCACTCCTGTCCGCTGTATCTCCCAAAACACCTGCGTCCAGCGAGGTGTGAGCTTTCACACGCATCGCAGAATTGCCTTGCGGTGTCGCCGTCCGGCAAAGTCTTGCTTCCGTCAGGCCCCGCATACGGCACCCGTGCACCCTCATCGGTGCGCACCCCTGAACAACTCAACAGTCGTCAGCCGTATGCCGCCCACAGCACCACGGGCCCGTGTCTTCAGTGACCCAGTACGTCGGAGACCAGCGCCAGGGGCACGATTTCGCCCGCGTGGTCACCTGTGCGGGCGTGCTGGAAGGAAACCGTGTGAGCCGGATCTCGGTCCGGGGATTCGCGGTGGCTTCGGCCACTGCGGTCACCACCGTCGGCGCCGTCGTCGGCGTTGCCTCGGGCAACGCCGTCCAGGCTTCGGATGACAACTTCGAGGCCACCGCGGCCGACACCACGCTGCTCGCGGACATCCCCGCGGGCGAGCAGGCCCAGGTACAGGTCTCCTCGCTCTCGGAGCAGGCCGACGTCCAGGCCGCGGCCGCCGACGCCACCGCGAAGAAGACCGCGGAGGAGAACGCCCGGCTCCGCGCCGCCAAGGACGCCGAGGCCAAGAAGGAGGCAGCCGACAAGGCCGCCGCCGAGGCCAAGGCCGAGGAGGAGCGCAAGGAGCGCGAGAAGGAAGAGGCCGAGCGCGCCAGCCGCTCCGCGGTACGCGACGCCTCCAGCTTCTCCGCCCAGGGCTCGTACTCCGTCGCCGAGGTCAAGGCGATGGCCCGCCAGATGATCCCGGCCTCGCAGTTCCAGTGCTTCAGCAACATCGTGAACCACGAGTCCACGTGGAACTACCGCGCGGTCAACCCGTCTTCGGGCGCCTACGGCCTCGTGCAGGCCCTGCCGGGCAGCAAGATGTCCTCGGCCGGCGCCGACTGGCAGACGAACCCCGCCACCCAGATCAAGTGGGGCCTCAGCTACATGGACAGCCGCTACGGCAGCCCCTGTGGCGCCTGGTCGTTCTGGCAGGCCAACCGCTGGTACTAGTACCGGCGTGCTCAACCTCGTGGAGCCCCTCACCGTCCTACGGTGAGGGGCTCTTGCGTGTAGGTTGCGAAAACGAGCGGGGGGAAGAAGGAAGCGATGTCGAGACTGCCGGGATGGCTGGCGCGGCTGGGCGAGGGCCTGAGCCGCATGGGCGAACGCCTGGACGAGCGCAGGGCCGAGGCGGAACGCGAAGATCCGCTCGGGCCGTCGTACGAGAGCGAGGCGGGGCACGGGGACACCACCGCCCCCGACCCGCACGAGGACGCGACCACCCCCGCGCCCGAGCGCCGCGCCGCCGCGGAGGCGGATGCCGACGCCCTCCCGCCCTTCCCGACAGCCGCCCCGGTCCCGGTGGGCGACGACAAGGACGGAACCGGCCGCTCCGTCCCCGCGCCTCCCTCGTACGCCCCCGCCGTCGCCGCCCGCCCCGACCCCGCCGCCGCTATCCCCTGGGGCATGCGCGTGGCGGCGGAGGCGAGTTGGCGGCTCCTCGTCTTCGCGGGCACGCTCTGGGTGCTGATGAAGGTGATCAGCTCCGTCCAGCTCGTCGTCCTCGCCTTCGTCGCCGCGCTGCTCGTCACCGCCCTGCTCCAGCCCACCGTCGCCCGGCTCCGCACCATGGGCCTGCCGCGCGGACTCGCCACCGCCGTCACCGCCGTCTCCGGCTTCGTCGTGATGGGACTGGTCGGCTGGTTCGTGGTCTGGCAGGTCATGGACAACATCGACAACCTGTCCGACCAGGTCAAGGACGGCATCGAGGAGCTCAAGCTCGGGCTGCTCAACAGTCCCTTCCATGTGACCGAGCAGCAGATCAACGCGATCGCGAAGAACCTCAGCGACTCCGTCGGGACGAACGCCGAGCAGATCACGCAGGTCGGACTCCAGGGCGTCACGGTCGTCGTCGAGACGCTCACCGGCATCCTGCTGGCCATGTTCTCGACGCTCTTCCTGCTCTACGACGGGAAGAAGGTCTGGGAGTGGACGCTCAAGCTCGTCCCCGCCCAGGCCCGGCCGGGCGTCGCCGGCGCGGGACCGCGCGCCTGGCGCACGCTCACCGCCTATGTGCGCGGCACCGTGCTCGTCGCCCTGATCGACGCGGTCTTCATCGGCCTCGGCCTCTACTTCCTCGATGTGCCGATGGCCGTGCCGCTCGCCGTCTTCATCTTCCTCTTCGCCTTCATCCCGCTCGTCGGCGCGGTGATCTCCGGCGCACTCGCCGTCGTCGTCGCCCTCGTCACCAACGGTCTGTTCACCGCGCTCATGGTGCTCGTCGTCGTCCTCGCCGTGCAGCAGATCGAGGGCCATGTGCTCCAGCCCTTCATCCTCGGGCGCGCGGTGCGGGTCCACCCGCTGGCCGTCGTCCTCGCGGTCGCGGCCGGCGGTCTGATCGCGGGCATCGGCGGTGCCGTGGTCGCCGTCCCGCTGGTGGCCGTGTCCAACACCGTGGTCGGCTACCTGCGCGCGTACAGCACCGAACAGGCCTTGCGCAGCACGCCGGAACCGCGCGGCGCGACCGCGTTCGCAGTGGCCCCGACCCCGGCGCCGGGATCGGGAGCCGACAAGGGGGAGAAGCACACGTGATATCCGAGCCGGAACTCGTCGACGGGGACGGTTTCGTCATCTCCGAGGTCCTCGCCGAGACACCGCCGTCCGGCCCGCCGCGCCCGCCCCGCGCCCGCCGCCCCTGGCTGTGGGCGCTCGGCGGCGCGGTGGCGGCGTCGGCGGTGTGGGGCGGCGGACTCTACGCGTACGAGAAACGCCAGGACGCGGGGCCGGACATGCGTGGGTACAAGAGCGTGAAGAGCCTCTGCGAGACGGCGGAGCTGAAGGGGCTCGCCGCAGTCCTGGGGGAGCGGTCGAGCGACGGCGACGGCTGGGAGAGCGGATCCACGGGCGAATCGGGCTCCGGAGTGGACGTCGGCACCTCCGGCGGAGGGAACGGACCCGCGGATCCGGTTCTGGAGTTCGCGCAGTGCTCGCTGATGTTCGGGCCCCTGGAGAACGGCTACAGCGGGAGCGTCAGCTACACCCGCCATCTGGTGACCGATCCCGGACCCGAGTTCGACGCCGTGGCGCGGCGCTTCGGCGAGGCGGAGCCGTACGCGGGGCTGGGGGAGAAGGCGTACATGACCGTCCAGGACGGCATGGGGGCGGAGCTCCGGGTGCTCGACGGGCAGGTGGAGATCGAGATCAACTTCACCGAGACGGCCAGCTGGAACGGGGACGAGGACACACCGATCCAGGAGACCAAGCCGGTCGACCTCTCCGGGATCGAGGTCCCGCTGGCCCAGGACATGCTCGCGCTCATGGAGGCGCTCAAGAAGTGACCCGCCCGGGGAGGACCTGCGCGGGTACGAGGAAGGGCCCCGGGGCTTTCGCGCCCGGGGCCCTTCTCGTACGACGGTCACGCCTTACTCGGCGAGGACCGCCTCCGCGTCGAGGGTGACGCCGACGGCCTGGATCACCGCGGCGATCTTCACGGCCTCCTGGATCGTCTCGCGGTCGACACCGGCCTGGCGCAGGACCTGCTCGTGCGAGTCCAGGCACTGGCCGCAGCCGTTGATCGCGGAGACGGCCAGCGACCAGAGCTCGAAGTCGACCTTGTCGACGCCCGGCTTGCCGATGACGTTCATCCGCAGACCGGCGCGCATCGTCCCGTACTCGGGGTCCGACAGCAGGTGCCGGGTCCGGTAGAAGACGTTGTTCATCGCCATGATCGCGGCGGCGGACTTGGCGGCCTGGTACGCCTCGGGCTTCAGGTTGGCCTGGGCCTCGGGCTCCAGCTCCTTGAGGACGATCGGCGAGCGCGAGGCGATCGCGCAGGCGAGGACCGTGCCCCAGAGCTGCTGCTGCGGGAGCTCGCTGTTGCCGATGACCGAACCGAGGTTCAGCTTCAGGTCCTTGGCGAAGTCCGGTATGGCGGCCTTGAGTTCGTCGAGAGCCATCTCAGATCGCCCTTACTCGCCCGAGAGGAGGGCGGCGGCGTCGAGGGTGCCCTCGCCCTTGTTCCAGTTGCACGGGCACAGCTCGTCGGTCTGCAGGGCGTCGAGCACCCGCAGGACCTCCTTGGGGTTACGGCCGACGGAGCCGGCGGTCACCATGGTGAACTGGATCTCGTTGTTCGGGTCCACGATGAAGACGGCGCGCTGGGCGAAGCCGTCCTCGCCGCGGACGCCGCAGTCGCTCATGAGCTCGTGCTTCGAGTCGGCGAGCATCGGGAAGGGCAGGTCACGCAGGTCGGCGTGGTCCTTGCGCCAGGCGTGGTGCACGAACTCGGAGTCGCCGGAGACGCCGAGGATCTGGGCGTCACGGTCCGCGAACTCGTCGTTCAGCTTGCCGAACGCGGCGATCTCGGTGGGGCAGACGAAGGTGAAGTCCTTCGGCCAGAAGAACACCACGCGCCACTTGCCCTCGTAGGCCTTGTGGTCGATCTGCTCGAACTCCTTGCCGCTCTCCAGCGACACGCAGGCGGTCAGGTCGTAGGTGGGGAACTTGTCACCGACAGTGAGCACGCGCTCTCCTTGCGAAACAGGAAGGGTCCCTTTTGGGGTCTTCCATGGGGGTTGGACGTGGCCCCAGCATGGCACGGAGTGCATTGATCAGTGAAATAGCTAGAGTGGGTCGTGTTGATCGAAGGTGGTTATCAGTGGCGTCCCCCTACACCCCGCCGTACGGCCCGCACCGAGGCAAGCAGCCGAGCCTTTCGCAGCTCAGGGCCTTTGCCGCGGTCGCCGAGCATCTGCACTTCCGCGATGCGGCCGCGGCCATCGGCATGAGCCAGCCCGCCCTCTCGGGCGCGGTTTCGGCTCTCGAAGAGGCACTCGGTGTCCAGCTCCTCGAGCGTACGACCCGGAAGGTGCTGCTCTCGCCCGCGGGGGAGCGGCTCGCGGTGCGCGCGCGGGCCGTCCTGGACGCGGTCGCCGAGCTGATGGAGGAGGCGGAGGCGGCCCAGGCGCCCTTCACCGGGGTCCTGCGGCTCGGCGTGATCCCGACCGTCGCGCCGTATCTGCTGCCCACCGTCCTGCGGCTCGTCCACCGGCGCTACCCCGAGCTCGACCTCCAGGTCCACGAGGAGCAGACCTCCTCCCTCCTGGAGGGTCTCGCGGCAGGGCGGCTCGACCTGCTGCTGCTCGCCGTGCCGCTCGGCATGCCCGGCGTCACCGAACTTCCCCTCTTCGACGAGGACTTCGTGCTCGTCACACCGCAGGGGCATCCGCTGGCAGGGCGGGACGACATCCCCCGCGAGGCCCTCAAGGAGCTGCGGCTGCTGCTCCTCGACGAGGGGCACTGCCTGCGAGACCAGGCCCTCGACATCTGCCGCGAAGCAGGCCGCACCGACGGCGCCGAGGTCACCACCACCGCCGCCGGGCTCTCCACCCTGGTCCAGCTGGTGGCCGGCGGCCTCGGCGTGACCCTGCTGCCGCGCACCGCCGTGACGGTGGAGACGGCCCGCAACAGCGCCCTGTGGACGGGGCTCTTCACGGAACCGGCGCCCTCGCGGCGGATCGCCCTCGCGATGCGGACCGGGGCCGCCCGGCACGCCGAGTTCGCGGAGCTGGCGGAGGAGCTGCGGGGTGCGATGAAGGGGCTTCCGGTACGGGTGGTGGCCGAGGGCGCCTGAGGCGCGTACGCCGACGGGCGCGGGTCCCCGGAGCCCCCCGGCTCCAGGTGCCCACGCCCGCTCCCGTACATCCGCTCGACGGGTTACTCCGTGCGCAGCCCGTCCGCCCGCATCAGGCGCCACAGGACCGGCATGCTCAGGAGCGTCACGGCCGCGATGAGACCGAGCCCGACTCCGACGACCGGCAGGAAGGCCCACCAGTCCTGGACCCGTTGGCCGCCCATCTTCAGCAGGACGACGCCGAGGGCGAGCCCGCCCGCCACGGCGAGGGCGAGACCGAGGACGATCGGGACCGCCGTCTGCCACAGGACCGACCAGGCCAGGGTCGAGCGGCGGGTGCCGAAGGCGACCAGCGAGGAGAGCAGCCGCTTGCGGTCCTTGAGCTGCTCCAGGGTCGAGACCAGCAGCGAGGCCGCCACCAGGAGCATCGTCAGCGTGGAGCCGACCAGGATGCCGGTGCGGACGCTGGAGAACGCGGCGTCCCGCTGGGTGTCCTTCAGGTCGCGGACCCAGGACGTCGGGTCGATGGCCGCCGCCGTGTTCCGTACGTGGTCGGCGGCGTCCGGCACGGTCGGGTCGAGCCGCACCATGGCCTGCGCGTCGGGCTCGTGGAGAAGTCCGGTGTCGATCGCCGACGGGGTGGCGAGGACGCCGTACTCGTACATGCCCGTCGGGTCCGGGCGGGAGTCCACGACCCGTGCCGTGGCGGGGATGCGCCACTGCGGCAGCGGCTTGTCCTTCGGGGGCTGCGGCTCGCTCGGGTGGGGGTGCGGGTCGCGCAGGACGACCGCGGCCCCGGGGCGCGCGGCCCGGGTGACGTGGGAGTCGTCCGGGCTGCCCTGCGCACCGTGCGCGAGGAAGACGAAGACGTCGCCCTCCTTGCAGGAGGGGAGCGTGGCGAACTCCCCGAGGGAGGCGCAGTCGCCGACCCTGAGCGAGGCCATCGGGGCGAACTCCTCGGACCCCTTCAGAGGGCCGGGCCGCCAGAGGTTCGACTGGGTGATGCCGATGACACCGGCGACGCCCTCGGTCCGCGCGACGCGGTCGATGATCGCGCGGGCCTCCTCGCCGTTCCTGGTGTCGGTGCCGACCGTGATCTGGGCGCGGGAGGTGTCCTGGCCCGTGAGTTGAGTGAAGTCCTGCTCCATGGACTGGAAGAGCATCTGGAGCGCGATCGCGCCGGTGGCGGCGACGACGATGCCGCTGACCGCGCGGGCCGCGGTGCCGCTGCTCAGCTGGAGCCTGCGGACGGCCAGTTGCCAGGCGACGGGACCCGCGTGGAGCCGCTTCACGCAGGCCTCGACGAGCCAGGGCAGGAGGGTGGTGAGGCCGATCAGGGCGAGCGTGGTGCCCGCGACGAGGCCCACGCTGTCGACGCTGGTCTCGGTCGCCCGGACCTGGCCGATGAGCGGGACGAGCAGGGCCACGCCGGCCGCAAGGATCACCAGCCTCCACCACAGGCTGCGGCGCCGGGGGGTGGAGACGCGCACGACGCCGAGCGGCTCGATCGCCACCCCGCGCAGCGCGAAGAGCGTGACCACGACCGAGGAGACCGGGACCGCGACGAGGACGAGCACGGCGAGCGCGGGCATCGGCACGACGTCGGAGGGGAAGGCGTTGACGTCCCAGATGGTGAAGGCGCCCGCGAACTGACGGGCCACGGCGAAGAGTCCGAGACCCGTCAGGAGGCCGAGCAGCGCGCCCGCGAGGGACTCGCCGGCCGCGATCCGGCGGGTCGTCGCCGTGTCCGCGCCGACGAGCCGCAGCGCCGCGAGCCGACGGTCGCGCTGCTCGCCGCCGAAGCGGACGGCCGTCGCGATGAAGACGAGCACCGGCAGGAGCAGGACGACGCAGGCGACCATGACGAGGAGGATGAGGAAGGCGTTCATCGGCTCCTCGGGCACCGACCAGCCGTAGCGCGTGCCGCGCCCGTCGAGGTTGTCGGTGGTGAGGAAGTCGACCCGGGCGACGTACCGCAGCTCGGCCGGGCCGATCAGACCGGCCGGGCCGATCGTCCCGGTGACCTCGTACGGGATCCGCTCCTTGAGGAGGGCGCCCTCGGGGGAGTCGAGCAGCTCGCGGAGCGCCGGGGAGACGGCCATCTCGCCGACGGCCGGCAGCTCGGCCGTGCCCGGCGGGACCGGCGGCGCGTCGCCCTCGGGGGTCACCAGGAGTCCGGTGACGACGTCGTCCCGGTAGGTCGTGGTCCGGCCGAGGTGGAGGAAGGAGTCGTCCCGGGGCGAGTCGATCTGCTCGCTGCCGTCGACGGCGCGGACGGACTCCCGTACCTCCCGCTGGAAGAGCATGTTGGGCAGGGAGACCGCGAGGAGCAGCAGGGCCACGCCGAAGCCGACGCCGGTGGCGGTCAGCAGGGTGCGGAGGAGGCCGGAACGGCCGCCGGTGACCGCGAACCGGGCACCGAGCACCAGGTCGCGGGCCCAGGTGGCGAGGCTCATACCGCCCACTCCGCGTCCCGGACGGAACCGTCCCGTACGACGATCTCGCGGTCGGAGTACGCGGCGACCCGGGCCTCGTGGGTGACAAGGACGACGGCGGCGCCGGTGTCCCGGGAGGCGTCGGTCAGCAGCCGCATGACCCGCTCGCCGTTGAGGGAGTCCAGCGCGCCGGTCGGCTCGTCGGCGAAGATCACCCGCGGGGAGGTGGCGAGCGCGCGGGCGACGGCGACGCGCTGGCCCTGGCCGCCGGATATCTCGCCGGGGCGCTTGGCCGCGGTGTCGTCGACCTCCAGTCGGGCCATCCACTCGACGGCCCTGGCCTCGGCGGCCTTCCGCTTCTCGCCGTTGAGACGCAGAGGGAGGGCGACGTTCTCGACGCAGGTCAGCTCGGGGACGAGCTGGCCGAACTGGAAGACGAAGCCGAAGTCGGTACGGCGCAGGGCGCTGCGCGCGGTGTCGGAGAGCGCGGTGAGCTCGCGGCCGTCGTAGATGATCGTGCCCGTGTCGGGGCGCACGATTCCGGCCAGGCAGTGCAGCAGGGTGGACTTGCCGGAGCCGGAGGGGCCCATGACGGCGACGACCTCGCCGGCGCGGAGGGAGAAGTCGGCGCCCGCCAGCGCCGGGGTGGAGCCGTAGGTCTTGCCGAGGCCGGTGGCCCGGAGGAGCGGGACCCGGGAGGGCTGGGCGCCGGTCATCGGCGGACCTCCTCGGCGAGCCGGTCGAGGCGGGCGGCGGTCAGTTCCAGCCAGCGCAGATCCGCTTCGAGGTGGAAGAGGGCGTGGTCGCAGATGAGCTGGTCGGCGAGGTCGCCGTCCTTCTTGCGCCGCGTGAGCTCGCGCATCAGCCGCAGGTGCTCGGATCGCTGGGTGTCGAGGATGTCGGCGGCCCCGCGGCCGGTGAGCAGCGCCAGGACGACCTTGGTGTAGAGCGTGGACTGGAGGTACGGCTCGGGCTTCTCGGGCGTGGCGAGCCAGGCGGCGACATCGGTGATGCCGGCCTCGGTGATCGCGTACCGCTTCCGCTCGGGCCCGCCGCCCGCCTCGACTCCCTCGACGACCACGAGGCCGTTCTTCAGGAGCCTGGACATGGTCGAGTAGACCTGGCCGTAGTGCAGGGGCCGGTCGTGGCCGAACCGCTCGTCGAACGCGCGCTTGAGGTCGTAGCCGTGGCGCGGTCCGGATTCCAGGAGCCCCAGAAGGGTGTGACCGATGGACATGCGCGTCACTGTACACGGGGTGTATACGCGGTGTGCATAGTGACGGGACGGCGAGCGGGAACCGCCGGCCGCGCCCGGTTCGGCGGCCCTGGCGACGCAACCATCAGGCTCTTTCGAGCGTCGGTTCCTCTGGGGGTGGGTGCTGATTCTCACGTCCGGAAAAGGCGTGATCGGTTGCCCTTTGTCTGCATCGTCGGTGTTAGCTTGCTGAGCTGATCCGGCGTGGACGGAAGACAGCCGAGGCGCCGAGACACACGACGACTGGAGCGACAGGACCCATGGGCCGACCGGACAAGAGCAAGGCGAAGAGACGCGGCATACGCCGCTTCTTCTCCTGGAAGAAGCTCCTGGGCACCTTCTTCGTGTTCTGCCTGCTCGCCATGGGCGCCCTGTACGTCGTCTACCTCCTGGTCCCCGTGCCGACGGCCAACGCCGAGGCGACCATGCAGAGCAACATCTACAAGTACGCCAACGGCAAGATCCTCGCCCGCACCGGCCAGATCAACCGCGAGATCGTCGGCCTGGAGAAGATCCCCGAGAAGGTCCAGAAGGCCTTCGTCGCCGCCGAGAACAAGAGCTTCTACCGGGACAACGGCGTCGACATCAAGGGCACCACGCGCGCCGCCTGGTCGACCCTCACCGGCCAGGGCAAGCAGGGTGGTTCGACCATCACCCAGCAGTACGTCAAGAACTTCTACCTGAGCCAGGACCAGACGGCCACGCGCAAGCTCAAGGAAATGGTCATCGCCGTCAAGGTCGACCAGGAGACGAGCAAGAGCGAGATCCTCGCCGGGTACATGAACACGAGCTACTACGGGCGCAGCGCCTACGGCATCCAGGCCGCCGCCCGCGCCTACTACGGCGTCGACGCCACCCAGCTCACCACCGCCCAGGGCGCCTATCTCGCCTCGCTGCTCCAGGCGCCCAACCAGTACGACTGGACCTCCGCGAGCTCCACCGGCCGCAAGCTCGTCGAGGAGCGCTGGAACTACGTCCTCGACAACATGGTCGGCGAGGACTGGCTCCCCCAGGCCGAGCGCGCCGGCATGAAGTTCCCCGTGCCGCAGAAGCCCAAGCCCGCCCCCGGCATGGAGGGCCAGACCGGCTACATCGTCGAGGCCGCCAACCAGGAGCTGATGCGCCAGGGCGTCAGCGAGGAGGACATCAAGGCCGGCGGCTGGACGATCACGCTCAACATCGACGAGAAGAAGCAGAAGGACCTCGTCAAGGCCGTCGACCGGCAGCTGGAAGACAAGATCGACCGCAAGGGCGACAAGAAGCAGGCCACCGTCCAGGCCGGCGCCACCTCCGTCGACCCGAAGACCGGCGCGGTCGTCGCCATGTACGGCGGCCTCGGCGCCACCGAGCACTGGGTGTCCAACGCCACCCGCCGCGACTACCAGCCCGCCTCGACCTTCAAGCCGATCGTCCTCGCCTCCGCCCTCGACCACATGGCGGAGACCCAGGACGGGCGGACCATAGGTCTCGGCACGATCTACGACGGCACCAGCCAGCGGAAGGTCGTGGGGACCGACATCGACTTCGCGCCCGAGAACGAGGACGACTACAGCTACGGCCCCGTCACCGTCCAGAAGGCCACCAACAAGTCGATCAACTCGGTCTTCGCCCAGATGATCGTCGACGTCGGCCTCGGCAAGACCAAGCAGACCGCGCTCGCCCTCGGCATGAAGGACGGCGCGGACTTCGGCGAGACCCCCGCCATGTCCCTCGGCACCATGGGTGCCTCGACCCTGGACATGGCCGGTGTGTACGCCACGCTCGACAACCACGGCAAGAAGGTCACCCCGACCCTGGTGAAGGCGGCCGTCCACAAGGACCGCAAGGTGGACCCGGTGGACGCGATCGGCAGCCAGGTCGTCAGCCGCGAGGCCGCCGACACCGTCACCCAGGCCATGCAGGGCGTCGTACAGAACGGCTCCGGCTTCCGCGCCGCCGGCGACTACCAGGCCGCCGGCAAGACCGGCACCTCCGAGAACAACCGTTCCGCCTGGTTCGTGGGCTACACGCCCGAACTCGTCACCGCCGTCGGCCTCTTCGGCGAGGACACCAAGGGCAACCAGGTCACCCTGACCAACACCATCAACGATGGCCGCGCCAACGGTGGTCGTACCCCCGCGCAGATCTGGGGCGACTACACCACCAGGGCACTCGGCGGCGGCTCCGACGCCACCTTCGACCTGGAGACCGACAGCACGGGCTCCTACGAGCCGGACCCGGAGCCCACCGGGACCACCGCGACGCCGGAGGAGCCGACCGAGGAGCCGACCACCGAGTCCCCGGACCCGACGCCCCCGCCGACCTCGACGGCCACCACGCCGCCGCAGCCGACCCGCGACCCCGTCACCACGCCGCCGGAGCCGACGCGCGACCCCGTCACCACGCCGCCGACCCAGGAGCCGACGTCACCGCCCACGATCGCGCCGCCGACGACCGACCCGACGACCGCTCAGCCGCCGAACCCGGACCCGGATCCGGAGCAGACGGACCAGAGCGTCACGCAGCGGCCGGGCCGTTGAACGTGTAGCACCGTGACATGACGAATGGGCCGAACCCCGCGGGGTCCGGCCCATTCGTCATGTCACGCCTCAGAAGCCTCAGCGCGTGGCCAGCTCGAACCAGACGACCTTGCCGCCCGACAGCCGGGTCGCCCCCCACCGCCTGGCCAGCCGGTTCACCAGGAACAGGCCACGACCGCCCTCGTCCGTGTCCCGCGCCCGCCGCTGCCGGGGCAGCTGTGGCGAGTCGTCGCCGACCTCGCAGCGCAGCACGTCCGTCCGGAGCAGCCGCAGGGTCACCGGCCGCTCCGCGTACCGCACGGCGTTCGTCACGACCTCGCTGATCAGCAGCTCGACCGAGTCCGTCAGCTCCTCCAGGTCCCAGCGGGCCAGCGCCCGCCGGGCCAGCCGGCGCGCCCGCCCCGGAGCCGCGTCCTCCGGCTCCAGGAACCAGTACGCCACGTCGCTCGGCGCGATCCCGTCGAACCGCGCCGCGAGCAGCGCGATGTCGTCGTCCCGGTCACCGGGACCCAGCATGTCCAGGACGTCGTCGCAGAGCGCCTCAAGGGGCGGCGAGTGGTCCGGGCCCGTCAGCTGCGCGGTCGCCGCGAGGCGCTCCCGCAGCTGCTCGATCCCGGTCCAGACGTCCCGCAGCCGGGACTCCACCAGACCGTCCGTGTACAGCAGCAGCGTGGCGCCCGCCGGGGCGTCCAGCTCGACCGCCTCGAAGTCGACGCCGCCGACCCCGATGGGGGCGCCGGGCGGCACCCGCAGCACCTCGGCGCGGCCGCCCAGGTGGAGCAGTATCGGCGGCGGATGGCCCGCGTTGGCCACGGTGATCCGGTGCGAGACCGGGTCGTACACCGCGTACATGCAGGTGGCCATCCGGTTCTCGCCGAGCCGTTGCGCCTGCTCGTCCAGGTGGTGCAGGACCTCCTGCGGCGGCAGGTCGAGCCCCGCCAGGGTCTGCGCGGTGGTCCGCAGCTGCCCCATGATCGCCGCCGAGGTCATGGAGTGGCCCATGACGTCGCCGACGACCAGGGCGACCCTGCTGCCGGGCAGTGGGATCGCGTCGTACCAGTCGCCGCCGACCCGGGCCGTCTCGGCGGCCGGGAGGTAGCGCGAGGCGAGCCGGACACCCGTCGGCTGCGGGAGGGAGTCCGGCAGCATCGTCCGCTGGAGCTCGTCCGCGATGTACGCCTCACGGCCGTACAGGACGGCCTTGTCGATGCCGAGCGCGGTGTGCGTCGCCAGCTGCGCCGCGACGAGCAGGTCGTTCGGTTCGAAGCCGGCCCGCTCGGGACGGCGCAGGAAGACGGCCGCGCCGATCACCCGGCGCCGGCCGCGCAGCGGCGCGAGGACCGCCCGCAGCCCGCCGGGCAGCGGGTGCTCGGGGCCGAGGAGCTCGGTCAGCGCGGCCTTGGCGGCGGCGGAGTCGCCGAACACCGGCCGCACGCCGCGCAGCACCTCGGCGAGCGCCCCGCCGGACCGCACCTCGCAGAGTTCGGCCGCGGGGGTCGGATCCGGATCGGGTACGAGGACGAGCTCCTCGCCCTCCACTTCGCTTAACCGGAGCCGGTCGGTGCGGCGCAGCCGCAAGACGAACGGCGCCACCGGGCGCTCGTCGCCCACCGGCAGTGGATCGCGCAGATAGACCAGGATCTCGTCGGAGAAGGTGGGCACGGTCGCCCGGCACAGGCCCAGCACGATCTCGTCGAGGTCGAGCCCGCGCGCGATCCGGCGGGTCGCGGCCCCGACGAACCGCAGCCGCTCGCCCTCGCGCCGCGCGGCGCCCTCGGGGCCCCGGCCCGCGCCGGGGATCTGAGCTGCCACGGCGACGGCGACGGCCCCGGCGCCGGTTCCGGGCGCGCCGGCCGGGCGGCCGGACGCCTCAGCGGGAGAACCGGGGGAGCCGGGGGAATCGGGAGCGTCGGGGGAGGCGGGAGCGTCGGGGGAGGCGGACGAGCCGGGTGCTCCGGAGGCGCCGGGTGCTTCCGCCGTTCCTTCCGCGCCCGCCGTTCTCGCCGTCGCGGGGGTGCCGGCCGCCGCCGGTGTGCCCGTACCGGCGGCCTTCGCCGTCCGGTCCGCCGGTCCGCCCGGCTGGGCGGGCACGTCGGAGGGCAGGCCGGCGGCCGCCGCCTCCTGGCGAGGGCGTGCGCGTTCCTGCGGCCGGGCAGCCAGCGGCTGTCGGCCTTCGTGGGAGGTGGGATGCTCCGTCACGCGTGGGATTCCGTCCGTCCGGGCCGGTGGTGCGATGCACTCGCTCTTCTCGCCGATGCCGCGCCTTCGGCAGGGATAAACCCCTCGTATGCAGCGGATGTGGACGTTCCGCGAGAGGCGGCAACGGCAGGGGTCGGAACACCCGGGCGCACGTCCGGCACTGCTCTCCCCCTCGTGGATGACTTGTGGTCAGGTCCTGTGCTGTGCTCAGTCGTTGACGTGGTCTTCGGTCGGTCTGACGTGCTGTTCGATCCGCTTCTGCCGTGCGGAGGACGATCCTACGTTTGAACCCCGGGGGCGCATCAAGGGTCTCACGGGGCCGTGTGGGCCGGAGTGCGGTCCCAGTCGCCGGGCAACCGCGGCACCGGCCACCCCGGATCGGGCCGCCAGTTCTCCCAGCCGTCCGCGAACGGCGTCCCCCAGGCCCGGATCTGCTCCACCGCCCTCGCCCCGGCCGCCTTCACCCGCGCGGCCTGCTCACGGTCCATCAAGCCCGACCGCTGGGCCTGCGCGAACTCGTCCTCGTCCCGCCACAGCCAACTGTGGTCGGGATAGACGGAGATGTCGAGGAAATGGTCCTCGGAGTCGACGCCGCCGGACCAACGGGTCCGCGGCTCCTCCAGGTTCACGTACCAGCTGCGGAAGCGCCAGCCGCGCTCCCAGAACAGCCACACCGACCAAGGGTCTCCGGGCCGGGCCAGCTTGAGGACGCCGCTGCCGAACCAGTGGGACCGCTCCGTCGTGCGCGGAGCGGTGTACCGGGTGGCGAGCGGCTCCTCGTGCACGGGCGTCCCGTCGGTCAGCACCGGCCGTACGCATTCGGTGCCGGGTGCCATCCAGACGGCGAGGAGCTCGGGCGTGTCCTGGACGACGGTCACCGGCCGGCAGATGTGCACGGCGCCGGTGCCGTTGTCGCGGTAGCGCCAGAGGATCTGCTCCCCTGGCGCCCAATGCTGCTGAGGGCCGCCCGAGTCTGTCATGCGCAGATCTTAGGGGCGCGCTCCCACCGGCGCTGCGGCACAGGTCACGCAGGGGTGCGGATGAGTCAGCCGTCGCGGCGGACGGACCACCCCGTCGCCCACGGGTACGTCGGCCTCCTCGCCTTCGGGTGCGTCGGCCCCTCGCCCACGGGTGCGTCGGCCCCTCGCCTTCGGGTGCGTCGGCCCTCGCCTACGGGTGCGTCATCCGCAGCACGTCGAGCGCCTCGTCCAGCTGCTCCACCGTGAGGTCGCCCCGCTCGACGTATCCGGACGCGAGCACCACCTCGCGGATCGTCTTCCGCTCGGCGAGGGACTTCTTGGCGACCTTGGCGGCCTCCTCGTAGCCGATGTACTTGTTCAGCGGGGTCACCACGGACGGCGAGGACTCGGCGTACTCGCGGGCGCGCTCCACGTTGGCGGTGATCCCGTCGACCGTGCGGTCCGCGAGCAGCCGGGAGGCGTTGGCCAGGAGTCGTACGGACTCCAGGAGGTTCTTGGCCATCACCGGCAGCATCACGTTGAGCTCGAAGTTCCCGGCCGCGCCCGCCACCGCCACCGTGGTGTCGTTTCCGGTCACCTGCGCGGCGACCATCAGGACGGCCTCCGGGACCACCGGGTTCACCTTGCCCGGCATGATCGACGAGCCGGGCTGGAGGTCGGGGAGGTTGATCTCCGCCAGGCCCGTGCGCGGGCCGCTGGACATCCAGCGCAGATCGTTGGAGATCTTGGTGAGGGAGACGGCGATGGTCCTCAGCTGCCCGGACGTCTCCACGAGGGCGTCGCGGGCGCCCTGCGCCTCGAAGTGGTCGCGGGCCTCCGTCAGCGGCAGCCCGGTCGCCCGCGCGACCTCCGCGATGACGGCCGCGGAGAAGCCGGCCGGGGTGTTGATGCCGGTGCCCACCGCCGTACCGCCGAGGGGGAGTTCGGCGAGTCGGGGGAGTGCCGAGCGCAGCCGCTCCACGCCGTACCTGACCTGGGCCGCGTAGCCGCCGAACTCCTGGCCGAGGGTGACCGGGGTGGCGTCCATCAGATGGGTGCGGCCCGACTTCACGACCGTCGCGAATTCGGCCGATTTTCGCTCCAGGGCGCCTGCCAGATGTTCGAGCGCGGGGATCAGGTCGCGGGTGACGGCGCCGGTGGCCGCGATGTGGATCGAGGACGGGAAGACGTCGTTGGAGGACTGCGAGGCGTTCACATGGTCGTTGGGGTGGACGTCCCGGCCCTCCGGGAGCCGCTCGCCGGCGAGCGTGGCGATCACCTCGTTGGTGTTCATGTTGGACGAGGTGCCGGAGCCGGTCTGGAAGACGTCCACGGGGAAGTGGTCGTCCCACCGCCCCTCGGCGACCTCCTGCGCCGCCGAGACGATCGCCTCCGCCAGGTCCGCTTCGATCACCCCCAGTTCGGCGTTGACCGTGGCCGCGGCGGCCTTGATCCGGGCCAGTGCCTCGATGTGGGCGCGCTCCAGGCGCTGGCCCGACACGGGGAAGTTCTCCACGGCCCGCTGGGTCTGCGCACGCCACTTGGCGTGCGCGGGGACCCGCACCTCGCCCATGGAGTCGTGCTCGACGCGGTACTCGTCGGCTGCGCTGTTCGTCGTCATCTCTTCCTCAACCTCCTGGCCGTGCCCATCGGGGGGAGACCCCCAACCCCCCGAAAAAGTTGAGCACTTGTCTTGTTCGATGTATTCCCAACACGCGTACCGGCCAGTAAAAACCGTGGGTAACCCCACTTCCAGGAGGCGCAATGAAGCGCACCAGGTACAGACTCCGCTGGCCCATCGCGGCCGTCGCCGCGGCCGCCGCCGCGCTCGGCACGATGACCGCGGCGGCCCCCGCCGGCGCGACCCCCGCCACCGGCCCGGCCGCCGGTCCGGCGGCGGTCACCGCATCCGTACCGCTCCCGCCCGAGCTGGAGGCGATCCGGGCCGCCGAGGCCACCAGGATCTACGGCGACCCGGCCGAGCGCCCGCTCGCGCAGCGCAAGACCGGCCTGATCTCACTCGGCGACAGCGAGATCTCCGGCGAGGGCGTCGGCACCTACGAGCCCCCCACCAACGGCCCGACCAACTGGTGCCACCGCTCGCCCGACGCCGCCATCCACCGCACGGGCATCCCCGCGGACCTCACCTTCAACGTCTCCTGCTCCGGCGCGTACACGGGCAACATCAGGATCGGTGGCTCGAAGCAGTACGCCGACGAGCTCGTCCAGAGCGACAACCTCGCCGTCAAGGCCCGCAACACCCGCATCAAGATGGTCCTGCTCGTCGCCGGAGCCAACGACGACCTGCAGTTCGGCCCCGTCATGACGGACTGCGTCCAGCGCTACCTGCTCCTCCAGGGCGCCTGCGAGCCCAAGTACGCCCCCGGCTGGCAGGCCCGCGTCGACGCGCTCGTCCCCAAGGTCGAGCAGACCGTCCGCGACCTCAAGACCGTCATGCGCGACGCCGGTTACGCCGACGGCGACTACAAGCTCGTCCTCATGGGCTACCCCAGCCCCATCGGCCCCGACTTCCACGACAACCCCTCCTTCCCCGGCAAGCTCATCTGCGGCGGACTCGGCTACGACTCCGACACCGTCTGGGGCCGCAACACCGCCGTCCCCGCCTTCGAACGCGGCATGCGCAAGGCCGCCGCCTCGACCGGGGCCGTCTACCTCGACAACTCGCGGCTCTTCCACGGCCACGAGGTCTGCATGGAGGACACCTGGGCCCGCGGTCTCTACATCGACCTCTCCAAGCCCGGCACCCCGGACGAGAACTCGGTCCGGCAGTCCTTCCACCCCAACGCGCGTGGACACGCCGCCTTCGCCTCCTGCCTCACGCAGATCTACGACTCGGGTCTCCGCGAGGCCGGCTGCGCCGACGTCGACTCCTCGGGCCGGCCGACGCTCTTCCCGGTCGCCTGGGACGACGCGTACAAACCGCTGAGGAACCAGGACACCGGCAACTGCCTGGACGTCGAGGCGGCCTCCTCGGCCAACGAGACCGGCGTGCTCGGCTGGGACTGCCACGGCGGCCGCAACCAGGGCTGGTGGTACGACTCCGCCCGCCGGAGCGTCCACACCGAGCTCACCCAGGACCGCTGCCTGGACGTGCCATCCTCCGGCTTCCAGGCGGGCAAGGCGCTCATCATCTGGAACTGCCACGGCGGCGCCAACCAGAAGTTCGTCCGTGACGGCGCCACCATCCGGCCCGCCGGCGCGACGGGCCTCTGCCTCGCCCAGGGCGCGGCGAAGGAGCCCGTCCGGCTCCAGAACTGCGACGGCTCCGCGAACCAGAAGTTCGCGTAGGGCCTCCGAAGACGCCGTGGCCCCCCGTCCGGTGCGGGACGGGGGGCCACGGTCCTGCCCGGACGGCCGCGTCCGTCAGCCGGCCTTCACCGTGGTCCTGGCCAGCTCGTACGCCGGGAGCATCGCCCGGTGCTCCGCCGTGTCGAGGCCGCCGAGGTGGACGATCACCGTCCCCTTCGGGGTCGCGACGGCGAAGGCCCGCTCCTCCTTGGGCTCCTCCAGCAGCTCGTCGGCGACCGTGTACGTCACCTCGGTCGCGGGCAGCGCGCCCGCCTTCGTCTCCCGGTAGGTGACGGCGGTGGACTTCTCCTCGGCCTTCACGAAGCCTTCGAGGGCGGCCCGGGCGGGACCCTTCGCCACCGTCCACACCCGCAGGTAGCCGACGTGCCCGGCCGGCTTGGCGTCCACCTCGCAGCGGACCGTGGCCGGCCCCTGGCGGGTGAGCGCGGCGAACTCGGGGTTCTCGGGGTCCTCGATCGCCTCGGGCTCCCACTTCTCCGCCAGCGCGAAGGAGACGGGCAGGGCGCAGGCCGAGCCCGCACCGCCGAGGGTCGCACCGGAGGGCGCCGCGGCCTTCGGTGCCGTCGCGTCCTCCGGCCCCTCGGAGGCCGTCGGCGTGGCCGGCGCCGCGGTCGGCCGGGCGCCCTGGGTGACTTCGGGCAGCGGCTCGGGAGCGGCGCAACCGGCCGTCAGCACGCCGCTGACCAGCAGGGCGGCGGCCGGGGCCATGATCCGTATCGGGTGTTCCATGGCCGTCAGGGTAGCGGCGGGGGCGGGCGGGCCCGGGACCGGAGGCGGACAATGAAGCGAGCCGAGGGGGAGAGCCACCGTCCGCGAGGAGGCAGGTCATGTCCCGCAGCTTCAGGAGGACCGGTGCGCTCGGCGCCGCCACCGTCGCACTCGTCGCCTTCGGCGCGGCAGCCCCGGTCTCCGCGACTCCCGTCTCCGTGCCCGCGGCCCAGGCCGTGGACCTCGAGTTCACCCTCTACGCCCAGGAGGTCGTCGGCGAGGAGAGCGAAGAGGGGGAGGACACCGGCGAGGGCGTTCCCGCCCCCGCCGTCGGCGACACCTACGCCTTCGCCGAGGACCTGTACCGGACCAAGGGCGGCGAGAAGGTCGGCCGGGACGCCGTGAGCTGCACGGTGGCGCGGGTCGGCGGCCCCGGCAGCCCCGGCGACCTGGTGTGCGCGGGCGTCTTCGTCCTGACCGGCGGTGCCGTCGGGCAGATCGCCGGCCAGGTGATCCTCCCCTTCTCGACGGAGACCGAGCAGCCCGCCCCGTTCGACATCGCGGTCACCGGCGGGACCGGCGACTTCGAGGGCGTGCGCGGCCAGATCCGCTCGACCTCGGACGGGGAGTACGCGCGGCTCGACTTCCGCCTGACGCGCTGAGGGCCGTCCCGATGGTCAGGAGAGCTTGCCGTCGTAGTCGGGGAGCTTGAAGGCGCGCTCGGCGTGCCCGCCGACGATGTCGGTGTTGTTGTTGCCGATGTTCGCGATGATCGTGTAGCCCTTGGCCTCGATCTCCGCGCGCTTCTCCGTCTTGTACGCGCTGACCTCGGCGAACAGGTCGGGCAGCGAGCGCACGTACAGACCGTCGACCGGGTAGCCGACCCGCTTCAGGTTCCAGTCGGTGAGGGAGTGGATGATCCCGGGCCGGGCGGTGACGAAGAAGACCTTCACGCCCTTGGCGTGGGCGTCCAGGACCAGGTCGCGGACGTCCGCGATGGCCGGGGTCGGCAGCTCCCAGAAGGGGTGGAAGTCGGTCTCCAGCGAGGAGTTGTCGATGTCGAGGACGATCGCCTGCTTCTCGTGCCCGGCGTCCTTCGCGCGCTCCTCGATGTACGGGCGGGCCTGGGCGACGACGGCGGCCACGTCCTTGCGCCAGGTCGCGTAGTCCACGTCCTCCAGGGCGGCGGTCGACACCAGGTGGGTGTCCGGGTCGGCCGCTGAGGCGGCGGGCGCGGGACCGACGACGAGGAAGGCCGTGAGGGCCAGCGCGCCCGTGGTGCCGGCGGCGACCCGCCTGCGGGCGGCCGTACGGCCGGTCGCGTGGGCGGAGGCGTGGGTGGTGGGGGGTACGGAGGGCATGGGGGGCTCCCGAGTGGTCTACCGGCTCAGTGGTTGACATGCTCGCGCTCAATACTGGCCGGTAGGTAACGGGAGGTCTACCGGTCGGTAGCGAGATTCTGAGCGGAATCCGACCGGGACGGCAGAGCCCCCGGTCGGCGCGCACCGACCGGGGACGGGCAGAGCCCCCGGTCCGTACCCACGGACCAGGGGCTCTGTCGAAAGCGGAAACCGAGAGGGTCAGCCGAGGCCGGGACCCCGCACCGGGATGTGCGTGAAGGTCGGCTCGGGCGCCGGGTTCTGGAAGAAGTCGTTGCCCTTGTCGTCCACGACGATGAAGGCCGGGAAGTCCTCGACCTCGATCTTCCAGACCGCCTCCATGCCGAGCTCCTCGTACTCGACGACCTCGACCTTCTTGATGCAGTCCTGCGCGAGGCGGGCCGCCGGGCCGCCGATCGAGCCGAGGTAGAAGCCGCCGTGCGTGTCGCACGCGGAGGTCACCTGGCCGGAGCGGTTGCCCTTGGCCAGCATGACCTTCGAGCCGCCCGCGGCCTGGAACTGCTCCACGTACGAGTCCATGCGGCCGGCCGTCGTCGGACCGAAGGAACCGGAGGCGTACCCCTCGGGGGTCTTGGCCGGGCCCGCGTAGTAGACCGGGTGGTCCTTCAGGTACTGCGGCATCTCCTCGCCCGCGTCGAGGCGTTCCTTGATCTTGGCGTGCGCGATGTCGCGCGCCACGACCAGCGGGCCGTTGAGGGAGAGCCGGGTCTTGACCGGGTACTTGGTCAGCTCGGCGAGGATGTCGTCCATCGGCTGGTTCAGGTCGATGGTGACGACGTCGCTCTCCTCGGAGAGGCCCGCGGCGGAGCCGCTGTTCAGCTCAGTGTCGGTCGTGTCCGGCAGGAAGCGCGCCGGGTCCGTCTCCAGCTGCTCCAGGAAGACGCCCTCGGCGGTGATCTTCGCGACGGCCTGGCGGTCGGCCGAGCAGGACACGGCGATCGCGACGGGCAGCGAGGCGCCGTGGCGGGGGAGGCGGACGACGCGGACGTCGTGGCAGAAGTACTTGCCGCCGAACTGCGCGCCGATGCCGATCTTCTGCGTCAGCTCGAAGACCTTCTCCTCCAGCTCCTTGTCGCGGAAGCCGTGGCCGGTCTCGGCCGAGCCCTCGGTGGGCAGCTCGTCCAGGTAGTGCGCGGAGGCGTACTTCGCGGTCTTGAGCGCGAACTCGGCGCTCGTGCCGCCGACGACGATCGCCAGGTGGTACGGCGGGCAGGCGGCCGTGCCGAGCGAGCGGATCTTCTCCTCCAGGAACTTCATCATGCTCGCCTCGTTGAGGACGGCCTTCGTCTCCTGGTAGAGGAAGGACTTGTTGGCGGAGCCGCCGCCCTTGGCCATGAAGAGGAACTTGTACGCGCCGCCGTCGGTCGCGTACAGCTCGATCTGCGCGGGCAGGTTCGAGCCGGTGTTCTTCTCCTCCCACATGGTCACCGGGGCCATCTGCGAGTACCGCAGGTTCAGCTTGGTGTACGCGTCGTAGATGCCCTTGGACAGGGCCTCCTCGTCGCGGCCGGAGGTCAGCACGTTCTGGCCGCGCTTGCCCATGACGATCGCGGTGCCGGTGTCCTGGCACATCGGGAGGACGCCGGCGGCGGCGATGTTCGCGTTCTTCAGCAGGTCGAGCGCGACGAACTTGTCGTTCGACGAGGCCTCGGGGTCGTCGATGATCCGGCGCAGCTGGGCCAGGTGGGCCGGGCGCAGGAAGTGCTGGATGTCGTGGATCGCCTCGGCGGCGAGCGTGCGCAGCGCCTCGGGCTCGACCTTGAGGAACGTACGGCCGTCGGCCTCGAAGGTGGAGACACCTTCGGAGGTCACCAGGCGGTAGGGCGTGGTGTCCTCTCCCAGGGGGAGCAGATCGGAGTACGCAAACTCTGGCATGACGGCGGCCATTCCTCACTCGGCAGACAGCAGCGCCGCCTCCATTGGCGGCGCGCACTCCAGCGTAGAACGAGGGCGCGGCCCCGATCCTGTGAGGTAAGGCTCACTTGGAGGCGGGACCGCGCCGATGTGGCGTGTTCCGGAGGGTGGCGGTCGTGCGTGCGGTGCCGGGGCTCCGGCCGCCATGGCCTCAACCCGCCGCTTCCGCGCGCCGGTTCGTCGCGTTCTTCCTCCACAGGTCCGGCCCCGCCCACTGGTCGCGATCTATCGCGTTTCGCTAGGCTGGCTCCGTGGACCTCGAAAAGAAGCCCGAACCCGAAAAGCAGCCGCAGCCGCAGCGATCGGCCGCTCCCGCCGAGCCCGCCCCGGCCGAGACCGCTTTCGCCGACCCGCGAGGCTCGTTGCGGGCGTCCGACGCGGACCGGGACCGGATCGCGGACATCCTCCGGGATGCCCTGGCCGAGGGCCGGATCGATCCCGAGGAGCACTCGGACCGGATCGACGCGGTCTACCGCGCCAAGACGGTCGGAGAGCTGGAGCCGATCGTCCGCGACCTGCCGAGCGCCCGGGCCCGCCGGGACCCCGATCCCGTGTACGAGGACGATCCGGCCGATGCCGACGGCGAGGCGGACAGCCTGGTCGCGATCTTCTCCAGTACGACCCGCAAGGGCCGCTGGCGGGTGAGCCGCAGGACGAACGCGTTCGCGCTCTTCGGCAACATCGAGATCGATCTGACCGAGGCGATCTTCGCGCAGCGCGTCACGACGATCAACGCCACGTCGATCTTCGGGAACGTCGAGGTGCGGGTCCCGGAGAACGTCAGCCTGCGCGGCAACGGCAGCGGGATCTTCGGCAACTTCGAGGTCGTGACCCTGGAGGGGGTCGATCCGCAGGCGCCGGTCGTCGTCGTGAACGGCTACTCGGTCTTCGGGAACGTCGAGGCGAGGCCCAAGCGCGGCAAGTGGATCACCGACCTCCAGAGCAAGCTGCGCAAACACCTCGGCCACTGACCGGGCCGCCGACCGCCACCGACCCGGTCGGCCGGTGACCGGATTTCGCCCACGGGTATCCGCAGAGCGGAACGGGGCGGCACGCAGTGCATAGGCGCGCGCACAGCGGGTAGGGCTGCTGCATCGCCGCTCGCTCGCGAAGCCGTCGTCAGGAGTAGACCGTGCTGCCACTGCCGCATCAGCCCCTCCAGGTCGCCGCCGTACCCCCTCAGCGCACTACTGCCCGGGAGGACGAGGGCGGCCCCTGGCACGCGGAGGCGGTGTGCCGCCGGGACGAGGCCGGGCTGTTCTTCGCCCCCTCCAAGGAGCCGACCGCTGCACGGCTCGCGCGCGAGGAGGCGGCCAAGCGCGTCTGTGCCCGCTGTCCCGTGATGGTCGAGTGCCGGGAGCACGCGCTGATCCAGCCCGAGCCGTACGGGGTGTGGGGCGGGCTCACCGCGGCGGAGCGCCGTGTGGTCCTGGCCAGGCGCCGGCGGCGCGAGGTGGAGCTCAGGAAGGCGTCCGCGACCGACGGACGGATCGCCCAGGCGGGCTGACGGAGCGGACCCCGTCGCTGCCCGTACGGGAAGGGGCGCCCCCACCGCACATGGGGGCGCCCCTCTTCGTGCCGTTCCGCTCGACGAATCGGCCGCCGGACCCGTCAGCCGCTCGACGGACCGGCCGGCGGACCCGTCAGCCGCTCGACGGATCGACCGGCGGACCCGTCAGCCGCTCGACGGATCGGCCGCCGGACCCGTCAGCCGCTCGACAGATCGGCCGGCGGATCAGTCGGCCGCTCGGATCACTTGGCGCGGTCGAAGTCGATCTTGCTGTACGCGCGCAGCTTCGAGAGCCGGTGCGTCGAGTCGATCTGGCGGATCGTGCCGGACTTCGAGCGCATGACCAGCGACTGCGTGGTCGCCGTCTCGGCGCGGTAGCGGACACCGCGCAGCAGCTCGCCGTCGGTGATGCCGGTCGCGACGAAGAAGACGTTGTCGCCGCTGACCAGGTCGTTCGTGGAGAGCACGCGGTCGAGGTCGTGGCCCGCGTCGAGCGCCTTCTGCCGCTCGGCCTCGTCCTTCGGCCACAGCTTGCCCTGGATCACACCGCCGAGGCACTTGATGGCGCAGGCGGAGATGATTCCCTCGGGGGTGCCGCCGACGCCCATGAGCATGTCGACGCCGGTGCCCTCGCGGACGGCCATGATCGAACCGGCGACGTCGCCGTCCGAGATGAACTTGATCCGGGCCCCGGTCTCGCGGATCTCCTTGACGATGCCCTCGTGGCGGGGGCGGTCCAGGATCATGACCGTGATGTCCTCGGGCGAGGAGTTCTTGGCCTTGGCGACCCGGCGGATGTTGACCGAGACGGGGGCGTTGATGTCGACGAAGTCGGCGGCCTCGGGGCCGGTGACCAGCTTGTCCATGTAGAACACCGCGGACGGGTCGAACATGGTGCCGCGGTCGGCGGCGGCCAGGACGGCGATCGCGTTCGGCATGCCCTTGGCGTTGAGCGTGGTGCCGTCGATCGGGTCGACGGCGATGTCGACCTCGGCACCGGTGCCGTCGCCGACCCGCTCGCCGTTGAACAGCATCGGGGCTTCGTCCTTCTCGCCCTCGCCGATGACGACGACGCCGTTCATCGAGACGGTGGAGATCAGGGTCCGCATGGCGTTGACCGCCGCGCCGTCCGCGCCGATCTTGTCGCCGCGGCCGACCCAGCGGCCGGCGGCCATGGCGGCGGCCTCGGTGACGCGGACCAGCTCGAGGGCGAGGTTGCGGTCGGGGGCCTCGGGGGAGACGACGAGCTCGGGCGGCAGGTGATGGCTCTCGGTCATCGAAGCGCACCTTTCTGTACGGCGACGGCCGGGAACGGCGACGGCCGGAAGAACGAGGGTGCTCCGACTCTATCGGTACGTCGACAAAATGAGCAGAGGGGCCCACGTTTGAGCAGAGCACCATGATGCGACCATGTGGGGCGTGGCAGGTATGCGAGGTAGGCAGACGGTACGAGGGATGTTCCAGTCCCTCGGGGTGATCATGGTTGCTGCGGGAGTGATGTATCTCTTCATCCCGCACGACGAGAACGCGGCTCCGGTCCAGGCGAAGGACTACCGCGTCGAGCTCCTGACGGCCCAGCGTGCGGCACCGTATCCGGTGCTGGCGCCCGAGGGCCTCGGAGCGGACTGGAAGGCGACGGTCGTCTCGTACAAGCGCGAGAAGAGCGACGCCTGGCAGCTCGGGTTCCTCTCCCCGGACACGCAGTACGTGGCGATCCACCAGTCGACGGCGGCGCCGGGCAAGTACGTGCCCGAGGTCACGCACGAGGCGAAGGACACCGGGAAGACCCAGACGGTGGCCGGGCAGGTGTGGCAGCGCTGGGAGGGGCCGAAGTACGACGCGCTCGTCAGGGCGGAGGGCGGCTCGACGACGGTCGTGACCGGCACGGCGTCGTTCGAGCGGCTGGCGGAGATGGCGGGCTCGCTCAAGCCGCACAAGGCCTGACCGGCACCCCCGTTCCGACGCGCGATCGAGGCATACGGGAAGGGCCCCGCACTCACCGAGTGCGGGGCCCTTCCTGTGGTGCGTGTGGTCCGGCGTGGACGTCAGACGGTGGTGACGACGTCGTCGTAGGCCAGGCGCGGGGAGCGCGGGAACCAGGCGTCCTCGCCCGGCTTGCCGATGTTGACGACCATCAGCGGGGTGTGGTCGGCGTCCAGGAACTCCTTCTGGACGCCGGCGAAGTCCAGGCCGGTCATCGGGCCGGCGGCCAGGCCGGCGGCGCGGACGCCGACGATGAAGTAGGCGGCCTGGAGGGCGGCGTTCAGCACGGCGGACTGCTCGCGGACCGGGCGCTCCGAGAAGAAGACGTCCTTGGCCTGCGGGAAGTGCGGGAGCAGGGCCGGGAGCTCCTCGTGGAACTCGTTGTCGGCGGAGAGGATCGCGACCAGCGGGGCGGTCGCCGTCTTCGGCCGGTTGCCCTCGGCCATGTGCTGGACCAGGCGCTCGCGGGCCTCGGGGGAGCGGACCAGGGTGATGCGCAGCGGGGTCTGGTTGAAGGCGGTCGGGCCGTACTTCACCAGGTCGTAGATCGCCTGGACCTGCTCGTCGGTCACCGGCTCGTCGGTGAACGTGTTGGCGGTGCGGGCCTCACGGAAGAGGAGGTCCTGGGCGGCGGAGTCAAGGGCGAGAGACATGCTGCGTACCTTCCGAACTGCAAAAGAGGATCGCCCGTAAGGGGTCCGAGCGACGTCCTCGACAGTACGCCGATGATTGGTGAAACTTCAACTAAACTATCCGGATAGTGATCCGTTTCACTGTGAGTCTACGTCAGGGCATGCCGGGCCACCGCCCGGGGCCCGTCCGACGGGAACTGCAGGGCAGGAACCGCCGGCAGAGCTACTCCTCCGAGCCCGCCGCCTCCGCCTCCGCCGCCCGCTCCGCCGCCAGGGAGGCGTCGAGGCGCGCCCGGGCCCCCTCCAGCCGCCGCCGGCAGACCTTCGCCAGCTCCTCGCCGCGCTCCCAGAGCGCGAGGGACTCCTCCAGGGACGTCCCGCCCGCCTCCAGCCGCCGGACGACCTCCACGAGCTCGTCCCGCGCCTGCTCGTACCCGAGCGCCGCCTCTTCCGTACCGGCTGCCATGTGCTCCACCTCCGTGTGTCCGCTTCTCTCTCGATGTCCTCGCCCGCGCGGGGCCGCTCAGGCCGGACCGGCCCCGCCGGGGCCCGCGCCCGCGTCCACGCGCCGCACCGCGAACTCGCCCTCGGCGACCCGCGCCCGCAGCTCCTCGCCCTCCGCGACCTCCTCCGGGGCGCGGACCACCGAGCCGTCCGCCCGCTGGAGCACCGCGTATCCCCGCTCCATCGTCGCGGCGGGCGACAGCGCCCGGACCCGCGCCCGGGTGTGCGACAGCTCGGAGTCGGCCCGGTCCAGGAGGTGTCCCAGGACCCGGCGGCTCCGCGCGAGCAGCGCGTCGACCTCGTCCTCGCGGACCTCGACCATCCGCTGCGGATGCTCCATGACGGGCCGCCCGAGCGCGTGCGCGAGACCGCGCTCCTCCCTCTCCAGGAGCCCCCGCACGGTCCGCAGCGCCCGGTCCCGCAGCCCGCGCACCCGGTCGAGCTCCTCTCCGACGTCCGGGACGACCTTCTTGGCCGCGTCCGTCGGCGTCGAGGCCCGCAGGTCCGCCACCAGGTCGAGGAGGGGCGAGTCCGGCTCGTGCCCGATCGCGGAGACCACCGGCGTACGGCAGTCGGCGACGGCCCGTACGAGCTGCTCGTCCGAGAACGGCAGCAGGTCCTCGACGCTGCCGCCGCCCCGGGCGACGATGATCACGTCCACGTCCTCGTGGGCGTCGAGCTCCTTCACCGCCTGGACGACCTGCGGAACCGCCTTCACGCCCTGCACCGGCACGTTCCGCACCTCGAAGCGGACGTGCGGCCAGCGGCGCCGCGCGTTCTCCAGGACGTCCCGCTCCGCCGCCGAGGCCCGGCCGCAGACGAGCCCGATGAGATGCGGCAGGAACGGCAGGGGCTTCTTCCGGTCGAGCGCGAAGAGCCCCTCGGCCGCCAGGCTCCGCTTCAGCTGCTCCAGCCGGGCCAGCAGCTCGCCGATCCCGACCGGCTTGATCTCCACGGCCCGAAGCGACAGCTGCCCGCGCGGCGCGTACCACTCGGGTTTGGCGTGCACGACGACCCGCGCGCCCTCGGACACCAGGTCCGCGACCGAGTCGAAGACCTGGCGGTAGCAGGTGACGCCGATGGAGATGTCGTACGAGGGATCCCGCAGCGTCAGGAAGACGACCCCGGCGCCGGGGCGCCGCGACAGCTGCGTGATCTGCCCCTCGACCCAGATCGCTCCGAGCCGGTCGATCCAGCCCCCGATCAGCCGGGAGACCTCACCGACGGGAAGCGGTGCTTCGGCGGACGTAGTCAGAGCCATGGACCGAGCGTAACCGCGCGGTACGACAACGTGTACGACGAGGAGGGCGACGGCCCGTACGGAGGCGGGCACGGCCGCAGCCCCGGCGACAACCTCAGAGCCGCGCCGCCGGCGTCCGAGCCGTGCCCTGGACGGCCAGGACGACGAGCCCGATCCCCAGCCACACCACGCCCACCACCTGCGCGGTGACCGAGGCCTCCACGATCACCGCGATCAGGATCGCCGCCCCGACGACCGGCATGACGACGTGCTTCAGCCAGTGCGGCGGCCCCTCCGCCCGCCGTACCGCGAACCAGCCCACCACGCTCGCGTGCAGCAGCACGAAGGCCGTCAGGGCGCCGACGTCGACCACCGACACCAGGTGGTCCAGGCCGTCGTCCCGCCGCGCCGCCCACAGCGCCGCGACCATCGTCACCGTCGCCGCCACGAGCAGCGCCACCCGCGGCACACCCGAGTCCGTCCGGGCGAGGACGTGCGGCAGCCGCCGCTCGCGGCCCATCGCGAAGAGCAGCCGTCCGCCGGCCGCCTGCCCCGCGAGGGCGGCGAAGGCCGCGCCGATCGCCTTCGAGACTGCGACCACGTCGTGCAGCCAGCTGCCGACCGACACCTCCACGGCGTCGTAGAAGGCGGAACCCTGCTTCACCGGATCGGCGGCCAGATCGGCCGAGGAGACCGGTTCGAGGAGGGCCACGAGCCAGGTCTGCGCCACGAACAGCGCGCCCGCGAGCACCAGGCAGAACAGCACCGCCCGCGCGACCTTCGCCGAACCGCCCGTCACCTCCTCCGCGAAGGAGGCGATCGCGTCGAAGCCCAGGTACGACAGGACCGCGACCGACACCGCGCCGATGACGGCGGCGAGCGAGAACGACACGTCACCTGTCAGCGGCGACCACCAGTCGCGCCGCGCCCCGTCCCGTACGAGCACCACCACCGCCGACACGACGAAGACCAGCAGGACGACGATCTCCATCGCGAGCACGGCGAAACCGACCCGCGCCGCGGCCCGGACGCCCCACAGGTTGAGCAGCGTCGTGACCACCACGGCGATCCCGGTCCACACCCACCGGTCCACCTCCGGCACCAGCGCCTCCATGGCGATGCCCGCGAAGAGGTAGGCGACGGCCGGGATCAGCAGGTAGTCGAGGAGCGCCATCCAGCCGGCGACGAAGCCGGGACCCTCGCCGAGCCCCTTGCGGGCGTACGTGAAGACCGAGCCGGCCTGCGGCGCGACCCGCACCATCTGGGCGTAGCTGAAGGCGGTGAAGGCCATGGCGACCGTGGCCACGACGTACACCAGTGCGACGGCCCCGTGGGACTTGGCGTCGAGCGTGCCGAAGACGCCGACCGGGGCCATCGGCGCGATGAAGAGCAGCCCGTAGACGACCAGGTCACGGAAGCCGAGGCTCCGACGGAGATCCGTGTGTTCCCCGTGTCCCCGGGGCCCCTCGTGCGCAGCCACCTGCGGTTCCTCGGCCATGCGGTCAGTCTCGGCCACGGCACCGATCAAAGCGCTGACCGACGCGGCCTTACGATGGGGCGCATGACTGCAACGCCCGCGTCGACGCCCGAGTCCGCCCCCGCGACGAACCGCCCGAAGCGTGTCCTGCTCGCCGCCCCCCGCGGCTACTGCGCGGGCGTGGACCGTGCCGTGATCGCCGTGGAGAAGGCCCTGGAGCAGTACGGGGCGCCGATCTACGTACGCCACGAGATCGTCCACAACAAGTACGTGGTCCAGACGCTGGAGCGGAAGGGCGCGATCTTCGTCGACCAGGCGACCGAGGTGCCGCCGGGCAACATCGTGATGTTCTCCGCGCACGGCGTCGCCCCGACTGTCCACGAGGAGGCCCGCCAGGGCCGGCTCGCGACGATCGACGCCACCTGCCCGCTGGTCACCAAGGTCCACAAGGAAGCCGTCCGCTTCGCCAACGAGGACTTCGACATCCTCCTCATCGGCCACGAGGGCCACGAGGAGGTCATCGGCACCTCCGGCGAGGCCCCCGACCACATCCAGCTGGTCGACGGCCCCGGCGACGTCGCCAAGATCGAGGTCCGCGACCCCTCCCGGGTCGTCTGGCTCTCCCAGACCACCCTCTCGGTCGACGAGACGATGGAGACGGTCGACGCGCTGAAGGAGAAGTTCCCGCAGCTGATCTCGCCGCCGTCCGACGACATCTGCTACGCCACGCAGAACCGCCAGATCGCGATCAAGGAGCTCGCCGGCCAGGCGGAGCTCGTGATCGTCGTCGGCTCGAAGAACTCCTCGAACTCGATCCGCATGGTCGAGGTCGCCAAGCAGGCCGGCGTCCCCGCCGCGTACCTGGTCGACTTCGCGAGCGAGATCGACGAGGCCTGGCTGGAGGGCGTGACCAGCGTCGGCCTCTCCTCCGGCGCCTCCGTCCCGGACATCCTGGTCCAGGAGGTCCTGGAGTGGCTCGGCGAGCGCGGCTACGCGGACGTCGAGATCGTCAAGACGGCGGACGAGTCCCTGACGTTCTCCCTGCCCAAGGAGCTCCGCAACAAGGACCTGCGCGCCGTGGCGGAGAAGCTCGGCGCGGGTGAGCCCGCGGCCGCCGCCAAGGAGTAACTCCACGCCAGAGCCCTTACCGTGGGTCCATGACCATGAACGTCTTCGGAGTGGACATCGGCGGTTCGGGCATCAAGGGCGCCCCCGTGGACCTGGAGCGCGGAGCGCTCGCCGAGGAGCGCCACAAGGTACTCACCCCGCAGCCCGCCACACCCGACGGTGTGGCGGGCTGCGTCGTGGAGGTCGTGGGGCACTTCGGCTGGACCGGACCGGTGGGGGTGACCTTCCCGGGCGTGGTGACCGGCTCCACGATCCGTACCGCCGCCAACGTCGACAGGACCTGGATCGGCGTCGACGCGGGCACCCTCCTGAGCGAGCGGCTCGGCGGGCTCCCGGTGACCGTCCTGAACGACGCGGACGCGGCCGGGGTCGCGGAGATGACCTTCGGAGCGGGCCGGGGCCGCAAGGGCACGGTGATCCTGCTGACACTGGGCACGGGCATCGGCTCGGCCCTCTTCGTCGACGGCCGGCTCGTGCCGAACACGGAGCTGGGCCACCTGGAGCTGAAGGGCCACGACGCGGAGACCCGGGCCTCGACGAAGGCCAAGGAGGACCACGACCTCAGCTGGGAGCACTGGGCGAAGCGCCGGCTGACGAAGTACCTCGCGCACGTGGAGATGCTGTTCTCGCCGGAGCTGTTCATCATCGGCGGCGGGGTGAGCCGCAAGGCCGACAAGTTCCTCCCGCTGATCGAGGGCATCCGCGCGGAGATCGTCCCTGCCGAGCTCCAGAACAACGCGGGGATCGTGGGCGCGGCGATGGCGGCGGCGGAGGCCTGAGCGCCGGCGGCGCACGAGTGACGGGGCGCGAGCCCCCGGGCCGCGTGCTCCTGGGCCGCGTGCTCCTGGGCCGCGTGCTCCGGGGCCGCGTGCTCCTGGGCCGCGCGCCCCTGGCAGGGGCCTTACGCGACGGGGCGGCGGCCGGGCGCCGGGGGGCGCCCGCCGGCCTTCTCGCCGGCACCGGGGGTGGTCCGCCCGGCGGCACCGGAACCGACGGCCCCGACCCCGGCCCCGGCCCCGGCGGCGGCGTGACGCTGCTGTCGGCGCCCCATGTCCCGTACCTTCCGCACGCTCGTGATGAGCCCGGCGACGAGGGTGCCCCCGTAGAGCCAGCCGGCGTGCACGGCGAGCGCGGTCACGACGGCCATGGCCTGGCCGCCGAGCCCACCCGTACCGCCCGCGATGGGGACGACCCCGACGGCGAAGGCGATGGGCACGCTGATCGGGGCGGTGACGAGGTCGGCGGTACGGACCCACAGCGCGGTCAGGGCGCTGACCGGCAGGAACAGCAGCCCGAAGACGATCGGGGAGCCGTCGAGGATCAGCCGGTCGAGGAAACCGACGACGAGCATGACGGCGGCGGCGAAGAGGCCGGCGCCGAGCCCCGTGAGCCGGGGCGCCGGGAGCCGCCGCAGGGCGAGGACGACGGGCGGCACCGGCCGGGTGCCCGAAGGCCGTGCGGAACCGCGCACGGGACCGGCGGCCCCCGCGGCCCCGGCCCGCTCCACGCGGCCGTCGCCGGCGCCCCGCCCGGCCCTGCCGGTCACGCGGTACACGGCCACGCCCTCGACGGCCGCGCCGTCCACGAGCGCGGCGGGCGGCGCCACGGGCGGCGTGACGGGGTTTTGCGGCCGTCGGCGGCCTTGCGGCTGACTTGTCCTGTGCTGCTCCACACCACCAACGTAGGTCGGAAGAGGCGGGGAACCCGGTCCGAGACACGCCCTTTGGGTGACGTTGCGCCCGAGATCGACCGAAGGTCGGCGTCACTGGCCGGTTCGGCCCGCCCGTAAACTGGGGGATCGGCCCACCATCCACACTTCAGGAAGTCGCCACCGTGTCGCTCACGATCGGAATCGTCGGTCTGCCGAATGTCGGCAAGTCGACCCTGTTCAACGCCCTGACCAAGAACGACGTGCTGGCGGCCAACTACCCGTTCGCCACGATCGAGCCCAACGTCGGTGTCGTCGGTGTCCCGGACGCCCGCCTCACCAAGCTCGCGGAGATCTTCAGCTCCCAGCGCATCCTCCCGGCGACGGTCGACTTCGTCGACATCGCGGGCATCGTGCGCGGCGCGAGCGAGGGCGAGGGCCTGGGCAACAAGTTCCTCGCGAACATCCGCGAGTCGGACGCGATCTGCCAGGTCATCCGCGCCTTCAAGGACGAGAACGTCGTCCACGTCGACGGCAAGGTCTCGCCGAAGGACGACATCGAGACGATCAACACGGAGCTGATCCTCGCGGACCTCCAGACGATCGAGAAGGTCCTGCCGCGCCTCCAGAAGGAGATGCGGATCAAGAAGGACATCGCGCCGAAGGTCGCGGCGGTCGAGGCCGCCCAGGCGATCCTGGAGAAGGGCGACACCCTCTTCTCGCAGGGCATCGTCCAGGGCTCGGAGAAGGCGGAGCCGCTCCACGACCTCCACCTCCTGACCACGAAGCCGTTCCTGTACGTCTTCAACGTCGACGAGGACGAGCTGACGGACGACGCCTTCAAGGCCGAGCAGAGCGCGCTGGTCGCCCCGGCCGAGGCGATCTTCCTCAACGCCAAGCTGGAGCAGGACCTCGCCGAGCTCGACGAGGAGGACGCCATGGAGCTCCTCCAGTCCGTCGGCGCCGAGGAGCCCGGCCTCGCCACCCTCGCCCGCGTCGGCTTCGCGACCCTCGGCCTCCAGACCTACCTGACGGCCGGCCCGAAGGAATCCCGCGCCTGGACGATCAAGCAGGGCGCGACGGCCCCCGAGGCGGCCGGTGTGATCCACACCGACTTCCAGAAGGGCTTCATCAAGGCCGAGGTCATCTCCTTCGCCGACCTGGTCGCCACCGGCTCGGTAGCCGACGCCCGCGCGGCCGGCAAGGCCCGCATGGAGGGCAAGGAGTACGTGATGCAGGACGGCGACGTGGTGGAGTTCCGCTTCAACGTCTAATACGTTCGGCGAAAGGCCGTCTGACCTGCGACGGAGCGGGTTGGGCGGCCTTTGCGGTCCGCACAGAGTCCGCAGCGTGCTGACGTCGGTCAGCGCGCGGGGGAGCGGCTACGCCGCTTCGTCGACCTGCGGCTGGGCATCTGCGGACTGGTCCGCGTACGCCTTGTCGACCGCGGCCCGGGTCCGCTCCTCGGAGTCGGGCCACAGGTGGGTGTAGATGTTCAGCGTCATGGCCGCATTGGTGTGGCCGAGACGCTCGGAGACCGTCTTCACGGACTCGCCGTGCTTGATCAGCAGGCTGGCGTAGTGGTGCCGGAGGGCGTGGGGTCCGGTGCCCTTCGGTATGCCGGCCTTCGCGCAGGCGGGCCGCCAGGAGGCGTCCATGAAGTGCGTGTAGACCACGGGTCCGCCTTGCGGCGCCGTGAAGATCCAGCCCTCGTGCCCATCGGCGGGGAAGTCCCGCAGGTGGGCCTTCATCGCATCCACTGCCACGCGGGGGAGCGGGACCGTGCGGTGCGAGCGAGCGGTCTTGGGCGGGCAGACGTACACGCCGTGCTTGGCGGTCTGCTGAATCTGCTGCTCGACCGAGACGGTCGCGTGCAGCAGGTCCACGTGCCGGAGCTGGAGGCCGAAGAGTTCGCCGGGGCGGAGTCCGGTGGCCGCGCCGAGTAGCACGAGGCCCTTGTATCGGGCGGGTATTTCCTCGGACAGCGTCCGTACCTGCTCGACAGCCAGTGGCACGATCTTCTTCCGTGGTACCGAGGGCAGCTTCGCCTCGGCGCACGGGTTGTGAGGGATCATCCGGTCACGGACGGCCGCCCTGAAAACGGCGTTGACCGTGTTGAAGACCGTCCGTGAGGTGCTGGCGGCCAGCCCGTGCGTGGTGGTCAGACTGGTGACCCAGCTCTGTACGTCGCCGGGCTTGATGGCGCCGAGTGCCCGCTTCTCCCAGGCCGGGTAGACGTAGCAGCGCAGGTGCTGGGCCACCGCCTTGGCCGTGGAAGGCCGGTGCGGCTGGATGGCCCGCCATTCCTCCGCGTACTCCTTGAAGGGCTTCTTCGACGATCGCGGGTCGACGTACTGCCCGGTGACCAGGCTGGCCGTGACCTCGTCGATCCACCGCTGGGCGTCGATCTTGCGCTCGAAGTGGCGGGCGTGCTCCTTGCCGTCGAGGTCGCGGTAGCGAGCACGCCATTTACCGTTGGGGCGCTTCTGGATGTTGGCCAAGTGGCCTCTCCTTCGTGTCGGTTGTCAGTAGTGGCCGCCGTCCTCGATGTCGCTGCTGAGCGTGCGAGCGTCCCGCTCGTCGCCCATGAGGCGGAGGCACTGCTCGTGGATCGCCCGCGAGCTGTCCGGGTGGGCCTTGATGTGGTCGGCGATGGCGACCACGGCGTGATGCAGGCGGTCGCGCGCGTCTCGGGCCTCGTAGAACGCTTCGACGGCTTCCTGGACGAGCCGCCGGCTGTCGATGTCGAGCCCCTCGAGGGGCGGGGACATCAGCTCTTCAAGAGGAAGCTCGAAGACGCGTGAGAAGGCGAGGGCCTCGTCGAGGTTGATGCGTCGGCGGGGGGTGCCGTTCTCGATGCGCCAGACCGCCGTCTGGTTCATCTTGATGCCGGCTCTGGTCACCCGCTCCGCCAGCTCGGTCGTGCTCCACCCTCTGACCTCGCGCTCCAGGGCGACGCGTGCGGCCACGTTCCCTTCGCTGTAGAGCAGCGGCACTTCGCCACCCTCGGGCTTGTCGCCTGCCATTGAACCTCCATCATCACCATCGCTATCCCAATTGAAACATGGGCTTCCCGATTTGGGTAACCGCCGATCCTGGGGTACAACTTTATGCAGATCGAATCGTCGCCTAGCCGAATGGGAATGCATGCGATACCTGACCACCACCGAGGTCGCCGAGCGCTACCGCACAGCCGAGAGCACCGTCCGCTACTGGCGCCACATCAAGAAGGGGCCGCGCGGCATCAAGGTCGGCAAGCGGGTGCTCTACCCCGAGGCCGAGCTGCTGCGCTACGAGCACACGCTGATCGACGGCCGAGACGAGTGGGGCCTGGCCTCGTGAGCCGCCCGCAGCCCCGGACACAGCAACGGCCCCCGGCGCGCCAACGCCGAGGGCCGGAGATTCCCCTGCACGTCGCCCATCCCTGAACGAACGAACCGGCGAGGGGCGGGACCTTGCCCGTCCCGTCCCTCACCTGAGAGGAACGTCGATGGAGGACTCTACGTCCCCCTCCACCTCGAACACATCCCACAAGGTCGTCTGGCCTGCCGCTGCGGTCCCCGGCCAGGGCATCCCGTGGCTCGGTCCGGACCGAGCGGACGGCCGACCCGCCTTTCCGGGGACCGGCGATCGACCGGACCGTGCCGCTGGTCCGGTCGGTCCGGAACCGGACCGGCCCGCGACCGAAACCCGGACCGAAGTTCCGGACAACCCGGACCAGGAACCCGGACCGACGGAGAACGCGCAGCTCAGCGGCCCACCGGACCGGACCGGGAACCCGGACCATGGACCCGGTCTGGAAGCCGAGGACCGGACGAAGAGTTCCGGTCAGTCGGTCGGCGAACCCGGACCGTCGGTCCCGGTTTTCCGCGGTCACCACGATGCTCCGGGGACGGTCCCCGAACCCGGACCGGGGACCGAGGATCATGAGCGTGCCGGCCTCACGGCGGACCGGGACCAGGACGGGACCGCCGTACTGGACGAGCTGCGCGCCGCGATCGGCCGGTACGTCGTGCTGCCGAGCGAGGAGGCACTCACCGCGGTCACCTTGTGGGTGGCGGCTTCCCACATTCAGCCCGCCCTCCAGCACGCGCCGCGCCTGGCGGTGGTGGGGCCGACCAAGGGCTGCGGCAAGTCCCGGGTCCTGGACGTGCTCCACGAGACCGTGCACAAGCCGATGATGACGGTGAACACCTCGTCGGCGGTGGTCTTCCGGATCATCGGCGAGGACCCGCCAACGCTCCTGGTGGACGAGGCCGACACCATCTTCGGCCCGAAGGCCGGCGACAAGGAGGACCTGCGCGGCCTGCTGAACGCCGGACACCAGCGCAACCGCCCCGCCTGGCGGATATCCGGCCCTGAGCACAAGCCGACCGCGTTCCCGACCTTCGCCATGGCCGCGCTGGCAGGCATCGGCGACCTGCCGGACACGATCATGGACCGAGCCGTCGTGCTCCGCATGCAGAAGCGCAAGCCCGGCGAGAAGGTCGCTCCCTTCCGATCCCGGCACTCCGTCCCGGAACTGAACGCGCTGCGGGATCAGCTGGCCGCGTGGCTGACCCCGCTGCGCGGGACAGCGCACCGGCTGGTGCCACCGATGCCGGTCGAGGACCGGGCCGCGGACACCTGGGAGCCCCTGGTCATCGTCGCCGACCTGGCCGGCGGCCACTGGCCCGCCCAGGCCCGCGCCGCCTGCCTGGCGATGACCCGCAACGAGGTGGTCCAGGACGAGCAGGCGACGCTGAAGACCCGGTTGCTCCGGGACATCCGCCGAGTCTTCGAGCACCAGGGCGACAAGGAGGCGCTGCGCAGCCATGACCTGCTCGCCGCCCTCATCCAGGACGCCGAGGCACCCTGGGCCGAGTACGGCACCAAGGGCCTGAACGCCTACCACCTGGCCAACCTGCTCCGCGACTTCGGCATCAGCCCGGCCAACCACCGCTTCGAGAACGGCAGGCAGGCCAAGGCGTACGCCCGCAACCAGTTCCTCGACGCCTGGGCCCGCTACTGCCCCGACCCTGCCCAGCCGGCACCCGCAGCCGACGAGGCCGTGCTCGCACGTCGAGCCCCGGGCAAGCCACCGGCCCCTCCGACCGGGACGCTGCCCATCGGCCCGCCCGGCGGGCCTACCGGCCCGAGGCCCACTCGCTGACACCAGCTCCGTATCAATCCGTCGCATCCGTCCCCGCGCAGGTCAGCGCGGGGACGGAGTTCCTTGCCGATACGGATCACTCCGTACCTGCGACCGCCTCCGTACCTGTCCTGACCAGCTACGGGACGGATGCAACGGACGTGACGAAGCCCCACCGCACACGACCACCGGAGCACCACCATGCCCGAAACGAGCACCGACAACGCCCCCACCCGCCGCCGCAAGGGATTCTTCGGCCTGACCCGCCGAGCAGCAGCAAGCTGGAGCGAACGAGCCTCTAACGAGGCTTCGTCCGCGCTTGCCCCCGCCCCAGGGGTGGCGGAGGAGAAGGCCGAGCGCCAGGGGGCGCCCGAGCCGGAGGAGGGTGCAGCCGAGACCAGCTGCCCGCCCGCAGCCGACTCCGTCGCCCTTTCCACTCAGCCGCCGACGGCTGTCCAGCCATCCGTCGAGCAACCCTCCTGGCGGGATCTCAATGCCCCCGTCCTGCCTGCGCTGATGAACCGCAAGCGCACGGTGGAGAAGCGCGACCAGGAGAAGACCATCCGCTTCACCCGGACCGCTGTGAGCGTGATCAGCGCCGCCGCTCACCAGCGCGGTCAGAAGTTCGCCGGATTCGTCGGGGACGCCGCCTTGGCCGTCGCCCTCGGCAAGGCGGGGCTGGTCGGCAGCCCGGAGGACGACCCGGTCCGCCCGCTGATCGAGGCCGTCGAGGCACACACGGTCGCGCTCGACCGCATCGGCAGGAACCTCAACCAGATCACCGCAGCCATCCACCGAGGAACCGTGCCCGAGCGTGCCGAGGCGGTGCTGGACCGCGTCGAGCAAGCAGCCGAGAACAGCTACCGACTGATCGACCAGCTCCTGACGGAAGGCACCGCACATGGTTCCTGACGTCTCCACCGGCTCCGACACCCGCGGACTGATCGTCTACCTCTTCGGCCCCGGCCGCCGCGACGAACACACCGACCCACACATCGTCGCCGCCTGGGACATGGCCGGCGCCCCCGACCCCGGCCGCAACCCGGCAGCCACCTACACCCGGCTCGCCAAGCGCCTCGACACCCACGTCGACCTGCGCACCCGCGAGCTGGGCGGCAAGAAGCCGCCGCAGCACGTCTGGCACTGCCCGGTCCGTACCGCGCCCGGCGACCGCTACCTCACCGACGCCGAGTGGGCCGAGGTCGCGCGCCGCATCGTTCACGCCGCTGGCATCGCTCCCGAAGGCGACGAGAAGGCTTGCCGGTGGATCGCGGTGCGGCACGCCGACGACCACATCCACATCATGGCCACCACCGTCCGCGCCGACGGCCGCCGCCCGCGCACCCACCACGACGGACAGCGAGCCCAAGCCGAATGCCGCAAGATCGAAGCCGAGTTCGGCCTGCGCCGCCTGAACCCCGGCGACCTCACCGCGCCCCGCACTCCCACCGGCGCCGAACGCGCCAAGGCCGAGCGCCAGGGCCAGACGGTCACGGCACGGCAGTGGCTGCGCGAGCAGGCATACGCGGTCGCCGCCGCCGTACACAACGAAGCCGACTACTTCACCGTGCTGCAGTCCCTCGGCATCAAGGTCAAAACCCGCATCGGCCCCGAGACCGGCGACGTCATCGGCTACAGCCTCGCCGCCCCCGGCGACACCAACGCGGCCGGCGAACCCGTCTGGTACGGCGGCTCGAAACTCGCCCCCGACCTCTCCATCAACCGCCTACGCGAACGCCTCCCCGACCAGAAGGTGGCCGACCACCCCCGGTATCGGGCGGACCCCGCCGCCCCATGGCACCACACCACCACCGGCATCCACACGGCACGCACCATCCTCGACTCCGATGACGATGCCGCCGCCCAGGGCCACCTCGCCGCCTTCGGCGATGCCCTGTACAACATCGCCAGCGCCACGACCGGCCCACACCGGGCCGAACTGCAGGCGGCGGCAATGGCGTTCAACCGCGCCCGCCGCTCCGCCACCCGCGCCGACCACCAGGCCGCCACTGCCCTGCGCAAGGCCGCCAAGGAACTCGCCTACGCCTCCAACGAACCGGGCGGGCTCGCCATCGCCCTGCTCTTCGCCACCGTGCACCTGGCCCGCGCCGCCGCCAAGTGGCACGAACAGCGCGGCCACGAGCAGCAGGCCGCTGCGGCCGAGGAAGCCTTCCGCCACCTCCAGGCGGGCTACCAGCAGGCCGCCGCACCCGTCTTGGCCGACTTGGCCCACCGCGCACCACGAGACGCAACCGCCCGCCGCTACGAACAGGACGTTCGCGCGACCCTCCCCGACCACGCCGACCGGATCCTCGCCGACCCCACTTGGATCGCCCTGACCACAACCCTCGCCCACGCCGAGACCGCCGGCCACAACCCCCGACGTCTCCTGGCCGAGGTGGGCACCCAACGAGAGCTCGACAGCGCCGAGCGCCCCGCCGAGGTCCTCAACTGGCGCATCACCGCTCAACCGAACCGACGGACGCAAGCAGCTCGCAGCCGAAGCACCACCAGCGGCACATCGGCCAGGTCTGCCACGCCGCATCCTCCGGTCGCACCAGTGGCCACGAGGCCCAAAGAGCACGGTCGACACCGCTGACCCCGGTCAGATGCCCTTCTGCGGACGCGCATCCTCATCACGCCGTAGCCTTCCGGCGTGCGCTATCTCGCAGAACCATTCATCCTCGGCGCCCTCAAGCGGGGGCGTTCCGTCGAGCAGTTCCTCGGACCGGCTGGAACCCCCGTGAGGCCGGGGGTCCGCTGGGTCGAAATACGGCCGTCCCGAGGGTCCTACGAGGTCTACCTCCACACCGCTCTCGACTGCGAACCCCTGACTGGCGACCTGGATTCGCTGCCACCGTTGTTCGACGACGAGGAAGAGGACTTCGGCCTGCTCTTGGCAACCACGAGTGAGCCGCGTGCTGCCATGCACGCTGCCGAGAGCCAAACCGGAGCCGCACTCGAACGCTGGGTAAACCAGTCCATGGCGGGCGACGAGTACCGCGACTACGTACTGGCCGGCCGCCCCGCAACGACACCTGACGACCGGCCGTGGCCCACTCCGCAGTCGTCGGCCGCCACGTCGGCGACTTCGTAGACGATCAGCGGGACCCGTTATCCAGCCCTCGCGTGGGCACCGGAAGCCGTCGCCGGAGGCGATCGCTGAGTTCACAGCCTTTCGCGCCCGGCCGCACCCGACAGTCTGCTGGTCGGTGATTGACATGATGGGCGCCGGTGAGTTCTCAGGTGTCTCTAGAGGGGCGACTATGGCGGTCAAGGCCGAAGCCGATTTCGGAGTCGCCGGACGGGACGAGTGGTCCTATGCGCCGGCTGTCGGCGTGGGACCGCTCCGGTTCGGTATGACCGTCGACGAAGTGGTCGAGGCGGCTGAGACACTCGGCCAGACGAAGGTCAGCGATTGTGCACCGGACCACGCGATCTTCTCGCCGACCTGGAAGGTCGAGGTCCGCCGTCACGGGGCGGCTCCTCCTCCATCTGCCGTCACAACCTATGTGAGTCAAGCTGTGGGCCTCTTCTGCATTGCTGTCGACGCCGTGTACGGTCCCCAGGTCGCATACGACGGAATCCCGCTGGTCGGGCGCGACCTGTCGGAGCTGGAGAGCGACGCAATCGCGTATGCCGAGGCAATGGACGTGTACTTCCGCTACACGCCCGAGGGCTACGCAGGACCGGATGATCCCGGGGTCGTCATGCGCGGGCAACTAGTCGGGCCGGTCCTCCGATCCCGCCCGTTGTTCATGGTGACGCGCGACGGCGCGAATACCGAATGGGACTCGATGCCCTCCGAGGAGTACCGCCTCAACGGGCCGACGGCCTGACGTGGCGTGACTCATGACGAGGAGGCCCGAATACGCCAGCCCACCAGTCGAGGTCGCGTTCGGGCCGCCCGTTACGCACCCTGATGCCCTCGCTGTCCGTGGCAGCGAGGGCATCAGTCGTCAGGCGGCTCGGACTACGGGTAACTGAGCGACCCACTTCGTCACCTCGGTCAGGTGGTCGGGCTGCAGCCCGAGGTGTGGGTCGGGCTGAACGAGGAGGGTCGCCGTCCCGCGGGCGGCGCGCTCCGCCGCCCAGGCGTGGTCGAGGCCGGTGAAGTCGTCGTCGATCCAGACGGCGGGGGCGTCGCCCAGCCAGGCGTCGACGTGGTCGCGCTTCCAGAGGTAGCCGTTGGGGTGGCTGGTGGTGATCTGGGGATGTGGCAGGTCGATGTGCGGCAGGGCCGGGAGGTCGAGAAGGGGCCCGATGAGGGTGGTGGCGTCCTGGCGCCAGCTGGTGCACCAGACGGGAGTGACCAGGCCGGTGCGAATCACGTCCATGAGAAGGCGGCCGTGGCCGGGGTTGAGCCAGACGGTGACCGGGTTGTCGGCGCTGCGGCCGGTGGGGACGACGTCGTGGCGGGCGTGGGTGGCCGGGGCCGAGCCCTCTGCGTCGGGGAAGGGAATGAGGACGCCGTCGATGTCGAGGAGCAGGTAGGGCGGGCGCATCGGTTCCTCCAAGGGAAGCCGGGCGAATGGCTGGTCAGAGCTTGCGGGCGCGGATCAGCAGGGTGGTGGGCCAGTGGCCCATGCGGGGGTCGTGGAACTCCTGGGCAGAGGTGAGCCAGAAGCCCGCCCGGCTGAGGTGCCTCTCCCACCGGTCATTGGCGAACTCCCAGCGGGCGATGGGTAGGCGGGTGCGATCGGGAAGAGTGACGTGGTCGCGGCGGGGCCGGTCGTCGCCCGAGGGGCTTCGGCCGCCGCGCTGCGGGTGCGGGACGGAGAAGGCGAGCACCCGGCCGGGCGTGAGGCGTTGGGCGATGGCCGGGAGCAGGAGCTCGGGGGCGACGAGGCCGACGGCGCCGAAGACGGAGTAGATCGCGTCGAACTGCTCGTCGGTGGCGTGCAGGTAGTGCAGGGCGTGGCCGGCGACGTAGGTGAGGTTGTTCAGCCGTCCGTAGTGGGAGCGGGCGCGGCGGACCTGCAGGCCGACCAGGTCGACGCCGGTGACGTGGGAGCCGTGGCGGGTGGCGAGGTGGGCGGCGTTGTGGCCGGGGCCGCAGCCGAGTTCCAGGAGTCGCTTGCCGCGCAGGTCGGGGCCGAGGATTTCGGCTCCGGGACCTTGGCCGGGTCTCGTGGTCCATTCCATCCGGGCGGGTACAGAGAGGGGTTCGGCGAGTCCGGCGGCGGTGCGCTGGAGGGCGTGGGCGTGCCAGGGGGATGCCTGGGCGAGCACGTCAGATCTCCAGGAGGTGGAGGACGTCGGTGAGGTGGCGGCGGACGGCCTTGATGTAGGCGGGGTCGGTGGCCGGGTCGTTGATCCAGCGGATGGACTGCTCCATGAACCACTCGACGGCCCACATGCGGTGCCAGCCCAGGGCCCAGTTCTCGGCGGTGAGCCCGCCGCGCGGGGCGAGGGCGTCGGGGGTGCCGCCGGCGGTGACGTACTGCTCCAGGAAGACGCGGAGGCGGATGGGGTGCGGGGGCTCGATGGTGCCGTGCCAGCTGGCGAGGTCGAGCAGGCCGGGGCCGGTGAAGGCGCGGGCGAAGTCGAGCAGCCGCCAGCCGCGCTCGCCGATGTGGAGGCTGGTGGGGTGGAACTCGGAGTGCACCCAGCCGAACGGTTCCAGCGTCGCTCCGGCCGAGCGGGCTTCGGCGGCCTTGGCGATCTGGTCGAGCGCGTCCTCGATGTCGTCGGCGTCCTGCCACCGGTCGGCCTTGCGTAGCCGTTCGAGATGCTCCAGCGCCCGGGCCGGCAGCGTGCGCAGCCGGTCCTGGTCGAGTACGGGCAAGGGTGGAGCCGTACGGGTTCCGTGCAGGACCACGGCTGCAGCGACGCCGTCGAGGTCGTCGGCCTCGCGGACGGACCGTCCGAGGTCCTCCATGAGCATGCCGAGCCAGCCGTCCAGGACGGCGGAGGCGTGGACCTGGGGGACGGGAACGCCGAGGGTGTGGGCCAGGCGGAGGGCCTGGTCCTCGCTGTCGAAGGGCTTCTTGGCGTACTTGAAGATCGCCGTGGTGCTGTCGGGGAAGGTGACGCGCTCGACGCCGGACATGGACCACACGCGTACCTCCTCCCGTACGGCGGTGGTCTGGCCGGTTGCGGTGAGCAGGTTGTCGAGGAGTTCGGCGCTGGGGTTTGTGGTCACGTGGGGCTCCGGGGATGGGTGGTGGCGTCCGGGGCGGGCGAGGGATGCCGGCCCGCCCCGGAGCCTGATCGGGTGGGTTACGCGGCGGGGTTCACGCGGTGGGCGTAGACCTGCTCGATCCAGCCCGCCTTGAACGCGGCGAGGTCGTCGCGGAAGTTCGCCATCGAGGCACCGTAGGGCGCGACCACGCCGCCGGACTGGTCCGGCACGGACTGGCAGCCGTGCACGAGCCGGCCGCCGAGCGCGGCGTGGGCCTTGATGGACTCGATGCGGCGGTGCTCGTTGAACCAGCCGCCGTGGTAGACCTCGTCGAGCATCCCGCCCGTCTCGTCGTCCAGGTCGAAGACGACGGAGGTGGCGGCGGGGAAGAACCAGCACGGGCCGACGTTGGAGATGTGCCCGTCGAGCTCGACCTTGTTGAGCGCCATGAGCGTGGCGGCCTCGCGGAGCATCCGCAGGTGGTCGGCGGTGATCTGCGGCAGGTTGAGGCCGGCCAGGTGCTCGTCGCGGAAGAGATGCGCGTACACCTCGTACGCGGTGGCCAGGACGCGGGCCGCGTCGGACGTGGACTCACTGTGCTGCTTGATGAAGTCGAGCGCGAGCTGCTCGACCGCGCTCTCGGTCGTCTCGTCCACGTTCAGGAGCTGGGACTTGATCAGCTCCCAGTCGGCGACGAGCCAGGTGTTCGACTCGAAGCGGAAGAAGTACTCGGCCGGGTCGATGGTGATGCGCCGGCCGTCGACGTGGATGCCGGGCAGGCGGTTCCAGCGCGGGTCGAACGCCTCGGGCAGCTCGACCGTGATGGTCGTGGTGTCGATGGTGGTCACCGTGTTCTCCGTCTCTGATCGGCCAGGTTCGGGCACAGGAATGCCCGAGCCCGGTGTGGGCGTACGGAACTTCGGGGTGCCGCCCGGATTAAGGGGGAGCCTGGATCACGGTTGCGCCGTTCCGGGCGGCTGCTGATAAGTGAACCGGTGGTCACGCTCAGTGGGTACGGTGGAAGCCAGTTGAAGCGGTATACGCGGTTTACAGCTCCAGGGCGGAGGCGATCGTGGCGGCGCCGAGAGAACCCAACTCCCGTCTGCGCGACGTCATCGCGGCGGTCGACTGCACCTACGAGGCCCTCGCCAGAGACGTGCGGCGCATCGCCGTCGAGAACGGCGAGATCCTCCAGACCAACAAGTCGGCCATCTCGCACTGGGTGAACGGCACCCGCGCCCCGTCCGGCCGGGTAGGTCAGTACCTGGCCGAGGCGCTGTCCCGCCGAGCGGGGCGCACGGTCACCCAGACCGAGATCGGCCTCCAGGCCGGTGGTGACGAAGAGCCGGCGGAATCCGACCCCGTCCTCGCGGTCACCGACCTGGGCCGCGCCGACGTCGAACGCCGCCGCTTCCTCGCCATCGCGGCCTTCACCACCGCCGGCGTCGCCATGCCGCTCGGTTACGACCACGAAGCCACCGCCCGCATGCTCCGCGCCCGCACTGGCACGTCCCTGGTCGGCGCGGATGACGTGGACGTCGTACGCCAGATCACCGCGGCCTTCAGCGCCGCCGACGAGCGTCTCGGTGGCGGGCACGGCCTGACCACCGTCACCGCGTACCTCGCCGACACCGCCGCCCCCATGCTGCGCGGACGCTTCCCCAGCGAAGCCTTACGCCGAGCCGCCTTCGGAGCCGTCGCCGAACTCGCCTACCTCGCAGGGTGGAAGCACCACGACCTCGGCCAGGAAGGCGCCGCCCAGCGCTACTACCAGGTCGGCTACAAGCTTGCCTGCGAAGCCGACCCCCACGGCCACGCCGCCTGGATGATGCGCGCCCTCGCCCACCAAGCCCTGAGCCTCAAGCAGCCCCACCACTGCGTCGACCTCGTCGAAGGCGCCCTCCGCACAGGTCTCGGCCACGTCGACGGCCAGACCGAGGCTCTCCTCCACATCACCCACGCCCGCGCCTACGCCGCCATCGAGGAGAACTCGTCGGCCGCACGCGCCCTGCTCGCCGCCGAGGATGCCCTCCTCCGTGACGACGGCCCCCAGCCCAGCTACTCCCGCGTGAGCGGCCCCGCCGCCGGCACTGTGGCCAGCCACACCGCCCGCACCCTGACCGACCTCGCCGACCACATCGGCACCGAACAGCAGCACCGCGACGCCCTCACCCGCTGGGACCCGGAGAAGTACAAGCGCGTCCACGCCCTTACCCACGCCGACCTCGGCGACAGCCTCGCCGCCCAGGCCCGCGCCGACGAGGCCGTCGCCGCCTGGACCCAGGCCCTGGTCCTGATGGAGGGCATGACCTCCGATCGGGCCCGGAAGGCGATCACCTCAATCCGCTCCACGCTCGCGGTCTACCAGCGCCGCCGCGTTCCCGGTGCCGCCGATCTCGCCCGCCGCGCCCGCGAGGCCCTCGCCTAACATGCCCAACAACCCGCCCGACGAAGGGAACATCGTGGCCCAGCAGACCAACGACCAGCCGAAGGCCCTCAAGCCGGCGCTCGAATCGATGACCCTGCTGGTCGCCGCCGTCATCGTCCACGACAAGGCCACCAATCGCGTCGTCCTCCTCCAGCGCAGCGAGAACGCCAAGTTCGCCCAGGGCATGTGGGACCTTCCCGTCGGCAAGAGCGAACCTGGCGAACCCATCACCGAAACCGCGGTCCGCGAGCTCTACGAGGAGACGGGCCTCACCGTGAAGCCTGAGTCCCTCAAGATCGCCCACATCATCCACGGCGCCTGGGGCGTCGAGGCCCCCAACGGCTTCCTCACCGTCGTCTTCGCCGCCCACGAATGGACCGGCGAACCCGAGAACCGCGAACCGCGCAAGCATTCCCAGGTCCGCTGGGTCGACGCCGACGCCATTCCAGCGGCGTTTGTGTCGACGACGGCCAGTGCCCTCAACCGCTACCTCGATGGAGGTCCTCAGGTATCAACCGATGGGTGGAGTTGACTCGTGTCCAAGTTGCCGCCGGTTCCAGAATCCGTCTGAGCTGCGGTCCTCGAAGTAGTAGCGTTCGCCCATGCGACGCGTGGTGTTCGACTCGAACGCAATCGATCCGGTGGCAGACACGCCCGGTGCCTACGAAGTGCTAGAGAACGCGGTTGAAACCGGTCGCCTAGAAATTCTCTATACCCACGTCACGGTTGATGAGCTGGTGGCGATACCGGACATGGAGCGACGGGCCTGGTTGGTCTTGCTGATGGCTTCCCTCGGCCGCGTGGTGCCTACGGGTGATACCGCAGTCGACTTCTCGCGGGTCAACTTCTGCCGAGTGGGGGCAGACGAAGACGAAGACGTACTGGAAGCTCTTCGGTCCGGCAACATCGATCACACTCGTGATGCTCTTATCGCGGCGACTGCCCGATTCGAGGCATGTCCGCTTGTGACCAACGAGCGTCGACTGGCGAATCGATCTCGCGAACGCGGTCTCGAGGTTCTTACCACGCGCCAATTGCTTGCCGAGTTCGACTTCATGATCCCGTAGGGCGAGAACCTGATCCGTCGCTTCCGGCGTGGGGTCGTTCGAAGGTCGACTTCCCTGACGCCCGATGCCGGAGGTGCCTCAGTGCCATTCCCGAGGCACTCAGCCCGCGACTCGTGGCACGCCGCCCTTGCGTCCAATGTTGAAGGCGATGCGATACACGTCGGGCAGGTCGATGCGGTCGTCGCGGCGGCGGCGCATAACGCCTAGGGTGATCAGCTCCTCGACGAGGCGGCCCGGGTCGTCGGGGTGGCGAGGACCGGTTCGGACGAGGGTGTCCTCGTCCTGGGTCTCGTATCGCTCAGCTTCCTTGAGTAGAGCGTCGGTCAACCGGACCTCCTGCCACAGCTCCAGGACGGTTTCCTGGTCGATGGGTACTTGTCGGCCGGCGAGTGGGTCGACAGCCAGACGCACCCACGGCATATCCTCACCGACTTCCCGTACACGGGTCTCCGAGGCGGTCTGGACACCCCGGCGGATGCCCTCGTGGTGGATGGCGTACTCGTGGCCCGCGTATTTGCCACGGGTCTCCGAGACAGCCTTGCCCAGCGCGCTGAGGAAGCTGCGCGGGCTCACCTGCTCGACGCCGTCCATGAGGTGGTTGGGAAGCCAGGTGTATGTGTTCCCCTTGCGGTAGTTGGCACCCATGTAAGGGCCGGCGATGAGCGCGAACTGCTCGGCCTGGTACTGCTCGTCACCGCTTAGGAGTGCAGGAGGGAGGTGGCGGTGCCCGCCAGCGTCGGCCTCCCAGCCGCCGGTGAGGCGACGGAAGCGGTCCGCACGGTCGCTGCTGTGGTTGCCCATGTAGTGGAAGAGCAACCCGTACAGACTCGCGCGGGACCAGGAGAGGCTGGCGGCGTTGGCTGTCAGCTTGGACGCGTCGGGGAAATGGAGCAGGGCGCCGTCGAACATGTCGGGGCGGATGAAAACTTTGAAGCGGATGTTGCGGGTACCAAGACGCATTGCGAGGGCCAGCTCCAGGATGCCACTGACAAGGCGGTCTGCCTGGGCGCGTACCCGGTGGAGGTGTTCCAGGGCGTCAAAGAGAATCAGGTGGGTGGTGCCCTCCTCCTGAGCCTGTTGGTCGGCCTGCTGCACCGTACGCTCTGACGCGCCCGGGTTGGCGCGTACCCAGGCAACCCGGTCGCGCCACTCCACCAGCTCTCGTAGTTCCGGCTGGCCAAGTGCCGTCAGTAGTACCGCGTACCAGATGTCGTAAGGCCGAATATTGGCCTCTGCGAGCTGCCGCAGGACACTTGTGCCTGGGTATAGGTCGGGCTTAACAGACGCTCCGTACCCGGCTGAGACAGTGAGCCGACGCAGCCGTTCAATCCCATACTCCTGCGCCGCGACCTGACGCAGAGTGTCGTCGAGCAGTGAGCGGTACCAGAAGGTCTTACCGACGCCCCGTCCACCGCGTACGACCGTGCTATCGACATAGAGGGCTGCTCGGTGGCCGTCTGGGGTAAACAACGTGTGGAGGTCAGGCAAGAGCGTGTCGGCGTCGGTCGCCTCGGGCAGCGTGTCCGAGAGGAGGTCGCGATACTCCTCGGCGCCCAATGCGGTGGTCATCAGGTTCCTTCATTCTGCGGCTCGGCGGTGATCAGGAGAATGGCGGTCTCCAGGAAGTCACGGTACGCGGCCTGGACGAAGGCGCGGTCTTGCCAGCCTGGGGCGCTGTCCGCGTCCAGGCCAACCAGTCCCGGCTCGAACAGAATGGGGATCGGGTGGTGGGGGGCCGAGTCGTCCTCCAGAGAAGGAGAGAAGGCCCCGGGGAGGAGCTCGCCGGTCGCCAGTAGGGGTGCGTCGTCGTCGTACAACACGCTGAAGCATTCCCAGGAGTGCTCGCGGAACGACTTCAGGTATGCATCCATGGGGCGTTGCGGGGAGTCCGGGACCATGGACGCGACCATACGCAGCTTCTCGCGGATGAGGCGGGCCTGGCCGGAGGCGTTCCATGCCCCGAAGAGATCGCCGTAGCCAGACCAGGTCTGCCTGTTGTCGGTGCCGAACAGGAGGGCGAGGTCGCAGAGCCGGGAGATGGTGACGGCAGCGATGTCGTGGATACCAGCCCGGCTGTCCAGCAACACCACATCCGGGCGGCGGCCACTCTCGCTGCCCCGTGCAACGGCACTCTCACAGGCCCGGACGGCGGTTTCCAAGCGGTCGGCGAAGTCCGCGCCTGGAATGTCGGCGTACACGCGATTGAGCTTGTCGACGTAGGAGTAGGGCACACCCGCCGAGCCCTGGCCACGTGCGGGTGCCACCCAGAGCTCGCCCCGGCCGGTTCGGGGGGTGTAGCCGGTGGGTGCTACCAGGTCCAGGATGGCGGCATTGTGCACAGCCGACTCAACAAGCTGATCAACAACACCGTGACGGGGCAGCTCGGCTCCTGCACTGAGCAGTGGGCCAGCACCAGGAGACTCCAGATCGAGGTCGACGACCAGGACGATGTGCCCACGGTCAGCGAGATGGCGAGCGAGGACGGCAGTGGCGGTGGTCCGCCCTACACCGCCCTTGAAGCCGTAGAGGGCAGTGCGATGAGTACGCGAGCCATCCATTTCGAGAGCGGGCGTTGAGACCTGCCCCCAGTCTTCTCCAACCACGGTGTTGTCCAGGAGACGGACATTGCCGTGGCCTTCTCCTGGGCGGTGCTCTGGGTCCGGCTGGATCCTTGCAGAGTTCAGTAGGTCGTCTGCCGAAAATAGGGCGGAGGCGAGTAGGAGTGGCCGGTCAGTGGCGTATGGGCGGAGGGCCGCAGCGAGCCGCTCTGTCCAGGCCCCCGCCCAGTCCGCCTCGGCCTGGCGTCCGCGGTCGTCAACAACCAGGGTGAACCGCCCCAGCACGTCCCGCACGAGCAGCACGTCCAAGCCCTCGGCGGCCACCTCGTAGGCGACGCCGAGAGCACGGGGGCGGGCCTCGTCGAAAAGGACGGGGTGAGGGGACAGAGTCACAGCAGCCTTCCGGTGATCAGGGCCTGCTCGTGCAGGACGAGGATTTCCCTCGCCACGGTACGCCGCTGCGCTACGTGCGCTTCGACGGCTGTGGTGCCGTCAAGGTAGCGGTCATCGACTGACCAGGAGTCGAAGGCCGTCAGGTTGCCGAGCGCGGCGGACAGGCGGGCGGCGGATCTGCCGTGCGTCAGTAGGGCCAGGTCGGCGGTGACCCAGGGCAGGTGGCCGTAGTCGTGGACAGCCTTACCCGTGACCGGATCTGCGACCCAGGGGCGTATGGCCGGAGGCTTGTTCGGCTTTCTGGGGTTCATGGTGGCCGGCGTGAAGCGCAGGACCATGCTTTTGAGGGCACATTCCACCGCGAAACCGAAATGGTGATCGGCATTGGGTAGGCGGTTGCCGTCGTGGAGGTAGACGGCGTCGTCGTAGTGCCGCACAGCGGCGTGGGCGTAGTGGTGCTCTGCTGGATTCCCCGACACGCGAGGATCATAGGGCGGGTCTCATCCGAGTGGCCCTGTACGTCTGTCCTTCCACCGCTACTTGCGCAACTCCTTCAGGGAGAGCATCCACTACCGCCATTCACTCGACAGGTTCGCCACGACCGTACGGCTGACTGAGGCCCGAGTGGCTTGCGGACCATCCGAAGACGGAAGCCGCAGTTTGGGTGGCTTGCCAGCGCCTTGAGGGTGGCCTGCTGAAGGTCCCGCCATCGTCTCTTCTCCGGGCTCAGAGGAGGTCTGAACGTCCCGGCGGATGCCCTAGTGGTGGATGGGCGTACGTGTAGCCCGCCTACTTGCCGTGGGTCTTGGACCGTGCCCAGTGTGTACGCCGGCGGGCAGAAGAGCGGTCGGTTCTGCAGGGAACAGAATCAGCCGGACGCAGCCGTTTGCCCTCTCCTCAGGACGGACGCTGCGAAACTGTCGAAGGAACGGAAGGCAGCGTTGTCGGGGGGAGAGCGCAGTGGCGCAGAAGAGCGACAAGCCCTACTACCGGGCAGGGCACTGGGTGCGGCCGCCGGCCGCCAAGCAGGTGAAGAAGCCTGCGACGGGCCTTGTGATTGCTGCGGCGTTGCTGGCTATTGCTGCCTGGAACACGGTCTTCGGTGATGACAGCGAGGCACCTGTTCCGGCTCCGCAGCAGGCGTCTCCGACTGCCTCAGCTACTCCCTGAACGGTGATCTCGACTGCGACCGTTTCGCCGAGATAGTCTTCCGGTCAACCGCTGCAACGTAGTGGGCTTCTGGTGCTGGCGCGGGTGCGGGACGGTGTGCGGCGCGGTGTCGGTCGTCGTATCCGTTAGCAACCGCGTCCAGACGGCATGCCACTCAGCGACCTGCTGATCTGGCACGCCACAGGCGGACAGGTACGCCGCTGTGGTGGGCCAGGTCTTGGGCAGGCTTTCGCGGTTCAAGAGCCTGCTGACGGTACCGGGCGAGATGCGTCCACCGGAACGCTGGCTGACCATCTGATGGGTGAGACCGCTCGTCACACGAACATCGGCCAACGACTTGAAGAAACCCCTGACAGTGCGGATTCCCGAGGGACTCGGCCAGGAGCGCCCTGTGGCTGGCTTCCCGTCGGCAGAAGGGGTGGTCGCGGTTGTCGGCAGGCAGGCCAGGTTGCGGCCAAGAGCGAGTCGGGCCCCGGTGTTCCTGTCTCTCGCCTGTGGGTCGGGGCGCCCCTTAGCCGCCAGCCTGATGCGCAAGTGTCGGTACAGCGCTCCAAAGTCGATCAGCTCAGGCCCATTGGGGATGCCCGTCTGAAGCGTGTCGAGGAGCTCGCCGGTGAACGCGGTGAAGGTCTCGTCCGGCGGGGCGAGTGCTTGGCGTGTTTCTGCAGCAGCGGCCAGCAGGAATGTTCCCTCCACGGCCGCCTGATCGGCCAGATCTGATGGGCCGCCCATCGTCCCGAGGGCCAGACCGCTGTAGCAGCAGTCGAGGACAACGACACATCGATCGGCCCGGCCGTTCAGGAGAGCCTGCCGTATCCACCGATAGGGCAGTCCGGTCTCCACGCGTTGCTGCTTGGACTGCGGCATGGCCAGATAGAGGTCCCCTTCGGGGTCGACCAGCCCATGACCGGCGAAGTAGATCAGCACGGTGTCGCGCGCTTGCTCGGCTGCGGCTCGCACTGCGGCCATGGTCATCTCTGCGGTCGTGGGGTTGGAGAGGATCGTGCAATGCTCCTGCGGCAGGGTCCAAGAGGCGGGTCCGGTCAGCGCCTCGGCCAGAGCGGTCAGGTTGTTGGACACAGCCGGCAGCGACTCCAGGTGGTCGTAGTGGCTGGTGCCGATCAGCACGGCTCGGGTCGCGCCGGGGTCGGGCAACACGCTCATGTCCCAGGTGCCTCATCCTCGGTCGAGGTCTCAAGGGCACGAATGACACGTTCGATCTCGGCATCGCTGCCCTGGGTAAGAACGATCACGGTGTCACCCCGCCTGATCTCGATCCGCGGGTCCTGGGGCCTGGTTCGCTTCCAGGCGGCCAGCGCCACCACGAAGGAGGCAGCGCTCCATCCGTTGTCAGTCACCAGTTGGATGACGTCCAGCAAACCGCCCATCTGCCCTGGCTCGGGAGGCTTCTCTTGGAGTGTCAAGGAGGACGACCTGCGGATCTCTCTGTCTGCCCCCAGCCACTGGTGCAGTGAACGCAGCTCGTCTGCCTCGGCCCCTACCCGCACGTCGATGCGCATGGTTCCCCCTGTCTCCGCGTGTCGGCGGTCTTCCGCATTTCCATCGTCGGGCAGAACCGGCTTTCCTGTGTGCGTTTGGCTTGTTCAGGCCCTTAACTGGTGGGAACTAGGGGGCCTGGGGGCAGTGATTGCACGCGACCTACAGGCGTCGCCAGCCGTTGGCGAACTCGCATTGGAGGTCCGTCCAGCGGCGCTGTTCGGCGGGGATGTGGCTGGGGTAGCCGAGGCGTCCCACGCCCTTGACCCACTCGTCCCAGAGGCCGTCGGGCTCTGTGAAGCGGTCGGCGTGGTGGGCGCCGAGGAGGGCGTCGAGGCGGAGGAGGGCACCTAGGGCGGCGGGCTGGTCGTAGTGGAGGTCGGTGCGGGGAAGGTAGTGGTCGAGATAGGCGGTGAGGATCTCGGCGTCGGCGTGGGTGCCGAAGCGGGCCAGGGCGAAGCAGTAGGCGCTGCCGGAGTAGCAGACCTCGCTGGCCAGGAGCAGGTCGCCGATGCGTGCCCGGAACCGTTCGCGGCGGTCGACGCCGATCAGCCAGGCGGCGGTGAGGCGCGAGCGCCATTCGTACCCGAGGAGAGCTTCCAGTTCTTCGTCGGTGATCGCGGCGGCGTCATTCAGCAGGTGTCGGGTGAAGCGGGTGGTGTGCCACCACCGGGGGCCCAGGAACCGCCCGCCATTCAGTGCGAGATAGCGCGGGAGGCCGCCGTACGTCCTCGTCACGTAGCTCTCGATCACATGGCCGTAGCCGATCTCCTCGGGGTGCTGGGACGGCATCGGTCACCTCTCCGGGTGCAGGTCGGTCCGGTCGATCCAGGTGGGGGCGACGAAGATGTTGTCGCCGACAGGTGCTTCGGAGGCTTCCAGCAGGGACCAGGTGCGGGACTCTTCGACCAGATGTGCCCAGGGCGCGGTCCAGTCGAGTTCCCAGTCCAGGCCAGTGCCGGAGATGCCGTACGTGCCGCCGGCGTCCACGCGCCAGAACTGGGAGTAGAGGATCACCTGGGCATGGTCGGCGAGGTCGTTGATGATCTCGGTGAAGTGGGTCGAGGGCCAGCCAGGGGCGTCATCTGCGGCGGTGGCTCGTACACGTGCGGTGAGTGGGGGGACGACAGGGCTACGGGCGCCTAGTTCGGTCAGCGCCCAGCGGATGCCGACGGACTCGGTCCAGCCCGGTGGGGTCGCCCGTTCCAGGCAGGCGCGGTAGGCGCGGCGCAGGGGCTCGATGGCGCCGTCGATCTCCAGGCTCGCCAGGGCCATGGCCGCCCATTCGCGGACGGTCGGATTGTCGCTGTCCAGCAGGCCGATGAGAGCGGGGCCACAACGGGGATCGCCCACCTCCTCGAAGACCTCAATGGCGGTCAGCTGACCGAAGCCGCCGAGGGAAGGCAGGCCGTTGATGACGGCGGGTATGGCGTCGGCGCCGATCCAGATCAGCTCCGCGCGGGCGTCGTAGGACTCGTCGGCCTTGCCGTCGAGCCGCTGGACGAGCGTCTCGATATGGGAGGTCATGACGCGGAGTGGTCCCGGCGCCAGAAGGTGGGGAGCCACCAGCAGAGCACCGAGTGGTCGTCGGGCCACGGGGCACGGTCCTGGGCCGCCCAGTCCTCGAAGGAGTCCCGTGTCAGGTCGATGGGGCGCCAGGCGGGGTCGAGCGGCTCGTTCTCTGCCGGCGGGCGGACGAACCGGCGGCCGTGCTCGTCGCAGGCGCCGAAGTCCTGGTAGTTGCGCTGGGCCTTGATCAGGGAGACCTTGTTCGCCCCGCCGGCCATGGTGGGCCAGCGGAACTGGACCCCGTCGTCCTCCCAGAAGCAGACGGGGCAGATCTCGTACGAGCCGGGTATCTCGCCCAGCACGCGGTGCCCGCAGCACGGGCAGGGGTGGGAGTCGCTCACCTGCGCAGTCTCGTGGCAGGTCCCGCCGGTGTGCCATGGATTTCTCTGCCTCGGGATCCCCGGCCAGTCCGCAGCCAGTCCGCAGGACACTCGTAAACGGCCGTCGGGAGCCAACACATGCCAACCGGGAAATCCCAGGTCAGGGCCTTGGAGGAGGCTCCGCCGCAGGTCAGGATCAGTCCGCAGACATTCCGCTTCAACGTCTGACCTGTTCGCTGCCGAACGGCAGGCGATTCGCCGAGCGCGTCGCATGCACGCAGGGTCGAAGGGACCGCCCCCTCCAAGGGGCGGTCCCTTCGTCGTCGGTGCCTCGTGGGTGTCTCGTGGGTGGGGGGCCTGTGTCGGGCTCGGTGCGCGCGGTGGGTGGCAGGATGACGCGGTGTCCGACTCTCTGCGTGAACCGTGGCTGCGGGGCCTCGCCTTCAATCCGGCGGCGCCCTCCGACCTGCTGATACGTCTGGTGGACAGTGCGGTCGGGCCGTCGATGTGCGAGGGGCGTGAGCTGCCCGACGCCGTCACCGACGCTGCCCTGGGCCATCCGGACAAGGGCATCCGCCGCGCGCTCGCCCGTAACCGGCACGTCGACCCTGCGCGGCTCGCCCCCTTGGCGAAGGACCCGTCGGGGATCGTCCGCTGGTGGCTGGCCGGCGGCCCCCTTCCCCGCCCCCGACGGGTCCGGCCACTGCCGGACGGCATCATCGCCACCCTCCTGACCGCCGAGGACGGCGGCGAGGACCGCATGCTCACCGCGAGCGAGATCAAGGCACAGCTCGAATCGTCCCGGCAGATCCCGCAGTCCTTCTACCGCTCCATGGCCGGCCGCGAGCATCCCGAACTCCGGATACGGGCCACCTGGCGGTGGCAGTCGCTCACCCCGGTGGAGCGGGCGGGGCTCCTCGACGATCCCGATCCCGCGGTCCGTGAGGCGGCGCGGGAGGCGGGCTGGGTGCTGGACCCGGAACGGGTGGAGGCCGAGCTGCCGTCCATCGGCTCGCTCAGCAGGGAGCATGTGCTCGGCACGTGCGCCCTGTCCCCCGCGCTCGTCGAGCGGTGCTTCGCGGACGGCACGGTGGAGCCCCTGACCCGGAACCCGCACACCCCGGCCCCCGCCGTCGCCCGGCTCGCCCGCCACCCCGAGCCGGGGATCCGCGCGAAAGTCGCCGCCCGGCCCGACCTGGCACCGGAACTGGTGGCGGAGCTGGGGCAGGACCCGGACGCGTACGTGCGCATGCGCATGCGTCTTCACCCCTTCCCCCGCACGTGGGGCGAGTACGGGGCGATCCGGCTCGTCGGGCACGGTCCCGACTGCGTCTGCCCGATCATCGAGCCGGACACCGGCCCGGACGTCGAACCGTCGGCCGACTGGTTCGCCGCCTGCGCGGTGTCCGAGGAGCCGGTGCTCCGCCGGGTCGCGGCGACCTGGCCCGGCCTGCCCGCGGAACTCGTCGAGGCGCTCGCGCGGGACGAGGACGAGGAGGTACGGATCAGGCTGGCCTGCCACCACCCGCCGGCTCCGCCGCACCTCCTCCTGGACGTCTTCGTGACCCGCCCCGCCCACCGTCCGCACCTGCTGACCCTGCCCGCGTTCCCCCGCACCGGACTGACCCATCTCATCGGCCACCCGGATCCGCAGGTGCGCGCCCTGGCCGCAGCCGATCCCGCCCTGCCCGACCCTCCGGTGGACGACCCCGACGCCTCGGTGTCCCGGGCAGCCGCCGCGAACCCGAACCTGTCACCGCAGGCCCTGGAGACCCTCCTCGCCGATCCCCGCACAGCGGAGGGCGCCGCGGCCAACCCCTCCCTCCCCGTCTCCCGCATGCACGCCCTCCTCGACCGCTGTCCGACGACGGTCGTCTGAACGCAGCCGGCCGGTTCTCCTCTTCTCCTCGCGGTGGGCCCGTGCGGATTCGGACGGCGAGCGCCGGTTCGGGGAACTTCACGTCGCGGGCGCCCCTCTTACCCCACGTATCCTCGTCTGCTGGGGATCGGGGGACGGGGGACAAGGGATTGCGGAGGTAAAAGGTGGAGTTCCGGCTGCTCGGCTCCGTTGCGCTGGTGACGGAGGACGGCGACGTAGCCCTGGGGCCCGCCAAGCGGTCCAGTCTGCTCGCCATGCTCCTGCTGCGGCCCAACGGCGCGGTGAACGTGACGCAGCTGATCGACGCCCTGTGGGAGGACGAGCCGCCCACGCACGCCAAGACCGTCCTCCAGGGGCACGTCTCGCGGCTGCGGGCGCTGCTCGCCGAGCACGGGGCGGAGGCGTACGGCGTCGAGCTCGCCACCCAGGGGTCGGCGTATGTGCTGCGCATGCCGGAATCGCTCGTCGACGCCCACCGCTTCGAGGAGCTCGTCGCGCTCGCCGGGGTGCAGCGACGGCCCGGTGACGCCGTGCGGATGCTGCGCGAGGCGCTCTCGTACTGGCAGGGTCCCGCGCTCACCGGGACCGTGCACAGCCGGCCGCTGGAGGCGGCGGCCGGGGGGCTCGAGGAGCTGCGGCTGTCCTCCGTGGAGGCCCTGGCCTCGGCCTACGGGGCGCTCGGCGAGCACGGACGGGCCGCCGCCGTGCTCCGGACCGAGGCCGTCGCCCACCCCCTGCGCGAATCCCTCGCCGCCGCGCTGATGCTGGCGCTCGGCCGTGCGGGACGCCAGTCGGACGCCATTGACTGGTACCACCGCACGCGCCGGCTGCTCGCGGACGAGCTCGGCGTCGACCCCGGCGAGGCGCTCGCCGAGGCGTACGCGACGCTCCTGCGCGCCGCCGAGCCCGCCGCCCGTGTCCCCCGCCCGGCCCTCCCGGTCGAGGCGTCCGTCCCCTTCGCCGCGCCGGAGCAGCTGCCGCGCGCGCCGCGCGGATTCACCGGCCGGGGCGCCGAGCTGGCCGCCCTCGACCGGGCCGTCGGCGGCGTGGTCGCACCCCTCTGCCTCGTCACCGGACCCGCCGGCGTCGGCAAGTCGGCCTTCGCCGTCCACTGGGCGTACGAGCGCCGCGCGGGCTTCCCCGACGGTCGACTTTTCGCCGATCTCCGCGGCTTCAGCGACACCCCGGCGCCCGAGACCGCCGCCGTCCTCCGCGAGTTCCTGCTCGCGCTCGGCGTCCCGGCGCTGCGGATACCGGAGGCCGCCGACGCGCGGGGCGCGCTCTTCCGCTCCCTCACGGCCGGCCGCCGCCTGCTCGTCGTCCTCGACAACGCCCGCTCCTCCGAGCAGGTCAGACCGCTGCTCCCCGGCGGCGACCTCTGCGCGACGGTCGTCACCAGCCGCGACCGGCTCAGCGGACTCATCGCCTCCGACGCCGCGTGCCCCGTGCCGCTCGGTCACCTGCCGCCCGCCGCCTCCACCGCCCTGCTCGCCACCGTGCTCGGCGAGGCGCGGGTCGCCTCCGAACCCGCCGCAGCCGCGCGGCTCGCCGGACTCTGCGACGGACTGCCCCTCGCGCTGCGCGTCACGGCCGCCCGGCTCGCCGAACGCCCGCAGTGGACGCTCGACGCGATGGTCGGCGAACTCGCCGACGAGCAGGTGCGGCTGACCCTCCTCGACGTGGAGGACGTCGGCGTCTCCGCCGCGCTCCGCCTCACCGTGCAGCAACTGCCCGACTCCGCCGCCCGGATGTTCCGCGCGCTCGGCCTGCACACCGGATCCGACCTGGACCGCTTCGCGGCGGGCGCGCTCGCCGGCACGTCCCCCGGGCACGCCTCGGCCGATCTGGACCGGCTCGCCGCCGCCCACCTCCTCACCGAGGCCGTGCCCGGCCGCTGGACCCCGCACGACCTCGTGCGCCTCTACGCCCGCCGTATCGCCCCCGACGCCGACCCCGAGGGCCTGCCCCGCCTCCTCGACCACTACCTCTACACCGGGCTCGCCGCCGACGCCGCCGCCGAACCGGGCTCCCAGCCCTGCTACTCGCTGCCCGCCGACGCCCGCCGGCCCGCCGCCACCCGGGAGTTCGAGGACCGTGCGGCGGCCCTCGACTGGTACGCGGCCGAACGCCCCGCCCTGGAGGGCGCCGTGGCCGCCGCGGCGGCGCTGGGCCACCACGACCGGGCCTGGCGGCTCGCCCTCGTGATGTGGCCGCTCATGCTCATGCGGATCGGGGACGGCTGGACGCCGCTCCTGGAGGCCGGGCTCGTCTCCGCCGAGCACGAGGGCGACTTCGACGCCCAGTCGCGGACCCGGGCGCTCCTCGGGTGGGTGCTGCACGAGGAGGGCCGGGACGCCGAGGCGCTCGTCCACCTGGAGAAGGCGCCGATCCTCGCCGCCCGGGCCGGGGACACCGTCAGCGAGGCCATCGCGTACGTCAACTACGCCGCCGTCCTGGACTCCACCGGGGAGCGCGAGCGCGCCGGGCTGCTCATGGTCCACGCGGTCTCGCTCGCCGACCGCGCCGCCCATCCGTCCACCCAGGTGCTCACCCTCCAGCACCTGGCGACGCACTGCCTGCAGGCCGGGGAGTACGACGAGGCGCTCGCGCACACCGTTCGCGCGGGGGAACTGGTCGCCACCGACGCGGTGGTCGTCCGGGCACAGCTGCAGATCGTCCGGGGCGAGGCGCTGGCCGGCATCGGCCGTCTCGACGAGGCCGCCGACCAGCTGAAACGAGCCATCGCGGCGGCCGACGCGGCCGGCTTCACCGAGGGCTCCGCGCGGGCGGCGGAGCAGCTTTCGCGGCTGTCAGCGGATCGTTAGCGGTACGCAAGCGGGACGGCAGCGCCGGGTCGGAAGCTGGATACAGCACGCAGCACGCAGTACGGACGTACCGCGTCGACCGACCGTTTCACGGGGGAGAACCACCATGCGCACGACCATCAAGGCAACTGTCCTGGCCGCCGCCGTCACCGCCCTCTCGCTGGGCCTGACCGCCTGTGGCGGCGACACCGGCGCCGGTGCCAAGGACGCCGGGAGCGCGAGCAGCTCGCAGTCGCGGCAGGACTCGGGCGCGGCGGACACCGGTACGGGCGACGACGCCGCGGCCGGGACGGCGGGCGGGTCCACGGCGGGCGGGTCCACGGACGGCGGCTCCACCTCCGGAGGTTCCGCTTCCGAAGGCGTGAGCGAGGCCTCCGCCACCGGCACCGGCGGCAAGAGCTCCACCGGCGGCAAGACCGCCGCCAAGACGAACACCAAGACCAAGGCGTCCACCGGTGCCAAGGCCCCGGCCTGCGCCTACGGCGACATCAGGATCACCGCGGCGAAGGCGGACGAGGTCCCGACCGAGCACATCACCCTCACGGCCACCAACACCTCCGGCCGCTCCTGCACCCTCCTCCAGTACCCGCTGATCGCCTTCGGCGACATCCAGACGGCCAAGGACGTCCCGGCGGTCGCGAAGAGCAAGCCCGCCGCCCCGGTCGTCCTGCAGCCCGGCGCCCCGGCCTACGCCAACGTGCGGGTCGCGCTCGGCGGCGTGGGCGAGGGCAACAAGGTCGTGAAGAGCTTCAACGTGAACCTCTTCGCCACCGACGGCCCGGCCGAGGGCAGCATCGTCGTCAAGGCCCCCGCCGGCGGCCTCGCGGTCAACGAGTCCGCCGCCAAGACGGGCTACTGGACGCACGAACTCCGCAACGGCGCCGACGAGTTCTGATCCACCGTCGACGAGTTCCGATCCACCGTCGCGGACCGCGGACGGACCTGCTGAGGGGCGGGTCCAGTCGGGGCCCGCGAGCCGCCCTCGCTCAGGCGACCAGCCCCGTCTTCGCGCCCGCCCCGCACAGCGGCACCACGGTGAGTCCGGGGCGCGGTGCGGTGGCGGTGACCGCGGCCCAGCAGGCCACGCCCGTCGCCTCGACGAAGAGACCCCGGGCCGCCAAGTCCCTTTGGGCGGTGCGGATCTGGTCCTCGGACACCGTCAGGAACGTGCCGCCCGTCTCGCGTACCGCCCGGAGGATCCGGCGGGCGCGGGGCGGGGCCGGGATCGCGATGCCCTCGGCGAGGGTCGGGTGGGCGGGGGCGGGGGCGGCGATGTCGTCCGCGCCCGCGTGGAAGGCGGCCGCCAGTGGGGAGACGGCCTCGGCCTGGACGGCGACGAGGGCCGGCCGGGTCTCCGTGAGGCCCTGCCGGTGCAGCTCGTCGAGGGCGAGGGCGGCGCCGAGGAGCAGCGTGCCGTTGCCGACGGGCACGACGATCGTGTCGGGGAGGCGGCCGCCGAGCTCCTCCCAGAGCTCGTACACATAGGTCTTCGTACCGTGCAGGAAGTACGGGTTGTAGACGTGCGAGGCGTAGAACGTGCCGGGCGCGTCGGCGGCCTCGCGCGCCGCCCGGGCCGTGGCCTCGCGGTCGCCGGGCACCTCGACGACCCGGGCTCCGTGCGCCCGGATCTGCTCCAGCTTCTTCGGGGACGTCCCCTCGGGCACGTACACGAGGCAGTCGAGTCCGGCCCGTGCCCCGTACGCGGCGATCGCCGTGCCGGCGTTGCCGCTGCTGTCGGCGACGACCCGGTCGAGGCCTCCGGCCCGCGCCAGGCGCAGGGCGTGCGCGGCGAGCATCACGGCGCCCCGGTCCTTGAAGGACAAGGTCGGCATGAGGAAGTCGAGTTTGGCCGAAACCGACTCCGTGAGGGGGACGAGGGGCGTGCGGCCCTCGCCGAGGGTCACCTCGGCTCCGCACGGCATGGGAGGCAGTGCCTCCGTGTACCGCCACAAGGAATTCACACGTGACGCGAGGGACGTGAGTGGCGGCAGCGACGCCGGTGCCGGCGTGAAGTCCAGGTCCCAGGGGCCACGGCACTTCGGACAACACCAGGTGAGCGCGTCGTCGGGGGAGTGGATCAGGCAGCGGGGGCACACGTAGGCGGTCATGAAGATCAGCATGTCAGCCGTGTGGCACGGGTGTTACGGGGTGGCGATAGCTCTTGTGAGATTCCTATGGATCGGTCAATCTTTCGCTCGGTAGCCGGACTTCGAGGGCGGCGCGACCGATGCGTCGTCTTGTCATGTCCCTGCCGTACCCCCACAGCAGCGCACCACCAATGAGGAGGACCCCTCACATGTCAGTGATGCGTGATTCGCGCCGCAGAATCGCCACCGCAGCGGCCATAGCCGTCGCCGCCCTCGCCCTCGGCTCCGCCTCCACCTTCCCGGCCGTCGCCTCACCGGCGGCCCCGGAGGGCGTCATCGAGAACGCCGGAGCCGAAGGCGCGATCGCGGGCAGCTACATCGTCACCCTGGAGGAGTCGGCGCAGGCCGAGACCGCCGAGGGCCGCGCGGTCGCCGCCGAGTACGGCGCGAAGATCAAGAAGACGTACACCTCCGCGCTCAACGGCTACAGCGTCGAGCTCTCCGAGGCGCAGGCGAGGAAGCTCGCGGCCGACCCCGCCGTGAAGTCCGTGGCGCAGAACCGTGTCTTCAAGATCGACGCCACCCAGCCCTCCCCGCCGTCCTGGGGCCTGGACCGCGTCGACCAGCGGGCCCTTCCGCTGAACCAGAGCTACACCTACCCGGACACCGCGGGCCAGGGCGTCACCGCGTACATCATCGACACCGGTGTGCGGATCTCCCACAGCGACTTCGGCGGCCGCGCCTTCAACGGCTTCGACGCCGTCGACAACGACAACGTCGCGCAGGACGGCAACGGCCACGGCACCCACGTCGCCGGTACCGTCGCGGGCACCGCCTACGGCGTGGCCAAGAAGGCCAAGATCGTCGGCGTCCGCGTGCTCGACAACAACGGCTCCGGCACCACCGCCGGCGTCGTCGCGGGCATCGACTGGGTCACCCGGAACGCCGTCAAGCCGGCCGTCGCCAACATGAGCCTCGGCGGAGGCGCCGACTCCACCCTCGACACGGCCGTCCGCAACTCGATCGCGTCCGGCGTCACGTACGCCGTCGCCGCCGGCAACAGCAACGCCAACGCGTCGAACTACTCCCCGGCCCGTGTGACCGAGGCGCTCACGGTCGGCTCCACGACCAACACCGACGCGCGCTCCAGCTTCTCGAACTACGGCACCGTCCTGGACCTCTTCGCCCCGGGCTCCAACATCACCTCGGCGTGGAACACCGGCGACAGCGCCACCAACACCATCTCCGGTACGTCGATGGCGTCGCCGCACGTCGCCGGCGCGGCCGCGGTGTACCTCGGGGACAACCCGACCGCCACCCCGGCCCAGGTCGGCACCGCCCTGGTGAACGCCGCCACGCCGAACGTGGTGACCAACCCGGGCACCGGCTCCCCGAACCGGCTGCTGTTCGTCGGTGGCGGCGGCACCACCCCGCCCCCCGGCAAGAAGTTCGAGAACACCGCGGACTACGCCATCGCCGACAACGCGACCGTCGAGTCCCCGGTCACCGTCAGCGGCGTCACGGGCAACGCCCCCGCCACCCTCCAGGTGCCGGTGAACATCGTCCACACCTACATCGGTGACCTCCAGGTCCAGCTGATCGCCCCCGACGGCTCGGCGTACACCCTGAAGGGCTTCGGCACGGGCGGCAGCTCGGACAACATCAACACCACGTACACCGTGAACGCCTCCTCGGAGGTCGCCAACGGCACGTGGAAGCTCCGGGTCACGGACAACGCGTCCATCGACACCGGGAAGATCGACTCCTGGGCCCTGCAGTTCTGATCGGCTCGGAGCTCCTCCGATCCGCTCCGACGGCTCTCGTCGCTCTCATCGCTCCGATCGGCTCTGATCCGGTCTGATGCGTTCTGATCCACGTCTCACACCGAGGGGTGGTCGCCGGCCGGCGACCACCCCTTCGGCACACCCGGGTCGGGCGGCGGGGCGGCCGACCACGTACGATGCGCGCTCGTTCGTCTGTTCGCACCAGTCGCCCCAACAGGAGCACGCCAGCCGTGGAGCCGACCCAGCCGCCCCAGCAGCCCCCGTCGTCCCAGGGATGGCCCGCCCCCGGCCCGTACACCTCGCCAGGGGGGCCGTACGCGGCCGGCCCCTACGGACAGCCCGGCGTGCCCGGCATGCCCGGCGCCCCCGGCCCGTACGGGCAGCCCCGGCGCACCACCAACGGGCTCGCCATCGCCTCCCTCGTCTCCGGCATCGTCTGCTGCCTCCCGCCGCTCGGGATGCTCCTCGGCGTGATCGCCCTCCCGCAGATCAGGAAGAAGGGCCAGGCGGGCAAGGGGATCGCCGTCACGGGCATCGTCCTCTCCCTCGTCAGCACCCTGCTGATCACCGCCGGCCTCGTGACCGGCGCCATCGGCTCGGCCGTGGACGGCTTCAGGAAGGGCGTGAACGAGGCGTCGCGCACCAAGTCCCCGTTCTCGCTGCGCGCCGGGCAGTGCTTCGGCGACGAGGGCAAGCTGGAGGACTACGCGACGGAGGTAGAGATCGTCGACTGCGCGAAGCCGCACGACGGAGAGGCCACCGGCACCTTCAAGCTGACCGGCTACGACAAGTGGCCCGGCGAGTCCGAGTTGGAAGCGGTGTCGGAGAAGCGCTGCGAGGCGATCAACTCCGCCTACGCGCTGGACACCTGGGCCGTCCCCGTGGACGTGCTGGTGTTCTACTACATGCCGAGCGCCCAGAGCTGGCGCTTCGGCGACCGGACGGTGACCTGCGCGTTCGGGAGCGAGACCGGGCGCTTCAGTGGTTCGGTGCGGTCCGACGCCAGCACGCTGACCGCCGACCAGGAGCATTTCCTGAAGAGCGTCAACCCGATCGAGACGGTGGGCGACCGGGAGCCGGCCGAGGACCCCGACGAGGACTTCCAGGCCAACAAGGCGTGGTCGGGGGAGATGCTCGCGGCGATCGACGGGGCCCGCGCGGGACTCGGGGCGCACGACTGGCCCGGCGCCTCCACGGCCCCGGTCGAGGCCCTCGACAAGGAACTCGCGGCGGCCTCGCGGAAGTGGCGGAAGCTGGCAGGGGCGGCCGACGCCGACGCCTACTGGGAGGCGTACGAGCCGGCCTGGGACTCCCTGCCCGGAGACCTGGGCGCGAAGGCGCGGGCCGGGCTCGGCCTGACGGACACCCCGCCCGTGGCGGACGCTCCGGGAAGCGCGGCCTGAGACGGTGAACTGAGCCCCTCCCCGGGCTGGTTGAATGATCATGCCAGAACTATGCATGAGCAAAGAAACGGGGAATCACGGTGGGACGACGGTTCAGGTCAGGACTGGCCCTCGCGGCGGCGACGCTGCTGCTGAGCGCGTGTGGCGAGAGCGGAGACACCGGCCTCGGCGGTGCGCTCGGCGACGCCCCCGAGGGGGGTTCCAAGGGCGTTGCTGACGTCAAGAAGGCGCCCCTCGGGCAGGAGGGCACCGTCTCGGTGATGTTCTGCACGGACCGGCCGGACAGCCAGGGCGACACCGTCTTCGGGGTGACGCTGCGCTCGTACTCCGCCAAGGACGGGAAGCTGGTCGCGGAGCGCTACGCCGTGACGCCGAGCGACTTCGAGCCGGCGTCCGGCTGCGAGGGCGACGGCCCGACGAAGCCGGCGACCTCTGCGTTCAGCAAGGACCTCTCGATGCTCGCGGGCATCTCCGACAGCTCCCGGGCCGCCGCCGTCGACACGGCGACGGGCCAGGAGATCGCACCGCCCGACCCGGACGCCTTCGGCAAGGACCTGGGCGTGGAGGACGTCGCTTTCCACCCTGAGACGGACGAGCTCTGGTACAACTCCGACCCCGATCACATAGGTTCGAGCGAGCCGATGTACTTCCGGGACGCCAAGGGTGGTCCGGCTACCCAGAAGTCGGTGCCGTACGAGCAGATCGGGGCCCGCCTGGCCAAGGGCGGGGCCATGGCCAGGACGATCCTGGCGGCCGACGGGTACCAGTCGCCGATCTCGCCCTCCGGTGTCGTCGCGATCCACAACGACAGCGAGGGGCTCGGGCTGTGGCGGCCGAACATCGGCGGCGACCAGCACCTCAAGCAGTTCGAGTCGGCGGCCCTCGGCAAGGGGAACAACGACAAGCCGGAGAACTGCAACCCCGCCTTCTGGCGCGACGACACCACACTGGTCTGCCACTACGACAGCCTCACGCAGCTCACCTTCAGCCCGGACCACCAGCGCGTCACCAAGATCGTGGAACTGCTGCCCGAGAGCGACCGGAACGCCTCGGACCCGACGCCCTCCCCGGACGGCAAGAGCTTCGTGTTCCTGTCCCGGAACGCCCACGACCAGTGGGTGCTGTACCGCTCGGAGTTCGCCACCCCGGGCGCCCAGCCGGTGAAGGTCGCCGCGCTCGACCTGCCCATCGACGGCGCGGACGACCACCGGGTCTCGCTGGTCCGCTGGAACTGACGGCGCGGGCCCTGCCCTGCGGGCAGACGGCGCTACTTTCCGGACACCCCCTAGCGCCGGGTCAGGCCCCGGTCGATCGCGGTGATCAGCTCACCGTCGGGGGTGTCGCCGTCCAGCGACCAGACCATGGCGCCGCCGAGGCCCCGCTGGCGGACGTAGGACGCCTTCGTGCGCAGCACGGTGGGGTCGTCGTAGGTCCAGAGCGTGGTGCCGTCGAAGAGCCACGCGTGGCCGTTCTTCTGCCCGCGGTAGAGCTTGTACGCGCCGGAGTCGGCGAGCTTCTTCAGGTGCTTGTAGTCCTCGGAACCGGCCGCCCAGGTGGCCGGGGCCGGGGCGGCCGCGGGCTGCCCGAGTCCGTCGCCGCCGCCGGTGACGCCGGTCCAGCCCTGGCCGTAGAAGGGCATGCCGACGACGAGCTTGTGGGCGGGGGCGCCGCGCCTCAGCCAGGACTTCACGGTCCCGTCGACGCTCCAGTCGTTCTTGGCGAAGAGCGCGGACTGCTGGCCCGTCGTCGTCTCGCCGGAGACGTGGAAGTCGTAGCCCTGGAGGTTCACGAAGTCGAAGTCCCGCATGATCCTGGCGACTTCGAAGCCCGCGTCGATCTTGGCGGGGGCGGTGGGCACGTACGCGCTGAGGTCGTAGCGCTTGCGCTTCGGCAGCGAGCGCCCGTAGGCGTCGAGCTGGGTGCGGAACTCCCGTACGAGCTTGGTGAAGTTGGGCTTGTCCTCGGGTCGGATCACGTTCCCGGGGGCGCCCTCCGAGCCGGGCCACTCCCAGTCCAGGTCGATGCCGTCGAAGACGCCGGCGGCGGCGCCGGCACCGCCGCGGGCGCCGTCGACGGGCAGGTTGCCCTTGATGTACGTGTCGATGCAGGAGGCGACCAGCGCCTTGCGGCCGGCGTCGGTGCGCACGGCGTCGGAGAAGTGGGCCGATCCGCTCCAACCGCCGAGCGAGATCATGACCTTGAGGCCCGGGTTCTCCGCCTTCAGCTCGCGCAGCTGGTTGAAGTTGCCGGCGAGGGGCTGCTCGGCGGTGTCGGCGACGCCGTCCACCGAGTCGGCCGTGTCGACGGGGCGCACGTAGTCGGCCCACGGGTCGGAGCCGGGCTCGTTGCCCATGAGGCACTTGCCGTTCGGGCCGACGACGCCGAAGGCGTAGTTGATGTGGCTGAGCTTCGCGGCCGTGCCGCTGGTCTCCAGGTCCTTGACCTGGAAGTCCCGTCCGTAGATGCCCCATTGGGTGAAGTACCCGATGCGCTTCAGGGAGTGGCCGGCGGAGGAGGCGGAGGAGGTGGGGGAGGGCTGGTGCGCTTCGGCCGTGGGGGCCAGGGTGGCGAGAAGGCCGAGGGTGGCCGCGGCGGCGGCGCCGAAGGTCAGCTTGGTCAGGGCTCTGGGGCGCATGGGCTCGTTCCTGTGCGAGGCGGGATGGCGCGTGCGGGAGGGGCCGTGCGGGATGGGGCCGTGCGGGAGGGGCCGTGCGGGAGGGGCCGTGTGAGACGGCCGCGAGAGTGCCGTACAGGCAGGAACGTATTGGTCTGTACCAATAGAGGTCAAGAGGTGTGACGGGGTGCGGCGAGGGTGTGGCGCCGCCCGAACCTCGCCTACTCCCGGTGACCGCAGGTAGCAAGGCCTGCGACCGGCGCGTCATCACATCGAGTGAAACTTTGGCCCATGCTTGCGAATCGCGACCCTCGGTTGTCAGTCTGTAGCTGTCAGTCAACCTGAGGGGAGTGTCCAGTGACGTTCGGTGAGCAGCCCGCCTACTTGCGCGTGGCGAGCGATCTGCGGGAGAAGATCGCCAACGGCTCGCTTCCGCCACACACCCGTCTCCCGTCGCAGGCGCGCATCCGCGAGGAATACGGAGTCTCGGACACCGTCGCGCTGGAGGCCCGCAAGGTGCTCATGGCCGAGGGGCTCGTGGAGGGCCGCTCCGGCTCGGGGACGTATGTGCGGGAGCGTCCGGTGCCGCGCCGGATCGCCCGCTCCGGCTACCGCCCGTCGTCCGGTGCCACGCCCTTCCGGCAGGAGCAGGCCGCCGAAGGGGCGCGGGGGACCTGGGAGTCGAGCAGTGAGCAGGAGCCGGCGAGCGTCGAGGTGGCCGCCCGGCTCGACATCGAGCCGGGGGAGCGCGTGATGCGCACGCGGTACGTGTACCGGGACGGCGGTGAGCCCATGATGGTCTCCACCTCGTGGGAGCCCCTCGCGGTCACCGGCCGGACGCCGGTGATGCTGCCGGAGGAGGGTCCGCTGGGCGGCTGTGGTGTCGTCGAGCGGATGGCGGCCATCGACGTGGTCGTGGACAACGTGGTGGAGGAGGTCGGCGCCCGCCCCGGCCTCGCCGAGGAGCTCCTCGCGCTCGGTGGCGTGCCGGGCCATGTGGTCATGGTCGTGGAGCGGACGTACTACGCCTCGGGGCGGGCCGTCGAGACGGCGGACGTCGTGGTCCCCGCCGACCGCTATCGCATCTCGTACCACCTGCCGGTCCGCTGAGCCGGCACGTCCCCCTCTCGCCCCCGGGTCCCGGGGGTGTGTGCCACCCGATGAGCCGTCAGGCCGCCCGGGTGGCGTTCACGGCGAGTCGACGGCGGGAGGCGTTCAGAGCGAGTTGACGGCGCCTCGGACCGCGTGACCGCCCGGCGGCCACGGCCGCGCGACGAGCCGTCACGCCCGCACCCTCCCTCCACTGCCGGCCCCGCCTCCCTCCCTCCTTCTTCCTCATGCCTCCCTGGCGCCCCTCCTTGGTCCGCTCCAGGGGCGTGGGCTTCGGCCTCCCTCCGTCGGTTACCGGCCAGTTCGTATCTCTTTGTGAAAAGGCATATCCGCTGTGTGAAGGTCAGGCGTAAGCTCCGGCATATGCGGATTGCGGTTTCCCGGAGATCGTTGGAGACGGCCGGACCGGCAGAGGGAGAGGCCTGATGACTGACAGTGGCGTTGTTCTTCCCTGGCTTGTCATACGGCAGGACGACAACGGCAACCGCTACCGCGTGGGGCGGTACGCCACCAAGGACGAGGCCCAGAAGATCGCGGACAGCCTCGACGACCGCGGCCACAAGCAGCTCTACTGGGTCGAGCGGATCGGCACCCCGGCGCTCTGAGCCCGGTGGCCGTCGTCCCGCCCCGGCTACGCTCGCGGCCATGACGGAACGCGCCACCGATCCCACCGATCCCACCGAGCACCACCGCGGCACCGACCCCGGTGTCGTGGTCGTCGTCGCGGGGGCCGTGTATGACCGGGGGCGCCTGCTCGCCGCGCGCCGCAGCGCCCCCGCCGAGCTCGCCGGCCGCTGGGAACTCCCCGGCGGCAAGCTCGAACCGGGCGAGAGCCCTGAAGAGGCCCTGGTCAGGGAGTTGCGCGAGGAGCTCGGCGTCGAGGCCGAACCGGGCGAGCGGATCCCCGGCGAGTGGCCGCTGAAGCCGGGATACGTTCTGCGGGTGTGGACCGCCCGCCTGCTCTCCGGTGTGCCCCGTCCGCTGGAGGACCACGATGAACTGCGCTGGCTCTCCCGGCGCGAGCTGGACTCGGTCGACTGGCTCGACCAGGACCGCCCGGCCGTCGCCGAGGCCGCGCTGCGGCTCCCGCAGGCTCCCGCCGACGGAGCGCACGACTGAGTCCCTACGCCGTTCGTGCCACCATGCGCCCATGGCTGCGCCCGACACGATATCCCGCACCAAATAGCGGGTATGTCCTGATTGATCCCCTGGAAGGGGACGTGGGCCTTCCTGCTGACACGCGGCTGGGGAAGTGATCGGGTGTGATCGACACCGACGGCGACTGTGCCGAGTGGACCTTCCCGGCAGAGGCCAATGCCGTGCGCACCGCCCGCCACGCGGTGCGCGAGACCCTGCGGGCCTGGGAGCTCGACGCGGCCCTCGGCGATGTGACCGTCCTGCTGGTCAGCGAGCTGGTGACCAACTCCCTGCGGTACGCCTCCGGGCCGATCGGCGTCCGTCTGGTCCGCCCCCGCCTCGACGGTGCCGAGCCCGACCCGCACCCCGCACTGCTCGTGGAGGTTTCGGATCCACTTCCGGATCCCCCGACGGAGAAGCCCGCCGGGCCGGAGGACGAGGGGGGCCGCGGACTCGGTCTGGTGGCCTGTTCCGCACGGCGCTGGGGCACCCGCAAAGGAAGGACGGGCAAAACCGTATGGTTCGAGCTGGCTCTCCCTGGTGAGTAAACAGGGAGGGACAACGATCACCGGCACTCGGCCCGAAGCGAACGAGACCACCCTGTGATCGTGAACGTCGTGCCGTCGGGGCCTGCCGTATTGAATACTGCGGGCATGGCCGGTCCGGTGCGGTGAGCTGGAGGGGACGGTCGCGTGAGCGAGATATCCGAGACGGCGAGCGGCTTCGTGTGGCAGAGCAGCCCGCCCGGCTCCATCTATGACTACATCCGGGTCGCGTCCTTCTCGATCGGGCCCGACGGCCTCGTCGAGCAGTGGAGCCGGCGAGCCGTGGACCTCTTCGGCGTGACCGCCGAGGAGGCCAGGGGCAAGGACCCGGTCGAGGCCTTCATGCCCGCCGACCTGCGCGAGCGCGGGCACCGGCGGGTCAAGGAGATCCTCGATGGCAAGGAATGGACGGGCCTGGTCCCCTTCCGGATGCCCGGTGAGGAGCAACCCCACGGCATCGCCGAGATGTACGTCATGCCGAGCGAGACCGAGTCCGGCGAGCGGGCCGCGCTGTGCATCGTCGTCGACGTGCGCGCACTCCGCCGCATCGAGACCGACCTCGCCGCCTCCCAGGCGATTTTCGGCCAATCCCCCTTCGGCTTTCTCCTCTTCGGCACCGACCTCACCGTGAAGCGGGCCAACCAGCGCTTCGCCACCGTCTTCGGCGGCTCGGCGGACGACCACCGCGGCCGGACCGTCCACGACTACCTCGCCCGATCCGAGGCCGACCGGATGACCAGCGCCCTCCGCCGGGTCCTGGAGACCGGCGAGTCCGTCACCGACCTCCAGATCGTCGGCGCCGCCCCCGGCGCCCGGGACCGCCGGCACTGGTCCATCAACCTCTACCGCGTGCACAGCGGCTCCGGCCGCCCGATCGGCGTCGCCGGCCTCGGCATCGACGTCACCCGCCGCCACAACGCCGCCCGCGAGGCCGCCAGCGCCCGCCGCAACCTCGCCCTCCTCAACGAGGCCGGTGCCCGCATCGGCAACTCCCTCGACCTGGAGGCCACCGCCCGCGAACTCCTCGACGTCGCCGTCCCAGGCTTCTGCGACCTCGCCTCCGTCGACCTCTACCAGGGCCTGCTGACCGGCGACGAGGCACCGCCCGGCCGCTGGGGCAGCTCCCACGACGTCGGCTACGGGGCGGGCAGCGCCGAGCTCCGCAGGGTCGCCTTCGCCAGCGCCGTCGCCGACACCCCCCTCAGGACCGACGAGGGGCACGGGACAGGCAGCGGCTGTTGCGGACCCGTACCGATCGAGGTCGGGGCCGTCCACCGCTACCCCTTCAACTCGCCGTGCGCCGGAGCCCTGCGGACCGGACGGATCCGGACCGTGCCCGGCGCCGACGGCGAACTCGCCCAGTCCACCCTGGTCGTTCCGATGGTCGCCCACGACACCGTCGTCGGCCTTGTCCAGTTCTCCCGGGCGAAGGGCAGCGAGCCCTTCGGGGAGCGCGACCGGGCCCTCGCCGTCGAACTCGCGGCCCGCGCCGCCGTCTGCATCGACAACGCCCGCCTCTACCGCCGCGAGCACGAGCGGGCCCTCATCCTCCAGCGCAGCCTGCTCCCGCCCGGCGACCCCGAGGCCGCGGGACTCGACATCGCCTGCCGCTACCTCCCCGGCACCACCGCCACCGAGGTCGGCGGCGACTGGTTCGACGTCATCGAACTGCCCGGCCACCGCACCGCGCTCGTCATCGGGGACGTCATGGGACGCGGCCTGCGCGCCGCCGTCGCCATGGGCGAACTGCGCACCGCCGTCCGCACCCTCGCCCAGCTCGACCTGGAACCCGCCGAGGTCCTCTCCCACCTCGACGAGATAGCCCGCGGCCTCGGCGCCCCCATCGGCACCCAGCAGTCCCGCACGCACAAGTCCCGTGGCCCGGAACTCTCCGAGGTCTACCTCGCCACCTGCGTCTACGCGGTCTACGACCCGGTCACCCGACGCTGCACCTTCGCCAACGCCGGCCATCTTCCGCCCGTGCTCGTCGAACCCGGCGAGGAGGCCCTGCTGCTCGACGTGCCCCCCGGGATGCCGCTCGGCGTCGGCGGCGAACCCTTCGAGGAGGTCGAGGTCGAGCTCCCCGAGGGCGCCCTCCTCGCCCTCTACACCGACGGGCTCGTCGAGTCCCGCGACCACCCGCTGGACGAGGGGCTCAGCGCCTTCCGACGCGCCCTCACCGACCCCGCCCGCCCGCTCGAAGATGTCTGCGACCGGGTCCTCAACAGCCTCGACACCGGGCACGGCGAGGACGACATCGCCCTCCTCATGGCCAGGATCCAGGGCCTGCCCAGCGAGGCCGTCGGCGACTGGTCGCTGCCCAGGGAACCCCGCTCGGTCGGCCGGGCCCGCGAACTGGCCCGCACCCAGCTGAAGGCCTGGGACCTCGAACCGCTCGTCGACACCGTCGAACTCCTCGTCAGCGAACTCGTCACCAACGCGCTCCGCTACGGCGAGGGCGAGATACGGCTGCGCCTGCTGCGCGACCGGACCCTCGTCTGCGAGGTCTGGGACGCGGGCCTGGTCCAGCCCCGGCGCCGACGGGCCCGGGACACCGACGAGGGCGGCCGCGGCCTCCAGCTCGTCGGGCTGCTCAGCTCCTCCTGGGGATCCCGCCGCACCCCGCGCGGGAAGACCGTCTGGTTCGAACTGGCCCTGCCCGACGGCGACGACGCGGCGGAACCCACGGTGGAGCAGCTTCTCAGCATGTTCTGACCAGCGGTCGAGCCAGTAGCGGATCAGGCCTTGAGCGCGGCCAGCCGGGCCTCGATCTCCGCGCTGTCGCCGAGCGCGTCCAGCTGCTCGAACTGGGCGTCCAGCGAGGAGGCCGCGAGCTCCTGCTTGCCCATCGCCTTCGCCTCCTCCCGGCGCACCTTGTCCTCGAAGCGGCTCAGCTCGCTCGTCGGGTCGAGGACGTCGATGCTCTTCACCGCGTCCATCATGCGGTTCTGCGCCTGCGCCGACTTGGCCCGCGCGACCAGCTCGTCGCGCTTCGCCCGGAGCTCGCCGAGCTTGGCCTTCATCTGGTCGAGGCCCGTCCTGAGCTTGTCCACCACCTCGGTCTGCGAGGCGATCGTCGGCTCCGCCGTGCGCGCCTCCTTCTCCGACTGCAGCTGCCGGCCCAGCGCCACCTTCGCCAGATTGTCGAACCGGTCCGCCTCCGCGGCCTGCCCGCCGGCCCGCAGCTCGTCCGCCTTGCGGCTGGCGGCCAGCGCCTTGCCGCCCCACTCCTTCGCCGCCTCCACGTCCTCCTGGTGGTCCTGCTCCATCAGCCGCAGGTTGCCGATCGTCGCGGCCACCGCCTCCTCGGCCTCCGAGATGTTGCTCGAGTAGTCGCGGATCAGCTGGTCCAGCATCTTCTGCGGATCCTCCGCCTGGTCCAGCAGCGCGTTGATGTTGGCCTTCGCCAGCTGGGTGACCCGGCCGAGAATCGTCTGCTTGCTCATGGCACTTCTCCTTGGGAGGAACAGAGAGAGGAACAGAGAGAGGGACAGAAATCGGGGCGCCGGACGCGCGGTTCTCAGAACCGGCCGCCGCCGCCCAGCCGGCCGCGCGTGCCGCTGCCGCCGAAGCTGCCGGGCCCGCCGCCGAAACCTCCGCCCCCGAAGCCCCCGCCACCCCGCCCCGAACCGCCACCGAACCCCCCATGTCCGCCTCCCCTTCCCCCGCCGAACAGTCCGCCGAGGATGATGCCGCCGAGCACGGCCCCGCCGAGCCCGCCGCCACCACTTCCTCCCACCCCTGTTACACCGCCCAGGCCGTTCGGGTTCCCGTACGTCCGGACGTCCTGCTCGGCGAGCTCCTGCGCACGTCGGGCCAGCGCGTCCGCCTGCTGGGCCTCCGCGAGGGCGGCCTGCGGGTCCCCGGCGTCGGCGAGGACCCGCGCCTTCTCCCAGCGGCGCTGGGCCTCGGCCAGGCGCGTACGGGCCTCGGAGCCCACGGCGCCCCGATGCGTGGTGATGTAGTCGGCGGCCGCCCCGATGGCCGAGCGGGCCGTCAGCATCGCCTGATCGAGGAGCGCTCGGGCCCGCCGAGTGCCCGACTCGCGCTCCCGTGCGCCCTCCAGGGCCTCGTCGAGCGCCGCGTCGGCCTCCTCGACCCGGCGCAGCGCGGCGATCGGGTCGTACCGCCCGGCCTCCACCCCGCGCCGCACCTCGGCGACCACCGACTCGGCCCGGGCGATCCGGCCCTGGAGGTCGGCGGTGGAGACCCCTTCGGCGGTCCCCTTCAACAGGCCGCGGGCATCCGCGAGATCCGCGTCCGTCTCGGACAGCGCGACCGGCAGCTTGCCCACCGCCTCGGCCAGCTCCTGCGCCCGGCGGTCCACGGCCTCGACGAGCCGGGCCGCCTGGTCCACCGCGCTCTCGGCCGCTCGGATGTGCACCGCGGCCCCGCCGTTGTCCCCGGCGTCGATCTGTTGGCGCGCCTGGTTGATGTGGGTCGTCGCGAAGACGAGCCGGTCCTTCGCCTGTTCGATGTCGCCCGCGACCGGGGCCGCGGCCGAGTCCGCGTACCGCTCGCGCATCGCGGTCAGCGCCGCCTCGGCCAGGCCCATGTGCCCGGTCCGCTCGCGGAAGGCGGCCTCGACCGTGGCCAGCGCCTCGGCAGCGTTCCGCTCCAGGGCCCGGAGCCGGTCGAAGGCCTCGCTCTCGGCGTCGAGCCGGGCGTCCGCCTCGCCGCAGCGCCGGAGGATCTCGTCGAGCATGCCCCGGCGGGTCTGGTCGTCCTCGGGAAAGGAGTCGTCGAGCTTCTGCCGCAGCCGGAACGAAGCCGTCAGCTGCTCCTTGGCGAAGGCGACCGCCTCGGTGAAGGGCCGTACCGCCTCCTCGCCGAACTGGGCGGTCGCGAAGCCGAGCTCCTCCTGGCTGGTGCGGACCGCGTCGTCGGTGGCGACCAGTGTCTGCTGCGCCTGCCCGTCGAGTTCCTCCAGGGACGGCGGCGCGGGCTCCTTCGGCGGGCCCCAGCCCTGGCCGCCCCGCGGGGTGGTACGGGTCTCGGCCCGCTTGCGCCGCTTGGCGTACGCGTAGGCCGCCACGGCCCCCGCGCCGCCGACCAGCACCACCGGCAGGACCAGGTCGGTGGCCGAGGTGCCCTCGTCGGCCGGGCCGCCGGGGTCGGCGGGCCCGGGAGTGATGGCCGGAACGGGGACGGGCAGGCCGGCGAGGACGGCGTCGTAGCCGTTCGCCGCGCCGATGGCGGCGCCCGCCCAGTCGTTCTGCCGCAGGGCCGGTTCGATCGCGGTCCTGGCCACGTCGTCCAGCTGCTCCTGGGTGAAGCGTGAGGCCGGGTCGACCGAGTAGCCGTACTGCCGGTCGTGGGTGGCGACGGCGAGCAGCAGGTCCTCGACGCCGAGGCCGTTGCGCTCCGCGGTGGCGTCGGCCCAGCTCTGCGCCGGGCTCCCGGAGAAGTCCCGTACGTACACGACGAAGAGCTGCACCCGCCGGTCGTCGTAGAGGCGGTCGAGGGCCTCGACCACGGAGGCGCGGCGGTCGCCGAGGGCATCCACACGGTCGGTGATCTGCCCCTCGCGGGACAGGACGACCGGGTCGTCGGCGTGGGCACCGTGAACGGCGGGCACGAGGAGCCACCACGCCGCCACCAGTACCGCGAGAAGGGCTCGGGTGGCTATTCGCGTCACAAGAGGGAGGTTATGTCCGCATATACGGCCCCGCGACCGGACCGACCGGACCGACCGGACCGACCCGGCCGAGCGGACCGATGCCCTCCGGAAACCGTTCGAAGCCGTTCGGCGTCACTGTCTGTGGTCGCCTCTACGGTGGCAACAGCGGCATGAGTGATACGACGGCTCTTGGGGGCTCGTGTGAACGGACGGTTGAAGGGCATCTGGAGGCGGGGGCGCTGGTTCGCCCTCGGGCTGGTCCTGCTGCTCGTCGTGCCCTTGCTCACCGGAGCGGTCGCGCTGCGCCTCAACTTCACGGGTGACGTCAGGGAGGACGCGCGGACCCGGGGCAAGGACGCCATCTGGCTCGGCCACGCCTGGGTCGACGGGCGCAAGAAGGACGCCGACCTCGCGGCCTTCGCGGCCCGGATCAAGGGCACCGGCATCCGCGACCTCTACGTCCACGCCGGACCGCTGCGGCATGACGGCACCCTCCCGGCGGCCAAGTACCCCCGGGCGAAGTGGCTGATAGACGAGGTGCACCGCACGATGCCCGGAATTCGCGTGCAGGCGTGGCTGGGCGACGTCCTCGTGACCGAGGGGTCGAACGGACTGCGTCTGGACAAGGCCGGGTCCCGCGAGGCCGTGGTCACCTCGGCCCGGCAGATCCTGGACGCCGGCTTCGACGGGGTCCACTTCGACCTGGAGCCGCTGCTCTCCGACGACGCGAACTACCTGTCGCTCCTCGACGACCTGGGGGAGCTGACCCGCGCCCGGAAGGTGCCGCTCTCGGTGGCCGCCCACCAGATCGACCCGGTGCCCGCCGCACACTCGGTGAACAGCGTGCTCACCGGCAAGGAGAAGTGGTGGTCGCAGGAGTTCTTCGGCCAGGTCGCGCGGCGCGTCGACCAGATCGCCGTCATGTCGTACGACACCTGGATGCCGCTGGAGGGCCTGTACGGCGGCTACGTCGCCCAGCAGACGAGCCTCGCCCTTGAGGTGACACCCGAATCGACCGACCTGCTGATGGGGCTCCCCTTCTTCCACGAGGACGACCTCGGCCACCACGAGAACGCGGAGACCGTCGCCGCCGCGATCCGCGGCACGAGACTCGGCCTCGGGCGCACGGACCACGACCGCCGGCAGTTCGGTGTCGCGCTGTACGTCGACTTCGCCGCGGAGGAAGGGGACTGGGCGGCGTACCGCGAGGGCTGGCACTGACCCGCGCCCCCGCGGCGCCCGCCGCGCCGTCCTGAGGCGCCCGCCGCGCCTCAGGACGCCCCTACCCCTTCCGCCGCCTGATCGTGTTGCCGAGCCACACCAGCGGGTCGTACTTCCGGTCCACGACCCGCTCCTTCAGCGGGATCAGCGCGTTGTCGGTGATCCGGATGGACTCCGGGCACACCTCCGTACAGCACTTGGTGATGTTGCAGTAGCCGAGCCCGTGCTCCTCCTGCGCGCTCCGCCGCCGGTCGATCCCCGCCTCCTCCGCCGCGTCCAGGGGGTGCATGTCGAGCTCCGCGACCCGCATGAGGAAGCGGGGCCCGGCGAAGGCCTCCTTGTTCTCCTCGTGGTCACGCACCACATGGCAGGTGTCCTGGCACAGGAAGCACTCGATGCACTTCCTGAACTCCTGTGAGCGGTCCACGTCCTCCTGCCGCATCCGGTACTCGCCGGGTCCGACCCCGGGCGGCGGCACGAAGGCCGGGATCTCCCGGGCCTTCGCGTAGTTGAAGGAGACGTCCGTGACCAGGTCGCGGACGATCGGGAAGGCGCGCATCGGGGTCACGGTGATCACCTCGTCCCGCGCGAAGACCGACATCCGGGTCATGCAGAGCAGCCGGGGCCGGCCGTTGATCTCGGCCGAGCACGAACCGCACTTGCCCGCCTTGCAGTTCCAGCGCACGGCGAGGTCCGGCGCCTGGGTGGCCTGGAGGCGGTGGACGACGTCGAGCACGACCTCCCCGTCGTGCACCTCGACCGTGTAGTCGGTCAGCTCTCCGCCGTCGGTGTCGCCCCGCCACACCCTGAACCGCGCGTCGTACGTACTCGTCGTCATCGGCCCAGCTCCCCTTCCAGCTCCGCGTCCGCGAGGTACTTGGCCAGCTCCTCCTGCTCGAAGAGGGCGAGCAGGTCCGCCCGGATCGGCTCGGTACGGACGCGTTCGAGCCCGATGCCCTCGCCCTCGGCGTGACACAGCAGGTTCACCGGGCGCCACTCCCGCACCATCGCCGGGTGGTCCTCCCGGGTGTGCCCGCCCCGGGACTCGGTGCGCTCCAGGGCGGCCCGGGCCACGCACTCGCCGACGAGGAGCATGTTCCGCAGGTCCAGGGCGAGGTGCCAGCCCGGGTTGAACTGCCGGTGTCCCTCGACGGCGATCCGGCGGGCCCGCTCCCGCAGGGCGGCGATCCGCTCCAGGGCCTCGGCCATCTCGCCCTCCCGCCGGATGATCCCGACGAGGTCGTTCATCGTCTGCTGGAGCTCCTGGTGGAGCGTGTACGGGTTCTCCGGCGCGCCGCCCGACGGTCCTCCGAAGGGCGCGAGCGCCTCCGCCGCCGCGGCCTCGATGTCGTCCGCCACGACCGTGGAGCCGGCACCGGACACCGCGTACTGCGCCGCGTAGAGCCCGGCGCGGCGGCCGAAGACGAGGAGGTCGGAGAGCGAGTTGCCGCCGAGCCGGTTGGAGCCGTGCATGCCCCCCGCCACCTCGCCGGCCGCGAAGAGCCCCGGCACGCCGACCGTGGCCGCCGTCTCGGAGTCGACGGCCACGCCGCCCATCACGTAGTGGCAGGTCGGCCCGACCTCCATGGCCTCCGCCGTGATGTCGACGTCGGCCAGCTCCTTGAACTGGTGGTACATCGAGGGGAGCCTCCGTCGGATCACCTCGGCCGGCATCCGGGTCGACACGTCGAGGAACACCCCGCCGTGCGGCGAGCCGCGGCCCGCCTTCACCTCGGAGTTGATGGCCCGTGCCACCTCGTCACGGGGCAGCAGCTCGGGCGGGCGCCGGTTGTTGTCCGGGTCCTCGTACCAGCGGTCGCCCTCCTCCTCGGTCTGCGCGTACTTCTCCTTGAAGACGTCGGGGACGTAGTCGAACATGAACCGCCGCCCCTCGGAGTTCCGCAGCACCCCGCCGTCGCCGCGTACGGACTCGGTGACGAGGATCCCCTTCACCGAGGGCGGCCAGACCATCCCGGTCGGATGGAACTGCACGAACTCCATGTTCACCAGCGGCGCGCCCGCGAGCAGGGCCAGCGCGTGGCCGTCGCCCGTGTACTCCCAGGAGTTCGAGGTGACCTTGAAGGACTTGCCGATGCCGCCGGTCGCGAGGACGACCGAGGGCGCCTCCAGGACGAGGAAGCGGCCGCTCTCGCGCTCGTAGCAGAAGACCCCGGCGACCTGGCCGTCCGTGCCCTTCAGGATCCGGGTGACGGTGAACTCCTGGAAGACCTTCAGCCGTCCCTCGTGGTCGCCGGTCTCGCGGTGGTCCTCCTGCTGGAGGCCGACGATCCGCTGCTGGAGGGTCCGGATCAGTTCGAGGCCGGTCCGGTCGCCGACGTGCGCGAGCCGCGGGTACTCGTGCCCGCCGAAGTTGCGCTGCGAGATCCGGCCGTCCGCGGTCCGGTCGAAGAGCGCACCCCAGGTCTCCAGCTCCCAGACCCGGTCCGGGGCTTCCTGGGCGTGCAGCTCGGCCATCCGCCACTGGTTGAGGAACTTCCCGCCGCGCATGGTGTCGCGGAAGTGCGTCTTCCAGTCGTCGTGCTCGTTGGCGTTGGCCATGGAGGCGGCGATTCCGCCCTCGGCCATGACGGTGTGGGCCTTGCCGAAGAGGGATTTGCAGATCACGGCGGTACGGGCGCCCGCCCGGCGCGCCTCGATCGCGGCCCGCAGCCCGGCCCCGCCGGCGCCGACCACGACCACGTCCCACTGCTGTCGTTCCACCACTGCCATCTCAGAAGAACCTCACGTCAGAAGAACCTCGGGTCGTCGAAGGTGCCGGTCGCGAGCAGGTACACGTACAGGTCACACACGGCGACGCTGATCAGGGAGGCCCACGCGAGCTGCATGTGCCGCCGGTTCAGCCGTCCGGTCCAGGTCCACAGCCGGTACCGGACGGGGTGCTTCGAGAAGTGCCGCAGCCGGCCGCCGACGATGTGCCGGCAGGAGTGGCAGGAGAGGGTGTACGCCCAGATCAGCGCGATGTTCACGAGGAAGATCAGCGTCCCGAGACCGGCGTGCCCCCAGGCGTACGAGGAGTCGCGGAAGGTCAGGACGGTGTCGTACGTGAGGATGCCGGCGACCGGGAGCGCCGCGTAGAAGAAGTACCGGTGGAGGTTCTGCAGGAGCAGCGGGAAGCGGGTCTCGCCCGTGTACGTCCGGTGGGGCTCGGCGACCGCGCAGGCCGGGGGAGACGCCCAGAAGCCCCGGTAGTACGCCTTGCGGTAGTAGTAGCAGGTCAGCCGGAAGCCGAGCGGGAAGATCAGGATCAGCAGGGCGGGGGAGAGGCCCCACCAGCTGCCGAAGATCTCCCAGTTCGGGCCGCCTTGCATGGGGACGCAGTTCGACGCCAGACAGGGCGAGTAGAACGGCGAGACGTAGGGGGCCGCGTAGTAGTCGGTGGCGGCGAAGGCCCGCCAGGTCGAGTACGCGACGAAGGCGAGCAGTCCGGCGGCGGTGGCGGCCGGCGAGAGCCACCACCGGTCGGTCCGTAGATGGCGGGCGGCGATGGCGGCGCGCCCCGGGGAGCGCACCCCCGTCGCGGATCCGGGCGGTTCCGTACCTGTGGCCAACAGGCCCTCCTGCGGTCGGTTGCCGGTACGTCCTCAGGCCCGCGGGGCGCCGGACGCGTGGCCCGAGCGCGCGGCACGAGGCGCTCGGCGGTCTAGGGAGCGTGGCGGTCGCGTGCTCCCAGTCCCTCGTCGTCCGTGTCCGTCCACAGCCCGCTGTCGTACGGGGCATCGGGGATGGTCACCAGGCTTTCGGCGCGTCCGGCGGCCGGTGCCGGGGCCACGCCCCGCTCCGCCGCGACGGATCGCTCCAGCCGGCCGACGGTGCGGACCAGCTCTTCGAGGCAGCTCTTGACGGCCGCCAGATCGTCCTGAACGGACATGGGTTGCCCTCACTTCCGCGAGCGGCTTCCGCAGGAGTGTCGCGCGTCACAACCCGCTTGGGAAGCCATGTGCACGGGATTCCACTCGTCCGGAGCGGCCGGGGCCGGGGCCGTTGGGCCGCACGAGTGGGGTTTCCCGGACGTGCCGCCGTGTCGCCGTGGCCGGATCCGATCCGTCCTTTTCAGTGTATGAGCAATAGGTCTGATCATCTCCAAATGGAATAAATCTGGACGAAGGGGTACAAGTCATGTCCCAGTTCGGCGCCCCTCGCGGGAGGACATGCTCCAGGAGCCCCCGCTCCCGCACGCTCCGCTCCGTCGCCACCCTCACCAGTGCGGTCCTCGCCGTCACCGTGCTCGCCGGCTGCAGCTCCGACGGGACCGACGAGGCCCCGGCCGCGGCGCAGGACAACGCTCCCGCGGCCCGCGACAAGGTGGCCGACGGCGGCACCCTCCGCTGGGCCGTCGACGCGCTGCCCACCACCCTGAACAGCTTCCAGGCCGACGCCGACGGCACCACGTCCCGGATCGCCGGGGCCGTGCTCCCCTCCCTCTACACGATCGACGGGCGGGGCCGGCCGCAGCTGAACCCGGACTACCTGGAGTCCGCGCAGGTCGTCGAGACCGAGCCCAAGCAGGTCGTCCTCTACAAGCTCCACCAGCAGGCGGTGTGGAGCGACGGGCGCGAGATCGGGGCCCCCGACTTCGTGGCCCAGTGGCGGGCGCTGAGCGGCCGCGACACCGCGTACTGGACCGCCCGCAACTCCGGCTACGAGCGGATCGAGAAGATCGAGCGGGGCAAGACCGACCTGGAGGTACGGGTCACCTTCTCCAAGCCCTACGCCGACTGGAAGTCCCTCTTCACCCCGCTCTACCCCAAGCAGGTCATGGGGTCCCCGAACTCCTTCAACGACGGGGCGCGCACCACCCTCAAGGCCACTGCAGGACCGTTCCTGCTGAAGTCGATCGACCGCAAGAGCGGCGACGTCACCCTGACCCGCAACCCCCGCTGGTGGGGGCAGTCCGCCAAGCTCGACAGCCTCGTCCTCAAGGCCGTCCCCCGCGCCGACCGGGCCGCCGCCCTCTCCGCGGACAAGCTCGACCTGGCCGAGATCGACCGCTCCACGGCCGAGCGGATCACCCTCGCGCTCAAGGACGCCGGCGCGGGCAGGAACGGCGCCCAGGCGGCCCTCGCCCACGGCCCCGGCTCGGCGATCACCCCCTCCAACGCCCTGAAGTCCTGGTCCCTCGCCCACGGCTCCGACGAGGAGAAGGCGGAGGAGGTCCAGGCCGCCCGCCAGAAGAACCAGAAGGCCGTCACCCGCTACGCGAACGAGCAGAACACCCTCGCCCGCTTCGTCGTCCGCAAGTCCCTGGAGCCCGCCTACACCCAGCTCTCGCTCAACGGCGAGTCCGGCGCGCTCGCCGACGAGCGGGTACGCCGGGCGGTGGCCCGAGCCATCGACCGCCAGGAACTGGCCGAATCCGTACTCAAGCCCCTCGGCCTCCCGGCGACGCCCCCCGGCAGCCACCTGGCCCTCGCCGGGCAGGCGGCGTACGCGGACAGCAGCGACGCGCTCGGCGACCAGGACACCAAGGAAGCGCGGGCACTCCTCGCCGACGCGGGCTGGGTCCCGGGCGGGGCGGTCAAGAAGCCCGCCGGCGCGAAGGACGGCACCGAGGCCGGAAGCGAGGCCGAGAAGGCCGAGAAGGCCGAGAAGGCCGAGAAGGAGAACACGGACAACAAGGAGAAGGCGCAGTCCGGCGCGAAGGCCGACGGCTCCTCCACCGACGCCAAGAAGAAGGCGGACACCGCGTCCGACGAAGGCCTCTACATCGTCGGCGACGACAAGCCGGGCGCCCGCAGGGCCCTCCCCGCCCCCGTCATCGGCGCGGCTGGCCCCGAGAACGGCACCAGCATCCTCGCCCCGGCCCCCGCCGCCGCCCGCCAGAGCGCCGCGCTCCTCGCCCGCGCCGAGGCGCTCGACACCGGCACCGGCCCCGGCCGCGCCGCCCAGTCGGTCACCAAGCCGGACCGGGGAGTGGCCGGGGCCTACGCCCCGCGCGGCACCGCCGCCCCCGTCACCGCGCCCGAGGCGGCCCAGGTCCTCGGCAAGGACGGCAAGGCGCTCAGCCTCCGCTTCGTCCTCCCCTCCGGTCCCGGCTCGGAGTCGCTGCGCGCGGTCGGCGACCGGATCGTCCGGATGCTCGACGCGGTGGGGATCCGCACCCAGGTCACCAAGGTCGCGGACGACAGCTTCTTCAAGGACCACGTCGCCGCGGGCGACTACGACCTGGCGCTCTACTCCTGGCCGGCCTCCGCCTTCCCGGCGACCGACGCCCGGCCCATCTTCGCCAAGCCCGAGCCCGCCTCGGACGGCTCGCTCCTCGTCGAGCAGAACTACTCGCGGGTCGGCACCGACCGCATCGACCAGCTCTTCGACCAGGCGGCCGGGACGCTCGACGAGGAGGAGGCCCGCGATCTCGTCCGCCAGGCCGACGCCCGGATCTGGGCCGCGGCCGGTTCCATCCCCCTCTACCAGCGTCCGCAGCTCGTCGCGGCGAAGGCGGAGATCGTGAACGCGGGAGCCTGGGGCCTCGCCGCCCCCCGCTACCAGGACATCGGCTTCAAGAAGCCCGCACCCTCCAACGGAGCAGAGCGAAACCGCTGAAAGCTCCGAAGTCACCGAAACCGCTGGTCACAACCTCAGAAGCAGCTCAATTTCCTTGCCCGCCGGTGATCCCGGCGGGCAGGATCGCGTCGGCCGCGTGACCCGGCCAGTCCACTGTCGCAACGAGGTGCCCGGGGCGTCCCCCACGCCACCGGGCACACGCCGAAAGCTCCTAGTAGACCCTCTCGGATCCGGGCGGGGAAGCCCCTTGCGCGGCTGCCCCGTACCATAGGACATAGCCGTGGCGCGTCCGCCCGGCGGGCGTAAGAGGAATTGACGCCGCATCCCACGATCCGAGAGAAGCGCAAGCACCCATGCCCACGCGCCACGACATCCGTAACGTCGCCATCGTCGCCCACGTCGACCATGGCAAGACGACCATCGTCGACGCCATGCTCAAGCAGGCCGGTGCCTTCGCCGCCCACCAGCAGCTCGACGACCGCATGATGGACTCGAACGACCTGGAGCGTGAGAAGGGCATCACGATCCTCGCCAAGAACACGGCGGTGAAGTATCACCCCAAGGACGGCGGGGCCCCGATCACGATCAACATCATCGACACCCCCGGTCACGCCGACTTCGGTGGCGAGGTCGAGCGCGGTCTGTCGATGGTCGACGCGGTCGTCCTCCTCGTGGACGCCTCCGAGGGTCCGCTTCCGCAGACCCGCTTCGTGCTGCGCAAGGCGCTCCAGCAGCGCAAGCCCGTCATCCTCTGCATCAACAAGACGGACCGCCCGGACTCCCGGATCGACGAGGTCGTCAACGAGACCTACGACCTCTTCCTCGACCTGGACGCGGACGAGGACCAGATCGAGTTCCCGATCGTTTACGCCTGCGGCCGTGACGGCATCGCCTCGCTGACCAAGCCGGAGAACGGCACCGTTCCCGCGGACAGCGACAACCTGGAGCCGTTCTTCTCCGCCATCCTGGAGCACGTCCCGGCCCCGGTGTACGACGAGGAGGCGCCGCTCCAGGCCCACGTCACCAACCTGGACGCCGACAACTTCCTCGGCCGTATCGCGCTCCTCCGCGTCGAGCAGGGCGAGCTGCGCAAGGGCCAGACGGTCGCGTGGATCAAGCGTGACGGCACGATCTCCAACGTCCGCATCACCGAGCTGATGATGACCGAGGCGCTCACCCGCAAGCCGGCCGAGGTCGCGGGCCCCGGTGACATCTGCGCCGTCGCCGGTATCCCCGACATCATGATCGGCGAGACCCTGGCCGACCCGGAGAACCCGATCGCGCTTCCGCTGATCACGGTCGACCAGCCGGCCATCTCCATGACCATCGGCACCAACACCTCGCCGCTCGTCGGCCGCGGTGGCACGGGCAAGGGCGCGGACGCCAAGTCCGCGGTCAAGCAGCGCAAGGTCACCGCCCGCCAGGTCAAGGACCGTCTGGACCGCGAGCTGATCGGTAACGTCTCGCTCCGCGTCCTCGACACCGAGCGTCCCGACGCCTGGGAGGTTCAGGGCCGCGGTGAGCTCGCGCTCGCCATCCTGGTCGAGCAGATGCGCCGTGAGGGCTTCGAGCTGACCATCGGCAAGCCGCAGGTCGTCACCAAGCTCGTCGACGGCAAGGTCCACGAGCCCGTCGAGCGCCTCACGGTCGACGTCCCCGAGGAGCACATGGGCGCGGTCACGCAGCTCATGGGTGTCCGCAAGGGCCGCATGGACAACATGTCGAACCACGGCTCCGGCTGGGTCCGCATGGAGTTCGTCGTTCCGTCCCGTGGCCTCATCGGCTTCCGTACGGAGTTCCTCACCAACACCCGCGGTACGGGTATCGCCCACTCGATCCACGAGGGCCACGAGCCGTGGTTCGGCACGCTGACGACCCGTAACAACGGTTCGCTGGTCGCCGACCGCGCCGGCGCCGTCACCGCCTTCGCGATGACGAACCTCCAGGAGCGCGGTGTCCTGTTCACCGACCCCGGCACCGAGGTGTACGAGGGCATGATCGTCGGCGAGAACTCCCGCTCCGACGACATGGACGTGAACATCACCAAGGAGAAGAAGCTCACCAACATGCGCTCCGCCTCCGCCGACTCCTTCGAGGCGATCGTCCCGCCGCGGAAGCTCTCCCTGGAGCAGTCCCTGGAGTTCTGCCGCGACGACGAGTGCGTCGAGGTGACCCCGGAGGCCGTGCGCATCCGCAAGGTCATCCTGGACCAGAACGCCCGTGGTCGTGCGTCCTCCCGCGCGAAGAACGCCTGATCCGGCCCACCAGCCGGTGAAGCCGCCCCCGCGGGATCTCCCGTAGGGGCGGCGCCCGCAGCGTCCACACGACGAACGCCCGGCCGGAAGTCTCCGGCCGGGCGTTCGTCGTACGTGCGGTGAGGCGTCCCCCACCTGATACCGCGTCCCCCTACTTGTGACGCTTCCCCCGAACTACGCATCCCCTGTCGCCGGACGGTCGGTCCGGCTCGACGCCCGGGTGGTCGGCCCGGCGCCCACACGCCGGGTGGTCGGCCCGGCGCGCCGGGGTCAGCAGTAGCGCTTGGCGTACGCGGCGAGGCTGCCGGCCGGCACGGTCGTGCCGCACTTGAGGCCGCCCTCGGTGGCCACGGTGAAGCTGATGGCCTTGCCGTAGTTACCGGTGTTGATCCAGCGGGTGCCGCGGTCGCAGCGGAACTGGGTGTAGTAGCCCTGGGTCTTGACGGTGCCCGCGTACAGGACGTACTTGCCGCGGGAGGACAGCCGGTGAGTGATCGACTCGGCCGTGGTCTTGGTCCTCGAGCCCTCGGCCTTCAGCTCCAGACCGACCTTGCCGCTGAGGCTGGCCAGCGCGACGCCGCCGCTGACCTCGACACCGGAGGTGGCGGTGACGGAGGCCGTGATGCTGGTGACGGACGAGGCGCTGACGGTCTTGGTCACGATGCCGCCGGTGTAGTGCTCGATCGCCTTGCGGTGGGTGACGACCGGCGACTTGCTGACGGTGGACCAGGTGTACTTGATGGACCCCGAGCTGCACATCGGGTCGGCGGCCTGCGCGCTGGTGGCGGGCAGGAGAGCCAGCGTGGCCGCCGACAGACAGGTGGTGACGAGGCCCGCCGTGAGCTTGTTGCGCATGATGTTCCCCTCGTGTTATGCCGCCCCGTCGGAGCGGCTGTGCGACCCGTGGTCAGCGGGTCGGATGGGAGTCTTGCGGCTCGACGGAGACATAGGACACAGTTTTGAGCAACTTCTGAGCTTGGCAGGCTCGTTGGGGAGTTGCCGCGGTCCCGTGAGGGGCCTGCGGAGCCGGGAACGAGGGGCCGGGGAGCCGGGATCGAGCCCCCGGGAGGCCGGGATCGAGCCCCCGGGAGGCCGGGATCGATCGCCGGGCCGAGTCAAACCGATTTCCCTGCGAGACGTCCGGATTTCGAACGTCGCTCTCCGGTACGTGTGTTAACAGTCCGTTTCGGGTGTGTCTGTCTGTGCTCGCTTTGTCCGGATTTCGGTCACCCAGGGCTTGGTGATGTTGTCAAACCGAGACCACTTAAGTGTGGTTTACAGCCCGGACGTACTTAATAGTTGGCTCCATTGAGCTCGGGTCAATGGGTCACGCACTGTGGGGAGTGCCGACTCACGAGCACACTCGGGGCACATGGAGTTCCGGACCGTCAGGGGTGTCGGTCCGCTCCGAAAGCCCCTCTCGTAGTGACAAGTGGACTCATGAGGAGGAACCCATGCGTGGTGCCAAGAGCGCCAAGTGGGTAGCGGGCGCGATCGTCGTCGCCCTGGCAGCAACCGCCTGTGGCGGCAAGGACAAGGCGGAGGAGGGTGAGGGCAAGGGCAAGGCGGGCGGCGCGGTGAGCGTCGGCATCTCCGAGCCGAAGCGCCTCGTCCCGCAGACGACGACCGAGTCCGAGGGCTCGCAGGTGCTGGACGCGCTGTTCCGTCCGCTCGTCAGCTACGACGCCAAGAACCAGCCGGTCGAGGACGCGGCGGAGTCGGTCACCACGACCGACAACTCGCTGTGGACCGTCAAGATCAAGCCGGGCCAGAAGTTCCACGACGGCACCCCGGTGACCGCCAAGAGCTACGTCCAGGGCTGGAACTGGGGCGCCTACGGCCCGAACGCGGCCGACGGCAACTACTTCTTCGCCACCATCGAGGGCTACGACGCCCTCAACCCGGCCGACCCGGACGGCGAGGAGGGCCCGAAGAAGGCCCCCGAGCCGACCGCCAAGGAGCTGTCGGGTCTGAAGGTCGTCGACGAGACCACCTTCACGGTCAAGCTGGCGAAGCCCTTCGCCGACTACAAGACCGTCCTCGGCTACACGGTGTTCTACCCGCTGCCGGACGCCGCGATCGCGAACATCAAGGCCTACGAGCAGGCTCCGATCGGCCAGGGTGCCTTCAAGATCGAGGGCAAGTGGGACCACAACAAGTCGATCAAGGTCGTCAAGAACCCTGACTACACGGGCACCAACAAGCCCAACGTGGACTCGGTGACCTACAAGATCTACCAGAAGCAGGAGACGATGTATAAGGACGTCGTCGCCGGCGCCCTGGACGTCATCCCGCAGGTCCCGAGCTCGGAGCTCGCGAACGCCCCGAAGCAGTTCGGTGAGCGCTTCAAGTCGTCGCCCGCCTCGACCTTCCAGTTCGTGTCGTTCCCGACGTACGACAAGAAGTACTCGAAGCCGGACGTGCGCAAGGCCATCTCGATGGCCATCGACCGCGAAGAGATCACCAAGGTGATCCTCAACGACTCGCAGTCCCCGGCCCGTTCGTTCGTCTCCCCGGTCGTCGGCGGCTACCGCGACAACACCTGCGGTGACTCCTGCAAGTTCGACCCGGCGGCTGCCAAGGCTCTCCTCGCGAAGGCCGGCGGCATCGAGGGCAACAAGATCAACATCGGCTACAACGGCGATGGCGGTCACAAGGAGTGGGTGGACGCCACCTGCAACCAGATCAAGAAGAACCTCGGCGTCGAGTGTGTCGGCCAGGCCGTCCCGCAGTTCGCCGAGCTGCTGACCCAGGTCGAGCAGAAGAAGTTCTCCGGCATGTTCCGCATGGGCTGGATCATGGACTACCCGTCCATGGAGAACTACCTCGGCCCGCTGTTCACCACCGGTGGTTCCTCGAACTACTACGGCTACAGCAACAAGAAGTTCGACAAGCTGGTCGAGGACGGCCGCGCCGCGAAGACGTCCGCCGAGGCCATCAAGCTGTGGCAGCAGGCCGAGGACGTCCTCGTCCAGGACATGCCGGTGATCCCGCTCCGCTTCGGCAAGAACGTGTTCGCGCACAGCAAGAACGTGTCGAACGTCGAGATGGACCTCTTCAACCGGGTCGACGTCACCAAGATCTCCAAGGCCTAACGGCCTCAGGCATCTGACCCACTTTTAAGAGTCGAGAACGGCGGCGGGGGCCGGCAACACCAGCCCCCGCCGCTTCTCGCGAGGAGGATCCATGGGCCGGTTCGTCATCCGACGAATCCTTCAGATGGTGCCCGTCTTCATCGGCACCACGTTGATCGTCTACTTTCTCGTCACGCAGATGGGTGGCGATCCCATCCAGAACCTGTACGGCGAGAAGCCCGTACCCGACAACATCAGAGCGACGCTCACCGCTCAGTACCACCTGGACGACCCGTTCTTCGTCCGGTACTGGTACTACTTCAGTGGGCTGCTCCAGGGCGACTTCGGCGAGTCCATCGCCCAAGGCCGGCCCATCGCCGAGCTCCTCGTCGAGGCCTGGCCGGAGACGCTGAAGGTCGCCGGTGTGGCCTTCGTCTTCGAGCTCGTCATCGGCGTCGTCGCCGGTGTGCTCGCGGGCATGCGCCGCGGCAGCTTCATCGACAACCTGGTGCTCGTCTCCACCCTGACCGTCATCGCCATCCCGATCTTCGTGCTCGGCAATGTCGGCCAGACCTTCCTGGGACAGGAATGGGGACTGTTCCCCGTCGCCGGTACCGACGACGGATTCATCAGCTATCTGCTCCCGGGTATGGTGCTCGGCTCGGTGTCGCTCGCCTATATCGCGCGCCTCGCACGGGCCTCGGTCGCGGAGAACCTCCGCGCCGACTACATCCGGACCGCGAAGGCAAAGGGCCTGCCGAAGAGCCGGGTCATCGGCATCCACGTGCTGCGCAACTCGCTGATCCCCGTCGTCACCTACCTGGGCGCCGACCTCGGCTCCCTCATGGGCGGCGCGATCGTCACCGAGGGCATCTTCAACATCCCCGGCGTGGGCTTCCAGCTGTTCAGCTCGCTGAACGTGGAGGACGGGCCGGCCGTCGTCGGATTCGTCAGCCTGCTGGTGCTGGTCTACCTGATCACCGCACTCGTCGTGGACATGCTGTACGCCGTGCTGGACCCGAGGATTCGCTATGAGTAACACGACCAAGTCGCCCGAAGAGGCCTTCGCCGAGGGCATGGCCGGGACCGTCGTGCCCGACGTGTCCTCCAAGCAGGACAAGACGCGCAGTCTTGCCCAAGACGCCCTCCGGGACCTGATCCGCCGTCCGATGTTCATCGTCTCGGGCATCCTGATCGTCGCGATCCTGATCATCGCGTCCTTCCCGACCCTCTTCACGAGTGTCGACCCGCTCGCGTGCGACCTGAAGCACTCGATGGAGGGGCCGAGCGGAAGCGCCTGGTTCGGCTACAACTTCCAGGGCTGCGACGTCTATTCGCAGACCATCTACGGCACCCGCAACTCGATCATCGTGGGTGTGCTGACGACCATCTTCTCCCTGATCATCGGCGGCCTCGTCGGTGTTCTCGGTGGCTTCTTCGGCAAGTGGACGGACGCCCTCCTCTCGTTCGTCACCAACGTCTTCTTCGGACTGCCGCTGCTGCTCGCCGCGATCGTCATCCTGAACAACTTCCGTGACGAGAAGGGCATGCGCAACGCCGGCGTGATGGCCGTGGTCCTGACGCTGAGCGTGGTCGGCTGGATGTCCATGGCCCGCGTCATGCGAGGCGCCGTCATGCAGGTCAAGCAGGCCGACTACGTGGCCGCCGCTCGCTCGCTCGGTGCCTCCACCTCGCGGATGATGTTCCGTCACGTACTGCCGAACTCGATCACCCCGCTCATCGTGGTCGCCACGATCTCGCTGGGTGCCGTCATCGGCGCCGAAGCAACCCTGAGCTTCCTGGGTATCGGCATCAGGCCCCCGGCCATCTCCTGGGGCGTGATGATCTCCGAGGCGCAGGGACGTATCTCGCAGGGACTGCACCCGCTGCTGTTCCCGTCCGGAATGCTCACCATCACGGTCCTCGCCTTCATCATGCTCGGCGACGCGGTCCGTGACGCCTTCGACCCGAAGCTGCGCTGAGAGTAAGGACGAACGCAGTGACCACCATCGACAAGACCGCGAGCGTTCCCGCGCCGCGTGACGGCGCGACCTTCGACGGTCCGCTCCTCGACGTGCGCGACCTCCACGTGGAGTTCCGCACCCGTGAGGGCGTCGCGAAGGCCGTGAACGGTGTCTCGTACTCCGTGAAGGCCGGCGAGACCCTCGCCGTCCTCGGCGAGTCCGGTTCCGGCAAGTCCGTGACCGCTCAGGCCATCATGGGCATCCTCGACACCCCGCCGGGTTTCGTGACCAAGGGAGAGATCGTCTTCCGTGGTCAGGACATGCTCAAGATGTCCGACGAGGAGCACCGCAAGGTGCGCGGCAGCAAGATCGCGATGATCTTCCAGGACGCGCTCTCCTCGCTCAACCCCGTGCTCAGCGTCGGCTACCAGCTCGGCGAGATGTTCCGGGTGCACCAGGGCCTCTCCAAGAAGGAGGCCAAGGTCAAGGCGATCGAGCTGATGGACCGGGTGAAGATCCCGGCCGCCGCGGCTCGCGTCAACGACTACCCGCACCAGTTCTCGGGCGGTATGCGCCAGCGCATCATGATCGCGATGGCGCTCGCCCTGGAGCCGGACCTGATCATCGCGGACGAGCCCACCACGGCGCTCGACGTGACCGTTCAGGCCCAGGTGATGGACCTCCTCGCGGAGCTCCAGCGCGAGTACAACATGGGTCTGATCCTGATCACCCACGACCTCGGCGTCGTCGCCGACGTCGCGGACAAGATCGCCGTGATGTACGCGGGCCGGATCGTCGAGCAGGCGCCGGTGCACGAGCTGTACAAGCGCCCGGCCCACCCCTACACCAAGGGGCTCCTCGAGTCGATCCCGCGCCTGGACCAGAAGGGCCAGGAACTGTACGCGATCAAGGGTCTGCCGCCGAACCTGCTGAAGATCCCGTCGGGCTGCGCCTTCAACCCGCGCTGCCCGAAGGCGGACGACGTCTGCCGTACGGACATTCCGGTCCTCGTGCCGGTCACCGAGCAGGACGGCACGGATCTCCCGGGTCGCGGTAGCGCCTGCCACTTCTGGAAGGAGACGATCCATGGCTGAGCTCAGCAAGAACGACGAGGCCGTGGCCGCCGCTGTCGAGGCCCCTGTCGGCCGCGGCGAGCCGATCCTCCAGGTGCGCAACCTGAAGAAGCACTTCCCGCTGACGCAGGGCATCCTGTTCAAGCGCCAGGTCGGCGCGGTCAAGGCCGTGGACGGGGTCTCCTTCGACCTCCACCAGGGCGAGACCCTCGGCATCGTGGGCGAGTCCGGCTGTGGCAAGTCCACGGTCGCCAAGCTCCTGATGAACCTGGAGAAGGCCACCGCCGGCGAGGTCTTCTACAAGGGCCAGGACATCACCAAGCTGTCCGGGCGCGCGCTGAAGGCCGTCCGCCGCAACATCCAGATGGTGTTCCAGGACCCGTACACCTCGCTCAACCCGCGCATGACGGTCGGCGACATCATCGGCGAACCCTTCGACATCCACCCCGAGGTGGCTCCGAAGGGCGACCGTCGCCGCAAGGTGCAGGAGCTCCTCGATGTCGTCGGTCTGAACCCCGAGTACATCAACCGGTACCCGCACCAGTTCTCCGGCGGTCAGCGCCAGCGCATCGGCATCGCCCGGGGCCTCGCGCTCAACCCGGAGATCATCATCTGCGACGAGCCGGTCTCGGCCCTGGACGTCTCCGTCCAGGCGCAGGTCATCAACCTGATGGAGAAGCTCCAGGACGAGTACAACCTGTCCTACGTCTTCATCGCGCACGACCTGTCGATCGTTCGGCACATCTCGGACCGCGTCGGCGTCATGTACCTCGGCAAGATGGCCGAGATCGGTACGGACGAGCAGATCTACGAGCACCCGACGCACCCGTACACGCAGGCGCTGCTCTCCGCGGTGCCGGTGCCGGACCCGGAGGCCCGCGCGCACCGCGAGCGGATCATCCTCACCGGCGACGTCCCCTCGCCGGCCAACCCGCCGTCGGGCTGCAGCTTCCGCACCCGCTGCTGGAAGGCGCAGGAGAAGTGCTCCACGGAGGTTCCGGTCCTCGCGATCCCGGAGGTCTTCCAGGGGCAGGACATCCAGGCCGCGCACTTCTCGGCGTGCCACTTCGCCGAGGAGAAGAACGTCGTCCACGCCGGATGACGCTCTGCTAGACGCGCACGAGAGGGGCCCGGCCGGTTCGGCCGGGCCCCTCTTCGCGCGCCCGCGCCTCAAGCGGTCGGCGCACCGATGGGTGCCGAGAACATGCACGCCTCCTGAATTCGGGTCATATTGAGCCCTAAGTCACACTTAGGGACATATGGGAGGCACTCCATGCGTGGAGCCACGCACGCCAAGTGGGCCGCTCTGGCCACCGCAGTCGCCCTAGCGGCGACCGCCTGTGGTGGTGGCGACGACAGCGGCGGCGGAGGGGCCGACGGCATCGTGACCTCCTCGTGGGGAGACCCGCAGAACCCGCTGGAGCCCGCCAACACCAACGAGGTGCAGGGCGGCAAGGTCCTGTCCATGATCTTCCGGGGGCTCAAGCAGTACGACCCGAAGACCGGCGAGGCCAAGGACATGCTCGCCGAGAAGATCGAGACCACCGACTCGATCAACTTCACCATCACGGTCAAGGACGGCTGGACCTTCTCCAACGGCGAGAAGGTGACCGCCGAGTCCTTCGTCGACGCCTGGAACTACGGCGCCGATCTGAAGAACAACCAGAAGAACGCCTACTTCTTCGGCCAGATCGAGGGCTACGACAAGGTCCACCCCGAGAAGGGCGAGCCGTCCGCCACGTCCATGTCCGGCCTCAAGGTCACCGGCCCCCAGACCTTCACGGTCAAGCTCACCCAGAAGTTCTCCACCTGGCCCATCACCCTCGGCTACGCGGCCTTCTCGCCGCTGCCCCAGGCCTTCTTCGACGACCGCCAGGCCTGGCTGTCGAAGCCCATCGGCAACGGCCCGTACACCGTCGACTCGTACACCAAGGGCTCCGAGATGGCCCTCAAGCGGTGGGACGGCTACCCCGGCACCGACAAGGCGCAGAACGGCGGCATCACCCTCAAGGTCTACACCGACAACAACACCGCCTACACCGACCTGACGGCCGGAAACCTCGACCTCGTCGACGACGTCCCCGCCGCCCAGCTCAAGAACGTCTCCGCCGACCTCGGCGACCGGTACATCAACGTCCCCGCCGGCATCATCCAGACCCTGTCCTTCCCGTTCTACGACCCGGCCTGGAACAAGCCCGGGCAGGAGAAGCTCCGCCAGGGCATCTCCATGGCGATCGACCGGAACCAGATCACCGAGACGATCTTCCAGAAGACCCGCACCCCCGCCGTCGACTGGACCTCCCCGGTCCTCGGTGAGGAGGGCGGCTTCAAGGACATCTGCGGCGACTTCTGCAAGTACGACGCGGCCGAGGCGAAGAAGCTCGTCGCAGAGGGCGGCGGCATCCCGGGCGGCACGATGAAGATCTCGTACAACGCCGACACGGGCTCCCACAAGGAATGGGTCGACGCGGTCTGCAACTCCATCAACCGCGCCCTCGGCAACGACAACGCCTGCGTCGGCAACCCGATCGGCACCTTCGCCGACTACCGCAACCAGGTCACCACGCAGAAGCTCAAGGGCCCGTTCCGTGCCGGCTGGCAGATGGACTACCCGCTCATCCAGAACTTCCTGCAGCCGCTGTACTACACGAACGCCTCGTCCAACGACGGCAAGTACAGCGACCCCGAGTTCGACAAGCTGGTCAACCAGGCCAACGCCGAGTCCGACATCGCCAAGGCCGTCGGACTCTTCCAGCAGGCCGAGGGCATCCTCCGCGACGACATGGGCGCCGTGCCGCTCTGGTACCAGAACGGCAGCGCCGGCTACTCGGAGCGCGTCTCCAACGTGACGCTGAACCCGTTCAGCGTCCCGGTCTACGACCAGATCAAGGTCAACTGACGCCGTAGGAGGTCGGCGGCGTACGGCCCGGCCAGCGGAGACCACCGCGCCGGGCCGTACGCCTTCGCCATCCGGCCCTCCCCGGAGCCGGCCTCCTCCCGGAGCACCTCCTCCACGGAGTCAACCCCTACCCGGAGCCAACCCCCGGAGCCCCCCATGGGTCGTTATGTGATCCGGCGACTGCTGCAGATGATCCCGGTCTTCTTCGGCGCCACGCTGCTGATCTTCCTGATGGTGAACGTGATGGGCGACCCCATCGCCGGTCTGTGCGGCGACCGCCAGTGCGACCCGGCGACCGCGGCGCAGCTGGAGAAGGAGTTCGGGCTCGACAAGCCCGTCTGGCAGCAATACCTGACCTACATGGGCAACGTCTTCACCGGCGACTTCGGCACCGCCTTCAACGGCCAGGAAGTCACCGAGCTGATGGCCAGCGCCTTCCCGGTCACCATCCGCCTCACCATCGTCGCCATCTTCTTCGAGATCGTCATCGGCATCAGCCTCGGCGTCCTCACCGGCCTCAAGCGCGGCCACCCCGTCGACACGTCCGTGCTGCTGCTGACCCTGGTCGTCATCTCCATCCCGACCTTCGTCACCGGCCTCATCCTCCAGCTCCTCCTCGGAGTGGAGTGGGGCTGGATCAAGCCGGCCGTCTCCAGCGACGCACCGTTCAACGAACTGATCGTCCCGGGCCTCGTCCTCGCCTCGGTCTCCCTCGCGTACGTCACCCGGCTCACCCGGACCTCGATCGCCGAGAACAAGCGGGCCGACTACGTCCGCACCGCCGTCGCCAAGGGCCTGCCCCGCCACCGGGTCATCACCCGCCACCTGCTGCGCAACAGCCTCATCCCCGTCGTGACGTTCATCGGGACCGACATCGGCGCGCTGATGGGCGGGGCTATCGTCACCGAGCGGATCTTCAACATCCACGGCGTCGGCTACCAGCTCTACCAGGGCATCCTCCGCCAGAACACCCAGACCGTGGTCGGCTTCGTGACCGTCCTGGTCATCGTGTTCCTGGTGGCGAACCTGCTCGTCGACCTCCTGTACGCCGTCCTTGACCCGAGGATTCGCTATGCCTGAGCAGCTGCCCGAGCCCCTGGAGTCGTTCGAGGAGGGCCAGGCCATCGCCCCCACCGGCGCCGGAGGCGCGTCCGACCTCGCCACCGCCGAGGGCGAGACCCTGGAGAAGACCCCCGGCGGCCCCCTCGGCACCGGCCCCGACAAGAAGCCCCGCTCCCTCTGGTCCGACGCCTGGCACGACCTGCGCCGGAACCCGATCTTCATCATCTCCGGCCTGATCATCGTCTTTCTCGTGATCATCTCGATCTGGCCGCAGCTCATCGCCAGCGGCAACCCCCTCGACTGTGACCTCTCCAAGGCCCAGGAGGGCCCCCAGCCCGGCCACCCCTTCGGCTTCAACGGCCAGGGCTGCGACGTCTACACCCGTACGGTCTACGGGGCCAGGGCCTCCGTCCAGGTCGGCGTCTTCGCCACCCTCGGCGTGACGATCCTCGGCTCCATCCTCGGCGGGCTCGCCGGCTTCTACGGCGGAGCCTGGGACGGCGTCCTCTCCCGCATCACCGACGTGTTCTTCGCCATCCCCGTCGTCCTCGGCGGCCTCGTCCTGCTCTCCGTCGTCAGCAGCAACACCGTCTGGCCCGTCATCGGCTTCATGGTGCTCCTCGGCTGGCCGCAGCTCTCCCGCATCGCCCGCGGCTCCGTCATCACCGCCAAACAGAACGACTACGTGCAGGCCGCCCGCGCGCTCGGCGCCTCCAACAACCGCATGCTGCTCCGCCACATCGCGCCCAACGCCCTCGCGCCCGTCATCGTCGTCGCGACCATCGCCCTCGGCACGTACATCTCCCTCGAGGCGACGCTCTCCTTCCTCGGCGTCGGCCTCAAGCCCCCCACCGTCTCCTGGGGCATCGACATCTCCTCGGCCGCCCCCTACGTGCGCAACGCACCGCAGATGCTCCTCTGGCCCTCCGGCGCGCTCGCCATCACGGTGCTCGCCTTCATCATGCTCGGCGACGCCGTCCGCGACGCCCTCGACCCGAAGCTGAGGTAGGGACCCATGCTGCTCGAAGTGCGCGACCTGCACGTGGAGTTCCACACCCGCGACGGGGTGGCGAAGGCGGTCAACGGCGTCAACTACTCCGTCGACGCGGGGGAGACCCTCGCCGTCCTCGGCGAGTCCGGCTCCGGCAAGTCCGTGACCGCCCAGGCCATCATGGGCATCCTCGACATCCCACCGGGCAAGATCAGCGGCGGCGAGATCCTCTTCCAGGGCCGGGACCTCCTGAAGCTCAAGGAGGACGAGCGGCGCAAGATCCGCGGCGCCAAGATGGCGATGGTCTTCCAGGACGCCCTGTCCTCCCTCAACCCCGTCGTCAGCGTCGGCGACCAGCTCGGCGAGATGTTCCGGGTCCACAAGGGCATGTCCCGCAAGGACGCCCGGGCCAAGGCCGTCGAGCTGATGGACCGGGTCCGCATCCCCGCCGCCAAGGAACGCGTCGGCCAGTACCCCCACCAGTTCTCCGGCGGCATGCGCCAGCGCATCATGATCGCGATGGCGCTCGCCCTCGAACCCGAACTGATCATCGCCGACGAGCCCACCACCGCCCTGGACGTCACCGTCCAGGCCCAGGTCATGGACCTCCTCGCCGAGCTCCAGCGCGAGCTCAACATGGGGCTCATCCTCATCACCCACGACCTCGGAGTCGTCGCCGACGTCGCCGACAAGATCGCCGTCATGTACGCGGGCAAGATCGTCGAACAGGCCCCCGTCCACGAGATCTACAAGGCGCCCGCCCACCCCTACACCCGAGGCCTGCTCGACTCCATCCCGCGCCTCGACCAGAAGGGCCAGGAGCTCTACGCGATCAAGGGCCTCCCGCCCAACCTCCTGGCCATCCCGCCCGGCTGCGCCTTCAACCCGCGCTGCCCGCTCGCCCGGGACCGGTGCCGCATCGAGGAGCCCCCGCTGTACGACGTGACCGAGTCCCCGGTGAAGCGCTCCAGCGCCTGCCACTTCTGGAAGGAGTGCCTCCATGGCTGAGGCGATTCTCGAAGTCCGGGACCTCCACAAGCACTACCCGCTGACCCAGGGCATCCTCTTCAAGAAGCAGGTCGGCGCGGTCAAGGCCGTCGACGGCGTCGACTTCGACCTCGCCGCCGGCGAGACCCTCGGCATCGTCGGCGAGTCCGGCTGCGGCAAGTCGACCGTCGCGAAGATGCTGGTCAACCTGGAGCGGCCGACGTCCGGATCGATCCGCTACAAGGGCGACGACATCACCAAGCTGTCCCCGCGCGCCCTCAAGGCCGTCCGCCGCAACATCCAGATGGTCTTCCAGGACCCGTACACCTCGCTCAACCCGCGCATGACGGTCGGCGACATCATCGGCGAGCCGTACGAGATCCACCCCGAGGTCGCGCCCAAGGGCGACCGGCGCCGCAAGGTCCAGGACCTCCTGGACGTCGTCGGCCTCAACCCCGAGTACATCAACCGTTATCCGCACCAGTTCTCGGGCGGCCAGCGCCAGCGCATCGGCATCGCCCGCGGCCTCGCGCTCCAGCCCGAGATCATCGTCGCCGACGAGCCCGTCTCCGCCCTCGACGTCTCCGTCCAGGCCCAGGTCGTCAACCTCCTGGAGAACCTCCAGACCGAGTTCTCCCTCTCGTACGTGTTCATCGCCCACGACCTCTCGATCGTGCGGCACATCTCCGACCGGGTCGGCGTCATGTACCTCGGCCGGATCGTCGAGATCGGCACCGACGCCCAGATCTACGACCACCCCACCCACCCCTACACACAGGCCCTGCTCTCGGCCGTCCCCGTCCCCGACCCGGAGGCGCGCGCCCACCGTGAGCGCATCATCCTCACCGGCGACGTCCCCTCCCCGGCCAACATCCCCTCCGGTTGCCGCTTCCGCACCCGCTGCTGGAAGGCACAGGAGCGCTGCACCCTGGAGGTCCCCCTGCTGGCCGTCCCCGCGGTCTACCGGCTCACGGACAGCCCGGCCAAGCACGACTCGGCCTGCCACTTCGCCGAGGAGAAGCACGTGGTCCCCACGGAGGAGGACACCGGGAACGGCGGGGAAGGCCCGGGCGGCAACGGAGGCAACGGCGGGGAAGGCATGGAGGCGAACGGCGGAGCAGGTCCCAAGTCGCTTTAACCCCCGGGCAATCCGGCCGACTCGGCGCCGATATGCGGACACGGCACGATCGTCCACGTACGGCCGTGCGGGTGCCGTGAGCCGGCCGGGGCGCACCATGCCGCCCCGGCCGGCTCGTCACGCACCCCCCGTCACCCCCGCCCATGCGGAACCGCTTGTTTCGTTCGGCCGCGACCGTGAGTATCGGGTCCGTGACTGTGACACGACCGGCACGACTCACGGGCGCCGCGCTCTGCGCCGCGCTCGCCCTCATAGCCGCCGTGTGGATCCTGGAGGACCTCGCCGCGCTCGGCTCACCCGCCGACCTCGCGTGGTCCTGGACCGGGGACCCGGGCTCCCAGTACTTCCTGAGGGGACGGGTCGCCACCTCCCTGGCCGACCCCCTGCTCCTCGTCGTCTCCGTCGCCACCGCCGTCGCCGCCCTGCGCTCCCGCCACGCGGCCTCCGCGCTCGTCGCCACCGGCGCCGTCACGCTCGCCCTGCGCCTGCCTGGTCTCTGGGCACCGGGAAGCGGCGCGCTCGTCACCGCCCTCCTCGACCTGGCCCTCGCCGTCGGGCTCGTCGCCACCGCCGCCGCGGGCCGCCGCCGGGCCGACGGCCCGCACGAGCAGCTCCCCACCCCTCCGCGCACGGGCCCGGCCGTCACCGCCGGGGTCCTGCTCCTCGTCGGCGCCGTCGGCGTCGTCCTGTGGGAGGCGGACACGGCCGTCCAACTGCCCCCGGAGATCACCGTCGACCGGTTCCTCGGCGGCCGGTCCCTCATGGGACCGGCCCTCGCACCCCCGCCCGGCTGGGTGGCGGTGATCCTCGTCGCGCTCTACGGCACCGCCGCCGTCTCCGCCTTCGCCCGCGCCCGCCACACCCGGGCCTTCGGACTGCTCGCCGGGGCGTTCCTGACGGCGACCGGCGTCGCCCTCCTCGCGAGGGTCCTCCGCTTCGAGTTGATCCAGCACCTCGCGGAGGCCCGCACCGTCGAGCAGATGTACGTCCTCACCGCCGTCTTCGGGGTGCTCGGCGGTCTCACGGTGCTCGCCCTCCTCGCCGGGCGCGGCGTCCCGGTCGCCGCGCCCGCCCCCTACGGTTCGTACGGTCCGCCCCCGGCCCCGCCGTACCCGCCGCCGCCCGGCTGGTGACTCACGGCACCATGCCGAGCGCCCTCTTCAGGAAGTCCACCTGGAGCAGGAGCAGGTTCTCCGCCACCTGCTCCTGCGGTGTCATGTGCGTGACCCCGGACAGCGGCAGCACCTCGTGCGGCCGGCCCGCCGCGAGCAGCGCCGAGGAGAGCCGCAACGCGTGCGCGAACACCACGTTGTCGTCGGCGAGACCGTGGACGACCATCATCGGACGCGCCGGCTCCTCCGGCTCCGTCAGGCCGTCGTCGCCGAGCAGCGACTGCGCCGCGTACACCTCCGGATCGTCCTGCGGAGTGCCGAGGTACCGCTCCGTGTAGTGCGTGTCGTACAGCCGCCAGTCCGTCACCGGCGCCCCGGCGACCGCCGCGTGGAAGACGTCCGGCCGCTGGAGCACCGCCCGGGCGGCGAGGTAGCCGCCGTAGGACCAGCCGCGGATCGCCACCCGGTCCAGGTCCAGCGGGAATTGCCCGGCCAGCGCGTGCAGCGCCTCCACCTGGTCGTCGAGCGTCGGCGACAGGTCGCGCAGGAGCGCCTTCTCCCAGGCGGGGGAGCGGCCGGGCATCCCGCGCCCGTCCGCCACGATCACCGCGAAGCCCTGGTCGGCGAACCACTGGGACGTCAGATGGGCCTGCTGCGCGGCGAGCACGCGCTGCCCGTGCGGACCGCCGTACGGATCGAGCAGCACCGGAAGCGGCCCGTCCCCCTCCGCGTACCCCGTGGGCAGCAGCACCGCGCACGGGATCCGCCGGGCACCCGCCTCCATCAGCCGCACCCGGGCGGAGATCACGGGCTCCTGCGCGTACGAGCCCACCACGGCGACTTCCTCGCCGTCCCGCAGCACCCGCGCCACGCTCCCGGGCGCGTCCGGCCGCGCCGAGACCAGCACCGTCACCGGACCCGAACGCACCGCCCGGTGCACCCCGGCACCCTCGGAGAGCCGCTCCACGCCCCCGTCGGTCACCCGGTACACATGGATCTCGCCCGTCTCCGGCGCCTCCGCCGTCGCACCCGCCGAAGCCGATACGAGGACCTCGTCCTCCCCGAAGCCGAGCACCGCCCTGACGTGCAGCGTCCCGTCCGTGAGGAGCCGCTCCCCGACGGCGAGGGCCCGCGCCCCGCTCTCGTCCGTGACCCGGACGAGCCGCCCGTCCGGAGCCCATGCAGGGACCCCGGGCAGCAGTTCCAGCCACGCCGGGTCCTTCTCCGCCCGCACGGTCGAGGTCTCCCCGGACTCCGTGTCCACCGCCAGGTTCCGCTGGGACCGCTGGTCCCGCGCCTGGACGAGGAGCAGCGGAGCCCCGGCCGCCGACCAGTGCACGCGCGCGAGGTACGGATACCGCTCCCGGTCCCACGTCACCTCCGTACGCGCCCCGTCGAGACCGACGAGGAAGAGCCGCACCTCGGCGTTGTCCGTCCCCGTCCCCGGGTACGCGACCTCCTGCGGAGCCCGCTCCGGGTGCGCCGGGTCGGCGATCCACCAGCGGCGTACGGCCCGGTCGTCCGCGCGGGCGACGAGCAGCCGGTCCGAGTCGGGGGACCACCAGAAACCGCGGTCCCTTCCCATCTCCTCCGATGCGATGAATTCGGCCAATCCGTAGGAGACGTGCCCGTCTTCCGGAACGGCGAGCTCCCGATCAGCGGAACCATCCGCTCCGACCACCCGCAGCGCACCCTCCGCCACGTACGCGACGAGCCGCCCGTCCGGCGAGGGACGGGGGTCGATCACCGGCCCCGGCACCGGAAGCTCCCGCGCCGTCCCCGCCCGCAGCTCCGCCGTGAAGAGCCGCCCCGACAGGGCGAACGCCGCCAGTTCCACGGCCGCGTCCACCGCGTACGTCACGATCCCGCCCGAGCCCTCACGGCTCCGCTCCCGCCGAGCCCGCTCCTCCGGAGACAGCTCCTCCGCCGCTCCCGCGAGCAGCGTCCCGGGATCGGCGGCCACCCGCTCCACCGGCGCGCCGTCCGGAGGAAGGTCCAGAACCCACAGCTTGTGCGAGCGGTCGGCCCCGGAGGCGGATCTCACGAACACCACGCGCGCCCCGTCGGGGGAGACCGAGAAACCGCGCGGAACACCCAGCGTGAAGCGCTGGGTCCGGGCCTGCTGGCGGGGGAAGGAGAGCGCGGCCCGGGGTGCGGCCGGCTGCTGTCGAGGCGAGGTCATGCGGCTGAAACTAGCGCCGTGCGCCCCCCTCGTGCCCCTGTCCGCCGATCGATGCGATGGCACGGATAGTTATGATCCGTAGCGCTAGGTGGGTATGTACCCGACTGGCACATGCTCATGGACCGAACCGTTCGAATATCCGACCGAAGAAGTGTGGAGGTGGACCGCCGTGGCACTCTCGATTTCGGTGGTGGTGCTGCTGGCGATCGTCGTCTTCCTGCTGATCCGGAAATCAGGACTGAAGGCAGGGCACGCGGCGATCTGCGCACTCCTCGGCTTCTATCTGGCGAGCTCCTCCATCGCCCCGTCCATCAGCACGCTCACGACGAACGTGGCGAGCATGATCGGCGGCCTGAAGTTCTGACCCCGTAGGTCGCGACGGGTCTCGTAGGCTGGGGCCATGACCGATCTTCCCGCCCGTCGTCTGCTCCTCGTGCACGCGCACCCGGACGACGAGTCGATCAACAACGGCGCCACCATGGCCAGGTACGCGGCCGAGGGCGCCCTTGTCACGCTGGTCACCTGCACGCTCGGCGAGGAGGGCGAGGTCATCCCGCCCGCCCTCGCCCACCTGGCCCCCGACCGCGAGGACCGGCTCGGCCCCCACCGCGTCGGCGAACTCGCCGCCGCGATGAGCGAGCTGGGCGTCACCGACCACCGCTTCCTCGGTGGCCCCGGCCGCTTCCGCGACTCCGGAATGATGGGCGCCGAGCAGAACAAGCGCGAGAACGCGTTCTGGAACACGGACGTCGACACCGCCGCCCCCCACCTCGTCGAGGTGATCCGCGAGACCCGCCCCCAGGTCCTCGTCACCTACGACCCCGACGGCGGCTACGGCCACCCCGACCACATCCAGGCCCACCGGGTCGCCACCCGCGCCGCCGAACTCGCCGCCGACCCGGGCTACCGCCCCGACCTCGGACCCGCCCACACGATCGCCAAGATCTACTGGAACCGCGTTCCCCGCCCCGTCGCCGAGGCCGGCTTCGCCCGCCTGCGCGCCGAGGGCTCCGCCTTCCCCGCCGTCGCCGAGATCGACGACGTGCCCGGAGTCGTCGACGAGGACCGGATCACCACCGAGATCGACGCCGGCCCGGAGCACACGGCCCGCAAGAGCGCGGCGATGGCCGCACACGCCACCCAAGTCGCGGTCGACGGCCCGTTCTTCGCGCTCTCCAACGACCTCGGTCAGCCGATCTTCACCACCGAGTACTACGAGCTCGTCCAGGGCACCCCGGGCGCCCCCGCCGGCGTCCGTGAGACGGACCTCTTCGCGGGGGTGACCGCGTGAGCGCCGCCTCCCGCGCCTCCCGGGCCTCCTCGGGCGGCTCCCCCCGGACTCCCGCCCCCGTTCCGGCGCCGGCCGCCCTCCCGACCTCCCGAGGCGCCCGATACGCCTGGTACGGCGCCCTGGTGGTCCTCGGGGCCCTCGTCGGCACCGCCGGAGGCCTCGTCCAGGCCGCGTGGTTCCCCGCGGGCCTGCTCCTCGCGCTCCTCGCCACCGCCGCCGTCTTCTACGGAGGGCTCCGCGCCACCGGCACCCAGGTCGGCGTCGTCGCCGCGGGCGTCGGCTGGCTCGTCGCCGTCATCGTGCTCAGCTTCGGACGCCCGGAGGGTGACGGGGTGTTCGGCGGAGGCGGCGGAGAGCTGCTGTTCCTCTTCGGCGGCATGGCGATCGCTGTGATCTGCGCCACGTTGTCCCGGCTCCCGCGACCGACCCCGTGAACAGGACGACTTGAGACCGCGGACGCCCTGACTTCGGCCGGATTGCCCGTCGTCCGTCACCCAGGGGTCGGGTATGCGGCGGCGCTGCCCAGTATGGTGGTGCGCGCCGCCGAACCGCCCGGGTTACACGAGCATCTGCAAGAGCGGGCGGTGGAGCCAACCGGGAGATCCTGCTTTGAGTCGTGAAACTGGTCGAGAGACTGACAGTTCGTCCTCCGGCGCCCAGGGGCGCGGTGGAGCCGCGTACCCGTCGGGTACACCGCCGTACGGATCCCGCCAGTATCCGTCGCTCCACCCCTCGCAGGACGCGTCGGAGGACAGCCCCGCCGCGCCCGCGCCGCCGGAGGAGCCCAAGACCGAGACGACGCTGACGACCCGGATCCGGATCAACATCCCGGGTTCGCGTCCGATCCCGCCGGTCGTCGTCCGCAAGCCGGTCACCGAGGCGCCCGCGGCGGAGAAGGCACCGGAGCCCGTGGCCGCGCCCGTGCCCGTCGCCGAGCCGGTGCCGACGCCGACGCCCGAGCCGGTCGCCGCTCCGGAGCCGGTGAGCGCCGAGGAGGCGCCGAAGGGCAAGGAGACGAGCGACTGGTTCGCCCCGCGCAAGGCGTCCCCCGCCCCCGCGCCGGCCCCGGCCCCGCCCGCCGCCCCGGCGGCGACCCCCGGCCCGCTCACCCCGGCGCCGGAGGCCCCCGGCACGGGCTTCGCCGGCTCCGCCACCTCCGGTGTCCCGACGGTCGGCGCGACCCCGTCGAGCCGCCCGGTGACGGCGCACCCCGGCGCAGGCAACCCGCTGTACGAGAGCGGCACCCCGGTCGGCGGTACGCCCAGGTACGAGGGAACGCCCGGCTACGACGGCCCGCCCACGGGCGGCATGCCGATCTACGACGGCACGCCCGCGGCCGGGACCCCGATGTACGACGGGACCCCGGCGGCGGGCACGCCCCTGTACGACGGGACGCCCTCGGGGGGCGCGCCCGCGTACGGCGGCCCGTCCGGCCCCACCACCGGCCCCGTCACCGGCACCGCCTCGCTGGGCGGCCCGGCGCCGACCCCGCCGGCCACGCCCTTCCCGGGCGCACCTCGCGTACCCGGGACGCCCGGAGTCCCCGGCGGCGCCCCGCGCATGTCGGACGACACGGCGATCCTGACCCCGCAGCCGCCCGCCCCGAACCCCGCCCAGGGGCCGAGGCAGGGGCCGGGGCAGCGCCCCGCGCCGGGACCGATGCGCCCGCAGACCCCCGGCGGCCAGGGCATGGCACCCGGTCAGGGCGTGGCAGCCGACGGCGGTGGCCACGTGTCCGGCGACACCCTCACGAGCGGCATCCCGGTCGTCCCGCCGTCGGCGGCCCGCCCGAACCTCACGCCGCGCATCGAGGAGACCCCGGCCCCCGCGCCCGCCGCTCCCCGCCCCGCCCCCGCGCCGAGCCGCGCCCAGGCGAAGAAGGGCCGCTCCAAGCTGGTCCTCGCCGCCGTGGGCGTCGTCGGCCTCGCGGGCATCGCCTACGGCGCCGGACTGCTCCTCAACCACTCCGACGTCCCCAAGGGCACCACGGTGCTCGGCGTGGACATCGGCGGCGGCACGAAGGAGGAGGCCGTCAACAAGCTGGAGGCCACCCTCGGCAAGCGCGCCGCCGCGCCGCTCCAGCTCAGCGTCGGCGGCAAGAAGGTCCAGATGCCGCCCGAGAAGGCGGGCCTGGCCCTCGACAGCCAGGAGACCGTCCGCGCCGCCGCCGGCAGCGACTACAACCCGGTCTCCGTCATCGGCTCCCTCTTCGGCGAGCAGCGGGTCGCCAAGCCGGTCTTCCCGGTCGACGAGGAGAAGCTCGCCGTCGCCCTCCGGGACCTGGCGGGCGCCTCCGCCTCCGCGACCGAGGCGACGATCCGCTTCGCGCCGAACAAGGTCACCCCCATCGAGGGCAAGCCCGGCAACGGCATGGACATCCAGCGCTCGATGATCTCCGTGCGGGACGCCTTCCGCGCCCAGGTCGAGACGGGCCAGGGCAAGGTCGTCGAACTCCCCGTCACCTCGCTCAAGCCCTCGGTCTCGAAGGCCGAGCTGGACCGGGCGATGAGGGAGTTCGCCCAGCCGGCGATGTCCGACCGCATCACCATCAAGGCGGGCGGCAAGGAGATCCAGTTCGGCCCCGCGAGGTCGCTGCCGCAGATCCTCTCCATGAAGGCCATCGACGGCCGTCTGGTCGAGGTCTACGACAAGAAGGCGATCGAGCGGCTCCTCGACGGAGCCTTCGACGGCATCATGATCACCAAGGGCGACGGCACGAAGCACCAGGTCTCCGCCGACGACGTGGCCTTCGTGATGCGCGACGCCCTGCTGGGCAAGACGAAGGCCGAGCGCACGAAGACGATCGACCTGTCCGGCAACGGCTGACGCCACCGCGCGACCGTGTCACCACACCCCCGTCCGACGACCGTCGGGCGGGGGTGTCACGCATCCGGCCCGCCGGCGCGGGAGACGCCCGGCGTGATCACCAGTCGCCCCCGTACCGCTGCTTCCTGGCCCGCAGCCAGGCCTGGATCTCCTGAGTCTCGGCGGGGGACGCCGAGCGGAGGTCGCCCGCGAGGACCGTCGCCACGAAGCGCGTGAACCGCACCCGCCGGTGCGCGCCGTCCACGCCGATGACCTTGCCGGGGCCGTAGACGTCGGTGCCCTTGTGGGCGACGAAGGCGCCGGGGCCGTGAGGGGTGTGCATCGCCAACCTTTCGCTCTGTGTGTGGTGTCGGTCACACAGCGGAGTGGATCACGTTAACCCCGACGGGGGGCCACACGCGACGACGCGACCGGCACGCAGGGAGGTGGCGGTGTCAGCCCGCGACGACGACGGCGGAGAGGGCGAGCGCGCCGGGCAGGGCCTGGGCGAAGAGGATGCGGCGGTTGGCGGTGGCGGCGCCGTAGATGCCCGCGATGACGACGCAGGACAGGAAGAAGATCTTGACGCGGTAGCCGGTGGGGTCGTCGGCGATGAGCCCCCAGACGAGCCCGGCGGCGAGAAAGCCGTTGTAGAGACCCTGGTTGGCGGCCATGGGGGCGGTGGCGCGGGCCATCTCGGCATCGAAGCCGGAGAAGCCGCGCCCGGTCTCCTTCTCCCAAAGGAACATCTCCATCACCAGGATGTAGAGGTGGAGGAGGGCGATCAGAGCGACGAGGATGTCGGCGGTCAGTTCCATGGGCGCATTGTGTCGCGGGAACGGCGGGCGGCGGCGCGCGACGCGGAGGCGGGGCGAGGCGACCCGCGACGCGGTGGCGGAGAAGACGGCCCGCGACGCGGTGGCGGGAGACGCCCGCCCTGGCCGCCCCGCCCGGCGCTCACGCGTTCGGCATCGCCGTGAAGGCTGCCCGGGCGATCGTCCGTGCCTCCTGTTCGCACGTGTCGGCCGGGTGGCGCTCGCCGCCCAGGACCACGGCCACGATCAGGTTCCCCTTGCGGGCGTTGAGCACGCAGTTCGTGTCGCTGCTGCTCGGGCCGCTCCAGAAGGCCTCGTCGGCGAAGGGGAGGCTCGTCTCGCGTCCGCCCTCCGCGTCGTCCGCGAACTCGTCCTCCTGGCGTTCCGTCGCGTTCTCGTCCGTGCCCGCGCTGCGGCGCAGTTCCCAGCGGATCATGGCGTGGGAGTAGAAGCTCCAGCCGTCCCGCTGGGTCTCGTCCTTGTCGTTCCAGGAGCAGCTGGTCGTCGCCGAGTCCGAGTACTCGGTGTACGTGTCCCGGGTCGGGTTCCGTCCCGGGAGCGCGATCTTCGGGGCGACCTCCGCGCAGACCGGCATGGCCAGGTAGGCGTCCGGGGGGCCGGTCACCAGCTCGCTGTCCTTCAGGGACCACCACGCGCCGGCGCCGAGGACGCACAGGGCGACTGCTGCGGCCACGGCGATCGGGCCCCGGCGGCGCCGCCCGGGCGCGGTGGGGGTGACGCGGGTGACGACCGCCGTCGGGGTCGCGGCCCTGCCCCTGCCGGGCGGGACGACCACCGTGCGTTCGGGGTCGTCTCCGTGGCCGGCCAGCAGGTGGTCGACGGAGCGCTGCTGGTCGTCGATCATCGCGTGGACGGCGGGCGGCCACGGCCGGGTGGTCGGGGCCGCCGGGCCGAGCGCGGCGAGGAGTTCGGCGGGGGCGGGGCGGGCCGTCGGATCCTTGGAAAGGCACCGGGCCAGCAGGCCGACCAGTTCCGGCGGTACGGCGGCGAGGTCGGGTTCCGTGTGGACGACGTTGTAGAGGGCCTGGAGGGTCGAGGGGGCCGCGAACGGGCTCGTACCCGTCGCCGCGAGAGCCAGCACCGAGCCGAGCGAGAACACGTCGCTCGCCGGGGTGAGCTCCTTCCCCTCGGCCTGCTCGGGCGACATGAAGGCGGGGGAGCCCACCACCAGGCCGGTACCCGTGAGCTCGGTGACGTTCCCCGCCTCGGCGATCCGGGCGATCCCGAAGTCGATGACCCGGGCGCCGTCCCCCGAGAGCAGGACGTTCTCCGGCTTCAGGTCGCGGTGGACGACCCCGGCCCGGTGGATCTCGTCCAGGGCCGTCGCGAGCTGAACGGCGAGGCGCCGCACCGTCTCGACGGGCAGGCTGCCGGACCGTTCCACCGCGGCCCCGAGCGAGGGTCCGGCGACGAAGACGGAGGCGAGCCAGGGGACGGGCGCGTCGGCGTCGGCGGCCAGCACGGCCGCCGTACAGGCGCCGGACACCTTCCGCGAGGCGTCGACCTCGCGCCGGAACCGGGCGCGGAAGCCCTCGTCGTGGGCGAACCGGGCGTGCACCTGCTTCACGGCGGCGAGCCGCCCGTCGGGCGCGGCGCCGAGGTAGACGCGGCCCATGCCGCCCCGGCCGAGTTCGGCGAGGAGCCGGTAGGGACCGGCCTCGCGGGGGTCGGTGGAGCTCAGTCGCCTGGTCACCGTGCCACCTCGGGCTTCATCAGCGCGACGGCCTGTCCCGCGCTCGTCTCGGTCAGGGCCTCACATGTGCCCAAGGGGTAGTTCGGGCCCTTGACCTGGACGAAGAGCTCCAGGTTGACGTCCCGGGCGTACAGCACGCAGTGGCCGTCGGGCTTGTACCAGAGGGCCTCCTCGACGAAGTCGAGCGTGGAGACCCGGTGGGTCGAGCCGCGCATGTACATGCCCTCGTAGTGCTCCTTCGCGAGCTCGGCTCCGGTGGGGCCGCCGGGCTTGCTCCGGTAGACCTCCCAGACCACGACGATCTGGTCGCCGGAGCGGGTGTGCCAGGTGCACTGGTTCCGCCTGCTGCCGTCGTCCCGGGTGGCGGCGGGACCCCCGTCCTGGACCGGCTGCTGGGTGAATCCGGTCGGCGTCCTCATCTTCGGGAGCATGTCCTCGCAGGAGGGGATGGTCCCCGTGTACGCGTCCGCCACCTGGCTCAGCGGGACGTTCCCCGGCGTCGGCACGGGCTCGTCGACGAACGCGTAATACACGTCGGCCGCCCAGCCGTTCACCGCGAACAGCGCCCCGGTGACCGCGAGCACCCCGGCGGTCACGGCCGCGACCGTCCAGCGCCGGCGGCCCCGGCTCCGTACCCGCGGAAGGGGAGACGGAGGGGGCGGCGGCGCCGGCGCCTCGCCCACCAGACGGTTGAGCTCCGCCGACCGGTCCGCGATCCGGCGGTGTACGGCCTCCGGCCAAGGGCGGGCCGACGGCGCCACCGGGCCGATGAGGGCGAGCAGGTCCTGTGGAGAGGGGCGGGCCGCCGGGTCCTTGGCGAGGCACGCCCCGAGGAGCTCGCGCAGCCCCGGCGGTACGGCGTCGAGGTCGGGATCCTCGTGGGCGATGCTGTACATCAGGGCGGGGGCCGAGGTGCCGTGGAACGGCGTCCTCCCCGTACAGGCCACGACGAGCGTGGCGCCGAGCGCGAAGACGTCGGCGGCGGGCGTCGGCGTCCCGCCGGTGATCTGCTCGGGAGCCATGAACGCGGGGGAGCCGATCAACGCGCCCGTGTGCGTGAGCTTCGTCAGGTGGTCGCCGGCCCGCGCGATGCCGAAGTCGATGACGCGGACGCCGTCGTCGGTGAGCATCACGTTCGACGGCTTGAGGTCCCGGTGGACGAGGCCCACGCGGTGGATGTCGGCGAGCGCCTGGGTGAGGCCGGCGGCCAGCTGCCGTACGGCCTCCTCGGGCAGGGAGCCGTCCGCGAGGACGTCGCTCAGCGGCAGCCCGGGGAGGAAGAGCGAGGCGAGCCAGGGCGTCGGGGCGTCCGGGTCGGCGTCGACCACGGGCGCCGTGTAGGCGCCGGACACCCGCCGCGAGGCGTCGACCTCGCGGCGGAACCGGGACCGGAAGCCCTCGTCGTCGGCCAGCTCGGCGTGCACCTGCTTGACGGCGACGAGGCTGCCGTTCGCCGCGACCCCGAGCAGGACCCGGCCCATGCCGCCCTGCCCGAGCACCGCGACCGTACGGAACGGCCCCACCCGTGGCGGGTCGTTCGGCGTCGACGGACGCACGTGATCACCTCCCCCGTGAACGGGAAGGGATCCTAGTCGGGGTGGCCGTGGATCACTCCGGAATCCCGGCGTGATCCGCAAGACACCTGCGGGCGGGGCCCGTTCGGCACCGGGGGTCCGTGTTCAGTTCAGTCGGGCCCTCGCCGCCTGGGCCCGCCGGCGGATCGTCGTCGCCGACTCCGGGTCCACCGCGTCCATCACCCGCGCGTACGCCTCCATCTCCGCCGCCCCCGCGAGGAACTCGCCGCGCTGGACGAGCAGCTCCGCGCGCTCGTAGCGCAGGCGCGCCGGGTGGGAGGGGAGCAGCAGCGCGAGCTCCACGGCCCACAGGCCCACGTCGGAGCGCTCGGGGCGGGGGGCCGCCCAGGCGCGGATGTTGTTGAGGACGCGCAGCACGATCGCGCCGGGCTCGGCCGGCCGGAGCATGGAGCGGTCGAAGGACTCGCCCGTCGCGCTCGCCACGAGCAGCTCCGCGTCCGCGCCCGTCAGGGGCCGGCCGCCGGAGAAGGGGTCGGCGAGGTTCAGGTCGGCGGGGTCGCCGAAGCCGACGACGAAGTGGCCCGGGAGACCGAGCCCGTACACGGGGGCACCGGCCCGGCGGGCGACCTCCATCCAGACGACGGAGAGCAGGATCGGCAGGCCCCGGCGGCGACGCAGCACCTCGTGCAGGAGCGAGGACTCCAGGCGCTGGTAGTCGGCGGGCACACCCTCGAAGCCCTCGCGGTGGCCGAGGAGCGCGGCGAGCTCGACGGCCCAGGCGCCGGTGCTGCGGGTGGCGTAGGGGATGAGTCCGGCGAGCCGGTCGAGTTCGATCTCGGCCTCGTCGATGACGTGCCGGGTGACGGTCGGGTCGGCCACCGCTCCGACGAGCAGACAGAGCCGGGCGAGGTCGGGCCGCTCGGCCCGGGCCTCTTCCGCGAACTCCCGACGCCAGTCGGGTTCGTCCTCCGGCGGTTCGTCGCCCGCCCGTGCGTCCGGTCCGTCGGACCCGGCTCCGTGCTCGGTCACGCCTCCGTCACGCCTCCGCCCATCGGTAGTGGTGGTAGTGGTGGTGGACCGCGAAGCCCATCCCGTCGTACAACGCCCGGGCGCCGTCGTTGTCCGCCTCCACCTGGAGCCAGGCCGCCGACGCGCCCTCGTCGAGCGCCTGCCGGGCGAGTGCCGTCATGACGGTCGTCGCCAGGCCCTGCCGTCGGAGGGCGGGGTCGACCTCGACGGCCATGAAGCCCGCCCAGCGGCCGTCGACGACGCAGCGCCCGATGGCCGCCGGTACCTCTCCCGTGCCCGCCACGGACGCGAACCACACACTCGGGCCGGAGGTGAGGACGGGCCGTACCGCCGGGTTCGGCTCTCCGGTGCGCTGGTAGCGGCCGAGCCACGGCTCGTCGAGCGTGCGGGACAGGCGTACGGCGGAGACGTCGGCGTCCTGGTCGCCGATCGGGGCGAGCGCCGCGATCCGGACCTCCGCGGAGACCTCGCGCCGCCAGCCGTGCCGGTCGAGCGCCGCGCCCAGCAGCTCCTGCGTGCCCTCGGCGCCGGTCGCCGTCTGGACGTACGCGGGGAGGTTCCGGGCCGCGTACCACTCGCGTACGCGGGTCAGGGCGTCCGCCACGGGGAGTCCGGGATCGCCGAGCGGCAGCGCGGAGTTGGCGCGGCGGGTGAAGCCGCCGGCGGCCCGCAGGGTCCACTCGCCGAGCGGCTCGCTCTCGACCGGTTGCCAGGCGCGGGCGGTGGCCCGGGCCAGCTCGGGGAAGGTGGCGGAGGGGCCCCTGCGGCGGGCCGGTGCGGGGGGCACGACCTTCCCCGCGACGAGCGAGGTTTCCGCGATCCGGACGGTTTCCCCGCTCTTTCGTGTGATCACCGCCACACCGGAGTGCCACGATGTGAGCACTCCGACCGCGTCGGTGAATGTCGCTCCACCGGCGCTCGAGTCTGTCACGTACCGAACGGAGACACGTTTTCCCACGTCAGCGCTGGTGATTCGGACCTCGAGAAGTCCTCCGCCGGTCATTTCCACAGCTTCTCCGCCCCTCCTGTTCGGATCGCCCCCAAGAACGGAGATACTAGGTGCGGGCATCGACGACGCCGCGCTCCCGCGCAGACCAGCCCTATCGAGGAGGAACGACAGCGTGACCTACGTCATCGCGCAGCCTTGTGTCGACGTGAAGGACAAGGCGTGCATCGAGGAGTGCCCCGTCGACTGCATCTACGAGGGCAAGCGGTCCTTGTACATCCACCCGGACGAATGCGTCGACTGCGGGGCCTGTGAGCCGGTCTGCCCGGTTGAGGCGATCTTCTACGAGGACGACACTCCGGAGGAGTGGAAGGACTACTACAAGGCGAACGTCGAGTTCTTCGACGAGCTCGGTTCGCCCGGTGGTGCCTCCAAGCTCGGCGAGATCGAGCGTGACCACCCCTTCATCGCCGCCCTGCCGCCGCAGAACGGCTGATCGACCGCTTCCGGTCCCGTACGGCGTCGGTCGCTGTACGGGACCGAGGCGTTTTCCCGTACGTACGAGGAAGTGAGAGCCAACCCGTGAGCGCAGTCTCTTCGCGCCTGCCCGTCTTCCCCTGGGACAAGCTGGAGCCGTACAAGAAGACGGCCCTGGCGCACCCGGACGGAATCGTGGACCTCTCGGTCGGCACGCCCGTCGACCCGGTCCCCGCGCTGATCCAGGACGCCCTGGTCGCGGCGGCGGACTCGCCGGGCTATCCCACGGTGTGGGGGACGAAGGAGCTGCGGGACGCGCTCACCGACTGGTGCGAACGGCGTCTCGGAGCGGTGGACTTCGCCCACGAGAACGTGCTGCCGGTGGTCGGCTCCAAGGAGCTCGTCGCCTGGCTGCCGACGCAGCTGGGTCTCGGCGCCGGGGACAAGGTGGCGTACCCCCGCCTGGCCTACCCGACGTACGAGGTCGGCGCGCGGCTCTGCGGCGCCGAGCCGGTCGTCTACGACGACCCGACGGAGCTCGACCCGGCGGGTCTGAAGCTGCTCTGGCTGAACTCCCCGTCCAACCCGACCGGCAAGGTCCTGGGCAAGGACGAGCTGACCCGGATCGTGGCCTGGGCGCGCGAGCACGGCGTCCTCGTCTTCTCCGACGAGTGCTACCTGGAGCTGGGCTGGGAGGCCGAGCCGGTCTCCGTCCTGCACCCGGACGTCTGCGGGGGTTCGTACGAGGGGGTCGTCGCCGTCCACTCCCTCTCCAAGCGCTCCAACCTGGCCGGCTACCGCGCCGCGTTCATCGCGGGCGACCCGGCGGTCCTCGGCGAGCTGCTGCTGATCCGCAAGCACGGCGGCATGATGACCGCGGCCCCGGTGCAGGCGGCGACGGTCGCGGCGCTCGGCGACGACGCGCACGTGGCCGAGCAGCGTGAGCGGTACGCGGCCCGGCGGGCGGCGCTGCGGGCGGCCCTGGAGGCGCACGGTTTCCGGGTCGAGCACAGCGAGGCGAGCCTGTACCTGTGGGTGACCCGGGACGAGCCGTGCTGGGAGACCGTGGCCTACCTGGCGGACAAGGGCATCCTGGTGGCTCCCGGTGACTTCTACGGCGAGGCCGGGGAGCGGTTCGTGCGGGTGGCCTTCACGGCGACGGACGAGCGCGTCGAGGCGGCGGTCAAGCGCCTCGGCTAGGGGGTGTCGTCACATTCCCGTCGTCGCCCGAAGGGCGTGCACGTGGAAGGGCCCGGGGAGCGGTGAAGCTCCCCGGGCCCTTCCGTGTGTCTCCGTGCGGAGGTCAGCCGCCGAGCGGCAGGCCGCCCAGGGACGGGGCGGCCGGGAGGCCGCCGCCCAGGGCGCCGGCGGCCGGGCCCTGGGCGCTCTCGCCGGCGGCGCCGGCGGTCTTGCCGACGACCTCGCCCGCGCTGCCGGCGGCGTCGCCGGTGACCTTCTGGGCGGCCGGGGTGGCGGTCTTGCCGGCCGCGCCGACGGTCTTCCCGGCGGCCGGGACGGCCGTGCCGACGGCCTCGCTGCCGGTCGCGCCGACGACGCCGGTGGTGGCCTGCGAGGCGCCGTCGACGGCCGTGCCCGCACCGGCGGCGTCCAGGGCGGTGACGCCGCCGAGGGCGTTGGTCGGCGCGATGCCGTGGTCCAGGGCGCTCGCGGAACCGGCCGCACCGACCACGGGGGCTGCGCCGGCCGCGATGAGGAGGGCGGCGCGGGCGATCCGACGGGTCAGGGGGAGGGACATGGTGCTCCTTCGACGTGGTGCGACGAGTGGTGTTCGGACGCAGTGACAACCGGCCCCGGGGTGGGAGAGGTTGCGGCGGTCGAAGGTAAAGGATTGGTAATGCGTCGTATTGTCGGGTGGGGAGGAAAACGGACGAACGCGTCATTGTGAGGGTGCCTGCTGAACCGTCACTTCCCTTGCCCTGCAAGGGAGTTGAGGTGTCGGTGAAGGGCAGGGAAATACCCGCTCGAAGAGCGCGCGAATTTCCCGGAATTTCCTCCGGGTGCATGCCACGGGAGGGTGAACGACCGTACGGGTGATCGCTACCGCGCGAGCCGGATGCGGACCGGTTCCGCCTCCGCGGCCGCGCCCGAGCCGGCCTCGGAAGCCGCGCCGGCCAAGGCCGTCGAGGACTTCTCCCAGCCGCCCGACGGTTCGCTCGCGCGCCAGACGCGGCCCCCGTACGCGACCTCCGCGACGCGCAGCTCGTCCGCCCGCGCCACCGCCCACTGCGCCAGCTCCCAGCCGCGCCGCTCGTCCGCGCCGGCCCCGGGCGCCGCGCCCCCGTCGGCCGTCGCCCGGACCGGCACGACGAGCACCGGCGGCTCCGTGGCCGACCGGCCCGCGCTCGACCCGCCCGTGACCACCTTCGGCGCCGCCGCCTCGCCGAAGGCCCGCACCAGCTCCGTACGCACCTTCACCGGATCGCCCGGCGGCAGGCCCTCCACGTCGCTCGCCGTACAGATCAGCGCCGCCGGCGCCCGGCCGGTCAGCGCCGCCGAGAGCAGGGTCGCGTCCGGCTCGTGCTTCGCGTACGCCGTCGGGAAACCGCTCTTCTGCACCTTCTGCGCCGCCACCGTCAGCGGCAGCCGCGAGTAGCCCGGGACCTTCTCCAGGCCCTCGTAGAACTTCCCCGCCGAGTACACCGGGTCCATGATCTGCGCCGGCGTTCCCCAGCCCATCGAGGGCCGCTGCTGGAACAGGCCGAGCGAGTCCCGGTCGCCGTGCTCGATGTTCCGCAGCGCCGACTCCTGGAGCGCCGTCGCGAGCGCGATCGTCACCGCGCGCTCCGGGAGCCCCCGGGCGGTGCCGACCGCCGAGATCGTCGCCGCGTTCGACGCCTGGTCCGGTGTGAACTCGTACCGGTTCTCGCCACTGCCGACACTGCACCGCGGCGTGCCCCGGCTCCCGGTCACCTGGTGGAAGGTCACGTACGAGGCCAGGCCGAGGAGCGCGGCGAAGGCGGCCGCGGAGCGGGCGAGACGGCCGCGGCGGGCGGGGCGGCCGCGACGGACGGTGCGGGTGGGCTCGGACACGGGGCCCACCGTACTGGAGGCCGGGTTAGGGTCGGCACATGGCTGACATCACTCCGCATGAGACCCGGCTGGACCTCTCCCAGGACGGGGCCGCGCTCACCGCCACCCTCGTCGACTTCCCGTCCGTCAGCGGGACGGAGCAGCCGCTCGCGGACGTCATCGAGCAGACCCTGCGTGCCCTGCCGCACCTCACCGTCGACCGCATCGGCAACAACGTCGTCGCCCGCACGAACCTCGGCCGCGGCGAGCGGATCATCCTCGCCGGCCACATCGACACCGTGCCGATCGCCGACAACCTCCCCTCGCGGCTCGACGAGAACGGCGTCCTGTGGGGCTGCGGCACGACGGACATGAAGTCCGGCGTCGCCGTCCAGCTCCGCATCGCCGCCACCGTGCCCGAGCCCAACCGCGACCTCACCTTCGTCTTCTACGACAACGAAGAGGTCGCCGCCGACCTCAACGGCCTCGGCAAGGTCGCCGCCGCCCACCCCGAGTGGCTGGAGGGCGACTTCGCCGTCCTCCTGGAGCCCTCCGACTGCCAGGTCGAGGGCGGCTGCCAGGGCACCCTGCGGGTCATCCTGCACACCGCCGGCGAGCGGGCCCACTCCGCGCGCTCCTGGATGGGCTCCAACGCGATCCACGCCGTCGCCCCGATCCTCGCCCGCCTCGCCGCCTACGAGCCGCGCAAGCCGGTCATCGACGGCCTGGAGTACCACGAGGGCCTCAACGCGGTCGCGATCCAGGGCGGCGTCGCCACCAACGTCATCCCCGACGCCTGCACCGTCACGGTCAACTACCGCTACGCCCCCGACCGCTCCCCGGCCGAGGCCCTGGCGCACGTCCGCGAGGTCTTCGCCGACTGCGACATCGCGGAGCTCGTCGTCGACGACGAGAGCCCCGGCGCCCTGCCCGGCCTCTCCCACCCGGCCGCCGAGGCCTTCATGAAGGCCGTCGGCGGCAGCGCGCACCCCAAGTTCGGCTGGACCGACGTGTCCCGCTTCAGCGCCCTGGGCGTGCCGGCCGTCAACTACGGCCCGGGCGATGCCTTCTACGCGCACAAGCGCGACGAGCACGTCGTCGTCGACAAGATCCACCAGTGCGAGGCGCGTCTCCGCGACTGGCTGACTGCCTGACTTCCGTAATTTCGCGTTTCGTCACCTCTGTCGTCCTACTCTGACCGGACCAGAAGATCAGTGGATCGGCGGAGGGAGCAGGCCATGGGCATTCCCGAGGGAATGGCGAAGCCCGAGGAGCAGCGTCTGGGGCCGGTGCTGAGGCGCAGGGACCAGGTCCAGCCGGGCACCACGGACCAGCGGCTGCTCGACACCGAGGGCGACTCGGAGTGGGTGCACACGGACCCCTGGAGGGTCATGCGCATCCAGTCCGAGTTCGTCGAGGGCTTCGGAGCCCTCGCCGAACTGCCGAGCGCGATCAGCGTCTTCGGCTCGGCCCGCACGCAGCCGGACTCGCCCGAGTACGAGGCGGGGGTCCGGATCGGCCGGGCGCTCGTCGAGGCCGGCTTCGCGGTCATCACGGGCGGCGGCCCCGGCGCCATGGAGGCGGCCAACAAGGGCGCCAGGGAGGCCAAGGGCGTCTCCGTGGGCCTCGGCATCGAGCTCCCCTTCGAGCAGGGGCTCAACCAGCACGTCGACATCGGCGTGAACTTCCGCTACTTCTTCGTCCGCAAGACGATGTTCGTGAAGTACGCGCAGGGATTCGTCGTCCTGCCCGGCGGACTCGGCACCCTCGACGAGCTCTTCGAGGCGCTGACCCTGGTCCAGACCCGCAAGGTCACCCGCTTCCCGATCGTCCTCTTCGGTACGGAGTACTGGAAGGGGCTCGTCGACTGGCTCCGCGACTCGGTCGTCGCGGGCGGGAAGGCGAGCGAGCGCGACCTCCTCCTCTTCCACGTGACGGACGACGTGGACGAGGCGGTGGCCCTGGTGACGAAGGAGACGGGGAAGTGATCAGCCCCGCCGGCGTGTGAGGCGCGGAGGCCGGGGGCTGAGCCCCCGGCCTAGAAGGGGCGGGGGAAAGGCCCGCCGCAGGCGCCCCGCCCCCTCCCGCCCTCCCCCGACTACGCCAGCCCGCGCCGGGCCACGGCAGGCGCCCGGTGCCCGGCGATGGACGCCACCATGTCCAGGACCTGGCGGGTCTCCGCGACCTCGTGCACCCGGTACACCTGCGCACCCAGCCACGCGGAGACCGCCGTCGTCGCCAGCGTCCCGAGGACCCGTTCCTTCACCGGCCGGTCCAGCGTCTCCCCGACGAAGTCCTTGTTCGACAGGGACACCAGCACCGGCCACCCCGTCTCCGCCATCTCGCCGAGCCGCCGCGTCGCCTCCAGGCTGTGCCGGGTGTTCTTCCCGAAGTCGTGCCCCGGGTCGATCATGATCGCGTCGCGCCGGACGCCCAGCGCCGCCGCACGCTCCGCGAGCCCGACCGTGACGCGCAGGATGTCGGCCATCACGTCCTCGTACTCGACCCGGTGCGGCCTGGTCCGCGGCTCCGCGCCGCCCGCGTGCGTGCAGACGAGCCCCGCGCCGTACTTCGCGGCGACCTCCGCGAGCCCGGGGTCGACCCCGCCCCACGCGTCGTTCAGGACGTCCGCCCCGGCCTCGCAGACCGCCGCGCCGACATCCGCCCGCCAGGTGTCCACGCTGATCACCACGTCGGGGTGGCGCCTGCGGACCTCGGCGACGAAGCCGACCGTCCGCCGGGCCTCCTCCTCGGCCGTGACCTCCTCGCCGGGGCCCGCCTTCACCCCGCCGATGTCGATGATCGCCGCACCCTCGGCCACGGCCTGCTCCACGCGGTCGAGCGCCGGCTCGTCGCGGAAGGTGGCGCCCTGGTCGTAGAAAGAATCCGGGGTCCGGTTCACGATCGCCATGATCACCGGCTCGTGCGGCCCGAATTCACGCCGTCCCAAGCGCAGCATCCCTTTTGTCCTCCCTCGCGTACGTTCGCTGCGACCCTAACCGTCAGTGGCGCATGGCACGATCGGCACGGGACGAATTCCACTCCGGGAAGAGGCGCGCAGGTGTTCTGGTTTCTGCTCATCACGATGGTCGTGGTCGTGGCCGCGGTGACTCTGGCGGTGGTCGGCGGAGGCGACAGCGAGGTGCTGCCGGAGGTGGCGCCCGAGCAGCTCGTCGACCCCCTCCCGGTGGCCCGCCCGGTCGACCGCGCCGACGTCGAGGCGCTCCGCCTGCCCGTCGCGGTCCGCGGCTACCGGATGGCGGACGTGGACGACGTCCTGGTCCGCCTCGGCGCCGAGCTCGCCGAGCGGGACGCGCGGATCGCCGAGCTGGAGGGCGCGCTCGCGGGCGCCGCCGGCCGCGGTGACGGAGAGGACGAGCAGTCGTGACGGCGGGCGGGGCCGTCCCCGGCCCGGACGGGCGACCGCGCTGCCCCTGGGGCCTGTCGACCGAGGACTACGTGGCGTACCACGACGAGGAGTGGGGCCGCCCGGTCCACGGCGACGACGAGCTCTTCGAGCGGCTCTGTCTGGAGGCCTTCCAGTCGGGCCTGTCCTGGATCACGATCCTGCGCCGCCGTGAGGGCTTCCGGCGCGCCTTCGACGGCTTCCGCATCGCCTCCGTCGCCGGCTTCGGCGAGTCCGACCGGGAGCGGCTCCTCGCCGACGAGGGCATCATCCGCAACCGCGCCAAGGTCGACGCGACCCTGGCCAACGCCAAGCTGCTCGCCACCTGGTCCCCCGGCGAGCTCGACACCCTGATCTGGTCGTACGCCCCCGACCCCGCGGCCCGCCCGGCCCCGCGCTCGGTCTCCGAGGTCCCGGCGGTCACGGACGAGTCCACGGCCCTCGCCAAGGCCCTCAAGAAGCGCGGCATCCGCTTCGTCGGCCCCACCACGGCCTACGCCCTGATGCAGGCCTGCGGCCTCGTCGACGACCACGTGGAAGGCTGCGTGGCCCGGGGCGGGAAGTAGTCCCCGGGCCACCGGGCAGGCCCGGGAGCCTGCCCTATCGACCCAGGTACTTCGGCTTCTCCTTGGCGATGAAGGCGCTGACCGCGATCGTGTGGTCCTCCGAGGCGCCCGCGAGGGACTGGAGTTCGTCCTCCTTCTCCAGGGACTCGGCGAGGGAGTGGTCCGCGCCGTAGGCCAGGGACTCCTTGAGCGCCGCGTAGGCCACCGTCGGGCCCTCCGCGAGGGTGCGGGCCACCTTCTCGGCCTCGGCGGCGAGGTCGGCGGCCGGGACCAGGCGGTTCGCGATGCCGAGCTCGTACGCCTCCTGGGCGGTGATCGAGCGCGGGAAGAGCAGCAGGTCCGACGCCCGGCTCGCGCCGATCAGCCGGGGCAGCGTCCAGGACATGCCCGAGTCCGAGGTGAGCGCGACGCCCGCGAAGGACGTGTTGAAGGCGGCCGTGTCCGCGACGACCCGGTAGTCCGCCGCGAGCGCGAAGCCGAAGCCCGCACCCGCCGCGACGCCGTTCACGCCCGCCACGACCGGCTTCCGCATGCCGGTGAGGGCCCTGACGATCGGGTTGTAGTGGTCGCGGACCGTGTTCATGGTCTCGCGCGTGCCGGACTCCCGGTCCGCCATGAGCAGACCGACGTGCTCCTTCAGGTCCTGGCCGACGCAGAACGCCCGGTCGCCCGCCGCCGTGAGCAGGACGGCCCGTACGGCGGTGTCCGCCGCGGCCGTTTCCGCGGCGTCCCGGAGAGCGACCTTCGCCGCCACATTCATCGCGTTCATGGCCTCGGGCCGGTTGAGCGTGATGGTGGCGAGCCCGTCGCTCACCTCGTACAGCACCGTGTCGGCCATGGGGTTCCCTTCGCCTCTTTGCGTGGTTGACCTGCCCAGCATGGCGGAGATCACCCGCACCGCACATGTGAGCTGCGTCAAAGAAATCCGACCGTCGGCGGGATCCGAAGCGGCGCAGTATCGCAGCCGGATCGCCGAAATATGGGGTTTTGAGAGAGCGCGTTGCGGAAGCGATGCAGATCGATGTTGGTCATCGGGTCCTGCGATGCGGGATAATGACCTGGAAGCAATGTGTTCGAAGCCGTGAAGCGTGCTCTGCATCAAAGAGCTGCCCGGCTGACGATGAGCTGGTTTCAGGAAGGGGAACAAGCATGGCGGCCATGAAGCCGCGGACGGGTGACGGCCCGCTCGAGGTGACCAAGGAGGGGCGGGGCATCGTCATGCGCGTTCCGCTCGAAGGCGGCGGTCGGCTTGTCGTCGAGCTGACCCCGGGTGAGGCCGAGGCGCTGGGCGACGCCCTGAAGAAGGTCGTCGGCTGACCTGACCCTCGACGATTCCTCGCCACTGCCCCGGACGGTCCCGACCGTGCCGGGGCAGCGGTGTGTCCGGGGTGGGTGTGTCCGGGGGAGTGTCCGGGGTGGATGTGTCCGGGGGTGTCCGGGGTGGATGTGTCCGAGGGGGACGAACGCCGAACGTCAGCCGCGGCGTACGGCGCAGAGCAGGCCGTCGCCCACCGGCAGCAGGGAGGGCAGCAGCTCCTGGCTCTCCCGCACCGCGCGCAGCAGCTCGCGGACCCGCAGGACCTCCGCCGGCTGGGCCGCCGAGTCGACCGTCCGGCCGTCCGCGAAGACGCCCTCGAAGCAGACCAGCCCCCCAGGTCGCAGCAGGCGCAACGATTCAGCGAGGTAGTCCAGGTACTCCAGGCGGTCGCCGTCGCAGAAGACGAGGTCGTATCCGCCGTCCGCGAGCCGCGGCAGGACATCGAGGGCGCGGCCGGGGATGAACCGGGCCCGGTTGCCGGCGAAGCCCGCCGCGCGGAACGCCGTCTTCGCGAGCTGCTGGCGCTCCGGCTGGAGGTCCACCGTCGTCAGGACCCCGTCCGGCCGCATGCCCAGCAGCAGGTAGATGCCCGACACGCCCGTGCCGGTACCGATCTCCGCCACCGCCTTGGCGTCCGCCGTCGCCGCGAGCAGGCGCAGCGCGCCACCGGTGCCGGGCGACACCGAGGGCAGCCCTGCCTCCCGGGCCCGGTCCCGGGCCCAGCGCAGAGCTTCGTCCTCGGCGACGAAGGCGTCGGCGAACGACCAGCCCGTCTGCCGGTTGGCGGTAATGGCCCTCTCCTGTCCCCGTAGTTGACGCAACGGTGACTGTATCCGCTGTCAGCGGGAACCCGCAGATGGGACCGCGCGTTCACCAGGGGTGGGACGCGGCCGGCGGCAGCCGGGCGAGCCGGTCCCAAATTCGCGTAAAGATTCTTATCCGGAGCTAACGGGCGAGGTGGCTATGGTAGGGGCTCCACTGGACACCACCAGAGCCGACAGGGGAGGTGCGGCTGCGCCTGTGGATCGGGGAGGAGTGCTTCGGCGTCTTCTCAGGTCGGCGGGTGAGCCGAAATCCGTGACCGACACCGCTGACCGAAGCCGCTCCACCGACTCCGCTCCCACCACCGCGACCTTCGCATCGGATGCGGAATCGCAGGCGTGGACTCCGCCCACCTGGGAGGAGATCGTCAGCACGCACAGTGGCCGGGTCTACCGCCTCGCCTACCGCCTCACCGGCAACCAGCACGACGCCGAGGACCTCACCCAGGAGGTCTTCGTCCGCGTCTTCCGCTCGCTGTCGACCTACACGCCGGGCACCTTCGAGGGCTGGCTCCACCGCATCACCACCAATCTCTTCCTCGACATGGTCCGTCGCAAGCAGCGCATCCGATTCGACGCGCTCGCCGACGACGCCGCCGAGCGGCTGCCCAGCCGTGAGCCGTCACCGCAGCAGGTGTTCAACGACACCCACTTCGACGCCGACGTGCAGCATGCCCTCGACACCCTCGCGCCCGAGTTCCGCGCCGCCGTCGTCCTCTGCGACATCGAAGGACTGTCGTACGAGGAGATCGCCGCGACCCTCGGCGTGAAGCTCGGCACCGTCCGCAGCCGGATCCACCGCGGGCGCTCCCATCTGCGCAAGGCACTCAAGCACCGCTCGCCCGAGGCCCGGGCGGAGCGTGCGTTCGCCTCCGTGGGTTGGGAGGCGGGGACAGCGTGAGCGGCACACGACCCTCGTCGCAGCCCCCCGCGGAGCACCACCTCGGGGACCGGCTCGCGGCGCTCGTCGACGGCGAGCTCGGCCACGACGCCCGGGAGCGGGTGCTCGCGCACCTCGTGACCTGCGCGCGCTGCAAGGCCGAGGCCGATGCGCAGCGCACCGTGAAGAGCGTCTTCGCCTCCGCGGCGCCCCCACCGCCCTCGGAGGGCTTCCTCGCCAGGCTCCAGGGGCTCCCCGGGGGACCAGGTGAGCCTTCGGGCGGCTCCGGTGGACCCGGAGCGCCGCGAGGGCCCCTCGAAGAGCTCCTCGACGCGGCGGCGCTGAAGTCCGACGGCTTCGCCACCGCGGCGGTCGTCACCCCGAACTCCCCGCACACCGGCACCGGCTTCCGCATCCACGACGTCGGCGACCGCGCCTCCGGCACGTCCGGGCGCGGCCGGCGCTTCGCCTTCGCGGCCGCCAGCGCGGTCTCGTTCGCGGCGATCGCCCTCGGCGGCACGATGCCGGTCGAGACCTCGGTCAGCGCGAGCGGACGCGGCGGCCAGGGCACGGGCAGCGCGGTCACCCCGATGCGCGCCACGGCCACGGGCGGCGCCGCGGGCACCACCGGCGCCACACGCGGTACGCGCTCCGGGGAGCGGTCGGGCGCCCAGTCCGTCGCCGGGGAGCCGCTGACACCGCTCGCGGCCCGTACCGCCACCCCCGCCGACCGGGCTCCCGCGGGCACTGTCCCCTCGGAGGCGGCCCGCCCCGGCACGGCTCCGCTGGTGGCGGTGCGCCTCCAGAACCAGGCCATGCAGTCGTTCTTCGCGCTCTCGCCGTTCATACGACCGACGGGCCCGGCCCTCGATCTGGCGGTCGCCCCCGGTCCCAGCCCGGCGGCGAGCCCGACGAACGCACCGCTCGGCTCCCACCGCTGACCCGCGACCTGGTTGAATCCAGGGACAGGGGCGCCCGAGCCAGGGGCGCGGACGGGTCAGCGGGTTGCGGGGAGAGCATGAACGACGGGAAGCCGAACTGGTGGAGCCGGCCTTCGACGGCACCGGAGGCGGCGCGGATACCCTCGCCGCCCCCGGCCGACAGCGGTGACGACGGCGACGGTGACTTCCCCCTGCCCGCGCCCCAGCCGCAGGCCGAGGCCGAGGTCATGAGAGCCGCAGCCGAGTCCGGCGCCGGCGCCGACACGACGGAGATCTCCGACGCGCCCCGCACCGAGGTGCCGGAGCCGGGGACCGTGACCGCCGCCGAGCCCGCGCCGACCGTCCTGCTGACGAAGGACGAGCCGGCCGCCGAGCCCGTGACCGGAGCCTCTGTCGCCGGAGCCTCTGTCACCGAGGCCTTCGTCGCCGAAGCCCCCGTCGCCGAAGCCCCCGTCGCCGAAGCCCCCGTGGCCGACGTGTCCCAGGCCGCCCCGGAAGCGGTCGGCCAGCCCGCCCCCCAGCCCCTGCACGCGCCCGACGAGTACCGGACGCCGCCCTACGGCGAGCCCGGCCCGTGGGCGCCCGCGCCGCCCGTGCAGCACCCGGCGGCCTCCGTGCCGCCCCAGGCCCCCGTACCGCCGCAGGCCCAGCCGCAGGGCCCCGTGCCCCCGGTACCCCCGCAGCAGGCCGCCGTGCCCCCCGTACCGCCGCAGCACGGGGGGAACGCCCCGTGGATGCAGTACGACCCCTGGGGCGGGGCCGTCGGCGGCGTCGGGCTCGCCCCGGCGCCCGTGAAGAAGTCCCGGAAGGGCCTCGCGCTCACCGGAGCCCTGGTCTTCGCACTCGTCACCGGCGTCATCGGCGGCGGCATCGGCGCCTACGTCGAGCGGAACGGCGGGCTCACCACGGTCGAGCTGCCCCAGGCCGACGGCGGGGACACCGACCGCGCCCCCGAGAGCGTGGCCGGCATCGCCGCCGCCGCGCTGCCCGGCGTCGTCACCCTGCACGTCAGCGGCGGCGGCTCCTCCGGCACCGGCACCGGCTTCGTCCTGGACACCAAGGGCCACATCCTCACCAACAACCACGTGGTCGACGCGGCCGAGTCGTCCGGGGACATCACCGTGACCTTCTCCAGCGGGGAGACCGCCCGCGCGAAGATCGTCGGCAAGGACACCGGCTACGACCTCGCCGTCGTCCAGGTCACCGGCGTCTCCGGCCTCAAGGCGCTGCCCCTCGGCAACTCCGAGAACGTCCGCGTCGGCGACCCCGTCGTCGCCATCGGCGCACCCTTCGACCTCTCCAACACCGTGACCTCCGGCATCATCAGCGCCAAGGAGCGCCCGATCACCGCCGGCGGCGAGAAGGGCGACGGCACCGACATCAGCTACGTCGACGCCCTCCAGACCGACGCCCCCATCAACCCCGGCAACTCCGGCGGCCCGCTGCTCGACTCCAAGGGCCGGGTCATCGGCATCAACAGCGCGATCCGCGCTGCCGGCGGCTCCGGTGACGGCGACGGCGGCAGCGCCGGCCAGCCCGGCTCGATCGGCCTCGGCTTCGCCATACCGATCAACCAGGGCAAGCGGGTGGCCGAGGAGCTCATCAACACCGGCAAGGCCACCCACCCCGTCATCGGTGTGAGCCTCGACATGCAGTTCAACGGCGACGGAGCCCGCGTCGGCGAGAAGGGCAAGGACGGCGCCGCCTCCGTCACCCCCGGCGGCCCGGCCGCCGCGGCGGGCCTCCGCCCCGGCGACGTCATCACCAAGGTCGACGGCCAGCGCGTGCACAACGGCGAGGAGTTGATCGTGAAGATCCGCGCCCACCGCCCCGGTGACAAACTGCGGCTCACCCTCACCCGCGGTGGCAAAGAGCTGACCAAGACGCTGACACTCGGATCGTCGCAGGGCACCTGAGTGCCATATGGCGGACACCGGGAGGTACCCGTCCGACAGTTTGGGCGGGTACCGTGGACCGGGCCCTGGACCGGCGTGAAGGAGCTACTAGGTGTTCAGCGACATAGGCGCACTCGAGCTGGTGGCCCTCGTGGTCCTCGCCGTGCTCGTCTTCGGGCCTGACAAGCTCCCGAAGGTCATCCAGGACGTCTCGCGCTTCATCCGGAAGGTACGGGAGTTCTCGGACAGCGCGAAGGAGGACATCCGCAGCGAGCTGGGACCGGAGTTCAAGGACTTCGAGTTCGAGGACCTCAACCCCAAGACCTTCCTGCGCAAGCAGATGGAGGGCAACGAGGACCTCAGGGAGCTCAAGGAGCTGCGGGGCACCTTCGACCTCAAGAAGGAGATGAACGAGGTCGCGGACGCGGTCCACAACCGGGAGTCGGCGCCCGCGACGGTCAACGGTACTGCTGCCGGGACCCCGGACCTCCTCAAGAAGCAGGACAAAACAGACACCGCAGAGCGTCCGCCGTACGACTCCGACGCGACCTGACGACGGGCTGTCACCGACCCGACGCGTCCTGGTGGCTATCCTCCCTCTGTTGACGGAACGAGGAGGCGGCCGAGTTGGAGACCACGAGTCGGGTGGAGGGCGTACCGACGGCGCGGCGTACCCCCGAGGGATATCTGCGGGCACCGTTCGCCTGGTACGGCCTCGACGAGGCGTTCACCGGCCCGCGCTGGCTGATGCAGGTCGGTACGGCGGCGGACGGCAGCGTGCAGCACGGGTCGACCGGGCACGGTGACACGCCGTCCATAAAGTCGGACGCGACCGCCGCGGAGAAGGAGCGGTTCGCCGTCGTCGTGACCGTGGCCGCGAGCCCCGTCCGGCGGACGGGGGACGGCACGGGCGTTCTGGACGCCACCACGGTCTCCTCGGCGGCCTGGCTGGCCGGCTCGGGTCTCCTGGTCCACACCTGGCCCGCCTCGCTCGACCACGGACTGCGGGACAACTGGCTGGACCAGCAGACCGAGACGGCCTTCGAGCTCGCCGACGACCTCGACGGGCCCGCCTGGTCGACGCTGTCGCTGCCGGTGGACGGGGTCCCGATGCCCTTCCACTACCGCGAGTCGGAGTTCGGCTGGGTGCTCGCCGGGTCGGCCGCGGGGGTGCACCTGGGGGCGTACGGGCGGGGGATGAGCGCGTACGGTCTGGGCTTCTCCCAGATCAAGGACCTGGAGACGTACGCCTGACCACACCGTCAGACGTACGCCTGACCACACCGTCACACGTACGCCTGACCACACCGTCAGACGTACACCTGACGGAATCGGCAGGACGTACGCCTGACGGCATGACGAAGGGGCGCCCCCATCAGGGACGCCCCTTCGTCGTGTCCTACGTCAGAACTTGTTGCGCGGGGTGATGCCGAGGCTCATGCCCGACAGGCCGCGCTGGCGGCCGCCGAGCTTGCCCGCGATGGCGCGCAGGGCCGCGCCGGCCGGGGAGTCCGGGTCGGACAGGACGACGGGCTTGCCCTCGTCGCCGCCCTCGCGCAGCCGCACGTCGATCGGGATCGAGCCGAGCACGGGGACGGTCGCGCCGGTGGTCTGGGTCAGGCCGTCCGCGACGCGCTGGCCGCCGCCCGTGCCGAAGACGTCGACCATCTCGTCGCAGTGCGGGCACGGCAGGCCCGCCATGTTCTCCACGACGCCGACGATCTTCTGGTGCGTCTGAACGGCGATCGAACCGGCGCGCTCGGCGACCTCCGCGGCGGCCTGCTGCGGGGTCGTGACGACCAGGATCTCCGCGTTCGGCACGAGCTGCGCGACCGAGATCGCGATGTCGCCGGTGCCCGGGGGCAGGTCGAGCAGGAGGACGTCCAGGTCGCCCCAGTACACGTCCGCGAGGAACTGCTGGAGCGCGCGGTGCAGCATCGGGCCGCGCCACACCACCGGGGCGTTGCCCGGGGTGAACATGCCGATGGAGATGACCTTCACGCCGTTCGCCGACGGCGGCATGATCATGTTCTCGACCTGGGTCGGACGGCCGTCCGCGCCCAGCATGCGGGGCACGCTGTGCCCGTAGATGTCGGCGTCGACGACACCGACCTTCAGACCGTCCGCCGCCATCGCCGCGGCCAGGTTCACGGTCACGGAGGACTTGCCGACGCCGCCCTTGCCGGAGGCGACCGCGTACACCCGGGTCAGCGAGCCCGGCTTCGCGAACGGCACCTCGCGCTCCGCACCGGTCCCGCGCAGCGCCGCGGCCAGCTCCTTGCGCTGCTCGTCGCTCATCACGTCGAGCGTGACGTCGACACCGGTGACGCCCTCCACCCGGGAGACGGCCTCGGTCACGCGCTGCGTGATCGTGTCCCGCATCGGGCAGCCGGAGACGGTGAGGTAGACCGTGACGGCGACCTTGCCGTCCGGTTCGATCTCCACCGACTTGACCATGCCGAGCTCAGTGATCGGTTTGTTGATCTCGGGGTCGTTCACCGTCGCCAGTGCTTCGAGCACCGCGTCTTCCATAGCCATACCGACGATGGTACGGCGCCGACCACCGGCCCATGAAAGGGCTGTCAACGGTCGGGTACGTCACTTCCGTGTCCTTCGCCGGACGGGAATAGATCCCGGCGCTCCTCCAGCTCCTTGATCAGGTCCTGGAGCTCCGAGCGGATCCAGTCGCGCGTCGCGACCTCGCCGAGGCCCATGCGGAGCGCCGCGACCTCGCGGGTCAGGTACTCGGTGTCCGCGATCGACCGCTCGTTCTGCTTCCGGTCCTGCTCCAGATTGACCCGGTCCCGGTCGTCCTGCCGGTTCTGGGCGAGCAGGATCAGCGGCGCCGCGTACGAGGCCTGGAGGGACAGGGCGAGGGTCAGGAAGATGAACGGGTACTCGTCGAACCGCAGCGACGCGGGCGCGAAGATGTTCCACCCGATCCAGACGACGACCGTGAGGGTCATCCAGACCAGGAAGCGCCCCGTCCCCAGGAACCGGGCGATCCGCTCCGACGTCCGCCCGAAGGCCTCCGGGTCGTACTCCGGCAGGAGCCTGGCCCGGCGCTCGCGCGGCAGGTCGAGCCGGATGCGGGCCATCGGCCGCTCCCGGTCCCGCTCCCGCTCCTGCCCCCGCTCAGCGGCCATGCGCGGTCCCCTCCTCGTGGAACTCGGTCTCCCGCCAGTCGTCCGGCAGCAGGTGGTCGAGGACGTCGTCGACGGTGACCGCGCCGAGCAGCGAACCGCTCTCGTCCACGACGGGCGCGGCGACCATGTTGTACGCGGCGAGATAGCTGGTCACGGCGGGCAGCGGGGTGTCCGGGCCCAGCGGCGGCAGATCGCTGTCCACGAGCGAACTGACCAGCGTGAACGGCGGGTCCCGCAGCAACCGCTGGAAGTGCACCGTGCCCAGGTACTTCCCGGTCGGCGTCTCGTCCGGCGGCCGGCACACGTACACCTGCGCGGCCAGCGCCGGCGACAGGTCCTGCTGGCGCACCCGGGCCAGCGCGTCCGCGACCGTGGCGTCCGGGCGCAGCACGATCGGCTCGGTCGTCATCAGACCGCCGGCCGTGCGCTCCTCGTACGACAGGAGCCGGCGCACGTCGGCGGCCTCGTCCGGCTGCATCAGGGTGAGGAGCCGCTCCTGGTCCTCCTCGGGCAGCTCGGACAGCAGGTCGGCCGCGTCGTCCGGGTCCATCGCCTCCAGGACGTCGGCGGCCCGCTCCTCCTTCAGCTTGCCGAGGATCTCGATCTGGTCGTCCTCGGGCAGCTCTTCGAGGACGTCGGCGAGCCGGTCGTCGTCGAGGGCCGCGGCCACCTCGGCGCGCCGCTTGGGGGAGAGGTGGTGCAGGACGTTGGCGAGGTCGGCGGGGCGCAGCTTCTCGAAGGTGGCGACGAGGCTCTCCGCGCCCTGTCCCTCCTCCTCCAGGGAGAAGCCGGTGACGGCCGACCACTCGACGGTCAGCGTCTCGCCCTTGCGGCTCAGCACCCCGCCCTTGCCCTTGCGGACGAAGACCTTGTCGATCTCCCAGTCGCGGCGGGCGGGCAGCTGCTGGATGGCGACGTCGAGGACGGTGACCTCCTCGCCCTCCCGCCCGTCGGCCCCCACGAGCCGGACGCGCCGGTCGAGGAGCTCGCCGAGGACGAGCCGCTCGGTGGGCCGCTGCTCGAAGCGGCGCATGTTGACCACGCCCGTGGTGATGACCTGGCCGGACTCGACGCCGGTGATGCGGGTCATGGGGACGAAGACGCGGCGGCGGCTCAGCACCTCCACGACCATGCCGAGCAGCCGGGGCGGTCTGCGGCCGACGCGGAGCATCGCCACCAGGTCACTGACCCGGCCGACCTGGTCGCCGACCGGGTCGAAGACGGGGACTCCCGCGAGATGGGAGACGAAGATCCGGGGGGCGCCTGCCGCCATGCCACGCGCCTCCTCGGTGCCGCACGATTCGAGTCGTGGCAAGAGCTCTGCCGGTTCTCGCGGAGCTTTGCCTGGTTCAGGCTAGCCCGTGCCGTTCCGACCCGCTTCGGCAAGGGCTCCGTACGGCTGCCTGCGGGGCCCGTCACCCGGCCCGGGTACGCTGCGGTCTGCCGTCCCCCCTCCTCGGCCCGGAACCGGACCCGGCCATTCCGCCGATCCGGCCCGCAGCCGTCCCACGGCACCCCGTACGGGCCATGGCCCGGCATGCCCCCCACGACACGAGAGGCAGCGCAGATGGCTGTTCGTACCCCGTCGTCGCGTATCCGCAGGGCCGTCGCGCCCCTGGCGCTCTGCGCCGGACTGACGGTCGGACTCACCGCCTGCGGCGCCGATCCGGACGAGGGGACCAACGGGGTCGGGAAGCTCTCCGCGCCCGAGATCGAGCAGAAGGCGCAGTCGGCCGCCGACGCGGCGAAGGCCGTACGGCTCTCGGGGACGCTCGTCAGCAAGGGCGGCACCTTCAAGCTCAACATGCGGCTCAAGCAGGAGGGCGCCGCCGGCTCGGTCACGACGAAGAACAGCACCTTCGAGCTGCTGCGGATCGGCGACGCGCTCTACCTGAAGGCGGACGCGGACTTCTGGGCGCACGACGACAAGGCGACCGAGGAGCCCTCCGAGGCGGACACCGAGGCCGCCGACAAGCTCGACGACATGTACGTGAAGGTGCCGCAGGGCGACCCCTCGTACAAGCAGTTCCGCGGCTTCACCGACATGGACGTGCTGCTCGGCGGGCTGATCGGCCTGCACGGAGAGAAGGTCAAGGGCGACCGCGACCAGATCGGCGGCGTCCGCACGATCAAGGTCAAGGGCGGCGCCGAAGGCGAGGGCGGCACGCTCGACGTGGCCTTGGTGGGCTCCCCGTACCCGCTGCAGTTCGCGCGGGGCGGGGGAGCGGGCGTGGTCGTGCTCTCCGAGTGGAACAAGGACTTCCCGCTCGCGGAGCCGTCCAAGGAGGAGACCCTCGACTACGGCAAGCAGCTGCCGCGCACCTAGGGGGTGGCCTGGCCCGCCCTACGCGCGGCGGCGCTTGCGGAACAGCAGCTTCGGGAGCGCGGCCGGCACCGGCCGGCGGGTGGTGGCCTCCGAGGCCAGCGGCACGGCGGCCAGGGAGCCGTCCGGCAGCTCCGTCGTCGAGGAGCGGGGGTCGAGCCGCAGGACGCGGCACTCGCGCGCCCAGCGCCCGGGCATGGCCTCGCCGTCGGAGGCGTTCAGCCGCTTGCCCTTCAGCTCGGCGACCGCGGCGTCCCACTCCTCCGTGCCGGGGGCGAGCTCGCGCACCGAGGCCGTCCAGGCGACGAGCCGCCCGCCCTTGTCCTTGCTGCGGACCGTGACCTCGGCCGTCCCGCCGTCCGCCAGGCCCGGCAGCGGCTGCTCGCCGGGACCGTCGCCGACGACGTGCGCGGCGCCGTCGTGCCAGACGTGCCAGAGCGCACGGGCGGGACCGGTCCCCCGTACCCAGACGAGGCCGGACTTCTTGGTGGCCTCCTCGACGAGGGCGGACCCGAGCAGCTCTTCAGTCATGGCGCGAAGCCTAGCGGGCCCCCTACAGCCAGCCGTTGCGCTTGAGCATGCGGTGGATGCTGAAGCAGACCACGATGATGCCGGTGAGCACCATCGGGTAGCCGTACTTCCAGTGCAGCTCCGGCATGTGGTCGAAGTTCATGCCGTAGACGCCGCAGACCGCCGTGGGGACGGCGACGATCGCCGCCCACGAGGTGATCTTGCGCATGTCCTCGTTCTGCGCGACGGTCGCCTGCGCCAGGTTGGCCTGCAGGATCGAGTTGAGGAGCTCGTCGAAGCCGACGACCTGCTCCTGGACGCGGGCGAGGTGGTCGGCGACGTCCCGGAAGTACTTCTGGATGTCGGGGTCGACCAGCCGCATCGGGCGCTCGCTGAGCAGGGTCAGCGGACGCAGGAGCGGCGTGACGGCCCGCTTGAACTCCAGCACCTCACGCTTGAGCTGGTAGATCCGGCCCGTGTCCGTACCGCGGGTGGAGCCTTTCGTGCTCGGCGAGAAGACGTCGATCTCCAGCTGGTCGATGTCCAGCTCGACGGCGTCGGCGACCGCGATGTAGCCGTCGACGACGTGGTCGGCGATGGCGTGCAGGACGGCCGAGGGGCCTTTGGCGAGGAGCTCGGGCTCGCCCTGGAGGCGGTGGCGGAGGTTGCGGAGGGAGCCCTGGCCGCCGTGCCGGACGGTGATGACGAAGTCGGGGCCGGTGAAGCACATGACCTCGCCGGTCTCGACGACCTCGCTGGTCGCCGTGAGCGCGGCGTGCTCGACGTAGTGGATCGTCTTGAAGACGGTGAAGAGGGTGTCGTCGTACCGCTCCAGCTTGGGCCGCTGGTGGGCGTGGACGGCGTCCTCGACGGCGAGCGGGTGCAGCCCGAACTCGGCGGCGATACCGGCGAATTCGGCCTCGGTCGGCTCGTGCAGACCGATCCAGGCGAAGCCGCCGCTCTCCCGGACCTGGCTCATCGCGCCGCGGGGCGTGAGGCAGTCGCGGTCGTCGACCCGGCGCCCGTCGCGGTAGACGGCGCAGTCGACCACGGCGCTGGAGGCCGAGTGGTCGCGGGTGGGGTCGTACGAGGTGTACGTGGTGGGGGTCTTGCGCAGGCTGTGCCGCAGGCTCGGCCGGACGGCGGCGCGCAGGTCACGGATCATCGACATGGGCATGCTCCTTCACGGAGAGGCCGTCGCGGTGCGATGCGTGGCACAGCCCGGAATGGGGACGTGGAGCTACGTCGTCCACAAAGCGGGCGGCACCGGGGGATCGCGGTGACGGCGTTCGCTACAGACAGGCAAAGGCGAAATGCTCTTCCGTCGTGCGAGATGCCGGAGAAGGCAGGTCCGAACGGGACCTGGGGTCACCGGAGGGAGAAGCGCACCGGGCTCGGGTGCGGGGCGGAAGAGCGACTGGTACTGCCCGACCGACTTCGGTCCATCGCAGCCCCACCTCCTCCGGCCGGTCCCCCTTGGGGGATGACGTGTGACGAGTAATCAGGAGTTCGTGACTCCCGACCAGCGGCCAAGACTATCAGCCGACAGAGGGTCAATCCCTGACTTTGCCCGTTCCATACGCGCTTTATGCTCAGCTCATGGGAGAAGTTCTTGCTCTGGTCGAGGCCCGGCTGCGGACGGCGCTCGGCGAACCGGACGCGCGCGCCGCGGTGACGTTCCTCGGCACCGATCGGATCGAAGTGCTCCGCTTCATCGACGGCGACCTCGTGCGGTACGCGACCCTCGGGATGTCCGCCTCGCCGATGGCCGATCCGACCGCCGCCCTCGCCGACCCCGTGAAGGGCCCGCGCGCGGAGCTCGTCCTGACCGTACGGACCGGTCTCGCCGACACCGACAAGGTGCTGCGCCCGCTCGCGGTGCTCGCCTCCACCCCGCAGGTCGAGGGTGTGGTCGTGGCCCCCGGCGCCTCGCTCGACGTGGGCGAGCCGCTCTGGCCGGGCGCCTCCTTCAGCTCGGTCCTGGTCGCCGAGTCGGGCGGCCTCGTGGAGGACCTGGAGCTCGACGAGCCGCTCGACCCGGTCCGCTTCCTGCCGCTGCTCCCGATGACCCCGAACGAGGCCGCGTGGAAGCGCGTGCACGGGGCGCAGGCGCTGGAGGAGCGCTGGCTGGCCCGGGGCACGGATCTGCGCGATCCGCTGCGCGGGTCCGTGAGCCTGGACTGAGACCGGGCGGGGCGGCGGGTGAACGGCTCCGGTGGGCGGCTCGGGCGAAGGGCCCGCGTGACGGACCGGGTGACGGCCCGAGGGGTGACCCGGGTGACGGACCGGGTGACGGCCCGAGGGGTGACCGGCGTGACGGCCCGAGGGGCGGCCTGAGTTGTGGCCCGAGGGCCGACCGGGGGGCGGCCCGGGTGAACGGCCCGGGCCGGACGGGTGATCGTCCGTGGGCCGTCCTTGACGCGGGGCCCGAGGGGTAGGACCGTTGAGCCCTATGAGGGGCGAACCCAGTTGTCCGAAGTGCGGTGGCAGGGTCAGAGCGCCCGGTCTCTTCGCCGACTCCTGGCAGTGTGACGTGCACGGCTCGGTGCACCCGCTCCAGCCCGTGATCCCGCCCAGCGTCGAGGCCCTCGGTGTCGTGGTGCACCGGTCCCACGTCCCGGTGTGGATGCCGTGGCCCCTGCCCGTCGGCTGGCTCTTCACCGGAGTCGCGTACGCGGGCGACGACCGCAGCGGCGGACGCGCGACCGCGGTCGCCTGCTCGGGTCCCGGCCCGCTCGGCGGCATCGGCGAGCTGCTCCTGATCGCCGAGGAGCTCGGCGTCGGCCTCGGCGCGCGGTACGCCGGCATCGACGGCCTCGATCCCGGCTCCGGCATGGCCATCGACAAGCCGCCCCAGGCGAAGGTCCTCGCCGCCGGACGCCCCACCCCGCTGTGGCACGTCACCGGCACCCCGCACGACCGGGCGGTCTTCGCGGGGGAGGCGCGCGGCCTCTGGCTGTGGGCGATCGTCTGGCCCGAGCAGTCCGGTCTCCTGATGTACGACGAACTGGTCCTGACGGACCTGAGGGACGCGGGCGCCGAGGTCGAGCTCGTGCCGTGCGGCGCGCTCACCCCGAGGCTGCTGAAGTAACGGGCGACCGGGCGCCCGGATCCGTACAAGGCTGTTCGATTCGCCCGTTATGCTGAAGCGTCCCTCGTCCGTGTCGAGCCCCCGGAGTACCGCGTCGTGCGCATCGATCTGCACACCCACTCCACGGCTTCCGACGGCACGGACACGCCGGCCGAACTCGTCAGGAACGCGGCTGCCGCCGGGCTCGACGTCGTCGCGCTGACGGACCACGACACCACCCGCGGCCACGCCGAGGCGATCCGCGCGCTGCCCGAGGGACTGACCCTCGTCACCGGCGCCGAACTGTCCTGCCGGCTCGACGGCGTCGGGCTGCACATGCTCGCGTACCTCTTCGACCCGGAGGAGCCCGCGCTCCTCGCCGAGCGCGAGCTCGTCCGGGACGACCGCGTGCCGCGCGCCCGCGCCATGGTCGGCAAGCTCCAGGAGCTCGGCGTCCCCGTCACCTGGGAGCAGGTCGCCCGGATCGCCGGCGACGGCTCCGTCGGGCGCCCGCACGTCGCCGAGGCGCTCGTCGAGCTCGGGGTCGTGCCGGACGTGTCCGGAGCCTTCACGCCCGACTGGCTCGCCGACGGCGGCCGGGCCTACGTCGGGAAGCACGAGCTGGATCCCTTCGAGGCGATCCGTCTGGTCAAGGCCGCCGGCGGGGTCACCGTCTTCGCGCACCCGCTCGCCGTCAAGCGCGGCGAGGTCGTGCCGGAGGCGGCGATAGCCCGGCTGGCCGACGCCGGACTCGACGGCATCGAGGTCGACCACATGGACCACGACGAGGCGACGCGCGCCCGGCTGCGCGGGCTCGCGAAGGAGCTCGGGCTGCTGGTCACGGGCTCCAGCGACTACCACGGCAGCCGCAAGACCTGTCGCCCCGGCGACTGTACGACCGACCCCGAGATCTACGGCGAGATCATCCGCCGTGCCACGGGGGCCTTCGCGGTCCCCGGCACCGGGGGAGCCGTCTAGGACCTGCCCGACGGGCACCGCAGGGAGTACAGGCTGCGGTGGGCCTCCGGGCCTCCGGGCCTCCGGGCCTCTGGACGTCCGGACCTCCGGGTGTCCGGACGTCCGGTGCGGTTCGCCCGGTGTGGTTCGCCCGGTGTGGTTCCGGCCGATCCGTCCGGTCCGGCCTCCGCCCGGCCCGCTCGGTTCGCCCGGTATGATCCTTTCGCACTACTGCTTCGCGCGGCCCGCCAGGCCCGGAGCGGTGGTCGGTGCCGGTTCCCGTGGCCCTGTTCGCACAGCCCCCTCGCCCGGACGCCCGTCTCACCCCGTAACCCCTGCACACCATCCCGCGCGGCCCCCGCCCCGCGTCGTCCCACCTGCGGAATCCAAGATTCCGAAGGTGGGTGGACACCCCACCGTTCGACTCTCCCGCAAGGCACCCCACCGTGTTCGACGTCGCCGTCTTCGGCTCGCTGTTCCTGACCCTCTTCGTGATCATGGATCCCCCCGGGATCACGCCGATCTTCCTCGCCCTGACCTCCGGTCGGCCGGCCAAGGTCCAGCGCCGCATGGCCTGGCAGGCCGTCGCCGTGGCCTTCGGCGTCATCACCGTCTTCGGCCTGCTCGGGCAGCAGATCCTGGACTACCTGCACGTTTCCGTACCCGCGCTGATGATCGCGGGTGGTCTGCTCCTGCTGCTCATCGCGCTCGACCTGCTGACCGGCAAGACCGACGAGCCGAAGCAGACCAAGGACGTGAACGTCGCCCTGGTGCCGCTCGGCATGCCGCTGCTCGCCGGGCCGGGTGCGATCGTCTCGGTCATCCTCGCGGTGCAGCACGCCGACAGCGCCTCCGCGCAGGTCTCCGTCTGGGCCGCCATCGTGGCCATGCACGTCGTGCTCTGGCTGACCATGCGCTATTCGCTGGTGATCATCCGGGTCATCAAGGACGGCGGCGTGGTCCTGGTGACCCGTCTCGCTGGCATGATGCTCTCCGCCATCGCGGTGCAGCAGATCATCAACGGCGTCACCCAGGTCGTCCAGGGGGCCTGACCCGCGGGAGAGACCACTGCGCCCCCGTACGGATTCCGCTGCTGCGAAGTCCGTGCGGGGGCGCGGTGCGTGGTGTGGACCCGGCCTGTTACGAGGCGGAGGTCTCGGCGGGGCGGATCCAGATGCGCTGGCCGATCGCGGCGGCCTGCTGCACGATCCGATTGACGGAGGCGGCGTCCACGACCGTGCTGTCGACGGGCGTGCCGTCGATGTCGTCGAGGCGCAGGATTTCGAAGCGCATGGGCTTCTCCCTTCGTCTGAGTTGATCCTCCTGATGGAGAACTGCGTTACGTATGTGTCCAACGGGATGTAGGTGGAAAACATTCCGTACGCTAAGGAAAATTTTCGGATGGCTAACTACTGGCGGGTAGGAGGGTGTGGCGGCAGGGCCCCGGGCGGCGGAGAATGAGCCCCGTATGAACGACGCAGAGACCACCGCCGCACCCGCCGGAGCATCCGCCGGCGTACCCACCGACGCACGTGCCGACGTGCCCGCAGACTCCACGACCGACGCCCATGCGCTCGACGCCCGCCTGAGCGCGCTCGACGCCCGTGTGGAGCGCACCAACGAGCTCCTCCAGCGGATGCTGGCCGAGGTGGCCAAGACCCCGTCCACCCACGCCATCTTCGTCGACGCGGGTTACGTCCATGCTGCGGCCGGGTTGCTGGTGACGGGCACCGAGGACCGGCGCTCCTTCGACCTCGACGCCGAAGGGCTGATCGAGGCCTTCATCGACAAGGCCCGCACGATCTTCGCGGACAGCAGACTGCTCCGCGTCTACTGGTACGACGGAGCCCGGCGCCGGATCCACACCCCCGAGCAACAGGCCATCGCCGAGCTGCCCGACGTCAAGGTGCGCCTCGGCAACCTGAACGCCAACAACCAGCAGAAGGGCGTCGACTCCCTGATCCGCACCGATCTGGAGTCCCTCGCCCGCCACCGCGCCATCAGCGACGCCGCCCTCGTCGGCGGCGACGAGGACCTCGTCTCGGCCGTCGAGGCCGCGCAGGGCTACGGGGCCCGCGTCCACCTCTGGGGCATCGAGGCGGCCGAGGGCCGCAACCAGGCCGAAGCACTCCTCTGGGAGGTCGACAGCCAGCGCACCTTCGAGCTCGACTTCTGCCGCCCGTACGTCACCCGCCGCCCCGTCACCACGTACGAGAACGAGGGCGAGCCGCCGCCCTCCCGTGAGGAGGTCCGCTTCGTCGGCGCCCAGATCGCCGCGACCTGGCTCGCCGAGCGCGGCCGGGACCGCCTCGCCGAGCTCCTGCCCGGCGCCCCCTACCTCCCGGGCCCCGTCGACCAGGACCTGCTCGTCGAGGCGGAGCGCCTGCTCAGCCGCTCCCTGCGCGGCCACGCCTCCCTGCGGCGCGCCCTGCGGGACGGCTTCTGGCAGCACCTCAAGACCCAGTACTGAGGGACGGGCACGGGGGACGGGCCGGGAGGTACGGGAGGGGCTAGGTGTATTGACTCGCAGGGTTGTTGACTCGGGTGATGGGCGGGTGTCCGTCGAGTGCGGT
>NZ_BMSF01000014.1 GCF_014649015.1 Streptomyces narbonensis
GCAAGGCCCTGCCCGCCCCCGACGCCGGCTCCGCCCCCGGCGGGCGCGCACCGCGCACGGAGCAGGAGAAGCTCCTCTGCGACCTCTTCGCCGAGGTCCTCGGGATCCCGGACGTCGGAGTGGACGACGACTTCTTCCACCTCGGCGGACACTCCCTCCTCGTCACCCGGCTCATCAGCCGCATCCGTGCGGTGTGCGACACCGAACTGTCCATCAAGACCGTGTTCGAGGCATCCACGCCGGCGACTCTTGCCGAGCGCCTGGACGGCGCCGAGAAGGCCAGGCCCGCACTGCGGCGCCGGTCCCGCTCCTGAGGAGAAACCATGATTCCGTTGTCGTACGCGCAGCAGCGGCTGTGGTTCCTCAGCCGCACGCAGCCGAATCCCAGCTACAACGTGCCGCTCGCCCTCCGCCTGCGCGGAACCCTGGATGCCGATTCCCTGCGCCTGGCGCTCATGGACGTCCTCGGCCGCCACGAGGCGCTGCGCACCCGCTTCCCCGACTCGGACACCGGGCCCCGGCAGGACATCGTCCCGGTCGAGGAGGTCGATCTCCCGTGGGAGGTCGTCGTGACGGATCCCGGCCGGCTGGCCGCCGACCTGAGTGCCACCGCTCGTCACGTCTTCGACCTGACCGCCGAACTTCCCCTGCGGGCAGCCCTGTTCGCGGTCGACGACGGCGATCACGTACTTCTGCTCGTCTGCCACCACATCGCCGCCGACGGCTGGTCCCTCGGCCCGCTCGTACGGGACCTCGCCACGGCCTACACCACCCGCACCGCCTCCGGGCTGGAGCCGGTGTGGCCCGAACTCCCGGTGCAGTACGCGGACTACACGCTGTGGCAGCAGGAGGTGCTGGGGCGCGTGGAGAATCCGGAGAGCGTGGCGTCGAGTCAATTGAGCCACTGGCGCGAGGTGTTGGCGGACCTTCCGGAGGAGCTGGCGCTGCCCGCGGACCGCATGCGCCCGGCTGTGCCGAGTCATCGGGGCGACGCGGTCCCGATGCGACTCGACGCCGGGGTGCACGGCCGCGTGGTGGAGTTGGCGCGGTCCTCGGGTGCGACCGTGTTCATGGTGTGCCAGGCGGCTCTGGCCGGCCTGTTCACCCGGCTCGGGGCAGGCACCGACATTCCCCTCGGGACGCCGGTGGCCGGGCGTACGGACGATGCCCTGGACGAGCTCGTCGGCTTCTTCCTCAACACCCTGGTGCTGCGGACGGACACCTCGGGCGATCCGACGTTCCGTGAGCTGGTCGCCCGTGTCCGGCACACCGACCTGGAGGCCTTCGCCCACCAGGACCTTCCCTTCGAGCGGCTGGTCGAGGAGCTCAACCCGGCCCGCTCCCTCGCCCGCCACCCCCTCTTCCAGGTGCTTCTGGTGAAGAAGGACCCCACCGCCTCAGGCCAGGCCGAATCCATGCCCGGCCTGCGCACCGAGGTGGTCCCCGTCGGCACCTGGGTCGCGAAGTTCGACCTGACGGTGGGGATCGAGGAGCGGTACGACTCCGAAGGTCGTCCGGCGGGTCTCGACTGGACGCTCGGATACGCCTCCGACCTCTTCGACCACACCACCGTGGAGCGCATCGGCCATCGTCTCGGGGTCCTGCTCTCCGCTCTCGCCCAGGAACCCGACCAGGCCCTCGGCGCCGTCGACCTCCTCACCGACGAGGAACGGCGCCGGCTGGTCCCCGTACCGGGCGACGAGCGGCAGGCCCCGGCACCCGGCCGTGTCGACCGGGTCTTCGAGGCGCAGGCGGCCCGCACCCCCGACGCGACCGCCCTCCTCTTCGACGGCGCGTCCGTCACGTACGGCGCGCTCGACGCCCAGGCCACCCGGCTCGCCCGCCGACTCCACGCCCATGGGGTGCGGGTCGGGGACATCGTCGCCGTACACCTGGAGCGTGGGCCCGACCTGGTCCGTGCGCTGCTCGCCGTGCTCAAGGCGGGCGCGGCGTACACCCTCCTCGATCCGGACTTCCCCGCCGAGCGGCTGTCGGCCGTTCTCGCCCAGACCCGGGCCACCGCGGTCGTCACGGCCCCCGATGTGCCGGAGTGGCTCGCGGCCAGCGGCGTCCCGCCGATTCATCCGACCACTCCTGATGACGTCCCCGACGCCGACCTCGCGCCGGTAGCCGCCCTCCCCGCGGGCCCCGACAGCGCCGAGGCGCCCGCCTGCGTGATGTTCACGTCCGGTTCGACGGGCGTGCCGAAGGGCGTCGTCGCCCCGCACCGGGCGCTCACCGGCACCCTCACCGGCCAGGAGTACGCCCCCTTCGGCGCAGGCGAGACCTGGCTGCAGAGCGCCCCGGTGTCCTGGGACGCCTTCGCCACCGAGCTCCTCGGCCCGCTGCTCAACGGCGGCCGCGTCGTGCTTCAGCCGGGGCAGCGCCCCGACCCGGCCACCATGGCCGCCCTCGTCACCCGGCACGGGGTCACCGTCCTCAAGGCCTCGGCGAGCCTCTTCAACCACCTGCTCGACGAGCACCCCGAGGCCTTCCGGGGCCTGAACGCCGCCATGACCGGCGGCGAGGCCGCCTCCGTCGCCCACACCGCGCAGGTGCTCGAACGGTTCCCCGGAGTCCGCGTCACCAACGGCTACGGCCCCGCCGAGAGCATGGGCTTCACCACCACCCACACCGTCACCGCCGGCGATCTGACCGGTCCGCCCATCCCGGTCGGGACGCCCGTCCACGGCAAGTACGCCCACGTCCTCGACGACCGGCTCAGGCCGGTGCCCGACGGCGTGCCGGGCGAGCTGTACCTGTCCGGCGCCGGGCTCGCGCTCGGCTACCTCCACCGCCCCGCCGCCACCGCGGAGCGCTTCGTCGCCCACCCGTGCGGAGCACCGGGGGAGCGGGTCTACCGCACCGGCGACCTCGTGCGCCGCCGGGCCGATGGCGTCCTGGACTACCTCGGCCGCGCCGACGACCAGGTCAAGATCCGCGGCTTCCGCGTCGAACCCGCCGAGATCGAGACCCATCTCACCGCGCACCCCGACGTCCGGCAGGCGGCCGTCGCGGTCCGCGAGGACCGGCCCGGTGACCGGCGCCTCGTCGCGTACGTCGTCCCCGTCCGCCCCGGCACGGCCCCGGCCGGCCTGCGGGCCCACACCGCCGCGCGGGTCCCCGACCACATGGTGCCGTCCGCGTTCGTCACCCTGGACGCCCTGCCCCTCACCCCGAACGGCAAGCTCGATCGCCGTGCCCTCCCCGCCCCGGGGAACAGCCCCTCACCGGGCGGCCGGGCCCCGCGCACCCCGCGCGAGGAGATCCTCTGCGGGCTGTTCGCCGAGATCCTCGGCGCCGGCGCGGTCGGTGCGGACGACGGCTTCTTCGACCTCGGCGGCCACTCCCTGCTCGCCGCCCGGCTGATCACCCGGGTCCGCGCCGCGCTCGGGGTGGAGATGACCGTACGCGACCTGTTCCAGGCACCGACGCCCGCCGGCCTCGCCGGCCGCCTCGACGCCGCCGTCCGAGCCCGGCCCGCGCTGCGCCCCGTGCCCCGCCCCAGTACCCCCCCGCTCTCCTTCGCCCAGCAGCGCCTCTGGTTCTTCGGACGGGTCGACGACAGCCCGCTCTACAACGTGCCGTTCGCCCTCCGCCTGCGCGGCACCCTGGACCGCGAGGCCCTGCGGGAGGCGCTCGCCGACGCGGTCCGCCGCCACGAGTCGCTGCGCACCCGCTTCCCGGAGTCCGAGACCGGCCCCTGGCAGGACGTCGTCCCGGCAGAGGAGGCCCAGGCCCAGGTGCCGTGGGAGTACGTCACCACGGACCCCGCTCGCCTGGAGACCGACCTCAGCGACTTCGCCCGCCGCCCCTTCGACCTGACCGGCGGGATGCCCCTGAGGGCCGCCCTGCTCACGGTCGCCGAGGACGACCACGTCCTTCTCCTCGTCCTCCACCACATCGTCTGCGACGGCTGGTCGATGGGGGCGCTGGCCCGGGAGGTCGCCGCCGGATACACGGCCCACGCCACCGGCCGGCCGTCGCCCGCGCAGCCGCTCCCCGTGCAGTACGCGGACTACACGCTGTGGCAGCAGGAAGTGCTGGGGCGGGTGGAGGACCCGGAGAGTGTGGCGTCGGGTCAGTTGCGGCACTGGCGTGAGGTGTTGGCAGGTCTGCCGGAGGAGCTGGCGCTGCCCGCGGACCGCGCGCGTCCGGCTGTGCCGAGTCATCGGGGCGACGCGGTCCCGGTGACGCTGGACGCCGGGGTGCACGGCCGCGTGGTGGAGTTGGCGCGGTCCTCGGGTGCGACGGTCTTCATGGTGTGCCAGGCGGCTCTGGCGGCATTGTTCACCCGGCTCGGAGCGGGGACGGACATTCCGCTCGGGACGCCGGTGGCCGGGCGTACGGACGAGGCCCTGGACGAACTCGTCGGCTTCTTCGTCAACACGCTGGTGCTGCGGACGGACACGTCGGGGGATCCGACGTTCCGTGACCTGCTCGCCCGTGTCCGGCACGCCGACCTGGAGGCGTTCGCGCACCAGGACCTGCCGTTCGAGCGGCTGGTCGAGGAGCTCAACCCGGCCCGCTCCCTCGCCCGCCACCCCCTCTTCCAGGTGCTTCTGGTGAAGAAGGACCCCACCGCCTCAGGCCAGGCCGAATCCATGCCCGGCCTGCGCACCGAGGTGGTCCCCGTCGGCACCTGGGTCGCGAAGTTCGACCTGACGGTGGGGATCGAGGAGCGGTACGACTCCGAAGGTCGTCCGGCGGGTCTCGACTGGACGCTCGGATACGCCTCCGACCTCTTCGACCACACCACCGTGGAGCGCATCGGCCATCGTCTCGGGGTCCTGCTCTCCGCTCTCGCCCAGGACCCCGACCAGGCCCTCGGCGCCGTCGACCTCCTCACCGACGAGGAACACGACCAGGTCGGCCACCACTGGAACGACACCACCGTCCCCGTCCCCGCCACCACCCTGCCCCGGCTCTTCGCCGAACAGGCCCGCCGCACACCCGGGGCCACCGCCGTCCTCTTCGAAGACGAGCGCCTCGACTACGCCGCGCTCGACGCCCGCGCCGAACACCTCGCCCGCCACCTCGTGGCCCACGGCGCCCGCCCCGAACGCGTCGTCGCCGTCGCCCTGCCCCGATCTGTCGAGCTGATCGTCGCCCTGTACGCCGTGCACAAGGCCGGCGCCGCCTACCTGCCCGTCGACCCCGACTACCCCCGGGACCGCGTCGCCCACATGCTCGACGACGCCGCGCCCGCCCTCGTCCTCACCCCCGGACTCCTCGCCGAACTCGAAGCCGCCCCCGCCCCCGACTCCGTACACGACCTGCCCGAGGCCCTGCCCGGACACCCCGCCTACGTCATCTACACCTCGGGCTCCACCGGCCGGCCCAAGGGCGTCGTCGTCACCCACGACGCGATCGTGAACCGGCTCCTCTGGATGCAGCACACCTACGGACTCGAACCCGGCGAACGCGTCCTGCAGAAGACCCCGTCCAGCTTCGACGTCTCCGTCTGGGAGTTCTTCTGGCCGCTGATCACCGGCGCCACCCTGGTCGTCGCCCGGCCCGAGGGCCACAAGGACCCCGACTACCTGGCCGGCCTGAGCCAGCGGCACTCCGTCACCACCGCCCACTTCGTCCCCTCGATGCTGGAGGCGTTCCTCGGCGCCGCCGACGTCGGCGCCTGCCGCTCCCTGCGGCGCGTCATCTGCAGCGGCGAGGCCCTGCCCACCGTGCTCGCCGAACGGCTCGCCGCCGTCAGCGCCGCCGAACTGCACAATCTGTACGGCCCCACCGAGGCGGCCGTCGACGTGACCGCCCACCGCTTCGACCGGGCCGGCGCCGGTGCTCCGCCGAGCGCGGTCACCGTCCCCATCGGCCGGCCCGTCTGGAACACCGGCGTGCACGTCCTGGACGCCGGACTGCGGCCCGTGCCGCCGGGAGTGACCGGCGAGCTCTACCTCTCCGGCGTCCAGCTCGCCCGGGGGTACCTGGGCCGGCCGGGCCTCACCTCGGAACGCTTCACCGCCGCCCCCTTCGGGCCGCCCGGCAGCCGCATGTACCGCACCGGCGACCTCGCCAAGTGGCGCGGCGACGGGGTGGTGGAGTTCCTCGGCCGTGCCGACGACCAGGTGAAGATCCGAGGCTTCCGCATCGAGCTCGGCGAGATCACCGCCGTGCTCTCCCGCCACCCGGGTGTCCGGCAGGCCGCCGTCGTGGTCCGCGAGGACCGGCCCGGCGACAAGCGCCTCGTCGCCTATGTCGTCGGAGAGACGGAGCAGGCCGACGCGGAGGACGCGTCCGCCACGAGCGACGCCGACGGCACCTTGGGCTGCACGGACGCGCTGCGCGACCACCTCGCCCGTGCTCTGCCCGCCCACATGGTGCCCGGACAGTTCGTCCGCCTCGCCGAACTGCCCCTGAGCCCCAGCGGCAAGCTCGACCGCCGCCGTCTGCCCCGGCCCGTCCGCGCGGACTCCACACCCGTGCGCGGGCCCCGGGACAGCCGCGAGGAAACCCTGTGCGGGCTGTTCGCCGAGACGCTCGGCGTGGAGACGGTCGGCGTCGACGACGGCTTCTTCGACCTCGGCGGCCACTCCCTGCTCGCCACCCGCCTCATCGCCGGCATCCGCCGCGTCTTCGGCGTCGACCTCGGAATCCAGGCACTGTTCGAAGCGCCCACCGTGGCAGGCCTCGCCGCCCGGCTCGCCGACGGCGGCGCTGCGACGGGGGCCGGAACCGGCGACTCCCTCGGCTCCCCGCTGCCGCTGCGCCCGCGCGGCGCCGTCGCCCGCACCGCACCGCTCTTCTGCGTGCACCCGGCGGCCGGGATCAGCTGGGTGTACGCCGGCCTGCTGCGCCACCTCGGGCCCGAGCGCCCGCTGTACGGACTCCAGGCCCGCGGCCTGACCCCGTCGGAACTGCCGGCGGCCGGGCTGGACTCGATGGTCAAGGACTACCTGGCGCAGCTCCGCTCGGTGCAGCCCGAAGGGCCGTACCACCTCCTCGGCTGGTCCTTCGGCGGGCTCGTCGCCCACGCCCTGGCCACCCGGCTGCGCGCCGAGGGTCAGGAGGTCGCCCTGCTGGCCCTCATGGACGCCTACCCGCACCTCGTGACGCAACCGTCCGCCACCGCCGGAGGCACCGGGACCGCCGACCTGCCCCCGTCCTGGGCCGCCGGCGGGCCGCCGCCCGCCTCCTGCCCGCGGACGCTCGCCGCCCTGCTGGAGTCCCTGGGCCTCCCGGTCCCGGCCGGCGCCCCGGCCGACCCCCTGACCTTCGCCCGCTTCGAGGAGACCGTACGGGAGACCGGCGGCCCGCTCGCCCGGTTCGACGGCCCCGCGCTCGCCGCCCTGGCGGAGGTCTTCTCCTCGAACGTCCGGCTGCGCCACGAGTTCGTCCCCGAACGCTTCGACGGCGACCTGCTGTTCTTCGCCGCGAGCGAGGGCCGCACCGGCCCCCGCCCGCGCCCGGACGACTGGCGCCCGTACCTCGCGGGCCGGCTCGACGTCCACGAACTTCCCTTCACGCACGGCGACATGACCCGGCCCGACGCGCTCGCGCGGATGGCCGACGCACTGATCGACCGGCTCACCCCGCCGGCGGTCTGAGATCCCGACCCACCCGTCCCGCTCACTCACCGCTCAGGAGACCCCGCATGCGGACCGACGACTCCACCGCCACCGCCACCGCCACCGCCACCGCCGCCTCGGCCGCCGAGGCCGATGTGCGCCGCTACTACGAGCTGGTCGACGCCGGCGACGTCCCCGGCCTGGTGGGCCTGTTCACCTCCGACGCCACCTACCACCGCCCGGGCTACGAACCCTTCGAGGGCCACGAGGGCCTGACCCGCTTCTACGGCGGTGCCCGCGTGATCCGGACCGGGCGGCACACCCTCACCAAGGTCCTCGTCGAGGGCTCCGACATCGCCGTGCACGGCGAGTTCGACGGCGAGCTCCACGACGGCACCACGGTCGGACTGCGCTTCGCCGACTTCTTCCAGCTCACGGCGGACGGCCGGTTCGCCCGCCGCGACACCTTCTTCTTCGCACCGCTCGTCTGACGACCGGAGCGCGCCCGACCGGGCGCGCCCGGCTCCCACCGTCCCGTACCGAACCGTCCCGTAAGGAATCGTCATGACCATCACGTTCGACCGGAACTCCGCCGCCTCCGCGTCCCAGCCCGTCCGCTCCCCGGGGCACGGCGACGCGTTCACCGACCACATGTTCACGATGTCGTGGAACGAGACGGACGGCTGGCACAAGCCCGGTCTCTCGCGGCTGCACGACCTGACCCTGCACCCGGGGACGATCGGCCTGCACTATGCCCAGGTCATCTTCGAGGGCCTCAAGGCCCACCGGCAGGCCGACGGCGGCGTCGCCGTCTTCCGCCCCTGGGAGCACGCCCGCCGCTTCCAGCGCTCGGCCCGCCGACTGGCCATGCCGGAGCTGCCCCAGGACGTCTTCGTCGACTCCATCGAGCAGCTGCTCCGCGCCGACCAGGGGCTGCTCTCCGACGACCCGAGCCACAGCATCTACCTGCGGCCGCTGATGTTCGGCGCGGACGCCAACCTGATGCTCCGGCCCTCCCACACCTACGAGTACCTGGTCATGGCGTTCGTCGCCGGCGGGTTCTTCGGCAAGGCGATGGAGACGGTGTCGGTCTGGGTCAGCCACGAGCACAGCCGCGCCATCCCGGGCGGCACCGGCAACGTCAAGTGCGCCGGAAACTACTCCGGTTCGTTCGTCGCCCAGCTCCAGGCGCAGGAGGCCGGCTGCCAGCAGGTCGTCTGGCTGGACCCGGTGGAGCGCACCTGGGTCGAGGAGATGGGCGGCATGAACATGTTCTTCGTCCGCGGTACCGGCCCCGGCGCCGAGATCGTGACCCCGTCCCTGAGCGGCTCGCTCCTGCCCGGCGTCACCCGTGACACCCTGCTCGGGCTCGCCGAGGGCATGGGATACGTGCCCCGGGAGGAGAAGGTCTCCCTGGAGCAGTGGCGCCGCGAGTGCGCGGAGGGCCGCATCACCGAGGTGTTCGCCTCGGGCACCGCCGCCGTCGTCACCCCCGTCGGCCATGTCAAGGACCGCGACGGCGACTGGACGATCGGCGACGGCACCCCCGGCCCCGTCACCCTCGCCATGCGCGACGCCCTGGTCAACCTGCACCACGGCACCGCGCCGGACCCCAAGGGCTGGCTGCACCGCATCTCCTGACGGGACGTACCCCCCTCCTCCGGCGGCAGCCGGAGGTACCGGAGGCAGCCGATCGGCTCAGGCGCGGCGCGCCTCGGCCGTGCGGACGGCCGCCGGGGGACCATCGGTGGGCGGGCGGCCCCGGCACGGGCCGCCCGGCACCGCCCCCAGGTACGAAGAGGACCGGTCATGGAACAGTTCGGCGGCCGTTACGGCGAGGACGTCTTCCGTCCCGAGCAGGCGGGCGAGGGCGAGCGCATCGACTTCGGGGCCCTCGCCTACGACGGCATCACCATGGCACGGCTGCGGGCCCTCGGGGCCGGGCCGGGCTGGCGGTGCCTGGACGTCGGGGCCGGCACGGGCACGGTCTCCCGCCGGCTGCTCGCCGAGGCCGGCGTCACGAGCGTGCTCGCCGTGGACCGCGACGTACGCTTCCTGAGCGAGCGGCCCCTGCCGGGGCTCGACGTACTGGAGGCCGACATCACCGCCCCGGACTTCGATCCCGGCCGGTTCCGGCTCGTCCACGCACGCTTCGTGCTCATGCACCTGCCCGGGCACGACCGCCTGATCAGCCGGCTCGCCGGACTCGTCGAGCCGGGCGGGGTGCTCGTCCTCAGCGACGCGGTCGACCTGACCAGCGGCCTGCCGGGCTCCGTGACACCCGGGACTCCGTACACCGCGGTCATGCGGGCGATGTGGCAGGGACTCCGGGACACCATCGGCACCGATGTCGGCTGGGTGCCGTCGTACCCCCACCTCCTGCGCACGGCCGGTCTCCTGCCCGTGGCCGCCGAGATCCACGTACCGCCGCTGCAGCCCGGCAGCCCCATCAGCCGCTTCTGGGCGGACACCTGGCAGCGCAGCCGGGCCGCGATGCTCGCCACCGGCCTGGTCGACGACACGGACGTCGACGCGGCGGTCCGGTACCTGGATTCCGCGGAGTGCGCCGCGCTGTCGGCCGGGATGCTCACCGTCTGGGGACGGAAGCCCGGAGGAAGCGAGCCCGGCGGGACGGGGCCCGGGGAGGGTCAGGAGGCGACGGACCGCACCACGGGGCCGGTGAGCAGCGGGTAGCTCTCGCCGCCCATGCGTTCCGCCGCGTCGATGTAGCCGTTGAGGGCCTCGCGGGACTGGGCGAGCCGGTCCATCTGGCTGTCGAGGCGCCGAAGGCGCGAGCGCATCGCGGCCAGCAGCTCGGGACAGCCGACCAGTTCCGGAGCCTCGCCGACCGCGCAGGGCAGCAGATAGGCGATGTCCTCCGAGGACAGCCCGGCGGCGAGCAGGTGCCGGATCTGCTTCACCCGCAGCAGGGCGTTCTCGTCGTACTCGCGGTAGCCGTTCGCGCCGCGGTCCGCCACCAGCAGGCCCTGGGCCTCGTAGTAGCGCAGCTGGTGGGCGTTGACGCCCGTCCGCCGACTCAGTTCCCCGATCCGCATCGAAACCTCGCTTGACCTTCACACCGGTATCAACGTTGACGATGCTGCCATGAACGACAACACAGCACACGCGCCCGTGACGGTCATCGGACTCGGACTGATGGGCCAGGCCCTCGCCGGCGCGTTCCTGAAGGCCGGACACCCCACGACCGTATGGAACCGCACCTCCGCCAAGGCCGCCCCGCTGGTGGCCGCGGGGGCACGGTCGGCGCCGACCGTCGCCGACGCGCTCACGGCGAGCCCCCTGACGGTCCTCTGCCTCACCGACTACGACGCCGTGTACGAACTCCTCGACGCGGAGGGCGTCGAGCCGGCCGGTACGACGCTGGTCAACCTGACCTCGGGGAGCTCGGGCGAGGCCCGCAGGGCCGCCGCATGGGCGAAGCGGCGCGGCGCCCGCTACCTGGACGGCGCCATCATGGCCGTCCCGCCGGGGATCGGCACCGCCGACGCGGTGATCCTCCACAGCGGGCCCGAGGAGGATTTCGAGGCACACGCGCCGACGCTCGGCGCGCTCGGCACGGTCACCCACCTCGGCGAGGACCCCGGCCTGGCGTCCCTGTACGACGTGGCCGGCCTGGCCATGATGTGGAGCGTCCTGAACGCCTGGCTCCAGGGCACCGCCCTGCTCGCGACGGCAGGCGTCGACGCCGTGACGTACGCGCCGTTCGCCCGGCACATCGCCGCCGGCGTCGCCGACTGGCTCCCGGGGTACGCCGAGCAGATCGACAAGGGCTCCTTCCCCGCCGAGGTGTCGGCGCTGGAGACCGACGCGCGGGCGATGGACCACCTGATCGAGGAGAGCGAGACACTGGGGGTCAACGCCGAACTGCCCAGGCTGATCAAGGCGATGGCGGCCCGCGCGATCGCCGCCGGGCACGGCGGGGAGCAGTACCCCGTCCTGATCGAGGAGTTCGGCCGGCCTCAGGAAGGGTGAGCGGCCGACCGGCTCAGCGCGTCGCGTGCGAGGCCGTACTCCCGGGGGTGATCGCCCGCTCCTGGCAGCGCGAGGGCGGTGCGGAACTCCTGACACGCCTCGGCATGGCGGCCCGCCGCCGCGTACGTGCTGCCGAGGCGGATCCGGACGCCCATCTCCAGCCAGGTGCTCGTGTGCCCGGTCAGCGACGACAGCGCCTCGTGGTGGGTGTCGACGGCCGAGCGCAGATCGCCCTGTACGTGCTCCGTCGCGGCGAGCTGCGACAGGCCTGCCGCGCGCAGCGGGAGGTCCTCGGCCTCGCGGGCCAGCTCGGCCGCCCGCCGCAGCAGCTCCGTGGCCTCGGCGGGCCGGCCGAGGGCCAGGTGGGCCTCGGCGGCGAAGCACAGGGTGCTGCTGATCATCCGGGGGCGGCCGTTCTTCTCGGCGAGGGCCAGGGCGGTGGCGTAGTGGTCGAGCGCGAGCTCGTGCCGGCCGGCATGCCGCGAGTGGACCGCTCCGAGGTTGAGGTTCGCCATCCCGGTGAGCCAGTCGTCGTCGAGACCGGCCGCCAGCTCCACCGCCTCGGTCAGGTGCGCCAAGGCCTCCTCGGGCCGGCCCAGCGGCCACGTCGCGGCGCCCAGGCCTGCGGTCGCCCGGGCGCTGTCCCGCGGATCACCCTGCCGGCGGGCGTACCGCAGCGCTTCGGCGAACCAGTCGGCAGCCTGCCGGAACCGTCCCTGGTACACGTCGACGATCCCGAGGCAGATGCGCAGGGAGGACGGCATGCGCCGTTCGGTCGTCATGTCCGCGCAGGCCAGGGCGTGTTCGAGGGCGGAGCGGCACTCGTGGAAGTGGCCCCGGCGCGCCAGGTGGTCGACGAGGGCCTCCGCGATCCGGCAGGCATGGTCGAACTCGCCGGCGGCGGAGGCGGAGGCCACCACGTCGACCAGGTCCCCGCCCGCCGCGTCCAGCCAGGCGGAGGCCCCCGCCCCACCGGAGAAGGGCTGCGCGTCGACGTCCCGGCCCGTGACGTCGGGACCGGCGACCCCCTGCCCGGTGGGGAAGGTCTCCGGTCCCCAGTCGCTCGCGGCGCGGCCCGCCGCCGTGTAGAGCGCCAGTACCGCCGCGCGGTCCGCGGCGGCCTCCCGGGGCGCTTCGGCGGCGAGCCGCCGAGCGTGGGCCCGTACGAGATCGTGCAGCCGGTAGCGGCCGGGGTGCGGCTCTTGGAGCAGGCTCGCGTCGACCAGGTCCTCCAGGAGCGCCTCGGCTTCCTCGTCGGGCGTGCCCAGCATGGCGGCGAGGGTCACGCCGTCGAAGCGGGCGGCCGGTGCCGAACCCAACGCGCGGAATCCACGCCGCAGTTCGGGAGTGAGCTGGTCGTACGACATTCGGAAGGCGGCCTCCACGCTGCGGTCCCCGGCCCGCAGCTCGCCGAGGCCGCGCGTGTCGTCGGGCATCCGGCCGGCCAGGAAGGCCAGCGTCCACGACGGGCGGTTCTGCAGCCGGGCGCTCGCGATGCGCAGGGCCAGCGGGAGGCCGCCGCAGCGCAGGGCGAGCTCGCGCGCGGCCTCGGGCTCGCGGTCCGCCCGGGACTCGCCGAGCAGCTCCCGGAACAGGCCGACGGCTTCGCCCGGGCCCAGCGGCTCCACCGTGAGCCGCAGGTCCGCGTCGAGGCCCGGCAGCCGCTGCCGGCCCGCCACCAGGACCCGGCTGCCCGGTCCGGCGGGCAACAGCGGCCGTACCTGCTCGGCACTGCGGGCGTTGTCCACGACCAGCAGCAGCCGCAGGCCGCTCGTCGCCGCCCGCCACGCGGTGACCAGCTCCGCCATGTCGTCCCCATGTGCCTCGTCGTGCGGGAGTTCGTCGCCGGGGCCGCGCAGAGCACGCAGCAGGCGGCGCAGCGCCCGCTGCGGGCCGACGGACTCGTGGGCGGCGCCGTACGCGTACAGGTCCACGAACAGGCAACCGTCGGGGTAGGAGGCGTCCAGTGCCCAGGCGGCCCGTACCACCAGGGCGGTCTTCCCGACGCCCGCCGTGCCGTCGATGGTCATCACGGACACGGCGCCGGGCGCCACGGGAGCCGTGAGGAGGGCGAGTTCGGCCTCGCGGCCGACTAGGCAGGCGGTGTCGCCCGGCAGTTCGTTCCGGCGCGGACGCGGCTGCCGCCGGAGGTCCTGCGGGAGAGGTCGGGCGGGGGAGGGCCCGGTGGCCGGGTCGGACGGTTCCGTGCGGTGGTCCTGTCGGGGCGGGGAGTCCGGAAGCGGGACGTCCCCGCCCGCGCGCGACTCCGGTGCCCGGCCGAGCAGCAGCGCGTCCTCCCGGCGCAGCACGGCCTGATGGATGCGGCGCAGTTCCTCCCCCGGCTCCACCCCCAGCTCGTCGAGGAGCCGACGCCGCGTCTCCTGGTAGACGGACAGCGCCTCGGCCTGCCGGCCGCTGCCGTACAGGGCGCGCATCCGCAGGGCCGCCATCGGTTCGTCGTGGAGCGGGGCCGGCGGCGCCGCCATCAGCTCCTCCAGCGCGTCCCGGTACCGTCCGAGCAGCAGCAGGCACTCGGAGCGGTCCTGGTGCAGGGCGTGCCGCCGGCGGGCGAGGCGGTGCCGCTCGGTGTCGGCGAGCGGCCCCGGCAGACCGGGCAGCGGCTCGCCGCGGAGCAGCTCCAGGGCCCGGCCGCCGTGGTCGACGGCCCGGTCGAGGTCTCCTGCGGCCTTCGCGGCCCGCGCGAGAGAGGCATGCTCGGCGAGGTCGGCGAGGTCGGTCCGCGTGTCGCCGGTCACGAAGCGGTAGCCACCGCGCCCCCCTTCGATCACCGAGCCGTCCGGTCCTGCGCCCGGTACGTCGAGTGCCTTGCGGAGCGCGTACACATAACTCGGCAGGACCCGGTGGCCCGTCCCCGGAGGTTCGGTCCCCCAGACGTCGTCGAGGAGCTGCCCGTACGTCACGAAGGCCGGTGCGCGCAGGACCAGGGCGGCGAGGACCGCCTGGCGCCGAATCGGGCCGAGACCCAGCGGCCTGCCGTCGCGACGGGCGTGGACGGGTCCGAGCAGCTCGATCCGCAGCCGCCCCGCCGTCCCGGCCGGGACCGCACCCCGCCCCGCTGCATCCACGCCCACTTCGAAGCCCCAAGTCCCCGTGTTCCCTGCCCGCGCAGTGCCCCAGTCTCCCGCATCAGCGGGATTTCATCCGCGCTGCAGAGCGCCTCTCCAGTGTGTGACTCGTCATGTCGGGTGCCGACAGGCCGGGCGGTGAGCGGGAAGAGTCGGTCGGCGGGAAGCAGCCGGCACACCGTCAAGAGAGGACATGTCCCCATGTCTCATGCCAGCGGAGCGTCCGGCGCACGGCCCACCCGGCGGAGCGGCCGATGGGAGCGCTACCGGGTCACCCATCCGTTCTCCGCGCGCGACCAGGCGGCCCTGTGGGGTTCGATCGTCGGCGTCGTGGCCCTGGCCGCGCTCCTCGGCTGGGCCCTCGACATGAAGGGCGGTGTCGTCATCGTCGCGGCGCTGCCCTTCATCATCGCCTCGTTCGAGAACCGCCGCACCGCCTTCCAGTTCGACGCGGCCGGTGCCCGCTTCGGCACGGTCCTCGTGCCGTGGGCCGACGTCACCGAGTTCGTCGTGGCCACACCGGCGGACGGACAGCGGGCGCTGATCGGCGCGCGCCTGCGCCCCGGCGCGGTCCTCCCGGCGGGGGCGGCCACGGCGCAGGACCCGGCCATGCCCGCACCCGTCCATGTCTCCGTTCCGCGTTCGAAGTTCGATCTGTCGAAGATGCTCCACAAGGCCCGCAAGTACGCTCCGTCGCACATCCGGATCGTGGTCTCCGACCCGTCCGGTGAACGCCCCGCCTCCTGATATGACCAGCTCTCGGACCGGCGGACAAAGGGGAGACCGATGCACCACCCGCCACAGCCCTGGTACCGGCCGCACCAGCCACAGCAGCAGGTCCCGGACAATCCGTACGCCCCCGGGGGCTACACCCCGCCGGAGCCGCCGCCCCGCCGCAGACGCTTCGGCAAGGGGTCGCTGATCGCGATGGTCGTCGCCCTGTCGCTCCTGGCGGCGAGCGGATGGGTGTACGCCCTCGTCGACGGCCCGTGGAACCGGTCCGCCGCGCCCGTGGCCGACAAGGCGCCCGGCCCTTCCGCGACGCCGACCCCCTCCCGGGGGCCCGCCGTCCGCACCCCGGTGCCGGTGCGTGTCCCGACGTCGGAGGAGCTCAACGCCGGGCGCGCGGCGGGCGACGCCACGGCGTGGATCGCCGACGACCGGACCGACCTGCCCCGGCGGTCCGTCAAGCTCTATCCCCTGTGGATCGTCGGGGACACCGTCGTCCAGGCCGGGTACGAGAAGGTCACCGCCCGCCGCCTCTCGGACGGCACCGAGGCCTGGAGCGTGCCCCTGCCCGCCTCCGTCTGCGAGGCGCCGGCCAACCCGACACCCGACGGCAAGATCGTCGTGGTCTACAAGAGCGACCGGAACTGGACCGGCAACCGCTGCAACCAGCTCCAGATGATCGACCTCAGGACCGGGAAGGCCGGTTGGCGCAAGAAGCTCACCGAGACCGGTTCCATGGACGGCACGATCATGGTGAACAGCGCCATCAGCGGCGGCACCCTCGCGATCGTCCAGAGCATGAGGGCCGCCGCGTACCGCGTCGACACCGGAGGCAAGCTCTACGACATCCCGCTGGAGAACCCCGGGAAGTGCTACCCCGACAACGTCGCGGGCGGTCCCCGGCTCGTGGTGGGCTCCACGTGCGCGATCAACGTCGACCGCGGCAAGTCCTACCACCAGCTCCGCGAGCTCGACCCGCGCACCGGAAAGGTCCGCTGGCGCTACCGCACCCAGCCGGGCTGGAGCGTCGGGAAGATGCTCTCCGTCGACCCGGTCGTCTTCACCAGCTACCACCACAAGGAACTCACCGCCGACTGGCGGGTCGTGGCCCTGAAGCCCGGAGGGAAGCTCCGCGTCACCATCGACGCCCGGCCCAAGGGATTCGCGTACTGCGCCGACGCGGGCGACTCGGGAGGAAACATGCAGATGTGTCCGGGCACCGCCGTCGGCAAGGACATCGTCTTCCTCGGTGGCACCGACCGCGTCGGCGGCTACAGCCTCGACACCGGGAAGCTCGTCTGGGGCGTGAAGAGCTCGGTCGGCACCCTGCACCCCCTCCGTCCGGACGGCGGCGCGTTCGCACTCGTCTACGAGGCCCCCACGGACGAGGAGCCCGGAAAGATCACCCGCTTCGGGCCCGGCGGCGTGGACACGAAGAAGCAGGTGCTCCGGCATCCCGTGACGGCCCGGGCCACCGAGCGCCGCATGCTCGCCGGACGCCTGGCCTACGCGAACGGCCGGATCGTGATCGCGCCGAGCGGCGTCTCCGGAAACGACGCGGACCACCAGGCCCGCATGCTGTCCTTCGCTCCCGGAACGTAGCCCTCCGGGGCCCCGCCGAGGCGGTGGGGCCCCGGTTACCGCTCAGTGATCACGCAGTGGTACCGGCCCCGTTACGGTCGGTGTCGTTCAGTGAGTCGCTTGACGTCTTCAGGAGTTGTGATGGGCAAGTACGCCGGCAAGAAGGCCGTGGTCATCGGTGGGACGCACGGCATGGGCCTCGCGATGGTGCAGGGGCTGCTCGACGGCGGGGCCGAGGTCCTGCTGACGGGGCGCAACAAGGACAACATCGAGACCGCGCGCCGCGACCTGGACGGCAAGGCCGTGCACGTCCTGCGGTCGGACGTCGCGAGCATGGACGACATCGCGGAGCTCGCCGCGGAGGTCGAGAAGACGCTCGGCCGCGTCGACGCCGTCTTCGTGAACGTCGGCTACGCCGCGCTCGAGCCGATCGCCCTCGTCACCGAGGAGACCTACGACCGGCAGTTCAACGTGAACACCAAGGGTGTGTTCTTCACGGTGCAGAAGCTCGCCCCGCTCGTGAACGACCACGGGTCGATCGTCTTCACCACCTCGATCGCCAACGTCACCGGCACCCCCGGCATGGGCGTGTACTCGGGGGCCAAGGCGGCCGTGCGCTCCTTCGCGCAGGTCTTCGCCGCCGAGCTCCTGCCCCGCGGCATCCGCGTGAACTCCGTCAGCCCGGGCTTCATCCACACCCCGACCATGGGCATCGCGGACGCCTCCGCCGAGGAGCGGGCCGTCCTCAGCCAGGTCGGCGACGCGCTCACCCCGATGAAGCGCCACGGCACGGCGGAGGAGGTCGCCACCGCGGCGCTGTTCTTCGCCTTCGACGCGACCTTCACCACCGGTGTCGAGCTCGCGGTGGACGGCGGACTCACCCAGCACATCCAGCCGGTTCCTCAGCAGTAGCAGTAGCAGGAGCAGTAGCAGGAGCAGGAGCAGGAGCAGGAGCAGGAGCCGATGGCCCGTGGAGCGGCATGGCCGCCCCGCGGGCCGTCACCGTCTCCGGCCGTCTCCGACCGGCTCTCGCGGCCGGTGACGGCCCGCAGGTGACGCGGTCAGGCCCTGACGCGCTGCGAGGCGAGTGCCCTCGGCGCCACCGCCTGCGCCGCGGCCCGGCCCGACTCGATCGCCCCGTCGACGAAGCCGTTCCACACGCTCGCGAGGTCGCCGCCCGCGAACGCGATCCGCCCGTACGGCCGCTGGATGTCCGGCAGCTGACGCAGGAGCTGGCCGGGGCGGCGCAGGGCCTGGGCGCCCCGGGCGTACGGGTCGGAGCCCCAGTCGTGCGAGCGTACGGAGACGACCTGGGCGGCCGGCAGGTACTCCCGGACGGCGGCCTGCACCTGCGAGAGGTTCCTCGGGTCGAAGGTCGGGTCGAAGGCGAAACCGATCATGAGGTGGCTGCCGTCGGTCAGCTTGGCGGTCGGGAAGAGGCTCTCGATGCGCTGGCCCTCGTACCCCTGGCAGAGGGTGAGGGGCGTGACGCCCCGGACCTGCATCCACAGCTTGACCGTGCGGCGCACGCCGATGCCCTCGACCGCCGCGTCGGCGTGCACCTTGGGCAGCCCCGGCGCGAAGGTGATGTCCTTCCACACGTTGGTGGGCACCGCCACGACGACGTGCGAGGCGCGGAAGGTCCCGCGGTTGGCCGTGACGACCGAGACGCCGCTGCCCGTGTCCGCGACGGCGGTGACCGGGGTGGAGAGCTTGACGGTGACCGGCTCCTCGTACAACATCGCGCGGACGAGCCCGCTCATGCCGTCGAGGCCGACGCGCTGGGACATCAGGGAGAACCAGCCGTCCGCGTTCCAGCCGGTGTGCGCCCACCACTGGGCGAGCGAGGTGAGGGCGCCGTCCCTGCTGGACCCGCCGGCGAACCCCGCGACCTGCGAGCTCAGCCAACCCGCGTCCTGGGCCGAGAGGTTGAGCCGGGATATGCGGTCGTGGAGGGACAGGGGGTCGACCGCGCGCAGCAGGTCGGCGCGGAACAGCGGGTCGCGCGGCCGCTCGAAGTACTGCTGGGAGCCTTCGAAGAGCTGGGCCAGCATCTCGCCCAGCCGCCCGAACACCTCGCCGGGCGCGAAGCTCGTCGGACCGCTCGCGGTCGGGTAGACCGCCACCTCCGGCTGGATCTCGGTGACCAGCGGGATGTTGTAGCGGTTCAGCTCCTCCATGGCGTACGTCTGCGCCGGGTGGATCCACTGTCCGCCGAGCTCGATCTTCCGGCCGAGGTAGCTGTCGGTCCAGACCCGGCCGCCCACGCGGTTACGGGCTTCGAGGACCAGGACCCGGAGTCCGCGGGAGCGGAGCTCCCGGGCGGCTGCCGCGCCGGCGAAGCCCGCGCCGACGACGATGACGTCGTAGTCCCTCCGGGCGTCTTCGGCGGCCTCGACGGTTCCGGCGTGCGCGGTGCCGCCGAAGGCGAGCGATCCGGCCGAAGCGGCGACCGCGGCGAGACCCGTGGCCTTGAGCGCGGTACGGCGGCCCACCGGGCGATGGGCTCCGGAGCGCGACGGCGTCCTGTCGGTGTTCACGATGTCTCCTCGATGTTCTGCGACGTTCTACGACGACGGTCTGCGGCGTGCTGCGAGGTTCTGGGCATGCGGTGGCCTTCGGCGACGGCAATGAAGTCCTGTGGTGTTCCGCGTCCGCCGGTCGGCCCGGGAAAGCCGTTCCGAATCGAGCGATTCCCGGGCCGTCGAGCGAAGGGAATGAGCCGAATGCCCGTGCCGGTGCGAAAGTAGCCGAGGTGCCGTCGTGTCCTGCCCAATGCCTGCTCACGGCCCGGTAAGCAGGTGGCTGATGAGCGGACGGAGAGGGGACGGTTTCCCGCCGGTGCCCGGACGGTGGGGATCTTCGAGGACGGTGGAGGAGCACCGGAACGCCCAGGCCTCCGGCCCTGAGGGCGGGGGCGAGGGGGCCCGCGGGCGCGAGTCGAAAAGATGACCGCGGCCCGGCAAGCCTCTCAAGGAGAAAGGCCGACCGATGTGAAATCATGGCAATCGGCGGTGAAATGCGCAGCCGGTTATGTCCTGGATTGCCGACCACACTCCAGAGGCTGAGTATTTCAAGCCAAGAAACAGTAATAACCAGCCAAGAGCGAATGATGTCCGAATGCGGGGGAGCATGGCGACGAGCTGGCAGAACAGAGTGATCCGGCCGAGACGCCGACACGGGGACGCGAGCGGGGCCATGGGGACAATCGACGGATCTTGCGCAGTCCAGGGGGACACATGCACATTCACATGCTGGGGCCGTTGGAGGTCGTTTCCGAGGGTGGGGGGACCGTCTCGTTAGGAGGCTCGCGTCAGCGGGCGACTCTGGGATTCCTCCTGCTGAAGGCCAACAAGGTCGTCGCCACCAGCCAGTTACTGAACGCCGTCTGGTCAGCCGACGACGCACCGAGCTCCGCACGGAAGATCCTGCAGAACGCGGTCTGGGGACTCCGCGGCATCCTCCACAACGGCGCGCAGGGCGGTTCCGGCAACCGGACGACACAGGCTCCCGTCCTGATCACCCAGGCACCCGGCTACATGCTGCGCGTCGAACCGGAGCAGGTGGACCTCTTCCGCTTCGAGCGGCGCGCGACCCAAGGGCGGGCGGAACTGGAAGCCGGCCGGACCGAGTCCGCGGCACGCCTCCTCAAGGAGGCGCTCGACCTGTGGCGTGGGCCCGCACTCACGGATCTGGTGGAGACGGGGATCTCCTGGCCGGAACTGTCGGCCGTCCAGGGCGCCCGCACCGACGCCATGGAGGACTTCTTCGAGGCGCAGCTCGCCCTCGGACGCCACCACTCCGTCCTCGGCGAGCTCGAGACGCTCGTCGAGCGGGAGCCCCTCCGCGAGCGGGCCTGCAGCCAGCTCATGCTGGCGCTGTACCGCTGCGGACGGCAGGCCGACGCGCTCAATGTGTACGGCCGGATCCGCTCGGCCCTCGTCGAGAACCTGGGACTGGAGCCGGGCCATGAACTCCGCACCCTCCAGCAGGCCATCCTCACCCACGACCCCGCCCTCACCCTGCAGGCCGCCGCCACCTCGTACGAGTTCACCCAGGCCGCCGCGGCGACCGAGCACGCGGTCGCCCTGCGAGGCGTCTCCGGAGTTCCCGCGTACCGGGCCGGCTCGGCCGGCTCGCCCGCGCAGGCGGCCGGGGCGGCGGGTCCCGTGGAGGCGCCACCGGCCGGGGCCCACCAGACCGTGGTCTCCGAGCACCGCAAGGTGGGCGTCGTCCTGCTCAGGACCGAACTCCACGCCCACGCCTCCGAGACCGGAATCGAGGCCGACCGGCTGCTCCAGGGCACGGCCGCCGTGGTCGAGGAGGAGATCGAACGCCACGGCGGGACCGTCGCGGGCTCCGTCGGCCCGTTCTCGCTCGCACTGTTCGGCGTGCACCGCGGCCGGGCGGACGACGCGGAACGCGCGGTTCGCGCGGCCCTCGCCATCCGTGACCGGCTCGCCCCCACTCGGCAGCTCGCCGTCAAGGCGGCCGTCGAGGTGGGGGAGGCGCTGGTGCGCTACCTCCCCGGCGACGAGGAGACCCCGCCGTCGGCCGTCGGCGCGCTCATGGACGAGTGTCACCGGCTCCTCGCCCTCGTCCCCCAGGGCGAGATCAGGGTGAGCGACAGCACCTTCAGGGAGACCGAGTCCGTCATCGCCTACGAGCCGGCCGAGGACCCGGCGGGCGGATGGCGGATCAGGAGCGGCAGCGAGGAGCCGGCCGACCACCACGGCGTGCCGATCGTCGACCGCGAGATCGAACTCGAAGTGCTGCGCGGGCTCCTGGAGCTGGCCCGCCACCGCGGCAACCCGCACCTCGTCACCCTCCTCGGCCAGGGCGGTGTGGGGAAGACCCGGTTCATCGTGGAGCTGGAGCACCGCATCACGGGGCGCCCCCACGCGCCGCTGTTCCTCGCGACCCGGGCCACCCTCCTGTACGGCAACCACCCGCTCTCCGCGCAGATCGCGATACTCGCCTCGTGCTGCGGGATCCAGCAGGGCGACTCGGGCAAGTCCGCCCGCGCCAAGCTGGCCAGCACGCTCCACCAGCTGGTCCAGTGCGAGGAGACGGCGGGCAGGCTGCTGCCGTACCTCAGCCCGCTCGTCGATCCCGAGGGCTCGGAGATACGCCAGCCGATGGTCTCCGAACTCCTCAACGCCTGGTACGAGTTCGTGGGCCTCGCCGCCGAGGAGCGGCCTCTCGTGATCGTCGTCGACGACCTCCACCGGGGCGACGACCGCCTGCTCGACTGCGTCGAACAGCTCCCGGAGAGGGTCGGCGCCGTGCCCCTCGTGGTCATCGCGGCCGCCCGGCCCGAGCTCCTGGAGCGTCGTCCCGACTGGGGCAGCGGCAGCCGCCAGGCGACCACCCTCACCCTCGAACCCCTCTCGGACGCGGCCGAACAGCGCCTCCAGGAGCTGCTGTCCGCGGCGGCTCCCGGCGACACGCACGAGGCGGCGGGCGGGGCGGCCGGCGCCATCACGGCGGGTGGTGGCCGGCACGCCGGAGGCCTCCCCGCCCGGGCGGCACTGCGTCTCGCGGAGCCCCGCGTCGTGGAGCCCCGCCACCCGGGTGGCAAGGGCGGCGGCGGTGCGGCCGGCGGACACGGCCCCGGCGTGCCGGAGCAGGTCGAACGGGTCAAGAACGAGCGCCAGTACAGCTAGGGCCTGTCCGGCGGATCATGGCCGGGGAGGATCCCTCCGCCGGGCGGGCTGGAGGGGAGACCTCCGCGTGGCCCGACAGGGAGGAGACCTCCGCTCTGCCGGCCGGGGAGGAGACCTCCGCAGGCGACGGTGTGGCCCGTCCCGTCCGGGACGGGCCACACCGGCCACACGGATCGACGACCCTCACACCCTTCCGCCGGTGAGGCGCTTCTAGTCCTCGTCGCGCAGGACGGAGGCCACCGCGCGCAGGGCGTCCGCGAGCCGCTCGATCTCCCCGTCCGTCAGATGGATCGACGGCGCGAACCGCAGCGTGTTCCCGGCGCTCGCCGTGGGGAACGTCCGCACCCGGTGCTCCCGCAGCAGATAGCCGGACAGCGTGTACCCCAGCAGGCCGGACCGGGCCCCGTCCCGTACCGCCTCGGAGGACGACTCCGACTGGTCATGGAACTCCAGGCCCAGCATCAGTCCCTTCCCGCGGACCTCCTTGACGACGTCCGGGAAGTCGGCGCGGACCCCTTCCAGGGCCTCGGCGAGCCGGGCGCCCCGCTCCCGCGCGAGCCCGTAGGCGCGGCCGCCGTCCGCCTCCAGCATCTCCAGGACCTTCAGGGCGATCGGCGTGGAGAAGCCGTCCTTGGCGAAGGTCGAGCTGTGGACGAGATCGAACTCGTGCCGGTACCGGCCGCTCGCCACGAGCATCACCGACGTCTTCGCCAGACCGCCGCCCAGGCTCTTCGCCAGGACGTAGTAGTCGCCGCGCAGACCGATCAGCGAACTCGCGAGGAACGCGCCCGTGCGGCCCATCCCGCTCTGGATCTCGTCGATGACCACCGGGATGCCGGCGGCGTCGCATTCCCGCCGGACCGTGGCCGCGAACTCCCGGGTCAGCGGGACGATGCCGCCCTCGCCCTGGATCGGCTCCAGCAGGAACGCCGCCACGAGCGGGAAGGGCCGCTCGACGAGCGTGACCGCCCCGTCGCGCACCACGATGTCACGCAGCGCGGCGCTCTCCTCGGCGATGATCTCCCCGACTGCGGAGGGTCGGTCGAGCGGGACGAACCGGGCCCGGTTCGCCAGCGCCCCGAACGGGGTCCGGTAGGCGGAGTTGTGGGTCAACTGGACGCTGCCGACCAGCTTTCCGTGGAAGGAACCCTCCAGCGTCAGGAAGACCGGCGGCCTGGAGCCGACCTCCGCGTTCGCACGGGCCACCTCCTCGGCCAGGACCTCGAAGTCCTGGTGTCCGCCGGCCGGCAGGACCGCCTCGCCGGACTCGACCGCCGCCCGCGCGGCGGCCGTGTGCTCCGCCAGCTCGGCGACGAGCGCCTGCACCTGGAGCACCCGGTCCAGCTCGGCGTGCTTGACGGCCGCCTCGATCGCCTCGGCTCCGCTGTTGGCGAAGATCGCCGCGTACGTCTCGGCGGAGCCCGTCTCCCGGCGAACGATGCCGCTGAGCAGGGCGGCGACCTCCTGGGCGCACGAGTTGCGCGAGAACTGGGCGTTGACCGGAGCGCCTTCGTCGAGCAGCCGCCTCGCCCGCGCGACGAGCTCGGGATGGTTGTGGCCGAAGATCAGCGAGCCGTAGCCGCCCGCCGCGTCCAGGACGGGGACCTCCTCCCCGTCCTCGCCGCGGAAGAACAACGTGTTCCCCTCGGCCCGCGTGTATTCGACATCGAGCCCGACGGAGGTGAGGAAACCGAGCAGATAAGGCTCGGAAATTCCGGGTTCATCGGATACGGATTTCATGACGCCCCCTCTTCTTGGATACGGGGGGACCCTACCCACGGGGGCACCCGGAGAGTGCTGCCACGAGGTCATGGAGCGGTCATCGCCCGGCTACCGCAAGCCGTGAACAGCTCTGTTGGGCACGTTACTTGAGAATGAACAGGCGTCAGAAGGGTCTCCGATACGTTGGTTCGGTGTTCCTGCATCCGAATTTCGAAAGAGGCGCCATGAGTTCATCGTCAGAGGCGACGGGGATTTCCGATCCCGGCCGCTCCGCGTGGTGGCGCGGCGTGGACGACCGGGAATCCGTCGGCCGGCTCTCCGCCGCCGACTGCCTGGAGCTGATATTCGCCCGCATCCCGGTCGGCGAGGGATCCCGCACCTGGTCCTCCGAGGGATCCCGCACCTGGTCCTCCGAGGCCCGCACGGCGGAGGTCTGAGATGTCCCCCGTACAGCCCGTCGCCACCGAGGTGACCCCCGCGTCGCTCCGCGAGGTCATGTCCCGCTTCGCCACCGGCGTCGTCGTCCTCACCGTCGGTGGCGAGAACCCCCACGGCATGACGGCCAACGCCTTCAGCTCCGTCTCGCTCGATCCGCCGACCGTGCTCTGCTGCATCGGCCACAGCGCCGTCATGCACTCCGCGCTCACCCGGGCCGGACGGTTCGGCGTCTCCGTCATGAGCGCCGAACAGGAGGAGACCACCAGGTACTTCGCCGACAAGAAGCGCCCACTCGGACCAGCCCAGTTCGAGCGGATCGACTGGCTGCCCGGCCCCGGCACCGGAGCGCCCCTGCTGTCCGGCGCCCTCGCGTGGCTGGAGTGCGAGGTCACCGCCGCACACGAGGTCGGCGACCACTCCGTCTTCCTCGGCGAGGTCGTCAGCGCGATGAACGGAGCCGCCGGCGAGGGACTCCTCTTCTACGAAGGCCGCTTCCGGCGGACCGGTGCCACCACCACCGCCACCGGCGGCCGCTGAAGGGCGACCGCGGACCCGCACACGCCGATGATCCCGGCGGCCGTCCGGCCGCCGGGATCATCGGCGTCGACGTGTGCGAAGGCGTCGACACACGCGAACCCGGGGCCTCCCCGCCCCGGGTCCACGCCGTTCCCTCCCTACAGGAAGGGGGTCTCCGGGTCGAGACCGAGCAGCGCCCGGCCCTGCACCTCCAGATTGCCGTTCAGCTGCGCCAGCGCGTGCAGGGAGAAGCCCTGGATGTCACGGTGGAAGCGCTGCAGCGGAACGCTCCGCTGGATCACCGACCCGCCGCTCGCGTTGAACAGCACCTCGACGGCCTCCTTCGCGAGCTGCGCCGCGAAAGCGGTCTGACCGCGCACGACCGCCTTCTCCTCCAGCGACAGCTGCTCACCCGCGTCGGCCCGCCGCTGCATCAGCTCCAGCCACACGCCGGCCAGGGCCTCCGCGGCCGTGATCTTGTTGGCGGCGGTCGCCACCTGGATCTGGGTGAGCGGGTGCTGAGTCTGGTCCGTCCACGAGGTGTACGTGATGCCGCGCCCCGGGAGCCGCTCGACGAACAGGTCGTACGCGCCCTTGGCGATGCCGATGAAGACCGCGGCGGCCGCGGCCATCACCTCGCTCACGAAGCCGTACTCACGCCCGTCCGCACCGCCGTTGGACCGGCCACCGGTCGTGCTGAACAGCAGCTCCTCGAAGCGCCCCACGCGATGGTCCGGGACGAACACGTCGTCGGCCGAGGAGGTCGCGCTGCCCGTGCCGGAACCGGCCGAGACCTTCCAGTCGTCGACCACTGTCATGTCGGACATCGGCAGCAGGGCCATGACCTCTTCGAGGGAGCCGTCCGGGTGCTCCAGCATCGCCGAGGCGAAGTTCCACTGGGCGCCCCGGCAACCGGAGTTGAACCGCCAGCTACCGGTCAGCCGGTACCCGCCCTCGACGGGCGTGAGCCTGCCGGTCGGCGCGAAGGCACTGGAGATCCGGACGGAACCCTCGGTGAAGAGCTCCTCCTGCGCCCGGTCGGGATAGAGCGTCGCCGCCCACGCGCTGGTCGCCCAGACGAAGGTCACCCAGCCGGTCGACGGGCAGCCGCGCGCGACCTCGGCGATGACCTTGGACTGGTCCGCCAGGTCGAAGTCCAGGCCCCCGAAACGCTTCGGGACGGCTATCCGGAAGACCCCCGCCTTCTCCAGGAGCTCGACGTTCTCGTCGAGAATCCAGCCGCGGTTCTCCGACTCGACCCCGTTCTCCCTGAGCGTCGGCACGATGCTCCGGACGGATTCCAGTACGGATTCGAGTTCAGCGTTCATGAGATGCAAACTCCCTGCTCGATCGTCTCGTTCCGGAGCCGAGCGTACGGCGGGCCGTTCCCCGGCCGATCGGGACGTGGTCACGAGGCGGTCACCGGGGTGTTCCGGAATTCCCGATTACCGGTCAATTACCGGGCGATTCGCGAGCAGTGGACGAAAGAGGCCGGGGCCGCCCTCCGATTCTCCGGAACATGCGAACGGCTGTGGCAGCATGACTCGCATGTCTATCTCCTGGCCCGACCGCGTAGTTACCGCCGCCACCGACTGCACCGACATTCTGCAGAAGGCCGCCGATCAGGACTGGTCCGTCAAAGCCCGGGACAGCGACTGGTCCTGTCGCGAAGTCCTCGACCACACGGCCCTCGGCCTCGTCGGCTATTCGGCGCTCCTCATCGCCCAGCCGTCCGACCGCTTCACCGGCATGCTCGCCGGGTTCAACGGACAGTCCCCGATCCCCGTCTGCCTCGAAGGCGTCCGCATCTGCGCCACCATCCTGGCCTCGGCCGTGCGCGAGGCGGACCCCCAGGTCCGCGCCTTCCACCCCTGGGGCACGTCCGACGGCCCCGGCTTCGCCGCCATGGGCGTCCTCGAGATGGTCGTCCACACCTACGACGTGACCGCGGCAATGGGCCTCGACCGGCTGCCGTCGGACGAGCTCTGCGCACCCGTCGTCGAGCGCTTGTTCCCGAACGCCCCGACCGGGCACGCCCCGGCCGAGACCCTGCTCTGGTGCACGGGCCGGATCGACCTCCCCGGGCTGCCGCGGCGGCGCGACTGGGGCGGCTGGGACGGCACCGTCCGCTGACCGGCCGTCGGCCGGCCCCCCGGTACGGAGTACGGGAGCGGCAGGAGTACGGCAGAGTCATGGACGCGCACCCGTACGGGAGTCCGTACGCGCATCCGTACAGGAGCCCGAGCGAGGGCGAGCGAGGACAGGAGGGGGAAGTGATGGACATCGCGTGGCTTCGGCGATTCGGTGGGGTGGGGCAGAAGGAACCGGAGGGTGGGGTTCGGCTGGTCTGCTTCCCGCACGCGGGCGGCGCCGCCACCTCGTACGTGCAGCTCTCCCGCCTCCTGAGCCCCGCCGTCGACGTGCTGGCCGTGCAGTACCCGGGGCGGCAGGACCGGCACCGCGAGCGACCGGTCGAGTCCGTCACCCGGCTCGCCGAACTCGTCGCGGACGCCCTGGGCACGGCGGACGGCCGGCCGTACGCCTTCTTCGGGCACAGCATGGGCGCGGCCGTCGCCTACGAGACGGCGCGCACGCTCGCCGCGCGGTCGGCGCCCGGCCCCCTGCGGCTGTTCCTCTCCGGGCGGGCCGCGCCGGAGCCGAAGCCCCAGGCCGCCGACCGGATGACGAGCGACGCCGACGTGATCGCGGCGATCCGGATGCTCGGAGGGACGGGCGTGGGCGTCCTGGACGACCCGGAGCTGATGGAGATGGCCCTGCCGGCCCTCCGCGCCGACTACCGGGCCATCGGCTCGTACGCCTGGGAGCCCGGACCGCCGCTGGACTGCCCGATCACGGCGCTGGTCGGCGACGAGGACCCCGTGGCCCCCGTCGACAAGGTGGCGGCCTGGAGCGGATTCACCGCCGCGGACACCGATCTGAAGGTCTTCCCCGGCGGCCACTTCTACCTCGACGGCATCACGGAGGAGATCGGCGACGTGATCACCGCCGCGCTCGGCGTGCGCGTCTGACAGCACGAAGGAAGAGGGGCCCTGCTTTCCGGTCGACCGGAAAGCAGGGCCCCTGTCCTTTCGTGCTGTCAGCTGCCGTTCGGGTAGTCGATGGCGAAGCGCCACTTGCCGTCCGCGCCGAGCCGCAGGACGTCGTTGCCCACGCCCTCGTGGACCTCCGCGACCCCGTCGGCGCCCGCGACGTCTATCCGCCAGTCCACGACCAGGAGCGCGGCGTCGCCCGCCACGTAGGAGTGGCGGAGGGTGGCCGTCATCTTCGGGCCGAGGGAGAGGAACTCGGCGAGCGCGTCCTTCCGTGCCCGGCCGGTGAGCGGCTTGTCCGCCTCCCAGGCGGAGACCGCCGTCTCGGTGTAGAGCAGATTGACGAGTTCAGGGTCGCCCGAGTTGAAGGCCCGGACGTAGAGCTCGGTCTGCCTGGTCGCGTCGTCGGTGAGAGCGAAGTTTTCGACAATGCTCGTCATAGCGAATTAGTGCCCGCTTTCCATGTGAAGTGCACGGCTGATTCCATTGGCGCTCGAAGGCTATCTCCGGTGACCTCACGAAGGGTTCAGCGAGGGGTAATCGACCGCCCATGAGTGACCAGGCGATGAGTGAGTTCGACGGCCCGAACCGAGTTACCCAGCATTTGCAGAACCTGTTCCGCAGATCTGTATGGTCGTTGACGTCAGCAAAACCCGTGCCGATCCGCGGGGGGCGGAAAAGCGGCAGTAGTTGGGGAAGTCCGTTGGGGGATTCAGTGACGAAGAAGCGGCCAGGCGTGACGACGAAAGACGGGATTCCCGGGACGGCCCACGAGGGCCGGTCGTCCGGCGGGGGCCGTTCGCCCGGCGAGGCGACCCGTCCGATGAACGAGGCCATCGCCGTCGTCGGCATGTCCTGCCGGCTGCCGAAGGCCTCGAACCCGACAGCCTTCTGGGAGCTGCTGCGGAACGGCGAGAGCGCCGTCACCGACGTGCCCCCCGGCCGGTGGGAGTCGGTGCTCGGGGGCCCGGCGCGTGCGGGGGGCGTGAACAGCGCGGAGGGCGTGGAGCCGGACGGGTCCGGTGTCCGCCGCGGCGGCTTCCTCGACTCCCTCGACCTCTTCGACGCGGCCTTCTTCGGGATCTCGCCCCGTGAGGCCGCCGCCATGGACCCGCAGCAGCGACTCGTCCTCGAACTCGCCTGGGAGGCGCTGGAGGACGCCGGGATCGTCCCCGGCACCCTCGCCGGAAGCCGCACCGCAGTCTTCGTCGGCACCCTCCGGGACGACTACACGAGCCTCCTCTACCAGCACGGCGAGCAGGCCATCACCCAGCACACCATGGCGGGCGTCAGCCGCGGCGTCATCGCCAACCGCGTCTCGTACCACCTCGGTTTGCAGGGCCCGAGCCTGACCGTCGACACCGCGCAGTCCTCCTCGCTCGTCGCCGTGCACCTGGCCTGCGAGTCCCTGCGCGCGGGGGAGTCCACGACGGCCCTCGTCGCCGGCGTGAACCTCAACATCCTCGCGGAGAGCGCCGTCACCGAGGAGCGCTTCGGCGGCCTCTCCCCGGACGGCACCGCCTACACCTTCGACGCGCGGGCCAACGGATTCGTCCGGGGCGAGGGCGGCGGAGTCGTCGTCCTCAAGCCCCTCGCCCTCGCCCTCGCCGACGGGGACCGTGTCCACGGCATCATCCGCGCCGGCGCGGTCAACAACGACGGAGCCACCCCGGGTCTCACCGTGCCCAGCAGGACCGCCCAGGAGCAGGTGCTGCGCGAGGCGTACCGCAAGGCGGACCTGGACCCGGCCGCCGTCCAGTACGTCGAACTCCACGGCACCGGCACCCCCGTCGGCGACCCCATCGAGGCGGCCGCGCTCGGCACCGTCCTCGGCGCGGCCCGCCCGGCGGACGAACCCCTGCTCGTCGGCTCGGCCAAGACCAACGTGGGGCACCTCGAAGGCGCCGCCGGAATCGTCGGCCTCATCAAGACGCTCCTCGCGCTCGGCCGGCGCCGCATCCCGGCGAGCCTCAACTTCCGCACTCCCCACCCGGACATCCCGCTCGACACCCTCGGCCTCGACGTGCCCTCCGGACTGCGGGAGTGGCCCCACCTGGACCGCGAACTCGTCGCCGGAGTCAGCTCGTTCGGCATGGGTGGCACCAACGCCCACGTCGTCCTCAGTGAAGGTCCCGCCCGGGACCGCGAGCAGCCCGGCTCCGGCGAGACCCCCGGGACTCCCACCGGCGGCGCGGCCACACTGCCCTTCGTCGTCACCGGCCGCGGCGGCGAGGCCCTGCGCGCCCAGGCCCGGCGCCTGTACGAGGCCGTCGAAGCGGACCCCGAGCTCACGCCCGCCGCACTCGCCCGGTCGCTGGTGACCACCCGTACGGTCTTCACCCACCGGTCGGTCGTCCTCGCCCAGGACCGGGCCCGCCTCCTCGACGGCCTGCGCGACCTCGCCGCCGGCACGCCCGCGCCGGGCCTGGTCACCGGCACCCCCGCTCCCGGACGCCTCGCCGTCCTGTTCAGTGGCCAGGGTGCTCAACGTGCGGGCATGGGAATGGAGTTGTACGCCGCCCACCCGGCCTTCGCGGCAGCCTTCGACGCCGTCGCCGCCGAGCTGGACCCCCTCCTCGACCGTCCCCTCGCCGCACTCGTCGCGGCGGGCGACACCCTCGACCGGACCGGCCACACCCAGCCCGCGCTCTTCGCCGTGGAGGTCGCCCTCCACCGCCTCGTCGAGTCCTGGGGCGTCACGCCCGACCTGCTCGCCGGCCACTCCGTCGGCGAGATCAGCGCCGCCCACGTGGCCGGGGTCCTCTCGCTGCGCGACGCCGCACGCCTCGTCGCCGCCCGCGGGCGCCTCATGCAGGCACTGCCCGAGGGCGGCGCGATGGTCGCCGTCGAGGCGAGCGAGGAGGAGGTGCTGCCGCACCTCGCGGGACGCGAGCGGGAGCTCTCCCTCGCGGCCGTGAACGGCCCGCGCGCGGTCGTCCTCGCAGGCACCGAGCGTGCCGTCCTCGACGTCGCCGAGCTCCTCCGCGCACAGGGCCGCCGGACGAAGCGGCTGAGCGTCTCGCACGCCTTCCACTCGCCGCTCATGGAGCCGATGCTCGACGGCTTCCGCCGGGTCGTCGAGGAGCTGGACTTCCAGGAGCCCCGCGTCGACGTCGTGTCCACGGTCACGGGACTGCCCGTCACGGCCGGCCAGTGGACCGATCCCGGGTACTGGGTGGACCAGGTCCGCAGGCCCGTACGCTTCCTCGACGCCGTACGCACCCTGGAGGCGTCGGGGGCCGACACCTTCCTGGAGCTCGGTCCCGACGGGGTCTGCTCCGCGATGGCCGCGGACTCGGTGCGCGACCAGGAGGCCACCACCACGGTCTCCGCCCTCCGCAAGGGCCGCCCGGAGCCCCAGTCGCTGCTCGCCGCACTCGCCACCGTCTTCGTCCGGGGCCACGAGGTCGACTGGACCTCCGCCCATGGGAGCGGCGACACGGTGAGGGTGCCCCTGCCGACGTACGCCTTCCAGCGCGAACGCCACTGGTTCGACGGCACCGCGCGCACGGCGGCGCCCCTCACAGCGGGCCGAACGGGCAGCGGTGCGGGCGAGGGCGCGGGGGCTGCTTCGGGCACGGAGCCTGTTGCCGGGAGGGGCGAGGGCGGCAGCGATCGTCCGGGCCGCCACGAGACGACCGAGCGCGTGCGGGCGCACGTCGCCGCCGTCCTCGAGTACGACAGCCCGACCCGGGTCGAACCGGGACTCACCTTCAAGGAGTTGGGCTTCGACTCCCTCATGTCGGTCGAACTGCGGAGCGCGCTCGCCGCGGACACGGGCCTGCGTCTGCCCACCGGTCTGCTCTACGACCACCCGACGCCCCGCGCCCTCGCCGCCCACCTCGGCGACCTGCTCACCGGGGGGAGCGGCGGGAGCAGCGAGACCGGCGCGGCCGGCGGGACACCGCCCGCGCCCCCGGCGGACACCACCGCCGAGCCCATCGCGATCATCGGCATGGCCTGCCGCTACCCCGGCGGTGTCACGTCCCCCGAGGACCTGTGGCGGCTCGTCTCCGAAGAGCGCGACGCCGTCTCGGGGCTGCCCACCGACCGGGGTTGGGACGAGGACCTCTTCGACGCCGACCCCGACCGCGGCGGCAAGAGCTCGGTCCGCGAGGGCGGATTCCTGCACGACGCCGCCCTGTTCGACGCCGGCTTCTTCGGGATCTCACCCCGCGAGGCCCTGGGCATGGACCCGCAGCAGCGGCTGCTCCTGGAGACCGCCTGGGAGGCGGTGGAGCGCGCCGGACTCGACCCCGAGGGCCTCAGGGGCAGCCGGACGGCCGTCTTCGTCGGCGCCACCGCCCTGGACTACGGCCCACGCATGCACGACGGCGCCGAGGGCGTCGAAGGTCACCTCCTGACCGGCACGACGCCCAGCGTGATGTCGGGCCGCATCGCCTACCAGCTCGGCCTCACCGGACCGGCGGTCACCGTCGACACGGCCTGCTCGTCCTCCCTCGTCGCGCTGCACCTGGCCGTCCGCTCACTGCGGCAGGGAGAGTCGAGCCTCGCGCTCGCCGGCGGAGCGACCGTCATGTCCACACCGGGCATGTTCGTCGAGTTCTCGCGGCAGCGCGGCCTCGCCGCCGACGGCCGCTCCAAGGCGTTCGCCGAATCCGCCGACGGCACCTCATGGGCCGAGGGCGTCGGCCTCCTCGTCGTCGAGCGGCTCTCCGACGCCGAGCGCAACGGCCACCCCGTCCTCGCCGTGATCCGGGGCAGCGCCGTCAACCAGGACGGCGCCTCCAACGGCCTCACCGCCCCCAACGGCCCGTCCCAGCAGCGCGTCATCCGGCAGGCCCTGGCCGACGCCGGGCTCACCCCCGCCGACGTCGACGCCGTCGAGGCGCACGGGACGGGCACCCGCCTCGGCGACCCCATCGAGGCCGAGGCGATCCTCGGCACGTACGGCCTGGACCGGGGCGAGGGCGCTCCGCTCCAGCTCGGCTCGCTGAAGTCCAACATCGGCCACGCGCAGGCCGCCGCGGGCGTGGGCGGGCTCATCAAGATGGTCCTCGCCATGCGCCACGGCGTACTGCCCAGGACGCTCCACGTGGACCGGCCCACCACCCGCGTCGACTGGGAGGCGGGCGCCGTCGAGCTCCTCACCGAGCAGCGGGAGTGGCCGCAGACGGGCCGCCCGCGCCGCGCGGCGATCTCCTCCTTCGGCATCAGCGGGACCAACGCCCACGTCGTGGTGGAGCAGGCTCCGGAGCCCGCGGACTCCACTTCGGCCCCCGCGCCGGGCGCGCCGCAGGCCGCGGATTCCACCTCCGCCAGCGCCCCCGGCGCCCCACAGACCGCGGGCCCCGCCTCCGCCACCGACCCCGAGCCCGTACGCGCCCCCGTCTTCGTCTCCGCGCGCGACGGCTCCGCCCTGCGCGCCCAGGCCGACCGTCTGCGGACCTTCCTCGACGGCTGCCCTGACGTCACCGTCGCCGACCTCGGACGCTCGCTGGCCGCCCGTACCGCCTTCGAGCACAGGGCCGCCCTCACCGCCGGCACCCAGGACGAGCTGCTCGCCGCGCTCGACGCACTCGGCCGCGGGGAGCAGGCCACGGGCCTGGTCACCGGCGGCGTGGGCAGGGCCGGACGCACGGCCTTCCTCTTCACGGGCCAGGGAGCCCAGCGCACCGCCATGGGCGAGGAACTCCGCTCCGCCCACCCCGTGTTCGCGGACGCCCTCGACACCGTGTACGCGGCCCTCGACCGGCACCTCGACCGGCCGCTGCGGGAGACCGTCGCCGCCGGCGAGGAGCTGGACCTCACGGCGTACACCCAGCCCGCCCTCTTCGCCTTCGAGGTGGCGCTGTTCCGCCTGCTCGAACACCACGGGCTCGTCCCCGACCTGCTCACCGGCCACTCCGTCGGCGAGATCGCCGCCGCCCACGTCGCCGGCGTCCTCTCCCTGGACGACGCCGCACGGCTCGTCACGGCCCGCGGCCGCCTCATGCAGTCCGCCCGAGAGGGCGGCGCGATGATCGCCGTGCAGGCGGGCGAGGCCGAGGTCGTCGAATCCCTGAAGGGCTACGAGGGCAGGGTCGCCGTCGCCGCCGTCAACGGGCCCACCGCCGTGGTCGTCTCAGGCGACGCCGACGCGACCGAAGAGCTCCGCGCCGAGTGGGCAGGACGCGGCCGCCGCACCCGCCGACTGCGCGTCAGCCACGCCTTCCACTCCCCGCACATGGACGAGGTCCTCGACGAGTTCCTCCGGGTCACCGAGGACCTGACCTTCGAGGAGCCGCGGATCCCCGTCGTCTCCACGGTCACCGGCGCGCTCGTCACCTCCGGCGAGTTCACCTCGCCCGCGTACTGGGCCGACCAGATCCGGCGGCCGGTGCGCTTCCTGGACGCCGTCCGCACCCTCGCCGCCCAGGACGCGACCGTCCTCGTCGAGATCGGCCCCGACGCGGTCCTCACGGCACTCGCCGAGGACGCCCTCGCGCAGCCGGAGGACGCGACACACGCCCCGGACGCCCGGGAGGTGACGGTCGTCCCGCTGCTGCGTGCGGGACGACCCGAGGCCGAGACCCTCGCCGCCGGTCTCGCGACCGCCCATGTCCACGGCGCCCCCCTGGACCGCGCGTCGTTCTTCCCGGACGGACGCCGTGTCGACCTGCCCACGTACGCCTTCCGGCGCGCGCACTACTGGCTGACGCCCGAGGCCCGCACGGACGCCCGCGCCCTCGGCTTCGACCCCGCGCGGCACCCGCTGCTGACGACCACGGTCGAGGTCGCGGGCGGCGACGGCGTCCTGCTCACCGGCCGCCTCTCCCTCGCCGACCAGCCCTGGCTGGCCGACCACGAGATCCACGGCACCGTCCTGCTGCCCGCCACCGCCTTCCTGGAGCTCGCCCTCGCGGCGGGCGACCACGTCGGCGCGGTCCGGGTGGACGAACTCACCCTCGAAGCACCGCTCGTCCTGCCCGAGCGCGGTGCCGTCCGCATCCAGGTCGGCGTGAGTGGCGAGGGCGACGGCGACGCGCCGACCGGTCGCACCTTCGGTGTGTACAGCAGCCCCGACTCCGGCGGTGCGGAAAGCGGCGACGACGCGCCCCGGGAGTGGACCCGCCACGTCTCCGGCGTACTGGCCGAAGGAGACCCGACCACGGCGGCGGACCACTCCCTCACCGGCGGGGACGACCCAGCTGCCTGGCCGCCCGCCACGGCGACCGCCACGCCCCTCGACGGCGTCTACGACCGTCTCGCGGAGCTGGGCTACGGCTACGGCCCGGCGTTCCAGGGCCTGACGGGGCTGTGGCGCGACGGCGCCGACACGCTCGCCGAGATACGGCTGCCCGCGGCGCAGCACGAGAGCGCGGGACTCTTCGGCGTCCACCCGGCGCTGCTCGACGCGGCGCTCCACCCGATCGTCCTGGAGGGCGGTGGTTCCGCCACCGAAACCGGGGCCAGTGCGGCCGACCGGATCCGGCTGCCGTTCGCGTGGGCCGGGGTGACCCTGCACGCCGAAGGCGCCACCGCGCTGCGCGTACGGATCACCCCCACCGGCCCCGACACGGTCACGCTCCGCCTCACCGACACCACCGGCGCGCCCGTGGCCACCGTGGAGTCCCTGACCCTGCGCGCTGTGGAGAAGAACCGTCTCGGCACGACCGCCGGACGCCTCGACGACGCCCTGTTCACGGTCGCGTGGACCGAAACCTCCACCCCGGAGCCCGCGGGGCGCCGAGCGGCGGAGATCGAGGACCTCGGCGACCTCGCCGCACTCGGTGACCTCGTGGACCTCGGCACGACGGACGTCGTCCTCCGCGCCGACCGCTGGACGGCCGACGGGGACCCGTCGGCCGCCGCGCACACCGCCGCGCGGCGCGCCCTCGGCATCGTCCAGGAGTTCCTGTCCGAGCCCCGCTTCGACGGCTCGCGACTGGTCTGCGTCACCCGGGGCGCGGTCGCCGTGCTCCCCGGCGAGGACGTCACCTCCCTCGCCACCGCGCCCCTGTGGGGCCTCGTCCGCTCCGCCCAGTCCGAGAACCCGGGACGTCTGTTCCTCCTCGACCTCGGTGCCGGTGGCAAGGACGCGGGCGGCACGGGTGAGGGCGACGGCGGGGCGGCGATGATCCGCGCGGCGGCCGCCGGCGACGAGCCCCAGCTCGCGGTACGGGACGGCCGGCTGCTCGCGCCGAGGCTGGCCCGTACGGTCGCCCCTTCGAGCCCTTCGAGCGGGGACGCCGACGCCAACGGGACCGACCGCTTCGGCCCCGACGGCACCGTCCTCGTCACGGGCGGGACGGGAGGCCTCGGAGCGCTCCTCGCGCACCACCTCGTCACGCGTCACGGGGTACGCCGCCTGGTGCTGGTGAGCCGTCGCGGGGCCGACGCCCCGGGCGCGGCCGAACTCGCCGAGGACCTCACCGGGCTCGGCGCCGAGGTGGTGTTCGCCGCCGCCGACGTCGCCGACCGCGAGAGCCTGGCGCGGGTGATCGCCGCCGTGTCGGCCGAGCAGCCGCTGACGGCCGTCGTGCACACGGCGGGCGTCGTCGACGACGCGACGGTGGAGGCGCTCACGCCTGACCGCCTGGACGCCGTGCTGCGCCCGAAGGTCGACGCCGCGTGGAACCTGCACGAGCTGACGAAGGACCTCGGCCTCGACGCCTTCGTCCTCTTCTCCTCCGTCTCCGGCATCGTCGGCACCGCGGGCCAGGCCAACTACGCGGCGGCCAACACGGCCCTCGACGCCCTCGCGGCCCACCGCGCCGCCACGGGCCTCGCCGCCACGTCCCTGGCCTGGGGCCTCTGGGACGGCACGCACGGCATGGGCGGCACCCTCGGTGCCGCCGACCTCGCCCGCTGGAGCCGTGCCGGTATCACCCCGCTCACCCCGGAGCGGGGCCTCGCGCTCTTCGACGCCGCGGTCTCCCGGGACGACGCCCTCCTCGTACCCGCCGCACTCCGCCCCACCACCCACCGGGGCACGGACGGACAGCCTCCGGCGCTGTGGCGCGGGCTCGTACGAGCGCGTCCGCGCCGTGCCGCGAGGACGGCCGCGGAGGCCGCCGGCACGCCCGGCGGGTGGCTCGGCGAGCTTGCCGCGCAGTCCCCGGAGGAACGGCGCGGCACGGCCGTCGCCCTCGTGACGGCCGTCGTCGCTGACGTCCTCGGGCACGCCGATGCCGGCGCGGTCGGGGCGGAGCGATCCTTCAAGGACCTCGGCTTCGACTCGCTTGCCGGGGTGGAGCTCCGCAACCGGCTGAACACCGCCACCGGCCTGCGGCTCCCCGCGACCACGGTCTTCGACCACCCCTCGCCGGCCGCGCTCGCGGCCCATCTCCTCGGCCAGGTACCCGGATCGGGCACCGGTGCGACGGCGAACGGCGCCGCCGCGGTCACTGCCGCCCCCTCCTTTGCGCGCACGGCGGACGCCGACGATCCGATCGCGATCGTGGGGATGGCGTGCCGCTATCCGGGCGGGGTGTCGTCGCCGGGGGACCTGTGGCGCCTGGTGGCCGAGGGGACGGATGCGATCAGCGAGTTCCCCGTCAACCGTGGCTGGGACCTGGAGAGCCTCTACGACCCGGATCCCGAGCGGACCGGTACGTCGTACGTCCGGCACGGCGGCTTCCTCCACGAGGCGGACCTCTTCGACGCGGACTTCTTCGGGATGTCGCCGCGCGAGGCGACCGCGACCGACCCTCAGCAGCGGCTCCTCCTGGAGACCGCGTGGGAGAGCTTCGAGAGCGCCGGCATCGACCCGGCGACCCTGCGCGGCACCAACACGGGTGTCTTCACCGGCGCGATGTACGACGACTACGCGTCGCGCCTCGCCGCCACCCCGGCGGAGTTCGAGGGCTTCGTCCTCGCGGGCACCCTCTCCAGCGTCGTTTCTGGGCGTCTGTCCTACACGTACGGCCTTGAGGGCCCGGCGGTGACCGTCGACACGGCGTGCTCGTCGTCGCTGGTGGCGCTGCACCTGGCGGCAAGCGCCCTGAGGCGCGGTGAGTGCGACCTCGCGCTCGCCGGCGGAGTCACCGTCATGGCGGGCCCGCACGTCTTCGTCGAGTTCTCCCGACAGCGAGGCCTTTCCGAGGACGGCCGCTGCCGGTCTTTCGGAGCCGGCGCCGGCGGCACGGGCTGGGCCGAGGGCGTGGGGCTTCTCCTGGTGGAGCGGCTGTCGGATGCCGAGCGGCACGGTCACCGGGTCCTGGCGGTGCTGCGGGGTTCCGCGGTGAACCAGGACGGCGCGTCCAACGGCCTCACGGCCCCGAACGGTCCGGCGCAGGAGCGGGTGATCCGACAGGCGCTGGCGAACGCCGGTCTGTCGGCTGCGGATGTGGACGCGGTGGAGGCGCACGGTACGGGTACGAGGCTCGGCGACCCGATCGAGGCGCAGGCGCTCCTTGCGACGTACGGGCAGGACCGTTCGAGCGAACGACCTCTGTACCTGGGCTCGTTGAAGTCGAACATCGGCCACTCGCAGGCGGCTGCCGGCGTCGGTGGCGTGATCAAGATGATCGAGTCGATGCGGCACGGTGTGCTGCCCAGGACCCTGCACGCGGATGAGCCGTCGCCGCATGTGGACTGGGAGGCGGGCTCGGTCTCGCTGCTCACGGAGGAGCGGGAGTGGCCGGAGGTCGGGCGTCCGCGCCGGGCCGCGGTCTCGTCCTTCGGGATCAGCGGCACGAACGCGCACGTCATCATCGAGCAGGCTCCGGAACCCAGCGGCACGAACGCGCACGTCATCATCGAGCAGGCTCCGGAACCCGTGTCGGTGGACGGGGAAGAGCAGGCCGCCACGCCGGTGTCCTCCCTCCCGGCCGTCCCCTGGCTTCTGTCGGGACGCGACGAACGGGCCGTGAGCGCCCTGGCCGAGCGCCTCCACGCCTACGCGATCGAGCATCCCGAGGCGGGCGTCGCCGACATCGGCCTCTCGTTGGCCACGGACCGGGCCCTGCTCGACCACCGGGCCGCCGTCGTCGGAGCCGACCGGGACGAACTCCTCGACGCCCTGGCCTCCTTGGCCCGGGGCGAGGAATCGCCGGCCATCGTCCGCGGCGGGGCCGAGGCCACGGGCCGGACGGCTGTCCTGCTCACGGGCCAGGGATCCCAGCGCCGGGGCATGGGGCGTGAACTGTACGACCGTGCACCGGTGTTCGCCGCCTCGCTCGACGAGATCTGCGCCCACCTGGACCCACAACTGCCCCGCCCCCTCAAGGACGTTCTCTTCGCCGCCGAGGGGTCGGAGGACGCGGGGCTCATCGACCGCACGGTGTTCACTCAGGCGGCACTGTTCGCCGTGGAGACCGCCCTCTACCGGCTGTTCGAGGCCCACGGCCTCGTCCCCGACTACCTCATCGGCCACTCCATCGGCGAGGTCACCGCGGCCCATCTGGCCGGGGTCCTCGACCTGGCCGACGCGTGCGTCCTGGTCGCCCACCGGGGCCGCCTCATGCAGTCGGCCCGGGCCGGCGGCGCGATGGCCGCGGTCCAGGCGAGCGAGGAGGAGGTCCGCGAGGCCCTCGCGGCCGTCGGCGACGCGGTGGCCGTGGCCGGAGTCAACGGCCCGAACGCCACCGTCGTCTCCGGCGACGAGGACGCGGTCGAGAGACTGGTCGCGCGGTGGCGCGAGCAGGGAAGGCGGACGAAGCGGCTGCCGGTCAGCCACGCCTTCCACTCGCCGCACATGGACGAGATCGTCGACGAGTTCGTCGGTGCCGTCTCCGGCCTCACCTTCCGCGCCCCGAGGATCCCGGTCGTCTCCAACGTCACCGGGACCCTGGCCACCGCCGACCAGCTGTCCTCGCCCGCGTACTGGGCGCGCCACATCCGCGAGGCCGTGCGCTTCGCCGACGGGGTGCGGTTCCTGGAGGGCGAGGGCGTCACCGAATGGCTGGAGCTGGGCCCCGACGGAGTTCTCGTCGGGCTGGTCGAGGACTGCCTCGTGAAGGAGGCGGGATCGCTCGCCACCGCCCTCCGCAAGGGCGCGAGCGAGATCCGGACCGTGGGCGCGGCCGTGGCCCGGACGGCACTGCGCGGAACGAGCCCCGACTGGGCGGCGGTGTTCCCGGGCGCACGACGGGTCGACCTCCCGACGTACGCCTTCCAGCACCGGCGCTACTGGCTGGAGGGCCGCGCGGAGGCTCCGGTCGACGCCACGGCCCTCGGCCTGGCCGCCGCGGACCATCCGCTGCTCGGCGCGGAGGTCGCGATGGCGGACCGCGACGGGTACGTGTTCACCGGACGCCTCTCGACGCGCACGCACCCGTGGCTCGCCGACCACGCGGTCGCCGGCTCGGTGCTCGTGCCCGGCACGGGCCTGCTCGAACTGGTCCTTGCCGCCGGCGAACAGGCCGGCGCGGGCCACGTCGAGGAACTGCTGCTCTCGGCACCCCTGGTGCTGCCCGAGCGGGGCGGCGTACAGGTGCAGGTCGTGGTCGGGGGTGCGGAGGAGTCCGCGGGCCGTCGCGCGGTGGAGGTCTACGGACGGCCGGACGGTGAAGGCTCGTGGATCCTGCACGCGAGCGGTTCCGTGGTGCCCCGCGCGGGCGGGTCGGACGTGCGCGGCGATGGTCTGTCCGTGTGGCCGCCGGCCGGTGCGACCGAGGTGGAACTCGACGGTGTGTACGGCCGCTTGCCGGAGCGCGGATACGAGTACGGCGACACCTTCCAAGGGCTGAGGCGGCTGTGGAAGAGCGAGGGAGCACTCTTCGCCGAGGTCGCCCTGGAGGAGGGACAGCGGACGGACGCCGGTCTGTACGCCGTGCATCCCGCCCTCCTCGACGCGGCCCTGCACTCCCTCCTCCCGGGCGTCGCCACAGAGGAAGGCCCGTCGTGGCTTCCCTTCTCCTGGGCCGGCGTGGACGTCCACGCCACCGGGGCCTCGGTGCTCCGCGTGCGGTTCGCGCTGACCAGCCCCGACCCGGACTCCCTCGTGGCGTCCCTGACCCTCGCGGACGGCGCGGGCGATCCGGTGGGTTCCGTGGGTGCGCTGGTGCTGCGGCCGTTGTCGCGGGAGGCGCTGCGTGCGGCGGGCTCGTCGCGGGACGGGCTGTTCCGGGTGGAGTGGCGCCCGGTCCCGGTGGCCGGGACGGAAGGTGCCGGAGCGCCGCACACGGTGTCGCTCGTACTGGCTCCGGGGACCGGCGGTGCCGGGAGCGGTCTCGCCGAGGCGGCTCGGGGTGCTGTGGCGGACGTACTGACGAAGGTCCAGGAGTTCCTGGCGGACGAGTCGTCGGCCGAGTCCCGGCTGGTGGTCGTGACCCGGGGCGCTGTGGGTGTCGGTGGTGGGGGTGTCGCGGATCTCGTGCACGCGGGTGTGTGGGGTCTGGTGCGTTCGGTGCAGGCCGAGCATCCGGGGCGGGTGGTTCTGGTCGACGTCGACGTCGACGAAGAGGCGGACGCCGCCGTCGGCCTGGTGCTGGCCTCCGGTGAGGACCAGGCGGCTGTGCGGGATGGCCGGGTGTTCGTGCCGCGGCTGGTCCGTGCGGATGTCGCGCCTGCGGAGGAGCCCGTGGACTGGGGGCGGGGCACGGTCCTGATCACCGGCGCCACGGGCACGCTCGGCAGCCTCGCCGCACGCCATGTGGTGACCCGGCACGGTGCCCGTCGGCTGGTGCTGGTGAGTCGGCGTGGCGGGGAGGCTCCGGGGGCTGCGGAGCTGGCCGGAGAGTTGGTGGCCGAGGGCGCCGAGGTGGTGTTCGCGGCTGCCGATGTGGCCGATCGTGGCGCCTTGGCGGAGGTGATTGCCGGGATTCCGGCGGAGAGTCCTCTGTCGGCGGTGGTACACACGGCGGGTGTGTCGGACGACGCGACGGTGGAGGCGCTGACGCCGGATCGTCTGGATGCGGTGTTGCGTCCGAAGGCCGATGCCGTGTGGAACCTGCACGAGCTGACGAAGGACCTGCCGCTCGACGCGTTCGTCGTCTACTCCTCGCTCGCGGGTCTGCTGGGGACGGCGGGTCAGGCGAACTACGCGGCCGGCAACACCTTCCTCGACGCGCTGATGGAGCACCGGCGGGCTTCTGGTCTCGCGGGTGTGTCGCTGGCATGGGGTCTGTGGGCGGAGTCGAGTGATCTCTCCGGGCATCTGGGCGAGGCGGATCTGCAGCGTCTGGCGCGTTCGGGTCTGCTGGCGCTGGAGTCGAAGGATGCGATGGAGCTGTTCGACTCGGCCACCTCGGCCGGTGCGACGGACGCCGTGTTCGCGGTGACGCGGATGGACATGGCCGCCCTTCGGGCGCAGGGGAGCGAGTCGCTGTCGGCGATGCTGCGGGGTCTGGTGCCCCCGGCACCCCGCCGCGCCGCCGCGGGCACCACCTCCGCGAGCAGGGTTCCGGCCCTGCCGGAGCGACTGGCCGGCCTGGCCCGGGCCGAGCGGGAACGGATCCTGATCGACCTCGTACGCGAGCAGGCCGCGGGAGTGCTGGGGCACGCGGATCAGGGTGCGGTGGAGGCGGAGCGGGCGTTCCAGGAGCTGGGTTTCGACTCGCTGACGGCGGTGGAGCTGCGTAACCGTCTCAACGCGGCCACCGGGCTCCGTCTGCCCACCACCCTCGTCTTCGACCACCCCTCGCCCGCCGCCCTCGCCACCCACCTCCTCGACCTCCTCGCCCACGACGAGGTCGCGCCGGAGGAGCCCGTCCTGACCGAACTGGCCGGGCTCAGGGCGGCGATCGGGGCGGTGGCCACGGACGGCACCGCATACGAGCGGATCACCGCCGGGCTGCGCGAGCTCCTCGACGTCGCCGACGCGGCGGCCGGAGCACCCGGAGCACCCGGAGCCCCCGGAGCCGGGGACGAGTCCGAGGCGGAGGGTGACGACCGGGACCGGGACCAGGACCTCACGACCGCGAGCGACGAGGAGCTCTTCGCGCTCTTCGACGACCTGGAGTGACAGGCATGACGAGCGCAGCACGGAAGTCGACCAGCACAACACAACCGGGAGCTGAGAACACCATGGCGGGCGAGGACAAACTCCGCGACTACCTCAAGCGGGCGATCGCGGACGCCCGTGACGCGCGCAGGCGGCTGCGCGAGGTGGAGGACAAGGCCCAGGAGCCCATCGCGATCGTGGGCATGGCGTGCCGCTATCCGGGCGGTGTGTCGTCGCCGCAGGACCTGTGGCGACTGGTGGCCGAAGGGACGGACGCGATCAGCGAGTTCCCCGTCAACCGTGGCTGGGACATCGACGACCTCTACGACCCCGACCCCGACCAGGCGGGCAAGTCGTACGGTCGCGAAGGCGGCTTCCTCCACGAGGCCGACCGTTTCGACGCGGACTTCTTCGGGATGTCGCCGCGCGAGGCGCTCGCCACCGACCCGCAGCAGCGGCTCCTCCTCCAGACGGCGTGGGAGAGCTTCGAGAGCGCGGGGCTCGCCCCGGACGCCCTGCGTGGGAGCCGTACCGGCGTGTTCACCGGCGTCATGTACAACGACTACGGATCGAGGCCCAACCTGCCCCCCGAGGGCTTCGAGGGATACCTGTTCAGCGGTAGCGCGGGCAGTGTCGCCTCGGGCCGCCTGTCGTACACGTACGGCCTCGAGGGCCCGGCGGTGACGGTGGACACGGCGTGCTCGTCGTCGCTGGTGGCACTGCACCTGGCGGCGAGCGCCCTGCGGCGCGGCGAGTGCGACCTCGCGCTCGCCGGCGGCGCGACGGTCATGTCGACCCCGGTCGCCTTCGTCGAGTTCTCCCGCCTGCGGGGCCTCGCGGCCGACGGCCGGTGCAAGGCGTTCGGAGCCGGTGCGGACGGCACGGGCTGGGCCGAGGGCGTGGGCCTTCTGCTGGTGGAGCGGCTGTCGGATGCCGAGCGGAACGGTCACCGGATCCTGGCGGTGCTGCGGGGTTCGGCGGTGAATCAGGACGGCGCTTCGAACGGCCTGACCGCTCCGAACGGTCCGGCGCAGGAGCGGGTGATCCGACAGGCTCTCGCGAACGCGGGTCTGTCGGCCTCCGACATCGACGCGGTGGAGGCGCACGGTACGGGTACGAGGCTCGGCGACCCGATCGAGGCGCAGGCGCTCCTTGCGACGTACGGCCAGGACCGCTCCGAGGAACGACCGCTCTACCTCGGCTCGTTGAAGTCGAACATCGGCCACGCCCAGGCGGCCGCCGGTGTCGGCGGTGTCATCAAGATGATCGAGTCCATGCGCCACGGCGTGCTGGCGAAGACGCTCCATGTGGACGAGCCTTCGCCGCATGTGGACTGGGAGGCGGGTTCGGTCTCGCTGCTCACGGAGGAGCGGGAGTGGCCGGAGACCGGTCGTCCGCGCCGGGCCGCGGTCTCGTCCTTCGGGTTCGGCGGCACCAACGCGCACGTCATCATCGAACAGGCACCCCAGACCGTCACTGCGGGCGACGACGAGGCCGCCGTCACGCCGCTCGCCCCGCTCCCGGCCGTCCCGTGGCTGCTCTCCGGGAAGAGCGCCGACGCCCTGCGGGAGCAGGCGGCGCGCCTGGCCGCTCTCCTGGACGCGGCAGGACCGGGCGCGACGCGAGCGCTCGACGTGGGCTACTCCCTCGCCGTGAGCCGCTCCGCGCTCGACCACCGGGCGGTGGTGGCCGGCGAGGACCGAGAGCAACTGCTGTCCGAAATCCGTCTGTTGGCGGCGGGTGAGACGGCTCCGGGCGCCGTGCGGGGCGTCCGGAGCAGCGGAAGGACCGCGTTCCTCTTCACGGGGCAGGGCGCGCAGCGGATCGGGATGGGCCAGGGACTGTACAAGTCGTTCCCCGCCTTCGCGCGGGCCTTCGATGTGGTGGCGGCGGAGCTGGACGGTCACTTGGCGCGGCCGCTGCGGGAGGTGATCGCGTCGGGTGACGAGCTGGACCTGACGGGGTACACCCAGCCCGCGCTGTTCGCCGTCGAGGTGGCGCTGTTCCGCCTGCTGGAGTCCTGGGGCGTCACTCCGGACTTCGTCGCCGGGCACTCGATCGGCGAGCTCGCCGCCGCCCACGTCGCCGGCGTCCTCTCCCTTGAGGACGCCTGCGCCCTGGTCGCCGAGCGAGGCCGCCTGATGCAGGCGCTGCCCGGCGGCGGTGCCATGACCGCCGTACAGGCGAGCGAGGAGGAGGTCGTCGCGCTGCTCGCGGGCCGCGAACAGCGGGCCGCCATCGCCGCCCTCAACGGCCCCACGTCCGTCGTGATCTCGGGCGACGGCGATGCGGTGGCCGAGATCGCCGCGGAACTGGAGCAGCGGGGACGCAGGACCAAGCAGCTCACCGTCAGCCACGCGTTCCACTCGCCGCACATGGACGGGATGCTCGACGCCTTCGGCGAGGCCGCTTCGCGGCTCACCTTCGACGCCCCGCGGATCACCGTCGTCTCCACCCTGACCGGACGGCTCGCCTCCGGCGACGACCTGCGGACCGCCGCGTACTGGACGGACCAGGTCCGGGGCACCGTGCGGTTCGCCGACGCGGTCGCCACCCTCGTCGACGAGGGCGTCACCACGTTCGTCGAGCTGGGCCCCGACGGCGTGCTCACGGCCCTGGCCGGCGGCCTGACCGACGGACTGCGTGGCGCGGACGGGTCGGACACCTCCCACCGCTCCCACGCGACGGACGTCTCCGGCGTCTCCGGTGGCGCCGGTCGCTCTGACGGCTCCGGCCCGGCGAACGGCGTGTCCGAGGCCGTCGTCGCCGTCCCCCTCCTGCGTCGCGACCGGCCCGAGGACCGGACCCTGATCACCGCTCTCGGGTGGCTCCACGTCCGGGGCGTCACCGTGGACTGGGACGCCTTCTACGAGGGGACCGGCGCCCGGCGGATCGACCTGCCGACGTACGCCTTCCGGACCGACCGGTACTGGCTGGAGCCCGGCACCGCCGCCGCGTCAGGCGCGGAGGCCCTGGGCCTCGGGTCGGTCGTGCACCCGCTGCTCGGCGCCGCCGTCACCGTGGCGGGGGCCGAGGAGACCCTGTTCACGAGCCGCGTCTCGCTGCGCACGCACCCGTGGCTCGCCGACCACGCCGTACTCGACAGCCTTCCCTTCCCCGGCACCGCGTTCGTGGAACTCGTCCTGGCGGCGGGGGAGCAGGTGGGCGCGGGACAGGTCGAGGAGCTGACGCTGGCCGCCCCGCTGGTGCTGCCCGAGCGCGGCGGTGTCCAGCTCCAGGTCGTGGTCGGGGGCGCGGAGGGGGCCTCGGGCCGTCGCGCGGTCGAGGTGTACGGGCGGCTTGAGGGCGAGGGCTCGTGGGTCCTGCACGCGAGCGGTTCGCTGGTGCCCCGGGCGCTCGCGTCGGTCGCGTCGGTCGCGGATGAAGCCGGTCTGTCCGTGTGGCCGCCGGCTGGTGCGGCCGAGGTGGAACTCGACGGTGTGTACGGCCGGTTGGTGGAGCGCGGTTACGGTTACGGGCCTGCTTTCCAGGGGTTGAGGCGACTGTGGAAGGGCGAGGGCGAACTCTTCGCAGAGGTCGCCCTGGAGGAGGGACAGCGGGCGGACGCCGGCCTGTTCGCGGTGCATCCCGCGCTTCTCGACGCGGCGCTGCACTCCCTGCTCCCGGGCGTCGCCGACGAGGTCGGCCAGGAAGGTTTCCCGTTCTCCTGGTCCGGCGTGAACGTCCACGCCACCGGAGCCTCCGTCCTGCGCGTCCGCCTCACGACGACCGGACCCGACACCGTCACCCTGACCCTCGCGGACGGCGCGGGCGGTCCTGTGGGTTCGGTTGCCGCGCTGGTGCTGCGGCCGTTGTCGCGGAAGGCGCTGCGCGCGGCGGGTTCGTCGCGGGACGGGTTGTTCCGGGTGGAGTGGCGGCCGGTTCCGGTGGCCACCGGTCGGCGACCCGCGGACGATGCGGTGACCGTACGGCTCATACCCGGCGCAGCCGACGGGAGTGGTCTCGTCGAGGCGGCTCGGGGCGCTGTGGCGGATGTACTGGCACGGGTCCAGGAGTTCCTGGCGGACGAGTCGGCGGCCGAGTCCCGGCTGGTGGTCGTGACGCGGGGCGCTGTGGGCGTCGAGGGGGAGGGTGTAACGGATCTTGCGCACGCGGGTGTGTGGGGTCTGGTGCGTTCGGTGCAGGCCGAGCACCCGGGCCGGGTGGTTCTCGTGGACGTGGAGGACGAGACGGGTGTCGCCGTCGCCCTGGCGTCGGGTGAGGATCAGGCGGTTGTACGGGGCGGGCGGGTGCTCGTGCCGCGTCTGGTCCGTGTGGATCTCGCGCCTGCCGAGCCATCCGTGGACTGGGACCGGGGCACGGTCCTCGTCACCGGTGCGACAGGTGCGCTGGGCTCGGTCGCGGCTCGCCACCTCGTGCAGGGGCGAGGTGCCCGCCGGCTGCTCCTGGTGAGTCGGCGCGGGGCGGAGGCTCCGGGGGCTGCCGAGCTGGCCGAGGAGCTGACGGCCGAGGGTGCCGAGGTGGTGTTCGCGGCGGTTGACGTGACGGATCGTGCCGCATTGGCGGGGGTTGTTGCTGCGATCCCTGCCGAGAGTCCCTTGTCGGCCGTGGTGCACACGGCGGGTGTGTCGGACGACGCGACCGTGGAGACGCTGACCGCCGAGCGGTTGGACGCGGTGCTGCGCCCGAAGATCGATGCCGTGTGGAACCTGCACGAGCTCACGAAGGACCTGGCACTGGACGCGTTCGTCGTCTACTCCTCGCTCGCGGGGCTGCTGGGGACGGCTGGTCAGGCGAACTACGCGGCCGGTAACACCTTCCTCGACGCGTTGATGGAGCACCGGCGGGCGTCTGGTCTTCCGGGTGTGTCGTTGGCGTGGGGGCTGTGGACGGAGTCGAGTGCGCTGTCGGGGCATCTGGGGGAGGCGGATCTGAAGCGTCTGACGCGTTCGGGTCTGCTGCCGCTGGAGTCGGCGGACGCGATGGAGCTCTTCGACGCGGCCACGGCGGTCGGCGTGAAGGACGCCGTGTTCGCGGTCACCCGTATGGACACCGCTGCCCTTCGGGCGCAGGGGAGCGAGTCACTGTCCCCGATGCTGCGGGGGCTGGTGCCCCCGGCGCCCCGCCGGGCGGGGGCCGGCGCCACCGCTGCGGGGGGTTCCTCGGCTCTGGCCGATCGCCTGGCCGGACTGGACCGGCCCGAGCGGGAGCGCGCGCTTCTGGAGCTGGTGCGGGGTGTCGTCGCCGGCGTACTCGGTCATACGGATCAGGGTGCGGTGGAGGCGGAGCGGGCGTTCCAGGAGCTGGGTTTCGACTCGCTGACGGCGGTGGAGCTGCGTAACCGTCTCAACGCGGCCACCGGGCTCCGTCTGCCCACCACCCTGGTCTTCGACCACCCCTCGCCGGCCGCCCTCGCCACCCACCTCCTCGGGGAGTTCTCCACCACGGACGACCAGGTGCAGGCCGTGGCCGAGCGGGGCGCTTCGGCCCGTGACATCGCGACCGTCACTGCCGCCCCCACCGCCGAGGCCGACGATCCGATCGCGGTCGTCGGGATGGCGTGCCGGTACCCCGGTGGCGTCTCCTCGCCGCAGGACCTCTGGCGGCTGGTGGCCGAGGGGACGGACGCGATCAGTGAGTTCCCGGTCAACCGGGGCTGGGACCTCGACAACCTCTACGACCCGGATCCCGAGCGGACCGGCACGTCGTACGTCCGGCACGGCGGCTTCCTCCACCAGGCAGACGGCTTCGACGCGGACTTCTTCGGGATGTCCCCGCGCGAGGCGCTCGCCACCGACCCGCAGCAGCGGCTCCTCCTGGAGACCGCGTGGGAGGCCGTGGAGAGCGCCGGCATCGTGCCGGCCACCCTGCGCGGCAGCCGCACCGGGGTGTTCGCGGGCGTGATGTACCACGACTACGGCGTCGGCGCGCAGAACATACCGGACGACCTGGAGGGCTACCTCGCCGCCGGCATCGCGGGCAGCGTGGCCTCCGGCCGCGTCTCGTACGCGCTCGGCCTCGAAGGGCCCGCGATCACCGTCGACACGGCGTGTTCGTCGTCGCTGGTGGCGCTCCACACGGCGGCGCACGCGCTCCGGCGCGGAGAGTGCGACCTCGCGCTCGCCGGCGGTGTCACCGTCATGTCCTCGCCCCTCACGTTCGTCGAGTTCTCGCGGCAGCGCGGTCTCTCGACCGACGGCAGGTGCAAGCCGTTCGCGGCCTCCGCGGACGGTACGGGCTGGGGAGAAGGAGTGGGTCTGCTCCTGGTGGAGCGTCTGTCGGATGCGGAGCGGAACGGGCACCGCGTGTTGGCCGTCCTGCGGGGTTCGGCGGTGAACCAGGACGGTGCGTCGAACGGTCTGACGGCGCCGAACGGCCCGGCGCAGGAGCGGGTGATCCGACAGGCTCTGGCGAACGCGGGTCTGTCGACCTCCGATGTCGACGCGGTGGAGGCGCATGGGACGGGTACGCGGTTGGGTGACCCGATCGAGGCGCAGGCGCTGCTTGCGACGTACGGTCAAGGCCGTGCGGAGGAACGGCCGCTGTATCTGGGCTCGTTGAAGTCGAACATCGGTCACGCGCAGGCGGCCGCCGGTGTCGGTGGCGTGATCAAGATGATCGAATCCATGCGCCACGGCGTGCTGCCGAAGACCCTTCACGTGGACGAGCCCTCGCCGCACGTGGACTGGGAGGCGGGTTCGGTCTCGCTGCTCACGGAGGAGCGGGAGTGGCCGGAGACCGGTCGACCGCGCCGGGCCGCGGTCTCCTCCTTCGGGATCAGTGGTACCAACGCCCACGTCATCATCGAGCAGGCACCGCAGCCGCAGCGCTTACCCGGACTCGGACCCGTATCCGTACCCGTACCCGACCCGGTGTCCGTGTCCGAGGGGGACGACGAAGCCGTCGTCGCGCCGATCGTGCCCAATGCGGCGATCCCGGTCGTGCCGTGGCTGCTCTCGGGGAAGTCCGGTGACGCGCTGGAGGCGCAGGCGGCCCGTCTCGCCGCCTTCGCCGAGTCCGATGGGACGGCCGTGGAGCACGTGGGCTGGTCGCTGGCGACGCGCCGCTCGGTGTTCGAGCACCGGGCCGTGGTCGTCGGTGGCGACCGGGAGGCGCTCGTCGCCGGGCTGCGTGCCCTCGCGGCCGGTGCCGAGGCGCCCGGGGTCGTAAGAGGCGCAGCCAGGGAGTCCATGCGTACGGGATTCGTCTTCACGGGGCAGGGTGCGCAGCGGGTCGGCATGGGGCAGGGGCTCTACGAGTCGTTCCCCGCCTTCGCGCGGGCCTTCGACGCCGTGGCGGCACAGCTGGACGGCCACTTGGCGCGACCGCTGAGAGAGGTGATCGAGAGCGGAGACGAGCTCGATCTGACCGGCTACACCCAGCCCGCCCTGTTCGCCGTCGAGGTGGCGCTGTTCCGTCTCCTGGAGTCCTGGGGCGTCACGCCGGACTTCGTCGCCGGCCACTCCATCGGTGAACTCGCCGCCGCCCACGTCGCCGGAGTCCTCTCCCTTGAGGACGCCTGCCTCCTCGTGGCGTCCAGGGCCCGCCTGATGCAGGCCTTGCCCGGGGGCGGGGCGATGCTCGCGGTACGTGCCGGCGAGGACGAGGTCGCCGGACTGCTCGCGGGGCGCGAGCACCAGGTGGGGATCGCGGCCGTCAACGGCCCCGCGTCGGTCGTCCTCTCGGGAGACGCCGACGCGGTGGCCGAGATCGCCGGGCGGCTGGAGGAACTCGGTCACCGTACCCGCTCCCTGACGGTCAGTCATGCCTTTCACTCGCCGCACATGGAGGGCATGCTCGACACGTTCCAGCAGGTCGCAGAGGGTCTCGCGTACCACGAACCGCGGATCCCGGTGGTGTCGACACTGACCGGCCGGCTCGCTGCCGGAGACGACCTGCGGTCCTCCGCGTACTGGACGCATCAGGTGCGGAGCGCGGTCCGGTACGGCGACGCCCTCGCGGCCCTCGCGGGCCTGGGCGTCACCACGCTGCTGGAACTGGGGCCCGACGGTGCCCTGACCGCGATGACCGACGGCGTACGGCCGGAGGGCGCCGCGACGGCGATGACGGCGGTGCCCGCACTGCGCCGCGGGAGGCCCGAGGCCGAGACCCTGCTCGCCGCACTGGGCCTGCTCCACACTCGTGGCGTACGGGTCGACTGGTCGGCGTTCTACGGAGACGGCGGCGACCGTCCGCACGTCGACCTGCCCACGTACTCCTTCCGGCACCGGCGCCACTGGCTGGAGTCCGGTCCGATGCGGTCCGGGGCCCGATCAAGGGCCGGATCAGGGGCCGGATCAGGGGCCGGATTCGGGGTCGGAGCCGGGGCGGTCGGCTCTCGGCACGCCGCCTCCGAGGCGACCCTGGGAGGTCACCCCATCCTCGGCGCGCCCGTCGCCCTCGCGGGCTCCGGGGAGACCGTGTTCAGCGGCCGTGTCTCCCTGGCCACCCACCCCTGGCTGGCCGGACACGTGGTGCGGGACGCCGTCGTCGTGTCCGCCGGCACGCTCGTCGACATGGCTGTAGGGGCGGGTGACGCGACCGGCGCGACCGTGCTGGACGCGCTGTCCCTGCGCGCGCCGCTCGTGATGCCCCGCGAGGGCGCGGTGGAGACACAGGTGCGGGTCGGGGCCCCGGACGAGGCCGGTCGTCGCTCCCTGGCCGTCCACGCGCGCCCCGACCGTCCGGGCGCCGGCTGGGCCCTCCACGCCGAGGGGCTGCTCGCCGGAGGAGGGGCCGACGCGGATGAGGAGCAGCACGGGTACGCGGCGTCGGGCTCCGGTGGCGGGGAGACCTCACGGAACGCACCCGAGGTTCGCGTCCCCGAGGAACTCCTGGCCGACGTACCGCGGTTCGGTCTGCATCCGGCCCTCCTCGACGCGGCCGTCCTCGGTCACCCGTTCCCGGCCGGCGACGCAGGTTCCGTACTCGTACCGGCCGAGTGGCGGGGGGTTCGGCTCCACGCCACCGGCGCGGCGACAGCTCGTGTACTCCTCGCGGAGACCGGCGAGTCGACCGCCACCGTCCGGCTCACGGACCCGGCGGGCCGACCCGTGATCACGGTGGAATCGCTCGGCTACCGGGAGGTCCTGCTGGAGGAGTTCGCTCCGGTGAACCCCTCGGCAGGGGAGGAGCAGACGGTGGAGACGGTGGAGACGGGGGCCGGAGGTGCGATCGGACCCGTCCGGCGCGTCATCGAGCCCGCCGCCGTCACGACAGCGGCCACGGGGCCCGCCGCCTCCGGAGCCACCGAGCCGTTCGCCGAGCTCCTCGCGGCCATGCCCCGGGAAGCGCGGCGCGAGGCGCTGCTCGACCTCGTCAGGGGTGAAGCGGCCGCGGTTCTCGGTCACTTCGACCCACTCGCCATCGAGCCCGAGCGGGCCTTCCAGGACCTCGGCTTCGACTCGCTGATCGCCGTCGACCTGCGCAACCGCCTCGGCAGGGCGATCGGATCCGAACTCCCCGCGACGCTGGTCTTCGACCACCCGACGCCCGACGCGCTCACCGATCACCTGCTCGCCCACCTCGCGGCCGTACGGGAGGAGTCGACCGTCCGGTCGACTCTGGCCGGCCTCGACCGCCTGGAATCGGCGCTGCCGGACATGGCCGGCGACGGGGAGCTCCGCGCGACCGTCGCGGCGCGACTCCAGGGGCTCCTCGTCACGCTCACCGGAGAGGGGCGGCCGGGCGGCGCCCCCGCCCTGAGTGCTTTGACCGCTCCGACCGCTCCGACCGCTCCGACCGCTCCGACCGACCTGGCTGGCCTGGCCGGCCTGCCGGAGGACGGCGACGACCTCGCCGCACGGCTCGCGGACGCGACCACGGACGACCTCTTCGCCCTCATCGACGGCGAGTTGGACCCGTCGACCGACTGAACCGACCGACTGAACCGACCGACTGAACCGGTCGGCCGGCCGAAGCCGCCGGCAACCGACCTCTCCGACGACCCCACTGATCTGGGAGACCGCAAGCCCATGAACAACGAAGACAAGCTCGTCGACTACCTCAAACGCGTCACCGTGGACCTGCAGAAGACCCGCCGGCGGCTCGCCGAGCTGGAGTCGGCGGCGTCCGAGCCCGTCGCCGTCGTCGGCATGGCCTGCCGCTACCCGGGCGGCGTCGCCTCACCCGACGACCTGTGGGACCTCGTGGCCGAGGGGCGCGACGCCATCACCGAGTGGCCCGCCGACCGCGGCTGGGACGTCGACTCCCTGTACGACCCCGAGCCCGGGACGCCCGGCCGGACGTACACCAAGGAAGGCGGCTTCCTCGAAGGAGCGACCCGCTTCGACGCGGGCTTCTTCGGGATCTCGCCGCGCGAGGCGCTCGCCATGGACCCGCAGCACCGCGTGCTCCTGGAGACGGCGTGGGAGCTCTTCGAGGACGCGGGCATCGACCCGACCGCCCTCCGGGGCAGCAGCACCGGCGTCTTCGCCGGCATCGTCGAGCAGAGCTATCTGGGCCTCGACGGACCGGAGGAGTTCGAGGGATACCTCATGACGAGCAAGCTGGGCAGTGTGGCGTCCGGCCGCATCGCCTACTCGTTCGGCTTCGAGGGCCCGGCCGTCTCGCTCGACACCGCCTGCTCGTCCTCGCTGGTGGCGCTGCACCTCGCCTTGCAGTCCGTACGCTCGGGAGAGTCGGCTCTCGCGGTCGCCGGCGGCGTGACGGTCAACGGCCATCCCGGCGGGTTCGTCGACTTCTCCCGCCAGAACGGGCTCTCCGCCGACGGCCGTTGCCGTTCCTTCGCCGCCTCGGCCGCCGGCACCGGCTGGTCCGAGGGCGTCGGCCTGGTCCTCGTGGAGAAGCTGTCCGACGCGCGTCGGAACGGGCACCGCGTCCTCGCGGTCATCCGGGGCTCCGCCGTCAACCAGGACGGCGCGTCCAACGGCCTGACCGCCCCCAACGGCCCGTCCCAGGAGCGGGTCATCAAGGGCGCGCTCGCCGACGCCGGACTGACCACCGCGGACGTCGACATCGTCGAGGCGCACGGCACCGCGACCCGGCTCGGCGACCCGATCGAGGCACAGGCGCTCCTCGCCACCTACGGCCGGGGCCGCCCCGCCGACCGTCCGCTGCGGCTCGGCTCGCTCAAGTCCAACATCGGGCACACGGTCGCCGCGGCCGGCGTCGGCGGCGTCATCAAGATGATCCAGGCCATGCGCCACGGCACCATGCCGAGGACGCTCCACGTCGACGAGCCCACCCCCGTGGTCGACTGGCGTGCGGGCGCCGTCGAGCTCCTCACCGAGGAACGGGCCTGGCCCGAGCTCGACCGGCCGCGCCGCGCGGCGGTCTCGTCCTTCGGAGTCAGCGGCACCAACGCCCACGTCATCCTCGAAGAAGTGCCGGAGGAGAGCCGTGTTGCGCGCGAGGCGGCAGCCGAAGAGACCGAATGGACCGAAGCGACCGAAGAGACCGAAGCGACCGAAGAGACCGAACGGACCGAAGAGACCGAACGGACCGAAGCGACGGCAGACACCGCGGAGATCCCTCCCTGGGTGCTCTCGGCCAAGTCCCGCCCCGCGCTGCGCGATCAGGCGCGCCGTCTCGCGGAGCACCTCGCCGAGCGGCCCGGACTGACCTCCCAGGACGTGGCGTTCTCCCTCGCGACCACGCGGGCCGCGCTCCCCGAGCGGGCGTCGATCGCCGGCGCCGACCGGGAGACCCGGCTGGCACGGCTCCAGGCCCTCGCCGACGGCGAGCCCTCCGCGGGCCTGGTGACGGGGAGCGCGGGCCGGTCCGGCAAGACCGTGTTCCTGTTCCCCGGCCAGGGCTCGCAGTGGGCGGGGATGGCCGTCGACCTCATGGACACGTCCCCGGCGTTCGCCGCCCGCCTCGACGCCTGCGCCGAGGCGCTGGCCGAGTTCGCCGACTGGTCGCTCCAGGACGTCCTGCGCGGCGCCGACGGCGCACCCGGGCTGGACCGCGTCGACGTCGTCCAGCCCGTCCTGTGGGCGGTGATGGTGTCCCTCGCCGAGCTGTGGCGTTCCCAGGGCGTGCGCCCCGAGGCCGTGGCCGGACACTCGCAGGGGGAGATCGCGGCGGCCACCGTCGCCGGGGTGCTGACCCTCCGGGACGGCGCCCGCGTGGTGGTGCTGCGCAGCCAGGCTATCGGCCGGGTCCTCGCCGGTCTCGGCGGCATGGTGTCCGTGGCCCTGCCCGCGGCGGAGGTCCGCGAGCGGATCGTGCCGTGGGAGGGCAGGATCCAGCTCGCCGCCGTCAACGGCCCGCGCTCGGTGGTCGTCTCCGGTGAGAACGAGGCGCTCGACGAGTTCCTCGCGGAGGCCCGGACCGGCGGGATACGGGCGCGTCGCGTCCCCGTCGACTACGCCTCGCATTCGGCGTACGTGGAACTGCTCCAGGACGAACTGTCCACCCTCCTCACGGACATGGCTCCGCGCCGGGCGGAGATCCCGATGCTCTCCACCGTGACCGGGGACTGGGTCGAGGGGCCCGAGCTGGACGCCGGCTACTGGTACCGCAACCTCCGGCAGACCGTCGAGCTGGAGCGGGCCGTCCGGGCCCTCCTCGGCCAGGGCTTCGGCACGTTCGTGGAGGCGAGTGCCCATCCGGTCCTCGTGACCGGGGTCCAGGACATCGCGGAGGACGCCGGGCGCACCGCCACCGTGGTCGGCACCCTGCGACGCGACGAGGGCGGCCTGGAGCGGTTCTGGACCTCGGCAGGCGAGGCGTACGTGCGGGGCACCGCACCCGACTGGAAGGCCGTCTTCGAGGGCTCCGGGGCACGCAGGGCCGGGCTGCCGACGTACGCCTTCCAGCAGGAGCGCTACTGGTACGAGCCGGTCCGGGCCGCCACGGACGCCGTGGGCCTGGGCCTGGACGCCGTCGGCCACCCGCTGCTCGGCGCGGCCGCGACCGTCGCGGGTCCGCACGGCGACGAGGTGCTCTTCACCAGCCGGATCGCCCGGCACTCCCACCCGTGGCTGGCCGACCACGTCGTGGACGGGGCGACCGTCCTGCCGCCGGCAGCCCTCGTGGAACTGGTGGTGCGGGCCGGCGACGAGTTCGGCGCCACGGTCCTCGACGAGTTCTCCGTCGAGGCTCTGCCGAGGCTGGACGCCGGAGCCGGGCTGCGGGTGCAGGTCGGCGTGGGCGTCGCGGACGAGCGGGGACGGCGTACGGTCACGGTCCACACCCGCCCCGAGGCCGGTGACGTCACGTGGTCGCTCGCCGGTCGCGGCCGGGTCGGCGTGGAGGCCTCCGAGCCGGGCTTCGAGCTGGAGAACTGGCCGCCGGAGGGCGCGACCGCGCTCGACCTGGACGGCGCCTACGAACGACTCGCGGCCGACGGGCCGGCCTACGGCCCCGGTTTCCGGGGCGTGAGCGCAGCATGGCGACTCGGCGACGACCTGTACGCCGAGGTACGCCTGCCGGAAGCGGGCCGGAACCGCGCCCTCCCCGGCGACTTCGGCCTGCACCCCGCCCTGCTGGACGCGGCCCTGCACGCGGCACCGCTGACGGCCGGGGCACCGCTCACGGCCGCGACGCAGCCGGCGGCCGACCCGACGGCGGCGCCGACCACTCCGCACGAGAGCGCCACGGAGGTCTCCTCCGACCCTGCCGAGGCCGCCACCAGGGGCACCGCCACCACCACCGCCCCCGACCCCGGAGCCCGGTCCGGGCGGCTCGCCGTCGATTGGCGCGGGGTGCGGTTGTACGCCACCGGCGCCTCTCTCGTCCGTGTGCGCCTGACGCCCGCCGGTGACAGCACCCTCGCCGCGTACCTCGCCGACGCGACGGGGCGGCCCGTCGCCACGGTCGCCTCGCTCGGCTTCGGCCCCGCCGAGCCCCGTGTGGCCGCCGGGGCGCGCGAGCACGACGCCCTCTTCGAGGTCGCCTGGGCACCCGTCGGCCTCGCCGGGGCGCCGTCCCAGGACGGGACCGCGGCCTGGGGCGTGCTCGGGGCCCGTACGCCCCAGGCCGACGCCCTCCTGCCCGGCGCCCGGCGCCTGCCCGACGTGCCGGCCGCGGGCGAGGCCGTGCGGTCCGGAGGGGGCTCGCAGCCGCTGCTCGCCGTGCTCGCCCCCGCCGGGGGCGCCCAGGGCGGCATCCTGCCCGGCTCCGCCCACCGGGCCGCGCGTCACGCGCTCGCCCTGGTCCAGGAGTGGCTGGCCGACGACCGGCTCGCCCGGACCCGGCTCGTCCTCCTCACGCGGGGCGCGGTCGCCACCCGTACCGAGGACGTGACCGACCTCGCGGCATCCGCCGTCTGGGGCCTGGTGCGTTCGGCCCAGTCCGAGCACCCGGGACGCATCGTGCTCGTCGACACCGACGGCTCCCCGGCCTCGGACGCGGTGCTTCCGTTGCTGTCCGGCGCGGGCGCCGGCGAGGCGCAGCTCGCGCTCCGCGACGGTCGGCTGCTCCGGCCGCGGATGCGCCGGGTGTCGGCCGCGGCGGACGGCCGCCCGTCGGGGGTCTGGAACCCCGAAGGCACCGTCCTGATCACCGGCGGCACCGGCTCTCTCGGCGCGCTCTTCGCGCGTCACCTGGTGACCCGCCACGGCGTGAGGGATCTGCTCCTCACCAGCCGACGCGGTGAAAGGGCACACGGAGCGCGGGAGTTGGCCGACGAGCTGACGCGTCTCGGCGCCCGGGTGACGATCGCCGCCGCCGACGCCGCGGACCGGGACGCGCTCGCGCGGGTCCTCGCCGAGGTCCCGTCGGACCGCCCGCTGACCGGCGTCGTCCACATGGCCGGTGTCCTGGACGACGGCCTGATCGCGGACCAGACGCCGGAGCGCCTGGACGCGGTGCTGCGCCCGAAGGCCGACGCCGCCTGGAACCTGCACGAACTGACCCGCGGCCTCGGCCTCTCCGCCTTCGTGCTGTTCTCCTCCCTCGCCGGCGTGATCGGCGGCGCCGGCCAGGCCCCGTACGCCGCGGCCAACGCCTTCCTCGACGGCCTCGCCGAGCACCGCGCGGCCCGCGGCCTGCCCGCGACCTCCGTCGCCTGGGGCCTGTGGGAGCAGTCCGGAGGCATGACCGGGGACCTGGACGAGGCCGATGTCCGGCGCATCGCCCGGGCCGGCTTCCGGCCCGTCACCGCCGAGCGCGGGCCGGCGATCCTCGACGCCGCCCTCGCGCAGGCGTTGCCGGCGCTCGTCGGCACCCCGCTGGACGTGGCCGCCCTGCGGGAGCACCCCGGCCGGGCGCCGCTCCTGCTGTCCGCGCTCGCGGGTGCCCCGACCCGCGGCACCGCCCGGAATGCCGCAGACCCCGGCGCCGCCCCCGGCCGTGACCTGGGGGGGATGACCGAGGCCGAGCAGCTCGCGTACCTCCTCGGGGTCGTCCGGGCGGAGGTCGGTGCCGTGCTCGGCCACCCCGACCCGGCGGGCATCGCGGGCGACCTGCCGTTCCCGTCGCTCGGCTTCGACTCGCTGACCGCGGTGGAACTCCGCAACCGGCTGGACGACGTCGCGGGCGTCAGGCTCCCCGCCACGCTGGTCTTCGACCACCCGACCCCCGCAGCGCTCGCGGCGTACCTCCGTACGGTCCTGTCGGCAGGGGCGGCGGGCAGCGGCACCGGCCGGGCGGGGGCCAAGGGCGACGCCGCCGGCGCGGCACGCGGCGTGGACTTCGCGGCCGAGACCGTACTCCCCGAGGACATACGCCCCGAGGGCGCCGTCACCCGGGTCTCCACCGACCCCACGACGGTGTTCCTGACCGGGGCGACCGGCTTCCTCGGCGCCTTCGTCCTGCGCGACCTGCTGCGGACCACGACCGCCCGCGTGAGGGTGCTCGTCCGGGGCGCGGACCCGGCCGAGGCCCGGGAGCGACTGCGCGCCAACCTGGACTGGTACCGCCTCGGGGAGGAGATCGACGAGAGCCGGGTCGACGTCGTCGTCGGCGACCTCGCCCGGCCTCTTCTCGGCCTCGACGAGGGGGAGTTCGACCGGCTGAGCCGCGAGACCGACGTGGTCTACCACGTCGGCGCCTCGGTCAACTGGATCCTTCCGTACGAGGACGTGAAGGCGGCCAACGTCGCCGGCACGATCGAGGTCCTGCGGCTCGCGGCCCGGCACCGCTCGGTGCCCGTTCACTACGTGTCGACGACCGGGGTCTTCTCCGGCGCCGACGGCGGTGGCGCCGCCCTCGCGCCGGGCGCGCCGACCGGCCCGGCCGAGTCGCTCCCCACCGGATACGTCCAGAGCAAATGGGTGTGCGAGCAGCTCATCGGAACGGCCCGGGAGCGAGGACTGCCGGTCTCGGTCTACCGGGTCGACGTGATCTCCGGTGACCAGGTCAACGGAGCCTGTCAGACACGGGACTTCGTGTGGCTGAGCCTCAAGGGCATCCTGCAGGCGGGCGCGGTGCCGGAGGGGATGGTGGGGCCCGTGCACCTGATGCCCGTGGATTACGTCAGCGCGGCCATCCTCGCGATGTCGGGCCGGGAGGGCGCGGCGGGACGGACGTTCCACCTCTACAACCCGAGCGAGCTGACGCTCGCCGAAGCCGTCGACCACCTGCGGTCGTTCGGCTACCCGCTGGGGGAACTGGACCGGGACGCCTGGCTGGAGCTCGTGCGCTCCGACCGGGGCAACGCGCTCGTGCCGCTGCTCGACGCCTTCGAGCTGCTGACCGCGGACAGCTCCGGTTTCTACCCGCCGATGGACGTCACCGACACGCTGGAGGTGCTCGCGGGAAGCGGCGTGCACTGCCCGCCCGTGACCAAGCAACTGTTCGGCAGGTACGTCGACTTCTTCACCGAGGTCGGCTACTTCCCGGCCCCACCGATGACCGAGGGGTGATCCGCGCCGGATCGGCGATTACCCCATGGTGGACGGGGGGTGGGGCGCCGCCGCATACGGTCGGCGTGCCGTCGGACCCCCCGTCTCAGCCGGCGCGGACCGTAGCGACCGGGCACGGCCCGGACGGACCAGAGCGCGCCGGAACGACCGGAACACCAGAGAAAGCACCAACGAACAGGAAGCAGTCATCACCATGACCACCGATCTCGCCAACCTGGTCCTCACCGACGACGTGGAACAGCAGAACCAGGCGTTCATCGACGCCTTCAACTCGGGCGACGGCGCCATCTTCGACACGCTCTACCGTGACGACGCCATCTCGAACCTCTCGGGCAGCCCGCTGTCGGGCGCGGAGCGCCGCCAGGGCATCATCGACCTGCTGAAGACCGGCCCCAAGCTCGACTCGAAGGTCGTGCAGAACTACGTCGCCGGTGACGTCTCCCTCGTGATCGTCGAGTTCCGCCTCGACGTCGCCGACGGGCAGGGAGGGCGCCAGATCATCACGGGCACCTGCACCGACGTCATGCGGCGCACCGGCGACAACCGCTGGATCATGGCGATCGACCGCCCGCTCGCGGACGAGCTCCCGACCAAGTAGCCGCCCGCCGGATCCGCAGCCCCCACCCGTCGGCCCCGGCCCCGAATCCCCCGCGGGGCCGGCACCAGGAGAGCCCTCCGTCCCCGTGGACGGGGGGCTCTCCGCGCTCTCCGCGCCCCGAGTGTCACCCGCGTCCCGAGTGTCACCCGCGCCCCGGGTATCACCCGTGCGGGGGCGCGTCACCCGTGCGGGCCGCCTGGGCCTCCCTCCGGGTCCCCGTCGGGGAGAGGCCGGGCCACGACGCTCTGGGCGGGTTCCTGATGGCCGCCCGAGGCGAGCACGCGCACCTCGCCCCGGTCGCTGATCTCCGCTCGGATGATGCCCGTCGGGTCGGAGTACACGGGATGACCACCGGGCCCTTTGGAGAGGGTGCGCTCCACGGTCACGACGTCCCGGGCCGAGCCCGCACCGTCAGAGAACACCAGCTCGTACCGGAGTGTGTTCATTTGCCCCATTTTACGCCGCATGTGTGGCGCACACCGCGCCGACCCCGCCCCCTCCGGCACGAAACCGCTGGTTAGAGTGGTGATCGGTTGCGCCGCCGCACCAGGACCACGCGCATGACCGGGCCGACTGTCGACCACAGAGTCCCGTACGACCGTCACTCCCGACTCCTGCCCTGCGCGGCCCCCGGCCGCCCGCCCGGAAACGCCGCATCACATGAGCACCGACACCGCACGCCGTACCGCAGCCGACGGCACGGCTTCCGCCCGCCCCTCCGGCCCCCGCAGGCCGAGGATCGTCGGCCGGGCTCCGGCCCGGCCCGCGCCCGCGGCCGCCTTCCACAGCGTCACCGCGGCGACGGCCGCCCTCCTGGGTCTCGTCGCGATAGGCGCCGTCATCCACGAGCCGGTACTGATACCTCCGCTGGCCGCGAGCGCCGCCCTGGTGCACTGCGCTCCCACCCTTCCCCTCGCCCAGCCCCGCAGCGTCATCGTCGGACACCTGCTGGGAGCCGCCGCCGGCTACGCGGTCGCGGCAGCGGCGGGCAGCAGCACCTGGGCCGCCGCGGTCGCCGCCGGTGTCGCCCTCGCGCTCACGACGCTGGCTCGGACCCCGCACTCCCCGGCCTGCGCGACCGCCGTCGTCATCGTGCTCCAGACGCCCGCGCCGAACCGGTTCGTCCCGCTGCTCTTCGGCGCCACGGTCCTGCTCGTCCTGACCGCGTTCACCGCGTCCCGCATCCGCAGGGGCGCACCGCGGTACCCCGCCTACTGGTGGTGAATCAAGCCACCGTCAGGCCCCTTCGCAGCCCGCTCCCAGGCCGCTCCCGGGCCGTTGTCAGTGGGCGGGGATAGGTTCGTTCCTGTCGCGCCGATCCGGCGTGGACATCCCCTTTGACGTGCATGGGAGAGGTGTCTTGACGGTCTGGGAGACGTCGAGCGTGGCGCGGGTCGTACCGCCCGCGCGACCGCGGAAGCTCGCCAAGGTGCCGTTCGTCGAGCTGGCCGACGGACGGTTGCAGGGTGTCGTGTCCAGCGGGTCCGACATAGGGCGCGTGTACGTGTCCTCGATCGCCGCCGGGACGTACGCGTTCGCGTGCAGCACCAACAACAACCGCCCCTGCGGCGGTGCTCGCGGCTCGTTCTGCAACCACATCCGCGCGCTCGTCGGCGAAGCCGCCCTGCAGTACGGGGCCGAGCGCGTCGCCCGCTACCTGAAGGCCGAGACGCCGGGGCAGGAGCCCGACGCCTCCACGCTCGTCTCGGTGATGACCGCCACGCGCCCCGCCCAGGGCGACACCTCGGCCGCCGCCCCGGTGTTCAGCCGCTTCCTGCGCCACCTGGCCTACCTCGAACGGGAGCCGGTGACCGTGCCGTTGCCCGAGATGCAGTGGTTCCCGCCGACGAGGGCGGTGGCCTGATGCGCACGGATCTGCTCTCCGACCCCGTGGACGGGCTCGACGAGGCCCTCGCGGCCGTCGACGCGTTCGACCGGGTGCTCGTCGCCGGACTGCTCCGTCCGCAGCCCGCGCAGGCCGAGGGCCTCGCCGCGATCACGGAGGCCGTCGCCGGGACGCCACTGGCCTCGCGCGTCGCCGAGGCCGCCGAGAAGACGGCGGCCGGCGCGGCGGGCGAGGAGCACTTCGTCGCCCTCGCCGCCGCCCGCACCGCCCTCATGGGTTCCGTGCACGACGCCCTCGTCGCCCGCGTCGGCGACGTCACGGGCCGACCGCGCGCGGAGGCCGCCGCACCGGCCGAGGGAGACGGGGGCCCCGCCGCCAACGTGCTGGCGGCGGCCCGCGCCTGGCTCTGCGACCTCGCGCGCGCCGGCTGGCAGGGCATCGACCACGAACTGGTCGCCGGTGCGGCGCCCGTCGTCTCCGCGATGCTGCCGGACCCGCTGCTGCGGCGTCAGGCCGCCCTGCTCGACGGCTTCGCCGCCGAACTGGCCGCCTCCTGCCCGGGAGCCACCCTGGAGCGCGTCCCCGTGCGCCGCTGGGCCGACCTCTGGTCCCGCGCGCTGCTGCTGACCCTGCCCGGCGCGACCGGTGCCGCCGCAGGACCGATGACGTCCGCCGCGACCGGCCGCCTGCTACCCCTCGGCGTCGACGTGCAGGAGCACGCGACCGCCGTACAGGCACAGGTCCACGCGGTGTTCGAACCCGCCGACGGCACCGCTCCGCGACTCGTGCGGGCCGCGGTCTCCGCACCCAAGCCGGACACCGTCGTCGGCGCCGGACTCTGGCAGCTGCTCCGCCCGCGGATGTCGCTCCTGGCCGCCGTGAGCGAGGGCCGCTCCATGGAACTCGACGCCATGCCCGTCACGGACGAGGGCGACCTCGTCTGGGACGACGAGCGGGCCCGCGCGGGAGAGCCCGCCGACCCCTTCGCGACGGCCCGGGTGATCCTCTCCACCGCCGCCGACCCGGTGACCGCCCCTCTGGACCGCCACCCGGTCCGGATCGCCGTACCCGTGCTCGTCGAGGGATACACGGTGGAGCGCGAGGACGACGGACCGACGGCGTTCGCCGTCGCCGGGCACCGGCTGGCCGTCGACACCGACCGCGCCCCGGCGGCCGGTCCGCTCACCCCGGAGGCGGTCGCCGCGTCCGGAGCGTGCGTCGGACTGCTCCGCTGGGACGCCGGGCAGTTCGTCCTCCAGCCGCTGGCCGTCGAGACGACCGTGCGGAAGAAGACCGTCGCGGTCCACGCGGGAGCCTGGGCCGGAGGCACCACCGACAAGGTCGGCGTCCGGGCGGAGAAGGCCGCCACGGACTCCGTCGCCGTCCTGCGCGAACGAGCGGGAAGGCTGCTGCGGAAATGACCGACCGCACCCACCCCGGCGACGCCACCGCCGACCTCACCGAAGCCACCGACCCCATCGCCGACCTCACCGAAGCCACCGACCCCATCGCCGTCCCCACCGACCCGGCCACCGCCGTCCCCGCCGTCCCCACCGACGCGGCCATCGCCGTCCCCGCCGACTCCGACGACAACCGCCGCCAGGTCCTCTACTGGCGTCTCCTCGCCCGGCTCTTCGACCACGAGGAGCAGCCCGCCCTGGAGTCCGCGAGCCTCGCCGTCGTCGAGGACATCGGCCTCCCGTCGGCGCTGCTCGACCCGGGCGCGTCCGTCGACTCCGTCGTCCAGCGCCACCCGGAACTGGCCGAGGAGTTCGACGGCCTGATGACCCCGGAGCCCGAGCCGGACGACACCCGCGACCGGGCCGCCGAAGTGCGGCGCGCCGCACTCGCCTCGAAGGTCCTGCTCAACGTCTTCTCCACCGGCTCCGGCACGGTCTCCGCCGGACAGCTGGCGCGCTGGCAGTCGGACGCCGGCTGGCTGGAGCGCGCGCTCGGCTGCCCGCCCGGCGGCCTGCGTGGCGGACGGGCGGCCGGAGCGGGCCTGACCGGCGGCGGCCTCGGTGCCGAGCTCGGCACCGTCGAGGCCGACCTGGTCCAGCGCATGCACCTGCGGGAGGTGCTGGCCGACCCCGCGCTCGCCGCCAAGCTCACCCCGAGCATGTCCCTCATCGAGCAGCTCCTGCGCGACAAGGGCAACCTCTCCGGCATCGCCCTGGCCAACGCCAAGTCCCTCATCCGGCGTTACGTCGACGAGGTCGCCGAGGTGCTGCGCACCCAGGTGGAGAAGGCGACCGTCGGCGAGCTGGACCGCTCGGTCCCGCCCAAGCGGGTCTTCCGGAACCTCGACGTCGACCGCACCATCTGGAAGAACCTCACCAACTGGAGCCCGGAGGAGGAGCGGCTCTACGTCGACCGCCTCTACTACCGGCACACCGTCCGCAGGACCACGCCCCAGCGGCTCGTCGTCGTCGTGGACCAGTCCGGTTCCATGGTCGACTCGATGGTGAACTGCACCATCCTTGCCTCGATCTTCGCCGGTCTGCCGAAGGTGGACGTCCACCTCATCGCGTACGACACCCGCGCGATCGACCTCACCCCCTGGGTGCACGACCCGTTCGACGTGCTGCTCCGCACCAACCTCGGCGGCGGCAACGACGGCCCGGTCGCCATGGCCATGGCCCGGCCGAAGATCGCCGAACCGAAGAACACCGTCATGGTGTGGATCTCCGACTTCTACGAGTTCGACCGCTCCCAGCCCCTCTTCGAGGGCATCGAGGCGGTCCACCGGTCCGGCGTGCGGTTCATCCCCGTCGGCTCGGTGACCAGCTCCGGACGCCAGGAGGTCAACCCCTGGTTCCGCGAGCGGTTCAAGGCACTCGGCACCCCCGTGGTCTCCGGCCACATCGACAAGCTCGTCCACGAACTCAAGACCTTCCTCACCTGAGAGGCCCTTCGCATGTCCGAACTGCTCCGCGCCCCCGCCGAGATCAAGTACGCCGAGGAACTCGACTGGCTGGAATCGATCGACGACAACCCCAAGCCGTTCTCCTGGCGGCTGTCCCCGAAGATGGTGCGCCTCTTCGTCCTCGGCTCCGAGCGCGCCGACGGCCTCGACCGGGAGGTGGCCCAGAAGTGGTTCGGCGACCGCAGCATCGTCGAGCGCTCCATCGTCACCCTGGCCTCCGACCGGGGCCTGCTCCTCATCGGTGACCCCGGCACCGGGAAGAGCTGGCTCGCCGAGCTCCTCGCGGCCGCGATCAGCCGAAACTCGACCCTGGTCGTGCAGGGCACCGCGGGCACCACCGAGGACCACATCAAGTACTCGTGGAACGTGTCCATGGTCATCGCCAAGGGCCAGTCGCGGGAGTCGATGATCCCCTCGCCGATCATGACCGCGATGGAGTCCGGCACCATCGGCCGCTTCGAGGAGCTGACCCGCTCCACCAGCGACGTCCAGGACGCGCTCATCTCGATCCTCTCCGAGAAGTACGTCTCCGTCCCCGAGCTGGAGAGCGACGGCGGCGGCGACAACATCGTCTTCGCCAAGCCCGGCTTCTCGATCATCGCCACCGCCAACAGCCGCGACCGGGGGGTCAACGACCTGTCGTCCGCGCTCAAGCGCCGCTTCAACTTCGTCCGCATCCCGGTCGTGACGAACAAGAAGAGCGAGGCCGAGATCGTCCGCTTCCGCACCGAGGAACTGCTCCGCCGCCACCAGATCGACCTGGACGTGCCGCCCACCCTCCTCGACGTCCTCCTCCAGAGCTTCGCCGACCTCCGCGCCTCCTCCGCGGCGGCCGGCAGCGACGACGAGAAGCTGGAGTCCGCGCTGTCCACCGCCGAACAGATCGGCGTACTGGAGGACGCCGTCCTCCACAGCAACTTCTTCGGCGAGCGCGCCCTGACCGCCCGTACCCTCGCCGCCTCGCTCGTCGGCTCCCTCGCCCGCCGCGAGCCCGAGGACCTCGCCATCCTCAACAAGTACCTGCACGGCGTCGTCGAGCCGCGCGGCAAGGAGGAGGGTGGCTCCTGGCCCGAGTTCCTGGAGGGCGGCCGCGAAGCGATCGCCAAGCTGGCATGAGCGCGGCCCCCGAGACCCCGTTCGCCGCGCTGCGGGGCCAACTCCACGAGGCGGCGGCCGAGTTCGCCGGGGGAGGGGACGCCCTCGAAGGCATCCTCCTCGGCATGGTCGACGACGTCGACCGGGCGGCCGGCGAACCCCTGGAGATCTTCCCCGTCTGCCACCACTCGCCCGCGTCGGCACTCGCCATGGCCCGCCGGCTCCGGGAGAAGCAGCCGAAGGTCGTGTACCTGGAGCTGTGCGAGGACATGGCGCCGCTCCTGACCGAGTTGCGCAACTGCCGGCTGCCGGTCGCCGTGCAGGCGTTCGCCGGCGACATCGACGGCTTCCCGGCCGACTGGGCCCCGCTGTCCGTCGTCGCCCCGATCACCGAGGCCTCCGCCGAGTACCAGGCCATCGCGTACGCCCTCGACACCCCCGGTGTGGAGCTCGTCCTCGTCGACCGCTCCTCCGACCACGTCTTCCAGTGGGACACCCGGCACGACCGGTCAGGAGCCCCGGACGGCACGGACGGGGACACGGCGGCTCCGGCGGGCGCCGCGGGCACGGCGGCCCCCGCGACGAAGGCCGCCGAGGCCGAGGCGGCGCTCCACGGCGAGGCCGTCGGCGTCGAGATCGGCGACCTGCGGCCGCGCTTCGCCGAGCTGGAGGAGCACCTGCTCCGGCACGGCAAGGTCCGCCACTGGTCGGAGTGGTGGCACCAGTACGTGGAGGTCCCGCTCGGCGACAGCGATCACGACACCTACCGCCAGGTCATGTTCCTCATCGGCAGCCTGTTCCGGCGGCTCGCCCCGGGCGACGGCGACCGGGTCCGCGTGGACGAGGACCGCGAGCGCTACATGTGGACCCGGATGCGCGAGCACCTGACCGCGACCGGCACCGACCCGGCGGACTGTCTCTACGTGTGCGGCGCCTTCCACGCCGCGAGCCGCGTCGACGAGTTCGGTGTGGACGGCACCACGGGCGCCGACGGCACCACCGGCTTCACGATCTCCCCGCGGACCGCCACCACCTGGCAGTACGGGCTGATCCCGTCGAGCCACACCGCGATCGAGGCGCAGTTCGGCCTCGCCGCCGGATCGGTGTCGATCGCCGCGACGCAGTGGGCGAAGAACCTCAAGCGCACCCGCGTGAAGCCGTACCGCCTCGAAGGCCAGGCCGGCGCGAAGAAGCCGGCGCCGACGAAGACGGCCGCGAAGGCCGCCGTCCCCGTCGTGCCCGTGGGCGCGGAGGACCGGCTCTCCGGCTTCCTGCGCCGGCCGCCGGTCGTCGACACCCTGGACGAGGCCGAGCTGCTCGGCTGGTCCGTGGACATCGTCCGCGCGGCCCGCCGCAGTGGCTACCTCGCCTCGACGGCCGACGCGATCGCCGTCTTCGAGACGTCGATCCTGCTCGCCGGAATGCGGGACCGGGCCAAGCCGACGCCGTACGACTTCCAGGACGCGGCCGTCACCTGCATCGAGAAGGACTCGGTGCCGGGGCGCCGGGACGTGCGGCGCCTCGTCGAGATCATGATGGGCGGCGACCGGATCGGCCAGGTCGGCTACGACGCGTTGCCGCCCCTCGCGCGCGACGTGTACGACCGGCTGGCGCCGCTGGCGCTCAATCTGGAGCAGCGCGGTGTGCGCCGCGCCCTCCTCGACATGGCCTCGGAGCCGGACCTCCGGGCCTGCTCCGACGTCCTCTGGATGCTCCGCCGGCTGATGCCGCCGGGTGCCGCCCGGCCCATCATGGGAGAGCGGCGGCTCGGCGAGCGCTCGATCCAGGAGTCGTGGGACCTGTCCCTCGGCACCCACCAGCGCGCGCTCATCGAGCTCGGCTACGAGGGCGTGAGCCTCGAACAGGTCCTGGAGCAGCGGCTGCGGCGCACGGCGTACGGGCCGCAGGCGACGACCGCGCAGGTCCTGGCGGCGGTCGAGGACGCGACGCTGTACCTCGGCGGCCGACGCCTCGCCGAGGAGCTGGGGACCCGGGCCCTGGAGGTCCTGGCCGCCGAGCGGACGGTGGACGGGGCCCCGGAGGTGCTGCGCAGGGTCCGCGGCCTCCTCGCGTACTACCGGACGAGCGAAGCGGTGCTGCCGCCGTGGATCGAGTCGTTCGTCCGGACCGGTTACGCCCACTACTGCACCCTGCTGCCGACCGCCTTCCGGGACGAGGACGCGACGGCCGGGCAGGTGGCGGCCATGCTGGGCTTCCTGTTCAGCATGGAGAGCCTGGCCCTCTCGCTGGGCTGCGACCGGACGCAGCTCGAACTGTCGGTGGCGCAGTCGCACCCGCAGGACCCTGCGAAGACGGCGCTGCTGTGGGCGGCGCAGGTACAGCTCGGCACGCTCTCCCGGGCGGAGCTGAGGGCCCGCTGCGACGAGCTCCTCGGCAACCCCCTGGTGGTGCCCTCCTATCCGCGCTACCTCAGCGGTTTCGTCCACGCGCTCGAACCGGTGCCGGGACTCGCCGACGTCGTGGTGGAGGCCGTGTCGAACGCCTTCGGGCGGCTGCCGGACGCCGTCCTGCTGCCGTGGCTGCCGGTCCTCATCACCACGCTCCGGTCGAACGCGACGGAGCTGGCCCCGCTGCTCATCCGCGAGGCGGGACGCATCTTCCCGGCCCGGCTCGCCGCCCTGGACGCCTGGGTCCCGCCCTGGCGGCAGCAGCCGGTGGCGCTCGCGGCGGCCCGTACCCGTCCGGACTCCACGGCCCCAGGGGGCGTGGCGCTGCTCCCGGCGCACCCGGAGACCTGCGACGCGCTCGCGGAGCTGCTGGGCTGCGCGGACGGCTGGGAGCCGGCGGGCACCGCGTCCCGCCGCCCGTCCCTGACGGACCGCCACCCCGACACGGCGCGTGCGGTGGCGGCCCTCCTCGCGGGCGCATGACGCCCCCGCGAGGCCGTTGACGTGATGCGCGTCACTGCCCGGGCGGTCCGGCCCGGGCATACGCGATCATGAAGGGATGGACACTCGTTTCCTCTCCATCGCCGAAGTGGCCGAAGTCCCCTCCGTGGCCGTCGTCGTCGACGTCATGCGCGCCTACACGGTGGCCGCCTGGGCCTTCGCCCGGGGCGCGGAGAAGATCGTGCTCGCCGGGTCGCTGGACGAAGCCCTCGCGCTCAAGTCCCGTCACCCGGACTGGATCGCGCTCAAGGACGGTCCGCCCGCAGCCGGCTTCGACGCCGTCAACTCCCCGGGCCTGCTGCGCTCCCTCGACCTCGACGGGCGGACCGTCGTCCAGAAGACCACGGCGGGGACGGTCGGCGCCCTCGCGGTCAAGGACGCGTCGCTGGTGCTGTGCGCCGGTTTCGTGGTCGCGGAGGCCACGGCCGGGGTCCTGCGGGCCCGGGGGAGCGAGGGTGTCACGTTCGTGGTCACCGGCGAGGACGGTCAGGCCGACGAGGACCTGGCGTGCGCGCAGTACATCGCCCGGAGGGTCACCGAGACGGAGACCGGCGCGGCGGAGTTCCTGCGCCGCGCCGACACGTCACGCGCCGCCGCCGAACTGAGGGAGGGCGTGCGCAAGGGAGTTCATCCTGACGACGTCGCCCTCTGCCTGGAGCTCGACCGCTTCCCCTTCGCCATGGTGGCGACCGTGGAGGACTCGCTCATGGTCCTGCGGCCGGTGGCCGTCTCCTCGCCGACGGACGAGGCCTGAGCAGCCGGCCACGGCAGGTGACGGACGTCAGCGACCTCCGTCACCGGCGCCCGGACCGCTGCCATCCGGACCGCTGCCGTCCGGTGCACTGCCGTCCGGACCGCTGCCGTCCGGACCGGCCGGGTTTTTCGGGCCGCCGACCGCCGGAGCCCGGCCGAGCGCGCGGACGGCCGGGACGCAGAGCATGACCCCCAGGAGCGCGACACCCGTCACGGCGGAGAAGAGCAGCACGCGGTCGGCCCCGAAGGACTCCGCCGCCGGACCGGCCAGCGCCCGGCCGAGCGGGATCACCATGATGGAGCCGGCGATGTCGTAGGCCGAGACACGGCTGAGGACGGCCAGCGGGATGTGGGACTGCACGCTCGTCGCCCACATGACCCCCCAGAAGGCGAAGCCGCAGCCGGCCACGACGCCGGTGACCGCCGTGAGCGTGAACGACCAGCCGAGGGCCGGGGCCAGGGGGTTGAGCGAGAAGAACAGCATGGCGAGCGCTCCCGCGACGAGTGGCCGACGAGGTTTGACGCGCATACCGAGCAGCCCGCCCACGATCGTGCCGGCCCCGTCGGCCGAGGCGATCCAGCCGTAGCCGCTCGCCCCGTGCTGCTCCGTGAGCAGCGCCGCGCCCAGCGGCAGCGCCGGGCCGAAGACGAAAAGGCCGTAGACCGCCCAGACGGCGATGACACCCCACAGCCAGGACCGGGACCGGAACTCGTGCCACCCCGTGGCCAGCCGCTGCCACAGCGGGTCGGCGCTGTCGTCCTCGGCGGTGCTCAGCTTCCGCAGCGGCGCGAGGCCCAGCGCGCTGAGCGCGTACGCCGCCGCGATCACCAGGAAGGAGCCCGCCACGTCCCAGTAGGCGACCAGGAGCCCCGCGAGGCCCGGGCCGAGCAGGGTGCATATCGCCTCGGATATCCGCAGCAGCGCGTTGGCCCGCTGGATGTCCTCGGCGACCTGGGGGACCATACTCGCCAGGCCCGGCTGGAACATGGCCGTCGCTGCGCCGCTGACCGCGAGCAGCGCCATGATGTGCCAGAGCCGCACCCCGCCCGCGGCCAGCAGCGCCGCGAGCGCGAGCATGGCCACCAGGCGCACCACGTCGGCGCCGACCATCATCACCTGCGGGGTGAACCGGTCCGCGAGGACTCCGCCGACCAGGACCAGCAGCACGATCGGCGCCATCCACGCGGCCAGCGCGTATCCGACGCCGGCGGCCCCGTAGCCCGCGCCGAGGACGGCGGTCGTGAGCGAGACCATCAGCATGCCGTCGGCGAGCAGGGACGCGCTGCGGGCGGTGAAGAAGAGCCGGAAGCGGCTCGACCGCCACGGGCTGGGAAGCGTGTCCGGCTCCTGCCGGACGGTCACACCATCGGTTTCCATCGTCATGTCACATCCGCCGGTCCCGGCCGGTCCCTTCCGAGAGAATCTGCTGCCGGACCCAGGCGTCGCTCAGGTCGGCCTCCGCCGGCGGGTCCTGGACGATCACGTACCGCCGGGGAGCGAGGAGTCCGGGACGGCCGGGGAGGACGTCCATGAACGCGGCGTGAGCCCCCGCCGGGGTCAGCGGGCCGCCCCCGGCGGCGATGTACGCCGTGAGCCCCGGCCCGGCTGCCCCGTCCGGCGACCCACCGTCCGGCGGGGGAGCCGTCGTGACGTGTACGGGCACGCCGTCGAGGGCCCGGCTCAGGGCCTCCGCCACGGCGGGCGGCGACACCCAGGAGCCGTCGACCCGCTCCCAGTCCGGGCCGCGCTCGACAGGCCGGACCCCCGTCACCTCGCTGAGCGTGTCCAGTGGCACGTCCCCCACTGCGGCCGCCTCCAGGAGACGTACCAGGCCGACGACGAAGCCCTCTGCCTGCTCCCGCGGGAACAGCGCGGGGTCCGCCCACACGCCGAGCCGCAGCAGCGGGTCCGTCTCGTGGACGAAGGTCAGGACGCGCGTCGGCAGCACCTGCACCTCGCCCCAACTGAGCTCCAGCTCCGGTCCGATGACGGTCTCGTCGCCGGAGGGGAGCGAGGACGGCAGCGCGGTGGGCAGGGTGCTCACGTCGTTGAAGGCGACGTCGCGCGCGAACCGGCTGCCGCGCTCGAAGGTCGTCCTGTCGATCATCTCCCACAGGCTCACCGCGTCGAAGCGGCTGTGCCGGTAGGCGTTGAGCGCCGCGCCCCAGGCCTTGCTGAGGAGCACGTCGAAGGACGGAACCCGGACGTCGAGGCAGAGCAGGGCGTCCTGCGAGAGGGTGTTGACCGAGCGGGTCAGCCTGGGCTCGTGCCGGTTGGCGGTCGGGACGGCGGTCACACAGGCCGGCTGGCCCGCTCGGTGCGCGAGGAGCGCGCACCAGGCCGTGAGCAGCACCGTCGCCGGGAGGCCGCCGGTGCGCTCCGCGACGGCCGCCAGGGCGCGGGCGCCCCGCCGCGACCGCAGGGTGAGCCGCGGGGCGGCGGCCTCGGTGCCCCCGGCACCCGGCTCCGCGAACATGGCCTGCGGTCCGGTGCGGATGATCCGCTCCCAATACCGCAGCGACGCGGCGGACTTGCGGATCCCGGTGGGGGCCGCCTCCTCCGCGGCGAGGCCCAGGGGCGTGAGAGCCGTCAGCGCGGGCAGCGTCCCGCCGGACAACAGCGTGAGCCATTCCTCCTTCAGGACGGCGAGGGCGCTGATGTCGGTGACGGCATGGCTGGCCGCCACGGCGGCGTACGCCACCGCGCCGTCGAGGGCGACCAGGGTCACCCGGAGGGGGAAGTCCCGGTCCAGGCGGAAGCGCTCGCCACGGGCCTCGCGCGCCAGCGACTCCGCGTAGACGGCGGCATCGCCGGGCAGTTCGTCGTGGTCGAGGACGGTGACCGTGAACGCCCCGGCGGCGGCCACGACTTGCTCGCGAGGAGCGGATCCCGGGTCGTGCGGGAAGGTGGTGCGCAGCCCCTCGTGCCGTACCGCGAGGGTACGCAGGGCGTCGACGGCCGCCGCCGTGCCGGTCCCGGCGGGCGTCGGCCACACGTCGTGGATGTTGATGTGCTCGGGCTCGTCCCGCAGGACGCAGCGGATCATGTTGGCCTGCCCCATCGTGACGGGCCCCCGACGCTCCTCGCCGCCCTCGTACGCCACGGTGAGAGTGGCCGCGCGTGCCGGTGCGGGAGTGTCCTTGAGCCGCGAGGAGTCTCGCTCACTCACCATGTGATGCCTTTCACGGACTTCGTGGAGCGGGTCAGGTGGCCCCAGGCGTCGATCAGGAGGGCGAACTCCGCCATGTCGGACCGGGCTTCGTCGAGGAGCTGTCCGCGCTCGGCGGCGAGGACGTCGGCGGCCCCGGCGTAGCGGCCGCCGAGCTTGCGGTAGGAGCGGTCGACGACGTCGAGCCGCTCGATGTTCTCGGCGGGGTCCAGGCGGGTGCTGTCCCTGACGAAGCCGGCGACGGCGTCCGCGCGGACACGGCCGTCGCTGTCGAGCAGCTCCGCTCCCGCGGCGGCCATCCGGTCGTACACGGCGCCGAAGTACGGCGTGGAAAGGAAGAACTTGGCGAGCCGGCGGTGGTAGGCGAGGAATCCCGAGTCGGAACGGCGTTCGTTCGTATGGAAGTTGACGATATGGCGGTTGTGGAGGACGCCGGGCAGCCGGGCGTCGTGGACCAGGTGGATGAGGAAGTAGTCGCTGCCGATGGTGTCGGTGGCGGGAGGCAGCGGCACCCGACTGTAGACCTCACTCGTGAAGGCGATGTTGCACATGTCCACGCGCGTGGGGCCGATGCTGGTGAGCGTCGAGAGGTCACGGGTGAAGGGGGTGGTCCCGGCGCCGCGGAACGACTCGGCGATGAGGTTCCTGCGCCAGATCTCCGGATAGCCGGCGGGGACCGAAAGACCGATGACGTCCTCGTAGACGGCGGGGTCGAGCCGGTGGATCTCCTCGACGTCCACGGACATCTCGCCGATGAAGGAGCCGCCGACCATGGCCACCGGCCGGTCCGCGTGCGCGGGGTCGAGCCTGCTCCGCGAGACGCGTCCGGCGAGGTCGGCGGGCAGCCGCCCCAGGGACGTCAGCTCGTGGTGGATCGGGAACACCGGTCCGTCCTCGTCCGGATGCCCGGAAGGGGAGCGGGAAGGGGACCGGGACTGGTAGCGGCTGTCGGAGTCCCGGCGGTGCACCGACGCGCAGCCCAGGGACTCCGCGATCAGGAAGGCGCGGTCTGTGCAGGCGCCGTAGGACAAGCGGGACGGCAGCAGCAGGTCGAGCACCCGCTCGGGCTCCGGAACACCCGATGCGGCGGTCACCTCCCGCAGGAAGGTCCGCTGCTCGGTCTCGTCGAGGTGGTGGACGACCACGCCCGGTACCGGCGGCAGACCGGCCACCGTCGCCCGGTGGCCGGCGAGCACCGGCGCCTCGGAGGAGTCCAGGACCAGGAGGTGCACTTCGACACCGAACCGGCGGGCGCCGTAGGCGGCCTCCTCGGCGACCGCGCTGATGGTCTCGGAGCAGGCCCGGTTGGTGGGGAGGGTCAGGCAGACGCGGCGCACGCCGGTTCTCCGTCCCCGCTCCGACCAACCCTCGCGGAAGCGCCGGTGGTCGCGGCCACGTTCGTACCGGCATCTCCGGCCGAGGTCGCCCCGGAATCCCCGACCGCCGTCGCGCCGGCTTCGGCCGACTCGTGCCACGAGGTGAGCCCGAGGAGCCGGCTGCCGAGCCCGGTCAGTTCGGCCGTGGGGTAGCGCTTGGACTCGTGCAGCACCGGATCGCCGACGAGCGTGCGGTTCCAGCGGGGAGTGCGCAGGTGCCGCCAGGACTCGACGCGGGAGCGTCGCAGCCTGTCGTGCTCCTCGAGCGCCGGCATCATCGACAGGTACTGGACGGCCCGCACTCCGTTCTCGGAGGCGTTGCGCGCCACGCCGTGGGCGAGGAGGCCGTTCCAGATCAGCAGGTCGCCGGGGTGGAGGTCGGGCCGTTGGACGGGGAACTCGGTCCGGTCCACGGCGGGACGCAGCGGGTCCCGGTCGGCAGGCTGGGCGACCTTCCACTCGTCGAACCGCCGGAACAGCTCGGGGTCGCACTGGAAGCCGCCGGTCTCGGGCCGGGTGTCGTTGAGCGCGATGATTCCCTGCACCCGCTGCGGCGGGACGCCGAGCGTCGTGTCGATGTCCCAGTGCAGCTCGATGTCGAAGCCCCGGTCCGTGGGCTCGATCAGGGCCCGGTCACGGTTGCCGACGTTGGGCGGGTTGAGGTTGAGCCGGTCCAGCGTGACCCACAGCTCCTCACAGTCCCAGACGTCGACGAAGGCGTCGTAGACGCGCTGTGACTGGCGGCTGTTCCACAGCAGTTGGTGGTGGTACGCCTCGACGAAGCCGTACACGTGCAGCTGTTGGTCCAGTTCGGAGCGGAACGGCCTTTCCTCGTACCAGCTTTCCGGTCGGTCCGGGTCGAGCCCCTGGAAGTCCCAGGTGAAGTCGAGGAGCTGCTGGGCGTCCTCCGCCGGTATCGCCTCTCGGACGATGACGTACCCGTACGCCTGCCAATGGGCGAAGTCCTCCTCGGACAGCACCCTTAGGGGGCGGGACTTCTTGAGTTCCCGCAAGGTGGTCTGTGCGAGATAGGACTCGCCGTCCGCGCTGAAGTACGGAAGGTCCGACGCCGCTCTGTGCAGACGGGGGCGGCGAGGGCGGCCGTGGGGAGCGGGGGTCGTCATGGGGTCCCTCCAGAACGGGGTCAGGCCCCAGGGGGCCTCCTGCCGATTACGCAGCAGCATTGGTTTAGACCATAGCCGCTGTCAAGCGTCGGCTGGATATGCGCAGTTGACTTGTCCGGAAGATCGAAACGAACACTCGGCGACCTGCGCCGACCCGCCCACTTTGGTCTAGACAAGGCGTGCGGGGCTGGCCTAGGGTCCATGGCGCGGCTCCGATTCCAGGGGCTTTTCGCAGGCCGTGGTCCCGGCGGGGCACCGGCCGGACGCACCGCCGCGCCCGGTCGAAGGCGACTCGCCGGCGACGCAACGGCGACCACATTCCCGGACGTTCGAACCGACCGAACCGAACCGATCCGGCCGCCACCACCACACGCCCGCCCTTGATCGTCGCCCTGCCCACCCGCCTACGCCCCCGACTGTTCGCACACGCTGAGAGGGAGCGGTTCCCATGAGCACAACCAGCAGTACGGCCCTGCCGGACGGCGGCCTCAAGAACCCCGGTCCGGGCCTGCTCACGCTCGACCCGGTCCACACCGCCCTGCTGCACGGCCTCGACGCCCTGCTGGCCGGACTGGCGGCCCGCCTCTCCGCCCCCGAGGTCGTCGGACCCCCACTGCTGTCCGTCGAAGGCCTGGCCCGGCTGGACTACTTCCGCAACTTCCCCCATCTCGGAGTCTCTGCCGGGCGGTTCACCCCCGAAGCGCTCGACGGACTGGCCGCCGGCGAGGACCCGGCGGAGCTCCCGCTGCGCCCCACCGGCCACCTCCTCCCCTCCGCCACCTGCTACGGACTCCTGCTCTCCCTGGAGGGCAGGGACGTCGGCGAGGACGGGCTGCGCCTCTCCGCGACCGGCCGCTGCTTCCGCAACGAGACCCACTACGACGGGCTGCGCCGCCTGTGGGGCTTCCACATGCGCGAGGTCCTGTACCTCGGCACCAAGCAGGGAGCGGTCGAACACCTGGAGCGCGGTGCCGAGTTCATTCAGGAACTGGCCGGCCTCCTCGGCCTCGACCTGACCCGGGCCACGGCCGACGACCCGTTCTACGACCGCGGGGGCTCCCGGGCCCGCCTCATGGCGCTCGATCCGGTCAAGCACGAGTTCAGCGCGCCGGACGGCACGGCCATTGCCTCCGTGAACCGGCACCGCAACTTCTTCGGCGAGCGGCTGGACATCCGGGCGGGCGCCGAGGGGCCCGCGTACAGCGCCTGCGTCGCCTTCGGGGTCGAACGCTGGGTGCACGCCATGATCCTCGCCCACGGCACCCCCGAACAGGCCCTCGCCCGGCTCCTCGCCGCCCGGTCCTGAGACACCACCGAACCCGCACAGCACCAGGGAGTGACCCGCACCATGGAACGCATCGCCGAGTGGCTCCACGAGAAGAACCCCGGCCTCGACGGCCCCATCGACGTCGACGAGGACCTCATCGAGGCCCGGCTCATCGACTCGATGGACTTCCTGGAGTTCATCGACCTGCTGGAGGAGATCTCCGGCGACACCATCGACCTCCAGGAGGTCACCATCGACGACTTCCGCACGCTCAGCCGCGTGGAGCGCCGCTTCCTGACCCCCTCCGCGACGGCCGCGGCCCCCGGCGCCGCCGCCGCCGGCTGACCGGCCCACCCATGACCGCACCGGTCCACGCATGACCGCACCGGCCTACCCATGACCGCACCGGCCCGACCCATGACCGGCGACGGCCGTACGGCACTGGCGGCCGTCGCGACCACCGGCGAGGTCCTTGCCCACCCCCGGCTGCACGAGGGACTGCTCGAACCCTGGGAGCTGCGGCGGCTCGCCGCGATACGGATGCCGCGCCGCCGGGACGACGTCCTGGCCGCGCGGCTGCTGCTGCGGCTCTGCGTCGCCCGGTTCACCGGAAGACCACCGGAGGAGTCGGCGCCGGCCCAGTACTGCGCCGACTGCGACCGGCCGGGCCACGGCCGGCCCTACCTCCACGACCACCCCGGCGTGGGCGTCAGCCTGAGCCACGCCGACGGCCTCGTCGGGGCGGCCGTCGGCCCCGGCGCCGTGGGAGTCGACGTGGAGCCCGCCACCCGCAGACCGGGCCCGCTGTCCGTGCTCGCCCGGGTCCTGCCCGAGTCCGCCGTCCGCGAGGCCGCCGACGCCCCGGACCCGGGCGCGGCCCTGCTCCGCTTCTGGGTCCGCGCGGAAGCGCGGCTGAAGGCCGGCGACGGAGATCTCCGCGTCCTGGAATGGACGGACCGTCACAGGTCGGCCGTGGTGGCGGTGGCCTCCACCGCCCCCGCCACGACCTTCACCGTCGGACCGGAGCCCGCCCCGCGGATCAGGCGGCCGCGGGACCCCACGCGGTGAGCAGGCCGTCCAGCCACGCCGGCGGCAGCTCGGCGGCGTCCCACTCCTCGTGGAGCGCCGCCGGCGCCGCGGCGAGACGTTCCAGCACGGCGACGCTGGTGGGGGAGTGGACGAGGGAGTAGCGGCCGTGGATCGCGATGGCGCTGCCGGGGCCGTACTCCGCGTACAGCCGCTCCAGGCGCGCGTGATGGGCCGTGGCGAACTCCGTCAGCCGCCCCGGGTACCCGGCGCGCTGCCGGGGGCTCATCGTGCTCAGGACGGCGGTGAGCACCTGCTCGGTCGCGTCGGGGTCGAGCTCGGAGACGGCGGTGTACGAGAGGTAGAGCGGCGTGATCGCGACCTTCGCCCGCTCCATCTCCGCCCGGCCGACGGGAGAACGGTCGTCCGGTGAGGACGCCGTGGGGTCGGGGGCGAGGGCCCGGCGCAGAGTGCGTTCGGCGATGTCCGCGAGTTCGTCGGAGACGGCCCGGGTGCCGTCGCGCCAGCCGGCCTCGTAGTGCTCGCCGTTCCCCTCCGGCGCGCTCCGGCCGCTTGCGCCGATCTCGGTGTGGGCGAGGGCGAGGGCGCCGGCCTCCACGAGCCCGATCAGCTCCTCGGCGTCGCCGGACCAGACCCCGGCTCTGGCCAGGAGCTGGAGGAGCGTCCTCTTGGCGTTCAGGACGCTCGCCGCGTCCAGCTGCTGCCGTCCTTCGTCCGCGGCGTTCATGGGCTCCTCCTCACCCGGCACGGGACACCCGCCCCGTACCGGACACTAGCAGCGGACGATCACTCGAACACGGGACCCGACCGGCTCCGTGACGCGCCGCCCGCACCCTCGGGTCCGCCCCCGGCTGACCGGGCGAATGTCGGGCCGCCGGCGTGGCCCGGAGCGCCCCCGGTGGTACCTCGTCGCCATGCAGCCAGGCACAGCACCGCCGGTGACCCCGTTCCTCCGCACGGCCGCCGCGTACGCGTGGCGGCTGCTGATCGTCGGCCTGCTCGTCTACAGCCTCTTCGCCGTCCTCGGCCGCTTCCACGAGATCGGCGTCGCCCTCTTCCTCGGCCTGGTGATCACCGCGCTGCTGCGCCCGGTCGCCGACATCGCCGCCAAGGGCCTGCCCCGGCCCCTGGCCGTGGCACTCACCCTGCTCGGCGGCATCGCGCTCGTCCTCGGCGTGCTCACGCTGGTCGGCGAGGCCGTCGCGGGGGAGCGGACGACGCTTGTCCGCGAGTTCCGGGACGGTGTCGGCCGGATCGAGGACTGGCTGGAACGGCCGCCGTTCCGCCTGCACCCCGAGGCCCTCGGCGACGTACAGGCGAGGATCGGACAGTTCCTGTCCAGCCACCGGTCGGCCCTGGTGAGCGAGGCGGTGAGCGGCGCGGGCCATGTGGTGGCCGTCTTCACGACCCTGGCCCTGGCGCTGTTCTCCGCCGTGTTCTTCATCCACGCGGGGGACCGGCAGTGGGCCTGGTTCCAGGGGCAGCTGCCGAGGTCGGCACGGGGCCGGGTGGGGATCGCGGGACGCGCGGCCTGGCGGACCTTCACCGGCTACACGCACGGCATCGTGCTCGTGGCCGCCGTGAACGCGATCCTGGTCGGCATTGCGCTCTGGCTGCTCGGCGTCCCGCTGGCCGTCCCGCTCGCCCTCCTGGAGTTCGTCGCCGCCTTCGTCCCCCTGATCGGCTCTCCCGTCGCCCTCGCCGTCGCCGCCGTCGTGGCGCTGGCCTCGCAGGGCCCGCTGGTCGCCCTGATCGTGGTCGCCCTGATCGTCGTGATGGGCCAGATCGAGGGGCACCTCCTGCACCCGCTGGTCATGAGCTGGGCCGTACGGCTCCACCCCTTGGTGGTGGCCGTCTCGGTCATCGCCGGCTCGATCGCGGCCGGCATCGTCGGCGCGGTGGTCGCCGTGCCGCTGGTGTCCGTGGTCTGGTCGGTCCACACGGCGCTGCGCGAGGCGCGGGAGGCGGCGCGGGACGGGGCCACAGAGGCGATGTGACGGGCTTCCGGAGGGCCCGTCCGACGCGGAATCCGAAGAAGTTCCGTGCCAAAGAGCCCTCCGGCCCATTCCGTGATACAGTAGTTATCAGTTGCAGTTGTGGTTCCCATAGACTTCAAGTGCTTAGGTGGGTTCATTCTCGCCAGAGCACTTTTTGTGTTTTCGGTGCTTTTTCCGGACGGGGCAATCATCGCGGCGACGCCGGGATTCACGCAGTGTGAATTCCGGGTAATGCCTCGAAGGAGATATCGCATGGCTACCGGCACCGTTAAGTGGTTCAACTCGGAAAAGGGCTTCGGCTTCATCGAGCAGGAGGGTGGCGGCCCGGACGTCTTCGCCCACTACTCGAACATCGCCTCCTCCGGCTTCCGTGAGCTCCAGGAAGGCCAGAAGGTGAACTTCGACGTCACGCAGGGCCAGAAGGGCCCGCAGGCGGAGAACATCACCCCCGCCTAAGCTTGACGCGCTTGACGTAGCCGGTGCCCCCCACCCCCAGGGTGGGGGGCACCGGCCGTCGCCGTTTTACCGGGCCTGAAGCCCGCGGGCCGCAGGCCGCCGCCCGCCGGGTCCCCGGCATTCCGCCCACCGGATGCCATGACGCGGTACCGCACCGCACGGATGCGCCCGGATCCGTACAGGTACTGTTCTCGGCCCGTTCCTGCAATTCTTCCGGCGCATTCACGCCGTGGATTCCTTGATACGCGCCGCATCTCAGATCGCCGCATCAAGGAAGGCATCCATGAACCGCTCGGACCGCACGAACGACACCCGCCGCCCCGCCCCCTCCAAGGGGGAGTTCGCGCCGCCGGCCACCGTCACCCCGGCCCTGCCCCCCGCGGACACCTTCGGCGCCATGGAGCTCCCCGCCGAGGTGCTGCGGACGCTGACCGACCTCGGCGTCACCACGCCGTTCCCGATCCAGGCCGCGACCCTGCCGAACGCCCTCGCGGGCCGCGACGTCCTCGGCCGTGCACGCACCGGATCCGGCAAGACGCTCGCCTTCGGGCTCGCGCTCCTCAGCCGCACGGCCGGCCGGCGCGCCGACGCCAAGAGGCCCCTGGCCCTGGTCCTCGTCCCCACGCGCGAGCTCGCCCAGCAGGTCGGCGACGCCCTCGAGCCGTACGCCAAGGCCCTGAAGCTGCGGATCACCACCGTCTTCGGCGGCGTGTCGATCAACCGTCAGGTCGCCGAGCTCCGCGCGGGCGTCGAGGTCCTCATCGCCACCCCCGGCCGCCTCATGGACCTCGTCGAGCGCCGCGACTGCCACCTCGACCAGGTGGCGATCACCGTCCTCGACGAAGCCGACCAGATGGCCGACCTGGGCTTCATGCCCCAGGTCACCGAGCTGCTCGACCAGATGCGGCCCGGCGGGCAGCACCTGCTCTTCTCGGCCACCCTCGACCACAACGTCGACCTGCTGGTCCGCACCTACCTCAGCGACCCGGTGGTCCACTCCGTCGACCCCTCGGCCGGCGCCGTCACCACGATGGACCACCACGTCCTCCAGGTCCACGGACCCGACAAGTACGCCACCGCCACCGAGATCGCGGCCCGCGACGGCCGCGTGCTGATGTTCCTCGACACCAAGCACGCCGTCGACCGCTTCACCCGCCACCTCCTCGGCAGTGGTGTACGGGCGGCGGCGCTGCACGGCGGCAAGTCGCAGCCGCAGCGGACGCACACCCTCGAGCGGTTCAGGACCGGCGCCGTCACCGTCCTCGTCGCGACGAACGTCGCCGCCCGCGGCATCCACATCGACGACCTCGACCTCGTCGTCAACGTCGACCCGCCCGCCGACCACAAGGACTACCTGCACCGCGGCGGCCGCACCGCGCGCGCCGGCGAGTCCGGCAGGGTCGTCACCCTCGTCACGCAGGACCAGCGCAAGGACGTCGCGCGCCTCATGGCGGACGCGGGCATCCGGCCGAAGATCACCCAGGTCCGCTCGGGCGAGGCCGAACTCACCCGGATCACCGGCGCCAAGGCCCCCTCCGGCGTAGCCATCGGAGGCAACGCGCCCGTCACCCCGGAGCGCTCCCAGCGCGGCGCGGCCTTCCGGGGAATCGGCACCGTCCCCGGGAAGCCCGGCCGCGCCAAGAACGAGTCCCGCCGCTCCGCCGAGGCCCGCAAGCAGGCCGAGGCCCGCCAGGCCGCCCGGATCCGGCGCGGCGCCTGACATTCCGCGACGGTCGCGCGCCGCGCCAGGGGTGGGAGAGGGCCGCGGCGCGCCCGGCACGCCGCGCGCCGGCGGGTCCTGTGCGGTGGAACGCCCTTGATTCCGCGCCGGAGTCGTGGTCGTATGTCCCGTCTGTTTCATGATCATGAATATGGGGGGTTACGAATGACCGGGAACATGGACCGACGCTCGCTCATACGCGGAATGGCCACGGCCGGCGCGGGTGCGGCGGGCGTCATGGCGCTGGGCGGAAGCCCGGCGTACGCCGCCGGCGGGGGCGACGACCCGTACAGCGTCGACGTCATCAGCAAGGGCGCCGACCCGACGGGTGCCACCGCGAGCGACGCCGCCTTCCGCGCGGCCGCCGCCGAGGTGCTCGCCTCCTTCCAGCCGGACCCGATCTCGGGGGCCGTCCCGAAGAAGGTGCTGGTCATCCCGCCGGGCACCTACCTCCTGACCCAGCCCGACTCGCTCCTGCCCAACGTGAACGGCGAGGGCGGCGGCGGCATCGTCGACGGCATCTCGATCACCGGCTACGGCAAGCGGCTGTCCCGCATCGTGTACGCACCGACCGCGGACGACACCACGCTGTGGACCAACTACCAGCGCTACAAGAACATCCGGATCTCCGGGCTGACGTTCACCAGCGAGAACGCCACGTCGAGCTTCAACTACGCCTACTCCTCGGCCGCCTACGGCGTCCAGGACACCTGGTACACCGACGTGGAGTGGCGCGGTGCCTGGAAGCGCGGCATCGGCCTCGACGGCCCGGCCACCACCTCCAACCTCAACAGCGAGATGGGCTGGGACCGTTGCCAGGTCGGCGGCTCCTACTCCGACGCCTTCCTCGTCATGGGGATGACCCCGGCCGCGACCCAGCAGGACCAGTTCCTCAACTACTGGTTCCGCGACTGCAAGGTCGAGTACCAGTCCGGTGTCTTCGTGAAGAACAACCGCGGCGGCTCGATGAACTTCATCGGCGGCTCCTACATCCTCACGGACGCCGCTTCCAACGGCACCTTCTTCCAGCTCAGCTCGGACGCGCCCACCCGCGCCGACTCCACGATGCGCCTCTACGCCGAGGGCATCCGCTTCGAGCTGCGCGGCCTCGGCCACAAGGTGATCGACTCCCGCTGGTACAAGGGCAGCATCAGCTTCGTGTCCTGCGACGACACCGCGCTGAGCTTCAAGTCCTGGGCGCCGGACGCCGTGACGCACACGTACGCCTTCAACGCCAACGGCGACCGCGGCCCGACGGTCCGCTACACGGACTGCGCGCTGATGGGCTCGCACCAGGTCGCCACCGGCAGCGCCGCCACCACCGCCGGCAAGCTGATCTACGACGGATGCCGATTCATCGACATGACGTCCGCGACCGGCGCCACCGGCTTCCTCCGGTGGACCGGATCGGCCGCGCCCCGCTACGCCGTCCGCGACTGCCTCGGCGGCGCGACCTACGTCGCGGACGTGAAGAACCCGGCCTGACGGTCCGGTTCCACCACCATCCAGTGATCACCCCGCACGCGGAGGGAACACCATGATCGGCGAGCTCGTGCCCGGATCGGTCGCCACGGCCTGGCGGCTCGACGACAACGAACCGGTCACGCTCTTCCCCGAGGAGACGGCGCTCGTCGTCAAGTCGGTCGAGCGACGGCAGCAGGAGTTCGCCACCGTCCGGCTCTGCGCGCGGCTCGCGCTGGCCCGGTTCGGGGTGCCCGAGGGCCCCCTGACACCGGGCCCGCGTGGGGAGCCGCGGTGGCCGGCGGGCATCACGGGAAGCATGACCCACTGCGAGGGCTACCGGGCCGCCGCGGTGGCCAGCACGGCGGACGTCGTGTCGATCGGCATAGACGCCGAGCCGGCCGAGCCCCTGCCGGACGGCGTCCTCGCGGTGGTGTCACTGCCCGAGGAGCGCCGCCACCTGGCCGCCCTGGAGGCCCGGAAGCCGGGGATCTCCTGGGAGAAGCTCCTCTTCAGCGCCAAGGAGAGCGTCTTCAAGACCTGGTACCCGCTGACCGGGCGCGAGTTGGACTTCGACGAGGCAGTGCTCGAGTTCACCCCGGACGACGGGGAAGGACAAGCGGGTTCGTTCGATGCCCGGCTGCTCGTGCCCGGTCCGACGGTCGACGGCGTCCCGCGTGGGCACTTCAGCGGTCGCTGGATCGCCCGTGGAGGCCTGGTGATCACGGCGATCGTCCTGACGCGTGACGCGTGACGCGTGACGCGTGACGCCTGACGCCTGACGCGTGATGCGTGACGCGTGACACCTGACGCCTGACGCGTGACGTGGTGACGCGTCACGCGGTGACGTGGTGACGCTCTGATCCGGCGCCCGGACGCCCCGGCGCCCCGGCTTCGGGTGAACCGGTAACCCGGCCTGGCCGGCTGCCGGTTCATCAGGAGTTCACGGGCGTCGGGGATCGTTGCTCTCCCATCCTTCCGGACAAGGGGGAGCGCCATGCCGTACGGGGACGGGGAGACACCGGAGACCGGTGCGGGGACGGACGCCACGGGCGAGGCGGAGCGGACCGTGGCCGCGCTGCGGCGCGCGGTGGCCGCCGACCCCGGCCGCGCGCTCCCCGAACTCGCCTACGCGCTGCTCGCCTTGGGGTCCCTGCTCGCGGGCGACCCGGAGCGCCACGAGGAGTCGATCGGCGTCCTGGGCGAGGCGGCCCGGATCTACCGGGGGCTGGCCGGTGACGGGACGGATCCCCCTCTCGTCGGCCTTGCCGTCGCCTCGCAGCGTCAGGCCCTCGCCCTCGGAGTAGTGGGACGGCGCGAGGAGGCGCGTGCGGTGGCGCGCGAAGCCGTCGGGCTCTGGCGCGGGATCGTGGAGCGACATGTCGAGGGCGCCCGGCCGGAGTTGGCAGGCGCCCTGGTGAACCTCGGCAACCAGCTCGCCGAGACGGGACACCACCACGAGGCCCTCGACCGCATCACCGAAGCCGTGGAGATACGGCGCTCACTCGTCGACCCGGCGAGCGGAGCGGGCCGCCAGGAGCTCGCCTCCGTCCTCGGGGACCTCGGCGTCAAGCTGGGGGAGATGGGGCGCCGGACGGAGGCCCTCGACGCGCTGCGGGCGGCGGTCGGCACGTACCGCGAGAGCGGGGCCGCGGGCCCCGGACGTGCGGCCGGGGCGCGGGGCACCGGGGAGCTCGCGGAGCACGCGGCGGTCTCCTTCGCGACCGCCCGCACTCTCACCGGCCTCGGGCGCACGGGGGAGGCCCGGCCCTACCTCGAGGAAGTGGCCGCGCTCCGCGCCGAGATCACCGCGCGCGATCCCAGGGCCGGCGCGTTCCTCGACCACCTCCTCACGGGCCACGGCTACCGCGTCACCCAAGACGGCGGGATCCAGCGGGAAGGAGCCGAGGGAGTCGATCCGCTCGGCGAGCTCGACCGGCTGAACGCGCACGGTCTGGCCCTCGCGGACTCCGGCCGGGTGGACCTCGCGGCGGAGACCCTCGCCGAGGCCGCCGCCCTCGGCCGCTCGGCAGCCGCCGACGGCGGCACCGCAGTCGTCGTCGCCCTGGCCCGGACACTGCACCACCTCGGCCTCGTCCGGGCTTGGGCCGGTCGTCGGGAGGAGGCGCTGGAAGCCGCGGACGAGGCCGTCCACCTCTGCCGACGCCACCTCTTCACCGCACCCGACACCCTCCGGCCCCTCCTCGCCGAGGCCGCGGACAGCCTCGGTAGCCGGCTCGCGGTCCTCGGCCGCCACAGTGACGCCGTCGCGCCCGCCACGGAGGCCGTCGCGCTCTACCGGCAGCTGGCCCACACCGACCCGGAGACGTACGAGGGAGAGCTCGCCCGGGCGCTGAACAACCTCGGCATCCGGCTCACCGACAGCGACCGGCACGAGGAGGCGCTCGCCGTCACGGAACAGGCGGTCGACCTCCAGCGTCGCCTGCACCGGCGCGACCCGGAGGGCCACTTCGAGGGCCTTGTCCACGCCCTGTCCAACCTCGCGCTGAGGCTGGCCCGCGTCGACCGGTCCGAGGAGGTCGTGCGCCCCACGGCCGAGGCCGTGCGGCTGCTGGGTTCTCTGGACCGGATCCATCCGAGCAACGACGTCGCCGCCCTCGCCGACTCCCTCGCCTGGCTCGCCTGGTACCTGGGGAAGCGGGGCCACCGCGGAGCCGCGAAGGACACGGCGCGGGCGGCGGAGGAGCTGCGCCGTCGCGCCCCGAAGCCGGGCAGGTAGCGCAGGAGGAACCGTCCGGCGGCGGCCGGCGTCCGTAGCCGACATGAGCGGTGGGGAGCGGCCGGAGAGGGCCGAGGACGAGGGGTCCGACGAGAACGGTGAGCGGGGAATCCTGGGCGAGCCGGGTGGACCGGGCGAACCGGGCGAGAAGGGCGAGCCGGGCGGGGACAAGGAGCTGTTGCTGAGCAGCGCCGGCTGCGTGCTGGCCCTCGCCGGCGTCCTGGCCGCGGCCGCCTACGCGGTGCCCCGGGCCGAGTACAGCTACGACGGTGGCTTCGAGGGCGAGGGCACCGACTGGGGCGTGGTCCTCGTCGAGGTGCCGCTGATCCTCCTCGGCGGCTTCGCTCTCCCGCCCCTGACCTGGGCGGCGGCCACCCGGCACCTGCGCCCGTGGGCGGCGGCGCTCGTCTGCCTCGCCGTCGTCGTCCTCGGACTCTGGGGACTCGACGCGCTCTGGCATCCGCCGCAGGCCCCCCGGGGGTACGAGCGGGGGATCTGACGGCCGCGCAACCACCCGTGGCCGAGGGGGAGTACGGTCGTGATCATGTACGGACGCAGGGCGTCCCCCGGCGAGGAGTGAGGAACCCCATGGCACAGGAACAGAGCACCCCCGAGACCGTCGTCTCGTACCCGGTCGGGCACGTCGTCGGCGGACGGCAGGAGGTGCGCGACGACGAGTGGGGCGACGTCGAGTCGGTGGTCCGGCTCGACGCGGAGGCCTTCGGCCCCGAGGCGCTGGCCGGCCTCGACGCCTTCTCGCACCTGGAGGTCGTCTACCACTTCGACCGGGTGCAGCCCGACGCGGTCCAGACCGGGGCTCGCCACCCGCGCGGCAACACGGAGTGGCCGCTGGTCGGGATCTTCGCCCAGCGCGGCAAGAACCGCCCCAACCGCCTCGGGGTCTCGCGCTGCCGGCTCATCCGCACCGACGGCCTCGACCTCCACGTACAGGGTCTGGACGCCGTCGACGGCACGCCCGTCCTCGACATCAAGCCGTACATGGCCGAGTTCGGCCCCCAGGGCACGACCACCCAGCCCGAGTGGGCCGACGAGATCATGCGCCGCTACTACTGAGGCGTGGGCGCTCGCTTCGACAGCCGTCCGGCGGTGAACCGACGCACACGGAACTCGAACCAGGGGGTGTCTCGTCGATCAGGCCGGATCAGGGAGCGGCGTCCGGTGCGGTGCATCGCAAGGCGCCGGAGCGGCATAATAGCGGAGCTATTCAGGCGTTTCGGCAACGCGGCGAGGTGACGTGCCGGACGCCGCGAGCCCGGCATGATCGACAAGACACCCCCTAGGGTTTCCCTTGTGCGTGTACTGCTGGTGGCAGACGACGAGCCGATCGCGGAGTCCCTGCGGCGCGGACTGCTGCGCTACGGGTTCGAGGTGGAATGGGTGACCACGGGGGCCGCGGGGCTCGCCGTCTCCACCCCGTACGACCTCGTCCTCCTCGATCTCGGCCTGCCCGACACCGACGGGTTGGACGTCTGCCGGGCGCTGCGGCTCCGAGGTGACGTGCCGATCATCGTGATCAGCGCGCGCAGCGACGAGACGGACCGGGTCGTCGGCCTGGAGATCGGGGCCGACGACTACGTGTCCAAGCCCTTCGGGGTGCGCGAGGTGATCGCCCGGATCCGGGCCGTACTGCGACGGGCACGGCCCGAGAACCGTCCGTCGGGGCCCCAGAGTTACGGCGCGCGGCTGAGCCTCGACCGCAAGGCCGGACGGGTGCGGCTGGACGGCGCCGAGGTGGCGCTGACGCCGAAGGAGTACGACCTGCTGGCCTTCCTCACGGAGGAGCCGGGCGCCCTGATGTCCCGCGAGCAGATCATGGAGGCCGTCTGGGGCGCCAACTGGTTCGGGCCGACCAAGACGCTGGACGTCCATGTGGCCGGCCTGCGCCGGAAGTTGGCGGGGGCCGTGGCCATCGAGGCGGTGCGCGGAGTGGGGTTCCGGCTGGTCGTCGCGCCGGACGGGACGGGTGACGGGCCCGTGGCCCCGGGGGACAGCGCGTGATCAGACGGCTGATCGTCAGTTACGTCGCACTCGTCGGCGTCGCGCTCGCCGCCTTCACCGTGCCCGTCGCCTTCACCCTCACCGCCCAACTCCGGGGCGACACCGAGGAGTCCGTACGGCGCGAGGCGACCACGATGGCGCTGCTGCTCGGCGACGGGGACGAGCCCGCCCGGCAGGCACTCGTCCGGATGGCGCGGGCGTACGCGGACGAGACACCGGGCACGGTCGAGGTGGTGGCGGCCGACGGCAGGAGTGCGGTGGCTCCGCTGCCGCTGCCCGCGAGCCCGGCCGACGACCCGGCGATCCGGGAGGCCCTGCGTCGCGGGGTGACCACGGTCGACTGGGGCTCCCCGCTCGTCTGGGGGCCGGAGCTGGTCCTCACCGTGCCCGTGTACGAAGGGCGGCACGCGGTCCGGGCGCCGGCGGGGGAGGAGGCGCGGATCGTGGGCGCCGTGCGCATCCGCTACGCGACCGCCGACCTGACGGACCGGCTCTGGCGGATCTGGGGCTTCCGGGCGGTCCTCGCGATAGGGGTGCTCGCGGTCGCGGCCGGCCTCGGCGCCGTCGTGGCCCGGCTGCTGACCAAGCCGCTGCGCCAACTCAACGACATGGCACGCCGCTTCGGGGACGGAGATCTCACGGCCCGCTCGCCCGTCACGGGACCGAGGGAGACGCGCACGCTGGCCCGGACGCTCAACCAGGGCGCCGAACGCCTCGACACCCTGGTCGCCTCGCAGCGCATCTTCGTCGCCGACGCCTCGCACCAGCTGCGCACCCCGCTCACCGCCCTGCGGCTCGCGCTCGACAACATCGCGGACGGCGTCGAGGACGACTGCGTACGGGAGGACGTGGACCAGGCGACCGCCGAGGTCGTCCGGATGAGCCGGCTGGTCAGTGGACTGCTGGTGCTGGCCCGCGCCGAGGCCAAGGTGGCCGCGCCCGAGCCGCTCGCCCTGCGCGAGCTCGTCGAGGACCGGCTGAGCGTGTGGCGGCCCGCCGCCGACGAGCGCGGAGTGACGATCGTCCTCTCGGGCACGGCCGACGAAGGGCCCCGGGTGCTCGCCGGGCCCGGCAATCTGGACCAGGTCCTCGACAACGTCCTCTCCAACGCCCTGGAGGTCTCCCCTGACCGGGGGACGATCACCGTACGGGTGGAGACGCGCGGCCCGGAGGAGGCGGTCCTGGAGGTCTTCGACCAGGGCCCCGGCATGTCCGCCGCCGAACAGGCCCGCGCCTTCGACCGCTTCTGGCGCGGCCAGGGCCTGACCGGCCGCACGGGATCCGGCCTGGGCCTGGCCATCGTCAAGCAGCTGGTGACGGACGACGGCGGCCGGGTCGCCCTGAGGGACGCGCCCGGCGGCGGACTGTGCGTACGGATCGGGCTGCGGACGGCGGGCCAGGACCTGTCCGGCCGATCACGGCCGGGGCCGCGGCCTTTCCGACCCTGATCGTCCGGTCCTGGGGTCCGTCGTCGACCGTCACATGGGCAAGGACAGCAGGCGGACGGGACCCGATGGCCACGCCGCGTCATCGCGCAGCGGGATGACCATCGTGCGCAGGGGCATCACGACCAGCCGTGACTCGGGCTGTTCGACGAGGACGTCGACATCGAGGCCGTGCCAGCCAAGACGGCCGTACAGCTCTTCCAGGGGCGGCCGGCAGAACAGCAGAGCGTGGCGGGGGCCCATCGTGCGGGCGTGCTCCAAGGCCGCGGAGACGACCTGACGGGCGAGGCCGCAGCCGCGTACGTCAGCGGCCACGGCCACCCCGCCGACACCCACGACCTCGGTCGGCGTGTCGTCGATCACGAGCGGAAGGCGGACCAGACCCGCGTGCGCGACGAGGCGCGCGCCGCGCCGGATGCCGAAGTGCTCGTCCTTGCCCCGCCACGTGAGGCCGGCCTCCATGACGCCGAAGGGGTCATCGGCGGCGCCAAGGATCTCGTCCTGCTCGGCTCGGGTGTAGCGCTCCAGGCGTAACACGGTGAACGGGGCAGGGCTCGTGTTCTCGTTCATCTCCCCATCGTGATCCATGCGACCGCGGGCCGGTCACCGGGGTCATCGCTCACACGCAGAGCTCTCAGCTCTCGGCCGGGACCACCGAGGAGTGGTGGTTGACGATCAGCCACCGGCCGTCGCGCTTCTCGTACTGGTAGGTGTAGCGGGCGTCGACCGCCTTGGTGACGCCCGTCCGGGGGTCGGTGAGGTGGAAGCGGTAGAGCCCGGCGTCGAGCGCCGAGTTCCGGTCGAGGAGGTGTATCACGGAGCGCAGCTTCTCGCCCCGCGGCTTCTTCTGCAGGAAGTGCGCGAAGTAGTCGGTGATCCCTTCGTGGTCGGTCCGGATCCGGGAGGAGGCGGTCGGCAGCAGTACGGCGTCCTCGGCGTACCGGTCGGCGACCTTCTCCGGGTCACCGGTCAGGAGCGCCGCGTTCCACTGGTCGAAGAGCGCGGCGATCTCCCGCTCACCCGCCCGGCCGCGCTGCTTGCCGTCCTCCTCCCCGGCCACGCCGACCCCGGCGGCGAAGGTGCCGAGCGTCGCCACGGCCAGGGAGGCGGCGAGGGCGGTACGAATGCGGGACTTGGGTGTCATCGGGGCTCCTGCTGCGAGTGGACGTCACCCGGACGCGGACCGGTCCGGGTGGTGTCACTCTCGTCGCGGGTCGTCCAACACCCGTACAGCGGACGGCAAGAGCCCGGACAAGGCTCGGGAAAGTCCGCGCCGCGGACGGGCGGGTCCGCTCACACGGCGGGGCGGACGGGCGGGAAGGGGACCTCCCTGAGCAGCGGCAGCAACATCTCCTCCTCGTAGGCGAGATGGGCCGTGAGCTCCCTGGACATCCGCTCCAGTTCGGCGCGGAACACCTCCGGGTCCGCGCCGGCGATGTCGGCGAGGTGTCCGCCCAGCTCCTGCTGGAGGCGGGCGAAGGTGCGGTGTTCGGCGCGGAGCCGCTCGAAGACGTCGGCGAGGTGCGGGTGATGGGCCTCGACGCCCGGGAAGAGATGGGCGTCCTCGGTCGTGTGGTGGAAGGTCAGCGACTGGCAGAACGCGAGGCACCGCTGCCGGATCTGGAGTCCTAGCCCCGGCGCCGGCGGCTCGCCGGGTTCCTGGTGCGCGGCCAGCGCGGCGAAGTGCGCGTCGACCTCTTCCCGTACGCGTCCCAGCTGGCCGCGGAGCCAGACGTGGACCTCCATGACCTTGTCGGCGAGGTTCGCGACCTCGGACGGGCCCTCGTCCGCGGAGGTCGTATCGCGCTCCAGGACCACGACCGGCAGGACGCGCGCGGTGTTGCGCTGGTACTCGCCGTAGCCCGGCTCCGCGCTCACCACATGGGCGAACAGCCGGTCGCGCCGGGCGCCTTCGGCGGGGACGGCGAGGGCCTCGAACTCCTCGGTGCCGAGCTCCACCCGGACCAGCGGGTGGGCCATCAGGTTGTGGAACCAGTCGGGGTGCCGGTCCGACCCGAGGTTCGATCCGACGACCATCAGGAGGTCGCCGTGGCGGACGTACCCGAGGGGCACGGTGCGCTGGACGCCGGAGTGCGCCCCGGTGGTGGTGAGGAGCAGCAGGTCGCCGCCCTCGAAGTAGCCGCCGACCTTCCCGCTGTTCGCGCGGAACTCGTCGATGACGGACTGGTTGAAGGATGTGGGCATGATGATGCGGTCTCCGTGAAGGGCGCGAGCGCCCCGGGTGTGCCGTGCGGGCGCGCGTCGGAGGCGGCCGGGTCACGGTGTGCGTGAAAGGACGGGTGCCTCGCGCGGGAATGCCGCGCGCGAACGCACCGGGTCAGGTGGTCGCTTGACTGCCGGCCGGCCCACTGCTCTTTGGCCGACGCCACGCGCCACGGGTCCGATTAAAGCACAGCACCGTCGAGCGCCGTGCCCCACCGCACGGAGCCTCAGCCCGAGGGCGGTCCGTCGACGATGCCCCGGACCGCGCCGAGGGAGAGGAGGTCCCGCGGGCGCAGCCGGAGCAGGTCGGCGGTGGAGTCCGCCTCCTCGGGAGCCCGCTTGAGGATGGCCGCCGCGAGTTCCGGGGCGATGACGGAGAAGTAGCTGTCCGGGGTCGCCCAGGTGTTGCCGGGGGCGGCGAGGGCGAGCGCGCCGCCCGAACCGCCTTCCCCGACGAGCAGGGACGTGATCGGGACATGGGCCGTGGCGACGGCCTCGAAGAGGGCGGCGATGGCGGGGCCCGCTCCGTCCCGCTCGGCCTGGGGGTCGTTGGCCGCGCCGGGCGTGTCGACGAGGGTGAGGACCGGGATCCCGAGGCGGTCGGCGAGGCGGACGAGCCGGGTCGCCGTGCGGAAGCCGGCGGGCCGGGTGGCGGTGCCGCACTGGGCGGCGTAGGCGACGGTCCGGCCGTCGGGGTCCTGCCCGAATCCGCAGAGCATGCCCGGGTCCGTGCCTCCGCAGCGGTCGCCGGAGATCTCGGCGCGGTGCGTGAAGTGGGCGTCGAGGTAGGCGGGCGCCCGGGGCCGGTCGGGGTGCCGGGCGCGGGCCACGGCCTCCCGGCCGGACTCGACGGCCGCGGTGGCGCCGGTGAGGGGGCCGGCTCCGGTTCCGAGGGCGTACGGCGGCGGGACCGGCCCTTCGGCGGGCCGCGTGAGGAGCGTGAGCCAGCGGCCGAGCACGGCCCGTAGCTCCCCGGGCGGAACGACGGCGTCGATGTGGCCGTGGGCGAGCTGGGCCTCCGCCGTGTACGCGGCGGGGTCGGCGTCCGCCGGGCGCACCCGCGAGCCCGCGAAGCCGACCTGTGCGCCCGGCAGGGCGAGGACGACATCGGAGCCCGCCCCGAGCGTGGCCCAGCCGCCACCGGTCGTCGGGTCCCGCAGGACCGCGACCTGCGGCAGGCCGGCGGCCCGGGTGAGCGCCGACTCGCGGGCGATCGCCTGCAGTTGGAGCAGAGCGCGCATGCCCTCGTGCATCCGGCTTCCGCCGGTGGCGGGAAGCGCGACCACGGGCAGCCGCCGGGAGCGGGCGAGCCGGTGCGCGGCGGCCGCCCGCGCGCCCGTGCGCTCGCCGATGGACCCGCCGAGGAAGCGGAACTCGAAGGACAGCAGCACCACCGGCACGCCGCCGATCGCACCCGTACCGCAGATCACCGACTCGGACTCGCCGGAGCGGTCCGCGGCGCGGCCGTGCGCGGCCGCGTAGCCCGGCCAGCCGATCGGCCCGTCCCCTTCCAAGGGTCCCTCGGAGAAGGGGAGTTCGGTGAAGTCGTCGGTGACGAGCGCGATCGCCTCGCGTGCCGTCATCGGGTGGGTCATGCGTCGCCTCGCCGCTCGTCGCCGGTCCGTCCGTAGGGGTGGTTCGGTGGTGCCCCTCCACCGTACCGTCGGCCGGTGGAGGGGTGACGAAGCCGCACGAAAGACCAGGTCAGACGCCTGGGCGGGGCTCCGCTACGGGTCCGGCCGCCGCTCCGGCGGTCGCCGCCGTCCCGCCCCCGGCCGCCTCCGGCTCCTTGCGCCGGCTCCGGCGCCAGGGCCGCCGCCGGGGACGGTCGGGCAGCCAGCCGAAGGCGAGCGAGCTGCCGACGAGTCCCAGCAGCATGCCGATGACGAACCCGCCCAGGTTGGACGTCACCCAGCTGCCCAGGGACGCGAGGACGCCGACGACCGAGTAGAAGAGCCGCTGGCGCGGGTTGAGGACGACGAGCAGACCGCAGATCACCATGAGGACGGGCAGGACGTAGCCCACGAGGCTGTCGGCCCCGGCCGTGAGGATCACGGTGATGCTCGCCCGCTGGGTCAGCAGGATCTCCGCGCCGCCCAGGGCGAGCGTGAGACCGGCGCCGAACGGGCGGCGGTACCGCCAGAGCCGGAAGGCCCGCCAGGGGTGGCGGGGGCGGCCGGACGCCACGCTCAGCAGCCCTTCGAGCTGAAGCGCATCTTCAGGTCGGGCAGGGTGAACCGGACCGCTGTCGTGGCGTAGTTGGTCTGCCGCAGGTCCTTGATCCTGACGGTGTCGGCCTGCTGGCCGAACACACCCAGCGGTCCCTTGACCGGCGGTTTCTCGAAGGTGCTCGCGTCGCCGCCGATCTCGATGTTGTCGAAGTCGGCGAGCTTGCCGGAGATCTCGGTGGAGTCGGTGGTGAGCCCCGAGGCCTTGACCGGGGTGCCCTTGGCGCCGGCCGTGATGTGCAGGAAGGTGCCGCCGAGCTCCACGCTCTGGCAGAGGTCGGTGAGTTCGGCCTCGCGGATCGCGGTGACGATCACCAGGACCTGGCCGCCGGTGTCGCCGGCGTTCGGGCTGCCCTCGGGCATGTTGTCGAGGCCACCGAACTGCCCGAAGCCCCGGCCCTCCAGGCTGTCGGCGGTCACCGTGAACGGCATGCCGGAGATGGCGAACTGGGCGGCGAGGGCCCCCTGGGCGGTGAGCACCACGAGCGTGGCGGCGGCGGCGAGGGCGGGTCCGCCCATCAGGGCCGCGCGGCGGAACCGGACCCGGCCGCGTCTGTCGGACCGGTCGTCGGGTAACGGGGCGGGGGTGTTGTCCTGGGTGTTTTCGGACAAGGCCATGAGGCGCTCCTGACATGGGTGAGGAAACTGACCTGCGCGGCGGCGTCCTGGCGCGGACGGTTCCCCGAGCTGCCCGGGTCTTCCTCGCGTGGTGCGGAGGCAGACGTGCCGCAGGGAACCTACCGGACAGTAAGGCTTGTGGTTACCCGGGGTCAACTACCGCGCATGTGCGGTCTTTTGACCTTGCCGCAGTGGATCATTCGGCGGTGAAAGGGGCCACGACGACGTGCACCAGGGTGTCGAGCAGCGGAGGGAGGTCGGTGAACCGTCCCTCGTCGACCGCGCGGTGCACCGCCGCGTGGACGGCGCCCACCACGATGTCCACGAGCTCGGCCCGCGCCACCCATGGCGGGCCCGCCGGGGCGTCCGCGAAGAACCGTCGAAAACTGGCCAGAAGTTCCGCCCGGGCCCCGCGCCCCGCGGGTCCCACCGACTCGATCTCGACCACCATCGTGGCGAAGGCGGGGTTCTCGGTGAGCAGGGTCAGGAGCACCCGCAGCCCGGCCCGCACCGAGGCCGGCCAGTCCGCCGCGCCGCCCGCCTCCTCGTACGCCCGCCCCATGGCCCGCACCACCAGCTCCGTACCGCCCCGGTAGGCGGCGACGACGGCGTCCTCCTTGCCGGAGAACAGCTCGTAGAAGACCGGTCGGGTCACCCCGGCCTCCCGGCAGATGTCGCTGATGCGCGCACCGGCGTAGCCGTTCTCCGCGACCGTCCGGGCCACTCCGTCGAGCAGCCGCTCCCGCTGCCGGGACGCCACCTGCTCGGGGCTCAGCCGGCGCGGCCCGGGGCGCAGTGAGCGCCCCGGTTCACGGCCCGAGCGGGCCCCCGGCAGGACGAGCCCCTCCTCGGCCTCGCGGGCACTCGTCATCGGCCACATCCTTCCGGGCTTGTTGACGTCACATACTCGGCGGGATTACAACCCTCGTGGGTTTTCCTCTCGGTGCGCCGAGTGTCATCGGGTGTTCTCAGGTGTTCGGCGGAGCCGCTCCCCGAGGGACGGGACGCGTCTCCACCGCACACGGCACCGAGTATCACGCTCCCCGTACCGCTCCAGCACCCCTCTCCAACCGCTGTCTCCCGCACCGCTCTCTCCAGCACGCCGCTGCCGGGACGTCATCCGTGGCGCCGGACCGTTCCGCCAGGGCTCGCACGTCGCTCCGTACGCACCGCCATCCCCACCCCACATCCGTACGGAAGGAAGCATCCCCATGCGCAAGTACGCTCTCCTCGCCGCCGTCGGCCTCGCCGTCTCGGCCACGCTCGCCGCGACCACCCAGGCCGGCGCCCTCGGAGCCACCGCAGGGAACGTCCTCACCACCGGCTCCGCCACGGGCACCGCCGTCGCGGTCGGCGACGTCCTGTCCGCCTCGCTCTCCACCGGCACCAAAGCCCGGATCGCCACCACGCTGGGCGGCAGCACGGGCATCACCTGCAACACGTCCGCGTTCACCGCCACCGTCACCGGCAACCCCGCCGCGCCCGGCACCGCCACCGAGACCGTCACCGCCCACACGCTCAGCAGCTGCACCACCAACATCTTCGGGGCGACCGGCGTCCAGAGCATCACCGTCAACAACCTGCCGTTCAGCACGGCCGTCGTCTCCGGCGGCGCGCTCACCGTCACGGCCGGCGCCGCGGGCCCGATCCAGACCACCCTGAAGATCAACAGCGTCCTCGGCCTGATGACCTGCGTCTACCGGGCCGGCAGTCTCACCGCCACACCCTCCAACACCGACAACTCACTCACCTTCACCGACCAGCTCTTCACCAAGGCCAGCGGACCCGGCACCTGTCCGGCCAACGGCTACTTCACGGCGAAGTACGGCCCCGTCCAGGACGTCAGCCAGGCCGGCAGCCCCTCCGTCTTCGTGAACTGAACCCGGTCGGACCGTGGCCCCGCCCTCCGCCTGTACGGCGAAGGGCGGGGCTCACGCGAGGGCGGGGCTCACACCGGGCAGGGGCTCACGCGAAGATGCCGCTCCCGTGCGGGGCGTACAGGTCGAGGAGCCGGACCCGGGTCACGTTCAGGCGATGGGCCAGGATGGACCCCACCCAGAACACGACCGAGGCGCCGAACTCCGTGTCCGCCCGGCACATCGACAGGACTGCCGGGGCGTCGAACTCGTACGCCCGTACCGGCGTCATCGCCTCGGCCCCCGACTGGCACAGATACGGCGGGAACATCCAGGACAGGCCCACCAGCTCGCCGTGGCGCAGGGTCTCGATCACCGGCGACCCGCGGCCCGGCACCTTGGCGTCGAGCGTCACCGCTCCCGTCTTCACGATCCAGAACCGGTCGGCGTGCTGCTGCTCCTCGAACAGCCGATGACCGGATTCGAAGTACACGTCCTCGGCGAAGGCCATCAGCCGCTCCCGGTGCTCCGGCGGCAACGTGCTGACCTTGGGCGCGACACTGGTCATGGCGGACCCTCCTCCGACGCTCGGCTCCCACCCCCAGTGTCCGACAGGCCGGGCCCGGGCGCGCCCGAGAGGACGTGCGGAGCCCCCGCTCCACACGTAGCGTGGCGGCGGGGAGACGGGGCGGGATCAGGGGCGGGAACAAGGGGCGGGGACAGGGGGCGGGAACAAAGGGCGGGATCCATCCCTCGTACAGATCGGTACGGAAACCCATGGCAGACAAGCCCGCGATCGTCCTCGTGCACGGATTCTGGGGCGGCGCCGCCCACTGGTCGAAGGTCGTCTCCGAGCTCCACCGGCGGGGCTACGACAAGCTGCACGCCGTCGAGAACCCGCTCACGGCACTCGGCGACGACGCCGAACGCACCCGGAAGATGGTCAGGCAGATCGACGGCCCCGTGGTGCTCGTCGGCCACTCCTACGGCGGCGCCGTCATCACCGAGGCCGGAGACCTGCCGAACGTGATGGGCCTGGTCTACGTCGCCGCCTTCGCCCCGGACGTCGGCGAGAGCCCCGGGCAGCTCAGCCAGGAGATGCCGCCGGCCGCCTTCGAGAACATCGTCCCCGACTCGGACGGCTACCTCTGGATCGAGCAGAAGGCTTTCCACGACAGCTTCGCCCAGGACCTCACCCAGGAGGAGGCACTGGTCATGGCCGTCACCCAGAAGGCCCCGCTCGGCTCCACCTTCGGCGACCCGGTCACCGCCCCGGCCTGGCGGGCCAAGCCCTGCTGGTACCAGGTCTCGACCCAGGACCGCATGATCCACCCCGACAACGAGCGGCGCATGGCACAGCGCATGAACCCGCGCAAGACGATCGAGCTCGACGCGAGCCACGCCTCGCTCGCCTCCCGGCCGGCCGAGGTCTGCGACCTCGTCGAGCTCGCCGTACGGGAGACGACGGGCTGATCCCCCTGCCGACGGGCCGATGCCGCTGCCGACCGGGCTGATCCCGCTCCCCCCACCGCCCGGCGTGCGAGGGCCCGGCGGAGGGCGGAGCATGAACGTGAGGAGGGGGCGGCGAGCGGGGACGTGACCCTGGAGGGTGCCATGCCCGTCCCGGACGGTGGCGACGCGCTTGTCGTGCTGCGCGAGGTGGACAAGCACTTCGGCACCCTGCACGTCCTCCAGTCCATCGACCTGACGATCCACCGAGGCGAGGTGGTCGTCGTCATCGGGCCGTCCGGCTCGGGGAAGTCGACGCTCTGCCGGGCGATCAACCGCCTGGAGACCATCGACGCGGGCGAGATCGTCATCGACGGCCGCCCCCTCCCGGCCGAGGGCCGCGAGCTGGCGGCCCTGCGGGCCGACGTCGGCATGGTCTTCCAGTCCTTCAACCTCTTCGCACACAAGACGGTGCTCGACAACGTCACCCTGGGCCAGATCAAGGTCCGCAAGAAGGACCGGAAGGCCGCCGAGCAGCGGGCCCGCTCGCTGCTCGAACGGGTCGGGGTCGCCTCCCAGGCGGACAAGTACCCGGCGCAGCTCTCCGGTGGCCAGCAGCAGCGCGTGGCGATCGCCCGCGCGCTGGCCATGGGCCCGAAGGTCATGCTCTTCGACGAGCCGACCTCCGCGCTCGACCCCGAGATGATCAACGAGGTCCTCGAGGTCATGCAGCAGCTCGCCCGGGACGGCATGACGATGGTGGTCGTCACCCATGAGATGGGATTCGCACGGTCCGCCGCCAACCGGGTCGTCTTCATGTCCGACGGCAAGATCGTCGAGGAGACGACCCCGGACGAGTTCTTCAGCAATCCGCGCAGCGACCGGGCCAAGGACTTCCTCTCCAAGATCCTCCACCACTGAGCCCGGCCGTCGCCCGACCAGCAGCCCGCAGGGGTGATCCACATGAACGTCCACAGGACCTGCAGGACCACCGTGGCCGTCGCCGCGGCCGTCGTCCTCTCCTTCACGTCGGCGGGACTGGCCTCCGGAGCCTCCGGAGGCGTCTCCCGCGCCCAGGACGAGGACGAGATCACCATCGGCATCAAGTACGACCAGCCCGGCATCGGCCTCAAGACCCCGGACGGCACCTATACGGGATTCGACGTCGACGTGGCGACGTACATCGCCAAGGAGCTCGGTCACGAACCGGGCGACATCGTGTGGAAGGAGGCCAAGAGCGCCGACCGGGAGACGCTGCTCCAGCGCGGTGACGTGGACTTCATCGCGGCCTCGTACTCGATCAACGACGAGCGCGCGGAGAAGGTCGACTTCGCCGGCCCCTACCTCCTCGCCCACCAGGACGTCCTGATCCGCGCCGACGACGACTCGATCAAGCAGCCGTCCGACCTGAACAACAAGAAGCTCTGCTCGGTCACCGGATCGACCTCCGCGCAGAACGTCAAGGACAAGATCGCCCCCGACGCCCAGCTCCAGGAGTACGGCGGCTACTCCGAGTGCCTGACCGGCCTGGAGAACGGGGTCATCGACGCCGTCACCACCGACGACTCGATCCTCGCCGGGTACGCCTCGCAGGAGGAGTTCAAGGACAAGTTCAAGCTCGGCGGCTTCAAGATGAGCAACGAGAACTACGGCATCGGCGTCCAGAAGGGCAGCGAACTCCAGGACCAGATCAACACCGCCCTGGAGAAGATGGTCGCCGACGGCTCGTGGGAGGCGGCGGTGGAGAAGAACTTCGGTCCCGCCGGCTACCAGAACGAACCCGCGCCGGAGATCGGCGTCATCGTGAAGTGAGCAGGCCGTCGTGTTCGACTTCCTCCAGGGGTACGACCTGCTCGGAGCCTTCTGGGTGACGGTGCAGCTCACCGTCTACTCCGCGATCGGCTCCCTGATCTGGGGGACCCTGCTGGCCGCCATGCGCGTCAGCCCGGTCCCCCTGATGCGGGGCTTCGGCACCGTCTACGTCAACGTGGTGCGCAACATCCCCCTCACGGTCATCATCGTCTTCACCTCGCTCGGCCTCTTCCAGACCCTCGGGGTGAGCCTCGGCGCCGACAAGTTCACCACGATCAACTTCCGGCTGGCCGTCCTCGGCCTCACCGCCTACACGAGCGCCTTCGTCTGCGAGGCGCTCCGCTCCGGCATCAACACCGTCCCCCTCGGCCAGGTCGAGGCGGCCCGCGCCATCGGGCTCAGCTTCCCTCAGGTCCTGCGCATCATCGTGCTCCCGCAGGCCTTCCGCTCCGTCGTCGGCCCCCTCGCCAACGTCCTCATCGCCCTCACCAAGAACACCACCGTGGCCGCCGCGATCGGCGTCGCCGAAGCGGCCCTGCTGATGCGCGAGATGATCGAGAACGAGGCCCAACTCATCCTCATCTCCGTGATCTTCGCCGCGGGCTTCCTCTGTCTCACCCTGCCCACCGGGCTGTTCCTCGGCTGGGTGGCCAAGAAGGTGGCGGTGAAACGGTGAAGAGCAAACCCACGGTCCTCTACGACGTCCCCGGCCCGCGCGCCCGGCGGCGCAACCTCCTCTGGACGCTGCTGTTCCTGGTCGCGCTCGCCGCCGTGGTGTGGTGGGTGGTCGCGAGCCTCGCCGAGAAGAACCAGCTCGAATGGGCCAAGTGGGCGCCCTTCTTCACCGACGCCCGCGTCTGGGAGACGTACATCCTGCCCGCCCTGAAGAACACCGTGATCGCCGCGGCGCTCGCCATGGTGATCGCGCTGCCGCTCGGCGCCTTCCTCGGCATCCTGCGGCTCTCCGACCACCGCTGGGTGCGCGGCGCCGCCGGCACCGTCGTCGAGTTCTTCCGGGCCATCCCCGTACTGATCCTCATGCTCTTCGCCAACGCCGCGTACGCCGAGTTCACCGACATCAGCCCGGACACCCGTCCCCTGTACGCGGTCGTCACCGGCCTCGTCCTCTACAACGCCTCCGTGCTCGCCGAGGTCGTCCGCGCCGGCATCCTCGCCCTGCCGAGCGGGCAGACCGACGCGGCGAAGGCGATCGGCATGCGCAAGGGCCAGACCATGACGTACGTGCTGCTCCCGCAGGCGGTCACCGCCATGCTGCCCGCCCTGGTCAGTCAGCTCGTCGTCATCGTCAAGGACACCGCGCTCGGCGGCGCGATGCTCGGCTTCTCCGAACTCCTCGCCTCCGTGCGCCCGATGAGCGCGAACTACGGAGCCAACACGATCGCCTGCTTCACCGTCGTCGCCGTGATCTTCGTGGTCCTCAACTTCGCCCTCACCACCTTCGCCTCCTGGCTCGAAGGCAGGCTGCGGCGCGGCAAGAAGTCCACGGGCGCGGTCGTGGGCGTCGAGGCGGTCGAGGAACTGGCCGCGCCGGGCGAACACATGGGTCCGACCGACGGGACCAAGTGACCTCAGGGCTCCGGGTCCGTCAGGTAGCGCTGCACGGTCGGTCCCAGCCATGCGACGACCTCGTCCGTGGACATCTCGACCGCGGGCGGCAGCCGGAGCACATAGCGGGCGAGTGCCATGCCGAGGACCTGTGAGGCGACGAGCGCCGCCCGGCGGGGCGCTTCCGCGGGGTCGGGGCAGACTCCGCGCGCGATGGGTCCGAGCTGCTCGGCGAAGACGGCCCGCATCCGCTCGGCGCCGGCGGTGTTGGTGACCCCCACTCTCAGCATTCCGGTGAGGACGTCGTCGCGTTCCCACCGGTCGAGGAAGTGCGTGACGAGGACGGCCCCGATGTGCCGGGCCGGCAGGCCGCCGAGCGCGGGAAGGTCCAGATCGATCTCGGAGGCGGCGGCGAACAGCCCCTCCTTGTTGCCGTAGTACCGCATGACCATCGAGGGATCGATGGCGGCGTCACGGGCGATGGCGCGGATGGTGGCGCGCTCGTAGCCGTCCTCGGCGAAGCGTTCGCGGGCGGCTTCGAGGATCGCGGCCCGGGTGGCGTCGGAGCGGCGTGCGGTCGTCATGCCAACAACCGTATGCCAACACCTGTTGACGGTCCATCGCGGGCGGGTCTACATTGGCCAACAAGCGTTGGCCAACAAGCGTTGGCCAACAGTCGTGGGTACTACGGTCAGGCAGGGGAGAGTCATGAAGAGCCTGGACATGGACTTGGACACGGACGTCCTCGTCGTGGGGGCCGGCCCCACCGGAATGCTGCTCGCCGGCGACATCGCCGCCGCGGGCCTGCGCGTGACCCTCGTCGAGCGCCGCCCGCACGGCATCAGCAACATGACCCGTGCGTTCGGAGTCCACGCCCGCACCCTGGAGCAGCTCGACGCACGCGGACTCGCCGACGAGCTGGTCTCCACCGGCACCCCCATCACCGAGCTGCGGCTCTTCCGTCGCCTCACCCTCGACCTGGACCGGCTCCGCACCCGCTTCCCGTACCTGCTCATCACCCCGCAGTACGAGGTCGAGCGGCTTTTGGAGCGGCGCGCGGTCACCGCAGGCGTGGACTTCCGGTACGGAACGGAACTGCGCGGACTGAGCCAGGACACCGGTCGCGCCGTCGCGGAGCTCACGGGCCCCGACGGGACCCCCGTCACCCTCCGTGCCCGCTATCTCGTCGGCACCGACGGCGTGCGCAGCGCCGTGCGGACGGCTCTGGGCCTGCCCTTCCCCGGTGCCTCGGTGATCCGGTCCATCGTGCTCGCGGACGTCCGCCTCGCCGAGAAGCCCGAAGGGCTGCTCACGGTCAACGGCGTGGGGGACGCCTTCGCCTTCGTCGCCCCCTTCGGTGACGGCTGGTACCGGGTCATGGGCTGGGACCGCACCCGCCAGGTGCCCGACAGCGAGCCCGTCGACCTCGACGAGGTCCGCGCCATCGCGCGCCGCGCACTCGGCAGCGACTACGGGATGCACGACGCCCGCTGGATCTCCCGCTTCCACAGCGACGAGCGCCAGGTCCCGGCCTACCGCGCCGGTCGCGTCTTCCTGGCCGGGGACGCCGCCCACGTGCACTCCCCGGCCGGAGGTCAGGGGATGAACACCGGCCTCCAGGACGCGGCGAACCTCTCCTGGAAGCTCGTCGCCGCACTGCGCGGCGACGCTCCCGACCCCGAGGCCCTTCTCGACAGCTACCAGTCCGAGCGGCACCCTGTCGGAGCCATGGTGCTCCGCAGCAGCGGAGCCATCGTCCGGCTCGCCATGGCCCGCGGGCCGCTCCAGCGCACCCTGCGGGCGCTCGCCGCACGGATCCTTGCTGCTGTCCCGGCCGCCTCCGCCAAGGCACTGGGCATGGTCAGCGGGCTTGGGATCTCCTACGGCCGGAACACCCGGCGCGTCCCCGACCTGGAGCTCCGCGAGGGCAGGCTGTACGAGCTGCTGCGCGAGGGCGAGTTCGTCCTGATCGGTCCCGAGGGCGCGCGGCCCGATCCGGCGCCCTCCTCCCCGACCGGTCCGGCCCGCCTCATACGGGCGACCTGGACCGACCCCGCGGACCGCTCCACCCTCCTGGTCCGCCCCGACGGCTACACGTTCTGAGCGCACCGCCGGAAGGCGCGGGCCCAGGCCGCCCCGCGGTCCTGGGCCCGATCGTCACGGAGTCCCGGCGCCGGTTTCCTCCCGAGCCGGACCGGTGCTCTCGGGACCCGTCGCGCGTCGGCTGAGCTCGCCCGGCCACCACGCGACGGGGCCGAGGTCCCTGACGAGCGCCGGTACGAGCAGCGAGCGGACGACGAGGGTGTCCAGGAGGACGCCGAACGCGACGATGAAGGCGATCTGCACCAGGAAGGCGAGCGGGATGACACCCAGGGCCGCGAAAGTGGCGGCCAGGACGACACCGGCGGAGGTGATGACCCCGCCGGTGGCGGTCAGACCGCGCAGGACGCCCTCCCGGACCCCGTGCAGCAGCGACTCCTCACGGACCCGGGACATCAGGAAGATGTTGTAGTCCACGCCGAGCGCGACCAGGAACACGAAGCCGTAGAGGGGGACCGAGGAATCCGTACCGGTGAATCCGAAGACGTGCTGGAAGACCACGGCCGAGACGCCGAGTGTGGCGAGGAAGTTCAGGGCGACCGTGGCGACGAGCAGCAGGGGCATCAGCAGGGAACGGAGGAGGCCGACGAGGATGGTCAGGATGACGGCGAGCACCACCGGCACGATCAGCGTCCGGTCGCGTTCGGCGGTCTCCCGGGTGTCGTAGCGCTGCGCCGTGTAGCCGCCGACCAGGGCATCGGCCCGCGGCACGGCGTGCACGGCCGAGCGGAGGCGGGCGACGGTCGCCGCGGCGGCCTCGCTGTCCGCCGCGTCGGCCAGGGTGACGTCGATCCGGACCCGCCCGTCGACCACCAGCGGCGCACCCGCGCCGGGCCGGCCGGAGGCGGTCACGGCATCGGCCGAGTCCACTCCCTCGACGCTCTCGGCCGCCGCCGTCACCTCGGCGAGCTCGCCGGCCCCGGCGATCACGATCGCCGGATTGCCCGCCCCGCCGGGGAAGTGCCGGCCGAGCGTCTCCTGCGCGGCCACGGAAGGGGCGTCGTTCACGAAGATCTCGTCGAGCGGAACGCCCTTGGACTCCAGGACCGGGGCGAAGGCGGCGCAGGCGAGCAGTCCGGCGAGCGTCGCCGCCCAGACCTTGCGCGGCGCCCGGTCCACCAGTGCGGCGACCCGCCGCCAGATGCCGGTGCCGCCGCCCTCGGCGTCGGACGGGCGGGGCTTGGCCGGCCAGTACGCGGCGCGGCCGAGCAGGACCAGGACGGCGGGCAGGAAGGTCAGGGTGCTCAGGACCGCGCAGACGATGCCGATGGCGCCCACCGGTCCGAGGGCCCGGTTGTTCGTCAGATCGCTGAACAGCAGCGCGAGCAGGCCGAGCGCGACGGTGGCCGCGCTGGCCGTGATCGGCCCGGCGGACCGGCGCAGCGCCGCGCGCATGGCCGGGAAGCGGTCGCCCTCGTGGCGGGCGAGCTCCTCGCGGTAGCGGGCGGCGAGGAGGAGGGCGTAGTCGGTGGCGGCGCCGATCACCAGGATGGACAGGATGCCCTGGACCTGGCCGTCGACCCGGACGACGCCGTGGTCGGCGAGGACGTAGACGACGGCGCAGGCCAGAGCCAGGGAGAGCACCGCGCCGACGATGATGATCAGGGGCAGCAGCACGCTGCGGTACACGAGCAGCAGGATGAGCAGCACCGTCACCAGGGCGACCGCGAGCAGCAGCCCGTCGATGCCGGCGAAGGCGTCCGACAGGTCGGCCTGGGTGGCGGCGGGACCGGCCAGCTGGACGGCGGTCCCGGGCACCGCGGAGGCGGCCTTTCCGATCGCTTCGAGCGTGGGCGCCAGCTCCTCGCCGAGGTCGGGACGGAGCTGGACGACTCCGCGCAGCGCCTCACCGTCCTCGGAGGGGAGGGCCGGGGACGGCGTGCCGACGATTCCGGGGCGACCGGCGAGCGTGGTCAGAGCCCGTGTGGCGGCGCTCTGCGCCTCCGGGCCGATCCGCCCGCCGCCGGGCGAGGTCCAGACGACGAGCGCGGGGAGCGTCTCCTCCTGGCGGAAGGCCCGCTGGGCCTCGATCACCCGGGTGGATTCGGCGCTGCGCGGGAGGAAGGCGGCCTGGTCGTTGGTGGCCACCTCGCCGAGCTTCCCCGCGTAGGGGCCGAGGCCGCCGCCGACGGCGAGCCAGAGGACGAGCAGGACGAGGGGCAGCAGACGGGCGGCCCATCGCATGGGGCGGGGCATGCGGACTCCAGGGGAGGGGTCTCTCGACACGGAATCGGTATCTCAAGGAAAAAGTATCTCAATGATTGAGAGAGATTGAATCATGGAGCTTCCGCGTGAAGAGGCATGGGGGTGCCGGGGCCGTGATGAGGTGGTGGGAGCCCGCGGGACGTCCCGGTCAGCGGCGGGGGACCCGCAGGTCGCCGAGTTCCTCATTGAGGGCTTCCAGGAACCGCACGGCCGCGGCGAGCTCCTCGTCGTCGAACCGCAGCCGGGCCCGCTCCGCCGCCTGTGCCAGCGGCATGAAGTAGCTGCGCGCGGCGGCCTTCGCGCCGTCCACGTAGTGCACGTGGACGACCCGGCGATCGGCGCTCTCCCGGGAGCGGCGGATGTGCCCGGCGCGCTCGAGCCGGTCGAGGCAGGCCGTGACCGCGCCCGAAGTCAAGCCCAGGTGTTCCCTCAGGCGGCCCGGCGTCAGCGGCTCCGGGCTGTCCAGCACGACCGAGAGCGCCTGCACGTCCGTGGGATGCAGTCCTTGGGCGGCCGCGAAACCGTGCACCAGCCGATTGATCTCGCCGTTCGTCCGCCGCAGTGCGCGGGCGAAACTCTGAGCGTCACCCGGCGCGCCACCGGGCGCGGTTCCACCGGTCTCGGAATCCTCTGTACTGGCCACACGATCAGCCTATATAAGGCGGTCCGCGCGGCCGGTCCATGGGTGGCGCCGGCAGCGCACAGCCGTCCGCCTTCCAGGTGAACCGGCCCATCCGGACCGCCGTCGATGCCGAATGAGGAACATGACCCCCTCCGAGTCACCCCGCGAACCGACCCGTACGGACCGACTCCTGGCCGCCGTCGGCGGTCTGCTCGCCGGATACGTCTCGCTGGCCGTCGCGGACATCGCCGCCCACTGGGTGCGGCCCGAGGCCGGCCCCGTCCCCGCCGTCGGCGGCGCCGTCGTCGACCAGACCCCGGCGGCCGTCAAGGAGTGGGCGATCCGCGAGTTCGGCGAGAGCGACAAGGCCGTCCTCCAGCTCGGCATCCTGGTCGTCCTCGGGCTCCTCGCCGTCGGCATCGGGCTCCTCGCCCTGCGCCACCGTCTGCTCGGATCGGCCGCGGTCGGCGCCTTCGGCGTCCTCGGGGCCCTGGCCGCCGTCACCCGCCCCGACTCGGACTCCGCCCTCGACGCCGTGCCCTCGCTCGTGGGTGCCGTGGTGGGCGCGATCCTGCTCTACGGCCTGATCGGCCTCCTCTTCGCCCGGAGGGCCCGCGCCGGATCCGGGGCCGCCCAGGCCGACCGCCGGAACTTCCTGGTCGTGGGCCTGTCGGCCGGGCTCGCTGCGACCGGCGCCGCCGCCGTCGCCAGGGCGATCGGCAGCCCCGTCGAGGAGAACGCCGCCGCCTCCCGCGCGGCCCTGCGGCTGCCGAAGCCCGCGTCCCCCGCCCCGGCCGTACCCGCCGGGGCCCAGCTCCGAGTGCCCGGCATCAGCCCCTTCGTGACGCCCAACCGCGACTTCTACCGGGTCGACACGGCGCTCGTCGTGCCCCGGGTCGACGCCGACCGCTGGCGGCTGCGCGTCCACGGCAGCGGCGTTCGCGAGGAACTCACCCTCACACTGCCGGAGCTGATGACCCGGCGGATCGTGGAGCGGGACATCACCCTGGCCTGCGTCTCCAACGAGGTCGGCGGTCCGTACGTCGGCAACGCCCGCTGGCTCGGCGTCTCCCTCGCCGACCTGCTCCGCGAGGTCGGTGTCCGCCCGCCGTCCGAGGGCGGTCCCGCCGACCAGCTCGTCGCCCGCTCCGTCGACGGCATGACCATCGGTACCCCCGTCGAGGCCGTCATGGACGGCCGCGACGCCCTCCTCGCCTTCGGGATGAACGGCGAACCCCTGCCCTTCACCCACGGATTCCCCGTCCGCATGCTCGTCCCTGGTCTGTACGGATACGTCTCCGCCTGCAAGTGGATCACCTCGATCGAGCTCACCACCTTCGACGCCTACGACGCCTACTGGGTCCCGCGCGGCTGGGCCGCCCAGGCACCCGTCAAGACCCAGTCCCGCATCGACACCCCGCGCCCCCTCGCCCGCCCCGCCGCCGGCACCGTGATGATCGCCGGGGTCGCCTGGGCCCAGCACCGGGGCATTCGCCGGGTCGAGGTACGGATCGACGAAGGACCCTGGCGGGACGCCCGGCTCGCCGCCGAGGACAGCCCCGACACCTGGCGCCAGTGGACGTACCCCTGGGAGGCCACCCCCGGCCGCCACACCCTCACCGTCCGCGCCACCGACGGCACCGGCGTCACCCAGCCGGAAGAGCGCACCGACACCATGCCCGACGGGGCGCAGGGGTGGCACTCGGTGGTCGTGACCGTGAAGTGACCGGGGAACGACGGGGGATGACCGGGAACGACGCAGAATGACGGTCAGATGCCGGACAAGATGCGTAACGAAGAGGTTCAGCCGGTCCGTTCGAGCCCAAGATGAGGGACACTGCTTCCGTGCGTGGACATCTTCCGGACGAGAACCCTGGGTTCGTGGGGCGCCGCACGGAACTGGGCCGAATATCCGCCGCGTTGGCGGAGCACCGACTCGTCACCGTGACCGGCGTCGGCGGAGTCGGCAAGACCCGGCTCGCGCTGCGCTCCGCGCACCGCGTCGCCGAACGGTTCCCGGACGGCGCCTGGTGGACCGACCTGACCCCCCTCGACGGCGACCGGCTCCTCGTCGCGCTCGTCGCCGACTCCGTCGACCTCTCCGACCACACCCCCGGCATGGCGAGCACCGCGCTCTGCCGCAGACTCGCCGAGGACCGGCTGCTCCTGGTCCTCGACTCCTGCGAGCACCTCGCCGAACCCTGCGCCCGGCTCGTCGCCGAACTCCTTGCCGCCGCCCCCGGACTCACCGTCCTCGCCACCAGCCGCCGCCCCCTCGGCGTCGAGGGCGAACGGATCGTCGCCCTCGACCCGCTGCCGCCCGCGGGGCGCGACGCCCTGGAGCTGCTCCGCCGGGCCGCCGGCGAGGACTTCCCCGCCGCCGGGCCCGCTGGGGAGATCTGCGTACGCCTGGAAGGCATCCCCCTCGCCCTGGAGCTGGCCGCCGCACAGATCCGCCTCCAGGGCGCCGAGGCCGTCCGCGACCAGCTCGGGACCCGCCTCGACACCCCGCCCGGAGCCCGCTTCGACCTGCTCGCGCACACCCAGCGGGTGTGGCCGAGCCGGCACCAGACCCTGCGCGCCGCCATCGGCTGGAGCCACGAGCTCTGCTCCCCGCTCGAACGCCTCCTCTGGGCCCGCCTCTCCGTCTTCCGCGGCCCCTTCGACCTCGCGTCGGCCCTCGCCGTGTGCTCCGGCGGCCCGCTGACCCCCGCGACCCTGCCGGAGGCCCTCGACGGACTCGTCCGCTCCTCCGTGGTCCGTCCGCCCGACGCCTCCGGCCGCCACCGCATGCTCGACACCATCCGCGCGTACGGGGCGACCTGGCTGGAGCGGACCGGCGAGACCGGGACCGTCGCCGACCGGCACGCCGCCCACTTCCGGGGCCTCGCGCGCCGCGCGGACACCGAATGGCTCGGCGCCCGTCAGCTCCGCTGGTACCGCAGCGTCGACGCCCACCACACCGACCTTCGCACCGCCCTCGACCGGCTGCTGCGCACGGAGCCCGACGCGGCCCTCGACCTCGTCGGCTCCGTCGCCTTCGCCTGGTCCTGCCGCGGCCGCCTCAGAGAGGCCCGCGACGGCCTCGAACAGGCCCTGCTCCTCAGCGGATCGCGCGGCCGGGCCCGGGCCCGCGCCCTCTGGGCGCTCGGCGTGACCCTCGTCCTCCAGGGCGAGTTCGGCCCCGCCCAGGACGTCAGCGAACGCTGCGCCCGAGAGGCCCGCTACACGGAGTACGAGGAGGCCCTGGGGACGGAGCGCGCGGCCGTACCCGGCCCGCACCCGCACCCCGACCCGTACGCGGAGATCACCCGGCCGCGCCCCGGCGACCTCACCCTGGACGCCGCCGCCCTCGCGGGGCTGCTCGCCCTGACCACCGGCCGCCCCATGGCCGCGTTCGTCGTCGTGGACCACGTCCTCGATTCCGTGCCCGGTGGACCGGCCGACTCCGCGGCCCGCCTCCGCTGCGGCCTCGTGCGGGTCTTCGCCCTCACCGGTCTCGGCCGGCTCGCCGAGGCCCGTGAGCGGGCCCTCGCGCTCCACGCCCTTTGCGAGCAGCTCGACGAGCACTGGACCCGCACCGCCCTGGAGTACCAGCTCGCCCTCACCGGCCTCCTGGAAGGCGCACCCGCGGACGCCGCCGGACACGCCCGCGCCATGCTCGAAGGCACCCGGAGGCTCGGCGCGAGCCTCGGCGTCGCCCTCGGCCTCGATGTCCTCGCCACGGCCCTCGCCGCCGCAGGCGACGGCGAGCGGGCGGCCGACGTCTCCGGCACGGGCGAGGCCTACTGGCGCTCCACCGGCCAGCCACGGCGCGGCCTGCCCGGCCTGCGCGCCCTCCGCGAGAAGTACACCGACACGGCCCGCGCGACGATCGGCGAGCCCGCGTACGAGGAGATCTTCCTGCGCGCCCTCACGGGCCTCCCGCAGGACGGCCTCGACCGTGCCCTCCGCGGCTTCCCCCAGGCCTGACGACGGGTCCGCCGCCCCGCTCCTCCCGGCAGCCCGAAGGCCCGCGGGCCTTCGGGCTGCCGCTTCCGGCGGGCCCGCATGCCTGACGGCCGGATCGCCCCCCGGGGGGCGGGCGAAGGCCCTCGCCGCCGACCGCTGCCGCTCCCACCGACAGGACACCCCGAGCCGCCCGGCGCACCATGAGGGCATGGAAGGATCCCTGAGCGCGCCGGGCGGCGTCAGCGGGCCGGGGCGGCTCGCGGACCCCGAGGAGGGCATCTCCGTCCAGGAGCTCGCCCTCGCCGCCCGCAACCACGGGCTGCCGCTGGAGGCGCTGCGGTACGACGTGACCCCGCCCGGCCTCCACTACGTCCTCGTGCACTACGACATCCCCGCCACGGACCCCGACGGCTGGCGGCTCACCGTCGGCGGCCGGGTCCGGCGACCGCTCTCCCTCGACCTGGACGCGCTGCGCGCCCGCCCCTCCGTCACCCGCCGAGTGACCCTGGAGTGCGCCGGCAACGGCCGCGCCCGCCTCACGCCCCGGCCCGTCAGCCAGCCCTGGCTCGTCGAGGCCGTCGGCACGGCCGACTGGACGGGCGTCCCGCTCGCGGAGCTCCTCGCGGAGGCCGGGACCGCCGAGGGCGCCGTCGAGGCGGTGTTCACCGGAGCCGACCACGGCGTGGAGCGGGGCGTCGAGCAGGACTACCGGCGCAGCCTGCCCCTGCGGGTCGCCGCGGAGCCGGCGCGGGACGTCCTCGTCGCGTACGCCATGAACGGCGCGCCCCTGCCACCGCAGCACGGCAGCCCGCTCCGGCTCGTCGTCCCCGGCTGGTACGGCATGGCCCACGTGAAGTGGCTCCACGACATCACGGTCACCGACACCCCGTACACCGGCTTCCAGCAGAGCGTGGCCTACCGCATCCGGACGACAGCGGAGGGGGACGACCCCGGGACGCCCGTCACCCTCATCGCGCCGCGCGCCCTGATGATCCCGCCCGGCTTCCCGGACTTCATGTCCCGCGCCCGGGTCGTCCGCCCCGGGCCCGTCCCGCTCGCCGGGCGCGCCTGGTCAGGCCATGGAGGGGTCACGCGGGTCGAGATCGGCGAGTTCGGGGAGGGGGTCGGCGAGGACGGCGACGCGGTCTGGACCGACGCCGTGCTCGAACGCGACCCCGCGCACCCCTGGGCCTGGCAGTCCTGGCGTACGACCTGGACCGCGACACCGGGGCACCACCACCTCGCGGTACGGGCTACCGACGCCGAGGGGCACGTCCAGCCGCTCGCCGCGCCGTGGAACCGCGGCGGCTTCGCCAACAACCTCGTCCAGCGCGTAGAGGTGTTCTGCACCCCCGAAGCCACCTGAGCCGCCCGGGGCCGCGAAGCAGCCCAAGCGGTCAGCGCCCCTGAAGCCGGCGTGGCCGCGACGCCGCCCAAGCCGCCGTCGCCCCTGAAGCCGTCGGGGCCGCGACGCCGCCCAAGCCGCCAGCCCCCCGGAGCCACGCGAGCCCCCGACGCCGCCGAAGCCCCCCCGTAGGCGCCCGAGGCGCCCGCCACCCCCGAAGCGCCCGCCACCCCCGAGGCCGCCCGGGCCGGGGAGCGGCCGGGGCCGGGGCCGGGCGACACCCCCAGGCCCCGGTGCGTAGAGTCGACCTCGGCAGTCCGCAGCCCGCCCCGACGAGGAGAACCCCGTGACCGACCCGGCGTCCACCGCCCTCCAGCAGCAGATCGCCCGGGACCTCGAGGTGTCCGACACCTTCGACCCGGCCGTGGAGATCGAGCGCCGAGTGGCCTTCCTCGCCGAGCGCCTCACCTCCACCGGGCTGCGCTCCCTCGTCCTCGGCATCAGCGGTGGCGTCGACTCGACCACAGCAGGCCGGCTCTGCCAGCTCGCCGTCGAGCGGGTCCGGGCCGCCGGCCACGACGCGACCTTCTACGCCATGCGCCTGCCGTACGGCGTCCAGGCCGACGAGAGCGACGCCCAGACCGCCCTCGGCTTCATCCGCGCCGACCAGGTCCTCACGGTGGACGTGAAGGCCGCCAGCGACGCGGCCCTGGCGGCCGCCCTCGCGGGCGGGGTCGTCTTCCGCGACGCCCACCACGAGGACTTCGTGCAGGGCAACATCAAGGCCCGCCAGCGGATGATCGCCCAGTACGCGGTCGCCGGCGCCCACGCCGGTCTCGTCGTCGGCACCGACCACGCCGCCGAGGCCGTCTCGGGCTTCTTCACCAAGTTCGGCGACGGCGCCGCCGACGTCGTCCCGCTCACCGGTCTCACCAAGCGGCGCGTCCGCGCGGTCGCCGCCGAGCTCGGCGCCCCCGGCGAACTGGTGTGGAAGGTCCCGACGGCCGACCTGGAGACCCTGGACCCGGGCAAGCCCGACGAGGACGCGCTCGGCGTCACGTACGACGACATCGACGACTTCCTGGAGGGCAAGCCGGTCGCGGAGGCCGCCTTCGCCTCGATCGTCCGCCGCTACGAGCTCACCGAGCACAAGCGACAGCTGCCGATCGCGCCCTGACCGGTCCTTTCGGGCGCTCCTGAGCGCTTCGCGGCCCGTCGGCGGATCCTGGAAGGGGACCTCGGACGAGTTCCCCGGAAGGGAGCACGACATGTTCGGCGAGACCTCGGCATTCAGCGGCTTCTCGGTCGACGACATCGACGCCGCCCGGCGCTTCTACGGCGAGACCCTCGGACTGAAGGTGGAAGAGCAGGGCGTGGGCGACATGCGCATGCTCCTCCTCACCCTGGCCGGCGGGGCCCGGATCTTCGTCTACCCGAAGGAGAACCACACCCCCGCCTCGTTCACGATCCTCAACTTCGAGGTCGACGACGTCGACCGGGCCGTCGACGACCTGACGGCGCGCGGGGTGACCATGGAGCGCTACCCCGAGTTCGACGCGGACGAGAAGGGCATCATGCGGGGCGGGGAGGGCCAACCGACGATCGCCTGGTTCACGGACCCCGCGGGAAACGTCCTGTCGGTCCTCAAGGAGGCCTGATCACCGGCCGGCCCGGTCGCGCCTCCTGATCACCGGACGGTGCCTGATCCCCGGCCGACCCGGTGCGCGTACCTGAGCACCGGACGGTGCCTGACCCCCCGGCCGGCCCGGTCGCGCCTCCTGATCACCGGACGGTGCCTGATCCCCGGCCGACCCGGTGCGCGTACCCGAGTACCGGACGGTGCCTGCACACCGGTCGGCCCCGCCCGCGTACCTGATCACCGGCCGGTCCGGCCGACGTCCCCGAGCACCCGAACGGCCCGGCCGGCGTGCGGGAGGCCCCCGGCACCGCCTGCAATGGACAGGTGACCGCGCCGCCCGACGACTGCCTCGCCCGCAACGACTGGATCTGTGGCGCGTACGTGTCCACACGCGACGAGATCCTGACGGACGCCGTCGTCCAGCACCTCCAGCTGACGGGCGTCTCGGTCGCCCTCGCCCTGCTGCTCGCGCTGCCCCTCGCGGTCCTCGCGCGCCGCTGGCGCTGGGCGGCCGGGCCCGTCCTCGGGATCACCACGGTCCTGTACACGATCCCGGCCCTCGCGATGTTCTCGCTGCTCCTGCCCGTGTACGGCCTCTCCGCCTCCCTGGTCGTGGCCGGGCTCGTCCTGTACTCGCTCACCCTCCTCGTACGGAACGTCCTCGCAGGCCTCCGTGCCGTCCCCGAGGAGACGCGGCAGGCCGCGCGCGGCCTCGGCTACGGGCCGGTCCGCCTCCTCCTCGCCGTCGAACTGCCCCTCGCGCTGCCCGCGGTCATGGCCGGGCTGCGCATCGCCACCGTCTCCGCCGTCTCCCTCGTCACCATCGGCGCGATCGTCGGCCACGGCGGCCTCGGCAACCTCATCTACGCCGGGATGAACACCTACTTCAAGGCCCAGGTCCTCACCGCCTCCGCCCTCTGCGTGATCATCGCCGTCGTCGCCGACCTGCTCCTCCTCGGCGTGCAGCGGCTCCTCACCCCGTGGACACGGGGGCAGGCCGCGTGACCACGCTGACCGACGCCTGGTCCTGGCTCACCACCGCCGCGCACTGGTCCGGCGAGAACGGGGTCTGGCACCGCCTCTTCGAGCACCTCCTCCTCACCGTCGTCTGCCTCGCGCTCAGCTGCCTCGTCGCCCTGCCCGTGGCCCTCGTCCTCGGTCACCTCGGCAAGGGTGGCGCGCTCGCCGTGAATCTCGCCAACGCGGGCCGCGCCGTGCCGACCTTCGCCGTCCTCGTCCTCCTGCTCCTCAGCCCGCTCGGCCCGTACGGCGAGTGGCCGACGATCATCGCGCTCGTCCTCTTCGCCGTGCCCCCACTGCTCACCAACGCGTACGTCGGGATGCGCGGCGTCGACGCCGACGTCGTACGGGCCGCTCGCGGCATGGGCATGACGGGCGCTCAGACCCTCGCCCGGGTCGAACTGCCGCTCGCGCTGCCGATGGTCCTCACCGGCGTCCGGATCGCCGCCGTCCAGCTCGTCGCCACCGCCACCGTGGCCGCGCTCGCCGGGGGCGGCGGCCTCGGCCGGATCATCACGGCGGGGTTCAACCTCGCCTCCACCCCGCAGGTCGTCGCCGGCGCCCTCCTCGTCGCCGCCCTCGCGCTCCTGGTGGAGGGCGTCTTCGAGGGGGTCCAGCGCCTCGCACCCGCCGGGGCACGGGGGAGCGGCGCGTGAGGAGGGCCCGTGGGCGCCTGCTGCTCGCCGTCGCGGTTTCGCTCGCGCTGTCGCTCTCCGGCTGCGCCGAGGGCCCGAGCCTGGAGGAGCAGGGCGAGGTCACGGGGCCGCCCGGCGACAGCCGCCGCCTGGTCGTCGGCTCGGCCGGGTTCACCGAGAGCGACCTGCTCGCCCAGATGTACGCCCTGCTCCTGGAACAGGTCGGCTACCGCACGAAGATCCTCTCGGTCACCAACCGCGAGCTGTACGGACCCGCGCTGGAGAACGGTCAGATCGATGTCGTGCCGGAGTACGCGGCGACCTTCGCCGACTGGCTGAACGCCAAGGTCAACGGCGCGGAGGCGCCGACCGTCGGCTCGCCCGACCTGGCCGCGACCATGACCGCGCTCCGCTCGCTCGCGGGACCGCGCGGGCTCACCGTCCTCGACCCCGGCCGCGCCGTCGACCAGAACGCCTTCGCCGTCACGGCCGCCTTCGCCGCCGAGCACCGGCTGAAGACCCTGAGCGACCTCGGCGCCACCCGACTGCCCGTCCGCCTCGCAGCCGGGGACGAGTGCGTCCAGCGGCCGTACTGCGCGCCCGGCCTGACGAAGGTGTACGGGATCGAGGTGACCGCCGTCGACCCCAAGGGGGTCGGGACGACCCAGGCGAAGCAGGCGGTCCAGAGCGGTGAGGACCAGCTGGTCCTCACGACGACCACCGACGCCACGCTCGACGAGTTCGGGCTCGTCCTGCTCGCCGACGACAAGAACCTCCAGAACGCCGACCACATCGTGCCCGTCGTCAATCGCGCCCGCGCCGGGGGAGAGGACGTCACGGGCGCCCTGGACCGCCTCAACACCGTCCTGACCACGGCCGATCTGGCGGCGCTCAACGAACGGGTGGACAGCTGGCGCCGGCTCCCCGAGGACGTGGCACGCGACTATCTCGCCGGCAAGGGCCTGATCCCGCACTGAGAGGGCCGGAGCAGGGAAGTCAGCCTGCTGAACAGCGTCTCTTGTCATGACCCTTGCGAGGTGCTCCGGAGCCCTGCTATTCATTCGTTAGGAAGGTTTCCTTCCAGTCTGACATCCCTCTTCCTCGTTCATCGTTCCGGGAGACCCCCATGACTTCGGCACGATCCGTACGACCCCGCCCCCGTCCCCGCCCTCGCGCCGGGCTCCGGCGCCTCGGCGTCGCCGCCACCGCCCTCGGTACCCTGCTCGTCGGCCTCGCCGCCGCACCGGCCACCGTGAGCGCGGCGCCAGCCCGCGCCGCCGCCTCCACCCCCGCCGAGATCAACGGACAGCTCAAGGTCTGCGGCACCAAGCTCTGCAACAAGTACGGCAACCCGATCCAGTTGCGCGGCATGTCCAGCCACGGCACCCAGTGGTACTCCCAGTGCCTGACGGGCGGTTCCCTCGACGCCCTCGCCAGGGACTGGAAGGCCGACGTCCTGCGCGTCTCCACGTACGTCCAGGAGGACGGCTACGAGACCGACCCCCGCAAGTACACCGACCTGGCCCACTCGCTCATCGAGCAGGCGACCGCGCGGGGCATGTACGTGATCGTCGACTGGCACATGCTCGACCCGGGCGACCCCCACCACAACCTCGCCCGCGCCAAGACCTTCTTCACCGAGATCGCCAAGCGGCACGGCTCCAAGACCAACCTGCTCTACGAGATCGCCAACGAACCCAGCGGCGTCTCCTGGTCCCGGATCAAGAGCTACGCCGAGCAGCTCATCCCCGTCATCCGCGCCAAGGACGCCGAGACCCCGGTCCTCGTCGGCACACGCGCCTGGTCCTCGCTCGGAGTCTCGGAAGGGGCGAACGAGTCCGAGGTCGTGTCCAACCCGGTGAACGCGGCCAACATCATGTACACCTTCCACTTCTACGCGGCCTCCCACCGCGAGGAGTACCTGAACACCCTCTCCCGCGCCGCCGGCAAACTGCCCGTCTTTGTCACCGAGTTCGGCACGCAGAACTACGCGGGCGAGGGCGCGAACGACTTCACCATGACGAAGAAGTACCTCGACCTGATGGCCGCGAAGAAGATCAGCTGGGTCAACTGGAACTTCTCCGACGACGAGCGCAGCGGCGCCGTCTTCAAGCCCGGCACCTGCGCCTCCGGCGGAAGCTGGACCGGCACCGGCTCCCTCAAGCCCGCCGGCGTCTGGATCCGCGACCGCATCAGGACGGCGGACTCCTTCCCCACCTCCTGACCGCGCCCGGCCCCGGTACGCCCCCGCCATGTGATCCACTGTCCTGGCGGGGGCGTACCGATCAGGAGCAGGAGCAGCGTTGACCACCTACCGCCAGCCGGGACTCGTCCTCACCGACCACCGCTTCCCCGTCCCCCTCGACCACACCCGCCCCGACGGCGAGCGGATCGAGATCTACGGCCGCGAGCTCGTCGCGAGCGGGTCGGCCGGCAAGGACCGGGAGCGACTCCCCTGGCTGGTGTACCTGGAGGGCGGCCCCGGCTTCGGCGCCCGCCGCTTCGTCGGGCCGCAGGCCTGGCTCGGCCGGGCCGTACGCGAATACCGCGTCCTCCTCCTCGACCAGCGCGGCACCGGCCGCTCCACCCCCGCCAACCGCCAGACCCTGCCCCTGCGCGGCACCCCGGCCGAGCAGGCCGGCTACCTCGCCCACTTCCGCGCCGACTCCATCGTCAGGGACTGCGAACTGATCCGGCGGCGCCTCACGGGCGGCGCCCCCTGGACCGTCCTCGGCCAGAGCTTCGGCGGTTTCTGCGCGACCCACTACCTCTCCACCGCCCCCGAAGGCCTGGACACGGTCCTCGTGACCGGGGGCCTGCCCTCCCTGTACGCCACGGCCGACGAGGTCTACCGCGCCGCCTACCCCCGCGTCCGGCGCAAGAACGAGGCCCACTTCGCCCGCTACCCGCAGGACGCCGAACGCGCCAGGGCGATCGCCGCCCACCTCCTCGACCACGAGGTCACCCTCCCCGGCGGCGGGCTCCTGACCGTCGAGGCCTTCCAGTCGCTCGGCATCCTCCTCGGCTCCGGAGACGGCACCCACCAGCTCCATCTGCTCCTGGAACACGCCTTCGTGCCGGCCCCGGGCGGACCCGAGCCGGCCGACGCCTTCCTCGAACAGGTCCAGGCCCACCTGTCGTATGCGGGACACCCGCTCTACGCCGTCCTCCACGAGGCCATCTACGCCCAGGGAGAAGGCCCCACCGACTGGGCCGCGGAGCGGGTCCGGGGCGAGTTCCCCGAGTTCGACGCCGCCGCGGCCCTCTCCTCGGGCGCGCCGTTCCTCTTCACCGGTGAGACCGTCCACCCCTGGCTCTTCCACACGGACCCCGCCCTGCGCCCGCTCCGCGAGACCGCCGAACTGCTCGCCGCCCGCGCCGACTGGGACCCGCTCTACGACCCCGAGCGCCTCGCCGCCAACGAGGTCCCGGTGGCCGCCGCCGTCTACCACGACGACATGTACGTGGACACCGCCCACTCCCTCGAAACAGCGAACGCCGTACGCGGCCTGCGGACCTGGGTGACCGACGAGTTCGAACACGACGGCGTACGGGCCGGCGGCCCCCGAGTCCTCGACCGCCTGCTCTCCCTCGCCCGCGGGGAGAAGTGACAGGGGGGCGATAGTGGCGATCTGCCCGTACGGGTCGGTCGCGTCACCGCGCGGGGCGGGCCGTTCGTCCTCGCGAGGGTGGAGGCCCGGGCCGGATCCGGCCGGTCGGGCATAGGATTCGGCGCGCAATCGATCAGTACTGGAGCCGGGCGCGTGGCCGGCCCGCGTGAGGGGGTCCGGGTGGCGGGACGACGTGAGACTCCGGCGTCCGGCCGGGAGCTGAAGTTCCGGGCCCTCATGGCCGAGCTGCGGCGCGGCATCCTCGACGGCACCTGGCCGCCCGGCAGCAAACTCCCCACCGAGCGCGCCCTCGCCACCGAGACCGGCCTTTCGGTGACGACCGTCCGCCGCGCCTACGAGGACCTCGTCGCCCTCGGCCTCGTCGAGCGCCGCCAGGGCGCCGGCACCTTCGCGGCCCACCGCCCCGAGCGCGGCGGCACCGGCCGACGGATCGTCGGCGTCCTGGTCCCCGACACCACGTTCTACTACCCGCGCGTCCTCCAGGGCATCGAGAAGGAACTCGCGGCGGACGGCGCCCGGCTCGTCCTCGCCTGCTCCCACTACGACCCCGTCGAAGAGGACGCCGCCGTCGAGCGGCTCCTCTCCGACGGGGTCCACGGGCTCCTGCTCGTCCCGAGCCTGCACACCGCCACCGATCCCGGCCGGCGCGCCGAGGAGCTCCTCGCGCTGCCCGTGCCCGCCGTCCTCGTCGAGCGCCGACTCGCCGCGCACGGCCCCGGCGACGCCACCGAGCACGTCTGCACCGACCACGAGGGCGGTGCCTACGACGCCGTACGGCACCTGCACGGCCTCGGCCACGAGCGGATCGGGCTCGTCGCCCGCACCGACGCGCCCACCACCGCACCCATCGAGTCCGGCTTCGCCCGGGCGCTCGCCGACCTCGGCCTGCCCGCACCGCCGCCGTACGAGCGGGACGTCATGGCCCACTGGGACCCGGACCGCGCCGACCGGGCCCTCGCCGCCCTGCGCGCGGCGGGTGTCACCGCCGCGCTCTGCTTCGGCGACCGGGAGGCCGCCCTGATGCTCGGGGCGGTCCGCCGCGCCGGGCTGCGGGTGCCCGAGGACCTGGCCATGATCAGCTACGACAACGAGTTCGCGGACGTCGCGGAGACCCCGCTGACGGCCGTCTCACCGCCCAAGTACCAGCTCGGGCGGCTCGCCGCGCAGATCCTGCTCCGCCGCCTCGCAGAGGGCGACGCCGCCCCGCTCCACCAGGTGCAGCTGCGGCCGCGGCTCGTCGTCCGCGCCTCCTGCGGGAAAAAGTCCAAGCAGTGAGTGCCTATTGCTCATGGTGTGCTCTTGACCGGCGCCGGTAGAACTCGGTCCGGACCCCACGGGGGAGTCTGCGAGAGAGGACCGGACCATGAGCACCCACGTCACCGCGGAGATCGCCAGCCAGCCCGACTGCTGGCGGCGCGCCGCCGAGACCGCCGACCGCCACGCCGCCCGGCTGCCGCGCCGGGGCGAGCGCGTCGCCGTCGTCGGCTGCGGCACCTCCTACTTCATCGCCCGCGCCTACGCCGCGCTGCGGGAGTCCCTCGGCGCGGGCGAGACCGATGCCTTCCCCGCCTCGGACCGGACACCGCTCGGCCGCGGTTACGACAGGATCGTCGCCCTCACCCGCTCCGGGACGACCACGGAGGTCGTGAACCTGCTCGCCGGCGCGGCCGGCCGGATCTCGACCCTCGTGCTCACCGGCGTCCCCGACAGCCCGGCGGGACGGCTCGGGGACGAGACCGTCGACCTCTCCTTCGCCGACGAACGCTCCGTCGTCCAGACCCGGTTCGCCACCACGGCACTCCAACTCCTGCGCGCGGGGCTCGGGGTGGACCTCGCACCGGCGATCGCCGACACGGAGCTCGTCCTCTACGAACGGCTCCCCGCGGTCTGGGAGCGGCGCGGCCAGTTCACCTTCCTCGGCACCGGCTGGACCGTGGGGCTCGCCGACGAGGCGGCGCTTAAACTCCGCGAAGTGGCCCGCGCCTGGACGGAGTCGTACGCGGCGATGGAGTACCGGCACGGCCCGATCAGCATCAGCGACCGGACGAGCCTGGTCTGCTGTCTCGGCCCCGCGCCTTCGGGTCTCCGGGACGAAGTGGAGTCCACCGGTGCCCTGTTCGCCGCCGACGCGATCGACCCGGTCGCCGCCCTCGTCCGCGCCCAGCGGCTCGCCGTTGCCCTCGCCGACCGGCGCGGACTCAACCCCGACCGCCCGCGCCACGTCTCGCGCTCGGTGATCCTCGCCGGAGCGTTCCGTCCTACCGTCGCGGACGCGACCCGTATCCTGCGTCCATGATCGAGAACGCCGCCCCGGACCTTCTGGACATGCCCCGCGACTGGCAGCGGGCCCTCGCTGTCGTCGCCCACCCCGACGACCTGGAGTACGGCTGCGCCGCCGCCGTCGCCGACTGGGCGGACGAGGGCAAGGAGGTCGTCTACGTCCTCGCCACGCGCGGCGAGGCCGGCATCGACACCCTCGCCCCGGACGTCTGCGGCCCGCTGCGCGAGCGGGAGCAGCGGGACAGCGCCGCCGTCGTCGGCGTCCGCACGGTCGACTTCCTCGACCACCGTGACGGCGTCATCGAGTACGGGCTCGGCCTGCGCCGGGACATCGCGGCGGCGATCCGCCGTCACCGCCCGGAGCTCGTCATCACCCTCAACCACCGAGACACCTGGGGCGGCGGCCCGGGCGCCCCCTGGAACACGCCCGACCACCTGGCCGTCGGCCGCGCCACGCTCGACGCGGCGGCCGACGCCGGAAACCGCTGGATCTTCCCCGAGCTGACCGCACAGGGCCTGGAGCCCTGGAACGGCGTCCGCTGGGTCGCGGTCGCCGCCTCCAGCACCCCCACCCACGCGGTCGACGCGACCCCGGGCCTGGACCGCGCCGTCCGTTCCCTCCTCTGCCACCGCGCCTACATCGAGGCCCTGACGGACGAGGACCCGGAGGAGTACGTCCGCTCCTTCCTCACCTCGGCGACGAGCCGCGCCGCCGCCCGCTTCGGCGACCGCCCGGCGGTGACGTTCGAACTCTTCGGCCGTTAGGGTCCGTTCAGGGGAATCCGTTCTACTGGGGGGCAGATGGCGCACGAGGGTGCTCGGCAGGTGACCAAGCCGGCTGACGGCGAGGGGCAGCGGCTGGTACGCCGAAGGGCGGTGCGGGGCGCGGTCGTCGGCGGGGCCGTCGGGGCGGTGTGGCCGCTCGGCGGCGTGATCGGTCTCGTCCCGCCCGAGCTCGTCGAGCCGTTCGCGCGGTGGTGGTGGCTGGGAGTGCCCGTGCTGCTGGCGTGCAGCGCCGTCGGCACCTGGATCGGCATGCGGTTCGGCCGCACGGACGGCATCCGTGAGGCGGCGCTCGAACCGGGCGAGACCGTGCTGAGCGCGTACGCCGTCCGTCCTCCCGTGGTGGACGGGCGGCCGACCAGGCCGACGGAGCTCGACCGGTTCGAGCTGAGGATGACCAACCGGGGCCTCCAGCTGTGGGACGGGCCCGGCCGGCTCTGGAGCCATCCCTGGTCCGAGGTCCGTCTGACGACCGTCAAGGGCAGCCTGCTCCTCGTCCACCACGGGGACCAGGAGATCGCGGAGTTGCTGCCCGTACCCGAGACGATCGGCTGGGACGCCCTGCTGCTCGGCGCCCGGCGGCTGCGTGCGGCCTCGGCCCGCTAGGGGGTGTCGTCACATTCCCGTCTGCCCCGCAACGTCTGGTGCCGCGGGGCCGCCCTTCGGGCGACGACGGGAATGTGACGACACCCCCTAGCGCTGAGAGCGGGCCGCTCAGCCCATCGGTGCCGGCTTCAGCACCGCGAAGGGGGCGCCGAAGGGGTCGGCGAGCCAGGCGATGCGGCCGACGTCGGGGATGTCGGCCGCCGGCATGAGGACCGAGCCGCCGTTGCCCTGGGCCGTCCGGGCCATCGCGTCGGCGTCCTCGACCGCGAAGTACGGGATCCAGTGCGGCGTCTTGCCCTGGAGTTCTGCGACTCCGCCGAAGGAGGCGTCCTCCTGGTCGCCCGCGGCGGTGGAGATCACCCGGTACGTCATGCCGGGCGCCTCCATCTCGGCCCAGCGCCAGCCGAACAGGGTCCGGTAGAAGGCGAGCACGGACTCCGGGTCGGCGACGTGGAGTTCCGCCCAGACGAGCGTGTTGGCCGAGGAGGTCCGCTCCAGGCCCCGGACGGTTCCCGGCTGCCAGATCGCGAACCGGGCGCCGCCCGGGTCCGTGAGGGCCGCCATGCGGCCCGCGTCCATGACGTCGAACGCCGCGAGGCGCACGGTGCCGCCCGCGGACTCGGCCGCCTTCTGGGTGGCGTCCGCGTCCGGCGTCTGGAAGTACACCGTCCAGGCGCTGCTCGCGCCCTCCTCGGTGAGCGGGCCGAGCGCGCCGACCGTGAGGCCGTCCTGCTGGAAGAAGCCGTAGCCGCCGGCGTCCGGTCCCGCCGAGCGGAACTCCCAGCCGAGGACCGCCCCGTAGAAGGCGGCGGCGGCCTCGGTGTCGGGGCTGCCGAGGTCGATCCAACTGGGGGAACCGGTGGTGAACTGCGTACCGAGCATGGGAGGTGTCCTGTCCTTCCGTCGTCCGAGACTGCCGGAGCCGCGGCGTCAGGGTGAGTCCTGCCGACCCTGACGTCGGACGGGTGCTGGTCCCGTCGGCTTCCGGCCACCATGACCGATCCTCACCCCTGCGTCGTGGCGGCGCAGCCGCAGCGCCCCCGGTTCATCCGAGCGGCCGACCGGCCGGCCACCGCGTCCTCCAGGGGGTGTCTCACCGGCCTGGTGGCCGAGCACGGCCGCGTCCTCGACCAGGGCGCGGCGCCGCGACCTCCCCAGGATCAGCGCGGCGCCGAGTCCTCAGAGAACGGCAATTGTTCTTGCTGTTTCTGCAAGACTTGCGTCATGACCGAAGACGACGACCGCATCGACGCCGTACTCAACGAGGTGGGCCCCCGGCTCCGCCGCGTCCGCCGCGACCGCGGGGTGACCCTGGCCGAACTCTCCGCCGCCACCGGCATCTCCGTGAGCACGCTCTCCCGCCTGGAGTCCGGGCAGCGCAAGCCCAGTCTCGAACTGCTCCTCCCGCTCGCCCGCGCCCACCAGGTCCCCCTCGACGAGCTGGTCGGCGCCCCCGCCGTCGGCGACCCCCGGGTCAAGGCGCGGCCGATCGTGCGCCACGGCCGCACCATGTACCCCCTGACCCGGCAGCCCGGCGGGCTCCAGGCGTACAAGGTGATCCAGGAGAAGCCCGCGGAGGCCCCGGAGCCCCGCGTCCACGAGGGGTACGAGTGGCTGTACGTGCTCTCCGGGAAGCTGCGGCTCGTCCTCGGCGAGCACGACGTCGTCCTCGCCGCCGGCGAGGCCGCGGAGTTCGACACGCGCGTCCCGCACTGGTTCGGGCCGACGGTCGAGGGGCCGGTGGAGTTCCTGAGCCTGTTCGGGCCGCAGGGGGAGCGCATGCATGTCAGGGCGCGCCCCAAGAAGTCGGGCTGAGCCGTTCCCCCAGGGGCAAGCGACCGCTTAGTATGCAACCGACCGCTCGGTACGGAGGAGGCTTCCGGATGCAGGCATGGCGTGTGTACGAGAACGGCGAACCCGGCGTGGTGATGCGCCGCGAGGAGGTGGAGCCGCCCACGCCCGGCGACGGGCAGGTCCTCCTCAGAGTCCGCGCCGCGAACGTCAACTTCCCCGACGCGCTGCTCTGCCGCGGCCACTACCAGATCAGGCCCCCGCTGCCCTTCACCCCCGGCGTCGAGGTCTGCGCCGAGACGGAGGACGGGCGCCGGGTCATCACGACGGCCGCCCTGCCGCACGGCGGCTTCGCCGAGTACACGCTCGCCGACGCCGCCGGGCTGCTCCCCGCCCCCGAGAGCCTCGACGACGCCGAGGCCGCCGCGCTGCACATCGGCTACCAGACCGGCTGGTTCGGCCTGCACCGCCGCGCCGCCCTCCAGGAGGGCGAGACCCTGCTCGTCCACGCGGCGGCGGGCGGCGTCGGCAGCGCCGCCGTCCAGCTCGGCAAGGCGGCCGGCGCCACCGTCATCGGAGTCGTCGGCGGACCGGAGAAGGCCGCCGTCGCCCGCGCCCTCGGCTGCGACCTGGTGATCGACCGCCGCTCCGAGGACGTGGTCGCAGCCGTCAAGGCCGCCACCGGCGGCCGGGGCGCCGACGTGATCTACGACCCCGTCGGCGGCGAGGCCTACCAGCAGTCCGCCAAGTGCGTCGCCTTCGAGGGCCGGATCGTGATCGTCGGCTTCGCGAGCGGCACCGTCCCCGCCCCCGCCCTCAACCACGCACTCGTGAAGAACTACTCGGTCCTCGGCCTCCACTGGGGCCTGTACGCGGCGAAGGACCCGGCCTCGATCGGCCGCTGCCACGAGACCCTGACGGCCTACGCGGCGAAGGGGCTCATCAAGCCGCTCATCGGCGAGCGGGTCCCCTTCGCGGGCGCCGCGGACGCCGTCCAGCGCGTCGCCGACGGCACCACCACCGGCCGCCTGGTCGTCCTCCCGGAAGGAGCCTCCGCGTGACCGACACCGCACCCGACACGGACGCCCGGGGCCTGACCGGTGCCGGGCGCCCGATCGACGCCGAGGAACTCCGGGCCCGCACCCGGAGGCTGCTCGCCGACCACCCGCCCGCCACCACCGACCGCACCGACTTCCTGCGTGCCCGCTTCGACGCGGGACTCGCCTGGGTGCACTACCCCGTGGGCCTCGGCGGACTCGACGCGCCCCGCGCCCTCCAGGCCGTCGTCGACACCGAACTCGCCGCCGCGGACGCCCCCGACAACGACCCGCGGCGCATCGGCATCGGCCTCGGCATGGCCGCCCCCACCCTCCTCGCCTACGGCTCCGAGGAGGTCAAGCGCCGCTTCCTCCGGCCCCTGTGGGTGGGGGAGGAGGTCTGGTGCCAGCTCTTCAGCGAGCCCGGCGCCGGCTCCGACCTCGCCGCACTCGGCACCCGCGCCGTCCGTGACGGTGGGGGAGACTGGGTGGTCGACGGCCAGAAGGTGTGGACCTCCAGCGCCCACGTCGCCCGCTGGGCCATCCTCATCGCCCGCACCGACCCGGACGTGCCCAAGCACCGGGGCATCACCTACTTCGTGTGCGACATGACCGACCCCGGCGTCGAGGTCCGGCCACTGCGCCAGATCACCGGCGAGGCGGAGTTCAACGAGGTCTTCCTCACCGGCGTCAGGATCCCCGACGCCCACCGCCTCGGTGGGCCCGGAGACGGCTGGCGGGTCGCGCAGACCACCCTCATGAACGAGCGGGTCTCGATCGGCGGCGCCCGCATCCCGCGCGAGGGCGGCATGATCGGGAAGGCGGCCACGACCTGGCGCGAACGCCCCGAGCTGCGCACCCACGACCTCCACCGGCGCCTCCTCGACCTCTGGGTCGACGCCGAGGTGGCCCGGCTCACCGGCGAACGGCTCCGCCAGCAGCTCGTCGCGGGCCAGCCCGGCCCCGAGGGCAGCGCGATGAAGCTCGGCTTCGCCCGGCTCAACCAGGCCATCAGCGGCCTCGAAGTGGAACTCCTCGGCGAGGAGGGCCTCCTGTACGGCGAGTGGGAGATGCGCCGTCCCGACCTCGTCGACTTCACCGGCCGCGACGCCGGCTACCGCTACCTGCGCTCCAAGGGCAACTCGATCGAGGGCGGCACGACCGAGGTCCTGCTCAACATCGTCGCCGAGCGGGTCCTCGGCCTGCCCTCCGAGCCCCGCAACGACAAGGACGTCGCATGGAAGGACCTCGCCCGATGACCGAAGCGACGGAACGGACCGGTCGGACGGAACAGCTCGACCTCCTCTACTCCGAGACCGAGGACGACCTGCGGGCCGCCGTTCGCTCCCTGCTCGCCGACCGCGCCGGCCACCAGGATCTGCTCGGCCGGATCGAGACCGACAGCCCGTACGTCCCCGGCCTCTGGAAGGCGCTCGCGGGGGACATGGGCGCCGCCGGACTCCTCGTACCCGAGAAGCTCGGCGGCCAGGGGGCGAGCCACCGTGAGGCCGCCGTCGTCCTGGAGGAGCTGGGGCGCGCGGTGACCCCGGTGCCGTACCTGACGAGCGCGGTCGTGGCCACCGAGACGCTGCTCGCCCTCGCGGGGGAGTCCGTCCCGGCGGCCGAGCTCCTCGCGGAGCTCGCGAGCGGCCGCACGGTCGCCGTCCTCGCCCTCCCGCTCACCGCGAGCCCGCACGCGAAGCCCGTTTCCACCCCGTCCACCGTCACCGGCGTCGCGGACGCGGGCGCCGCCGACGTCCTCCTCGTCTCCCGCGCCGACGGCCTGTACGCCGTCCCGGCCGCCGAGGCGACCGTCGAGCCGCAGACCCCGCTCGACCTCACCCGCCCCCTCGCGCAGGTGACCACGGAGGCCGGGGGCGGCACCCGGCTCGCCGGGCCGGACGAGGCCGCCGCCGCGGTCCGCCGCGGGCTCCTCGCGGGAGCGGGGCTGCTCGCCTCCGAGCAGCTGGGCCTGGCCGAGTGGTGTCTGGAGGAGACCGTCCGGCACACCCGCGAGCGCCACCAGTTCAACCGGCCGGTCGGCTCCTTCCAAGCGCTCAAGCACCGCATGGCCCAGCTCTGGCTGGACGTCGTCGGCGCCCGGGCGGCGGCCCGCGCCGCGGCCGACGCCCTCGCCACCGGCAGCCCGGACGCCCCGCTCACGGTGGCGGTCGCCCAGGCCTACTGCTCCAAGGTGGCCGTCCGCGCCGCCGAGGAGTGCGTCCAGCTGCACGGCGGGATCGGTATGACCTGGGAGCACCCCGCACACCTGGCGCTCAAGCGGGCCAAGTCCGACCAGCTCGCCCTGGGCTCGGCGGGCCGCCACCAGGACGCGGTCGCCGCCCTGGTGGACCTCCCGGCGCCCGGGACGGAGGCCGTCGGCGCCGGTTGAGCGGTGGCCGTCGGCGCCCGCCGAACGGAGGCCGTCGGCGCCCGCCAAGCGGCGGTCATCAGATCCCCGTAAGGGGCCACTGTGTCCACACCCCGTTACATGCTGTTTAATTGCATGCTGTTCGCAATAACAGTTGATCTCCAAAAAGGGGTGTGGACACGATGACCGCCCGATCCATCCGCGGCACGGCCACCGCGATACTCGCGGGGGCCGTGGCACTCACCGCGGCGGCCTGCACGAACCCCGGCTCCACCGCCGGGGCCTCCGGCGGCCCCAAGGATTCCGCGGTCGTCGGCATCGCCTACGAGCCCGAGACGCTCAGCCCGCTCCTCGGCTACGGCAAGGACGGCAACTCCAAGATCTTCGACGGCCTTCTCGCCTTCGACGAGAACATGAAGCTGAAGCCGGCCCTCGCCGTGAAGCTGCCGCACATCACCGCGGACGGGCTCACGTACACGTACACGCTCCGCGACGACGTGAGCTTCAGCGACGGAGCACCCTTCACCTCGAAGGACGTCGTCTTCACCTACCGGACGATCCTCGACCCGAAGACGAACAACGCCTCCCGCACCGAGCTCGACGCGGTCAAGAAGGTCGAGGCGGTCGGTGACGACACCGTCGTCTTCACCCTGAAGTACCCCTACGCGCCCTTCGCCGAGCGCACCGTCCAGGCCATCGCGCCCGAGCACGTCGCCGCGAAGCAGGACGTCAACACCGGCGCCTTCACCACGAAGCCCATCGGCACCGGACCGTACGTCCTCACCGGCTGGTCCAAGGGCGAGAAGCTCACCTTCAAGGCCAACCCCACCTACTGGGACGGCGCCCCCGAGGTGAAGAAGTTCACCATGGCCATCGTCAAGGACGACGACGTCCGCGCGACCCGGCTGCGCGCCGGCGACCTCGACGGCGCCATCCTCCCGCCCAACCTCGCCGAGGGCTTCGAGGCGGACAAGGGGAGGAAGACGTACGCGGCGAAGACTTACGACTACCGCACCGTCACCCTCCCCACCCACCACAAGGTCACCGGCGACACCGCCGTCCGCCGCGCCCTCGACATCGCCGTCGACCGGCAGGCCATGGTCGACAAGATCCTCGAAGGCGCCGGAAAGCCCGCCTACGGGCCCGTCCCCACCGACAGCCCCTGGTTCACCAAGGGCACCGAGCGCCGCCACGACCTCGCCGGCGCCCAGAAGATCCTCGACGAGGCCGGCTGGAAGCCCGGCCCGGACGGCGTACGCGTCAAGAACGGCGTCCGCGCCGAGTTCCCGCTCTGGTACCTCTCCGGCGACAAGCTGCGCCAGGACCACGCCCTCGCCTACGCCTCCGACGCCAAGAAGGCCGGCATCGACATCAAGACCCAGGCGGGCACCTGGGAGGTCATCGAGCCCCGCATGAAGACCGACGCCGTCCTCGCCGGCGGCGGCTCGCCCGGCGACCCCGACTTCGACCAGTACCTGCTCCTGAAGTCCTCCCTCGCCGGCGACGGCTTCAACAACATGGCCCGGTACGACAACAAGACCGTCGACAAGGCCCTCGACGACGGCCGCCGGACGAACGACCCGGCCAAGCGGAAGGCCGCCTACGACACCGTCCAGCGCGAACTGGCCGCGAACCCCGGCTACACCTTCCTCACCCACATCGACCACCTCTACGTCGTCGACGACAGCTGGGACGGGCTGAGCACCCAGATCGAGCCGCACGACCACGGCCTCGCCTCCGGACCCTGGTGGAACGTCGAGGGCTGGAAGCCGAAGAGCACCGGAGAAGCGAAGAAGTGAGCCGCCGCCTCCCCTGGGGGGCCATGGCACGGATGACGGGACGGCGCGCCCTGGCCGCCGTCCCCGTCCTCCTCGCCGTCACCCTCGCGGTGTTCGCCGTCGCCGCGGCCTCCCCCTTCGACCCCGTCAAGGCCTACGCCGGCACCGCCGGACTCACCGCCTCGCAGGAGAACCTCGACCAGCTCCGCGCCAACCTCGGCGCCGACCAGCCGCTCCTCACCCGCTGGTGGGACTGGCTCACCGCCGCCGTCACCGGCGACCTCGGCGACTCCTCGGTCATGCGCCGGCCCGTCGCCGAGGTCATCACCGAGCGACTCGGCTGGTCCGTCCTCCTCGCCGTCACCGCCTTCGCCGTCGCCATCGTCCTCGGCACCCTCCTCGGCGTCCTCGCGGGCCGCCGCCGCGGCGGCCTCCTCGACCGGGCCGTCAGCTCCGCCGCGTACACCCTGGAAGCCGCCCCCGCCTTCTGGCTCGGCCTCCTCGCCATCTGGTTCTTCGCCCTGAAGCTCGGCGTCCTGCCGGCCGGCGGGCTCACCGACACCGCCAGCGACACCGTCACCGCCGACCAGGTCGCCCGCCACCTCGTGCTGCCCGCGCTCGTCCTCGGGATCTCCCAGCTGCCCTGGTTCTTCCTGTACGTCCGCCAAGGCGTCGGCGACGCCCTCGACGAGGACCCGGTCCGCGGCGCCCGCGCCCGCGGCCTCAGCCGCCGCACCGTCCTCACCGGCCACGCCCTGCGCTCCGGAATGCTGCCGATGCTCACCCTCGTCGGCTCCCGCGTCCCCGAGCTCATCACCGGCGCGCTGCTCGTGGAGACCGTCTTCAGCTGGCCCGGCATCGCCGCCGCCACCGTGCAGGCCGCGACCTCCGTCGACTTCCCGCTGCTCGCCGCGCTCACCGTGCTCGCCACCGCGGCCGTCCTCCTCGGCAACCTCCTCTCGGACCTGCTGTACGGACTGGCCGACCCGAGGGTGGGCTTCGATGGCTGACCGCCGCACGCACCGCCTGCGGCTGTGGACCTCGGCCGTGACCGTCGGCGTCGTCCTCCTCGCCGTCCTCCTCGTGCCCCCGCTCGTCCAGCTCGACGAACAGGCCGTCGACCTTTCGCAGAAGCTCCTGCCGCCGTCCTGGGACCACCCCTTCGGCACCGACGACCTCGGCCGCGACCTGCTCCTGCGCTGCGTCTACGGGCTGCGGATCTCGCTTCTCGTCGGGCTCGTCGCCGCGCTCGTCGCCACCGTCGTCGGCACTGCCGTCGGGGCGGCCGCCGGAGCGCTCGGCGGCTGGACCGACCGCTGCCTGATGCGGCTCGTGGACGCCTTCTCGTCCGTGCCGCACCTGCTGCTCGGCATCTTCGTCGTGGCCCTCTTCAGGCCGGGCGTCTGGCCGGTCATCGCCTCCGTCGCCGTCACCCACTGGCTCTCCACCGCCCGGATCGTCCGCTCCGAGGTCCTCTCGCTGCGCACCCGGCCCTTCGTGGACGCCGCAGTCTCCGGCGGCGCCTCGCGGTGGCGCGTCACCGTCCGGCACCTGCTGCCCGCCGTCCTGCCGCAGGCCGGACTCGCCGCCGTCCTCATGGTCCCGCACGCCATGTGGCACGAGTCTGCGCTCTCCTTCCTCGGCCTCGGCCTCCCCAGCCACCAGGCGAGCCTCGGCAACCTCGTGCAGAACGCCCGCTCCTCGCTCCTCGCCGGAGACTGGTGGCCGACCCTCTTCCCCGGCCTCCTCCTCATCGTGCCGACCCTCGCCATCGCGGGACTCGCGGGCGTCTGGCGCGACCGGCTCAACCCGCGCCGCCGATCGGAGCTGATGCTGTGAACGCCGCCGACCCCACGGTCCTGCGCGCCCTGGCGGCCGTCACCGCTGGGGGTCCCCCCGCCACAGGTAGGGGGAGGGCCGACGACGCCGTCCTCAGCGTCCGGGACCTGACCGTCCGCTTCCGGCTGCGCGGCGGGCGGAGCGTCGCCGCCGTCAGCGACGCCGACTTCGATCTCGGCGCGGGGGAGTGCCTCGCCCTCGTCGGCGAGAGCGGCTGCGGCAAGTCCGTCCTCGCCTCCGCCCTCCTCGGCCTGCTCCCGGGCAACGCGGAGGCCTCCGGTACGGCCCTGCTGGCCGACCCCTCCGGAGCCGGACCCACGGACCTGCTCACCGCCGACGAGAAGACCCTGGCCCGCACCGTACGCGGCCGCCGCGTCGGGCTCGTCCCGCAGAGCCCCGCCGCCCACCTCACGCCCGTCCGCACCGTACGGTCCCAGCTGGAGGAGACCGTACGGGCCCTCACCGGCACCCCCCGCCGGGCGCGGCGCAAGGCCGCCGAGGACGCCGCCGAGCGGGCCGCCTTCCCGGGCGGCCACCTCGACCGCTACCCGCACGAACTCTCCGGTGGCCTCGCCCAGCGGGCCGCCACCGCCCTCGCGCTCATCGGCGACGCCCGCCTCCTCCTCGCCGACGAACCGACCACCGGCCTCGACCGGGAGCTCGTCGACCGCACCGTGGACGAACTGCGCCGCCACGTCGACGAGGGGCGGGGCCTGCTCCTCATCACCCACGACCTCGCGGCCGCCGCGCGCGTCGCCGACCGCGTCGCCGTGATGTACGCCGGCCGGATCGTCGAGATCGCCCCCGCCCCGCGCTTCTTCGGCCCCACCGGACCCCGCCACCCCTACGCGCGCGGACTCCTGGACGCCCTCCCCGACCGGGCGTTCACGCCCGTCCCCGGCATGCCCCCGGAGCTCTCCGCGCTGCCCGACGGCTGCGCCTTCGCCCCGCGCTGCCCCCTGGCCACCGACCTCTGCGCCACCCGCCCCGAGCCGCGCGCCGGGGTGGCCTGCCACCACCCGGAGCACCCCCGTGCTTGAACTCGACACCGTCACCGCCGGATACGAGCGCCGCGCCCCCGTCTTCCGGGGCGCCTCGCTCACCGTCGCCCCCGGCGAGTCCGTCGGCCTCCTCGGCCCCAGCGGCTGCGGCAAGTCCACCCTCGCCCGCGTCGCCGCCCTCCTCCACCGGCCCGACGCGGGCCGCCTCGTCCTCGACGGCACCGAGATCCGCGCCTGGCGCCACCGCGCACCGCGCGAACTCCGCACCGCCGTCGGCGTCGTGTTCCAGCAGCCCCGCACCGCGGCCGACCCACGCCTGACCCTCGCCGAGATCATCGCCGAACCCCTCCGCGCCACCGGCCGCCGCACCGAGGCGGACGCCCGGGTCGCCGAACTCGCCCCCGCCGTCGGCCTCACCGCCGACCTGCTCACCCGCCGCCCCCACGAGGTCAGCGACGGTCAGCTCCAACGCGCCTGCCTGGCCAGGGCGTTGACCCTGCGCCCGCGCTGGCTGATCTGCGACGAGATGACCGCGATGCTCGACGCCTCCACCACGGCCGCACTCGTCGCCGCCGTCGAGGCCTACCGGACGGAGACCGGAGCGGGCCTCCTCGCCGTCGGCCACGACCGCGTCCTGCTGAATCGCTGGTGCGACCGTACGGTGGAGTGGAAGGACTGCCTGCCCGCGGAGGACACCCCGTGACCACCACCTGGACACGCGCCACCGAGGGCGACCCACTGGACGGGCTGCGCGCGGCGCTCACCAGCGACGGCGCCGGGTGCGGGTACGAGCCCCCAGGCGGGTACGGGGACCGCTGCTGGCTCCTCCACCCCATCCACGAAGGGCCGGTACGACTCCGCTGGGACCAGGTCCTGGCCCGGGAGGGCCGCCGCCTCGACGACTGGACCGGGACCCCGTCCCACCTGGTCTTCGAGGGCGTGGCGGGGACGGACGACCTCGAAGGCCCCGACCCGGCGGAGCTGGACCGCGCCACGCTGGCCCGGCTGGTGGACCGGCTGGCACGGCACACCCCGCACGGGGCGGACGCCCTCGTCGGCGCCGCCCAGGCACCCGTCGCGGCCCTCGTGGGAGACACGGGGCTCGTGGCCTGGCGGGGCCGGCTCGGTGACGCTCTCGCCCACCACGACACCATGCCGGACCCCTGGTTCCCCGCCACCTGGTGGGCCGCCGACGGCAGTTGGCTCGTCCTCACCGACTTCGATCTCAGCGCCACCGAAGTCTTCGGGAGCCGTGCGCTGATCGAGGGCCTGCTCGCCGACCCGGAGCTCGACGCGGTTCGCCACCCGAGCATCGCCGAGAGCCTCGGTGGCTGGACGCGACCTGGATCCCACCCGTAAATCCCACCCGTATGGCCGCCCCGCCATACGCCCGGACGGACGGGTCATTCCGCCACACTGTCCGCCGAACGCCGCAATTCCGGTGCGGCGACGGAGGGACGTGAAGGCGATGGCCGTTTCCATTTCAGTCGTGGTGCTCCTGCTGGTGCTGGCCGTGATCTTCCTGCGCAGCGGCGGGCTCAAGGTCACCCACGCGCTCACCTGCGCCCTGCTCGGCTTCTTCCTCGCCGGCACCAGTGTGGCGCCCACGATCCACAACGGGGTCGCCGCCACCGCCAACGTGGTCTCCAGCCTCAAACCCTGACCTCCCCGCCGGGGTTCGGATATCCGAACCCCGGATGCGGGGGCGGACACGATCGACCCGCCCCGCCGTGCCCGCCGAGGATGAGGGCATGGCTGAGACGACGACAGACACGAGGACGGCGACCGCCGCCCGCGCCGATGACCTGCACCGCGCGTACGGACGCGGCGGCGCCACCGTGCAGGCACTCCGAGGAGTGTCGGTGGCCTTCACACCCGGCACCTTCACCGCGGTCATGGGCCCCTCGGGATCCGGGAAGACCACCCTGCTGCACTGCCTCGCCGGCATGGACCGCCCCACCCGGGGCACCGTGCGGTGGGGCGACACCGAGGTCTCCCGGCTGCCGGAACGGAAACTGGCGGAACTGCGGCGCACCCGCGTCGGGTTCGTCTTCCAGGCGTTCAACCTGATGCCCGCGATGACCGTCGCCCAGAATATCGAGCTGCCCGGCCGGCTCGCCGACGCCCGGCCGGACCGCGGCCAGGTCCTCGACGCCGTCGCCCGGGTCGGCCTCGCGGGACGCGAGCGGCACCGCCCCGGACAGCTCTCCGGGGGTCAGCAGCAGCGCGTGGCCATCGCCCGGGCGCTCGTCTCCCGGCCGGGCGTCCTCTTCGCCGACGAACCGACCGGCGCGCTCGACCGGGCCACCGGCCACGAGATCCTCACCCTGCTCCGTGCCGGGGTCGACCGGGACGGCCAGACGTGCGTGATGGTCACCCATGACCCCGTCGCGGCCGGGTACGCGGACCGGGTGCTGCTCCTCGCCGACGGACTGCTCGTGGACGAACTCGTCCGCCCCACAGCTGCCCAGGTCGCGGAGCGCCTCGGCCGGCTGAGCGGGTGAGCGAAGTGTTCCTCCTCGCCCTCGGCCAACTCCGCCGGCGCCCGGCGGCCTTCAGCGGCCTCGCGGTCGCGCTCTTCCTCCTCATCGCCACCACGACCCTCTTCGGCTCGCTCGCCGCCGCCGAGATCACCGCGCCCGAGGCCGTCCGCGACACGAAGGCGGCGGGACCCGGACTGATGGTGATCGCCGGAGTCTTCGGCGAGATCGCCGTCCTCGTCGCGTTCTTCGTCGTCGTCAACGCGACCGGCTTCGCACTCCGCCGCCAGCTGCGCGAACTGGCGCTCCTGCGCACCATCGCGGCGACACCCCGCCAGGTGAGGCGGCTGGCCCGCGTCCAACTCCTCGCCACCACGCTCGCCGTCGCGGCGCCCGGCGGGCTCGCCGGAACCGCCGCCGCCCACAGCTTCCTCGCCGCGCTGCGCGAGCGCGGGATGGCGGCGCCGGACCCTGCAGGTGCCGACGACACCCCTCCCCGCCCTGATCGCCACGGCGATCACCCTCGCCGTCGGCCTCGCGGCGTCGGCCGTCGCCGTCCGGCGCATCTCCCGGATCGCGCCCGCCGCCGCCCTCACCGCGACCACCACCGAGCACGGCCGGACCGGTGTGCTGCGCCTCCTCGCCGGCGTCGGCGCCCTGGTGGGCGGCGGCGTGCTGCTGCGGCTGGCCGCGACCCGGCCGGCCGAAGAGCTCGACAAGGCGGGGCAGGCCGCGCTGTTCGGCTCGCTGGTGCTGCTGGTCGCGGTCGCCCTCACGGGACCGCTCGCGGCGCGCGCCCTTGCGGCCGCGCTGGGCGTGCCGATGCGGCTGCTCCTGCCCGGTACGGGCTGGCTGGCTGGCCGACGCCAACCTCCGTGGCTACGCCCACCGGCTGACCTCCGCCGTGGTCCCGGTCGCGCTCCTCGTGGGCCTGTCCGCGACCATGTTGATCATGACAAGCACCGCCGAACACGCGGCCCGCGCGACCAGCGCCACCTCCGCCACCGACGTCTGGCTGCGCCAGGCCGAACTCGCCCTGCTGACCTGCTTCGCCGCCGTCTCCACGATCAACACCGTCGTCGCCGTCACGGCGGAGCGGCGCCGCGAGTTCGCCCTGCTGCGGCTGGTCGGCGCGACCCGGCGGCAGCTGCTCCGCATGCTGACCGCCGAGGCCGCGCTGACCACCGCGGTCGGAGTGCTCCTCGGCGCCGCGGTCGCCGCCGCGGCCACGGCGGCCTTCAGCACGGCGGCGACCGGCTCGGTCCTTCCGTCCGTCCCGGCCGCGGCCTGCGGCTGGATCGTCCTGGGCGCGGCGGCGCTGACCGTGCCCGGCATCCTCACCACGGGCCTGGTCACGATCCAGGGCGCGCCGACGGAACAGGCGGGCGCCGGCCGTGACTGATGCCGACCTCCACGCAGTCAGCGACGCCCACGCCCACGCCGACGCCGAGGCAGTCACCGACGCCCACGCCGACACCCACGCGGTCACCGACGCCCACGCCGACACCCACGCGGTCACCGACGCCCACACCGATACCGACGCGGGCGCCGACGCCCACACCGACACGCACGCGGTCACCGACGCCCACACCGATACCGACGCGGGCGCCGACATCCGAGCCTGCGCCCTCCGTTCGACGGCGGACGGCGTTCCGGCGGCCGGGCCCTCCGGTTCCGGGACGGGCGTGCGGCACTCCGGCGGCGTGGATGCGACGGACGCGGTGCCCGCCGACGAGCGGGCGCCCGCCCCGTGCGAGGCGTCCGGCGGCGAGGACGGCGCCGAGCGGCGGCGGTACCTCTCCGTGCGCGGCGGCGAATGGGCCTTCGCCGTCCTGGGGCTGCCGCTCGCCGTGGGCGCCGGCGCGTACGCGCTGGCCGTCCTCTACGCGGGGACACTGCTCTCGCTCACCGTGCTCGGGCTGCCGTTCGTCGTCGTCGCGCTGCTCGGCGCGCGCGGTCTCGGCGCGCTGCACCGGCGCCTCGTCGGTCGGCTGCTCGGCGAGCACGTCGACGCGCCGGCCGCGCTGCCCCGCCCCGCCGGTGTCCTCGCCCGCGGTCGCGCGGTCCTGACGGACCCGGTCGCCTGGCGGACTCTGCTGTACCTGCTGCTCAGGCTGCCGCTCGGGGTACTCGGCTTCGCCGCCGCGGTGGGCCTGCCCCTCGGCTGCGGCTGGCTGATCGGCTTCCCGCTCTGGGGCCGCCTGATCGAGCCCGACTCCCCGCCGCCCGCCTGGCTGGGCGTCGTGTCCGTCCTGCTGGGGCTCGCCCTGCTGGCCGCAGCGCCCGGCGCTCTGCGCGTACTGAGCGGAGCGAACCGGAGGCTCGCGGGGCTCCTCCTCGGGCCCGCCAGGGCGCAGCGGCGCGTCCGCGAGCTGGAGGCGGCCCGCGTCGCCCTGCTCGCGGACAGCGGTGACCGGCTCCGCCGTCTGGAGCGCGACCTGCACGACGGCACCCAGGCCCGGCTGGTCGCCCTGGCCATCACCCTCTCGCTCGCCGAGGACGCGCTGGAACCGCCCACCGGTCCCGACCTCGCCCGGCTGCGGACCCTGATCGACCGTGCCAAGGGGCAGACCGAGGAGACCGTCGCCGAACTGCGGCTGCTCACGCGCGGCATCCACCCCGTGGCGCTGGACGGGGGCCTGGGGGAGGCGCTGCCGGGACTGACCGCCACCTCGCCCGTGCCCGTGACGGTCCGCCTGGACCTCGCCGAGCGCCCGCACCAGGCCATCGAACGGGCCGTCTACTTCTGCGCCGCCGAACTGCTCACCAACATCGCCCGGCACAGCGGAGCCCGTACGGCCGGGCTCTCGGCCTCCGTGCGCGACGGGCGGGTCCGACTTACGGTCCGCGACGACGGCCGGGGCGGGGCGGCGCCGGGTGCGGGAACCGGCCTCGCGGGACTGGCCGAGCGGCTCGCGGCGGTGGACGGCACCCTCCGGGTGGTCAGCCCGCCCGGCGGGCCGACGGAGATCACCGCCGAGCTGCCCGCACGGTTGTGACCCGCCGCCGGGCCGCCGGGTCACCCGCCTGCTTCCGACGGACAGGCGGGCGCGGCCTTCACCCGCCGGTCTCCGACAGATAGGCGAGCACAGCCTTCACCCGCCGGTTGTCCTCGTCCGAGGCCGGCAGGCCGAACTTCGTGAAGACCGCGGCGACGTGTTTCTCCACCGCCCGCTCCGACACCACGAGGCGCGCGGCGACGGAGCGGTTGGAGTGCCCCTGCGCCATCAGTTCGAGCACCTCGCGCTCGCGGGGGGTCAGGGTGTCCACCCGGCCGGCGCGGCCGCCGTGCACCAGCCGGTCGACCACCTCGGGGTCGAGCGCCGTCCCCCCGTCCGCCCCGCGGCGCACCGCGTCCATGAACTCCGAGGTGCGCGCGACGCGTTCCTTCAGCAGGTAGCCGACGCCCGTGGCGCCCGCAGCCAGGAGCCGGGAGGCCCAGGCGGTCTCGACGTGCTGGGAGAAGACGAGGACTCCGACCCGGGGTGCGGTCGACCGGATCGCGACGGCGGCGCGGATGCCCTCGTCGGTGTGGGTGGGCGGCATCCGGACGTCCACCACGGCGACGTCGGGCCGGTGGTGCTCCACCGCCGCGAGCAGCTCGTCCGGTGTCCCGGCCGTGGCCACCACCCGGCATCCGCGGGCGGTGAGCAGCTCGACCATCCCGTCCCGCAGGATGACGGAGTCCTCGGCCAGCACCACGCGCAGATCTCTTTCGGTCATCGGACCATTATCGGCCCCCTCGAACGCGGGGCGAGGCACGCGCCCCTCGTGAACGGCGCATGAAAGCCGGGGCGGTTCCATGTACTTCTCCGCTGCTCGGGCCTAGCGTCGGCCGCCGGCGCGACGCACGCACGGACCCTGAGGAGAAGCCTTGACCACCCCACCGTCCCGCAGGAGGACACGCGCGCTCGCGCTGGTCACCGCGCTCGCGGCGACCCTCCTGGCGGGCGCCGCCCCCGTGGCCCAGGCCGAGGAGATACCCCTCGCCATCGGCCACCGCCTCGTCGACCACTACGACGGGGCGCCCGCCACCGCCCGGCCCGTGCCCGGCAAGGCCCCCGCCCAGCACCCGTACCTCGCCCCCAACGGGCGCAGCGGCATGCACGCCGACGGCGCGGGCAGCGGCACCCACCCGTACTCCGGCCCCCTCGGCCGCGATCCGCAGGTCGACAGCGAGAAGATCGCCCCGATCGGCGGCGAGTGCGCCACCGTCACCTTCGACTCCGGCGGCCGCCTCGTCACCGTCTGCGGCACCTTCAGCGGCTTCCTCCTGAAGCTGCTCGACCCGCGCACCCTCGACACGCTCGCCGAGTACAAGCTGCCGCAGCGCTCCTCCACCGTCGAGGCCATCACGCGCCTCGACTTCGAGAAGATCTTCAAGGACACCTCCGGCGGCGCCTACTTCTACCTCGACGACCAGGACCGCGTCGTCCTCGCCGACTCCCGCCAGCACGTCCTGCGCATCGCCCACCGTCAGAAGGCCGATGGGGCTTGGGAGTTCGTCGTCGAGAACGACTGGGACCTCACCTCGCTCGTCCCGCACGACTGCGTCACGTGGACCAACCTCTTCCCCAGCGGCGTCTGCGACCCCGTCACCTCCGTCATGCCCGACTGGGACGGCCGCATCTGGTGGGTCACCCGGCTCGGCCGCGTCGGCACCGTCGACCCGGTGACGGGCGCGCTCCGCGCGATCAGGCTCGACGGGGAGGAGATCCAGAACTCCTTCTCCGTGGCCGAGGACGGCGTCTCCATCGTCACCGACCACGCCCTGTACGGCTTCCGAGCCGACGCCGACGGCACCCCGCGCGTCGAGTGGCGCCAGACGTACGACCGGGGGACCGGCACCAAGCCCGGCTCCGTGAACCAGGGTTCGGGCACCACGCCCGACCTGTTCGGCGACCGGGACCAGTACGTCGCCATCACCGACAACGCCGACGACCGCATGAACGTCCTCGTGTACCGGCGCGACTCCGACGTCCCCACCGCAGAGCGGCTCGTCTGCGAGGTGCCGGTCTTCCGCTCCGGGGCGTCCACCACCGACAACTCCCTCATCAGCTGGGGCAACAGCCTCGTCGTCGAGAACAACTACGGCTACGAGAACCCGAGTACGCTCGCGCTCGGCCGCAGCGTCGTCGGCGGAGCGACCCGCATCGACGTCCGCGCCGACGGCAGCGGCTGCGACACCGTCTGGGAGAGCGACGTCCGCTCGCCGTCCACCGTCCCCAAACTCTCCACCGCCAACGGGCTGCTCTACTTCTACGAGAAGCGCCCCCACTCCTTCGGCATCGACGCCTGGTACCTGACGGCCGTCGACTTCCGCACCGGGAAGCGGGCCTTCTCGCGCTTCACCGGCACCGGCCTCGCCTACGACAACAACTGGGCGCCGATCACCATCGGCCCGGACGGCACCGCGTACGTGGGTGTCTTCAACGGCATCGTCGCCGTTCGCGACGGAGCCTGACGCACGGCGGCGCGGCGCCCCGTGGCGCCGCGCCGGTCGTTCCGGTGCTTCCGGTCGTTCCGGTGCTTCCGGTCGTTCCGGTGCCTCCGGCCGTTCCGGTGCCTCCGGCCGTTCGGCGTGTGTCAGACCATCTCGGGCACGTCACCGACCGTGGTCTTCAGGTCGATGACCGCGAAGGGGGCACCCTGCGGGTCGATGATCACCGCGAACCGGCCGAACGGACTGTCCATCGGCCCGAAGACCTTCTTCCCCTTGAGGCGCTCGGCGGCCTCGACGGCCTTGTCGCAGTTGTCGACGGCGAAGTAGATCTGGAGGTACGGGGGCACTTCCGGGGGGAAGTCCTCCGCTGTCATCTTCATCCGGCCCAGGACCGGCATCTCGCCGCCGAGGTCGAACACCTTGTAGTCGACGTGCTCGTCCTGCATCTTCTTCGCGTTGTAGCCGAAGACGGCGGTGAAGAAGTCGTCGGACTTCGCCGGCTCCCGGGTGAACACCTCGGCCCAGGCGTACGAACCGGTCTCGCCCTCCAGCTCGAAGCCCTCGTGGTCGCCGGGCTGCCAGACGCCGAACGTCACGCCCGTCGGGTCCTGCGCGATGCACATCGAGCCGAAGGTGCCGACGTCCATCGGATCCATCAGGACCGTGCCGCCCGCAGACCGGATCTTCTCCGCGGTCGCGCGGACGTCCGGCGAGGAGAAGTACAGACACCAGGCCGACTGCGCCTCGCCGTCCTGGCCCGGCATTGGCGGCACGACGGCCGCGACCGCCTTGCCGTTCTTGTACGCCTGCGTGTAGTTGCCGTATTCGGAGGAGGACTCGCCGAAGGTCCAGCCGAGCACGTCGCCGTAGAACACCTTGGCGCCCTCGACGTCGGTGAACGCCGCGTCGGTCCAGACCGGCGTGCCTTCAGGTCGTGCGGCCATGATGGTGACTCGCTCTCTTGCGATCGATGTCGTGTTCCCTGGGAGCCACGCTAGCCACGCCCGCGGCTCACCGCGCGGTGACGCAAGGTGACGGCGTGTCCCGGCTGCGATCATGTAGCCATGAAGCCGAGCGCAGAGCAGGGGATCATCGCCGTCCCGGCGGGGCGGGTCACGCTGTCCGACCGGCGCACCGAGCGGAGCTGGACGGTCGAGCTCGACGCCTACGGCCTGGCCGCCGCCCCGGTCACCCAGGAGCTGTACGAGCACGTCACGGGCGAGCGGCCGAGCAGCGCGCACGGTGCCCGGCTCCCGGTGGAGGGCGTCTCCTGGGGCGACGCGGTCCGCTTCTGCAACGCGCTCTCCGGCCAGGAGGGGCTCACCCCCGCGTACCGGATCACGGACGGTGGTCCGGAGGGTGCCGAGGACGGCGACCCGGGCGGGGTCGAGTGGGACCGCGGCGCCGACGGCTACCGGCTGCCGACCGAGGCCGAATGGGAGCACGCCTGCCGGGCCGGCACGACGGAGGCGCGGTACGGGCCGCTCGACGAGATCGCCTGGCACCGGGGGAACTCGGGTGAGCGCCTCCACGAGACCGGGGGCCGCCGCCCCAACGGCTGGGGGCTCCACGACATGCTCGGCAACGTCTGGGAGTGGTGCTGGGACGTCTACGACGCCGAGGTGTACGGGAGCTACCGGGTGCTGCGCGGTGGCGGCTGGTTCGACGAGCGCTGGAGCTGCCGAGCCTCCGTGCGCCGCCGCAGCCACCCCACCCTCCGCATCGACGACGTGGGTTTCCGGATCGCCCGCACGCTGACGGGCTGATACCGGGCGGGCGTCGGCCTCAGCGGGGCAGGCGGCTCAGGGCGTCGGCCTCAGCAGGCCAGGCGGCTCAGGGCGTCGGCATCAGTGGGCCAGGCGGCTCATCGCGTAACGGTGGAACGGGCCGTCGGGTACGGGGAGTTTGGGACGCCACATCTTCAGGACCTGGCCCGAGGGTACGAACAGCTCCGTCGGCAGCTGGTCCGGGTCCGTCCACTCCCAGCGGGCGATGCTGTCCGGCTCCGTGACGGCCGGGGTGCCGCGGAAGCCGCGTACCACCGTGGCCACGGTCATCCGGGTCAGCTCGGCCGAGGTGACCGAGTCCAGGATCAGCCCCAGCACCTCCACGTCGGCGGCGTCCGCGACCAGCGACGTCTCCTCGGCGAGCTCGCGCACCGCCGCTGCCTCCACGGACTCGCCCGGCTCGACCTTGCCGCCCGGTAGCTCCCACACGCCGGAACGGTGCAGCCCGAGGAGGACCCGCCCGGACGCGTCGGTCACGACGACACCCGCGCCGAGCGAGGCCTGGGCGGCGGGCGGCCGGACGTTGCGGAGGGCGGCGGGGGCCTGCTCGGCGGGGGTTTGCTCGGGGCTGGACATGATCCTTTTCTATCAGGTAATAAAAGTCGCAGAACCTCTTGAATCGGGCGAAAAAAGGAGGAAACTCGTCCTTACACCGGACAACCGGAAAGAGCCGCACCCGCCGACGGAGACGTCCGAAGGCCCGCGTGACCCTTGACTCGGCTCTGGCCAGGCCCCCGGCGGGGCCGGTCGGGCACGGAGCCGTCGGCGACGGCCGACGACCGCGCGAACCGACCCGGACCGCCGGGGACTGTCATGTCCCGGAGCGGCTGGAGCGCCCGGCAGCACCGGAGTTGCCGGAGGAGCCCCCGATCGGCGGGACCACCGCGACCGGGCAGTGCGCGTGGTGCAGCACCGCGTGGGCGACCGAACCGATGAGCAGCGAGCCGATCCGGTGCCGGTGGTGCCGCCCCACGACCACCAGACCCGCGTCCCGCGAACCCTCCACGAGCCGCCCCGCCGCGTCTCCCGGTACCACCGAGGGGGCCAGCTCGACGGCGGGCCACCGCTCCGCGAAGGGCGCGAGCCGCTCCTCCTGCTCCCGCTCCGCCTCCCGCAGCAGCTCCGCCGAGTCGTCGGCCTCCGGCAGCGGCGGCGGCACCTGGAGCGCCGGCGACGGGGCCGCGAGCAGCGCGCCCGGCTGCGGAGGCAGCCGGAAGGCGGTCACGACCTCCAGGGGTACGCCGCGCAGCCGGGCCGTCTCGAAGGCGAAGGCCACCACCTCGTCCGGGGTCTCCTCGGGATGCAGGCCCAGCAGGACCCGCCCCTTGTCCGGGCCGCCGGTCGGCTCGACCGTACGGGCCTCGTGCGGCACGACCACGAGCGGACAGGGCGCGGTCATCGCCAGCGTGCGGCTGGTCGAACCGACCAGCAGCGACACGAAGCCGCCGTGTCCCCGCGAGCCCGTCACCAGCAGCCGCCCGCCCCGCGCCGCCGCCGGCAGTGCGTCGGTCACGGCCCCGTCGAGGGAGGAATACCGGACGGGGACGGTGTGCCCGCGCTTCTCCACCACGTTCCTGACCGCGTTCAGCACGGTGTCGGGCAGCTCGGGCTCCTTGCCCAGGGAGGCGATCCGGGCGGCCCCGAGCTGGAGCGCGTCGGAGCGGACGTGGGCCACCACCACGGGCGCACCGAGGAGCTCCCCGGCCTCCAGAGCCCACTCCAGGGCGCGGAAACTGTGGTCGGACCCGTCCACACCGACGACGACCGGGGGCTCGGAGGCGGTACTCGTGTCACTCATGGGGACATGCCTCCCGCGCGGGCCCGGACGCCACACCGGCCCGTACCGAAGCGAATCGGTACGGGCCGGTGAAGAGCCGGGGAAGGTCAGGCGCCCTGCTGCGCGCGGCGCGCCCGCTCCGCGTCCCGCTCCTTGATGCGGACGGTCTCGGCGCGGACCTCGGACTGGGTGGCCCGCTCCTTGCGCAGCCACGAGGGGAACTCGTCCTTGATCGCGTCGATCTGCTCGGTGGTGAGCGCCTCGGTGATCCCGCCGCGCGCGAGACCGGCGATGGAGACGCCGAGCTTATTGGCGACGACGGGGCGGGGGTGCGGGCCGTTCTTGCGCAGCTCCTGGAGCCAGGCCGGCGGGTTGGCCTGGAGCTCGGTCAGCTCGGCGCGCGAGACGACACCCTCCTGGAACTCGGCGGGGGTGGCTTCGAGGTACACACCCAGCTTCTTCGCCGCGGTCGCGGGCTTCATCGTCTGGGCGTTCTGGTGCGACGTCATGGTGTCAAGGGTATCGAGCATGCGGGCGACCTCCGACCACGTTCGCCAGCCGGTAGCCTTGCGGGGTGACAGGCTCGGACGTTTCCCCCGCGGTTTCCCCTTCGGATTCCCCCACCCCTTCCCCCGCCGCTCCCGCTTCCACGCCCGCCTTCCGGCTCGCGTACGTGCCGGGAGTGACGCCCGCGAAGTGGGTGCGGATCTGGAACGAGCGCCTGCCCGACGTGCCGCTGACGCTCCTCGCGGTGACCCCCGCGGAGGCCTTCGGCGCACTCCGGGACGGGGCCGCGGACGCGGGCCTCGTGCGGCTCCCCGTCGACGGGGACGACCTCAGCGCCATCCCCCTGTACACGGAGACCACGGTCGTCGTCGTCCCCAAGGACCACCTCTTCGCGGAGGTCGAGGAGATCTGGGCGTCGGACCTCGCCGAGGAGCTCGTCCTGCACCCCCTCGACGACACCCTGGGCTGGGAGCAGCCGCCGGGCCGTGCCGCGAACGAGCGTCCGGAGACCACCGCGGACGCGATCGACCTCGTCGCCGCCGGCGTCGGCCTGGTCGCAGTCCCGCAGTCCCTCGCTCGGCTCCACCACCGCAAGGACCTCACCTACCGGACGCTCAACGACGTCCCGCAGTCGCGGGTGGCCCTGTCCTGGCCGGCGGCCGACGAGGCCCCCGACCTGGTCGAGGAGTTCATCGGGATCGTCCGCGGCCGGACGGTGAACAGCACCCGGGGCCGGCGCGCCGAGGCCCTGAAGGGCCAGAAGCAGCCGCGCAAGGACCAGAAGCCCGCCAGGTCCGCGAAGCCGGGCGGCGGCTCGCGCACCGGGGGCAGGCCCGTGGCGGGCAAGGGCGGCGCGAAGAGCGGCGGCAAGGGCGGCGCCAAGGGTGGCGCCAAGAGCGGCGGCGCGGGCGGCTCCGGCCGCGGCAAGGGCGGGAAGCCCCGCGGCCGGTCCTGACCTCCGCCGTGCCGTCCTCGGCGCGCTGTCCGCACGGCGGACACCCTTCCCCGGGGCGGGAAGCGCCTCGGCATACTGACCCCTCCTGATCATCGAGATCACACAGGAGGAGCTTTGGCCGCCAGTTTCAGGACCGTCGTCGAGGTGGGACCCGACCATCTCGAACGGGCCCGGTCCATCGACCGGGTGTTCCAGGAGGCGATCGCGCCCGCGACCGTCAACTTCGACTTCGAGGCGATACGGGCGGCCGCCGCGGCCGTCCCCGACACCACCGTCGTGCGGCAGGTCCGGGGCTGGGGGCTCCAGGAGCACGCCCCCGTCCTCGTCATGGTCCTCTCCCTGAAGGAGGCCGTCCGGCAGGCCCTGCCGCCGGAGTACGCGGAGGCCGGCTTCTGGGGGACCGTCGAGCGGGAGCTCGTCGAGGCCTTCACCGGGCTCGCCGGGCAGGAGGGGCAGCCCGGACTCTCCTTCTACGAGGAGTCCGAGCAGCGCACCCGCTTCTACCGGGACCTGTTCTTCGCCCTTCAGGACGAGGAGACCGGGGACGACATCTACGCCCTCGCGTTCTGCGTCGACGTGACCGTCGAACTGCCGAAGGCCGAGGCCACGACGATGGAGCTGACGGACGTCGTCCCCTTCGCCGTCCGGCTCAACGCGATCCTGGTCCGCCAGGCGCTGACCGTCGCCGTCTGAGCCGTGCCGGCCCGCCGTCCCGGGCCGGATGCCACGCTCTGTCTCAGACCGGGCGGCGCCACCGTCCCGCCCGTGCCACCGCGACGAGTTCCGGGACCGTCGCCAGCTTGACCCGGGGACGCCCCGTCTCCCGGCCCCGCGCCCGCTCGGTGCGGTCGATGGCCGCGAGACCGCGCGCGTCGACGAGACCCGTGCTGCGGCTCCGTACCAGCTTGCGGAAGGCCTGCGGGGTGCCCGTGGGGGAGGGCAGTGCGCCCGCGACCGCGTCCGCGAGCAGTGTCCCGACCGTCTCCTCCGCGCACGCCCGGTTCGCCCCGATGCCCCCGGTGGGCCCCCGCTTGATCCAGCCGACGACATAGCCGCCGGGCAGTCCGGTCACCCGTCCGGCCTCGTGGGGCACGGTCCCGCCGGCCTCGTCGAACGGCAGGCCGGTCAGCCGGATGCCGCGGTAGCCGATCGCCCGGACCAGCAGGCCGGCTCCGATCTCCGTGCCGGCCGGCGAGCCTTCCTCCGTCACCCGGACCGCCCGCACCCGCTCCGCGCCGATCGCCTCGACCGGAGCCGAGTGGAAGCGCAGGACGATCCGTCGCCGGTCCGGCGCCGGCTCCCGCGTCCAGTCCACCGTCTCGCGGGGCACGTCCCGCAGGAGCGCGGCCTTGTCGCCGGGCGCTGCCGTGTCGATGGTCTCACCGGTGCGCGGGTCCCGGTCGTCGACGAGCAGCTCGACCCCCGGCAGGTGCTTCAGTGCGAGCAGTTCGGACGAGGTGTACGCCGCGTGCTCGGGGCCCCGGCGGCCGAGCAGCACCACCTCGCGCACCCGCGTGCCGCGCAGCGCGGCGAGGGCGTGGTCGGCGATGTCGGTGGCGGCGAGGGAGCCGGGGTCCGTGACGAGGACGCGGGCGACGTCGAGCGCGACGTTGCCGTTGCCCACGACCACCACCCGCCCGGCCGGCGGGTCGACCGCGTCCGGGCCGGTCTCCGGGTGGGCGTTGTACCAGGAGACGACCGAGGTCGCGGAGACGCTGCCCGGCAGGTCCTCGCCGGGGATGCCGAGCCGGCGGTCGGCGGGCGCGCCCACCGCGTAGACCACCGCGTCGTGGTGCGCGGCGAGTTCCTCGACGGTGACGTCCCGGCCTATCTCCACGCCCAGCCGCAGCCGGACGCGGGGGTGGGCGTGGAAGCGGGCGAACGTCTCCCCTGCGCCCTTGGTCGCCGGGTGGTCCGGGGCCACGCCGTAGCGGACGAGGCCGCCGGCCACCGGCAGCCGGTCGATCAGCGTGACCTCGGCGTTGGTGTGCAGGAGCAGGTCCTCGGCGGCGTACATGCCCGCGGGGCCCGTGCCGACGACGGCGATCCGCAGCGGGGCGAAGTCGGAGGGCAGGGACCGGCGGAAGGCCGGTTCGCCCCAGCTGTGGAAGGTGGGCGAGGCCACGGCCGGCGGGGACGTGCGGTCGGCGTAGTACTCCGCGTTGACCGCTTCGTACTCCCGCAGACGACCCGTGAGCCGGTCCGCCGGGAAGATCGCGTCGACCGGGCAGGCGTCGGCGCAGGCCCCGCAGTCGATGCAGGACCCCGGGTCGATGTAGAGCATCTCCGTGGTCCCGAAGTCCGGTTCCTCCGGCGTCGGATGGATGCAGTTGACCGGACAGACGGCGACGCACGTCGCGTCGTTGCAGCAGGTCTGGGTGATGGCGTAGGTCATGTCGTCGACTCGACTCTGGTGCGGGAGACGGGGCGGGGTCAGGTGGGGTGGAGGCCGGACGCGGCGGGGCTCAGACGAGGTGGGCGCGCCGGTAGAAGAAGAGCGCGGGTCGGGTGAGCATCCCCACGTCGGCCAGGAAGTCCATGAGGCCGGAGCAACTGGCGCGCAGCTGCGCCTTGTAGTGCTCGTTGGCGGCGGCTTCGCGACGGGCCCGCTCCGGGTCGAGCCCGGCCCGCACGTACACCTCCGGGTTCACCAGGCTGGTGATGATGTAGTACGCGGCGATGGCCACCACGAGGGCCTGGAAGTGCCGGCGCGCCCGGCTCGCGCGGGCCAGATGGCGGCGCGTCTCGTCCCGGGCGAACTTCATGTGCCGGGATTCCTCGACGACATGGATGTTGTTGATGGTGCGGACGAAGGGGACGACCCGCTCGTCGCGCATCCAGTCGCGCTGCATGACGTCGAGGACCTCCTCGGCGACGAGGATGCCGGCGTACGCGGCTTCGCCGAACCCGACGGTCTTCATGAAGCGGCCGAGCTCCAGCACGGCCCGCTTGGGCCGGTAGGCGGGGGCGCCGAGCTTCTGGGAGCCCCGGGCGAACATGATCGAGTGCCGGCACTCGTCGGCGATCTCGGTGAGGGCCCACTGGAAGCGGGGGTCGGTGTGGTCCATGAGGTAGATGTCGCGGAGCACCATCTGCTGGAGGATCATCTCGAACCAGATGCCGGTGCTGGCGACCGAGGCGGACTCCTGCCGGGTCAGCTCCTTGCGCTGCTCCTCGGTCATCTCGTGCCAGTAGGCGGTGTTGTAGAGGGAGTTCCACTCGGGGCTCTGCCCGTGGAAGTCCTTGTCGAGGGGCGTGTCCCAGTCGACCTCGACGACGGGGTCGTACGACAGCTTCGCGGCGGACACGAGCAGTCGCGCGGCGATGTCGTGGCCTTCGTTGTCCGGGCGGACGGTGCTGCTTGCCATGGGGCGGCTCCTCGGTTCGCGTGGGCTGTTCGGACGCTTGTTAGACAGCGCGTCTAGCAAGCTTGTTAGACGGAACGTATAGCAAGCGGGCCGGGCGGGCCTACCCCCCGGTACGGACTTTCTTCCACGGGAGTTACCCCGGGTACGCAAACGGGGCCGGAGCCAAGGCGGCTCCGGCCCCGTTCCCGGGTCGGGAAGGACTAGAAGGTCAGGTTCCAGGCGTCGATCTTGCCCGTGTCCTGGCTCGCGTTGTCGTTCACGCGGAGCTTCCAGACGCCGTTGGCGACCTCCGCCGAGGCGTTGACCGTGTACGTCTGCGCGATGTTGTCCGTACCGCTGCCGGTCCGGTTGTGGAGCGTGTACACGGTGCCGTCCGGGGCGACCAGGTCGACCTTCAGGTCACCGATGTAGGTGTGCTTGATGTCCACGCCGACCTTGAGGGTCGCCGGGGCGTTGCCCGTCACGCCGCTGACCGTGATCGGGCTCTCGATCGTCGCGTTGTCGGCGATCGTGACGTCGGCCAGGTTCTCGAAGTACGCGCCGGGGGGCGGGGTGGAGCCGCCGACCGCCTTCAGGGCGTCGACCGCGCCTTCGCCGAAGAAGCCGTTCTTCGTCGAGGTGCCGGTGCAGCGGGCGTCCGAGGGGCAGGCCCGGTCGGTCGCCTGGACACCGAGCTGGTCCCGGATCTGCGCCGGCGTGAAGGTCGGGTTGACGCTCGCGATCAGCGCCGCGACGCCCGCCACGTGCGGGGAGGCCATCGACGTGCCGTTCATGTTGCCGTACTTGCCGCCCGGGAGCGTCGAGTAGACACCGGAGGCACCGTCGCCGCCGGGGGCGGCGATGTCGATGATGCCGTTGCCGAAGTTCGAGTACGAGGCCTTGGCGCCGCCGTTGCCCTGCGCGGCGACGGTGACGACGCCCGGGAGCTCCGTCGGGATGTCGATGCAGGCGTTGGTGATCGTGCGGGTGACCGGCGTCGAGTCGTTGGGGGACTCCGAGTCGGTCGTCTTGTTCGCCAGGTCGTAGTTGGAGTTGCCGGCGGCGGCCACCTGGAGCGAGCCCTTGCCCTCGGCGTACGCCTGGGCACGGCGGACGCCCTCGATGATGGCGGCCTGGTCCACGTTGTCCGGGCAGTTGAACGCCCACGGGTCCGTGTAGTAGCTGTTGTTGGTGACCTTGAAGCCGTGGTCACCGGCCCACATGAAGCCGCAGATCGTGTTCTCCGCGAAGAACAGGCTGCTGGTCGGCTCCGCGATGCGGACCGAGGAGATCTTCACGCCCGGCGCGACGCCGATGACGCCCTTGCCGTTCTTCGCCGCGGCGATCGTGCCCGCGACATGCGTGCCGTGGGTGCCGACGTCACGCCAGGCCCCGGCGCGGGTGTCCGCCTTGCCGTAGGCGCAGGACGCCGAGTCGGCGGCGTTGAAGTTGGGCGCGATGTCCTGGTGCTGGTCGTCCACGCCGGTGTCGAGGACGCCGACCTTGACCGACGCCGAACCGGTGGTGACGGCCCAGGCCTGGTCGGCCTTGATCTGGGTCATGTCCCAGCGGTTGGACTCGTTCAGCGTCGTCGCGGACTGCGACGGGTTCGCGGGGAGCGCCGGGTTGTAGGCGTCGGCCGGGACGTCGGACGTCCGGGTCGCGCCGACCTGCTGGACGCCGGCGACCGTGCGCATCGACGAGGCGAACGACGTGGACGTCGAGTGCGCCACGATCACGCCGATCGCGTCGTAGGTCGCGAAGACCGAACCGCCCTTGGTCGCGACGGAGCCGCTGACGGCGGAGGTGCCGCCCGGCGCGGTGATCACCAGGTAGGCGCGGGTGCCCGCGGCCCACGCCGCGGGTGCCGCGGCGGCCTTGGTGACGTTCGTGTTGGTGGTGGCCTGGTTCGCCCCCGCCGAAGCGCCCGCGACGGGCGCGGTGTCCGACGTTGCTGCCTGGGCGAATCCGGCGGGAGCGGCGAGCGCCACGGTCGTACCGAGCGCCGCCACGGCGACGGCCGAGACTCTCAGCCGGCTGGATATCTGGGAAAACAATGCGTCCTCCGATGACCCGGTGACGCGGGTGGCGCCGACCGGGCCCTGTGATGTGTGGGGTGGACGCAAGATCCCAGACTCCGGGAACGGAAGGAAGCATTCTGTCCGAGAAGCCTGTTCGCGTTACGCACTGTTGACCTGGCGCCGCCGGGAAGGCGCAAGAATCCGCCGTCCTGTCCTGTTCGTTCTCCGGAGCTCCCCGTCCGTTCTTCGGTGCTCTCCGGAGCCGTACGGGGCGGGCGGCGCTGCCCGCCCCATACGGGGTACTTGACCCGGGTGGTCCCTACTTCAGGTACGGGCCCGGGGCGCCGATCCTGCCGGTGCCGTTCAGGACGTACACACGCAGGTTGCCCTTGCCCGGCGCGCCGACCGACAGCGTTCCGTTGGAGACGGTCCGCACGTCACCGGTGACGGCGTCGGTGTACGTGCCGTTGGGGATGCCCGTGTAGGTGGCGCCGCCCGAGATGGTGACCAGGGCGAAGCTGTCCGTCGAGCCGCTGGTGTAGCGGCGCTTGAAGGCCATGCCGCCCTGGATGCCCTCGGTGGAGTACTGGCCCATCTGGAGCGCGGGGATCGCCCGGCGGATCTGGTTGAGCCGCTGCACGTGCTGGGCCAGGGGCTGCTGGAGCGTCGTGGCCACGGCGCCGGAGGCCGAGGAGACCTGGGAGAAGTCGGAGGTCGTGACCGAGCCGGCGACGTGGTCGCCGAAGTAGGCGCGGCCGGTGGTGGCGAGCGGGCAGGACGGCCCGCAGTCGATCTTCTTCCCCTTCTGGAACTCGATCTCCGATCCGTAGTACAGCGTCGGAATGCCGCGGAAGGTCCACATCAGCGACATGTTCTCGGCCCAGGCGTCGGTGCCGCCCGTGTAGCGCTCGCTCGACTTGTTGGGGCCGTAGTCGTGGCTGTCGACGTAGACGACGTTATAGGTGGCGTCGTTGTAACTGTCGTCCGAGTCCTTGCCGTTGGAGAAGGCGTTGTAGGCGTCACCGAAGTTCATGTGCATGCGCATGTCGATGACGTTCATGCCGGAGAAGCGGCTGTGGTCGGGGGCGTGGTAGGTGTTCCCGTTCAGGAAGGCGTTGGTGGAGGTGGGCTGGCTGCCCGTGCCCTGCTGCTGCTCGTAGTCGTACATCTCCAGGGCGGCCTTGGTGTCGTCGGCGTCGTACTCCTGCCCGCCGACGGACCGGATCGTCCCTCCGAACGGCTGGAGCCGACCCGCCGGATGTCCACACTCCACCGTCGTCGCGCCACCGCGTACCCTGCCGGACGTACTGTCGGCGGCAGGCGATCACCGTACAAGAGCGTGAACGCGCCGGTGCGGGTGCCGACACGGATCGCCGAGAGGCCTGAACGGAGTAGACGAGTGCAAGGCGGGACGCCGGTGATCCGGGTAGTGGTGGTGGACGACGAGGCCCTGGTGCGGTCCGGTTTCCAGATGATCCTCAACGCGTCCGACGGCATCGAGGTCGTCGCGACCGCGGAGGGGGCGCAGGCGGCCGACGTCATCCGACGCGAGAGGCCGGACGTCGTACTCCTCGACATCCGCATGCCGGACGTGGACGGCCTGACCGTCCTGCGGAAGATCCAGGAACTGCCCGAACCGCCGCACGTGGCCATGCTGACCACCTTCGACACCGACGAGTACATCCTCACCGCGCTGCGGTCGGGTGCCGCCGGCTTCCTGCTCAAGGACACCGAGCCCGAGCAGCTCGCCCAGCTCGTGCGCACCCTGGCCGCAGGCGGGGTGGTGATGTCCCCGAAAGCCTCACGCGCGCTGCTGCGCGGTCACCCCGGGGCGGGAGCACCCCAGGACGCGGAGGTGGCACGCGTGAACCTGCTCAGCGAACGGGAGCGCGCCGTCCTCGTCCTGGTCGCGGAAGGACTGTCCAACGCCGAGATCGGCACCCGTATCCATCTGAGCGCGGGCACCGTCAAGGACCACGTCAGCTCGATCCTGAACAAACTGCGGGTCGCCGGCCGTGTCCAGGCCGCACTGCTCGCCGAGCGCGCCGGACTGCTCGGCAGGAACGGCGACAACCCGTCGCGGGACAACGGGCGATGAGCACGGGCCGGGCGGTGTGGGGCCACGTACCCCCCTGGGCCGTCGACGGGGGTCTCGTCGTCCTCGCCGTGCTCGACGCCTGGGTCAACCTCTACGGCGAGGGGACCCCTCTCGTCTGGGCCTGCGTGGCCCTCGGCAGCACGGCATTGTTGCTGCGCAGGCGCTTCCCGCTTGCCGTCTTCCTGCTCACCCTGCCCATGACCTTGTTCATGGACGTCGCGGTCGCGCCGATCACCGCCCTGTACACACTGGCCGCGTCCACCCGCAACCGACCGATGCTGGCCGGCTGTGCCCTGCTCAGCGCGGGGGTGGACACCCTCGTCTGGCCGTTGTCCGACGCGTTCGACGGCGACCGGACCTGGACCCTCGTCCAGTTCGTCTACACGCTGGCCACGGCCGTCGCCCCCGTGCTGTTCGGCCAGCTCGTGCAGGCCAGGCACGACGTGGCGCGCCAGCTCGTCGAGGTCGAGGAGGCCCGGGAACACGAACGGGCCCTGTACGCCCAGACCGTCCTCGCCCGCGAACGCGCCCAGCTGGCCCGCGAGATGCACGACGTCGTCTCCCACCAGGTCAGCCTCATCGCCGTCCAGGCCGGAGCCCTCCAGGTCGCAGCCAAGGACCCTGACGCCCGCGAGGCCGCCCGCACCATCCGCACCCTGAGCGCGAACACCCTCGACGAACTCCGCCACATGGTCACGCTGCTCCGCGCCTCCGGCGGCAAGGCAACCGAACTCACCCCCCAGCCCACCCTCGCCGACCTCCGGCAGCTCATCGCCAACAGCGGCATCGAGACCACCCTGACCGGAGAGCTTCCTCCCGGCATCAGCACCACCGCCCAGCGCACCGTCTACCGCACGGTCCAGGAAGCCCTCACCAACGTGCGCAAGCACGCTCCCGGAGCCCGTGCCGAGGTGCGCCTGTGGCACGACGCGCACCAATTCGGCGTCACCGTCTCCAACACCGCCCCCACCCGCCCGACCGTCGCCCTGCCCAGCGCACGCCACGGCCTCATCGGCCTGAAGGAACGCGCCGAACTCCTCGACGGCACCCTCATCGCCGAATCCACCCCACAGGGCGGCTACACGATCGAACTACGAGCCCCCACCCGGTCCGACTGAGCCGGCCGCACAAGCAGCCCGCGAGGCGTGTCGGCAACAGGTCGCCCCTCCGGGTGGAGGCCGTGGCACCTGCCGGGGCCGCAGGCACCGTGCCTGCGGCCCCGCTCGGGGGGAGGGTCAGGACGGGTCGCCGTACTGGAGGCCGCGTCCGTTGGTGCCGACGTAGACGCGGCCGTAGGTGTCGGGGTCGCCGGTGACGACGCCGACGCCTCCGATGGCGCCCCACTGGTGGGCGTCGTCGTTGACGCGGAGCCAGCTGGCGCCCTTGTCGGTGGAGCGGAAGACTCCGGTGACGTCCTTGACGGTACCGATCAGATAGAGGGCCTGGTAGGAGGCGCCGGGTGCGGCCTTGCCGAAGCCGAGGGCAGACGCGGACCGCACCGTGGTGAGCGTGGTGAAGGTGCGGCCGCCGTCGGTGGAGTGCAGCAGCCCCTTGGCGCTGTCGGCGATCCACAGGTCTCCGGCGACGCCGGGGACGGCCGTGAGCCGGCCGGCGGGCAGATTCGTGGCGCGGGCGGTGAAGGTCGCGCCGCCGTCGGTGCTGGCGTGGAGCGTGCCGCCGGACAGCGAGTAGAAGGTCCTGGCCGAGGAGCGGTCGGCGACGACGACGGCGCCGGTGCCGAGGCCGCCGACCTTGGACCAGCTCGCACCCTTGTCGGTCGAGCGGTACGGGGCCTGGCCGTCCTGGGTCCAGACGATGGCGGAGCCGTCCGCCGCGAGCGCGACATGCCCGTCCTGGGCTCCGGCCACCGGCTCCGCCTTGAAGCCGGTCCAGTTGCTTCCGCCGTCGGTGGAGTAGGCACCGTCCTGCGCGCCGCCCCGGCCGACACGGACCATCATCGAGGGGTTGGCCTGGGCGAAGTCGATGTCGGTGCTGTTGGTCATCATCGGGTTGTTCAGCCGCCCGGCGGGCACCTTGGTCAGGTCGTCATGGCGGAATCCGCCCTGGTCGCCCATGGCGGTGATGACGGTGGCGCCGCCGGGCGGGGCGATCGCGTCCATCAGCGCGGTCTCCTCAAGACCTCGGGCGCCCATGCTCCAGTGGCTGGTGCCTCCGCTGTCCGAGGCGTTGGCGTCCTTGCTGCGCAGGATGCCGTTGCCGGTGCCGTACAGCACGTGCCCGGAGTTGAAGGGGTCGATGGCCAGGGCGGTCATCCAGTGCCCGGTGTGGGTACCGACGTACGGAGCGGCGGAGGCATCCCGTACCGATTTCCCGGCCAGTGCCTTCCAGGTCGTGCCGCCGTCGGTGGTGCGGTAGATCTCGTCCTCGGGCCACCAGCGGCCGAGGGTGGTGACCATCACCGTGGACGGCTTCTGCGGGTCGACGGACAGGCCGGAGAACCCGTAGGCGCCCTGGGACGGGGAGATGTTCTTCCACGCCCCGCCGGCCGGCGTGTGCTTCCACACCGAGCCCGCCGTCACGCCGTTGGGTCCGAGTGCGTTGGTGTATGTCAGGTACAGCGAGCCGTCACCGGAGAGCACGCCGTGCTGCGGCAGCTGTCCGGTGGGCTGTCCGGGGACGGCCTGCCAGGTGGTTCCGCCATCGGTGGAGCGGTACAGGGAGGTGGACTTGTCGGCGACGCCGACGTAGATCGTCCTGCTGCCGGCCGGACCGTACGTCACGAAGGAGATGCCCGCGCCGCTGCTCGCTCCGTCCTTGACGGGGAACGAGGTGACCTGCCTCCATGTCGTGCCGTGGTCGGTGCTGCGCCACAGGCCGTTCTTACGGGTGCCGAGCAGCAGGGTGCGGTTGTCCGAGGGGTCGATCACGAGCCGCTCGCCGGCCCCGCGGCCGTCCTCGTTGCCGCCCAGTTTGAAGGGGAGTTCGGTGCGCTGGAAGGTGCGGCCCCGGTCGGTGGAGCGCAGGATCGCGCCGTTGCCGGCCCACTCGTTGGTGTAGGTGCCGGCTGCGAGGTAGAGCCGGTCGGGTGCGACGGGGTCGGTGGCCACCGCGTCGATGCCCAGCAGGTTCCAGTCCTTCTCACCGAGCCAGTCGGTCAGCGGGATCCACTGCTCGGCCGCGCTGTCCCAGCGGTAGGCGCCGCCCATGTCGGTACGCGCGTACAGCAGCCCCTTCTCCCGTGGGTTGAACACCAGCCCGGTGACGTAACCGCCGCCGACCACCTGGGCGTTGTTCCACACGTACGGTCCGTTCCCGGTGGCCGGGGCCTCGGCCGTCTTCACCAGCTTCCACTGCTGGTTGGTGCTGCCATGGCCGGGATACTGGATGACTGCCGCGCCGTCGGCCGTGGAACCTCTGGATACGTCCAGGACCTGGCCGCTCCTGCGGGAGGTGAAGGTGACGGCGCCGGAACCGCTCACCTCGTCGATCCGCCACTCCTGGGAGGCGGAGGAGCTGTCGGTCTGCTGCTCGGCGGCGGCCGCCTGTGCGGTCGAATCGCCGGCTATGCCCAGCACCTTGCCGCTGTTGCGGTTCACCAGCTCGTAGTAGCCGTCGCCGGTGGACCGCAGCCGCCACTGCTGGTTGGCGGTGTTCTGGTCGGTCCACTGCTGGATGCGGGTGCCGTCGGCGGTGGAGAAGGCGTTGACGTCCAGGGCCTTGCCGCTGCGCACGGAGAGCAGCCGGTAGTAGGCGTGGGCGTCGACCGTCGCGGCCTGCGAGTCCTCCTGGGTGAACAGGAGGTACGGGACGACGGCGGCGGGCACACCGAGCAGCAGGGCGGTGGCACTCCAGCGACGACGGTGACGCCCGCGGCGCGCGCCGTTCGTGGGGTTGTTCATGGGGGGTGTTCTCCTTGTGGAACCGTGGATCGGGCGGGTCAGCGCTGCAGGGTGAGGACGCCCGGCCGGTACGGCAGTCGGTCGTAGGGGCCACCCGCGGTGCGGGACTTGCCCTGGTAGAGGAACTGCAGGTTGCAGGGGTCGACGGTCATGGTCTGGTCCGGGTTGCTGCGGACCAGGTCACCGTGGCTGATGTCGTCGGTCCAGGTGGCTCCGCTGTTGGCCTTGCCCGCGAAGGGGTTGTTCTCGGTCGCGGCCTGCGGCGTCCACGAGCCGTTGAGGCTGGTGGCCGTGAACGAGCGGAAGTAGCGCCGCTCGCTCGCGCCCCGCGCCTCGACGATCATGAGGTACTGGTTCTGGCCCTTGACCTTGTAGACCTGGGGCGCCTCGAAGAGGTTCTTCTCCGTGTCGCTCATGATCGTCGTGTACGACGAGCCGAAGCTGCCCGGGAAGTTCCCGATCGGCATGCTCGCCCGGTAGATCTTGCCGTTGTCACCGGCGAAGAACAGGTACATGTTCTTCTCGTCAGCGATCAGGGTCTGGTCGATCGGTCCGGTGCCGGATTCGGTGCGGGGGATGCTGCCGGTGAACAGCGGCTGCGGCGTGGACCAGCTGTTGGGGTTGGTGGGGTCGCTGGACGTGCGGTAACTGAAGGGCGACGCACCCCACTGGTATGCGAGCACCCAGATCTTCTTCGGCGCGAAGTAGAAGAGCGTGGGTGCCACCGCGTTCTGGCTCATCTTCGTCTGGCCGGCCGACGCCATGTCCGACCAGTTCACGAAGGGGCTGAACGCCATCGAGCCGTACGAGGTTCCCGACGCGCTCGACGCGTAGACCAGGTGCTTGCCGCCCAGCATGACGTGGGTGAAGTCCTTCACCGCGGCCCATCCGTTCGCCGGCTGGGCGAGGGCGCCCGTCGAGGTCCACTTGTACGTCGAGGGAAGAGCACACGCGCCGCTGCCCGTCGCGGAGGGGGCGGTCCACTTCTGGTTGCCGACCGACGCGCAGGTGTACAGCTGGATCGTGGTGCCGCTTGCGGTGGCCGCGCCGACGGCGTCGAGGCACAGCCCGGACTGGACGCCGGTGATCGTGCCGTCGGTGTTGATGTTCCACTGCTGGTTGGCGCCGCCGTTGCAGTCCCAGATGATCACCGGGGTGCCGTTGGCGGTGCCCTTGCCCTTGGCGTCCAGGCACTTGTTGCCCTGGACCTGCAGCTGCTTGGCGGCGGTGTGGGTCCAGCGTTGGCCGGCCTGTCCGCCGCAGTCCCACAGGTGCGCCCGGGTGCCGTTGGCCGGGGCGGAGCCGGGGATGTCGATACAGCGGCCGGAGGCTACGCCCTTGATCTCCCCGGTACGGTCGGTCGGCTTGGGCGGCGTGGTGCCGGAGCCGGACGTGAGAGCTTTCATGACGGCGGTGTAGGCGGGCTTGGGCTTGCCGTTCCGGTCGAACAGCAGGGGACTTTCGCCGCTCCGCCAGGAGTCGCTGTCACGGACGCCCCACACGGTGATGCCGGTGCACCGGGCCACGGACAGGCAGGTGCTGACCGTGTTCGCGTAGTGGGTGGGTGAAGCCTGGGCGATGTCCAGCTCGGTGATCTGGACGTCGGCGCCCAGGGAGGCGAAGGCGGCCAGGGTGGTCCTGAAGCTCGCCGGTGGGCCGCCCGCGCCGAAGTGGCTCTGGAACCCGACGCAGTCGATGGGCACGCCGCGGGACTTGAAGTCCTTCACCATGCGGTAGACGCCCTGGGTCTTGGCGTCCGACCAGTTCTCGATGTTGTAGTCGTTGTAGCAGAGCTTGGCCGAGGGGTCGGCCGCGCGGGCGGTGCGGAACGCTTCCTCGATGAAGCCGTCGCCCAGCACCTTCTGGAAGACCGAGTCGCGGAGCCGGCCGCTGCCGCCGTCGGCGAACGCCTCGTTGACCACGTCCCAGGCGTAGATCTTGCCCTTGTAGTGAGTCAGCTGGGTGGTGATGTGGTGGTTCATCACGCCGCGCAGCGTCTTCGCGTCGCGGAGGGAGCCCACCCAGGAGGGAAGCTGCGAGTGCCAGACCGTGGTGTGGCCGCGGACGCGCTGACCGCGTGCCAGGGCACGGTCGACGATCCGGTCCGCGGGACCGAAGTCGAAACGGCCGCGGGACGGCTCGACGGCGTCCCACTTCATCTCGTTCTCCGGGGTGATCATGTTGAACTCCCGGTCGGCGATGGCGGTGTACGCCGAGTCGCCGAGCCGGCCCGCGGCCACAGCCGTGCCGAAGTACCGGCCCGAGGGGGCCGCCTCGGTACCCAGGGCCGCAGCTCCGGCGGAGTTGGGGAGGAGCGTCAGGGCACCGGCGACCACCGCTGCGGCCGACAGTCCCGCCGCCCAGGTCCGGCGACGGCGGCGGAGCCGGTGCAGGCCCTTCATGCCTTTCCTCGCGGGTCGCGGTTCAGGTGGGTGCGCTGCGTCATGGGAGGCCTCTCTTCAGGGGGATACGCCAGTGGGGGAAGGTCACCCCTGAAGTGGAGGCTGTCGAACTCGCGGTCGCGTAACAGAAAAGTCGCGCCGTCCGGAAGTTCGCTCAGTGACGCATGTCGCACGCAGAAAGCGTTATGCCGAGCCCCGTGGTTCGGCCGTCCCCGCGGAGTCGGTGCGAGGCACCCGACTCCCTGCCTGGTGGGAAACGGCATGGCGCAGGAGCGACTCTCAGGACCAGGTCCTGCGCACGATGAAGGAAGCCTGCCCGGCGAAGGTCCGTGTTCCGTCGGAGCCGTCGAGCCAGATACCTCCGTCACGGTGGCGGAGGACGGAGCCGGGATAGTTGTGCGCGTGCAGGGTCACCGACCCCGCGACCGACCCGGGGCGCGGACAGAAGGTCGCGTCTTCACGGAACAGATCGCTGCCGTCGTCGGCGCTCAGCCGCAGCCGGAGGTAGTAGTGGCGAAGATACCGGCCGTCCGCTGCGCGGAAGGTGACGCACCGTGTGTCGGCCAGCCCCGCGATGACCGTGAAGGTGCCCCGGCTCCGGGTCTGCGCGCCGCTGGACGCGGAGACCCGGCCGAGCGTCGCGTGGTCGCCGGCATAGGTGACGAACAGGCCGGGTTCGTCCACGGACTCCAGCGACCGCGCGCCGAGCGGAACAGTGGCTGCTGCGGCGGACGGACTCACGGGCGACGGTTCGTCCGACGTCGTGGCGCGTGACGGGCCCGGTGAGGCGGTGCCCGCCGTGGGGGCGGCGATGACGGCGGGCACTCGAGGCGCCGGTTCGGGCCAGGTCGCGTAGACGGCGGTTCCGGCGATGAGCACCGCGCCGGTGGCGAGGCTCACCAGCGGGTGAGCGGTGACCCCCGCGAGCTTGCCGCTCAGCGCGACGGGCAGGCCACCTCCCCCCGCCGCGGTGCCGACAGCGACGTGTGCCGCGACCGGCCCGGCGGCGATCGCGGCGGTACCCGACAGCAGGCCCTTGGCGGCGAGCGCGGAGATCAGTCCGGCCGGGACGGCCAGCGTCGCGAGGCCGAGGGGGAGCAGTTCGACCGGAACCCGTTCGGTCGTCGGCGCCGTGCAGACCGGGCAGTCACGGGTGTGCCGCGCCATGCGCTTGCGCCACACCGATGCGTGCAGGCCGTCCCAGCCGACGACGGCCTCGTCCAACTGCGGACAGCGCGGGTCGGCCTCCAGCGCGGCGACGATCGTCCTGCACAGTTCCAGCTGCTCGCGCATGCGTTGCAGGCGTACTCCGACGTGGGCGACCGTGAGCCCCGTCGCGGCGGCGATGTCGTCACGGCTCAGCGAACCGGCGCATTCCTGCCACCAGAGCGACAGCAGCACCCGATGATCCGGATCGAGCCACCGGCTGGCTTCGACGACGCGACGGCGCTCGTCCGAGACATGCAGCCGCAGGATCGCCGTGTCCACGGGCTCCGCGCCGGCGTCCGGTATCCGGTGCGCCTCGTCGATGACCGCGGTCCGTTCGGCGAAGGCGTGCTTCCGGTGCAGGTGGGTGTTGATCTGGCGGAGCGTGATCGACACGAGCCAGGACCGGAAGCTCTCCGGGGCGCGTACGGCGGGCAGGTCGCGCACCACACGCAGCAGGGTCTCCTGGACGACGTCGTCGACGTCGGCATGGCCGCTCAGCGCTCGCCCGACGATGTTGTAGACGAGCGGCAGGTACGCGGCGATCAGCTCCTCGCGCGCCCGGTCGTCACCGGCCTGCGCCGCGACGACCAGTCCCGCGTGGTCCACATCAATGAGCTCCATTCCCACCTTCTCCAGGGGAGCGATCCGCCCAGTACGGCGGCATACCTTAGCGTCGGCAAAGGTATACGCCCAACGCCTGTGCCTTGGGTGGACGGGCCGGCCCGCGTCGACGTGGAGGGCCGGGTACCGCCTGTGCGTTCGGGCGGCAGGCGATCCGTGGGAGTGTCGTGTCACGTGACGGCGGGGGGATCTCGTGCGCGCCTCGGGCCAGGTCGGGTTCAGGGGGGTGTGAGGGTGTCGAGCCGGGCGGCGAGGTCGGGGTGGGCGGCGGCCAGGTGGGGGCGGGTGGCGGCCAGGGGGGCGATGAGGTCGGTGGGGTCGTCGTGGGCGAGGGCCGCGTGGAGCCTGTTGAGCGGGCGGCGGGCGGCGGCGGGGAGGTCGGTGAGGCCGGTGATCTGTCCGGCGAGGCGACGCAGGTCGGCGGCGTGGGTGCGTGCCCAGGTGGCGGTGGTGCGTTCGGCGGCCCGGGCCTGGCGGGTGGCCGTGACGCGTTGCTCGCCCGTGGCCCCGGCGGGCCCGGGGCGGCCGCGCAGGTAGCGGCGTTCGGCTGCCTGGCGACTGGCGACGCCGAGGGGATGGGCAAGGTCCGCCCAGCTGGCCCCCGCGTCGCGGGCCGTTTCGATCAGGCCGGATTCCCATCCGGCGAGCTGCTCGCGCACCTGCCGCAGCAGCATCAGGGAGGCCAGCGCCTGCTCCGGGCCCGGACCGGGGCCTTCGGTCGGGTCCGGAGAATCTCGCTGGGCGTCGCGCAGGGCGTCGTCTATGACGTTGAGAGCCGCCGCGGCGGCGAGGAACGACGCCGGGCTGTGGGCGTTCGTGCTGGTCATGGGCGGTTGGCCGGCTGCGGTCACGGGCGCCTCCCCGGGGTTGTCATCGTGTCGATGACATCGTGGTTGTCATCCATTGGATGACATGTTACAACGGTGTCAGTGCAGCGCATTGGCAGCAACTGCCTGAACCTGCTGGAGGTGTTCTCACGATGTTGATGCGCACTGACCCCTTCCGCGAGCTGGACCGGCTGACGCAGCAGCTGATGGGCCCGGGCACCTGGTCCCGCCCGTCGGCGATGCCGATGGACGCCTACCGCGAGGGCGACGAGTACGTGGTGGCATTCGACCTTCCCGGCGTCAGCGCCGACGCGATCGATATCGATGTCGAGCGGAACATGCTCACCGTCAAGGCCGAGCGCCGGCCGGTGGCGAGGGCCGCCGATGCCGGGCAGATGGAGCTGTCCGAGCGGCCGCTAGGCGTCTTCTCCCGCCAGATCGCGCTCTCCGACACCCTCGACACCGAGCACATCCAGGCCGACTACGACGCGGGCGTCCTGACCCTGCGCATCCCGATCGCCGAGCGCGCAAAGCCCCGCAAGATCTCCATCGGCGTGGGCTCCGGCCGCAAGGGGATCTCCGGCTGACACCGGCCGGACGTGTGCGGAGGACGGGTACCCGATCTCCCCCCTCACCCCGCCCTCCGCACCCTGCGGGCAGCCCGAAGAGGAGGAGGTGGCAGGCGAGATGACACTGCGCCGCGAAGCGTTTCTCGAGCACGTGAAGGAACGCGGCGAATACCGCACCGCGGAGGAAACCGAGCGCGCGGCCCGCGTGGTGCTCGCCCTGCTCGGCGCGCATCTGATAGGCGACGTCCGCGCCCATCTCGCGGCCCGCCTGCCGGAGGGCTTCGCCCTGATCCTGCTCAACCCGCTGCAGAGCGCCGAGCCACTACCCCCGCAGCGGTTCGTCCGGGCGGCCGCCGCCTGGATCGAGGGCGCCACGGAGCAGACCGCTGCCTGGGATGTCAGCGCCGTGCTGTCCACCGTCGCCGACGCGGCCGACGATGACCTGCTGGGGCAGATCCTGCTCCAGCTCCCCGCGGGCTACGACCTCCTCTTCGGCCGCCCCCAGCCCACCTGACCATCGGTGATGCCGCACCCCCGGCACCACCCGCCCATCCTCGCTCCACGAAAGGCATGCACCGCAGTGATCTCCCACGCGCGCGTACCGCTCGAGCACCAGCAGCCGTACGGGACGGCGTATGAGCAGATGCTGGAGAAAGTCCGCTACGAAGGCGCCTACCCCACCCACGAGCGTGCCGACCAGGCCGTCCGCCTGGTCCTCGCAGGCCTGGGGCGCCAGCTGACCGGCGACGAACGCGTCGATCTCGCCGCCTGTCTGCCCTTGGAGGCCGCCCGCGTCCTCACCTCGCAGATCCCCGACACCCAGCCCCTGACCGGCTGGGCCTTCGTCAAGGACCTCGCCGCCCGCACCGGCACCTCCCTGGCTACCACCCGCTGGGACACGGGATCCGTCTTCTCCGCCGTCGCCGCCCACGCCGGCCCCGACCTCATCACCCGAATCCTGGACCAACTCCCCACCGGTTACGCCCTGTTGTTCGGTCGCGCCGAACTCACCTCGGCCGCCTGAACGGAGAGGTGTGTACGCGGGGCGGGCGCGACGAACGGCGACGAGCGGCGGGGTCGCGCTCAGCGACGTGTGGGGCGACCGCGTCGACGCCGGGACGGGCGTACCGCTCCAGGGAGCGGACGGAGGCGCGACGAGAGCGGTCGGCGGGTGACCACCGTGGCCGCTTCGGCGGAGAGGTCGCGGGCCGTGGCGGGCCCGGCCGTCCGCCGAGCCCGCGGCTCCGGCTCCGGTGCGGAGCCGGAGCCGGAGCCGGAGCCGTGTCACATCGTCAGCGCTGCAGCGTCAGCAGTCCCGGCCGGTAGGCCCACTGGCCGTAGTCACCACCGGAGTTGGGATCACGGCCCTGGTAGAGGAACCGCAGGTTGCAGGGGTCGATCGTGAAGGTCTGGTCGGCGCCGGCGCGGATCAGCTCGCCGTGGCTGATGTCGTTGGTCCAGGTGGCTCCGCTGTTGGCCTTGCCGGCGAAGGGGTTGTTCTCGGTCGCGGCCTGCGGCGTCCACGAGCCGTTGAGGCTGGTGGCCGTGAACGAGCGGAAGTAGCGCCGCTCGCTCGCGCCCCGCGCCTCGACGATCATGAGGTACTGGTTCTGGCCCTTGACCTTGTAGACCTGGGGCGCCTCGAAGAGGTTCTTCTCCGTGTCGCTCATGATCGTCGTGTACGACGAGCCGAAGCTGCCCGGGAAGTTCCCGATCGGCATGCTCGCCCGGTAGATCTTGCCGTTGTCACCGGCGAAGAACAGGTACATGTTCGTCCCGTCGCCGATGAGCGTCTGGTCGATGGGGCCCGTTCCCGAGCCGGCGATGCTTCCGGAGAAGAGCTCCTGCTCCGCCGACCATCCGTTCGGGTTGGTGGGGTCGGTCGACGTCCGGTAGGAGAACGCGGTCCTGCCCCACTGGTAGGCGAGCACCCAGATGTTCTTCGGCGCGAAATAGAAGAGCGTGGGCGCGACGACGCCGTTCGACATGGTGTTCTGGCCGGTGGAGGCCATCTGCGACCAGTCGGTGAACGGGGTGAAGTTCATCGAGCCCCAGCCCACTCCCGTCCCCGTGGTGCCGTGGGTCGTCGCGTAGACGAGGTGCTTGCCGTTGTGGGGAGCGACGGTGAAGTCCTTGAGCGAGGCCCATCCGGCCTTGGGCTGCGCCAGCGCGCCCGTCGACGACCAGCGGTACGTCGAGGGAAGCGCACAGGTGCCGGGGGTGCCGCCGGCGACCTTGACGAGCTGCCACTGCTGGTTGGCGCCGCCCCAGTCGTCGTACTGGACGACGTTCGCGTTGTCGGCGGTGGAGGCGCCCTGGACCTCGAGGGCCTTGCCGCTGTGGCGGGCGACGAGCCTGATGTGGCCGTCCGCGCTGTCGGCGAGCCGCCACTGCTGGTTGGTGCCGTTCGCATCGGTCCACTGGACGATCGCGGCGCCGTTGGCCGCGGAGCTGCTCTGGACGTCCAGGACCTTGCCGGAGTGGCGGGACTTGACGCGGTAGTAGCCGTCGCCGGAGGCGACGAATTGCCACTGCTGCTGGTTCTGGTCGTTCCTGGTCCACTGGGTGATGCGGGCGCCGTCGCCGGTGGCCAGGTTGTAGACGTCCAGTGCCTTGCCGCTGTTGCGGTTGACCAGCACGTACCAGGCGTTGGTGTCGACGGTCGCCGCGGCGGCGGGCGGGGCGGTGACGAGAGTGGCACCGAGCAGCAGGGACGCCAGGACCGCGAGGACGAGGCCCAGGATCAGGGGTGGATGACGACGTGTCATCGGAGTCGCTCCTTCAGGGGAGGGCGGTGGGGGTCTGTGGGGGCGGTGTAGGGGTGGAGACGGCCGCACATGCCGAAGAGCGGAGCCTTCGGGCGGTCCAGCCGCGACACCGCGCCCTGGTCGAGGTGGGAGAGGTCTCCGGCCTTCAGCCGCTCCAGCTGACGGCCGGTTTCGTGGGCCGCCGCCAGCGCGCCGTCGCGCCAGCGGACGTCCCACGCGTCCAGGAGTGCGCTTTTCAGCCGGTGAGCCGCGGCGTGGAACTCCCGCAGCCCTCCGTCGCGGCGCAGGGCCAGGAAGCCTTCGAGCGCCAGGTCACGGCGGCGGCGCGCCGCCGCGGCGTGGTCGCCGCTGAGGACGGCCGCCCTCCGGTAGGCGTCGAGATCGGCCAGCACGGGGGCGGGGAAGGTGAAGACGGCGTCGCCGGCCTCGGGCAGGCCGCTGTTCTGCATGAGGACCACGAGACGCAGGTCTCCGGCGTTGACGAGACGGTGGATCGTTCCCGGCGTGAACCCGACGACGTCGCCGGGGCGCAGCGGCGTGTCGTCGAAACCGGAGGTGGTGAGGGTCTGGACGCTGCCCGCCCCGCCGATCACGACGTACGCCTCGGAGCAGACGAGGTGCATGTGGGGGGTGCCGCCGCACAGCCCGTCGGCGCCCTCCGACTCGTACACGGTCAGATCGGAGAGTCCCACGCCGCCGGGGAGCGGTGTCACCACGGGTGCTCCTCGACGTACCGGGTCAGGCGCGCGAGGTCCCACGCGCCGTCGGCCACGACGATCCGGTAGCGGCGCGCCAAGGTGTCGCCCGGGGCGAGGGGTACCTCCTTGTCGAACGCCAGGGACGGATTGACGGCGGGGATGGGCTCGCTGCGGACGAACCACTGGCAGGGGTTGTCCGGGTCGTCCAGGAACAGCAGGGTGGAGGAGCGGTCGACCTCGTCGTGCGCGCCGACGAAGGCCAGCCAGTCACCCTGCTCGCCCATGCCGGGGCCGATCACGTCGCCGCCGGTGAACGCGCGCGGACCACGCCAGAACAGGCCGGAGTATCCGGCGAGTTCCCTGCCCTGGGTGCCGGGGCTGCCGAACACGAGCTCGGCGTCGTGGACGTTGGTGAGCGCCGTGGTGACCTCCAGGGCCCAGGAGCCGTCCTCGACGTCGCACACCGTCAGGGTGCGGCGTTCGCCGATCCAGTGCTCCCCCGCCGCCGTGTGCCAGGCCAGGTCCTCGCTGATCACGGCGCGGCCCTGGCCCGTCTCGGCGGACAGGGTGAGGCTGCGCATCGTGCCGAGGTTGGGCAGGTCGACGTAGCCCTGGCCGCGCAGGTAGGTGCCGCCGCCCCAGAAGTTCTGGCCCGACACCCATGACGCCGTGAACTGGACGCCCTTGTGCCAGCGGTGGTCGTGCGGCCGGTATCCGGTGACCACGTCTCCGGCGAGCGTGCGTACCGGATGCAGATAGGGTTTCGGCGCCTCGAAGGGGTCCATGACCGGTCGGTGCACGTACCGGAAGAGCTCGGTGCCCCGCGCCCGTACGGTCAACGCGTCCTCGTCCCGCTGGAGTTCGAGCGTCATCGGAACACCTCCGGGCGTCCTCCGTGGAGCGCGCCGTAGAACGGGTCGCTCGCGTCGATCTCGCCGCGCACGACCGGCCGGCCGGTGACCGCGGCCTTGTACAGGGCGGTGACCAGTTCCATGGTGGGCCTGCCGAGGTCGGGGCGGATCCCGGCCTCGTACCCGTCCAGGAACTCCGCGAGCTGGGCGGTGTGCGAGCTGGGCTGGTCGTCCGGCGGCTCCCACTTCACCCCGGGGTTCCTGCCGGTGAACGTCCAGTCCGCGTTGGAGTAGCCGTAGAGGTGCCGCAGTTCGACCGTGGCGTCGGTGAGGTCGAAGCGCAGGTAGCTCTCCTCGCGTGGGGAGAGGACGCTGTTGACGACCGTCGCGATGGCTCCGTTCTCGAAACGGACCAGGGCCGTGGAGACGTCCTCCGTCTCGACGTCACGGTCGAGGCGCCCGGCCATGGCGCGTACCTCGGCCCAGGGCCCGAGCACCGCGAGCATCAGGTCCATCTGATGGATGCCGTGGCCGAGGGTCGGGCCGCCGCCCTCGCTCCGCCAGGTGCCCCGCCACGGCACGTCGTAGTAGGCGTCGTCGCGGTACCAGGTCGTGACGCACTGGGCGACCAGCGGGCGGCCCAGGGTCCCGGCGGCAATCAGCTCGCGCAGGTACCGGGCGCCGGAGCCGTACCGGTGCTGGAACACCGCACCCGCGGCGGCCGTCCCCTCGGCGGCGCGGATCCGGTCGAGCTCGGCCAGCGACAGCGCCACCGGCTTCTCGCACCAGACCCACGCCTCCGCGTTCAGGCAGGCCACGGCCTGTTCGGCGTGGAGGAAGGGAGGCGTGCACAGGTGCACGACGTCCGGGCGCTCCTCCCGGAGCATCGTGTGCAGGTCGGTGTGGACGGCGGGGATGCCGTGCTCGGCCGCGAAGGCCTCCGCGCGCACGGCGTCCACGTCGACGGCGGCCACGATCTCGGCCCGGTGCGCCTGGGCCCGCAAGGCGGGCACGTGGCAGATGCCCGCGATCCCGCCCGTCCCGACGATCGCCGTCCTGATCATCCGCCCAGCACCTTCCTGATGGCGTGGTAGGCGGGCTTGGGCTGGAGGTTCTCGTCGTAGGGCAGCGCGGCTCCCTCGTTCGGGAAGACCCCGGGGATCCACGAGTACTTGTCCGTGTAGTCCCAGATGGTGACGCCGACGCACCTCTTGACGTCCAGACAGGCCTTGACGTAGTCGGCGTACCAGGTGGCCTGGGTGGCGAGCTTCTCCGGGGTCGCGGGGAGTTCCATCCGGATGTCGAGCTCCGTGACCGCGACGTCGACCCCGAGGTCGGCGAAGCGCTGGATGTTCTCCTTGATGCCGGCGGGGTAGCCGTACTGGAGCGCCAGGTGGCCCTGGAGGCCGAAGCCCTCGATCGGGACGCCGTCGGCCTTCAGCTGCTTGATGAGCTCGTAGTAGGCGTCGCTCTTGGCGTTGATGCCGTCGACGTTGTAGTCGTTGAGGTAGAGCTTGGCGTGCGGGTCGGCCTCGTGGGCCCAGCGGAGGGCGTCGGCGATGTAGCCGGGGCCGAGCGTCTTGTAGAAGACCGACTCGCGGTAGGTGCCGTCCTCGTTGAAGGCCTCGTTGACGACGTCCCAGTGGATCACCTTGCCCTTGTAGTGCCGTGCCACCGTCTGGATGTGGTTCTTGAGGACGGGGCGCAGCTCCTCGGCGGTCCAGGTGCGCTCGGTGAGCCAGGCGGGGAGCTGGCTGTGCCAGACGAGCGTGTGGCCGCGGACCTTCTGGTGGTGGTCCTTGGCGAAGGCCATGACCTCGTCGCCGGCGGTGAAGTCGAAGACGCCCGGTTCGGGTTCGGTGGCATACCACTTCATGGCGTTGCCGGGGGTGGTCTGCCCGAACTCGCTGCCGAGGAGCTTCAGGTAGGCGGCGTCGGTGAACTCGGGGTTGTCGGTCGCCGAGCCGAAGTACTTGTGGTGCTTCTTGGCCAGCTCGCCGAGCGTGCGGGGGCGGGGCTCGGCGGTGGCGGGGGTGGCGGCGAGGCCGGCGGCGACGCAGACGGCCGCGGACAGGGCGATCAGGTGCCGGGACAGGGACCTGGGCTTGGACGTGACCTTGGGCATGGACATGGGTGACTCCTCGGGTGAGGGACGGCTCAGTCGAGAACGATCGTCGTGAGCGCGCGCGGGGCGAGCCTGGTCGTGAGGGTCGTGCCGTGGGTGGAGACCACGTCCGCCGGGGTGATCGAGCGGGTCCCGTCGGTCACGTAGGCGTCGGGCTGCCGGTCGTGCCCACCGCGAAGGGTGAACTCGGCGGACTTCTCGGTGGTCGCGGTGTTGAGGATCTCGATGACGCGGCGGCCGTCGGTGTTGCGGAAGGCGGTGACGCTCAGGGCCGGGTCGGCGTTCGTGACCGGTACGCGAACGGCGCCGGGGCGGATGAAGCGGCTGAAGGCGGCCAGCGCCCAGTACCGCTTCGACACCCGGTAGTCGTCGCCGGGGTTGGCGAGCTGGATCAGCCCCCGGGTCGCGCCGAGGGACGCGCCGGTCCAGTAGACGTAGGCGTTGGCGTTGCCGACGGTCAGGGTGTTCTGGATGTCGGCGGCGACGGTGAGACCGTCGTAACCACTGCCGTCGTCCCAGTTCTCGTTCCAGGTGGTGCCGTCCGGCGACCATTCGGACATCCACACGTGCTTGTCGGTCGGCTGCGGGACCGTGGTCGCACCGCTGTATCGGTGGCCGGTGATGGTCCGCACAGCCTTGTCGGCCTCCGGGTCCGCCTCGATCGCCTCGGTGAAGGCGACCTGCCGGTCCCAGCCCGCGGCGTCGCAGCAGACCAGTTCCGTCTTCAGTCCGGAGGCGCGGACTGTCGGTCCGAGCACCTTGAGGAAGTCGACGGCCTGCTGCGGGGTGAAGCGCATCGAGGCGTAGGTCGCCGTCCAGTCGGGTTCGTTGGTGAACCCCAGGTCGGTGATCCTGATGCCTTCCCGCTGGTAGAACTTCGCGTACTTCACGAGGTAGTTCGCGTAGGCCTGCCGCCATGCGGGCAGGAGCTCGCCGCCGTCGTTCTCGCTGCCGTTGGTCTTCATGAATGCCGGGGCGCTCCAAGCGTCGGCGTAGAACCTCTTGACGCCGTACGCCTTGGCCTCCTTCGCCAGCCAGACCTGACCGCCGTCCCAGCCGTCCCAGACGTACTCCGGGGTGGCGTCCGGCCCCCCCCGGGGTCGGTGGGCAGGATCGTCGGCATGTGGTCGTAGACCCGGTCGGTCGACGACCCGATGCCCAGGCGCAGGATCGACAGACCCGCGCCCTTCTCCTTGCTGAGCAGCAGGTCGAGGACCTCGCGCTGCTTGGCGGGGCTGAGGCCGCGGGCGCCGTGCAGCAGGTCGGCGCGCTGGAAGGCCATGGAGAAGCCGAATCCGTCGATGGGCTGGAGTGCTGCCCGGAAGTCGATGGCGGGTCCGGCCTGCTTGGTCTGGGTGGCCTTGGCCCGGGTGGCCGCCGACGGTACGGGTTCGACGGCGGCCACCTGTGATGTTAGCGCTAACAATATGACGCCCGTCAAGGCGGTCAGATGTTTCACTGGCTCTCCTAGGGAGGGATGTCACGCGGTACGGGTCAGCCCTTGGTCGCGCCGGCGGTGAGGCCGCCGATCAGCTGGCGCTCCGCGACGGCGTAAAAGGCGAGGGCGGGGACCATGGCGAGCACGATGTAGGCGAGGACGAGCGCGAAGTCGGTCGAGTACTGACCCTGAAACTGCTGGACGCCGACCGGGATCGTCTGCCATTTCGGATCGCTGAACACCAGCAGCGGCAGGAAGAAGTTGTTCCAGCTCGCGACGACCGCGAGCACGGAGACCGTGCCGAGCGCGGGGCGCGCCATCGGCAGCAGGATCTGCCAGAAGAAGCGGAACTTCCCGCAGCCGTCCATGGTGGCGGCCTCCTCGATCTCCGCCGGGATGGTCCGGAAGAAACCGCGCAGGATCACGATCGTCATGGGAAGCCCGAAAGCCGCCTGCGGGAGGATCACTCCGAGCGGATTGTCGAGCAGACCGAAGGTCCGCAGCATGAGGAAGAGCGGCAGGACGGCCACCGCGAACGGAAACATCAGCCCGATGGTGAAGAGCGTATAGAACAACTCCCTTCCGCGGAAGGCATATCGCGCCAGAACGAAAGCCGCCATCGCGGAGGCCACCACGGTACAGACCGTGGTACCGATCGCGATTCCCGCACTGTTGGCGATCTGCCGCCAGAACATTCCGTCGCCGAGAATTCCGATGTAATTGCCGATCTTCCAGTGCTCCGGAAGTCCGAAGGGGTTGTTCGTCAGCTCCGCCGTGCTCTTGAAACCGGATATCACCGCGTAGAGCAGGGGTACGGCGACGAACGCGGAGATCAGCCAGACCACGGCGTGCAGCGACAGGCCGCGTACTGTCCGGCGGGCGTTCATCGGCCACCTCCCGAGGTAACGGCCCCGGTCAGATCGCGGCGGAGCACGTACCGCTGGTAGAAGAGCGAGAAGACGAGGCTGATCATGAACAGCACCACGCTGATCGCGCTGGCGTAGCCGACCTGGTACCGCTTGAAGCCGAACTGGAACATCGCGATGGCCATCGTCTCGGATGAGTGGTTGGGCCCGCCGGCGGTCATGACCCAGACGAGGTCGAAGAGCTGGATGGACCCGATGATCGACAGGAACACGCTGATGCGGATCGTCGGTCCGAGCAGCGGCAGCGTGATGTGCCGGAAGCGCTGCCAGGCACCGGCCCCGTCGATGGAGGCGGCTTCGAGGATCTCGGACGGGATGCTCTGCAGCCCGGCGAGGAACAGCATCATGTGGAAGCCGAAGTACTTCCAGATCATGACGACGAACAGGGTCGGCATGACCGTCGAGGGATCGGCGAGCCACTTGCCCTGGAGGCCCTCCAGGCCGAAGAAGCCGGCGAGGTGGTCTGCCATGCCCGCGCCGGGCAGGAAGATCATCGTGAAGAGGACCGCCGTGACGACCTCGGAGAGGATGTACGGCGCGAAGAACAGCATCCGGTACACGGCCCGGCCGCGGAGCTTCTGGTTGAGCAGGACCGCGGTGAACAGGGCGAACGGCAGCTGCACCAGGACCGACATGAGGATCAGGTACAGCCCGCGCCCCAGGTCGCCGAGGAAGACCTGATCGTCGAACAGTTTGGTGTAGTTCCCGAAGCCGACGAAGTCGTCCATGGGGCCGATCCCGCCCCATTTGAAGAAGCCGGTCCAGACGGCGACGACGATCGGGGCGAGGACGAAGACGAGGAAGAGGACCAGGGCCGGTACGAGGAACCAGGCGACGGACGCCCAGGCCGCCCAACGGCGGGGACCCGATGAGGACTTGGTCGGCGGGGGCGGGGGCGCGGCATCCTCCGTCCGTTCCTTGGTCAGGGTGGTCACGGAGCTAGGCACTCTTCGCAGCCTCGGTGATCGCGGCCGTGACCTGCTCGGGCGTCTTCTTGCCCGCTATGAGGTCGGCGACGCTGTCGTTGACCTCCTGGCCGACCGCCGGCGGGTACGCCTGGTCGAGGAAGAGCTGGAAGCCCGTCGCCTTGACCAGGGCTTCGGCCACCACCTTCTTGTTGGCGTCGGTGAGCTGGCTCTCCGCACCCTTGACCACGGGCAGGTAGCCGTTGGAAGCGAGGAGCTTGGACTCGTTGTCGAGGACGAAGAACTTCAGGAAGTCCAGTGCCTCCTTCGGAGCGCCCTTGCGCAGCGCGAAGCCGCCGCCGCCGCCGAACACCTCGGTCGCCTGTCCCACACCGCCGTCGACCGTCGGGAAGGGGAAGAAGCCCAGGTCCGCTCCGAGGTCGGCGCCCGCGTCCTTCTGCACCGACGGTCCCCACTGGCCCATCAGCTCCATGGCGGCCTTGCCGTTGCCCATGGTCGCGGCCTGGCCGCCCGGGGTGGCGTACCCGGCGCCGAGGAAGCCCGGCTGGAACGGCTGGAGGTCGACGAGCTCCTTGAGGTGGGCGCCCGCCTTGACGAAGCCGGGGTCGGTGAAGTCCTTGGAGGTCGCGGCCTTCTGGAGGGCGGGGAGTCCTGCGACGCGCATCGCGAGGTAGGCCCAGTAGTAGTGGCCCGGCCACTTCTCCTTGCCCGCGAGCGCGATCGGGGTGACGCCCGCGGCCTTGAGCTTCCTGACGGCGCCGAGGAACTCGGCCCAGGTGGCGGGCGGTGCGGTGATGCCCGCCTTGGCGAAGAGCTTCTTGTTGTACCAGAAGCCGACCATGCCGATGTCGTACGGGACTCCGTAGGTCCGGCCGTCGATCTGGTAGGCCTGGAGCGAGACCGGCGTGAGCTTGTCCGACCAGTCGAGGAGGTCGGTGATGTCCTCGACGAGGCCCGCATCGACCTGCTGCTGCAGCACGCCGCCACCCCAGGTCTGGTAGACGTCGGGGAGCTTGCCCGAGGAGGTGGTGGCGGTCAGCTTGGACTTGAACGCCTCGTTCTCCAGCGAGGTCGTGTTGATCGCGATCTTCGGGTGCGCCTTCGTGAACGCCGTGGAGATCTCCGGAAAGAGGGACTTGCCCGGCTCCGTCGTGGCGATGTTCCACCAGTCGAACGTCACCTTGCCGTCGGCCGCCGCCCCGCCGCCCGATCCGCCGGCCCCGCAGGCCGCCGTCATGGACACGGACAGTGCGGTCATGCCGGCGAGCGTCAGGAAGCTGCGCCGGCTCGGGGTGGTGCTGGCCATGGGACCTCCATGAGGGGGATGCGCTCGAAAATTTTTCGAAACACTCTCGAATTACGTGGTGCCATAAACTAGGAACGACGGGCAGCACGGTCAAGACTTCTCACCGATTTATCTCGGAAACCCCGCTGCAACATGGGTCTTGACAAGCCGTCATGCCGCCAAGAAACTCTTCGAAAGTTTGCGAAACCTGTCGTCGCACCGACCGACGGCGTCGAAGAGGAGAGAAGTTGAGCGAGCAGCGGGCGACTCTGGCGGTCATCGCCGCGGAGGCGGGGGTCTCACAGGCCACCGTCTCCAAGGTGATCAACGGCCGCTCCGACGTCGCGCCCTCGACGCGCCGACGGATCGAGGCTCTGCTGCGATCCCACAACTACCTCCAGCCCGGCCGGCAGAACAGGACGCGCAGATCGGGACTCGTCGACCTGATCATCGGCGGCCTGGACAGTGCCTGGGCGGTGGAGATCCTCCGCGGCGTCGAGGCCGAGTGCGCCGGCCGGGGCATCGGCACCGTCGTGTCGCTCGTCCCGCCGGGCGAGGCCACGCCGTCGAGCTGGTCCGCGGTGCCGGTCCAGCACCACAGCGACGGCGTCATCCTCGTCACCGCCTCCGTCACCGCGGCGCAGCGCGCCCAGGTCGAGCGGGGCGGGGTGGCGCTGGTCGTCATCGACCCGATCGATCTGCCGGACAACGGTGTGCCGAGTATCGGCGCGACCAACTGGGCCGGCGGACTCGCCGCCACCGAACACCTGCTTGAGCTGGGGCATCGCCGGATCGCCGCGATCGGCGGGCGCAAGGAGATGCTCTGCAGCCAGGCCCGCATCGACGGCTACCGGACGGCCCTGGAGCGGGCCGGGATCGAGTTCGACCGCGACCTCATCCGGTTCGGCGACTTCCAGCACGAGGGCGGATTCCGGTGCGCGCGCGAGCTGCTCGCCCTGCCCGAGCCGCCCACGGCCATCTTCGCGGGCAGCGACCAGCAGGCGATGGGCGTCTACGAGGCCGCTCGGCAGGCCGGGCTGAGCATCCCGCGGGACCTCAGCGTGGTCGGTTTCGACGACCTGCCGATGTGCGACTGGCTGTCACCACCGCTGACGACGGTGCGTCAGCCGCTGGAGGAGATGGGCCGGCTCGCGGCTCGCACGCTCTTCCAGCTTCTGGAGGACCAGCCCCTGGTCAGCCCCCGGATGGAGCTGTCGACCGAACTCAAGGTCCGCGTCTCCACCGCCCCACCCCGTTCTTAGGAGCACCCCCGTGACCGAGCCTTGGCGTGACCCCCTCCTGCCCGCTGCCGTTCGAGTCGCCGATCTGCTGAGTCGGATGTCGCTGGAGGAGAAGGCGGGTCAACTCGCCGGCTTCTGGGCCCTGCCGTCCGATCCGGGAGCGCCGGTGGCGCCGATGGAGGACGATTCCGGCGAACCGGCGCCCAGCCTCGACGACATCATCGGGCAGGGTCTCGGCCAGCTCACCCGGGTGTACGGAACGGCGCCGATCACCGCGGAGACCGGCATGGAGCGGCTCGCCGCGCTCCAGACGCAGGTGACGGAGGCCGGCCGCTTCGGCATTCCGGCCCTCGCGCACGAGGAGTGTCTGACCGGGTTCATGACGCTCGGGGCCACGGTCTTCCCCGGGCCGCTCGCCTGGGGCGCGTCCTTCGATCCCGGGCTCGTGCGGCGGATGGCCGCCGCCATCGGCGACGGGATGCGGCGGGTCGGCGTTCACCAGGGGCTCGCTCCGGTGCTCGACGTGGTCCGCGACTACCGGTGGGGCCGTACCGAGGAGTGCGTGGGCGAGGACCCCTACCTCGTCGGCGCGATCGGCACCGCGTACGTCCAGGGCCTGGAAGGCGCGGGCATCGTGGCGACGCTCAAGCACTTCGCCGGGTACTCGTCCTCGCGCGGCGGCCGGAACATGGCCCCGGTCGCCGTGGGGCCGCGCGAGTTCGCCGACGTGCTGGTCGAGCCCTTCGTCCGGGCGCTGCGCGAGGGCGGTGCCAGGTCGGTGATGAACAGTTACACCGACGTGGACGGCGTCCCCGTCGCCGCCGACGATCGGCTCCTCACCGGACTCCTCAGGGACGAGCTCGGCTTCGGCGGCACCGTCGTCGCCGACTACTATTCGGTCTCCTTCCTGGAGTCCCGGCACGGCGTCGCCGGATCGCGGGGCGCGGCCGGCGCGCTGGCGCTGACCGCCGGAATCGACGTCGAACTGCCCACGGCCCGCTGTTACGGCGAGCCACTGACCGCACTCGTCCGCTCGGGAGATCTGTCCGAGGCGCTCGTCGACCGGGCCGTGGAGCGGGTGCTGCTGCAGAAGGCCGAGCTCGGCCTGCTCGACCCCGACTGGGAACCCGTCAAGCCCGAGCCGGTCGACCTCGACCCGCCGGAGAACCGGGCGCTGGCCAGGATCCTGGCCGAGCGGTCCACGGTGCTGCTGGCCAACGACGGCATCCTGCCGCTGCGGCCGTGCCGGGTCGCGGTCACCGGGCCGTACGCGGACGATCCGCACGCCTTCCTCGGCTGCTACTCCTTCCCGAACCACGTCGCACTCCCCGGCGATCCCGGGGTGGAGATCCCGACGCTCGGCGAAGCGCTCGCCGCCGCCGGGTTCACGGTCACCGAGGAGGACCCGGAGGTGAACGTGCTGGTACTCGGCGACCGGGCCGGCATGTTCGGCCGGGGCACCTCGGGCGAGGGCTGCGACGCCGAGACCCTCGACCTGCCGGGCGACCAGGCCGCGCTCGCCGCCGAGGTCCTCGACTCCGGGGTGCCGACCGTCCTGGTCCTCGTCTCCGGACGCCCCTACGCGCTCGGCTCGCTCGCCGATCGGGCGGCGGCCGTCGTCCAGGCCTTCTTCCCCGGCGAGGAGGGCGGGACGGCGCTGGCCCGGATCATCAGCGGGGCCGCGGAACCGGGCGGGCGGCTCCCCGTCTCCCTCCCCCGCCAGGTCGGCGGTCAGCCCGGCACCTACCTGCACTCGACGTTGGGCGGTCCGACCGACTGGAGCTCGGTGGACCCGACGCCGCTGTTCCCCTTCGGTCACGGACTGAGCTGGACCAGCTTCGCCTACTCGGATCTCTCCGTGGATCCCGTCGCCGCGACGGACGGAGCCGTCTCCGTCGCGGTCACCGTGCGCAATGTCGGCGAGGTCACCGGGACGGAGGTGGTCCAGCTCTACCTGTCGGACCCCGAGGCGTCCGTCGTCCGGGCGAGACGCTGGCTCGCCGGATTCGGCAGGGTCGAGCTGCGGCCGGGCGAGGCCGCCCGGATCACCTTCTCCGTCCATGCCGACCGGACCTCTTTCACCGGGATCGACCTGCGCAGGAGAGTGGAGCCCGGAGAGATCGGCGTGGCTGTCGGACGGTCCAGCGGCGATCTGCCGCTCCAAGGGTCCTTCACCCTGCGCGGCCCCGTACGTCACCCGGGGGCCGACCGGGTCCTGTCCGTGCCGGTCGAGATCGTGCCGGTGTCGTGAGCGCGGCGTTCGGCGATCCCGTACTGCCGGGGTTCCGGCCCGACCCGTCCGTCTGCCGGGTAGGGGCGGACTACTACCTGGTGACGTCCAGCTTCGAGTGGTTCCCGGGGCTTCCCCTGTTCCACAGCCGCGATCTCGTGAACTGGCGACGTCTCGGCTCCGCGCTGGACCGGCCGTCCCAGCTCGACCTCGACGGGTGCGAGCCCTCACGCGGCCTGTTCGCGCCGACGATCCGGCACCATGACGGGCTCTTCCATCTCGTCTGCACGCTGATGGACGGCCCCGGCCATTTCGTCGTCACGGCGGCCGACCCGGCCGGACCGTGGTCGGAACCGTACTGGCTGGAAGGAGCGGGCTTCGACCCGTCGCTGTTCTTCGACGACGGGCCGGACGGAGACGGCCGGGCCTGGTTCACCGCCGCCCGCGTCCTGGACGAGGCCGCCGGCCGCACCGAGATCTGGATGCGTGAGTACCTTCCCCGCGAACGACGGCTCACGGGGCCCGAACACGTCCTGTGGTCGGGAAGCCGGCCGGGCGCACGCTGGTCGGAGGCCCCGCACCTCTACCGGATCGACGGTACCTATCTCCTGCTCACCGCGGAGGGCGGCACCGATGTGGACCACAGCGTGGTGGCCGCCCTCGCCGACCACGTGACCGGCCCGTACGAGAGCTCCCCCGGCAATCCGGTTCTGCCTCCCGCCCGGAAGGGCCCCGTCACCTGCACCGGGCACGCCGACCTCGTGCGGACCCCGTGCGGCGACTGGCGGGCGGTCCTCCTGGGTGTCCGCCCGGGCTCCGCCATCGGACGCGAGACCTTCCTCAGCGGGGTCACCTGGAGCGATGGTTGGCCGGCCTTCTCCCCCGTCGAGCACACCAGCCCCCGCCGCCGTCTCCACGACGACTTCGCCGCCCTCTCCACCGACTGGAGCACCCTGCGCACCCCACGTGCGCCGTTCTGGACCACCGGCGACGGGCTCCGCCTCCGGCTCCGTCCCGAACGCCTCGGCGAACGCACCGTCCCGTCCCTCCTGGTCCGCCCGCAGGAACAGCCCGACTGCGACGTGTCCACCGAGCTGCACTTCACTCCCGCGGCACCGGGCGAACAGGCCGGCCTCGCCGTAGTCGTCGACGACGACACCCACCTCCTCTTCCTTCGCACCGAGGAAGGGCTCGTCCTCCGCCGCGGGCCCGAGGTCCTGGCGGGCGTTCCCGTACCCCCGGGGCCCGTTCGCCTGGGGGTCCGCGTCCGGGGCTTCAGCCACACCTTCGCCCACGCGGCGCCCGACGGTGCCTGGCAGGACCTGGCCACCGTCGAAGCCACCTTCCTCACGCCGCTGTTCACCAGCGTCCAGCTCGGCCTCTACGCCACCTCCCACGGCCGCCCGTCCACGAACCAAGCCCATTTCACGTGGTTCGACGTCACGTATCCGCACCGCCCGGAGGCGCGTGACATCGGCGAACCGGAAAGGTGATCCGCGCCGAGAACTCCTTTTGAGACACGCGGCCCATGTCGAAACAATTTCGACAGGGGCCGCTTCGTCGTCGCGCTCCAGAATTCTCTCAGCGGATCGCCAGAAAGGACCCCACAGGTCACCTTATCGAAAACTCTTCGAAACACTTGACATGGCCCTGACCTGTTTCCAGACTGAATCCCGAGGCGCCGCCGCCCCTTCACCTGCGTGTCGCGGCACCGGCCTCGAATCACTGCGCCCTGATGGTCCGCGCCCTATTTCGACGGACGCGGACATCGCCCCGCGGAATCCTTCCGCCGCGCTCGCTTCCATCCGTGATTTCCGTCCTGGAGGTCCATTCATGCGTTCACACCCCATTCCCCCGTCCACCGTCCGCCGGAAAATCGGCGGCCTGTGCGCGGCGCTGATCGTCGGCGTCCTCGGTGCCGCCACCGTGCTGGTGGCGCCGCCGGCCTCACACGCCGCCGAGAGCACGCTCGGCAGCGCGGCGGCGCAGAGCGGCCGGTACTTCGGCACCGCCATCGCCTCGGGAAGGCTCGGCGACTCGACGTACACGACGATCGCGAACCGCGAGTTCAACTCGGTGACGGCCGAGAACGAGATGAAGATCGACGCCACCGAGCCCCAGCAGGGCCAGTTCAACTTCACCGCCGGCGACCGCGTCTACAACTGGGCGGTGCAGAACGGCAAGCAGGTACGGGGCCACACGCTGGCCTGGCACTCCCAGCAGCCCGGCTGGATGCAGAACCTCAGCGGCGGCGCGCTGCGCCAGGCCATGACCAACCACATCAACGGCGTGATGGCCCACTACAAGGGCAAGATTCGCCAGTGGGACGTCGTGAACGAGGCCTTCGCCGACGGCAGTTCCGGAGCCCGGCGCGACTCCAACCTGCAGCGCAGCGGCAACGACTGGATCGAGGTCGCCTTCCGCACCGCACGCGCCGCCGACCCGGCCGCCAAGCTCTGCTACAACGACTACAACGTCGAGAACTGGACCTGGGCCAAGACCCAGGCCATGTACGCCATGGTCCGGGACTTCAAGCAGCGCGGCGTGCCCATCGACTGCGTCGGCTTCCAGTCCCACTTCAACAACGACAGTCCGTACAACAGCAACTTCCGCACCACCCTGCAGAGCTTCGCCGCCCTCGGCGTCGACGTGGCCATCACCGAACTCGACATCCAGGGCGCCTCGGGCACGACCTACGCCAACGTGACCAACGACTGCCTGGCCGTCCCGCGCTGCCTCGGCATCACCGTCTGGGGTGTCCGCGACACCGACTCCTGGCGAGCCGAGCACACGCCGCTGCTGTTCAACGGCGACGGCAGCAAGAAGCCCGCCTACTCCTCCGTTCTCAACGCGCTCAACTCCGGCTCCCCCAACCCCAACCCCACTCCGACCCCCTCCCCCGGCTCCGGAGCGATCAAGGGAGTCGCCTCGGGCCGCTGCCTGGACGTACCCGGTGCCGTCACCACCGACGGCACCCAGGTCCAGCTGTGGGACTGCAACAACCGCACCAACCAGCAGTGGACCCATACCGCCGCGGGTGAGCTCAGGGTCTACGGCGACAAGTGCCTGGACGCCGCCGGCACCGGCAACGGCGCCAAGGTCCAGATCTACAGCTGCTGGGGCGGCGACAACCAGAAGTGGCGCCTCAACTCCGACGGATCCATCGTCGGCGTCCAGTCCGGCCTCTGCCTCGACGCCGCTGCCAACGGCACCGCCAACGGCACCCTGATCCAGCTCTACTCCTGCTGGAACAGCGGCAACCAGCGCTGGACCCGCACCTGACCTGCCACGGCGAAAGGGTGAACCGATGAAGACCTACGCTGCGGCAGCCCCCACCCCTCCACAAGGACATCGCTGGTGGTCGCGGTTCGCCGTCGTGATGGCGGCGGCACTCGCGCTCGGCACGCTCGTGGTGGCGAAGCCGACGCCCGCCGAGGCGGCGACGGTGGACACCAACGCCTCGTACGTCCTGGTCAACCGCAACAGCGGCAAGGCGCTGGACGTCTACGGCGCGTCCACCGCCGACGGCGCGCGGGTCAGCCAGTGGACGCGCAACGACGGAACCAACCAGCAGTGGCAGTTCGCGGACTCCGGCGGCGGCTTCTACCGGCTCAAGGCCCGGCATTCGGGGAAGGTTCTCGACGTGGCCGGCGCCTCGACCACCGACGGTGCCGCGATCCAGCAGTGGGCCGACGGCAACGGGGCCAACCAGCAATTCCGACTGGCCGACTCCGACGCGGGCTACGTCCGGCTGATCAACCGCAACAGCGGCAAGGCGGTGGAGGTGCAGGGTGCCTCCACCGCCGACGGCGCCAACGTCGTCCAGTACACCGACTGGGGCGGTGCCAACCAGCAATGGCAGATGGTCAAGCTGTCGTCCGGTGGCGGCGCCTGCGGCAGCGCCCCGACTCTGACCAGCGGTACGCACACGATTCAGAGCGGCGGCAAGAGCCGCAGCTTCATCCTCAGGGTTCCCGTCGGCTACGACAACGCCCGTCCCTACCGGCTGATCTTCGCGTTCCACTGGCGGGGCGGAACCGCCGGCGAAGTCGCCTCGGGCGGAACGAGCGGAAACGCCTGGTCCTACTACGGTCAGCAGGAACAGTCGGACAACAGCGCGATCCTCGTCGCCCCCCAGGGCCTCGGCAACGGCTGGGCCAACTCGGGCGGTGAGGACATCACCTTCGTCGACGACATGATCCGGCGCATCGAAGGCGGCCTCTGTGTCAACACGGCGCAGCGCTTCGCCACGGGGTTCAGCTGGGGCGGCGGCATGAGCTACGCACTCGCATGCAGCCGGGCGAACGTCTTCAGGGCTGTCGCGGTCATCTCCGGCGGCGAGATCAGCGGGTGCAGCGGCGGCACCCAGCCCATCGCCTACTTCGGAATCCACGGCATCGGCGACTCCGTCCTCAACGTCGCGCAGGGACGGTCCCTGCGCGACAGGTTCGTCCGCGCCAACGGCTGCACTCCGCAGAGCCCGCGCGAACCCGCGCCGGGCAGCCGGACGCACATCACCACCACCTACTCCGGCTGCCGTGCCGGGTACCCGGTCCAATGGGCCGCGTTCGACGGCGGCCACATCCCCGGTCCGGTCGACGGCTCCTCCGGCGAGAGCGGCGTCGCGACCTGGACCAAGGGAGAGATCTGGAGGTTCTTCGCACAGTTCCAGTGACACGCCCGTACCAGCGAGGGGAGCCAGGATGATCCTGGCTCCCCTTCGTGCGGTCAGACGGAGGGAGAATTGCCGTAGTAGGCGTCCGGGCCGTGCTTGCGTGTGAAGTGGCGGTCCAGGAGGTGCTGCGGAGGCTCGACCGTGCCCAGCGCGATGGTGTGGAGGGCCATCTCGGCCACCGCCTCGCAGATGATGGCGTGCTCCAGAGACGCGGTGGCGTCGGCGCCCCAGGTGAAGGGGCCGTGGTGGGCGACCAGGGCACCGGGGACCTCGCGGGCCCGGGTGTCGTCACGGCCCAGCAGGTCCACGATGACCTGGCCGGTGTTGTACTCGTAGCCCGTGGCGCACTGCTGGGGGGTGAGGGCCGCGGTGACGGGGACGGGACCGTTGAAGGTGTCCGCGTGGGTCGTGCCGAGCACCGGTATCGGACGCCGGGCCTGGGCGAAGGCGACGGCGTGGGTGGAGTGCGTGTGGGTCACGCCTCCGATGGAGGGGAAGGCCAGGTAGAGGCTCCGGTGCGTCTCCGTGTCGGTGGACGGTCGCAGGTGGCCCTCCACGACGCTTCCGTCGGACAGGGAGACGACGACCAGGTCCTCCTCGCTCAGCACGTCGTAGGCCACACCCGAGGGCTTGATGACGAAGACGCCGGCCTGTCGGTCCACACCGCTCACGTTGCCCCAGGTGAGGGTGGCCAGACCGGCCCGGGGGATGCGGAGGTTGGCCTCCAGCACCTCCCGGCGCAGTTCCTTGGAGACGGCGGTGGTCACGGAGGGCTCCGTCCTCGTGGGGATGGATGGGGTGGCGGGGGTGCTCACAGGCTCTGGGCCAGACGGTGGTACGCCTGGTTCCAGCGCAGCTCGCGCGTGAAGGTCCGGACCGTGGTGTCCTCGTCGATGACGGCGAGTTCGGTCCGCAGCATCTCGGCGAGGTCGTCGAGCTCCTCGCCGCCGAGGGCGGTGGTCAGGACGGTGTGGTGCGGTGCTCCGGCCGTCAGCCAGGCCTCGGTGGAGGTGCGCAGGTCGGGACGGGGGCGCCAGACGGCCCGGGCGACGGGGAGCTTGGGCAGCGGCTCGGGCGGCGCGACGACGTCGATGTGGTTGGCGACGAGGCGGAACCGGTCGCCCATGTCGGCGAGACCGACGACGACGGCCGGACCGGGATCCGCGTCGAAGACGAGTCGGACCGGGTCCTCGCGTCCGCCGATCCCGAGCGCGTGGATCTCGCAGCTGGGCGTGGCCGTCGTGAGGGAGGGGCAGACCTCCAGCATGTGGGCGCCGAGGATGAGTTCCCGGCCTGGCGTGAGGTCGTACGTGTAGTCCTCCATGAAGGAGGTGCCGCCGGGCAGGCCGTGAGCCATCGCCTTCAGCGCGCGCAGCAGGGTGGAGGTCTTCCAGTCCCCTTCGCCGCCGAAGCCGTAGCCGTCCGCCATCAGGCGCTGCACGGCGAGGCCGGGCAGCTGGCGCAGGCCGCCGAGGTCCTCGAAGTTGGTGGTGAAGGCGCGGAACCCGCCTTCCGTGAGGAAGGTGCGCAGACCCGCTTCGACGCGGGCGGCGTAGCGCAGGGATTCGTGGCGCTCGCCGCCGGGCCGCAGCTCTGGCGTGAGGGCGTAGAGGTCCTGGTACTCCTTGACGAGGGCGGTGACGGTGTCCTCTTCGGTGGCGTCGACCACGGCGACGAGGTCGTTGACGCCGTACGTGTTGACCGAGACCCCGAACCGCAGCTGCGCCTCGACCTTGTCGCCTTCGGTGACGGCGACGTCGCGCATGTTGTCGCCGAACCTGGCGAGTTTGAGGGTGGTGAGTTCGGAGCGGCCGACGGCGGCGCGGGCCCAACCGGCGATGCGGTCGACGACGTCGGGGGCGGAGACGTGGCCGGCCACGGTCTTGCGCGGGACACCGAGGCGGGTCTGGACGAAGCCGAACTCGCGGTCGCCGTGGGCGGCCTGGTTCAGGTTCATGAAGTCCATGTCGATGGTGGACCAGGGCAGTTGGCGGTTGGCCTGGGTGTGCAGGTGGAGCAGGGGCTTGCTCAGGGCGTCGAGGCCGGCGATCCACATCTTGGCCGGGGAGAAGGTGTGCATCCAGGCGATGAGGCCGATGCAGCGGTCGTCGGCGTTGGCCTCCAGGCAGATCGCGCGGATGGCGGCCGCGTCGGTGAGGACCGGCTTCCACACCACGCGGACGGTCATCCGTGGCTGCCTGGCGAGGGTGTCGCAGATGGCACGGGACTGGTCGGCGACCTGAGCCAGGGTGTCGTCCCCGTAGAGGGCCTGGCTGCCGGTGAGAAACCAGATCTCGCGGTCGGGCTGGGCGAGCGTCATGTCGGGTGTGCTCCTCGGAGGTGCTGGGGCGGAGAGTTCGGGCCTACGGGGGGAGGCGGGCCGGGTCAGTCGGTGGTGGCGGCACGTGCGGTGTTGCGGATCCGTCGCAGGCGGTGCAGGAGGAGGTCTGCTCCGGTACCGAAGTGGTCGTGCAGGGCGCGGTACTCCTGGAACAGCGCGTCGTAGGCGTCCGCCCGTGCGGGGTCGGGCACGTACGCATGGCGCTGGACGCTGCCCATCACGGAAGCGGCGGAGCGGACGTCGGGGTGGGCGCCCGCGGCGACGGCGGCGTGGATGGCGGAGCCGAGCGCCGGCCCCTGCTCGGAGGTGCCGACGGACACGGGTCGGCGCAGCACGTCGGCGTAGATCTGCATGAGCAGCGTGTTCTTCCTCAGTCCACCGGTGACGATGAACTCCTCGACCGGGATCCCGCCGCCCTCGAAGGTCTCGACGATCATCCGGGTGCCGTAAGCGGTGGATTCGAGCAGGGCCCGGTAGACGTCCTCGGGCCGGGAGTCGAGGGTGAGGCCGGCGATGACGCCGGAGAGGTGGTGGTCGACCAGGGTGGAGCGGTTGCCGTTCATCCAGTCCAGGGCGACCAGCCCGTGCGCGCCGACCGGCTGGTCCGCGGTCTTGCGGGTCAGGAGTTGGTGGAGGTCCTCGCCGGATGCCTCGGCCTCGGCGCGGTAGTGGTCCGGGACGCCCTGGCGGAGCCACCAGGCGAAGATGTCGCCGACCGCGCTCTGACCGGCCTCGTAACCGTAGGCACCCTCGACGATGCCTCCGTCGACGACCCCGCAGATGCCGGGGACTTCGGCGAGTGTGGCGCCGTTGAGTACGTGGCAGGTGGAGGTGCCCATGATGGCGAGCATCCGGCCGTTCTCCACGGCGCCCGCCGCGGGTGCGGCCACGTGGGCGTCGACGTTGCCCGCCGCGACGGCGATGCCCTCGGGGAGACCGGTCCAGTGGGCGGCCCGGCTGCTCAGGGTGCCGACACGGGAGCCCAGCGGGGAGAGGGGATGTTCCAGGCGAGTGGCGGGGAAGTCGGCGAAGTCCGGGTGCAGTCCGGCGAGGAAGTCGGGCGAGGGGTAGGTCCCGTCCTGGTGGATGCCTTTGTAGCCGGCTGTGCAGGTGTTGCGGGACTCGGTGCCGGTCAGCTCCCAGACGATCCAGTCGGCCGCCTCGATCCAGCGGGCGCAGGCGGCGTAGACGGCCGGGTCCTCTTCCAGGACCTGCAGGGCCTTGGCGTACTGCCACTCGGCGGAGATCTTGCCTCCGTACCGTGCGATCCACTTCTCGCCGCGTGCGTGAGCGAGGGCGTTGATGCGGTCGGCCTGGGCCTGGGCCGCGTGGTGCTTCCACAGTTTGGGCCAGGCGTGCGGGCGGTCGGCCCATTCGGGCGTCAGGGCGAGCGGGGTGCCGTCCGGGGCGGTCGGCAGAACCGTGCAGGCGGTGAAGTCGGTGGCGACGCCGATGACGCGGGCCGGGTCGACTCCGGCGTCGGCGAGCGCCGCCGGAACGGCGGTACGCAGGACGTCGCGCCAGTCCTCGGGGTGCTGCAGTGCCCAGTCGGGGGGCAGGGGGGCGCCGGTGGAGGGAAGGTGGTCCTCGATGACTGCGTGGCGGTACTCGTGGACCGACGAACCGAGTTCTGCACCGTCCCGGACCCTGACCACGACGGCGCGCCCGGAGAGGGTGCCGAAGTCGACTCCGATGGTGCATGCCTCGGGATGGTGAGGGGCTGCGGGGCCGGAAGGGATGTGTGTGGTCACGATGCGGTCTCTCTCGTCATGAACAGGGCCAGAGGAGCACCCTGATTGTTAACGCTCACAATTGACTTGGACAAGAGTTGCGTGCAGTTCTGTCGAACTTTCGGCAAGAAGAGGGGCCTCTGAAGTGAGCGCTCACCTGCCGTCCAGAGGCAGCCCAGGCGTCGCGACCGGCCCGGCGGGAGGGCCGAGCGGACGGAAGGGTCGACGGAGCGCTTGCGCGGGCGGACGACGCGCGTGCGCCGGCGGACGCCAGACATCAGGCGGCAGGCCGCAGGCCCCAGACATCAGACATCAGACATCAGACAGGAGACCTGTCACCGGCCTCCACGTGAGGGCCGCCAGGAGGTGGCGGCGAGAGCCCGCCCCGCGTCAGGATTCGTTCGAGGGGCGCGTGCTCGCGCGCATGATGAGCTGCGGTTCCACCAGGAGGTGCTCGGCCTTCCGGGCGCGACCCTCGATGTGGTCCACCAGGAGCCCGATGCTCCGGCGCCCGATGGCGGCGAAGTCCTGGCGGACCGTCGTCAGCGGCGGAGGGAAGAACTCGGCCTCCGGAATGTCGTCGAAGCCGGCGACGGCGACCTGCCCGGGGGTGCGGATCCCCCCCTCGCGCAGCGCCCGCAGGACGCCGAGCGCCATCTGGTCGTTGGCGACGAAGACGGCCGTGACCGGTGTCGCCCCACGGCGGGCCAGGGCGAGTCCGGCGAGTTCCTGCCCCGCCCGGTACCCGGACAGCGGGCTCCAGTCACCCGTCAGGACGCGCGGAGGGCGGATGCCGCTCTCCTCCAGGACGGTGCGCCATCCCGCGGTGCGGGCCTCGCTCTCCAGCCAGTCGTCGGGACCCGCCACGTGCCATACGTTGCCGTGCCCGGCGGCGAGCAGGTGCTCCGTGACCATGCGCGCGCCGAGCTCCTGATCCAGGGAGACGCCGGGCAGGTCGAGCTGATGTCCACCCTCCACGGTGACCACGGGGAAGGGTGCGTCCAGCTCGGCGAGCGCCTGCACGTGCGAGCGTTGCGGGGTGATGGCGACGACGCCCTCCACACCCCAGGACGCGAGGTGGTCGATGGCGTCCTTGAGCCCCTGCCCCTCTCCGGTGCGCAGGCTGACGGTCGAGACGAGGTAGCCCTGCTCCCGGGCCGCCTCCTCCAGGCCGGTCAGGGTGCTGGCAGGGCCGTACAGGGCGGTGTTGACGGCGATGACACCCAGCGTCCTCGTGCGGCGCGTCACCAGGGCGCGTGCCGCGGAGTTGCGACGGTAGCCCAGCCGTTCGATGGCCAGGGTGACCTGTTCCCGCGTGGCCGCGCGCACGTTGGGGTGATCGCTCAGCACCCGGGAGACGGTCTGGTGGGAGACCCCCGCCTCTCGTGCGACGTCGGCCATCGTCGGCGGGCGGACGTCTTCCGCGGGATGCGCCACGTTCGCCTCCCTTCTCCCTGCTTACGGCTGTGTATCGATACGAGAAAAACCTTAGCGCCTCTTGTATCACGCTGTTGTGAGCGCTAACAATCAACCTCGACCGGGGCGCCGACGTCCCGGCCACCCAGCCGGAACGGCGCCGTCCCGGTGGTGCGAGGTCGCGCGCCGCCGCCGAACCCGTCCCTCGGCCGGAGCCGCCCTCGACGACGGGATTGCCAGGTAAGCCATGAAGAAGTTCCGATCCGCATCCGCCCTCCTGGCCGTGACCACCGGCTGTGCCCTGCTCCTGACAGCCTGCGGGCAGAACAGCGAGGGCGGCAGCCAGGAGTCGAAGGACTCGAAGGACCACACCATCGGCATCGCGATGCCCACCAAGTCCTCCGAGCGGTGGATCGCCGACGGCCGCAACATGACCGAGAGCCTGAAGAAGGCCGGCTTCGCCACGACCCTGCAGTACGGCGAGGACGACCCCGACCAGCAGGTCGCCCAGATCGAGAACATGATCACCCAGGGCGTCGACGCCCTGGTCGTGGCCGCCATCAACGGCGAGGCCCTGTCCAACGTCCTGCAGCAGGCGGCCGACGCCCACATCCCGGTCATCTCCTACGACCGGCTCATCCTGGGCTCCCCGCACGTCGACTACTACGCCTCCTTCGACAACGAGAAGGTCGGCGAGCTCCAGGCCACGTACATCGTCGAGAAGCTGGGGCTGAAGGCCGGCCCGAAGAAGGGCCCCTTCAACATCGAGTTGTTCGCCGGGTCCAACGACGACAACAACACCAAGTACTTCTTCAACGGCGCCATGAAGGTGCTGAAGCCGTACATGGACAAGAAGCAGCTGGTCGTGCGCTCCGGGCAGACCCAGCTGAACCAGGTCACCACGCTCAGGTGGGACGGCGGTACGGCCCAGAAGCGCATGGACGACCTGCTGACCTCCGCGTACGCCTCCGCCCGGGTCGACGCCGTCCTCTCCCCCTACGACGGCATCTCCATCGGCATCCTGTCCGCCCTGAAGTCCGACGACTACGGGAGCGCCGCCAAGCCGCTGCCGGTCGTCACCGGCCAGGACGCGGAGGTCGCCTCCGTGAAGTCGATCATCGCAGGCCAGCAGACGCAGACCGTCTACAAGGACACCCGCGCACTCGCGCAGGTCGCCGCAGACATGGTGACCGCCGTCCTCGCCGGCAAGAAGCCCGAGATCAACGACGACGCCACCTACGACAACGGCAAGAAGGTGGTCCCGGCCTTCCTGCTCGATCCGGTCAGCGTCGACAAGACGAACTACCGGAAGGTCCTGGTCGACTCGGGCTACATCAACGCCCAGGAACTGCGGTGACTCCCGCCCCGGCCCACTCCCCCAAGGTTCCCGTCTCCGCCTCGTCCCCGGCCGGCCCCGTCCTCGAGATGCGGTCCATCGTCAAGACCTTCCCCGGGGTCAGAGCACTGTCCGACGTGACCCTGTCCGTGGAGCGCGGCGAGGTGCACGCCCTGTGCGGAGAGAACGGTGCCGGCAAGTCGACGCTCATGAAGGTCCTGTCCGGCGTCCACCCGCACGGCACCTACGAGGGCGAGATCCTCTTCGAAGGCGAGCCGTGCCGGTTCAAGGACATCAGGGCCAGCGAGCAGCGCGGCATCGTCATCATCCACCAGGAGCTCGCACTCGTTCCCCATCTGTCGATCGCCGAGAACGTCTTCCTCGGCAACGAGCCGTCCCGGCGCGGGATCATCGACTGGCACGAGGCGCTGCGCCGTGCTTCCGAACTGCTCAGGCGGGTCGGGCTCGACGAACACCCCGAGACCCGGGTCGCCGACATCGGTGTCGGCAAGCAGCAGCTCGTGGAGATCGCGAAGGCGCTGGCGAAGAACGTCCGCCTGCTGATCCTCGACGAGCCCACCGCGGCGCTCAACGACGAGGACAGCGCGAAGCTGCTGCGGCTGATGCGCGAGCTGAAGAGCCAGGGCATCACGTCGATCATCATCTCGCACAAGCTGAACGAGATCGCCCGGATCGCCGACTCCGTCACCATCCTGCGCGACGGGCGCTCCATCGAGACCCTCGACGTCAGGGACCCCGCCACCACCGAGGAACGCATCATCCGCGGCATGGTGGGGCGGGACCTCGACAGCCGGTTCCCCGACCGCACGCCGTACGAGGGCCCGGCCGACGCCGCCCCTGTCCTGGAGATCCGGGACTGGACCGTACGTCACCCCCTCGACCGCGGCCGCAAGGCCGTCGACGGGGTCTCGCTCCAGGTCCGCCGCGGGGAGATCGTCGGCGTCGCGGGACTCATGGGTGCCGGCCGGACCGAACTCGCGATGAGCGTCTTCGGCCGTTCCTACGGCCACTACGAGCAGGGCACCGTGCTCAAGGACGGCCGCGAGGTACGGACCCGCACGGTCCCCGAGGCGGTCGCCCACGGCATCGCGTACGTCACAGAGGACCGCAAGCACTACGGGCTCAACCTCGGGGACTCCGTGAGCCGGAACATCTCGCTCGCGTCCCTCGGCGCCCTCGCCCGCCGCGGCGTCGTCGACGGGCATGAGGAGCGCAAGGTGGCCGAACGGTACCGGCGGACCATGAACATCAAGGCTCCGAACGTCCTCGAACCGGTCGGCCGCCTTTCCGGCGGCAACCAGCAGAAGGTCGTCCTCAGCAAGTGGATCCTCGCCGGACCGGACGTCCTCATCCTCGACGAACCCACGCGCGGAGTCGACGTCGGAGCCAAATACGAGATCTACACCGTGATCGACCGGCTCGCCGCCGAGGGCAAGGCGATCCTCCTCATCTCCTCCGAACTGCCCGAACTGCTCGGCATGTGCGACCGCATCTACACCATGGCCGCAGGCCGGCTGACCGGCGAGGTCACCCGCGCGGACGCCACCCAGGAAGTCCTGATGCGGCACATGACGCAGGACACCCCCGCACCACCGGCGGTCACCGCAGGCGCCGCCTCCAACGAAGGACACCAGGCATGAGCACCGACGTCAGCACGAAAACGACCACACCGGCGCCCCCGGGCCGCGGGGCTCCGTCCACCGGGGCACCGCTGGTCCGAATTCTCCTGGACGGTGTCCGGCGGAACATGCGCCAGTACGGGATGCTCTTCGCACTCGGCCTGATCGTGCTCCTCTTCCAGATCTGGACGGGCGGCGACCTCCTGCTGCCGCGCAACGTCTCCAACCTGGTGCTGCAGAACAGCTACATCCTCATCCTGGCCATCGGCATGATGATCGTCATCATCTCCGGCCACATCGACCTGTCCGTGGGCTCCCTGATGGCCCTGGTCGGTGGCATCGGGGCGGTGCTCATGGTCGAGCACCATGTGGCCTGGCCCGTCGCGGTGCTCCTCACCCTGCTGCTGGGAGCCGCCGCCGGCGCCCTGCAGGGCTTCTTCATCGCGTACGTCGGAATACCGTCGTTCATCGTGACCCTCGCCGGCATGCTGCTGTTCCGCGGACTCACGGAGATCTTCCTCAAGGGTCAGACGCTCGGCCCGTTCCCGGACGGACTGCAGAAGGTCGCCAACGGCTTCCTGCCGGAGGTGGGGCCGCAGACCAACTACCACAACGGGACCCTGCTCCTCGGCCTGGGACTGGTCGCCTACGTGGTCTTCCAGGAGGTACGGGACCGCCGTCGCCAGCGCGAATTCGCTCTGGAGCCACTCCCCACGGGCCTGTTCGCGCTGAAGCTGACGGCACTGGTCGCCGCTGTCCTGGTCACCACCCTGCTGCTCGCCAGCTACAAGGGCGCCCCCGTGGTCCTCCTGATCCTGGCCGTGCTGCTGGTCGGCTTCGGTTACGTGATGCGCAACGCGGTGATCGGCCGCCACGTGTACGCGATCGGGGGGAACCTGCCGGCCGCCAAGCTGTCCGGGGTCAAGGACAAGAAGGTGACCTTCGCGGTGTTCCTCAACATGGGAATGCTCGCGGCGCTCGCCGGGCTCGTCTTCGCCGCGCGCTTCAACGCGGCCTCGCCGAAGGCGGGCGTCAACTTCGAACTGGAGGCCATTGCCGCCGCGTTCATCGGCGGGGCGTCGATGAGCGGTGGAGTCGGGACCGTCCTGGGAGCCATCATCGGCGGCCTGGTCCTCGGCGTGCTCAACAACGGCATGAACCTCGTCGGGGTGGGCACCGACTGGCAGCAGGTCATCAAGGGCCTGGTGCTCCTCGCGGCGGTCGGCTTCGACGTGTGGAACAAGCGCAGGGCGGGTGCCTGACACCGCTGCGAACATGGCTGTGCCCGCCGGTTCCTCCCCCGGCGGGCACAGCCATGTCGGCGTGTCCGTACGCGGTCAGCCGCGCGTACTGAACCGCAGGACCGTCCTCGACCGGTACTCGTCGCCGGGTCGCAGCACCGCGGACGGGTCGCCGGGGCGGTTCGGGGAGTCGGGGAAGTGCTGGGTCTCCAGCGCGATACCGGCGCCCGCCCCGTAGTGCGTACCGCTCTTGCCGAGGACCGTTCCGTCGAACTGCCCCGCGGTGTAGACCTGGAGTCCCGGCTCCGTGGTCAGCACCTCCATGCGGCGGCCCGTGGCCGGCGCGTACAGGACGGCGGCCCGGCGCAGTGTTTCGTTGTCGTGCGGGCTGAGGACGAAGTTGTGGTCGTACCCGCCATCCGCGCCGGGGCGGGCCAGGGCCCCGGCGATCCTGAGCGGCCGGCGGAGGTCGAACGCGGTGCCGGGGACGGGGCGGTGGGCGCCGGAGGGGATGAGATCCGCACCGACCGGCGTGTAGTGGGAGGCGTCGACGGTCAGTTCGTGGTCGAGGATGTCGCCGGCACCCTCGCCGTCGAGGTTGAAGTAGGCGTGGTTGGTCAGATTGACCAGGGTCACCTCGTCGGTGACCGCCGTGTAGGAGAAGGCGAGTTCGTCGTCGCGGCCGATAAGCATGGTGACGGTGACGTCCAGGTTTCCCGGGAAGCCCTGGTCGCCGTCGGGGCTGCGGAGGCGCAGGAGCACACCGGTCCAATCCGGGGTGTGTACGCTCTCGGCTTCCCAGAGCCGGGTGTCGAAGCCGTCGGTTCCACCGTGCAGGGAGTGGCCGTCCTCCTCCTGCGTGGTCAGCTGATACGGCTTACCGTCCAGGGAGAACCGGCCTCGCGCGATGCGGTTGGCGTAGCGGCCGACGGTGGCGCCGAAGTACCGGGCGGTGGTGGCCGTCCGGGCCGGGTCGCGAGGAGCGAGGACGATGTCGGCCGAGGTGCCGCCCCGGTCCGGCGTCCACAGCCCGTGGAGGCGGGCGCCGCGGGTGTGCACCTCCGCCGTGAGGCCGCCGGGGAAGCCGAAGGTCCATCGTTGTCCGGCGTACGGATCGGGGCGGCAGACCGGGGGGACCCCGGCGAAGGGGGACGGTGGCGGGTTCATGGAGGTTCCTTGTCGGCGAGAGGCAACAGCCGGAAAGGGGGCAGGGAAGGCCCTGCCCCCTCCCTGGGCGCGTTCGTACGCGGAGGACGGTTCGGGGTTCGCCGCTCTTGGCGAGGCGGCTATTCCGCCTGGCGGGAGCTTCCGAAGAGGCGTTGGAGGAGGATGAAGACGAACAGCAGACCGCCGATGACGATGCGGGTCCACCACGAACTGAGCGTGCCCTGGAAGCTGATGACGGTCTGGATCAGGCCGAGGACCGTCACGCCCAGGGCGGTTCCCAGGACGAAGCCGGAACCACCGGTCAGCAGCGTCCCGCCGATCACGGCGGCGGCGATGGCGTCGAGTTCCATGCCGACGGCGTGCAGGGCATAGCCGGACAGCATGTAGAACGTCAGCAGCAGACCGCCGAGGGCGGAACACAGGCCGCTCACGGCGTACACCACGACCTTGGTGCGGCCCACGGGCAGGCCCATGAGACGGGCGGAGGACTCGTTGCCGCCCAGGGCGTAGACGGTGCGGCCGAAGCGCGTGTGGTGGAGGACGACGAAGGCGAGCACCAGCACGACCAGGGCGATGACCACGGCGGGTGAGACGAACAGGCCCCCGGGCAGGAGCACCCGCGTCTGGGCGATCCGGGTGGTCGTCGGGTCGGTGACGGAGATGGACTCGGTGCTGATCATGTAGCAGAGGCCGCGAGCGAGGAACATGCCCGCGAGGGTGACGATGAAGGGCTGGATCTCGAAGGCGTGGATCACCCAGCCCATGAGGGCGCCGCCTCCTGCTCCCACCAGCAGGACCACCGGCACCGCCAGGGCGAGCGGCAGGCCGTTCTGTTCGACGAGCCAGGCCGTCAGCATGGTCGACAGTGCCACCATGGAGCCGACCGAGAGGTCGATCCCGCCGGTGAGGACGACGAACGTCATGCCGATCGCCACGACGAGCAGGAAGCCGTTGTCGATCAGGACGTTGAGCAGGACCTGCGCGGAGAAGAAGCCTTCGTACTGCACGGAGCCGATCGAGAACATCGCGACCAGCAGGGTGGCCGTCACCATGAGCGGCAGGCGGGAGGCGTGCCGTGCCGAGAGGCGGTGGAGCGGCTTGGTGAGGATGGTGCTCACGGGTGGACCTCCTGCCGGCGGGCCGTCAGGTCGCCGGCCGCGGATGCCGGGTCCGGGGCGGCCGTTCGGCGACGGCGTGAGAGCCGCGCGCGGAACGCGGGCGACTGGACGAGACACACGACGATGACGACCAGGGCCTTGAAGACGAGGGTGGTCTCGGGCGGTACGCCGAGGGTGTAGATCGTGGTCGAGAGGGTCTGGATGATCAGCGCTCCCAGGACCGTCCCACCGAGGGAGAAGCGACCGCCCGTCAGGGCGGTGCCGCCGATGACGACGGCGAGGATCGCGTCCAGTTCGATCCACAGGCCGGCGTTGTTGCCGTCGGCACTGGACACGTTGGAGCTGATCATCAGGCCGGCCACCGCGGCGCACACGGCGCTGACGACGTAGACCATGACCAGGAGGCCGGCTGCCCGGATGCCGACGAGTCGGCTGGCGACCGGGTTGCCGCCCACCGATTCGATGAGCAGCCCGAGCGCGGTCCGCCGGGTGACGAGGGAGGTGACGGCGACGAGGGCCGCGGCGAGGAGGACGGCGAAGGGGAGGGTGAGCCAGTATCCGCCGCCGATCATCTTGTAGGCGCTGCTGGACACGCTGATGATCTGGCCGTCGGTGATCAGCTGGGCCACGCCGCGTCCGGCGACCATGAGGACCAGCGTGGCGACGATGGGCTGGACGCCGAGCCGGGCGACGAGGAAGCCGTTCAGCAGTCCGATCGCGGCGGCCACACCAACCGCCAGCGCGACCGCGGACAGGACGGTGGACAGGCTCCCCGGGTCCTTCGCGGTGGCGATGTGCTCGCACGCGAGGGCGCCGGCGATGGCGACCGTCGAGCCGACCGAGAGGTCGATGCCCCGGGTCGCGATGACCAGCGTCATGCCGAGCGACACCAGGATCAGGGGGGCACCGAACTGCAGGATGTCGATCAGGCTGCCGTACAGGTGTCCGTTCTGGACGCGGACGGCGAGGAAGTCATGGGTGAAGAGGACGTTCCCCGCCAGCAGGGCGGCCAGCACGGCGGCGGGCCAGAACAGGCGGTGCTCGATGAGCCGCCGGGTGCCGGGCGCCCGGCCCGGGCGCTTCCCGGTGCCGAGGTCGTCAGGTGGTGTCATGAGGTGGCTCCGGTGGCGATGGCGCCCAGGATCCGGTCGGGCGTCAGGGTCGTGTCGTTGGGAAGGGTGGCGACGAGCCGGTGGTCGCGCAGGACGCCCACGCGGTGGCTCAGCCGCAGCACTTCCTCGAGTTCGGCGGAGATGAAGAGGACCGCGGTGCCTTCCGCGGCCAGGCTGGTGACCAGTTTCTGGATCTCCGTCTTGGCACCGATGTCGATGCCCCTGGTGGGTTCGTCCAGGATCAGCAGCTCGGGGTCGGTGAGCAGCCATCGGGCGAGCAGCACCTTCTGCTGGTTGCCCCCGCTGAGGTTGCGGACCTGCGCCTCGGGGTCGGCCGGGCGGATGTCGAGGACCTCGGTCCAGCGGGCGGCGATCTCGTCCTGCCGGGTGCGGGAAAGGGGTCTGGTCCAGCCGCGTGCGGCTTGGAGGGCGAGCACGATGTTCTCGCGGACGGTGAGTTCGCCGATGAGGCCCTCCGCCTTGCGGTTCTCCGAGCAGAAGGCGATCTTGTGGGCGATCGCGGCGCGCGGCGAGCGCAGGACGGCGCGCCGTCCGTCGATGCGCAGCTCGCCTCCGTCGGCGTGGTCGGCTCCGAAGAGCAGCCGGGCCGCCTCGGTGCGTCCGGAGCCGAGGAGCCCGGCCAGGCCGATGACCTCGCCGCGGTGGATGTCCAGGTCGTAGGGCTGGACGGCCCCGGTACGGGCGAGGCCACGGGCGCTGAGGAAGGGCGTGCCCCCGGAACCGGGGCCGGCCGTGGGGCCGGTGTGGGACGTCTCGGCCAGTTCGTCGAGGATGCGCAGTTCGCTGCCGACCATGCGGTGTACGAGGGTGACGGGTGTCAGCTCGTCGATCCGGTACTCGCCTTCGAGGCGCCCGTTGCGCAGGACGGTCACCCGGTCGCACAGGTCGAAGACCTGGTCGAGGAAGTGGGTGACGAAGAGGATCGCGGCGCCGCGGTCGCGCAGTCTGCGCACCAGGGTGAACAGCTGGGCGACTTCGTCCCGGTCGAGGCTGGAGGTGGGCTCGTCGAGGATGAGGACCTTCGCCTTGACGTCCACGGCCCGTACGATCGCGACCAGTTGCTGGACGGCGAGGGAATGCGCGCTCAGCGGCAGGCGGACGTCGAGGTCCAGTTCCAGTTCGGCGATGAGCCGTGCCGCGCGTTCGTGGAGGGCCGACCAGTGGACCAGCCCCAGGCGCCGCGGTTCACGGCCGATGAGGATGTTCTCGGCGACGGAGAGGTTGGGGCACAGGTTCACCTCCTGGTACACCGTGCTGATTCCGGCGTGCTGCGCTTCCAGTGGTTCGGCGAATCCCTGGGGGCTGCCGTCGACGGAGACCGTTCCCGCGTCGGGTGGGTGGACCCCGGTGAGCACCTTGATGAGAGTGGACTTGCCGGCGCCGTTCTCGCCCATCAGGGCGTGGACCTCGCCGGGGAAGAGGCGCAGGTCCACGCCGTCGAGGGCGAGGACGCCGGGGAACACCTTGCGGATGCCCTGGGCCTCCAGGACCGGCCGGTCGGTGCGGGTGGGTGTGGGGGTGGGTGGGGCTGCCATCCGCCCTCCTCTCCTGAGGGGTCGGGGGCGGCGCGAGGACCGCCCCCGGTCCGGTGCGGGCGTCGGGTCAGTACTGGCGGCCGGGCAGGGCGGCCGCGGCCTGGTCCTGGGTGAAGACGCCCTCCTTGACCTCGACCCGTCGCGGGACGCTCTCCCCCGCCGCGACCTTCTTGGCGAGTTCCATCAGCTGGTCGCCGAGGAGCGGGTTGCACTCGACCACCACGTTGATCTTCTTCTCCTGCATGGCGACGAAGGCGTCCTTGATGCCGTCGACGGAGATCACCTTGATGTCGGTGCCCGGCTTCTTACCCGCCTCCTCGATGGCCTGGATGGCGCCCAGGGCCATGTCGTCGTTGTGGGCGTACAGGACGTCGATGTCCTTGTGGGACTTGAGGAAGGCCTGCATGACCTCCTTGCCCTTGGCGCGGGTGAAGTCCCCGGTCTGGGACGCGACGACCTTGAACTTGGCCTCGCCCTTGACGACTTCGGCGAAGCCGGCCTTGCGGTCGTTGGCAGGTGCGGAGCCGGTGGTGCCCTGGAGCTCGACGACGTTGACCGGTTCGGAGGTCCCCTCGTACTCCTTCACGAGCCACTTGCCGGCCTCCTGCCCCTCCTTGACGAAGTCGGAGCCGAGGAAGGTCCGGTAGAGGGAGGTGTCCTGCGAATCGACCGCACGGTCGGTGAGGATCACCGGGATGCCGGCGCTCTTGGCCTCCTTCAGGACGGTGTCCCAGCCGGACTCCACCACCGGGGAGAAGGCGATGACGTCCACCTTCTGCTGGATGAACGTGCGGATCGCCTTGATCTGGTTCTCCTGCTTCTGCTGCGCGTCGGAGAACTTCAGCGTGATGCCGGCCTTCTCGGCCGCCTCGCGTACGGACTTGGTGTTGGCGGTGCGCCAGCCGCTTTCGGCTCCCACCTGGGCGAACCCGAGCACCAGCTTGCCGTCGGAGGAGCCCTTGCCGGCGCCGCCGGTGGTACCGGTGGGCGCGGGCTCGGTGGTGCAGGCGGTCAGCACACCAGCGGCCAGAACGGCGGCGGTGATGACACGGAGGGCTCTGTGGGCCATGTCGAGGTTCCTTTCGGGACGTGCGTCGTACAGGGCGGTGCCCGGAAGGGGCTGGGCCCGGCGAAGGCGTGGCTGCGCAGCGGTGGTTGAGCTGAGCGGAGGCGAGTGTGCGTGGACCTCCGACGGCCGGTGGGCTGCCGAACGCGACACATTGTGAGCGCTAACAGACTCGTAACTCAAGGGTTCGTACGGCCGTTACCCGTTTTTGATGCGGAGAGACGAGTCGCCGCTCAGCTAGTCGCGCCTCAAAGATGTGAGCGTTAACAGGACTTGCTGAGGCGCCCCGCGACACAGAAGGCTCCGCAGAATGAAGCCCGTTGACACACCTCACCATGCTTCGTATCGTCGCGACACAATTTCGAACGACGCCCGAAATATCGAACGTCAGGAGTCGCCCCATGTGTTCCACTCCGCCCACCGCCCAGGGCGCCTTCCTGTGAGCCGCCGGGGGCAGGCTGTGGTTCTGGACGCTCCCAAGTCGTTTCGCCTCGTGCAGCACGAGCCTCGACAGGCGGGGCCCGGAGAAGCCCGGGTGCGCGTGCATGCCGTCGGGATCAGCCGCAGCGACCGCGACGTCTACCTGGGCCGCCGCCCCGTTCCGTACGTGCGCTATCCGGTCACCCCTGGCCACGAGTGGTCCGGCACCGTCACCGCCGTGGGAGAGGGCGCGCCCGCTTCCCTGATCGGTCGCAAGGTCGTGGGCGAAGGGCTGCGCACCTGCGGGACCTGCGCGCCGTGCCGCGACGGAGAGACCACCCTGTGCATCCGCGGATACGCGGAGACGGGGTTCACCCTTCCCGGCGCCATGGCTCCCACCCTCGTCCTCCCCGCTCGTCTGCTGCACACACTCGCGCCGGACGCCGACCTCACCGCCGCCGCGTTCCTCGAGCCGGCCGCCTGCGCGGCCGCCGCGGTACTCAAGGCGTCCCCCCTGCCCGGCTCACGAGTGGCCGTCATCGGCTCCGGTGCCCTCGGACTGCTCGCCGCACAGCTCCTCTGCGCCTTCTCGCCGAGTGAGCTGACGGTCGTCGGCACGAGCCCCGACCGAGCCGATGTGTCCCGTCGTCTGGGAGCCACCGCCTATCGGACGTGGGACCGCGCCTCCGGTCTCGCGGACTTCGACGTGGTGATCGACGCCGCGGGCGCGACGTCGAGCGCGCACACAGCGACGTCCCTGCTGCGACCGGGAGGGCACCTGGTTCTCACGGGCATCCCGGTCCCGGGGGCGGAAAGGCTCGATCCCGCCCAGGTCGTCGCACGGCAGCTGTCGATCGGAACCGCCTTCGGGGCCTCCTCCGGCGCCTGGTCCTACGCCGTGAGCGCCTTCTCCGCGGGAAGGCTGACGCCGCTCGAACTCCTCACGCACCAGCTGGACATCGACGAGTTCGAGCGGGCCATGGAACTCACGGACAGCGGGGACCCCCGCGTCGGGAGAGTTCTGCTCCGTCCTTGAAACTCACAGACCCGGGACCGCGTTCGCGGCGATGGCCCTGGCGTACCAACGGGCGCTGTGCTTCGGGGTGCGCAGCTGGGTGGTGTAGTCGACGTGGACGGCGCCGAAGCGCTTCTCGTATCCGTACGCCCACTCGAAGTTGTCGAGCAGGGACCAGAGGAAGTAGCCGCGGACGTCGGCACCGTCGGCGATGGCCTGGTGGACGGCCTTGAGGTGCTGGTGGAGGTAGTCGATCCGGTCGTGGTCCTGGATCTGGCCGTCCGCCGTGGGGATGTCGGGGAAGGCTGCGCCGTTCTCGGTGACCGCCAGAGGGAGGCCGGGGTGGGCTCGGGACGTGGCCATGAGGAGGTCGTAGAGCCCGGTGGGGTCGATGGTCCAGCCCATGTCGGTGGTGTCGCCGGGCGGGAGGTGGAAGTTGACGTCCTCGGAGCCGGGCCACGGGGAGTGGTCGCTCTCGCCGTGGGCGTGGTTGACCGCAGCCGCTCCGGGTATCGGGGCGGAGACGACGGCGGGCGTGTAGTAGTTGATGCCCAGGAGGTCGATGGGGGCGCCTATGGCGGATTCGTCGCCGGGCTTGACGAGGGTGCCCCAGTCGACGACGTGGGCGGTGTCGGCGAGGAGGTCGGCCGGATATCCGCCGGAGAGCATCGGGCCGGTGAAGACCCGGTTGGCGACGGCGTCGATGCGGCGGGCCGCGTCGAGGTCGGCCGGTTCCGGGGTGAGCGGCCGGACGTGGTGCAGGTTGAGGGAGACCGCGATCTGGGCGTGGGCGGGGAGGGACGCGCGCAGGGCCGCGGTGGCGCGGCCGTGTCCGAGGTTGAGGTGGTGGGCCGCGCGCAGGGCGAGGCCGGGGTCGGTGCGGCCCGGGGCGTGGACGCCGGAGCCGTAGCCGAGGAAGGCCGAGCACCAGGGCTCGTTGAGCGTGGTCCACAGGGCGACCCGGTCGCCCAGTGCGTCGGCGGCCAGCGCCGCGTAATCGCCGAAGCGCTCGGCGGTCTCGCGTACCGTCCAGCCCCCTTCGTCCTCCAGCGCCTGGGGAAGGTCCCAGTGGTACAGGGTGGCGACGGGCTGCACGCCGGCGTCGAGGAGTTCGTCGACGAGCCGGCTGTAGAAGTCGAGGCCGGCGGCGTTGGCGGGGCCCCGTCCGCCGGGCTGGATGCGGGGCCAGGACAGGGAGAAGCGGTACGCCTGAAGGCCGAGGTGGGACATCAGGGTGACGTCCGTGCGGTAGCGGTGGTAGTGGTCGCAGGCGGTGTCGCCGGTGTCGCCGTTGGCGACCTTGCCGGGGGTGCGGGAGAAGGTGTCCCAGATGGACGGCGTGCGGCCGTCCTCGCCGACGGCGCCCTCGATCTGGTAGGCGGCGGTGGCCGCGCCCCACAGGAAGCCGGGCGGGAAGTGGAGGCGGTCGACGGCCGTGGAGGCGGGGGCGGTGGCGGGGGTTGCGGGCATGGCGGAGTCTCCCTTTGGCGGAGGTGTGGGACGAGGAGAGGAGGGGAGGTCAGCCCTTGATGGCGCCCTGGGTGATGCCGCCGACGATGTGCCGGCCGAAGAGGGCGAAGACCAGGAGGAGCGGCAGGGTGCCCATGAGCGCTCCGGCGGTGATGACGGACCAGTCGGTCGACCAGCCGGTTCCCAGTCCGGCGAGGGCGACCTGCACGGTCGGGTTGGTGGAGCCGTTCATGACGATGATCGGCCAGAGGAAGTCGTTCCAGGACTGGACGAAGGTCAGCATGCCCAGGACCGCCATCGCCGGGCGGGCGACGGGGAAGACGACGTGCCAGATGACGCGCAGCGAGTTGGCGCCGTCGACGCGGGCGGCCTCCAGCAGTTCGGTGGGCAGTGCCTGGGAGAGGAACTGCCGCATGAAGAAGACGCCGAAGGCGGTGACCAGGACGGGCAGGATCAGCGCCCCGAGGTGATTTCCCAGTCCCAGATTCTTGGTCAGGATGAACAGGGGTACGACGCTGAGCTGCGCGGGCACGGCGAGGGTGGACAGGACCAGGCCGAGCATCACCTTCTTCCCCCGGAACCGGAGTTTGGCGAAGGCGAAGCCGGCGAGCACGGAGAAGGTCACCGTGGTGACGGTGACGGCGCCCGCGACGAGCGTCGAGTTGAGCAGGGCGACGCCCATGCCACGCCCGCCGGCGTTGTGCCAGACGTAGGTGAGGTTCTCGAAGAGGTTGCCGCCCGGCAGCATCGGGGGCGGGCTGGAGACGACCGCGTGGCTGTCGGTGGACGCGGCGACCAGCGTCCAGTACAGCGGGAACAGCGAGGCCAGGGCAGCGAGTCCGAGGACGATGCGGGCGAGTGGCCCGGCCCGGTGCTGTCCGCCGGCCCTGCCGGCGCGGACGGACGGTCGCGTCGCCGTCCGGTGAGGACGGTCGGACACGGGGGCGGTGGTGGTCATGTCGTACTCCACGTCACTGGGAGGCGCGCAGGCGGCGGGTGATCAGCGCGTTGACGAGCCCGATGAGCAGCAGCAGGCCGAACATGATCCAGGCGACCGCGCTGGCGCGCCCGAGCATGCTGGAGTGGAAGCCCTGGTCGTACATGAGGATTCCGAGGGTCTCGTACTGGTGGTCGGTGCCGCCCTGGTGGCCGCTCTGGCCACCGAACAGATAGGGCTCGCCGAAGAGCTGGGTGGCTCCGATGGTCGACACGATCACCGTGAAGAGGATCGTGGGCTTCAGGGCGGGGACCGTGACGTGCAGGAACTGCTGCCAGCGGCTGGCGCCGTCCAGGGCGGCGGCCTCGTACAGCTCGCGCGGCACGGCCTGCATGGCGGCGAGGTAGATCAGGGCGTTGTATCCGGTCCAGCGCCAGGTGACGATCACGGAGATCGCGAACTGCGAGCTCCAGCGACCGGCCTCCCAGTGCACGGGCCCGGCGCCGAACAGGCCGAGGAACCAGTTGGCCATGCCCCCCTCGGGGCTGAAGATCAGGGCGAAGACGAGGGTGGCGGCGGCGACGGAGGTCGCGTACGGGGCGAGGAGTGCCGTGCGCAGGAACCCGCGGGCGCGCAGCCGGTAGTTGAGCAGGTGGGCGAGACCCAGTGCCATCAGCAGCTGGGGGACGGTGGACAGGACACCGAGGGTGAAGGTGTTGAGGAGCGCGTTCCAGAAGTAGTGGCTGACCTGACCGGTGAACAGGTCGGTGTAGTTGCGCAGGCCGACCCATTCGGCGCGGTCGACGTTGTACAGGCTCACCCGGTGGAAGGAGAGCCACCCCGTGTAGAGCAGCGGGAAGAGGCCGAAGGCGGCGAAGACGAGGAAGAAGGGTGCGACGAGGGCGTACGGCGTGCCCTTGGTGTCCCAGCGGTGCAGGCGGCTGCGCCAGGCCGTGGGGCCGGAGGGGTGGGCGTGGGGCGGTGGGGTGTCCTGGCGGCCTGCGGGGCCGTTGCGGCTGGGTGCGGTCGTGGAGGCCACGGGCGGTTCCTTCGGTGGTCACGGCCGGTCGCGTCGGTACGGGGTGGGGGTGGCCGGCTCCCCGGTGGCCGGCCACCCTCTCCCCCGCGACGGCGGCCCGGAAGAGGCGGGGCGGGGAGCGCTACTGGATGGTGCTGTCGATCTGGCGCACCGTGGCGTTCCACGCCTCCTCCGGGCTCTTGCCGTTCTGCTCCATCAGCTGGATGCCGGTGCTGAACGCCCCGGTCAGGTCCTGCGCGTGCGGGCCGGTCTCGGCGGGCTGGATGGCCTTGGCGGCGGTGGAGAAGATCTGTCCGGTGGCGGCGTCGGGGCCGATGTAGGCGTTCTTGTAGTCGACGACGCCCGGCAGGTCATGGGCAGCCTGGTTGGCGGGGATGTTGCCCACCTTCTGGAAGACCTTCGCCTGCTGCTCGGGCGCGGTGAGCCAGGCGACGAGCTTCTTGGCCTCGTCGACGTGCTTGCCGGAGGCCGGTACGGCCAGGAAGGAACCGCCCCAGTTGCCGGCGGCCGGGGGCTGGGCGATGTTCCACTTGCCCTTGTTGGAAGGGCCGGAGAACTGCTGGATGTTCGCCTGCTGCCAGGAGGGGCAGACCGTGGTGGCGAAGGTGGACTTGGAGAACGCGGTCTGCCAGGGGGTGTCGAACATCTTCAGGCCCTGGCTGGTCTTGCCCTGGACGGCCTTGACTGCCAGGTCCCAGCCGGTCTTGACGCTGGGCGAGTCCTTGTAGGCGAGCTTGCCGTCCTTGTAGTACTGGACGGTGCTGCTGGAGACGACGGCGTTGAACAGCCCGGTGGCGCTGTCCATGAAGGAGGTGCCCTTGGGTGCCTTGGCCTGGTATCGCTTGCCCGTCTCGACGAACTTCGCCCAGTCGCCCGCCCACAGCTTGCCGACGGACTCGGGGTCGGAGGGCAGACCCGCGGCCTTGAACAGGTCCTGGCGGTAGCAGATGGCCATCGGGCCGACGTCGGTGCCCAGGCCGATCGTCCTGCCGTCGGCAGTGGTGGCCTGGTCCCACTTCCAGGGCAGGTAGTTCTTCTTCTGGACACCGGGGGCGTCGGACAGGTCGGCGAAGGCGTCGGAGAGGTCCTCGGAGGTGGCGCGGGCTATGCGACCGACCTCCAGGGCCTGGACGTCGTCGAGTCCGCCGCCGGACAGGCGGGTCTGCAGGGCGGTCCAGTAGTTGCCCTCGACGGTCGTCGGGTTCTCCTTGATGGTGATCTCCGGGTGCTGCTTCATGTACGCGTCGTACAGGCCGGCCTCCTTGTATCCGAAGGTCCCGAAGGTGCCGACGGTGAGGGTGATCTTCCCGTCGGCGGAGGCGGAAGCGTCGCCGGAGGTCGAGCAGCCGGTGAGGGCGAGGGCCAGCGTCGCCGCCGCGGAGGCGAGTACGACGGAGCGGATACGGGCGCGCGGCACGGACGAGCGGGACATGGCATCTCCTCGATGCGTCAAGGGAGGGCTGGAGGTACGCCGACAGGTCGCTTCGATGGCGGTCGGCGTGGGAGAGGCGGCCTCGAAGGCCGGGGTGAAGCCATGCGTTTGGGCTTCTTTCCCAGATTGGGAGCGCTCCCAAATGGTGGCGTCGAAACCCTGCCGCCACCTTGACGGTCTGTCAAGGCGGCCGACAGGGGCGGGCTGTAGGCGGCGCACGGGTGAGCGCGAAAGGGGGCGCACGGCAGAGCGCGGGCCGGAGCGCTGGCCGGAGCACCGGGCCGTACGCCAGGCCGGCCAGGAGGCGGTTCGTCAGGCGCTGGCGCGGGTGACCAGACGCGTGGGGAGGATCAGCGGGGTGGGGGCCTGCCCGTTGATGAGCGCGACGAGCATGCGCGCCATCTCGCGACCGAGACCCTCTATGGGCTGGTGCACCGTGGTCAGCGGCGGATCGGAGATCCTGGCCACGGCCAGGTCGTCGAAGCCGATCACGGCTACGTCGGCGGGGACGCGGCGGCCGGCATCACGCAGCGTGCGCAACGCCCCCGCCCCCATGTTGTCGCTGGCGGCGAACACTCCGTCCAGCTCCGGGTGCCGCGCCGACAACGCCGCCATGGCGGCCGCTCCGCTCGGCTCGGTGAAGTCACCGGCTTCCGGCGGATACGGTTCGAGGCCGGCCGCCAGCATGGCGTCCTGGTAGCCGCGGTAACGGGCGCGCCCCACCTCGGTGTCCAGCCGCCCGCAGATCGTCGCGACCCTTGTCCGGCCGAGCGAGATCAGGTACTCGGTCGCCGCGCGCGCTCCTCCGAGGTTGTCCACGTCCACATACCACCGCGGGTCCAAGCCGACCGGGCGCCCGCCGAACACCACGGGAATCTCCGCCTCTTCCGCCAAGCGGGCCAACGGATCGTCCTCGCGCAGCGCCATCAGCATCACTCCGTCGGCCCCCTTGGACCGGAGAAGCTGCTCCACGCGCCGGCGCCCCCGGTCGGAGGCCGCCAGGCACAGCATCAGGTGCAGTTCGGCCTCCTCCAGCGCGGCCGAGGCGCCCACGATCACCTTGGCGAAGAACGGGTCCGCGAAGATCGACGGATCCTCTCCCGACACGACCAGGGCGGCCGCACCGGTCTGACGGGTCGCCAGCGCCCTGGCGGTCGGATTCGGCACGTATGCGAGTTGATGGACCGCCCGTTCGACGGCCTCGCGTTTCGCGCGGCTGACGTGCGGGGCGTTGTTGAGCACACGCGAGGCCACCGATCGCGAGACGCCGGCCAGTTCGGCCACCTCGTCGAGTGTCGACTGCCGGTGCGGCACACCTTGCGCCATGAGCCGCCCTCCTCCCTCTATCTGAACACCCGGAAGGCTGGAAGCGCTTCCAGTTTCAGGACTGTAAACCCTCCCCCTCGTCCTGTGAAGTGCTGTTTAAGTGGGCGCACTTGACAGTCCCAATAGGCGCATCACACGATACGGCCACACCTCGGCCCCACAGATCATGGCCTGGGAACGCTTCCAGTGGGAGCGCTTCCACGGGCTCTTGTGCGTCCGGAGTGTGCTGGTGTACCCGCCGGGGGCGCCTCCGTGAGTCGCCGCACCGGGAACTTCGTACCACTGCAATTCCTCACCGCGTCGCACCGCTCGGGACGAGAGCGGTCGACGCGTCCGCCGTCAGGAAAACGAGGTACAGCCATGCGCCGCAGAATCCGCGCCCTCGTCGCAGCCCTCTCCGCAGTGCCGTTGGCGCTCGTCGTCGCCCCGTCCGCCCACGCGGCGGATCCCACCACCATGACCAGCGGGTTCTACGCGGACCCGGACTCCAGCGCGAGGAAGTGGGTCGCCGCCAACCCCGGCGACGGCCGGGCCCCCGCGATCAACAGCTCCCTGGCCAACACCCCCATGGCCCGCTGGTTCGGCGCCTGGAGCGGCACGATCGGCACCGCCGCGGGCGCGTACGTCGGCGCGGCGGACTACCACGACAAGCTGCCCGTCCTGGTCGCGTACAACATCTACCTCCGCGACTCGTGCGGCGGGCACTCCGGAGGCGGAGCCTCGTCGGCCTCCGCCTACGCGACCTGGATCGCGCAGTTCGCCGGCGGGATCGCCAACCGCCCTGCCGTCGTCGTCCTCGAACCCGACTCCCTCGCGGACTACGGCTGCCTGAACCAGACCCAGATCCGCGAACGCCAGGGCATGATCAGCGGCGCCCTCGCCGAGTTCAACCGCCAGGCCCCCAACACCTGGGTCTACCTCGACGCCGGCAACCCCGGCTGGGTGAGCGCGGCGACGATGGCCCAGCGCCTCCACGAAGCCGGACTCCGACAGGCGCACGGCTTCTCCCTCAACATCTCGAACTACTACACCACCGCCCAGAACACCGCCTACGGCAACGCCGTCAACAGCGAACTGGCCGCCCGCTACGGCTACACCAAGCCGTTCGTCGTCGACACCAGCCGCAACGGCAACGGCTCCAACGGCGAGTGGTGCAACGCGGCCGGCCGCCGCATCGGCACGCCCACCCGGCTGGGCGGCGGCGCCGAGATGCTGCTGTGGATCAAGGCCCCGGGCGAGTCCGACGGCAACTGCGGCGTCGGAACCGGTTCCACGGCCGGCCAGTTCCTCCCGGAGGCCGCCTACAAGATGATCTACGGCTACTGACATCCGACTCCTGTGGCCCGGTATCCGCCGCCCCGCGGCCCGGGCCACAGACACCACCGGCCCTCCTCACCCCAGCCCTCCGAACCCCATCCCTCCGACCAGGAGCCCCCATGAATCCACGCAGCCTCCGGCGCCGTACGACCGCCGCCCTCGCGGCGCTCGCGGCCTGCGCCGCCCTCATCGCGACGCAGGCGCAGGCGCAGGCCGCACCCGTCGCGGACGCGCTCACCCCGGCCACGAGGTTCTACGTGGACCCGCACAGCAAGGCCGCCAAGCAGGCGCTCACCGACCTCGGGAACGGCGACTTCGCGAACGCAGTGAACATGGCCAGGCTCGCGAGCTGGCCGCAGGCCGAGTGGTTCACCGAAGGAACACCCGACGAGGTCCGGGCCAAGGTCAGAACCCTGGTCCGCAAGGCCCGGGCGGTGAACAGGACCCCCGTCCTGGTCGCCTACAACGTGCCGGGCCGGGACTGCACCCAGTACTCCAGCGGCGGCGCCGCGTCCTCCGCCGCCTACCGGCAGTGGATCGACGCCTTCGCCGCCGGCATCGGCGACAGCAAGGCCGTCGTCGTGGTCGAGCCCGACGGCCTGGCCCTCCTCCCGAGCGACTGCGGGCCCGGCGTGGACCCGACCGGCGAACTCACGGCGACCCGCGTCGCCGACCTCGCGTACGCCGTCAGGACCATCAAGGCCAAGGCCCGCACCGCCGTCTACCTCGACGCGGGCAACGTCCTGTGGCGGCCCGTCGGCGAGATGGCGCGGCGACTGCTCGACGCCGGCGTCGAGAAGAGCGACGGATTCGCCCTCAACGTGTCCAACACCCACCCCACCGACCACAACGCGCGCTACGGCACCTGGATAGCCAAGTGCATGTGGTACGCCACCGAGGGGCCCGAGTACGCCCGCGGCCACACCGACTGGTGCGCCACCCAGTACTACTCGCCCGCCGCGCCCAACGACGGCGCCCCGGGCAACGCGGTCGACTCCGCCGACCCGGCCACCTGGCGCTGGACCGACGCCTGGTTCGACCAGAACGTGGGCACCCCGCCGAACGACGCCCTGCACCACTTCGTCATCGACACCAGCCGCAACGGTCTGGGCGCCTGGACCCCGGAGCCCGGCAAGTACACCGGCGACCCGGAGATCTGGTGCAACGCGCCCGGCCGCGGCCTCGGCGCGCGCCCGACCGCCGACACCGGTGTCCCGCTCGTCGACGCCTATCTGTGGGTCAAGATCCCCGGCGAGTCCGACGGCAGCTGCACCCGCAACACCGGCGGCACCATCGACCCCGAGTACGGCATCGTCGACCCGCCCGCCGGCACCTGGTGGCCCGAGCAGGCCCACACGCTGGCCCGCAACGCGGCACCGCGGCTGACCTTCAACCGCTGAGCTCCGCTCATCCCCCGTCCGCGTCGGCCACGGGAAGCCTCTCGTCCGCGGCCGGGCCCGCGCGGGAGCCGGTCGCCTGGCCGGCCCCCGCCGCTGGCCGGCGGTTCGTCGTTCGTCAGACGGTGTGACGCGGAGGAGGGGGCGGCATGGTGGGCAGCCCCGGCGACGGTTCGGGCCACACGAGCAGCACCGGACAGGGTGCGTGGTCGACGACGAAGCGCGCGGCGGGGCCGAGGCTGTGCGGTCCGAGGTGGGCGCGGTCGCCGTCCCGGGCCAGGATCAGCAGGTCGCCGCCCTCGGCCGCGGCGACGACCTCGCGCTCGACGCGGCCGGTGCGTTCGGTACGCGTGCAGGGGCGGTCCAGGCGGTCGGCGGCGTCCTGGAGCAGCTGCCGCGCGGAGGTGGCGGCGAGGTGTTCCAGGCGCGTGCCGGGGTCTTCCCCCCAGCCTTCGGCCGGGCGGTGCCCCGCGGGGTGGCCGCGGCCGAGGAGTCCGGCGAAGGCGCCGTGTGCGGCACCCGGGACGTCGGCGGGGGTGACGTGCAGGAGGACGATGTCGGCGTCCGCCGGGGTGTGCGCGCGGGCGGCGTCCACGCAGGCGCGCCAGGTGCCCTCGACGATCCAGACGACCACGGCCATGGGTCAGCCTCCTCCGATGACGGTCAGCGAGAGCCACAGTGCCAGTACGGCGGCGACCAGGCTCGTGGGTACCGCGTACACGCCGAGCCGGGTGAACTCCTTCAGCTCCACCTCGCCGTCGTGGGCGTGGACGATACGCCGCCACAGCAGGGTCGCCAGCGAGCCGGCATAGGTGAGGTTGGGGCCGATGTTCACCCCGAGCAGGACGGCGAGGACGGCGCCGGGCCCCGACGGGGCGGTCAGCGGCAGGAGTACCAGGACCGCGGGCAGGTTGTTGATGACGTTCGCGAGGACGGCGGCCAGTCCGGCGAGGGCGAGGAGTTCCGGCAGGCCGGTGCCGTCGGGGATCAGGTGTCCCAGGGCGTCGTCGAGACCGTTGTCCACCACTGCCAGGACCACGATCCCGAGGGCCAGGACGAAGGCGAGGAAGGGCACGGAGACTGCGCGGACCAGTGCACGGGGAGTGGTGCGGCGGCGGACGAGGGCCCGTACGGCGAGGGCGAGTGCCCCTGCCAGGGCGGCCCACGCCGGGTCGACGCCGAGCACCGAGGTCAGCACGAAGCCTGCGAGCGTGCATCCCACGGTCACCAGGGCGAACAGCGGCAGCGGCGGCGGTTCGACGACGGCGGGGGCCAGGGCTCCCGCGTCCAGGTCGGTGGCGAAGAAGCGCCGGAAGACCAGGTACTCGACAGCGATCGCGGCTGCCCACGGCAGGGCCATCAGGGCGGCGAACCGGGTGAAGCTGAGTCCGCTGGCCGCGAAGGCCAGGAGGTTGGTGAGGTTGGAGACGGGCAGCAGCAGGGAGGCCGTGTTCGACAGGTGGGTGCAGGCGTACACATGTGGCTTCGGACGGGCGCCGATACGGGCCGCGGTGGCGAACACCACCGGGGTCAGGAGCACGACCGTGGCGTCCAGACTGAGCACGGCGGTGATCGCCGACGCGGCCAGGAACACCTGGACGAGCAGCCGACGCGGCCGGCCCGCCGCCGTACGCGCCATCCACGCCCCGCAGGCCTGGAACAGCCCCTCGTCGTCGCAGAGCTGGGCCAGCACCAGTACGGCCGCCAAGAAGCCGATCACCGGCCCGAGCCGTTCCGCCTCGGCCAGGGCGTCGTCGAGGGAGATGGCCCCGGTGACGATCACCAGGACGGCGGCCGGGACGGCCACGACCGCCTCCGGCCACCCGAAGGGGCGGATGACCGCACAGGCCAGCACGAGGACGAGCAGGGTCGCGGACAGGGTCTCCGCGAGCTGGGGGTTCAGAATCGGTTCCTTCCGTCGCGGCGGTCGGCCGCCTGCACCGTTGCGCCGCACGCTACCCGCACGAGCGTCGCGTCCCGTGGACCGGCCGGATGGTCGACTTCGCGCCACCGCGTCGATCCCGTTGACGGTGTGGGCGGGCCTCACTAATGTGCGCTCAGATCTCCACCCCCTCAGCCGGGGCTCGACATTCCCTTGCCTGGGAGCGCTCCCATGACCAGGGAGACAAAGAGGGAACGACTCGCGTGCCCACTTCACACGGGCGCGGCCCTCCAGTGGTTCCCTGGCCGGCCGGAGGCGACCACCTCCGCCTGCCCGGCAGATGACCTGCCCACGCAGACCGCCTCACCCGCCGATCCCCCCGACGACACACACGGAGCCGCACATGCCGCCGTCTCGCTCGTTACGTCTCTCCACCGCCCTGCTGACGGGCGCCCTGCTCCTGGGTGGTCTCGCGACCACCCAGGCCGCCGCGGAGGAAGCCGCCACGGCGGCGACCACGGCCGTACGCGTCAACCAGGTCGGCTACCTGCCCGACGGGCCGAAGCGCGCCACCGTCGTCACCACGGCGGCGCAGGCGCTCGGCTGGCAGCTGCGGAACGCGTCCGGGGCGGTGGTCGCCTCCGGTTCGACCGTCCCGCGCGGCGCGGACGCCCCCTCCGGACAGTCCGTCCAGGTGGCGGATTTCTCCTCGCACCGGGCGGCGGGCACCGGATACGTCCTGACCGTGGACGGCACCAGCAGCGCTCCCTTCGACATCCGCGTGGACCTCTACGACACGTTGCGCTCCGACTCGATGGCGTTCTTCCACCACCAGCGCAGCGGCATCGCGATCGACGCCTCCCTCGTCGGTTCCGCCTACGCGCGCCCGGCCGGACACCTCGGCGTCGCACCAAACAAGGGCGACGTCTCCGTCCCCTGTCAGGCCGGCGTGTGCGACTACACCCAGGATGTGCGGGGCGGCTGGTACGACGCCGGCGACCACGGCAAGTATGTGGTGAACGGCGGCATCTCCACCTGGCTGGTCGTCAACTCCTTCGAGCGGGCCGAGCGAGCGGGCAAGGAGGCGGCGCTGGGCGACTCCACCCTGCGCGTCCCCGAGCGCGGCAACGGCATACCCGACGTCCTCGACGAGGCGCGGTGGGAGCTCGACTTCCTGATGCGCATGCAGGTGCCCGACGGCAAGCCGCACGCGGGCATGGCGTTCCACAAGATCCATGACGCCGCCTGGACCGGCATGCCGACGCGCCCCGAACAGGATCCCCAGCCACGCGAACTGCACCGCCCGTCCACGGCGGCCACCCTCAACCTCGCGGCGGCCGCCGCTCAGTGCGCCCGGGTCTTCCGGCCGTACGACTCCGCCTACGCCGACCGCTGCCTGTCGGCCGCCCGCCGGGCGTGGGGCGCCGCGCAGACCAGTCCGGCGATGTACGCGCCGGATTCCGACAGCACCGGCGGCGGGGCCTACGGGGACACGCGGGTCACCGACGAGTTCTACTGGGCCGCGGCCGAGCTGTACGTGGCGACCGGCGAGAGCGCCTACCGGGACGCGGTCACCTCCTCGTCCTGGCACACCTCCGCCGACGCCTTCAGCCCGTACGGCTTCGGCTGGGCGGACACCGCGGCGCTCGGCCGGCTCGTCCTGGCCACCGTCCCCAACGGGCTGCCCGCCGCCGACACTGCTCGGATCCGCACCTCGGTGACCGCCGCGGCCGACGGCTACCTGTCCAGGATGGCCGCCCAGGGGTACGCCGTACCCGTCCCCGCGGACGGCTACTTCTGGGGATCGAACGGTGAGGTCGCCAACGACGCCATCGTCATGGCCGTCGCCGGGGAGCTGACGGGCGACGCGCGCTACCGCGCCGGCGCCCTGGAGACCATGGACTACCTGCTGGGGCGCAACGCCCTGGGTCTGTCCTACGTCACCGGCCACGGCGAGACGTCTTCGCAGAACCAGCACCACCGGTTCTGGGCACACCAGCTGGACTCCTCGCTGCCCCACCCGCCCGCCGGTTCGCTCGCGGGCGGTCCCAACAGCGCACTCCAGGACCCGGTGGCCGAGGAGAGGCTGCGCGGCTGCGCCCCCGCCGCCTGCTACGTCGACCACATCGACTCGTACTCGACCAACGAGGTGGCGGTCAACTGGAACGCCCCGCTGGCCTGGCTCGCCGCCTACGCCGCCGAGCGGACCTCCGCCGGCGGCGAACCGCCCACCGCTTCCTGCACGGTGACGTACGCGGTGAGCAACGTCTGGGGCACCGGCTTCACTGCGAACGTCACCGTCAAGAACACCGGTCCGACGGCCGTGGACGGATGGCAGCTGGCCTGGACCTACCCGGCCGGCCAGCGCGTCACGAGCTCGTGGAACGCCACCGTCACCCAGAGCGGCACCGCCGTCAGCGCCCGCCACACGGACTGGAACCGGACGATCGTCCCGGGAGCGACCGTGAGTTTCGGAGTCCAGGGAACCCATACCGGCTCGACACCCTCCCCCACGGCCTTCACGCTCAACGCCGGCGCCTGCGCCTGACCCGACCGGCCGGGCCCGGACGGCACCTCCGTCGGGCCCGGCCGACGCCCCGCCACCGCAGACCCCACTCACCAGGAGATGTCCATGCGCCGACTCCTCGCCGGACTGGCGGCCGTGGCGGCCGCCCTCGTCGGACCAACCACGACGGCGCCACCCGCAACGGCCGCCCACCCCACCGAATCGGGCACCTTCAGCCTGCTGACCTACAACATCGCCGGGCTGCCCGAGAGCATCTCCAGCGCGCCGACGCCCCGCGAGCCCGCGACGACCGAGATCGGCCGACGGATCACGCCGTACGACATCGTCCACGTCCAAGAGGACTTCAACTACCACGCCCGCCTCTACGCCGCCGACACCGCCCACCCGTACCGCACGCCCACCAGCGGCGGGGCCGGCTTCGGGAGCGGTCTCAACACACTGGCGAAGTCTCCCTACGAAGCCGACGACTTCGCACGGGTGCGCTGGAACTCCTGCCAGTACGACTCCGGCGACTGCCTGACCCCCAAGGGCTTCACCCTCGCACGGCAACGCCTCGCCGAGGGCGTGTACGTCGACTTCTACAACCTCCACACCAACGCGGGCACGAGCGCAGGAGATCTGAAGTCACGCGCCGACAACCTGAACCAGCTCACCGCCTTCATCACGACCCACTCGGCGGGCAACGCCGTCGTCGTGATGGGCGACACCAACACCCGCTACACACGCACCGGCGACACCATCGCCGCCTTCGCCGCCGCCAACAGGCTCACCGACGCCTGGGTCGAACTGATCCGCGGCGGCGTCCCGCCCTCCCAGGGCAGCGACCCCCTGCTCTGCGACCAGTCTCTACCGACCGTGCCCGACACCTGCGAGCTCGTGGACAAAGTCCTCTACCGCGGCAGCAGACTCGTCTCCCTGAACGCCACCTCCTACAGGAACGAACACGCCGCGTTCCTCACCGACGCCGCCCGCATGCTCTCCGACCACGACCCCGTCGCGGTCGGCTTCTCCTGGTCGCGCAACCCGGCCTTCCAGCTGAGCGAGCAGTTCGGCGGACCGCACGGCGTCCCCTTCAACGACCTCGACAGCGTTCCCGCCGGCGCGCGTGCCACCACCATCACCTTGAGCGCCGGCTCCCGGATCGACCGGCTGGCCGTCACCCTGGACAACGGCACGACGCTCACCCACGGCGGCACCGGAGGCACCACGGCCTCCCTCACGCTCGGCACCGGGGAGTACGTCACGACCGCGCACGTGTGCCGGGCCCAGAAGGACGGCCGCACCCGGATCTTCCACGCAAGGTTCGGCACGAACCTCGGCCACGTCCTCGCCGGCGGCACGCCGACCTCCGACTGCGTCACCCACACCGCCCCTCCCGGCCGGCAGATCACCGGTTTCCACGGCCGCTCGGGCGACGAGATCGACAAGATCGGTTTCATCCACACCCTGCGCTGACGCCCGCGATGGCGGCCGGCGCCTGGAAGGGCGCCGAGCGCAACGGCACCCTTGGAGGAGGTGCTGAAGGCCGCCGACCAGCCCCAGAAGGGCCGGAACGGCGGCTCGGTGCTGGTCGACGCGCACAAGGGTGTCGAGCTGGTGGACGAGCCAGGCTCGCTGTCCTGAACGAAGCTGCACACGGGCGATGTGGCGGCTGCCAAGACGCACCGGGCTCGACGCCTCCTCAACGGGCGCGGCGGACGCGGGCGAGGACCAGAACCGCGTCGTCGGCCGGCGGGGCGGGCAGCAGGCTCGCGAGGATGCGGTCCGCCATTGCTTCCAACGGGCCTGGGGCCCTGCCCAGTTCGGCGCGCAATGCTTTCAGACCGACCTCGAGGTCCGCGCCTCGTGTCTCGATGAGGCCGTCGGTATACAGGGCGAGACTCGCGTCCACGGGGAGTTCGATCTCGATCGCCCGGAAGGGGCAGCCGCCGACGCCGAGAGGGATTCCCAGGACGTCGTCGATGGTCTCCACTGTGCCGTCCGGCCGGAGTACCAGGGGCGGGGGGTGGCCGGCGCTGGCGATGCGGGCTCGTCCGCTTTTCGGGTCGTAGACGATGTACAGGCACGTCGCCAGCTCGATGCCGGCCTCCTGGGCGCATGCGTCGAGCTCGGTGAGGAGGTCGTCGGGCTCGCTGTCGTGTCTGGCCAGAGCCTTGGTGGTGATACGAAGGCGGCCCATGGCGGCGGCGGCCGACACACCGTGCCCCATCACGTCGCCCACCACTAGAGCGACTCGGCCGTCGGACAGGCTGATCACGTCGTACCAGTCTCCGCCGACCTCGGTGATCCGACTGCCGGGTACGTACCGGTGGGCCACGTCCACGTACGGGCTGGTCGCCAACGCGCTGGGCAACAACGCCCGCTGCAGGGTGAGGGCGATGTCCTGGACGCGGCTGTACAGACGGGCGTTGTCCAGGCAGATCGCAGCCCGTGAGGCGAGCTCACCGGCCAGGCTGACATCGTCCCGGGTGAAGGCCGGCCGACCCGTGGACCGGCCGAACATGGCGATTCCCTGGACCGTGCCCCTGGCGATGAGCGGGGCGACGAGGATGCAGGCCAATCCACTCTCGGCGAAGAGCTGTGCGCGTGACTCGATGAGGACGGTCCGGGCCAGGAACTCCTCGTTCACCACGGCGGAGATGGCGCGACCGGTCCTCAGCATGTCGTGGATGACGGAGCCGGGCGGATACCGCACCGTCTCCACTCCGCTCACGAGTTCGGTGGCCGGAGGGGGCAGGATCGTCCCGGAGGCGATCCTGCGGGTGAACAGCGGTCGCGCCGGGTCAAAGACCTCTGCCTCGTCCATCCACTCGACGACTTCGACCACGGCTCCGTCGCAGAAGTCCGGCATCGAAGCGTCGACCAGCTCCTGGGCGGTGACGTTCACGTCCAGGGTGGTCCCGATGCGAGTGGAGGCCCCGTCCAGCAGAGCCAGCCGTCGACGGCTGGCGGTGGCTTCCAGGATGGCCTGTTCCCGGTCGGTCACATCGAGCATCAGCCCGCCCACTCCGGGGCGCGAGCCGACCGCCTGGCTCAGGGGGAAGAGACTCACCGACCGCACCTGGTCAGAGTCCGGATGCCCCTGCGGACGCATGCCCACCAGGGTGCCCACGACCGGTGCTCCGCCCAGGGCGACGCCGCGAAGCATGTGCTGGTACTCACCACCGTCGGACATGATCATGATTTCGTCCATGCGCCGCCCGAGGTGGGCCTCGATCGGCAGACCGTCCATGTCGGCTAGTGCCTGGTTGAGATGGACGTACCGGAGGTCCTGGTCGAGCATGACCAGACCGATGGGGCACGTTTCGAAGAGGGCGTCGAGGAAGGCGAGGTTGGTCTTGACCCGATCGAGCTCGTCATTACGGCTCGCCAGGACCATCACCACCGAAGGTCCGCCGGATCCGGTCACGGAGAAGGCCCGGAAGCCGCAGTCGAAGACGGTGCTGTCACGATGGCGGGCCGGCAGCCGCCCCCTCCAGTAACCCTGGGTCCGGCCTCGCTCGGTCAGCCGGGTGCACGGATCGGGGGCGCCCCGGGGCCCGTCGGCGAAGAGAACGGCGCCGGGCCTCGACAAGACGGCGGTGGCGTCATATCCGAAGAGGTCCCGCGCGCCGGGCCCCCAGTAACAGACGAGGTCCCCGTCATCGAGGCCGAAGACGGCCACGGGCACGTGCTCGAGCAGCGTCCCCGGCTCGGACCAGAACGGGCCGTGGGTCTCCTCGCCCCCCGGCCGAGCCGATGGCACGAGATGTCCCCTTCCACTCGCCGTTCCATCCATTATCCGGACACCATGGGCATTCCGCGGCGCGAAGTGCGCCGTAGCGAGGACTGAGCCGAAGGGAAACGCCCCCGGCCGCCGGCGGCCGGCTCAGCCCAGACGGGCGGCAACGGCGGCCGGCACGTCGTTGAGCTCGTCCCGTCCGCCCTCCGTTTTCCTGAACCAGGACTTCTTGCACGGCGTGTGGGCGTGGGATCCACATCGGCGAGGCGGCGGCCCGGATCCCGCCCGCGTCCCCACGCGCCGCGCCACACCCTCGCTCTGCGGAAGGGATCCGGATCGCCGGCCCGGCGGCCGTCGCTCCCCGCTGCCGACGGCCCATAGAGGTTGGAAAATAAGGTATGAGCGACCTACTTGGACAACTCCGACGTCGGCTGCTCGGCTCGACCACGAGCTCTTCCTCTCCCCCTCGGCGTCCCCGCTCAGGAAGCCACCAGGAGCGTCAGGAGCACGCCCAGCCCCCCAAGGGAAGGGCGCGGCGCCTGTCCTCCCTTCTGAGCGTGCGCAGCGTGGCCGGCGAAGTGTTCCTCCTGCAGCTGGCCGTCGTGGTGTTGCTCGTCGCCGCCGCTGTGGTGGCGCTCGTGGTGCAAGCCCGGAGCGCCGGCATGGTGGACGCCCGGCACCGTACGCTCGCCGCGGCCGGAACGTTCGCGGAATCTCCGGGAATCGTCGCGGCGCTCCGCAGCCCCCATCCGAGCGCAGCGCTACAGCCGAGCGCCGAGGCAGCCCGGAAGATCGCCGGGGTCGACGGCATCAACGTGTACACACTCTCCGGGGTCACCCTCGCCCACAGCGACCCACGGCAGATCGGGAAGCACGTCGTCGGCCCCTTCTCCAAGGCGGCGGCCGGCCAGTCCTTCACCGAGACCTTCGAAGGGTCCCTGGGACAGTCCGTGGTATCGGTGGTCCCCGTCAAGGACTCCGACGGCCGCGTCATCGCCATCGTCTCCTCCCCGGTCACGGTCCAGAACGTGCAGAGCATGGTGAACCGGCAGCTGCCGGTCGTGCTCGGCAGCGCAGCCGCGGTGCTCGCCCTGTCCGCGGGCGGAACCGCTCTCGTGAGCCGTCGGCTGCTGCGCCGGACCCATGGCCTGGGACCGGCCGAGATGACGAGGATGTACGAGCACCACGACGCGGTGCTGCACGCGGTGCGAGAGGGCGTGCTGATCATCGGCGGCGGCGAACGGCTGCTGCTGGCCAATGACGAGGCGCGGCGGCTGCTGCGTCTGCCCGAGGACGCGGAAGGCCTCCCCGTCACGGACCTGGGCCTGGACGAGGGAATCGCCGAGTCGATCACATCGGGCCGTTCCGCGACCGACGAGCTGCACATGGCAACCGACCGGCTGCTGTCGGTGAACATCCGGCCCACCGCCCCCTACGGGCAGGCCGGGACCGTCGTCACGCTGCGGGACACCACCGAGCTGCGGGCACTCTCCGGCAGGGCCGAGGTGGCCCGCGAGCGGCTGAAGCTGCTCTACGACGCGGGGGTGCGGGTGGGAACGACACTGAACGTGGAGCGCACTGCGGAGGAACTGGCGGAGGTGGCGGTCCCACGGTTCGCCGACGTGGTCACGGTCGACCTGCTGGACCCGGTGCTGCGCGGCGAGGAGCCGACCGAACCGAGGACCGAGATGCGCCGCACCGCCGCCGTCGGCCTTCAGGGCGACCACCCGCTCTACCCCGTCGGCGAGCTGATCAGGTTCGTTCCCACCAGCCCCATGGCGGCTGGGCTGGCCGACAGCCGTGCGGTCCTGGAGGCGGACCTGCGCGTCACCCACCGCTGGCGGACCCAGGACCCGGCCAACGCCCTGCAGATCCTGGACCGCGGCATCCACTCCTTGATCGCCGTGCCTCTGCGGGCCCGGGGCGTGGTGCTGGGGATGGTCGGCTACTGGCGGGGGCAGGACTCCCCGCCGTTCGACGAGGAGGACGTGTCCTTCGCCGAGGAGCTGACCGCCCGGGCGGCACTGGCCGTCGACAATGCCCGCCGCTACACCCGCGAGCACACCATGGCCGTCACCCTGCAGCGCAGCCTGCTGCCCCGGGGCGTACCGGAGCAGTCCGCCGTCGAGGTCGCGCACCGCTATCTGGCTGCCCAGGCCGGTGTGGGTGGTGACTGGTTCGATGTCCTCCCGCTGCCCGGTACCCGGGTGGCCCTGGTGGTCGGCGACGTCGTCGGCCACGGCCTCCACGCAGCCGCCACCATGGGCCGCCTGCGCACCGCCGTGTACAACTTCTCCACCCTCGACCTGCCTCCGGACGAACTCCTGAGCCACCTGGACGAGCTGGTCGCCCACATCGACACCGACGAGCAGGAGTGGCAGGGGATCACCGGAGCCACTTGCCTGTGCGCCATCTACGATCCCGTCTCGGGGCAGGTGACGGCCGCCACCGCCGGGCATCCGGGCCCCGCTCTGGTACACCCCGACGGAACCGTGTCCTTCCCCGACGTGCCGGTCTCCCCGCCGCTGGGCCTGGGCGAGGGCCTGCCCATGGAGACCATGACGGTCACCCTGCCCGAAGGCTCCCGGCTGGCGCTCTTCACCGACGGGCTGATCGAGAGCCGCGACCGCGATCCGGACGCGGGCCTGGCAGCCCTGCGTGGCGCCCTGGCCGGGCCCGCCCTCACCCCGGAGGAAACCTGCACCGCGGTGATCGACGCGATGCTGCCCAGCAGGCCCAGCGACGACGTCGCGCTGCTGGTCGCCCGCACCCGCCGACTGGACCCCGCGCGGATCGCCGAGTGGGACGTGCGCCCCGACCCTGCGGCGGTGTCCCCGGTGCGCAACGCCTGCGCCCGCCGACTGGCGGACTGGGGGCTTGAGGACATCGCCTTCACCACGGAACTCATCCTCAGCGAGCTGATAACCAATGCCATCCGCTACGGCTCCGAGCCCATCCGGGTGAGGTTGCTGCACGACCGCAGCCTGACCTGCGAGGTCTCCGACGGGTCCAGCACCTCCCCGCACCTGCGCCGGGCCGAGGCCACCGACGAGGGCGGTCGCGGCCTGTTCCTCGTCGCGCAGTTCGCCGAGCGCTGGGGCACCCGCTACACCGCCCGCGGCAAGGTCATCTGGAGCGAGCAGGCCCTCCACGACGGGGCCGCACCGCCCGCGATGGATCTCGGGGAGGCGCTCCTGGCCGGGTGGGACGACGAGGGGTTCTGAGAACGCGCCGGTACGGCAGCCGCAGGGAAGACGGCGGACACCGCCGCCCGGGACTGCGCTGCCGACGCCGCCGAACGTACGCTGGCCTCGATCAGTACGCGACCGCCCGTTATGGAGCCTTTGTGCCCGCACCTCGTCTCCGGACAGCCTCCGTCGCCGCCTGCCTGGTCCTCGCGGCGCCCCTCGGCGCCTGCGGAGACAAGCCCACCACCGCGCCCAGAGCACCCGCGGTGGCCACCTCCGCCGCGGACGCCGGCGGCATGGCAGCGCTGACCGCAGCGGCGAAGAAAGAGGGCTCGCTCAACACGATCGCGCTCCCGAGCGACTGGGCCAACTACGGCGCGCTGATCGACGGCTTCGAGAAGAAGTACGGGATCAAGGTCATCGTGGAGAACCCGGAAGGCACCAGCCAGGACGAGATCAACGCCATGAAGGAGCACAGGGGCGGAGGCCGCGCCCCCGATGTGATCGACGTGGGGGGCTCGTTCGCGCAGTCCGCGGCACGGCAGGGCCTGCTCGCTCCGTACGAGGTCGCCGCGTACGACGAGATCCCCAAGGAACAGAAGGACGACCGGGCCCGCTGGTACAACAACTACGGCGGTTACATCTCGATCGGCTGTGACGCCAAGCGCGTCAAGACCTGCCCCGCGACCTTCGCCGACCTGCGCAAGCCCGAGTACGAGGGCAAGGTCGCGCTCAACGGCAACCCCACCAAGTCCGGCTCCGCCTTCGCCGGGGTCTACGCGGCGGCCCTGGCGAACGGGGGTTCCTTCGACGACATTCAGCCCGGCATCGACTTCTTCGCCGAGCTCAGCAAGAACGGCAACTTCATCCCGGCCGAATCCACCCCGGCCACGATCGCGAGGGGCCAGACCCCGATCAGCATCGACTGGGACTTCCTCAACCTCGGATACGCCGACGAGTTCCGCGAGAACGGCACGGACGTCGACTGGCGGACCGCCATCCCCTTCGACGGCAGCTTCGCTCAGTACTACGCGAACGGGGTGAACAAGGACGCTCCGCACCCCGCGGCGGCACGTCTGTGGCAGGAGTACGTCTTCAGCCCGGAGGGCCAGAACCTCCGGCTCGGCGCCTATGCACGCCCCGTCCTCGTGGACGCCATGGAGAAGGACGGCACCCTCGACAAGGCCGCCGCGGAGAAACTGCCGACAGTCGAGGGCACGCCGACGTTTCCGACGGAGGCGCAGACTGAGAAGGCAAGAGAGACCGTCAACCGCGGCTGGGCCGAGGCCGTCTCGAACTGAGGGCCAAGGACACTCCTGGCCAGGCATGCACCCGCCCCTCCGGGCTCACACCGGTGGCCACGGAACTCGCGGCCGCTGTCGGGCCCGACTACAGGCCGTGCTCACCGTTTGACGATCAGATCGCGGAGCTCGGCGAGACGGTCCCTGACCGCCTCACGGTGGTGAAGGGCGTCCGGTGTCGACTCAGCGCTCGGCCGCACGCCCCGGTCCGCGAAGGCATAGAGCATGCGCCTCCCACCGGAACCGGTTCCGCCGCCGTGGCCTTCTCGCCCGACGGCTCCGTCCTCGCCGCGGCCGGATCATACGGCACCGTGCGGCTGTGGGACGTGGCCTCCCAGCAGCCGCTGGACACCGCCCTGCCCGGTGCGGGGGACGCCGTCCTGTCGCCCGCGTTCTGCGCGGACGGCCTCACCCTGCGGCGGGGGCGCGCGTCCCCGTCCAGACGTACGACATCGCCCGGCGCGGGCGGTCACCGAGGTGTGCCGCCGCGCCGAAGGGACACTCTCGCCCGCCTAGTGGCGGACGTACCTGCTCGGCATCCCCTACCGGAAGGTGTGCTGAACGGCGCCCGCGAGGCCGGCCGGCGCGCCAGGCAGCGCGTCGAGCAGGCCGACGGCCGCGCCGGCGGCGAGGAGGACCGGCGCAGAGCGCTTCGCGTCCGGGGGACGAGGGTGTGGTTCGTGGTCATGCCCGGCGTCCTTGGGGCCGTCGGTGCCTTGCCGCCAGGTCAGGCAGGCACCGGGCCCGGGTGCGGCGCGTGACCGCCGGGCAAGTCGCGCGGCGTCGGCCGGCTCGGTCCGGACGGAGGTCAGGGACGAGGCGATGCCTTCGATCTCGCCGAAGCGCTGTTCGTCTCCGGCGGTGTGCGGTGGCCTCGCTGGGATCCGCCGCGTTCTCCGCCGATGAGATGCGGACGCCGTCCCCTCCGGGCAGAGTGGGGAAGGACCTGTTCGTACCGAGGTGGTCCCCCGTGGCCCCGCGTGCTGGAGACGGGACAGACTGATACGAGGATTGTCGTGACGTCGGAGTGATCGATGTTCCGCAGACGGCCGACCGACGACAGCGAGGACCTTCTGGTCCGGCTCGGGTCGCTGACCGCCAGGGCGCGGGAGTTGGCCGAGACGCAGCGTTCCCGTGTCGAGCTCGCCGTGGCCCTGCAGCGCGACATGCTGCCCTCGGACCTGCCCAGTTTTCCGGGCGCCCGGCTGGCCGTCCGCTATGAGCCCGCCAACCACGGGCTCAACGTCGGCGGTGACTGGTACGACGCCTTCTCCCTGCCCGGCGGGCAGATCGGCATGTCCATCGGTGACGTACAGGGGCACAACATCGAGGCCGCCGCCTTCATGGGACAGGTCCGCGTGGCACTGCGCGCGCTGGCCTCCGTCACCGGAGACCCGGGAGAGCTGCTCGGTCGCACCAACGACCTGCTGATCTCTCTGGGCGCCGACCTCTTCGCCACCTGCACCTTCCTGCGGCTCGACCCCGCTGCAGGCACCCTGGAGTGCGCCCGGGCCGGTCACATCCCCCACATCTGGGCCACCACCGACGGCCGCTCCGGCATCGACGACAGCGAGGGCGGTCCTCCGCTCGGTGTGCTCCGCGGCGTCGACTACCCGGCCACGCGCCACCGGCTCACCGCCGACGGCGTCTTCGTCCTCCTGACCGACGGGGTGGTGGAGGGGCCATCGCTCCACATCGACGAGGGTCTGGACCGGGTGACGCGGCTCGCCGGGATCACCGCCGTCGCCGGGCTGGACGTCGACGCGCTCGCCACCGCCGTCATGAAGCTGGCGGCCACGGTGGGGCACGAGGACGACGCTGCCGTCCTGGTCGTCGGCCATGACGGCGGTCCGGGCCGGTCGGCGGCCGGGGAGTAAGGGGAGGGGGCTCGCCTCGGGCCGGGTCGGTCCTCGGACCGGGTCGGTCCTCGGACCGGGTCGGGCCCGTGCCGTAAGGCGGCGTCCGACACGCAGGGGGCCTTGCCCGGTCGTGGCGGCCCGGCCGGTGTCTGATGGCTGACGTGTTGGATACTCGGCAGTTCCGGCCTTCTACGGAGGCGGCTCTGATGTCGCTGGCCGTGGCCATTTGCTACTACGCGGCCGGACGACTCGGCCTGATGGGCCGCCTCGTCGTCGAAGGCGTGGTGGTCACCCCCATCTGGCCGCCCACCGGCGTCGCCGTCGCCGCCCTGCTGCTGCTCGGCGCGCGGGTCTGGCCTGGGATCGCCCTCGGCTCATTCCTCGTCATCGCCTCCCTCACCGCTCCGGGGCCCACCACGGTGGTCACCGTGGTGAGCAACACCGTCGCGCCGCTCTGCGCCTTCCTGCTGCTGAGACGGGCCGGCTTCCGGCAAGACATGGCGCGGCTTCGGGACGGACTCTCCCTGGTCTTCCTCGGCGGGTTCGGCGCCATGCTGATCAGCGCGACCGCGGGAGTCGGACTGCAGGTGGCGAAGGGCTCCCTGGACAAGAGCGAGTTCTGGCCAGTCTGGCTGGCCTGGTGGGTGGGCGACACGATGGGGGTGCTGCTCGTCGCCCCGCTCCTGCTCGTCCTCGCGGGGCCGGCCGCACGGTTCCGGGTACGGCGCTGGAAGGAGGCGGTCTTTCTGGGGCTGACGACCCTGGTCCTCATGCCCATGGCCGTCCTCAGCCAGATGAGCATGCTGTTCCTCGTCTTCCCCCTGCTGATCTGGGCAGCGCTCCGCTTCCAGCTCGCCGGAAGCATGCTGTGCGCGCTCTTCGCCTCCGTGCTCACCACCTTCGAGGCGACCTCCGGGCGGGGCGCGTTCCTCCACCTGACGGACGTCGAGATCATGGCCAAGCTCCAGGCGTTCAACGGTTCCGCCGCCCTGACCGCCCTGCTTCTCGCCTCCGTCATCACCGAGCAGCGTGCGACCCGCCGGTCGGTGCGCCGCGCCTGCCAGGAACTGGCGGAGGTCCTGGAGCACCTCGCGGCGGGCGAGCCCTCGCCGGGTCCACCCGGCACCGCCGAGAGCCGGGCAGCCCCACCCGGCGGGCACCGAGATCCGTGACACCCGCGCCGGAGTCGGCGCAGGCATCAGGAGCCGTACAACGACTGCAAGGCACGGGAACTGTCCGGCGCTGACAGGCTGGTGCGTGACTGCGTGGGAGATGCACGGTCCTGAGCTGGTGGTTTTGTCAGGTGGACGAATGCCCGGCGCCGCCGTGGCCGGCTGCGGATACTCGGACCTGGACCTCGGTGGCACCCAGCCGCAGCTCGACGCCTCGGCTACGAAGTCCCCGGGGGCCCGAGCCCCACCTCGTCAACACCCACGACGGCGGCGAGCGCCCTCGACTCCTGTAAAACCTCCACGCCGGCTACGTCCTGGGCCCCCGACGACCGAGTCGTCATCGCCGCCACCCGCCGCGGGCTCGCCGAACTCCACGCAGCAGCCTCACAGCCGACGGGTGAGCCGCGCGCCGGGCGGTGACGTGCGGGTGGAACGACCCCGACGCTCAGGTCAGGCGCGGGCCAGGGTGGCCGCGCCGAAGGAGACGTCGAACCGGTCGCACCAGATGCTGACGCTCGGGTACGTCGACCAGTCGACG
>NZ_BMSF01000015.1:0-9132 GCF_014649015.1 Streptomyces narbonensis
CGGGTTGATCTCCGAGACGGCGCCGACGAACGTGGTCTTGCCCACGCCGAAGCCGCCCGCCACGACGATCTTCGCGCTGGTGGTCGACCGGCTGGGAGCGCCGGCGCCGCCGCTAGAGCTTGCGAAGTCCACTGAGCACCCTTTCGAGCAGTGTCACGTCCGGCGTGCCGCCGGTCTCTCCGTTGCCCGGCTGGTGGATCGCCACCATGCCGGCCTCCGCCAGGTCGGCGACGAGGATCCGGGCGACGCCGAGCGGCATCGACAGCAGCGCCGACACCTCGGCCACCGACTTGACCTCACGGCACAGGTGGCAGATGCGCTGGTGCTCCGGAAGAAGGGTGGCGAGGTGCGCCGGGTCGGCCGTGGTGCTGACCAGGGCCTCGATGGCGAGCTGGTAGCGCGGCCGGGTCCGGCCGCCGGTCATCGCGTAAGGACGCACCAGCGGCTGGTCGCCCTCATGTCCGTACTCGTCGACTGAGGCGCCGTACGGATCGTGAGAGGCGGGGGGCGGGGTCATGAATCCTCCGGGCGTGACAGCGAGACTTCCGCCGTCGGATGGGGCCGGTGGGGGGCCGGGTGGGGCGGCCGGACGATGAACATGTTCAGGGCGGTACGGAGGGGCGTACCGCCCTGTCGTGATGACGGTCCGCTAGTGGAGCAGACTGCCCTGGAGCTCCGCGCGGAGATCAGGGGTGAGCACGCTGCCGGCCCGGTCGACCAGCAGCGCCATCTCGTAGCCCACGAGGCCGATGTCGCACTCGGGGTGGGCGAGCACGGCCAGTGAGGAACCGTCGGAGACCTGCATGAGGAAGAGGAAGCCGCGCTCCATCTCCACCACGGTCTGTGCGACAGGACCACCCTCGAAGATCCGGGACGCACCCGCGGTCAGCGAGGTCAGTCCGGACGCGACCGCCGCCAGCTGGTCGGCGCGGTCACGGGGGAATCCTTCGGACATGGCCAGCAGGAGTCCGTCGGCGGAGACCACCACTGTGTGGGACACCCCGGGGGTGTTGTCCACGAAGTTGGTGATCAACCAGTTCAGATTCTGCGCCGCCTGGCTCATCGCGTTCAACTAACGCTCCTGCTGATGGTTCGGACCGAGGTGGTGGTTACCCGTGGTCGAGTTACCCGCCTGTCGGCCCTGCTGGATGCCGCGGCGCAGATTGGTGAGCCGGCCGCGGACGTCGTCGGGTGCACGCGAGACCTGGGGGCCGGCGGTGTGCGCCTGCTCCTGTGCGGTCCCGGGTACGAGGTTGGCCTTCGGCACGCGCCGGGGGAGGCCGGAGGTGGTGACGCCGCCGGCCGCGGGCTTGCGCACCCGCTCGGCCTGACGCACCAACTCGTCGTTGGGGGAGGTCCGCCAGGCGGCTCCACCGTTCTGCCGGCCGTCTCCGGCACCGGCACCGGCCGGGCCTCCGGCCGGACGCTGCGCCACCGGAGCGGCCGGCGCCTGCGCCTGCGGGGCGGCAGGGGTCTGACCCTGCTGCCCGGCCTGCTGCTGGGCCTGCTCCTGGTGGAACCAGTTGGTCTCCAGCGTGTCGTACAGCGGGGTACGACCGTCGCCCGAGCCGGTGGCCGGCGGCAGCGCCTCCGGACGGCGGGGCTGCTGGAGCTGCGGCTGACGCGGCTGCTCGGCCTGCTCGTTCACCGGGCGCGGGGCACCGAGGTCCGGGCCGCCGGTCCGCTGCCGCGGGGCCGGAGCCTGCTGCTGGGCCTGCTGCGCCTGCGGTACGTAGGGCTGCTGGCCGAACTGCTGCTGCTGGCCACCCTGGTAGCCCTGCTGCTGTGCCTGCGGGGCCTGCTGGGGCGCCTGCTGCGCGCCGAAGTCGGGGCGCGGGAACTGACCGGTCGAGCCGGGACCCTGCTGCGCGCCGAAGTCCGGCCGCGGGAACTGGCCCGTGGAGCCGGGCCCCTGGGCCGCACCGAAGTCCGGGCGCTGGAACTGCGCCGTCGACGCCGGGTCCTGCACACCGCCCGGGTACGCCTGGATCTGCGGGGCCTGGGGAGCCTGCGGCTGCTGGCCCTGCTGCTGCGCACCGAAGTCGGGGCGCGGGAACTGGCCCGTGGAGCCGGGGCCCTGAGGGGCCGCCGGAGCCGCGTAACGGCCCGTCGTCTCCGGGTCCTCGTGACCGCGCGGGGCGTCCAGCGGGGTCATCTCCTGCTGCGGGCGCCGGACCGGCTGCTGCGCCGGGTCGTTGCCCCAGCTCGCCGCCTGCGGACGCTGCGGCTGGGGGTTGCCGCCCGGCAGTTCGGCGCGCGGGGCGCCGTAACCGGCGGCCTGCTCGCCCTGCGGGGCCTGCCGCTGGGCACCGGGGCCGGCCTGCCGGCCCGCCTGGTTGCCCCCCGAGGACTGGTTGCCCTGGTTGCCCCACACGTCCGTGCGGGACGGGATGGCGCTCGCCGCACCGCCGATGAGACCGCCAGAGCCGGGGGCCGGACGCAGCGGTTCCTGCTGCGGGCCCTGGGGCGCCTGCGGCAGCTGTCCGCTCTGGTCCGGCTGCGCCTGCTGGGGCTGCTGGGTACGGGACGGCTGGGGGCCACCCGTGAGCGGGGCGCCGTCACGACCGGGCAGCGCGGCGCGCGGAGCGCTCGCACCGACCTGGCCACGTCCGGCACCGGCGGCTGCGCCGAGCCGGCCGGCCGCCGAGGAGGGGGCACCACCCGGACCGCCGGGGCGTCCGCCGCCGGGGCCGCCGGCCGCGCCGGGACCACTGGGGAGGCGTCCGCCGGGAGCCTGGGCACCCGGGGGCATCGCGCCCTGGCCGCCGCCGGCCGGGTTGGGCATGGGCTTCCTGCCGCCCTGGGCGACGTCGACCGGAAGCATGACGAGCGCGGTGGTGCCGCCCGAGTCGGAGGGGCGCAGCTGGATCCGGATGCCGTGTCGCAGGGACAGGCGGCCGACCACGAAGAGACCCATGCGGCGGGAGACGGAGACGTCCACGGTGGGCGGCGAGGCGAGCCGCTCGTTGATCGCGGCGAGGTCCTCGGGGGAGAGGCCGATGCCGGTGTCGTGGATCTCGACGAGCACCCGGCCGTCGGGCAGCGCGTGACCGGTGACCCGGACCTTGGTCTGGGGGGAGGAGAACGACGTGGCGTTCTCGAGCAGCTCGGCGAGGAGGTGCACGAGGTCGTTGACGACCCGGCCGGCGACCTCGGTCGCCGGGACCGCGGCCAGCTCGATGCGCTCGTACTGCTCCACCTCGGAGGCGGCGGCGCGGAGCACGTCGACCAGCGGGACGGGACGGGTCCAGCGACGGCCCGGCTCCTCACCGGCGAGGACGAGGAGGTTCTCGCCGTTCCGGCGCATACGGGTCGCGAGGTGGTCCAGCTTGAACAGGGAGGACAGCTGGTCCGGGTCGGCCTCGCGGGACTCCAGCTCGGAGATGAGCGAGAGCTGACGCTGGATGAGGCCCTGCGAGCGGCGCGAGAGGTTGGTGAACATCGCGTTGACGTTGCCCCGGAGGAGGGCCTGCTCGGCGGCGAGACGGACGGCCTCGCGGTGCACGTCGTCGAAGGCCGCGGCCACCTGGCCGATCTCGTCCCGGGAGTGCACACCGACGGACTCGACGGAGGTGTCGACGTCCTGCGGGTCCGACTCCGAGAGCTGCTTGACGAGCTCGGGCAGTCGGTCCTGGGCGACCTTGGTCGCGGTGTCCTGGAGCCGGCGCAGCGAGCGGATCATGGACCGGGCCACGACGAAGGCGCCGATGAGCGAGACGCCGAGGACGAGGAGGATCAGCGCACCGTTGATGATGGCCTCGCGCTGGGCTTCCTGCCGCAGCTCACGGGCCATGCTCTCCATCTCGCCGAGCAGGATGCTCTCGGTGCGGTTCATGGAGGTGATCTTGGTGCCGTACTCGTCGGTGAAGTTCAGGTGACCGCGCCTGGTGCCACCGGGCATCGCCGCGTCCGACTTGAGCACCCGCTCGGCGTACTTCTCGGCGGCGGTGATCGACGGGTCGCCGTTGTTCAGGGCGGCGGTGAGTTCCTCGGCGTCCCCGCCGGTGGTCTCGTAGATCGCCCGGAAGGACTTGAGCTCGACGCCCTCGGAGTTGAAGGCGGCCTCGCCGTAGAGCCGGTCACCCTGCTGGATCTTGCCGGGGCTCTGGTCGTTCGGGGGGAGCGCGCCGGCGATGATCGCCTGCTGGATGGAGGCGTACTCCTTGGCGGACGAGAAGGCGGCGAGCGCCCGGGTCCGCTTGATCATCTCGGGGTTGCTGGTCGCCTGCGCCATGTCCTGGGACAGGCTGAGCAGCGAACGGATGAGACGGCTGTACGCCTCGACCGTCACCGAGTGGGAGACGCCCTTCGTGTAGGCGTTGCCGCGGATCAGGTGGAGACCGGTGACCTGCGAGGCGATCTGGCTGACGTTCTGGCGGATGCTCCGCAGCGCGTCGTCTTCCTCGGTGCTCGGGATCTCGTCCGTGGCGGCGAGGAAGGCCTTGTACTCGCGGTCGGTCTTCTTGCGCGGGTTCGCGACCTGGTAGTCGGTGACGGGCCTGCCGTTGGCCAGCGGGCCTGCGGAGAGGTCACGCTCGGCCTGGAGGGCCACGGCGAGGTCGGTCGCCTCACGGGTCAGCTTGGTCAGCAGCTGCATGTGGTCGAGCTGCTCGATGTCCGCGAGCGACTCGCTGATGCGGATACCGCCCAGCGAGGTGGCCGCGACCACGGGCAGGGTCAGCAGCGCGACCAGACGCGTGGAGATGCGCCAGTTGCGCAGGGCTATTCGGGGGCCGACCGAGTTCTCGGCCGTGGGCTTGTCGGGAGCCGCGGCGGGATCGGCCGGTGCGGCCCCGGCGCTCGCGCGCCTGCCGTCACCGCCCCCGCCGGACGGTCCCTGACCCTGGTTGGGGGTGTGCGAGGCCGAGGGACCGCGGTCGGTCCCGGCACGCGGTTCCTGCTCCGCCGGAGCTTCGGCTCGGCCCTGACGGGCCTGGGGAGACCCCGAGCCATCCCTCTTGAAACGTCCCTGCACTAGCGTCGCAACCTCTGGACCAGGCGTCCTTCCGGGTGAACGGAGAGGACGGTGTCGGCGTCGTATGGAACGCGTGATGCGTCCCATGGTGGTCGTCGGTGACCGGCGCAGTTCCCCCTTCCCCGCCACTCGGAACCGGCGCTGCGTTGCGCCCCCTGCGCGCCGGCTTGAAACCCGCGACGGTGCGTGGAATTCCAGCACAGTGCCGGACCTCCAACAAGAGCCGCGTGTCGGACCCGGAGCGGGATGACAACCCGTACTCGACGCGTCACCCCATGTAGAAGATGATCAGGGAGGATTCGGGCGTTTCTGCTCCAATGGCACCGCGTACCCGTGTGTCCCAGTCGCGATGATCAGGAGCGGAATGGAGCATTCAGTGCCGGAATGCCCGTTTCCGTGACGGCTCGCGACAGTCCGTAATGTCGGGAATGTGGAGTGATTGGTGAGCAAACTCACACGAAGATCGATGTCTTAGCCATGCATTCGAAGGGAATCGCATGTTTAGCCTGACGCTTTACACGATGCTCGCGCGCCCGAACGGGCGCCCCTCCCGGGACAGGGTCTGAAGAACGCCATGAACCCCACGAAGACCGCGCCGCTGCTCACCACGGCCAACCCGCGCCGCTCCACCCTCGCGCACCTCGAGGACGCCGCACAGCTCGGCCGGGGCGCCCTGCCGGAGTACGCCGCCGAACTCCCCGGGCAGACGGCCAACCCGCGCCGCACCGTCCTCATGACGGCCCCCGCCCCCTTCGAGCCCGCCCCGTACGTGTCCGCCTCCCGCTGACACCGCCGATACCGCCGGTCGGCGGCCCCCTCGCCGCGTTAGCCTGGAGCGTCAGACTCCAGCAAGTACCAAGTGAGGGGCGACAGCACTCGTGCGCATCGCCAGATTCTCCATCGACGGCAATGTGGCCTTCGGCGCCGTCGAGGGCGAGGGAACCGTCGAGTCCGGCGGCCTCGTCCTCGACATCATCAAGGGCATCCCGTACACCGACTTCGAGCTGAGCGGCACCAAGGTCCCGCTCAGCAAGGTACGGCTCCTGCCGCCCGTGCTCCCCAACAAGGTCGTGGCCATCGGCCGCAACTACGCGGAGCACGCCGCCGAACTCGGCAACGAGGTCCCCGACGTACCCGTCGCCTTCTTCAAGCCCACCACCTCGGTGATCGGCTCCGGCGACGCCATCGAGTACCCCTCCTTCTCCAACGAGCTGCACCACGAGGCCGAGCTGGCCGTGGTCATCGGCCGCATGTGCCGCGAGGTGCCCCGCGAGCGCGTGAAGGACGTCGTCTTCGGCTACACCTGCGCCAACGACGTCACCGCCCGCGACGCCCAGCAGCGCGAGAAGCAGTGGGCCCGCGCCAAGGGCTTCGACACCTCCTGCCCCCTGGGGCCCTGGGTGGAGACGGGCATGAGCATCGCTGCCGCGAGCGACCTGGCCATCCAGGCCACGGTCAACGGCGAGCAGCGCCAGCTGGGTCGGACGAGCGACATGATCCGCTCCATCGAGGACCTGGTCGTCCACATCACCGAGGCCATGACGCTGCTCCCCGGAGACGTCATCCTCACCGGCACTCCCGCCGGGGTCGGCCCCCTCAACGTCGGCGACGAGGTCGCCGTCACCATCGAAGGCATCGGCACTCTCACCAATAAGGTGATCAAGCGTGGCTAACGCGAACATCCGCGTCCGTTTCTGTCCCTCGCCGACCGGCAACCCCCACGTGGGCCTGGTCCGCACCGCTCTCTTCAACTGGGCCTTCGCCCGGCACAACGAGGGCACCATGGTCTTCCGCATCGAGGACACCGACGCGGCGCGCGACTCCGAGGAGTCGTACGACCAGCTGCTCGACTCCCTGAAGTGGCTCGGCCTCGACTGGGACGAGGGCCCGGAGGTCGGCGGCCCGCACGCGCCGTACCGCCAGTCGCAGCGGATGGACATCTACAAGGACGTCGCCGAGAAGCTGCTCGCCGGCGGCTACGCGTACCACTGCTTCTGCACCGCCGTGGAGCTGGAGGCCCGTCGTGACGCGGCCCGCCTCGCCGGCAAGCCGTCCGGCTACGACGGCACCTGCCGCAACCTGAGCGCCGAGCGCATCGAGCGCTACCGCGCCGAGGGCCGCGACTCCATCGTCCGCTTCAAGATGCCCGACGAGCCGATCACCTTCACGGACCTGGTCCGCGGCGAGCTCACCTTCACCCCGGACAACGTCCCGGACTACGGCATCGTGCGCGCCAACGGCGCCCCGCTGTACACCCTGGTGAACCCGGTCGACGACGCCCTGATGGAGATCACCCACGTCCTGCGCGGCGAGGACCTGCTCTCCTCCACCCCGCGCCAGATCGCGCTCTACAAGGCGCTGATCGAGCTGGGTGTCGCCAAGGAGATCCCCGCCTTCGGCCACCTGCCGTACGTCATGGGCGAGGGCAACAAGAAGCTCTCCAAGCGCGACCCCGAGGCCTCCCTCAACCTCTACCGGGAGCGCGGCTTCCTCCGCGAGGGCCTGCTGAACTACCTGTCCCTCCTGGGCTGGTCGTTCTCCGCGGACCAGGACATCTTCACCATCGAGCAGATGGTGTCGAAGTTCGACATCGCCGACGTCAACGCCAACCCGGCGCGCTTCGACCTCAAGAAGGCCGAGTCGATCAACGCCGACCACATCCGCATGCTGGACGTGAAGACCTTCGCCGAGGCCTGTGAGCCCTGGCTCCAGGCCCCGCACGCCAACTGGGCGCCCGAGGACTTCGACCGCGCCGCCTGGGAGGCCATCGCGCCGCACGCCCAGACCCGCATCACCGTCCTCTCGGACATCACGGCCAACGTCGACTTCCTCTTCCTCCCGGAGCCGGTCTTCGACCAGCCCTCGTGGGACAAGGCGATGAAGGGCGAGCCGGCCGCGCTGCTCACCACGGCCCGCGAGAAGCTCGTGGACGCCGACTGGAGCGACCCGGAGTCCCTCAAGAACGCGGTCCTGGCCGCCGGCGAGGCCCACGGCCTCAAGCTCGGCAAGGCCCAGGCCCCCGTCCGTGTCGCCGTCACCGGCCGCACGGTCGGTCTGCCCCTCTTCGAGTCCCTGGAGATCCTGGGCAAGGAGAAGTCGCTGGCCCGCATCGACGCGGCCCTGGCGAAGCTCGCCGGCTGAGCCGCGCCTTCCCTCCCCGGGGGCGGTGGCCGGACCTCCGGTCACCGCCCCCGGGGCGTTCTCCGGGACCGGTCGATCGGCCCCGCGTGACGGGGGCGCGGCGGTACGGTCGTGGCATGAGCATCCGCGCCGTCCTGTGGGACGTGGACGACACGATCTTCGACTACGCGACAGCCGACCGCGCCGGCATGAGCGCGCACCTGACGGCCGAGGGCCTGCTCGACGGATTCGACTCCGTCGACCAGGCCCTCGCGCGTTGGCGGGAGCTCACGGAACTGCACTGGCGCCGCTTCGAGACCGAGGGCGGCGACTTCCAGGACCAGCGGCGGGCCCGCGTCCGGGACTTCCTCGGGGCGCCGCGGCTCACGGCCGCCGGGGCCGACGACTGGTTCGACCGGTACGTCGTCCACTACCAGGCGGCTTGGGAGCTCTTCCCGGACGCCCTGCCCGTTCTCGACCTGCTCGCGGTCGACTACCGGCACGCGGTGCTGTCGAACTCCAGCATCCACGCCCAGGACCCCAAGCTCCGTGCCCTGGGCGTACGCGACCGCTTCGAGGCCGTCCTGTGCGCCGCCGAGCTCGGCTTCGCCAAGCCCGCTCCGGAGGCCTTCCACGCGGCCTGTACGGCCCTCGGCCTGGCCCCGCAGGAGATCGCGTACGTGGGCGACCAGCCCGACATCGACGCGCGGGGCGCGGCCGAGGCGGGGCTCGTGGGCATCTGGCTGGACCGCGCGGACACCGGTGGGCGGCCCGAGCTGCGGCGGATCACGGACCTGCGCCAGCTCCCCGCCCTGCTCCGCGGGGATACCCGTTTTGGAGCACCGTCCACCTTCAGGTAATGTTCTTTCTGCGCCGAGGGGAACAAGCCGAAAGGCAAGAACCCGGAAAGCGCAAGCCGAGCAGAATCCTCCCTGGTGGGGGACGTTGCCACGGTGGCCTATGGTGTAATTGGCAGCACGACGGTTTCTGGTTCCGTTAGTCTTGGTTCGAGTCCAGGTAGGCCAGCTCGCAGAGCT
>NZ_BMSF01000015.1:9174-176075 GCF_014649015.1 Streptomyces narbonensis
GTAGCGGCCTAGCACGCCGCCCTCTCAAGGCGGTAGCGCCGGTTCGAATCCGGTCGGGGGTACTGATCCATCCTGCGGAACACCTGGGTAGCTCCCGGTGCGTCCGCGGTGACATCACCCGGCTCATGCCGGGTGGGATCGCTAGGGCCCCCGTTGTGTAGCGGCCTAGCACGCCGCCCTCTCAAGGCGGTAGCGCCGGTTCGAATCCGGTCGGGGGTACGGTGCAACCACCATGGCCTATGGTGTAATTGGCAGCACGACGGTTTCTGGTTCCGTTAGTCTTGGTTCGAGTCCAGGTAGGCCAGCTCGCAGAGCTCATCTGCAACCGCGGATCTGATCCGCAAGGCCCCCGTTGTGTAGCGGCCTAGCACGCCGCCCTCTCAAGGCGGTAGCGCCGGTTCGAATCCGGTCGGGGGTACGAACGAGGAAGCCCTTCCCTTCGGGGGAGGGCTTCCTCGCTGTTCCGCGCCGTCTGCGGACGCAACTCCGGCCCACCGCTGCGGCGTTGAAGCGGTGGGCCGGGGACGGACGGAGGGACGAGGGGATCAGCCGTTGCGGCGGAGCGCCTCGGAGAGACGGGCGGCGGCGTCGATGACCGCCTGGGCGTGCATACGGCCCGGGTGGCGCGTCAGACGCTCGATCGGGCCCGAGACCGACACGGCGGCCACGACGCGGTTCGAGGGGCCGCGTACGGGCGCGGAGACGGACGCGACGCCCGGCTCCCGCTCGCCGATCGACTGGGCCCAGCCGCGGCGCCGTACGCCCGACAGGGCCGTCGCCGTGAAGCGGGCACCCTGGAGGCCGCGGTGCAGCCGCTCGGGCTCCTCCCAGGCCATCAGGATCTGCGCCGAGGAGCCGGCCTTCATGGTCAGCGTCGAGCCGACCGGGACGGTGTCCCGCAGGCCCGAGAGTCGCTCGGCCGCCGCCACGCAGATGCGCATGTCGCCCTGGCGCCGGTAGAGCTGGGCGCTCTCGCCGGTGACGTCGCGCAGATGCGTCAGCACGGGGCCGGCGGTCGCGAGCAGGCGGTCCTCGCCGGCCGCGGCCGCGAGCTCCGAGAGGCGCGGTCCGAGGATGAACCGGCCCTGCATGTCACGCGCCACCATCCGGTGGTGTTCCAGTGCCACGGCCAGTCGGTGTGCCGTGGGTCGTGCGAGTCCCGTCGCCGCGACCAGTCCTGCGAGGGTGGCCGGACCGGACTCCAGGGCGCTCAGGACAAGGGCTGCCTTGTCGAGAACGCCTACGCCGCTAGAGTTGTCCATGCAACGATATTCGCGTCTCACTCTGTGAAACGCAAGTTCAATTTTCCGAGGACCTTGGCACTCTGGTGATGCGGCCGCACAACGGCCCGCGAAACGGGTCTCTAGTTGTGCCGGCGTAGACGTCGGCCGGAGGGAAAGCGATGGGTAGGACACTCGCGGAGAAGGTCTGGGACGACCATGTCGTCCGGCGCGCCGAGGGCGAGCCCGACCTCCTCTTCATCGATCTGCACCTGCTGCACGAGGTGACCAGCCCCCAGGCCTTCGACGGCCTGCGCCAGAACGGCCGGCAGGTGCGGCGCCTCGACCTCACCATCGCCACCGAGGACCACAACACCCCGACCCTCGACATCGACAAGCCCATCGCGGACCCCGTCTCCCGTGCCCAGCTGGAGACGCTGCGGAAGAACTGCGCCGAGTTCGGCGTCCGGCTGCACCCGCTGGGCGACGTCGAGCAGGGCGTCGTCCACGTCGTGGGACCGCAGCTGGGCCTGACCCAGCCGGGCACGACCGTGGTCTGCGGCGACTCGCACACCTCCACGCACGGCGCCTTCGGCGCGCTGGCGTTCGGCATCGGCACCAGCCAGGTCGAGCACGTGCTCGCCACCCAGACGCTGCCGCTGGCCCGCCCGAAGACCATGGCCATCACGGTCGACGGCGAGCTGCCCGAGGACGTCACCGCCAAGGACCTGATCCTCGCGATCATCGCGAAGATCGGTACCGGCGGCGGCCAGGGCTACATCCTGGAGTACCGCGGCTCCGCCATCGAGAAGCTCTCGATGGAGGCCCGGATGACCATCTGCAACATGTCGATCGAGGCCGGCGCCCGCGCGGGCATGATCGCCCCCGACGAGACCACCTTCGCCTACCTGGAGGGCCGCGCCCACGCCCCCGAGGGCGAGGACTGGGACGCCGCCGTCGCGTACTGGAAGACGCTGAAGTCCGACGAGGACGCCGTCTTCGACGCCGAGGTCGTCATCGACGCCGCCTCCCTGGCGCCGTTCGTCACCTGGGGCACCAACCCCGGCCAGGGTGCGCCGCTTTCGTCGAACGTCCCCGACCCGACTTCGTACGAAGACGCTTCGGAGCGCCTCGCCGCCGAAAAGGCCCTGGAATACATGGGGTTGACCGCCGGACAGCCGCTGCGCGACATCAAGGTCGACACCGTCTTCGTAGGCTCCTGCACCAACGGCCGCATCGAGGACCTGCGCAACGCCGCGGACCTCCTCAAGGGCCGCCAGGTCGCCGACGGCGTCCGCATGCTGGTCGTCCCCGGCTCCGTCCGGGTCGCCCTGCAGGCCCTGGAGGAGGGCCTGGACAAGGTCTTCAAGGAGGCCGGCGCCGAATGGCGGCACGCGGGCTGCTCGATGTGTCTGGGCATGAACCCCGACCAACTGGCGCCCGGTGAGCGCTCCGCGTCCACCTCCAACCGCAACTTCGAGGGCCGGCAGGGCAAGGGCGGCCGCACCCACCTGGTCTCCCCCCAGGTCGCCGCCGCCACCGCCGTCCTGGGCCACCTGGCCTCCCCGGCCGATCTGTCCGACGCCACCACCACCGCGGGGGTCTGAGGAACCATGGAAGCTTTCACCACGCACACCGGCCGGGCCGTCCCGCTGCGCCGCAGCAACGTCGACACGGACCAGATCATCCCGGCGCACTGGCTGAAGAAGGTCACCCGCGACGGCTTCGAGGACGGGCTCTTCGAGGCCTGGCGCAAGGACTCCGAGTTCGTCCTCAACCGCCCGGAGCGGCAGGGCGCCTCGGTCCTGGTCGCCGGCCCCGACTTCGGCACCGGCTCCTCCCGTGAGCACGCCGTCTGGGCGCTCCAGAACTACGGCTTCCAGGCGGTCATCTCCGCCCGCTTCGCCGACATCTTCCGCGGCAACTCGCTGAAGAACGGCCTGCTCACCGTCGTCCTGCCGCAGGAGACGGTCGACGCGCTCTGGGAGCTGACCGAGGCCGACCCGACCGCCGAGATCACGGTCGACCTGGAGCAGCGCAAGGTCCTGGCCGCCGGGATCGACGCGGACTTCGAGCTCGACGAGAACGCCCGCTGGCGTCTGCTGAACGGACTCGACGACATCAGCCTCACCCTTCAGAACGAAGCCGACATCGCGGCCTACGAGGCGGCACGACCGTCCTTCAAGCCCCGTACAATTACGGTCTGAGCAGCGCTTTTCCAAGACTGCGCCCCCCACCGCCAGGTGGGGGGCGCAGTCGCTTGTTGGGGCCCTGTCGGGCGACAACTCGCCCTAGATGGCACAATCGGTGCATGGAACGCGACAGCCAACTCGAGCTCTACGAGGCAGTCGCCGCCCGATTGAAGGAAGCGCACACAAGAGTGCGCTCACTGCAAGTCCCGGAGGGCGTAAGGATGGCGCTGTCCCGGAAGCTGCTGGTCGTGACGGCCGCGGCGAAGCACGATCTCAAGGACGCGGCAACGCGTCTGGACCGGTTGATGAAGGACCTCGACGAGGGCCGATTCCCAGAGGACGACTGACACCAGGAACTCCGCAGCGGGTCTTTTGCGTTGCGGCACTAGGGTGATTAGCCCGTTTCGTGTTTGATTTGCGGTATATACATGCCTAACGTGCGAAAAAGCTTGAACACTTTCGTTCTGGCAATGTCTCCGAAGGGGAAGACGTGAACAAGGCGCAGCTCGTAGAAGCGATTGCCGACAAGATGGGCGGTCGCCAGCAGGCCGCCGAAGCCGTCGACCACGTGCTCGACGCCATCGTGCGTGCCGTGGTCGCGGGCGACCGGGTCTCGGTCACGGGCTTCGGCTCGTTCGAGAAGGTCGACCGTCCGGCCCGCTACGCCCGCAACCCGCAGACGGGCGAGCGCGTCCGGGTCAAGAAGACCTCGGTTCCGCGCTTCCGCGCTGGTCAGGGCTTCAAGGACCTGGTCAGCGGCTCGAAGAAGCTCCCCAAGGGTGGCGAGGTCTCCGTCAAGAAGGCCCCCAAGGGCAGCCTCACCGGTGGTGCCTCCGCGACCGTGAAGAAGGCCGCGGCCAAGAAGGCCACCACCGCCAAGAAGGCCGCCGCGAAGAAGGCGACCCCGGCGAAGAAGGTCACGGCGGCCGCCGCGAAGAAGGCGACCCCGGCCAAGAAGACCACCACCACCACCGCCGCGGCGAAGAAGACCACTGCGGCGAAGAAGGCCTCGACGGCGGCCAAGAAGACCACGACCGCCGCCGCGAAGAAGACCACCACGGCCGCGGCGAAGAAGGCCGTCAAGACCACGGCCAAGAAGACCGCGCCGGCCGCGAAGAAGGCCACGGCGACGAAGGCGCCCGCGAAGAAGACCACGGCGCGCAAGACGACCGCCAAGAAGGCCGCCGCCAAGAAGTAGGACGAGCGGTACCACCCGCCGGGCCGGGCTCCCCACCAAGGAGAGCCCGGCCCGCGGCGCGTTCACGGAAGCCCTGAAGATCTACGGAAGCCCGGAAGCCCGGAAGCCCGGAAGCCGGAAGCCGGAAGCTCAGAAGCTCAGAACGTCTGGAGCGTCACCAGGGTGATCCGCAGTCCGGCCCCGGACGTCCCCGGCTCCGCCTCGATCCGCACCCGCTGCCCCGGTCGGAGCAGCCGAAGCCCGCCCGCGTCGAAGGCCTCCGCCCCGAAATCCACCGGGGTGCCGTCGTCGAGCAGCACACTTCCGCTGCGGGTCTCGGAGTCGTACGTGAACGCGGTCGCCTGCATGGACCGCAGCCTATCCGGCCGCCGGCAGCCACCGGGCGGCCGTCCGCGGGCCGAGCCCCAGCGCCCGGGCCTCCGCCAGATCCTCGCCGGTGTCCACGTCCCGGCGCACGGAATCCACCCCGGTCAGTCTGATTTCCACCGCGCCCGACGACAAATGGCGCAGTCTCGACGCGCCTCCGAATGCCGGTTCCAATTCCACGCCCGGACCCGCCGAGAGGAATGTCGTACCTATTTCGGCGGCATCCGCGAGAAATGCCCTCGGAAATGTCCGGGCGGTGTCCAGGACGCGGGCCAGCTCGGCGGTCCGCAGCGCCGGCAGATCGGCGTTGAGCGCGGCCACGCGCGCGTGCCGCCGCCGCTCCCGTATCGCACGGACCCCGTGCTCCAGCGCCGCGTTGAGCCCGGCCGCCGGGAGGTCCGGCACGATCCGCGCCCCCAGGGCCGCGAGGGCCGCCCCGGCCGCCGGATCGTCCGTGACGACCACCACATCCCGTACGCGCGCGCAGTTCAGCGCCGCCCCCACCGTGTCCTCGGCGAACGCCAGGGCGAGCCGGGGACGCAGCAGGGCGCCGGTCGCCGGGGCCAGTCTGCTCTTCGCCAGGGCAAGGGGTTTCAGCGGTAACACGAGGTGCCAGCCGTCGTTCGCGTCACTGTTCATCGTGGCCCATTCTGTCCCGCCCGCGCGGTCCGCCGGAGGCCCCGGGGCGTACCGTGTCCTCGACAGAGCAGGAGCATGGGGCGACACTTGACCCCCTGCCAGCCAGTCCCGGAGAAAGGTGTCCGAGTGCCCCGCCGCAGAATCGGCTTCTGGTACCGCCTCGCGGCGGTCATCGCCAAACCCCCCCTGGTGGTTCTGTTCAAGCGGGACTGGCGCGGTATGGAGCACATTCCGGCCGACGGCGGATTCATCACCGTGGTCAACCACAACTCCTACCTGGACCCGCTGTCCTACGCGCACTACCAGTACAACACCGGTCGCGTCCCGCGCCTTCTGGCCAAGGCGGGCCTCTTCAAGAGCCCCTTCGTCGGCATGATGCTGCGCAACACCGGCCAGATCCCCGTCTACCGCGAGACCACCAACGCGCTGGACGCCTTCCGGGCCGCCGTCGACGCCATCGAGAGCGGCGAGTGCGTCGCCTTCTATCCCGAGGGCACCCTGACCAGGGACCCCGACATGTGGCCCATGGCCGGCAAGACCGGCGCCGCCCGCGTCGCGCTGCTCACCAAGGTCCCGGTCATCCCGGTGGCCCAGTGGGGTGCCAACCTCGCGATGCCGCCGTACGCCCGGGGGAAGAAGCTCAGCCTCTTCCCCCGCAAGACGCTGACCGTCCAGGCCGGTCCGCCGGTCGACCTCTCCCGCTTCGACGGCCTGGAGCCGACACCCGAAGTGCTCCGCGAGGCCACCGAGGTCATCATGGCCGCCGTCACCGCGCTCCTGGAGGAGATCCGCGGCGAGAAGGCGCCCGCCGAACCGTACGACCACCGCAAGGCCCGCCTCGAACAGCGGCGCAAGGCCGCCGAGGGAGGCACCAAGTGACCAAGGCAGCAGTCTTCGGCAACGGATCCTGGGGCACGGCCTTCGCCATGGTGCTCGCCGACGCGGGCTGCGAGGTGAGCCTCTGGGGCCGCCGCGCGGAGCTCGCGAAGGAGATCAACGCCACTCGGGTCAACCCCGACTACCTCCCGGGCATCGAGCTCCCGCGGTCGATCACGGCCACCGCCGACCCGGCGGAGGCCGCCCACGACGCCGACTTCACGGTCCTCGTCGTCCCCTCGCAGACGCTGCGCGGCAACCTCGCCGCCTGGAAGCCGCTGCTCGCCCCCGACACCGTCCTCGTCTCCCTCATGAAGGGCGTCGAACTCGGCACGGCCGAGCGGATGAGCGAGGTCGTCATGGAGGTCGCGGACGTGCCCGCCGAGCGCGTGGCCGTTCTCACCGGGCCCAACCTGGCCAAGGAGATCGCCTCCCGGCAGCCCGCCGGAGCCGTGGTCGCCTGCGCCGACGAGTCGGTCGCGCAGCGGCTCCAGACAGCCTGTATGACCCCGTACTTCCGCCCGTACACGAGCACCGACGTCGTCGGCTGCGAGCTCGGCGGCGCGGTCAAGAACGTCATCGGACTCGCCGTCGGCATCGCCAACGGCATGGGACTCGGCGACAACTCGAAGGCCACGCTCATCACCCGGGGCCTCGCCGAGACCACCCGCCTCGGCCTCGCCATGGGCGCCGACCCGCTCACCTTCTCCGGCCTCGCCGGCCTCGGCGACCTGGTGGCCACCTGCTCCTCGCCGCTCTCCCGGAACAACACCTTCGGCACCAACCTGGGCCGCGGGATGACCCTCCAGGAGACCATCGCGGCCACCAAGCAGACCGCCGAAGGCGTCAAGTCCTGCGAGTCCGTGCTCGACCTGGCCCGCCGCCACGGCGTCGACATGCCGATCACCGAGACCGTCGTCTCGATCGTGCACGAGGGCAAGCCGCCGGTCGTCGCCCTCAAGGAGCTCATGTCGCGCAGCGCGAAGTCCGAGCGCCGCTGACACGGACGCGGAACGGCACGGCGGCGACACCCGCTGCGCCGTACGCGCGCGGCGGCAGCGGGGCGCTCAGGAGTTCGGGAACCGCAAGGTACGCTCATCGCGATATGAGCGAGAACACCCAGAGCCCCCGCAAGCCGCGCGTGGCCGTCGTCTTCGGCGGTCGCAGCTCCGAGCACGCCATCTCCGTCGTCACGGCGGGCGCCGTCCTGAGCGCCATCGACCGGGACAAGTACGACGTGCTGCCCATCGGCATCACGACGGACGGGCGCTGGGCGCTCACCGCCGACGCCCCCGAGCGCATGGCCATCGCCGACCGCGCCCTGCCGAACGTCGCCGATCTGGCCGAGTCCGAGGAGGGCGGTGTCGTCCTCTCCGTCGACCCCGCCAACCGCGAGGTCGTCCTCAGCGAGCCCGGCTCCGTCCCGCGCGCCCTCGGCGAGGTCGACGTGGTCTTCCCGATGCTGCACGGCCCGTACGGCGAGGACGGCACCCTCCAGGGCCTCCTGGAGCTCTCCGGCGTCCCCTACGTCGGCGCGGGCGTCCTCGCCTCCGCCGTCGGCCAGGACAAGGAGTACATGAAGCGGGTCTTCGTCTCCTTCGGACTGCCGGTCGGCCCGTACGAGGTCATCCGGCCGCGCGAGTGGGAGCAGAACCCGGCCGCCGCCCGCAAGAAGATCGTCGAGTTCGCCGCCGAGCACGGCTGGCCGCTCTTCGTGAAGCCGGCCCGCGGCGGTTCGTCCATGGGCATCACCAAGGTCGACGACCTCTCGGGCCTGGACGAGGCCATCGAGGAGGCCCGCCGCCACGACCCCAAGATCCTCGTCGAGTCGCTGCTCCGCGGCCGCGAGATCGAGTGCGGCGTCCTGGAGTTCGAGGACGGCCCGCGCGCCAGCGTGCCGGCCGAGATCCCGCCGGTCACCGACCACGACTTCTACGACTTCGAGGCCAAGTACATCGACTCGGCCTCCGGCATCGTGCCCGCGCCGATCGGCGACGAGGCCACCGCCGAGATCCAGCGCCTGGCCGTCGCGGCCTACGAGGCGATCTCCTGCGAGGGCCTGGTCCGCGCCGACTTCTTCCTCACCGAGGACGGCGACTTCGTCATCAACGAGGTCAACACGATGCCCGGCTTCACCCCCATCTCCATGTACCCGCGCATGTGGCAGGAGAGCGGCGTGAGCTACCCCGAGCTCGTCGACCGGCTGATCCAGGCCGCGCTGACCCGCTCCACGGGCCTGCGCTAGCCCCCTCGGGCAGCGGTCGGGAACACGCGATCCGGAGTGCGCCTAGAAGCACTCCGGATCGATCCCGCAGGGGATGGTCTTCGCCACGGAGGCGGCGAGATCCGCGAGCGGGGTGGCGTCGTGCCGGTACCGCTCGTCCATGGCCACCTCGACGTACGTCTTCCGGTACACCGACGTGAAACGGGTCCCGCCGCCCTCCGGACGCTCCAGCATCCAGTTCACGCCGTTCGCCTCGACGGCCTGGGAGTTCGGATCGCTCATCTTTTCGGGCCGGGGGACCCCGCAGCGCAGTACGATCGCACCGTCACCCCAGCCGGCGGTCAGCTCGGAGCCCGGCTCAGGATCGCTCCGCTCCAGCCCCGCCACGGTGTCGGGCAGCTCCTTCTCCAGCGCCTGGCAGAGGGCCGCCTCCGGCGCCGGGGGGCGGGGAACCGCCACGGACGCCCCGGCGTCCGTCCAGGAGCAACCGGTGGCGGCCAGCAGCAGGACGGCCGCCGTGGCGGCGGCGGGCAGGCCGAAGGGCCGGTGGGATGACATCACCGGCCAAGCGTAGACGGGGGCTACAGATGAACGACCGGGCAGGTGAGGGTGCGCGTGATGCCGTCCACTTGCTGGACCTTGGCGACCACCATGCGGCCCAGCTCGTCCACGGTGTCCGCCTGCGCGCGCACGATCACGTCGTAAGGACCGGTCACGTCTTCGGCCTGAAGCACCCCCGGGATCTTGGAGATGGTGTCGGCGACGGTCGACGCCTTGCCCACCTCGGTCTGGATGAGGATGTACGCCTGTACCACGGAACCTCCAGGGCGACCACGAGGATCTTGTGGGAGAAAGGGACGCCACGGTACCGCGTCGCCGCGGGCCACGGGGAGACCCGCGCGTCCCGGGGCACTCGCGTTGTGGCGTACGCACGACTGAAGTTGACGGTCTACTTGACGGTACCCAGCACGGTGACGGCCCGCGACCCGCGGCGCGCCCACGCGCGCCCCCGCCCGCCGGCCGGCACGAAGACACGAGGTGAGACGCGGTGAAGGGCACAGTCGGAGAGCTGGGCGAGTTCGGGCTCATCAGAGAGCTCACGTCCCGGCTCACCTCCACCCCGGCGGTACGGATCGGGCCCGGCGACGACGCCGCGGTCGTCTCCGCACCCGACCGGCGCGTGGTGGCCAGCACGGACATCCTCCTCGAAGGACGTCACTTCCGCCGCGACTGGTCGACGGCGTACGACGTCGGCCGAAAGGCCGCCGCGCAGAACCTCGCGGACATCGCCGCCATGGGCGCGGTCCCCACCGCGCTCCTCCTCGGCCTCGTCGTCCCCGCCGAACTCCCCGCCACCTGGCCCGTCGAACTCATGGACGGACTGCGCGACGAATGTCAGGTCGCGGGCGCGGCCGTCGTCGGCGGCGACGTCGTCCGGGGCGACACCATCACCATCGCCATCACCGCCCTCGGCGACCTCCGCAACCACGACCCGGTGACCCGGGGCGGGGCCCAGCCCGGCGACGTCGTCGCGTACACCGGCTGGCTCGGCTGGTCCGCCGCCGGATACGCCGTCCTCTCCCGCGGCTTCCGCTCGCCCCGCGCCTTCGTCGAGGCCCACCGCAGGCCCGAGCCGCCCTACCACGCCGGCCCCGCCGCCGCGGGACTCGGCGCCACCGCCATGTGCGACGTCAGCGACGGCCTGATCGCCGACCTCGGGCACATCGCCGAGGCCAGCAAGGTCCGCATCGACCTGCGCTCCGGGCTCATCGACATCCCCACCCAGATGAACGACATCGGCCAGGCCGTCGGCGTCGACCCCATGCAGTGGGTGCTCACCGGGGGAGAGGACCACGCCATCGTGGCCACCTTCCCGCCGGACGTGAAGCTTCCCGCCCGCTGGAAGGTCATCGGCGAGGTCCTCCACCCCTCGGCGCTGCCGCAGGTCACCGTGGACGGCGCCCCCTGGCACAGCGCGGGCGGCTGGGACCACTTCGGGGAGACGGAGTGACGGCTCGGCCCCCGGCGGCGTCCGCCGCGGTGCCCCCGCTCGTGCTCACCGTCGCCGGATCCGACTCCGGCGGCGGCGCCGGCATCCAGGCCGACCTGAAGACGATGCTCGCGCTCGGCGTCCACGGCATGAGCGTGCTCACCGCCGTCACCGCCCAGAACTCGCGGGGCGTCCAGGGCGCCTGGGAGCTGCCCGAGGAGGCCGTACGCGCCCAGTACAGGGCCGTCGTCGACGACATCGGCGTCCAGGCCGTGAAGACGGGCATGCTGGCCTCCGCCGCGCTCGTCGAGACGGTGGCGGAGCTGCTGGCCGGGACGCCCGCCCCGGTGGTCGTGGACCCCGTCGGCGTCTCCAAGCACGGGGACTCGCTGCTCGCCGCCTCGGCCCTCGAATCGGTCCGGACGAAGCTGCTTCCGGTCGCGACCGTCGCCACGCCCAACCTGGACGAGGTGGCGCAGCTCACAGGCGTCCACGTCGTGTACGAGAGCGACATGCGGGTCGCCGCCGAGGCGATCCTGGCGTACGGGGCGCGCTGGGCCCTGATCAAGGGCGGGCACCTGCCCACCGGCCAGGAGGCCGTGGACCTGCTGACGGACGGCACCGAGGAGCACTGGCTGCGCGCGCCACGGCACGACAACCGCCACACGCACGGGACGGGCTGCACGCTGGCCTCGGCCGTGGCCTCGGGGCTCGCCAAGGGCCTGGCGGTGCCGGAGGCGGTGCGGGAGGCCAAGGAGTACGTGACCGGGGCCATCGCCGCCGGATTCGCGCTGGGCTCGGGCATCGGCCCGGTCGACCACGGCTGGCGGTTCAGGGCCTAGCGGCCCCGTCGTGAAGGGATTCCGGGATTCCGGGATTACGGGGGCTTCAGGGTCTCAGGAATCCGGACGCCTGAGTCTCCGGACTCCGGACCTCCGGGCTTCCGGACTCCGGACGTCCGAAAAAAGAATCCGGGTACGGCAAGAGGCCGGTTCACCTAGGTGAACCGGCCTCTCAAGGCAACCGCAGGGGCTGCGCTACGACGGAACGTCGCGATTAGCGCGAGACCTTGCCGGCCTTGATGCACGAGGTGCAGACGTTGAGCCGCTTCGGCGTCCGACCGACCACGGCACGCACGCGCTGGATGTTCGGGTTCCAGCGACGGGACGTACGGCGGTGCGAGTGCGAAATGTTGTTGCCGAAGCCCGGCCCCTTGCCGCAGACGTCGCAGTTGGCAGCCACGGGTCACTCCAAAGACTTCAGAATTACAGTGAAATCCGGCGCACCGGAATCAGGAGTCTGAAGTGGCTTGCCGGGGGATGGCCCGGCTTGAACCGGGCAACCGAAGCAGCATACAACGCCTGCTTCGGTGGAACGAAACTACCATGGTCTCCGCGGACCTCGCCCCCGGCCCAGGTCACTGGGGGTCCCCCATGCCCGAGCGAAGCCGAGAGCTTGGGGGGAGGCCACCCCGGGTCTACCCTGCGGTGAGCTCATCGCCGAAGGAGGCCCCCTGTTGTCGCGAGCCCTTCAGCCTTTCGAGGAGCTCGTCGAGCTCGACGCCGCAGCACTCCGGACCTGGTCCGCGCGGGCGCTGGACGCCCTCGGGCGGGAGCGCGAGGAGATCGACGCGATCAACGTCTACCCGGTCGCGGACGGGGACACCGGCACCAATCTGTACCTGACGGCGGAAGCCGCGCATCAGGCCGTCGAATCCGTCTTCGCCGCCGCCGAACCCGGCGCCGCCGAGACCGTACGGGCCATGGCCCACGGAGCCCTGCTCGGCGCCCGGGGCAACTCCGGCACCATCCTCGCCCAGCTGCTGCGCGGCATGGCCGCCGTCCTCGCCGAAGGACGTGACGGTGATCACCTCGCCCGCGCCCTCGCGGAGGCCGCCGACGCGGCCCGCCGGGCCGTCGCCCGCCCCGTCGAGGGCACGATCCTCACGGTGGCCTCCGCCGCCGCGCGGGCCTGCGCCGGGGGCGGCGGACTCGCGGAGGTGGCGGGAAGCGCCTACGAGGGGGCCAGGACCGCCCTGGCGAGCACCCGGGGCCAACTGGACGTCCTCACCCGCGCCGGGGTCGTGGACGCCGGAGGGCAGGGCCTGGTGACCGTCCTCGGGGCGCTCGTGGAGACCGTGACCGGCCGGGCGCCCGACCGCCCGGAACCGGAGCCGCACGGCCTGCTCGTGCCGCTCGGGCCCGCCGCGCCCGAGCGCTGCGGCACCGAGGAAGGCCCCGCGTACGAGGTGATCTACCTCCTGGAGGCCGGGGACTCGGCCGTGGACCTGCTGCGGTCCCGCCTCGACGCGCTGGGGGACTCCCTGGTCGTCGTCGGCGGCGACGGACTGTGGAACGTCCACGTGCACGTCGACGACGCCGGAGCCGCCGTCGAGGCCGGCGTCGAGGCGGGGCGCCCCCACCGGATCCGCATCACCCACTTCGCGAGCGCCGCGGCCGAGGCGGAGACGGACGCTCTCGGGGCCAGGGCCCAGCGCGCCGTCGTCGCGGTCGTCCCCGGCGAGGGCCTGGCCGGACTGTGCGCCGAGGCGGGCGCCACCACCGTCCAGACACGCCCCGGGGAACAGCCCGCGGGCGACGAACTCGTCGACGCGATCCGCCGGGCGCACGCCCGCGAGGTCGTCCTCCTGCCCAACGACACCGAGCTCCGCCAGACGGCCGCCGCCGCGGCCGAACGGGCCAGGGCGGAGGGCATCCGCGTCGCCCTCATCCCGACCCGGGCCGCCGTCCAGGGCATCGCCGCCCTCGCCGTCCACGAACCGGACCGCCGCTTCGACGAGGACGTCGTCGCCATGACCGCCGCCGCCGGAGCCACCCGCTACGCCGAACTCGCCGTCGCCGAGCGCCAGTCCTTCACCTCGGCCGGCGTCTGCCAGGCCGGCGACGTCCTCGGCCTGATCGAGGGCGACGTCGCCGTCATCGGCCAGGACCTCACCGAGACCGCCCGCACCGTCCTCGACCGGATGCTCTCGGCGGGCGGCGAACTCGTCACCCTGATCGTCGCCGACGGCACCCCGCCCGACCTCGCCGCCGCACTCGAACGACACGTCCGCCGCGGCTACCTGGCCGTCGACACGACCACGTACCACGCGGGCGAAGGAGCCCCGCCGCTGCTCATCGGAGTGGAATGACCCGAGGGGGACCGCCCGGTTGTCGGTCCCGTGGTGTGCAATGGAACGCGTGCCCGCGCTCGACGAACCACTCAAGAAGTCCCTCGGCCCCGCCACCGCCAAGGTCATGGCCGAGGCGCTCGACCTGCACACGGTCGGTGACCTGCTCCACCACTACCCCCGCCGGTACGCCGAGCGGGGGGAACTGACCACACTCTCCGACCTGCCGCTCGACGAGCACGTCACGGTCGTCGCGCAGGTCGCCGACGCCCGTGTGCTCACCTTCAACGGCTCCAAGGGACGCGGCCAGCGCCTCGAAGTGACCATCACGGACGGCAGTGGCCGGCTCCAACTGGTCTTCTTCGGCAAGGGCGTGCACAAGCCGCACAAGGACCTGCTGCCCGGCACCCGCGCGATGTTCTCCGGCAAGGTCTCGCTCTTCAACCGCCGTCTCCAGCTCGCCCATCCCGCGTACGAACTCCTCCGCGGCGACGGCGACGAGGCCGCCGACAGCGTCGGCAGCTGGGCCGGGGCCCTCATCCCGATCTACCCGGCCACCACCAAGCTGGAGTCCTGGAAGATCGCCAAGGCCGTCGACGCCGTCCTGCCGCACGCCGAGGACGCCGTCGACCCCCTGCCGCCCGCCCTGCGCGAGGGCCGCGGCCTCGCCGAGCTGCCCGAGGCCCTGCGGAAGGTCCACCGCCCCCGCACCAAGGCGGACATCGCCGACGCCCGCGACCGGCTCAAGTGGGACGAGGCCTTCGTCCTCCAGGTCGCCCTCGCCCGCCGGCGGCACGCCGACACCCAACTCCCCGCCGTCGCCCGCCGCCCCGTCCCCGGCGCCGTCCTCGACGCCTTCGACGCCAAGCTGCCCTTCACCCTCACCGACGGCCAGCAGAAGGTCTCCCGCGAGATCTTCGACGACCTCGCCACCGAACACCCCATGCACCGCCTCCTCCAGGGCGAGGTCGGCAGCGGAAAGACCATGGTCGCGCTCCGGGCCATGCTCGCCGTCGTCGACGCCGGGGGACAGGCCGCGATGCTCGCCCCCACCGAGGTCCTCGCCCAGCAGCACCACCGCTCGGTGACCGAGATGATGGGCGAGCTCGCCGAGGGCGGCATGCTGGGCGGCGCCGAGCGGGCCACCAAGGTCGTCCTGCTCACCGGCTCCATGGGCACGGCCGCCCGCCGGCAGGCCCTCCTCGACCTCGTCACCGGCGAGGCCGGGATCGTCATCGGCACCCACGCGCTGATCGAGGACAAGGTCAAGTTCCACGACCTCGGCCTGGTCGTCGTCGACGAGCAGCACCGCTTCGGCGTCGAACAGCGCGACGCCCTCCGGGGCAAGGGCAAGCAGCCGCCCCACCTCCTCGTGATGACCGCCACGCCCATCCCGCGCACGGTCGCCATGACCGTCTTCGGCGACCTGGAGACCTCCGTCCTCGACCAGCTGCCCGCCGGCCGTTCCCCGATCGCCACCCACGTCGTCCCCGCCGCCGACAAGCCGCACTTCCTCGCGCGCGCCTGGGAGCGGGTCCGCGAGGAGGTGGAGAACGGCCACCAGGCGTACGTCGTCTGTCCCCGGATCGGCGACGAGGAGGACCAGAAGAAGAAGGCCAAGGCGTCCGCCGAGGACGAGGCCGAGAAGCGCCCGCCGCTCGCCGTCCTGGAGGTCGCCGAGAAGCTCCGTACGGGCCCCCTCGCCGGCCTGCGGATCGCCGTCCTGCACGGCCGGATGCACCCCGACGACAAGGACGACGTCATGCGGCGCTTCGCCGCCGGCGAGCTCGACGTCCTCGTCGCCACCACCGTCATCGAGGTCGGGGTCAACGTCCCCAACGCCACCGCCATGGTGATCATGGACGGCGACCGCTTCGGCGTCTCCCAGCTCCACCAGCTCCGCGGCCGCGTCGGCCGCGGATCCGCCCCCGGCCTCTGCCTCCTCGTCACCGAGATGCCCGAGGCCAGCCCCGCCCGGCAGCGCCTCGGCGCCGTCGCCGCCACCCTCGACGGCTTCGAGCTCTCCCGCATCGACCTCGAACAGCGCCGCGAGGGCGACGTCCTCGGCCAGGCCCAGTCCGGCGTCCGCTCCTCCCTGAAGGTGCTCACCGTCATCGACGACGAGGAGGTCATCGCCGCCGCCCGCGAGGAGGCCACCTCCCTCGTCCTCGCCGACCCGGACCTCACCGCCCACCCCGGCCTGCGCACCGCCCTCGAAGCCCTGCTGGACAAGGACCGGGAGGAGTACCTGGAGAAGGGCTGACCCCGGGCCGCCGGCAGTCGCCATAAGCTATTGCCAGCGCAATGACTTATGGAGAACGAGGAAACCGATGACCCGCGTGATCGCCGGCACCGCCGGTGGGCGCCGCCTGGCCGTGCCCCCCGGCACCGGCACCCGTCCCACGTCCGACCGGGCGCGTGAGGGCCTCTTCTCCACCTGGGAGGCGTTCCACGGCCTGTCAGGCGCCCGGGTCGCCGACCTGTACGCGGGCTCCGGCGCCGTCGGACTCGAAGCGCTCTCCCGGGGTGCGGTCCACGCCCTCCTCGTCGAGGCCGATCCGCGCGCCGCGAAGACGATCCGGGACAACATCCGGACACTCGGCCTGCCCGGCGCCGAGCTCCGGACCGGCAAGGCGGAGCAGATCGTGACGGGACCGGCCCCGGCCGATCCGTACGACCTGGTCTTCCTCGACCCTCCGTACGCCGTCGCGGACGACGATCTTCGCGAGATCCTCCTCACACTCCGCTCGGAAGGCTGGCTCACGGACGACGCTCTCGTCACCGTGGAGCGCAGCACCCGAGGCGGCGAGTTCGGCTGGCCGGCCGGATTCGAGCCACTGCGGGCCCGTCGTTACGGCGAGGGAACGTTTTGGTACGGTCGCGCCGCCTCTACGTGCGAAGACGCACGATGACCGGACCGGAGAGCGAGGGACCCACGTTGCGCCGCGCCGTCTGTCCGGGGTCATTCGACCCCATCACCAACGGACATCTCGACATCATCGCCCGCGCCTCCAAGCTGTACGACGTCGTACACGTCGCGGTGATGATCAACCAGTCCAAGAAGGGACTGTTCACGGTCGAGGAGCGGATCGAGCTGATCCGCGAAGTCACCGCCGACTTCGGCAACGTCGAGGTGGAGTCCTTCCACGGACTGCTCGTCGACTTCTGCAAGCAGCGGGACATCCCCGCCATCGTCAAGGGCCTGCGCGCCGTCAGCGACTTCGACTACGAGCTGCAGATGGCCCAGATGAACATCGGCCTCACGGGCGTGGAGACCCTCTTCGTCCCCACCAACCCCACGTACAGCTTCCTCTCCTCCTCGCTGGTCAAGGAGGTGGCGGCCTGGGGCGGCGACGTCTCGCACCTGGTCCCGCCGCAGGTCCTCGGCAGGCTGACCGAGCGCCTCGCGCAGAAGTGACGCGCGGCCACCGCCGCTGACGCTCCGTCATCTGGTGTCGGACGGGAGCCGACTGCCCTTACAGTCGTCCCGTCCGTCTCCATCCAGCTGTAGAGAGTGGCGAGCACCCGGTGGACGTGCAGAAGAAGCTCGACGAGATCGTCGCGACCGTGCAGGGCGCCCGCTCCATGCCGATGTCGGCATCCTGTGTGATCAACCGGGCCGAGCTGCTCGCCCTGCTCGACGAGGTACGGGACGCCCTGCCGGGCTCCCTCGCCCAGGCCCAGGAGCTCATCGGCGGCCGCGAGCAGATGGTCGAGCGGGCCCGCCAGGAGGCGGAGCGGATCATCGAGGCGGCCCACGCGGAGCGCGGCTCGATCGTCTCCGACACCCAGGTCGCCCGGGAGTCGCAGGGCGAGGCCGACCGGATCCTCGCCGAGGCCCGCCGTGAGGCGGAGGAGGTCCGCGCCGAGGCCGACGACTACGTCGACTCCAAGCTCGCGAACTTCGAGGTCGTCCTCAACAAGACCATCGGCTCCGTCGACCGGGGCCGCGAGAAGCTCCTCGGCCGGGGCCCGGGCCTCGACCAGGACGGTTACGCGGACGAGGACGCCCCCGAGTACAGCGCGGACCCGCAGACGCTGATCAGCCGGGCCGACGAGTACGTGGACGCCAAGCTCGGCGCCTTCGAGGCGGTGCTCAGCAAGACCCTGGAGGCCGTCGGGCGGGGCCGGCAGAAGCTGCACGGCCGGATCGCCACCGACGACCTCGGCGAGCACATGGCCGCGCAGGACGGCCTCGGCGGCACGGTGCACACGAGCGACGCCGACTACCTCGCCGGGCTCGCGGAGCTCGCCGACCCCCAGCCGGTCCCTGTCCCCGCACAGGCCCCCGCGCAGATCCCGGCCCAGCAGCAGCCCGACCCGTACGGCTACCAGCAGCAGCCGCAGCAGGAGCCCGCGTACGGCTACCAGCTGGGGGTACCTCCCGGGCCGCACGGCCCAGGGGGACAGCCGGACCCGTACGGCTATCCGCAGCAGCAGCCCGACCCGTACGCCTACCAGGGCCAGTACGGCTACGAGCAGCAGCACCAGCAGCACGAGTACCAGCCCCAGGCCCCGCAGCAGCAGCCGGCCGCCGCGCTCGACGAGACCAGTTTCTTCGACACGAGCATGATCGACCTGGAGCAGCTGCGCCGGTACGAACAGGGGCAGTAAGGGACGCGGGGCCCGGATTGGGCCCTGAGCGAAGCGTCCAGTATCCTGGCTCTTCGGTCGCGCCTGTTCCGCGATCCTTGCTGCCCACTTCTGGCGGCCCCCTCACGATTCGAAAGCAGGAAGAGCCCTGAGCACGCGCCTCGACCACCGCAACCCCCTCGTGTTCGACACGCACGAGCTGGGGCGGCGTCCTGGTGCCCTCCAGCGGCTCTCGCGTTCCGTAGAGGCCCCCGCGGCCCTCGGCGTCGAAGGGGTCATCGGGGTGCCCGAGGGCGCTCCGGTGGAAATCGATCTCCGTCTCGAGTCGGTCATGGAAGGGGTGCTTGTCACAGGCACCGCCCGTGCATCGGCCGAGGGGGAGTGCGTAAGGTGTCTGGAGCCCGTCGAGCTGGAGCTCGACGTGGACTTCCAGGAGATGTTCTCGTACCCCGACTCCGACGACCGGGGCCGCTCCAAGGCGGCCGCGGACGACGAAGCCGAGGAAGACGAGGACATGATCCCCCTCGAGGACGGCATGTTCGACCTCGAACCTCTGCTGCGTGATGCGGTGGTGCTCGCACTGCCGATGCAGCCGGTGTGCCGGGACGACTGTGCGGGTCTGTGCTCCGAGTGTGGAGCCAACCTGAACGAGGACCCGGACCACCACCATGATGCCGTCGACGCCCGTTGGGCGGCATTGCAGGGACTCGCCGGTTCGCTGGGAACCGATGAGAAGGACAACATGAGCGGCAAAGCCTCTGACGGGGACGTCCGAAGCGCCGCCGAGAAGCAGGAGAAGTAGCCGTGGCTGTTCCGAAGCGGAAGATGTCGCGCAGCAACACGCGCCACCGCCGGTCGCAGTGGAAGGCTGCGGTCCCCACCCTGGTTTCGTGTGAGCGTTGCCAGGAGCCGAAGCTGCAGCACATCGCGTGCCCGAGCTGCGGCACCTACAACAAGCGCCAGGTCCTCTCGGTCTGATTGGGCTGGTGAGAGGCGCAATGTCTGAGTCCCGCAAGACGGACGACAAGACGGACCATGCCTCGTCCCACACGCTTCTGGAAGGGCGGCTCGGCTATCGGCTCGAGTCCGCCCTTCTGGTGCGTGCACTGACCCACCGTTCGTTCGCGTACGAGAACGGCGGCCTGCCCACCAACGAGCGTCTCGAGTTCCTCGGGGACTCCGTGCTCGGCCTGGTGGTCACGGACACGCTGTACCGCACCCACCCCGACCTGCCCGAAGGCCAGCTGGCCAAGCTGCGGGCCGCGGTGGTCAACTCACGCGCACTTGCGGAGGTCGGTCGCGGCCTCGAACTCGGCTCCTTCATCCGGCTCGGCCGGGGCGAAGAGGGCACGGGTGGCCGGGACAAGGCGTCCATCCTCGCCGACACCCTTGAAGCGGTGATCGGCGCGGTCTATCTCGACCAGGGCCTCGACGCGGCGTCCGAGCTGGTTCACCGGCTCTTCGACCCGCTGATCGAGAAGTCCTCAAGCCTCGGTGCCGGCCTGGACTGGAAGACCAGTCTCCAGGAGCTCACCGCGGCCGAGGGCCTGGGTGTGCCGGAATACCTCGTCTCCGAAGAGGGACCGGACCACGAGAAGGTCTTCACTGCTGCCGCCCGCGTCGGTGGTGTCTCGTACGGCACCGGCACCGGCCGCAGCAAGAAGGAAGCGGAACAGCAGGCGGCGGAGTCCGCGTGGCGCGCGATTCGCGCGGCTGCGGACGAGCGCGTGGCGGCGGCCAAGGCCGCTGCCGAAGCCGGTACGGGAGAGGTCGCCGACCCCTCTCCGACCACGGACGGGGCGACGGCCTGACGGCCTTCCCCTCCACCGCTTCCCGAGAACCCCGCCCCAGGGCGGGGTTCTCGTCATTTCCCGAGGGTTTTCCCCGGCATGTACGCCGGTAGGGTTGAGGCGCAGTCGATCGACGTCGTCCGGAGGAGTCCCGTGCCCGAGCTGCCCGAAGTCGAGGTCGTACGGCGCGGACTGGAGCGCTGGGTCGCCGGACGGACCGTGACCGAGGTAGAGGTGCTGCACCCGAGGGCCGTGCGACGTCATCCCGCCGGCGGCGCGGACTTCGCGTCGCGGCTGAAGGGGCAGCGCTTCGAGGTGGCGCGGCGCCGGGGCAAGTACCTCTGGCTGCCGCTGGCCGACACCGGCACCTCCGTGCTCGGGCACCTGGGCATGAGCGGTCAGCTGCTCGTCCAGCCGGAGGACGCCGCCGACGAGAAGCACCTCCGCATCCGGATCCGCTTCGACGACGCGACGGGCACCGAGCTCCGCTTCGTCGACCAGCGCACCTTCGGCGGGCTCTCGCTCCACGACCAGACGCCCGACGGGCTGCCGGACGTCATCGCCCACATCGCCCGGGACCCACTGGACCCCGAGTTCGACGAGGCCGCCTTCCACCGCGCGCTGCGGCTGCGGCGTACGACCGTCAAGAGGGCCCTGCTCGACCAGTCGCTGATCAGCGGCGTCGGCAACATCTACGCGGACGAGGCGCTCTGGCGCTCCCGGCTGCACTACGACCGGCCCACCGCCACGCTCACCAGGCCGCGCTCGGCGGAACTCCTCGGGCACGCCCGGGACGTCATGAACGAAGCCCTCGCGGTCGGCGGCACCAGCTTCGACAGCCTGTACGTGAACGTCAACGGCGAGTCCGGCTACTTCGACCGCTCGCTCGACGCCTACGGGCGCGAGGACGAACCGTGCCGCCGCTGCGGTACGCCGATGCGCAGGCGGCCCTGGATGAACCGGTCCAGCTACTTCTGCCCGCGCTGCCAGCGCCCGCCACGCCCGAGCGCATGACGACCACGAGCGCGTGACGACCACGAGCGTGTGACGACCTCCGGGCGTGTGACGACCCCGGGCGTGTGACGACTCCGGGCGTGTGACGACTCCGAGCGCATGACGACCACGAGCGCGTGACGACCCCGGGCGTGTGACGACCACGAGCGCGTGACGACCCCGGGCGGGTGGCGACCTCCGGGCGTGTGACGACCCCGGGCGTGTGACGACCCCGGACGTGATGGTCCGGGGCGCGTGATGACCTCGGGCGGGTGACGGTCCGGGCGGTCAGCCCGTGACCGGAGCCGTGCGCCCCGCGTCGTAACTCTCGCGTGCCGCCTCGACCTGCGGCATGCGGCCCTCCACCAGCTCGATCAGGCCGATGAGCCGCTCCGCGATCTCACGGCCGAGCGGTGTGAGCCGGTAGTCGACCCGCGGCGGGTTCGTGGGCTGCGCGTCCCGGTGGACGAGACCGTCGCGCTCCAGCGCGTGGAGCGTCTGCGACAGCATCTTCTCGCTCACGCCGTCGACCCGGCGCCGCAGCTCGTTGAAGCGGAACGTCCCGTCGTACAGGGCGCCCAGGGTCAGGCTGCCCCAGCGGCCCGTCACGTGCTCCAGCGTGCCGCGCGAAGGGCAGGCCCGCGCGAAGACGTCGTAGGCGAGGTCGTCAGTCATGCCCTCTACCGTACTCGCGCACAGCGCTTACCGACAGTGCGGCGCTATCCAATTGCTTGCGCTTTCCAAAAGTTAGTGCTCTACTTCTGGTCATACCCCGCAGACCTTTCGAGGAGCTCCTTGTGACCACCCCCGTCGTCTCCATCGCCTACCACTCCGGCTACGGCCACACCGCGGTCCTGGCCGAGGCCGTCCGCGCCGGCGCCGTCGACGCGGGTGCCACCGTCCACCTGATCAACGTGGACGGGATCACCGACGCCGAGTGGGAGCTGCTCGACTCCTCCGACGCGATCGTCTTCGGCTCCCCGACCTACATGGGCACCGCGTCGGGCGCCTTCCACCAGTTCGCCGAGGCCACCTCGAAGCGCTGGTTCGCCGATGCCTGGCTGGACAAGCTCGCCGCCGGATTCACCAACTCCGGCTCCAAGAGCGGCGACAAGCTGCACACCCTGCAGTTCTTCCAGACCCTCGCCGGCCAGCACGGCATGACCTGGGTCAACCTCGGCCTGAAGCCCGGCTGGAGCAGCAGCGAGGCCTCCGAGAACGACCTCAACCGCCTCGGCTTCTTCTCCGGCGCCGGCGCCCAGACCCACACCGACCTGGGCCCCGACGGCGTCCACAAGGCGGACGTCGCCACCGCCGAGCACCTCGGCCACCGCGTCGCCGTGACCGCGCGCACCTTCGCGGCCGGCAAGGTCGCCGCCTGACCGCCGGCCCCGCGCAACGGAAAGGGCCCCGTCACCACAGTGGTGACGGGGCCCTTTCGCGTACGGGAACGGACTCAGCGGCCGAAGTCCTGGGTCCACCAGGGGCCGCCGTCACCGAAGTGCACGCCGACGCCCAGCGTCGTGAAGTCGCAGTTCAGGATGTTGGCGCGGTGGCCGTCGCTGTTCATCCAGGACTCCATCACGGCCGCCGCGTCCGCCTGGCCGCGCGCGATGTTCTCGCCGGCCAGGCCCGTGACGCCCGCCTGCTCGGCGCGCGCCCACGGGGTGTCCCCGTCCGGGTCCGTGTGGTCGAAGAAGCCGCGCTCCGCCATGTCCGCGCTGAACGCTCCGGCCAGCGCCGCGAGCTGCGCGTCCGCGCGGACCGGCGTGCAGCCCACCTTGCCGCGCTCCGCGTTGACCAGCCGGAAGACCTCCGCCTCGGCCGCCGCGCCCCGGTCGGCCGTGGAGGGAGCGGCCGTGGTCTCGACCGGCGCCTCGGTGGTCGGGGCCGGCGTCGGCCGCGGCGGGGCCGGCTTCGTCGTGGGCGCGACCGGGGCCTTCGGGGCCACGGGCTTGGAGGTGGTCGCCGCCTTGGACGGGGTGGCCTTCGGCGGGGTCGCCTTCGGGCTCGGCTTCGCGGAGGTGGAGGGGGCGGCCGAGGGGGAGGCGGACTTGCTGGCGCTCGCGCTCGGGCGGGCACTCGGGCTCTTGCCCGAACCGGAGCCGGCGGTGGTGGCCGCGCCGCTGCCCGTGCCGGCCGACCCGCCGCCGGCCGGCGTCTGGGTCGCCCCGCCCTGCGTCGTCAGCTCCGGGGCCTGCCTGGACTGGACCTGACGCTCGTCCGAGGCGGTGTTCCCGACGGTGAAGGTGTCCCCGCCGGGGAGTAGACCCGAGGCGACGGCCACGGCTCCCACCGCGACCGCCGCGGAGGCGCCGAGGAGTCCGGTGCGCACGGCCCGCCGCTTGCGGCGGTCACCCCGGTGTCGGCGGTCCGAACCGGCCGCGTAGTCTTCTGCCGCGGGCGCGGAGCCGGAGCGACGGTGGCGTCCCATGTGCTGCCTGCCTTCCTCTGCGGAGCTCCGCCGTTCCCTGCGGACCCTTGCTGGTGTGTGCCGGACTTTGCTGTTCTTTGCTGATCTTTGCTGTCGGCTTGATTCGGGCCGACGACCGAATGGCGCGCGCCCGAACGAGTGAGCCGCATTCCGACGGGACTGTACGCGATGAGAAGCCGGGGCGACGTGCTCATCGGGCAATCCGCCGGTTAGCGTGCAGCCATGAGTGACGACGTACGGATGACCGCCTGGGTGCGCGGCCGGGTACAGGGAGTGGGCTTTCGCTGGTTCACCAGGGCAAACGCACTGGAGATCGGCGGCCTCGTGGGCTTCGCCCTGAACCTCGACGACGGCCGTGTGCAGGTGGTGGCCGAGGGGCCGAGTGAGAATTGCCACCGTCTTCTCGACTGGCTCCGCACGGGCGACACGCCCGGCCGCGTGGACGGAGTCACGGAGATATGGGGCACCCCGCGCGGCGGCTACGAGAGCTTCGCGATCCGCTGACGTTCGTGCCGGTGACCCCTCCTCGGTGACCGGGAGGGGCGTCGGTGGAACACGCCGTGACGAGGGAGGGAGCGGAGAACTGCCTGGTGGTTGCCAAGAAGTGCGCGCCGTGGAAGGCTGCCCGTAAAGGATGATCGCCACGCCCCGAGGCACCGGGTCGAGAGGCACGGCTGCCAGTCGCGCGGCCGCCGACTCCCCGGGCGCCCCTTCGAACGGGGCGTGATCGTGTTGACCGTCAAACTTTTTGGTGAGACGCTGGAATCCCCGCGCACCTTAGCTGTTTGGCAGTAAGAACCGGCACGATGCACTGCCGAGCACCGCGGGTGCGAATCCCTCACGACCCACACCGCAATCGGTCGGTCACTCAGTGTGGAGGACCATCCATCATGGCAAAGGCGCTTCTCGGTTACGTCGGCGGCTCCGACCCGCGACTCCTCGCCGAGATGCGACGGCTTCAGCAGCGCGTCCAGGACCTGGAATCCGAGCTGGTACGGATCCAGTCCGAGAACGACACGCTCGCGGCTGCCGCCGCTCAGCACCAGGGAGAGTCGCTGCTCGACAGCATCGATCTCGACGTACCCCAGGCGGAGCCTGCGCTCACCTGACAACCCAGCCCCCAGGGGCCAGGTGGGAAACACTCCGTCCGGCATCGCCGACCGGGAACCCGCGTCGGCGTAGCAGGACAAGGCACAGCTGGATATGCAAGGGGCGCTTCGGCGTCCCTTCTTTCTTTCACCCGCCGTTTCCCCCACGGCCCACCCCGCGATCACCCCTCCTCACCCGGTGATCTGCCCTACACCTTCGCGAGTGAAACGCGCGAGCCCCGGTAGAGTCCCCGGGGTGCACCTCAAGGCCCTGACCCTCCGCGGATTCAAGTCGTTCGCCTCGGCCACGACCCTGCGGTTCGAACCCGGCATCACCTGTGTCGTGGGCCCCAACGGATCGGGCAAGTCCAACGTCGTGGACGCCTTGTCCTGGGTCATGGGAGAGCAGGGCGCCAAGTCGCTGCGCGGCGGCAAGATGGAGGACGTCATCTTCGCCGGCACGACCGGGCGCCCCCCGCTCGGCCGCGCCGAGGTCTCGCTGACCATCGACAACTCCGACGGCGCGCTGCCCATCGACTACGCCGAGGTCACCATCACCCGGATCATGTTCCGGGGCGGCAGCAGCGAGTACCAGATCAACGGCGACACCTGCCGGCTGCTCGACATCCAGGACCTGCTCTCCGACTCCGGCATCGGACGCGAGATGCACGTCATCGTCGGCCAGGGCCAGCTCGACTCCGTCCTGCACGCCGACCCGATGGGACGCCGCGCCTTCATCGAGGAGGCCTCCGGCGTCCTCAAGCACCGCAAGCGCAAAGAGAAGGCGCTGCGGAAGCTCGACGCGATGCAGGCCAACCTCGCGCGCGTGCAGGACCTCGCCGACGAACTCCGGCGCCAGCTCAAGCCCCTCGGCCGGCAGGCCGCCGTCGCCCGCCGGGCCGTCGTCATCCAGGCCGACCTGCGCGACGCCCGCCTCCGGCTCCTCGCCGACGACCTGGACCGGCTCCAGCGGGCGCTCACCGCCGAAGTCGCCGACGAGGCGGCCCTCCTCGCCCGCAAGGAGGCCACCGGGACCGAGCTGCGCGACGCGCTCGCCCGCGAGGCGGCACTCGAAGCCGAGGTCCAGGCCCTCGCCCCCCGCCTCGAACGCGCCCAGCAGAGCTGGTACGCCCTCTCCCAGCTCGCCGAACGCGTCCGCGGCACGATCTCCCTCGCCGACGCGCGCGTGAAGAGCGCCGCCGACGCGCCCGCCGAGGAGCGGCGCGGCCGCGACCCCGAGGACCTGGAGCGGGAGGCCGCCCGCGTCCGCGAGCAGGAGGCCGAACTCGAAGCCGCCCTGGAGGCGGCCGAGCGCGCCCTGGAGGACACCGTCGCCCACCGCGCCGAGCTCGAACGCGCGCTGACCGCGGAGGAGCGCCGTCTCAAGGACGCGGCCCGGGCCATCGCCGACCGGCGCGAGGGCCTCGCGCGCCTCCACGGCCAGGTGAACGCGGCCCGCTCGCGCGCCGCCGCCGCCCAGGCCGAGATCGACCGGCTGGCCGCCGCCCGCGACGAGGCGGCGGACCGGGCGGTCGCCGCCCAGGAGGAGTACGAGCAGCTCACGGCGGAGGTCCAGGGTCTCGACGCCGCGAACGGCGAGCACGGCGAGCGGTACGAGGCGGCCCGGCGTGCACTCGCCGAGGCGGACAGCGCGCTGAGCGCCGCCCGCGAAGCCCTCGGCTCGGCCGAGCGGAGCCGGGCCGCGACCCGCGCCCGGCACGACACCCTCGCCCTCGGTCTGCGCCGCAAGGACGGCACGGGCGCCCTGCTCTCCGCCGGCGTCACCGGACTCCTCGGCCCGGCCGCCGAACTCCTCTCCGTCTCCCCGGGATACGAGATCCCCGTGGCCGCAGCCCTCGGCGCCGCCGCCGACGCGGTCGCCGCCACCGGGCCGGCCGCCGCGGCCGAGGCCCTGCGCCTCCTCCGCAAGCAGGACGCGGGCCGTGCCTCCCTCCTCCTGACCGACGCACCGGAGCCGCCCCCCGGCGTCGACCTCGGTGCCGAGGGCTGCCCGAGCGCCGCCGACCTGGTCCACGGACCAGCCGAACTCCTCCCCTCAGTACGTCGGTTGCTGGCCGGAGTGGTCGTCGTCGACGGCCTCGACGAGGCCGAGCGGCTGGTCCGGTCCCACCCGGGGCTCACCGCCGTCACCACCGAAGGGGACCTGCTCGGCGGGCACTTCGCGCACGGCGGCTCCGCCGGCGCGCCCAGCCTCCTCGAAGTCCAGGCCTCGGTGGCCGAGGCCGCCGCCGAGCTCGACGAACTGGCCGTCCGGTGCGAGGAGTCGGCCACCGCGCAGCGCGAGGCCGAGGAGCGCCGCCGGAGCGCGGGAGCGCTCGTCGAGCAGCTGGACGCGAGCCGCCGGGCCGCCGAGCGGGAGAAGTCGGCGGTCGCCACGGAGCTGGGACGGCTCGCCGGGCAGGCCAGGGGAGCGGCGGGGGAGGCCGAGCGGACCGCGGCTGCCGTCGCGCGCGCCCAGGAGGCCCTGGAGAAGGCCGTCGCCGACGCGGAGGAGCTGGCCGAGCGGCTCCTCGTCGCCCAGGAGCCCACCGCCTTCGGGGACGGTGACGACGAGCCCGACACCTCCGTCCGCGACCGGCTCTCGATCGACGGCTCCAACGCCCGCCAGACCGAGATGGAGGCGCGGCTCCAGGTCCGTACCCACGAGGAGCGGGTCAAGGGGCTCGCCGGGCGCGCCGACTCCCTCGACCGGGCCGCCCGCGCCGAACGCGAGGCACGCGCGCGTGCGGAACAGCGCCGGACCAGGCTCCGGCACGAGCGCCGGGTCGCGGGCGCGGTCGCCGCCGGGGCCCGCGGCCTCCTCGCCCATGTGGAGGTCTCGCTCGTCCGCGCGGAGCGGGAGCGAGTGGCGGCCCAGGCGGCGAGGGCCGATCGTGAACAGGGACTCACGGTGGCCCGGGCCCGCGCCCGGGACCTCAAGGCCGAGCTGGACAAGCTGACCGACTCGGTCCACCGCGGCGAAGTGCTCGGCGCGGAGAAGCGGATGCGGATCGAGCAGCTGGAGGCGAAGGCTCTGGAGGAGTTCGGGGTGGAGGCGGCCGCGCTGGTCGCCGAGTACGGCCCCGACCAGCCCGTACCCCCGTCGCCCTCCGTGGACGGCGAAGAGCACCCGGAAGAGGCGGAGACCGCCCGGTCGTTCGTCCGTTCGGAGCAGGAGAAGCGGCTCAAGGCCGCCGAACGGGCGTACCACCAGCTCGGGAAGGTCAACCCGCTGGCTTTGGAAGAGTTCGCGGCCCTGGAGGAGCGGCACCGCTTCCTCTCCGAGCAGCTGGAGGACCTGAAGAAGACCCGGAGCGACCTCCTTCAGGTCGTGAAGGAGGTCGACGTACGGGTCGAGCAGGTCTTCACGGAGGCCTACCGGGACACGGCCCGGGAGTTCGAGGGCGTCTTCTCGCGGCTCTTCCCCGGCGGCGAGGGCCGGCTGATCCTCACCGACCCGGACAACATGCTCACCACCGGCGTCGACGTGGAGGCCCGGCCGCCGGGCAAGAAGGTCAAGAGGCTCTCGCTGCTCTCCGGCGGCGAGCGGTCGCTCACCGCCGTGGCGCTGCTGGTCTCGATCTTCAAGGCCAGGCCCAGCCCGTTCTACGTGATGGACGAGGTCGAGGCGGCGCTCGACGACACCAACCTCCAGCGGCTCATCCGGATCATGGAGGAGCTCCAGGAGTCCTCGCAGCTGATCGTGATCACGCACCAGAAGCGGACGATGGAGGTCGCGGACGCGCTGTACGGCGTGTCCATGCAGGGCGACGGCGTCTCGAAGGTGATCAGCCAGCGACTGCGCTGAGGCTCCATCTCTTCAAGTCTTGAATCTGATGTGGCCTGTCACGTTCTTAAAGTCATACGACATCGGCTATTGACTTCGAAACTTGAAGGCATAGTCTCTGCAACGTTGCTTTTACCTTCACGTGGTGAGCGGCGTGAAGTTGTGCGCCACTGGAAGGGCTTGCCCCCCACCCAGGAGTCCATGTGACCAGTACCGCGCAGGCGCCCACGCCGCCGCCGTCCGAAGGCCGAGCGGCCCATCCTGACCACCTCGGCCACGTCATCTTCATCACGGCCTCCGCCGCGATGGGCGGGTTCCTCTTCGGCTACGACAGCTCCGTCATCAACGGCGCCGTCGAGGCGATCCGGGACCGGTACGACATCGGCTCCGGCACCCTCGCCCAGGTCATCGCCATCGCCCTGATCGGCTGCGCCATCGGCGCCGCGACCGCCGGCCGGATCGCCGACCGCATCGGCCGCATCCGCTGCATGCAGATCTCCGCGGTCCTCTTCGCCGTCAGCGCCGTGGGCTCCGCGCTCCCCTTCGCCCTCTGGGACCTGGCCCTGTGGCGGGTCATCGGCGGCTTCGCCATCGGCATGGCCTCCGTCATCGGCCCCGCGTACATCGCCGAGGTCGCCCCCGCCGCCTACCGCGGCCGCCTCGGCTCCTTCCAGCAGGCCGCGATCGTCATCGGCATCGCCATCTCCCAGCTGGTCAACTACGGCATCCTCCAGCTCGCCGACGGGGACCAGCGCGGTGAGATCGGCGGCCTCGAGGCCTGGCAGTGGATGCTCGGCGTGATGGTCGTCCCCGCTCTCCTCTACGGCATGCTGTCCTTCGCCATCCCCGAGTCCCCGCGCTTCCTCATCTCCGTCGGGAAGACCGACCGGGCCAAGGAGGTCCTCGCCGAGGTCGAGGGCCACGGCGTCGACCTCGACGCGCGCGTCGCCGAGATCGACCGGGCCATGCGCAGCGAGCACAAGTCCACCTTCAAGGACCTGCTCGTCGCCGGCAGCAGGTTCAAGCTGCTGCCCATCGTCTGGGTCGGCATCGGACTCTCGATCTTCCAGCAGCTCGTCGGCATCAACGTCGCCTTCTACTACTCCGCGACGCTCTGGCAGTCGGTCGGCATCGACCCGTCCAGCTCGTTCTTCTACTCGTTCACGACGTCGATCATCAACATCATCGGCACCGTGATCGCCATGGTCCTGGTCGACCGCGTCGGCCGGAAGCCGCTCGCCCTCGTCGGCTCCGTCGGCATGGCGATCGCCCTCGCCTTCGAGGCCTGGGCCTTCTCCGCCGACCTCGTCGACGGCAAGCTCCCCGAGACCCAGGGCGTCGTGGCGCTCGTCGCCGCCCACGTCTTCGTCCTCTTCTTCGCCCTCTCCTGGGGCGTCGTGGTCTGGGTCTTCCTCGGCGAGATGTTCCCCAACCGGATCCGCGCCGCCGCCCTCGGCGTCGCCGCCTCCGCGCAGTGGATCGCCAACTGGGCCATCACCGCGAGCTTCCCGTCCCTCGCGGACTGGAACCTCTCCGGCACCTACATCATCTACACGGTCTTCGCCGTGCTCTCGATCCCCTTCGTGCTCAGGTACGTCAAGGAGACCAAGGGCAAGGCGTTGGAGGAGATGGGCTAAACCCCGCTGCCCCGCTCCTCTTCCACGGAACTGCCCCGGCCCGAGGCCCTACGCCCCGAGCCGGGGCAGTACGCCGTCGCAGAACAGCCGCAGGCTCCGCCACCCCTCCTCGACCGGCATCCCGCCGCACAGCGGATGCAGCACCAGGCTCTCCAGGCCGAGCGCCACGCACTCGTCCGGCGTCACCACCCGGTAGACCCCCTCCGCGCGCAGCTCCTCCACCGTCGTCGCCGTCGACCGCACCGCCGAGCGGATGTCCTTCGACTGCCAGGAGGCGTACGTCCGCGCCTCGTGCAGGAAGTGCTCCCCGTACTCCGCCCAGGTCCGGTCCGGATCCTCCGACAGGTGCAGCAGCGGCGTCTCCTCGGCCGGCATCATCGTCCAGCCCTCCGTGCCGTACTCGGCGCACCGCTCCTGGTAGTACGCCTCGAGCTCCGGCAGGTGCGCGCTCGGGAAGAAGGGCAGCCCGAGCCGGGCCGCCCGCCGCGCCGCCGCCCGCGACGAGCCGCCGACCAGGAGCATCGGGTGCGGCTGGGTGAGCGGTCGAGGGGTGACTCGTACCGTACGGCCCTGATAGGTGAACGGCTCCCCGGTCCACGCCGTCAGCAGGGTCTCCAGGAGCAGGTCCTGGAGCTTCCCGCGCCGGCCCCATTCGACCCCGCGCTCCCCGTACTCCTCCGGCCGGTAGCCGATCCCCGCCACCGTCACGAGGCGGCCTCCGCTCAGCAGGTCCAGGACCGCGATGTCCTCGGCCAGCCGCAGCGGGTCGTGCAGCGGCCCGATGATCGCCGAGACGGTGACCGCGATCCTCTTCGTCGCCCCGAAGACCGCGCCCGCGAAGGTGAAGGGGGAAGGCAGCCAGTTGTTCGCGACGCCGTGGTGCTCCTCGGTCTGGACCGTGTCGACCCCGTGCGCGTCGGCGTGGGCGGCCATCTCGACGGCCGCCCGGTAGCGGGCCGCGAGGGAGACGGGGGTCGCCCGCGGGTCGACGAGGTTGAACCGTACGACTGTGAAGGGCATGGGAAGTCCCCCTCCGCTCGTGGGATCCGGCGAAGGGGGACGTTATCTGACGTGGCGTCAGATGGAAACGGTCTCGCGCACCTCGGCGGGCGCCACCGGAGCCTTCTCGGGCGTCCGCGGCAGCACGGCGTACAGCACGCCCGCCACCACGATCGTCGCCGCCCAGCCCAGGCCGTTCTCACCGATCCACGAGGAGGCGAGCGGACCCGCGAACCAGTCGACCTTGGTGAACAGCAGGCCCACGAGCAGCGCCACGGCCCACGCCGCCATCGCCTGCCAGGCGAAACCGCCCCGGTACCAGTACGCGCTGGTCCGGGTGGTGTCCATCAACGCCTCCGCGTCGTACGACCGGCGGCGCAGCATGTCCACGCCGAAGACGCCGATCCACGCCGAGAACGCCACGGCGAGCAGGGTGAGGAACGAGATGAACGAACCGATGAAGCTGGTCGCCACCACCATCAGCAGGAAGCCGAAGACCAGGCTGATCACGGCGTTCACGCTGACCGCCGCCGCGCGCGACACCTTGATGCCCAGGGTCTGCGCCGTGAAGCCGGCCGAGTACATCGACATCGAGTTGATCAGCAGCATCCCGAGCAGCGCGATCACCAGGTACGGCACGGAGATCCACATCGGGAGCAGCTCGCCGATGAAGGAGACCGGGTCCTGCGCCGAAGCGAGGTCCGGCGTCGACACGGCCATGACCGCGCCCATCAGCACCATCGGCAGGACCACGATCCCGGCGCCGCCGATCGTCGAGCCGACCATCGCCTTCGAGGAGGCCGTCCGGGGCAGGTAGCGGGTGAAGTCCGGACCCGACGGGACCCAGCTGATGCCTCCCGCGGCGATGGTGCCGATGCCCGCGACCATCATCGCGGTCGAACCGGCCGGCTTGTCGAAGACCGCGGACCAGTCGGTGTTCGCCACCAGGTAGACCAGGACGAGGACCGAGAAGGCGCCGAAGAGGTACGTGGACCACTTGCTGCACACCCGCAGCGCGTTGATCCCGAGACCCGAGACCAGGAAGGTGCAGGTGACGAAGAGCAGCAGCGTCACCACGATGAGGAGCGTGTTCGACTTCACGCCGAAGAGCAGGTCGAGCACGGTCAGCACCGCGTAGGCGCCGGTCACCGCGTTGATGGTCTCCCAGCCCCAGCGGGCGACCCAGATCAGCGCGCCGGGAAAAAGGTTTCCGCGCTGGCCGAACACGGCCCGCGACAGCGCCATGCCCGGCGCGCCGCCGCGCTTCCCCGCGATCGAGATCAGGCCGACGATCCCGTACGAGAGCACGGGCGCGGCGATCGCCACGGTCAGGACCTGCCAGAAGTTCAGGCCGTTGAAGACGATCAGGCCGGCGCCCATCGTGAGCAGCAACACACTGATGTTGGCCGCGACCCACGTCGGGAAGAGCTCGCGGACCCGACCGGTCCGCTCGGCGTCGGGGACGGGTTCGAGACCGCGGGTCTCCATCGCGCCGTCGTGCGTCGCGCCTACGGCTTCGGAGGCGTCGTGGGGCATGGGGGTACTCCGTGAAGAAGGTGGGGGAGCCATCCAGGGTACGTGCTCCGACTTTGTGCCCCTCGTGGCCGATACTGGACGGGTTATGGAACTCATCCTTGCTGTAGTCATCGCTCTGGTCGTCGCGGTCGCCGTGACGAGCGGGCTCGTGATCAGCGGCCGCAAGAAGAAGCAGCTGCCGCCCGCCGAGCCGCCGTCCACCACGCCGACCATCACCGCTCCGCCCGCCGAACCGCACGTCGGCGAGGAGGCGGAGACGCCGCGGGAGGAACCACGCCGCACGGTCGAGGAGGTCGAGCTCCCGACGGCCGAGGAGGCCGTCGAGACGCCGGCCGCGGTCGAGGACCCCGTCGTCGCCGCGCCCGAGGCCCCGGAGATCGAGGTCCCGGAGCCGACCGCCGGCCGTCTCGTACGGCTCCGTGCCCGGCTCGCCCGCTCCCAGAACTCGCTCGGCAAGGGGCTCCTGACGCTCCTTTCCCGCGAGCACCTCGACGAGGACACCTGGGAGGAGATCGAGGAGACCCTCCTCACGGCGGACGTCGGCGTCGCCCCCACGCAGGAGCTCGTCGAGCGGCTGCGCGAGCGGGTCCGGGTGCTCGGCACCCGCACCCCCGACGAGCTGCGCGGCCTGCTCCGCGAGGAGCTCGTCGCCCTCCTCGGCCCGGACCTCGACCGCACGGTGAAGACCGAGAGCCCGGCCGACGTGCCGGGTGTGGTCATGGTCGTCGGCGTCAACGGCACCGGCAAGACCACCACCACCGGCAAGCTGGCCCGCGTCCTGGTCGCCGACGGCAAGTCCGTCGTCCTCGGCGCCGCCGACACCTTCCGGGCCGCCGCCGCCGACCAGCTCCAGACCTGGGGCGAGCGCGTCGGTGCCCGCACCGTGCGCGGACCCGAGGGCGGCGACCCGGCGTCGATCGCCTTCGACGCGGTCAAGGAGGGCATCGCCGAGGGTGCGGACGTCGTCCTCATCGACACCGCCGGCCGCCTCCACACCAAGACCGGCCTCATGGACGAGCTCGGCAAGGTCAAGCGCGTCGTCGAGAAACACGGCCCGCTCGACGAGATCCTCCTCGTCCTCGACGCCACCACCGGGCAGAACGGCCTCATCCAGGCGCGTGTCTTCGCCGAGGTCGTCGACATCACCGGCATCGTCCTGACCAAGCTCGACGGCACCGCCAAGGGCGGCATCGTCGTGGCCGTCCAGCGCGAGCTGGGCGTCCCGGTCAAGCTGGTCGGCCTGGGCGAGGGCCCGGACGACCTGGCGCCGTTCGAGCCGGGCGCCTTCGTCGACGCCCTGATCGGCGACTGACCGGCTCCCGCACGAGCCCCGGACGCGTGAGGGCCCCCGCCGTACTCCGGCGGGGGCCCTCACGCATGTCGGAACCTCAGAAGTGCGTCCGGTGACAGATGTACGCCAGCGTCCCGAGCAGCAACCGCGCCTCCGGCGGAGCACCCGCCGTGTCCAGCGTCGGCGGCCGCAGCCAGCGCACCGGACCGAGCCCGCCCAGGTCCGACGGGGGAGCGGTGATGTGGGCTCCGGGCCCCAGACAGTGCAGGTCCAGATCGGCGTCGTCCCAGCCCATCCGGTACAGCAGCCGCGGCAGCTCGGCCGCCGCGCCCGGCGCCACGAAGAACCGCGCCCGGCCGGTCGGGGTCGCGCACACCGGGCCCAGCGGGAGCCCCATGCGCTCCAGCCGGACCAGCGCCCGCCGGCCCGCCGGCTCCGCGACCTCGATCACGTCGAAGGCCCGGCCCACCGGAAGCATCAGCGCCGCGCCCGGGTACTGGGCCCAGGCCTTCGTCGCGTCGTCGAGACCGGCGCCCGCCGGCACCGGTTCGGCGAACGAGAGGGGGTGCGCGCCCGGAGCCGTACACGCCGGATCCCCGCAGGAGCACCGGCCGGACACGGCCCGCGCTCCGGGGACCACGTCCCAGCCCCACAGCCCTGTGTACTCGGCCACCGCTGTGCACTCCGTGGTGCGTACGCGGCGGCGCGAGCCGGACCGCATCTCACGAATTCCGCCGATCGTGAAGCCCATGCCCCCTCCAACGGGTCGAACGCGCCGGTGGTTACGACCCGGAGCGCCGTCGTCACCTTTGGTCACGGTCCGTCGCCGTTTGTGGCGTGCGGTCGTGGGAGGGGTGGTGCGGTCCGTGGCGCGCGCCTCTCCGCGCCTCCGTCCGCCGTACTCCGGTTCGTCGCATGTCAAGTGAATCGCGTCCGGCGCGTGGCGAGTTCATTCGAAGGGGTGGCGAATGGTGGCGTTTCTTGAATCGCCCTCACCGGAGGGGTGATCGTAGGATTACTTTCGGTACTCGAACCCCGGGGCTGCTCGCGCGCACGGGTATGCCGGAGGCAACCCGGTTTCCAGTTCGAAGGAGTGAGAACCCCGGACGAACGGCCCCGCGAAGCGGCATTCTGATAGGGGTTCGCATGACAGGCAATCAGGTGGATGGGGGCGTTCCAGTGGGCGGCAACGGCGCAGACGGTACGACTGCCGGCAAGCGCCCGAACGAGCAGCTGGGCTCGTGGTTCGTGCGCAGCGGCTGGTCCAAGGGCGAACTGGCACGGCAGGTGAACCGCAGGGCGCGCCAGATGGGCGCGCACCACATCTCCACGGACACCTCGCGGGTGCGCCGCTGGCTCGACGGCGAGCAGCCCCGCGAGCCCATCCCGAGGATCCTCTCCGAGCTGTTCTCCGAGCGCTTCGGCTCCGTCGTCGCCGTCGAGGACCTCGGCCTGCGCACCGCCCACCAGTCCCCGTCCGTCTCCGGCGTGGACCTGCCCTGGGCCGGACCGCAGACCGTCGCCCTGCTCAGCGAGTTCTCCCGTAGCGACCTCATGCTCGCCCGGCGCGGCTTCCTCGGCTCCTCGCTCTCGCTCGCCGCCGGTCCCGCCCTCATCGAACCGATGCAGCGCTGGCTCGTCCCCACCCCGGTCACCGACATCGAGCGCCCCGAGTCCCCGGCCGAGAACCGCCGCTCCAACCGGCTCTCCGACATCGAGCTCGACCTCCTCGAATCCACCACCGCCATGTTCCGCAAGTGGGACGCCCAGTGCGGCGGCGGACTGCGTCGCAAGGCCGTCGTCGGACAGCTCCACGAGGTCACCGACCTCCTCCAGGAGCCCCAGCCCGCCGCCACCGCCAAGCGCCTCTTCACCTGCGCCGCCGAACTGGCCGAACTGGCTGGCTGGATGAGCTACGACGTGGGCCTCCAGCCCACCGCCCAGAAGTACTTCGTGCTCGCGCTGCACGCCGCCAAGGAGGCCGGTGACAAGCCCCTCGGCTCGTACATCCTGTCCTCGATGAGCCGCCAGATGATCCACCTCGGCCGGCCCGACGACGCCCTCGAACTCATCCACCTCGCCCAGTACGGCAGTCGGGACTGCGCCACTCCCCGCACCCAGGCCATGCTGTATGCGATGGAGGCCCGCGCCTACGCCAACATGGGCCAGCCCTCCAAGTGCAAGCGGGCCGTCCGGATGGCCGAGGACACCTTCTCCGACGTCGGCCTCGACGGCGAGCCCGAGCCCGACTGGATCGGCTTCTTCTCCGAGGCCGAACTCAACGGCGAGAACTCCCACTCCTACCGCGACCTCGCCTATGTCGCCGGCCGCTCCCCGACCTACGCCTCCCTCGCCGAACCCGTCATGGAGCGGGCCGTCGAGCTCTTCGAGAAGGACCCCGACCACCAGCGGTCGTACGCGCTCAACCTCATCGGGATGGCCACCGTCCACCTCCTCAAGCGCGAGCCCGAGCAGTCCGTCGTCCTCGCCGAGAAGGCCCTCGGCGTCGCCCGGAGCATCCGCTCCGAGCGCGTCAACACCCGGCTCCGCAAGACCGTCGACCACGCCGCACGCAACTACAGCGACGTCGCCGAGGTCGTCCAGCTCACCGACCGGCTCACCCAGCTCCTGCCGGAGGCCGCCGAAGCGGTCTGACCCCGCCCAGGACGCTCTCCCAGGACCCCCCTGACCCCGGCCGCGCCGGACGTCCCGTACTGCCCGACTCGGCTCCCCCGCCGCAAGGTCACACGGACGCCCGACGCGGCCGGTTCTCGTGTTCCCACGGGCGGACGCCGGGCCGGTACCGGGCCGGTACCGGGCCGACCCCGTGCGCGTCCCGGGCAGGTCCCGCGTGGGTACGCCCTTGATCCGGCCGTTCACGGCGGCGTAACACGCCCCACCCCTTCGTCACCGTCGCGAAACATCGTGCGGCATCGACCGAAACCGCGCTGCGCGAATCTCTGGGCCATAACCGGCCACGCCCCTCGCGGCCGGCCGCTCTCTCCGGCCCCGCCCCGCACAGGCCGTACCGACGACGAGGAGACGCCGATGGCACCAGCCATCACGACCCTGGCAGCAGACGCCCCCGAGCTGTCCGCCGCCAACACCGGGTTCATGCTCATCTGCTCCGCCCTGGTCATGCTGATGACCCCGGCTCTCGCCTTCTTCTACGGAGGCATGGTCCGCGTCAAGTCCACCCTCAACATGCTGATGATGAGCTTCATCAGCCTCGGGATCGTCACGATCCTCTGGGTGCTCTACGGCTTCAGCCTCGCCTTCGGCACCGACTCCGGCTCGATCATCGGCTGGTCCTCCGAGTACGTCGGTCTCAGCGGCATCGGCGTCACCGAACTGTGGGACGGCTACACCATCCCGGTGTACGTCTTCGCCGTCTTCCAGCTGATGTTCGCCGTCCTCACGCCCGCCCTGATCAGCGGCGCCCTGGCCGACCGCGTCAAGTTCACCGCCTGGGCCCTCTTCATCACCCTTTGGGTCACCGTCGTCTACTTCCCCGTCGCCCACTGGGTCTGGGGCTCCGGCGGCTGGCTCTTCGAGATGGGCGTCATCGACTTCGCCGGCGGCACCGCCGTCCACATCAACGCCGGTGCCGCGGCCCTCGGCGTGATCCTCGTCATCGGCAAGCGCGTCGGCTTCAAGAAGGACCCGATGCGCCCGCACAGCCTCCCGCTGGTCATGTTGGGCGCCGGTCTCCTCTGGTTCGGCTGGTTCGGCTTCAACGCCGGCTCGTGGCTCGGCAACGACGACGGCGTCGGCGCCGTGATGTTCGTCAACACCCAGGTCGCCACCGCCGCCGCGATGCTCGCCTGGCTCGCGTACGAGAAGATCCGCCACGGCTCCTTCACCACCCTCGGCGCCGCCTCCGGCGCGGTCGCCGGCCTCGTCGCCATCACCCCGGCGGGCGGCGCCGTCAGCCCGCTCGGCGCGATCGCCGTCGGCGCCATCGCCGGCCTCCTCTGCGCCATGGCCGTCGGCCTCAAGTACAAGTTCGGCTACGACGACTCCCTCGACGTCATCGGCGTCCACCTCGTCGGCGGTGTCATCGGCTCCCTCCTCGTCGGCTTCTTCGCCACCGGCGGCGTCCAGTCCGAGGCCAAGGGCCTCTTCTACGGCGGCGGCCTCGACCAGCTCGGCAAGCAGGCCGTCGGAGTCTTCGCCGTCCTCGCCTACTCTCTGATCGCCTCCGCGATCCTCGCCCTGATCATCGACAAGACGATGGGGATGCGGGTCAGCGAGGACGACGAGGTCTCCGGCATCGACCAGGTCGAGCACGCCGAGACCGCGTACGACTTCAGCGGAGCCGGCGGCGGAGCGTCCTCGCGCTCCACCGCCGCCCCCGCCCCGGCCGTCACGGAGAACAAGAAGGTGGACGCATGAAGCTCATCACCGCGGTCGTCAAGCCGCACCGGCTCGACGAGATCAAGGAGGCCCTCCAGGCCTTCGGCGTCCACGGCCTCACGGTCACCGAGGCCAGCGGATACGGACGCCAGCGCGGCCACACCGAGGTCTACCGGGGCGCCGAGTACACCGTCGACCTCGTCCCCAAGATCCGTATCGAGGTCCTCGTCGAGGACGAGGACGCCGAACAGCTCATCGACGTCGTCGTGAAGGCCGCCCGAACCGGCAAGATCGGAGACGGCAAGGTGTGGAGCGTGCCGGTCGAGACCGCCGTACGGGTCCGCACCGGCGAGCGCGGTCCGGACGCACTGTAAGCACGGCCTGTCAGCACGAAGGGGAACCGCCGGGTGACGAGCATCGAAGCGAGTACACAGACCGAAGACTCGGGACCCGGCGGTTACGCGGCGGCCCGGCTGCTCCTCCTCCACGAGAAGGAGCGGTCCGGGCCGCCGCGCCGTGGCGCCCTCGCCCGGCTCACCGACGACTGGCTGGCCGGCCTCTTCGCCGCCGCCGCACCACCCCGCGGGACCGCCCTCGTCGCCGTCGGCGGCTACGGACGGGCCGAGCTCTCCCCGCGCAGCGACCTCGACCTCCTCCTGCTCCACGACGGCAGCGCCGACAAGGCCGCCGTCGCCGCCCTCGCCGACCGGATCTGGTACCCCGTCTGGGACCTCGGGCTCGCCCTCGACCACTCCGTCCGGACCCCCGCCGAGGCCCGCACCACCGCCGGCGAGGACCTCAAGGTCCAGCTCGGCCTCCTCGACGCCCGGCACGTCGCCGGAGACGCCGCCCTCGTCGCCGCCCTGCGCACCACGGTCCTCGCCGACTGGCGCAACCAGGCACCCCGGCGCCTCCCCGAGCTCGACGAACTCTGCCGCGAGCGCGCCGACCGCATGGGGGAGCTCCAGTTCCTCCTCGAACCCGACCTCAAGGAGGCGAGGGGCGGCCTGCGCGACGCCCAGGTGCTCCGCGCGGTCGCCGCCTCCTGGCTCGCCGACGCCCCCCGCGAGGGCCTCGACGCCGCCCGCCGCCGCCTCCTCGACGCCCGCGACGCCCTGCACCTCGCGACCGGCCGGGCCACCGACCGGCTCGCCCTCCAGGAGCAGGACGCGGTCGCCCAGGAGCTCGGCCTGCTCGACGCCGACACCCTGCTCCGCGAGGTGTACGAGGCCGCGCGGATCATCTCGTACGCCACCGACGTCACCTGGCGCGAGGTCAACCGCGTCCTCAAGGCCCGCTCGGCCCGGCCCCGGCTGCGGGCCCTCCTCGGCGGCCGGATGGGCGGCGGCCGGGCCGGTGGCGTGAAACCGCCGGTCGAGCGCACCCCCCTCACCGAAGGCGTCGTCGAGATGGACGGCGAGGTCGTCCTCGCGCTCACCGCCAAACCCGATCGCGACCCCGTCCTCCCCCTGCGGGCCGCCGCGGCCGCCGCCCAGTCCGGCCTGCCCATCTCCCTGCACGCCGTACGCCGCCTCGCGGCCGCCGCCAAACCCCTGCCCGTGCCCTGGCCCGCCGAGGCACGCGAGGAGCTCGTCACCCTCCTCGGCGCGGGGGAGTCGACCGTGCCGGTCTGGGAGGCGCTGGAGGCCGAAGGGATCATCACCCGCCTGCTCCCCGACTGGGAGCGCGTGCGGTGCCGCCCCCAGCGCAACCCGGTCCACACCTGGACCGTCGACCGCCACCTCGTCGAGACCGCCGTACGCGCCGCCTCCCTGACCCGCCGCGTAGGCCGCCCCGACCTCCTCCTCGTCGCCGCCCTCCTCCACGACATCGGCAAGGGCTGGCCGGGCGACCACTCCGTCGCCGGCGAGACCATCGCCCGCGACCTCGCCGCCCGCATCGGCTTCGACCGCACCGACACCGGCATCATCGCCACCGCCGTCCGCCACCACCTGCTCCTCGTCGAGACCGCCACCCGGCGCGACCTCGACGATCCCGCCACCGTCCAGTCCGTCGCCGAGGCCGTCGGCACCCTCGGCACCCTGGAGCTGCTCCACGCCCTCACCGAGGCCGACGCCCTCGCCACCGGCCCCGCCGCCTGGTCGTCCTGGCGGGCCTCCCTCGTCGCCGACCTGGTCAAACGGGTAGCCGGCGTCCTCGCGGGGGAGCACCTCCCCGATCCCGAGGCCGCGGCCCCCAGCGCCGAACAGGAACGCCTCGCCATCGAGGCCCTGCGCACCGGCGAACCCGTCCTCACCCTGCGTACCGAACCGGTCGGCGCGCAGCCGGAGGAACCCGAGCCCGTCGGCGTCGAGCTCCTCATCGCCCTCCCCGACCGGCCCGGCGTCCTTCCCGCCGTCGCCGGCGTCCTCGCGCTCCACCGGCTCACCGTCCGCGCCGCCGAGCTCCGCGCCGTCGACCTCCCCACCGCGATCGGCGCGGGCTCCGGCGCCGGAGGCGTGCTCGTACTGGACTGGCGAGTCGCCGCCGAGTACGGCTCCCTGCCCGAGGCCGCCCGCCTCCGCGCCGACCTCGTCCGGGCCCTCGAAGGCTCCCTCGACATCCCCGCACGCCTCGCCGAGCGCGAGGCGGCCTACCCGCGCCGGCGGGGCCTCACCGCCCCACCGCCCCGCGTCACCGTCGCCGCCGCCGACTCCCGCCTCGCCACCGTCATCGAGGTCCGCGCCCAGGACGCCCCCGGCCTGCTGCACCGCATCGGCCGCGCGCTGGAGGGCGCGGCGGTACGGGTCCGCAGCGCCCACGTCTCCACGCTCGGGGCCAACGCCGTCGACACCCTCTACGTGACCCGTCCGGACGGGTCCCTGCTCCCGGACGAGGAGGCCATCGACCTCGCCCGCACCCTGGAGGAGGCACTGCGCTGACCCCGTGACCGAGCCGTTCCCGCCCACCGGATCCGGTGGGCGGGGGCACATCCTCCGAGCGGCCCGATACCCTGGAGGGCAATCCGACCGCCCCCGACACCTGAGGATCCGCGACCGCCGTGTTCGATACCCTCTCCGACCGCCTTGCAGCGACCTTCAAGAACCTCCGCGGCAAGGGCCGTCTGTCCGAGGCGGACATCGACGCCACCGCGCGCGAGATCCGTATCGCGCTGCTCGAAGCGGATGTCGCCCTGCCGGTCGTCCGGTCCTTCATCAAGCAGGTCAAGGAGCGCGCCCTCGGACTCGAGGTCTCGCAGGCCCTGAACCCGGCCCAGCAGGTCATCAAGATCGTCAACGAGGAGCTCATCGCCATCCTCGGCGGCGAGACCCGGCGCCTGCGGTTCGCCAAGACCGCGCCGACCGTGATCATGCTCGCCGGCCTCCAGGGTGCCGGTAAGACCACCCTCGCCGGAAAGCTCGGCGTCTGGCTCAAGAGCCAGGGCCACTCCCCGCTGCTCGTCGCCTGCGACCTCCAGCGCCCCAACGCCGTCAACCAGCTCTCGGTCGTCGCCGACCGCGCGGGCGTGGCCTTCTACGGCCCGCAGCCGGGCAACGGCGTCGGCGACCCGGTCCAGGTCGCCAAGGACTCGATCGAGCACGCCCGCACCAAGCTCTACGACGTCGTGATCGTCGACACCGCCGGCCGCCTCGGCATCGACCAGGAGCTGATGCAGCAGGCCGCGGACATCCGCGACGCCGTCAGCCCCGACGAGGTCCTCTTCGTCGTCGACGCCATGATCGGTCAGGACGCGGTCAACACCGCGGAGGCCTTCCGCGACGGCGTCGGCTTCGACGGCGTCGTGCTCTCCAAGCTCGACGGCGACGCCCGCGGTGGTGCCGCGCTCTCCATCGCGCACGTCACCGGCAAGCAGATCATGTTCGCCTCCAACGGCGAGAAGCTCGACGACTTCGACGCGTTCCACCCGGACCGCATGGCGTCGCGCATCCTCGGCATGGGCGACATGCTCTCCCTCATCGAGAAGGCCCAGCAGACCTTCGACGAGGAAGAGGCCGCCAAGATGGCCTCGAAGCTCGCGTCGAAGAAGGGTCAGGACTTCACGCTCGACGACTTCCTGGCGCAGATGGAGCAGGTCCGCAAGATGGGCTCCATCTCCAAGCTGCTCGGCATGCTGCCCGGCATGGGCCAGATGAAGGAGCAGATCGCCAACATCGACGAGCGGGACGTCGACCGCACGGCCGCCATCATCAAGTCGATGACCCCGGGCGAGCGCCAGGACCCGACCATCATCAACGGCTCCCGCCGCGCCCGTATCGCCAAGGGCTCGGGCGTCGAGGTCAGCGCCGTGAAGGGCCTGGTCGAGCGGTTCTTCGAGGCCCGCAAGATGATGTCCCGCATGGCCCAGGGCGGCGGCATGCCGGGGATGCCCGGCATGCCCGGCATGGGTGGCGGCCCCGGCCGGCAGAAGAAGCAGGTCAAGCAGGCCAAGGGCAAGCGCAAGAGCGGCAACCCGATGAAGCGGAAGGCCGAGGAGCAGGCGGAGGCCGAGCGTCGCGAGCAGGCACAGCAGGGCGGCGCCTTCGGCCTCCCGGCCGCGGGCCAGAGCCCGAAGGACTTCGAGCTCCCGGAGGAGTTCAAGAAGTTCATGGGCTGAGGCCTGAGGCCTGAGGCCTGAGGCCTGAGGCCTGACGGCTGACAGCTGAGGCCTGAGCGCCGAGGCCGGGCCTGAAGGCCGGGCCTGAAACGCAGTCCGACGAGGGGCCCGGAGCGGTGGCAAACCGCTCCGGGCCCCTTTTCACTCTCGTTTTCACCCCTCCGGGCCGCCCGCGATGCCCGGTTCCTCCCGCTCTTCGATACTGGGGCCACTGCCGCCCCGAGGAGAGTCACGTGGCCAACCCCGTACCCCCGCGCGACCGGACCGATCAGCCCTGGCGCTCGGAAGGGGCCCCGCCGCCTCCCTCGCCGAAGCGGAAGATGCCGGGCGGCTGGGGCGGCCTCATCCTCACCGCGCTCGTCGTGTACCTGATCGCCAACATCGTGCTGTCGTTCTTCAACGAGGGCGACGGCCCGACGATCTCGTACACCGAGTTCGACAAGCAGGTCGCCGCCGGCAACGTCACCAAGATCTACTCCAAGGGCGACGCGATCCAGGGGCAGCTGAAGAACAAGCAGCCCGTCCCCGACGGCGAGGGCGACTACACCAAGTTCACCACCCAGCGTCCCGCCTTCGCCGACGACGACCTATGGGCGCAGCTCACCAAGCAGAACGTCACCGTCACCGCCGAACCGGTCGTCCAGGAGCGCAGCTTCCTCGCCAACCTCCTCATCTCGCTCGCGCCGATGCTGCTGCTCGTCGTCCTGTGGGTGGTCATCGCCCGCCGGATGCGCTCGGGCTTGGGCGGCGCGGGCGGCATGCTCGGCCGCAAGACCCCGCCCAGACCCGTCGAACTGGAGGCCGGCGCCAAGCGCACCACCTTCGCCGACGTCGCCGGCATCGACGAGGTCGAGGGCGAGCTCAACGACGTCGTCGACTTCCTCAAGAACCCGCAGGCCTACCGCGACATGGGCGCCAAGATGCCTCGCGGCGTGCTCCTCGCCGGGCCTCCGGGCACCGGCAAGACCCTGCTCGCCCGCGCCGTCGCCGGCGAGGCCGGAGTGCCGTTCTTCTCCGCCTCCGCCTCCGAGTTCATCGAGATGATCGTCGGCGTGGGCGCCTCCCGGGTACGGGAACTCTTCGCCGAGGCCCGCAAGGTCGCCCCGGCGATCATCTTCATCGACGAGATCGACACCATCGGGCGCGCCCGAGGCGGCGGCTCTGGCATGGGCGGTCACGACGAACGCGAGCAGACCCTCAACCAGATCCTCACCGAGATGGACGGCTTCACCGGCTCCGAGGGCGTCATCGTCCTCGCCGCCACGAACCGCGCCGACGTCCTCGACCCCGCCCTCACCCGGCCCGGCCGCTTCGACCGGATCGTCCACGTCAACCCGCCCGACCGGGGTGGACGCGAGGCCATCCTGAGGATCCACACCCGGGAGATCCCGCTCGCCAAGGACGTCGACCTGGAGCACGTGGCCCGGACGACCCCCGGCATGACGGGCGCCGAACTCGCCAACCTCGCCAACGAGGCCGCCCTCCTCGCGGTCAAGCGCGACCAGAAGGCCGTCACCCGGTCCGACCTCTCCGACGCCCTGGAGAAGGTCCAGCTCGGCGCCGAACGGCCCCTGGTGATGCCGGAGGAGGAGCGGCGCCGCACCGCGTACCACGAGAGCGGGCACGCCCTGCTCGGCATGCTCCAGCCGGGCGCCGACCCGGTCCGCAAGATCACCATCGTGCCGCGCGGCCGCGCCCTCGGCGTCACCCTCTCGACGCCCGACTCCGACAAGTACGCCTACACCGAGGACTACCTGCGCGGCCGGATCATCGGTGCCCTCGGCGGCATGGCGGCCGAGCAGGTCGTCTTCGGGGTCGTCACGACCGGCGCGGAGAGCGACCTGGAGCAGGTCACCAACATCGCTCGGGGCATGGCGGGACGCTGGGGCATGAGCGAGCGCGTCGGCCGCCTCACCGCCATCCCGAGCGACGCCCAGCAGGCGTACGGCCTCTCCGCCGCCCCCGCGACCCTCGACACCGTCGACGAGGAGATGCGCCGGATCGTCGACGAGTGCTACGAGAGCGCGGTACGGCAGCTGCGCGAGCACCGACCCCAGCTGGACGCCCTGGCCGCCGCCCTCCTCGCGAACGAGACCCTGGAGGAGGACGCGGCCTACCGCGCGGCCGGCATCACCCGCGACGCGGAGGAGAGCTAGGGGGTGTCCGGAAAGTCCCGGCTGGCTCGCGGCGGACACCCCCTAGGGGCTACGGCTACCGCACTCGCGCGAGCACGTACCGGAAGACGTTCGGCATCCACACCGTCCCGTCCGCCCGGACGTAGGGGGCGAGCGCCTCCTCGATCTCCTTCTCCACCTGAGAGAGCTCGGTCGCCCGCACGGCCTCGTCGAACGCGCCCGTCGACAGCAGGCCCCGCACGGCGCTCGCCCCGTCCGCGTACCCGAAGGGGCATGCCACCCGGCCAGAACCGGCCGGCCGGAGCCCCGCCCCGGCCAGCAGGCCGTCCAGGTCGGCCCGTACCGACGGCGCCCGGTCCGCGAGCCCGTCCGCGACCCGCAGCACCGGCTCCGTGGCGCAGCGCTCCGGCGGCCCCCAGCCCGCGAGGACGACGACCGCGCCCGATTGCGCCGTTCGGGTGAGCGCCGCCAGCTCGGGGAGCAGTCCGTCCGTCGCGTGGAAGGCCGTGATCACGTCGTACGGGAGGTCGCCCGCCGGCACGTCCGCCGCGTCCTCCGCGACCGGTACGTCCTCCGGGAGGCGCTCCCTGGCCAGCTCCACGCGCGCGTGGTCCCGGTCCACGCCGGCCACCCGCGCGCCCCGCGCCGCCGCCATCAGCAGGGCCAAGCCGGTGCCCGAGCCGAGGCCGAGCAGCCGGGACCGGGCACCCACGCCGACGCGGTCGTACACCGCCTCGTAGAGCGGGACGAGCATGCGTTCCTGGATCTCGGCCCAGTCACGCGCGGGGTGGTGCGGGACGAGCGTAGGTGTCATGGAAAGAGCCCCAATCCGTGCCTGGACGACAGCCCCCCGTAGTCAGGGAACTGCGCAACCCCCGCCGCGTCCAGTGCTCGCGCCGCACGGATTCACCCGGGGGAGGGCCAGTGCGCGCCCGCGTGCGCCGACCCGGTAATGTCCCTGCAACGATTCCCGCGCCTGTCCCGGGGCGTCCCGGGAGCCCCTCTGGGGGGCGTGCGCACCACAGCTACGCGCCGGGGCGTATGCGTCACTACGCACCGGCTTGACGCCCCCTGCGCGACTTCTCCGCAGATCGGCGCACTGGCCCTCGTCAGGACGCATCAACGGCAACTGACGGGTAAGTGCAAAATATTTGGGATGCCCCGGAATGGAACCCGGGGGCACATCGGCTCGTTGTACACGACGTGAGCACGACACCACCTGTTCTCGCCGCAGAGCTGGCACAGGCGTGGGCCGACATTCAGCGGCACCACCCCGAGCTGCCCGATCTTGCCGCGCCCGAGTCCCTGATCGGAGAGTCCTCGTCCGCCTGCGGCGCCGAGCTCTCCTTCGAGCGACTGCTCCACGAGGCAGTCCACGGCATCGCCGCCGCCCGAGGGGTCCGTGACACCTCCCGCGCCGGTCGCTACCACAACCGCAGATTCCTCGCGATCGCCGAGGAGATGGGGCTCGACCACCCCGAGGAGCCACACGCCAGCAGCGGCTTCTCCCTGGTCACGCTCAACCCGGAGGCGCGGCGGCGGTACCGACCCACCATCGAGCGTCTCCAGCGGGCCCTCAAGGCCCACACCGTCGCGACCGCGGCCGACACGAAGCGCTCCTTCCGGGGACCGGCCGCCCGGCACGGCTCCTCCGGCGGCGGCGTTCGCGTCAAGGCCGTCTGCGACTGCGGGCGCAACGTCCGCGTGGTGCCGTCCGTGCTGGCCCAGGCCCCGATCGTCTGCGGCGGCTGCGGCAAACCCTTCCGCATCCCGGAGACGGTGGGCGCCGCCGGCTGACCCGGCGGCGTGTGGCACAATGGACAGCTGTACTCGACAGTCGCATAGGACCCCTCTCTCCTCCGGCTGACGCGTCCATCGGGCATCCGAGTACCGCAACCCCACGTGGCATCTCAAAGTGCCCAACCACGTCAAGACCAGGAGACACCACTCCAGTGGCAGTCAAGATCAAGCTCAAGCGCCTCGGTAAGATCCGCCAGCCGCACTACCGCATCGTCGTCGCCGACTCGCGCACCCGCCGCGATGGTCGCGCGATCGAGGAGATCGGCCTCTACCACCCGACGTACAACCCGTCGCGTATCGAGGTCGACTCCGAGCGTGCGCAGTACTGGCTGTCCGTCGGCGCCCAGCCGACCGAGCCCGTCCTCGCCATCCTGAAGCTCACGGGCGACTGGCAGAAGCACAAGGGCCTTCCGGCCCCCGAGAAGGCGCTGCTCGTCCCCGCCACCAAGGAGGCCAAGCGCGCGTCGTTCGACGAGTTCGCGAAGGCCCTCGAGGGCGGCGACGACAAGGGTGAGGCCATCACCCCCAAGGCCAAGAAGGCCGACAAGAAGGCTGACGAGGCCGAGGCCGCGTCGACCGAGTCGACCGAGGCCTGAGCATGCTCGAGGAGGCTCTCGAGCACCTCGTGAAGGGCATCGTCGACAACCCCGACGATGTGCAGGTCGCCTCGCGCAACCTGCGCCGTGGCCGCGTGCTGGAGGTCCGGGTACACCCCGACGACCTCGGCAAGGTGATCGGCCGCAACGGCCGCACCGCGCGTGCGCTGCGTACCGTCGTGGGCGCCATCGGCGGCCGTGGGATCCGGGTCGACCTCGTCGACGTGGACCAGGTCCGCTGAACAAGTCGGCCGCATCGGTTGATTGATGTGCCGGCACGGGCCGGGGAGGGCTTCAGAGCCCACCCCGGCCCGTTGTCGTTTTCGTCGTACGAGCTGTGTGACAGGAGAGTGTGGAGCAGTGCAGTTGGTAGTCGCGCGGATCGGCCGCGCCCACGGCATCAAGGGCGAGGTCACCGTCGAGGTGCGGACCGACGAGCCCGAGCTCAGGCTCGGCCCCGGCGCCGTCCTGCTCACCGACCCGGCCTCCGCCGGTCCGCTGACCATCGAGTCCGGCAAGGTCCACAGCGGCAAGCTGTTGCTGCGCTTCGAGGGCGTCCGCGACCGCAACGCCGCCGAGGCCCTGCGCAACACCCTCCTCATCGCCGAGATCGACCCCGAGGAGCTGCCGGAGGAGGAGGACGAGTACTACGACCACCAGCTCATGGACCTCGACGTCGTCCTCGCCGACGGCACCGAGATCGGCCGGATCACCGAGATCTCCCACCTGCCGTCCCAGGACCTCTTCATCGTCGAGCGGCCCGACGGCACCGAGCTGATGATCCCCTTCGTCTCGGAGATCGTCACCGAGATCGACCTGGAGGAGCAGCGGGCCGTCATCGACCCGCCGCCCGGCCTCATCGACGACCGCGCCGAGATCGTCTCGTCCCGCGACGCCGAGGACGCCGAATCGGGTGAGGACGCATGAGGCTCGACGTCGTCACGATCTTCCCCGAGTACCTCGAACCCCTGAACGTCTCCCTCGTGGGCAAGGCGCGCGCCCGGGGGCAGCTCGACGTCCACGTCCACCACCTGCGTGACTGGACCTACGACCGGCACAACACGGTCGACGACACCCCGTACGGCGGCGGCCCCGGCATGGTCATGAAGACCGAGCCCTGGGGCGACGCGCTCGACGAGACGCTCGCCGACGGCTACGAGGCCGGCGCCCACGGCCCGGTCCTCGTCGTCCCGACGCCCAGCGGCCGGCCCTTCACCCAGGAACTGGCCGTCGAGCTCTCCGAGCGGCCCTGGCTGATCTTCACGCCCGCCCGGTACGAGGGCATCGACCGCCGCGTCATGGACGAGTACGCCACCCGGATGCCGGTCTACGAGGTCTCCATCGGCGACTACGTCCTCGCCGGCGGGGAAGCCGCCGTCCTCGTCGTCACCGAGGCCGTCGCCCGCCTCCTGCCCGGAGTCCTCGGCAACGCCGAGTCCCACCGCGACGACTCCTTCGCCCCCGGCGCCATGGCCAACCTCCTGGAGGGGCCCGTCTACACGAAGCCCCCCGAGTGGCGCGGCCGGGGCATCCCCGACGTCCTGCTCAGCGGCCACCACGGCAAGATCGCCCGCTGGCGCCGGGACGAGGCCTTCCGGCGTACCGTCGCCAACCGGCCCGACCTCATCGAGCGCTGCGATCCGGCCGCCTTCGACAAGAAGGACCGCGAGGTCCTCTCCATGATGGGGTGGGCGCCCGAGCCCGGTGGCCGATTTTGGCGCAGGCTCCCCGACGTGGAAGAATAGGCCGCTGCCGTCCGTCCGGCGCGCGCCCCTGCCACAGGGGGAACGACGCCCGCCAGGCACGAACGGCACTCCAGACATCCGAACGTACCGCTGATGACCTGTGGCATCAGCGAGGAAAGAGACCTCCATGGCCTCCCTGCTCGACCAGGTCAACGCGGCTTCCATCCGCTCCGACCTCCCCGCCTTCCGCGCCGGTGACACCGTGAACGTCCACGTGCGCGTCATCGAAGGCAACCGCTCCCGTATCCAGCAGTTCAAGGGCGTCGTCATCCGCCGCCAGGGCGCTGGCGTCAGCGAGTCCTTCACGGTCCGCAAGGTCTCGTTCTCCGTCGGCGTCGAGCGCACCTTCCCGGTGAACAGCCCGATCTTCGAGAAGATCGAGCTCGTCACCCGCGGTGACGTCCGTCGCGCCAAGCTCTACTACCTGCGTGAGCTGCGCGGCAAGGCTGCCAAGATCAAGGAGAAGCGCGACCGCTGAGCCCCGGCTCTTCGCTCACGCGACGCTTGAGGTCCTCGCACAGACGGGCCGGATAGGCTCTGTCCCCGATGGACACCGAAGCACAGCACACGGAGCGCGACCCCTCCACCGACACGGAGGACGGGTCGCGCTCCGTGCGCGTTTCCTGGCGGCGTACGGGACTGCTCGGCGCGGCCTGTGTGACGTTCCTCCTGCTGCTGAGCCACTTCGTGATCCAGCCGTTCCTGATCCCCAGCAGTTCGATGGAGCCGACGCTCCAGGTCGGCGACCGGATCCTCGTGAACAAGCTGGCGTACCGTTTCGGCAGCGAGCCGCGCCGGGGCGACGTCGTGGTCTTCGACGGCACCGGCTCCTTCGTGCGCGAGGACGTCGGCGGCAATCCGCTCACCGGACTCCTGCACGACGCCGCGGCCGCCCTCGGCTTCGCCGAACCGGACGAGACCGACTTCGTGAAGCGGGTCGTCGGTGTCGGCGGCGACCGGGTGGTCTGCTGCGACAAGGACGGACGGCTCACCGTCAACGGCGTCCCCGTCGAGGAGCGGTACGTGATGCTCGGCGACCGTCCGTCCGGCGTCCCCTTCGACATCGTCGTCCCCCAGGGCACGCTCTGGGTGATGGGCGACCACCGCAGTCAGTCCAGCGACTCCCGCGACCACCTCGGCAGCCCCGGCGGCGGCATGGTCCCCGTCGACAAGGTCGTCGGACGCGCCGACTGGATCGCCTGGCCCTTGGACCGCTGGTCGACGGTGCCCGCGACGGGCGCCTTCGACGCCGTGCCGGCCCCGCCGGCCGGCGGGCACGCCACGGGCCCCCGTGGGTAGCCGCGGCCGCCCGCCCGGCGGGTCCGCCCAGGGCCCCGGCCCCACACCGCTGCCGGGACGCGCCGAGCGGCGCAGGCTCGCCCGCAAGGTCAAGCGCCGCCGTCAGCGCTCAGCGATCCGCGAGATCCCGATCCTCGTCACCGTCGCCGTGCTTATCGCGCTCGTCCTCAAGACCTTCCTGGTCCAGGCGTTCGTCATCCCCTCCGGGTCCATGGAGCAGACGATCCGCATCGACGACCGGGTGCTCGTCGACAAGCTCACCCCCTGGTTCGGCTCCCGGCCCCAGCGCGGTGACGTCGTCGTCTTCAAGGACCCCGGCAACTGGCTCCAGAAGGAGGCCGCGCCGGCCGCCGAGGACCCCGTCGGCGTCAAGCAGGTCAAGCAGGCCCTGACCTTCATCGGGCTGCTGCCCTCCGCCGACGACCGCGACCTCATCAAGCGGGTCGTCGCCGTCGGCGGGGACACCGTCCGCTGCTGCGGCAAGGACGGTCGGCTCACCGTCAACGGCGTACCCCTGGACGAGCCGTACCTGCACCCCGGGAACGAGCCGTCCACGATCCCCTTCGAGGTGAAGGTCCCGGAGGGCCGGATCTTCGTCCTCGGCGACCACCGGTCGAACTCGGCCGACTCCCGCTTCCACCTCGACGAGAAGGACCACGGCACCGTCTCCGAGGAGCAGGTCGTGGGGCGTGCCGTCGTGATCGCCTGGCCCGTCGGCAACTGGCGCCGCCTGGAAGAACGGCAGACCTTCGCCGCCGTACCGGACGGGCGTGCGAGTTCCGAGCCCGCGCTCGGTCTGTCGCATAGTGTTGCCCCGCGCGATCTGAACGGATTGCCCGGGCTCCCGACCCCTGCGGAACTTCTGCTCGTTATGGGAGTGGTGGGCCTGTCCCTGTTCCGGGGCAGGCGATCGCACGGAGTGAGGAGTTGATGTGGGGGATTTGGCCGTCGGCGCACGATCCGGACACGATGAGCCCGAGAAGAGGGCCGACGAGGCCATCGGCGATGACGTGACGGGTGACGATGTGACGGATGACGAGCGGGCGCACGACGACGGCGACGGGGATGGCGAGGCGGCGGGCAGGTCGGGCGGCAGCCCGAAGAAGCCGCGTTCCTTCTGGAAGGAACTGCCGCTCCTCATCGGCATCGCCCTGGTGCTCGCGCTCCTGATCAAGACCTTCCTGGTGCAGGCGTTCTCGATTCCCTCGGAATCGATGATGAACACCCTCCAGCGCGGTGACCGGGTGCTCGTCGACAAGCTCACCCCGTGGTTCGGCTCCGAGCCGGAGCGCGGCGAGGTCGTCGTCTTCCACGACCCGGGCGGCTGGCTGGAAGGCCAGGAGACCCCCGACCCGAACGTCGTCCAGAAGTTCCTCAGCTTCATCGGCCTCATGCCCTCCGCCGAGGAGAAGGACCTCATCAAGCGGGTCATCGCGGTCGGCGGCGACACGGTCTCCTGCAAGGAGGGCGGCAAGGTCGTCCTCAACGGCGTGGCCCTGGACGAGAGCGCGTACCTCTACCCCGGCTCCGTGCCCTGCCAGGACTCCTTCGGCCCGATCAAGGTCCCCGAGGGCCGCATCTGGGTCATGGGCGACAACCGGCAGAACTCGCTGGACTCCCGTTTCCACCAGCAGCTCCCCGGCGGCGGCACCGTCGCCAACGACCAGGTCGTGGGCCGCGCCGTGGTGATCGCCTGGCCCGTCACCCGCTGGGCCACCCTCCCGGTGCCCGCAGTCTTCGACCAGCCCGCCCTCAACCAGGCCGTGGCCGCCGCACCGCTGGGAGCGGCCGGTCTGGCCGGCGCGCTTCCGCTGGTCCTGTGGCGTCGGAAGAAGCGCACGGCTGGGCATACCGCCGAGTAGTGACCCGCGGGTAGATTGCCGTCCCGGACCGTCGACAGACCTCTGGGGTGCGCATGAGCGGAAACAGAAGTGCAGCGGGCGGCCACGGCCGCCTCGGCAGCGTGCTGTCGGGGCTGGCCGTGGCCGTCGGCTGTGTGCTCTTCCTCGGGGGCTTCGTCTGGGGAGCGCTGGTCTACCAGCCGTACACCGTCCCCTCCGACTCCATGACCCCCACCATCGCCGTCGGCTCCCGGGTCCTCGCCGAACGCATCGACGGCGACGAGGTGCGGCGCGGTGACGTCGTCGTCTTCACGGACGCCCTGTGGGGCTCCTCCCCGATGGTCAAGCGGGTCGTCGCGGTCGGCGGCGACACCGTCGCCTGCTGCGGCCGGGACGGCAGGCTCACGGTCAACGGCACGGCCGTCGACGAGCCCTATCTGCGCCCCGGACCCGGCGGCGGCATTGTCGCCTCCGGGCAGGAGTTCTCCGTGACCGTGCCCGAGGGGAACCTCTTCCTGCTCGGCGACGACCGCCACACCTCGCTCGACTCCCGTTCGCACATGGAGGAGGCAGGGCAGGGATCCGTACCCCGCTCCGCGGTCGTCGGCAGGGTCGACGCCGTCGCCTGGCCCTTCGAGGGCCTCCTGCAGCCCGCGAAGGGCTTCGCCGCCCTGCCGGGCGGGGCCTCCCGACCGGGGCCCTTCACGGCTCTCCTCACGGCGATCGCGGCCGGGACCGCGCTGATCCTCGCCGGGGCCGCCTACGGACCCGTGGCGCGCCTGCTGACACGGCGCCCGGGCGGGACGGGGTCCGGGAAGCGGTCCGGGCCGGGGGCTTCCGCGGGGTCGCCCGCGGGGGAGAAGGTGGGGACATGACGGATCACGCCTCCGCCGTTCCGGCGGAACCCGCCGTGCAGGTGCAACCCGCCGTGCAGGCGGACCCCGCCGTGCGCCAGGTGGCCAGGGTCGTCCTCCTCGACCCCGACGACCGCATCCTGCTCATGCACGGATACGAACCGGACGACCCCGCCGACACCTGGTGGTTCACCCCCGGCGGCGGTCTGGAGGGCGACGAGACCCGGGCGGAGGCCGCGCTGCGCGAACTCGCCGAGGAGACCGGCATCACCGACGCCGAGCTCGGGCCCGTCCTGTGGCAGCGGTACTGCTCCTTCCCCTTCGACGGACGCCGCTGGGACCAGGACGAGTGGTACTACCTGGCCCGCATCCGCCGGACCGCGACCGAGCCCCGCCCCCAGGCCCTCACGGAGCTGGAGACCCGCAGCCTCGCGGGCCTCAGATGGTGGACCTCCGCCGAACTGTCAGCGGCCCGTGAGACGGTGTACCCGACCAGACTCGCCGAGCTGCTGCGCACGCTGCTCGACGAGGGACCTCCGAGTGCACCGGTGGTTCTCGCCCCGGAAATCGTTTAGGGGTGCGGCCGACTGGCGCACAATAGGTGGACGCACGGCTGAAGGGGAACATGCCATGAGCGCCGAGGACCTCGAGAAGTACGAGACCGAGATGGAGCTGAAGCTCTACCGGGAGTACCGCGACGTCGTCGGGTTGTTCAAATACGTGATCGAGACCGAGCGGCGCTTCTACCTCACCAACGACTACGAGATGCAGGTGCACTCGGTCCAGGGCGAGGTCTTCTTCGAGGTCAGCATGGCCGATGCCTGGGTCTGGGACATGTATCGGCCGGCCAGGTTCGTCAAGCAGGTCCGCGTGCTCACCTTCAAGGACGTGAACATCGAGGAGCTCAACAAGAGCGACCTCGAACTTCCCGGCAGCTGACTCACCCCCAGGGGTGAGCGAGTTCTCCACAGCGCCCAGGCCCTCCACAGGGCCGCACACGGTCCGGCGCACTCCGTCACAGTCGGTGACGGAGGTGGTACCGCATGAACAGGACCCAAGCCCTCGGACGGTACGGGGAAGAGCTGGCGACCCGTCGGCTCACCGCGACCGGCATGCACATCCTCGCCCGCAACTGGCGCTGCGGCCGGTCGGGAGAGATCGACATCGTCGCCCGTGACGGCGACACCCTCGTCATCTGCGAGGTCAAGACCCGACGCCACGGCGCCTATGAACATCCGATGGCCGCCGTCACCCCGACCAAGGCCGAGCGGCTCCGCCGTCTCGCCGCCTGCTGGCTCGACCGCAGCGGCACCCCCGCCCCCGCGGGCGGCGTCCGCATCGACCTCGTCGGCATCGTCCTGCCCCGCAAGGGCGCCCCCGTCCTCACCCACGCCCAGGGGGTGGCCTGATGGGATTCGCCCGTACCTGCTCCGTCGCCCTCGTCGGCGTCGAAGGCGTCGTCGTCGAGGTCCAGGCCGACCTCGAACCGGGCGTCGCCGCCTTCACCCTCGTCGGCCTCCCCGACAAGAGCCTCAGCGAGAGCCGCGACCGCGTCCGGGCCGCCGTCGTCAACTCCGGCGCCGAATGGCCCCAGAAGAAGCTCACCGTCGGCCTCAGCCCCGCGTCCGTCCCCAAGAGCGGCAGCGGCTTCGACCTGGCCGTCGCCGCCGCCGTCCTCGGCGCCGCCGAGCGGATCGACCCCCGCACCATCGCCGACCTCGTCCTCATCGGCGAACTCGGACTCGACGGCCGCGTCCGGCCCGTCCGAGGCGTCCTGCCGGCCGTCCTCGCCGCAGCCGAGGCCGGATACCGCCAGGTCGTCGTCCCCGAACAGACCGCGGGCGAGGCCGCACTCGTCCCCGGCGTCTCCGTCCTCGGCGTCCGCACCCTCCGCCAGCTGATCGCCGTCCTCACCGACGAACCCGTCCCCGACGAGGAACCCACCGAGGAGGGACGGCCCGACGCCATGCTCGCCGGACTCCTCGTCCCCGGCGCCGGCATCGGCACCGGACTCGCCGCCGACCCCGGCGCAGACCCGACCGGGGGCCCTGACCTCGCCGATGTCGCCGGGCAGCACCGCGCCCGCCACGCCCTGGAGATCGCCGCGGCCGGCAGCCACCACCTGATGCTGTCCGGCCCTCCGGGCGCCGGGAAGACCATGCTCGCCGAGCGGCTCCCCGGCATCCTCCCGCCCCTCACCCGGCAGGAGTCCCTCGAAGTCACCGCCGTCCACTCGGTCGCCGGCATCCTCCCGCCGGGCGAACCCCTCGTGCGCCGCGCCCCCTACTGCGCGCCGCACCATTCCGCCACGATGCAGTCCCTCGTCGGCGGCGGAAACGGCCTTCCCAGGCCCGGTGCCGTCTCCCTGGCACATCGCGGCATCCTTTTTCTGGACGAAGCCCCAGAGTTCTCCGGCAAGGTCCTGGACGCGCTCCGCCAGCCCCTCGAATCCGGACACGTCGTGATCGCCCGAGCCGCGGGCGTCGTCCGTCTCCCCGCCCGTTTCCTCCTCGTCCTCGCCGCCAACCCCTGCCCCTGCGGACGGCACACCCTCCAGGGCGCCGGCTGCGAATGTCCTTCCTCCCTCGTCCGCCGCTACCAGGCCCGCCTCTCCGGCCCCCTCCTCGACCGCGTCGACCTGCGCGTCGAGGCCGAACCCGTCACCCGCGCCGACCTCCTCGGACTGGGCGGCCGGGGCGAGGCAACCGCCACCGTCGCCGCCCGCGTCCACGAGGCCAGAGCCCGCGCCGCCGCCCGCCTCGCCGACACCCCCTGGAGCGTCAACAGCGAGATCCCCGGTCACGAACTCCGTACGCGTTATCTCGCCGCACCCGGTGCCCTCGCCGCCGCCGAACGCGACATCGAACGGGGACTCCTCACCGCCCGCGGCCTCGACCGCGTCCTGCGCGTCGCCTGGACCGTCGCCGACCTCGCCGGACACGACCGGCCCGACAGCGGGGACATCGCCCTCGCGCTCGAAATGCGCACCGGCATCGCCCGCGGGGTGCCCGTGGGAGCGGGGGAGCGCGCATGACCGCCACCACGGACGAGCGAATCGCCCGCGCGACCCTCACCCGGGCCGTCGAACCCGGTGACGAGCACGCCGGCCGGTGGCTCCGGCACCACGGCGCGACCGGCTTCCTCGACCGGCTCCTCCACCCCGGCGACGACCCCTTCCCCGGCACCGGAGCGAAACGCGTCGACGGCTGGCGGCGACGTGCCACCGCCGCCGAACCCGCCCGCGACCTCGACACCGTCCACCGGCTCGGCGGACGCTTCCTCATCCCCGGCGACATCGAATGGCCCCGTCAACTCGACGACCTCGGCCACGCCCGCCCGCTCGGCCTCTGGCTCCGAGGCCCCGCCGACCTGCGGACCTGGGCCCTGCGCTCCGTCGCCCTCGTCGGAGCCCGCGCCTGCACCCCCTACGGCGCCCACATCGCGGCCGAGCTCGCCACCGGCCTCGCCCGAGAGGGCTGGGTCGTCGTCTCCGGCGCCGCCTACGGCATCGACGGCGCGGCCCACCGCGGCGCCCTGGCCGCCGGCGGAGCCACCGTCGCCGTCCTCGCCTGCGGGGTCGACACCCCCTATCCCCGAGGCCACGGTGGGCTCATCGGCCGCATCGCGGAACAAGGACTCGTCGTCGGGGAACTGCCGCCGGAAAGCCACCCCACCCCCAGCCGGTTCATTCTCCGCAACCGCGTGATCGCCGCCCTCACCCGCGGCACCGTCGTCGTCGAGGCCCAGCACCGCAGCGGCTCCCTCGTCACCGCCCGCGCCGCCGCCCGCCTCGGCCGCCACACCATGGGCGTCCCCGGCCCCGTCACCAGCGCGCTCTCCGCCGGCGTCCACGAGCTGCTCCGCGGCGACGCCACCCTCGTCACCGACGCACAGGAGATCGTCGAACTCGTCGGCGACATGGGCGAACTCGCCCCTGCCCGACGCGGACCCGTCCTCCCCCGCGACCTGCTCGCGCCCGCCACCGCGCACATCCTCGAAGCCGTCCCCGCCCGCGGTCCCACGCCCACGACCGTCATCGCCCGACGAGCCGGAACCACCCCCGATGACACCCTCGTGAAGCTGTACGAACTGCACTCCCTCGGCTTCGTCGAACGGTACGAAGCGGGCTGGCAGTTGACGAACACCGCCACACAGCCGTCGAACGCGCGGCGAGGCGATACTTGACCTGGCGCATTCGGGTGACAGGGTGAATCCGATGAGCAACCGAGTTCTCTCGGCCGAATCCGAGGGGTCGACACGCGCCACGGCCCGGGTTCGAAGATGTGGCCGACGGCGTCCACCCGGACCGGCGCGATCCACCGATGTTCGCGCACCGCGACGGCGCACTCACGCTACGCTCACCAGGATTCCCTCAAGGACACCCCACAGGACACCTCCACCGACACACCCGACAGCAGAACGGCTCAAGGCAACGCATGCCCCAGCACACCTCCGGGTCTGACCGCGCTGCGGTGCCCCCAGCAGCCCGGGGCGCCGTGCGACCACCCGCACCGACCTCGCTCGACGAGCTGTGGCGCTCGTACAAGGACACCGGCGACGAGCGGCTGCGGGAGCAGCTGATCCTGCACTACTCGCCGCTGGTCAAGTACGTCGCCGGACGCGTCAGCGTGGGGCTGCCGTCCAACGTGGAACAGGCCGACTTCGTCTCCTCCGGGGTCTTCGGCCTCATCGACGCCATCGAGAAGTTCGACGTCGAGCGCGCCATCAAGTTCGAGACGTACGCGATCACCCGCATCCGCGGCGCCATGATCGACGAACTCCGCGCCCTCGACTGGATCCCGCGCTCCGTCCGCCAGAAGGCGCGCAACGTCGAACGCGCCTACGCGACCCTCGAAGCCCAGCTCCGGCGCACGCCCTCCGAGAGCGAGGTCGCCGCGGAGATGGACGTCACGCTGGAGGAACTGCACGCGGTTTTCAGCCAGTTGTCCCTGGCGAACGTGGTGGCCCTGGAGGAGCTGCTGCACGTCGGCGGAGAGGGCGGCGACCGCCTCTCACTGATGGACACCCTGGAGGACACGGCGGCGGACAACCCGGTCGAGGTCGCGGAGGGCCGCGAGCTGCGCAGGCTGCTCGCCCGGGCGATCAACACGCTCCCCGAGCGGGAGAAGACCGTCGTCACGCTCTACTACTACGAGGGCCTCACGCTGGCCGAGATCGGCCACGTCCTCGGCGTCACCGAGAGCCGCGTCAGCCAGATCCACACCAAGTCGGTCCTCCAGCTCCGCGCCAAGCTGGCCGACGTCGGACGCTGAGCCGCCCCGAGCCGGTCGTACAGTGGAGCCGTGCCCAGGATTCGAGCGGCCTCCGTGGCCGAGCACCGGACGATGCAGCGAGGCGCCCTGCTGGACGCCGCGCGTTCCCTGCTGTCCGAGGGCGGTACGGAGGCGTTGACCTTCCCCGCACTCGCCGAGCGCACGGGCTTGGCCCGGTCCTCGGTGTACGAGTACTTCCGCTCGCGCGCGGCCGTCGTCGAAGAGCTGTGCGCGGTGGACTTCCCCGTCTGGGCCGCCGAGGTCGAGACCGCCATGGCGGGCGCCGAGACGCCCGAGGGCAAGGTCGAGGCGTATGTCCGCACCCAGCTGGCCCTGGTCGGGGACCGGCGCCACCGGGCCGTCGTCGCGATCTCGGCGAGCGAGCTGGACGACGGGGCCCGCGAGAAGATCCGCGCGGCCCACGGTGGCCTCGTCGCCATGATCGTCGAAGCCCTCGCCGCCCTCGGTCAGCCCGAGCCCCGCCTGGGCGCCATGCTCCTCCAGGGCGTCGTCGACGCGGCCGTCCGCCGCATCGAGCTCGGCGCCGCGGAAGACCCGACGCAGATCGCCGAGGCGGCGGTCGCGATGGCCCTCCACGGCGTCAACGGCTCCCCGGCCTGACCGTCGCCCCTAGGGCCTGTCCGACCCTGATCCGCCGCCGACCGGCAGGAGCCGGGACGGCGCCCTTCCGACCAGGAGCAGCGGGTTCAGATACGTCCTGCCGCGGAGCAGGCCCCAGTGGAGGCAGGTCTCCGGGCAGTGCGTGCCCGGTGCGACCCGGGCGACGGGCGTACCGGCGGCGACCCGGGTGCCGGCCCTCACCAGCGGGGTCACCGGGGAGAAGGTCGTACGCAGCGGGGGAGCGCCCGTGCCCGGGAAGGTCAGGGTGAGGACCCCCCGGCCGCCCACCGGGCCCGCGAAGGAGACCGTGCCCGCCGCCGGGGCGCGCACCGGACTGCCGGCGGGCGCCGCCAGGTCGACGCCGCGGTGGCCGGGGCCGTACGGGCCCGCCGGGGGCTGCCAGCCGCGGAGGATCTCGGGCGGGGGAGGGCCCACCGGCCACAGCAGGCCGAGGGTCAGGAGCAAGGTCACGAGGTGCATGGGGAAAGGCTCCCCGGGGTGACCGGTTCACAGGGGTCGGAGACGGTTTCTGTGGACTACCCGCCGGTTGTGGACAGCGCCGTCACCCGCCGCTCCCGGGGTCCCGTACACTTCCTATGGCGACTCGGGTCACCGGGTCGACTTCGCACGCCCCGCCATAACCCTCACCGGCTGTGGCAGCGCCTTTCGGTCCCTTGTGGGCATGGCGCGTCGGGGCGTCAGGAATACAACCGAGAAACCCAAGGAGATACGGCCATGGCCGTCGTCACGATGCGGGAGCTGCTGGAGAGCGGCGTCCACTTCGGTCACCAGACCCGTCGTTGGAACCCGAAGATGCGTCGCTTCATCTTCACGGAGCGCAACGGCATCTACATCATCGACCTGCTCCAGTCGCTGTCGTACATCGACCGCGCCTACGAGTTCGTCAAGGAGACCGTCGCGCACGGCGGCTCCATCATGTTCGTCGGTACGAAGAAGCAGGCCCAGGAGGCCATCGCCGAGCAGGCGACGCGTGTCGGCATGCCGTACGTCAACCAGCGTTGGCTCGGTGGCATGCTCACCAACTTCTCCACCGTCTACAAGCGTCTGCAGCGCCTCAAGGAGCTCGAGCAGATCGACTTCGAGGACGTCGCCGCCTCGGGTCTCACCAAGAAGGAGCTCCTGGTCCTCTCGCGTGAGAAGGCCAAGCTGGAGAAGACCCTCGGTGGTATCCGCGAGATGTCCAAGGTGCCCAGCGCCGTCTGGATCGTGGACACCAAGAAGGAGCACATCGCCGTCGGCGAGGCTCGCAAGCTCAAGATCCCGGTCGTCGCGATCCTCGACACCAACTGCGACCCCGACGAGGTCGACTACAAGATCCCGGGCAACGACGACGCGATCCGCTCCGTCACCCTGCTCACCCGCGTGATCGCCGACGCCGTCGCCGAGGGCCTCATCGCCCGTTCCGGTGCCGCGACCGGTGACTCGAAGCCGGGCGAGAAGGCCGCCGGCGAGCCCCTCGCCGAGTGGGAGCGCGACCTGCTCGAGGGCGAGAAGAAGGCCGACGACGCCGAGGCCCCCGCCGCCGAGGCCCCCGCCGCCGAGGCGCCCGCTGCCGAGGCCGCTCCGGCCGAGGCCGCTGCCGAGGCCACCGAGGCTCCGGCCGCGGACGCCGAGCAGGCCTGACCCTTCAGGACCTTCGGGTGACGACGGCGGGGGCTCACGAAGCCCCCGCCGTCCACCCGTGGACCCGCCCGATCTTTCAGACTTCGAGAGAGAAACAGACTCATGGCGAACTACACCGCCGCTGACGTCAAGAAGCTCCGCGAGCTCACCGGCGCCGGCATGATGGACTGCAAGAAGGCCCTGGACGAGGCCGACGGCAACGTCGACAAGGCCGTCGAGGCGCTGCGCATCAAGGGTCAGAAGGGCGTCGCCAAGCGCGAGGGCCGCTCTGCCGAGAACGGCGCCGTGGTCTCCCTCATCGCCGACGACAACACCTCCGGTGTCCTCGTCGAGCTGAAGTGCGAGACGGACTTCGTCGCCAAGGGTGACAAGTTCCAGGCCGTCGCCAACCAGCTGGCCGCGCACGTCGCCGCCACCGCCCCGGCCGACATCGAGGCGCTGCTCGCCTCCGAGATCGAGGCCGGCAAGACCGTGCAGGCGTTCGTCGACGAGGCCAACGCCAACCTCGGCGAGAAGATCGTCCTGGACCGCTTCGCGCAGTACGCCGACGGCTTCGTCTTCGCGTACATGCACCGCACGATGCCGGACCTCCCGCCGCAGATCGGTGTCCTCGTCGAGTTCGACAAGGCCGACGCCGCCGTCGCCAAGGGCATCGCCCAGCACATCGCCGCCTTCGCGCCGAAGTACCTCACCCGTGAGGACGTTCCGGCCGAGGTCGTCGAGACCGAGCGTCGCGTCGCCGAGGAGACCACCCGCGCCGAGGGCAAGCCCGAGGCCGCGCTCCCGAAGATCGTCGAGGGTCGCGTCAACGGCTTCTTCAAGGACGCCACGCTGCTCGGCCAGCCGTACGCCCTGGACAACAAGAAGTCCGTCCAGCAGGTCCTGGACGAGGCCGGTGTCACCCTGAAGCGCTTCACGCGCATCAAGGTCGGCATCTGAGTCCGTCCGCGAACGCGACGGACACCGGACCCCGGTAGGGTCTGAGGCAGTCGTCCGCCACCGCGCAGGACGACCGCAGATCTGACGAGGAGGCCATTGCCGTACGGGATACCCGCGAGGACCCAAGGCAATGGCCTCCTTCGTATGTGCACGAGGAGATCTCCATGAACCAGGGCGCCGTACAGGGCGACGACAACAACGGCAAAAAGGCCGGCCGCTACATGCTGAAGCTGTCCGGAGAAGCCTTCTCCGGCGGTACCGGCCTGGGCGTCGACCCCAACGTCGTGCACGCCATCGCGCGTGAGATCGCGGCGGTCGTCCGCGACGGCGCGGAGATCGCGGTGGTGATCGGCGGCGGCAACTTCTTCCGTGGCGCCGAGCTCCAGCAGCGCGGCATGGACCGGGCCCGCTCCGACTACATGGGCATGCTCGGCACCGTGATGAACTGCCTCGCCCTCCAGGACTTCCTGGAGAAGGAGGGCATCGACTCGCGCGTCCAGACCGCCATCACCATGGGCCAGGTCGCCGAGCCGTACATCCCGCTGCGCGCCGTGCGCCACCTGGAGAAGGGCCGCGTGGTCATCTTCGGCGCGGGCATGGGCATGCCGTACTTCTCCACCGACACCACCGCTGCCCAGCGAGCCCTGGAGATCGACGCCGAGGCCCTGCTCATGGGCAAGAACGGTGTGGACGGCGTCTACGACTCCGACCCGAAGGCCAACCCCGGCGCGGTGAAGTTCGACGCGCTGGAGTACGGCGAGGTGCTCTCCCGCGACCTCAAGGTCGCCGACGCCACCGCCATCACCCTGTGCCGGGACAACAAGCTCCCGATCCTCGTCTTCGAACTGCTCACCGAGGGCAATATCGCTCGCGCGGTGAAGGGTGAGAAGATCGGCACGCTCGTGAGCGACCAGGGCACCCGGGCCTGACAGCCGAACCGGGAACCGCCCCGCAAGGGGATGGACAGAGCCCTGCCGGTCGTACCCACCGTGCAGGACACAAAGCGACGACACGCAGGAGCATGTGGTGATCGAAGAAATCCTCCTCGAGGCCGAGGAGAAGATGGAGAAGGCCGTCGTGGTGGCCAAGGAGGACTTCGCCGCGATCCGCACCGGCCGTGCGCACCCGGCGATGTTCAACAAGATCGTGGCGGACTACTACGGCGCCCTCACCCCCATCAACCAGCTCGCGTCGTTCTCCGTGCCGGAGCCGCGCATGGCGGTGGTGACCCCGTTCGACAAGACCGCTCTGCGCAACATCGAGCAGGCCATCCGCGACTCGGACCTGGGTGTGAACCCCAGCAACGACGGCAGCATCATCCGGGTGAACTTCCCCGAGCTGACGGAGGAGCGGCGCCGCGAGTACATCAAGGTCGCCCGCGGCAAGGCCGAGGACTCGAAGGTCTCCATCCGCGCCGTGCGCCGCAAGGCCAAGGACGCCCTCGACAAGCTGGTCAAGGACAAGGAGTCCGGCGAGGACGACGTGCGTCGCGCCGAGAAGGAGCTCGACGACTCCACCGCGAAGTACGTCGCGCAGGTGGACGAGCTGCTCAAGCACAAGGAAGCCGAGCTGCTCGAGGTCTGATGAACGACTCTTCCTGGGGGGCCCCGGGCGGCACCGACCGCCGGGGACCCGACCAGGGGCCTGCCCCGGCGGGTCCCGCATACGATCGGCATCAGGCGGCGCAGACTCGGCCCATGCCCATCGTGCCCGACGTTCCCGCCGGCGGATTCCAGGACGGTCACGGCCGGGGGGCCGCTCACCAGAGCGGTCCCCTGTTCCGTGACGAGACGCCGCACGAGCACCCGCAGGAGCCCATGTCCAGCCCCACCCCGCCTCCGCCGCCCGCGCCGACGGCGCCACGGCAGAAGAAGAGCGCGGGGCGGGACCTGGGCGCGGCCATAGGGGTCGGAGTCGGCCTCGGTGCCGTCATCATCGCCTCGCTGTTCATCTGGAAGCCGGCCTTCGTCGGAGTGATCGCGGTCGCCGTGGTCGTCGGTCTGTGGGAGCTCACCTCCCGCCTTCAGGAGCGCAAGGCCATCAAGGCTCCACTGGTGCCGCTCGCGGTCGGCGGCGCGGCGATGGTCGTCGCCGGCTACGTCAGGGGCCCCGAGGGCGCCTGGGTGGCCATGGCGCTCACGGCGCTCGCGGTACTCGTCTGGCGGATGACGGAGCCCCCCGAGGGTTACCTGAAGGACGTCACGGCGGGCGTCTTCGCCGCGTTCTACGTGCCCTTCCTGGCGACGTTCGTGGCGATGCTGCTCACTGCGGACGACGGTCCGCAGCGGGTGCTGACCTTCCTGATCCTGACGGTGGTCAGCGACACCGGGGCGTACGCGGTCGGCTGGCGCTTCGGCAAGCACAAGCTGGCTCCGAGGATCAGCCCCGGCAAGACCCGCGAGGGTCTCGTCGGCGCGCTGGCCTTCGCGATGGCGGCGGGCGCGCTGTGCATGGAGTTCATGATCGACGACGGGACCTGGTGGCAGGGCCTGATCCTCGGTCTCGCCGTGGCGGCGAGCGCGACGCTCGGCGACCTCGGCGAGTCGATGATCAAGCGCGATCTCGGCATCAAGGACATGGGCACGCTGCTCCCGGGCCATGGCGGGATCATGGACCGGCTCGACTCGTTGCTGCCGACTGCGCCGGTGGTGTGGCTGCTGCTGGCCTTGTTCGTCGGCACCGGCTGAGCACGGACCGGCTCGGCTCCCTGCTGCCGGCGGCGCCGGTGGTGTGACGGCCGCCGGCCCTCTTCGTCGGAAAGGGTTGACGGACAGCGGGTACTCTGGAAGGGCTCGTGGCGCGCGCGCCGCGGGCCCTTCCGTCGTCCTCGCCACCGCGAGGGCGCTCCAGTGAGGTCTCCTGGCTTCGGCATCGTCATGCCGCGCTTCCCGCCGACGCGGGGCTGTCCGGACCTCGTGCCGTCTGAGGAGACACCCGATCGTGGCCCGTCCCGTGCCCGGAGAACTCACTTTCATCGCCCCCAAGGGAGCCAAGAAGCCGCCGCGGCACCTGGCCGACCTGTCGCCCGCCGAGCGCAAGGAAGCCGTCGCCGCGATCGGCGAGAAGCCCTTCCGGGCCAAGCAGCTGTCGCAGCACTACTTCGCGCGGTACGCGCACGACCCCGCCCAGTGGACCGACATCCCGGCCGCCTCGCGGGAGAAGCTGGCCGGCGAGCTGCTCCCCGACCTGATGTCCGTCGTCCGGCACATCTCGTGCGACGACGACACCACCCGTAAGACCCTGTGGCGGCTGCACGACGGCACGCTCGTCGAGTCGGTGCTCATGCGCTACCCGGACCGGGTGACCATGTGCATCTCCTCGCAGGCGGGCTGCGGGATGAACTGCCCGTTCTGCGCGACCGGGCAGGCCGGGCTCGACCGGAACCTGTCGACCGCCGAGATCGTGCACCAGATCGTGGACGGCATGCGCTCCCTGCGGGACGGGGAGGTGCCCGGGGGACCGGCGCGCCTCTCGAACATCGTCTTCATGGGCATGGGCGAGCCGCTCGCCAACTACAAGCGGGTCGTCGGCGCGATCCGCCGCCTCACCGACCCCGAGCCCGACGGCCTGGGCCTCTCGCAGCGCGGGATCACCGTGTCCACGGTCGGTCTCGTGCCGGCCATGCAGCGGTTCGCCGACGAGGGCTTCAAGTGCCGCCTCGCGGTCTCGCTGCACGCCCCGGACGACGAGCTGCGCGACACCCTCGTGCCGGTGAACACCCGCTGGAAGGTGCGCGAGGTCCTCGACGCCGCCTGGGAGTACGCGGAGAAGTCGGGCCGCCGGGTCTCCATCGAGTACGCGCTCATCCGCGACATCAACGACCAGGCGTGGCGCGGCGACCTCCTCGGCCGGCTGCTCAAGAACAAGCGGGTGCACGTCAACCTCATCCCGCTGAACCCGACCCCCGGTTCGAAGTGGACGGCGTCCCGTCCGGAGGACGAGAAGGCCTTCGTCGACGCCATCGCCCGCCACGGCGTGCCGGTGACCGTCCGGGACACCCGGGGCCAGGAGATCGACGGTGCCTGTGGACAGCTGGCGGCCTCCGAGCGCTGACCTTGTACTCTGAGGTCGAACACATCTCCATATTCCGACAGGGGAGCGCCACAGCGCTGAGAGTGCGGTCACCGTAGGACCGCAGACCCTCTGAACCTTGCCCAGGTCATTCTGGGTAGGAAGTTCGGTCGTTAACTCAAGCTGTTGCGCCCTGCCCGCGGCCGGTTTCCGCCGGACGCGGGCAGGGCCGCGTCTCTTCCTGGTCACACCCAGGAGGAATCTCAGTGAGCACCACCATCTCGTCCGGCACGAAGAGAATGGCCGCCGCCGCGCTCGTCGCGGCGCTCGGCGTCACCACCCTCGCCGCCTGCGGCACGGAGGAGGTCCGCGACGCCGCGGGCAAGACCGGCGCACCCGCGCCGAAGACCGTGACCCTCGTGAGCCACGACTCGTTCAACGCCTCCAAGGAGGTGCTGGCCGAGTTCACGAAGGAGACCGGCTTCAAGGTCAAGGTCCTGAAGGCCGGCGACGCGGGCGAGGCCGTCAACAAGGAGATCCTGACCAAGGGCTCCCCGCAGGGCGACGTCTTCTTCGGCGTCGACAACACCCTGCTGTCCCGCGCCCTCGACAACGGGATCTTCGTCCCGTACGAGGCGAAGGGCGTCGACCGGATCCCGGCCACGTACCGCCTCGACAAGGAGAACCGGGTCACGCCGATCGACACCGGTGACATCTGCGTCAACTACGACAAGAAGTGGTTCGCGGACAAGAAGCTGGCGCCGCCGGTGACCTTCGACGACCTGGCGAAGCCCGCCTACAAGGACCTGCTCGTCGTCGAGAACCCCGAGCGGTCCTCCCCGGGCCTCGGCTTCCTCCTCGGTACGGCCGCGAAGTACGGCGATCGTGGGGGTGCCTCCCAGGGCGAAGCCTCTGGGGGAGGCTGGCAGGACTACTGGACGAAGCTCAAGGCCAACGGCGTGAAGACCGTCGACAGCTGGGAGCTCGCCTACAACCAGGAGTTCTCCGGCTCGGCCGGCGGCAAGCAGGCCAAGGGCGACCGGCCGCTCGTCGTCTCGTACGCCTCCAGCCCGCCGGTCGAGGTGCTCTACGGCGAGCCGCAGCCGAAGGTGGCCCCCACCGGGGTCTCCACCGGCACCTGCTTCCGGCAGATCGAGTTCGCGGGCCTGCTGAACGGGGCGAAGAACCCCGAGGGCGGCAAGGCGCTGATCGACTTCCTGATCTCGAAGAAGTTCCAGGAGGACATGCCGCTCCAGATGTTCGTCAACCCGGTGGCGAAGGACGCGGCCCTGCCGGAGCTCTTCACCAAGCACGGGGTGGTCGTCGAGCAGCCCGAGACCATGGCGCCCGAGAAGATCGCCGAGAAGCGTGACCCGTGGATCCAGCAGTGGTCGTCGCTCGTTCTGAAGTAGTCCCCGACCGCCGGGGAAGCGCGGCGCGGCTCGGCCTGATGGTCGTGCCCGTCGCCTTCTTCGCGCTCTTCTTCGCCTGGCCCGTCGTCTCGATCGTCGAGCGCGGGCTGCGGGTCGACGGGGTGTGGCAGTTCGGGCGGTTCGGCGAGGCGCTGAGCCGGCCGGAGATCCTCGACGTCCTGTGGTTCACGCTGTGGCAGGCCCTCGCCTCCACCGGTCTCACCCTGCTGATCGCCCTGCCCGGCGCGTACGTCTTCGCGCGTTTCGACTTCCGCGGCAAGGGGCTGCTGCGCGCCGTCGTGACCGTGCCCTTCGTGATGCCGACCGTCATGGTCGGTACGGCCTTCCTGGCGCTCGTCGGTCGCGGCGGGCTCCTCGACGAGCTGTGGGGCGTGCGGCTCGACACCACGGTCTGGGCGATCCTGATCGCCCATGTGTTCTTCAACTACGCCGTCGTCGTACGGACCGTCGGCGGCCTGTGGGCGCAGCTCGACCCGCGCCAGGAGGAGGCCGCGCGGGTCCTGGGCGCCGCCCGCTGGCGGGCCTGGCGGACCGTGACGCTGCCGGCGCTGGCCCCGTCCGTCGCCGCGGCCGCGCTGATGGTCTTCCTCTTCACCGCGAGCTCCTTCGCCGTCGTCCAGATCCTCGGCGGATCCACGTACTCGACCCTTGAGACGGAGATCTACCGGCAGACCGTCGTCCGCTTCGATCTGACGACGGCGGCCGTCCTCACCATGGTGCAGTTCGTCGCCGTCGGCGCCGTCCTCGCCGTGCACGCCAGGACCGTCCGCCGGCGGGAGAGCGCGCTGAGGATGGTGGCGCCCGAGGAGACGGCGCGCCGGCCCCGGGGCATCGGGCAGTGGGCGCTGTTCGCCGCCGTCCTGCTCTCCGTCGCCCTGCTGATCGTGCTGCCGCTCGGTGTGCTCGTCGAGCGGTCCTTCGCCACCTCCCAGGGATACGGGCTCGACTACTACCGGGCCCTGCAGACCACGGACCCGTCCGGCACCTTCCTCGTGCCCCTGCTCGACACGATCGGGAACTCGCTGCGGTACGCCGTCGTCGCCACCCTGATCGCCCTCGTCGTCGGCGGGCTCGCCGCCGCCGCGCTGACCAGGCGCGCCGGGCGGCTCGTACGCGGCTTCGACGGGCTGCTCATGCTGCCGCTCGGGGTGTCGGCCGTCACCGTCGGCTTCGGCTTCCTCATCACGCTCGACGAGCCGCCCTTCGACCTGCGGGCCAGCTGGATCCTCGTACCGCTCGCGCAGGCCCTGGTCGGCGTGCCCTTCGTCGTCCGGACGATGCTGCCGGTGCTGCGGGCCGTGGACGAGCGGCTGCGGGAGGCGGCGGCCGTGCTCGGCGCCTCGCCGTGGCGGGCCTGGCGGGAGGTGGACCTGCCGCTGGTGCGGCGGGCGCTGCTAGTCGCCGCCGGGTTCGCCTTCGCCGTGTCGCTCGGCGAGTTCGGCGCGACCGTTTTCATCGCGCGGCCGGACAGCCCGACGCTGACGGTGGCGGTGGCGCGGCTCCTCGGGCGGCCGGGGGAGCTCAACTACGGCCAGGCGATGGCCCTCTCGACGATTCTGATGGTGGTGTGCGCGGTGTCCCTGCTCCTGCTCGAACGGCTGCGCACCGACCGGACCTCCGGGGAGTTCTGATGCTTTCGATCGAGGACGCGACCGTACGGTTCGGGGAGCGGGCCGCGCTCGACGCCGTGGACCTGGAGGTCGCCGAGCACGAGATCGTGTGTGTGCTCGGGCCCAGCGGCAGCGGCAAGTCCACGCTGCTCCGGGCCGTCGCGGGGCTCCAGGCGCTGGACGGCGGCCGGGTGCTGCTGGCCGGCGCCGACCAGGCGGGGGTGCCGGTGCACCGGCGGGGTGTCGGCCTGATGTTCCAGGATCACCAGCTGTTCCCGCAGCGGGACGTCGGCGGGAACATCGCCTTCGGGCCGCGGATGCGAGGGGCGGGCAAGGCCGAGCAGGCGGAGCGGGTACGGGACCTGCTCGAACTCGTCGGGCTTCCCGGGGCCGAGCGGCGCTCCGTCTCGGCGCTCTCCGGCGGCGAGCAGCAGCGGGTGGCGCTGGCGCGGGCCCTGGCGCCGCGGCCCCGGCTCCTCATGCTGGACGAGCCGCTCGGGCAGCTCGACCGGGGCCTGCGGGAGCGGCTCGTCGTCGAGCTGCGGCAGCTCTTCGGGCGGCTCGGGACGACGGTCCTCGCCGTCACCCACGACCAGGGCGAGGCCTTCGCGCTCGCCGACCGGGTCGTCGTGATGCGGGACGGGCGGATCGCCCAGTCGGGTGCACCCGTCGAGGTGTGGTCACGGCCGGCCTCGGAGTTCGTGGCCCGCTTCCTGGGCTTCGACAACGTGGTGGCGGCGCGGGTGAGCGGGAGCGTCGCGGAGACCGCGTGGGGCCGGATCCCGGTGCCGGAGGGCTCGCAGCAGGGCGAGCGGCGGCTGCTCGTCCGGCCCGGCGGGGTGCGGCTCGCGGGGGAGGGGCCCCGGGACTGGACGGTCGAGTCCCGGACCTTCCGGGGCGACCGCGTCGCCGTACGGCTCCGGCCGGCGGACGGGCCCGCGCTGGAGGCTGAGTTCCCGCTGAGCCTGGCGCCGGCCGAGGGCGCCGGGGTCGCGGTGGAGTTCCGGGTGGAGGACGTGGTGGTGCTGGCGGGCGCCGGGGACACCAGCGCCGCTCCCTGATCCGGCCCGATCGGCAGGACACCCCTCAGCACGCGTGACGGCGGTGGGCGAGGGCGGCGCAGGCCCAGAGGATCGCGCCGAGGACGGCGACGGTCTGGTTGACCAGGGCCGCCCAGTCGACCGGCGGCTGGTTGCGGGACAGGAAGAACAGCAGGTGGAGGGGGCTGAGGAGGGCGGCGAAGCCCGAGGTCAGACAGAGCGCGACGACGGCCCAGGCGGCTGTCGAGAGCCATCGGACGCCCGGCCGGCGGAGCAGCGCGTACGCGAGGACGGCCGCGGTCCCGTAGAGCGCTGCCGAGGCCGTCTCGGGTCCCGTGCCGGTGCCCTTGCCGAGGAGCGCGTATCCGAACGCGGGGCCCGTGACGGCGGCCAGCGCGCCCCTGCGGCGTACAGCAGCGACCACACGAGAGCGGCGCGGCCCGCCCAGGAAGGCCACGTGGCCGTCAGTGTCTTCGGTGTCATGGCCCGGGCCTTCCGGCCCGGGACCGAGGACGCGTCCGCCCGTGGGCGGGTCCCCCTCCGCCGCGCGGCGGAGCCGGGAACATCCCGAGGGTGGCCGGGCAGGCCACGGGCGGTGCCTGTCGTGCGCCGCTCCGGTGCCGCCGGTCCCGGCCGGGCGGCTCCGGCCCGTCGGGGGTCAGCCCGTCAGGGGGAGGGCCGCCAGTTCCGCCACGATCCAGGTGAGCGGCAGGAAGACGGCGAGGAGCGCGCCCGCCCGCATCAGGGCGGCCGTCCGCAGGACCGTGGGCGGGGCGCCGAGGCGCAGGAGCGCCTCGGTGGTGTGCGCGCGGCACTGCTTGGACTCCAGTGCCGCCGTGAGGAGCGTCGCCGTCGTGCAGGCCATGACCAGGGCGGCGCCGAGCCCGGTGAGCGGTCCGAAGGCGGCCGGACCCGAGTCGGAGGCGTACAGCGCGGCCGCCGCGAGTGTCCCGGAGAGGACGGCGGAGACGACCCCGAGCGGGCGGCCGATACGGCGGGACTCGTCCATCAGGACGCGGCCCGCGAGCAGCCGGGTGGCGCCCGGCCGGACGGCCTGGAGGAGCCGGCCGCAGCCGTACGTGAGTCCCGGGCCCGCGAGGGCGAGGCCGAAGGCGGTGAGGACCCAGCCGGCGAGGACGCCCGCGGGGTTGCCGTCGAAGCGACCGGGCAGCGGGAGGCCGTCCCCCGGACCGCTGCGGCCGGCGTACGTCTCGATGGCCAGGCCGACGGCGACCAGGGCGACACCCCAGGGCAGACCGGACGGCACCGGCTTCTCGACGCCCTCCGGCTCGGCGGGAGCGGAGCGCGGGCGCAGCGCGAGGCCCGCCGCCGTGGCGGCGACGACCGGCAGGATCGCCAGCAGGGTGAGGGCGGCGGCCAGTGGCAGCGGCTGGTCGGCGGCGAGCAGCTCGGCCGCGGCCCCGTCGAAGGGCAGGCCCGTGATGTCGCCGCGCAGGTGCAGGTAGAACAGGAGCGCGACCATCGAGCCGAGCGTGCAGGCGACCGCCGTCGACGCCGCCGCGACGGCGGTGAGCCGGACCGGGCCGAGGCCGACCGCCGAGAGTCCGGGGCGCGGCCGGGTGCTGGGGTCGGTGCGGGCCACGGCCACGGCGAACTGGACCGTGGCGGCGAGCGGCAGGACGCACCACAGCAGGCGCAGGACCGAGGCCGAGGACTGGGCAGGGTGCCCGACGGCGTATCCGAGGGTGCAGAGCAGCAGGAAACCCACCCCCGCGGCCGCGGCGGCGACGAGGAGCCGCCGCGTCAGGACGAGGGGGTGGGTCCCGCGGGCTAGACGGAGAGCGAGCACGCGGTGACGCCCTCCGCCCCTGAAGCCGGGGGGACGGTGCCGACCCGGCGTCCGTCGAGGAGGGCGACCGTGCGGTCGGCGAGCGCCGCCACCTCGCCGTCGAGGGTGGCGAGGAGCACCGTGATGCCGTGCGAGCGGGCCGCGGCGGTCAGGGTGCGCAGCACCTGCGCCCCGTCGGCCCGGTGCAGCGTGGCGGTGGGCTCGTCGGCGAAGAGCACCGACGGGGTGGTGACGAGGGCGCGGGCGATCGCGATCCGCTGGCGCTGGGAGTGGGTGAGCGCGTGCGGGCGCTTGCGGGCGCAGACGCCGATGTCGAGGCGCTCCAGCCATTCGGCGGCGGCGGTCTTCGCGGCCCGGTGGGAGGCGCCGCGGAGCAGCAGGGGCAGGGCGACGTTCTCCCAGCCGGTGAGTTCGGGGACGAGGCCCGGCTCGGGGGCGATCCAGCCGAAGCGGTCACGGAGGAGCCGTTCGCGCTGGGCCTGGCCGAGGGTGTGGACGGGGCTGCTGTTGAACCAGACCTCGCCCTGCTGGGCGACGAGCTGCCCGGACAGGCAGCGCATGAGGGTGGTCTTGCCGCTGCCGCGCGGGCCGACGAGGGCGAGGATCTCGCCCTCGCGGACGCCGAGGGAGACGCCGCTGAGGGCGTCCGAACCGCCCAGGGCGCAGTGCAGGGAACGCGCCCAGAGCACGTCGTTGTCCGGTGGGGCCATCGCGTACACCTCGATGTCGGATCTGATGTGTATTCCCCCGTGTCCCCCGTACGGGGGAACGAGGAGACGGGCCTGTGGGTCACTCGGCACCGTAAGGATTCAGATCCGCTTGTACGGACAGCACGCGGCCCGGGCCGCCGCCATCCACTCGGATGGCGGCATGCCCGGGCCGTTGTCACGCCGTGAGGGCGGCGTGATGCCTGGGGGACCTGTGCTGCTCGGTCCAGGCCGCTGCTACAGCTTGGTCCACGCCTCGGTCAGCACCGACCGCAGGATGCCCTCGATCTCGTCGAAGGTGCCCTGGTCGGCGATGAGCGGCGGGGCCAGCTGGATGACCGGGTCGCCACGGTCGTCGGCCCGGCAGTACAGGCCGTTCTCGAAGAGCGCCTTGGAGAGGAAGCCGTACAGGACGCGCTCGGTCTCCTCGTCGGTGAAGGACTCCTTGGTGACCTTGTCCTTGACGAGCTCGATGCCGTAGAAGAAGCCGTTGCCGCGGACGTCGCCGACGATCGGGAGGTCGTGCAGCTTCTTCAGGGTGTCGAAGAAGTTGCCCTCCTGGTCCAGCACGTGCTGGTTCAGGCCTTCCTTGTCGAAGATGTCGAGGTTGGCGATCGCGACCGCCGACGACACCGGGTGGCCACCGAAGGTGTAGCCGTGGAGGAAGGTGTTGTCGCCCTTGTAGAACGGCTCCGCGATGCGGTCCGAGACGATGCAGGCGCCGATCGGGGAGTAGCCCGAGGTCATGCCCTTGGCGCAGGTGATCATGTCCGGCACGTAGCCGAACTTGTCACAGGCGAACATCGTGCCGAGGCGGCCGAAGGCGCAGATCGTCTCGTCGGAGACGAGGAGCACGTCGTACTGGTCGCAGATCTCGCGGACGCGCTGGAAGTAGCCGGGCGGCGGCGGGAAGCAGCCGCCGGCGTTCTGCACCGGCTCCAGGAAGACGGCCGCGACGGTCTCGGGGCCCTCGAAGAGGATCTGCTGCTCGATCTGGTCGGCGGCCCAGCGACCGAAGGCCTCCGGGTCGTCGCCGTGGATCGGGGCGCGGTAGATGTTGGTGTTCGGCACCTTGTGCGCGCCGGGGACCAGCGGCTCGAAGGGGGCCTTCAGGGCGGGGAGACCCGTGATGGACAGGGCGCCCTGGGGGGTGCCGTGATAGGCGACCGCACGCGAGATGACCTTGTACTTGGTGTGCTTGCCCTGCAGCTTGAAGTACTGCTTGGCGAGCTTCCACGCGGTCTCGACGGCCTCGCCGCCACCGGTGGTGAAGAAGACCTTGTTCAGGTCGCCCGGGGCGTAGTCGGCCAGACGCTCGGCGAGCTCCACGGCCTTGGGGTGCGCGTACGACCACACGGGGAAGAACGCGAGCTCCTGGGCCTGCTTGTACGCGACCTCGGCGAGTTCGTGGCGGCCGTGTCCGGCGTTGACGACGAACAGACCCGCGAGACCGTCGAGGTAGCGCTTGCCCTTGTCGTCGAAGATGTAGGTGCCCTCACCACGCACGATGGTGGGAACGGGCGAGTTCTCGTACGACGACATGCGGGTGAAGTGCATCCACAGGTGGTCGTAGGCGGTCTTGGAGAGGTCCTTGCTCACGGCTATCGGGTTCCCCACATATAGGTCTGCTTCTTGAGCTTGAGGTAGACGAAGCTCTCGGTGGAGCGCACGCCGGGGAGGGTGCGGATGCGCTTGTTGATCACATCCAGCAGGTGGTCGTCGTCCTCGCAGACGATTTCCACCATCAGGTCGAAGGAGCCCGCGGTCATCACCACGTACTCGCATTCGGCCATGGCCGTCAGCGCCTCCGCAACCGGATCGAGGTCACCCTCGACGTTGATACCGACCATCGCCTGGCGCCGGAATCCCACGGTGAGCGGGTCGGTGACGGCGACGATCTGCATGACGCCCTGGTCGAGCAGCTTCTGCACGCGTTGGCGCACCGCGGCTTCGGAGAGGCCGACGGCCTTGCCTATCGCCGCGTAAGGACGGCGGCCGTCCTGCTGGAGCTGTTCGATGATTGCCAGGGAGACGGCATCGATCGTCGGGGACGAACCGGTTCCGGTTCTGGAGTCTGTGCTTCGACTGGCCACGACTTCACTGTGCACCGAGATGGTCAGTCATGCAAGCCCGGAGTGATGAAATCCGTTGTGAGCGGCTCTGAATCTCACCGAATCCGAAGTTGGGGAGGGTCGGGGCTGTTGAAAGCGTCTGTCGAGCGACTAGGCTGAGGTGTCTCGCCCATCGGGACACCGCACAAGGACGTGCGAAGACAGAACGTGACAGGAGGGGTGGCAAGTGACCACCGAGCTGCGCCGGCTGCGTAACTACATCAACGGGGAGTTCCGCGACGCGGCCGACGGCCGCACCATCGAGGTGGTCAACCCGGCCACCGGCGAGGTGTACGCCACCTCCCCGCTCTCGGGCCAGGCCGACGTCGACGCCGCCATGGAGGCCGCCGCGGCCGCCTTCCCCGCCTGGCGCGACAGCACCCCGGCCGAGCGCCAGAAGGTACTCCTCAAGATCGCCGACGCCTTCGAGGAGCGCGCCGAGGACCTCATCGCCGCCGAGGTGCTGAACACCGGCAAGCCGACCGCCCTCGTCGGGAGCGAGGAGGTTCCGCCGATGGTGGACCAGATCCGCTTCTTCGCCGGCGCCGCCCGCATGCTGGAGGGCCGCTCGGCCGGCGAGTACATGGAGGGCATGACCTCCATCATCCGCCGCGAGCCCGTGGGCGTCTGTGCCCAGGTCGCGCCGTGGAACTACCCGATGATGATGGCCGTGTGGAAGTTCGCCCCGGCCCTCGCCGCGGGCAACACCGTCGTCCTCAAGCCCTCGGACACGACCCCCGCGTCGACCGTCCTGATGGCCGAGATCATCGGGCAGATCGTCCCCAAGGGCGTCTTCAACGTCATCTGCGGTGACCGCGAGACGGGCAAGGCCATGGTCGAGCACCCGACCCCGGCGATGGCCTCCATCACCGGCTCGGTCCGCGCCGGCATGCAGGTCGCCGAGTCGGCGGCCAAGGACGTCAAGCGCGTCCACCTGGAGCTGGGCGGCAAGGCCCCGGTCGTCGTCTTCGAGGACACCGACATCGAGGCGGCCGTCGGCGACATCTCCGTCGCGGGCTTCTTCAACGCCGGCCAGGACTGCACCGCCGCCACCCGCGTCCTCGTCCACGAGGCCATCCACGACGAGTTCGTCGCCGCCCTCGCCAAGGCCGCCGCCGAGACGAAGACCGGCCAGCCGGACGACGAGGACGTGCTCTACGGCCCGCTCAACAACGCCAACCAGCTGAAGCAGGTCACCGGCTTCATCGAGCGCCTCCCCGCGCACGCCAAGGTCGAGGCCGGCGGTCACCGTGTCGGCGACAAGGGCTACTTCTACGCCCCGACCGTCGTCTCCGGCCTCAGGCAGGACGACGAGATCGTCCAGAACGAGGTCTTCGGCCCGGTCATCACCGTCCAGTCCTTCACGGACGAGGCCCAGGCCCTGGAGTTCGCCAACGGCGTCGAGTACGCCCTCGCCTCCTCCGTCTGGACCAAGGACCACGCGCGCGCGATGCGCATGTCCAAGGCCCTCGACTTCGGCTGCGTGTGGATCAACACCCACATCCCGCTCGTCGCCGAGATGCCCCACGGCGGCTACAAGAAGTCCGGCTACGGCAAGGACCTCTCCGCCTACGGCTTCGAGGACTACACGCGCATCAAGCACGTGATGACCTCCCTGGGCTGATGCCCCCGGGGGCCCACCCGGAGACCCTCCGGGTCCCTCCGGGCGGATCCCCACCGGCGCCACGCACGCGGCCCCGGCATCCTGGTCGACAGGGTGTCGGGGCCGCGTGCCGTCGCTCGACGGAGCGTCCATTGCCGCAGGTGGCCAGGGGTCGGGATGCTGTCCCGGTGAGAGCGATAGCCAGGAACACCTTGTCCCGCCGGTCCCTGCTGCGCGGCATCGGCGGTGTCGGAGCGGCCGCGGCGCTCGCCGGGTGTGGCGTCCCCGCCGCCTTCGTCGACGAGCGGGACCGGGCCGGCCGCGACCTGTCCGCGCGCGACCGGACGCTCGACTTCGCCAACTGGCCGCTCTACATCGACACCGACGACGACGACACGTCCAAGCGGCCGACGCTGAACGCCTTCCGCGAGCGCACCGGGATCTCCGTCCGCTACACGGAGGAGATCAACGACAACGACGAGTTCTTCGGCAAGATCGGCCCGTCCCTGATGAACCACCAGGAGACCGGCCGCGACCTGATCGTCGTCAGCGACTGGATGGCCGCCCGCTTCGTCCGCCTCGGCTGGGTCCAGGAGATGGACCGCGCCGGCCAGCCGAACGTCGCGAAGCACCTCAACCCGCAGCTGCTCTCCCCCGCCTTCGACGCGGGCCGGCTGCACAGCGTGCCCTGGCAGTCCGGGATCACCGGCATCGCGTACAACCGCAGGAAGCTCGGCCGCGAACTGCGCTCCACGAAGGAGCTGTGGGCCGACGACCTGCGCGGCAAGGTCACCCTGCTGTCCGGGCTCGACGAGTCCATGTCCCTGCTCCTCCAGGGCAACGGCGTCGACGTGACCCGGTGGACGGCCGACGACTTCCACGCCCTGTGCGAGCAGGTCGAGGGCCTCGTCCGGAAGAAGCACATCCGCCGCTTCACCGGCAACGACTACATCAAGGACCTGTCCACCGGAGACGTGCTCGCCTGTCAGGCGTACTCCGGCGACGTCATCCAGCTCCAGGCCGACAACCCGGACATCGAGTTCGTCGTCCCCGAGGAGGGCGGCGAGCTCTGGGCCGAGTCCCTCATGATCCCCAACAAGGCCCGGCACAAGACCAACGCCGAGAAGCTGATCGACTACTACTACGAGCCCGAGGTCGCCGCCGAACTGGCCGCCTGGGTCAACTACGTCTGCCCGGTGCCGGCCGCGCAGGCCGTCCTGGCGGACTCCGGCGACGAGGAGCTGGTCGCCCTCGCCGAGGACCCGCTGATCTTCCCGGACGCCGACATGCGCGGCCGGCTCGCCATCGCCCGCGACATCCGTGCCGACGAGCGCCAGGGGTTCGCGAAGAGGTGGAACGCGATCGTCGGGCTGTGAGGGCGGAGACCCGGCGTGCGGGTCCGCGAGGGTGGCCTGCTCGCGTCGTGCGGGTCCGCGAGGGTGGCCTGCTCGCGTCGTGCGGCCCGCGCGGGGAACCTGCCCCCGTCGTGCGGTCCGTGAGGAGAACCGACCCCCGTTTTTGAACACGTTCATGATGGGCGTACGCTGCCGTCATGAGCGACTCGAACGGGCCGAGAGCCCTTCTCACGCGCATCCGCCGCTGGCTGGTCCTCTTCGTGGTCTGCCTGGTCCTGAGCGGAGTCACCGCCTTCCCGCTCGTCACCGAACTCCGCCTGCTGGACGAGGCCCTGGCATCCTGGGCGGCCCCCGTGGCCGAACTGTTCCCCGGGCTCGCCGAGTGGATCACCCGGGTGCGGGGCGGTCTTGAGGCCACCGACGCGCAGGCGCCGTACGTGCTCTACGGAACCGACTGGCTGGCCTTCGCGCACCTCGTCATCGCGGTCGCCTTCTACGGCGTCCACCGCGATCCCGTCCGCAACATCTGGGTCGTCGAGTTCGGGATGATCGCCTGCGTCGGCATCATCCCGCTCGCCCTGATCTGCGGGCCGATCCGCGGCATCCCCTTCTGGTGGTCGGTCATCGACATGTCCTTCGGCGTCTTCGGGATCCTGCCGCTGCTCGTCGTACGCCGGCTGATCAAGCGCCTGGAGGCCGCGACGGCCCCCGCCCGCGCGGTGGTGCCGTCCCTCCCGTGATCAGTCGGGGAGGCCGTACGCGGCCACCATGACCTTCAGCGCCGTCCTGTTCGTGTCCTGGCCCTTGGCATCGGTGGAGTTGACGCTGTAGACGAGGGTGCGCTCGCCGTGGCGGGTCGAGGCGATGGCCGCGTTGTAGCCCCAGCGGCCCCCCGTCTTGCCCCACACCTCGCGCCCGCCGAGCCGCTTCATCGCCAGGCCGGAGGAGAAGGCCGCCGGGGCGCCCGACTTCGCGTCCGGGACCTGGGGCAGCGTGAACATCTCCTCCAGGAGCGGCCCGCGCACCACCCGGCCCGCGAACAGGGCCCGGGTGAAACGCTCCAGGTCGGCGGTGGTCGACACGAGGTCGCCGGCCGCCCAGCCGTCCGTCACCCCCCACACGGTGACGTCCCGCAGCCCGGTCGTCCCGTCGTCGAGCCGCATCGTCTGGTAGCCGTGGTTGTGCGGACCGGCGATCCCGGGGTCCGTCCCGGGGAAGTAGCTGTCACGAAGGCGGAGCGGCCGCAGGATCCGCCGCTCGACCTGCCGCTCGTACGTGTCGCCCGTGACCCGCTCCACGATCAGACCGGCGATCGTGTAGCCGATGTTGAGGTAGTGCTGCTTCTCGCCCGGCCGGAACTCGCGCGGCTTCGCCGTCGCCGAGCGGACCATCTCCTCGGGGTCGTGGATCCGGAAGCGGTTCTCGTACCACTCCTCGACGGTCTCGCCCTGGAAGTCCGGGGCGGGGATGCCGTGCGTGTGGTTCAGGAGCTGGCGGACGGTCACCTTGCCGTACGAGCGCGGTATCAGCTTCGGGAGGTACGAGCGGGCCGACCGGTCCAGGTCGATCCGGCCCTCGGCGGCGAGCTGGAGGACGGTCGCGGCCGTGAAGACCTTCGTCACCGAACCGGCCCGGAAGCGGGCCGCCGGGTCGGCCGGCGAGCCGCTCTCCAGGTCGCGGACGCCCGAACTCCCCTGCCAGGAGCCCTCGGTGCCGCCGACCCGGACCAGCGCGGCCGTCGCGTCGGCGCGGGGGAGGCCGGCGATCGCGGCCGACATCGCCGCCTCCAGGGTCGGGTCCGAGGCCTGCTGCGCGACGGCGGGCGGGGTCCCGGCCGCCGCCGGGACGATCGCCGGTCCTGCCGCCACTCCCAGGACCAGGGCGGCGGCGAGCAGCGTGCGGGTGGTGTTCTTCATGGTCAACTCCCGTGGTGTGAGCCGTTGTTCTTGATGGCTCCATCCTGCTGACCAGGGAGGATTCGCGGATCGCCCGTACCGGCGGTCTCCTGGGGGAGGGTTTCTCGCCGACGTGGGGGAGGGCGGGGCTACCCGCCTCCCCCGGGCGGGGGAGCCGTGCCCGCCGCGACCAGGCCCGTCTCGTAGGCGCAGATCACCGCCTGGATCCGGTCGCGCAGCCCCAGCTTGGCCAGCACGTTCCCCACATGGGTCTTCACCGTGTGGTCGCTGACCACCAGCTCCGCCGCGATCTCCGCGTTCGACAGCCCGCGCGCGAGCAGCAGCAGCGTCTCCCGCTCCCGGCCGGTCAGCACGTCGAGCCGGGGGTCCGGGGCAGTCCTGCGGGGGCCGCCCGCCGTGTACTGCTCCACGAGGCGCCGGGCCACGGACGGGGCGAGCAGCGACTCGCCCGCCGCCACGACCCGGACCGCGTGCACCAGGTCGTCCCTGCGCACGTCCTTGAGGAGGAAACCGCTCGCCCCCGCGTGCAGCGCCTCGTACACGTACGCGTCGGTGTCGAAGGTCGTCAGGATCACCGTCCGGCAGCGGGACTCCGCACTGATCGTCCGGCAGGCCTCGATGCCGTCCGTCCGGGGCATCCGGATGTCGAGCAGCGCCACGTCCGGCGCGAGGCGGCGCACCGCCTCGACGGCCTCCGCCCCGTCCCCGGCCTCCGCGACCACCTCGATGTCCGGCTGCGCGTCCAGGATCATCGCGAAACCGCTGCGGACCAGCTCCTGGTCGTCGGCGACCACCACGCGGATCGTCATCTCCCCACCTCCGCCGCGGAGGGTGCGGAGCCGGCGGGCACGGGCAGCAGGACCCGCACCTCGAAGCCCCGGCCGCCGGGACCCGGGCCCATCGCCGCCGTGCCGCCGTGCGCGGCCGCCCGCTCCCGGATGCCGACGAGGCCGTGGCCGCTCGGCCCTGCCTGCGGGCCGCGCCCGTCGTCCGTGACGGTCACGCGCAACACCCCTTCCTCATGGTTCAACCGGACGTCGACCGTGCGGGCCCGCGCGTGCTTGACCACGTTGGTCAGGGCCTCCTGGACGATCCGGTAGGCGCTCGCACCGGTCGCAGGGGGAAGCGCCCGCACCCCGCCCTCGGTCGTGTAGGTGACGGCCAGGCCGCCGCTGACCCGGACCCGCTCGACCAGCCCGGGAATGCCCGCGAGGTCGGGCTGCGGCTCGCGCGGCGCGGCCGCGCTCTCGGAGCCCTCGCGCAACACCCCCAGCATCTCCCGCAGTTGGGTCATCGCGTCGCGGCCCGTCGCCGAGATCGCGTCGAAGGCCGCCTCGGCGCGCTCCGGGGCCGTCCGCACCGCCACCGGTCCCGCCTCCGCCTGCACGACCATCAGGCTGACCGCGTGCGACAGGATGTCGTGCATCTCCCGGGCGATCCTGGCCCGTTCGCGGGACGCGGCCCGCTCCGCCTCGATCCGGTGCTCCCGCTGCCGGGCGTCCTGGAGCCTGCCGAAGACATAGGCGGCGCCGAACACGAAGAGGGAGAAGGTCAGTTCCCGTACGGAGCGGGTGTTGAGCCCGACCGAGGCGGGCACCGCGACCATGAGCAGGGCCGTCGTCGTCAGCCGCTTCCAGGGCGGCGACAGCACGGCGATCGTGTAGACGCTGACGAGCCCGGTGTACGGCAGCGGCTGCCCCGGCCCGTCGAGGGCCAGCTTGTACAGCGCGCTCGCCGCCAGGATCGCGAGCAGGACGGCGAGCGGCGCGTGCCGCCGCCAGACCAGCGGCAGCACGGTCAGCGTCGTCAGTCCGTACGCGGGCCAGGTCGCCGGCTCCAGCTCGGGCCCGCGCGGCACGACGAACGGCATCGTCATCGCCGCCTGCACGAGCAGCGCGAGCCCGATGTCCACCGCCCACGGGTTCGCCGCGCCCCAGCTCCGCGCCCGCTCCCAGCCGCTCCGCACGGCCCTGGGTATGTCGCCGCGCAGGTCGCCCCGCGCGTCCCCCTGCGTGTCCCCCCGCCCGTCCATTACGGCTTGCGGCCCACCGCGCCGAACTGCGCGACCACGGAGGCCTCTTCGGAACGCCAGCGCGCGCAGGACACGATTCCCGGCTCCAGCAGGTCGAGCCCGTCGAGGAAGGAGGTGACATCGGCCCGGCTGCGGGCCGTGATCGGCGGGGTCGCGTTCTCGTTCCAGAACGCCATCGCGGCCTTGTTGCCCTCGCCGCCGAGCTCCGGCTCCAGCGTCGGATGGGTCAGGACCAGATAGCTGCCCGAGGGAAGGGCGTCCATCAGGGTCTTCACGATCGCCCGGGCCTCGCCGGTGTCCAGGACGAAATTGAGGATGCCCAGCATCAGCACCGCCACCGGACGGGAGAGGTCGAGCGTCGCGCCGGCGGCCGCCAGGATCGTCTCCGGGTCCCGCGCGTCCGCGTCCACGTACTCGGTGACCCCCTCCGGCGCGCTCGTCAGGAGTGCGCGGGCGTGGGTGAGGACGATCGGGTCGTTGTCGACGTAGACGATCCGGGAGTCGGCGGCGACCCGCTGCGCCACCTCGTGGGTGTTGTCGGCGGTCGGCAGGCCCGTACCGATGTCGAGGAACTGGCGCACCCCCGCGTCGGCGGCCAGATGGGTCACCACCCGGCCGAGGAACGCCCGGTCCGCGCGGGCCACTTCGCCGATGCTCGGGTAGAAGGCGGTGACCTGGTCGCCGACCGCGCGGTCCACCGGGTAGTTGTCCTTGCCGCCCAGCCAGTAGTTCCACACCCGGGCGTTGTGGGCGATGTCGGTGCGGATCCGGTCGTTCATGCGCGAGCCTTTCGCAGGGCGGCGGCGAGTGCGTCGACCCGGTTCGTGGTGACCGCGTCGACCCCGTTGACGATCAGCTTACGCATGGTGCGGGTGGTGTCCGCGGTCCAGGCCGACACGAGCAGCCCGTCCCGGTGCACCCGCTCGGTCAGCTCCCGACTCACCAGTCCGAAGCGGTAGTTGAGCCACCTCGGCCTTACCACGTCGAGCAGGACGGGCCGGGCCGGGGCGAGCGTCGTCCACGTCAGGGCGATCTCGGCGGACGGGTCGGCGGCCCGCACCTGGAGCATGGCGACGGCCCCGGCGCAGTAGTAGACGCGCTCCCCGGCGCCGCACTCCCGGACCGTGCCGACGATCTTCCGGACCGAGGCCTCGTTCCCGCCGGGCAGGTCCAGCATCAGCCGGTGCTCCCCCGCGGTGAGGAGCGCCTCGCGCAGGGTCGGCACACCGCCGTACGTCAGCTCGCGCACCTGCTCGTACGAGAGGCCGGACAGGGGCCGGTCGTGGCCCCAGAGCCGCTTGAGGGTGTCGTCGTGGAGGAGGACGGGCACGCCGTCCTTCGTGAGCCGGACGTCGACCTCGACCGCGTCCGCCCCCCGCTCGATCGCCGAGGCGATCGAGGGGAGCGTGTTCTCTCGGACGCGGTACGGGTCTCCGCGGTGACCAACGGCAGTGACAGGGCGCATGGCCCCATTCTCGCCGTCGTCAGCGAGCCGGCCAGCCGTCCGTGTACGTGTCGATCTCGGCGGCGATCGCGGCCTTGCCGGCCGGGTCGAGGAAGGAGGCCTCCACCGCGTTCTTCGCGAGGTCGGCGATCCCGCGCTTGTCGAGGCCGAGGAGCCGGGCGGCGACCGCGTACTCGTTGTTGAGGTCCGTGCCGAACATCGGAGGGTCGTCGCTGTTGATCGTGACGAGGACGCCGGCCTCCACCATCTGCCGGATCGGGTGCTCGTCGAGCGTGGCGACAGCCCGCGTGGCGATGTTGGAGGTCGGGCAGACCTCCAGGGCGATGCGGTGCTCGGCCAGGTACGCGAGGAGCGCCGGGTCCTGGACCGAACTGGTGCCGTGGCCGATGCGCTCGGCGCCCAGGTCGTTGATCGCGTCCCAGACCGTCTCCGGGCCGGTCGTCTCGCCCGCGTGCGGGACGGAGTGCAGACCGGCGGCGCGCGCCAGGTCGAAGTACGGCTTGAACTGCGGGCGCGGGACCCCGATCTCGGGGCCGCCGAGGCCGAAGGAGACCAGGCCCTCGGGGCGGATCCCGTCGGTCGTGGCGAGCCGCGCGGTCTCCTCGGCGGAGACGAGTCCGGCCTCGCCGGGGATGTCGAAGCACCAGCGCAGGATCGTGCCGAACTCGGCCTCGGCCGCCTTGCGGGCGTCCTCGATCGCCGCCATGAAGGCGCGCTCCTCGATGCCGCGGCGGGTGGAGGAGTACGGGGTGATGGTGAGCTCGGCGTAGCGGATGTTCTGCCGGGCCATGTCCCGGGCGACCTCGAAGGTCAGCAGCCGGACGTCCTCCGGGGTGCGGACCAGGTCGACGACCGACAGGTAGACGTCGATGAAGTGCGCGAAGTCCGTGAACGTGAAGTAGTCGGCGAGGGCCTCGGGGTCCGTGGGGACCTTGGAGTCAGGGTGCCGGGCGGCGAGCTCGGCGACGATCCGGGGCGAGGCGGACCCGACGTGGTGGACGTGCAGCTCGGCCTTCGGGAGGCCGGCGATGAAGGCATGGAGGTCGGTCATCGGATCATCGTAGGCCGGGCGGTTCCCTCCCAGGGGTGAGGTCGTAGCATGGCGTGACCACGATGGGGGAGGCCCATGTCTGACAACCGAGACCAGCCGCGGGGCGGGTACGACCCGGCGGACCCGTGGGCTCCGCCGAACCGCGACGGCGTGGAGCTGAGCAAGCCCGTGTCGCCGTCGACCCCGCCGGTGCACGACCAGATGACGGTCACGTCCATGCCGGCCGTGAACGACGTCCCGCCGCCGCCGGTCGCCCCGGGCGGCCCGGCGGCCACGCCCGGCTACGGCTACCCGGCGGCCACCCCGCCGGCCGGTGCCTACGGGTACCCGTCCGCCGCGAGCACCCCGGCCGCCACTCCGGTCCCGCCGGCCACGGCGGGGTACGCCGCGTACCCCTCCTACGGCGCGGGTTACGGCAGCCAGCCGCCCGGCTGGCAGCAGCCGGCCAACGGCATGGGCATCGCCTCGATGGTGCTCGGCATCATCGCGGTGGCCGGCTTCTGCATGTACGGCCTCGGTGTCGTCCTCGGCATCCTGGCGCTGATCTTCGGCATCATCGGCATGAAGAAGGCCGGCCGGGGAGAGGCGACCAACCGGGGCATGGCGCTCGCGGGCGTCATCCTCGGCTCGATCGGCATCGTGGTGAGCGGTGTCTTCCTGGGCTTCGTCATCTGGGCGATCGCCGAGGGCGGCGCCGCCTCCTCGGACGGGGACCCGTACAACAGCCTGGTGGTCGAGAGCACGCGCTAGGGCCTGTCCGGCGGATCATGGCCGGGGCCACGGCGTCTGGCACGGCACGTCGCCGCGTTGCCGAAACGCCCGAATAGCTCCGCTATGAGGGCGCTCCGGCGCCTTGCGACGCACCGCACCAGACGCCGTGGCCTATCCGACCCTGATCCGCCGGACAGGCCCTGGCGGGCCTGTCCGGACACGCCCTGGCGTCACCGGCACACGCGACAGGGCCCCGCACCTCACGAGGTGCGGGGCCCCCTTCACGTCCGGCCTCATCCGCCCCGCAGCCGCTCCCGGGCCTCCATCAGGGCGAAGCCCAGGAGGTTCAGGCCGCGCCAGCGGGCCGGGTCGTGGGCGCCGGGGTCGTCGGCCGCCAGGCCGATGCCCCAGACCCGGTCCACCGGGCTCGCCTCCACGAGGACGCGGGTGCCCGTGCCGAGCAGGTACGCCCGCAGGGCCTCGTGTGAGGAGAACTTGTGGACGCTGCCCTCGACGACGATGCCGAAGCGCTCCCGCTCCCACACCGTCTCGTCGAAGCCCCGGACCAGCCGGCCGGCCTTCTTCGCCTCCGCCGGGGTGCCGGCGGCAAGCGCCGCGCGCTCGGCCTCGGCGTCGCCGAAGAGGCGCGCCTTGGCCGCCATCATCCAGTGCTCGGCGGTCGCGTACCGCACGCCGTCGACCACGAAGGGCGCGGGCCACCACTGGCTCAGGCAGCTCGCCGAGAGCCGCCCGTCGGGGTGCGGGCGATGGCCCCAGAAATGCAGCCATTTGACGCGCTCACCGTCGTTGACCTGCTGCGTCAGCTCGTCGATCTTGTTCATGCACGCGAGTCTGGCATTCGCCACGGACACTCCGTACGGAGATTTTCCGGCCACCTCGACACATGGTCGACCGATTCCGTTGCGTAACCAAAAGGCAACAACGGAATCACTTGTTGGGGTGGCGGTCGCATGTCAGGATCGGCACTCAATTCGAGCTGGGACAACGGAGAGCGTCATGGGCAACCGCTTCCAGGTGACGGACCGCTTCGCGGACGGCGCACAGTACATCGGCGGACGGCTCCGGGCCGGAACCTCCGACCGGGAACACACGATCATCAACCCCGCGACCGGGGAGGGCGTCTACACCTACCGCCTCGCCTCCGTCGCCGACGTCGACGAGGCCGTCGCCGCCGCCAAGGCCGCCTTCCCCGGCTGGTCGGGCGCCACCCCGGGCGAGCGCTCCGACGCCCTCCACCGCTTCGCCGGCGTCCTCGCCGACTGGGCCGAGGACATCGCACGGGTCGAGTCGCTCCAGGCGGGCAAGCCGCTCCGGCTCACCACCGAGTTCGACGTACCGGGCACCATCGACAACACCGCCTTCTTCGCCGGCGCGGCCCGCCACCTCCAGGGCCAGGCCGCCGCCGAGTACAGCGGCGACCACACCTCGTACATCCGCCGCGAGGCGATCGGCGTCATCGGCTCCATCGCCCCCTGGAACTACCCGCTCCAGATGGCCGCCTGGAAGATCCTCCCGGCGATCGCCGCCGGCAACACGATCGTCCTGAAGCCCGCCGAGATCACCCCGCTGACCTCGCTGATGTTCGCGCAGGCCGCGACCGAGGCCGGCATCCCCGACGGCGTCATCAACATCGTCAGCGGCTCCGGGCGGGTCGTCGGCGAGCACCTCGTCGGCCACCCCGACGTCGTCATGACCTCCTTCACCGGCTCCACCCCGGTCGGCAAGCGCGTCGCCGAGGTCGCCACCGCGACCGTGAAGCGGCTCCACCTCGAACTCGGCGGCAAGGCCCCCTTCGTCGTCTTCGACGACGCCGACCTGGAGGCCGCCGCCAACGGCGCCGTCGCCGCCTCCCTCATCAACACCGGCCAGGACTGCACCGCCGCCACGCGCGCCTACGTCCAGCGCCCCCTCTTCGACGCCTTCGTCGCCCGCGTCGCCGAGCTCATGGAGTCCGTCCGCGTCGGCGACCCCTTCGACTCCGCCACCGACCTCGGCCCGCTGGTCAGCCACGCCCAGCGCGACAGCGTCGCCGGCTTCGTCGAGCGCGCCCGCGGCTACGCCACCGTCGTCGCCGGCGGCGAAGCGCCGGGGGGTGACCTGAAGGACGGCGCGTACTATCGTCCGACCCTGATCACCGGCGCCGCGCAGGACAGCGAGGTCGTGCAGTCGGAGATCTTCGGACCGGTCCTGGTGGCCCTGCCCTTCGACAGCGACGACGAGGGCATCCGGCTCGCCAACGACACCCCGTACGGCCTCGCCGCCTCCGCCTGGAGCCGTGACGTCTTCCGGGCGAACCGCGCCACGCGGGAGCTCCGGGCGGGCTGCGTCTGGGTCAACGACCACATCCCGATCATCAGCGAGATGCCGCACGGCGGCACCAAGGCGTCGGGATACGGAAAGGACATGTCGGTGTACTCCTTCGAGGAGTACACGCAGGTCAAGCACGTGATGTTCGACAACACCGCGGTCGCCGCGAAGGACTGGCACCGCACGATCTTCGGGGACCGATAGCCAGATTGCCGCCCGACCAGCGGCCCACCCCTCCCGAAAGGGCACAGCGCATGGAGCAGTACGAGCCCGAAAGCCTGTCCGCCGCGCAGCTGGCGGCTATGCGGCGCAGCATGACGAGCGGCCGGGGCGCCCTCAGCCGCCGTTCGATGCTGCGCGCGGGCGGCGTCGGCGCGCTCACGGTCGGCGGTCTCGCCGGCCTGAGCGCCTGTGGCATCCCGCCGGCCAAGCGGGAGGGACAAGGTCCCGCCTCCACCGACGTCTCGGCCAAGGAGAAGAGCCTCGCCTTCTCCAACTGGACCGAGTACATGGACATCAGCGAGGACGAGAAGACGCGTCCCACGCTGGAGGCGTTCACGAAACGCACCGGGATCAAGGTCAAGTACACCGAGGACATCAACGACAACGTCGAGTTCTTCGGCAAGATCAAGCCGCAGCTCGCGGCCGGCCAGGACACCGGCCGCGACCTGATCTGCGTCACCGACTGGCTGGCCGCCCGGATGATCCGCCTCGGCTGGGCGCAGAAGCTCGACCCCTCGAACCTGCCCAACGCCTACGCGAACCTCTCCGCCCAGTTCCGGCGCCCCGACTGGGACCCGGGCCGCGCCTACTCGTACCCGTGGACGGGCATCTCGACCGTCATCGCGTACAACTCCAAGGCGACCGGCGGCAAGAAGGTCGACTCGGTCACCCAGCTGCTCGACGACCCGTCCCTCAAGGGCCGGGTCGGCTTCCTCACCGAGATGCGCGACACCGTCGGCATGACCCTGCTCGACATGGGCAAGGACCCGGGGAAGTTCACCGACGCCGAGTACGACGAGGCGATAGGCCGGCTCCAGAAGGGCGTCGACAAGAAGCAGATACGCCGCTTCACCGGCAACGACTACACCTCCGACCTGGACAAGGGCGACCTCGCGGCCTGCCTGGCCTGGGCCGGTGACATCATCCAGCTCCAGGCGGACAACCCGGACATCAAGTTCGCCATCCCGTCCGCCGGATACATCACCTCCAGCGACAACCTGCTCGTCCCCGCCCAGGCGAAGCACAAGACCAACGCCGAGAAGCTCATCGACCACTACTACGAGCTGCCCGTCGCCGCGCAGCTCGCCGCGTACATCAACTACGTCTGCCCCGTCGACGGGGTGAAGGACGAGCTCGCCAAGATCGACCCCGAGCTCGCGAACAACACGCTGATCCTCCCGGACAAGGCCATGGCCAAGAAGTCGCGCGCCTTCCGCTCGCTCACCAGCGCGGAGGAGACGGCGTACGAGGAGAAGTTCGCCAAGCTCATCGGCGCCTGAGCCCGACGTTGTCCACCTCTCTCACTCCCCTGGGACAGCAACCCATGACTGACAAGACTGCTCACACTGGAAAGAACACGGGCGGCGGCGACGTCCGTCTCACCGGGATCAGCAAGGCGTACGGCTCCTTCAACGCCGTCCACCCGCTCGACCTGACCGTCCCGCAGGGCTCCTTCTTCGCCCTGCTCGGCGCCTCCGGCTGCGGAAAGACCACCACGCTGCGCATGATCGCCGGCCTGGAGGACCCCACCACCGGCACCATCCACCTCGGCGACACGGACGTCACGGACCTCCCGCCCTACAAGCGGCCGGTCAACACCGTCTTCCAGTCCTACGCGCTCTTCCCGCACATGGACATCTCCGAGAACATCGCCTTCGGTCTGCGCCGGCGCGGCATCAAGTCCGTGAAGAAGCAGGTCGACGACATGCTGGAGCTCGTCCAGCTCGGCGACAAGGCCCGCCACAAGCCGCACCAGCTCTCCGGCGGCCAGCAGCAGCGCGTCGCCGTGGCCCGCGCGCTCATCAACCACCCGCAGGTCCTCCTCCTCGACGAGCCGCTCGGTGCGCTCGACCTCAAGCTGCGCCGCCAGATGCAGCTGGAGCTCAAGCGGATCCAGACCGAGGTCGGCATCACCTTCGTCCACGTCACCCACGACCAGGAGGAGGCCATGACCATGGCCGACCAGGTCGCGGTGATGAACGGCGGCCGCGTCGAGCAGCTCGGCGCCCCCGCCGACCTGTACGAGAACCCGCAGACGACCTTCGTCGCCAACTTCCTCGGCACCTCGAACCTCATCGAGGCCGAGGTCCTGGAGACCGGCGGCTCCGACGTGCTCGTCACGGCCGGCGGCGGCAAGCTCCGGGTGCCCGGCGACCGCTGTACCTCCGCCGTCCGCCAGGGCGGCAAGGTGCTCGTCGGCGTCCGGCCCGAGAAGATCTCGCTCGCGCACGCCGACGACGCGGGCTCGATAGCCGACGGCCGCAACCGCGTCACCGGCCGGATCGCCGACTCCTCCTTCATCGGCGTCTCCACGCAGTACGTGGTGAACAGCCCGGCGGGCGCGGAGCTCCAGGTCTACGAGCAGAACATCGAACGCGACACGCGGCTGGTCCCCGGTGCCGAGGTGGTCCTGCACTGGAACCCGGCGCACACCTTCGGGCTCGACGCCGCCCAGGACATCGACGCGGGCGTGGAGACGGTGGAGGACGCCGGATGAGCACCACCACCCTGACGAAGAAGGAGGGTGCCGCGCCGGTCGAGGAACCGGTGCTGCGCAAGCCCTCCGCCCGCAAGCGGCTCGTCCCGTACTGGCTGCTGCTGCCCGGCATCATCTGGCTGCTCGTCTTCTTCGCGCTGCCGCTGGTCTACCAGGCGTCGACCTCGGTCCAGACCGGCTCCCTGGAGCAGGGCTTCCAGGTCACCTGGCACTTCCAGACCTACTGGGACGCCTTCACCGAGTACTGGCCGCAGTTCGTCCGCTCCCTGCTGTACGCCGGGACCGCGACCCTGCTCTGCCTGCTGCTCGGCTACCCGCTGGCGTACCTGATCGCCTTCAAGGCGGGCCGCTGGCGCAACCTGCTCCTGGTCCTCGTCATCGCCCCGTTCTTCACCAGCTTCCTCATCCGGACGCTCGCGTGGAAGACGATCCTGGCGGACGACAGCCTGGTCGTCGACGTGCTGAACGCGCTGCACGTCCTCGACGTGACGAGCTGGCTCGGGTGGACCGAGGGCGAGCGCGTGCTCGCCACGCCGATGGCGGTGGTGTGCGGTCTCACGTACAACTTCCTGCCGTTCATGATCCTGCCCCTCTACACCTCCCTGGAGCGGATCGACGGCCGGCTGCACGAGGCCGCGCAGGACCTCTACGCCTCCCCGGCGACGACCTTCCGCAAGGTGACCTTCCCGCTGTCGATGCCCGGCGTCGTCTCCGGCACCCTGCTCACCTTCATCCCGGCGAGCGGCGACTACGTCAACGCCGAACTGCTCGGCTCGACCGACACCAAGATGGTCGGCAACGTCATCCAGTCGCAGTTCCTGCGGGTCCTCGACTACCCGACGGCCGCCGCGCTCTCCTTCATCCTCATGGCGATCGTGCTGGTCATGGTCACCGTCTACATCCGCCGAGCGGGCACGGAGGACCTGGTCTGATGCGTTGGCTCCGGAAGAACCTCGTCGTCATCGCGGGCCTGCTCACGCTCGCGTACATGATCCTGCCGAACATCGTCGTGATGGTGTTCTCGTTCAACAAGCCGAACGGCCGCTTCAACTACTCCTGGCAGCGCTTCTCGCTGGACGCCTGGAAGGACCCCTGCGGCGTCGCCGACATGTGCGAGTCGCTCTCCCTCTCGCTCCAGCTCGCCGCCTGGTCCACCGTCGGCGCGCTCGTCCTCGGCACGATGATCGCCTTCGCGCTGGTCCGCTACCGCTTCCGGGCGCGCGGCGCGATCAACTCGCTCATCTTCCTGCCGATGGCGATGCCCGAGGTCGTCATGGCCGCCTCGCTGCTCACGCTCTTCCTCAACATGGGGATCGAGCTGGGCTTCTGGACGGTCCTGATCGCCCACATCATGTTCTGCCTGTCGTTCGTCGTGACGGCGGTCAAGGCCCGGGTCATGTCCATGGACCCGCGCCTGGAGGAGGCCGCGCGCGACCTCTACGCGGGCCCCGTGCAGACCTTCCTGCGCGTGACCCTGCCGATCGCCGCGCCCGGCATCGCCGCCGGCGCGCTGCTGGCCTTCGCGCTGTCGTTCGACGACTTCATCATCACCAACTTCAACGCGGGCTCCACCGTCACCTTCCCCATGTTCGTCTGGGGCTCGGCGCAGCGTGGAACCCCCGTTCAGATCAACGTCATCGGCACCGCGATGTTCGTCCTCGCGGTACTGATGGTGGTAGCCGGGCAAATCATTACGAACCGGCGCAAGAAAACAGCAACGGCCTGAGCCGAAAGGCAGCTCAGGCACCGAAGGAGTTGGAAACCATGGCCCCAGTTGCCATGCGTCTCGCTGCACAATCTCTCTCCGACGCCCAGCCCGTCCCCTTCTGGCTGGAAGACCCCGGCAAGCCCGGAGCCCTGCCCGCCCTCACCGGCACCGAGAAGTGCGACCTCCTCGTCGTCGGCGGCGGCTACAGCGGACTGTGGACCGCGCTCCTCGCCAAGGAGCGCGAGCCCTCCAGGGATGTCGTACTGATCGAAGGCCGCGAGGTGGGCTGGGCCGCCTCGGGCCGCAACGGAGGCTTCTGCGCCGCCTCCCTCACCCACGGCTTCGGCAACGGACTCGCCCGCTGGCCGGGCGAGCTGCCCAGGCTGGAGGAGCTCGGCGAGCGGAACCTCGACGGGATCGAGGAGGCGGTCGCCCGCTACTCCCTGGACTGCGACTTCGAGCGCACCGGCGAGATCGACGTGGCCACCGAGCCGTACCAGGTCGAGGAACTCCACGAGATGTACGAGGAGATCGACCGGCTCGGCCTCGCCGACGGCCTCGAACTCCTCGACCGGGACGCCGTCCGGGCCGAGGTCGACTCGCCGACCTTCCTCGCCGGCCTCTGGGACCGCCGCGGCGTCGCCATGCTCAACCCGGCCAAGCTGGCCTGGGGCCTGAAGCGGGCCTGCCTCGACCTGGGCGTCCGGATCTTCGAGAACACCCCCGGTCTGGAGCTGGTCTCCGTGGGCGCCGGCATGGGCGTGCGCACGCCGTACGGCCGGGTCCTCGCCCGCCGGGTCGCGCTCGGCACCAACGTCTTCCCGTCGCTGGTCAAGCGGGTCCGGCACTACACCGTCCCGGTGTACGACTACGCCCTCATGACCGAGCCGCTCAGCCCCGAGCAGCTCGCCTCCGTCGGCTGGAAGAACCGGCAGGGCCTCGGCGACTCCGCCAACCAGTTCCACTACTTCCGGATCACGGCCGACAACCGCATCCTGTGGGGCGGCTACGACGCGATCTACCCCTTCGGCGGGAAGCTCGACGCCGAGAGGGACCAGCGCCCGGAGACCTACCTGAAGCTGGCCGAGCACTTCTTCCGCTGCTTCCCGCAACTGGAGGGCCTGCGCTTCAGCCACGCCTGGGGCGGCGCGATCGACACCTGCTCGCGCTTCTCGGCCTTCTTCGGTACGGCGTACAAGGGCAAGGTCGCGTACGCGGCTGGCTTCACCGGCCTCGGTGTCGGCGCGACCCGCTTCGGCGGGGACGTCATGCTCGACCTGCTCGCGGGCGAGCGCACCGAGCGCACCGAGCTGGACATGGTCCGTTCGAAGCCGCTGCCCTTCCCGCCGGAGCCGATCGCCTGGGCCGGCATCGGCATCACCAAGTGGGCGATGGCCCGCGCCGACGAGAACGGCGGCCGGCGCAACCTGTGGCTGAAGACGATGGACCGGATGGGTCTGGGCTTCGACAGCTAGAACCTGCCTGTACGGGGCGGGGTCACGGCGTCCGCCGTGGCCCCGCCGCGCCGTTCCCGCCCGCCTGCGCCAGCTCGCCCTCGCCCTCGGTGTCGATGTGCGGCAGGATCCGGTCCAGCCAGCGCGGGGTCCACCAGGCCCACTTCCCGAGCAGGGTCATCACCGCGGGCACGAGCAGCAGTCGCGCGACCGTCGCGTCGATGAGCACGCTCGCGGCCAGACCGAGCCCCATCATCTTGATCACGATGCTGTCGTTGAGGACGAAGGCCGCGAAGACGCTGACCATGATGAGCGCCGCGCAGGTGATCACCCGCGCGGTGATCTCCAGGGCGTGCGCCACGCTCCCCTTCGCGTCGCCGGTGTGCAGCCACGCCTCGTGGACCCGGGACAGCAGGAAGATCTCGTAGTCCATGCTCAGGCCGAAGACGATGGCGAACATCATCATCGGCACGTAGCTCTCGATGGGCACGTCGCCGTTGACCCCGAGCGCCGGTCCGCCCCAGCCCCACTGGAAGACGGCGACGACGACGCCGTACGAGGCGGCGATGGACAGCAGGTTGAGCACCGCCGCCTTGAGCGCCACGAGCGGGCCGCGGAAGACGATCAGGATGACGAGGAACGCGAGCGTGACGACCACGGCGATGATGAGCAGCAGCCGCCCGGAGACGATCTCCAGGAAGTCGACCTGCGCGGCGGTGGTGCCCGTGACGTAGGTGGCCGCGGTGGTGCCCTCGACCGCCTGCGGGAGGACGTCGTCGCCCAGGTGCTCCGTCAGCGACGTCGTGGACTGGTCCTGCGGGGCGGCGACCGAGTAGGCCGTGGCGATCAGGACGTCGCCGTCCGAGGTCGGGGTGAGCGGGGTGATCAGGGCGGCGTCGGGGACGCCGGTGAGCGCCTTCTGCGCCTGGCTCGCCAGGGCGGAGCGGTCGGCCGCGGGGACCGAGGTCTGGTCGATCACCAGCGTCAGCGGCCCGTTGGAGCCGGGGCCGAAGGCCGAGGACATCAGGTCGAAGGCGCGCCGGTCCGTGAAGGACTCCGGGTCCGCGCCGTCGCCGATGTGGCCGAGCTGGATGGAGAACAGAGGGATGGCGAGGACGGCCAGGATGGCGACGCCCGCGCTCAGGAACCACCAGGGACGGCGCTCCACGCGGAGCGCGTAACGGTGCCAGGTGCCGTGCACCTCACCGGTCTGCGCCGCGCCGGGCGCGCCGGGCGCGTCGGCGGGCGTCGGGTCCGTCTCGGCGACGGGGGTGCCGATGTGCAGCCGGTCGATGCGGCGGCCGATGAGGCCGAGCATCGCCGGGACGAGCGTGAGGGCTCCGGCGACGGCCGTGACCACGGTGGACGTCGCCGCCAGACCGAGCAGGCCGATGAAGCTCAGCCCGGAGACCCACAGCCCGGAGAGGGCGATGATGACGGTGCAGCCCGAGACGAGGACGGCCCGGCCGCTGGTCGCGGTGGCGAGGCCGGCCGCCGTGACCGGGTCATGGCCGTTCATCAGCAGCTGCCGGTGCCGGGTGATCAGGAAGAGCGCGTAGTCGATGCCGACGCCGATGCCGATCATCGTGGCCAGGGTCGGCGAGACGGTCGCGAAGGTCCAGACGGAGGCGAGGAGACCGAGCACCGAGAGGCCGCAGAGGGCCGCCACCAGGGCGGTGACCAGGGGCAGTACGGCGGCGATCAGGCTGCCGAAGCCGATGATCAGGACGATGATCGCGACCCCGAAGCCGATCGCCTCGCTGACCCGGTCGTCCGCCTCGGGCCGGGCCAGCTCGCCCAGCGAACCGCCGTACTCGACCTCGACCCCGGCGGCGCGCAGGGGCTCCACCGCGCTGTCCACCCCGGTCAGGTAGTCGTCGCCGAGGGTGCCGGGCTGGACGTCGAAGCGGACGGTGATGTACGCGGTCTTGCCGTCCGTGGACAGCGGGCCGACGTTCGGGGTGCCCGGGGGAGGGGAGGGCGGCGTGCTGCCGGGCGCCGGGAGCGGGTCCGTGGCGTTCAGGACGTGCGGAAGCTTCTTCAGCGAGGCGACCGCGGACGAGATCTGGTCACTGACGTCCGTCAGAGGCTTGGCGCCGTCGTAGAGCACCACCTGGGCGCTGTAGCCGCCGGCGGCTGGCTCGTGCGCGCGCAGCACGTTCAGTCCGTCCTGGGACTGGGTGCCGGGCAGTGCGTAGTTGTCCGAGTACTCGCCGCCGTACGCGTGGTTCAGCCCGATCAGGGCACCCAGAGCCAGCACCCAGGCGACCAGCACGATGACGAAGTGCCGCGCCGACCACTCGCCCATCCGCCGCAGCAGCCCCTTGCCGGAGCGCCGGTCACCCGGCGCGGTACCACCCGGTGCGGCACCACCCGGCTGGGTGCCACCCGACGACTGCGGAAACGGCATGGCTACTCCCGTGGCGAGGGCGGTGCGACTGGGCAGGACGGAGGCCCATCCGAACACGCAGGGGCGGGCGACCGGGGGAGTCGGCCCATCCGGCCCGCCGCTGTCCACCCGATCGGACGCCCGCGGCGCGCCACGTGATCCGGATCACTCTCAATCGGTTGCCCGAAGTCGCGTAAGAGAAGGCGCCGACCCCGCTCTCTCCTGGTGGACACCGTGTCCACGCGGAAGGAGACCGTTGTGACGACTGGTACGGGGGCCACTGGCGCCAGGAGTGCGGTGGAGTGGCTGGCATCGGTGGCGCCGGATCCCGACGCCTGCCGGTGGGAGTGGGAGCGCAACCCCCACGGGGTCGCGCTGCTGCCCGCCGGCCGGCGCTGGGACGTCCTGATCCTGCCGGGGGAGCTCGGCTATCCCACCCTCGACGTGCTGAGCCGTCTGGTGGGCCGGCCGGGACCGGTCCTCGCCGACTTCGGCGACGCCCGGATCGGCTTCTTCGTCCCGCCGGGCACCGCCGCCCGCTGGCTCGGCACCGGCGTGCGCAGCGCGGGCGCCGGCACCTGGATCGTCGTCCCGTACCCGGGGCGGGCGACCGGAGGCGTCCGCTGGCTCGTGGCGCCGGACGGGGCGGGCACCCTCAACGACACCTCGCTCCTGGAGCTGGCGATGCACGAGGCGGCGGGTCAACTGGCCAGGGGCGAAGGGGGATCGCCGGGGGTCTGACGCGAGGCGGGGCGGGGGTCCGGCGCGAGTCGGACCGGGGTCTCACGCGAGGCGGGGCCGGGGTCCGGCGCGATCCGGGACCGAGGGAAGACGCAAGCCGGGATCGGAGGCCGACGCGAGGCGGGGCCGGGGTCCGGGGCTGAGGGAAGACGCAAGCCGGGATCGGGGTCCGGCGCGAGGCGGGACCGGTGTCGGCGCGAGTTCCGTACGAGACAGAGGTCTTGACCACTTGATTGGTCTGGACCATGCTGTGGCGCGCTCGCTGCACCTCGATTCCCCCACTCCCGGAGGCAGTTGTGGACCGCACCAGACCCCTCACCCTGCTGTTGGCGGGCGCACTCGCCGCCGGCGGGCTCCTGGCACTCACCCCCGCGGCGGCCGTGGCCGCCGACGCCGAACTCGCCCGCAACGGCGGCTTCGAGGCCGGCCTCGACGGCTGGACCTGCACGGCGGGCAGCGGCGCCGCCGTCTCGTCGCCCGTCCACGGCGGGACGAAGGCGCTCCAGGCCACCCCGGCCGGCAGCGACAACGCCAAGTGCTCCCAGACCGTCACCGTCAAGCCCAACTCCTCGTACGAACTGAGCGGCTGGGTCCGCGGCAGCTACGTCTACCTCGGCGCCGCAGGCACCGGCACCACCGACGTCTCCACCTGGACCGGCTCCGCCCCCGACTGGCAGCGGCTCTCGACCAGGTTCACGACGGGCGCCTCGACCACCTCGGTGACGATCTACACCCACGGCTGGTACGGCACCCCCGCCTACCAGGCCGACGACCTCTCCCTCTTCGGCCCCGGCGGTGACCCGGTCCAGCTCCCGGCCACCCCCGCCGGTCTCGCGGCAGGCTCCCCGACCTCCACCTCCGTGCCGCTGACCTGGTCCGCGGTCTCCGGTGCCACCTCGTACCACGTCTACCGGGGCGCGACGAAGGTCCAGACGGTCACCGGCACCTCGGTCACCGTCACCGGGCTCACGCCCTCCACCGCGTACACCTTCCAGGTCAGCGCGGTGAACAGCGCGGGCGAGTCCGCGAAGTCGACGGCCGTGAGCGCGACGACGACCAGCGGCGGGGGCGGCAACCCGGGCCTGCCCGCGCACGCCCTCGTCGGCTACCTCCACGCCAGCTTCGCCAACGGCTCCGGCTACACCCGCATGGCCGACGTCCCCGACTCCTGGGACGTCATCAACCTCGCCTTCGGCGAACCGACCTCCGTGACCTCCGGCGACATCCGCTTCGGCCTCTGCCCCGCCACCGAATGCCCGAACGTCGAGTCCGTCGCGGACTTCAAGGCGGCGATCAAGGCCAAGCAGGCCGCGGGCAAGAAGGTCCTCATCTCCATCGGCGGCCAGAACGGCCAGGTCCAGCTCTCCACCACCGCCGCCCGCGACACGTTCGTCTCCTCCGTCTCGAAGATCATCGACGAGTACGGCCTCGACGGCCTCGACATCGACTTCGAGGGCCACTCCCTCTCGCTCCAGACCGGCGACACCGACTTCCGGAACCCGACCAGCCCGGTCATCGTCAACCTGATCCAGGCGGTCAAGACCCTCAAGGCCAAGTACGGCGCCGGCTTCGTCCTGACGATGGCCCCGGAGACCTTCTTCGTCCAGCTCGGCTACCAGTACTACGGCTCCGGCCCCTGGGGCGGCCAGGACCCCCGCGCGGGCGCCTACCTCCCGGTCATCCACGCCCTGCGCGACGACCTCACCCTGCTCCACGTCCAGGACTACAACTCGGGCTCCATCATGGGCCTCGACAACCAGTACCACTCGATGGGCGGCGCCGACTTCCACATCGCCATGACCGACATGCTGCTCACCGGCTTCCCGGTCGCGGGCAACAGCGAGCGCTTCTTCCCGGCCCTCCGCCCCGAGCAGGTCGCCATCGGCCTCCCGGCCTCCACCCAGGCGGGCAACGGCCACACCAGCCCGGCCGAGGTGAACAAGGCCCTGGACTGCCTGACGAAGAAGACCAACTGCGGCTCGTACCAGACCCACGGCACCTGGCCCGCCCTGCGCGGCCTGATGACCTGGTCGATCAACTGGGACCGGTACAACCAGTGGCAGTTCTCGCAGAACTTCGACGCGTACAACTGGAGCTGACGGTCGGCCAGGCACCGCATGGAACGGCCGGGCCGGGACCCGCGAGGCCCCGACCCGGCCGTTTCGGCGAGCACGGCCCGCATCCCCTCAGGCAGGACCACCCCGCCGCGCGGCGTACACCGGCCAGCGCAGCAGCGGGAGACAGAGGGCGACGCTCGCCAGCACGTCCAGGGGCCAGTGGAAGCCGCGCAGGACCAGGCCGGTGCCCGTGATCGCCGTCAGCAGGGCCGCGACGGGGATCAGCCGGTTCGAGACGAGGAAGGCGGTGCCGAAGTACGCGACCATCGCGGTCGCCGTGTGACCCGAGGGGTAGTAGCCGGCGGCCCAGGGCTCCAGGGGGCCGGGGCGGGCCGTCCACTCCTTCAACGGAATCACCAGGAGCGGTACGAGAGCCATGGCCGATCCCGCGAACAGGGCGGCGGGCCATCGGCCGCGCCACACCGCGTACGCCATCGCGCAGGCGAGGACCGGCAGGGCGACCGTCATGTTGCCGAGGTCGGAGGCGAGTTCGCTCAGCGAGCGGGGGACCGCGTCCACCAGCGAGCGGGACACCCGCTCGTCGAGCCTGGCCAAGGGGCCGTGGACGAGCACCTGCCAGGTCACGACGACGAGGGCGACGAGCGCCGAGAAGAGAGCCGGCCGCCCTGGAACAGGGGGGGTGGTTCCAGGGCGGCCGAGGGGATCGGGCTGCCGCGCGCCCCGGGGGGTTTGGGGCGGGCGGCCATCCGATCGGTGAGGAGTCCCGGAGCACGAAGCTCCAGCGGTGTGCGCCGAGGCGCGGTGTGGGCGGGGCTGGGGAGGCTCCGCCCGGGGTGTTTCTCTCATCTGCAGAAACCGTACGTCAGAGAAGAGGGGGCCGACAGCAGGAACGGCATCCCGCCATCGGCCCCCCACAGAGTCTTCACACCGTGTGTGAGAACCGGGCCCGCCGGACCCGCGGCACCGGCTCCGGGCCCAGATCCGGGCTCAGATCCGGGCTCAGATCTGGGCGAACGCGCTCTCGATGACGTCGAGGCCCTCGTTCAGGAGGTCCTCGCCGATGACCAGCGGCGGCAGGAAACGCAGGACGTTGCCGTAGGTGCCACAGGTCAGGACCAGCACGCCCTCGGCGTGGCAGGCCTTCGCCAGCGCGCCCGCGGCCTCCGCGAACGGCTCCTTGGTCGCCGGGTCCTTGACGAGCTCAATGGCGATCATGGCGCCGCGGCCACGGATGTCGCCGATGATCGGGAACTTCTCCTGCATGGCGGTGAGGCGGCCCTTCATGACCTCCTCGATGCGCTTCGCCTTGCCGTTGAGGTCGAGCTCCTTCATCGTCTCGATGGAGCCGAGCGCACCGGCGCAGGCGACCGGGTTGCCACCGTAGGTGCCGCCCAGACCGCCGCCGTGGACGGAGTCCATGATCTCGGCGCGGCCGGTGACGGCGGCGAGCGGCAGACCGCCCGCGATGCCCTTGGCGGTGGTGATGAGGTCCGGGACGATGCCCTCGTCCTCACACGCGAACCACTGGCCCGTGCGGCAGAAGCCGGCCTGGATCTCGTCGGCGACGAAGACGATGCCGTTGTCGTTGGCGAACTTCACGATCGCCGGCAGGAAGCCCTTGGCCGGTTCGATGAAGCCACCCTCGCCGAGGACCGGCTCGATGACGATCGCGGCGACGTTCTCGGCGCCGATCTGCTTGGTGATGTTGTCGATCGCCTGGGCGGCGGCCTCGGGGCCGCAGTTCTCGGCACCGGTCGGCCAGCGGTAGCCGTAGGCCACCGGCACGCGGTAGAGCTCGGGGGCGAACGGACCGAAGCCCTGCTTGTACGGCATGTTCTTCGCCGTCATGCCCATGGTGAGGTTCGTACGGCCGTGGTAGCCGTGGTCGAAGACGACGACGGCCTGGCGCTTGGTGTACGAGCGGGCGATCTTCACCGCGTTCTCGACGGCCTCGGCGCCCGAGTTGAACAGCGCGGACTTCTTGGCGTGGTCGCCCGGGGTCAGCTCGGCGAGCGCCTCGCAGACCTCCACGTAACCCTCGTACGGCGTCACCATGAAGCAGGTGTGCGTGAAGTCCTGGAGCTGCGCGGAGGCGCGGCGGACGACGGCCTCGGCGGAGGCGCCGACGGAGGTCACGGCGATGCCGGAGCCGAAGTCGATCAGGCGGTTGCCGTCGACGTCCTCGATGATGCCGCCGCCGGCCCGCTTGGTGAAGACGGGCAGAGTCGAGCCGACGCCACCGGCGACCGTGTCGAGCCGACGGGCCTGAAGCTCCAGCGACTTCGGACCGGGGATGGCGGTGACGACGCGCCGCTCCTGCGGGACAGCGTTCATGCGGGGCTCCTGGGGGTGTTCTGGACGCACTTGCGGGTTTCCTCCGCAGGCTAGGCGCGGGGGAGGGGGTGGGGCATGCGCCGATCGGGAGTGGTCGCGGGTGTGTCGTTGTCCGGGATGGACATGGCGACTCCGCTTCCACCCCCAAGGGTGCGGGCTGACGCCGCCCGGCGGCGATCGGCCGTACGGGTGGGCGAAACCCCTCCGGGGCGCTTCCGGCCCACTAGATTGACGAGGGCACAGAGGCGGCGACCTGGCTGGTCAGGGGGCAGGGGTACATGGAGACCGACGGCACGTACGAGTCACGCGACACCAGGGGAGGCGCGGTACCCCGCCCGGCGGGCCCACCTCCCGACTCCGCACCTGCCGCGGCTTCGGCGCACCCACGGGTCCCTCCGACGCCCCCGACGCCCCCGGCCTACGAGGTCCGGCCCGCCACCCCCGGCAGCGTTCCGCCTCCGCCTCCGCCGAACGTCCCGCCCCCGCCGGCCCGGGCTCCCGAGGTGACCGGAGCGGCCGGCTTCCCGCCCGTCGTCGCCTGGCTGGACGCCCCGCGCCCCAAGGCCGGCCTCGGCATCTGGCGGCTCCGGCACGTCCCGCCGGCCGAGGCGCCCACGCGGCTCGCGCCGGTCACCTTCGTCGGGATGCTGATCCCCGCGGCCGTCGGCCTGGTCATCTGGTCGGCCTGGCGGAGCAACACCCTTCCGTACGCGGACCTCCTCCTGCGGACCCTCACCCCGAACGACTGGTGGTACGCCCTCACCACCTCGCCGAAGGACTGGGAAGGTGTCGCGGCGCATAGCGTCTTCGACGGCGCTCTCTTCCTCGCTCTCGTGTGGGGCGTCGGCGCCCTCGGCTCCTGGGGCAAGGTCACGCGCCACTACCTGGACCGGTGCCGCCCGCCCGTGCGCGCGGCGCTCGCCGGGGCGGGAGCTCTGATCGTCCTGGCGTTCGTGTTCTCCGAGACCCTCGGCCTCGGATGGCCCCCGCTGCCCGTCGTCGACCCGGTGGCCTGCCTCGCCGCCCTCGTGACGGGCGGCTGGGACGTCCCCAGTTCGCCGATCTTCGTCTACCCCATGCGCCTGCTCGTCACGGCTGCGGTCGTCTGGCCGTTCGCCCGGGTCGGCGAATGGCCGGGCCTCTTCCGGCAGTGGCGCGCCCGCTCAGCCTCCGGTGCCGCTCCGGCCCCCGCCGCCTCGACAGGTCCCGAGATCCCCCCCTCCCAGTGGCCCGAGCTCAGGGGCGCCGGCGAGCACGCCGCCGCCGACCTGCTCGCCGGGGAGCTGGCCGCCGGCCGGATGAACGACGTCGACTGCGCACGCGTGCGCCGCGGCTGGCGGAGGAGCGACCGGGACGCCGAACGCCGCACCGCCCTCGTCGAGGCGCTCCTCCGCAAGGGCGCCGCAGCGGGCGCACACCCCTCGGGCGATCGCGACCTGCCGAGCCGTGCGGCCGACCACGACCTGCTCCTGAGCCAGGTCCGCCTCGGGCGCTGGGCGGCCGCCGAGCGCACCCCGCGCGCCTACCACGGCGCAGGCCTCGCGCTCGACCCCGGCCTCCTGGGCACCTCCCTCCTCGCCGTCGGCCCCTCCGGAGCGGGCAAGACCCGCGCGCTCGTCGCACCCGTCGTCGAGTCGCTCACGCTCCAGGCGCTCACCGGAGCGGTCGCCGTCGTCGCCGTCGGCACGGCCGGGGCCCCGCTCGGACCCGACGGGGCGTACGACGTCGTCATCCGTCTCGGAGACCCCTCTTCCCGCTACGACCTCGACCTGTACGCGGGCGCCACCGACCCGGACGAGGCCGCAGGCTTCCTCGCCGAAGGTCTCGTCGGCGACATGGAGGGTGTGGAGACCCGACGCGCGGCCACGGTGCTCGCCCAGCTCATCGGTCCGTACAGGGCCGCGTACGGGCGCTTCCCGACCGTCCCGGTCCTGCGGGAGCTGCTCGAAGCCCGCCCCGAGGTCCTGGAGGCGCTTCTCGACCTGCTCCCGGCCGACGGAGCGCAGACGATGCGCCGGGAGCTGGAGTCCCGGATCCGTCAGGTCGGTACCGCGACCGACGTGGGGCCCGTGCTCGCCGACCGGCTCACCGCTCTCGACCGCCCCGCCTTCGCCGAGTTCTTCGGCGGCGGCCGCGACGTGCGGCCCTTCTCCCTCCGGTCCGTCGCCCAGCACCCGATGCGGGTCCGGATCAGCCTTCCGGACGGAGGGCACGAGGAAGCGGGCCGCCTGCTCAACCGGCTGCTGCTCGCGCAGTTCCAGCAGGTGACCCGGGACCGCGCCGGGAGCGGGCACTTCGCCTGCCTGGTGCTCGACGACGCGGCGGGCGCGCTCACACCGGGGACCGTGCGGGCCTTGCAGCGACTGCGCCCGCAGAACGCGGGTGTCGTGCTGGCCCTCCGTACCCTCGCGGAGGTCCCCGAGGCGCTGCACGGTCCGCTCCTCGCCGGCGTCGGCTGCCGGATGGCCTTTGCCGGGCTCCCCACCTGGGACGGCCGGGCCTTCGCCGAGGCCTGGGGCACCGAACGGGTGGAGACGACCGAGGTGGCCCACCACACCGTCTTCGCCGACCAGCCGATGACCCGGGCGTTCCACGCCCTGCGCAAGCTGGTGACCGGCAAGGCCGTGACGACGGAAGCCGTCACCGTCCGGGAAGTGGAGCGGCAACGGTGGTCCGCGTCCGATCTCGCGCATGCCGTCCCGCCCGGCCACGCCGTCCTCTCCCTCACCCATGTGCGCGGCGAGCACACCCCGCCGCTCCTCGTCGAGCTCCGCGGCTGAGCGGGGGACTTTCGGCCCTGGCACAATCGGGGGCGCCGCTCGGCTGAGCGGCGCCCCCCTCGCCCAAAGGTCCGACGGTCCCCAATGCCGCCCACCCTCGCCTCGCTCGTGCAGCACTCCGCCCTCAAGCTGATCGTCCGCGCGGGTGAGGACCGCCTCGACACCCCCGTCCGCTGGGCCCACGTCAGCGAGCTGGCCGACCCCGTCCCCTACATGGAGGGCGGCGAGCTCCTCCTCACCACCGCGCTCACGCTGGACGCCGAGGACCTGGAGGCGATGCGGCGCTATGTGCGGCGGCTGCTCGGGGCGGGGGTCGTCGGGCTCGGCTTCGCCGTCGGCGTGAACTACGAGGAGATCCCGCCGGCCCTGCTCGAAGCGGCCCGCGAGGAGCACCTGCCGCTCCTGGAGGTGCCGCGCAGGACCCCGTTCCTCGCGATCAGCAAGGCGGTCTCGGCGGCCATCTCCGCCGACCAGTACCGCGCCGTCACCGCCGGCTTCGAGGCCCAGCGCGAACTGACCCGCGCCGCGCTCGCCGAGGGCCCCGAGGCCGTCGTCACCCGGCTCGCCGCACACGTCGACGGCTGGGCCGCGCTGTACGACACCTCCGGCACGGTCGTCGCCGTCTCACCCGAGTGGGCCACCCGCCGGGCCGCCCGGCTCACCCCCGACGTGGAGCGGCTCCGCGACCGCCCGGCGCCCGCGAGCGCCGTCGTCGGCGGTACGGACGACCGCGTCGAGCTCCAGTCCCTCGGGAGCGGACGGCGCGTGCGCGGCGCGCTCGCCGTCGGCACCGGCGCGCCCCTCGGGACGGCCGAGCGGTACGCGGTGCACTCGGCCATCGCCCTGCTCACCCTCACCACGGAGCGGTCCCGCTCGCTCCAGGCGGCCGAACAGCGGCTCGGCGCCGCGGTGCTGAAGCTGATGCTCGCCGGCCAGCCGGACCACGCGCGCGCGGTGGCCGGCGAGGTGTACGGCGGGCTGCTCGACGCCCCCTTCCGGCTGCTCGTCGCCGAGCCCGCCGGGGGCGAGCAGGCGGCCGAGGCCCCGCTGCCGGCCCTCGCCGAGACCCTGGAGACGGCCGCCGCCCGGGCGGGCGAGGCGGTGCTCACGGTCCCGGAGAGAGAGGGGCGGCTCGTCGTCCTCGCCGGGGACGGGGGCGCCGTCGTCACGGCCTGCCACGCGTACGCGGAGCGGGAGGCGGAGGAGACCGGCCTCGTCGTGGGCCTCTCCGCCCCGGCCGGCCCGGTCGCCGCGGCGACCGCCTACAAGCAGGCCGAACAGGCCCTCGCGGTGGCCCGGCGCCGGGGCCGCGCGCTCGTCGAGCACGAGGAGCTGGCCGCCGGTTCGGTCCTGCCGCTCCTCGCCGACGACGCCGTCCGCGCCTTCGCCGACGGCATGCTCCGCGCGCTGCGGGAGCACGACGCGACCGGGCGCGGCGACCTCGTGGCCTCGCTGCGCGCCTGGCTCTCCCGGCACGGCCAGTGGGACGCGGCAGCCGCCGACCTGGGCGTCCACCGGCACACCCTGCGCTACCGGATGAGGCGCGTCGAGGAGATCCTGGGCCGCTCGCTGGACGACGCGGACGTACGGATGGAGCTGTGGCTGGCCCTGAAGGCGACGGGCGAGGACACGGCCTGAGCCCGGCGGCCGACGCGCGCGCTCGCGGTCGGTGAGCCGCACGCGTCAGCTCGGCGGTGCTCCGCACGCATCGGCTGGGCGGTGCCCCGGCGCACGCACGCTGTGCGGGTGCGCGGTGGCCGCCGCACACGCCGCGAACGCGGGCCGACGCGCGCCCTCACGGGCGGTGCCCCGCACGCACTTCGCGCGCCGGGGCTGCCGCGCACGCCGAGGGCGGTGACCGACACGCCCCTCGCGGGCGGTGACCAGGCGACTATTCGCCCGTGCTGCCCCCGCAGCCCCCCACGCCCCCGTCGCCCTGCTGCGTACGGCCCCGCCGGTGGCTTGCGCGCGCCAGTTCGCCGCCCAGCAGGGTCACCTTCGCCACCGCGCGGACCCAGGGCGGGCCGCCCCGTGACGCCCACACGACACAGACGCACCCTCCGACGGCGAGCACCAGCACGCCGATCAGGACCATCAGGATCATGTCGTCCTCCCCCATTCGCTGACGTCGGAGTCATCCTCCCACCCCCACGCGGAGGCCCCTTCACCACTTCACCCGCCCATATTTCGGGATCCCTGCCCGAATCCGGGCAGTTTTCTTGGTCAACCCCCCTCGAGCTGCCTACTCTCCTGCTCATGACAAGCCCCGCCGTCGATCCGGCCCCCGAGACGCAGCAGGCCACCACCTCCGGGGCCACCACCCCCGGCAAGGCCGGCACCCGCACCGCCGCCCCCGCCGCCCGCCGGATCACCGGCGCCGTGTGGGCCGCGCTCGGCATCGTGTACGTCGTGTGGGGCTCCACCTACCTCGGCATCCGGATCGTCGTCGAGACGATGCCGCCGTTCCTCTCCGCCGGCGTCCGCTTCGTCACCGCCGGACTGCTCCTCGCCGGGATCATCGCCTGGCGCCAGGGCCCCGCCGCCTTCAAGGTCACCCGCCGGCAGCTCGGCTCCGCCGTCCTCATCGGTCTGCTCCTGATACTCGGCGGCAACGGCCTCGTCGTCCTCGCCGAGACCTCCATCCCCTCCGGCCTGACCGCCCTGCTCATCTCCGTCGTCCCGGCCTGGGTCGTGCTCCTCAAGGCCGCCACCGGTCAGAGGCCGACGGTCGGCGGACTCGCCGGAGTCGCCCTCGGCCTCGTCGGGCTCGCCGTGCTCACGCTGCCCGGGCTCAGCGGTGAGGTGAAGGTCGGCGGGGTGGTCCTCGTCGTCGTCGCGACACTCCTGTGGTCCGTGGGCTCGTTCTCGTCCGCCCGTCTCCCCATGCCCGCCAACCCCTTCACGGCCAGCGCGTACGAGATGATCGCGGGCGGTCTCGGCGGCCTCTCCGTCGCCTTCGTCCGGGGCGAGCAGCACGGCCTCGACGTGACCGCGGTCTCGGGCCGCTCCTGGGCCGCCCTCGCGTACCTGATCGTCTTCGGCTCCCTGATCGCCTTCACCGCGTACGCGTGGCTGCTCCAGGCCGCACCGCTCTCGCTGGTCGCCACCTACGCGTACGTGAACCCGGTCGTCGCCGTCGCCCTCGGCGCCCTCGTCCTCGGCGAGGCCCTGTCCTGGCCCATCGTCCTCGGCGGCGCGATCGTCGTCGGCGGCGTCTGTCTCATCGTCTCGACCGAGCGGCGCACCTGACGCCGGCGGGGCCGGGCGCAGGTCCAAGCGCATGGCCGGGCGCAAGGCCAAGCGCATGGCCGGGCGGCGGGTCGCCGACGGGACGAGGGCGGGCCTGCCACAGGCCGCAGGGCCCGTTCGGCCAAAGCGGACAGAGGTTCACGCCCACCACTCCACACCGGACAAACGCCCCTCCGCCCTCCCGGCCCTACCGTGTCATGAGAGCGATCGCTCGCACCCCCGATACGGAAAGGGCCGGGACGCAATGACGACCACCCACGCCTTCTGGCTCGCCGGCCGCGAGGCCACCGGCGAGGCCACCTTCGACGTCACGAACTCCTTCGACGGACGTCTGGTCGGCAAGGTCAGCGTGCCCACCGAGGCCCAGGTCGAGGAGGCCGTCGCCGCCGCGCACGCCGTCGTCGACGAGTTCGCCGCGACCCCGGCGCACGTCCGCGCCGCCGCCCTCGACCACGTGTCGAAGCGGCTCGCCGAGCGCACCGAGGAGATCGCCCTCCTGATCTCCGCCGAGAACGGCAAGCCCATCAAGTGGGCCCGCGGCGAGGTCGGCCGTGCCGTCTCCGTCTTCCGTTTCGCCGCCGAGGAGGCCCGCCGCTGGAACGCCGGCGAGGCCCAGCGCCTGGACACCGAGGCCGGCGGCGCGGGCCGCCTCGCCCTGACCCGCCGTATCCCCAAGGGCGTCGTCCTCGGCATCGCGCCGTTCAACTTCCCGCTGAACCTCAGCGCCCACAAGGTCGCCCCGGCCATCGCTGTCGGCGCCCCCATCATCCTCAAGCCGGCTCCGTCGACCCCGATCTCCTCCCTGATCCTGGGCGAGATCCTGGCCGAGACCGAGCTGCCGGCCGGCTCCTGGTCGATCCTGACCGTGCCGAACGACCGCATGCCCGCCCTGGTCAAGGACGAGCGCCTCCCGGTCATCTCCTTCACCGGCTCGGACAAGGTGGGCTACGCGATCCAGGAGTCGGTGCCGCACAAGCACTGCACCCTGGAGCTCGGCGGCAACGCCGCGGCCGTCGTCCTCCCCGACTGGTCCTCCGAGGCCGACCTGGACTGGGCGGCGAGCCGTATCGCCACCTTCTCCAACTACCAGGGCGGCCAGTCCTGCATCTCCGTGCAGCGCGTCATCGCCGACGCCTCGGTCTACGACCGCCTGGTGCCGAAGATCGTCGCCGCCGTCGAGGCCCAGGTCACCGGTGACCCGTCCGACGCCGCCACCGACGTCGGCCCGCTGGTCGACGAGGCCGCCGCGCAGCGCGTCGAGTCCTGGGTCGACGAGGCCGTCGCGGCCGGCGCCAAGCTCCTCACCGGCGGCAAGCGCGAGGGCGCCACCTACGCCCCGACCGTCCTCGCCGAGCTCCCGGCCGGCGTCACCCTGGCCCGCGCCGAGGTCTTCGGCCCGGTCCTCACGATCGCCAAGGTCGACGGCGAGGCCGAGGCCTTCGCCGCGGTCAACGACTCCGACTTCGGCCTCCAGGCGGGCGTCTTCACGCGCGACCTGCAGACCGCCTTCCGCGCCCACCGCGCGCTGGAGGTCGGCGGCGTGATCGTCGGCGACGTCCCGTCCTACCGCGCCGACCAGATGCCGTACGGCGGCGCCAAGCGCTCCGGCGTCGGCCGCGAGGGCGTCAAGTTCGCGATGGACGACTACACGTACGAGCGCGTCCTGGTCCTGACGGGCCTCGCGCTCTAGTTCACATACGACCGTCTTCGTACGACCGTCTTCGTACGGACGTCTTCGTACGGACGTCTTCGTACGGACGTCTTCGTACGACCGCGAGACCAGGCGGCCCGAACCCACTGTGCGGGGGTTTGGGCCGCCTCTCGCCTTTCCGGACCCGGGAAAATCGGGTACGACGGACAGGGAAGCCCCGAGCAGGAGGTGTCCATGTCCGCACCCGCCAAGCAGCCGCCCAAGGTCACCGAGCGCGAGGCCCGGCAGACCGCCGAGGCCGCGCGCGAGCAGGACTGGCACAAGCCGAGCTTCGCCAAGGAGCTCTTCCTCGGCCGCTTCCGACTCGACCTCGTCCACCCCCATCCGCTCCCCGCCGACGAGGACGTCCGGCGCGGGGAGGCCTTCCTCGCGATCCTCAGGACCTTCTGCGAGACCCGGATCGACAGCGCCCGCATCGAGCGCGAGGCCCGGATCCCCGACGAGACGATCACGGGCCTCAAGGAGATCGGCGCGCTCGGGATGAAGATCGACCCGAAGTACGGCGGGCTCGGCCTCACCCAGCTGTACTACAACCGCGCCCTCGCCCTTGTCGGCTCCGCGAGCCCCGCCGTCGGCGCCCTGCTGTCCGCGCATCAGTCGATCGGCGTACCGCAGCCGCTGAAACTCTTCGGCACCCAGGAGCAGAAGGACGCCTTCCTGCCCCGCCTCGCCCGTACGGACCTCTCCGCCTTCCTCCTCACCGAGCCCGACGTCGGCTCCGACCCGGCCCGCCTCGCCACCACGGCCGTGCCCGAGGGCGACGACTACGTCCTCGACGGCGTGAAGCTCTGGACCACGAACGGCGTCGTCGCCGACCTCCTCGTCGTCATGGCCCGGGTGCCGGCCTCCGAGGGCCACAAGGGCGGCATCACCGCCTTCGTCGTCGAGGCCGACTCGCCCGGCATCACCGTCGAGCACCGCAACTCCTTCATGGGGCTGCGCGGCCTGGAGAACGGCCTCACCCGCTTCCACGGCGTCCGCGTCCCGGCCGGACACCGCATCGGCCCCGAGGGCAGCGGTCTCAAGATCGCCCTCACCACCCTCAACACCGGCCGTCTCTCACTGCCCGCCTCCTGCGCGGGTGCCGGCAAGTGGTGCCTGAAGATCGCCCGCGAGTGGTCGGGCGTCCGAGAGCAGTGGGGCAGGCCCGTCGCGCGCCACGAGGCCGTCGCGACCAAGATCTCCTTCATCGCGGCCACCACCTTCGCCCTGGAGGCCGTCGTCGACCTCGCCTCGCAGATGGCCGACGAGGACCGCAACGACATCCGGATCGAGGCGGCCCTCGCCAAGCTGTACGGCTCCGAGATGGCCTGGCTGATCGCCGACGAACTGGTCCAGATCCGCGGCGGCCGCGGCTACGAGACCGCCGACTCCCTCGCCGCCCGCGGAGAGCGCGCGGTCCCCGCCGAGCAGGTCCTGCGCGACCTGCGGATCAACCGGATCTTCGAGGGCTCGACCGAGATCATGCACCTGCTGATCGCCCGCGAGGCCGTCGACGCCCACCTCTCCGTCGCCGGGGACCTCATCGACCCCGACACCTCCCTCGCCGACAAGGCGAGGGCCGGGGCGCGGGCCGGCGGCTTCTACGCCCGCTGGCTGCCCGGACTCGTCGCCGGGCCGGGACAGCTGCCCGGGGCGTACGGGGAGTTCGGCGACCTCGCCGGCCACCTCCGGTACGTCGAGCGGACCTCCCGCAAGCTCGCCCGCTCGACCTTCTACGCGATGTCCCGCTGGCAGGGCCGCATGGAGCTCAAGCAGGCCTTCCTGGGGCGGATCGTCGACATCGGCGCGGAGCTGTTCGCGATGAGCGCCGCCTGTGTACGGGCCGAACTCCTCCGCACCACCACGGACCACGGCCGCGAGGCCCACCAGCTGGCGGACGCCTTCTGCCGGCAGGCCCGCCTGCGGATCGAGGAGCTCTTCGGCCGTCTCTGGTCCAACACGGACGACCTCGACCGCAAGGTCGTCGACGGCGTCCTCTCCGGCGCGTACGCGTGGCTGGAGGCCGGCATCGTCGACCCGAGCGGCGAGGGCCCCTGGATCGCGGACGCCACCCCCGGCCCCTCCACCGAGCCCGACCTCCACCGGCGACTCCCGTAACCGCCGAAGCCCACAGCGCGACCGCCACACGACCACAGCGCGACCGCCACACGACCACAGCGGGTCCGCCACGGTCCGCCTTGCGTCCGCCACGGTCCGCCTTGCGTCCGCCGCGCGTCCGCAGCCGGTCCGCCTTGCGTCCGCCGCGCGACCATTGCGCGTCCGCCGCGCGACCACTGCGCGTCCGCCCCCGTCCATCGCGCGACCCCCACGCGCGTCCACGTGCCGGACCGTGGCACGACGGCGCCGCAGGTCACGGCAGGATGGTCGCCGTGACCGTCATCGACATCCCCGGCTCCAAGTCCGTCACGGCCCGCGCGCTCTTCCTCGCCGCAGCCGCCGAGGGCACCACGACCCTCCTCAGGCCGCTCGTCTCCGACGACACCGAGGGCTTCGCGGAGGGCCTCACCGCCCTCGGCTACGCCGTCCGCCGCGAGCCCGGCGCCTGGCACATCGAGGGCCGCCCCGAAGGCCCCGGCGCGGACACCGCCGAGGTCTACTGCCGCGACGGCGCCACCACCGCCCGCTTCCTGCCCACCCTCGTCGCCGCAGGCCGCGGCACGTACCGCTTCGACGCCTCGGCCCAGATGCGCCGCCGCCCCCTCGGCCCCCTCAGCACCGCGCTGCGCGAGCTCGGCGTCGACCTCCGGCACGACGGGAAGGAGGGTCACCACCCCCTCGCCGTCCACGCCTCCGGCGTGAAGGGCGGCGCGCTCACCCTCGACGCCGGCCAGTCGTCCCAGTACCTGACGGCCCTGCTCATGCTGGGCCCGCTCACCGCCGATGGCCTCGACATCACGGTCACCGACCTGGTCTCGGAGCCGTACGTCGAGATCACCCTCGCGATGATGCGCGCCTTCGGCGCCGACGTGCGCCAGGAAGGCCGTACCTACCGGGTCGCCCCCACCGGCTACCGCGCGAGGACGTACGGCATCGAGCCCGACGCCTCCACCGCCAGCTACTTCTTCGCCGCCGCCGCCCTCGAACCCGGCCGCTCCGTCACCGTCCCCGGCCTCGGCACCGGCGCCCTCCAGGGCGACCTCGCCTTCGTCGAGGTCCTGCGACGCATGGGCGCCGAGGTCGAGATCACCGAGTCGGGCACCACCGTCCGCTCCACCGGCGGCCTGCGCGGACTCACCGTCAACATGCGGGACATCTCCGACACCATGCCGACCCTCGCCGCCCTCGCGCCCTTCGCCGACGGCCCGGTCCGCATCGAGGACGTCGCCAACACCCGGGTCAAGGAGTGCGACCGCCTCGACGCCTGCGCCGAGAACCTGCGCCGCCTCGGCATCACGGTCCGCACCGGCCCCGACTGGATCGAGATCCACCCCGGCACCCCGGCCGGGCCCGTCGAGATCGCCACCCACGGCGACCACCGGATCGTCATGTCCTTCGCCGTCACCGCCCTGCGCACCCCCGGGATCACCTTCGACGACCCCGGCTGTGTGAAGAAGACCTTCCCCGACTTCCACCGGGTCTTCGACACGTTTGTCCACAGTTAGTCCGCACCCCGTGAAGTCCGCACAGCGTTTGGCGCAAGAATGGGGGGCATGAGCGACCGCCCCTCTCCTCTCGCCGATCCCCATATCGCCTTCGACGTGTCCGAAGGACGCCGGGACATCGTCGTCCTCGGCTCGACCGGGTCCATCGGCACCCAGGCCATCGACCTGGTGCTGCGCAACCCCGACCGCTTCCGGGTCACCGCCCTGGCCGCCTCCGGCGGCCGGGTCGGACTCCTCGCGGAGCAGGCGTACCGGCTGAAGGTCGCCGCGGTCGCGGTCGCCCGTGAGGAGGTGCTGCCCGAGCTGCGCGAGGCGCTGAAGGCGCTGTACGGCTCCGAGCCGCTCCCCGAGCTCCTGGCGGGCCCGGAGGCGGCCACCCAGCTGGCCGCCTCCCCGTGCCACACCGTGCTCAACGGCATCACCGGCTCCATCGGCCTCGCGCCCACGCTCGCCGCGCTCGAAGCGGGCCGCACCCTCGCCCTCGCCAACAAGGAGTCGCTGATCGTCGGCGGCCCGCTGGTCAAGGCGCTCGCCAAGCCGGGGCAGATCATCCCGGTCGACTCCGAGCACGCGGCGCTCTTCCAGGCGCTCGCCGCCGGCACCCGGGCCGACGTCCGCAAGCTGGTCGTCACCGCCTCCGGCGGCCCCTTCCGCGGCCGTACGCGCGAGCAGCTCGCCCACGTGACCCGCGAGGACGCGCTGGCCCATCCGACCTGGGCCATGGGCCCGGTGATCACGGTCAACAGCGCGACCCTGGTGAACAAGGGCCTGGAGGTCATCGAGGCGCACCTCCTGTACGACATCCCCTTCGACCGCATCGAGGTCGTCGTGCACCCCCAGTCCTACGTTCACTCGATGGTCGAGTTCACGGACGGTTCCACGCTCGCCCAGGCGACCCCGCCCGACATGGGCGGCCCCATCGCCATCGGCATCGGCTGGCCGGAGCGCGTCCCGGACGCGGCCCCCGCCTTCGACTGGACCAAGGCCTCCACCTGGGAGTTCTTCCCGCTCGACACGGAGGCCTTCCCCTCGGTCGGCCTCGCCAGGCACGTCGGCGAAGTGGGCGGCACGGCCCCCGCGGTCTTCAACGCGGCGAACGAGGAGTGCGTCGAGGCGTTTCTCGCCGGACGCCTGCCGTTCAACGGAATCACGGATACGGTCACAGCGGTCGTCGCGGAGCACGGCGTTCCCGGTACGGGAACCTCCCTCACCGTCCCGGACGTCCTGGAAGCGGAGACCTGGGCACGGGCCCGGGCCCGTGAGCTGGCGGCGAAGGCAACGGCGGAGGCGCGCGCATGACCGAAGTGCTCCTGTACATCCTCGGCATCGTGCTGTTCGCGCTGGGACTGCTCGTCTCCATCGCGTGGCACGAGCTGGGCCACCTCTCCACCGCCAAGCTCTTCGGCATCCGCGTGCCGCAGTACATGGTCGGCTTCGGCCCCACGATCTGGTCGAAGAAGCGGGGCGAGACCGAGTACGGCATCAAGGCCGTCCCGGCCGGCGGCTACATCCGCATGATCGGCATGTTCCCGCCCGGCGAGGACGGCAAGATCGAGGCCCGCTCCACCTCGCCCTGGCGCTCCATGATCGAGGACGCCCGCGAGGCCTCGTACGAGGAACTGAAGCCCGGCGACGAGACCCGGCTCTTCTACACGCGCAAGCCGTGGAAGCGCGTGATCGTGATGTTCGCCGGACCGTTCATGAACCTGGTCCTGGCGGCGGCGCTCTTCTTCGGCTCGATGATGACGCTGGGCATCGAGGGCCAGACGACCAAGGTCGCCGGTGTCCAGAAGTGCGTCATCAAGCAGAGCGAGAACCGCGAGAAGTGCCGGGAGGGCGACCCCGTCTCGCCGGCGTTCAAGGCGGGCCTGAAGGAAGGCGACAAGATCGTCGCCTTCAACGGCGCCCCGGTGGGGGACTGGGACACGCTCTCGGACCGCATCCGCGACACCGTCGGTACGGCGACGATCACCGTCGAGCGGGGCGGTCAGCGCGTCGAACTGCACCCGACGCTCGTCTCCAACAAGGTGCCGATGAAGGACGAGGACGGCCAGGTCGTCCAGCCGCTCAGGTACATCGACGCCGGTTACCTCGGCTTCGCCTCGAAGACCGAGGTGGGCGCCCTCACCTTCGGCGAGACCACCGAACGGATGTCCGACCTGCTGGAGAACGGCGTCGAGTCGGTCGTCGCACTCCCCGGCAAGATCCCCGGACTCTGGGACGCCACCTTCGGCGACGGGGAGCGCGCCGCGGACTCCCCCGTGGGTGTGGTCGGCGCCGCCCGGCTCACCGGCGAGCTCATGAACGTCGACGCTCCGCCGGAGCGGATCCTCGTCATGTTCATGAACCTCCTGGTCTTCTTCAACGTCTCGTTGTTCCTGTTCAACATGCTTCCGCTGCTGCCGCTCGACGGCGGTCACATCGCTGGCGCCCTGTGGGAGTCCGTACGCCGTCACACGGCCCGGATCTTCAAGCGCCCCGACCCGGGCCCCTTCGACGTGGCCAAGCTGATGCCCGCCGCGTACGTGGTGGCAGGCGTCTTCGTCTGTTTCACGCTGCTCGTCCTCGCCGCCGACATCGTCAACCCGGTGCGGCTGACGTAGTTCCGGACACAGCTCCCGGGGGTCCCGACCCGCTGGTGTCGGGGCCCCCACCCCCGGGGCGGTAACCTCGGAGACCTGAGCCCGCCGACGCACAACCTTGAGGTTGCACAAAAGATGACCGCGATTTCTCTCGGTATCCCGACCGTCCCGACCCGGCTCGCCGAGCGGCGCAAGAGCCGCCAGATCCAGGTCGGCAGCGTGGCCGTCGGCGGTGACGCCCCCGTCTCCGTGCAGTCGATGACGACGACCCGCACCTCCGACATCGGCGCCACGCTCCAGCAGATCGCCGAGCTGACCGCCTCCGGCTGCCAGATCGTGCGCGTGGCCTGCCCGACGCAGGACGACGCCGACGCGCTCGCCACGATCGCCCGGAAGTCGTCGATCCCGGTCATCGCCGACATCCACTTCCAGCCGAAGTACGTCTTCGCCGCGATCGACGCGGGCTGCGCGGCCGTCCGCGTCAACCCGGGCAACATCAAGCAGTTCGACGACAAGGTCAAGGAGATCGCGAAGGCGGCCGGCGACGCCGGCACCCCGATCCGCATCGGCGTCAACGCCGGTTCGCTCGACGCGCGGCTCCTGAAGAAGTACGGCAAGGCCACTCCCGAGGCGCTCGTCGAGTCCGCCCTCTGGGAGGCCTCCCTCTTCGAGGAGCACGGCTTCCGCGACATCAAGATCTCGGTCAAGCACAACGACCCGGTCGTGATGGTCGAGGCCTACCGTCAGCTCGCCGCCCAGTCCGACTACCCGCTGCACCTCGGCGTCACCGAGGCGGGCCCGGCCTTCCAGGGCACCATCAAGTCGGCCGTCGCCTTCGGCGCGCTGCTCTCCCAGGGCATCGGCGACACCATCCGCGTCTCGCTCTCCGCGCCGCCGGTCGAGGAGATCAAGGTCGGCATCCAGATCCTGGAGTCGCTGAACCTGCGCCAGCGCCGCCTGGAGATCGTCTCCTGCCCGTCCTGCGGCCGCGCCCAGGTCGACGTCTACAAGCTCGCCGAGGAGGTCACCGCCGGCCTCGACGGCATGACCGTCCCGCTGCGCGTCGCCGTCATGGGCTGCGTCGTCAACGGCCCGGGTGAGGCCCGCGAGGCCGACCTCGGCGTCGCCTCCGGCAACGGCAAGGGCCAGATCTTCGTGAAGGGCGAGGTCATCAAGACCGTCCCCGAGTCGAAGATCGTCGAGACCCTCATCGAAGAGGCGCTCAAGATCGCCGAGCAGATGGAGAAGGACGGCGTCGCCAGCGGCGAGCCGTCGGTCGCCATCGGCGCCTGAGACCGAGGTCGCCGTCGCCTGACAGCACGGTCTCCGTCGGCTTCCGACGTCACCGGCCCCGTCCGACGCCACCGTCGCCGCGGGTGTCCGGAATCGCTCGTACACGAACCCCTCCGCCCCACCGGGCCGAGGGGTTTCGTGTGCTGTGACGGGCCCCGTCACAGCACACGGGGGTAAAGTGCGGAGACCAGCAGATCCGTACCGTGAGGCCCCCTCGTGCTGACAGAGACCACCACCCGGGTCCTCGAACCCGCCGACCTCGGCGCCGCCCTGGCCGTCCTGGAGAGCGCCCCCGTCGAGAACGCCTTCGTGACCGCCCGCGTCCAGGTCGCGGGGCTCGACCCCTGGCGGCTCGGCGGCGAGATGTGGGGCTGGTACACCGAGGGCCGGCTGCGCTCGCTCTGCTACTCCGGCGCCAACCTGGTCCCCATCTGCGCCACGCCCGAAGCCGTCCGCGCCTTCGCCGACCGGGCCCGCAGGATCGGCCGCCGCTGCTCCTCGATCGTCGGCCCCGCCGAGCCCACCGGTGAGCTGTGGAGGCTCCTGGAGCCCAGCTGGGGCCCGGCCAGGGACGTCCGCGCCCGCCAGCCGCTGATGATCGCCGAGCAGCCCTCCACCACCGTCGCCCCCGATCCGCTGGTCCGCCGCGTCCGCAAGAACGAGATGGACGCGATCATGCCCGCCTGCGTGGCCATGTTCACGGAGGAGGTCGGCATCTCCCCGCTCGCCAACGACGGCGGACTGCTCTACCAGGCCCGGGTCGCCGAGCTCGTCGGCGCGGGCCGCTCCTTCGCCCGGATCGAGGACGGCAAGGTCGTCTTCAAGGCGGAGATCGGCGCCGCGACCCGCCAGGCCTGCCAGATCCAGGGCGTCTGGGTCGCCCCCGAGCACCGCGGCAAGGGCCTGTCGGAGACCGGCATGGCCGCCGTCCTCCAGTACGCCCTCGCCGACGTCGCCCCCGTGGTCAGCCTGTACGTCAACGACTACAACACCCCCGCCCGGGCCTCGTACCGCCGCGTCGGCTTCCGTGAGACCGGTGCCTTCATGAGCGTGCTGTTCTGAGGCCCCGGCCGCTTGTAGGGTGCGCCGCATGGATGACGCAGAGGTCATGATCGGACCGGTCAATCTCGCCGCCAAGGTGGACGAGGCACTCGCCGTGCAGGCGGTCGCCTTCGGCCTGGACCAGGACGAGGTCGCCGTACGCCGCCACATCGTGCTGCGCCACCTCATGAGCCCCGGCGCCCGCTCCTACGGCGCCACCACGCCCTCCGGGCGGCTCGTCGGCTTCGTGTACGGCATGCCCAACGACCGTACGCACTGGTGGTCCACCGTCGTGGAGCCGTACCTGCGCGCCACGGGCACCGCCGACTGGCTCGACGGCTCGTTCGTCATCACCGAACTCCACGTCCACCCCGCCTACCAGGGGCGCGGCGTGGGCCGCGGACTGATCACCACGATCACCGACGAGGCCGACGAGCAGCGCTCGATCCTCTCCGCCATCGACACCGAGTCCCCGGCCCGAGGCCTCTACCGCGCCCTCGGGTACGACGACCTCGCCCGCCAGGTGCACTTCCCGAGCGCCGCCCGCCCGTACGCCGTCATGGGCGCCCCGCTGCCCCTCCCGCGACGGAACTGATTTCCCCGGTCCGGGGCCACCCGGCTAACCTCGGGGCCATCACCCTCCCCCGAGCTCTCGGCTGCGCTCGAGCAGGGGGGACCCACATCCGGCAGGAGTACGAGAACCATGGCCAACGCACCGGTCCAGCGCATGTCGAAGTTGATGGCGAAGACGCTGCGCGACGACCCGGCGGACGCCGAGGTCCTCAGCCACAAGCTCCTCGTGCGGGCCGGATACGTCCGCCGCACCGCCGCCGGCATCTGGAGCTGGCTGCCCCTCGGCCTGAAGGTCCTCGCCAACGTCGAGCGTGTGGTCCGCGAGGAGATGGACGCGATCGGCGCGCAGGAGGTCCTGCTGCCCGCGCTGCTGCCCCGCGAGCCCTACGAGGCGACCGGCCGCTGGGAGGAGTACGGCGCCGAGCTCTTCCGTCTGCAGGACCGCAAGGGTGCCGACTACCTCCTCGGCCCGACGCACGAGGAGATCTTCACCCTCCTGGTGAAGGACCAGTGCTCGTCCTACAAGGACCTGCCGGTGATCCTCTACCAGATCCAGAACAAGTACCGCGACGAGGCCCGCCCGCGCGCCGGCGTCCTGCGCGGCCGCGAGTTCCTCATGAAGGACTCGTACTCCTTCGACACGGAGGACGAGGGCCTCGCCCAGTCCTACGCGCTGCACCGCCAGGCCTACCAGCGGATCTTCGAGCGCCTCGGCCTCGACTACCGGATCGTCGCCGCGACCGCCGGCGCGATGGGCGGCTCGAAGTCCGAGGAGTTCCTCGCTCCCGCCGGGGCCGGCGAGGACACCTTCGCCGACTGCCCGAACTGCGACTTCGCCGCGAACACCGAGGCGGTGTACCAGGCGGTGAAGCCGGTCGACGCCGCCGAGGTCCCCGCCGCCGAGGAGATCCCGACCCCCGACACCCCCACCATCGAGACGCTCGCCGCCTCGCTGGGCGTCCCGGCCTCCGCCACGCTCAAGAACCTCCTGGTGAAGGTCGACGGCGAGATCGTCGCCATCGGCGTCCCCGGCGACCGCGAGGTCGACATGGACAAGGTCGAGGAGCACTTCGGCCCGACGGCCACGGTCGAGCTGGTGACGGAGGAGGACTTCGCCCAGCGCGCCGACCTCGTCCGCGGCTACGTCGGCCCGCAGGGCCTGGAGAAGGTCACGTACATCGCCGACCCGCGCGTCGCGCCGGGCACGGCGTGGATCACGGGCGCCAACAAGGACGGGATGCACGCGAAGAACGTCGTCGCGGGCCGTGACTTCGAGGTCGAGGAGTACGTCGACGTCGTCGTCGTCCAGGAGGGCGACGCGTGCCCCAAGTGCGGCACCGGCCTGAAGCTGGACCGCGCCATCGAGATCGGCCACATCTTCCAGCTGGGCCGCAAGTACGCCGACGCCCTCAAGCTCGACGTCCTCGGCCAGAACGGCAAGCCGGTCCGCGTGACCATGGGCTCGTACGGCATCGGCGTCACCCGCGCCGTGGCCGCGCTCGCCGAGCAGACCGCCGACGAGAAGGGCCTGTGCTGGGCCGCCGAGGTCGCCCCGGCCGACGTCCACGTCGTCGCCGCCGGCAAGGCCCTCCAGACCGAGCTGGCCCTGGAGGTCTCCGACAAGCTGGCCGCCGCCGGTCTGCGCGTCCTGACCGACGACCGCGCGGGCGTCTCCCCGGGCGTCAAGTTCACCGACGCGGAGCTCATCGGCGTTCCGAAGATCCTGGTCGCGGGCCGCCGCTCCGGCGAGGGCGTCGTGGAGCTGAAGGACCGCCGCACGGGTGAGCGCGAGGAGCTCACGGTCGACGAGGCGATCGCGCGCCTGACCGCCTGACCGTGGGGCGCATGACCGCATGACCGCATGACCGCATGACATGACGGAGGGGCGGGGCCCGGGGCCCCGCCCCTTTCGTGCACATCGCCCGGGGGCGCGCTGAGCGGCACCGCGCCCGCCCGTGACGGACTCAGGTCGCGTCCTCGCGCGGTGCCGGATCCACCGACGGGCCCGTCAGGTCCTCGATCGCGTCCATCGCGTCCGCCCGGCCGCTGAGATACGCCTCGCTCAGCGGCGGCGGTGGCGGCAGCGCCGCCGGCTGCCCGCCCGCTTCGCCGCCCGCCTCCGCACCGACCTCGTCGGGCGCCCCGGCCGTCGGCGTCGCGCGCTCCAGGAACCTCAGGAGCTCCACCGGGATCGGCAGGACCAGCGTCGAGTTCTTCTCCGCCGACACCGCCATCACGGTCTGCAACAGTCGGAGCTGCAGCGCCGCCGGCTGCTCCGACATCACCTCGGCGGCCTCCGCCAGCTTCCGCGACGCCTGGAGCTCCGCGTCCGCGTTGATCACCCGCGCCCGCCGCTCCCGGTCCGCCTCCGCCTGCCGGGCCATCGAGCGCTTCATCGTCTCCGGCAGCGACACGTCCTTGATCTCGACCCGGTCGATGGCGACGCCCCAGCCCATCGCCGGGCTGTCGAGCATCAACTCCAGGCCCTGGTTGAGCTTCTCCCGGTTGGACAGCAGATCGTCCAGGTCGCTCTTGCCGATGATCGACCGCAGCGAGGTCTGCGCCATCTGCGAGACGGCGAACTTGTAGTCCTCTACCCGCACCAGCGCGTCCGCCGCGTCGACCACCTTGAAGTACACGACCGCGTCCACCCGCACCGTGACGTTGTCCCGGGTGATGCCCTCCTGCGCGGGCACCGGCATCGTGACGATCTGCATGTTGACCTTGTGGAGGCGGTCGATGACCGGCACGATCATCGTGAAGCCGGGCGAGCGGATCTGCTCGCGCAGCCGGCCGAAGCGGAAGACGACCCCGCGCTCGTACTGCTTGACGACCCGCGCCGCTGCGCCCGCGTACACCGCGGCCGCAGCGGCCGTGGCGGCCGCCGCCATCAGCAGCTCTTCGATCATCGCGGCCCCCTGGAGTCGAGCCGACCGAACGCCGAGAACCGGCGAACGTTACAAAAAGGGTATTCCCCTACAGCCAGCTCGCGAACTCCATGAGCAGCTCGCCGTCCTGCCGCCGCCCCGCCGTGAGCGCCCGCGTCCCCGACTCGACCGCGCGGAACAGCGTCCAGCCGCGCAGGCGGTCCCGGTCCATGTCCAGCGAGTCCGCCAGCTTGTTCACCCGCCGCCGGGCCGTCGAGGCCCCGGCCGAGGCGCCCACCAGGTCCTCGACCCGGTCGCGGACGAGCCGGGCCAGGTCGTAGGCGCGCTCGCCGACGAGCGGCTCGGGTCCGACGGCGAGCCAGGGGGCGCGGTCGCCGCCCAGCACCTTGCCCTGGCGGAAGCAGCCGTGCAGCAGCAGCGACTCGTCCCCGGCGGCCACCAGCTCCTCACGGGCGGCGAGCGCCGCCGCCGTCAGCTCGCCGGCCGCCGGGTCCGCGCGGTACGGCTCCATCGCCGCGGCCTGCCGCTCCGTCCGCTCGGCCACCGACTCGAAGCCGTGTCCGGCCGGCGGCTCCACCCACAGCTTCCGTACGGTCCCGGCGGCCTCCAGGAGCGCCTTGGCCTCCGGCAGGGAGCGCAGCGACACCTCGGGGTGCAGCCGTTCGAGGACGAGTCCGCCGTCCGCGGTCTCGTCGAGCAGCCGGACGGCGCCCCAGCCGTTCCAGTGCGCGAGCGCGTCCCGCTCCAGCTCGGGCCGGGCGAAGGGCGGCGCGATCTTCAGCGCGGCGGGGGAGTCGTCGGGGCGCCGGACGAGGAGGACCAGACTGCTCCGCCCGCCCGGGGCCATCACCCGCTCGGCGTCGAGGGACGCGTGGTCGAGCACGGTCCGCGTGTGTTCCGGCAGCGGCCCGAGCCACTCGGTCGCGGCGGTGTCCCCGTACGTCTCACCGAGCGCCCGTACGAGTCGCTGCGGCGGTTCGAAAGCCATGCGTGCTTTGTCCTTCTGACGTTCGGTCTGACGGTCCGTCCGACGATCGGCCGGCCCGGTCGGGGCCGGACTCACACCCGCTCGGCGAGCCCAGGAAAGGTTACGTCGCTGCCGCGCCAGCGGACGGCACGGACCGCCGCCTCCCGCAGCGCGGCGGCCGCCTCGCTGCGCAGCGGGCCCCGGCCGGCCCGCACGAGGTCGGAGTACACCCCGGCCACCCGGTCCTCCAGGACGGCCGCCAGCCGCACCGCGCCCGCCGTGTCGGCGACCGTGAACGGCAGCTCGTACGCGGCCGCGGCGGCCACCGGCGTACCGCCGAGGTCGCGCACGGTGCGGCGCAGCGCGTCCCGGCGGGCCCGGTGGGCTTCGAAGGCGGCGGTGGCCTCGGCCCTGCGCGTCGTGCCGATCCGGCCGCCGACGACCCCGTAGCCGTACACCGCCGCGTGTTCGGCTGCCAGGGCCGCCTGGGCGGCGTCGAGGGCGCTCATGCCGGTGCTCCTTCGGTCAGCAGGTAGGCGTGGGCGGCGCCCGCCGCCGCCACGGACGCGAGCAGTCGCGCGTACTCGGGCGGGGCGGTGACCAGGGCGACCGTGTGCCGGTCGGAGGCCTCGCGCTCGGCCGCCGCGAGTTCCTTCAGTGCCGCGCGAGGATCGGCCGCCACCCGTACGGGCGGCGGCTTCGGCCCGGAGGAGGCCGTGGCGGACGCGGTGGTGGAGGCGGTGGCGGAGGCCGACGGGGAGGGCGTCGCCGAGGGGGAGGCGGCGACCGGGGTCACCGTCGTCCCGCCCTCGCCCAGGGCATTCGTGTGCGCCGCCACCGAGCGCCGCAGCGGCGTCAGCCGGGGCGCGAGGGCGGGATGCGCGGCGAGCACCGCGTCGTAACGTTCCAGCAGGCCCCGCGCGGCGGTCACCGAGCGGAGCCGCAGCGCCGCCTCGGCGCGCGCCACCCGTTCGGCCTCCAGCTGGGCGGCGCTCGGTTTCCGCGTGCCGCCGTCGCCGTCGGCGGAGGAGCTGCAGCCCACGAGGGCCGCAGCGCCCGCCGCCGCGCCCGCCCTGAGGAGTGCGCGCCTGCCCGTCGTCGTCACGCTCTCTCCCTCGTCCGTCGTGCGTCGTCGAAGATCGTCGAGATCACCGCAGGCGAGCGTACCCGCGGGCCCCGGGGCGGTGGACGGCAACACCCTCCGGGACCGGATACCCTTTGGTCTGACACGCGACGAAACCCACAACAGCACACGCGGCCGAGGAGTCACCCGGATGAGCACCACCCAGAGCGACAGGCTGCGCGGACTCATTGAGCCGCTCGTCCACGCGAAGGACCTGGATCTGGAAGAGATCGAGGTGTCCCGGGCCGGCCGTCGTGGACTGCTGCGCGTGGTCGTCGATTCGGAAGAGGGCGTCGAGCTGGACGCCTGCGCCGAGCTGAGCCGTGAGATCTCCGAGAAGCTCGACGAGACCGAAGTGATGGGCGAGGGCGAGTACGTCCTCGAAGTCAGCTCCCCCGGCGCCGACCGCCCCCTGACCGAGCACCGCCACTACGTGCGGGCCACCGGCCGGCTGGCCAAGCTCCAGCTCGCCGCGGGCGAGGAGTTCGTCGCCCGGATCCTCGCCGTCGACGAGAACGGCCTCGACCTCGAAGTGCCGGGTGTGAAGGGGCGCAAGCCCACCGCCCGCCGGGTCGAGTTCGCCGACATCGCCAAGGCGCGTGTCGAGATCGAGTTCAACCGCAAGGACAAGAAGGAAGAGGAGGCGTAGCCGTGGACATCGACGTGAAGCTGCTCAAGGGCTTGGCGAATGAGAAGGAGATCTCCTTCGACCTGCTGGTCGAGGCGATCGAGTCGGCCCTCCTCATCGCCTACCACCGCACCCCCGACGCCCGCCGCCACGCGCGCGTGGAGCTGAACCGGCAGACCGGTCACGTGACGGTGTGGGCGAAGGAAGACCCCTCCGAGCTGGAGGAGGGCCAGGAGCCCAAGGACTTCGACGACACCCCGTCGGACTTCGGCCGGATCGCGGCGAGCACCGCCCGCCAGGTGATCCAGCAGCGGCTGCGGGACGCCGAGAACGACGTGACCTTCGGCGAGTACGCGCGCCGCGAGGGCGACGTCGTCGCCGGTGTGGTGCAGCAGGGCAAGGACCCGAAGAACGTCCTGGTCCGGCTGGACGACAAGCTGGAGGCCATCCTCCCGGTGCAGGAGCAGGTGCCGGGCGAGGACTACTCGCACGGTCTGCGGCTGCGTACGTACGTCGTCCGGGTGGCCCGCGGTGTCCGCGGTCCGTCCGTCACCCTCTCGCGCACGCACCCCAATCTGGTGAAGAAGCTCTTCGCCCTGGAGGTGCCGGAGATCGCCGACGGCTCCGTCGAGATCTCGGCCATCGCCCGTGAGGCGGGTCACCGCACCAAGATCGCCGTGCGTGCCACACGTTCGGGCCTGAACGCCAAGGGCGCCTGCATCGGCCCGATGGGCAGCCGCGTCCGCAACGTGATGGCGGAGCTGCTCGGCGAGAAGATCGACATCGTCGACTGGTCGGACGACCCGGCCGAGATGGTGGCGAACGCGCTCTCCCCGGCGCGGGTCTCCAAGGTCGAGGTCGTCGACCTGGCCGCCCGGTCCGCCCGTGTGACGGTGCCCGACTACCAGCTGTCGCTGGCGATCGGCAAGGAGGGGCAGAACGCCCGTCTGGCCGCGCGCCTCACCGGCTGGCGGATCGACATCCGTCCGGACACCGAGCCGGCCGGTCCGCAGGACTGAGACCGTTTTTGGCCAACAGCTGTTCGATTCTTGCCCTGAACGGGTGAGGTCGGTACGGGGAGGTAGACTTAATCGTGTCTGGCCGGACGCAAGCCCGCGTATGCCCTGAACGAACCTGTGTGGGATGTCGGGAGCGAGCGGCCAAAGGCGATCTGCTGCGGATCGTGGTGAATAAGGACGAGTGTGTTCCGGATCATCGCGGTACGCTGCCCGGCCGGGGTGCGTACCTGCACCCCGCCGTGGTCTGTCTCGACCTGGCGGTCCGCCGCCGAGCGTTCCCGAGGGCCTTCAAGGCCCAGGGCCCGCTCGACACCGCGGGACTCCGCCACCACGTCGAGCAAACGGCACCGCAGTGATGAAGAAGTACGGCACGGATCACCGTGCGGTCAGGTACCTCGCGAGTTGGAAGTAGGTCGAGATTGCGATGAGCACTCGATGAGTACGCGATGAGTACGCCCATGAAGTAGCGACGGTCCGGCGGTAACCGGACCTAAAAGGAGCGAAGTGGCTAAGGTCCGGGTATACGAACTCGCCAAGGAGTTCGGCGTAGAGAGCAAGGTCGTCATGGCCAAGCTCCAAGAACTCGGTGAATTCGTCCGATCTGCGTCCTCGACGATCGAGGCGCCGGTCGTGCGCAAGTTGACTGACGCGCTGCAGGGTCCCGGTGGCAACGCCGGCAAGACCGCAGCGAAGCCTGGCGCGCCCCGCAAGGCGACGCCTTCCCCCGCCGCACCGGCTCCGGCCGCCGCGGCACGTCCCGCTGCCCCCAAGCCCGGCGCCCCGGCCCCCAAGCCGGCCCCCGCCGCGCCTGCGGCGCCGGCTCCGGTCACCCCGGCCGCGCCCGCGAGCAGCACCCCCTCTCCGGCTCCGGCCGCCTCGGGCCCCCGCCCGGGCCCGAAGCCCGCGCCCAAGCCGGTCACGCCGGCTCCGGCCGCGCCCGAGTTCACCGCGCCTCCGTCGGCCCCCGCCGCCGGTCCGCGCCCCGGTGGCGCCGCCCAGGGACCCCGTCCCACCGGCGACCGTCCCGCCCGTCCCGGCCAGGGCGCCCCGCGTCCGCAGGGCCAGGGCCAGGGCGCCCCGCGTCCGCAGGGCCAGGGTGCCCCGCGTCCGGGCGGTGCCCGTCCGGCCGGTCCGCGTCCGGGCAACAACCCCTTCACCTCGGGTGGCTCCACCGGCATGGCGCGCCCGCAGGCGCCCCGTCCCGGCGGCGGCGCCCCGCGTCCGCAGGGCGGCCCCGGCGCCGTTCCGGGCGCTCCGCGTCCGCAGGGTGGCCCCGGTGGCGCCCCGCGTCCGCAGGGTCAGGGCGGCGCGCGTCCCACCCCCGGTGGCATGCCGCGTCCGCAGGCTCCCCGTCCGGGCGGCGCGCCCGGCGGTAACCGTCCGAACCCGGGCATGATGCCGCAGCGTCCCGCTGCCGGCCCGCGCCCCGGTCCTGGCGGCCGTGGTCCCGGTGGCCCCGGCGGCCGTCCGGGTGGTCCCGGCGGTGGCGGCGGCGGTCGTCCCGGCTTCGCCGGTCGTCCGGCCGGTCCCGGCGGTGGCGGCGGCGGCTTCGCCGGCCGTCCCGGTGGTCCCGGTGGTGGCGGCGGCGGTCGTCCGGGTGGTCCCGGCGGCGGTGGCGGCGGCTTCGGCGGTCGTCCCGGTGGCTTCGGTGGCCGTCCCGGCGGTCCGGGTGGACGTGGTGGCACGCAGGGCGCCTTCGGTCGCCCCGGCGGTCCCGCGCGTCGTGGTCGCAAGTCGAAGCGGCAGAGGCGCCAGGAGTACGAGGCCATGCAGGCCCCGTCCGTGGGCGGCGTGATGCTGCCTCGCGGTGGCGGCGAGGTCATTCGCCTGTCCCGCGGTGCCTCCCTCACCGACTTCGCCGAGAAGATCGGCGCCAACCCGGCGTCGCTCGTCGCGGTGATGATGAACCTCGGTGAGATGGTCACGGCCACGCAGTCCGTCTCCGACGACACGCTGACGATGCTCGGCGAGGAGATGAACTACCAGGTCCAGATCGTCTCCCCGGAGGAGGAGGACCGCGAGCTCCTCGAGTCCTTCGACATCGAGTTCGGCGAGGACGAGGGCGGCGAAGAGGCTCTGGTCTCCCGTCCGCCGGTCGTCACCGTCATGGGTCACGTCGACCACGGTAAGACCCGACTGCTCGACGCGATCCGCAAGACGAACGTCGTCGCGGGCGAGGCCGGTGGCATCACCCAGCACATCGGTGCCTACCAGGTGGGCACCGAGGTCAACGGCGAAGAGCGTCGCATCACCTTCATCGACACCCCGGGTCACGAGGCGTTCACCGCCATGCGTGCCCGTGGTGCGAAGTCGACCGACATCGCGATCCTCGTGGTCGCGGCCAACGACGGCGTCATGCCGCAGACGATCGAGGCGCTCAACCACGCCAAGGCCGCCGGCGTCCCGATCGTCGTCGCGGTCAACAAGATCGACGTCGAGGGTGCCGACCCGACCAAGGTCCGCGGTCAGCTGACCGAGTTCGGTCTGGTGGCCGAGGAGTACGGCGGCGACACGATGTTCGTCGACATCTCCGCCAAGCAGGGTCTGCACATCGACTCCCTGCTGGAGGCCGTCGTCCTCACCGCCGACGCCTCGCTCGACCTGCGGGCCAACCCGAACCAGGACGCGCAGGGTATTGCGATCGAGTCCCACCTCGACCGTGGTCGTGGTGCCGTCTCCACCGTCCTCGTCCAGCGCGGAACGCTGCGCATCGGCGACACCGTGGTGGTCGGCGACGCGTACGGCCGCGTCCGGGCGATGCTCGACGACAAGGGCAACAACGTCGAGGAGGCGACCCCGTCGACTCCCGTCCTGGTGCTCGGTCTCACCAACGTGCCGGGTGCCGGCGACAACCTCCTGGTTGTCGACGAGGACCGTACGGCCCGTCAGATCGCCGAGAAGCGCGCTGCGCGTGAGCGCAACGCCGCCTTCGCCAAGCGCGTCCGCCGGGTGTCTCTCGAGGACCTCGACAAGGTGCTCAAGGCCGGTCTCGTCCAGGAACTCAACCTCATCATCAAGGGCGACGCGTCCGGTGCGGTCGAGGCCCTCGAGGCTTCGCTGCTCCAGCTCGACGTCGGCGAAGAGGTCGACATCCGCGTCCTGCACCGTGGTGTGGGTGCGGTCACGGAGTCGGACATCGACCTGGCCATGGGCTCCGACGCCATCGTCATCGGCTACAACGTCCGTGCGGCCGGCCGTGCCGCGCAGATGGCGGAGCGCGAGGGCGTCGACGTCCGGTACTACTCGGTGATCTACCAGGCCATCGAGGAGATCGAGGCGGCCCTGAAGGGTCTCCTCAAGCCGGAGTACGAAGAGGTCGAGCTGGGTACGGCGGAGATCCGTGAGGTCTTCCGCTCGTCCAAGCTGGGCAACATTGCCGGTGTTCTCATCCGCTCCGGCGAGGTCAAGCGCAACACCAAGGCGCGCCTCGTCCGCGACGGCAAGGTCATCGCCGAGGACCTCACGATCCACGGTCTGCGCCGCTTCAAGGACGACGTCACCGAGATCCGCGAAGGCTTCGAGGGTGGTATCAACCTCGGAAACTTCAACGACATCAAGATCGACGACGTCATCGCGACGTACGAGATGCGCGAGAAGCCCCGCGCCTGATCGCGTTCGATCGCAGCAGTGAGCCGGGGCCGGTCGGTGGAAGTTATTCCGTCGATCGGCCCCGGCCGTTGCGTGTACGGTTCTGGTGTCCCTGCCGAGCGACGGCCCGGCAGGCCACCGAACCCGAACCGGCGGGACATCCGGCACCGCATGTACGTGGGGACTCTGTCCTTCGATCTGCTCCTCGGCGACGTCCACTCGCTGAAGGAGAAACGCTCCGTGGTCCGCCCCATCGTCGCCGAGCTCCAGCGCAAGTTCTCCGTGAGCGCGGCCGAGGTGGGCGACCAGGACCTCCACCGCAGGGCCCGGCTGGGCGTCGCGCTGGTGTCCGGGGACCCGGGTTTCGTATCGGACGTGCTCGACCGCTGTGAGCGGCTCGTCGCCGCGCGTCCCGAGGTGGAGCTGCTGTCGGTGCGACGCAGGCTCCACACTGATGAAGACTGATTTGAGCAAGGCAAAGAAGGAGAAGGACCAGTGGCCGACAACGCGCGGGCGAAGAAGCTGGCAGACCTCATCCGGGAGGTGGTCGCCGAGAAGCTGCAGCGTGGCGTCAAGGACCCCCGCCTGGGCACGCACGTGACCATCACGGACACCCGCGTCACCGGCGACCTGCGGGAGGCCACGGTCTTCTACACGGTCTACGGCGACGACGAGGAGCGGGCGAGCGCCGCGGCCGGCCTGGAGAGCGCCAAGGGCGTCCTCCGTTCGGCCGTCGGCCGGGCGGCGGGGACGAAGTTCACCCCCACCCTGACGTTCATCGCAGACGCCCTCCCGGAGAACGCCAAGACGATCGAGGACCTCCTCGACAAGGCGCGGGCCTCGGACGCCCAGGTGCGGGAGGCGTCCTCGGGCGCCACCTTCGCGGGCGACGCCGACCCCTACAAGAAGCCGGGCGAGGACGAAGCCGCCGAATGAGCAACGCAGCAAAGACGCCCGACGGCCTGGTCATCGTCGACAAGCCGTCGGGCTTCACCTCGCATGACGTCGTGGCCAAGATGCGCGGGATCGCCAAGACCCGCCGGGTCGGCCACGCGGGCACGCTCGACCCCATGGCCACGGGCGTCCTCGTCCTCGGTGTGGAGCGGGCGACCAAGCTCCTCGGTCACCTCGCGCTGACCGAGAAGGAGTACCTGGGCACCATCCGCCTGGGCCAGACCACGATCACCGACGACGCCGAGGGCGAGATCACGGCGTCGGTCGACGCTTCGAAGGTCACCCGGGAGCAGATCGACGCGGGCGTGGCCGAGCTGACCGGCGCCATCATGCAGGTGCCGTCGAAGGTCTCCGCGATCAAGATCGACGGCAAGCGGTCGTACGCACGGGTCCGCGGCGGCGAGGAGTTCGAGATCCCGGCCCGTCCGGTCACCGTCTCCTCCTTCCAGGTGTACGACGTCCGCGAGGCGACGGCCTGGGGGTCCCCCCAGGACGAAGGCTCTGGGGGAGGCACCCCCGTCGTCGACCTGGTCGTCTCGGTCGTCTGCTCCTCCGGTACGTACATCCGGGCGCTCGCCCGGGACCTCGGAGCGGGGCTCGGCGTGGGCGGCCATCTGACCGCGCTGCGCCGCACCCGGGTCGGCCCGTACAAGCTCGACGCGGCCCGGACGCTCGACCAGCTCCAGGAGGAGCTGACGGTCATGCCGGTCGCCGACGCGGCCACGGCGGCGTTCCCGCGCTGGGACGTCGACGAGAAGCGGGCCAAGCTGCTCCTGAACGGTGTCCGGCTGGAGATGCCGGAGTACCCGGCGGGTCCCGTCGCGGTCTTCGGACCCGAGGGGACGCTGCTCGCGCTGGTCGAGGCCCAGCGGGGGAAGGCCAAGAGCCTCGCCGTCTTCGGCTGAGGCCGGACCCGGAGCCGAAACCGGACCCGAAACCGGACCCGGAGCCGAGACCGGAGCCGGAGTCGGGATCGGGGCCGCGGCCCAGGGCTGCGGACCGGGGTCCCTCGGGACCCGACCGGACCGTCGCTTGTAGGGCGGACACGCACGCGTGTCCGCCCTACACGTGTCTTCCGCGAGATTTCACCCCTTCGGGGAGGCGCTCGGAGTGAAACGGGGGAGCGTCGGGGGGCGCGTTTCCCTACTGGGTTCTCCCGGTGATCACTGTCGACCTACCGTCGACACCATGGGACGCGGGGACGTGGCGACGCTGGTCGAAATCTGTGATCCGGCAGGCCGGCCGCGCGGTACGGGATTCCTCGCCGATCATCACGGCACGGTCGTGACCAGCCACGAAGCGGTCGAGGGGCTCGCCCGCGTCGTCCTGCACGCCCCGGGCGACCTGACCTGGCTCGCCGAGGCCGAGGCCGTCACCGCCCTGCCGGAGAGCGGCCTCGCGCTCGTCAGGACCGAAGGGCTCGGTGTCCGCCCCGTCGCGCTCGCGACCCGCCCCGAGATCGAACCCGGCACCTACGTCCGGATCGCCGCCCACGGCTGGCGCGAGGCCCGGGTCCTCGGCCCCGCCGCCGTCACCTACGCCGCAGCCGACCGCTTCCACGTCCTCGCCGACGCCCTCGAACTCGCCATCGGCACCGAGGGCGCCGAGGCGCTCCGCCGCGGCGGCCGGGCCGCGGGCGGCCCCGTCCTCGACACGGCCACCGGCACCGTCGTCGCCGTCCTCGGCACCGCCCTGCACGGAAAGCGCCCGGCCGCCGGATACGCGGTGCCGCTCCGGCCCGACGGCCCGCTCGCCGCCCTCCTGCGGCGCAACGCGGCCACCGTCCCCGCCTACGGACCGGACCTCAACCTCGCCGGGATCCTGGAGCTCACCGCCACCTCCACCGGCCCCGCGAGGGAACCCGACCCCTGGCCCGAGCCCGTCGAACGCCCCGAGTGTGCCCGGGAGTTCGCCCGCTTCACGGCCGGGGAGGCGCTCGTCCTCGCGGTCGTCGGCGCCCCGGGCTCCGGCCGCACCACCGCCCTCGCCGCGCTCTGCGCCCGCCGCGCCCAGGGCCCCGCACCCGCCCCCACGGTCCGGCTGCGGGGCGCCGACCTGCGCGCCGAGGACCACTCGCTCGCCGACGCCGTCGGCCGCGCCCTGCGCCAGGCGGGCCGGATCGTCGCCGCCTCCGGGGCGCTCGGCGACACCGCGACCGCGACCCCCGAGCGGGCCGCCGCCCTCGCCAGGGACGCCGGCCGGCCCCTCCTCGTCGTCCTCGACGGCCCCGAGGAGATGCCGCCGCTCCTCGCCCACCGCCTGGCCGACTGGACCGAGGCCACCGAGCAGTGGCTGCGGGCCCACGGGGCCCAACTGGTCACCGCCTGCCGCCCCGAGCACTGGGACCTGGCCGGCGCGCTCTACGGCCCCGCCGCCGTGCACCGGCCGGCGACGGGGAACGGGGACGGACTGCCCGCCGCCCTCGTGCTCGGCCCGTACACCGAGTCGGAAGCGCGGACCGTCCGGCAGGGGTACGGCCTCGGGGAGACCGACCTCGCCGAGGCGGACGCCCGCCATCCGCTCGCCCTGCGACTGCTCGCAGAGGTCCGGGCGGCGCTCCCGGACGAGGTCCCGGGGCGGCCCGGCCGGGAGGAGATCTTCCAGGCCCATGTGGACCTGATGTGCCTGCGCGTCGCCGTCCGGGTCGCCGCGGCCTCCCGGCCCCTGCTCCGGGGCACCGCCGTGCGGCTGATCGCCGCCCGGGTCGCCGGACAGGTCCACGAGGCCGCCCGTCGCTGCCTCGGCCCCGGCCACGGTGTCCTCGACCGGGCCTCCTTCGAGGAACTGTTCCCCTGGCGGGAGGGCTGGGCCTCGGCCGTCCTCACCGAAGGCCTCCTCGTCCCCGCGGGCTCCGGTTACCGCTTCGCCCACGAGGAGCTCGCCGACTGGCTCCAGGCCGCCCACCTCGACCTGGACACGGCCCTCCACGCCCTGATCCACAGCCACGGCGAACAGCAGCCGGCACCGGTCCGGGACGAGGCCACGGGGACGGAGACGTCCGGGAGCGCTGCGGCCACCGAGGGGTCGCGTACGGCCCAGGGGCGCGGTGCCGACGGCGAGGGGCCCGGGGCGCCCCGGGGGCGCGGTTCCGTGCGGGGACGCGACTTTGCCGCGGGGACCGGCCCCGGCGCTGCGCGTGGTTCCGTCACGGGGCGCGATCGTGACCCCGGGCACGGTTCGGCCCCGGTCCCCGGCTTCGCTCCGGACTCCGGTCCCCCCGCGAGGACCGGCCCCGACCTCGGGCGCGGCTCTGATCAAGGCCCATGGGCCGGGTCCGCTCCTTGGGCTGGGTCCGCTCCTCGGTCCGGTGGCGCATCGGCGCGTCGTTCCGATCTCCCCGCCGGGGCGGACTCCCCGGCGGGGGTCCGGGACGAGGAGCTCGTATCTCCGGCTGGTCAGCCCGGGGTGGTGCCCGGCGCCCGCCCGTCCGACGGCGACCCCGTCCGCCCGGCGCCGGGGACCGGACGGCACCGGGCGAGCCCCGCCCCCGCCGCCCCGGTCCCCGGCGGGGGCTCACCCGCACCCGCCGAGGTCCCCCGGCAGCGGACCCCCGCCCCGGCCGAGGTCGCGGCCGATCGCCTTCCCGTCCCCCGGCACCGCATCGGGCCCGTCCTCCAGGCGCTGCTGCGGCTCCATCGCGAGCAAGGCCCCGGCGCGCTCGCCCCGCGCCTCGCCGCGCTCGTGGAGTCGCTCGACCGGTTCGCCGACGGGGGGCCCGCGTACGCCGACGCCGGCTGGTGGGCGGTCCGGCTCCTCGGGGAGAGCGTGCGCCGGGTGGGTGACCCCCGGCCTTACCTGCCCATCCTCCGGCTCCTCGCCGACCGCATCGGCGGCCGTCCCGCGCCCCGTCCCGTCTTCGCCGCCTTCGGTGCCGCCTTCTGGCAGGGGCTCCCGCTCGGCGAGGACGAGCGGATCGACCTGCTGCGGCGGCTCGTGCCGGCCGATCCGCCGCCCGCCGGGACGCCGGACGGCGACGGCCCCGGCGACCGGTGCCTCGACACCGTCGCCGGGCTGCTCGTCGCCGACCCGCGGGGCGTCCAGCCGCTGCTGTGCCGCTGGTTCGGCGACGAACGCCCGCTGCTCGCCGCCCCGCACACGACGGTCGCCACCGCCGCCCAGGCCCTCCTGCACACCCACCGCGGACTCGCCGTCGACGACCTCTGCGAGGCGCTCGTCTCCACCGCCCACCCACTTGCCGACGGGCTGCTCGCCGCCCTCGCCAAGGACGAGCCCTCCGCGCTCTGCCGGGCCGTCGACCGCTGGGCCCACGACGACGGCCGCCCCGAGCGCCGGGTCGCCGCCGCCGCGTACGGCCGGCTGGTCGCCGGCCGCCTCACGGCCCCCGCCGACCGCGAACTCCTCCGCTACGCCGCCCTCGCCCTGCTCGCCCGCCCCGCCGACCAGGCCCTCCACGGCCCCGCCCTCGGCCTGCTCGTCCGCGACCCGCACACCCGGGCCCGCCACCTGCCCCGCGCCATCGCCGAGCCCCTGGTGCCCGCCGACGCCCTCGCCGAGGCCCTCGCGACCCACCCGGGACCGGTCCTCACCGCCTTCAGGTCCCGGCTGCACGGCACGGGGGAGGAGGCCGCCGCCGCCCTGCGCGCCCTCGCGGAGATCGACACGCCCGCCCTCACCCGGCGCGTCGCCGCCCTCGTCCGCGACTACGTCGCCCGCCTCCCCGAGGGCGCCGCGCACGTCGCCCGCTACGTGGACCGGCGCTTCGAGGACGGTCCGGCCGGCCGCGCCGTCCTCTTCCCGCTGGTCTCGGGACTGATCCGGGGCCGCCCCGCCGTCGTCCGCCGCGCCCTCGCCCCGGTGCTCGCCGCCCCCGGCACGGGCGCCTCCCGGCACCTGCGGGCCGAGCTGCTCGACGTACTCCTGGAGCACGAGCGGTACGAGGCCGAGGCGGGCGAGCTCTCCGTCCTGGACGCCCTCCTGAGGGCTGCCGCCGAGGGCGCCGGGGAGCGCAGCGTGCCCCGCACGCGGGAGCTCGTCCACCGGGTCGCCGCCCTGTACACCCGCACCCCCGAGGGCGCGGGACGGCTCGACCGGGCCCTGGCCGGGCTCGTCCACGAAAGTCCCGGCTTCACCGCGCTGCTCGTCGCCTGGACCGTCGCCGTACCGGGGGAGTGGGCCCCGCTGCTCGGTCCCGAGACCCTCCGCGCGCTGCGGAGCCCCGGCACTTCCATGCCGATGCGTACCGACGGGCGTGGGCATGGCAGTCTTAGACCTGCGTAATCGGCGAACAGGGCGAACAGGCGGACGAGGAGCGGTCACAGTGCAGCGCTGGCGTGGCTTGGAGGACATCCCCCAGGACTGGGGGCGCAGCGTCGTCACCATCGGCTCCTACGACGGGGTGCACCGCGGGCACCAGCTGATCATCGGGCGTGCCGTCGAGCGCGCCCGGGAACTCGGCGTCCCTTCGGTCGTGGTCACCTTCGACCCGCACCCCTCCGAGGTCGTGAGGCCCGGCAGCCACCCGCCGCTGCTCGCCCCGCACCACCGGCGCGCCGAGCTGATCGCGGGCCTCGGCGTGGACGCGGTGCTCGTGCTGCCCTTCACCGCCGAGTTCTCCCAGCTCTCCCCGGCGGACTTCATCGTGAAGGTGCTCGTCGACAAGCTGCACGCCAAGGCGGTCATCGAGGGCCCCAACTTCCGCTTCGGGCACCGGGCCGCGGGGAACGTCGCGTTCCTCTCCGAGCTCGGCGAGACCTACGACTACGAGGTCGAGGTCATCGACCTGTTCGTCAGCGGCTCGGCCGGCGGCGGCCAGCCCTTCTCCTCCACTCTCACCCGCCGGCTCGTCGCCGAGGGCGACATGGCGGGAGCGTCCGAGATCCTCGGCCGCCCGCACCGCGTCGAGGGCATCGTCGTCCGCGGTGCGCAGCGCGGCCGCGAGCTGGGCTTCCCGACGGCCAACGTCGAGACCCTGCCGCACACGGCGATCCCGGCGGACGGCGTCTACGCCGGCTGGCTGACCGCCGACGGCGAGCGCATGCCGGCGGCGATCTCCGTCGGCACGAACCCGCAGTTCGACGGCACGGAGCGGACGGTCGAGGCCTACGCGATCGACCGCGAGGGGCTCGACCTGTACGGGCTCCACGTGGCCGTGGACTTCCTGGAGTACGTGCGCGGCATGCTCAAGTTCGACACCCTCGACGACCTGCTCCTGGCGATGGCGGCGGACGTGAAGCGCTGCCGCGAGCTGACGGAGACGTACGACCGGGAGAACCCGGCCCCGTAGCGGCCCGCCCGGGCCGGGGCAGCCCGGCCCCAGAGCGGGTCGCCCCCGCGGCGGGCTCAGCTCGTCGTTCCCCCCGTCACCCAGTGGCACGCCACCGCGCGCGACCCGCCGCCGTCCAGGACGGGCAGGTTCTCGCCCCGGCAGAGGTCCGCGACCGCGGCCGCCTCGCCCGAGGCGAGGATCTGGCAGCGGGCGTGGAAGCGGCAGCCCGACGGGATGCGGGACGGGTCCGGCGGCTCGCCGGTCAGCACGACCGGAGCGCCCTCCGACTCGGGCAGCACCGACAACAGCGCCCGCGTGTACGGGTGCTGGGGAGCCGTCAGTACGGACTCCACGGGGCCCGTCTCCACGACCCGGCCCAGGTACATCACCGCCACCCGGTCCGCGATGTTCCACGCGAGCCCCAGGTCGTGCGTCACCACCAGCGCCGAGAGTCCCAGTTCGTCCCGCAGGCGCAGCAGCAGCGCCAGGATCTCGCCCCGTACGGACGCGTCCAGCGAGGCCACCGGCTCGTCGGCGACGATCAGTTCGGGTTCCAGGACGAGCGCGCCCGCGATAACCACACGCTGCCGCTGACCGCCGGACAGCTCGTGCGGATAGCGCAGGAAGAAGCGCTCCGGCGGCCGGAGCCCGGCCCGCGCGAGGGCCCCGGCGACCGCCGCCCGCTCGTCCCCCGCGTACCCGTGGATCCGCAGCCCCTCCGCCACCGCGTCGTACACCGTGTGGCGGGGGTTCAGCGAACCGCTGGGGTCCTGGAGGACCAGCTGCGCCCGCTTCCGGTAGGCCTTGAGGGCCCCGGAGGAGTACGCGAGCGGCCTCCCGTCGAAGGAGACCGTGCCCGAGGTGGGCCGTACCAGGCCCAGGAGCGAGCGGGCCAGCGTCGTCTTGCCGCACCCCGACTCGCCGACGAGCGCGACGATCTCGCCGGCGCCGATGTCGAGGTCCACGCCGTCCACCGCCCGCGCGGGCGGCGCGCCCCGCCGCCCGGGGAAGGTGACGTGCAGCCCGCGCGCCGAGAGCAGCGACCTCGTGGACGTCTTCGTGGTCACGGCCGTGTCCGTACTCATGACGTGCTCCCTGGCGTACGCGAACCCACATGGACGCACGCGGCCCGATGGCCCGCGCCCGCCTCCCGGAGTTCCTGGTCGAGCTCCGTGCAGGCGTCCACGGCCACCGCGCAGCGCGGATGGAAGGCGCAGCCGCCCGGCAGGTCCGCCGGGTCCGGCGGGTCGCCCGGCAGACCGCGCGGCGCCCGCCGGGACGCGAGGTCCCCGATCCGGGGGAACGCCGAGGACAGCGCCCGCCCGTAGGGGTGCGCGGCGGCCTCGTACACGGCCCGCGCCGGGCCCTCCTCGACGACCCGCCCCGCGTACATCACGGCCAGCCGGTCGCAGGTGTCGGCCAGGACGGCCAGGTCGTGGCTGATCATCAGGAGGCTGATGGACTCCTCGGCGACGAGCCGCTCGATCAGCCGCAGGATCTGCGCCTGGATCATCACGTCGAGCGCGGTCGTCGGCTCGTCGGCGACGATCAGCCGAGGGTCGCACGCGAGCGCCATCGCGATCATCACGCGCTGCCGCTGACCGCCGGACAGTTCGTGCGGGTAGGCCGCCGCGCGGGCGGCGGGCAGTCCGACGTGTTCGAGCAGCTCGCCGACGCGCCGCCGGGCCGCCGCCGGGGTCGACCTGCCGTGCACGAGCAGCGGCTCGGCGATCTGGTCCCCGATCCGGTGCACCGCGTTGAGCGAGTGCATCGCGCCCTGGAAGACGATCGACGCGCCCGCCCAGCGCACGGCCCGCAGCCGCCCCCACGACATGGAGAGGACGTCCTCCCCGTCCAGCAGGACCTCGCCCTCGATCCGTGCCGAGGCCGGGAGGAGCCGCAGCAGCGCGAGCGCGAGCGTCGACTTGCCGCAGCCCGACTCGCCCGCCACGCCCAGCTTGCTGCCCGCCTCCAGGGTCAGGTCGACCCCGCGTACGGCGGGCACGGCGGCGGCCCCGGAGCCGTACGTGACCCGTAGGTCCTTGATCTCCAGCAGGCTTCGAGCGCTCAACGCCCCACCCCCAGCTTCGGGTTGAGAACGGCCTCGACGGCCCGGCCGCAGAGGGTGAAGGCGAGCGCGACCAGCGCGATCGCCAGGCCGGGCGGGGCCAGGTACCACCAGTGGCCGGAGGAGACCGCGCCCGCCTCCCGGGCGTCCTGGAGCATCCCGCCCCAGGAGACCACCGTCGGGTCGCCGAGCCCGAGGAAGGCGAGGGTCGCCTCGGTGAGGATGGCCGTCGAGATGCAGAGCGTGGTCTGCGCGAGCACCAGCGGCATCACGTTCGGCAGGACGTGCCGGCTCATGACGTGCCCGTGGCCGCCGCCGAGCGCGGTAGCGCGTTCGATGTACGGGCGGGACTCGACCGCGATCGTCTGAGCCCGCACGAGCCGGGCCGTCGTCGGCCAGGAGGTCACGCCGATCGCCAGGACCACCGTCCACATCGACCGGGACATGACGGTCGCCAGCACGATCGCGAGGACCAGCGTCGGCATCACCAGGAACCAGTCCGTGATCCGCATGACGACCGTCGAGAACCAGCCGCCGTAATGCCCGGCGATGATGCCCACGACGGTGCCGATGGCGACCGAGAGGGCCGCCGCGAGCAGTCCCACGAGCAGTGAGATCCGGGCTCCCCAGATCAGCAGCCCGAGCAGCGAGCGCCCGAACTGGTCGGTGCCGAGCGGGAATTCGGCGCTCGGCGACTCCAGCGCCGTGCCGGGTGCCTCCGTCACCGACTGGACGTCCGCGCCGACGGTCAGCGGGGCGGTGGCGGCGAGCAGCGCGATGAGGGCGAGCGCGGCGAGGCCGTACAGCCCGGCGCGATGGGTGCGGTACTGCTTCCAGAAGCGGGCCACCGAGGCCCGGCGGCGCTGCCACACCAGCGAGGTCGCGGTGGTGGATGTCTTCGCGGCCTTCGTCCCGCCGACCGCCTCGGTCGTCTCCGTCGTCTCGGTCGTCTTGGTCGTCTCGGTCTTCTTCTCGGTCTTCTTCGCGGTCGTCATCGGCCCACCCGGGGGTCGAGCAGCGGATAGAGCAGGTCGGCGATCAGGTTCATGAGGATCATCGCGCCGGCGAAGACCACGAACAGACCCTGGACGAGCGGCAGGTCGGGCACACTGAGCGCCTGGTAGAAGAGGCCGCCGAGCCCCGGCCAGGAGAAGACCGTCTCCACCAGGATCGAACCGGCCGCCACATGGCCCAGGTTGATGAAGATCATGGTGACGGTGGGGAGCAGCGCGTTCGGCACGGCGTGCCGGCGCCGTACGACGTCGTCGCGCAGCCCCTTCGCCCGGGCCGTCGTCAGGTAGTCGCCGCCCATCTCGTCGAGGAGCGAGGAGCGCATCACGAGCAGGGTCTGCGCGTAGCCGACGGCCACGAGCGTCACGACGGGCAGGACCAGGTGGTGGGCGACGTCGAGGACGTACCCGAAGCCGGTCTCTCCTGTGCCCGACTCCATGCCGCCGGTCGGGAAGAGCCCGGGGATCGGTCCCATGCCGACCGAGAACACGATGATGAGCAGCAGCCCGAGCCAGAAGGACGGCACCGACCACAGGGTCAGCGCGATCCCGGTGTTCAGCTTGTCGCCGAGACCGCCGTGGCGCCAGGCCGAGCGGGTGCCGAGCCAGAGTCCGAGAGCCGAGTAGATCACCACGGCGACGCCGGTGAGCAGCAGTGTCGCGGGGAGCTTCTCGGCGATCAGGTCCCCGACGGGCGCGCGGAACTGGAACGAGGTGCCGAGGTCGCCGCTCAACGCCTTGGCGCAGTAGTCGGTGAACTGCTGCCAGAGCGGCAGATCGAGGCCGAACTGGCGGCGCAGCGTGGCAAGTTGCTCTGCCGTGGTGGGCACGCCGTGAGTCATCGCCTTCACCGGGTCACCGGGGATGATCCGGAAGAGGAAGAAACTGGTGACCAGGACGGCGAGGAGCGAGACGAGTGCGCCGCCCAGCTTCCCCGCAGCGTGGCGGAGATAGCCGAGGGAGGAACCGGTGCGGGACGCGCCGTCCGTGGCGCGGGCCTGATCGGCCCGCGCCACGTCGGCGGGGGTGCTTGCCGTCGTCACGGACTACTCGCGGTCGTCGGCGGTGGTGCGGCGGCGCCGGGCGGTCCAGACGCCCACTCCGACGAGGATGATCGCGGCGGCGCCGATGCCGATGATCAGCCCGGCGGACGAACTGTCGTCCGAGTCGCCGGACGAGGCGGCGGAGGCGGTGGGCACGGCGGACCACCAGCTCCAGTAGCCGTCCTGCCCCCACAGGTTGCCGGCGGCCTCCGGCATGGTCGTGATGGACTTGATCTGGTCCGTGCGGTACGCCTCCAGGGCGTTCGGGTAGGCCATGATGTTCATGTACCCCGTGTCGTACAGCCGGGACTGCATCCGCTTGACCAGATCCGCCCGCTTGGCGGCGTCGTACTCCACCGCCTGCTGCGCGTAGAGCGTGTCGAACTCCTTGTCGCAGATGAAGTTGTCGGTGGCGCCGCTGTCCTTCGGCGTCGCCGGGAGCGTGCCGCAGGTGTGGATCGACAGGACGTAGTCCGGGTCCGGGTTGACCGACCAGCCGTCGAAGGCCAGGTCGTAGTCGCCCTTGACCCACGGGTCGGAGACGCTGTCCAGACACTCGACCTTCAGCCCGATCCCGAGCTTGCCCCACCACTCCTGGAGGTACTTCCCGATCGCCTTGTCGTTCGGGTCGGTGGCGTGGCACAGGATGCGGAAGTCCAGCGCCTTGCCGTCCTTGCCGACGCGCTTGCCCTCGGCGTTCTTCCGGTACCCGGCGGCGTCCAGGACCTTCTCCGCCCCGGCCGGGTCGTACGCCCGCTTCTGCGCGGTCTCCGGCGTCCAGAAGTACGAGCCGAAGCGCGGCGGGATGTACCCCTCGCCCTCGACGGCGTGTCCCTGGAAGACCTTGTCGACGATGGTCGTCCGGTCGACCGCGAGGAAGAGCGCCTTGCGTACCGCCGGGTCGAGCAGTGCCTTGTGGCCGTTGCCGAAGGTCTTGCCGTCCTGGGAGCGGGCGCCCGGGTTGGTGGCGATGGCGAAGAAGCGCCGGCCGGGAGCGTCGTTCACCTTGATGTTCTTCTGCGACTTCAGCGCATCCGCCTGGGCGGGCGTCAGGTTCGGTACGAAGGACACCTCGCCCTTCTGGAGCGCGGCGACGGCGGCGTCACCGTCCTTGTAGTACTTGAATACCAGCTCGTCGAACTTGGGTGCGCCCCGCCAGAACGTCTTGTTCGGCTTCAGCTTGATGTATTGGTCGACCTTGAAGTCGGTGATGACGAAGGGGCCGTTGCCGACGATCGGGAACTGCTGGTCGTTGTTGAACTTCGAGAAGTCGCCGACCTTCTCCCAGACGTGCTTCGGGACGATCGGCACGTCGAGCGCCGTCATCGTCGCCTGCGGCTTCTTGAGCTCGATGACGAGCGTCCGTGGGTCGGTGGCGGTGACCTTCTTGAAGTTGGCCGTGAAGCTGCCGTTCGCCGTGGCGGCGTTCGGGTCGGTCATCATCTTGTTGAAGGTCCAGGCCGCGTCCTCGGCGGTGGCCGGCTTCCCGTCGGACCACTTCGAGTCCTCGCGGATCGTGTACGTCCACGTCAGCTTGTCCGCCGAGGGCGTCCACGCGGTCGCCAGGCCGGGGATCGTCCGGGCGTCCTTGGCATCGTAGTTGGTGAGGTACTCGTAGGCCAGACGGTGGATGCTGGTCGAGGTGAGCTTCTGGGCGAGGAACGGGCTCAGCGAGTCGATGCTCTGCGAGACGGCCACCGTGAGGGTGGCTCCGCCGCTCTTCGCGTCGGCGGTGGCCTGCGCGACGGGGGCGGCCGGTGAGGCCTGTGCGGCCTGGGGGACGGCCGAGAGCGCGGTGGCGGCGACCCCCGTGGCGAGAAGCAGCCGGAGGAGTCTTCGGGGGGCGGCCGGACGGGAGGGGACCTTCGTGACCATGACCATAGGACGTGACCTCGTGTCGTGGATCTTGGGGGCGCCAACTGGTGAAGCGAAGGTCTATCAGCGGCGGCCGACCGCGTCAACGATGCGTCAAACCCCTTGTGGACTGCGGGAATGCCAAGAGGCTCCGTATCGGACGACCGATACGGAGCCTCATTGGTCTAAGCCTGTGACGCCTTACTGCTGAGGGGCTGGCGGAGCCTGCGGGGGGCCCTGGGGGTCGGCCTGCGGGGGCAGCGGCTGCCCCGCCTGGGGCTGCGCCGGATCCTGCGGAGGCTGCTGCTGCCAGGCCTGCGGCACACCCGGCTGGCCCGGCTGTCCGGGCTGCTGCGGATACGGCTGCGGGGCCTGGGCGGGGTACGGCTGACCGGGCGCGTACTGCCCGGGCGCGTACTGCCCCGGCAGCGGCTGACCCGGCTGGGGGTACGCCGGCTGGGGGTACGGCTGTCCGGGCTGCTGGCCCTGCGGCGGGTACGGCTGTCCGGGCTGCGGGGCCTGGGGCGCGTACGCCTGCCCCGGCGAAGGCTGACCGGGGGCGTACTGCCCCGGCAGGGGCTGACCCGGCGCGGCCTGGCCCGGCATCGGCTGTCCGGGGGCGTACTGCCCCGGCACCGGCTGCGCCGGCGGGAACTGACCGGGCGGGAACTGGCCGGGCGGAACCTGACCGGGCGGAACCTGACCGGGCATCGGCTGACCCGCTCCGTACTGCTCGGGCGCGTACTGCCCCGGCGCGTACTGGTCGGGCATCGCCTGGCCCGGCATCGGCGGGGCCATGTGCGGCGGCAGCCCGCCCTGGCCGTCGCCGGTCCACAGCCCCTGCGCCTGCTGGGCACGGGAGAAGTCCTCGGCCACCATCGCCGACAGGTGGAAGTACGCCTCACGGGTCTTCGGCCGCATCATGTCGAGGTCCACCTCGGCACCGGCCGACAGGTGTTCGTCGAAGGGCACGACCACGACGCCGCGGCAGCGGGTCTGGAAGTGCTGCACGATGTCCTCGACCTTGATCATCTTTCCGGTCTCGCGGACCCCCGAGATGACGGTGATCGAGCGCTGCACCAGGTCCGCGTAACCGTGTGCGGAGAGCCAGTCCAGCGTCGTCGACGCGCTGGAGGCGCCGTCCACGGAGGGCGTGGAGATGATGATCAGCTGATCGGCGAGGTCGAGCACGCCCCGCATCGCGCTGTACAGCAGACCCGTGCCCGAGTCCGTGAGGATGATCGGGTACTGCTTGCCGAGGACGTCGATCGCGCGCCGGTAGTCCTCGTCGTTGAACGTCGTGGAGACGGCCGGGTCCACGTCGTTGGCGAGGATCTCCAGACCGGAGGGCGCCTGCGAGGTGAAGCGGCGGATGTCCATGTACGAGTTCAGGTACGGGATCGCCTGCACCAGGTCGCGGATGGTCGCCCCGGTCTCGCGCCGCACACGGCGGCCGAGGGTGCCGGCGTCCGGGTTGGCGTCGATCGCCAGGATCTTGTCCTGCCGCTCGGTCGCCAGGGTCGCGCCCAGCGCGGTCGTCGTCGTGGTCTTGCCGACACCGCCCTTGAGGGAGATGACCGCGATCCGGTAGCACGAGAGGACGGGCGTCCGGATCAGCTCCAGCTTCCGCTGCCGCTCCGCCTCCTCCTTCTTGCCGCCGAGCTTGAAGCGGGCCGCGCCGCCGGGGTTGCGGCTCGACTTCGCCTTCTGCTTGTTGTTCCGCAGGAGTCGGTCGGAGGACAGCTCCACCGCCGCGTTGTAGCCGAGCGGGGCGCCCGGTACGGACCTCTCGCGCTGATCGTGTGTCACGGGCGAGGGCCAGGCGGCCCCGGTCCGCGGGTCGACGGGCGGCTGGTTCTCGTGCGGCGGTACGGCCCCGGGGTGCGGGTAGCCGTACCCGTCGGCGGCCTGCGGCTGGGGCTGTGCCTGCGGCGGCACACCCGCGGGGCCGCCGGGCTGCTGTCCCCCCGGGCCCTGCGGCACGGGAGGTGCCCCCAGCGGGTAGCCGTAGCCACCCTGCGGGGCCTGCGGGGGAGTGCCGGGGTGCGGGAAGCCGTAGCCGCCCTGCGGGGCCTGCGGGGGTACGGCGCCGGGCTGCGGATATCCGTACGCGCCCGGGGCCTGCGGCGGTACGGGGGCGGGGGCGCCGGGCGCCGGGGTGCCGGGCGCCGCCGGGGCGGGCGGGCCCGCGGTGGGCGGCAGCGGCGCGGCCTGGGGCACCGGCTGGGGAACCGGCTGGGCACCGGGAACCGGCTGCGCGGGCCACTGCTGCGCGGGCGCGGGCGCGGCCGGCTGGAACGACGGAGGCAATGGCGGCAGACCGGCTCCGCCCTGCGGCGCGGCGGGCGGATAGGCGCCGGGCGCGGCGTCGGTCTGGGGTACGGCTCCGGGGAAGGCTCCCGGAGCGCCGTCGGGCTGCGGAGCGGCACCCGGGAACGGCGCCGGAGCGGCGTCGACCTGCGGAGCGGCACCAGGGAGCGGCCCCGGAGCCGCGGCGGCGAAGTCCGGCTGCGCGGCCTCGGGGAGGGGCGCCGGAGTGGCGTCGGCGGGAGAGCCGGTGCCCGGGAAGGCTCCCGGAGCGGTGGAGTCGCCGGCCTCGGAGTCCCCGGCCGGTGCGACGACGACGTCGTGCTCCGTACCGCCGTCCTGGTCGGCAGCGGCGTCGGCGTCGGCCTTGCCACCGGCCTCGCCACCGGCCTCGACATCCGCCACGGGAGCAGACGGGGTGTCCGCCACCCCAGTGTCAATGTCACCGTCGGCGCCGGCGTCGACGCCTGCCTCGGACGCGGCCGTCACCACGGCCTCCGAGTTCGTCGCCTCCGCGTCGGCCGCTGTCGTACCGGCGGAGGCATCGCCCTCGACGGCTCCCGGCGTCTCGGCACCGTCGATGCCGGAAGCCTCCCCGTCGGCGGCCTCGTTCCGCGCGGCCTTCGCCGCGGCCGAGCGTTCGGCCATCTCGCGCTTGAGTGCGCCGGGGGAGAAGCGCATGGTCGCGCCGCTCTCCACATCGCCCCCGCCGAACGGCACACCGGCGGCCGGGGTCGACGCCGAAGCGGGCACCTCGGACGAGGCCGAGGCCGAGGCCGCGGGAATCGGAAGCGGCGCGGGGACGGGCGCGGGCGCGGGGGCGGGAACGGGCAGCGGCGCGGGCGGCGTCACGGCGGCGGGCATCTCCGGCGCGCCCATACCGGACACCACGGGAGCGACCGGCACCGCCGGCGTCACCGGAGTGACCGGCACCCCAGGGGTCATAGGGGCCACAGGATTCACCGGAGCAACAGGATTCACCGGCGGAACCGGCACCGGCGCCGCCGGCGGCTGCGCGCCCCAGCCGGGCTCGAAGCCGCTCCCCGCCGGAAGCCCGGGCACCGCGACCGGTGCCCCGCTCGGAGGCGGGGGAGTGGCACCGCCCGCCGCACCGCCCGACGCGTTCTGCGTGTACCAGGCGGGCGGGGTGTAGTCGATGGTGAACTCACCCGTCATCTCGGCGGGATCCGCGTCGGACTGATCGTCGGCGGGCGGATTCCAACCCCCGTGGATCTCGTCGCGATCGCCGTTCACTTTGCCTCCTGGTGTGGTCGAGCACCCTTGTGCCGTTGTGGGCGGGGCTCTTCCAGCCTAATCGGCGCGGCATCGCGCGGGCAGGCCCGGCAGCCGCTCCGCGACCGCCTCACCGACCGGGTCAAGCCCCCAAGTGACCCGGTCGCGCCGCAGAGTGAGAACCCCGACCGTTCAAAACGTTGCAAAAACGGACGTACTTGAACGACTTCGTGCCGCTCAGTCCATTCTGCGCGCGCCGCCCAACAATCCGGTCTCGGCATCCGTCGCCTGCGTCATCACGAACTGCCGGTCGCCGGGGGTGCACCAGAGGGTCACCCCGTCCGCGAGCGTCGACAGCGCCTCGTACTCGTGGCGGGGGAGGCCCATGATGCGGCCGATCTGGACGGCCTCGTCCGGGGAGACCCGCTGGACGCCGACCAGCGAGGACTTCTCCAGGAGGCGGGGCGCGACCGGGCTCAGATACGGGAGCAGGGTCACGACCGACTGCCAGGGCGCCGACACGACACGGCCGCGCGGCGGACGCATGCCGCAGTCGCGCACGACGACCACCGGACTGCCCGCCGAGGCGCCCTGCGGCGGCACCCGGCCCACGTCGTGCAGCGAGACGCACGGCTGCCCGCCGCCCGCCGCCTGCGCGAGCGGGGTCCACGCCGGCGCGCGGCCGGTCTCGACGGCCACCCGCGCGCCCGTGGCGGCCGCGCGCAGCGCGAGCACCTGGGCGGTCCACAGACCGCCGATGAGCGTGACGTCGTACGGGACGGGCCGGTTGATGCCGAGCACGGCCGGCCGGCTCTCGGCGTCCACGCCGATCACCACGCCGTCGTCACCGACAGGCAGGGCCAGCGCGTCGAGCAGGTCGACGGGTACGGAGTGCCGGTCGCGACGCGGCCCGACGAGCCCGAAACCGAAGCGGGGCTTCGTGTCCCGCCCCGGGCGCCCGGCGGCGCGGGAGGAGCGGGAGCCACGGCGGGAGGGCGAGGCGCCGGACGGCGCACCGGAACCCGACGGCGTACCGAAGGAGTGGGACATCAGCGCGCACCTCCCAGCGGCAGCGTCGCGAGCATGCCCGGCCCCTGTTCCCGGTCGAGCCGCACCAGGCCCGTCCGTACACCGCGCGCCGCGCGCTCCAGCTCGTGCCGTGCGGCGACGAGTTCCTCGTCGCTGCGCCCGGTGATCCGTACGTGTCCGGTCACCGTCACCTCCTGCCGGTCCCCGCCGCTCAGCGTCAGGCTGAACGTCGTCGCGAGCGCGGGCAGCGAGGTCAGCAGGGCCACGAGCTGCGGCATCGAGGCGCCCGCGCTGCCGCCGGGACCGCCCAACTGGGGCCAGCGCCCCACCCAGTACGTCGTGTGCCGCCGGTCGTCGACCCGCCAGGTCCGCGCGGTCTCCTGCGTCCGCCGGGCCTGCGCCTGCCCACGGCCCGCCTGCGCGATGGCCATCGGGCTCGCGCAGGTCGAGGTCGCGAGCGCCGAGGTCAGCTCCTGCTCGGTCAGCACGCTCGCCCGGAAACCGGCGCCCGCGAGACGGCTCGCCAGCTGGTCGGCCGCCCGCACCACGCACTTCTGGGCACCCGTCATGCCGCCACCGCGGGCGTCGACCGCCTCCGGACACAGCTCGGGGTCCAGCTTGAGCGCGATCCAGGTGATCCGGACCGCGGGCGAACCCGTCTGCGCCTGGAGCGGCCCGTAGTTGCGCGCGGCCATCGACTGCGCCGGCAGATGCGGCGCGGGGGCGGGCTGCGTGTGCTGGACGATCTGCGCCGACTCCAGCCGGATGCCGTCCACGCTCAGGACGTCCCGCACGAGCCCGACGGGCAGCGGCCGGGCCCCGCGGTCCGGCCGCAGCGCCGTGCCGTCCGACTCGACCCGCAGCACGGCGGTCAGGAAGGTGCCGTCGCCGATCATCCCGACCGGCCGGCGGTCGCGATCGCTGTACGCGTACGTCCGCAGCGCCGGGTCGCACTCCACGACCGGGGCGAGCCCGGGCTCCGTGCCCTCCGGCACGGTGAAGGAGGCCGCCCGGCGCGAACGGGCGCGCAGCGCGAGGAAGGTGCCGAGCCACTCGGGCAGGGAGCGGCGATGTCGGCGTACGAGCGCGAGCAGGACGAGCACGAGGGCGACCACGCCCGCGGGCACCAGCATCAGCTGGTCCACGACCCAGGCGACGGCGAGCAACGCCGCCGCCACCTCTATCAGTACGAGTTGTTGCAATCGGAACGAACCGAAGTGTCCGGGACGTGCCTGGAGCCTCGGTGAGACCGAGGAAACGGATCCCGTGGAAGGGGGTGCGGAAGTGGTGGCCGCGCCGGGCCGCGTCCGCGTGGCGGAAGCCATGATGGAGAATCCCCTCAATTCGTCCCGATCGCCCTGGCCCGCCAGGGCTTTGGCGGCCGGATCACCCTACCCGCCCCACGAACCCCACGGGACAGCAGGCATAGTAGGGGGCCGGTCCGAAGGCCGGGGCCCGGGTGTCACCTCCCCCGGAATCCGAGCGAAGACTGCGCCTGACGAGAATGGGGACTCATGGCATCGCGCCGGGACGAGCTGAACGCGTACACCTTTGCGAAGAAGCGCACGGTGGCGGCATTCCTCCAACCCTCGCCCTCCGGCACGGAGGAGGGGGCGCCGAGGCCGCTGCGCGCGATCGTCCCCGGCCTCATCGTCGCCGCGCTGGTCGTCGCGGGATTCGGCGCCTGGGGCATGTTCAGCCCGCGGGCACCCAAGGGCTGGGACGTCCCCGGCACCCGCGTGATCGTCGGCAAGCAGTCGACGACCCGGTACGTCGTCCTGGAGACCGGCAAGGGCAAGGACGCGAAGGCGCTGCTCCACCCCGTCCTCAACCTCGCCTCCGCCCGTCTCCTGCTCAACCCCGACCAGTTCCAGGTCGTCCAGGTCGACGACAAGAAGCTCGACCAGGACAAGCAGCGCGGCCCGATCCTCGGTATCCCGTACGCCCCCGACCGGTTGCCGACCGCGGACGACGCGGGCGCGGAGAAGCGCTGGGCCGTCTGCGAACAGCCCGGCGGCGGCAAGGGCGCCAGCGTGCAGAAGGCGACCTTCCTCTTCGCCCAGCGCGACCTCCGGCGCACCGAGGGCGCGAACAAGCTCGACGACGGAGAGATCCTCTACGTCAAGGGCCAGAAGGGCGCCGCCCAGTTCATCGTCGACCACACCGGCACCAAGTACCCGGTGAAGGCCGACCGGCCCGGACTGCTCTCCGCCCTCGTCGGCCTCAGCAAGGGCCTCGTCAAGGAGCCGCAGCCCGTCACCGACGACTGGCTCGCCACCCTGAAGACCGGCGACGCGGTCGACTTCCCGCACCTCGAGGGCGAGATCGGCGCCCCCACCGAGATCCCCGGCAGCACCCTCACCGGGACCGAGAACCGGATCGGCCTGGTGCTCCGCGCCCAGACCGGCTCCGGACTCCAGGACTACGTCGTGCTGCCCGGCCGCGTCCAGCCCGTCTCCGCGTTCACCGCCTGGCTCCTCATCAACTCCCCGCAGACCGGCTCGCTCGACATGGACGGCGAGCCGACCACCGTCGACGCCTCCTCCTTCGTCCCGAACCCGAAGGTCTTCAACGGGGACGTGCGCTGGCCGCAGCGGAAGTCCGAGACGGTCAACTCCACGACCGGCGACGCCGCCCGCGACACCGTCTGCAGCGTCCTCACCGACGTCGACGAGAAGGGCCGGACCACCCTCACCACCTGGGCCGGCCCCAAGTACCCCGCCGAGATCACGGCCGGCGGCACCAGCACCTACGTCACCCCGGGCAGCGGACTGCTCTACACCCAGGTCCAGGGCCAGGGCCAGCAGAAGACGCCCGACGGCTCCCTCTTCCTCGTCACCGACACCGGACTGCGCTATGCCGTCCAGGCCAACGGCGACAGCGACTCCGCCCGCTCCGAGATCGGGGCCGGTGACCAGGAGAAGCAGACCGACGGACGCCCGGAACCCTCCGAGGCCCAGAAGCGTCTCGGCTACGAGAAGGTCATGCCGGTGCCCGTCCCGATCGAATGGTCGGAGTTCCTGTCCAAGGGCCCGCGACTCGACACCAACAGCGCGCGTCAGCCGCAGGGTTCCTAGGGGGTGGCACCGGTGACGACGACGTACCGCACGGCGGCCGCCCTGCTGACCGCCGCCACCCTGACGGGCCTGCTCGCGGCGCCCGCGGCGGCGACCACGGCCCCGGGGCCGAAGTCCCCGCGTCCCGACGCCTGGGCGCTCGACGGCAGCGGCGAGTGCACCTTCCCCATGAAGAAGCAGATCGAGGGCACCCCCTGGCCGCTCCAGCGCGTCCTCCTCGACGAGCTCTGGCAGCACACCAAGGGAAAGGGCGTCAGGGTCGCCGTCATCGACACCGGGGTCGACAACGTCAACCCCCAGCTGCTGAAGGCCGTCGACGCCAAGGCGGGCAAGGACTTCCTCAAGCCCGACAAGAACAACCCCGGCTTCGGCGACGAGAAGCGCGGCAAGACCGACGGCACCGTCGACGAGGTCGGCCACGGCACCAAGGTCGCCGGCATCATCGCGGCCCGCCCCGGCGACGGCACCGGCTTCGTCGGCCTCGCACCCGAGGCGACGATCATCCCGATCCGGCAGAACGACGAGAAGAACAGCGGCACGTCCGACACGATGGCCAAGGCGATCGACTGGGCCGTCGCCAAGGGCGCGCACGTCATCAACATCTCGCAGGACACGACCAAGACCCTCGACGCGGACTCGCCCATGGCGGTCTCGATCGCCAAGGCGATCCAGAAGAAGATCGTGGTCGTCGCCTCCGCCGGGAACGACGGCATGGACGGCAAACTCAAGAACACCTACCCGGCCGCCTTCCCCGGGGTCCTCGCCGTCGCCTCCTCCGACCGGAACAACGAACGGGCCGCCTTCTCCCAGCCCGGCACCTTCGTGGGCGTGGCGGCTCCCGGCGTCGACATGGTCTCCACCGTCCCCGGCGGCGGCCAGTGCGTCGACAACGGTACGAGCTTCTCGGCCCCGTACGTCACCGGCGTCGCCGCCCTGCTGCGCGCCAGGTACCCGGACTGGTCCGCCGCCCAGATCGTCACCCGGATCGAGCAGACCGCCACGCGATCCATCAACGGCCGTGACAACTACGTCGGTTGGGGCGTGGTCGACCCGGTCAAGGCGCTCGCCGACGCGCCGTCAGGGACGCCGCCCTCCACACCCACGGCCGATCCGGCGCCGCCGAAACCGCCGGCACCCGAACCGGCCCGTCTGGCGCTGTCGGAGACTCCCCAGGAGCGCTCCGAACGGCTCGCCACCTATGCGTTGGGGATCGGCGGTGTGCTGGTGGCCGTGGTCGCCGGAACAGCCGTCGTGATCCGCGACAGCCGCCGCAGGAGAGGGGCCAGGTGAACTGCGTAACGACCAAGTATCCGGTCCCCCCTTTGCAGTTGGAACTGCCGCCGTCAATGGCTAAAGTGACCGTCGGGGGCACGGCAGTGCGAACCCAGCACGGGGGCGGCATCAGAAGATTCCCGTCCGCATCACGAGCGGAAGGCCCGACGGCCCGGCCGTCGACGCCACCGAAGGAAGAAGGGGCAAGATGTCGAAAGACCTGAACGTAACCAGTGCCGAACAGGTTCGGCTCGCAGGCCGGATCCAGGACTTCTCCGACGAGCTCCAGTCCCGCATCACCAACCTCAACGGCGTGGTCGACCGCGTCCAGGCGGGCTGGCAGGGCGCTGCGAGCAAGGAGTACGACCGCGTTCAGAACGACCTGAACCAGCGGCTGCGCAGCATGCGCCAGGAGCTCTCCAAGCTCGAAGAGATGATGCGCATGAGCGCCGACGGGTTCTCGCGCGAGGAGGAGGACCGTCTGCGGTCCTTCCGCACCATGGACGCCAGCGGTGGCGCCGGCGGCGGCGGCAACCAGAGCGCCATCCTCGGCGTCTGAGCCATCCGGCTCGACCAGTCCTCCGCGCCACTCTCAATCCAGGAGTCAACACCATGACCACTGCGGTCAATTACGACACCGTGACGCAGGCGGCGGCCGACACCCGCCTGACCTCCACCACCCTCACCCAGAAGCTGGACGACCTCATGGCCGAGGTCAACCGCGTCGCCAACAACTGGGAGGGTGAGGCCAAGATCGCGTACCGCGAGACGCAGGACCGCCTGACCCGCGACATGGCCGGCATGAACCAGGACCTGGCGCGCATCGCCCAGCTCCTCGACGAGTCGGTCGCCGGCTACCAGGACACCGACAAGGGCAACGCCGCCCGGTTCCGTATGTGACATCCGGCGTAAGCGCGTGAGGGGGTGGCCCGTGGGAACGGGCCACCCCCTCACGCGTACCGCCCGCTAGCGCAGGTCGAACTCGCCGTCCCGCGCGCCGAGGACGAACGCGTCCCACTCGGCCTTCGTGTAGCGCAGCACCGTCTCCTTGTCGAGCGACGAACGCATCGCCACCGCCCCCTCGGGCAGCCGCGCGATCTCCACCCGCTCCTCGTCGGGGCTGGTCCCCGGAGCGCCCTCCCACTCGACACCCGAGATGTCGAGCGCGTACAACTCGTCCTTCTGCCGCTGCTTCTCGGCGGCGAGGGACTCGTCGGTCGTGGTGGCGTGTGCGTCGGTCATCGGCGCTTTCCCTTCGCGGTGGTACGACGGTCCCTTCCACAGTAGTGGGACCGTCGTACCCGAGCGGAGGGAATCACTCAGTGCTGCTCCGGCAGCCAGCCCAGCTGCACCAGCGGCGTCCCCCGCTTGCGCGAGACGAACGTGCCCCGGCCCGGCGGCATCGGCCGCGCCCGGACGTTGCTGAGGATGTCGCCCTCCTGCGGATCGCCGGAGAGGATCACGCCCTGCGCGCCCAGCTCCCGGACGCGCTGCATGAACGGCTCGTACATCGCCCGCGAGGCACCAGCCTGGCTGCGCGCCACGATGAACCGGATGCCGACGTCCCGCGCGAACGGCAGGTTCTCGACGAGAACCGCCAGCGGATTGCCCGAGTTGGTGGCCACCAGCTCGAAGTCGTCGATCAGCACGAACAGTTGCGGACCCGTCCACCAGCTCCGGTCGCGCAGCTGCTGCGGCGTGATGTCCGGCTTGGGCGCCCGCTTCGTCATCACCGTGTTGATGGCGTCCATGTGCATCTGCATGGCCGAGGCCATCGGCGCGTACTCCAGGAGATGCGAGGGCGCGACCGCCTCCAGCATCGTCCGCCGGTAGTCGCCCACCACGATCCGCGCCTGCTCCGGCGTGTACCGCTCGCACAGCTGCTTGGCGATCAGTCGCAGCAGCCCCGTCTTGCCGGACTCGCTCTCACCGAAGATCAGGAAGAACGGATCCGACTCGAAGTCGACGAACACCGGCTCCAGGTTCGTCTCGTCGATGCCGATCGCGATGCCGTGCTGCGGGTACTCGAAGCCCTTCGGCAGCTGCTCCGCCGGCAGCCTGCGCGGCAGGAGCCGCACCGCAGGGGCAGGCGCCCCGGTCCAGCTCGCCCGCACGGACTGCACGAACGCCGACGTGCCCTCCGCCAGGTCGGCCGCCGAGCTCGATCCGTCGATGCGCGGCAGCGCGCCCATGAAGTGCAGCTTCTCCGCGACCTGGCCGCGTCCCGGCACTCCGGTCGGCACGTTGGCCGCGACCTTGCGGTCGAACTCGGAGTCCATGACGTCGCCGAGCCGCAGTTCGAGCCGGCCCAGCATCTGGTCCTTGAGGGCCGCCCGCACCTCCATGTACCGGGCGGCGGTGATCACGACGTGGATGCCGTAGCCCAGACCGCGCGCCGCGATGTCGGAGACGAACGGCTCCAGCGTGTCGTAGTCGTTGCGGAAGGTGCCCCAGCCGTCCACGACCAGGAAGACGTCGCCCCAGGCCTCGCCCGGGAGTTCGCCCGCGGCGCGCTTGCGCCGGTAGGTCGCGATCGAGTCGATGGAGTGCGCACGGAAGAACTCCTCCCGCCGGTTGAGCACCCCCAGCACCTCCGCGACCGTCCGGCGCACCCGCTCCGGGTCCAGACGCGAGGCCACCCCGCCGACATGCGGCAGATCGGCCAGCGACACCAGACCGCCGCCACCGAAGTCCAGGCAGTAGAACTGCACTTCGGCCGGGGTGTGGGTCAGCGCGAACGACGAGACGAGCGTCCGCATCAGCGTCGACTTGCCGGACTGCGGACCGCCGACCACCATCATGTGACCGGCCGCGCCCGAGAAGTCCCGGTACAGCACCTCACGCCGCTGCTCGAACGGCTTGTCGATGAGCCCGAGCGGCACCGTGAGCCCGCCCTGGCGCGTGTACTCCGTCGCCGTCAGCCCCCGGTCCGCCGTCTGCGCGAGCCCCGGCAGCAACTGGTCCAGCGAAGGCGCCTGGTCGAGCGGCGGCAGCCACACCTGGTGCGCGGGCACGCCCTGACCCTCCAGCCGCCGCACGATCACGTCGAGGACCGTGTCCGCGAGCGCGTCGTCCTCCTCGGAGCGCCGCTCCGTGAGATACGCGGGGTCGGGCGCCGCGTACACCACGGGCACCGGAGCAGCGGTGAACAGCGCGGGGCGCCGCTCCACCGGCAGGTGCCCGATCTCCAGGCGCGGCCCGCCCGGGCGGTGCGTCCCCGAGACGTACGCCGCCTTGAAACGGGTCATCTCGTCCGTACCGAACTTCAGATAGCCCGAACCGGGCACCGAGGGCAGGTGGTAGGCGTCCGGCACGCCGATCGCCGTCCGCGACTCCGCGGCCGAGAAGGTCCGCAGACCGATCCGGTACGAGAGGTACGTGTCGAGGCCCCGCAGCTTGCCCTCCTCCAGGCGCTGCGAGGCGAGGAGCAGATGCACGCCCAGCGAACGGCCGATGCGGCCGATCTGGATGAACATGTCGATGAAGTCGGGCTTCGCGGTGAGGAGTTCGGAGAACTCGTCGATCACCAGGACGAGCGAGGCCAGCGGCTCCAGCGGAGCACCCGCGGCCCGCGCCTTCTCGTAGTCGTGGATGTTGGCGTAGTTGCCGGCCGAGCGCAGCAGCTCCTGCCGCCGCTGCAGCTCGCCGCGGATCGCGTCGCCCATGCGGTCGACCAGCGTCAGGTCGTCCGACAGGTTGGTGATGACCGCCGCCACGTGCGGCATCTGCGACATGCCCGCGAAGGTGGCACCGCCCTTGAAGTCCGCGAGGACGAAGTTCAGCGTCTCCGAGGAGTGCGTCACCGCGAGACCCAGCACCAGCGTCCGCAGCAGCTCCGACTTGCCGGAACCCGTCGCACCCACGCACAGACCGTGCGGGCCCATGCCCTCCTGCGCGGCCTCCTTGAGGTCCAGCATGACGGGCTGGCCGTCCTCGCCGACACCGATCGGCACACGCAGCCGCTCGGCGACCGTCCGAGGCCGCCACGTCCGCGCCACGTCCACCGACTCGGCGTCCCCGAGGTTCAGCAGATCCGTGAAGTCCAGATTGGCGAGCAGCGGCTCGTCGTCGTCCCCACCACCCATCCGCAGCGGTGCCAGCTGCCGGGCCAGCGCCTCGGCGGCAGGCAGCGAGATGCCGTCCGGCAGCCCCTCGTACGCGAAGCCGCCGCCGAACTCCAGGCTCAGCCGCCCCGGCCGCACGACCACCGACAGACCACCGCGCGGCTCGTCGAGCTCGCCCGAGACGACCTCCACGATCGTCACGCCCTGGAGGCCCTCGGCCGCCGCGAGCAGCGAGTTCGGCGGCACCATCCCGCCGTCCAGGACCACGACCACGTGCGGCTGGTCCAGGACCGGCTGGTTGTCCCGCGAGAAGCGCGGCCGGCCGTCGAGCTTCGAGCGGACCAGGTTCTCCAGCTCGCCGAGGTCGTCACCGAACAGCCGCTTCGTACCGGCCCCGTCGACCTGCCCGGGCACCTGCGTGTGCGGCAGCCACTTCGTCCAGTCCCACCGCTCCTGCGAGGTCCGCGCCGCGACGACCGCGAGCATCAGGTCGTCGGGGGAGTGCAGCGTCACCAGCTGCGCCACGAGGGCGCGCGCCGCCGCCTGCGCCGACTCGGGCTCGCCCGAGACCGTCACGTGGTAGAAGGCCCGCATCGAGACCGCCATCGGCAGCCCGTCCAACGTGCCGTGCACCGCGAGGAACTGCTGCATCGCACCCGCACACAGCGGCTCCAGCTCGTCCACCGGAGCCGTGTCCGGCGCCACGAGCGCGGTCGCCAACTGCTGTGCCCCGAGCCCGATCCGCGCCTGCCCGAAGTCATGGTCGCCGACCCGGCGCTCCCAGACCCGCGAGCCCTCGGCCACCACCGACCACAACTGCTCGGGGGAGGGGTGCAGATACAGCTGCGCGTCCCGCTGCTTGCGTGCCGTGCGCCGGACCGTTCGCCGTGTCTGGGCGAGGTATTTGAGGTAGTCGCGGCGGACATCGGCCATTTGCCCCTGCGTACCGCGACGGAATCTGACGAACTGCGCGACGGCCATCGCGACCGTCGACGCCAGCATCAGAACGCCCATGATCCGCATGATCGGAGACGGCGTCATGAAGAAGAAGACCACCGAGGAACCCATGCCGAGCATCGGCAGGAGCTGCATCAGCGCCGACTCCTGCTGACCCCGCGGGAGTTCCGGAGGAGACTCCAGGACCAGTTCCTCACCGGGCACTTCCGGCGGAAGCGCCCTCGGTGGGCGTTTGACGACGATCTGGCTCACCGGCGCATCAATCCCTCGTAGGAGGCGGGCTCGTGGCGGGAGCTTCCGCGCCGACACCCCCGACGGCGGCCGGGCGCGCGGACTTCCCCCATGGGACGGCGATCCTACTTGCAGCCCCCACCGGCCGTCCCCGGTAGGGTGGCGCGCGCATCGTGCGCAACCGCGAATCAGGGGGTCCACACACGTGAGTACGACCGCAGCGACCGGCTTCTGCCGCGTCACCGTCGTGGCGCCGGACAGCCGCATCGACGTCGCGCTCCCGGAGGATATCGCCGTCGCCGACGTCTATCCGGAGATCCTGCGGCTCACCGGGCAGACGCAATCGGCGGGCACCCCGACCGGCTACCACCTCGTCCGCCGCGACGGTTCCGTCCTCGACGGCGCCCGCACCCTCGCCGGCCAGCAGGTCCTCGACGGCGAGGTGCTCTCCCTGCGCCCCTTCGCGCAGTCCCTGCCGCCCGCCGTCTACGACGACGTCTCCGACGCCGTCGCCTCCGCCGTCACCCGCGACCGGCACCTGTGGGGCGACGAGCTGCTGCGCGGCGCCGGGCTCATCGGCGGCGTCCTGCTCCTCGTGCTCATGGGCTTCGTGCTCTGGTTCGCGGACCCGGTCCGCCACGACATGCACAGCCTCCCCGGAATCATCGCGGGCGCCGCCGGCCTGCTCCTCACCTCCTTCGCGGGCGTCCGCGCCCGGGTCTACGGAGACCGGGCGACCGCCGTCGCGCTGGGCCTCGGCGCCCTGCCGCTGCTGCTCATCGCGGGCTCCGGCATCATCGGCCCCGACGAGGGCGCGGGCCCCGGCCGCCTCCAGTTCCTGCTGGGCTGCGTCACCGTCCTCGTCGCCTCGGTGGCCCTCGTGGCCCTCACCCCCAGCGGAGACGCGCCCTTCGTCGCCGCGACCTTCCTCGCGACCGTCGGCACCCTCGCCACCTTCGTGATGATCCTCACCGAGAGCTCCGCGACCGAGACCGCGGCGGTCTGCGCCCCCGTGGCCATCGGCATGGTCGCCTTCCTGCCCGGCCTCTCGGCCCGCTTCGCCCGGCTCCCGATCGGCTACGCCGCACCCCGCAGCGCCGCCGACGACGAGTTCCTCGGCGAGCTGGGGGCACCTCCCGGGCCGCAGGGCCCAGGGGGACACCAGGCCGGCGACGACGCCCAGCCCGTCGACGGCGAGCGCATCGCCCTCCAGGCCCGCCGCGGCCACGAGATGCTCCTCGGCCTGGTCGGCGGCTGCGCCGCCGTCGTCGTCGGCTCCGCCGCCGTCCTCGGCTTCGCCGGAAACCTCTGGGGCCAGCTCCTCGCCCTCGCCTCCGGCCTGGCGATGCTGCTCCGCGCCCGCCTCTTCCGCTACACCTCGCAGGTCGCCTGCGTCCTGGTCGCCGGCATCGCCGCCATCGCGCTGCTCGTCCTCGGCCTCTCGCTCAACCCGCCGCTCGACCTGGTCAAGGACCTCCTCATGTACGGGGACCGCGGCGGCCTCGACATCCGTACGATCTGGCTCACCGCCTCCGTCGCCGCCGGCGCCGCGCTGATCACGGCCATCGGCCTGATCATCCCGAAGAAGGGCCTCTCGCCCTTCTGGGGCCGCCTCCTCGACCTGGCCGAGGGCTTCGTCCTGCTCTCCCTCGTCCCCCTCTGCCTCGCCGTCCTCGACATCTTCATGTCGGTCCGCTCCCTCACCAGCAAATAAGGGGCCGTCGCGGGGCCCGCTCCGGCGAACTGGTACGCTGTGTGACGGCCGTTTGTGTACGCGCTCCCGGAAAGCCCCCGACATGCTCGGGAAGCCTCTGGAAGCTGCGCCCATCGGACCTTCGCTCGCCGAGTCACAGAAGCTTCCCCTGAGACCTAGACCAGGGGCACTCGCGGGCGCACGAACACCTAAGAGGAGACCAGCGTGGCTCTCGACGCCGCTGTCAAGAAGCAGATCATGTCCGAGTTCGGCCAGAAGGAGGGCGACACCGGCTCTCCCGAGGTCCAGGTCGCCATGCTCTCCCGTCGCATCTCGGACCTGACCGAGCACCTCAAGCAGCACAAGCACGACCACCACTCCCGTCGTGGTCTGCTGATCCTGGTCGGCCAGCGCCGCCGCCTGCTGCAGTACCTGGCCAAGAAGGACATCCAGCGCTTCCGTGCCCTGGTCGACCGCCTCGGCATCCGCCGCGGTGCGGCCGGCGGCGCCAAGTAAGGACGCCGTGAAGGGAGCGGTTCCCACTTTCAGGGGGCCGCTCCCTTTGCTGTACGTGCACAAAGTGCACACAGGCACTTAGTCTGGTCGCACAACCCCATACGACGGACGAAGCGAGGGAGCCGCCGGCTCGCCGCCGGTCCTCGGTAGTGGCCCCCGGAACATGCCGGGTGCTTCGATCGAAGACCGGCCCGCACCCAAGGCGCGTCTCTCCGCCCCCGTCGACACCGTCCCCGGCCACACGGGCCCCGGACGCAAAGACGAACACGTAGGAGAAACCACTAGTGGAGAACGAGACCCACTACGCCGAGGCCGTCATCGACAACGGCACCTTCGGTACCCGCACCATCCGCTTCGAGACGGGCCGTCTCGCCAAGCAGGCCGCCGGCTCCGCCGTCGCCTACCTGGACGACGACACGATGGTCCTCTCCGCGACCACCGCCTCGAAGAAGCCCAAGGACCAGCTCGACTTCTTCCCCCTCACGGTGGACGTCGAGGAGCGGCAGTACGCGGCCGGCAAGATCCCCGGCTCCTTCTTCCGCCGGGAGGGCCGCCCCTCCGAGGACGCGATCCTCACCTGCCGCCTGATCGACCGGCCGCTGCGCCCCTCCTTCAAGAAGGGCCTGCGCAACGAGATCCAGATCGTCGAGACGATCATGGCGCTCAACCCCGACCACCTGTACGACGTGGTCGCGATCAACGCCGCCTCGGCTTCCACGATCCTGGCGGGCCTGCCCTTCTCCGGCCCGATCGGCGCCACCCGCGTCGCCCTGATCAAGGGCCAGTGGGTCGCGTTCCCGACGCACACCGAGCTCGAGGACGCCGTCTTCGACATGGTCGTCGCCGGTCGCGTCCTGGAGGACGGCGACGTCGCGATCATGATGGTCGAGGCCGAGGCCACCGAGAAGACCATCGAGCTCGTCAAGGGCGGCGCCGAGGCGCCGACCGAGGAGCTCGTCGCCGCCGGTCTCGAGGCCGCGAAGCCCTTCATCAAGGTTCTCTGCAAGGCCCAGTCGGACCTCGCCGCCAAGGCTGCCAAGCCCACCGGCGAGTTCCCGGTCTTCCTCGACTACCAGGACGACGTCCTGGAGGCGCTCTCCGCCGCGGTCAAGGGCGAGCTCGCCCAGGCGCTCACCATCGCCGGCAAGCAGGAGCGCGAGACCGAGCTCGACCGCATCAAGGAGCTCGCCGCCGACAAGCTCCTCCCGGCCTTCGAGGGCCGCGAGAAGGAGATCGCCGGTGCGTACCGCGCGCTGACCAAGAAGCTGGTCCGCGAGCGCATCATCAAGGACAAGGTCCGCATCGACGGCCGCGGGCTCACGGACATCCGTACCCTCGCCGCCGAGGTCGAGGCCATCCCGCGCGTGCACGGCTCGGCGCTGTTCGAGCGTGGCGAGACCCAGATCCTGGGCGTCACCACCCTCAACATGCTCCGTATGGAGCAGCAGCTGGACACCCTCTCCCCGGTGACCCGCAAGCGCTACATGCACAACTACAACTTCCCGCCGTACTCCGTCGGCGAGACCGGCCGCGTGGGCTCGCCCAAGCGCCGCGAGATCGGCCACGGCGCGCTCGCCGAGCGCGCCATCGTGCCGGTCCTCCCGACCCGCGAGGAGTTCCCCTACGCGATCCGTCAGGTGTCCGAGGCCCTCGGCTCCAACGGCTCGACGTCCATGGGCTCGGTCTGCGCCTCCACCATGTCGCTGCTGAACGCCGGTGTGCCGCTCAAGGCCCCCGTCGCCGGTATCGCCATGGGCCTGATCTCCGAGGAGATCGACGGCAAGACGCACTACGTCGCCCTCACGGACATCCTCGGCGCCGAGGACGCGTTCGGCGACATGGACTTCAAGGTCGCCGGTACGAAGACCTTCGTCACCGCTCTCCAGCTCGACACCAAGCTCGACGGCATCCCCGCCTCGGTCCTGGCCGCCGCGCTGAAGCAGGCCCGTGACGCGCGTCTGCACATCCTCGACGTGATGAACGAGGCGATCGACGTTCCGGACGAGATGTCCCCGAACGCGCCGCGCATCATCACCGTCAAGATCCCGGTGGACAAGATCGGTGAGGTCATCGGCCCCAAGGGCAAGATGATCAACCAGATCCAGGAGGACACCGGCGCCGACATCACGATCGAGGACGACGGCACCATCTACATCGGTGCCGCCCAGGGCTCGCAGGCCGAGGCCGCCCGCGCCACGATCAACGGCATCGCCAACCCGACCATGCCGGAGGTCGGCGAGCGCTACCTGGGTACGGTCGTCAAGACCACCACCTTCGGTGCCTTCGTCTCCCTGCTCCCGGGCAAGGACGGCCTCCTGCACATCTCGCAGATCCGCAAGCTCGCCGGTGGCAAGCGCGTGGAGAACGTCGAGGACGTGCTGGCGATCGGCTCCAAGGTCCAGGTCGAGATCGCCGAGATCGACCAGCGCGGCAAGCTCTCCCTGATCCCCGTGATCGCGGACGAGGACGCTGCCGACGCGAAGGACGACACCGACCAGTGACGTCCCGTAGTTCCGTGACGACGGCCCGCCCCTCTTCGGAGGGGCGGGCCGTCGCCCGTACCCAAACGCTTCTCCCGGGCAAGGACGGCATCGGCACGGTCCGCCGCACGACCCTCCCCGGCGGCCTCCGGATCGTCACCGAGACCCTGCCCTCGGTGCGCTCCGCCACCTTCGGCATCTGGGCCCACGTCGGCTCGCGTGACGAGACGCCGAGCCTCAACGGGGCCACCCACTACCTGGAGCACCTCCTCTTCAAGGGCACCCACAAGCGGTCCGCCCTCGACATCTCCGCCGCGATCGACGCGGTCGGCGGCGAGATGAACGCCTTCACGGCGAAGGAGTACACCTGCTACTACGCCCGGGTCCTCGACACCGACCTGCCCCTGGCGATCGATGTCGTCTGCGACATGCTCACCGGCGCGCTCGTCCTCGAAGAGGACGTGGACGCCGAGCGGGGAGTCATCCTCGAAGAGATCGCGATGACCGAGGACGACCCCGGCGACGTCGTGCACGACCTGTTCGCGCAGACGATGTTCGGCGACACCCCCCTGGGCCGCCCGGTCCTCGGCACCGTCGACACCGTCAACGCCCTCACCCGCGGCCAGATCGCCCGCTTCTACAAGAAGCACTACGACCCCACCCACCTGGTCGTCGCCGCCGCGGGCAACGTCGACCACGCCACGGTGGTGCGCCAGGTCCGCCGCGCCTTCGAGAAGGCCGGCGCCCTGACCCGTACCGACGCCGTCCCCGTCGCCCCCCGCGACGGCCACCGCGTCATCCGCACCGCGGGCCGCGTCGAGCACCTGAACCGCAGGACCGAGCAGGCCCACGTGGTCCTCGGCATGCCGGGCCTGGCCCGCAACGACGAGCGCCGCTGGGCCCTCGGCGTGCTGAACACCGCCCTCGGCGGCGGCATGTCCTCCCGCCTCTTCCAGGAGGTCCGCGAGAAGCGCGGCCTGGCCTACAGCGTGTACTCGTACACCTCGGGCTTCGCCGACTGCGGCCTCTTCGGGGTGTACGCGGGCTGCCGGCCCGGCCAGGTCCACGACGTCCTGAAGATCTGCCGCGACGAGCTCCACAAGGTCGCGAGCGAGGGCCTCACCGACGAGGAGATCGTCCGTGCCGTCGGCCAGCTCTCCGGCTCGACCGTCCTCGGCCTGGAGGACACCGGTGCCCTCATGAACCGCATCGGCAAGAGCGAGCTCTGCTGGGGCACCCAGATGTCGGTCGACGACATGCTCACCCGGATCGCCGCGGTCACCCCGGACGACGTCCGGGCCGTCGCCCGCGATGTACTGGACCAGCGGCCCTCCCTGTCGGTGATAGGACCGCTGAAGGACAAGCAGGCGGACCGTCTCCACCAAGCGGTCTCCTGACCCCGAGCCCTTTAAGGAAAAAGAGCAATGAGCAAGCTGCGCGTGGCGGTCCTCGGAGCCCAGGGCCGCATCGGCTCCGAGGCGGTCAGGGCCGTCGAGGCCGCCGAGGACATGGAACTGGTCGCGGCCCTCGGCCGTGGCGACAAGCTGGAGACGCTCACCGAGACGGGCGCCCAGGTCGTCGTCGAGCTGACCACCCCCGGCTCGGTGATGGACAACCTCGACTTCTGCGTGAACAACGGCATCCACGCGGTCGTCGGCACCACCGGCTGGACCGAGGAGCGCCTCGCGCAGCTGCGGACCTGGCTCGCGGCCTCCCCGGAGACCGGCGTCCTCATCGCGCCGAACTTCTCCATCGGCGCGGTCCTCACCATGAAGTTCGCCCAGATCGCCGCCCCGTACTTCGAGTCGGTCGAGGTCGTCGAGCTGCACCACCCGCACAAGGTGGACGCCCCCTCCGGCACCGCCACCCGTACGGCTCAGCTCATCGCCGCGGCCCGCGCCGAGGCCGGCCTCGGCGCCCAGCCGGACTCCACCGCGACGGGCCTCGAAGGGGCCCGGGGTGCCGACGTCGACGGCGTCCGCGTCCACTCCGTACGGCTGTCGGGCCTCCTCGCCCACCAGGAGGTCCTGCTCGGCGGCGAGGGCGAGACCCTCACCGTCCGCCATGACTCCCTGCACCACTCCAGCTTCATGCCGGGCATCCTCCTGGGCGCCCGCCGTGTCACCACCGCTCCGGGCCTCACCTTCGGCCTGGAGCACTTCCTGGACCTGGGCTGACGGCCATGGGCGGAAAGATCACGTACGTCTTCCTCGCCACCGTCCTCGTCCTCGTCTTCGGCGTGGTCGCGATGGAGGGCGTACTGCTCCTCCTGACGGGCGAGCCCGCGGCCATGGGCATGGGCGCGGTGGCGTTCCTGCTGCCGGCCGTGGGCGGCTGGTTCCTCTGGAAGAACACCAGCTTCGCGCGCCGGGCCAACCGCCTGGCCGCGGAGCTGGAGGCGGAGGGCGGCCTGCCCGTCGACGACCTGAAGCGCACCGAGGGCGGCCGGATCGACCGGGACTCGGCCGACGAGGTCTTCGCCCGGCGCAAGGCCGAGGCGGAGGACTCCCCGGAGGACTGGCGCTGCTGGTTCCGGCTCGCGGTCGCCTACCACGACGCCCGCGACACCCCCAGGGCCCGCAAGGCGATGCTGCGGGCCATCGCCCTCCACGAGGGACGTGCGGTCAGCGCGTAGCCGCCGGGACGACGCCGTACTCGGCGTGCCAGGCCTCGACCGTGTCGGCCGCGCGGTCGAAGGCCTCGATCCGGGAGAGGAAGTCGGCATTGTGGTCGGTGAGCAGCAGCAGCTGCTCACCACCCTGCCGGCCGAGCACCAGGGCCTGGCCCTGCACCGTGCGGGGGAGGCCCAGCCAGCGCACCGGCTGCTGCACGGTCCGCACCGAGGTCACCTTCGCCCACGGCACGGTGGACGTCCTGAAGAAGCCCACGCGCCGCAGCCCGGCGCGGCTCACCCACGTGCCCACGCGGAGCATCCGCAGGGCGGCGAGGATGACGAGCACGGCGATCCCGAGCGTGACACCGGCGGCGGCGAAGCCCCCGGCGGCGACGATGATCACGGCCGCGAGCAGCACGAACGAGGCGAGCAGCAGCGCGAGCGCCGCGGCTCCGACCCGCCACGACCCCGGACGGTACGGACGGCGCCACTGGTCGTGGTCGTCGAACGGCAGGGCGACGTGGTCGGTCGTGTCAAAAGCACGGTCGGCCGTCAGGAAGGGCAGGGGCACGACAGGTCCTCACTCACAAGCACGCTCGAAGGGGCGGTGCCCGGTGAGGCTACCTCAGCGGTTGTCGGAGGCTTCGGACTGCTGCTGACGAGTGGCGGCGTCCCCCGACTGGAGGGAGGGCATACCGAAGATCAGCGATCCGGCGAGCCCCGCGACCACGGTCAGCCCGAGCAGCGTACGCCCCACGATCTGCGAGGCGCTGAGGCGCTCACGGGGTGGCGGAGTGACGTTACTGCGGAAGTGGTCGGCCTCCGCGACGAACGCGAACGGTACGGCCTCTCGCCGGCGGAACATCAGGGCCACTCTCCTCGGTAGTCGACGTGCTTCACAGAGACAGACGACAGAACCGACGGTTTGGTGCCCTATTTCACCAAAGCGGCCGAATCTCATCCTTCGGTAGGACGTCGTTAGAGTGGGCGCTGCAACAGCCGACTGGAAGGACCGCTGGTGACCGACACCCCCACCGAGAACGTGAAGATCGACTTCCGGAGCGACGTCACCGTTGATCTGGTCAAGAGCGCGGCGACCGACTCCGACGTCCTCTGGGCCGCACGTGTGTCCACGGCGGGGGAGCAGTCCCTCGAAGAGCTCCAGAAGGACCCGGAGCGCTCGAAGGGCCTGATCAACTACCTGATGCGGGACCGCCACGGCAGCCCCTTCGAGCACAACTCGATGACCTTCTTCATCAGCGCCCCGATCTTCGTGTTCCGCGAGTTCATGCGGCACCGCGTCGGATGGTCGTACAACGAGGAATCGGGCCGCTACAGGGAGCTCCAGCCGGTCTTCTACGTCCCCGACACCTCCCGCAAGCTGGTCCAGGAGGGCCGCCCCGGGAAGTACGTCTTCGTCGAGGGCACCCAGGAACAGCACGACGTGGTCAGCCGCACGATGGAGGAGTCGTACCGGACGGCCTACGCGACCTACCAGGAGATGCTGGCCGCCGGCGTCGCCCGCGAGGTCGCCCGCTCGGTCCTCCCCGTCGGCCTCTTCTCCTCGATGTACGCCACGTGCAACGCGCGCTCGCTCATGCACTTCCTGGGCCTGCGCACCCAGCACGAGCTGGCCGCGGTCCCGTCCTTCCCGCAGCGGGAGATCGAGATGGTCGGCGAGAAGATGGAGGAGCACTGGGCCCGGCTGATGCCGCTGACCCACGCCGCCTTCAACAAGAACGGCCGTGTGGCCCCGTAGAGCACACATGTCCGAGCCACTCGCGCGAAGTGTCCGTATTGCGACGTTTCGAGAAGTTCATCTAGGCTGATCAAACGGACCCGGCACTGCCTGAACCCCCGAGCAGGCAGTGCCGGGCTCCTCTTCTTCCTGTCCCCCTCAGGGACACCCGGCGCTGAGCAGCGAGTAGCGTGTTACCCATGGCTCCGATCTCCACTCCGCAGACCCCCTTCGGGCGGGTCCTCACCGCCATGGTCACGCCCTTCACGGCTGACGGCGCACTCGACCTCGACGGTGCCCAGCGACTGGCCACCCATCTGGTGGACGCAGGCAACGACGGCCTCGTCATCAACGGCACCACCGGCGAGTCCCCCACCACCAGCGACGCGGAGAAATCGGAGCTGGTACGAGCGGTACTGGAGGCGGTCGGCGACCGCGCCCACATCGTCGCCGGCATCGGCACCAACGACACCCACCACTCGCTCGAACTCGCCCGCACCGCCGAGCGCGACGGCGCCCACGGCCTGCTCGCCGTGACGCCGTACTACAACAAGCCCTCGCAGGAGGGTCTCTACCGGCACTTCTCGGCCATCGCCGACGCCACCGAGCTCCCGGTCATGCTCTACGACATCCCCGGCCGCAGCGGCGTCCCGATCGACACCGAGACCCTCGTCCGCCTCGCCGAGCACCCCCGCATCGTCGCCAACAAGGACGCCAAGGGCGACCTCGGCCGCGCCAGCTGGGCCATCGCCCGCTCCGGCCTCGCCTGGTACTCCGGCGACGACATGCTCAACCTGCCGCTGCTCTCGGTGGGCGCCTGCGGCTTCGTCTCGGTCGTCGGCCACATCGTCACCCCGGACCTCCGCGCCCTCCTCGAAGCTCACCTGAGCGGCGAACCCCAGAAGGCCACCGAGATCCACCAGCGACTCCTGCCGATCTACACCGGCATGTTCCGCACCCAGGGCGTCATGACCACCAAGGCCGCCCTCGCCCTCCAGGGCCTCCCGGCCGGCCCGCTGCGCCTCCCGCTCGTGGAGCTCTCCGCCCAGGAGACCGAGCAGCTCAAGGTCGACCTGGCCGCCGGCGGGGTAGAACTCTGACAACGGACTTCACAACTGAACACTGACAACAGCAAGTGCACGAATGTCATGCGCGCCACGTGCCCGAACGGCACGTGGCGCGTGTGGTGAGGAGAGTCTTTTGAGTCATCCGCATCCTGAACTCGGCGCGCCGCCGAAGCTCCCGAAGGGCGCCCTGCGCGTCACCCCGCTCGGCGGGCTCGGCGAGATCGGCCGGAACATGACGGTCTTCGAGTTCGACGGCCGTCTGCTCATCGTCGACTGTGGCGTCCTCTTCCCCGAAGAGGAGCAGCCGGGCGTCGACCTGATCCTGCCCGACTTCAGCATCATCCGGGACCGTCTCGACGACGTCGAAGGCATCGTGCTCACGCACGGCCACGAGGACCACATCGGCGCCGTCCCCTACCTGCTCCGGCTCAAGCCGGACATCCCGCTGATCGGCTCCAAGCTGACGCTGGCGCTGATCGAGGCCAAGCTCCAGGAGCACCGCATCCGCCCCTACACCCTTGAGGTGAAGGAAGGCGACCGCGAGATCCTGGGCTCGTTCGACTGCGAGTTCATCGCGGTCAACCACTCCATCCCGGACGCCCTCGCGGTGGCCATCCGCACCCCCGCGGGCATGGCCGTCGCCACCGGCGACTTCAAGATGGACCAGCTCCCGCTGGACGGCCGCCTCACCGACCTGCACGCGTTCGCGCGTCTGAGCGAGGAGGGCATCGACCTCCTCCTCTCGGACTCGACCAACGCCGAGGTCCCGGGCTTCGTCCCGCCGGAGAAGGACATCTCCAACGTCCTGCGGAACGTCTTCGCGAACGCCCAGAAGCGCATCATCGTGGCCAGCTTCGCCAGCCACGTGCACCGCATCCAGCAGATCCTCGACGCCGCCCACGAGTACGGCCGCCGGGTCGCCTTCGTCGGCCGCTCGATGGTCCGCAACATGGGCATCGCCCGCGACCTGGGCTACCTCCGCGTCCCGGCCGGCCTGGTCGTCGACGTGAAGACCCTCGACGACCTCCCGGACGACGAGGTGGTGCTGGTCTGCACGGGCTCGCAGGGCGAGCCCATGGCGGCCCTGTCCCGCATGGCCAACCGTGACCACCAGATCCGGATCGTCCCCGGCGACACGGTCATCCTGGCCTCGTCCCTCATCCCGGGCAACGAGAACGCGGTCTACCGCGTGATCAACGGCCTGACCCGCTGGGGCGCCAACGTCGTCCACAAGGGCAACGCCAAGGTCCACGTCTCGGGCCACGCCTCGGCCGGCGAGCTGCTGTACTTCTACAACATCTGCCGCCCGAAGAACCTCATGCCGGTCCACGGCGAATGGCGCCACCTGCGCGCCAACGCCGAGCTCGGCGCGATGACGGGTATCCCCAAGGACCACATCGTCATCGCCGAGGACGGCGTCGTCGTCGACCTGATCGACGGCAAGGCCAAGATCGTCGGCAAGGTCCAGGCCGGGTACGTGTACGTGGACGGCCTCTCGGTCGGCGACGTCACCGAGGCCCACCTCAAGGACCGCCGGATCCTCGGCGACGAGGGCATCATCTCGGTCTTCGTGGTCGTGGACTCCTCGACCGGCAAGATCGTGAGCGGCCCGAACATCCACGCCCGCGGTTCCGGCATCGAGGACTCCGCCTTCGACGCCGTGATCCCCAAGGTCGACCAGGCCCTGAACCGGTCGGCCCAGGACGGCGTCGTGGAGCCCCACCAGCTCCAGCAGCTGATCCGCCGCACGGTCGGCAAGTGGGTCTCCGACACCTACCGTCGGCGCCCGATGATCCTCCCGGTCGTCGTCGAGGTCTGACTCTGACCTGCGCCACACCGGAGCGGGGCCCCTCGATTTGCATCGGGGCGCCCCGCTCCAGTACGTTTACGGCTCCGCTAGATCGGGAAGCCCCGGCGCCGTCGTGCGCCAGAACGGCTGAACGGGAGGCGGAAATACCGACTCAGAACTTCTGATAAAGTCGGAACCGCCGAAAGGCCCCCGGAGTGAAAACAAAAGGGACCGGAAAGCACCGAGGAAATCGGATGGAAAACATCTGATAAGCTTCGGAACGAAGGAAAAGCCCGGAGGAAAGCCCGCGAGGGTGAGTACAAAGGAAGCGTCCGCACCTTGAGAACTCAACAGCGTGCCAAAAATCAACGCCAGATTAGTTGAT
>NZ_BMSF01000016.1 GCF_014649015.1 Streptomyces narbonensis
CGATGAGGAGCCACCACACCCTTCGGCACACCCGTCGAACCCGACGTGAACATCACACACGCCACATCCTCAGGACCCGCCACCCGCCCCAGATCACCACCCTCCAGAGCAGCCACCACCCCCGCCTCCGCGTCCACGGAGACCGGTCGCACGGGCGTGCCGTCCCAGTGGCCGGCGTACCGGGCGAGGGTGACGACCCGGGTGACGCCGGCCGTCGAAGCGACGGCGCGGACGCGCTCGGCGGGAAGGGAGGGGTCGAAGAGCGTGTATCCCGCGCCCGCCTTGAGGACGGCCAGGACGGCGACGACGAGCTCGGTGTCGCGCTCCAGCAGGACCCCGACGGTGTCGCCGCGCCGCACGCCGTGCGCGACCAGGTGGCGGGCCAGCCGGTTCGCCCGGGCGTTCAACTCGGCGTATGTGGTGTCCCGTTCCCCGATGACCACGGCGGCGGCATCGGGGGTCCGGGCCACCTGCTCCTCGAAGACCTCGTGGACGCAGTCCATGGACACCTTCATCAACTCCATCACTCGGGCGATCGGTCGGGGCGTGTGGTGTGGGAGGGGCGGGTGGGGCACGAGAGGGTGGGTGGCGCGCAGGGGGCGTGACAGGCGGCGGCCGCGTCAGGCCCGGGGGCGAGTCAGCTCGCGGCGGTCTCGGCGATGAGGCTCGCCGGGCGCATGTCGGTCCAGTGCGTGTCGACGTAGTCGAGGCAGCTCTGCCGCGAGGCCGCTCCGTGGACGGCGGTCCAGCCGTCCGGGACGTCGATCTCGGCCGGCCACAGCGAGTGCTGGTTCTCGTCGTTGACGAGGACCAGGTATTCGGCGTCCGCGTTCTCAAAAGGATTGGTGGTCATCGGAACTCTCCCGTTCTCGAAGCAATTCATATTCTTCGGGGACAGCGAAAAACTATCGCCGCAGTGAATTCAGAAAGGGCAGAAACCCGGGCAGCTGGGCGGCAGTTGTGCGGCGGCGGCAGTCGAATGCCGCGGCTCATTGGAGAGGCAGGTCGCGCAGGACCGCCGGTGTGCGGCGCTCGCCGCAGCAGCGTTCGGCGAGGAGCGCGTAAGGCAGCAGTGACGCCAGGTCGGGTGGGCCGAACAGCGAGATCCCGATGGGCAGTTCGCCGGAGAATCCTGCCGGTACGGCGATGTTGGGGTGGCCGGCCAGGGCGGGGAGGGTGGAGCTGGTCCGGGTGAAGGGGTCCGGTCCGTCGTCGATGCGCCAGGCCGGGCCGCTGGTCGCGGCCATCAGGACGTCCACACCGTGATCGGCCAGGGCCGTGGCGAGCAGGTCCCCGGCCCGCTGCCGGGAGCGGCGCCGCCGGTCGGGGGCGAGTCTTCGGTCCTCTTCGGTGAGCGCGGCGCACAGCTCGAAGAGGTCCTGACCGAAGAGGCCGAGTTCCACGGGGTCCCGGCGGTTCGCGGCGATGATCTCGTCGAGGGTGGCGGGGACGTCGCGCCGCCCGCTCAGATACCGCTCCAGGGACGGTGGGAACTCCGCGCAGAGCGCGTCGAGTCCGTCGACGAGCATGTCCCTGGGCAGGGCGAGCTCGACGGGTACGACGACGGCGCCCGCGTCCCTCAGTCGCTCGGCGGCGCGTTCCAGGACGGCCTGGGCGTCGGGCGCCATGCCCTTGACGTGCCAGAGTCCCACCCGTACGGACTCCGGTGGGGCCGGGGCGGCGGGTAGCGGGCGGCCGGTCAGCACCGCGAGGCAGAGCGCCGCGTCCTCCAGCCGTGCCGCGAGCGGCCCGATGGTGTCCTGGACCGTGGAGATCGGCACGACCCCGGCGGCCGGGAGGGTGCCGGGGGCGGGTTTGATGGCGGCGACTCCGCAGACGCCGGCCGGGCAGACGAGGGAGCCGTCCGTCTCGGTGCCGAGCGCGAGCGGGGCCATTCCGGCCGCGACGGCGGCCGCCGAACCGGCGGAGGAGCCCCACGGGCTGTGGTCGGGATCGTGCGGGTTGCGGGTCTGGCCGCCGACGGCGGACCAGCCCTCGATGCTGCCGGTGGAGCGGAAGTTGCCCCACTCGGTGAGGTTCGTCTTGCCGAGGATCACGGCGCCGGCGGCCCGCAGTCGCGTGACGACCTCCGCGTCCCGGTCGGGTGGGGTCCCGGCGAGCAGCCGGGAGCCGGCGGTGCCGGCGAGGCCCGCCGTGTCGATGTTGTCCTTGAGGAGGACGGGGATGCCGTCCAGGGGGCTCAGGGAGCGGCCCGCGGCGTGGCGGCGGTCGGCGGCGCGGGCCTGGGCCATGGCCGTGCCGTCGACCGCGAGGACGGCACGGACCACAGGGTCGACGGCGCTGATCCGGTCCAGGCAGGCCCTGACCAGCTCGGTACCGGTGAGCTCGCCGGAGCGCAGCAGCCGCGCGAGCTCGGCGACGGGACGGTCGGTCTCGGCGGCAGGACAGCTCTTCTCGGCTGCGGGGCGGTCAGTCAAGGCGGGCCTCCCGCAGGAGCGGGGTGAACGCCACCATGACGACGGCGATCAGCGCGACCAGGGCGTGCAGCAGCAGCGCCCACGTCATTCCGGCCCACTCGACGAGCACCCCGATGACCAGGTTGCCGAGGGGGGCGGCGCCGAAGATGAGGAGCGCCTGGATCGACACGACCCGGCCGCGTACGGCTTCGGGGGCCCAGCGCTGCACGCAGGACACCAGCACGGTGCCGACCAGGGCCGAGACGAAGCCCAGGCCGACGTACGGGGCGAGTGCGGCGACCATGGAGGGTGCCCACGCGAGCGCCCCCAGGCACAGGGTCTGCCCGACGGTGCCCAGGACCAGGACGCGGCCCGCACGCCGGCGGGCCGGCCACACCAGGGACAGCAGGAACCCGGCGGCGGCGCCGACGGTGAAGGCGGTCAGGAGCAGGCCGGCGCCGGCGGCGGCCGAGCCGTTCCGTCCGGCCATCAGCGCCACGCCGATGTTGATCGGTCCCGCACCCGCGAACTCGGTCAGTCCGATCACGGTGATCACGGCCCGCAGCCGTGGCTCGGCGGCCACGGCCCGGAGCCCTTCGCCGATCCGCGCCGCCAAGGAGGCCTGCGGCGCGGCGGGATGGACGGCGGCGGCGCCGCGGCCGGGCGTGCCGGCGGTGGCACCACCCGGCGCGTCCGCCTTCCCGCCGGTCGGCACGGCGCCGTCCGGACCGCCTCGCGCCGCGTCGCCGTCCGGACCGTCCGCGCCGTCGGGCTTCCCCGGTGTCGCGGAGCGCGGGTCCGGGACGCCCCGTGCCCGTACGCGAAGGACGGCGAGGGCCGAGATCGCGAACGTCACGGCGTTGACGGCCGCGACGAGCGGGATGCCGCCGAGGGCCATCAGCACCCCGCCGAGCGGGCCGCCCGCCGCCTGGCCGCCGCGCAGGGCGCCCAGGTAGAGGGCGTTGCCGCGGACCAGCTGGCTGTGGGGCAGCAGCCCGGCGCGCAGCGATCCCGAGGCCGGGATGAAGAACGCGCCGAACAGCGAGAGCCCGGCAGCCGCCACCACGAGCAGGGGCACCCCGGGGCCCAGGGCGAGGGCCCCGGCGGTCGCGAGGACCATGACCGCGCAGCGGGCCAGGTCGGCGCCCACCATGACGCGGCGCGGGCCGATGCTGTCGACGACGGCGCCCGCGCCGAGCAGGGTGACCAGCCTCGGCAGGGAGGCGAGCGCGAGGACCGCGCCCGCCCGTGCCGGTCCCGTGTCGGCGGTGACCGACCAGGCGAGCGTGACGTACCAGGCGGCGTCGCCGAGCGCGGACAGGCCCATGGCTAGGGCGAATCCGAGGTAGCCGCCGTCGGTGAGCCCCGGGCCCCCGGTCCGGGTGCCGGTGGGCGCGGTGGACCCGGTGGCGGTGCCGCCGGTCACGGCTGGGTGCCCAGGGGTGCGGCGAGCGAGGGATCCGGGTGCGGGAGGCCCGTGCCGGCCGCCCACACGTCCTCGTACGCGAGCGCGCTCGCCTCGTACTTGCCCAACGCGCTGATCAGCAGCCGCAGTTCCAGGGCCAGGGCCTCGACGAGGCGGACGAGGCCGCGCTCGGGATCCTCCTCGACCGCGAGGAGCGCCGCGCGGCCGAGCCCGACGGCGGTGGCGCCGAGAGCGAGCGCCTTGGCGGCGCGGGTGCCCTCCCACATCCGGCCGGACACGAGCAGTCCGGCGGCGGGGCGGCCGATGCGGCGGAGGCATTCGCCCAGCGGTAGTCCGACCGTGTCGAGGAAGCCGAGCGGGGCCCAGCCGGTGCCGCCCTCCGCGCCGTCGACGGTGACCGCGTCGGCGCCGGCCGACCAGGCGACGGCGGCGGCCTCCCGGACGTCCCGCCCGGGGTGGAGCTTCACCCAGACCCGGGCGCGCGGGAAGTTGTTGCGCATCAGGCGGATCTGCTGGCGCAGGATCTCCTCGGTGAAAGTGCCGGGGCTGCTGCACCGCAGGACGCGCTCCTCGCCGCCGAGGACGTCGTCGACGGCGTACTGCTCCGCCACGCGGGCGGCGGCTGCGCGGTCGAGGACGGTCATGCCGCCGAGGCCGGGCTTGGCCCCCTGGCCCACCTTCAGCTCGAAGGCGAGCCGCCCCGATTCCAGCAGCGGCCGGGCGGAGGGGTCGCTGTAGACGAGGTTCCACACCTCGGCGTCGGCGTCCTCGGTGCTCTGCTGCACGGCGACGCCGCCGGCGCCGTCGGGGAGTTCGTCGAGGTAGGCGCGGATGCGGCCGAGCAGGGAGCGCTCGGCTTCCCCGGAGGGTGCGGTGCCGATCCGGCCGTATCCGTTGACGGGGACGACGTTCTCGCCGATCACCATGGGGAGGCCGAGCCGTCCGGCCTGCCGGCTGGCGGCGGTGCCGAGGTCGGCGCTGGCCACCTGCGTCGACCCGAAGGCGGAGAGGTAGGCGGGCAGTGGGGAGTGGAGGGCGCCGACGACGGTGGTGAGGTCCACGTCGTGGTGCATCGGCTCGCGGGCGAGGTCGATGAGCTTCTCCAGGCGCCGCGGCATGAAGACGGGCGGCACGAGGCGGAGGGCGTCGAGGAGGTCGGCGTCCGGTGCGGTGTGCGCCGAGGTCCGCGCGGCACCGAACAGGGTCCGCCCGTACGCCTCCACGGGCGGGAAGAGCGCGGCGGTGCCGCGGCGGGCGCGGTCGCGCACGGAGTCGGCGGGGAAGGCGTCGGCCCGCAGGCCGGGGTCGTCGGCTCGGCGGCGGTCCACGTCGGCCCGCAGGCCGGGCGCGTCGGCTCGGCGGCGGTCCGCGTCAGCCCGCAGGCCGGGCGCATCGGCTCGGCGGCGGTCCGCGTCAGCCCGCAGGCCGGGCGCATCGGCTCGGCGGCGGTCCGCGTCAGCCCGCAGGCCGGGCGCATCGGCTCGGCGGCGGTCCGCGTCAGCCCGCAGGCCGGGCGCATCGGCTCGGCGGCGGTCGGCGTCAGCCCGGAGGCCGGGCGCGTCGGTCCTGGGGCCAGAGGCCTCGGTCCGCAGGCCGGGAACGTCGGGGCTCTCGCCAGGGCTGCCCTCCGTGGGTCGTCCGTTCACGGGGCGATCACTCCCGGCACCTTCGGGTAGGCGCTGGCCTGCCACACCGAGTCGAGACCGGCGAGGTAGCGGGTGAAGCGTTCGAGGCCGATGCCGAAGCCCGCGCTGTCCGGTATGCCCTCGCGGACCATCTGGAGGTACCAGCCGTACTTGGCGGGGTTCTCGCCGGTCTCCCTCATCCGGGCGACGATCCGGGCGTACTCGAACTCCCTCTCGCTGCCGCTGCACAGCTCGCCGTAGCCCTCGGGCGCGATGATGTCGAAGTTGCGCAGGGTGCCGGGCTCGTCGCGGCTCTCGCGGTCGTAGAAGCCCCGGGATCCCTTCGGGTAGTCGGTGACGAAGAAGGGGCGGCCGGACTTGGCGGAGAGCATGGCCTCTCCCTGCCAGTCGATCTCGGCGTCGGCGCTCTGGTCGTGCCCCATGTCGCGCAGCTCGGCGACGGCCTCGGCGTGGGTGCGGTGGCCGAAGGACTGGCCGAGGAGCTCGGTGAAGGCGCCGGTGTCGCGGCCGAGGGCCTCGAACTCCTCGGCCTGGTGCTCGGTGACCTCGCGCACGATGTGCCGTACGAGGTCCTCGCCGAGCCGGGTGATCTCCTCGCGGGAGGCGCCCGCGACCTCGACGTCGATCTGGTGGAACTCGGCCAGGTGGCGGCTGGTGTTCGCGGTCTCCAGGGGCTCCAGACGGACGCAGGGCGCGATGGAGAAGATCTTGTCGAAGGCGAGCAGGGAGGCCTGCTTGTAGAGGATGGCGCTGGTCATCAGCTTGTAGCGGTGGCCGTAGTAGTCGATGTCGACCTGCTTGGAGCCGCGTACGCCGGGGTCGGTGACGGGGCCGATCATCGGCAGGAGCATCTCGGTGAACCCGTGAGCGCGCAGGAAGTCGCGGGCGGCCGTGAGCACGCCGTTCTGGAGCCGTACGACCGCACGGGTCGTCGGGTCGGTCAGGTGCCGTGCGGGGGCCTCGGGCAGGCGCTCGGTGGCGGCGGGGCCGGCCGCCGTGTCCGTGGTGTGCAGCATGGGGTGTCTACCGTCCTTCTTCGAGGAGGGCCGCGCGGGCCGGCGGGCGGTGCCCGTCGCCGAGGGGCCGGTGGGTGGGCGAGGGGTCGAGGGCCGCGGCGTCGAAGCGCTGTTCCACATGGCGGAGGGCGCTGAGGAGACCGCCTGAAGTGAGGCGTGGTTCGTGGGCGAGTTCGACGATGCCGCCGAGCGGCATGGAGCCGATGGCCGACCAGCGCAGGCGTCCGTCGGTGTCGAGATAGCTGCGGGTGCGCTGGGCGTTGTCGGGGTGGAGGCAGTAGGGGACGTCGAGGTAGCCGCGCTCGAAGGCCAGCGGGAGGGCGCGGCCGAGGTCGGGCGAGATCTCCAGGACGGCCTGGACGAGGGCGGACGCCTCGGCGTGGATGCCCGTGTCGGGGACCGGCCGGACGGCGAGCCGGGAGGCCGCGGCCTCTCCGGCGCCCGGCCTCGAAGCCGCCTCGGCTGGGGCTGCCGCCGCTCGGGCTGCCGCCGCCTGGGTCGCCTCCGCCCGGGCCGTCTCCGCCCGGGCTGCCGCCGCCTGGGCCGTCTCCGCCTCGGCGGCGCGCGCCGCCGCCTCCAGGGCGGCCGCGTTCTCCCGTACGGTCGGAATGCGGTGCGCCTCGGCGGCGGTCTTGACGATGAGGCGGGCCGCGCCGGTGCGGACCGCGAGCCTGGCCGACTCCTCCAGGAGGAGCCGGGCTCCGTCGGGGGTGCGCGGATAGACGCCCATGTACGTGTAGACGACGATGTGCCGGTCGAGGTCGGGCAGGAGCACGTCCGCGAGCCGCCGCAGGGCGTGCAGGGCCTCCTCGTCCTGAGCCGGGTCGGTCCCCTGGGCGTAGCTGAGGGAGACGCTGCGCAGTCCGTGCTGGGCGAAGAAGAGGGCTTCCAGGACGCTGAGCGCGACGAGCAGGCTGGGCGGGCACAGCTGGCCCATCATGCAGCCGCCGAAGGTCTCCAGGTGGGGTTCGACTCCGTGGTCGCGGGTCCGGGCGAGCAGTTCGCAGCTGCGGACCCAGTTCTCGACGGAGGCGGTCAGCGGCGTACGGCCGTAGGGCAGGCAGTAGGAGACGGGGCCACCCTCGGTGGCGTCGAGCCCGGCGAGGAGGAGTGCGGCGACGATGTCCTGCGGGGCGGCGGAGCCGTGGCGGACCTGCACGGGGAAGGTGTGGTCCTGGATGCCGTCGAGGACCGAGCGGGTGACGGCGGGGTCGTAGGTGACGAGGGGGTAGCCGTTGAGGGGGACGCCGTCGGCCAGGGCGCGGCGGGCGGCGGCCTGGTCGCCGACGCGGGTGTAGCTGTCGATCGTGAGGGTGCCGACGGTGGTGGCGTCGGCGGCCCTGGTGGCGGCGAGGCCGGCCCGCATGGCCCGTGGGTCGCTCATGCCCATGCGGGGCTGGACGACGAGGCGGCCGGCTGCCCGCGCGGCGGAGACGAAGGCTCCGAAGGAGCCCGGGGGCAACGGCTGCGGCGGGGCGGCGGGGGCGGGGCGGCGCGCGGGTACGGTCATGTCGTCACGCCCGCCGGGATGGATCTGAGGAACGACCCGAAGGACGCGAGGCTCGCGCCCTCTTCGAAGACGGCGTCGAAGCCGGCTTCGAGGAGACCGGCCTGATCGGTGCTGTCGGCGCCGTCGATGCCGAGCTTGCCGCCGATCACGACGGGGATGGCGGCGGTCTCGGGATGGCCGCGCAGCTCACGGATGACCCGCCGTCCGTCGTTGGCGCCATGGCCGTTGACGCTGCTGATCACCACGAGGTCGGGGCGCTGGCGCCGGCATTCCTCGACGAGGAGCTCGTCGGGCACGCAGGCCCCGAGGTTCGCGACCCGGTGGCCCAGCTCCTCCAGCAGCAGTTGCAGAAACACGAGGTTCCAGGTGTGCGCGTCCGACGCGACGCTGGAGACGATCACCTTGAGTCCGGATGCGGACGGTAATTCCGTCATCGGGGTCTTCACCGGGGTGACCGGGGTGCCCACTTTCATAGCCTGCCTTCGTTCGACATGACAGATGGCGTCTTCTTCTCGCCCGCGATTCCCGGTCGTCTCCGAATTCCCGGTCGTCTCCGATTCCCGCCGCATTCCTCACCTGTTTCCGGTGACGGCAGGAATGTCCGATCGGGGCGCGGTTTCACCGTAGGGGCGGCTCCGGGGGCCGGAGGGAAGTCCGAGCGGCAGGTGTCCGGCAGAATGGGCCGCGGACTCCTGACGGAACGCCCAGCGCGCAACACATGTACGGCTGTCGCGGCCTGAACAGCGCGTACGGCACGCACGGCACGCACGGCTCGCACGGCACGTACGGCGCGCACGGCACGTACGGCGCGCACGGCATCAGGCCATCGCGCAGGCGACCGGCGAGGCCGAGGTGTACTCCGCCTGCATTCCCTTGCCGTCGGGGGCTGGACGCGGGGCCGAGCGGGACGCGAGGACCGACCGGACCCGGTGCAGGACCCGGAAGCGGTCCCGGCCGTCCTCGTCGGCGGTGCGGACCAGGCCGTGGATCAGCAGGCCGTACACGGTGGCGGCGGTGTCGGCGAGGGAGGTCCCGGCGAGCGGTGCCGCCTCGTCGAGGGTCCAGCTTCCGGGCAGCGCGCTGAGGACGAACAGCCGCTCGCGCAGGGCGGGTTCCAGTACGGCGAGGCTGCGGGCGACGGGTCCGGAGCCGCTGCCGGAGGCGGGGCCCCAGGCGGCGGGAGGCGCCGAGAAGCGCTCGGGGTCCCTGGCGAGGGAGTGCAGCAGCTCTTCGGGGGCGTGTACGAGTCCCCAGGCGGCGGTGGTCTCCAGCGCGCCCGGGATGCCGTCGAGAGCGCGGCACAGCTCGGCGACGGCGGGGGTCGCGGCGGGACGCGGGGCGTACGGGCGCAGCCGTCGCAGGTGGGACAGGAACAGCCGGACGGAGGGGAACTCGGCGAGCGCGGCGGCGTCGTGGTCGAGCGCGCGCCCGGGGACGGGCAGCGGCGCGATCGGCATGACCTGTTCGCCCCCCAGGCAGGACGGGGTGGGGCCGGTGACGACGACGCGCAGGCCCGGGCGGCGCGCGAGGAGATGGTGGATCAAGGACCCTTCGGCCCTGCGGGCGAGTCCGTCCAGGACGAGCAGCACGTCGTGTCCGTGGCCGCCCCCGGCACCCGTCGCGTCCGGTGCGAGGCGGGGCAACTCCTTCAGGTCGGGCGAGAGTCCGGCGCCCTGGACCCAGAGAACGCGCCAGCCGTGACCGTCCCGCAGGAGGCCCGCCGCCTCCCGTACGACACGGGTCTTCCCGACCCCTCCCAGGCCGACGACGCTCACGAGCCTCTGCTGATCCACCGTCAGGAGTTCGACGAGGGAGCGGATCTCGTGCTCGCGCCCGACGGTCGTGCCGAGCAGCGCGGGCGGCGTGCAGGTCTCGGGCCCGGCGGCGTCGGGGCCTTCGGAGGGAAGGTGGCTGCGCGCCGCTTCGTGGAAGGCGTCGCGGGTCGCGCCGGTGAGCCGGAGGACGTCGGCGAGCAGCCGGGCCGTCTCCTGCCGGGGGCGGCGGGCGCGGCCGCTCTCCAGGTCCCGTATCGCCCTCACGCTGAGTGTGGCCAGATCGGCCATCTGCTGCTGGGTCATGCCGCTGCGCCGGCGGTGGTGGCGCAGCAGCCCGCCGAACTGGTCCGTCCCGATGGCTGTGGTCATGGGTCCCCTCCCTTGATCTGTCCTGGCGTCACCCATGGTCGGAAGGGTCGGGTGCGCACCGCATGGGTCGGCCGCCCCCAGATTTGGGAGCACGGTCGGCGGGGGCTTCGCGCCGGGGCGTTGCCGGAGTGTCCACGGTGCGGCGCGGGGCCGAGCGGGGCCTTACGGGGTCACACGCCGCCGTTCGGAGTCGGGCGGGGGAACGGGGTGCGGCGGGTCCGCGGGGGTGGGGTGGGGGGTGCGGAACAAACATGGGGGCGATGCCCCCATGTGGGACCGGGGGATGTCCTGCCAACGTTGCACACGTGACCATCACCACCTCCACACAGGACACCACGACGGGCCTCGCCCCCGGATGGTGGGCTCCGGCCCTCCATCTGCGGGAGCGGCTCGCGGCCCCCGGTGCTCCCGGCGGCGCGCTCTCCCGCCGGGCGGCGGAGCGGCTGGCGGACCGGGTGACGGCCCTGGGTCAGGACGAGGCGTTCCTGGCGCGGCTGGCCGGGCTCGGCGTCGACGTGCCGACGGTCGCCGCGCTGGCGGCGGAGCCCTCGGCGCGGCTGGCGGCCAGGACGGAGCGGCCCGCTTGGGCGGAGTTCGTGGAGCGCGCCGTGGCCTCGGCCCCGCTGTGGCCGGTGCCGGGCACGTACGGATCGGCGTCCGCCCAGGGCGCCGCCGCCCCGCAGGACACCTGGCGGCGGGACTTCGCCGGCGCGCTGGCTCCCCTGACGCGGGCGGCCGGGCGTGCGCTGGACGAGCGGCTGCGGGCCCTGCGGCCCGGCCAGATCGATCAGGACTCCGTACGGGAAGGGTTCGAGCGGCAGCTCGGCGGGCGGCTGGTGGCCCCGGCGGCGCGCACCCTGGTTCTCGAACTGAACCGCGCGCGGGTCGAGGGGCGGCTCGAAGGGGCCACGCCTGAGGGCCGGTTCGCCGGCTTCGCCGCCGGACTCGGCACCCGTGAGCCCCTGTCCGGGCTGTTCGTCCGGTATCCGGTGCTCGCCCGCCTACTGGGCACCGAGTGCGTCCACGCCTCCGCCGCCACCGCCGAACTTCTCGAACGGTTCGCGGCCGACCGGGCCGCGCTCGTGGAGGGGCTCCTCGGGGGCGTCGACCCCGGCGCGCTGACGGGCGTGGACCTCGGCCAGGGGGACACCCATCAGCGGGGCCGCTCGGTGGCGATGCTCCGCTTCGCCGACGGCCGGACGGTGGTGTACAAGCCGCGCCCACTCGACCAGCACGCCTGCTTCGACCGGCTCGTGGCCTGGCTCGACGACCGGCTGCCCGGCCTCGGCCTGCGCACCGTGGCGGCGGTGCGCCGCGAGGGGTACGGCTGGCTGGAATTCGTCGGCCACCGGCCCTGCGGATCGGTCGGCGAGGCCGATCTGTTCTACCGGCGGCAGGGCGCGCTGCTGGCTCTGCTGTACGCGCTGGACGGCGCGGACATGCACTGCGAGAACCTCATCGCCTGCGGGGACCAGCCGGTGCTCGTCGATGTGGAGACGCTGCTGCACCCCTCGGTGCCGGCGGCCACCACGGCGGGCCCCGACCCGGCGGCACTCGCCCTCGCCGCCTCCGTACACCGGACCTGCCTGCTCCCCCAGCTGCTGATCGGCGAGCACGGGGCGCTGGACATCTCGGCCCTCGGCGGCGGTCAGGCCGCGCTCTCCCCCGCCGACGCCGTCGACTGGGCGGACGCCGGCACCGACACGATGCACCTGGTACGCCGACGGGTCCCGTACTCCGGAAGCCCCAACCGTCCTTCGCTGGACGGCCGGGAGATCGACCCGGGTGCGTACGGCGCGGCGCTGCTGACCGGATTCCGGCTGGGTTACGACATCTTGGTCGCCTGCCGGGACGAACTCCTCGCGAAGGACGGCCCCTTGGCCGGGTTCGGCACGGCGCCCGCGCGCTTCGTGGGGCGGGCGACCCGGCTGTACGCGACGCTCCTGGACGAGTCGGCCCATCCGGACGTACTCGGCGACGCCGTCGACCGGGACGTGCTGTTCTCCCTGCTGTACGCCGAGTCGGCGGGCGACCCGGTGCGGGGGCGCCTGGTCGAGCACGAGATCGCGGACCTCTGGGACGGCGACGTCCCGGTCTTCGTCCACCGGCCCGGGAGCACCGACGTCTGGTCGTCCCGTGGGGCGCGGCTGCCCGGCCTGCTGGCGACGCCCGCGCTCGTCGCCACCGAGGAGAAGATCTCCGCCCTCGACGAGGTGGACCGGCACCACCAGGAATGGCTGATCTCCGCCGCTCTGTCCACCCGCCGGGCCCGCCGCGTCACGCACCGCGCCGACGCGCCGGTGCTGCCCACGGCGCCCGCCGCGGTGCCGGAGCCGCGCCGTCTCCTGGCGGCGGCCTGCGGCATCGCCGACGAGATCGTGGGGCGCGCGGTCCGCGACGACTCCCGGGCCAACTGGATCGGCCTGGAGCTCGTCGACGGCAGGCACTGGGCGGTGACCCCGATGGGTGCCGGACTCGCCGACGGCTACACCGGAGTGGCGCTGTTCCTCGCCCAGTTGGGCCGGCTGACCGGCGTCGGCCGCTACACGGACCTGGCCGCGCGGGCCGTTCTGCCGCTGCCCCGGCTCATCCACGCGCTCGCCTCCGAGCCCGAGTTGAGCCGTGCGGTCGGGCCCGGCGGATTCCACGGCCTCGGCGGGCTCTGTTACGCGCTCGCCCGGCTGGCCACCCTGCTCGGCGACGACCGGCTCGGCGACTGCCTGCCGCTCGCGCTGCGGGCCCTGGCCACCTCGGCCCGCACGCACGACCCGGCCGGCCCCCCGGCGGACGTCGGCACCGGGCTCGCGGGAGGCCTCGCGGCGCTGCTCGCGGTCCACCGGGAGACCGGGCTGGCCGAAGCCGCCTCGCTCGCCGCGGAGTTCGCCGACCGGCTCCTCCCGGCGGCCGGCGGACTCCCGGACGGGTTCCTGCGGGGGCGGGCCGGCGCGGGCTGGGCACTGTGCCGCTACGAGTCGGCCGCGGCCCCGCCCGGGGGCACGTACGCGGCCGCCGGCCGGGCCCTGCTCGGCCGGACAGCACGGGGCGCAGAAGCAGGCACCGACCTCGGCTGGTGCTCGGGACTCTCCGGCACCCTCCTGGCCTGCATGGCCGACACCGCCGCCTCGGCCCCGGCCGTCCCCGCCACCGCGTGGGACCGACTCGCCGGGGACCGCCCGCCCCTGAGCGACCTCAGCCTGTGTCACGGGGAGCTCGGCACGGTGGAGGCCCTGGCCGTCGCCGCCGCACACGGGCTTCCCGGGGCCTCGGCCCGGCTCACCCATCGCGCCGGGCTGGTGCTCGGGGCGCTGGACGGGTACGGACCCCGTTGTGCCACTCCTGACACGGTGCCCTCTCCCGGACTCCTCACCGGATTGTCCGGCATCGGCTACGCCCTGCTCCGGCTGGGCTTCGCCGAGACCGTCCCCTCCGTATTCCTCCTCGACCCCACTCCTGGGGAGCGCTGACCCCGCCACCCCTCGCACCACCCGCACGGCACACGCAGAGCGCACGGCACGCACGGCATGCACGTCCATCCGACCGCACCTCGAAAGGATCTCCATGAACCCGCAGAAGCCGTCCCGCGAGACCGCCACCGCCCTCACCGACACGACCGTCGAGGGCCCCGGGGCCACCGGCGCGGTGGAGCCGGCCGGGCGTATCGCGCTCTCGGGGCGCGACCGGGCCACGGCTCGGGCCCGGGCCCTCGCGGGTCTCGCTCTCGGCACCGGACTCGTGGCGATCCTCAACGACATCGACACGACCGTGAGCATCCCGATCCTGCCGATCTGACGTCCCGGTCCGACGCACCGACCTGACATCTCCGCCCCCGGCGGCCGCCCTCCGATCCCTGCGGAGGCGGCCGCCGGCGCCGTGCGCGCGGGTACCTGATCGAAGCGTCACTTATGCCCTGGCATGAACGGGTAAATTCGCGGGTATGCATCCCCGAGCTCCTCTCCTCGTCGGACGTGACGCGGAAATCGCCCAGTTGGACCGCGCCCTCGACACCGCTCGCGGGCGGCGCGGCAGCACGGTGTTCCTGGTCGGCGACGGAGGCATCGGCAAGTCACGGCTCGCGGCCGAGGCGACGGGCCTGGCCTTCTCCGCCGGAATGCGGGTGCTGCGCGGCCGGGGCAGCACGATCGGGCCGATGGTGCCGTTCCGCCCGCTCACCGAGGCGCTGATGTCGCTCTTCCGCGGCGGTGAGCCGTGGGAGGAGGCCGAACTGGGACCGTACCGGCCGGTGTTGGGGCGTCTGGTCCCCGACTGGGCGGGCGAGGCGCAGAACGGCGGCTCGCTGGTGGTGCTCGCCGAGGCCGTGCTGCGACTGCTCTCCGTGGTGTCGAGGGAGCACGGCGCCCTCGTGGTCCTGGAGGATCTGCACGACGCCGACACCGAGACCCTGGTGGTGCTCGAATACCTGGTGGACAATCTGGAGCACCTGCCGGTGGTCCTGCTCGCGACGACCCGCGCGGAGCCGTGCGCCGCCCTGGACCTGGCGCACTCGGTGGCCCAGCGGCGCTCCGGCGTCCTGCTCGGTCTGGGTCCGCTGGACCGTTCCGAGGTCGCCCGGATGATCGCCTCCTGCCTCGACACCGAGGCGGAGGAGGTGCCCGGCGAGATCGTGGAGCGGCTCTGGGACACCAGTGTCGGGAACCCGTTCGTCGTCGAGGAGCTGCTCCACGGCATGATCGGCAACGGCTGCGTGGTCCACCGGGGCGTCTCCTGGGAGGTCGTCGGCTCGCTGCGCACCGAGGTGCCGAGCACGCTGGTGCGTGGCATCGCGCACCGTACCGACCGGCTGGGACCGCAGGGCCGGATGCTGCTGTCGGCGGCTGCCGTGCTCGGCCGCCGCTTCCCGCTGCCGGTGCTCCAGCGGATGTCCGGCATCGACGACCACGGGCTGCTGAGTCATCTGCACGCCGGTGTGGCAGCCCAGTTGGTGGTGCCGGACGAGCCCGCCCCCGACTGGTACGCGTTCCGGCATCCGCTGACCGCCGAGGCGCTGCTGGCCCAGCTCACCCCCACCGACCGGGCGAAGCTGTCCGGCCGGGCGGCCGAGGTGGTGGAGGAGCTCCATCCCGGGCTGCCGGGCGAGTGGTGCCCGCTGGTGGCGGCGCTGCGCCGGGACGCCGGTGACCGGGTGGGGGCGGCGCGGCTGTTCGCGGAGGCGGGCCGGCGTGCGCTGGCGGACGGTGCCGTGGGCTCGGGGGTGTCGCTGCTGCTCGGTGCCGACGAGTTGCTGGCGCCCCGTCAGGACTGGCCGGTGCGGGCCGAGGTGCTGGAGTCGCTGCTGCCCGCGCTGGCGGAGAGCGGCGAGTTCGACCGGGCCTTCGAGCTCGCGGAGGGTCTGCACGAGCTGGTCGGCGCGGGGGTGGAGGCCGGCCGGCTCGCCGCGCTCCACACCCGGCTGGCCAAGGTGGCTCATCTGGCGGGCCGTTGGGCCGACGGCAATGCGCAGATCGCCGAGGCCCGGGCGCTCCTGACGACCGTGCGCGACCCGGCGCAGTCGGCCGCCGTCGACGTGGTGGCCGCGTATCTGGCGCTGGACACTCCGGGCCCCGACCGGACGGAGACGGCCGAGAAGCTGGCCCGGGCCGCGGTCTCGGCGGCCGAGGCCGGGCCGCAGCCGGCGGTGGCCTGCCAGGCCTGGGAGCTGCTCGGGGTGCTGGCCCGGGAGCGCGATCTGGACGAGGCGCGGCTGTGCTTCGAGCGGGCGCGGCGGATCGCCGAGCAGCACCGGCTGCCGATCCCGCGCGCCTACGCGCTGGTGCGGGTCGGCGGGAACGAGTGGCTGGCGGTCGGGGAGACGCGGTCCCTGGAGCTGGCGCACGAGGAGGCGTTACGGCTGGGCGCGGTCACCATCGCGTACTCGATCGACGCGATACTCGTCCTCCAGGCGGTGCTCTGCGGCCGGTTCGAGGAGGCCGCGCGGCTCGGCGAGGAGATATCGACGACGGCTGCCCGGCTGCGGCTCGCGCCGGTGGCGCGGTACGTGCTGATGACTCGGGCGACGCTGGCGGCGCACCAGGGCGACCGGGCGGCGATGGAGGGAGCGCTGCGGGAGTTCGCCGGCTGGGACGGGGCCGGCTCGCAGGAGGAGCCGCTGTGCATCGGCCTCGCACGGGCGTTCTGCGCGCTTCTGGAGGAGAACCGGCCACTGGCGCTGCGGGAGCTGGACCGGGCGCGGGCCCAGGAGCTGGACAGCCCGACGACCTTCCATCTGAGTGGTCTGCACGGGCTGCGGCTGCTGCTGGACGTGCTGGCGGGTGAGGCCGACTGGGACCATTACCACCGTACGGCCGCCACCTCGGCGAGCCGGATGCGCTGGAACCGCCAGTTCGTGCTGCTGGCCCACGCGGTGCTGCTGGGCCGCTCGGGCGAGGCGGAGGCGGCGGTGTCGGCCGTCGCCGAGGCGGAGCTGCTGGCCGCTCCGTATCCGACCGCGCTCCATCTGGGGCTGCGGCTCACGGCCGAGGCGGCCCTGGAGAGCGGCTGGGGGGATCCGGCCTCGTGGCTGCGCCGGGCGGAGGAGCACTTCCACGCCGCCTCGGTGCCGGACGTGGCGGGTGCCTGCCGGGCGCTGCTGCGCCAGTTCGGGGTCTCGGTCCGGCAGCGGCGCAGCGGCGCGGACCGCATTCCGGCGCCGCTGCGGGCGCTGGGGGTGACGGTCCGTGAGTACGAGGTCTTCCAGCTGCTGGCGGAACGCTTGAGCAACAAGGCCATCGCGGGCCGTCTCTACATCTCGCCCCGGACGGTCGAGAAGCACGTGGCGGCCCTGCTGACGAAGACCGCCCGGCAGGACCGTGAGGCGCTGTGCGACCTGTCGGCCTCGGAGACGGCGGCGCAGAGGCACTGACCCAAGGGTGCTTGGATGTCCCCCATGTTGAGTTCCGCGAAATCCGCTGCCGCGCTCCGGACAGCCGCACGTGTCTCCGCCGAATCGCTCCTGGTGCTGCTGATGGCCGCGGTGACGCTGTGGCTCGTGGGCCGTATGTGGTCCATAGTGTGGCCGTTGATCGCGGCCCTGTTCCTCACCACGCTCACCTGGCCGCCGGTCCGGTTCCTGCGGCGGCACGGCTGGCCCCCCGCTCTCGCCGCGGCCACGGTGACCGTGCTCTTCCTCCTGTCCGTCGCGGGCATCGTCGCGCTGATCGCCGTGCCGATGGCCTCCCAGTCCGGTGAGCTCGGTGAGGGCGTCGTCGACGGGATCCAATGGCTGCGCGAGTGGGCTGCCGGGCCTCCGCTGAACATCAACGACACCCAGATCACCGGGGCGCTCGACACGGCCGTCGCCCGACTCCAGGACAGCATCGGCAGCATGGTCACCGCGCTCGCGACGGGGCTCGGCACCGTCTTCAACGGCGTGGTCACCGCGTTCCTCGCGCTCTTCCTCATGTTCTTCTTCCTCAAGGACGGGCCGCGTTTCCTGCCGTGGCTCACGCGTCAGCTCCCCGGCCGGCTCGCCACCGACATCCCGGCCGTCGCCGAGCGCGGCTGGGAGACCCTCGGCGCGTTCGTCCGCTCGCAGGCGTTCGTCGGTCTGATCGACGCCGTCCTCATCGGTCTGGGGCTGTGGATCCTCGACGTGCCGCTGGTCCTTCCGCTGGCCGTCCTGACGTTCGTCTCCGCGTTCGTACCGATCATCGGCGCGCTGTTCGCGGGTCTGGTCGCGGTGCTCATCGCCCTGGTGTCGAACGGTCCGACCGACGCGCTGATCGTGCTCGCGCTCATCGTGGTCGTCCAGCAGTTGGAGGGCAACGTCTTCCAGCCCATGATCCAGAGCCGCGGCCTGGGCCTGCACGCGGCGGTCATCCTGCTGGCCGTCACGTTCGGCGGCAGCGCGGCCGGCATCGTGGGCAGCCTGCTCGCCGTCCCCGTGGCCGCGCTGATCGCGGTGGTCTGGAACTACGTACGCTCGCAGCTCGAAGACCCCCACCCGGCGACGGTCCCCGAGCAGCCGTCCGCGCAGGAGCCGCCCTCCGGCGCGTCTCTGGGCACGACGGCGACCCCGTAGTCGCGGCGGTTCGACGTGCGCGTCACCGACCGCTGGTGAACCATTGAAGAAGGTCGTGCCCGCGGCATCGGGGTGCGGGGGAAGGCAGGCACGGACTCCGGCTACCAGTGGTGGCGAGCCTTCCAGAGGTGACGAGCGTGGACGTCTTCGATGCCGTGGTCGTCGGGTCGGGTTTCGGCGGTTCCGTGACCGCCTTCCGGCTGGCCGAGGCGAAGCTGGACGTCCTCGTGCTGGAGCGGGGGAAGCCGTTCCCGCCGGGCTCCTTCCCCCGTAGCCCCCACGAGGCCGCCAAGAACTTCTGGGACCCGGAATCCCGCCTGTACGGGATGTACGACATGTGGAGCTTCTCGAAGCTCGACGCGCTGGTGTGCAGCGGGCTCGGCGGGGGCTCGCTGATCTACGCCAACGTGCTGATCCGCAAGCCGGAGAGCTGGTTCGTCCACGAGTCGTTCGACGGCGGGTACGAGCACTGGCCCGTCACCCGCGCGGACCTCGAACCGCACTACCAGTGCGTCGAGGACATGCTCGACGCACAGCAGTACCCCTTCGGCGTGCAGCCCTACGATGGCACGCCCAAGACCCTCGCCATGAAGCAGGCGGCCACGCAGCTGGGTCTCGAGTGGGAACTGCCCAAGCTGGCCGTCTCGTTCGGGAATCCGGCGGTGCCCGGCGCACCCATCGAGGGCGGCGAGGAGAACTACCACGGCACGCCGCGCTACACGTGCAGGCTCGTCGGCGAATGCGACCTCGGCTGCAACTTCGGCAGCAAGAACAGCCTCGACCTCACCTACCTCAGCGCCGCGCAGAATCTCGGCGCGGAGATCCGGCCCCGCTGCGAGGTCCGCTCCTTCGAGCCGGTCCCGCAGGGCTTCCTGGTCACCTACATCGAGCACGACACCTCGGACGCCGCGGATCCGCTCGCCCCTCCCGAGCTGCACACCGTCCGGGCCAAGCGGCTGATCCTCTCCGCCGGCACCCTCGGCACCACCTATCTGCTGCTGCGGAACCGCAGCGCCTTTCCCGCCCTGGGTCCGGCGCTGGGTACGCGCTTCTCGGGGAACGGCGACTTCCTCGGGCTGGTGCTCAAGGCCCGGCAAACGAGTCCGGACCAGCCAGGGGAGACGGTGCCGCGCCTCCTCAAGCCCAGTTTCGGCCCGGTCATCACGAGTGCGATGCGCGTGGAACGCGACGAGGACGACGAGGGCGCCCGCGGTGCCTACATCGAGGACGCCGGCTACCCGGAGTTCCTCAACTGGCTCGTCGAGCACAACGTCCTCACCATGTCGAACCGGGTCGGAAGGTTCCTCCTGCGGCGCGGCTGGTCGCAGTTGACGGGGACCGCCCGTAGCCGGGTGGGGCGGCAGCTCGGTGACGCCATGGGCAAGGGGCTGTTCACCGCGACGTCCATGCCGCTGCTCGGTATGGGAAGGGACGTCCCCAACGGCCGCATGTTCCTCCGGGACGGACACCTGGACCTCGACTGGGAACTGGCCGCCTCCGACCCGTACTTCCGGCAGATGAACAAGACCATGCAGCGCATCTCCCAGAGCGTCGGCGGACGCTACGCCTCGAACCCCCTGTGGTGGCTCAACCGTCTCATCACCGTGCACCCGCTGGGCGGCGCGCCGATGGGACACCACGCACAGGAAGGCGTGGTGGACTCCTTCGGGCGCGTGTACGGCTACCCGGGCCTCTCGATCGCCGACGGCTCGGTGATGCCCGGCCCCGTGGGCCCGAACCCCTCACTCACCATCGCGGCGCTGGCCGACCGGTCGGCCGTCCAGATGATCGAAGATCCCGGGAACTCCACGGAGACCTCATGACGACCGGCCAGGGCGGCGAGCGCCGCGGCGACTCCCCGCGCAGATCCCTCATCCTCGCCGGCGGCGGCCTGAAGGTCGCCTTTCAGGCGGGTGTCCTCCAAGTGCTCCTCGACGAGGCCGAGTTGGAGTTCGACCATGTCGATGGGGCGAGTGGCGGCGTGTTCAACCTCGCGATGTACTGCCAGGGGATGTCCGGGCGCGAGATCGCGGACAACTGGCGCACGCTCTCGCCCTTGAAGGGCGTCACCCCGAACTGGCGCGAACTGCCGAAGGGGCCGTACGCCCGTTCGCTCTTCACCCTCGACGGCTACCGGCGCCGCGTCTTCCCCGGCTGGGGGCTGGACTGGGACCGGATCCGGGCCACCGACCGCGAAGCCACCTTCAACCTCTACGACTTCAGCTCCAACGAACTGGAGGCGGTGACCCCGGACCGGATGGACGAGGAGCGCTTCTGCGCCGGGGTGGCGCTGCCGATGTGGTTCCCTCCCGTCGTGATCGACGGGCGGACCTACATCGACCCGGTCTACCTGACGGACGGGAACGTCGAGGAGGCGATCCGTCGGGGTTGCGACGAGCTGTGGGTCATCTGGACGGTCAGCCGGCGGCACCGCTGGCGGGACGGATTCGTGGCCAACTACTTCCACATCATCGAGACCACGGCGAACGGGCAGTTGAAGCACTGGCTGCGCCGGATCGAGGTCAGCAACGCGGCCATCCGCGCGGGAGAGCACGGGGAGTTCGGGAGACACATCGATGTCCGACTCCTCAGTGGCGAGGTCCCGTTGAACTACCTCGTCAACTTCAGCAGGGACCGCTTCGCCCAGGCCGTGGAACTCGGAGTCCGGCGCGCCCGCGAGTGGTGCACCGCCCAGGGCATCCCCTGGCGACCGTGTACTCCTCCGGACCGCGCCGACCCCACTCGTATCCGCTTCACCGAACGCATGGTCGGACGCGTGGCGTTCGGCGAGCACGACGTCCAGGAGATCCCCGCGCCGGAGCGCGGCGCCACCGCCGATCTGGCCCTGCACGTGACCGTCGACATCCAGGGCGTGGACCGCTTCCTCGCCGACCCGGAGCACGAGGCCGCGATCCGGGGCGAGGTCGTCTGCCAGGCGCTGGGCGGACGGCTCCCGGTCGAGCGAGGGTCGTTCCAGCTGTTCGTGGAGCGCTCCGACCCGCAGCACCTGCGGATGAACTACCGCCTGCACTTCACCGACCGGGCCGGCCATCCGCTCACCCTCAGCGGGTACAAGGACGTCGACGAGGACTCCCGGCGGGGAGTGTGGCAGGACACGTCCGTCCTCCACACCCGCGTCCTGCGCGGCCACGTCGGCGCCGACGAGGAGTCCGAAGCCCAGGTGGTGGCCTGCGGTGCCGTACGCATCCGCCCGGCCGACTTCCTGAAGCAGCTCACCACCTTCCGGGTCGAGGCGCCGACGCTCCCCGGCAGGGTGACCACGCTGGGCCGCTTCGGGCAGTTCTTCGCCGGCAAGCTGTGGGACGTGTACGCGCAGAACGTCCTGGCCTGGTCACCCCTGTGAACGAGGAGGCGTCGTGGACCTCCGTGAGTTGCGCGAGCGCGCGGCGGAGCTGCTGTTCACCCCACAGGAGCCGGTGCGCTGGCTCGCACCGACGGAGCTGGCGCGTACGGCGGTCAAGGTCGGACTGGCCGCCGTGTTCGCCGACTACGCGGACAAGCGCGAGGTACAGGGCGCGCTCCCTGCCGGGCTCCTGCACGCGCCGTTGACGCGTCCCGACGCCGAGGAGGTCTGGATCGATTTCGCCGCCGACCTCGGCGACGGCTTCGAGGCGACGTCCTCGGTGGCGAACGCGCTGGCCGCGGCCCGGCTCACCGTCGCCGAGGACGTGTCGTGCCCGCGGGGCTCGCTGCTCGTCCTCGGCGGAGACCAGGTGTATCCGGTGGCGTCGACGACGGCGTACGAGGACCGGATGAAAGGGCCCTACCGGGCCGCGCTCCCGTCGGCGCCGGACCACCCGCTCATGGTGGTGCTGCCGGGCAACCACGACTGGTACGACGGGCTCACCGCGTTCCTGCGGATGTTCGCCCAGGGAAGGCGCATCGGCGGCTGGGAGACCCGGCAGACCCGGAGCTACTTCGCGGTGCGGCTGCCGCACCGCTGGTGGCTGGTCGGGCTGGACAGCCAGCTCGGCTCCTACGTCGACGATCCGCAGCGGCGGTACTTCGAGACCGTCCTCTCACCGCGGCTCCTGCCGGGCGACAGCGTGATCCTCTGCTCCGCCGCGCCCACCTGGGTCAGGAGCGACGAGGAGCGCGACGCGTTCAACACCCTGCACTGGTTCGACCGGACGATCATCCGGACGCGGCCCCACCCCGAGACCGGGAAGCCCGTGGAGACGGGCGCGTCGATCCGGCTCTGGCTGACCGGGGACAAACACCACTACGCCCGCTACGCGGAACGGCTGCCCGAGGACCCGCCCGGCTCCGCCGAAGCCCTGCCTCCGGACCCGCGGCGACGCCAGCTGGTGACGTGCGGCCTGGGCGGCGCGTTCCTGGCCGCCACGCACAGGCTCCCGCGGACACTGCCGCTGCCGCCGTCCACCTCGCGCATGCGGGACAGGGACGACCCACCGCCGGTGTTCGAGCTCGCCCCGCACACGTACCCCGACGCACAGAGGTCCCGCTCGCTCTCCGGCGCCATCGCCAATCCCCTGTCACCGCACTGGCTCCCTCGGCGCAACCCCGGGTTCGCCGTCCTGGCCGGTGTGGTGCAGCTGCTTCTCGCGCTGGTGCTGAGCGGGGTGTTCGCGCTGGCCAAGGGCGGCCACCATCCGCTCGACACCGTACGGAACTCCGGCATCGACGACGTCCTCGGGCTGCTCGGCACGAGCGCCGTCCTCTTCGTCCTGCCTTTCGTGATGGGCGGGGGACGACGGCTGGTGAGCGCGGGGCGCCCCAGGCGGCGGTCCGCCCTCGTCGCCGCGTTCCTCCAACTGGCGGTCGGCGTCGGGGTCCTGGCCGCGGTCATCGCCGTGGCCAGTGCCCTGCCACAGTCGTGGCACGGAATCTGGGCGCTGCTGATCGCGCTCGCCGTGGCCGCGGTGACGGGCGCCTTCTTCGGCTCCCTGGTCTTCGCCCTGTGGGTGCGGTGGACGGACCACGGCCTCGTCGCCGAATGGCAGATGTCCGGGCAGTCCATCGACGACAGCACGGGATTCGTCCGGATGCACATCGCCCCGGACGGCTCGCTCACCCTCTACCCCCTTGCGCTCGACGTCACCTGCCGGGAGTGGGACATCAAGGAGGTCCCGGACGAACCGACCTCATGGCACCGGCCGACGCCCATGACGACGCCGACGGTGCGGCTCATCGAGGAGCCGGTGGTGATCGCACGGCACAGGGACCCGGGCGGCGCCCCGCGCGACGACCGGGCGGACGCCGACGACGGGTGAACCGGCGCGGCCTTCTTCTCCCTGCGGATGTCCCTCGGCCCGGCATACGGTTCTGCACGGGTGGCACGTCGGGGCGGACCTTGGGATCATTCTTCCGGAGGTCGGCTATGGCTCCTGACGTGCACCAGTCCCCGCCGGAGGGCTCTCCGGGCCACGAGGAGGCCGAGAGTGCCGAGCCGGCGGCCGCCTCCGGAAAGTGGCGCCGATCGGTCCGGCTCACGCTACCCGGCTGCTGGGGCGCGCTCCTCTTCGCCTGCCTCTCCTTCACTCCGTCCCTGCTGCCTCGCGGCGGGGTGCTCCAGGGGCTGATCTGCGGTATCACCGCGGCCATCGGCTACGGGCTCGGCGTGATCGCGGCCTACGTGTGGCGCGCCTTCGCCGACCGGGAGGCGCGAGACGCCTCGCGCGGGTCGTGGCGCGTGTTCGTCATCTGCGCGGTCGTGCTGTTCGGCCTGGCGTTCGGGCTCGGCCAGTACTGGCAGCACGAGATCCGCCGCCTCATGGACGTCACCGACTACGACGTCCTCACCACCGTCGCCTGCCCCTTCGTGGCCGCGCTCGTCTTCTGGCTCATGCTGCTCGCCGGCCGGGGACTGCGGGGCCTGTACCGGTGGCTCGCCCGCCACCTCCGCCGCTGGATCGGGCCGCGTGCGGCCGGTGTGGTCGGCTGGATCGTGGTGGCGGCCCTGGCGTGGTCCGTCGTCAGCGGCGTCCTGCTGGCCGGGATCGTGAACGGGGCCAACGAGGCGTTCTCCCTGCGCGACACGGAGACGCCGGAGGGTGTGCACCAGCCGACGTCGGCGCTGCGCTCCGGCGGCCCGGGATCGCTGGTGCCGTGGGACACGCTGGGCTACCAGGGGCGGGCCTTCACCGGAACCGGTCCGACGGCCCAGGAGATCGGCGCGTTCACCCACCGCCCGGCGCAGGAGCCCGTACGGGCCTACGCCGGCCTCGCGACCGCCGACGACACGGAGACCCGCGCCGAGCGGGCCGTCGCGGACCTCCGGCGGGCCGGCGGCTTCGAGCGCGCGAACCTGCTCGTCATGACGACCACGGGCAGCGGCTGGGTCGACCCCGCCGCCGTGGACTCCTTCGAGTACCTCGGCGACGGCGACTCCGCCGCGGTGGCCATGCAGTACTCGTACCTGCCGTCGTGGCTCTCCTACCTCGTCGACCAGTCCAAGGCGCGCCAGGCCGGCCGGGAGCTCTTCGACGCGGTCTACGACGTCTGGTCCAAGCTGCCCCAGGAGCAGCGACCGCGGCTCTTCGTCGCCGGCGAGAGCCTGGGGTCGTTCGGCGGCGAGACGGCCTTCAGCGGCGAGTACGACCTCCGCAACCGCACCGCCGGCACCCTGTTCGCCGGTCCACCGAACTTCAACACCCTGTTCCGGGAGTTCAGTGACGCCCGCGACGCGGGGAGCCCGGAGATCGAGCCCGTCTACAAGGACGGGCGGACCGTGCGGTTCACCGACGACCCGACCACCGGCATCACGCCCGAGGACGAGCAGTGGAACGGCACACGGGTGCTGTACCTCATGCACCCGTCCGACCCGATCGTCTGGTGGAGCCCCGAGCTGGCCTTCTCCGAGCCCGACTGGATCGGCGAGGCGCCCGGCAGCGACGTGCTCGAGGGGATGGTCTGGATCCCCTTCGTCACCTTCTGGCAGGTCACGGCGGACCTGCCGTTCTCCACGGGCGTGCCGGACGGCCACGGTCACACGTACAAGGCCGCGTACGTCGACGGCTGGAACGCCGTCATGCGGCCCTCGGGCTTCACGCCGCAGGACCTGGAGCGGTTGCGGGACATCATCCAGCCGCCGGAGCACTGACCGTCGTACGGGAGCACCGCGCGCTCAGCGCAGCAGGAAGCCGGCGACGTAACCGAGGGCGTTGACCGCCCAGTGCAGCCCCATGGGGGCCAGCAGGCTGCCGCTGCGGCGTCGCAGCTCGCAGAAGAGGACGCCCGAGGCCGCCGTGAACAGCACGGCGCCCACGACCGCGAGGACGGAGCCGAGCGCGGAGTCCGCCAGGACCGACGTCAGCGCGGGCTTCGCGGTCGCCAGGTGCAGGGACGGCAGGACGTGCCACAGGCCGAACAGCAGGCTCGACACGGTGGTCGCCCAGACGGGACCCCGGGCCCGGAGCACCAGCCCATAGAGCACCCCCCGGAAGGCGACCTCCTCCACCAGGACGGTGCCGACGGGGACCACCACCAGGACGCGCGCCGCCAGCTCGCTCCCCGTCATCCCGTCGTACCGGCGGTCCTCGAACAGCGAGCGGGTGTCCGGCAGCAGCACACCGACGGCGTAGACGAGCCCGACGATGCCCATCAGGACCAGCGCCCACCGCGCGCCGCGGGCCAGCGTCCCCGGGGCCAGCCCCGCGTCCGCCAGGGTGCCCCCCGCCCAGCGCAGCACCCCGAGCAGCAGGACGCTGACCGCGACTGCCGTCACCAGGCGCAGCGGGCCGGTCCAGCTGTGCAGCAGCAGATTCGCCGCGGCGAGCACGAGAACCGAGAGGACGACGGCCGGCCCGGTGCCGATCGGCCCGCGCCACCGGCTGCGCTCCCGCGCGCCCCCGGTACGGTGCCTCGGCACCGGGGGCGGCTCGGCACCGTCCGGATCGCGGCAGGGCACTGGAGTGGTCCCGTCCTCGGCGTCAGCACCAGCGGGTCAGCGGGTCGCCTTCACCTGTCGTGTCTGAACGAGTCCCTGATGCCTTCGGCGCGGTGTCGAGCGTTCGTCACCGTCCGGCGGATCTTCCCTCTCATCTGGTCCGTCTTGCCCTCGGCCTCAAGGCGTTCATGGCCGGTGATCTTTCCGGTGATCTCCTTGAGCCTGCCCTTGGCCTTGTCCATGGCGCCACTCATGTCCGTGGTCCCTCCGTCGGATCGGTTCCCACCTACCACGCTAGGTTTGGCCGCCCCGAGGCGCTCGTCGGCGCCGAGCCTCCGCCGCCGGCGGGGCCGGTTGTCCCCGAACTCCCCCGGAATTGTCCGTGATCGGTAACGGACGCATCCTCCGGCCGCCGAGCGTCGTCCTGACACGTGGTCGCATCGCGATCAGGGCCGGTGGGGCAGCGCGAGAGAGTGGGGCGGGACATGGCACGGCACAGTGGTGGGCGGAGCTGGTACGGCAAGCTGGTCGGGGCGGCACTGGGAGTGACGGTGCTGGCCGCGGGCGCCTCGGTGTGGACGGCACAGGCCGGCCCCAAAAGCGACGCGCCGCCGAAGGCGAGCAAGCCCGCCGCACCCCGCAGCGTGGTCAAGCCGGTCTCGGTGACCATCGTGCACGCCTCGGACGCCGGCCCGCGGGGCGTCAACATCACCATCGACGACGGCCCCGACCCGATATGGACCCCTCGCGTACTCGACGTACTGAAGGAGTACGGGGTGAAGGCCACGTTCTGCATGGTGGGGACGCAGGCGCAGGCCCACCCCGACCTCGTCAAGAAGGTCGTCGCTGACGGACACCGGCTGTGCAACCACTCCGTCTCGCACGACACCGCCATGGACAAGGCCTCCCAGGCCTACCAGAAGCAGCAGATCCTCGACGCCGAGCGGATGATCACCAAGGCGTCCGGAGGGGTTCGCCCCGTCTACTACCGGGCACCGGGCGGGGCGTTCACCCCCTACAGCCGCGAGGTCGCCGCCTCGCGCGGCATGCGGCCCCTCGGCTGGAACGTCGACACCAAGGACTTCGAACGCCCCGGCACCGCTGCCATCGTCGCCACCGTCGAGCGCGAACTCCCCAACGGGCCGACACTCCTCTTCCACGACGCCGGCGGCGACCGCTCCCAGACCGTCCAGGCCCTGCGCCGGCTCCTGCCCGAGCTCAAGGAGCAGGGTTACGCCTACGGGTACCCCGTCCGCTGACCCCTCGGCCCCCGAGTCTCGGCCTCGGCCGGCCACCCCAGGAGGCCGGCGGCCCGCCCACCGCTCGCGGGCCCGCCCCGGACCCTCAGCCGACGGTGCCGGCCGTGTCGGCGGTGGCTGTGGCCGCTGCGGTCGCTGCGGTCGCTGCGGTGGCTGCGGTGGCCGCGGTGGCCGCTTCGGCGATGTCCAGGAGCAGCCTCGCCGCCGTCATCGCCCCGTCGGTGCGGACCGCGCCGGCCAGGGTCTTCGCCCGGTCGCCGGTCTCCGGGTCCAGGGCCGTGTCGAGCGCGGCCGACAGGGACTCGACGGTGGGAACCGGGCCGTCGTGGGCCACGCCGACGCCCAGCTCGGCCACCCGGGCGCCCCAGTACGGCTGGTCCGCCAGCTGGGGCACCACGACCTGCGGAGCGCCGGCCCGCGCGGCCGTCGTCGTCGTCCCCGCGCCGCCGTGGTGCACGACGGTGGCGACGCGTCCGAACAGCCGCTGATGGTTGACCTCGCCGACGGCGAAGCAGTCGTCCCGGTCGTCGATGAGGCCCAGTTCCGCCCAGCCACGCCCGACGAGGACCCGGCGGCCCTTCGAGCGGACCGCCTCGATGGCCGCCCGGGCCGCTTCCTCGCCCGCGCGCACGGCCATGCTGCCGAACCCCACGTACACGGGCGGCGCGCCGGCGTCCAGGAAGGCCACCAGATCCGCCGGGAGCGGCCGCTCGTCGGGCAGCGTCCACGCCCCGGTCTGGACGACGTCGAGGTCCGGCGTCTCCCGCCACGGGTCCAGCATCGGGTCCGTCGCCAGCCACGGCCGGTCGCCGAAGGCGTAGTCGCGGACGTTGTCCACCGGGGGCAGTCCGATCGACGCCCGGCCGGTGTTCAGCGCCTCGCCGAACAGCGCGTCGATGCTCTGGGCGTCCAGCTCCCACAAGGCACGGTTGTCGGTGACCTCCGGCGGGAACGGCCGCCCGGGGTACGCCATGGGCGGGCGGTGCGGCGAAGGCAGGGTCAGCTGCTGGAAGATCGCGGACACGTAGCGGATGCCCAGCTTCTCCGCCACCGACCGCGCACCGGCGATGGCCGGCGTCGCCCCCGTCGCCACCAGCACGTCGCACCCCTCTGCCGCCGCCGGCATCACCCGCAACTGACTGGCGATCAGTTCCGCGGCGCGCTGCGGCAGATTGTGCTTCGACGGCGGTGGAGCCGCGGTCGTCAGCGCGCGTGCCGACTGCCCGACACCCACCACGGACACGCCCACCCCGGCCAGCCGCTCCGCGAAGTCCTCGTCCGGCGGGGCGCACACCCGCACCTCCGCGCCGAGCTCCCGCAGCCGCACGGCGAGCCCCACCAGCGGCTCGACGTCCCCGCGCGACCCGTACGTCGACAACAGCACACGCATGTCACACATCTCCTGCTTCTTGATTCCCGTGATGGGGTGGATACGGATCAGGTGGTGGGCACGTCGAGCTGGAACTCGCGCGTGCGCCGGTAGGAACGGAACCCCAGGCGGTGGTTGACCGCCAGCATGTGGACGTTGTCGTCGGCGTTGTCCGTCTCGACCTCGACGACGTCGGGGTGCTCGGCGCGCAGCCGGCACACCATGGCCGCCTTGACCCACAGTCCGAGGCCGTGGCCCCGGTGCGCGGGCACGACCGCCGTGTCGTACTGCTGGGCGCGCGGCGCCGTGCCCCCGGGAATCAGGATCTCGGTGTAGCCGGCCATGGTGCCGTCGTCGTGGACGGCGGCGATGGTCAGCAGGGTGTCCCCGCGGTCGGCGACCACCTGGCCCATGGCGCGGACGCGGTCGGCGTCCCATGCCACGCTGCCGTAGTCCAGGTCTCCCACGGGCATGTCGTTCATCGCGTTCTTGGCCGCGGCGAAGACGTCGGCGAGGTCGTCGGGGACGGTTCCGGTCCAGCCGGTCAGCCGGTAGCCGGGGTGCTCGGCGTCGGCCGTCCGCAGGTGTTCGGACGCGTCCGGTTCGTCGAGGCGCAGGACGAGATGGTCCAGGGTGAGTGCCCGCCGGAAGCCGTGGCGTTCGCTGAACGCCTCGCCCGGACCGTCGGCCGGGGCCTCGGCGATCAGGCTGCGCCGGTTCTCGGTGCGGCAGGCCGCCACGGCCGCCGCCAGCAGGAGGGAGCCGGTTCCCCCGCGGCGGTGTGCGGGGTCGACGTGGAGTTCCAGTTCGGCCAGGTGCTCCTGGCCCGGGGAGGTGAACACCCGCAGGCCGGCGACGCCGACCGGGGTGCCGTCCACGCCGGTGGCCAGCCAGGTCAGCCGGTGGCTGCCCAGGGCGGGCTTGGTGAGCCGGGCGTGGATCTGTCCGGGGTCGGGGATCGGTGCTCCGGGCAGGTCGTGGGCCGTCGAGGCCGCGACGACCCGGTGCCACGCTGCGGACTCGACGGCCGAGACGCGCTGGAGCGGGTTGACGTGTACTGATGTGGGCAAGGTGATGGCCTTCGTGTTCGGGTCGGTCGTTCTTCTGGATGGTGTGAAGGGGCGCTCTCGTCGGCCCGGGGTTCCGGGTCGCAGGGGCTCGGGCTTTCAGTCGGTGTGGCGCACGAGCGGCCAGTCGACGTCGACGCGGGCGGCCGTGGCAAGGTAGTTGGTGAAGACGTGGAGGGCGACGTGGGCGACGACCTCGACGATCTGCCCGTCGGACAGGCCGGCGCGCCGGGCCGCGGCCAGCTGCTCGTCGGTGAGCGTCCCGCGGTCACGGACCACCACGGCGGCCAGGTCCAGGACGGCGGCCGTCCAGGGGTCGTCGGCCTGCCCCCGGCGCGCGCGGGTGGCCTCGGCGGCACTCAGCCCGGCGGTCCTCGTCCCGCGGAAGGCGTGCACGGACAGGCAGTAGTCGGACCGGTTCTCCTGCGCCACCAGCAGCGCGATGCTCTCGCGCACGTCCGCCGCCAGGCTTCCCTCCGCGCTCAGGGCGGTGACGACGCCCAGGTAGCCCTTCAGTACGGCCGGACTGTTGGCCATCACCCTGGCCAGGTTGGGGACGACTCCCAGGGCCCGGTGAGTGGCGGTGAACAGCGCTGCGGCTTCATCGGTCGTGGTCTCCGGTTCGACGGGGTGGAGGGGCATGCCGGTAACCCTGCCGGTTGATCTTGATACATTCCCGATGCTTCTTCGATGCACGCACTGGTGACCCCTGGAGTGACGGCATGCGGTTCACGGTCCTCGGCCCGGTGGAGGCCGTGGCTCCCGGTTCGGCCGCGCCCGGCCTGGCGCCCCGCCATCGCGCGGTGCTCGCCTACCTGTTGCTGCACGCCGGGGTCGCGGTCGGCACGGATCGCCTCATCGGCGCGATGTGGGGACCGCTCCCGCCGGATTCCGCCCGTGCGCAGATCCAGACCACGATCGCCGCGATCCGACGGATGCTGCGCGCTTCGGACGCCGACCGGATGCTGGCCACGCGGCCGGCCGGGTACGTGATCACCCCCGAGCCGGGACAACTCGACCTGGACGAGTTCACCAGCCTGATCGCAGCGGCGCCGGCCGACTCCGACGACCCCGCTGGCACCGCGGACCGGATACGTGCGGCGCTGGCGCTGTGGCGGGGAGAGCCGCTGGCCGGCATCACCGCGCCCTACGTCGAGGGCGCCCGGGCGCGTCTGAACGGGCAGCTGCTGACCGCCGTCGAGCGCCTGGCCGAGGTGGAACTGGCCCGGGGGCGGCACGACGACCTCATCGAGGAGCTGTCCGCCCACGCGGCGGCCCACCCCTTGCGGGAACGGCTCTGCTGCCAGCTGATGCTCGCCCTCCACCGCGCCGGACGCCAGACCGACGCGCTGGACGTGGCACGGACCTTCCGGGCGACCCTGGCCGAGGAGCAGGGGCTGGACCCCGGCCATGCGTTCGGCAAGCTCGAACAGGACATCCTGCGGGACGCCCCCGATCTCCGGCCGCCGGTCACCGCGCCGGCCAAGCCGCAGGGGATCAGCTTCCTGCCGTACGACCTCCCGGACTTCACCGGACGCGAGGACGAGCTCGACGGGCTGGTCCGCCTGTGGTCGGGCAGCAACGGCGGCGTCGTGACGATCTCGGCGATCGACGGCATGGCCGGGGTCGGCAAGACGACGCTCGCGGTCCACGCGGGACACCGCCTCGCGGAGCACTTCCCCGACGGACAGCTCTTCGTCGACCTGCAGGCGCACACCGCCGGCCAGGCCCCGCTCGACGCGGGTGCCGCGCTCGAGGTCCTCCTGGGTCAACTCGGCGTACCCACGCAGCAGATACCCGCGTCCGTCGCCGGTCGCGCGGCGCTGTGGCGGTCCGAACTCTCGGGCCGGCGCGTTCTGGCCGTCCTGGACAACGCCCTCGGCGCCGACCAGGTACGCCAGTTGCTGCCCGGAGCCTCGCGCGCCCTCGTCCTGATCACCAGCCGCCGGCGGCTGACCGACCTGGACGGGGCTCACGCCCTGTCCCTGGACGTGCTGCCGGCCGCGGACGCCATGGAGCTGTTCACCGCGGTCGTCGGCGATCGGGCGGCCGCAGAGCCCCTGGCCGTCCTCGACGTCCTGCAGTTGTGCGGATTCCTGCCGCTGGCCGTCCGGATCGCCGCCGCCCGCCTGCACCACCGGCCCCGCTGGACCGTCGCCCACCTGGCCGACCGGCTCCGCGACCAGCGCCGCAGACTCTCCGAGCTGGCCACCTCGGAGCGAGGGGTGGCAGCGGCGTTCACGCTGTCCTACCAGCAACTGACTCCGGACCAGCAGCGCATGTTCCGGCTGCTCGGGCTCCAGCCGGGCCGTGACATCGGCCCCGAGGCGGCGTCCGCGCTGACCGGCCTCCCGCTCGACGAGGCCGAGACGCTCCTGGAAGACCTCCTGGACGCCCATGTCCTGACCCAGCACCAGCTCGGCCGCTACACCTTCCACGACCTGCTGCGCGAACACGCCCTCGCCACCGCCGCCACCCAGGAGACCCCCGACGCCCGGCGCGAGGCCCTCGGCCGGCTGTTCCACCACTACCTCCACACCGCGAGCACGGCCGTCGACCACCTCTACCCCGAGGGCAGGAACCGCAGGCCGCGCATCCCCGCGCCGGACACCCCGGCCCCTCCTCCCCAGGACGAGGCCGAGGCGATCGCCTGGCTCGACGGCGAGCGCGCGAACCTCATGGCGACCGGGCAGTACGCCGCCCGGCACGACTGGCGCCCGCACACCGGCCACCTGGCCGCCACCCTCCACCGGTACCTGCTGGGCCATGCCCACCAGGCCGACGCGATGGCCCTCCACGCCCTGGCACTCGAAGCCGCACGCCGAAGCGGCGACACGGCCGCCGAAGCACGCACGCTCCTCGATCTCGGCGAGGTGCACTTCTGGTGGCACGGCGCCTACGAGCAGGCCGCCGAGCACTACCGGCAGGCCCTGGACCTCGCACGCGGGATCGACGACCGGGGAGCCGAGGCCCGCGCACGGCAGAACCTCGGCACCCTCACCACACGGAAGCGGGAGTACGACGAGGCCCACGAGCACTGCGCACAGGCCCTCGCTCTCTTCCGCGAGCTCGGCGACCGCGGCGGCGAGGCCAGGTGCCTGACCGACCTCGGCATCGTCCACGAACGCCGGGAACGGTACGAGGACGCCCATGAGTACCACCGGCAGGCGCTGCACGTGTACCGCGAGACGGGGTCCCGCATCGGCGAGACCATCGTGCTGAACAACATCGGGCTGCTGTACCAGCGGCAGGGCCGCTACGAAGAGGCCCGGAGGCAGCACCGCGACGCCCTGGAGCTGTGCCGGCGCTTCGACTTCCCCGGGGACGAGGCCGAGTCGCTGAACGCGCTGGCGGAAGCCGCCCGGTCCATGGGCGACCTCGGCCGGGCCGCGACGGAACACGAGGCCGCGCTGGCCCTCGCCCGCGAGTTCGCCTACCGCCCCGAGCAGGCCCGATCACATCGCGGTCTGGCGCACGTCCACCGCGAACTCGGCCGCCCCGGCCTCGCCCACGACCATGCCCGCCAGGCCCTCGACCTCTACACGGCCCTCGCCGTCCCCGAGGCCGACGAGATCCGCGCCTTGCTCACCGGGCTACCGCCGGCCACGGACGAACCCGAAGCGTCGTAGGCCTCTCGCCACGTGCCTCGTCGGGGCCGGCTCAGAGCAGCTTCCGCCGGTCGTCATCGGTCACCGTCGGGGCGACAGGGGGAACGACCACCCGGCGCCGTCGCAGGATGCTCGAGTACACGGCGGTTCCGATGAGGCCGACGGCCATGAAGATCAGCCCGACCAGGTCGAGGTCGGCCCGCTCCAGCTCCCAGTCGGTCGCGAAGGTGAGTATGGCTCCCACGGCTATCAGGATGATGCAGATTCCCAGACCCATGTTTCCTCCCTCTGTCGAGTCGAATGTCCCTCGCGTACCCCGGTCCGCAGCTCCCATCCCCCTGCTGCTTGAGGCCGGCCCCGTCGGCGCACGGGTCTCCACACCGCGAACCGACAAGCCCCTCCATGTTTAAAGTCCAACGGACGGCGCAGATGAATCTGCAGACGACAAAGTCCGTAATCCGTTCCGTCACGCATTTCGGCAGGAACGCGAGGAGGCACCGGTGAAATTCGGTGGAGGCCGCCACGGCCACAAGTGGGGCAGACACCGGGCGCACGCCCGGTGGACTCCCCGGGCGCTTCGCCGCCGTCTCCTGATGCGCATGACGAAATGGGGGCTCCTCCTGATGGCATGGGGCGTGCGGATGGCGTTCCGACGGGCCCTCCACGCCGTGTTGCCGACGACTGTCCTGCACACGGCCTAGGCCGGCTCGCGGGCCGGGATCTGCGAAAGGACGCGACATGAGCACCTGGGAAAAGGCGAAGGCGCACATGGAAGTAACGGCGGGTAAAGCCGTCATGAAGTCCGCGCACGCCGTGGGCAAGGAGAAGCTGGCGGCCAAGGGCGGGGCTCTGCAGGCACGCGGCAAGGCCCGGAACCTGAAGGAGAAGGGAAAGGACAAGCTTCACTGACGAGTGCTTCACATCGTGAGACAGAAGGAATCATGGGAATTATCGCTTGGATCCTCCTCGGGCTTCTCGCTGGCATCATCGCCAAGATGTTGATGCCCGGAAAGGACCCGGGCGGCATCATCATCACCACGCTCATCGGCATCGCCGGCGGGCTGCTCGGCGGATGGCTCGGAAAGGTCATCTTCGACGTCGACTCCATCGACGGGTTCTTCGAACTCTCCACCTGGGTCGCCGCCATCGTCGGGGCGCTCATCCTCCTCGCGGGGTACCGCCTGGTCGCCCGGCACAAGTGACACGTCCACGATCCAGCACCGCACCCGACCATCCCCCAGCGTGGCCCAGCGGCTCCCCTTGCCGGAAGGGGAAGCCTCTGGGCCACGCCCCGTGCGGGCCGGTCAGCGAGCGGGAGGCAGTAGCGGGCCCAGAGGGCCGAGGTCCAGGTTGAGGTCCTCAAGGGTGTAGCCGTGCTCCGCACACAGCTCGACCATGCGGTCGTGCAGGGCGAGCAGGGTGGCGCCGAGTTCCTCTTCCTGTTCGTCGGTCAGGTCACCCGAGTCGGCGCGGCGCAGGGCCTGGCGCTCGATGAGCTGCCGCAGGAGTTCGACGACGGTGAGGACGAGCTTGAGGAGGTCCTCGCCGACGGCCTGGGGATCGGTGCGGAGGCGGTGGGCCGGAGGCTGCGTCGCGCCGGGCGCGGCGGGGGGCTCCTGGACCAGCCGGAACGCGCGCGCCAGGGGGGTGCCGATGCCGTCCTGCTCGGGACGCGTGGGTCGCGCGGCGCGCTCCGCACTCATGGCCGGTCCTCCGAGACGAAGGGGTCGCCGTCGGGGACGAAGGGGTCACCGTCGGGGACGGACGGGTCGCCGTCGAGGGCGAACGGGTCGCCGGAGGCCGTGACGGAGGTGACGAGGGCGCGCAGGGAGATACGTACGAGGTCGATGTCGGCGATGGACAGGACGATGTCGCCGGTGATGACGACTCCGCCGGCCAGGAGCCGGTCGAGGAGGTCGACGAGGGCGACTTGTCGGCCGGGCAGGGGCTGCTCTCGTTCGGTGAGGGTCATGATCGTGCACCGGGACTGTCGGTCGGATCGGTGGGCGGGGCCGGTTGCATGGCGAAGGAGTAGGGCGCCCAGGGGCCGGTGATGTCGATGCGGATGCCGGGTAGGTCCCGGCCGGCCTGCTGAAGGGCCGCCCGGAAGTCCTCGGCCTGGTCGTCCGGGACGAGATAGGCGTCGTTGAGGACGTTCTCGCCGCTCTCGCCGCGGCTGAGCGGGCCGGTCTGCGCGGGGTGGTGGACGGCGTGGGTGGCGTACCGCGCCGCCGTGGCGGCGATACGGTCCGCTGCCTGACCGGCTTGCAGATAGCGGTCCTCGCGGGCGTGGTGCTGGGCTCGGCGGGCTCGGAGGTAGGCCTTGCCGGGGCTGGGCGCGGACGCGGGCGCCGGCGTGCTGTCGGCCGTATCGACCTCGGCTACGGCTTCGGCTTCGGCTTCGGCTTCGGCTTCGGGAGCGATGTAGACCTTGACACCGTATTCGGTGTGGTGGGCGAGGAGAGCAAGTCGGGCCGCGAAGGTGTTCTGTTGCTCACGGAGGGCTTCCCGTGCGCGGTCCACGTCCTGGTAGAGAGTGGCCATCCGCAGGGGCAGGACGACGGTGTGCTCCGCGAGGGCCTGGATGACCTGGTGGTGGGCCCGGGCGGTGGCCTCGAGCCAGTCGAGGTCCTCGAAGCGGGATCTGAGGGCTTCCTCTCCCCACTGGCCTTCGGGCACCTGGCTGGTGACGAACACCGGGGTGGCCTGGCCGGCGCCGGGAAGGGACAGGCGGGCGACCGGGGCGCCGCCGACTCCACGCAGGCCGGCCAGCGGCTCGTCCAGCCGAGCGACGGGGCCGGCGACGGCGTACACGTAGGTGAGGCTCGGTTCGCCGTTCATGGCGCAGGCCTTTCCCTCTTGGCCTCGCCGCGGCGGACCGGATCGGGCCCCTCCTGGCCCTCCTCGGCGGCGGTGGCCGGGCCGGCGTCCAGCTGGTCGCGGCGCAGCGCGTCCAGTTCGGCGCGCAGGCGGCGGTTCTCCTCCAGGAGCGGGTCGCCGCTGTGGCGGGAGGAGAGCGAGGGGTCGTGCTCCCACCAGTCGATGCCCATTTCCTTGGCCTTGTCCACCGACGCGATCAGGATGCGCAGCTTGATGGTCAACAGCTCGATGTCGAGGAGGTTGATGCGGATGTCGCCGGCGATCACGATGCCCTTGTCCAGGACGCGTTCGAGGATGTCCGCCAGGCTGGCCGACGAGGACGGCGGGTACGCCGCGGGCGACGCCCGGGACGGCAGCGGGGGGATCCGGTGGGCAAGCGGGTCAGTCACGGTGCCCGACCTCCTGGGTCTGACAGGTTCTGCCGGAACTGCGCGATCTCGTCGAGACGGTCGAGGAGTTCGTCCTCCTGGCGGTCGAAGTCGGCCTCGTCGATCTCCCCGTCCCCGAGCCGGCGCTCGAGCTCGGCGAGGGCGGCGTAGACGGGCGCGGGGTCGTAGTACTCGTCGTTGGCCTGGTCCACGGCCCGCTGCGCCACCCATGCCACGAGCCGTACGGGCAGCAGCGGCGCGGTCAGGAGTTGCGTCAGCACTCCCATGGCTCCTCCTCGGCTTCTCGTCTCGGGCTCGGTGGATCCGCTCCCGCCTACACGAAGCTGTAGGGCGGCAGCGGCCCGGTGAACCGGAAACGGACGTCCTCGGACCGTTCGGCGAGGCCGGCCTCCGCCCGCAGGAAGGCCGCCTTGTCGTCGCCGTGGACCAGGAGGGAGATGTTGAGGATGTCGCCGTCGGCCGGAGCGCGGACGCGATGGTCCTCCGCCAGCGAGAGCAGCGCATCTATCAGGCCGGCGGCCAGGTCCTCCTGCCGCTCCCGCACGTCGGTGGCGACGATCTCACCGAGCTCCAACGGCAGTCTCGGGTCGTCGTCTCCCGCCCGGATCCGGTCGTTGAGCTGCCGGGCCCGGTCCGAGTCCTGCAGGACCTCCAGCAGGAGCGCCTCCTCGTCCTGCGAGGCCTTCACCTGGTACTCGGCGCAGCCCTGCAACTTGTCCAGCGCGGCCAGGTAGTCCTCCGCCCGCTCGCGGAGCACCTGGGTGACCGCCTCGTCGTCGGGGGCTGTGTAGCCGAACTGCAGCGGAAGGACCGTTCCGTCGGCCATGAGCCGGTCCTGCACCTCCTGATGGGCGGCCAGGTCCCGGCGTTTGGGCCGGATCTCCTCGTCGATGTCCGAGACGACCGCGCACAGCGGGCCTGCGGTAAGGGCGCGCACCGGCGCGGGCTCGGCTCCGACGCCCGTGAGCCCGTCCAGGCGGCACGGGTGCGTGGCAGCGGTGATGGAGTACACGTAGAGAGGCATCGTCTACTCCTTCTCCCGGCGCGCGGAACGCCTGGCGGGCCGACGCCGGCGGGGGGCCTCTTCCTCCTGCGCCTCTTCCTCGGGCTCTTCCTCCGGCTCCTCCTCGTCGTCGGACCCTCCGGTGAGAGACTGCGTCACCGCCTCCATGACGCCGCCGATGGCGCCCTTGGACTTGCCGCGAGCTCCGCTCTCGACCGCGTCACCGACGACGTCCGTCAACTGCGCGGGGGCCTTCCTGCCCGCTTCCAGGTCGAGGCGGTTGCAGGCCTCCGCGAACCGCAGGTAGGTGTCGACACTGGCGACGACGATCCGCGCGTCGATCTTCAGTATCTCGATGCCGACCAGCGAGACGCGCACGAAGACGTCGATCACGAGACCGCGGTCAAGGATCAGTTCCAGAACGTCGTAAAGGCTGCTCGTGCCTCCGCCGGCACTTCTGCTGAGGTTGCTTCCGCTCTGCGGCACCACGGTCATGGCCGCTTCCCTTCACGGGGGCCGACCCGGTCAGGCCGGCCGGTCGATCATGCCCCGGCTGTAGCGCCGGGTGCGCTCGTACGAGATCAACTCGCCCTCCTCGTCCATGGTGACCTTGTAGCTGGCCAGGATGCTGGTGGTGTCAGGGATCCGCTCCAGTTCGAGGACCTCGACCTGGGCCTCCCAGCCGTCCTCGCTGGGCCGGAGCGACGAGACCGACTCGGGGGTGCGTCCCAGCAGCTCGGAGAGCTGCTCCACCGCGGAGCGCATCGCCGCGGCCGCACCGGTCACGCCGCGGCGTGGTGCCGCCTTGCGCGCCGTCGTCCGGCGGGCCGGCGTCTTGCCGGTCGTGGTCTTCCGCGCGGGCCTGCTCGCCCGTTCCTCGCCCTCCTCCGGCGGAGGACGTCGGCTGCGGCCCGGCTCTGCAGCGGCCATGAGCCTGCTCCCCTCGCGAACTGACCGGTGCGCCTGCCCCGCCACATGTGCAGCAAACGCCCCCATTCCTACAAGATCTCTGTTTTTGGCACATTTCACGCATATCTCCAGCAGAGCAGAGCAGTCCCCGTAGTAACCGTGCGAGCGAGGAGGGGCCGCTGGCACCCGGCGAAGGGAAGGCTCATGGAGGACACGACCAAGATCGCCTTGGCGGCCGCGGTCGCCGGAGGCTACGTACTGGGGCGGGCGAAGAAGGGACGTCTGGCCTTCTCCCTGATCACGTACGCCGCGGGGCGCCGTCTCGGCCTCGATCCACGCGAGCTCGCCACGCAGGGTCTGAAGAAGCTGAGCGAGATGCCGCAGGTGGCCGAGCTCGGCGAGCAGATCAGGGGTGAGGCGCTCGACGCCGGGCGCAAGGCTCTCGTCGCCACCGCGAACCGCCGGATGGCCGGACTCGCGGACTCGCTGCGCGAGCGCACTCTCGCCCTCGAACAGGGCCAGGAGGACGACTCGGACGGGGAGGGAGAGGACGAAGAGGCGGAAGAGGGCTACGAAGAGGAGGACGAGGAGCCCTACGAGGACGAAGAGGAGGAACCCGAGGAGGAGGAAGAGGTAGAGGAGGAAGAAGAACCCGAGCCCGAAGAGCCCGCGGCCGAGGAAGAGCCTGCGGAAGAGGACGAAGAGGAGGGCGAGGAAGAAGCGGAGGCCGAGGAGGAACCGCCGCCCCGCCGCCGGACCGCCCGTAGCACCTCCAAGGCCTCACCCACCAAGGCGCCTCAGCGCCGCACCGCGGCCCGCAAGGCCGCCCCGGCGAAGAAGGCCTCCCCTGCCAAGAGGACGCCCGCCGCCAAGAAGGCCGCCCCGGCCAAGAGGTCCTCCGGGTCGAGGGCGCCGGCACGGAAGACGAGCGCGAGTGCGTCGGAGAAGAGCACCACGAGCACGTCGAAGCGCGGCACCCCCGCCAAGAAGACCGCGGCGAAGAAGACCACGGCCAGGAAGACGGCATCGAAGCCGGCCGCGAAGAAGACGGCTGCGAAGAAGACGGCGGCCAAGAAGACCGCTGCGGCGAAGAAGGGTGCGGGGCGCGCCCCGGCGTCCAAGCCCGCGGCGAAGAAGACCGCTGCCACCAAGACGGCACGCCGCAAGCCGACCACGCGGAGGTGAATCATGGCCACCACACGTGACACCGGCAGCGACAAGTCGGGGTTCGACCGGCTGATGGAGGAAGCCTCCTCGTATCTGGCCAGTCAGGCCGGCCACCTCGCGGACAAGGCCGTGGACAAGCTGGACGACGTGACCGACGGTCTCTACGACGTCGCCGAGAACGGCGGCAAGCTCTCGGACCTCGGCGGCCGCCTGCTCAAGGGCGACTCCCCCGTGAAGGCCGTCCTCGGCCAGACGTTCGGCGGACTCAAGGACAAGGTCACCGACAAGGCCTCGGGGCTGCTCGGCGGCAAGAAGAAGAACCGCAAGGGCGGCGGCAAGGCCATGAACATCGTCGAGACCCTCGACGTCGGCCTGCCGCTGCGTACCGCCTACGACCACTGGACGCAGTACGAGAACTTCAGCAGCTTCGCCAAGGGCGTACGCAGTGTCTCGCAAGGTGACGACACGACCAGCGACTGGAAGGTCAAGGTCGGCCCGTCAACCCGCAGCTGGAAGGCCTCCGTCCAGGAGCAGGTACCGGACGACAGGATCGTCTGGACTTCCGAGGGGCCCAAGGGAACCACGCGTGGCTGCGTGAGCTTCCACGAACTCGCCCCTTCCCTGACGCGGATCCTCCTGGTGGTGGAGTACTACCCGGCCGGGCTCTTCGAGAAGACCGGGAACGTGTGGCGGGCGCAGGGCAGGCGCATGCGCCTGGACCTGAAGAACTTCGGCCGTTACGTCTCCCTCTCCACCGAGGAACCGGAAGGCTGGCGCGGGGAGATCCAGGACGGCGAGGTCGTCCGCACGCACGAGGAAGCCCTCGAAGAGGAGGACGAGGAGAACGAGAACGAGAACGAGGGCGAGGGCGAGGGCGAGGGCGAGGGCGAGGGCGAGGAGGAAGGGCAGGAGGAGGAGTACCCCGACGATCAGGAAGGCGAGGAGGGCGAGGAGGACGAGGAAGGCACGTACGAGAACGAAGACGAGGCCGAACCCGAGTATGAGGAAGAGGAAGAGGACGAGGACGAGGACGAGGACGAAGCGCCCCGCCCCGCAAGGCGTCGACGCTGAGCCACGACGGGCGGGTCCCCCGACCCGACGCCTCGACGGTACGGAAGCAGGAAGAAGGCCGACAGCGGCGCTGTCGGCCTTCTTCCTGCTTGTCACCGGTCAGTGCTTGAGGGCGTCCTTGGCCTTCTGCGCGGCCTGCTTCGCGTCGCCCGCGACCTGCTCGGCGCGACCCTTCGCCTCCAGGCTTTCGTTGCCGACGGCCTTGCCGGTGACCTCCTTGGTTTTGCCCTTGAGGGTCTTGCCCATGTTCTTGGCCTTCTTGCCCGTGGCCATCCCAGTCACCTCCCTGAGGAACTACTGGCGCGCTACCCGGATAAAAGCGAACGAATCATTCCGATGCAGGAACGGGTCAGGAAGTCCCGACCCCACTACGGGCCAGCGCGAACACCCCGAGGACGATGAGCGCGACGCCCGCCGCCATGGGCAGCAGCCACCAGCCCGTCCGCACGTGCTCCTCGTACAGCAGGACGCCCAGGCTCAGGCTCACGGTGGCGTCGCCGAGGGTCAGGGCGGGCTGCGAGGCGACGAGCGGACCGCCCTGCATGGCGTGCTCGAGCAGCAGGACGGCCGCGATTCCCGCCGCGCAGAAGGCGTAGGTCTGCCAGGCCGTGAGGAAGGCGCCGATGCCACCGTCGCCGAGGAGGTGCATGGACGTCTTCATGAGGGCGGCGGTGAGCGCGTAGCAGATCGCCGTCGCCGCGCCGAGACAGCCCGCCCTCGCGCGCCCCGGCGGTCTGCGCAGGCCGGTGGCGGCGAGCGCCACCACGACGGCGGCGCAGACCACCAGCGCGGGCACCCAGCGGTCCAGTTCCACATGCGTGCGGTTGCCGGTGGGCGAGGCGGCCATGAGCGCCACCCCCAGTCCGGCCACGACCGCCGCCACGGCCGCCCAGAGCCGGCCGGGCAGGCGTTCGCGCGTCAGGAGGGAGGCGATCAGGAGGGCGAGGGGCAGTTCGAGGACGAACAGGGGCTGTACGAGGGCCAGCGGGCCGGTCGCGAGGGCCGCCGCCTGTCCGACGCCGGCGGCGATGACGGCAAGGATGCCGGCCAGCCACAGCGGGCGGTGCAGCAGGTCGAGGATCAGTCCGGGCCGGAAGGAGTCGGACTGCGGGACGGTGAGCGCTGCTCGCCGCTGAAGCACCGTGGCCAGCGCGTTGCTCAGCGCGGCGAACAGCGAGAAGACGACGGGCAGGACGACGCCCATGGACCAGCACCCTTTCGCACGGCCCGCACCTCCTCCACAGAAGCACGGGCCCACCCGTCGGTCGGCCTCGCCGCAGAGGTCACATGTGCGGCATCCCGTAGTACCTGGCGAACTGCTCGAGGTAGCTGGGGTCCCGGGGCTGCTTGTTCCGCTCGAAGTCCGGGGCGTCCTTGATCTGGTCCTTCGTACGGTCGACATGGACCGTCTCGTCGTCACGGTCGACGCGCCGGATGACACTGGCGGGGAGCAGTACGTGCCGGCCGAAGATCCAGACGCCGATGTCGACGACGATGTAGCCCCGCCCGGCCTCGTCCGTGTGCTCGTCGACCTTGCCGATGCCTCCGTCGGTCGCCTCGACCTTGAATCCGATCAGGTCGTTTCCCGTCTCGTAGCCGGAGTCGGTGCGGTAGCCCCAGGACTCTTCGTTCATCATGCTCGCTCTCCTCGCTCTCCTCGCTCGCCCCCGCTCGCCCCACCCTGCCCCGCACGCTCGCCCCCGCACGCGCGGCGCTCCGGCGCCTCCCCTGTCCAGCCGCACGCAGCAGCGGGCGGGGGCCGTGCGGACGGCGCGGGCCCCGAGTCCGACCGGCCCCGCGTCCGACCGGCCGACTGACCGACCGGCCGACTGACCGACTGACCGACCGGCCGACTGACCGACTGGCCGACCGGCCGGCCCACCAAGCTCGGCCCCCACCCACGGACAGGCATGTGTCGGGGGCCACACGTCGAACCCTTCGTGTCGCGGGCCGTCCCGCTGCCCAGGATGAGGTCATGGAGATAGGCATCGCACTGCCCCAGTACGGGACCCACGCCCGCGCGGACCGCATCGCGGCCTTCGCGCGGGACGCCGAGGACGCCGGGTTCGACTCGTTCTGGGTCGGCGACCGCGCCCTGACCCCGGTCGCCCCCGGCGACCTCTATCCGGGGCACACCCCGGAGAACCCGTACCCCCACCAGTACAAGACCTTCCTCGACCCGCTGACCGTGCTCACCGTCGCGGCCGGGGCGACTTCCCGCGCCCGGCTCGGCACGAGCACCCTCAACGGCCCCTGGTACCCGCCGGCCCTGCTCGCCCGCTCCCTCGCCTCGCTCGACCAGGTCAGCGGCGGACGCCTGGACGTCGGTCTCGGCATCGGCTGGCTGCGGGACGAGTACACCGCCGTCGGCGCCGACTTCGGCCGGCGCGGCGCCCTCCTCGACGAGCTGCTCGACGTCCTCCACGGCTTCTGGACGCAGGAGGAGTTCGGTCACGAGGGGCCCCGCTGGACGATCCCCGTCTCGTATGTGGGTCTGCGCCCCGTGCAGCCCGCGGGACCACCCGTCCATCTCGGCGGCTTCAGCCCGGCCGCCCTGCGCCGGGTCGGCCGCCGGGCGGCCGGCTGGGTCGGCGCCGTCCTGCCGCCGGGGGCGGCCGAGGGCCTCTGGGACGTGGCGCGGCGGGCCGCCGAGGAGGCGGGCCGCGACCCGGCGGCGCTGCGCCGGCAGATCCGGCACAACCCCGCGCCCGGCGCCACGGCGGACGCGATCGCCGCCGTGCTCGCGGGGGTGCGGGACACGGGCGCCGACGGCTGCTTCGTCGACCTCCAGCAGTCGGTCGACTCGCCGGACGAGGCCCTGGAGCTCGGGGCCAAGGTCCTGGGCCTGCTGCGGGGCTGAGCACGGCGGAGGTCCCCGGACGTCCGGGGACCTCCGCGTGTCCGCCGCCACCGGGTGCGGTCCGGCGCGCACGCTCGCGCACCGGTCCGGGAGGGCTCGGTCAGGCGGAGACGCTTCTGGTGAACCAGCCGCTGAACGCCTGCTCCTTCGCCGCGGGCGCGCACCTCTCGGCCCGTGCGAGCACCCTTTCGGCCTCCGCGCGCCAGATGGCCGCGTCGGCGCGGGGCGGTGGCAGAAACGTGCCGCGCTCGGCCGCTTCGGCGGCGGCTCCGAAGAAGTCGCCCCCCTTGCGCTTGACGTCGTCCGTCCCCCACGCGCGGCCGGCGTCCCGCGGGGGCACCTTCCGCAGGTGGGGAATGTGTTTGGCGCAGTGGATGTACGCCTCCTCCACGGTGACCTCCACCCAGACCCGGGCACGGCGGCCGGGGACCGGGTCGTACGCGAGACCGACGTGCGTACGGCGCATCTCGTCGTCGGCCACGATCCGCGCCGTGCCGTTGACGTGGAGCCCGATGCGGTCCTGGAGGAAGTCCATCATCAGGATGCCCACATGGGGGTTCTCCTCGATGTTGCCGAGGCTGGCCTGAACGCCGTTGCCCCGGTACTCGGGGTAAGCGAGGGTCCGGTCGTCCAGGACGTGGAGAAATCCGGGCGGCCCGGCCCGGAAGGTGTTGTCGCATTCGCCGTGCCCGTCGGCGGTCGCCAGGAAGAACATCTCCTGGCGTGCCGCGAACTCCCGCATCCGGGTGTTGAGCCGGTCGAGGACCTGGTCGGCATAGAACCTGTCGGCGCGTTCGGTGGTGCCCATGCGCTGCTGGACCCGGTGCTCGCCGGCGCTCCCCGGGCGGGTGGTGCGTACCGGCGCCGCCTGTCGGAGCCCGGTCTGTTCGCGTTCGAACGTGCTCAATTCCTCGCTCCGACCAGTTCCTCGACGGAGTCGTGCCGTATGCGGTGGGCGGGTATGCCGATGTCCACCAGGGTGTCGACGCCGCGGCGGATCATGCCGGGCGGTCCCGACAGGTACGCGTCGTAGGTGTGCCACGGGCCGTACTCGTACACGGCCTCCGGGAGCCGGGCGCCCAGGCCGCCGCCGGGGCCGTCGTCGACGACCGGACGGACGGAGAGCCAGGGGTGCGACTGCTGCATCCGGAGCATGGTCTCGATGTCGTACAGGTCGTGGTCCCGGCGGGCTCCGTAGAACACCTGGACGGAGCGGTGGCGGCCGTGCTGGGCCACGTCCTCGACGAGGGCCTTGATGGGTGCGATGCCGGTGCCGCCGCCGAGGCACAGCAGCCCGTTGTTCGTGCTGTGGTCCACGGTCATGGATCCGGCGGGGGGACCGAGCCGGATGACGTGCCCCGGGCGCACGCGGTGCACGAGGGCGTTGGAGACCCAGCCCGCGGGCACGGCCTTGACGTGGAAGGAGAGCAGGCCGTCGGAACGGGGCGCGCCGGCGAAGGAGTAGTGCCGCCAGACGCGCGGCCACCAGGGGGTCTCAAGGGTGGTGTACTGCCCGGCGAGGAAGGGGTACGGCTGGTCGGGCCGGACCGTCACGACCGCGACGTCGGGCGTACGCATGTCATGGGCGACCACCTCCGCCCCCCACCAGGCGGGGGCACGCAGCGCGTCCTCGGCCGCCGCGTCGATCATGATCTGGGAGATCGTGGTGTAGGCGGCCACCCAGGCGGACTCGGTCCTGGGCCCCCAGCTCCGCGGGGCGTAGCGGGAGAGGGCGCCGATGAGGCATTCGCCGACGGCGGGATAGTGCTCGGGAAGGGTGCCGTACTTCCGGTGTCCGCGGCCCAGATGGGACAGGTACGCGGCCAGGGTGGCGGTGTCGTCCGCGTGGGTCGCGGCGGTGAGCAGCGCCCTGAAGAGGCGGTCGCGCTGGGTGTCCATGGCAGCGGGGAAGAGCGCCCGCAGGTCGGGGTGACGGAGGAAGAGCAGGGAGTAGAAGTGCGAGGTGACCTTGTCGGCGATCGGCTCGATCTCGGCCATGGTGCGCTGCAGGAGACCTACGTCGGACGTGGGGTCGGCGTCCCGGTGCTCGTCCCGTCGACCGTCACGCTGCGCGTCCTGAGGATGCTGCGGGCTTGCGCCGAACCAGCCGGCGCCCCGTCTGCCTCCGCCGGAGCTGTCGCCATCGGCGGACGTGGTGGTCGGAGCGTCCATCGGTTTGCCTCGCCTCGAACATGTTTCGATCGTCTGCATACGGGGGGCCCGAGTGTGTCTCGATTTCCCTCTCCGAATCGGAATTCCCGGTGTTTCCCCCAGCTGTGAAATCCCCTGACACGTACCGCACATGATTCGCGACGGCACCCGAGCGTTCGAACGGGGTCGACCATACCCCCGTCCTCGCGCACTCATGAACGGACGCTGAAGCCGCCACGGCGTCACGACACCTCGGCATTTGAGCAGGTCAAGGCGGTGCACGGGTGGGGAGCTCGGGCACCGCGACGAGTTACCGGCGAGTTCGAGCGATACGAAGAGCCGTTCGCCATAGGCTCCTGAGGAAATTCCCGACGGAAAAGAAGAAGGGCGACCCGAACCTCTCACACGGCACTCTCGGATTCTTCACTTCTCGGCGAGACCCGTCGGGCGGCGGTACCGGTCAGCGCCCGTCGAAGAGATGGGGCAGCCGCGACGGCGTCAGCGTCATGCGGTCGAATCCGACGGCGCAGCCGTCTCCGACCGGGGACTGGACCTCGATCCCGACTCGCACGTCGGGCGCACCGTCCAGACCGAACTGGCGTGCCAGGCGCCAGGAGTCGCCGTCGAGCGACGCGTGGAAGGCGAATCCGCCGTCGACGCGGCTGATCCGCAGCCAGACCGGACCGTGGTGGAGCGGCCACCCCACGGCGTCGTCCGAGAGTCCCCGTGTGACGACCGAGTACAAGGTGGGCGGGCCGTCGGGCGACTGCTCGAAGTTGAGCTTGGCCCATACGTCCGGTGCCGACCAGACGACCAGGGCGCCGGCGTCCCACGGCGCTCGGAAGTCCACGCGGAGACGGGCCGAGAACTGCCAGTCGCCGGAGGGAGGGACCAGGAGAGCACGTGCCGCGTCGTTCCTGACCTCTCCGGTCAAGGGATTGGTGAAGACGTCCGTCCTGGGACCCGCCTCCACGGTCAGCACGTCGTCGTCGAGTCGGAGGGCGGCCGGGGGCTCTACCCAGCGGTGAGCGTTCACCAGGAGGGATTCCAGGGTCATGACACCCACCCTGACGACGTCGGTGGGCTCTCTCAAGAAGTAGCCACGAAGATCCAAGAGTTGACCCGAAAGTCCAGGTCTCGCACCGCGGGTACGAGCGGGTGCGAGCGGGTGCGAACGAGAGGCCGTACTCCTTGCCGGGACTCTCGGGTCCTCCGCCGGGTGGGGACCGACCGGGCACCGCACCGCCTCGGGGACGCCGTCGAGCGGGATGTGGCGATGCTCGGCCGAGGCATGCGCATGCGCACCCTGTACCAGCACTCGGCACGGGCCGGCCTGTCCACCCAGGGGTACGTGGAGCGGCTCACCGAGACCGGCGCCGAGTACCGCACGGCCGCCGAACTGCCCGACCGCGCCGTGGTCTTCGACCGGTCCGTGGCTCCGCCGCCGGGACGGCCCCGTGGCCTGGGACCGACCCGGTGACCTGGGCCGGCCCGGGACCTGGGCCGGCCCGGGACCTGGGCCGACCCGGGACCTGGGCCGACCCCGTAAGACGTCCCTCAGAACACCTCAGGAACCTCAGGAACCTCAGGCCACGTCACCACTCACGGCGTCATCTCGTACGCCCCCGACAGCGCCTCGACACGCTGCCAGACTCGCTCCGACCGCGCCTCGTCGACGACGGGGCGCCGGACGGCGCCGAGCGCCCAGAGCTGCTGCGGCTCGGTGGCCGAGTCCTTGCCATGCAGCTCGACCGCGTGCGCGGAGAAGTCACGGACGAGGACGGCGAGCAGCTCGTCCAGGACGTCCTCGTCGAGACCGGTCAGAGCCGCCTGCTCCAGGACCAGCTGCCCGTGGACGACGAGGGCGAAGAGCTGGCCGACGGAGAGGAGGAGGTCGAGGTCGCGGCTCTGCTTCTCGTCGGGGGCGGCCTTGAGCACGAACTCGCAGAGGGCGTCGGCCTGTTCGCGGAAGCGCGCCACGTTGGGCAGGTGGGCGTACGCGTCGTAGGCCGCGCGCCAGTCGTGGAAGCGGACCGAGCCGAGGCCGCGGGCCGGTCCCTGGCGGAAGAGGAAGGTGTCGTCGGCCGCGTCCAGACGCGTCGGAACGGGCTCGTACGCCACCGGGTCGAGGAGGTGGTTGCGCATGAACTTAAGGATCAGCGCCAGGTTGACGTGGACCGTGCCCTCCAGCTTCGGCAGACCGCGGATCTCCACGGCGGCCTGGGCGAAGTAGTTGTCCTTCTCGAAGCCCTTGGCGGCGATGACGTCCCACATGAGGTCGATGACCTTCTCGCCCTCCGTGGTCACCTTCATCTTCGTCATCGGGTTGAAGAGGAGGTAGCGACGGTCGTCGGGACCCGCGGTGCGGAAGTAGTCGACGGCGCGGTCGCTGAACAGCTTCATGCCGACGAGCCGGACGTACGCGTCGGTCAACTCGCGCCGCACGTGCGGGAACGCGGTGACCGGCCGGCCGTACAGGATGCGGTTCTGCGCGTGCGTGACGGCCTCGTACATCGCGTGCTCGCAGATGCCGATCGAGGCGGTGCACAGGTTGAACTTGCCGACGTTGACGGTGTTCAGGGCCGCGTCGAAGGCGGCGCGACCGGTGTGCAGGACGTCCTCGGCGGCGACCGGGTACTCCTCCAGGCGGAACTCGCTGACGTACTTCGAGGAGTCGACGACGTTCTTGACGAGGTGGTACGCGGGGTGGCGGCTGTCGGCGGCGAAGAAGACGTAGGCGTCGGGACCCTCGACGTCGGTCCGGCGGCCGAAGACGGAGACGAGCCCGGCCGCGTTGCCGTTGCCGATGTAGTACTTGGAGCCGGTCGCACGGAAGCCGCCCTGGCCGTCCGGCTCCAGGAGCATGTCGGTGGAGTAGATGTCGGCGCCGTGGGACTTCTCGGAGAGGCCGAAGGCGAACACCTCGCCCTGGGAGAGGAGTTCGGCGGTGCGGTCCCGGGCGGCGGCGTTGTCGCTCTGCCAGACCGGGCCGAGACCGAGGATGGTGACCTGCCAGGCGTACCAGTAGTCGAGGCCGTAGAAACCGAGGATCTCGTTGAGGGCGGCGATGCGGGCGGTGTCCCAGCGCTTGTCGTCCTCGTGCTCGCCGGCGGAGGAGGACGGCGTCAGGAAGGTCGCGAAGAGCCCTTCCTCGGCGGCGAAGGCGAGGAAGTCGCCGAGCCAGGCCCGGGTGCGGTAGTCCTCGATGATCCGGCGCTTGCCGCGCGCCTCGAACCAGTCGACGGTGGCGCGCAGGAGCCGGCGGGTCTCCGGGTCGAAGTGCGCGGGGTCGTAGGTGTGCGGGTTGAATAGCAGCGGGTCGGCCATGACGTCCGCCTTTCCGGCTCGGGATGAGGGTGGTGGTGCTGGATGTGCTGGTGCGGGTGTGGTGGTGCGGGTGTGCGGGTGTGGCGGTGCGGATGTGGTGGTGCGGATGTGGCCGTACGAGGGAGGTCGTGCAGACCTGGCCGTACGGCTCGGTTCACTGCCCTGCGCGGAACCGGCCGAGTGTGGCGAGGACGTCGTCGAGCCAGGCGATCATCATCCGCTCGTAGGCGATGCCGCCGCGCAGCACGGCGTGCTGGAGCTCCCGCTCGGCGTCGAGCGGACCGCTCTCCGGCGGCTCCCCGAAGTCCCGCGCCTCGCCCGCGAGGTAGTGGGCGAGCCGCTCCGTGTGGGCCTGCCGGTGCCGCTGGACCTCGCTGATCAGCGCGGCGGGATCGTCGAAGGCGGCACCCCGGATCTTCACCGCGAGGTCGTGCCGCACGCTCTCGGGTTCGATGGGTTCGTGCAGCCACGTGGAGAGCGCGTCCCGACCGGGCCCGGCGACGGAGTACTCCTTCTTGTCCGGGCGCCCCTGCTGCGGCACGTCCCGGACGTCCACCCAGCCGTCGCTCTCCATGCGCTTGAGCACGCGGTAGATCTGCTGGTGGGTGGCGGTCCAGAAGTACCCGATGGACCGCTCGAAGCGCCGGGCCAGCTCGTAGCCGGACCCGGGCTTCTCGAGCAGGGATACGAGGATCGCGTGGTCGAGCGCCATGCGCCCGATCTTGCTATGCAACGAGTTGCATAGCAAGACCGACAGGGCCCGCTGAGACGCGGCTCACCCCCGGCCCGCGACGGGCGGCGGTGCCGGAACTCCGTGACGGGTGCCGGATTCCGCGGCGCTCAGCCGACTGCTTCGAGACGGCTGCGGCAGGCGATGGCGATGGCTTCGGCGACACCGGGCATGTCGGGCCGCCAGGTGGGGTTGCAGTTCACCTCGCACACGACGAAGGAACCGTCCTCTTCGAAGAGGAGATCGACGCCGGCGACGCCGAGACCGATGGCGTCCGCCGCTTCGACGGCCAGCGCCTCGGCGTCCGGATACCGCCCCGTACAGACGGTGTGGGTCCCGCCCTGCGCCAGGTTGGAGACCAGGCGGTCGTCACCGGCCGCGCGCACGGCTGCGGCCACGGCCCGGCCGTCGACCACGATGACGCGCAGGTCCCGGCCGTGGGAGTGGGCGACGTACCGCTGAAGGAGGTACGGGTGCCGGTCGTCCAGACTGCCGGCCACCCCTCGCAGCGCCTTGTCGTCGGTGGCGAGGAAGACCCGTCGGCCACGGTGGCCGCGCACGGCCTTGACCACGCACGGCTGCGGCACACCGGCGTCGAGCATGTCCTCCAAGGGTGCGTCGGTGTGGGTGCGGGTGTCGGGGACGGGGATGCCTGCGGCGGCGAGCTGTTGCAGTTGCCAGAACTTGTTCACCGAGGCCAGGACCGCCTCGGCGGGGTTGATCAACTGCGTGCCCATCGCGGCCAGATGCCGCAGCAGGGTGACTTCCCTGTCGGGTGACAGTCGAGGCGTCGACAGGCGGGCGTAGGCCACGGCGGGCGCGGGGAGGGATCGCCCGCCGGTGTCGGCGAGCGTGAGCCGTCCGCCGTCCACACCGAGCACCAGCCGACGGCTGTGGACGACCACGGCCCGGTGCCCGAGCTCCGCGGCGAAGCAGGCCATGAGTGACGACGTGACCGGACCCGGCCCACCGCCGGCGGCACCGTCCAAGCCCCGGCCTAGCCCGGGACACAGCAGCAGCCAGGCATGTGCTTCGTTCGGCGACGACGACATGCCGGTCCCTTCTCCCACGGGTGCCCCTGTCAGCCACGACAGAATAGGGCGAGCGTCCACCGGCCACAGCTACCGCGCCGCCATACTCGAAGCCGCGAGACAAGCGATCCGATCGCCCGGCCGGCCGACCGGCCGACCGGAGGAACCCACCCCGCGTCTGACGACCCGCCGGTCACCTCACCCCTACAGCGGGGAGGCCTCCCGGAGCCGCTCATTCACTGAAGAAGTAGGCCAGCACGGCCACCGACACCAGGAGCCCGGCACCGGCCATCGCCTTGGCCGCCGCCGGCCGGCGTCGCGGGTCCGCCCCGGCGGCCAGCCAGAGCTGCAGCACCGAAGGAAGGAAGAAGAACATCCCGCCCATGGCGCCCACGAAGGACCACGGCAGCAGCAGCGCCGAGACGCAGGCGATGGACCAGCCGAAGCCCGACGGCCGGGCATGCAGCGACAGCGGGACGGCAGCCACTCCGGCGGTCACGAAGGCCAGGGAGAGAATCGTGTAGCCCTGGCCCGACCAGGAGATCAACGGAATCAGCGGAGTCATCGCGGCGAGCAGCACAAGGCCGAACTGCCACGGGTGGACCCCCTCTCGTACATCGGCCTGCATGACCCACCCCCGGCTTCGACGACTTGAACACGTTCAAACCATCGTAACCGGTCGTGGTGCAGGCGTCGGGCGCCCTCCCGGGTAGGGGCTCAGGTGCGGGGTGCGTTCCTGGCCCTACAGGATGTGACGGGTGCCGAGTCCCGCCCTCCCGGGCCGGAGTTCGATCTCCTCGACCACCGCGCCCGCGTCGGTGAGCGATCGGGCGACCTCGCGGGTGTTGGCCTCGACCTCCGGGTGCACGTCGTACGCGACGGACATCGGCGCCCCGTGGGCCCCGGTCCACACCCGTCCCGCCGACCTCCTCGCGGACCCGCACGCCTCGGCCCGCGAACTCTTCGACGCCCGAGCAGGGGCCGCCCCTCAAGCGCGCTTCCCCGTCAGCTTCGGAGCCGGCGTCGAAACCTTCCGCCGCCCGGCCCCCGCCCTCGGCGAACACGACCCGGGAGGTGGTCGGCGAGTTGTCGGCGTAGGACCGCGTCCGGAGCGAGTTCGGCAAGGGCGAGGGACCGACCCCGGGTCAGCGCACCCGGCCTCGCGCCTTCAGCTGGGTCGCCGGGACCTCGGGCGCGCCGAGGCGGTCGCCGTCGTAGCCCTTCACCTCGCCGAAGCGGGAGCCGCTCATCCAGTCCTCCCGCGCCTGGCGGATCTCCTCGTCCGTGCGGCCCACGAAGTTCCACCACATGACGATCTCCTCCTCGAACGGCTCCCCGCCGAGGAGCATCAGGCCCGCGTCCGACACCGCGCGCAGGGGGAGCTCGGTGCGGCCACAGCCGAGGTACAGCATGGAGCCGGGCAGGACCGGGACGCCGTCGACGTGGGCCTCGCCCGACATGGACAGGACCGCGTACTCGAAGTCGGGGTCCAGCGGGAGGTTCGTCTCGGTGCCCGCCGTCAGCGCGAGGTCGGCGCCGACGAGCGGGGAGTACGTGGTGCCGGGCGAGGCGGCACCGTCGAGGGTGCCGAGGATCACCGTGGCCGTGAGGCCGGGGGCCGTGACCAGGGGCAGCTCGGCGTGGTGCTGGAAGTGGGGCTCCACGTGGCGGTGCGCGTCGGGGAGCGCGACCCAGAGCTGCGCGCCGTGGAGGAAGCGGGCGTGCGGGCGGGGGCTCTCCTCCGAGTGGGAGATCGCCCGGCCCGAGGTCATCAGGCCCAGCTCGCGCGGGCGGATCGTCTGGAGGCTGCCGGTGGAGTCGCGGTGCAGGACCTCGCCCTCGTGGAGCCAGCTCACGGTCTGGAGCCCCATGTGCGGGTGGGGCGGGACCTGCATGCCCGGCTCGTCGGCGATGTCGTCGGGGCCGTAGTGGTCGACGAATGCCCAGGCCCCGACCATGCGCCGGCCCAGGTTGGGCAGGAGGCGGCGGACCTGGGTCGACTCGCCGAGCTGGACGCGGCGGGGGCTGAGCAGCTCCCGCACCGGCTCGGCGACGACGAAGCCCCGACCACCGCACACCGCCAACGCGGCCTGACGATCAAGATTGCTCATGACGCTCAACCTATCGTAGTGGAATGTTCAACCATCCAGGCTTGTTGACCTGGTCGACCGTCACACAGAGTGGCAGATCCGGGAAGCCGGAAGGGAAGAGCAAGTGAGCGACACGTACTACGAGTTCGGAACGGCCGGGGAACGCTGGGACCGCGCGCGGCTGTTCTTCGACGCGAAGGAGTACCCGACCGCCGTCCGCATCCTGCGCGGCCTCGTCGCCGAGCACCCGGAGCAGACGGCCCAGCGGCTCCTCCTCGCCCGTGCCTACTACCACTCCGCGCAGCTCTCCCGGGCCGAGACCGAGCTGCGGGCCGTCCTGGACCGCGACCCCGTCGAGCACTACGCCCGGCTGATGCTCGGGCGCACCCTGGAGCGCCAGGGACGCGCGGACGAGGCCGCTCCGCACCTGCGGATGGCCGCCGCGATGGCGGGCGAGACACCTTCCTGACGTCGGTGCCGTCGGCCGTGTCGGAACCGCCACTGACGCGGATCTGATACCCCCGCACGGTATGGTCGGGGGCAGGAGGTCCTGGTCTTGCAAACACGTCTGGCGGTACGCGGAATGCGAGCAGGAGGTGCCGTCGCGCACCTCCTGCTCGTCGTCGTGCTCGCGCTCGGGGTGTTCCTGATGCACGCCGTCGGCCACCCCGAAGGCTCCGGCGGTACGGCGGAGACCACCGCCTCCGTCCACCACGGCGCCTCGGAGATTTCCCCGCCCGCCGCTGACGGCGGCGGCTCCGACGCGCGACACGACCCCGGTGCGGGGATGGACATGACCACGCTGTGCGTGGCCGTCCTCGGCGCCTGGCTCCTCGCCGGGCTCGTCAGGGCCGCCCTGGCCCGGCGTCCCGACCGGCTCGCCGTCGTGCTCGCGCGGCTCGTCCCCGCCCTCGGGCCCCACGCGCCGCCGCGCAGACCTCCCGACCTCGCCCGGCTGTCGATCCTGCGGATCTAGGCCGTATCGCCGCCGCGGGCGCCTCGCGCTGCCCGTGAACGCCTTCGACCTGCCCTTTTCCGCCCGTGCGGCACACGTCCCGTACGGACAGACAGCACACGAGGTATCACTCCCATGCGCACCTTCACGCGTGTCAACACCAAGCAGTTCGCCCTCGCCGGCGCCGTCACCGCCACCGCGCTCCTGCTCGCCGCCTGCGGGACGGAGGACGACGGGAACAGCGGGATGAGCGGGATGGATCACGGCGGGAAGTCCGCCTCCGCCTCCGCCACGCCCTCCGCAGCCGCCACTGCAACCGACTCCGACTCCGCCGAGGCCGGCGCCCCCGGGGCCTTCAACGACGCGGACGTCATGTTCGCCCAGATGATGATCCCCCACCACGAGCAGGCCCTGGAGATGGCGAAGCTCGCCGACGGCCGCGCCAACGACCCCGAGGTCAGGAAGCTCGTCGCCGCGATCGAGCGGGCGCAGGACCCCGAGATCCGGAAGATGAAGGCCTGGCTGGAGGGATGGGGCAAGCCCGAGTCCGCAGGTGCCGGTCACGGCATGGCCGGGATGATGTCCGAGCAGGACATGAAGGACCTGGCGGCCGTCAAGGGCGAGGCCTTCGACCGGAAGTTCGCCGAGCTGATGATCGCCCATCACGACGGCGCCGTCGTCATGGCGGAGGACGAGCAGAAGAACGGACGGAACGCCTCGGCGAAGAAGCTCGCCGACGACGTCGTCCGGACCCAGTCCACCGAGATCGCCGAGCTGCGGAAGATCCTCGACCGGCTCTGACCCCGGTCCCTACGGCGCGGCCGGTCCCCCACGGGGGCCGGCCGCGCCGCCCCCGTGCCTTCCTCCCTTCCTCTCCTCCGGCGAAAGAACGATGAAGAAGTACTTCCCCGGGCCCTCGGCCGCGACCACCACCGCCGCCGCCCTCGCCCTGACCCTCGCCCTCACCCTGACCGCCTGCTCGCAGGCTCCGGCCGCCGACGACTCCCCCGGCGCCGGCGCCCTGAGCCACATCCACGGACTCGGCGTGCGCGGGGACACCCTCTACATCGCCACCCACGAAGGCGTCCACACCCCGGACTCCGCCGGCCGCCCGACCCTCGTCGGCGACCGCAGGGACGACTTCATGGGCTTCACGGTCACCCCCGCGGGCGTCTTCCTCGCGAGCGGCCACCCCGCCCCCGGCACGGGCGGACCCGCCGACCTCGGCCTCGTCGAGTCGACGGACTCCGGGCGCACCTGGCGCGAGAAGTCCCTCGGCGGCGAGGTGGACTTCCACTCCCTCGACACCGCGCCCGACTCCACGGTCTACGGATACGACAGCGCGAACGGCCTCCTGCGAGTCAGCCCGGACGGCGTCACCTGGGAGGACCGGGCCTCGCTGCGCGCCCTCGACATCGCCGTCTCCCCCACCGCCCCCGACACCGTCCTCGCCACCACCGAGACCGGCGTGGCCCTCAGCACGGACGGCGGCAGGACCTTCGCCCCCGGCACGGGCCAGGTCCTCTCGTACGTCTCCTGGGGTGCTCCCGACGCCCTCTTCGGCGTCGACCGGGGCGGGGCTCTCTTCCGCGGTACGGATACGAGGAAGGGGACCGGGGCGGGGGCGGGGACGGCACCCAGTACGGCGACGGGTTCCGGCATCCGCTGGGACCGGGTCTCGACCGTGCCGGGCGGGGCCCCGCAGGCGCTCACCGTCGTGGACGCCCGCCGACTGCTCGCCGCCACCCAGGACGGGGTGTACGAGTCGCGCGACGGCGGGCGGACCTTCGAGCGGCGGGTCACGGTGGCCGCGGGGAGCCACTGACCCGCGCGGCCCTCACCCCGCGCGCCGCTCCACGACCACCGCGCCGCCCACCACGACCGTCTCCGCCACCGTGCCCGGGATCTCCTCGGGCGCGATGCGGAGGATGTCACGGGAGAGGACGACGAAGTCGGCGAGCTTGCCCACCGTCAGCGAACCCCGCTCGTCCTCCAGGAAGTTCGCATACGCCGAGCCCAGCGTGTAGCCCTCGACGGCGGCGGCGACGTCGATCGTCTCCTCCGCCGTCCAGCTCTCCCCGCCGCCGGGCGGGCGGCGGGTGACGGCCGCGTGGATGCCCACCATGGGGTCCATCTCGGCGACGTTCCAGTCGCTGGAGAGCGCGAGGACCGCCCCGGCCGCGCGCAGCCCGCGCAGCGGCCAGGCCTTGTGCCAGCGGTCGGGACCGATGTTCTCGGCCCAGTCCTTGCCGGGGCCCGCGATGTCGGGGGCGGCGTGCCGGGGCTGCATGCAGGCGACGACGCCGAGTTCGGCGAAGCGGGGCGTGTCGTCCGGGTCGAGGCACTCGACGTGGACGATCTGGTGGCGCGCGTCGCGCGGACCGTTGGCGGCGCGGGCACGGGCGACGGCGTCGAGGACGGTGCGGATGCCCCGGTCGCCGGTGGCGTGGACGAAGCACTGGAAGCCGCGCGCGTCCAGCCGGGTGAGCAGCTCGGCGAACTCCTCCGGCGGATAGAAGGTGTCGCCGCGGTGGTGGGAGCAACCCGCGTACGGCTCCAGGAGGGCGGCCGTGCGGGGTTCGACGACGTCGTCGATGTACAGCTTGAGCGGACCGACCCGCAGCCGGTCGTCCGCGAACTCCTTCGCCGCCGCCTCGAAGTCGTCCAGGTCGTCGTCGGTCGTGCCACGCGGGTGGAAGAGCGCGGCGACGATCCGCGAGCGCAGTCGGCCCTCGGCCCGGGCGCGCTGGAAGAGGGCCAGGTCGTCGAGGGAGTTCTGCGGCTCGACGACGGTGGTGATGCCGTAGCCGATGGCGTCGTCCAGGCTCTTGGCGAGCCGGCCGTACTGCCGGTCGGGCGAGGCCCAGGGCAATCCGAGGTCGCGCAGTGCGCGGTGGCCGTCGCGGGAGAGGCCCTTGATCGCGAAGTCCTTGACGAATCCGGTGGGTTCCCCGGTGTCCGGGTCGGTCACGGCCCGGCCGAAGGGCAGGTCGGTGTGGTCGCGGTCGACCCCGAGCCGCCGGAGGGCGGCGGTGTTGAGCCAGGCGGTGTGCACGTCGTAGCTGAGGACGAGGGCGGGGGTGTCTCCGGTGGCCGGATCGAGGTCGGCGGCGGTGGGCATGCGCCCGTCGGGGACGGCCGAGTAGTCGAAGGCCTCGGCCTCGATCCACTCGGCGTCGGGGTGCGCCTCGCGCCAGGTCCGGATGCGCGTGTGGACGGCGTCGAGGGTGCGGGCGCCCGCGAGCTGGACGCAGGCGTCGTCCGAGCCGAGGCGGACGTGGTTGTGGGCGTCGACGAAGCCGGGCAGGACGAGCCGCCCTCCGGCGTCGAGGACCCGGGTGTCGGGGCCCGTCCAGGCGCCCGCTCCGACGTCGGAGCCGATCCAGACGATGCGGCCGCCGCGGACGGCGAGGGCCTGCGCCTCGGGGAGCGCGGGGTCGACGGTGTGGATCCGGGCGCCGGTGAGGACGAGGTCCGCGGGAAGGGGCGTGGTGTCGTGCATGCGGGGTGGCTCCATGACGTACGTACCGCTGGGTGTGCAGGAGGGATCGGCGAGGGGTGCGGGGGGGGATCTGCGAGGGGTGCGGGCGGGGCTCAGGCGGCGCGTGCCGGTCTGACGCTCCTCCCCGCGAGGAGCACGTACGCGAGAGCCGAGACCACCGCGCCGAGCAGGGTGAGGTCCGCGCCGCCGAGGGGGGCGACCAGGGGGCCGGTCCAGAGCTCCGAGTCGCAGGTGAGCGCGGAGAAGAGGAGGCCCGCGGTGAGCGCGGTCAAGCCGGCCGGGTGCCATCCGGAGCGGTACCAGTAGGCGCCGCCCTCGCGCACGTGCAGCGCGGCGGAGTCGTACGCGCAGCGGCGGAGCACCATGTCGGCGAGGAAGACCCCGGCCCAGGGGGCGAAGACGATGATCAGGAGGGAGAGGAAGGAGAGGAGCGAGGTGGTGAAGTCGGTGAGGAAGAGGGCTCCGAGGGAGCCGGCGGCGGTCACGGCGGCGCTGATGACGATGGCGCGGGCGCGGCTCCACGGGATGCCGAGGACCTGGAGGTTCAGGCTCGACGAGTAGAGCGTGATGATCGAGTTGGTGACCGAGCCGCCGAGGACGAGGGCGAGGAAGAGGGGCTGGAACCAGCCGGGGAGCAGGCTCGCGGCGCCCGCCACCGCGTCGGTCATGTCGGCCTGTGTCGCGGCGGCCACGCCGGCGACGCCCAGGGCGACGGAGGAGAGGAAGCCGCCGAGTCCGCCGCTGAGGGTGACGGCCTTCAGGGAGGTGGTGCGGGGCAGGTAGCGGGTGTAGTCGGCGGGCATGGGGACGTACGAGAAGGGGCCGGCGAGCATGACGACGAAGGCGATGCTCCAGCCGGCGGCGCCGGGCGCGGCGGAGGGGGCCGAGGTGTCGGCACCGGGCAGCACGAGGACGAGCAGCGCGGCGAAGCCGATGGCGAGGACGTACGCCATCCAGCGTTCGGCGAACTGGACGGTGGCGTGGCCCCAGAGGGCGACGGCGAAGGTCAGCGTGAGGGTGACGGCGAGGGCGAGGGCCCTGGAGAGGTGTCCGCCGTGCCAGCCGAGGTCGGCGAAGAAGGCTTCGAGGGCGAGGGTGCCGACCACGGTGTTCACGACGGTGTAGCCGATGCTGACGATCCAGTTGAGCAGACCGGCGGGCCAGTTGCCGCGGACGCCGAAGGCCGCCCGGGAGATCACGAGTGTCGCGGTGCCGGTGCGCACGCCGCTGAGTCCGGCCGCGCCGATCGCGAGGAAGGAGAGGCCGCCGAGGACGACGACGGCGGTGGCCTGCCAGAAGGAGAGGCCGAAGGCGACGGCGAGGGCGCCGTTGATGACGTAGGTGAAGGTGAGGTTCGAGCCGAACCAGAGCCAGAAGACGTCCTTGGCGCTGCCGTGCCGCTCCGCGTCGGGGATGGGGTCGATCCCGTGCTCCTCGACCCGGAACACCTCGTCCCGGCCCGTCGTCCCCGTGGTCACGGGCGTCGTCTCGTGTCCGATCACGACCGCACTCCTGTCTTGAATGCCGTTCTAAGTATTTGAATGGCATTCAAGATGGGCGATGGATTCAGGCCACGTCAAGACCCTCACAGGTTGCGGTTAAGGTCGACCCCACGGACAGCGGGATGCGGAACATGGATCGGGGCCCGGACGGGACCCGGATCGGGACTGGGATCGGGGGACGACGGCGGTGGCTGGGGCGGCACGACGGCGGGACGGGAACGTCACCCAGGAGCGGATGCTGGAGGAGGCCATGGCGGTGATCGCCGAGGAGGGCCTCGCCTCGCTCACCATGTCCGCGCTCGCGGAGCGGCTCGGGACGAGCGGCGGCCACATCCTGTACTACTTCGGCAGCAAGGACCTGCTGCTCCTCGCCGCCCTCCGCTGGAGCGAGGCCGCGCTCGCCGGGGAGCGCGGTGCCCTGCTGGCCCGGCGGATCCCGGCCGAGCGCAAGCTGGACCTCTTCCTGCGGCTCTACCTGCCGCGCGGGCCCCGCGACCCCCGCTGGACACTGTGGATCGAGCTCTGGGCCCGCACCCCCGGCAACACCGCGCTGCGCGAGGCCCAGGACGCGCTGGACCGGGACTGGCAGGAGGACCTGGAGGCCCTGCTCGCGGCGGGGGTCACCCGACGGCGCTTCGCACCGCTCGACGCCACCGCCCGCGCCTCCGAACTCCTCGCCCTGCTCGACGGGTTGAGCACCCGCGTCGTCCTGGGCCAGGACTCCGGCCGGGACGCGCGCCCCGCGTTGGAGGCGGCGCGCTCGGCGGCACGTCTGCTCATCGCCCCGTACGCCCCCGACACACCGCACACGTAAGCGATGTGATGGTGCGTCAGCCCCGGTAGGCCTCCAGGAGGCGCAGCCACGTCTCGCTCAGCGTCGGGTACGACGGTACGGCGTGCCAGAGCCGGGAGATCGGGACCTCGCCGACGACGGCGACCGTCGCCGAGTGGAGGAGCTCGCCGATCCCCGGGCCGACGAAGGAGGCACCGAGGACGACCTCCCTTTCGAGGTCGACGACCATCCGGGCCTGGCCCTGGTAGCCCTGGGCGTAGAGACCGGCTCCGGCGACCTGCCGCATGTCGACGTCGACGGCCCGGACCCGGTGACCGGCCCGCTCGGCCTCGGCCAGGGAGAGTCCGACGGCCGCCGCCTCGGGGTCGCAGAACACCACCTGCGGCACGGCGGCGTGGTCGGCGGTGGCCGTGTGGGCGCTCCAGCTCTCGCCGGCCGCCGGCTCGGTGCCGTGCGCGCGGGCCCCGATGGCGGCGCCGGCGATCCGGGCCTGGTACTTGCCCTGGTGGGTCAGGAGCGCGCGGTGGTTGACGTCCCCGACCGCGTAGAGCCAGTCGGTGCCGGTGACCCGGAGGCTGTCGTCGACGTCGAGCCAGGAGCCCGGTGCGAGACCGACCGTCTCCAGGCCGAGGTCCTCGGTGCGCGGGGCACGGCCGGTGGCGAAGAGCACCTCGTCGCCCTCGACGTGGTCGCCGCCCTCCAGGACCACGGTCACCGGGCCCGTACCCCCGTCGCGCACCACGGCGGCGACGTCGACACCCGTGCGGATGTCGGCCCCGCGCATCGCGAGGGCCGCGGCGACCCGCTCGCCGACGAAGGGCTCCATCCGGGGCAGCAGACCCCCGCCCCGCACCAGCAGGGTGACCTTCGCGCCGAGGGCCTGCCAGGCGGTGGCCATCTCCACGCCGACCACTCCCCCGCCGACCACGGTCAGCCGCGCGGGCACCCGGTCGGAGCTGGTCGCCTCACGGCTGGTCCAGGGCCTGGCCCCGGGCAGGCCGGGGAGTTCGGGGAGGACGGCGCGGCTTCCGGTGCAAACAGCAACCGCGTGGCGGGCCGTCAGGACGTGCTCGTCCCCCTCGGGTCCCGTGACGGCGACCCGGCGGGGCCCGGCGAGGCGGCCGTGGCCGCGGAAGAGCCGTACGCCGATCGAATCCAGCCAGTCGACCTGGCCGTCGTCCTTCCAGTGCCCGACGACGGTGTCCCGGTGGCGGAGGACCTCAAGGGCGTCGAGCGGGCCGTAGACCGACTCGCGGAGCCCGGCGACCTTGCGGGCGTCGGAGCGGGCGATCGCGGGGCGCAGGAGCGCCTTGCTGGGCATGCACGCCCAGTACGAGCACTCGCCGCCGATCAGTTCGGCCTCGACGATCGCGGCGGTGAGCCCGGCCGCCCGCACCCGGTCGGCGACGTTCTCGCCCACCGGTCCGGCCCCGAGGACCACCACGTCGTAGGTGCTCTCCTCCGCCCCGTGCCCGTGCGTGTGCCCGTGCCCGTGGCCCTGGTCCTGTCCCGCATCCACCGTTCGCGTCATGGGGACCAGTCTGGTGGCACGGGTCCGGAATAGCGCGGCTCGATACGCCGTTGTGCCGGGCGAGTCCCCAGGGGACCGTGAGGACACCGCCAGGAGACCCCGAAAGGTAGGCACCATGAGCACCGTAGAGCTCACCAAGGACAACTTCGACGAGATCGTCAGCGGGAACGAATTCGTCCTGATCGACTTCTGGGCTTCGTGGTGCGGTCCCTGCCGTCAGTTCGCCCCGGTCTTCGAGGCCGCGTCCGAGCGGCACCAGGACCTGGTCTTCGCGAAGGTGGACACCGAGGCCCAACAGGAGCTGGCCGCCGCCTTCGAGATCCGCTCGATCCCGACGCTGATGATCGTCCGGGACAACGTGGCCGTCTTCGCGCAGCCGGGCGCCCTGCCGGAGGCCGCCCTGGAGGACGTCATCGGGCAGGCCAGGAAGCTGGACATGGACGAGGTCCGCAAGTCGGTCGAGGCCGCTCAGCAGCAGTGAGCCCCGCCGTGACCCCGTGACGACGACGGGGCGAGGACGGGTCGAGGACAGTACGAGAGAGGGGTACGGGAGAGCCTCCCGTACCCCTCTCTCGTACGTACGTGTACGTACACGTACGTGCGCGGGCATGCGTGCGCGGGCGTGCGTGCCCGGGCATGCGTGCACCCGGGCCTACGCGCCCGGGTCAGCGCTCCAGGACCAGTGCCAGGCCCTGGCCCACGCCGATGCAGAGCGCCGCGAGGCCCGTGCCCGACCCGGCCGTGGCGAGCTGGTGCGCGACGGATCCGGCGAGCCGGGCGCCCGAGGCGCCCAGCGGGTGGCCGATGGCGACGGCGCCGCCGCGCGGGTTCACGATCTCGGGGTCGAGTTCCGGCCATTCGGCGAGGCAGCCGAGAGCCTGGGCCGCGAAGGCCTCGTTGAGCTCGAAGGTCTTCAGGTCGGCGAAGGAACATCCCGCCTTCGCCAGGGCCCGCCGGACCGCCGCGACCGGGCCGAGGCCGAAGAGCTGGGGCTCGATGCCGGTGACGGCCGACGTGCGGATACGGGCGAGCGGCTCGCGGCCCGTCTCGCGCAGTCCGTCCTCGTCCACGAGGAGCAGGGCCGCCGCGCCGTCGTTGAGCGGCGAGGAGTTGCCCGCCGTGACCGTGCCGCCCGTGGTGCGGAAGGACGGCTTGAGCTTGGCGAGCGCCTCCATGGAGGTGGTGTCGCGGATGCACTCGTCGCGGGTCAGGTCCACGCCGGCGTACGGGACGACCTCGTCGTCGTACAGCCCCTTCGCCCACGCCTCGGCGGCCTTGCGGTGGCTGGCGAGCGCGAAGGCGTCCTGCCGGTCGCGGGTGAGGCCGTGCTTGTCGGCGACGAGCTCCGCGCCCTCGCCGAGGGAGACCGTCCACTCGGCGGGCATCCTCGGGTTGGTCATGCGCCAGCCGAGGGTCGTCGAGTGGAGCTGCTGGTGACCGGCGGGGAAGGCCCGCTCGGGCTTCTGCAGGACCCACGGGGCACGGGACATGGACTCGACGCCGCCGGCGATGGCGACGGAGGCGTCGCCCAGCGCGATGGCGCGGGCCGCCTGGATGACGGCCTCCATGCCGGAGCCGCAGAGGCGGTTGACGGTGACACCGGGGACGCTGACGGGGAGTCCGGCGAGCAGGACGGCCATCCGGGCCACGTCGCGGTTGTCCTCGCCCGCGCCGTTGGCGTCGCCGAAGTAGACGTCGTCGACGCGGGCCGGGTCGAGCGCGGGCGAGCGGTCGACGAGCGCCCGCACCACGTGGGCGGCGAGGTCGTCCGGGCGCACCCCGGCGAGCGCGCCCCCGAACTTCCCGATCGGTGTGCGGACGGCGTCGACGATGTAGACGTCGCGGATGCTCATCGGTTCTCTCCCACGTTACCTTCGGAACGACTCTGTTCGCCTGGTGTGGAGACTTTCGTCTCCGGCATGCGCCGCCGAGTCTGTGCCCGCCGCCGCACGGTGTCAACGGGCCTCTTCCGGCCGGACGGGAGCGGGTCGGCCGGGGAGAGTGCCAGGTCAGCCGCGCGCCGCCGGGCGGACGAGGGCCGTGAGGCCGTAGTCGAGTTCGCGGCCGTCGACGAGCAGGGCCTCGACCGTCCTCGTCTCCGGGTCGATGTCGGCGACGATGCCGTGTCCCTCGTAGATCGGATAGCCGGAGGCGCCGTGCCGCCCGGTGGCCTCGACGACGGCCGTGCGGACGGCACTGTCCTCCACGGCCGCGCCGCCGCGGTCCTCGACGTGCTCAGCCACCAGCAGGATCTCGTAGCGCTTCGGAACTGTGCTCATGCACCGACGCTAAGCGCTCAGCTGGACTCCCGCCGGACGACCCGCGAGTCGAGGAGGCGACGGGAGCGGGGCGGTACGTCCGTGTCCCGGACGGCCCGGTCGACGAGCTCGGCCAGCTCGCGGCCGAGGACCATGTCGATGTGGACGGTGCTCAGGCGCGGCCTCAGCAGCCTGCCGAGGAGCAGGTCGTCGGCGCCGACGACGGCGGTCTCCTCCGGTACGGAGATCCCGGCGTCCTGGAGCGCCCGCATGAGGAGCATCGCGTACTCGTCGTTGTAGGCGAACACGGCGTCGAGCCCGAGCTCGCGCCACCGTCCGGCCAGTTCGTCCGCGGACTCCTCGTCGTACCGCAGGGGCAGGGGTACGACCGTGACACCCACTGCGTCGGCACCGGCACCGGCCTCGGTGGCGGCGGCGGTCCGCGCGGCGCGTTGCGCGCCTTCGAGACGGGGCTGCGAGAACATCCCGAGGCCCGGCTCCTCCGGCACGACGACGCCGATCCGGCGCCGGCCGCTCTCGATCAGGTGGGCGGTGGCGACCTCGCCGATCCGGCCCTGGTCCAGGGCGAGGGAGTGGGTGCCCGGGACCTGCTGTGTGCCGAGCGTGATCACGGCGCGGGCGCCGGAGCGCTTGAGGAGCTCGACCGACTGCTCCGTGAGCTCGACCTCGCCGAGCGAGACGACGGCGACCGGCCGCAGCTCGGCCCAGGCGCGGGCCGCCTCGTCGGGCTTCAGGCCGACGCTGCCGTACTGCACCACCGTGTAGTCGAGGCGCCGCAGCTCCCACTGGAGATCGTGGAAGAACTGGCTGTAGAGCGGACCGACGGGGATGTGGGCGCTCGGCAGCAGCACCATCCGGCTGTGGCCGGCGCGCAGGCTGCGGGCCGCCGCGTGGGGGACATATCCCAGCTCCTCGGCCGCCTCGCGCACCCGGCGCCGGGTGGGCTCGCTGATCCGGACGGCCGAGGTGTTGTTCAGCACGTACGAGACGGTGGCCCGGGAAACGCCCGCGAGGCGCGCGACGTCGGCACTGGTGGGGACCGCCTGACCGGTGGGGCGTTCGGGGGTCTGTTCGGTTGAGTGGCTCATCGCTCCGGCATCTTTCCAGAACAATCCGGCACAGGGTCTGGCGGATGGCCGGATTTGAGTGCTACACAGTGCTCACACGTGTCACTGACACGTGTAACCCTATCGCTCATTCCGCTCCTCGCCCCCTCATCGGGCGATCTCTCCCAGGAGGGCACTGTGGCCCTTTCCTCCTCCGGAACCGGCTCCGGAACCGGCATCGGAACCGCCGGCCCCGAAACCCCCGAATCCGGTACGGCCGGCCCCGACACCCCCGCGGCCCGCCGGCCGACGCGGGGCCTGCTGCCGCTGCTCCTCGCCGGGAACTCGGCGATGTACGCCTTGTACATCGGTGTCGGCGGGATGCTCCTCGCGCTCCAGATCGAGGACATCGACCCCGCGAACAAGGTGGCGAACTTCGGCCTCGTCGCCGGCGTGTCCGCGATCTTCGCGACCGTCTTCAACCCGGTGGCGGGCGCGCTCTCCGACCGGTCCGGACGGCGCAACCCGTGGATCCTGGGCGGCGGTCTGCTCGCGCTGCCGGTGATGCTGCTCCTCGGCAGCGTCGACACGATCCTGCTGGTCACGATCGCCTGGTGTCTCGGCCAGGCCGTCATGAACATCTACCAGGCGGCGATCACCTCCGTGGTGCCCGACCGGGTCCCGATGGACGCGCGCGGCAAGGCCTCGGCGGCCGTGGGCCTCGGTCTGCCGATCGGTTCGACGATCGGCGCCCTCATCGGTGCGGCCTTCTCCGAGAGCTACCGCACCGGCTACCTCGTCCTCGGCGCGGTCGTCGCCGGCACGGCCGTGCTGTTCACCGCCTGCGCCCGCGAGGAGCGCATGCCCCCGAAGGCCCCGCTGCCGGTCAAGCAGCAGATCGCGGCCTTCGGCAGCGCCCTCACCCACCACGACTTCCGCTGGGCGTTCATCGGGCGGGCGCTGCTGGTCCTCGGATACTTCGCGGTGGCCGGATTCCAGCTGTACATCCTGAAGGACCACACGGAGCTGCCCGCCGGTCTCTCCGCCGAGGAGGCCGTGGCCGTCCTGACCCCGCTGAACGCGGTCGCCATGGTGGTCTCCACCGTCCTCGGCGGCTGGCTGTCCGACCGCTTCGACCGCCGCAAGCTCTTCGTGGGCGCGTCGGCCGTGCTCGCCGCCCTCTCCCTGGTCATCCCGGCCGTCTCGACGAGCTGGACCGCGATGCTCGCCTTCTCGGTCGTCAACGGTCTCGGCTTCGGCTGCTACATGGCCGTGGACACCGCGCTGGTGACGATGGTGCTGCCCAAGGCCGAGGACGCGGCCCGCGACATGGGTGTGCTCAACGTCGCCAACGCCGGCCCGCAGATCATCGCCCCGTTCGTCGCCTCGCTCGTCGTCTCGCTGAGCGGTGGCGGATACACGGCCCTGTTCGTCGTGGCGGCCGTACTGTCGGTCCTCGGCGCGCTCGCCGTGCGCCCCATCCGCGGCGTGCGCTGACCGGTAGTCGGCGTCGCCCGGGGGTGCCCGGCGGATCAGGGCGTGCCGATGCCCCTGATCCACGGGGCGCCCCCGTATCCGTCGCACCACTCGGAGAGGCAGCACCGTGCGCCTGCACACCACCACATGGGGATCCGGTGACCGGACAGCCCTGCTCGTCCACGGCCTCATGGCCGATCACCGCACCTGGCGGCGGGTCGGGCCCGCCCTCGCCTCGCGGGGCTACCGGGTCGTGGCCGTGGACCTGCGGGGGCACGGGGCGAGCGGCCGAGCGGCGGGACCCGGGGAGTACCGGCCGGAGGACTACGCCGACGACCTCGTCGAGAACCTCCCCGCCGGGGCGGAACTGGCCGTCGGGCACTCGCTCGGCGGGCTCGCACTGGCGCGGGCCGTGGAGCGGCTCGCGCCGGCCCGCGCGGTGTACTCGGACCCCGCCTGGCATCTGAAGCGCGGTCCCTGCGGGTACGCGCCGGAGCTCTTCGTCCGGGGCAAGACCTTCTCCCGGGACCTCGTGAGGGGGTTCAACCCGCGCTGGTCGGACGACGATCTCGACACCGAGATGGAGTCGGTACGCGTCTGGGACGAGCAATCGGCGTACGGGCTGGTCGACTTCACCGGTACGGACATGTGGCCGGACCGGCCCGCCGTGCCGTCCCTGGTCACGCTCGCCGATCCGAGCATGCTGATCTCGGCCGAGGACGCCTCGATGCTGGAGGGGCGCGGCTTCACCCTCCGTACCGTCGCGGGCGCCGGTCACACGATCCACCGGGACGACTTCGACGGGTTCATGTCCGCGCTGGACGGCTGGATCTGACGTACCGTTGATCCATGGACGAAGCGTCGATGGACTCCTCGATGGTGGGCCTGCTGGGCCGGGTGACCGGTGTGGTCGGGCCCGGCCTCGTCGGCGAGGTGATCGTCCGGATCCGGGGCGGGGCCGAGCACTTCCTCGCCTACGCCGCGTCCCCGAAGGAGCGGATCGAGACCGGGACGGTGGTGATGGTCATGGAACATCTCCCTCCACGCACCGTCTATGTCACAGCCGCGTACGACAGTTGACCGGACCGTTGAGTGTGCGCCCGGCACAGGCGCACACTCCCTTCACCGGATCCGCACGGCTCCGGTGAAGGGGGAACTGCCCATGGGAATCGGCATTCTGGCGGGCGTCGTCGTCGGCGCCTTCGTCCTTCTGATCGTCGTCTTCAAGATGATGTGGCGCGTCGCGGAACCCAACGAGGCGCTGATCATCTCCGGTTCCAACCACAAGAACGAGGGTCTCGGCGCGGGGATGGGGTTCCGGATCGTCACCGGTCGCGGCACCCTCGTCATGCCCGGCGTCCAGGCCGTGCGCAAGCTCTCGCTCGACCTCAACGAGACGCAGCTGTCCGTCGAGTGCGTCACCCACCAGGGCATTCCGCTCAAGGTCCGCGGTGTGGTGATCTTCAAGGTGGGCGACGACTTCGTGTCGATCGCCAACGCCGCCCGCCGCTTCCTCGACCAGCAGAAGCTGATGTCGGAGCGGGTGCACATCGTCTTCGCCGGTCATCTCCGCGCCATCGTCGGCGGGTTGACCGTGGAGGACATGATCCGTGACCGGGAGAAGCTGACCGGGCAGGCGCGTTCGGCCTGTGGCACGGAGATGGAGAAGCTCGGTCTGATCGTCGACTCGCTGCAGATCCACGAGATCGAGGACCCGACGGGCTACATCAAGAACCTGGCCGCCCCGCACGCCGCCGCCGTCCAGCGGGACGCGCGGATCGCGCAGGCGGAGGCGAACCGGCGGGCGACCGAGGCCGAGCAGCAGGCCGCGGCGCGCATGTCGGAGGCGACCCGGGACAGCGAGATCCTCCAGGCGGGCTACCAGGCAGAGCGGGACCAGGCCTCGGCCCGGGCCCGGCAGGCCGGGCCGCTCGCGGAGGCGGCCTCGCGCCAGGAGGTCGTGGTCCAGGAGACCCGGGTGGCCGAGCTGGAGGGCCACCGCAAGGAGCAGCAGCTCCAGGCGGAGGTCCGCAAACCGGCCGACGCCATGGCGTACGAGACCCGGACGCTGGCCGCGGCCGAGCGTGACGCCCGGATCTCGGCGGCCGAGGCCGACGCGAAGGAGACCGAGCTGGCGAGCGCGGCCAAGGCGACGGCGACCCGGCTCACCGGTGAGGCGGAGGCGGCGGCGCAGCACGCGAAGGGGCTCGCCGTCGCCGAGGCGACCCGGGCGAAGGGCCTGGCGGAGGCCGAGTCGATCAAGGCCCGTGCGGCGGCACTCGCCGAGAACCAGGAGGCCGTCGTCGCCCAGCAGCTGGCGGAGAAGTGGCCGGAGATCGTCTCGGCCGGCGCGTCCGCCTTCGGGAACGTCGACCAGATGGTGCTGCTGAACGGCGCCGACGGCATGGCCGACGTCTTCGCCAAGGCGCTGACCATGGGCGGGACGGGCCTCGGCCTGGCCCGGCAGCTGCTCTCCACGATGAACCCGGGGGCACCGGAGCAGCCTGTCGTGGTGCCGCCGGCTCCGCGATCGGAGGAGAGCGTGGAGATCACGGTCGGCGACGGGGAGTAGCCGACGTGAGGAAGGGAGCCGGTCGGCTCCGGTAGCCGACGGGCACCCGCGCGACGGGCCCGGTGCCGTTTCGGCGCCGGGCCCGTTCGTACGATCCCCTGGCCTGGGTGCAGGCCTGGTGGCATGGCGCCACGGTCTCGTGCGCAGCGCGCCACGGCCTCGGGCGCGGCCCTGGCGCGTGTACGGCCTCGGCCGGGCTCCGGTGGCCCCTCGGTGTCAGCCGCGCTTCGGCGTCGGCTGCGGCCGGGCCTCAGTTGTGGCCGAACTTCCGCTCCTTGCGGTGGGACGCGTGCTCCACGAGCGGCATCTGCGGCTCTCTCGCCGGGGCCGCGGTCTTCTCCTTCGCGGCCGCCTCGGTGCGGTGCTCGTGGCCGCCGGTACGGGCGCCTCGGTTGGTCCGGGTCTGTTTCTTGCCCACGATCGTGCCTCCCATGAAGGGGTTTCGGACTGTGGTCCGTATGCCCTCAGCCTCGCACGGGGGAACGAAAGCCGCATGTCAGGCGGGGCCGCCGAAGACCCTGGTGAAGGCCGCGAGCGTCGGTGCGCCGGAGGAGCGGTCCAGGACGGCGAAGACGATCTCCTCGAAGTGGCCGGCGAACCGGCCCTCGCCCGTGAGCAGCGCCCGGAAGGCGCCCGCGACCACCGCCGGGTCGTTCTGGAAGACCCCGCAGCCCCAGGCTCCGAGCACGAGCCGCCGGTAGCCGGCCGCGGCCGCCGTCTCCAGGACCCGTTCGGCGCGGGCGGCCAGGGCCGCCGGGAGCTCGGCGGCCCGTTCGGGGGTGCGGCGGCGGACGACGCCGGCGTTCGGCGCGGGCGAGGTGAGGAAGCCGACCGTGAACGGCTCGTCGAGCAGCGCGCCGCGTTCGTCGCGGAAGACCGGGACCCGGGGCGAGTGGATGACCCGGTCGGTGTAGAAGACGTCCGGGTCCGCGCGGTGGTGGGCGTAGTAGTCGGGGGCGCGCAGCAGTGTCGCGTGGAGGGCGGAGGCCCGGCAGAGCGCCTCCTCCTGCGCCTGGGCGCCGTTGAGGTAGCCGCCGCCGGGGTTGCGGGCGGAGGCGAAGTTCAGGACGGCGACCGGGCGTGCGGGGTCGGCGGAGACCATCCGGCGCGCGGCGGCCAGGCTGCTCTCCCCCGTGACGTCCAGGGTGGCCGTGCGGTCGGCGTCCGGGGTGACGGGGACGGGTTCGGGGCCGTGGAGGCGGGTTCCGGCCAGGGCTGCGGTCAGGTCTTCGGTGAGGGAGACGGTCCGGCCGTCGGGGGCCTGGTACCGACCCGCGGCCACGATCTCCTCGGTCCGCCGCGCGATCTCGCGCAGTCGTGCACTCATGCCCGTCAGCATGATCGTTTCCCCTTCCCGGGGACAACGGATTTTCCGAGGTTTCCGCCGCCTGGGGAAATTTCGTGCCAACGGGGGCACAGGGGGCGCGTGCGGCTGCCGTGGGGCGCTCTTGCACGCGGGTCGGCAGTGGCTTTAGGTGGAAGCACGGGCATCCGGGGCCAGCCCTTCCGGGCGTGTCCGGTGGATCAGGAGGTGCACGGATGGCAGCGAGCGGCACAGCGCGTGGCGGCCCCCCACTCACCGAGTCGGCGGCGGAGGAGCTCCTGCGCGGCATCTGTTTCAAGACAGGACCACCCCGCACGGTGGGGGCCGAGCTGGAGTGGCTCGTCCATGATCTGCGCGATCCGCGTCTCCCCGTACGGCAGCCGAGGCTGGCCGCCGCGCTCGACACCGTACGGTCCCTGCCGCTGGTCTCGACGCTCACCTTCGAGCCGGGCGGCCAGCTGGAGCTCAGTTCGCGTCCGGCCGGGTCGCTCATGGAGTGCCTCGACTCGCTCGCCGCCGATCTGCGCGCGGTGCGGGAGGCGCTCGGACCGCTCGGTCTCACCCTGAACGGTTACGGGGTGGACCCCTGGCACTCGCCGCGCGGCCGGGTGCTCCACGAGCCGCGGTACGACGCCATGGAGATCGCGCTCGACCGCACGGGACCGGCCGGGCGGGCGATGATGTGCGACTCGGCCTCCGTGCAGGTGTGCCTCGACGCCGGGCTCGACGAGCCGGGTCCGCTCGGCTATCACCGGCGCTGGCGGCTGGCCCACGTCCTCGGCGCGGTGCTCGTGGCGGTCTTCGCCAACTCCCCGCTGCACGGCGGCCGTCGGACCGGCTGGCGCTCGACGCGCCAGGCGCTGTGGACCGAACTCGACCCGCGGCGGGCCCTCGCACCCCTGCCGGACGGCAAGCCGCGCGACGAGTGGACCGCGCACGTCCTGGACACCCCGGTGATGTGCGTACGGGCCGCCGAGGGGCCGTGGGCGGTACCGGAGGGGCTGACCTTCCGCGAGTGGCTGCGCACCGGTCACCCCCGGCCCGTGGTCCTCGACGACCTTGGCTACCACGTGACGACGCTCTTCCCGCCGGTCCGGCCGCGCGGCCACCTGGAGCTGCGGATGATCGACGCGCAGCCCGGTCCGGACGGCTGGATGGTGCCGGTGGCCGTGACGACGGCCGTCTTCGAGGACCCCGAGGCGGCGGAGGCCGTGCACCGGGCGGTCGAGCCGCTCGTCGAGCGGGCCGGACCGGGGCCGGCGCCGCGCAATCCGCTGTGGCTGGCGGCGGCGCGGGACGGCCTCACCGACCCCGGGCTGCACGAGGCCGCCCGCGCGGTCTTCTCCGTGGCGCTCGACGCGCTGCCCCGGATCGGGGCGAGCGAGGAGGTGCGACGGACCGTCGCCGCCTTCCAGGAGCGGTACGTGATCCCCGGGGGCTGCCCGGCCGACGAGCCACAGGTGGTGACGTCATGACCGGGACGACGGACCGTGCTCCGGGGACCGACCCAGAGGCGCTGCGCGCGCGGGCCCTGGACGCCCTGACCGTCGCGCGCGAGCGCACGGCCCTCCTCACCTCCTGCGTCGAGGACGACGAACTCACCGCCCAGCACTCGCCCCTGATGTCACCGCTGGTCTGGGACCTGGCACACGTCGGCAACCAGGAGGAGCAGTGGCTGTGGCGGGCCGTCGCGGGGCGGGACGCGCTGCGCCCTGAGATCGACTCCCTCTACGACGCCTTCGAGCACCCGCGCGCCTCCCGCCCCTCGCTCCCGCTGCTCCCGCCGGGCGAGGCCCGCGCCTACGCGGCGGACGTGCGTCTGCGGATCCTCGACGTACTGCGGAGCGCCCCGCTGGAGGGGCGGCCGCTGCTGGACGACGGCTTCGCGTTCGGCATGATCGCCCAGCACGAACAGCAGCACGACGAGACCATGCTGATCACCCATCAGCTGCGCCGGGGGCCGGCTGCCCTCACCGCTCCCCCGCCACCGGTCTCGCAGTCCGGTCCGCTTCCTTCCGAAGTCCTCGTCCCCGGCGGGGCGTTCACGATGGGCACCTCGGACGAGCCGTGGGCCCTCGACAACGAACGACCGGCCCATGCCCGGATCGTTCCCGCGTTCTTCGTCGACACCACCCCCGTCTCGAACGGCGCCTACCTGGCCTTCATGGCGGACGGCGGATACACGGACCGGCGCTGGTGGCGGCCCGAGGGCTGGGCGCAGATCCGGGAGCACGGCATCGGGGCGCCGCTCTTCTGGCGCCGGGACGGCGGGCAGTGGCTGCGCCGCCGCTTCGGGGTGACCGAGCCCGTACCCCTGGACGAGCCGGTCCTGCACGTCAGCTGGTACGAGGCGGACGCCTACGCGCGGTGGGCCGGACGCCGGCTGCCCACTGAGGCCGAGTGGGAGAAGGCCGCCCGGCACGACCCGGCCTCGGGGCGCTCGCGCCGCTACCCCTGGGGCGACGCCGATCCCGGTCCCGAGCACGCGAACCTCGGACAGCGGCACCTGCGGCCGGCGGCCGCGGGCAGCTACCCGGAGGGCGCTTCGCCACTCGGGGTACGGCAGTTGATCGGTGACGTGTGGGAGTGGACGGCGAGCGACTTCCTGCCGTACCCGGGCTTCACGGCCTTCCCGTACAAGGAGTACTCGGAGGTGTTCTTCGGCCCTGAGCACAAGGTGCTGCGGGGCGGTTCGTTCGCGGTGGACCCGGTCGCGTGCCGGGGCACCTTCCGCAACTGGGACCTGCCCGTGCGGCGCCAGATCTTCTCGGGCTTCCGCACGGCGCGGACCGCGGAGCTCGACTGATGTGCCGTCACCTCGCCTATGTGGGTGGGCCGGTGGCGCCGGGAGAGCTGCTGGTCCGGCCGGAGCACGCCCTGCTGCGCCAGTCCTGGGAGCCCCGCCACCAGACGAGCGGTGTCGTGAACGCCGACGGCTTCGGCATGGGCTGGTACGCGGAGGGCGATCCGGTGCCCGCCCGGTACCGGCGGGCAGCGCCCGTCTGGAGCGACCTCTCCTTCGCGGACCTCGCCCGAGTGGTCCGCACCAGGGGGCTGCTCGCCGCGGTACGGGGCGCCACGCTGCCCGGCGCCGACGGGGAGGCCGCGGCGGCTCCGTTCACCGCCGGTCCCTGGCTGTTCAGCCACAACGGCGCCGTCACCGGCTGGCCGGACTCCCTGGCCGACACGGCCGGCGCGCTCCCGGCCGAGGCGCTGCTGCGGATGGAGGCGCGCAGCGACTCGGCGCTGATCTGGGCGCTCGTCCTGCACCGGCTGCGGGCCGGCGACGACGCGGGGACGGCGCTGGCCGACACGGTGCGGGAGGTCGCCGGGGCGGCGCCCGGCTCCTCGCTGAACCTGCTGCTCACCGACGGCGCCACCGTCACCGCGACGACCTGGGGGAACAGCCATTGGTACCTGACGGGCCCCGACCGCCTGGTCGTGGCCTCCGAACCGTACGACGACGATCCGCGGTGGCGCGAGGTCCCCGAGCACACGCTCGTGACCGCCGACCGCGGCGACGTCGTCCTCACCCAGCTCAAGGAGCCGTCCGCGTGAGCCCGTTCCAGCTGACCCGCACCCTCGCCCCGGACGCCGCAGGCGCCGATCTGCGCACCGACGTCCTCCACGGGCTGACCCGCTCCCCCAAGACGCTGCCGCCCAAGTGGTTCTACGACGCCCGGGGCAGCGAGCTGTTCGAGGAGATCACCCGGCTGCCCGAGTACTACCCGACCCGGGCGGAGCGGGAGATCCTGATCGCGCGGGCTCCGGAGATCGCCGCGGCCACCGGGGCCAGGACCCTGGTCGAGCTGGGCTCGGGCTCCTCCGAGAAGACCCGGTTCCTGATCGACGCGCTCCTTCCCGGTCTGGACAGCTACGTGCCCGTGGACGTGAGCGAGTCCGCGCTGACCGGGGCGGCCGAGTCCCTGCTCGCGGACCGGCCGGAGCTGCGGGTGCACGCCCTGGTCGCGGACTTCACCCGGGGGCTCGCGCTGCCGGGGACGCCCGGCCCGCGTCTGGTGGCGTTCCTCGGCGGCACGATCGGCAATCTGCTCCCCTCCGAGCGGCGGACCTTCCTGCGCTCGGTCCGGGCGATGCTCACCCCGGGCGACGCGCTGCTGCTCGGCACGGACCTGGTGAAGGACGAGGAGGCGCTCGTCGCCGCCTACGACGACGCGGCCGGGGTGACGGCGGCGTTCAACAAGAACGTGCTGTCCGTGATCGACCGGGAGCTCGGGGCCGACGCGGATCCGGGCGACTTCGACCACGTGGCGCTCTGGGACCGGGACCGCGAGTGGATCGAGATGCGGCTGCGCGCGCGGCACGCGCTCACGGTGAAGATCCCCGAGCTGGATCTCGTGGTGCCCTTCGAGGCGGGTGAGGAGGTAAGGACGGAGGTGTCGGCGAAGTTCCGTCAGACGGGGGTGCGGGACGAACTGGCTGAGGCGGGGCTCGATCTGTCCCGCTGGTGGACGGACGACGAGGGAAGGTTCGCCCTCTCGCTCGCGACGGCCCGCTGAGCGACGACGAGGGGAGCGGCGGCGGGCGGAGCGTAGGCCCGTGGAGTGGCGGGAGGTGGGACGGCGCGCGGAGCCAAGGCCCGTGGACTGGCGGCGGGAGGAGTGGCGGCGGGTCCGGCCTCCGTGACGGCCCGCTGGGCGGCGGCGGCCAGGGAGCGGCGGTCCGGGTGCCGAGCACCAGGGATGGGTTCCAGCAGCCGTACGTCGGCGGTGACTCCGCGGGTGGCGACGAGCCGCCACAGGGAGGCGCCCAGCGGGTCGTCCCCGACGTAGGCGGCGGCATCGGTGGGCCGGTAGTCGATCCGTACGGGCTGGACGTCGGCCCCGCCGTCCAGCGCGGCCTGGAAGGCGGCGGGCCGGAAACGGCCCCCGGCCCGTCCGCACCAGGTCGACCCCTCGGGGAAGACGATGACCCGGCCGCCGCCCGCGAGCACCGCGGCCATCGCCCGTACGGTGCCGGGCAGGGCCCTGAGCCGGTCCCGGTCGATGAAGAGGGTCCCGCCGAGCACGGCGAGCGCGCCGAGGACCGGCCATCGCCGGACCTCGGTCTTGGCGACCATGCGGCCGGGGAGGACGGCCGCCAGCAGCGGGATGTCGAGCCAGGAGACGTGGTTGGCGACGACGAGGAGCGGCCGTCCGGCCGGGTCGGGGCGCCCGGCGAGGCGGGCGCGCACGCCGAAGGCGCGGACCACGGCCCGTACCCAGTACCGGACGAGTGCGAGGCGTGCCGGCGCGGGCAGGAGCCGGGCGGCCGGCACGCACAGGATGCCGAGGAGGACCACGGCGATCCCTGCGGCCAGCCGCGCCGCTGCCAGGGCGGCGCCCGCCGTGCGGGCCGTGTGGCCGGTGTCCGGGTCCGGGTGGGCGGCGCAGCGGGCCGGGGTGCAGGGCGCCGTGGGGAGCCACGGCGAGGGTGCCGTGGTCCCGGTCACGGGGCCGGGGCGAGCGACAGGAAGTGGTTGAGGTAGCGCGGGTTGGTGCGGCGCAGGGAGAGCAGGACGTACAGGTCGGCGACGCCGAAGTCGGGGTCGTGGGCGGGGGCGCCGCAGACCCAGGCACCGAGACGGAGATAGCCGCGCAGGAGGGGCGGGAGTTCGGTGCGTCCTGCGGGGCGGGCGATGCCGTCGGCGTTCCAGAGCCGGTGCGGGGTGACCCAGTACTCCTCGGGGGCGAGGTGTTTCGCCTTGACGGTGTCCCAGGTGGAGGCGGCGAGTGTGCCTCCGTCGGCGAGGGGGATCGAGCAGCAGCCGGCGAGCCAGTTGTGGCCGGTGCGTGTCATGTAGCGGGCGAGGCCGGCCCAGATGAGGGAGATGACGGCGCCGTTGCGGTGGGCGGGGTGGACGCAGGACCGGCCGACCTCCACGAGGTCGTGGCGGACGGGTCCGAGCCGGGTGAGGTCGAACTCGCTCTCGGAGTAGAGGCGTCCGGCGACGGCGGCCCGCTCGGGCGGCAGGATCCGGTAGGTGCCGACGACGTCGCCGGTGGCCTCGTCCCGTACGAGCAGGTGGTCGCAGTACGCGTCGAAGGCGTCGGAGTCGAGGCCGGGCTCGGGTCCGTCGAGCCGGGCGCCCAGCTCCCCGGCGAAGACCTCGTGGCGCAGCCGCTGGGCGGCCCGTACGTCCTCCTGGTCACGGGCGAGGCCGACCACGTACCGAGGCGCCGGCTGCTCGGCGCGGGCCTGGGGCTGGGGCTGGGGCTGGGGCTGGGTGGGGACGGATCCCGTGGGGACGGATCCCGTGGGGACGGATCCCGTGGGGACGGATCCCGTGGGGACGGATCCCGTGGGGACGGATCCCGTGGGGACGGATCCCGTGGGGACGGATCCCGTGGCGACGACGGACCCGGTGGTGAGGGCCCCGGTGGTGAGAGCCCCGGTCCCGGCGGGGACGGCGAGCGTGGGCGACGGTGCGGTCATGTCGGGCTCCTCCGGCGGACGGAAGGGGAAGGGGCGGGACCGGGCCGCGTGAGCGGTGGCCCGGCTCCTTACTTCTTCCGTCACCGGCTGGATTCGACATGACCGTCCGGGGGCTCGCGGATGTGCGAACGCTGAATGCTATTCGGCGAGCGTGTCCGAGATCGCCGACGAGGCCTTCTCGGCGGCCTCCTTCGGGTCCTCGCCCTGGAGGACGGCCGTCATGTACGGCTTGATGGGGTTGTCGGCCTCGACGTTCGCCCACTGCGGGGAGTTGGGGGTGGCCCGGCCGCGTGCGGCGGCCGCCGCCATGACGGCGGTCGCCTCCTGGCCGGAGACGACGGAGGCGAGCCCCTTCTTGTTGGGCACGTATCCCATGGCGCGGGCGAGTTCGGTCTGCCACTTCTCGCCGGCGAGCGCCTTGACGACGTCCAGGGCGGCGCCGCGCTGAGGGGCGTTCTCCGGGATGATGAGGTCGGAGCCTCCGGTGAAGACGACGCAGGGCCGGTCGGCCTTCTTGCCGGGTATCGCGAAGTAGCCGAGCTTGTCCTTGAGGGCCGGGTTGGCCTTGAGGATCGGCGCGACGGCGCTGGGCGTGGCGATGATCTGGGCGACGTCGCCCTTGGCGAAGACGTCGGCCTGCGGCGGGTTCTGCTCGTCGGCGTTCTTGGGGCCGGTGCCCAGGGACTGGAGCTTCTTGTAGAAGTCCATGCCGCGCAGGGCCGCGGGGCTGCCGAGGGCGCCCGTCCACTCGCCGCCCTTGTCGACGGCGAGTTCGCCGCCCTCGTCCCAGATGAAGCCGGAGAGGGTGTACCAGTCCTGGCCCGCGAGGTAGATGCCCTGGGCGCCGTCGCGGTTGAGCTTCTCCGTGTCGGCGAGCCATTCGGCCTGGGTGACCGGGGGCTTGTCGATCCCGGCGTCCTGGAAGAGGTCCTTGTTGTAGATGACGATGCGGTTGGCCGCGTACCAGGGAATGCCGTACTGGGACCCGCCGATGCTGCCCGGCTCGGCGAGACCGGGGAGCCAGTCCTCGCTGCCGAGGTCGCGGACGGACTCCAGGGTGAGGTCGTAGAGCTTGTCGGTGTCGGCGTACTGGGCGACCTGGGTGTTGCCGACCTCGATCACGTCGGGGCCGCCGGAGCCCTCGATGGCATCGGTGACCTTCTTCCCGATGCCGGTCCAGTCCTGGATCGTGATCTCCAGTTCGACCCCGTCGTGCTCTTCCTCGTAGGCCTCGGTGAACCGCGTGAGGAAGTCCTCGCTGGCGCTGTCCCGCATGAGCCAGATGTTGACGGTCTTCGTCTGACCCCCGCCCGGCAGCATCCCGCACCCGGCGAGCGCGAGTGCGGTGGCGACTGCCATGGGGCAGGCGAGATGGCGGTTCTTCACGTAGGTCACCTTCTGCGGTTCTGCACAGGTTCGTGCGGCATTGGGGGCTGACCCGACGTGGGGGGACCGAACGGGGTGTTCGCGCGGGTATGTGGCCTGGATTCTGGTCTGGACCAACGAAGTGGTCAAGTCCTTGACCATCTCGTTCCGGCCTCCGGACGGGGGACCTTGATCCTTACCCTCGGTAATCGGCAGCACGTCGTACGGAGTCCGTCCTGTCGCGCGCCGACGCGGCCTGGGGCACGGTGGAGGGACGCACCGAGAGGAGTTCGGCCCCCATGTCGAATCACACGTACCGCGTCACCGAGATCGTCGGGACCTCCACCGAGGGCGTCGACGAGGCCATCCGCAACGGCATCAACCGCGCCTCCCAGACACTGCGCGGCCTCGACTGGTTCGAGGTCACGCAGGTCCGCGGCCACATCGTCGACGGCGCCATCGAGCATTACCAGGTCGGGCTGAAGGTCGGCTTCCGCCTGGAGGACGAGACGGCCTGACCCGAGGGCCGGAACCGGGCCCGGGGTCGTGTGCCGCCCTGGGCCAGATCCGGCGTCAGGTCCGGGCCGGACAGGGCATCACGTACGGACGGGAGCGGGCGCCAGGCCCCGCGTCGGGCCCCTGCGCCAGGCCCCGCGTCAGGCCCCGGTCAGGCCGCCCCGCGTCAGGCCGGCCGTCAGGCCGGCCGTCGTCAGGCCCCTCGTCGGACCGGCCGTCGTCAAGCCCCGCGTCGGACCGGCCGTCGTCAAGCCCCGCGTCGGACCGGCCGTCGTCAAGCCCCGCGTCGGACCGGCCGTCGTCAAGCCCCGCGTCGGACCGGCCGTCAGGTCCTGGATCAGGTCCGGCCCTCCTTCTCCTGGGCTTCCTCCAGCGCCTCCGAAGGGACCGCCCAGTCGGCGCGCACGACGCGGAACCCCGCCGCCTCCGCCGCGTCGCACACCAGCGCGTCGTCGTCGACGAGCATCCGGACCTCGCGGTCGGCGGCCAGCCGCCGCAGGACCTCCACCTTGGTCACCCGGGCCGGCCGGAAGTCACGGTTGCTCCGCATGTGGATCCGCCCCTCCGGCAGACCCTGCGCGGCCAGCCAGGCCAGGGTGGCCCGGCGGCACCGCTCCGGCCGCCCGGTCAGGTAGACCACCTCGCACTCCTCCGCGGCCTTCCGACACAGCGCGACGCCCTCCTCCAGTGGCGGATCGTCCGGCGCCGCCGCGAAGAAGCCGTTCCAGTCCTTGGGCCGGCCCTCCAGGAAGTGCTGGCGATGGGCGGTCGCGGAAAGGGTGTTGTCCAGGTCGAAGACGGCCAGCGGCCGGTTGTCGCGTGTCACGGTCCCAGCGTAGGAGCTGGGGCCCCGCGACACGGTCCCAGCCCAGGAGCCGGGGCCCTGTCACGGGGCCGGCGGCGCAGGAGCCGGGCGCCAGGTCACGGGGCCGGCGTCGATGCCGGAGCCTCCTCGGCGTCGGGGAGGGTCAGGAGGAGCGGAGAGCTCAGCCGGGCGTCCGGGTGCATCCGCAGCAGCTGGTGTACCACCCCGGACAGCCCCGGGAGCAGTCCCGGCGCGAACGCCTCCTTGGCAAGGCCGCCGACCGGGCCGCGCTGCTCGATGCCGGTGAGCAGCTCCGCGTCGGCCTCCGCGGCGGACGGCCCCTCGTACCCCTTCAGCCCGCGCAGGCGGTGGAGGAGCTCCCAGAGTCCGAGGTCGCCGTGGCAGAGGGTGTGGCTCCAGCCGAAGCCCTCGCGCAGGCCCGCCGGTCCCGAGCGGAGCGCGGTGTCCAGATGGCGGGGGTCGCCGGTCCGCCGGTGGAGATCGACGGCGGCCAGGCCGATGCCCGTACTGCCGTGGCACCACGCGGTGGGATGGTCGACCTCTCCGCCGACCCGCGCGTCGGCCCAGGCCCCTGTCCCGGGCGAGTACAGGGACTCCTCGAAGTCATGGGCCAGGGAGCCGAGTTCGTACCACCGGCGCCGGTCGGCCGCGCTCCCGGCGGCGGAGAGGGCGAGTCTGGTCAGCGCCCAGCCGGCGCCCGTGGCGCCGTGCGCGAACCCGCCGATGCCCTCCGGGAACATCACGGTGGACCAGCGCGCCCCGCGGTCGTCGAGGACCGCGGTCCCTTCCAGCCGCCGCCCGGCCTCGGCAGCGATGTCCGACCACCGGTCCTGCCCGGTGAGTTCGGCGAGGTCGAGGAGGGGGACGATCACCCCTGCCACCCCGCCGAGCACGTCGAGCGCCCGGTCCTCGGCGATGAGCTCCGGGGTCAGCAGCGCGGCCCTGGCGCGGGCGCGGTCGAGCAGTCCGGGCGTCCCGAGGACCTGGTGGAGGGCCGCCCAGGTCCACACCTGCGAGGCGATCCCGGTGAACCCGCCGAGCTGGCGGGTCGGCATGGTGTCCTCGGTGGCGGCCAGCACCTCCAGGGTGCCGGCCAGCACGGGTTCGGCCTCGGCCACCGGGTCGGCCCGCCCCGCCCGCTGCTCCCGCAGGTACTCGGCGAGGGCGAGGGCGACGCCGCCCTGGCCGGTGTAGAGGTCAGCGCCGAGCGGGCGGACCGCCCAGCCGTAGTCCGTGAGCACGGGGCTGATCCAGGTCGCGGTGGCGTCGGTACCGCGCACGGCCGCCGCGCAGATCGTGTCCACGGCCGCGGCCGCCAGGGAGCGACGGCGCCGGTCCAGGCCCTCGGCGCCCGGAGACCTGGCGGGCGTCCGTACGCGGTCCGGGAGTTGACGTTCATTCAGATAGGCACCGACGAGCGCGCTGCGGATGGTGTCGCGCTCGCGGCTGAGGTCGGCCTGGCGCCAGCCGGTCAGGAAGGCGGTGAGCCGCTGTCCGTCCACCCGCTCACCGAAGACGGGGACGTCACCGATCAGCAGGTCCGCGATCTCCCCGTCGATCACCGCGGGTTCGCGGGGCGCGCCGGGGGCGGCGAGGGCGTTGCGGTGGAGGATGTCCCGGGCCCGCGCCAGGGCGGCTTCGGGGTCGTGCAGCGAAGCCGGGTGCCAGAGCATCCGGCCGATGTCGGTGTACGTCTGCGTGGGCCGCCGGATCCTGCGGACCTGACATCCGTCGAACTCACGCATCAGGGTGGCGAGTTCGCCGTCGGCATCGAGCTTCGCCAGCGCCTCGGTGAGCCTGTCGAAACCGGTGAGCACCTGGTCCCAGTGGCGGATCAGCACCGGCTCGGGGCTGGGGTGGTTGCCGGCCGGCGGCAGGTCCACCACACCGATCTCCATGCGGGCGGTGTCCAGCCCTCCGTCCGCGATGACGGGGACCCTGATCTGCGGCTGCTGGCCGGGCAGTCCGCCCGCGGCGGAGAGGTCCACGCCGGCGAGGGCGTAGCCGTCGGTGCGGAGCGGGAGGATGCCGGTGCGCAGCACCGTGTTGCGGATCGTCCGGGCCGCCTGGTCGACGGCGTCACCGCGCCCGCTCGGCGGGACCTCGACATCGGGCGTGAACAGGGCCTCGGCGTCGACCACGGCGGGCACGGGGCCGTGGGCGACCAGGTTCTCGGCATGCAGGTCGGTCCCGCCGAGGAGCCGCATCACCGCGAGCCACCCGCCCAGGGCCCGGTAGAAGCGGGCCAGTTCCGCCTCGTCCCGGCAGTAGTGGTGCCCGAGGTGCTCGGCCCAGCCGTAGCCGTCCCGGACCACGACCCTCGGCACGCCCAGGTCCTCGGCGCCGGGGACGGCGGCGACGAAGGAGCGCAGCGCCGCGTCCACCTCCGTCGGCCGCGGTTTGTACATCACGCTGCCCGTCTCGAAGAGCACCCGGGCCACCGCGCGCCCTCCGTGGTGCGTGTCCCCGCGGGCGAGCTCCAGGCCGCGCAGGGGGCCCGGGTCGTCGCCGAGCAGGCCGGCGAGGGCCTCCCGGTCCGCGGCGAGCCGTGCGCCCAGTTCCAGGGCGCCCTGGATCAGGAGGCGCCCGGCGGCGAAGGCCCGGTCGAACAGCGCCGGGTACCGCTGGTGCAGGGTCTCGGTGAACGCGGGGGCGGAGGCGTGCCGGACGAAGGAGTCCCAGCGGGCGGCCGGGTCCGCTCCGGGCAGTTCGCCGGCCAGGGCGGCGGCCCGCAGCTCCAGGAGGAGCACCCGGTTGAGCCGGAGCTGCAGGGTCCGGCCGAGGGCCTCGCGCGTCGCCTCGCGCAGGACCGCCCGCTCGTCGGCGGCCAGCCCGGTGACCTCCGGGATCCGGTCGTCCAGCTCTGCGAACAGCGGGCCCGCGAAGGTGTTCACCGGTCCGGCGAACCATCCCTCGGGCGGCGCTCCGTCGACCGGGCCGGCCGCTGCCACCGGTTCCCCCATGCTGCTTCCTCTCCTGGCGCCTGGTGCGTGCGATCCGGCCTGTGGTGGTGACGCGGGCCGGGGAGCCCGTGCGGGCTCCCCGGGTGTCGCGTGCGGTGCTGTGCCGTACGGCGGTTTCGTCAGCAGCAGTAGCTGTGCCACGAACCGGTACAGCTGCTGCACCCGGTGAGGAGCGCCTCGGTGGCGTCGGTCAGCGCGGCCTCTCCGGCCGCGCCGCCGACGTAGAGCGGTCCGGCCGGGTTGTCGGCGCCGAAGGCCGTCTCGGCGCCCTGGAGCCAGGCGGTGACGATCGCGTCGGTACGGGTGGCGGAAATGACGGGCATGCGTTTCCTCCTACGAGCCTGGATTGCGCGGAGCTACAGAATCCACCGGAGGATGTCCGTCCGAGACCTGCCAGAACCGGTCATTCTTCGACTGCCTGTTCCGTCGCGCCGGGCCCGCCCATGGGACCGCCGCCGCCCCGCAGGACCGGGTGCCGGCCGAGCGGTGCGCGGGGGACGCGAGCCGAGGTGGGTGACGGTGTCGGCCCCCGCGCGGCAGGTCCGGCGAGCCCGGCTCGGCGGGGATTCGGTGGGCGGTGATCGCCCCCGTCAAGTGGTGCGGTCGGTGCACATTTCGCCATTCGTCGTCCGCCATGCGGACGCTTCACCCGCCCCCGCCCGCCCCCGGGCGACCGCGCGGGGAGCCGGGCCGCGGCGGGACCGGCTCCCCCGGCCGCCGCCCACCCCACCGGGGCAAACGGGAATCCCTGGCTAAAATCGACGCATGCACGACAGCCCCCACGACCCTTACGTCCGTGTCCGCGGCGCCCGCGAGCACAACCTCGCCGGGGTCGACGTCGACATCCCGCGCGACGCGCTCGTCGCCTTCACCGGTGTCTCCGGTTCGGGCAAGTCCTCGCTCGCCTTCGGGACGATCTACGCGGAGGCGCAGCGGCGCTACTTCGAATCGGTCGCGCCCTACGCGCGGCGTCTGATCCATCAGGTGGGGGCGCCCGCGGTCGGCGAGATCAGCGGGCTGCCCCCGGCGGTCTCCCTGGAGCAGCGCCGTTCCTCGCCGAACGCCCGCTCCTCCGTCGGTACGGTGACGACGCTCTCCAACTCCCTGCGGATGCTGTTCTCGCGGGCCGGCCGCTACCCGGAGGGTGCGGAGCGCCTCGACTCCGACGCCTTCTCCCCCAACACGGCGGCAGGCGCGTGCCCTTCGTGCCAGGGGATCGGCCGCATCCACGAGACGAGCGAGGAACTCCTCGTCCCCGACCGGAACCTGTCCATCCGTCAGGGTGCCATCGCCGCCTGGCCGGGCGCCTGGCAGGGGAAGAACCTGCGGGACGTCCTGGACACCCTCGGGTACGACGTCGACCGGCCGTGGCGCGAGCTCGCCGCGAAGGACCGGGAGTGGATCCTCTTCACCGAGGAACAGCCGGTCGTCACGGTGCACCCGGTGCGGGACGCGGATCGCATCCAGCGCCCCTACCAGGGCACGTACATGAGCGCCCGGCGGTACGTGCTGCGCACCTTCGCCGACTCGAAGAGCGCGACGCTGCGGGCGAAGGCGGAGCGGTTCCTGACGAGTGCGCCCTGTCCGGTGTGCGGCGGCAGCCGGCTGCGCCCGGAGGCGCTCGCGGTGACCTTCGCGGGGCGGACGATCGCCGAGCTGGCCGCGCTTCCGCTGACGGTCCTGTCCGGGCTCCTCGCGGCGACGCCGACGGACGGCGCGGAGACGGCGCGCGTCCTCACCGAGGACCTCGTCGCCCGGATCGCGACGGTCACCGAACTCGGCCTGGGCTACCTCGGCCTGGACCGCGCCACCCCCACTCTCTCCAACGGCGAGCTCCAGCGCCTGCGGCTCGCGACGCAGCTGCGCTCGGGGCTCTTCGGCGTCGTGTACGTGCTCGACGAGCCGTCCGCCGGCCTGCACCCGGCCGACACCGAGGCGCTCCTCGTGGTCCTCGACCGGCTGAAGGCGGCCGGCAACTCGGTCTTCGTCGTGGAGCACCATCTCGACGTCATCCGCCACGCCGACTGGCTGGTCGACGTCGGGCCGCGGGCGGGGGTGCACGGCGGGCGCGTCCTCCACAGCGGTCCGCCGGAGGGCCTCGCGGCCGTCGAGGCGTCCGCGACCCGGCGGTTCCTCTTCGACCGGGAGGCGGCGCCCGCGCGGACGGTACGGGCCCCGGTCGACTGGCTGCGTACGGGGCCGGTGACCCGGCACAACCTGCGGGCGGTCGACGCGGCCTTCCCGCTCGGCGTCCTCACCGCCGTGACGGGCGTGTCGGGTTCGGGCAAGTCGACGCTCGTCGGCGCGCTGACCGAGGAACTCCCGGGAGTGCAGCGCCTGGTGACGGTGGACCAGCGTCCGATCGGACGGACCCCGCGCTCCAACCTCGCCACGTACACAGGGCTGTTCGACGTCGTACGGAAGCTCTTCACCGAGACGGCGGAGGCGAGGGCGCGTGGCTACAGGGCGGGCCGCTTCTCCTTCAACGTGGCCGGCGGACGCTGCGAGACCTGCCAGGGCGAGGGCTTCGTCTCGGTGGAGCTCCTCTTCCTGCCGAGCACCTACGCGCCCTGCCCCGACTGCCACGGCGCCCGGTACAACCCGGAGACGCTCCAGGTGCGGTGGCGCGGGCTCACCATCGCCGAGGTCCTGGACCTCACCGTCGAGTCGGCCGCGGAGTTCTTCGCCGACACCCCGGCCGCCGCCCGGAGCCTGCGCACCCTGCTGGACGTCGGCCTCGGCTATCTGCGGCTCGGGCAGCCGGCGACCGAGCTGTCCGGAGGCGAGGCGCAGCGCATCAAGCTCGCAGCGGAGCTCCAGCGCCCGCACCGCTCCGCCACGCTCTACGTGCTGGACGAGCCGACGACCGGGCTGCACCCGGCGGACGTGGAGGTCCTGATGCGCCAGCTGCACGGCCTCGTGGAGGCGGGCCACTCCGTCGTCGTGGTCGAGCACGACATGGACGTGGTCGCCACCGCCGACTGGGTCCTCGACCTGGGTCCGGGAGGCGGCGACGAGGGCGGCCGGATCGTGGCCGCGGGTCCCCCGGACCGGGTGGCGCGGGCGGCGGAGAGCCGCACCGCGCCGTATCTGCGCCGGTCCCTGGAGCCCGCCGGACGGAGCTGAGAACCGCCCGGCGGGACCGGCCCGACGGTCCCGAGGTCCGGGGCCTGGCCCGGGTCCGCGTCCGGGGCCTGGCCCGGGGCCTGGTCCGCGTCCGCGTCCGGGCCCGGGCCCGGGGCCGGGGCCTGGCCCGGGTCCGGATCCAGGTCCGGGCCCGGCCGGCCGTGCGGGGTCAGGCCGCCGTGTCGAAGGTGTAGTGGCGGGTGTGGTCCAGCATGTCCGCCGGGGTCACATCGTTCCACGGGCGCATGGTGTCGCCGAGGTCGACGACGTTCGCGGTGCCCGCGGCCGGCAGGTACGGGGACTTGGGGTGGCGGGCCTGCCAGTCGGCCCACAGCTTGTCGATGAAGGCGTGGTGCAGCCAGAACACCGGGTCGTTCGGGGAGACTCCGGTGCCCATCTGTCCGCCGACCCAGACGTGGACGCGGTTGTGGAGGTTCACGCCGCGCCACCCTTCGAGGTGGTTGCGGAAGCCGTCCGACGAGCTGTTCCACGGCGCCGTGTCGTAGGTCTCCATGGCGAGGACGGAGTCCACCTCGGCGCGGGTGGGGAGCTGACGGCCGCCCGCACCGAGGTCGCGCCGGAGGTAGTCGCGGCCGTCGACGCGGACGTTGACCGTCCAGCGGTTGGCGACGCGGGCGAACGGGCCGTCGGTCACCCGGCCGTCACGGGCCCGCCCGGTACCGCCGAGGAAGTCGGGCGCCCACAGAGAGGAGCGGGAGGTGCGGTCGGCCGTCCAGTCCCAGTAGGGGAGGTTGACGGTCGGGTCGACGGACTGCAGCGCCTGCTCGAACTCTATGAGGAAGCGCCGGTGCCAGGGCAGGAACGACGGCGAGCGGTGGCCGACGCGGTCGCCGTTGTCGGTGTCGCTCATGATGAAGGCGTTGTGCGTGGTGACGAAGGTGTCGTACCGCCCGGAGCGCTTGAGCTCCAGGAGGGCGTCGACGAAGCGCCGCTTCTCGTCGGCGGTGAGGGAGGCCTGGTTCTTGCGTACGGTCATGACGGGTGCCGTTCCTGGATCGATCAGCCGAGGGTGAGGGGTACGAGCGGGGCGCCCTGGAGTTCGCGGACGGCCGCGCGGGCCAGCGACCTGGGCGTGGCGACGGGCTCGTAGTGGTTGATGACGCTGATCCAGGTGCCGTCGGCGTTCTGCATGACGTGCAGCTCCTCGCCGTCGATCGTCACGGAGTAGCCGCCTCCGTGGTGTCCCCCGTGATGGCCTCCGCCGTGCGCGGGCCCGCCCTGGATGCGGCGGCCCTGGTAGACCTCGTCGAAGGACGCCGGGGCCGGGCCGGCCGCGGGAGCGGCGGCCCGGGGAGCGTCGGCGACGGCCGAACCGGCCAGGGCGAGGCCCGCGGCGGCCCCTGCGGCCCCGGCCGCGACGCCGAGAACCCGGCGTCGGGTGATGCTGGACATGAAACCCCCAATTGGTCTGTGCGACCGGGGGTTTGGTCATATGCCCCCGGCAGTGCACATCACTACCCGGGGGTGGGAGCGGGGCGGAAATCGCCGGATACCGGTTGGCCGCGAAGTGGACAACTTGCCACAAAATGTACAGAGTTGAACGGAGTTGATCTTGCTGCCCGGGCGGCGGACGACGCCCCCCGGAGAAGATCTTACGGAGAAGGTGATCATTTCGTGAATGATCTTTCGCAGCGGGGCGTACCGTGTGGCGGAGCCCACGTCACGAGACTGTCCGGATCCGGACGGTCCGGTGACGTGGGCTCCGCCGGACGGGCCCTACCCCTTCACCTTCCGCCGCGCCCGCAGCCACTCCCTGTTCATCGCCGTGATCGAGGGCAGCGGGATCCCCTTCGGGCAGGCCGTCGCGCACTCGCCCGTCAGCGTGCAGCCGCCGAAGCCCTCCGCGTCCATCTGCGCGACCATGTCGAGGACCCGGGTCTCGCGTTCCGGGGAGCCCTGCGGGAGGACGTTCAGGTGGTTGATCTTCGCCGAGGTGAAGAGCATCGCCGAGCCGTTGGGGCAGGCGGCCACACAGGCACCGCAGCCGATGCACTCCGCGTGCTCGAAGGCCGAGTCCGCGTCGGCCTTCGGGACGGGGGTCGCGTGGGCCTCGGGTGCCGAGCCGGTCGGGGCACTGATGTAGCCGCCGGACTGGATGACGCGGTCGAAGGCGGAGCGGTCGACCACGAGGTCCTTGACGACCGGGAAGGCCGCCGCGCGCCAGGGCTCGACGTCGATCGTGTCGCCGTCGCGGAAGGAGCGCATGTGGAGCTGGCAGGTGGTGGTGCGCTCGGGGCCGTGCGCGTCGCCGTTGATGACGAGGCTGCACGCGCCGCAGATGCCCTCGCGGCAGTCGTGGTCGAAGGCGACGGGGTCCTCGCCGCGCAGGATGAGGGCTTCGTTGAGCGTGTCGAGCATCTCCAGGAACGACATGTCGGCGGAGATGCCGTCGACGTCGTAGGTGGACATGGCACCGGGGGCGTCGGCATCGCGCTGGCGCCAGACGCGCAGGGTGAGCTTCATGCGTAGCTCCGCTGGGTGGGGTGGACGTACTCGAAGGTGAGGTCCTCCTTGTGGAGGACGGGTGAGGCGGCGGGCGCCCCGCCGTGTTCTCCCGGGGGACGACCCCCGGGCCCCCGGAATTCCCAGGCCGCCGCGTACGCGAACTCCTCGTCGCGGCGCGCGGCCTCGCCGTCCGGGGTCTGGGACTCCTCGCGGAAGTGGCCGCCGCAGGACTCCGCCCGGTGCAGCGCGTCGAGACACATGAGTTCGGCGAGCTCCAGGTAGTCGACGATGCGGTTGGCCTTCTCCAGGGACTGGTTGAACTCCAGGCCCGTGCCCGGGACCTTCACGCGGCGCCAGAACTCCTCCCTGATCCGGGGGATACGGGCGAGGGCCTTGCGCAGGCCCGCCTCGGTGCGGGCCATGCCGCAGAACTCCCACATGAGTTCGCCGAGTTCGCGGTGGAAGGAGTCGGGGGTGCGGTCGCCGTCGACGGCGAGGAGGAGGTTCAGCCGGTCCTGGGTCTCGGCGAGGACCTCACGCACCGCCGGGTGGTCGTCGGTGACGGGTTCGGCGTGGGGGTGGCGGGCGAGGTAGTCGTTGATGGTGGCGGGAAGGACGAAGTAGCCGTCGGCGAGGCCCTGCATGAGGGCGGACGCGCCGAGCCGGTTGGCCCCGTGGTCGGAGAAGTTGGCCTCGCCGATCGCGAAGAGGCCGGGGACGGTCGTCTGCAGGTCGTAGTCGACCCAGAGGCCGCCCATCGTGTAGTGCACGGCGGGGTAGATCCTCATGGGGGCCTCGTACGGGTTCTCGGCGGTGATCCGCTCGTACATGTCGAAGAGGTTGCCGTACTTCTCCTCGACCGCCGCCCTGCCCATGCGGCGGATGGCGTCGGCGAAGTCGAGGTAGACGCCCTGGCCGCCGGGACCGACGCCACGGCCCTCGTCGCAGACGTTCTTCGCGGCGCGGGAGGCGATGTCCCGGGGAACGAGGTTGCCGAAGGAGGGGTAGATCCGCTCCAGGTAGTAGTCGCGCTCGTCCTCGGGAATGTCGGCGGCGGGACGGGTGTCGCCCTTGGCCTTCGGGACCCAGATGCGGCCGTCGTTGCGCAGCGACTCGCTCATCAGGGTCAGCTTGGACTGGTGGTCGCCGGTGCGCGGGATGCAGGTGGGGTGGATCTGCGTGAAACAGGGGTTGGCGAAGTACGCGCCGCGCCGGTGGGCCCGCCAGACGGCGGTGGCGTTGGAGTTCATCGCGTTCGTCGACAGGTAGAAGACGTTCCCGTAGCCACCGCTGGCGAGGACGACCGCGTCCGCGTAGTGGGTGGAGATCTCGCCGGTGATCAGGTCGCGGGCGACGATGCCGCGGGCCCGCCCGTCGACGACGATCAGGTCGAGCATCTCCGTACGGGCGTGCATCTCGACGCTTCCGGCGGCGATCTGCCGGGACAGCGCCTGGTAGGCGCCGAGGAGGAGCTGCTGGCCGGTCTGGCCGCGGGCGTAGAAGGTGCGGGAGACCTGGACGCCGCCGAAGGAGCGGGTGTCGAGGAGTCCGCCGTACTCGCGGGCGAAGGGCACGCCCTGGGCTACGCACTGGTCGATGATCTCGACGGAGATCTGGGCGAGCCGGTGGACGTTGGACTCGCGGGCGCGGAAGTCGCCGCCCTTGACGGTGTCGTAGAAGAGGCGATGGACGGAGTCGCCGTCGTTGCGGTAGTTCTTGGCGGCGTTGATGCCGCCCTGGGCGGCGATGGAGTGGGCGCGGCGCGGGGAGTCCTGGAAGCAGAACTGGACGACCTGGTAACCCTGTTCGGCGAGGGTGGCGCCGGCGGAGCCGCCGGCGAGGCCGGTGCCGACGACGATGATCCGGTGCTTGCGGCGGTTGGCGGGGTTGACCAGCCTGGCCTGGAAGCGGCGGGTGTCCCAGCGCTCGGCGATCGGGCCCCCGGGGGCGGTGGTGTCGGAGAGCGGGGCACCGGTGGTGTAGTCCGCGAAGTCGGTGGGGTTCATGTCAGCTCACCACTCCGGTCATGACGGCGACGGGGACGGAGACGAAGCCCGCGGTCAGGACGAGCGCGAGGGTGTTGGCGAGGACCCTGAGGAGTCGCTCGCGGCGGGCGTTGCCGACGCCCAGGGTCTGGGCGGCGCTCCAGAAGCCGTGGCGGACGTGGAGTCCGACGGCGAGCATGGCGACGATGTAGATGACGTTGCCGTACCAGGTGGAGAAGGTGTCGACGACGTTCTGGTAGGGCTTGCCCTCCTCGAAGCCGCCGGGGTGGACGGTGCCGGTGGTGAGGTCGAGGACGTGCCAGACGATGAAGAGGGCGAGGATGATCCCGCCCCAGCGCATGGTGCGGGTGGCGTACGAGGCGCGCCTGCGGCGGTGGACGTACGCGGTGGGGCGGGCCTTCAGGTCGCGCCGGCTGAGCTGGTACGCGGAGACGGCGTGGGCGCCGACGGCGGCGAGGAGCACGATCCGGACGAGCCAGAGGGCCCACTCGTGGTGCAGGACGGGGGCGCCCATCACCCGCAGCCAGTGGCCGTAGGCGTTGAACTCCTCGGGGCCGAAGAAGACCTTCAGGTTTCCGGCGACGTGGGCGACGAGATAGCCGAGCATGAGCAGCCCGCTGACGGCCATGACCGTCTTCTTGCCGAGGGTCGATGACAGGAATCCGCGTGACGGTGTGGGGGACGGCGGGCGGCGCGTCGTCCGGTCCCTCGTGGGTGCCAGAGCCATGCCCACGACGCTAGGGCCGAAGGACCCCAGAGGTCCAAGACATGGTCCGGCTGATCTCGATAGGCAGCACCTATTCATGTCGCCTACCCTGGGGGCATGCAGTTCCAGCAGCTCCTCTACTTCGTCGCCGTCGCCGAGACCCGTCACTTCACGCGGGCGGCCGAGCGCGTCCACGTCTCGCAGCCCTCGCTCTCCCAGCAGATCAAGGCCCTGGAACAGGAGTTGGGCGCGGAGCTGTTCAGCCGGGCCAGGGGGAACATCACGCTCACCGACGCGGGCGAGGCGCTGCTGCCGCTCGCCCGCCGGATCCTCGCCGACACCGAGACGGCCAGGCTGGAGGTGCAGGAGCTGGCGCAGCTCAAGCGGGGCCGGGTGCGGCTCGGCGCGACCCCGAGCCTGTGCACGGGGCTCCTTCCGGACGTGCTGCGCGCCTTCCACGACCTGCACCCGGGCATCGAGCTCCTCATCGAGGAGGGCGGCTCGCACGATCTCGTACGGGAGCTGGCCCGCGGGGCGCTCGACCTGGCGCTCGTGGTGCTGCCGCTGCCGTCCCCGTCGCCCGCGCTCACCACGGTCGAGCTGCTGCGGGAGGACCTGGTGGCGGTCACCTCGGCCTCGGCGCCCGCGCCGACCCGGCCGGTGCGGATCAAGGACCTGCGGGACCAGCCGCTCGTGATGTTCCGGCACGGCTACGACCTGCGGGAGCTGACCGTGGCGGCCTGCCGGGCGGAGGGCTTCGAGCCGACGTTCACGGTCGAGGGCGGGGAGCTGGACGCGGTCCTCGGGTTCGTACGGGCCGGACTCGGGCTCGCGGTCGTCCCGGCGATGGTGGCGGCTCGGGCGGGCCGGGACCTCCGCGTGACGGCCCTCGCCCGCCCGGGCCTGCGCAGGACGATCGCCCTGGCCCACCGCAGCGACGTGGCACCCCCGCGAGCGGCCCGGGAGCTCCAGCGGATGCTGCTGGCCTCGCGGCGGGACGGCCCGGCCCGGGCGGCGGACGGCCTCTGAGAGGAGGGCCGGTGAATCCGGGTTCGGGTGGCGTCCGAGACGGCTGCCGGTGGATCCGCGCGCGGACGGCGTCCGAGACTGCGGCCGGTAAATCCGCGTGCGGGTGGCGGGCGGCGGCTGGGAGCATGCCCCCATGGCCCACGCTCTCGAACACCTGGTCGTCCAGCACACCCGCCGTCTCCCCGCCCCCACCGGCCCGGCCGGGGACGGGGCCGCCGTCACGCGCAGGTTCGACGCGGCCCTGATGACCGCCGGGTTCAAGCTGTCGGGCGACCTGGTCGAGCGCCTGTCGGGGCTCGCCGGGCCGACCGTCACCGAGATCGCCGTCCGCGCCCTCGCGACCGTCCGTGACATCGTCGGCGACCACGTCCGGCACAACGCCTACTTCGTCGACTTCCCGGAAAACGTGCCGGACACGCTCGACTTCTGGAGGGCGTGTGTGGCCGAGGCGCTCGCCGACGGCGACACGCGCGACCGTACCGTCGAGCAGCTGAGCGCCGGCGTCCTCGACCTGCTGACCCTCCCCGCGTACGGCCGCTACCGGCACACGTACGAGGAGATGCTCGCCGTCCACGACGAGCTGATCGCGGCGGCCGGAGACCGGCTGACGGTGCTGCACCTCGGCGCGGAGCCGGACGCCGAGGTCACCGCGCTCTATCTGGCCCTGGCCGGCGGCACGACCCCGCTCGGCGAGGAGCACCTGCGCGATCTGGCCGTGCTCGCCGAGCACTGCGCGGACGGCCCGCAGCCCGAGACGATGGCGGTCCGGGAGAACCGCGCCGTCGTCAACCATGCCCGGCTGCGGGTGGGCGCCACGCCGCTGCTCGACACCGTGACCGACGTCCTGCGGCTGGCCTGCGCCCTCGCGGACGGCGATGTCACCCTGCACGAGCCCACCCGGTTCCGCGCGCTGTCCCGCCCCCACCGGCGGGCCCTGCTCGCGGGGCTCGACTCGCTCGTGGCCGCGTCCCCCGCGAAGCTGTCCGACGTGTCCGCGCACGGCGAGGCATGGAAGCGCCTCGGGGAGCGGCTGCATCCCCACGAGTACCCGCACTGGCCGCACGCCGCCGAGGTGTTCGCGGTCGCCCGGGGCGAGCGGCGGGCTCCGTCGTTCGACAGCCGCGTCGAGGAGCTGCTGGCACGCGGCGAGGTCACGGGCACCGCGGAGCTGCTGGCCTCCCACGCCCCGGGGCGCCTGTTCCGCGCCCTGGACCGGCTCCTGCGGACGGCGAGCGGGGGCAAGGAGCGGGAGGCGGTCCTCGCGGCCGCCGAGCGGGCCGCGCCGGAGGTCTCGGGCCGGGTCGTCCTGTCTGTGCGCGAGCACCTGCAGAACCGCGCGGGCTGGAGCGACGGGGAGCGCCGGGTGTTCGTGAGCCGGGAGGCCAAGGCCTGGATGGCCGACGACACGCGTCCGCCGCTGGAGGACTCCGACCGTGAGCGGCTCATCGCGCTGCTCGACGCCGAGACCAGGCGCCGACTCCCCTCTCCGGGACGCCTGTTGATCGACCCGGACGTCCTGGACGTGGCGCTGCCGCTGACCGGCCGTGCGTCCTCGGCGGGGCTCGGTGTGCTGCCGCGCGGCTCGGTCTCACCGGTCGACGGGGAGCTGCTGCGCTTCTTCACGTACTGGCGCCAGGCGCAGCGGACGACGGACCTCGATCTGTCGGCGCTGGTCCTGGACGAGGACTACGCGACGGTGACGTGGCTGTCGTACACGGCCCTGACCGACGTCGAGGGCCGGCACTCGGGTGACGTCACCGAAGCGCCGGACGGGGCCTCGGAGTTCATCGACCTGCGGCTCGGCGCGGTGCGGGGCACGTTCATCGTGCCGCAGGTGTACGTCTTCTCGGGCGAGGGCTTCGACGAGGTGGCGGAGGGCTTCTTCGGCTTCATGCTCCGCGAGGGCGAGCAGCGTGGCCGGCCGTTCGAGCCGCGTACCGTGCGGATGAAGTCGGACCTTCGGGGCGCGGGCCGGGTGGCGTTGCCGCTCGCCTTCCGGCGGGACGACGAGGGCCGCTGGCACGCGCACTGGCTGCACCTGTACCTGAGGGGAGCGCCTGCGGCGAACCAGGTCGAGGACCACCGGGTGACGATCTCGGCCGTGATGCGCGCCCTGATGGGCCGCACGCATCTGACCATTCGTCATCTCGTGGCGCTGATGGAGGAGTCGGGGGCCGAGACCACGCTGTGGGACGGCCGGACGGTGCCCGATGCCCCGGTGACGTACATCGGTCTGGAGCGGCCTGACGGCCTCGCTCCCGGTTCGCAGGTGTTCACGCCGGAAAATCTGCGCGACCTGCTGCCCGCCTGAGTGCTACGTTCTTTCCGGGGCGAGGCCATGGAGAGGCTTCCTTCTACCCACTCCTTGATATAGCTTCTCCGCTTTCCTCCCCCGTACCTCTTCCCGGCCTCCCCGCTTCCTGCGGGGAGGCCGGTTTCGTGCGCCCGGATATCAGACCGCGTCGGCCAGGAGCAGCGAGTGGATGCGGTCCGGGGCGCCGGGACGGGCGTAGTACCAGCCCTGGGCGGTGTCGCAGCCGAGCTCGCGGAGTCGGCGGGCCTGGGCGCCGGTCTCCACGCCCTCGACGGTGACGGCGAGCTCCAGGCTGTGGGCCAGGGAGACGATCCCCTCGACGATCTTGAGGTCGACCGGGTCCACCGGGTGCTGCTGCATGCCCCGGGTGAAGGACCGGTCGAGCTTGAGGACGCTCACCGGCAGGCGGCGCAGGTTGGCGAGGTTCGAGTAGCCGGTGCCGAAGTCGTCGAGCGCGATGTCCACGCCCATCTCGGCGAGTTGCCGCAGCGGCTTCAGGAGGTCCTCGTCGGCGCCGATCAGCGCCGACTCGGTCACCTCCAGGCAGAGCGCGCCCGGTTCGAGCCCGGACCGCTCCAGGACGTCGACGGTGTCGGCGACCAGCCGCGGGTGGTGCAGCTGGGTCGGGGACAGGTTGACGTTGATCCGCAGCGGGCCGCCGTCGGAGTGCCGCGCCTGCCAGAAGCGGGCCTGGCGCACGGCCTCCTGGAGCACCCAGCGGCCGAGCGGCACGATGAGGCCGGTGTCCTCGGCGAGCGGGATGAACCGGTCGGGGCCGAGCACGCCGTGCTGCGGGTGGCACCAGCGGACCAGTGCCTCCGCTCCGTGCACGCTGCCGTCGCCGAGGTGGACGAGCGGCTGGTACTCGATGAAGAACTCGCCGCGCTCCAGGGCCGTGGGCAGCGCCGTCGTCAGACCGTGCCGGGTGATCGCGCGGGCGTCGGCCTCGGGGTCGGCGAGCTCGAAGCGGTTGCCGCCCGCCGACTTGGCGCGGTACATGGTGATGTCGGCGCTGCGCAGCACCTCGGCCGGGGTCCGCTCCCCCGCCGGTCCCTCGACGACGCCGAGGCTGCCGCGGACGGTGAGTTCGCGGCCGTCGATGCGCAGCGGGGTGGCGAGGGCGCCCAGGATGCGGTCGGCCAGTTCGGTGACGTCCTGCTCGCCGGCGCAGCCGGTGGTGAGGGCGACGAACTCGTCCCCGCCGAGCCGGGCCACCATCTCGCCCGGGCCGGTGACGCAGCTCTGCAGCCGGTCGGCGACCTCGACGAGCAGTCGGTCGCCGGCGGAGTGTCCGAGGCTGTCGTTGATGACCTTGAAGCCGTCGAGGTCGAGGTAGCAGAGGCCGAAGCGGGCGTTGTCGCCGGAGACGAGAGCCTTCTCCAGGCGCTCGAAGAACAGGGTCCGGTTCGGCAGCCCGGTGAGCGCGTCGTGGGTGGCCTCGTACCGCAGGCGCAGGTGGAGCAGGCGCCGTTCGGTGGTGTCCTCCATCAGCGCGAGCTGGTACTGGGGCAGTCCGTCGGCGTCACGGAGGAGCGAGACGGTGAGGTTGGTCCACAGAACCGTTCCGTCGCCTCGGTAGTACGGCTTTTCCACCCGGTAGGACTCGCGCTCGCCGCGGACGAGCTCCTCGTACAGCTTCCAGACGTGCGGGCCGTCCTCCGGGTGGACCCACTCGCTGACCTTCCGGCTGCGGAGCGGGCCCTCCATCCCGCCGAACATGCGGGTGAGGGTCTCGTTGACCTCCAGGACGTTGCCGTCGAGGTCGGCGATGCCGATGCCGATGGCCGCCCCGTCGAAGACCGCGCGGAAGCGGCTCTCGGTGGCGTGCAGGGCGATCTCGGCGGCGCTGCGCGCGGAGAGCGCGGAGTGGGCGATCGCCTCCTGCTCGGCGCGGGTCCGCTCGCGCAGGGCCTGGGCGTAGCCGGTGGCCATGGCGTGCTGGAGCCGGGCGCAGCGGGCGCGCAGCTCCTCGGCCGGGACGTCGGACTCCGTACCGCAGTAGAGGACCAGGTACGAGTCGACGACGCCGAGGCTGCGGCCGAGGGCGTCGGGGTCGGTGCAGTGGGCGGCGACGAGGGCCGCGCCGGCGCGCTGGGCCGGGGCCGTGTCGAAGGGCCGGGCGTGCAGGGCCTCGCACAGGGTGCGGGCCAGCGGCAGCAGGTGCCCCTCGAACTCGGTGCGGGTCAGCGAGGTGGCCGTCACCGGGAAGATCGCGCGGCTCCAGATGGTGACGAACCGCCTGAGTCGGTCCTCCGGACCGTCCGCCTCCGCGACGGAACCGGCGGGCTGCGACGGGACCTTCACGCCTTGCGCCCCACCCCTGCGAAACCGGAGAAGGCGTACGGATCCTCCTCCTCGACCGGACTGTCCGGTCGCCAGGCCGGCATCGGGACGAGGCCGGGCTCGACCATCTCGGTGCCGTCGAAGAAGCGGGTGATCTCGGCACCCGACCGCATCACCAGGGGGTTGCGGATGTTCCGGTAGACACCGATGGTGCCGCCCGCCTGCTCCTGTGAGAGCGGGATGCCCTCGTACGAGGCGTGGGTGAGGATGAGGAGGCTGCCGGGCGCGAGGGAGTCGATCAGCTGGGCGACGGCCTCGTAGGGCCGGTCCTCGTCCTCCAGGAAGTGGAGGACGGCGACGAGGAGCAGGGCCACCGGCCGGTCCAGGTCGAGGAGTCGGGTCACCTCGGGGCTGTGCAGGATGTCGGCCGGCTTGCGCAGGTCGGCGGCGACGACCGCGGCGGCCTCGTCACCCTCCAGGACGGCGCGGCTGTGGGCGACGGCGACGGGGTCGTGGTCGACGTAGACGACCCGCGCGGCGGGGTCGGCGGCCCGGGCGACCTCGTGCACGTTGCCGAAGGTGGGTATGCCGGAGCCGATGTCGAGGAACTGGGTGACGTCGTTGTCAACGGCGTGGCGGACGGCGCGACGCATGAAGGCACGGTTCGCCTGCATGATCTTGGGGAGGCCAGGCATGAACTCCATGGCCTTGCGCGCCGCTTCCCGGTCCACTTCGAAATTGTGCGAGCCGCCCAGATAGAAGTCGTACATACGGGACACGCTCGGCACCGAAATGTCGATACCCGGCGGAGCCCAGGCGGGACGCTCCATCAATGTCTCCAACAAGTCGCCATGGGGGATGCGGCCATGTGTTCGCGGCCGGTGTTCGAGGTGAGGCTACTGATCGCCCGCCGGGAGAGCGAGTAGAAACGGAAATTAGCGGTCCGTTCTTGGTCACACGTCATTGGCACATGCTCGTGAAGCGCAGAGTTCACGCCTTCAGCTCGTGCAAATTCACGTGCATATGAGTGTGCGTCGACTTCCCGGCCGGTGCCGTCCGCACCTTACGGGGGCCAAGGCCCTTGGCGCACCTCGGTCGTTGCCGCCGACGGGGCCTCGTCGACGGCCCGGGAGGCCCTGTCGGCCGGGACCCCCGGCAGGGCGACAACCGGACACTTCTTCGGCGGGAGCCCCCGTGGAGTGCCGCGGAGTACCACCGGAGTCCCGACGGGACACCGACTAAGTCAGGTCGCCGGCAACGCCGAAGCGGAGAGGAGCGCGCGCGGCCAATCGCACGGCTCGGCGATACCCGGTCATTGCGCCGAATCCGCCTCCGGGCCGCCGAAACGTCAAACCGCGCGTCCCGAAACCCCACCATCCGGCGAATCCCCGCCGTTTCGGCCCCGGTTCGCCGCGTCTGTGATCAAGCTCGACGGCGTGTCTCTGTACGGATCATCCCTCGCGCGGTCGCTGGCGGCCCTCGGACTGGTGTGGCTGCTCGCCGCGCCCGTCCCCGCCGCCGCCGACTCCTGCGCCTACGCCACGACCGGCCCCGACGGCTCGCACACCTCGGTGGCGGTCATCGGGCCGGGCGCGTGCTCACCCACCCCCGCTCCGCCACCGCCTCCGCCGCCCACGAAGCCGGCACCCAGGCCCACGACGCCGCGGCCTCAGCCGCAGCCCCCGACCGTCCCGGCGCCACCCCCGCCTCCCGTACGGACGACGACGCCGCCCCCTCCCCCGGTGACCACCCCCGCACCGCGCCCGGAGCCCGCCTCCCCCGCACCGGCCACCCCGGTCCCCCCGGAGCGCACTCCGGCGCCCGCGCCCCCCGCGTCACCTCCCGCCCCGGCGCCCGCGCCGGGGCGGGAGGTGACGCCCACGACGCGGCCCCGGCCCGCGGCCCCCGGGCCCGTCGCCCTCCCGCACTACCGCCGCGCAGCGCGGCCCCAGCCGAAGGGCGGCACGTCCGTCGTCACGATGACGCTGGTGATCATCGCCCCCGCAGTGCTCGCGACCGCGATCCTGCGCCCCCGCTCCCGCTGAACCCCCTCTGAGGTCCCTCCATGTCCGAATGGCTCGTACTCACCCTCGCGATGGCCGCCGCCTGCGCCGTCGTCCTGACCATCGTCGTCATCAACCACCGTCGTATCCCGGAGGACGACGACCCCAGCGAGACCCCCGACGTCATCGAGTACATGACGATGATGATCGGCGTGATCTACGCGATCGTCCTCGGTCTCGCCATCGCCGGCGTCTGGGAGGCCCGCGGGGCCGCCCAGGAGACCGTGCGCCAGGAGGCCCAGGCGATGCACGAGATCTCGGCCCGCGCCGAGGTCTACCCCCTGGACGTCCGCACCAGGATCCGCGCCGACGTCGACGCGTACGTCGCGTACGTGGTCGACGAGGAGTGGACGTACATGTCCGAGAACGGCGAGCTGAGCGAGGAGGGCACCGCCCTCCTGGAGAAGGTGCGCCGCAGCGTCACCGACTACCAGCCCGCCAACGACTTCGAGGGCCAGGCCTACCAGCCGCTGGTCGACCAGGTGGCCGCCGCCGACGACGCCCGGGGCGCGCGCGGGCAGAACGCCGGGGCGACGATGCCGGGGGTGGTCTGGTTCGGCCTGATCATCGGCGCCCTGGTGACCGTCGGCCTGATCTTCACGCTCCAGATCCGCAGGACGGGACGGGAGTTGCTGCTCGCCGGGCTGTTCAGCGTGCTGATCGCGTTCCTGCTCTTCCTCATCTGGGACTTCGACGCGCCGTTCGGCCGGGGCATCTCCGCCACCGCCACGCCGTTCACCGATCTGTTCCCGCAGGTCACGGGGTGAGTCAGGGCGTGCGAATGGGCCGCACGGGGGACAAGCGTGCCCCATTCGCACGTCTGGGATCGCGGCTGTGGTAGTGCACTCCTAGCGTTTCGGGCATCGAGGTGCACGCAGCCTTCGCGGGAATCCCGTTCCGCGGCTGCCCCTCGGGACCCGGAGGATTCACCATGCGCGCGATACGTGCCGCGTCCACTGCCCTGCTGGGGGCGGCCGCCCTCGCCCTGGCCGCCCCCGCCACCGTCGCCCTCGCGGCGGAAGGTGCCCCCGCCACCAACCCGCGGGCACCGGGAGCGAAGGCACCGGGCGATTTCGTCGTGTCGCCCTCGCTCGTCGCCCCGGGCGGCCGGGTGACGCTGAGCGCACCCGGCTGCGCCAGCACGGCGACGGCCTCGGCCGGCATCTTCGACACCGTCGTCATCGCCCCGAACTCGGCGGCGACCGCCATCGTGGACTTCGACGCCCGGCCCGGTGCGGTGTACACGGTGTCGTTCAACTGCACCGGCGGCGTGCAGGACACCGTCGGTCTGACGATCAGCGGTACGCCCACGGCCACCCCGACCCTCAGCGCCACGCTGCTCACTCCCCCGCGCGGGGTGCGGGGCGGTCTCGGCGGCTCCGTGGACGAGGTGAACACCGGCATGCTCGCGACCGGTACGGCCCTGGTGCTGGCCGCCGCCACCGGTGTCGTGTACGTGGTCCGGCGCCGCTCCGGCTCCTCCCGCCGCCACTGAACGGGAGCCGCGGAGCATGGCGCGGACCCGACCCGCGACCGGCGTCCCCGGACGCCCGTCGCCCCCGGGTCCTGGCGAGGACTCGGGGGCGACGGGCACAGCGGGCCGACCGGGAGGTTCGGCCGGTCAGACCCCGGCGCCCGTCATACGGCGACGACGGATGATGAAGAGTCCGCCGCCGAGCGCGGCGGCGGCGACCAGGCTGCCGCCGACGGCCATCTCGGTGGAGCTGGGTGCGAGCGAGCCGCCGAGACCGCCCTGCGCACCACGGCCCGGGAGGACGCGGAACGACTCCGTGACCACGTTGGAGCCGCCGTTGCACCTGACAGCCAGGTTGTAGTTGCCGGGCGTGGCGTTGTTGTGGACGCGGGCAACGGCGGTGTTGAGGCCGTTGCCGCCCGAGAGGTTGGCCTCCGGGAAGGCGTTGGACGTGACCGTGCCACCACGGTTGCAGCCCCTGGCGGTGATCGTGAGCGTCGACCCCGGGTGGACCTCGAAGGGGCTGACGGTGACGTCTCTCGGGGTGTTGTTGGAGCCACCGGTGACGACGTTGCCCGGACCGTAGGTGGCGGCGGCGAGGGGGGCGGCGAGCCCGACCGCCGCGAACGCGGTGGCGGCCACCGCCAGAGTGCGTGCAGCACGCATGGTTGAACCTCCAGTGGAAGACGCCCCAAAGCGGTGCTCCGGGAAATTCGACGAGTACGCCTTCCATGACGAACCATCACAAGTCGGGGCGAGCCGTGCATGTCGGCACTGGTCCACCCCGGTGAGGCGACACGCCCGGAATCGGCCCCTCGCAGAGCACGGAACCGCAGGTCACGGCCTTCCGGGGCGCTTATCTGACGAATACTCGGATGGGTCAGCCCCTTGTCACCCGGCTGTCCCCACGGGGAGCTCACCACTCTCGGAGTGCGGACGCCACCGCGTGCCCACGGGTCCGCCGGGGCTCTGTTCCGCGCCCCGGCACCCGTCCGGCGGCGCCCCCCACCCGTTCGCCGCGTCCAGGGCGACGGACCGTCCCCCCGCCCTTACCGTTCTGACGACGCCACGAAGGGAGAATCATGCCCCCGAAGGACTTCCGCGTCTTCGAGCGCAGGAGACGCCAACCCTGGGGCGTCCTGGCCCTCGCCATGCTGTCCGGGCTCGCCATGATGCGCAACGGGGTGGACGTCGCCCTCGGGCCGCCCCAACCCGCCGCCGCGGCACGGCCCGTGGTCCGTCCGGTGGTCCCGCCGCCGACGGAGGAGAGCGCCGGCCTGGAGGCGCTGCCCTTCGCACCGGCCTCCCGGATCAAGATCCCCGCCATCCAGGTGGCCGCGCCGATCATGGACGTGGGCCTGGACGCGGACGGCTGGGTCGCGGCACCGCCCCCGCAGGACGCCAACCTCGCCGGCTGGTACCAGAACGGCATCTCCCCGGGCCAGCGCGGCACTTCGGTCGTCGTCGGCCATGTCGACAACGCGCGGGGCCCGGCGGTCTTCTACGGCCTCGGCTCGCTGGAGAAGGGCCAGCACATCGAGGTCGAGCGGTACGACGGCCGGGTCGCCGTCTTCGAGATCTACGGAGTCGAGGTCTACGCCAAGAACGACTTCCCCGGCGTGCAGGTCTACGCGGACACCGGACAGCCCGAGCTCCGGGTGATCACCTGCGGCGGCGGCTACACACGGGCGCACGGCTACGACGGGAACGTCGTCGTGTACGCCCACATGGTCGGCTCCCGCTGAGCTTCGCGCCGCGCGAAGGGCCCCGGCACCAGGGAGTGCCGGGGCCCTTCGCGTACCGCCCGCGTCAGCGCCGGGGGACGGTGATGTGGTACCCGGCGTCGAGGAGTTCGGGCAGGTAGCGACGGAGCGCGGCCACGCTCTGGCTGCGGTCCCCGCCCGCGTCGTGGGACAGGACGACGGCGCCGGGGGCGGCGCCGTCGAGCACGCGGCGGACGATCGTGCCCGTGCCGGGCTCCTTCCAGTCGAGGGTGTCGACGGTCCAGGCGAGCGGCTCCATGCCCAGCTCGGCGCCGATCTCGAAGGAGTGCCGGTTCCAGGCCCCGTAGGGCGCGCGGTACCAGAGCGGCGCCGCGCCGAGTGTCCGCTCGACGACCTCGCTGGTGGAGCCGAGCTCGTCGCGGATCCGGGAGGGCCGCAGCTTGGGGATGAGGGGGTGGGACCACGAGTGGTTGCCGACGACGTGCCCGTCGGCGGCCATCTCCCGCAGCAGGTCCGGGTTCTCGACGGCCATCTCGCCGCAGACGAAGAACATCGCCCGGCACTCGTACCGGCGCAGGGTCTCCAGGATGGCGGGGGTGTAGCGGGGGTCGGGGCCGTCGTCGAAGGACAGCACCATGGAGCGGCCGACCCCGGACATGCCGAGGAAGGGCCGCTGCCGCACGGGCGGCACCGCCCGACGGAAGGCCGGGGGCGCGTACGCGGTCATCGGCTGGAGTCGGTAGGCGGACGGGCGCAGCCGGCCGGCACCCGCCGCCTGCGGCCCGGCGGCCGGCTCCGCGCCGGGCCCCGCTCCCGGCGGGCCCTTCGGCGCGGGGGCGGCGCCCGGGGGCCGCTCGGGTTCGCCGAACCGGTCCGCCGCCAGGTATCCGACGGTGGCCGTGGCGCCGAGCGCCGCGGCGAGGCGCAGCACCGCCCGGCGCCCCTGGGGCATCTGATCCTTTTTCATGACCAATGGTTCGTTCGGGGGAGTGCCCACCCGCCCCATCGACACCGGCCCCGTGCCCGAAAACACCCGATGAGCCGATACCGCGTTACTTCCCCATCGTCAGGCCGTCCTTCTCGGCGCCCCTGCTGAGCACGACCTGGCGGATCGTCTCGCGGATCGAGGTGTGGCGCGGGTCGCCGTCGCCCGCCGCGCCGAGGTTGACGACCCGGCCCCGCCCGGTGTCGAACCACTGCGGGACGAACTCGGCCTTGGTGACCTCCCAGCGGGCTCCGGGCGACTTGGGCGGGGCGAAGGTGAAGCGGCCGAGGGTTCCCTGGTTGCCCCGGGGGTCGTAGGACCCCTCGTGGTTGATCATGTCCCCGGCAATCTGGTCGCCCATCCCGTAGACGATCCAGGTGCCGTTGACCTTCTCGTACGCCTGCGGCACGTGGGCGTGCGTACCGATGATCAGGTCGATGTCGGGGCGGCCTCCGCTCGTGGAGGCGGTGAGCGCGCGGCCGAGGGAGAGCTGCCGCTGGTCGGCTTCGGTCTGCCACTCGGTGCCCCAGTGGACGCTGACCACGACGACGTCGGCGCCGGCCGCGCGGGCGGCTCGCGCGTCGGCGATGACCGTGCTCTCGTCGAGAAGCCGGACCGCCCAGGGCTGCCCCTCGGGCAGCGGGTAGCCGTTGGTGTCGTAGGTGTAGGCGAGCTGGGCGACCGTGGCGCCGCCTGCCTTCATGAGCGTGGGCCGCGCCGCCTCCTCGGCGGTACGGGCGGATCCCGCGTGCCGGATCCCGGCGGCGTCGAGGGCGTCGAGGGTGCGGCGCAGTCCGGCCGCGCCGTCGTCCAGGGCGTGGTTGGAGGCGGTGGAGCAGGAGTCGTAGCCGGTGGCCTTGAGGGCGGCGGCGACCTCGGGCGGCGACTTGAAGGCGGGGTAGCCGGTGTAGGGGCCGCCCTCCTTCCCGTACACGGTCTCCATGTGGCAGATGGCCAGGTCGGCGGGGGCGACGACGCCCTTCGCCCCGGCGAACATGGGGCCGAAGTCGTAGCCGTCGCCGCCGGCGTCCTGGGCCGCGCGGCGGATGATCGAGTCGTGCGGGAGGACGTCGCCCGAGGCGACGAGGGTGAAGCCGGTGGACGCGGAGGCTCCGCCGGGGGCGGCGGACGCCGGTGCCGGGCTCCGCCCGCCGGCGGTGCCGGCCGAGGTCCCCGGGGTCGGGGTGCCGCCCGGGGTGTTCCCGGCGGTGCAGCCCGTGGCCGCCGCGACGAGGAGGGCGGCGACCGCCACCGCTGCCGGTGTGGTGCGTGAGGTCATCTACGGCACTCCGCTCGACTCTTGCTATGAACACCTGTTCTGAAGAATTGATCGCGCGGGAAAGCCGCAGTCAAGGGTCAAGGCCGCACAAGCGCATGAACCGCACCGAAACGGACGCAACCACTCCGCCTGACCGTTCGCCGTACCATTCGCCGCTCCGTGCGACCGTTCGCCGCATACCGATGTCCCTTCCCTGTCCCTCCTCTTCCGGATGCGTTCGTATACCGCCGGGACGAGGAGCCGAGGGAGAGGCGCGGAGGATGACGACGGCGACGACCGACGAACGGAACCTGGAAGGGCTGCAGCGGGACCACGGCCCGGCGCTGCTCTCCTTCCTGCTCGGGCTGACCTACGGGGACCGGCAGCGCGCCGAGGACCTCGCCCAGGAGACGCTCGTACGGGCCTGGCTCCACCCCGAGGCCTTCGAGGGGCCGTACGAGTCGATGCGGCCCTGGCTCTTCACCGTGGCACGCCGACTGGCCATCGACGCCCGCCGCTCACGCCTCGCCCGCCCCGCCGAGATCGGCGACGGCGTCCTCGCGGTGACGCCCGACCCCGCCGACGCGACCGCCTCCGCCGAGGCCGCGCTCGACGTCCGGGCCGCCGTCCGCGAACTGAGCCCCGAGCACCGGGAGGTGCTCGTCCGGATCTACTTCCACGGACTGACCGTCAACGAGGCCGCCGTCGACCTCGGCATCCCCGCCGGGACCGTCAAGTCCCGCTCGCACTACGCCCTGCGCCAGCTCGGCCGGTCCCTGCCCGGCTACCGCCCGCACCGCGCGGGCGTTGCCCGGCCACGCGCCGCGGCCCCACAATGACGCCGTGACGCTGACTCCCGACGCCGCGGCCCTGACTCCCGCCGCCGCCGAAAAGATCCTCGCCGACAACTTCGCCCCCTGGGTGCTCGATCTGGGCCTCACCATCGAATCGGTGGACTCGGTCGACGGCTCCGGGGCCGTGCTCCGGCTCCCCTGGTCCGACCGGCTCGCCCGGGAGGGCGGCGGGCTCTCCGGCCAGGCCCTGATGGCCGCCGCCGACACCGCGACGGTCATCGCGGTCGCCGTTTCCCGCGGCGGATTCGTGCCGATGACCACCGTCCAGCAGTCCATCACCTTCCAGCGAGCGGTCGTCGGCAGCGACGTCCTCGTGCGGGCCAGGCTGACCAAGTCGGGCAAGCGGATGGCCTTCGCCGACATCACGATGACCGCCGACGGCTCGGAGGAGATCGCCGCCCACGCGACCGCCGTGTACGCGCTGCTCGGCTGAACCGGCCACGACACACGGTCCGCGCCACTTCTCCCCCGCCCGCCACCTGTGGCAACAGGAATCCCACCGGCACCGATCCGGCCGGGAAACGTATCCGAAACCACACCGGCGAGTTGAGCAAAGCGGGACCCGCGGGGGTCCTTCACGGTGGAGGCTCTCCCCCGGGCCCCCGACGTCCGGGGCCCGACGTCCGGGAGAAGAAGGTGGGAGCGTTGCTGCCCGAGAGCACGAACGGCACCGGCGGCACGAGCGGCGGCGGGCTCGCCGTCCCGATGGCCTGGCTGTGCGCCGAGTACCTGGCCGACGAGGTCCTGCGGACCGCCGCGCTCGTGGCGCCCGGCTCGCTGGAGTACCGGGCCGGCCTCCAGGCCCTGGCCCTCACCGTCCTGTTGTCGGAGTCCCCGGACGGAGCCGGGGGGTCGGACGGGGCCGAGGTGCACCGCGGCCGCGGCGCCCCCGTACGGATCGAGGCCCTGCTGCGCCGTACCGCGCACGACCGGCCCTGGACGTCCTGGATCGAGGAGCGGATCGCCGAGCGCCTCGCCGCGGAGGGGGAGGGCCCCGACCTTGCTCTCGCCCTGACCGCGTGGCAGCGGCTGCGCGACACCTGGGTGCGCGCCGCAGACCTGGACGGCCCGTCCGCCGGCGAACCCGGGGCGGCGGACGCTCCCGCGCCGACGGTCGACGAGCAGGACCAGATCTGGCTCCCGGCCTGGAAGCTGGGCCTGCCCCTGGCGCACCTCTCGCTCTACCTATGCTGAACGATGCACACCCGGACGGTACTTGGGGATGCGGACCGTCACCTTCATGCCCGCACCCACGCCGGTCTCGATGACGAGACCGTGCTCCGGCCCGTAGACCTGCCGGAGCCGCTCGTCCACATTGGAAAGACCGATGCCGGAGCCCGCCGGGTGCTCACCGCGCAGGACGGCCCGCAGCAGCTCCGGGTCCATGCCGACCCCGTCGTCCTCGACGGTCACCACGGCCTCCGCGCCCGCGTCCCGCGCCGCGATCGTCACCCGGCAGCCCCGCTCGCGCTCCTGGAGGCCGTGCTTGACGGCGTTCTCCACGAGGGGCTGCAGGCAGAGGAAGGGCAGCGTCACCGGCAGCACTTCGGGGGCGATCTGGAGCGTCACCTTCAGCCGCTTCCCGAAACGCGCACCCGCAAGGGCCAAGTACTGCTCGATGGAGCGCAGTTCGTCGGCGAGCTGGGCGAAGTCGCCGTGCCTGCGGAAGGAGTACCGGGTGAAGTCGGCGAACTCCAGGAGGAGTTCCCTGGCGCGCTCGGGGTCGGTGCGGACGAACGAGGCGATTGCGGCGAGGGAGTTGAAGATGAAGTGGGGCGAGATCTGGGCGCGCAACGCCCTGATCTCGGCCTCCACGATCCTGGTCCGCGAGCGGTCGAGCTCGGCAAGCTCCAGCTGGACGGAGACCCAGCGGGCCACTTCGGTCGCGGCCCGCACCAGGACGGCGGACTCCCGTGACCCGTAGGCGACGAGCGCGCCGAGGACCCCGTCCTCGCCCGTGAGCGGGGCGATCACCGCCCAGCGCAGGGGGCAGGCCGGGTCGGCGCAGTCGGTGTGCGCGGACCGGCTGCGGCCGGTGTCGAGGGTGTCGGCGGCCAGCGCGGGGACGTGCGCCCGGTGGTGCTCCCCGCCCGGCCCGTCCCAGGCGAGGACCGCGCCCCGGTCGGTGAGGCAGAGCGCCTCCGTGCCGAGCAGCGAGCGCAGCGTGCTCGCCGCCTTTCGGGCGGTCTCCTCGGTGAGTCCGGCGCGCAGCGGCGGCGCGGCGAGCGAGGCCGTGTGCAGGGTGTGGAAGGTGGCCCGCTCGACGGGGGTGCCGAGGCCGGGGTCGGCGGTACGGCCCGCACGGCGGGCGGTGAACCGTCCGAGGACGAAGCCGACCGCGAGCAGCACCGCCCCGGCGGCGCCCGCCGCGGCGAGGGCGATACCGGTCATCGGCGTACCCCTCGGGTGGGAGGTGAGCCGGTCATCGGCCTACCCCTCGGGTGGGAGGCGAGCCGGTCGTCGGGGGCGCCTCCCAGGAGGAAGGCGAGCCGGTCATCGAAGGCGCCTCCCAGGAGGAAGGCGAGCCCGTCGTCGGGGGGCGCCCCCGGGAAGGAGCGGATGCCGTCATCGGCGTACCTCCTGGGCGGGGACGGTGCCGGTGAGTTCCTCCGGCAGGTGGAGCCGGGCGAGAAGTGCCGGGGTGCCGGGTGGGACGCGTCCCGGGGTGGCGAGCGAGACGAGGAGCATCGTCAGGAAGCCGAGGGGAACGGACCAGACGGCAGGCCAGGCCATCAGGGTGTGGGCCCAGCCCTCGGGCGCGAGCCCTGCCCGGGTCGCCATCACGGCCGCAAGGGCAGAGCCGCCGCCGAGCAGGAGCCCGGCCATGGCGCCCGGCGGGGTGAGCCGCCGCCACCAGATGCCGAGGACGAGCAGCGGGCAGAAGGAGGAGGCGGACACCGCGAAGGCGAGGCCGACGGCGTCGGCGACCGGCACCTTCGAGGCGACCACGCCGACCCCGAGCGGGACGGCGGTGGCCAGCAGGGTCCCGAGGCGGAAGTGGCGTACGCCCCGGGAGGGCAGGACGTCCTGGGTGAGGACGCCGGCGACGGACATGGTGAGCCCGGACGCGGTGGACAGGAAGGCGGCGAAGGCCCCGCCCGCCAGGAGCGCGCCGAGGACGTCACCGGCGAGCCCGCCGAGGATCCGGTCGGGCAGCACGAGCACGGCGGCGTCGGCGGAGCCCGTGAGGGCGAGCTCGGGGGCGTAGATCCGGCCGAGGGCGCCGTAGAGCGGCGGCAACAGGTAGAAGGCGCCGACGAGGCCGAGGACGACGAGGGTGGTCCGGCGGGCCGCGCGGCCGTGGGGGCTGGTGTAGAAGCGGACGGCGACGTGCGGCAGGCCCATGGTGCCGAGGAAGGTCGCGAGGATCAGTCCGTACGTCGCGTACAGCTGGTGTCCGTCGTGTCCCCCGGCGAGCGGCTGGGACCATCCGAGGGGATCGGCGCCGGTGGCGGCCCGCTCGGGCAGCACCGCCCCCGGGGCGAAGGCGAGTTCGGTGCCGGCGAGGACGTGGTGGGTGCCGGGCGCGAGGGCGACGGTCCCGTGGTCGTACGGGACGTCGTCGACCCGTCCGGTGACGGTGACGGTCAGCGGGTCGTCGAGGCCGATCCGTACCGTGTCGGCGACCCGGACGACGGTGTGCTCGCGGAGGACCGCGGGGGCGTCGAAGCGGGCCCGGGGCGCTCCGTCGCCGTACCAGGCGGCGAGGAGGAAGAGGGCGGGGACGAGCAGGGCGGTGAGCTTCAGCCAGTACTGGAAGGCCTGGACGAAGGTGATGCTGCGCATCCCGCCGGCCGCGACGGTGCCGGTGACGACGAGGGCGACGAGCAGCCCGCCGACCCAGTCGGGGGCGCCGGTGAGGATCTCAAGGGTGAGCCCGGCGCCCTGGAGCTGCGGCAGCAGATAGAGCCACCCGATGCCGACGACGAAGAGGCTCGCGAGGCGGCGGGCCCGCCGGGATTCGAGGCGGGCCTCGGCGAAGTCGGAGAGGGTGTACGCGCCGGAGCGGCGCAGCGGGGCGGCGACGAGGACGAGCAGGACGAGGTATCCGGCCGTGTAGCCGACCGGGTACCAGAGCATGGCGGGGCCCTGGACGAGGACGAGTCCGGCGATGCCGAGGAAGGAGGCGGCGGAGAGGTACTCGCCGCTGATGGCGGCGGCGTTGAGGCCCGGCCGGACGGTCCGCGAGGCCACGTAGAAGTCGGACGTGGTGCGGGATATCCGCAGGCCGAGGGCGCCGATGAGGACGGTCGCGAGGACGACCGCGGTGACGGCGGCGACGGCATAGGTCTGGTTCACGCGGTCTGCTTCACCGCTCGACGAGGCCGGTGAAGTCGCGCTCGTTGCGCTCGGCGCGGCGGACGTACCAGTGGGCCGTGCCCCAGATGACGGGGTACACCCCGACACCGAGCACCCCCCAGACGAGGGCCTCGGGCGCGGGCAGCGCGAGCAGCAGGGGCAGCGAGCCGACGAGCAGCGCGAGCGCGCCGAGGGCGGTGAGCGCGGCGCGCAGCTGGCTGCGCATCAGGGAGCGGACGTAGGTGTGCCCGAGGGTGGTCTGCTCGTCGATCTCGGAGCGGGCCGGGGCGTGCGCCGGGGGCCGCCGGGCGGGGCCGGGGACGGCTCCGTGGGCTCCGTGCGCCGAGGCGTACGTGACGGTCTCGCGCCGGGGTCTGCGCGGCGGGTGGGGCTCCGGCATCGGCGTCCGCTCTCTGACTGGCTGCTGGGCCCGTGGAGTGTAGGCAGATGGCGATCGGCGCCGGTAGGGGGTGTGGTCAGCCGCCGGCCCGGCGCATCAGCAGGTCACGGAGGTGGCGGGCGTGGCGACGGCTGACGGCGAGGTCGGTGTGGCCGAGCCGTACCGAGGTGGCTCCCCCGTCGAGCCGTAGTTCGTCGATCCGGTCGAGGGCGACGAGATGGCTGCGGTGGATGCGGACGAAGCCCCGGGCGGCCCACCGCTCCTCGAGGGTGGACAGCGGGATGCGGACGAGGTGGCTGCCGTGGTCGGTGTGGAGACGGGCGTAGTCGCCGTGGGCCTCCACGTACGCGATGTCGTCGACGGGGACGAAACGGGTGACCCCGCCGAGTTCGACGGGTATCTGCTCGGGTGCGGCGGGAGTGGCCGCGGGCGCGGCCGGGCTAGCGGCAGCGGCGTGGACCAGGTCGTGGACACGGCGGACGGCCTCGGCGAGACGTTCGCGGCGGACCGGCTTGAGGACGTAGTCGACCGCCTTCAGGTCGAAGGCCTGGAGGGCGAAGCCCTCGTGGGCGGTGACGAAGACGACGAGCGGCGGGCGGGCGAAGCCGGCGAGCAGCCGGGCCACGTCGAGTCCGGTGAGGCCGGGCATGTGGATGTCGAGGAAGACGACGTCGATGCCGTCGTCCCCGTCGGGCCCGTTCTCCAGGGCGCGCCCGATCCGGCGCAGGGCCGCGGTCGCGTCGCCCGCGCCCTCGGCGGTACGCACCCGCGGGTCGGCGCGGAGCAGGTAGAGCAGCTCCCCGAGGGCGGGTTCCTCGTCGTCGACGGCCAGTACGCGCAGCATGCGGCGGAGTGTAGTGCGAGGCCCAGCGTGCTATTTGAGGAGCTTCGACATCCGGCGGTCGGCGAGCGGCTTGCCGCCGGTCTGGCAGGTGGGGCAGTACTGGAGGGAGGAGTCGCTGAAGCTCACCTCGCGGATGGTGTCCCCGCACACCGGGCAGGGCTCGCCGGCGCGGCCGTGGACGCGCAGGCCGCTCTTCTTCTCGGCCTTGAGGCGGCCGGCGGCGAGTCCGTGGGAGCGCTCGACGGCCTCGCGGAGGGTGGTCCGCATGGCCGTCCAGAGGGCGGTGGTCTCCTCAGGGGTGAGGTTCTGCGTGGGTTTGAAGGGCGACATCCGCGCGGCGTGGAGGATCTCGTCGCTGTAGGCGTTGCCGATGCCCGCGATGAGGCCCTGGTCCCGCAGGGCTCCCTTGATCTGCCGCCGCTCGCCCGCGAGGAGGGCCGCGAAGGCCTCGGGACCGAACTCCTCGGCGAGCGGATCGGGGCCGAGCCGGGCGACGCCCGGCACCTCGCCCGGGTCGTGGACCAGGTGGACGGCCAGCCGCTTGGTGGTGCCGGCCTCGGTGAGGTCGAAGCCGTCGCCTCCGGTGAGCGCCGTACGCAGCGCCAGCGGGCCCTTGCCCGGCCTCGGCGGCCCGGAGGGCAGCGGGTCGTGCCAGCGGAGCCAGCCCGCGCGGGCGAGGTGGATCAGGAGGTGGAGCTCGCCGGCCGCGCCGGTGGTGGTGAGGTCGAGGAACTTCCCGTGCCGGCCGACGGCGGTGACCTCGGCGCCCTCGACGGCGGTGAGGGGCGGGTCGTACGTCTTGAGGACGCTGATCGCGACGGGCAGGACGCGGGCGATCTCCTTGCCGACCAGATGCGCGTCGAGGAACTCGCGCAGCGCTTCCACCTCGGGCAGTTCGGGCATGCCTCCACCCTGCCGCACGGGTGGCGGGGCCGCGCGTCGGTGGCGCGCTCCACCCGGACGTGTCAGGGACGTGCGCGCCCGGTCGCGGGGCGACGGCGACCGCGGCGGGTCCTGCCCCATGGTTTGTAGACGGACAGAGCCGTCGCCGTGACCAGCAGCACGAGGGACACGCTCATGCTGATCACCAGCCGCAGGCCGAGGGATTCGGGGGCGTCGGGGGCGTCGGTCATCTCCGCCTGTACGCGCAGCCAGTGCTGGAGGAGGAAGTGGCCGTTCAGCATCAGGGCGACGGTGATGACGAGCTTGGTCACGATCCAGTAGTGCTTCAGCAGGCCCCACTGCGTCACCGCGGAGAGGAGCAGGCCCGTCAGGAGGGTCGTCCAGGCCGCCGCGGCGATCAGTTCGATCCCGAGGATCTCCATGACGACGCGGGTCGCGCGGACGACTCCGGCGTCTCCGGTGGAGAGCCCGACCAGCCCGAGGACCAGCTGGACGATCTCGATTCCCACCCAGCCGACCCCCACCGTGACGTGGAGGGTCAGGATCGCCTTGCGCCATCGCGGGGGCAGGCGCCGGCCCCTTCCTGTGGCGGGGGCGGGGGCGGGGGCGGGCTCGGGGTGCTTCGTGATCGCGGTGTGCGTCATGCGTCGAGCCTCCGGTCGTCGTCCGGGCCGCCGACGGGGGCGGCCTGGTGCGGTCCGTGGGTGGGTACCTGATCGATGGACGTGGTGGAAGCGGGGCTCTCCCGTACGGCCCGACGTGCGCCGAACGCCCAGAACACCAGCGCGGGGGCCGTCGTGACGCCCGCGCTCACCGCGGCCGTGGTGGCCGGACCGGCGAAGGTGAGGCCGACGGCGGCCGCGGTGGTGACCAGCGCGGCGCCGACGGCGTACACGGCGACGGTGAAGCGGAGCAGACGGAGCCGTTCCGCCTCCGGCCGCCGGGTGCGGCTCAGGAGCCAGGCCAGGGAGGGCAGCAGCAGGACGGCATGCATGGTGACGGCATGGGCCGGGCGCAGGAAGCCCGCCGACCGGTAGGCCTCGGCCACTCGGCCGGCGCCCTCCAGCGTCAGCCCGTAGGCGATCATGACCGCTCCCGCCGCCATGGAGCCGGTGAGCGCCACGAGTCCGGCGCGGAGCGCGAGCCGCATGCTGGGGGCGACTGTCGGCTGGGGGCGCAGGGCGGCGACGGTGAGTGCGACGACGACGGCGATGAGGGTGACGCCGCCGGCCGCGAGGGCCCGGGTGACGAAGGTGTCGAAGGGGGTCTCGGTGTTGAAGTGCGAGGGGACGCCTCGCCACGCCTGAAGGGTGATCAGACCGGTCTCCAGCAGGGACGCCGCGGTGAACGCGCTCAGGAGGAGGGCGCGGGTCCGCGCGGGGAGGGCGAGGAGCCGGCAGATCCAGGTGACGGTCAGGACGCTGACTCCGAAGGACAGCCCGAAGGTGATCGGCTTCCGCCAGGAGACGGGGGCGTCCCACGGGCCGCCGTCGAGCGCGAGGACGAGCGTGTGGGAGGCGGCGGACGCGAGCAGCAGAAGGGCCGCGCCGACGGGGATCCGCCGGACCGCGCGCGACCGTGCGGTCGGGGCGGTGGTCACGGGTTCACGACTCCGGTCGGTCGGGCCAGGGTGTCGCCTCGGAACGAGGTGACGCGGGAGTCCAATTGTGAGGTGACCATGACATCTCCAGTGGTATCGGCGAAGTGGGTGCGTCGAGGCGTCGCGCCGGGCGGTGCGGGCGGCGATCCCCGGCGTGCGACAGCCAGAATGCCGCCGCGTGGCGCCAGGGTCGTCCCGCGACGGGAGGCGGTGCCCCTACTCCACCGGGAGTACGGGTGCGGACGCGAACTCGTGGGCAGCGACCGGTTCGTCTCCCTGCGCACCGGACCTCACGGTCGACCCCATCGTGGCCACGGCAGACAGCCCCGCCATCCGCGCACTGGCCGAGACCGCCGCCGACGCCGGCCCCCGCTCCCCGCTCCCCGCTCCCCGCTCCCCGCTCCCCGCTCCCCGCTCCCCGCTCCCCGCTCCCCGCGACGGTGTCGCCGCCCGGACTCCGCGTGAACACGCGAGGCTAGGGTGTGTGACGTGCGCGTACTGCTCGTCGAGGACGACGAAGACCTCCGGTTCGGGGTGGCCGCCGCTCTGCGGGCCGCCGGGCTCGCCGTCGACGAGGCCGCCGATCTGCCCCGGGCCGACGAGGCGCTGTTCGTCACCGCGTACGACTGCGCGGTCTTCGACCGGATGCTGCCTTCGGGGGATGCCGCCGCCTACGTCGAGGAGCTGCGACGCGGCGGGCGCGACGTGCCCGTGCTGTTCCTGACGGCGCGCGACACCGTCGCGGACAGAGTGGAGGGCTTCGCGAGCGGGGGCGACGACTACCTCGTCAAGCCGTTCGCCGTCCCCGAACTGGTCGCGCGGGTGCGCAGCCTGTGCCGCCGCGCCGCCGCCGTGCGCCCGCCGGTGCACCACGTCGCCGACCTGGAGGTCGACACCGCCCGCCGGCACGTCCGGCGGGCCGGGGTGCTGCTCTCCCTCACCACCAGGGAGTTCGCCGTCCTCGAAGTCCTCGCGGCCCGCGGCGACCAGGCGGTCTCCCGCGCCGAGCTGATCGAGAGCTGCTGGGACGAGATGGCCGAACCGCAGTCGAACGTCCTGGAGGTGCTCGTCTCCCAGCTCCGCCGCAAGCTCGGAGCCCCGCCGCTGATCCACACCGTGCGCGGCGTCGGCTACCGGCTCGCGGCCGACGACGCCCGGTGAGGCCCGCGCACCGGCTCCGGAGGCTCACGCGCGGGGCGCGCGGGGCGCGGCCGCTCACGCCGACCGCGCGGGTGCTGCGGCTGCGCCGGCGGATCAGTCTGCTGTTCGCGCTGACGAGCGCCGTGGGACTGATCGCGATGGCCGTGCTCGCCGTGCGGAGCGACAGCGCCCGCTGGCGGGAGCAGCTCGACCACTCGATGGACGCGGACACCAGCTGGGCCCTCGGTCTCCTGGAGACCGACGAGAACGGGCGGCTGGCCACCGACGTCCTCGCGGACACGGTGAACACCGGCTGCCCGCCGCTGACCGTGCTCCTCGTGGCCGGCGACGGACCGGACGGCACGGGCGAGGCCCCGGGCCGCACCGGCGACGAACCGGGCCGTACGGACGGTGGCCTGACCGTCCAGCACGTGCCGTCCGCGCCGTGCCTGTCGGTGAGCCCTGGTGTGGTCCTGGAGGCCGGTCGCGCGGCGGTGCGGACCGGGGAGGCGCGCGGCTTCGACCGTCGTACGACGAACGGTGGGCCGGTACGGGTGTTCGCGCTGCCCTTCTACGCGCCGGAGGCGGCGGAGGACGAGGGTCCGCAGGGCGTCCTGGTGACGACGGCCGACGCGACGGCCGAACGGGACGACCACCGGAGGCTCGTATGGATCGTGACGGGCGGCTGCGCGCTGCTCGTTCTGCTGTCCGCCGCCGTCGGGCACGTGCTGTCGGGGCGTGCGGTCCGGCCCGCGCTCGCCGCGCTCGGTCAGCAGGAGGCATTCCTCGCGGACGCGGCGCACGACCTGCGGACCCCGGCCGCCTCGCTCCGGACGCTCGCGGAGACGGCGCTGCGCGGCGAGACCGACAGTACGGAGGTGCACCGGCGCACGCTGCGCCTCGCGGAGGGCATGGGCAGGCTGGTCGACGGGCTGCTCACCCGGGCCCGGCTGATGTCCGGCACGGCCATGCCGACCCGCCAGCCGCTGCGCCTGGACCAGTTGGCAGAGGCGGTCGTCGAGGAGGCCGCCGAGGGGGCCGCGGCGGGCCACCGCGTCCGCGTCGAGGCCGAGGAGACCGTCGTGGTCGCCGACCCGGACCTGGTGCGCCGGGCGGTCGGGAACCTCCTGGGCAACGCGCTCGCCCACGGCCACGCGCCCGGGGTTCCGGCGGACGTGCTGGTCACGGTGGCCCGGGACGGCACGCTGACGGTCGAGGACGCGGGTCCCGGCCTGCCGCCGGAGGTCGCCGACGCCCTGTTCGAGCGCTTCCGCAGCGGATCCGGGTCCACGGGCCTCGGCCTGTCCATCGCCTCCTGGGTCGCCCACGCCCACGGCGGCACGCTCACTGCCGGGCGCGGGCAGCTCGGCGGCGCCCGATTCGTCCTGCGGCTCCCGACGTCCGCGAACTGAGCCCCACCGCAAGCCCCGCCGCACGCCCGCCGCAAGCCCGCCGCCCACCGCCTCTCCGCTCCCGCTCCCAGCCCCAGCCCCGGCCCCAGCCCCGGACCCGGCCCCGGACCCTGCCGCGGCCCTCAGCAAATCCTCAGCATCCGCGCGTGATCCTTCCCTGGACCGACCACCCATGGGAGTACTCCGTGTTCACCGCCCCCACCCGCCGCCGCGCCCTCGTCCTCGCTCTCGCCGTGCTCGGCACCACCTCCCTCGCCGCCTGTACGGCCGGCGCCGGGCCGGACGGGAAGCGGCCGGGAAGTTCCGCCTCCGCCCCGGCCGACCCCGCCTCCCGCCCCGACCTGCGGCGCTTCTACGGCCAGAAGCTCGACTGGCGGCCCTGCGGAGCCCACCGGTGCGCCTCGCTCACGGTCCCTAGGGACTACTCCCGCCCCGGCGACGGCAAGACCTTCGTGCTGCCGGTGGCGAAGGCCGCCACCGCGGTCGCCGGGAAGCGTGTCGGCTCGCTCGTGCTCAACCCCGGTGGACCGGGCGAGCGCGGAGAGCGGCTGATCAGGGACGGCGTCGCCGAGGACATCGGCCGGAGCGTGCGCGAGCGGTTCGACATCGTGTCCTTCGACCCGCGCGGTGTCGGCGAGAGCAAGCCCGCGCTGACGTGCACGGTCGCGGCCGACTCCGATTCCGGCTCCGCCGAGGCCCCGGAGGAGGAAGAGGCCGGCGCCGCCGTGCCCCTCCACCCCCGGACCGCGTCCGAACGCGCCGACGCCCTCGCGAGCGCCCGGGCGACGGCCGCCGGCTGCCGCGCGGCAAGCGGTCCGCTGCTCCCCCACGTCGGGACGGACGACGCCGCCCGCGACCTGGACGTGCTGCGGGCGGCCCTCGGCGAGCGACGGCTGACGTACGTCGGCTGGTCGTACGGCACGAGCCTGGGCACCTCGTACGCCGAGCAGTTCCCACGCCGCGTACGGGCGATGGTCCTGGACGGGGCCGTCGACCCCTCGCTCGACTGGCGCCAGCGCATGACGGGCCAGGCCACGGGGTTCCGGAAGGCCGTGGAGGAGTACGCCGCGTCCTGCGCCGAAGCGGTCGGTGACGCCTGCCCCGGCTCGACGCCCCAGGAGATACGCGCGCTGATCGACCGTCTCCTGGAGCGGACCGGCCGCGAGCCGCTGCCCGTCGACGGCTCCGCGTACGGTCTCGACGCCCCCGCCCTGGTCTCGGCGCTCAGTCTGTCCATGTACACCCCGGAGGCGCAGTGGCAGGCCCTGTCCGAGGCGCTCGTCGCGGCCGGCGAAGGGGACGGGACGCGGCTGGCGGCCCTGGCGGCGGGCGAGGAGGAGAGCGAGGAACCCGGCGCTGAGGAATCCGGGGACCCCACAGGGACCGACGCGTCCGAGGGAGCGGCCGAGAGCGGTACGGACGGCGTGCCCGAGGACAACACCGACGCGGCCCTGATCGCGATCAACTGCCTGGACGTCCCCCATCCGCGAGACGCCAAGGCCTACTGGGACGCCCTCGCCCCCGCGGAGAGGGCGGCGGGGGCCTACGGCACCACGGGCGTGACGAGCGAACTGGTCTGTGCAGACCTGCCGCCCGGTGCCGGGCGCCCGCACCGGGTGAAGGCCGAGGGCGTGCCGCCGGTGCTGGTCGTGGGGACGGCGGGCGACCCGGCCACGCCGTACGGGGAGGCCGTGAGCCTGGCGCGCCAGTTCCCCGGCGGGATGCTGCTGTCGTTCGACGCCCCCGGTCACACCGGTTACGGCCGCAGCGAGTGTGTCGACAGGAAGGTCGAGGCGTACCTGATCTCGCTCACGAAGGTCCTGCCCGGCACGACATGCACCGCGTGACGTTCACGGGTCCAGCAGGTCGAGTTCGGCGGTGAACGCGGCGGCGAGCGCGTCGAGGTCGGGGACGGCCTCGCCGTCGGCGACGAGACCGATGTAAACCTGGCCCCCGTAGGGGGACATGGCGACGGCGAGGGACTGGCCGCGCGCGAGCGGCGCCATGGGGAAGAGCGCGCGCAGCGGGGCGCCGCCGAGGGAGAGCGCGGAGCGGGGCAGCGGCACCTGGGTGACGAGGAGGTCGAAGAGGAGCCGGGCGGCGCCGGAGGCCAGGGGCGCGCCGAAGCGGTGCGCGAGCGGAGGGAGCCGGTCGGCCAGGAGGGCGACGGCGCCCGCGCCCCTGGAGGGGCCGGCGGCCTTGTTCCGGTCCATCGCCAGCCGTACGGCGGCGAGTCGGGCCTCCGGGTCGGGTTCGGTGACGGGCAGGTCGAGGAGGTAACCGGAGAGGCTGTTGCCGGGTCCGGAGCCGGGTGTGCCGGGGCGGCGGCGGGAGACGGGCACGAGCGCCCGGGGGTCGGTGCCGGGCAGCGGCAGGCCGCGCCCGTCGAACCAGCGGCGCAGGGCTCCGGCGGCGACCGCGAGGAGGACGTCGTTGGCGGTGCCGCCCGTGGTGCGGCGGATCCGGTGGACGCGGTCGAGGGGCAGGGTCGCGGTCGCGAGCCGGCGCGTACCGCTGGATTCGGCGGTGAGTACGGCGGCGGGGTCGTCGAGGCGGCCGGCGCGGGCGACGGAGGAGCCGAGGACCGAGGCCCCGACCTCGACGGCCCGGCCGAGGTCCCCGAGCCGGGCCCGGGCGAGGCCGAGGAGGCTGCCGGGGTCGGGGAGCCAGGAGCGCGGGGGTACGGGGCGGGGGCGGCGCGCGGGGCGGCGGCCGGCGGCGATCTCGTCGAAGATCCCGGCACCGATGGCGACGGCCCGCATGCCGTCGGCGAGGGCGTGGTGGAGCTTGACGAGGACGGCGAAGGAGCCGTCGGGGGCGCCGGTGAGCAGGTACATCTCCCAGGGAGGCAGGCCGCGTTCGACGGGGCTCTCCATGAGTTCGGCGGCGATCCGGGTGGCCTCGGCGGGGAAGTCGGCGCCGGGGAGGGTGATCTCGCGGACGTGGCGGCTCACGTCGAAGTCCGGGTCGGCGCTCCAGGCGGCGCCGCCGACGGGGAGCAGGACGTCGCGCACGCGCATCCGGAGCCGCGGGACGGCGGCGGCGCGGCGGGCGAGCAGGTCCAGGACGTCCAGCGGCGGCTCGTGGCCCGGACCGCCGGGGACGGGCCCGAAGTGGGCGAGGGCGCCGAGGTGCAGGGGGTGGGTGGGCGATTCCAGATGCCAGAAGGCCAGGTCCAGGGGTGCCAGTAGCTCGGTGCTGCTGCTCAAGGGTGTCCTCACGTCCTGCGCGGAGAGGCGGGAGAACGAAGTCAATCGCGTACCGACAGTTACGGTCAAGTACGATCACTTCACGCTAAGTTAACATCTTCGGTTCGCCGTCTGTCGGCAGGCTCACCTCGCGGGGTTCACCCAGGCCGTTCATTCACCCAGACCGTTCGTTCAATCAGGCTTTCGCTCAATCAGGCCTTCGCTCAATCAGGCCTTCGTTCACTCAAGCCGTTCGTTCACTCAGGCCGTTCCGTTCGGTCCGGCACCTTGAACTCGCACCAGACGCACTTGCCGCCGCCCCTCGACTCGACGCCCCACGCGTCCGAGAGCTGGTCGACCAGGAGCAGTCCCCGCCCGGAGACGCCCGCCTCCCCCGCCTCGCGGCGCCGGGGCAGCGCGCTGGACCGGTCCTCGACCTCCACGCGCAGCCGCCGCTCGGGGCCGTTCAGCGCCCGCAGGGTCACGATCGCGCCGCCGTCGGTGTGCATCAGCGCGTTGGTCATCAGCTCGTCGGCGACCAGCTCGATCTCGTCGGCGCGCTCCCCCGCGCCCCAGGCCCGCACGGCGGCCCTGATCATGTGCCGGGCCGAGCTGAGCGCCTCCGGGTCGCTCTGGGCCACGTGCTGCTGGAACCGCCCGGCTCCGTGGGGGGCGAAGGCCGCCTGACGGCGCAGCAGCAGGATCGCCACATCATCCTCGCCGCCGCGGTCGGCGACCACGTCGCACAGGTGGTCGGCGAGCTGCTGGAGGTCGGCGGGGCCGCGCCGGACGAGGGAGGTCAGCCACTGGAAGCCCTCGTCGAGGTCGGCGCCCGGCTTCTCCACCAGCCCGTCGGTGTAGAGCATCAGGGTCTGTCCGGGGTCGAGCTCCAGCGCGGTCACGGGGTAGTCGAGCCGGCCGAACTCCGCGGAGAGCCCGAGCGGCAGCCCGCCCTCGACGGGGAGTCTGCGGCACCTGCCGTCGGTCTCCCTGACCAGCGGGTCGACATGGCCCGCGCGGACGATCTGGACGACGCCGGTGCCGAGGTCGACCTCGGCGTACGTGCAGGTGGCGAAGCGTTCGGTGTCGAGCTCGTGCAGGAAGACCGAGGCCCTGGCCATGACGGTGGCCGGGGGATGACCCTCGGCGGCGTAGGCGCGCAGCACGATCCGCAGCTGGCCCATGACGGCGGCCGCGTGGGTGTCATGGCCCTGGACGTCGCCGATGACCGCGCCGACGCGTCCGCCGGGGAGCGCGATGATGTCGTACCAGTCGCCGCCGATGTCCCGGCCGAGGCGGGCCGAGCGGTAGCGGACGGCCGTCTGCGCCCCGGGCACCTCGGGGATCCGGCGGGGCAGCATCGCCTGTTGGAGCCCCTCGGCGAGGTCGTGCTCCTGCTCGTACAGCATGGCCCGCTGGAGGCTCTGGGCGATGCTGCTGCCGAGGGCGACGAGCAGGGTCCGCTCGTCCTCGCTGAAGCCCGTCTTGTCGCTGTAGAGCAGGCCGAGCGCACCGATGGGCCGGGCCTGGGCGATGAGCGGCAGATAGGCGGCGGCCGTGATGCCGAGCCCGCTGATGTGCGGCCAGAGCACGGGGTAGGAGTCGGCGAAGTCCCGGGCCGAGTCGATGAACCGGGGCCGCAGCGTCCTGATCACCTCGCTCATCGGATACGGCTCGTCCACCCGGGTGAAGCGGGTGCCCGGCACGAAGGCGCCGTTGGGCCCTTCGGCGACGAGATGGATGCGCCCCGCTTCGAGGAGGCCCATGACGAGGCTGGCGGCACCGAAGTGTTCGAGGGCGTGCGAGTCGTTGAGCAGGTCGATGACGTCCTGCACGGTCCGCGCGTAGGCGAGGGCGGCCGTGGTGCCCTCGACGACGCCGGCACGCTGCCGGCGCCCCTCGTCGAGGCCGAGCCGGGCGGCGGACTCGGTCAGCTCGTGGGTGGCGTCGCGGATGACGCCCACGATGCGCACCGGACGGCCCGTGCCGTCCCGCTCGACCAGGCCCTGGGTGTGGGTCCACTGGTGGCTGCCGTCGCGGCGGCGGATCCGGAAGTACGCGCCGTACTGGTCGCTGCCCTCCTTGAGCGCCTGGGCCACCAGAGTGTCGAGGCGGCGGCCCTCGTCGGGCAGGACGCGGGAGCCGAGTCCCTCGGGCCGGCCGTCGTAGTCGGCCCGGTCCATGTCGAAGACCTCGAGGGCGGCGTCGTCCATGCTCATCGTCCCCGTGAGCAGGTCCCAGTCGAATCCGCCCATCCGGAAGGCCGAGCCGAAGTCGTGCAGGATCCGGGCTCCGGCCCTCTCGGCCGCCTCCCCGCCCCCTCTACCCGCGTTCATGGGGCCACGCTAGGCGCAGCTCCGCTCCCGCGCACTACGAAGATCCGTTTCACCCCTTCGCCCCCTTCATCCTTCGAAGGTCTCGGGCTGCTCCTGCCCCGTATCGGGCGGGAAGAGCTCCGGCGGCAGCTCCCCTTCCGGGGCGTCGGGCGGGGAGACGGGGGGCTCGGCGTACGGGTCGACATGGGGATCGGCGTACGGGTCGCTGTAGGGGTCCGCGTACGGGCCGGAGTCCGGTTCCTCGCGGGGCTCGGCGTACGGGTCGGAGGGCGGATCGACGGGGGGATCGGCGAACGGGTCGCCGGTCGGCCCGTCGGGCTGGTCAGGGGTCGGATCCCCGGACGGGGCGGTGTCCGGCCAGGAGGGCGTGACCGCGTCGGGCCGCGACGGCTCGGGGGTCGCGGGAGCGGGCGTCCCGGAATCCGGGGTGGCGGAGTCCGGGGTCGCCGGCGCCTCCGGGCCGACGGTGCCGGTGAGGTGGCACGCGTCAGGGTCGCAGTCCGGCTCCACGGCGGGCTTCCGGTCCTCGGCCCCGTCGCTGCCGGTCCGGCGCTCGATCCAGCTCCTGTCGGCGGCGTTCACGATGACGAGGCTGGCGACGACGGTGGTGGTCGGCCGGACGACGATCACGTACTCGGGGTCGAAGCCCTCCCAGGGCTCGCCCTGGTGCACGCCTCCCGGGGCCACGACCGGGCTGCGGAGCGGATTGCCGCAGGCGCAGCGGACGCGCGGGGAGCCGTACTGGTCGACGAGGACCGCCGTGCCGGACTGGAGGACGGACTGGAAGGGGGCGGCGCGCGCGCCCCGGTATCCGTGGTTGGTGACCCGGGTGTCCGCGCGCAGGACGACGGGAGTCAGTCCGCGCAGCCAGCCGGGGACGTTCGCCTCGGGGATGCCCGCGGCCTCGGCGAAGGCGCGCGTCCTCGCCTGGTCGCCGGAGAGGAAGGAGACCTGCTGCTCGACGTCGCAGCTGGCTTCCGAGCGGGTGCCGCCGTAGAGGCCTGGGGTGGAGCCGGTGATCTCGCGGACCCGCTGGACGGAGGCGGCGGCCGGGTCCCGCTCCGGGACGGCCACCCGGCCGGTGATCCGGGCGGTGGACGCGGTAAAGGGGTCGGGGCCCCGTGCGGTGACCGGCTGGAGGTGGACCTCGTGGGCGGCGGCGGCCGCGGGCTGCTCGCCGTGGCTGCCGCCCTGCTCGTCGGAGGTGCAGCCGGCGACGAGGAGAGCGGAGGCGAGTGTCGCCGTGATCGCGGTGGGGGTTCGCCGCGTCCGGCGCCGCTGAGGTGTGCGCACCTGGTTCTCCCGATGTCTTCGATCGTCGTCTCGACCCGGGGCCCGGCGCCCGGTTTCCGGCCAGTCCCTCATGTCTGTCGCAGCGCACGCGGCCCCGCAAGCGGAGGAAGGCCGACCGGGTCGGTCGGCACCCGCCCGGCCGAACACCTCACTTGAACACGTTCAAGAAAGGCCCTAGGCTCGACCCGACAGTTGAACGCGTTCAAGTCGGGGGGTGTCCGGTGTCCACGCTGTCGATCCTGGTGAACCCGGTCGTGATGATCGGCATGTTCTGGGTCGTACCGACGGGGCTCGCGCTCCTGGACGGCCCGAGGCCACCGGGCCTCGACCCGCTCCGGCGCGCCTGGCCGCTGCTCGCCGCCCCCGGAGCCCTCGCCCTGTGGCTGCCCCGCTCCGGGGTCGCGGCCGGACTGGCCGGCGTCTACGCCCTGGCCACCGTGGCGCTGGCCCTCCAGGCGCCGGCCCGCCTCGTGCTCACCCGCTCGCTGCGGCCCAGGGAGATCGCCGTGCTCAGCGCGCTGGCCGCCCCCTCCGTCGCCGGCCTGGCGCTCGTCGCCGAGCGGGCCTCGTACCCGCTCTTCGGCTTCGACCTGGACCTCCTCGCGCTGACCGTCCCGCACTTCCACTTCGCGGGCTTCGCCGCGGCCCTGGTCGCCGGCCTCGTCTGCCGCGCCGACGACGGCCCCACCGCCCGCTTCGCCGCGCTCAGCGTCCCGGCGGGCACGCTGCTGGTCCTGGCCGGCTACTTCGTCGACGACTGGGCCGAGCTCGCCGGGGCGGTCGTCCTGACGGCCGGGATGGCGGGGGTCGCCGTCCTGACCCTGCGCGAGCGCCGCGAGCTCGCGACAGGCCGGTTCACCCGCACGCTTCTCGCCGTCTCGGCCCTGGTCCTCGTCGTCACGATGCTGCTCGCGCTGAGCTGGGCGCTCGGCGAGGCCACCGGCCTGCCGCACCTCGGCCTGACGTGGACGGCCGCGACACACGGCCTGGGCAACGCCCTCGGTTTCACGGTCTGCGCCCTCCTCGCCCGCCGCCGCCTCCAAACCGACCACACCAGCCACACCGAACGCACGAGCCGCACAAGCCACACCGAACACACGGAACGCATGAACCTCACCAGCCCCATCAACCCCATCAAACGCACCAGCCCTACCGGCCCCACCGTCAACCAGCCGGCAGCACCCCTCCCGGCCCACCCGCGAACGGAGCTCCCGGCATGACCCGCCTCACGCACAGCCTCTCCCGCACCACCCGTCCCCGCCCGGGCCTCACCTACCGCGAGGTCGGCGCCACCCGCTCCCCCGAGGACCTCCCCGAGGGATACCACCACCTGCGGTACAGCGTGGTCGTCGGCCACGGCCGCGCCGCCTTCGAGGCCGCCGGTGCCGCCGTCACCACCTGGCGCACACACCGGGCCTCCGGGGCGACCGTGCGCAGCGAAGCGGTCCGCGCCGAGCCGGGTGTCCGCCTGGAGGTGTCGGTGGGCATGGGCCGCGTGCGGCTCGGCGTCCCCTGCGCGGTGATCTGGACGGCGTACGAGGAGAACCGGACCGGCTTCGCTTACGGCACCCTCAGCGGGCACGCGGAGTGCGGTGAGGAGTCCTTCGTCGTCGACCTCGCACCCGACGGCACGGTCCGGTTCACGGTCACCGCGTTCAGCCGGCCCGCCGCCTGGTACACCCGGCTCGCCGGCCCGCTGGTCCCCGTGCTCCAGCGGGCGTACGCCCGCCACCTCGGCCGGACGCTCCGGCGTCTCGTCAGGGCGTGATCCCGGGCCGATACTGGAAGCGATGGAGTGGTTCACCGCGCCCGACCTCTGGCTGAGCCGGATCGTGTTCCAGCGGGGCCTCGCCGGGCTGTACTGCGTGGCCTTCCTGTCGGCCGCCCTCCAGTTCCGGGCGCTGATGGGCGAGCGCGGCATGCTCCCCGTGCCGGAGTACGTGCGCCGGACCCGGCCCCGCCACTCCCCCTCGCTCTTCCACTGGCGCTACTCCGACACGCTGTTCGCGACCGTCGCGTGGACCGGGGCCGTGATCGCCCTGGCCCTCGTGGCGGGCGCCGGTGACATGGTGCCGCTGCCGGTGTCGATGCTGCTGTGGTTCGTGCTCTGGGTGCTCTACCTGTCGATCGTGAACGTGGGCCAGACCTGGTACTCCTTCGGCTGGGAGTCGTTGCTGCTGGAGACCGGGTTCCTCGCGGTCTTCCTCGGCAACGACGACACGGGACCGCCCGTGCTCGTCCTCCTCCTGCTGAGCTGGCTGCTCTTCCGGGTCGAGTTCGGCGCGGGTCTCATCAAGATCCGGGGCGACCGCTGCTGGCGGAACCTGACCTGTCTCTACCACCACCACGAGACCCAGCCGATGCCCGGCCCGCTGAGCTGGTTCTTCCACCACCTCCCGCGCCCCCTGCACCGGGTCGAGGCGGGGGCCAACCACGTCGTCCAGCTGTTCGTGCCGTTCCTGCTCTTCACCCCGCAGCCGGTGGCCACGGTCGCCGCCTGCCTCATGATCGCGACGCAGCTGTGGCTGGTGCTCTCCGGGAACTTCGCCTGGCTGAACTGGCTGACCATCGTGCTCGCCGTCTCGGTCGTGGACGCCTCCTCGCTCACCGGGGCGCACCCTCAGCCGGATCCGCCGCTCTGGTACGTGGTCGTGGTCGTCGCGCTGACCGCCTTCGTCCTGTACCGGAGCTACCGCCCCGTGCGGAACCTGCTCTCCCGTGACCAGTCCATGAACCGGTCGTACGACCCGTTCCACCTGGTCAACACGTACGGCGCGTTCGGCACGGTCGGCCGGGTGAGGGACGAGATCGTCGTCGAGGGCACCGACGACCCGGCACCGGACGCGGGCACGGTGTGGCGGGAGTACGGCTTCCGGGGCAAACCCGGCGATCCACGCAGGCTGCCGCGTCAGTTCGCCCCGTACCACCTCCGCCTGGACTGGCTGATGTGGTTCGCCGCGCTCTCCCCCGGGTACGCGCGGGACTGGTTCGGGCCCTTCGTGGAGCGGCTGCTCGACGGCGACCGCGACACGCTGCGGCTGCTCGCCCACAACCCGTTCCCCGACGCGCCGCCGACGCACGTCCGCGCCCGGCTGTACCGCTACCGGTACTCGACCTGGCGCGAGCTGCGGGCGACCGGGGCCTGGTGGCACCGCACGCTGCTGCGGGAGTACCTGCCGCCGATCAGGCTCCGGGACCGCGCGGACCGGTGACGGGCGCGTCCCCGCACGGAACGCACCGGTGCCCCCGGCCGGAGGGCGGTCGGGGGCACCGGTGGAGCAAGGGTCACGTCCAGGCGGTCAGGGCACCGGAGGCTCAGTCGATACCGGGCAGGATGTGGGGCTCTGCGAGGTCGTCCTCGTAGCCCGCCAGCCGGATCGGGGCCGCGTGGGCCCACACTTCGAGGCTCCCGAGCTCGCCGTTCCGGCGGGGCCGGTCCTGGGGTTCGGCCGGTCTCGGTTCCTGCTTCGTCAGTTCGGTTGTCACCGCGCACTCCCTTGTGTCGCGTCCAGTGGGACTTGCCGTCGGTCGCGGTGGCGCCGTTCATCGGGCGGGACCGCGGCCTTGGTGGGAGGCCAGTCCCCGGACCGGCCGTGAGGAAGTGGTGTCTCCTCGGTGGCCGACCGTGGACATCAGAGTAACCAAATGAGCGCGTCCGCGCTCTACCGGGCTCACAAGTGTGATGCGATCGAGTGAATGAGACCGAAAAGAGCGCTCTACCAGGGGGTAGAGCGCTCTTTCCGGAACGGCGCATGGCCGCGGAACGGCCGGGGGCGGGAGCCGCCCAGAGCCGAGGAACGGCCGGGGGCGGGAGCCGCCCAGGGCCGAGGAACGGCCGGGGGCGGGAGCCGCCCAGGGCCGAGGAACGGCCGGGGGCGGGAGCCGCCCAGGGCCGAGGAACGGCCGGGGGCGGGAGCCGCCGCCTACCAGTTGGCGGGGGCGTAGTCCTTCAGGAAGCAGCCGTAGAGGTCCTCGCCGGCCTCGCCGCGCACGACCGGGTCGTAGACCCGGGCGGCGCCGTCGACCAGGTCGAGCGGGGCGTGGAAGCCCTCCTCGGCCAGGCGCAGCTTGTCGAAGTGCGGACGCTCGTCGGTGATCCAGCCGGTGTCGACCGAGGTCATGAGGATGCCGTCGGTCTGGAACATCTCCTGGCCGCTGGTCCGCGTCACCATGTTCATCGCGGCCTTCGCCGCGTTGGTGTTCGGGTGCCCGGCGCCCTTGTATCCGCGGCTGAATACGCCCTCCATCGCCGAGACGTTGACGACGTAGGCGCGCCCGCTGGCCGCCTTCTTGGCGGCCTCGGCCATCGCCGGGCGGAGCTTGCTGATCAGGATGAACGGCGCCGTGTAGTTGCAGAGCTGGGTCTCCAGGAGCTCCACCGGGGAGATCTGCTCGATGCTCTGCACCCACGTGTTGCTCTCGACAACGTCCGGAACCAGGCCGCCGGCGTCGATCGCGGTGCCGTCGAGGTGCTTGGCGATGGTGGCGTTGCCCGCGACGAGCGCGAGGTCCGCGACCTGCTGGGCCTCCAGGCCGCGCACGCCCGCGGGCAGCGACGAGCCGCCGACGAGCTCGCCGACCGCGCCGGAGTTGAAGGCGCCGATGACGTGGTGGGCGGGGAGCTCGCCCGCGGGCAGCGGGGCGTTCTCGCCGTCGACCAGGGCGGCGTAGGCGGAGGGCAGGCGGCGCACGGTCTGCGTCGCGTTGTTGATGAGGATGTCCAGGGGCCCCGCCTCGGCCATCTGGTCGGCGAGGGCCACGGCCTGCGCCGGGTCGCGCAGGTCGATGCCGACGACCTCCAGGCGGTGCATCCAGTCCGCGGAGTCGTCCATGGCCTTGAAGCGGCGGATGGCGTCCTTCGGGAAGCGGGTGGTGATCGTCGTGTGGGCACCGTCGCGGAGCAGCCGCAGCGCGATGTACATGCCGATCTTGGCCCGGCCGCCGGTGAGCAGCGCGCGCTTGCCGGTGAGGTCCGCGCTCGCCTCGCGCTTGGCCCGGTTGAGCGTCGCGCACGGCTGGCAGAGCTGGTGGTAGAAGTAGTCGACCTCGACGAAGCGCGTCTTGCAGACGTAGCAGGAGCGCGGACGCTGGAGTATCCCCGCGATCCGCCCCTCCTCCGTGATCGAGGAGGGCAGGATGCCCTCGGTCTCGTCGTCGATGCGCTGCGCGGAGCCGGTGGCCGTGGCCTCGGTGACCGCCTTGTCGTTGGCGGTCTTGGCGGCCCGGCGCTCCTGGCGGCGGCGCTGCTTCACGGTCCGGTAGATGCCGGCGGTGGCGCGCCGGACCATGATCGCGTCCGGGTGGTCGACGTCCAGCGTGTCGAGCTCGTCGAGGACGCTCAGGCAGACGGCCAGGCGCTCGGGGTCGACGCCCGGCCCGTAGTCCTGGGTTTCTTCGGTCACCGTCATGGCCTTCGGGATCCTCGTTCGCTCGTACGTCGCCGTTCGCGGGCTTTCAAAGACCCAACTTTACGGAGCGGGGGGCCGCCCCTCCAAACCCGTTCGGGGGGCGTGGTCGAAGACACAGTCCCCGCACAGTCCGCCGCCGGGACACCGGTAGTAGAGGCAGCAGCTGGAGCGGCGCAGCCGGGAGCCGCGGACCGTGCCGGCGAGGTCCGGGTGGTCGAGGAGCCCGGAGACGAGGACGGCGGCCCGCTCGGCGACCTCCGGCCGGTCCCTGGCGCGCGCCCAGCGGGTCAGCTCACGCAGGGCTCCGGCGAGGGCGGAGCCGGCGTTCCCCCAGAGGAGCCGGGGCGAGATCCGGCCGTCGCGGCGCAGCGCAGCGTGCAGCGGGACGAGGTGGGCCTCCAGGACGGCCTCGCGGAGGGCGTCGACGGTGCCGGGACGGGTCTCCGAACCGGACCACCACAGGTCGTCGGGTGAGGTCAGGGCCCCGTCCCAGTGCAGCTCGCCGGGGGCGAGGCCGGGGAAGGCGCCGTACAGCGCGGCCGGCCCGAGCGCGGTCGACCAGAGCCTGGCCGCGAGCCCGAGGTGGGCGACGGAGGCCCCGACCCGCCGCTCGGGGGCCCTCAGCCGGGCGGCGACCCGGTCCACGCGCGCGGAGAGGGGCCCGTCCTCCCCCGCGTACACCAGGGCGAGCGGCCGGTGCTCCCCTCCGGCCCCCGGCGCGGCGGTCCGCAGCGCGAAGAATCCGCCCACGGATCCGCTCTCGACGAGATCCAGCTCTGCTCCCACGCGTCTGCCCCCGGCTTCCTCGTCTTCGTGTCCCGGTGTACCCGTGTCCCGGTGTCCCGGGGGCGGGTCCTGCCCGCCCGTCCATGATTCTTCCGCACCGAGAACCGGGTGCCGGAATGATCCCGTTCCACCCCTTCCGACCTGCGGGTGCGTACATCTCCGGTCGTACGCGCACGCCGTGTACTGCGACGGCGGTACCACTCGAAGCGTTCCCTGGTACGACGCCGAATCCGCCCGGAAGAGAGATCGTGGAAGGTATGAGCCCACTCCTGCTGTCCGTGCTCCTGTCCCTGGTCTCGGCGGTCGCCTACGCTGCCGCCGCGATCGTGCAGGAGCGGGTCGCGGCCTCCGCCGCCGGTCCGCGCTACGCGCCGCTGCGCAGCCCGGCGTGGTGGGTGTCCGTCCTGCTCAACGGTCTCGGCGCGACCCTGCACGTGGCCGCGCTCGCTTACGGTCCGCTGAGCCTGGTCCAGCCGCTGGGCGCGCTCACGATCGTCTTCGCACTGCCCATGGCTGCCCTCTTCGTCGGCCGCAAGGCGGGGCGGCGGGCCTGGCGGGGCGCCCTCATGGCCGCGGTCGGCCTCGCCGGCCTGCTGAGCCTGACGAACGGCTCCGACGCGCAGTCGCTCGCCGACGGGGAGCGGTGGCTGCTCGCGGCCGGCACGGCCGTCGTGGTGGCCGTCCTGTTCACGGCGGCGCACCTGGTGGGCCGGTCCGTGCTGCGCAGCGTGATCCTGGCCGCCGCGGCCGGCGTCTCCTTCGGCATGGCCTCGGTCTTCACCAAGTCCGTGGCCGAGGAGTGGACCTCCGGTGCGCCCCTCGCCGAATGGACGGGCCTGCTCGTGCTCTCGGCGCTCGCCGTGACCGGACTGCTCCTCTCGCAGGCCTCGTACCGGGGCGCGGGGCTGGCAGCCCCGCTCGCCACGGTCACCGTGGTGAACCCGGTGGTCGCGGCGGCCGTGGGCCTCACGCTCTTCGGCGAGAGCTTCCGCTACGGCACGGCGGGCACCGTCGCCGCGCTGATCTGCGGCGCGGTAGCGGCCGGCGGGCTGGTCCAGCTCACCCTCGACCGCATGACGGTCCCGCCGGAGACCCTGCCGGTGTCGGATCCGGAGTCATCGGCCCCGCCGCGCTCCTCGGCGCAGGCGCAGACGCCGGCGCCGAGGAAGTTGAAGGCGAGGTCGGCCCCGCCGCGCTCCTCGGCGCAGACGCCGGCGCCGACCTCGCCTTCAACTTCGAAGTCGCCGTCAGATGGAGACGCCCCGCGCCCTGAGGTAGGCCAGCGGATCGATGTCGGAGCCGTACCCGGGACCCGTCCGCACCTCGAAGTGGAGATGCGGTCCCGAGCTGTTGCCGGTCGACCCTGAGCGTCCGATGCGCTGGCCGCCCTGGACCCGCTGCCCCTCGCGGACGGCGAGCGCGGAGAGGTGCGCGTACTGGCTGTAGCGGCCGTCCTCGTGGCGCAGGACGACCTGGTAGCCGTACGCGCCGCCCCAGCCCGCGGAGACGACCCGCGCGTCGGCGACGGCCTTGACGGAGGTGCCGGTGGGGACGGGGAAGTCGACTCCGGTGTGGTAGCCGCTGGACCAGGAGGAGCCGCGGGTGCCGTAGCTGGTGCCGATGCCGGCGGCGATGGGAGCGGAGTACCGGTCCTTGTCCGGCGCGGCGGCGGGCCGTGGCTTGGACGCGGGCCGGCTGACGGGCTTGGCCTTGGTCTTGGCGGGCGGTTTGGCCGCGGGCTTGGCGGGAGGCTTGGTGACCGGCTTGGGCGCGGCTTCGGGGACGGCCGTGCTCCGGGAGGCCGGAGGTTTGGTGGCCGGGGCCTTGGTGGCCGGGGCCTTCGCCGCGGGAGTCTTCACGGGAGGCGCCTTCACGACCGGGCGCTTCGAAGGGGCGGCCTTCACCGGCGGCTTGGCGGCCTGCGCGACGCGCGGAGGCGCCTCGGCGGCCTTGGTCGGCTCGGCCGCCGGCTTCTTCGGTGCGGCGATGCGCAGGGTGAGCCGCTGGCCGGGGTGGATCAGGTCGGGGTCGTCGCCGATGACCGGCCGGTTCGACTCGTACAGCCGCTTCCAGCCGCCCTGGACGCGCTCCTCGCGGGCGATCTTCGAGAGGGAGTCGCCGGGCGTGACCGTGTACATCTCGCGGATCGTCGGCACGGTGGTGGGATCGGCACGTCGGGTGGGAGCCTTCTCGGGTAAGGCGCGCTGGCCCGGCAGGGAGGCGGTCCGTGGCGCGTTCGCGCCGGTGGACGAGCTCTTCGCCGTGATGGCAGGGGCCTCACCGCCCAGGGCGAGGCCGGCGCGCGGCCCGCACGAGGGCCAGGCGCCGGGCCCCTGGCCCTTGAGGACGCGCTCGGCGATCGCGATCTGCTGGTCCTTGGAGGCGAGGTCGGCGCGCGGCGCGAAGTGCGTGCCGCCGTAGCTCTCCCAGGTTGACTGGCTGAACTGGAGGCCGCCGAAGTAGCCGTTCCCGGTGTTGATGTGCCAGCTGGAGGAGGATTCGCAGGCCGCGACCTTCTCCCAGACGTCCAGCGAGGCGGCCTGCACGGCTCCCGCGCCGATCAGCGGGAGCGCCATGCCGGCGCCTCCGGCGGTGACGGTGAGCGAGGCACGGTTGATCCGGCTCGGCTGGTGGCGGCGGTGACGTCCGCGTACGGCCATGGGCCCCCCTTGGAACACAGCGACAGCCGTCCAAGTTAGGGGTGGCGCACGCTCCGTGACAAGGGCGCGGGCGGAACCTCAAGCCCCTTCTGTCACCTTGCCGTTGACGGCGGGCGGTGCCCGGCGGGGCCCGGCTGGGGCTGAGGCTCTGGTTCCGGAACGGGTCCGCCGGGTTCGGGCACCGGGCTGGGCACGGGGTCCGGGGGCGCCGGTACGGGGTTGGGCGGGGGTACCGGCGGCGGGGAGGGCACGGGGGGCGGTACGGGCGAGGGCTGCGGGTCGGGGAAGGGGTGCGTCATCACGGACCTCTCGGTCGTCGGGATCCTCCCTCCCCAGGGTGACCCGGCGGACGGGCTCGCGCCCGCCGGATCCCCTCTTTCGGGGGTCACCAGAGCTCGGGCGTGGCCTTGAGCTGGAGCTTCGCGGCGCGGGTGACGTCCGCCGGGGGAACGGGGGCCTCGTCCGGATGGCGCTCGGCCCACTTGGCGGCGTACGGGCAGAGCGGCACGACGGGCACGCCCTCGCCGGCGGCGATCGTGTAGAACTCGCGCACGAGCGCTCCGGCGATGCCCTTGCCCTCGTGCCCGTCCTCGACGATGGTGTGGACCGCCACGAGGGCGTGGGGTTCGGCATCGAGGACGAAGTAGACGACGACACCGACGTAGGTGTCCCCCTCGAACGCCTCCAGGCGCCCCTTCGACCGGTCGTCGCGGATCTTCAGCTCGGCCATGCGGTGCTTCTCCCTCGGCTCAGACCTGTGCGGGCACGGCGTGCGGGGCGCGGACCGTGTCACTCCCGGGAACGGGCGCGGAGGCGTCCTCCCCGAGCTCCACGATGCGGTTGTCCGCGTCGACGTGCACGACGCGGGGCGTGAACGAGCGCGCTTCGGCGTCCTCGACCTGGGCGTAACTGATGAGGATCACGAGGTCGCCGGGGTGCACGAGGTGCGCGGCGGCGCCGTTGATCCCGATGACCCCGGAGCCGCGCTCGCCCTCGATGACGTAGGTCTCCAGCCGGGCCCCGTTGTCGATGTCGACGATGTGCACGAGCTCACCGGGCAGAAGATCGGCCGCCTCCATCAACTCGACGTCGACGGTGACCGACCCGACGTAGTGGAGATCGGCCTGGGTCACGGTGGCCCGGTGGATCTTGGACTTGAACATTGTACGTATCATCGAGGCACTCCTGGACATAGGCTCCCTGCCTGCGTTTTTGCAGGTCAAGGGCTGTTTCCACACCCTATAACGAGTCGCAGGTTCGGGCAGCTGTCCCCAGGTTTTTCAGGACTCATGCTGACCACTTGCTGACTTTCCTGACGCATCATCAGGTAGCTGCGGAAGGTGTCGCCGCCCTCCAGAACGCCACCGAGACGACTTCGCAAGCCTACGCAGCACTCCCCCGCGCGTATCCGTGATCACCGTCACTCCGACGAACTGCCAGCGGGTCCATGCCTGCCTACTTCCACGGGGAAGGCCTCCTGAGCATGACGGGGCTCGACGCGGCGTGGCGACGTAGCAGCGAGTCACGGCTCAGCAAAGCCAACGATTCTCATGACCATGGCCTCAGCCCGACCGGTGACCCTTCGGAACGACCCGCGGCGGGCGTCAAGGATCTTCGAAATCCGGCCAGAGCAGAGCGCAGCCCCACCCAGCGATCAGCCTCGGGCCAGCCTCAAGGAGCCCTCTTGCCCATGGAACCGCAGCCACACTCCACCGAAGGCCGCACTGACAACAACCGATCACGCAGGCGCCAGCCCGTCGAGCCTGTCCTCATGGAAACTTCCGAAGTGGCCGCCATGCTCAGCATGTCCACCAGCTGGGTCTACCGGGAAGCATCGAAACTAGGCCTCAAGGGGTACAAGCTCGGCCGGGGCAGGAACGCCAAGGTCCTGTACAAGAGGGCCGAGGTATGCAGGTGGCTGGAACAACAGAAGATCCATTAAGGGACCATCTCCGCAGCTGCCAGAAACAGCTTTCTTGAACGTACCAGCGACAGAAAGGCACCGTTAGAGGCTGGACTTCATGGCTTTGATGCACGCGGCGCGCGCGGCGACGGAGCGCTCTCGGGAGTACGCCTGCCCCAGGTTCATGCCGTCGTCATTCTGGATAGGTGGCTGCATCCATGCTTCGCTCATGTGCATGCCGGCCTCGGAACGAGCGGCCGTAGGGCTCGGCGACCGCGGATGCCTCGATCTGGAGCCAGGCGTGGTGGAAAGCCATGCGAGCGAGGAGGCAACTGACCTGGTCGGTGAGTTCCCGACGGGCATCGGGACGGGCTCGTCACGGTTCATCGCCTGCGGCTCCTTTCATGAGGGGCGGACATTCCGGTCGTCGCACCGTTGAGTGCAGAGCGGGTGCGCTGGTCAGAGGTAGTGCTGGAGCAGGGTGGCCGCGTCGACGGTGCCGAGCAGGTGGGGCTTGTCCCCGTCGTAGTCGACGACCAGGACGACAGGGCGGCCGGCACGTTCCATGAGCGAGGCCATCTGGACCGGTGAGGCGTCGGGGCTGACGACGGCCGGCGCGGGCAGGCGCTTGGGCAGTACGTCGGCAAGGCGGAGCGAGGCGGCGCGTGCGCGGACGTCGGCGTCGAGCGACTCGCCCACGACGGCGGCGAGGAGCGGGTCGTCCCGTACGGCGTCGGGCAGGGCCGCCGCCAGGACTCGTGTTGCGGGGACGAGGGCCAAGGGGTGTCCGTCCTCGCTCACGACGACGAGTGCCGGGGCACGTTCGCGGACCAGGAGTTCGGCTGCTTCGCGCAGGGTGGTGTCCAGGCGGACCGGGGTGCAGGGCCAGGTCAGGTCACGTGCGCGCATGGGGAAGTGCCTTGCTCGTCAAGGTGCCGTCGGTGTGCGTCTGGGGTGCGGAGCCGGTGTCGACGAGGTCGTCGACGTGGAAGAGGCGGGCGATGGGTACATCGGTGCTGCTGTGGGCGACGATCGAGAAGGCGATGCACACCGCGATCAGGGTGTACGCCTCCTGGCCCTGCGGGATTCCGGCCTGGAGGACGAGGAGGCCGTAGACGACGGAGGCGAACCCCTTGGGGCCGAACCAGGCGGCGACGAGCTTCTCCCGACGGTCGATACGGGTGCCCCACAGGGAGAGAAGCAGGGACGCGGGCCGGATGAGGACGATCGCCAGGACCACGGCGACGTAGCCGCCGAGGGACAGGTCTCCGAAGAGCTGCGGGGTGAGGAGGGCACCGAAGACGAGGAGGGCGGCGAACTTGGCGAGTTCGGCGAGCGACTCGCCCAGGGGCTCGAACGCCTTGTGGGACTCCGGGGAGACGGCCGTGAGGACGGCGCCGGCGGAGAACGCGGCGAGGTAGGGGTTGGCGTGGGTGAGGTGGCAGGCGGCGTAAAGGATGATCCCGGTGGCCAGCGGCAGCAGCGGCTGGAGCTTGGGCTCGGCGCCCAGCAGCCGGAACCGTACGAGCCCGGTGACGAGCAGCGGGAGCAGGGCGCCGAAGGCGAGGCCGAGGCCGAGTTCCAGGGCGATGTTCCCGTACGACGCCTCGGCGCCTGCCGCGGTCGGTCCGGCGGCGGCGATGAGGATCAGGACCACCGGCAGCGCGAGTCCGTCGTTGATGCCGCTCTCGACGTTCAGCAGCTCGCGCAGCCGGGACGGGACTTCCTTGCGGCCCACGATGGCGGAGGCGAAGACCGGGTCGGTCGGCGCGAGGACCGCGCCGACGAGGAACGACGTCGTCCAGTCCAGGCCGACCAGGTAGTGCGTGATCAGCGCCATGCCGACGCATGCGAGCGGCATACCGAGACCGAGAGCGCGGGCGGGGTTGCGCCAGTTGGCCCGCAGCTTGGCGAAGGACACGTGCATGCCGTCGGTGAACAGCACGGCGAACAGGGCGAGGTCGGCGGTGACCGACACGATCTCGCTCTGCGGTGAGATGTGGATCAGGCCGAGGAACCCGTCGCTGACGAGCGCCCCGCCGAGGAGGAAGAGCAGCGAGGTCGACAGGACGGTGCGGGCTGCGAGCCCGGACAGCAGGACCGCGACGAGCAGCGCGGCCCCGAAGACGGCGACGAGCACCATGACAGAAATCCCCGATCGGCAGAAAGACACGTGTCCCTTGTTCGCCGACCAGACTTCCCGGCACTCCGCAACGGACCTTACAGGTTCCATACGCGGCATTGACAGGTCCTTGATGGGCAGTCGGAGCGCAGTGAGATTGCCGAGAGTCGGCATGTACACGTGGCCTGACGCTGTGCCGTCGTGACACCGCCCGAATGCCTGATTGCGCCATCGGGCAGGGGGGGTTGGTCCGCGCGTAGTCTGCCCCTCAGGTGCGCCGGGAAGTCTGGTCGGCAGAGGATTCCGCCTGCCCCGGAGCCGTTGATGCCGCCTCTGTTCTCACCTACCGGCCCGCTCAGACGCGGCGCGCGTACCTTGCTGCGTGTGCTGTATCCCCGCCGGGAGAGGTCGGTGGTCCGCTTGAAGGGCGATCTCGGCACCGCATCCGTGGAGCACACCAGCCGTGTGCTCCGCTCGGCGCTGCGTGGCAGGCCGAGCGTGCTTGAGGTGGACTTCTCCCGCGTCACTCATCTGTCGCCGGAGGCCGTGTTGCCGCTGTTCCTGGCCGCGCGTGGGGCGCGCGGCCAGGGGACGCGGTTCGCCATCGTCCGCGCGCATGGTCAGCCGGCGGTGATGGTGCGCAGGATGGGTCTGGAGCGCTATCTGTCCGCGGGACGTTCCAGCCGGTAGTCCGTGGTGTTGGGGGTGCCGAGTGTGACACCCGGGGGAACAAGGTCGGTCACGTACTGGGTGAACGCCTCGCGTTCCTCCTCGTCGGTGAGGTCCGTCAGAGGATTCATCGGCCACACGGGCCGTCCCTCGACGAAGGCCACGGCCGCGGCAGGGTCTTCGGCGGTGCTCCGCAGCTGGGTGGTGCCTTGGTGGGGCAGGTGTACCGTGCCCGGTTCGACGTCCATGAGTGCGATCGGCCGGTCGGCCCCGGACTCGAAGAGGACCAGCTTGGGTGCCTCGGAGGCCGGCTCCTCACCGCCCGGCAGGACCAGGTAATCGAGAGTGCGTGCTTCAGGCGACCGGGCGGCGCGCAGCACGCGGCGCAGGGTCCAGCCGGTGCGGGCCGCGCACCAGGCCAGGCGGCCGATCGCCAGCGCCGCGACCGTCCCGCTCACCCACAGGCCGCGTCTGGAGCCGGGATCCCCCGGGATGCGCGCGGCGGAAGGTAGGCCGGCGGCGTATTCGATCCCGACCGTGTCGCCTTCGGCAGGGGCGGGGTCGGCGACGACTACGTCGGTCACGATGCGGCGGCCGTCCGCGGTGACGAAGCTCATCTCCGCCTCCGAGGGCAGCAGCCAGGGCTCCAGGGGAAGTTCGTCGTACAGCAGCTCGACGGTGGCAATCGCTGTCACCGGTCGGTCCGTGGAGAGGCGGACGGCCGTCACCCACCACCATCCCGACAGCAGGCAGGTGAGGGCGAGCACGATGAGGGCGCCCCAGGCGATGCCAGAGGCCAGGGTGATGCGACGGAGCACCGGCGATCGCCACCACGGGCCGGTGCTCGGGTCGGGTTCGGGGCGCCGCTCCCTGACGCCGGGGGCGAAGGCGGATCTCGCGTGGAGGAGCCGGGACACGGCCGTCAGGTGGGACCTGTCGAGCACGTCGCCGGCCTCGGCCGGGTCTCCCGCCGAGGGCTTCTCCGGCGCGGCGGCAGGCGGCATCTGAGTGGGAAGGGCCACGGCCGTGAGGGGGACGCCGGCGCGTGCGCGGCGGGTGTGGATCCCGATACCTGCCAAAGCGGCGGCGATGCCGAGCGCCGTGACGAAGCCGAGGGCGACCGGGGTGAAGTCACGGTCGAACGCCTCGCCCCGCAGCGGCCACGACAGGGCGCTGACCTCCAGGGTGTCGCCGCGGTCCACCTGATCGCAGTCGACCTCCGCGGTCTGACGTGCCCCGTCCCAAGGGTCGGCCCACGCGACCGCGCAGCCGTACTCGGTCGTCCCCGTGACCTCCGCCCGCGCGATCTGCCCGAAGACGTAGGCGAAGGTCAGCAGACCGATGCCGGACAGACCCAGCACTCCGGCGGCCCAGCTCCACCAGGGCACGACCAGCCCCCGAGGGGACTGGCGGCGTGTCTGGCCACTGCCCCGGAGATGGTTCCGCAGCCGACGAAGCCGACGCGCATCGCTCGTCGTCCCCGCGATGACGCCGACAAGGCCGGCCGCCCCCGCGACGCTCACCCCGAAGACCGTCATGAACCAGGAGTCCTCCAGATCGGCCGCCTCCCCGCGGACCGGCCACGGCCTGGCGCTGATCCGCAACGCGTCTCCCGTCTGCTCCCCCTGATAGCAGTCCACTCGCGCGTGCCGGGTACGACTCGCTTCCCACGGGTCCTGCCACTCCACCTGGCACTCGGCATCCCGCACGCCAGTGACCTCCGCGGTGACGTCCCTTCCCAGGCCGAACGTATGCACGCCGAAGAGCCCCAGGGCGAGCGCGCCGGTCAGCAGCAGCGCGGCGAAGCCGGGCATCCGTACGTGGTTCCGCAGCGAGAACCGGAGGGCGTCGGCCGAGGTCCGCCGTGGCGTGGGCTCGCCGTCGCCAGGATCGCTGAGCGCCTTCGTCACGATCCCCGTCGACGGCCGTTCCACGGTGATCTCCAGTACGCGCCCCATCCCCGGCACCTCGTACACCACGGTGTCCCGATGAACGAACGACGGCCGCGTGAACCCGCCCGAACGCAGGGGAACGACATCCCTGACCCGCCCGCCGCGGGGCACCGCGAGCACAGCGGACTCCGCCACGAAGCGCATCGGCTCGTCGACGCGGTGGACGAGCCAGAGATCCCCCCGTGCGGGCCGGCCCTCGCCCCGGGTCCCGTCACCGGCCTGCCAGACCAACTCCGCAGGGACCCCCACAGCCCTGCCCGAGGCGAAGGCACGCCCGCGCGACCTCTCGCGCCAGTTACCCCAGAGGGCCGGCAACGCGCCGGCGAGGAAGCTGCACGCCAGGAAGAGAAGAAAGTTCACGAACGCACTCTCGGCTGGAGAAGGACGAAGGGACAGAGGGTTCCACCGCAGGATCGAGGCCGGGCGAGCTGCCGGTCACCGGCAAGGTGAGCCGGATTCCGCCGATGTCAGGACCGCTTGTCGCGGCGGTCCGCGAAGGAAGCCCACGTCATGAGAACCACGGCGGCGAGAACCAGGAGCGGGCCGCCGACTATCCGCAGCGGCAGGAGTTCGTCACCCGGTACTCCGACCAGGCTGAGGATCGCAGGGGTCAGGGAGCCGACGTAGAGGGTGAGGGCGGCGTTGCCCCGCGCTCGTGTGACACGCGCGTCGGAACTCGGTGACCAGCGTGGCGTCCACCCTCGCAGGAAGGCGACCCCGAGGGGCACCAGGATGGCCGTGGACAGCACGATCCACACGATCTGGAACACGGCCTGTCACCTTCCGCTCGTGGAGATTCGCGTGGCGAGGAGACCCGCGAGGACGGCCCAGGGGACAGCTGCCGGTCCGGTGAACGTCCACCCCACGGCTCCGAGGACCAGGACCGTGGCCGTGCCGATGACCAGGGAACGCCGGTCCCGGAGGCAGGCCCATTCGCGTCGGGCGCTTCCCGGTTCCCTGAGCTCCTGGACGGCGGTGCGGATGACCAGGATCGCCAGGACGACGGCCGCACCCAGGAGGGCGGTCAGTGCGTCCGTCGTGATCACCGGGCGGTTCCCGGAGCACCTGTCTGGTAGATGTCGGGGATGCCGTCGGCGTCGTCGTCGCGTTCCTCTTCCTCGTACAGCCGCTTGTAGAGGCGGTTGCGGCGGCGCAGGAGTACGGCGGCGAGGGCGGCCGCGGCGAGCGAGCCGATGAGGACGGCGGCCTTGACGTGGTCGGCCTCGGCTGCTGTCGGGAAGGCGAGTTCGCCGATGAGGAGGGAGACGGTGAATCCGATCCCGGCGAGGGCGGCGAGGCCGAGGACGTCGGCCCAGGCGAGGTCGGGGTTGAGCTGGGCACGGGTGAAGCGTGCGGCGAGGTAGGTGCCGAGGAAGACGCCGAGGATCTTGCCCGCCACCAGACCGATGAGGACGGCGAGCGGTTCCGGGTCGGTGAAGACGTGGGTCAAGGCCGCGCCGGACACGCTCACCCCTGCGGCGAAGAGAGCGAAGAGCGGGACGGCTACGCCGGCGGAGAAGGGGTGGACCAGGTGCGAGACGCGGGCCGCCGGACTGCGCTCCTCGCCCTTGTCGCGGGTGGTGCGCAGGATCAGGCCCATGGCAACGCCGGCAACGGTGGCGTGGACGCCGGAGTTGTACATCAGCGCCCAGATCGCGAGGCCGAGCGGCACGTACCACCACCAGCCGCGCACGCGGAGGCGCTGGAGGGCGTAGAAAGCAGCCAGACCTGCGAACGCCCCGCCGAGCGCCCAGAAGTTCAGGTCGGAGGTGAAGAAGACGGCGATGATCAGGATGGCGCCGAGGTCGTCGACGACCGCGAGGGTGAGCAGGAACGCCCGTAGCGCGGACGGCAGGTGGGTGCTGATGACCGCGAGGACCGCGAGGGCGAAGGCGATGTCGGTGGCCATCGGCACCGCCCAGCCGTCCAGGCTTCCACCGCCTGCTGCCGCGGTGAGTGCGTAGAGCGCGGCGGGCACGGCCATCCCGCAGAACGCCGCGACCACGGGCAACGCTGCCGTCGCGGGGGTGCGGAGCTCGCCGACGACGAGTTCGCGTTTCAGCTCGATGCCCGCGACGAGGAAGAAGACGGCGAGCAGGCCGTCGGCGGTCCAGTGGCCGACGGACAGGTCAAGGCCGAGGGCGGGTATGCCGAAGTGGAAGTCGCGGATGCTCGCGTATGCCTCACTCCAGGGGCTGTTCGCCCAGATGAGGGCGATGACAGCGGCGCCGAGGAGGACGAGACCGCCGACCGTCTCGGTACGCAGCGCCTCGCTGATCGCTTGGCGTTCGGGCCAGGGCAGCAGTCCGAGGACGACTTTGCGCGGGCGCGTCTGGGACATGGGAATTGCCTCCGGGGCGGTTGGCGAGCGGGCACACTGCCCCTCGGACGCCGACCAGACTTCCCGGCACACCAGCGCATCGCATTGACGCGTTCTTTACACCCTATCGGGCGCCGGGGGGCCTCGCCAGGGCGTCTCTCAGCTGTCGAGACGGGGTGAAGGGCCCTGCTTCTCACCAAGGCGCGAGGTGAGGGCAGGGCCCTTCGGGAGCCGGGCCGCCGGGGGGCGGTCAGACGGTGGTCTTCACCGGCTCCTGGTCCGGGTCGGCGTCGGAGATGTCGAGGCCGGCGTCGCGCTTCTTCACGAAGGCGAGGAAGGTGTTCAGTTCACGCTTGACGACGGGGGCGAGGAGGTAGAGGCCGATGATGTTGATGACGGCGAGCATGAAGAGCACCGCGTCGGCCATGTCGATCAGCGTCTGCAGGGTGAGCAGGGAGCCCGCGACGGCGAAGAGGGTGTAGAGGACCTTGAAGGTCAGTTCGCTGGTCCTGCTGCGGCCGAAGAGGTGGGTCCAGGCCTTCATGCAGTAGTAGCCCCAGGTCAGCACCGTGGAGATCGCGAACAGCATCACCGCGACGGTGAGGATGTACGGGAACCAGGGCATGACCGTGCCGAAGGCGTCGGAGGTGATGGTGACGCCGCCGATGGACTCACCGCCGTTACGGAGCTCGACATAGCTCGCGGGGTTGGCGATGACGATGGTCAGGGCGGTCATGGTGCAGATGACGACCGTGTCGATGAACGGCTCCAGGAGGGCGACCAGACCCTCGCTCGCGGGGTGCTTGGTCTTCACTGCGGAGTGGGCGATCGGGGCGGAGCCCAGACCGGCCTCGTTGGAGAACGCGGCCCGCTTGAAGCCGATGATCAGCGCGCCCAGGACACCGCCGGCGACGCCCTCGGGGTTGAACGCGCCCTCGATGATCGTGGAGACCGCGGAGGGGACGGCGCTCGCGTTGACGGCGATGACGACGAGGCAGGCGGCGATGTAGATGCCGGCCATCGCGGGGACGAGCTTGCTGGTGACGGAGGCGATGGAGCGGATGCCGCCGAGGAGCACGATGCCGACGAGGGCCGCGATCAGGATGCCGAAGAACAGCGCGCCGGCCGAGGAGCCCAGGGCGCCGTCCTCGCCGCCGGTGACGGAGACGAGCTGCGCGTAGGACTGGTTGACCTGGAAGAGGTTGCCGCCGAAGAGACCGAAGAACAGGATCATGAAGGAGGCGAGGACGGCGAGGACCTTGCCGAGCGTCTTGCCGTTCTTGCCGAAGCGTTCGGCCAGGCCCTTGGGCAGGTAGTGCATGGGGCCGCCGGAGACGGTGCCGTCGGCGTGCACCTCGCGGTACTTCACACCGAGGGTGACCTCGACGAACTTCGTCGCCATGCCGAGCAGGCCGCAGAGGATCATCCAGAACGTGGCGCCCGGGCCGCCGATGGAGACCGCGACGGCCACACCGGCGATGTTGCCGAGTCCGACCGTGCCGGAGACGGCGGCGGTCAGCGCCTGGAAGTGGTTGACCTCGCCGGCCGATCCCTTCTCGTCGTACTTGCCACGCACCACGTCCACGGCGAGCCGGAACTTGCGCAGCTGGACGAAGCCGAACCAGCCGGTGAAGACCAGGCCGGCGACGACGAGCCAGGCGACGATCAGGGGCAGCTGGGTGCCGCCGACGGGCACGGAGTAGAAGACGATCTCGCCGAGCCAGGTGGCTATCGGCTCGAAGAAGCCGCTGACCGCCTTGTCGACGGACTGGGTGAAGGAATCGAGTGACACGGTGGGGACCTCAGTACGCAGGACCGGCGAGCGGGAGGCAGCGCCGGTGGGGGTGCGGTCTTTGAGCGAACGCCGTTGTCCGGTCGGCGACCCGGGGAATCGACGTCCGCGGACTCGGAGCGTGATCACCTCGGTCGTGCTGCCGGTACGTGACCGGCGCTCCGCAGGACGGGCGAGGGGTGGTGCCACCTGCGGAGTTGCGCATTCCTACCACGACAACCCACCCCCGCAGCGTGACGCATGTCACCTCACTCACGGTGATCTACGAAAACCCCAGGAGCCGTGACGTGACCGTTATCCGAACAGGCGAGTCCGTTCACCGTGCACTTATTTCCGCCGGTCAGGAGCCTGTCGCAATTGACTCCTGTCCCTCGAAGGTCGAGGCGGTCGCGCGGCCACTCCGGCAGGTCTGCGCGGCCGACGCGCCGACCACGGCCGTGGCCCGAGCTCTCGTAAGACCTGGGCACCGGCGCCCCAGGGCCCGGTGACCGGTACGCGGATCTCCCGCCTCCCGACCACTCAACCCCTCTCCCGGAAGAGCCGGATGGCGCGGCCCGCGAACAGATGGACGTGTCCGCACACCAAGCAGATCAAGCCGGTCGCCGACTCGTTCGCCCACGCCAGGTCGAAGAGCTCCATCCCCGTGCTGTTCAGCTTCACCTCCCGCTTGCGGAACGTGGCGTTGTCGCAGATCAGACAGAGGACCCAGGTCTCCCCTATCGCCGCGCGCACGTACTTGGCCATGGTGCGTCTCCTTCCGTGCCTGCGTCAGGTCTGGCGGCGCGCGGGGGCGGGGACGTCATCGGACCGTGACGCGTGACGTCCCGCCGGGTGCGCCAGGAGGTGGCGTGGATCCGTGGCGCGGGTGATCGCCGCCTCGACGGCGGTGATGCGGTCGGCGAGCAGTCCCAGGGCGACGACCGCCCGGCCGAGCGAGTCGTCTCCGGAGCCGCCGAGCGTCTGGGTGCGTGTGTAAGCGGCGGTCACCTCGGTCCAGCGCTCGGCCTGCACCGGGGTGAGAGTGCCACGGAGTTCGGCCAGCTTGAGGAGGTTGGCCTCGGCCTCGGTGGTGAGGGTCTGGGCCTCGGCCGTGTAGTGGTCGTCGATCACGGCGGCGAGTTCGGCGTCGTTCATCGCGGACGTGATGCGGGCCGCGATCTTGTTCATGGTGCGGTACGAGCCCTGGAGCCGGAAGGGCGGTTCGGTTCGGGCGCTGTCGGTGCGGGCGGCCGAGTCGATGTACTCGGCGTTGACGGCCAGGACGGTCTCGCGGGCGGTGAGCAGGTGACGCAGGACGGCGAGGATCCGGTCCAGCTCGGCCGCGGCATACGGGTGGACGAGGCGGTCGCGGCGCGCGGTGGGGGCACCGGCCGCCAGCCGGGTCAGCAGCTCCAGGTCGGTCCGGTCGCGGCCGGCCAGCGGTGCCAGGTCGGGGTGAGAGGTGAGGGCGTTCTCGACGAAGCTCAGTGCGAAGGCCTCCTCCTTCCCGGTCAGCACGTCGCCGAGGTTCCACACGTCGGCCCGGTTGGCGAGCATGTCCGGGACACGGAAGGCCTGCCCCGACTCGGTGTACGGGTTGCCGGCCATGCAGACGGCGAAGCGCTTGCCCCGCAGGTCGTGCCCGTTCAGGGTCCGCGTGGCGTCGCAGAGCGGGATGAACTTCTGCAGGAACTCCGGCGAGGCGTGCTGGATGTCGTCGACATACAGAAGGACGTTGTTGCCCGCTGCCAGGGCGAAGGCGATCTTCTCCACCTCCCTGCGCGCGGTGGCGTCGGGTGCTTCGGCCGGGTCGAGGGAGGTCGTGCGCTGCCCGAGGGCGGGGCCGTCGACCTTGATCAGGAGCAGGCCGAGGCGCTCGGCGACGTACTCGATCAGCGTGGTCTTGCCGTAGCCGGGCGGAGAGAGGAGCAGGAGCAGGCCCTGGGAGTCACTCCGCTTGGCGTTCCCCGCAGCGCCGAGCTGCTTGGCGAGGTTGTCGCCGATCAGCGGGAGGTAGACGTCGTCGACGAGCCGGTTGCGAACGAAGGACGACATCACCCGGGGGCGGTACTCGTCCACGCGGAGCCGGGCGTGCTCGGCCGCGACGAGGTCCGCCCGCTGCCGCTGGTAGGCACGGAAGGCCGGCACGCCCCACTCGGCGAAGGCCCGTGTCCTGTCCAGGAACTCGTCCAGCCGCAGTTCCAGGGCGCGCCCCTCCACCCGGGGGTGGCTGCCCAGCAGACCGGTGACCGTCGCCGTCATCGGGGCAGCCACCTCGTACCGGTCGAGGCCTGGGCACAGCTCGACGGCGACGGCCTCGGCGACTACGTCCCCGTCGGGCAGTTCCCCGGAGGCCGAGGCGTAGGCGGTGAGCCATGCCTCGACGAGCTGGCGTCGTGCGTTCTGCTCCGTGAGTGCGGCAAGGGCGTCGTCGTACGCGGAGGAACCGACCGCGCGGCGGAACTTGTCGAGGAGTGTCCGCGCCGCGCCGGAGACGGCGAAGCCCGGCACGCCGGAGGCCAGTTCTTCGATCAGGTAAGCGGCGGCCGTCGCGTCACCGATCTCCTCGGCAAGCTCGTCCCGCAGGCCGTCGACGGCCGACTCCGCGCCGAACAGGTCACGGGCCCGGGTCAGGGCGTCCGCCCGGCAGGTCCACTGGTCACGGGCGTCGGCGGTGGCGGTGTGGCCCCAGAAGAGCTGGGCGGCCGCGCGTGCCGGGGCCGGGTACCTGAGCAGTCCGACCCTTCCGTGCAGCCGCAGGACGACCTCCAGGATCGCCGCCGCGTCGTGGTCGTGAACACCGCGCTCGTACCCCTCGTCGTACGCGGCCACGGCCGCCCTCCGTGTGAGTGCGCCGAGATCCGCGCCGGCCAGGCCGTCCGCTCCGTGCTCGGCCAACAGGCGCGCGGCAAGGTGTTCGGCACGGTATACCTGCTGCGACTCGGAGGGCAGCGTCCGGTCCCAGAACGGCCGGGTCGCGGCGAAGGCCGGGTCGGTCACGGGCACGCGGTAGTCGGTGCCGGTCAGGGCGAGGGCGAGAGTGTCCTCGTACGGGACGAGGGTCAGTTCGGGGGTCTGCCGGTTGACGGCGAAGCGGTGCCGGCCGAGCCGGATGGTGTCGCCTCCGTCGGAGAACAGCTCGGTGCGGTCGCGCAGCGCCCGCCCGGCCTCCTGGCGGGCGGTGCCGAGCCGGGCCTCCAGCTCCTCCGCCCGTACATGGTCACCGAGTTCCCGTAGTTCGCCGCCGGTGCGCCGGACCTTGACGACCATGGGGTCGGAGGCGAAGTAGGTGTGCACCTCGTCCAGATCGGCCAAGGTCGCCGCTCGCCGAGCGATCGCGTCCAGCACCCGGTCAGCCGACCTCGCGAGCTGCTCCGCGCGGCGGGCGCGGGCATCCTGGAGAGACTGCTTGCGCACCGTGAAGGCGTCGTAGACCTCTGTGCGCCTCTCGGCGATGTCGGCGAGGAAACCGTCGTGCTCGGCAAAGCGGGACTCCAGGTTCTCCAACTGGAGCAACAGCCAGCCGAGTTGTTCGTCGCAGCGGTCGGGGGTTTCGGCGGCTGCCAGCGCACCCGTGACGGCCTGTCCGAGCAGGGCGAGCTCGGCGGCGAACTCCGCCCGGCCCTCCTTGTCCAGGAGCTCGGTGCGGCGGGCGGCAAGGAGGGCGCGGGCGCGGTTCAGCGCGCCCAGGACGTCGGCGATGCGCTCCAGGATCGACGTACGTACGGTGGCGTCGCCGATGTCGAGTCCGGCGATGATCTCGCTGAGGGCCCGCAGACCGGCCGTGTGCGCGTCGAGCCGCTCGCCGACCGGGCCCGCGCCCGCCACCGTGGTGATGGCGCCGGCCTCCTCCTCCAGCTGTTCCGCGTCGGAGTGGTGGGCGGTGAAGGCGTCCGCGCGCCGGAGGTGGGCGACGGCCCTCCGGGCGGCCGAGGTGATGTCGGCCTCGACGTCGCCGGCGAGGGTGTCGATGCCTATCGTGTCGGCGTACCGCATCTCCTTCAGGGTCACCAAGTGCCCTTGCGCCTGGCGAAGTTCGGTGATCCGGGAGATCCACTCCTCGGCCGTGGCCGGCGCCTCACCCCGAACACGCCGGACCAGCCCGCTGATCCGTCGGGCCGACTCCGCCAGTGCCTCCGAAGCCTGCCGGGAGAGGGCCGTCACGGTCTCGAACTCGTCGAGGACCTGCACGAGCGTGCCACGGATCTCGGTCAGCGGAGCGCCCAGGTCTCCGACTTCCGGTTCTCCGAGCCAGTGGTGGACGTCCCCCGCACGCTCACACGCGGCGGCGAGTGCTGCGTACACCTCGCCGGCCGGTGTGAGCTCGGTCGCTTGCCGGACGATCGCCAGACAGTCGGCGATCCCCCGGACGAGATCCGCGTTGCCGATGCGGGCCAGCGGGCCGTCCCCCACGGACGTCGCGTAGGTGTCGGCCGTGTACGGCGTCCGCCACATCTGCACCGGATGGACACGGCCGGGCTCCGCGGAATCGCCGCGCAACACGGCCATGGTTCCGTCGTCGAGCAGCGCGTAGCCATGGCAGGAGACCGGGGTCGCGATCTCCTTGCGGATCAGGTTGTACGGGAGGAGCAGGCTGCGGCCCTCGGTCCGGGTGCGGAAGACGAAGAGGAAGTCCTCCCCGTCGGGCGAGCGGACCAGTCGGTCGAAGGTCAGCCCGGACGCGTCGGTGTCGAAGGTCTTCACGGCGCCGGAGGCCAGACAGTAGCCTCCCGGGAACACGATCCCCTCGTCCTCGGGCAGCCGCAGACACGACTGGCCGATGCCGTCGAGCCTGACCACGCTCCCGGTCAGTGCGTTGAACACGAGGTGACGGGGGGCCTCCTCCTTGTACGGGCGGACGCGCACGAGAGTCAGGGCGCCCACCACCGCGTAGGCCACCTCCGCGTCGGCCAGCGACTGCAACGGCTCCTCGACCGGCTCCGTGTGGACACCCTCGGTCGTCTCGGTGTCGTTCTGCGTCTTGACCGTCAACGCCCCGCCGACCGTGGAGACGAAGACCCGGCCGTCGAGCGCGATGTGCGGGTGGCGGCCCAGGACGTGGTCGTCGCGGGTCGTGGCCACCCAGTCGACGTCGTGGGCGGGCGGAAAGACGTGGTCGCGCTCGCCCTGGGCGTCGAGGAATCGCGTCCCTCCGGCCGGATCGACGGACCAGCGCAGGACACGGAGGTCGGCGTCCTGCTCCCCGGTCCGGAAGACGGCGAGGAGCCGGCCCTCCACCCGGCGCAGCCGCAGCAGCCGCGCACCACGGAAGTAGCGGTGCAGCGCGGAGAACTCCCGCACGAAGCCGGGGTCGTCGAGCAGACCGGGCACCGCGTCCTGGGGCAGCGCGTTCAGGTCGCGGTCGTAGAGGGTGAAGACATCGGCGACCGCCGTCTCGGAAGATCCCGTGGACGGCGTGTGGGAGCCGAGGAGCAACAGGTCGTCGCCGACGGCGACGACGTCGCGGGGGACGCAGGCGCGCTCGGTACGCACCCGGCCGGTGCCGGTCAGGCCGAGCTCGCCGGAACCGAAGGCCGCGATCCGTGCCTCGTTGAGGGCCCCGGCACGCCTGCCCAGCTCCGCCGCCTGCCCGGCGAGCCGGTCCCGGAGTACCGCGTACGTGTCCTGGTCGATTCCCGCGCTCATCCCGTCCCGCTCCTTGTACCGTGGTGGATACGGGTCCGGCGCCGACAACCCCCGTATGCCGGCACCGGACCCTCTGTGACCGCTCCCCCCGGGGCGGTCAGTTCGTGACCGCGCCGTTCAGCGCGGCGGTCTCGGCCGGGACCGCGGTGGCCGGGCCGGGGGCGTGCGCGTCGAGGACACCGGACTTCATGACCTTCGCCAGCAGCGCGGAGACGCTGAGGTTCTGGACGTCGCCGCTGGAGAGCGAGCCGAGCACCTTGGTGAGGTCCTCGGTGAAGGAACCCTCGCCGTCGAGCCAGGGCCCGGCGAGTGCCTGCGCGGTCCGGGAGTGGTCCACGAAGCCGTCGACGGACTTGCCGAGCGCGATGGACTGCACGAGACGGTCGAGGAAGACGGACTCCCCGCCGACGATGTTGATGTCGGCGTTCTCCAGGCCGGTCGCGAGCACGGTGGCCTGGGCTTCCGCGACCTGTCGCTGCACGTCGAGGCCGGCGAGCCGGATCTCCTTCTCCGCCTCCAGGCGCAGCCGGTACTCCTCGTGCGTTCGGGACGCCTCGTCGAATGCTGCGACGGCGATCGCCTTCTGGTTGAGCCCCTCGGCCTCCGCCTTCAGCTTCTCGCCGATCGCCGTGGCCTCGGCGAGCGCCTTGGCCCGCAGCCCTTCGGCCTCGGCTCGCAGTCGCGCCTCGGTGGCCTCGGCCTCGGCGCGGCCGGTCTTCTGGATCGCGTCGGCCTCCTTCTCCCGTACCTGCGCGGCCGCGAGGCCTTCGGCGGCCGCTTCGGCCTGTACGCCCTCGGCGAGGCGGATCTTGGCGTGGGCATCCATGTCGGCGGCCTTGTTGCGGGCCTCGGCCAGGGTGAGCTCCTCGGCGGCCCGGTGCACGGCGGCCTGCTCGGCCGCCTCCGCCGCCTTGATGTCCTTGACCAGCCTCTCCTGCGCCTCCGCCTCGGCGGCGATGACGACGGCCTGGCGGGTCCGCTCGGCCTCCTCGACCGTACGCAGCCGCTTGATGGACTCCTCCTGCTCGGCGACCGTACGGTCCACCGCGATCCGCTCACGGATCACCTCGGCGATGTCCCGGCGCTCCGACTCCACCTCCTTCTGGGCGGAGATACGGGTCAGTTCCGTCTCTCTGTCCCGGGCGATGACCTCCAGAAGGCGGTCCTTCTCGATCCGCTCGTTCTCGATCGCGATGACCCGCTCACGGTTCTTCTGCGCGACGGCGACCTCGCGGGCCTGGTTCTCACGCTGGATTCCCAGCTGCTCCTCCGTCTTCAGGAAGGCGCTCTGGGCCCGCAGCCGCTCCTCCTCCACGACCCGCGCCGTCTCGGCCTCCTCACGCGCCCGTACAGTGTCGATCTCACGCCTCTGCTTGATCTCGGCGTCAGTCTGACGCCGCTCCAACTCCAGGATGGCCTCGCGGGCGTCGACGTTCTGCCGGGTGATCTCCTTCTGCTCGTGCTGACGCAGTTCGTTGGTCCGGACGTTCTCGACGGCCGTGAGTTCGGTGATCTTCCGGATGCCCTGAGCATCCAGGATGTTGCCGGCGTCCAGCTGGGCGAGCGGGGTCTGCTCCAGGTAGTCGATGGCCGCGTCCTCCAGGCTGTAGCCGTTGAGGTCGATGCCGATGATCTCGATGATCCGGAACCGCAGTTCCTCGCGCTTGGTGTACAGATCGGTGAAGTCGAGCTGCTTGCCGACAGTCTTCAGCGCCTCGGAGAACTTGGCGTTGAACAGCTCCTGCAGCGTCTCCTTGTCGCTCGCCCTCGCCGTACCGATCGCCTGCGCGACCTTGATGACGTCCTCGACGGTCTTGTTGACCCGGACGAAGAACGAGATCCGGATGTCGGCGCGGATGTTGTCCCGGCAGATCAGCCCGTCCCGACCGGTGCGGGAGATCTCGATCGTCTTCACCGAGATGTCCATGACCTCGGCCTTGTGCAGGACGGGGAGAACGACCTGTCCGGTGAAAGTGACGTCGACCTTCCGCATCTTCGAGACGATCAGCGCCTTGCCCTGTTCCACCTTGCGGAACAGTCGGCTGATCACGAAGAGCAGAGTGATGGTGAAAAGCAGGACAACGGCGACGAGCACGCCGATGCCCACGGTGAAGGCATCCATGAGAAACCCCGTGTCGATGGAAGTGATGGGGAGCCGCAGGCTCGGGTGGTGTTACGGGAGGGTGGCGGCGGACCGTCGGGACAGCCCGGGTTCATCGGGGAACAGCTTCGCCAGGGGACGTACGAGGCGTCGGGTCACCCACCAGGCGGCAGCGGGAGCGAGCACCATGAGGGCGAGCGAGAGCAGGGAGGCCGAGGAACGCGACAGATCGGCGAGGTCGCGCCACAGGGCTCCGGTGAGACTCAGGAGCCAGCCGGCCAAGAGGAACACGGAGGCCGCCACGGAGACGGGAACCCGTCCCAGGCGCAGCGCCTGCGTGTCCACGTCGGAGTCGAAGGCGCCGCGCTCTACGACACCGCACAGCACCAGCAGCCAGAACCCCACGGCAGCGACGACGGCCGCGCTGAACAGCAGCACGGGGAAGCCGAAGGCGGCGCTCAGAAGCTCATCCATGGCTGTCCCCCCTCAGACGATGATTTCTGTCTCCCGGCATCGGGGCGACGCCGATGTCCTGCCGCAGCGCCATTCTGAGGCATCGACAATCCCTTCGGCATTGCCGTAACCAGGCAAACTTTGACGCCTCCTTGATGCCGGTGAGGAGCCCCTGCCGAGCGACGTGTCACTCTTGTCCCCACGCGTCAGGAACTCGTCAAGGACGCGTCAGGAATGCCGGGAGGGGCAGTGACGGAGCTGGAGACGGCCGTGGAGTATCTGGAGGGGTACGCCGAGGTCCTGGCGGGCGTGTGTGCGACCGGCCGCAGGCTCACCCGGGAGGAGCGGGAGGCGCTGCGCTCCCGTGGGGAGCGTGCGGCGGAGGCCGGCATCGGGCTGCGCGCCCTCGTCCGGGCCCACCTCGCCGAGGCTCAACGGGTCCACTCCGAGCTGCAGGTGGCAACTGCGGATCACCTCCTGAGCGCGGTCGAGCAGGCCGTCGACGCCTTCGCCGAAGGACATGAGCGGGCGCAGCACCTGTTGATGCGTCAGGAGGAGGCTGCGAGACGTGAGTTCATCGACGACCTGCTCTACGGCCGCAGCGATCTCGGCCGGATAGCCGAGCGCGCCGAGCGCTTCGGACTGCTCCTGTCCCACGCCCACGCCGTCGCCGTCGCCCAGGGCCCGGAGCCGTACAGCGACGGCTACGAGGTGACCCGTAGCGTCGAATCGTCGCTCGTCGCCCGCTTCGGCAACCGCCGGATCCTGCTCACCACCAAGGACGGGCGACTGATCTGCGTCGCGCCCGCCGACGAAACCGAAGTACTCGCCCACTTCGCCAAACAGGCCCACGCGGCGACCGACGGCGGTCAGGTCGCCGTCGGCAGGGCGCATCCCGGCACCAGCGGCGTCGTCCACTCCTACGAGGAAGCCCTCAACGCCCTCGAGCTCGCCGCCCGCATGGACCTGGACGACCCAGTTCTGTACGCCGCGGACCTCCTCGTCTACCCGGTCCTCACCCGTGACCGGCAGGCCATGGCCGATCTCGTCCAGACCGTCCTCGGCCCGCTCCAGCAGGCCCGCGGCGGCGCGAAGCCCCTGCTCGACACCCTCACGGCGTACTTCGACACGGGCTGCGTCACCGCGCAGGCGGCCCGCCGCCTCAGCCTCAGCGTGCGGGCCATGACGTACCGCCTCGACCGCATCCACCGTCTGACAGGGTCGGATCCCGGCGATCCCGTCCAGCGCTACACCCTGCAGACAGCCGTCGTCGGCGCGCGCCTCCTTGACTGGCCCGACCAGGTGCTGTGACCGTGAAGGGGTGGGTGCGAGGCAGGGCGGGCACGCTCTGAGTTCCCGGAGATATCCGCGCAGCCAGAGGCCGCCCGATCCGTCCGCCGCAGCCGTCGGGTCGTGGCCGCCGTGGCGCTGTCCGTCATCGTGGTGCCGGCCTCGATTCTCACGGCCGTTCCGGGTGCCCCGCCCAATCCGCCCACGGGGGAAGACGGGTCACCCGCGTCACGCCCTGCCGCCATGGCCGTGCACCCCGCGCCGTGATCAAGCACCTGGCGGCCGTCCACCTGCCGGATCAGCCGACGTCCCGGCGGTTGAAGCGCATAACGCCTACAGCCAGGACAGTGACGGCAGTGACGGCCAGGACCGCACCATCGCCCCACTGGAAGCCGTTCTTCAGCGGCTCACCGCCGATGTAGTAGTGGAACGGGGACGCGTAGGCGAGCCAGTCCGCGCCGATTTGACCGGCGACCGCGTAGGCGGTGTACGAGAGCACGCCGACGGTCGCGGTTGTGGCCAGGACGACGGTCCTGCGGCCGAGTGCAGCGCCGAGCCCGAGGGCGAGGGCACCGAAGACGACGGCGAGAAGTGCCAGGTTGACGCATTGGGCGAGAAACTCGGCAGGGGTGACGCTGGTGAGCCCGGCGCTGTCGCGGATGGCGAGCATGGCCAGCCAGACGAGGAGTGAGATCGCGCCCGCGCCCACGGTCAGCGCGCAGAACCGCTGCAGGGCCAGGCTGGTGCGGGTCACGGGATGGGCCAGGAGCAGGTCGAGCCGGCCGGACTCCTCGTCACCGGCGAGGGCGCGGGAGCCGGTGGAGACCCCGTAGATCATGGCGAGCAGCGGCAGGATGACGCCGAAGACGCTGGCGTGCAGATAGCCGGCCGCTGTGGCGTCGATGTGCAGCGCCTCACGTAGCGCCTCGGGAAGGCTCGCCGTGTTGTCCCGTTGGGAGGGGTAGGTGCTCGCGTAGGTCATGCCTACGGCCGCGGTGCCGAGCGCCCAGCCGGCGAGTGCGCGGCGGCTGTCGGTGAGCGACTTGGTGAAGACGGCGGTGTTCATGGTGGGCCTTTCCGGTGTCGCGCGGATGGCTCAGGCCGCGGTGGAAGGAGAGGTTCGGGGGGCCGCCTCCGCACCGGCGTAATAGGAGTGGAAGACCTCCTCAAGGGCGGGCTCGGTCGCGCGCAGGCCGGTCACCGAGTAGCCGGCGAGCGCCTTGATCAGGGCGTCGGGGCTGCCGACCACCTGGCCGCTCAGGGTGGTGCGGGTGATGTCGAGGCCGAGCCGGTCGGCGCCTGGCAGGTCGGCGAACGCGTGCTGAGGCACCGGCGTCTCGAAGGTGACCTCGACGTCTCTGACGGCTCCGGCCCGCAGATGGGCCACGGTGTCGAGTGCGGCGAGGCGCCCGTCGCGGATGATGCCGACACGGTCGGCGACCGCTTCGACCTCGCTCATGACGTGGCTGGACATGAAGACCGTCCGGCCGTCCGCCGCCGTCTCGGTGACCAGGTCGAGAAAGGTCTGCTGCACCAACGGGTCCAGGCCGGTGGTCGGCTCGTCCAGGACGAGGAGCTCGGGCCGGTGCATGAACGCCTGGACGAGGCCGACCTTCTGCCTGTTGCCTTTGGACAGCTTCCGGATCCGGGTGTTCTGGTCCAGGCCGAGACGGTCGGCGAGGTCGTCGATGTGCTGCTGTGGCACACCACCACGCAGCGCGCCGAGGAAGCGGAGGTACCCGCGGACGTTCTGGCGCCCGTCACAGACGAAATCGCCCGCCAGGTATCCCGTCCTGGCCCGAAGTTCCGTCCCCTGGGCACGTGGTGACAACCCGAGCACCGTGGCGGTGCCACTGGTGGGCCGGATCAGGTCAAGCAGGAGGCGAATGGTCGTCGACTTGCCCGCGCCATTGGGGCCGAGGAAGCCGAAGACCTCACCCGTCCGCACCTCGAGCGTCAGGCCGGCCAGTCCCCGTCGGGCGCCGTATCGCTTGGTGAGCTCGCGGAGCTCGATCACGTTCTCCATAACTCCGAACGTATCGAGTGTTCAGAGATCTGTAAACAGTCTGAGTGTTGCGAGAGCTGACTATGCTGAGGCGGCGGCGTCAAGGAGGAACGATGGACGAGAAAGACGTACGGCTGCGCGAAGCGGCCGAGAAGCTTGCGCTCACCCTCGCTCAGGGCGGGATGCAGAAGACCACGGCCCGCGTGATGACCGCGCTGCTGTTCAGCCAGGACGACACGATGACGGCCGCGGACCTCTGCGAGGTCTTGCAGATCAGCTCGGGCGCGGTCTCCGGCGCCGTCAAGCAGCTCATCCCTACCGGCATGATCGAACGCGTCCCGGCCCCGGGCAGCCGCCGGGACCACTACCGGTTCCGCGAGCACGCCTGGGCCACTCTGATGGGCAGCCAGAACGTGCTGCTGGCCACCATGGTGGACGCTGCAGCCGAGGGCATCAAGTCGGCGGGGCGGGACAGTACCGTCGGACGACGGCTCGACGAGATGGAGGACTTCTACGCCTTCATGCAGAGGGAGATGGCCACCCTGATCGGCACGTGGCGGAAGCAGTACGACGCACGGCATCCAAGGGCCTGAGAACTGCGGCCCGCCTGCCGTGGCGCTGGGCGGGGCGAATTCCGGCAGGCGTGACCACGGCTCCGTACGCTTGGCCTCGACCGAAGGAGACAGCCGTATGCCGCAGCCCGGGCGACGCGAAGCCCATACCGGACCGTCCGCCCCGCTTCTGGCCTGCGGCTCAGTGCTCACAGCCGCCGGGAGCGTGATGTACCTCTTGCCTCATCTGCAGTCTCCGCTGTGCGGGATCGGCGCACTGGCGCTCGCGTTCACCGCTGCCGTGGCGGTCTCCGCCAGGACGCGGCACTGAGCGGCTGGGGCTCCCGCGCAGGCTCATCGCGACGTCCTGCCGCGCGGTCCATCAGCGGCTTCTTCGTCGTGAGGGCTCTGCCAAAAAGTCGTAGAGGGCCACGAGGACGATCGCGCACCCGATCAGCCCCAGCGCGATGTACGAGCACGCTTTCGGTACGCCGCTCGGCGCCTCTGCGAGCCGCGCCACCTCGCTCGTCAGCACCGCCCCGTACAGCACGACGCCTGCGGCACCGAGCAGACGGGTGGGCGCGCCCCTCCGCGCAAGCCGGCTCGGCCTCCAGCCCAGAAGAACGGCGATGCTCGGTGCCAGGAGCAGCACCGCACCACCGGTCAGCAGGACCCAGCTCACCCAGGTAGTCACGCCAGGTCTCCGGAGTTGTCCGGGCGGGAGGAACGTGCCCGGTGGCGGCGAATCTCGCACAGGCAGATCCCAGCAGTGGTCACGTAGAGGGGGAATGCGAGCGCCTCGGCGATGGTGGTGGTCCCGGCGGACCGGCTGAGACTGGCCGCGAGCCCGGCGCACAGCAGCAGCCCGGGCAGTGCCCGTCGCCAGCGGGGCAGACTGCTGATCCGCCAGACCCAGAAGCTGACGACGGTGTTGAACGTCAGGAAGGCGAGCGCCCACAGGGCGAGTACGACAAGGGCGAGAGGCATGGCCGGGGGCTCCAGGGCAGGCGGAAGACTGTGCCGACCAGGCTTCCCGGCTCACCTATGGCTGATTCTAGTTGTCAGGGCAGTTCGGTGAAGGTCTCCACGGCGCTGGTCTTGCCGGTGACGACGATGATGTCGCCCTGTTCGACGACCGTGTCGGCGGTGGCGTATGTGAAGTCCTCGCCGGGGCGCTTGATGCCGACGACGGTGATGCCGTACTCGCTGCGCACTCTGGACTGGCCGAGGGGCTGTCCGGTGGCGGCCTTGGGAGCGACGGTCTTGACGAGGGCGTAGTCGTCGTCGAATTCGATGAAGTCGAGCATGCGGCCGGTGACGAGGTGGGCGACGCGCTCGCCCATCTCGTGCTCGGGAAGCACGACGTGGTGCACGCCGAGGCGTTCGAGGATCTTGCCGTGCTGGCGGCTGATGGCCTTGGCCCAGATGTTGGGGACGCCTGCTTCGAGGAGGTTGGAGCTGATGAGGATGCTCGCCTCGATGTCGCTGCCGATGCCCACGACGGCGCTGGAGAAGTCGTGGACGCCGAGCTGATTCAGGACGTCGGGATCGGTGCAGTCCGCCGTGGCGGCGTGGGTGAGACTGTCGCTGTACTTCTGGACCAGTCGGGCGTCGGTGTCGATGCCCAGGACGTCCCAGCCCCGGCGCATCAGCTCGTTGGCCAGCGAGCTGCCGAAGCGCCCGAGGCCGATGACGGCGACGCGCTGGTCGCCGGTGGGCGGGTGCTGTTCGGTGAGCCGTTGGCGGCGCCGCTTGCGGAGGTTGTGGAGGTAGTTAGCCAATGACGGGTCGCTCCTCGGGCAGTTCGTACCGTCGTGTGCGCTCACGTAGCGCGAGCGCGGAGACCAGGGTGATGGGGCCGATGCGGCCGATGAACATCAGGACGACGAGGATGAGCTGTCCGGCGGCGGGCAGGTCGGCGGTGATGCCCGTGGACAGGCCCACGGTCGCGAAGGCGGACACGACCTCGAACAGCACGGCTTCGAACGACGCCGTGCTCACCGAGAGCAGGGCGAGCGTGGCACTCATGACAAGACCCACTCCGAGAAGTGCCACCGTCAGGGCCTGACGCAGCACATGCGGCGCGAGGCGGCGGCCGAGCACTACGGAGTTCGGCTCGCCGCGCACCTCGGCGAGGATCGCGGCGGCCAGGACGGCGAACGTGGTGACCTTGATGCCGCCGGCGGTCCCCGCGCTGCCGCCGCCGATGAACATGAGCATGCACGTCATCAGGAGGGTGGAGGCGTGCAGGGCGCCGATGTCGAGGGAGTTGAAGCCCGCGGTGCGGCTCATCGCCGAGTAGAAGAAGCTGTTGAGGAACTTGCCCCAGACGTCATGCGCGCCGAGCGTGGCCGGGTTGGTCCACTCCAGCAGCCCCGTGAGTACCGTGCCGACGACCAGCAGCACCACGGTGGTGATGACGGTGAGTCTGGTGTGCAGGGTCCAGTTCTTCCGGCCGGTGGTGCGGGCGCGGTTGCGGTGGCGCAGCATCTCAAGGAGGACCGGGAAACCGATGCCGCCCAGGATGACGGCGACGGCGATCGGCAGGGTGACCCACGGGTCCTGGGCGTAGCGGGTGAGGCTGTCCGCGTGGAGACCGAAGCCGGCGTTGTTGAACGCGGACACGGCGTGGAAGAAACCGAGGTAAGCGGCTTCCCCGATCCCGCTTCCGTACCCGAAGCGGAACCGCAGCGCCAGGCAGGCGGCCACGGCCAGCTCGACCATCAGCGTGGTGCCGGCGACGCCGAGCAGGACGCGGCGTACGTCCCCGATGCCCAGGCTCTTCGTCTCGGCCTGCGCCGTCAGCTGCATCCGCAGCCGCAGCCGACCCGAGACCAGCAGGGCGAGGAGGGAGGCCATGGCCATGATGCCGAAGCCGCCGACCTGGATCAGAATCAGGATGACGCCCTCACCGAAGCCGCTCCAGTACGTGCCCGTGTCCACGACCGCGAGACCCGTCACACAGACGGCGGAGGTCGAGGTGAACAGCGCGGTCAGCACACCGGGGGCGCCACCGTCCTCGGTGGCGAGCGGCAGCATCAACAGGACGGTGCCGATCACCACGACGCCGGCGAAGGCAAGGACCACGGTGCGGGCCGGATGCGCCGAGAAGAACGAGCGCGCACGGTGCCCTGCGACGGTGGCCACGGTTCCGACGCCCCCTCTCCTGTGGATACGTCACGTCTTGTGCAGGTGACGCGTCAGCGACGCGTCAAGAACGGCCGCCACCATACCCGCGCCTCTGCTGCCCGGACGGCAGGGTGCCTACGATGCGGCCATGCCGTCGTCGATCTACCGCAGTCCGGCCGCGCGGGAACGGGTACGGGACTGGTGCGAGGCGCGCCTGGCCGCCTGGCCGGTCCCTCACGACCGATGGCAGGTCGAGACGTCCGCCGGCCTGACGAACGTGGTCCGGACCGGGCCCGACCCGAAGCCGGGGCGGGGGGCGCTCGTGCTGCTACCCGGGACGAACATGAACGCGGCCGTGTCCCTGGGCTTCGCGGAAGCGCTGTCGCGGGTCGCATCCCTGATCGTCCTCGACGTGCCGGGCCAGCCCGGCCTCAGCGCCGGTGAACGCCCGCGCCGCCGGCGCATGGACCGGTACGGGCGGTGGCTCACCGAAATCCTGCCGCAGGTGACGTCCGAACCGGCCGTGGTCGTGGGACATTCGCTCGGCGGCGCGATCGCCCTCGCCTCCGGCTCCGACCTGATCTCCGGTCGTGTGCTCGTGTCGACGGCCGGGCTGGTACGACTGCGGGTCGGCGCCTCCGTGCTGGGCGCGACGGTGCCCTGGTTGCTCCGCCCCTCCGTACCGCGGGCCGAGCGGCTCGTGCGGCACATGTCGTCGTCCGGTGCGTCGGTATCGGACGAGCTCAGCCGGTGGATGGCGCTGGTGGGCAGTTGCTGCCGCAGCAGCCTCGCTCCCGCGCCTCTGCCGTCGTCCGTCCTGGCGCACGCCCGGAGCGTGGCGAACATGGTGGTGACGGGATCGCGCGACGTCTTCCTGCCCCCGGCCCGCCTGGGGCCCGCGGCCGAGCAGCGGCTCGGCACCCATCTGCGCGTTCTCGACGGCGCCGGGCATCTCCTGCCGGAGGAGTCCCCCGAGCGACTCGCCGTCCTCGTGGCCGAGTTCATAGAAGCCCGCAGGCGGCATTAAGAGCGCGTAAAGACTGCCGGAACCAGGCAGTGAACAACCCCGCCGCCCCGTGGAACCATCCTGGAACAACGGGAGAAGCAAGGCACGGGGCAGGTGGCGCACATGAGCTGGTTTCTCGGTCTCGGCATCGCGGGTCTCGTGCTCCTCGTCCTCTCGCTGGTCTTCGACGGGGTGCTGGAGGGGGTCCTCGACTCGATCGGCGGAGGTCTGGACGGGTTCCTGTCGTTGCCGGTGATCGCCGGGTTCGTCTCGGCGCTCGGCTTCACGGGGGCGATCGTCCTCGGGACGACCGCCACGGGGGCGGGGGTCGCCGCCGGTGCGGGCGCGGTCGCGGGGGGGCGTCGTGGGGTGGGGGACCTGGCGGTTCGGCCGGGTGCTCCTCCGCGACGGCTCCGCGTCCGCACCCCGGGAAGACGACCTGGCCGGTACGAACGGGTCGGTGGTGACGGCCATCCCCGTGGACGGTTACGGCGAGGTGCTGCTGTACCTCGCGGGCCAGCCGGTGAAGTACGCGGCGAAGGCCGGCGTGCCCGTCGCGCGCGGCATCGAGGTGTGGGTCGACTCCGTGCTCTCACCGACGTCCGTCTCCGTCCGCCCGGTCGAACGCTGACCGGGCGAACCCGTCTGTCTTCCAACTCTGGCTTTTTCTTCTGATCGAAGGGGGTTCCTCATGGGCCCTGTCCTCACCGCCGTGGTGGGCATCGTCGTTCTCCTGGTGCTGCTCGGCCTCGTCGTCATCACCCGTTACAAGGTCGCCGGGCCCAGCGAGGCGTTCATCATCACGGGCCGGCGCGG
>NZ_BMSF01000017.1 GCF_014649015.1 Streptomyces narbonensis
CGGGGCCGTTGCTCGTGTCGAGACCCTCGAGACGCAGGGTGTGGCTGCCGTCCGCGAGCCGGACGACCTTCACGGTGCCGGTGGTCTCGTGTTCATGGCTGATGAACGTGCCCTGCGCGAGAGTGACGGGACCGGCGGGGGCGGTGGCCTCCGGCGTGGACGAAGCCGTGCCCGTCGCGGGCGTGGCCGAGGACGTGATAGCGGGTGAGCTCGCGGAGGGCAGCGATTCGTTGACCGTCTCGTCCACCCACAAGGCCCAGGGCTTGAACCACACCAGCCCTGCCGTCACGACCATCACGGCGGCAACGCCGAGGCCCATCCCCAGATTCCTCTTGATGCTGCGTTCCAAGGCAGTCCCCGTTCTTCAATCGTCGACGCTCTCGCCTCTACCCAACCCGTCTTCGGGATCGGTCGGAAGGGCCAAGGACAATGAAGGGGTCTTCGTCACGAGCGGGCCGGGGGCGCTCTGCCGTCCCGGAGCACGGGTGCCTTCCGGTAGCTGGAGCGCGACGTCGTGGCTGGTGTCGCTGGTGACCTGGCGGTGGAGTACCGGCTTCCCGGCCGCGGCGTCGATCTCGAAGGAACAGCTCCGCCTTCGTCTGGTCGGCGGTCCGGGTGATCGATTCCGCGCCGACGAGGCTCTTCACGTCGTCGACCTGGTCGGCGTACGCCCGGCTCGGCAGCAGCGTGCTCATCTGCGTGTGCCCAGCCGGGCCGGCGGGGCGGAACTGCGCGCTCGACGCCATGCCGAAGGGCTTGACCAGACCCCACTGCGGGTGGCGCCGTCACCGGTGCCGGTGGGACGCCAGTATCCGGGCCGGTGAAGCCGGCATACGGGGCGACGGGCGCCGAGCCGTCGTTCTGGCGGGTGGCGATCGTCGCGGCAGCGGTCATCTGTCCGACCTCGGTGCCGGCCTCGCGCTGCGCGGGGGTCACGACAGCGGGGATGGTGGAGCGGGCGGCGGCGATCTCGTCGTCGAAGTTCAGCGCCGGGTGCAGCGAGCGCAGCACCTCGAAGGCCGCGTGGTCGATGGCGCTGTTCAAGTCCGGCAGTACCCCGTTGATGGCCGTCGCCTTCACCAGCTGCGCGTCGCCGAGGCACTCAAGCGTGCCTTCGGCGCAGGGGGCGGAGCTCGCAGTGTCATAGTTCGCGCCGTGCACAATCGCACCGGCTCTGGCGAGCGGGCCGGGAACGCCGCCGACTCGCCCGAGCGGGGTATCGGTGATTCCCACACTTGTGGCGCGGGTTCGTACGCAGCGCCTTCCGCGAGCCGGCCTTCGACTGAACCGACATCCATCCCGCACGGAGGCGTTCTCGGCCTCAGGGGCACGTGTTCCCCGGCGTGTGCCCGGGCGAGGCTTCGGGGCGTTGGCTGTCGGGCTGGGCGGCCGGGTCCTGGTGGGGGCGGTTCTCGGTGACCTGGTAGGTGGCCTGCTGGTCCGGGGTGCCGTCGGCCTTCATCGCCCGCGTCTCGCTCTTGAGGATGCGGGCCGCCTTGCCCGCGCTGCGGGCGAGGTCGGGCAGCTTCTTGGCTCCGAGAAGCAGAATGACGACGATCAGGATGATCGCCATCTCGCTGATTCCGAACACGGTGTTCCGTTCTCTGGAGGGGGCTGGCTCGTTCGGTGTCTCAGACGTTGACGCCGAAGTCGGCCGCGATGCCGGCGAGTCCGGAGGCGTAGCCCTGGCCCACGGCCCGGAACTTCCATTCGGTGCCGTGTCGGTAGAGCTCGCCGAAGATCACCGCGGTCTCGGTGGCTGCGTCCTCCGAGAGGTCGTAGCGGGCGAGTTCGGCGCCGCCGGCCTGGTTGACCACGCGGATGAAGGCGTGGCGGACCTGGCCGAAGCTTTGGCCCCGGTTCTCGGCGTCATGGATGGAGACCGGGAAGGTGATCTTCGTGATGTCGGCGGGCACGGCTGCCAGGTTGACCTTGATGGCCTCGTCGTCGCCGTCGCCCTCGCCGGTGAGGTTGTCGCCGGTGTGCTCGACCGAACCGTCCGGGCTGGTGAGGTTGTTGTAGAAGACGAAGTGCCGGTCGGAGGCGACCTTCCCCGTGTCGTTCAGGAGTAGGGCGCTCGCGTCGAGGTCGTAGTCGCTCCCGGTGGTCGTGCGGACGTCCCAGCCCAGGCCGACCAGGACGGCGGTCAGCCCCGGCGCCTCCTTGCTCAGCGAGACGTTGCCGCCCTTGGAGAGGCTCACACCCATGTCATCTTCACTTCCTGGCCGTAGCGTGCTGGAGCCTGTAAATCTACAATGATGTAGAAGATGCAGGAAGGGCAGAAATCGGGACCCCTCGCTTCTCGACGGCGTCGCCCGCCAACTCCAGGCGAACAGAAGCGGGCGGATGCGTGTCGTCTCAGTACGATGAACCGCCCCACACGGGCGGGACGAGTCGACGGGAGGGCGGCGGAATGACGAAGGCCAAGCGGGAGGACCACGACACGCATCCCCGGCGGCGGGGCCAGGGCGAGCTCGAAGCGCAGGTGCTGGCCGCCCTGCGGCAGGCTCCGGGCGCCCGCACCGCGGGATGGGTGCAGGAGCGTCTTGGCGGCGATCTCGCCTACACGACCGTCATCACGATCCTGACGCGTCTGCACGTCAAGGGGGCGGTGAGCAGGGAGCGGGTGGGTCGGTCGTTCGAGTGGACGGCGGTCGCGGACGAGGCCGGGCTCGCAGCGCTGCGGATGCGGAAGGTCCTGGACGGCGAGGCGGACCGGGGGGCCGTGCTGGCCAGCTTTGTGACGGCCCTCTCACCTCATGACGAGCGCCTGCTGCGCGATCTGCTGGCTCAGGACCCCACCGAGGGGGAAGACTGACGGCATGGGAGTCTTCGTCTTCCTGCCACTGGTCCTGCCCTTGACGGCATGGCCGGTCGCACGCCTTGCCGAGCACCACTTGCATCCGCGGATGGCCACCTGGCTACTGACCGGCGTCTCCGGTGTGCTCGCCATGTGCAGCACGCTGTCCCTTGCGCTGCTGATGGTGGTCGGCACCGCCCAACTACCCGGCAACCCGCTGCCGGACGGCTGGTCCGACCCCGAGGTCCGCGAGGCCGTCCCCTACGACGAGATCGCGGGCAAGCTCGCCATCCCCACCCTGATCCTCGTTCTCGCCTCCTGCGCCAGGGCCGCCTGGCGGCACCATCGCGTACGCCGCCGTGCCGGCCGCGCGCTGGAGGGCCTGCCCGCGACGTCGGTCGTGGTGTTGCCCGACGCGAACCCGTACGCGTACGCCCTGCCGGGCCGGAAGGACCGTGTCGTGGTCACGACCGCGATGCTCGCCACCCTGACCGGCCCGGAGCGGCGCGCGCTGTTCGCCCACGAGCGTGCCCACCTGACCGCCCGCCACCACAGGTTCCTGCTGACCGTGCAACTCGCCGCACGCGCCAACCCGTTCCTGCGGCCCCTGCGCACAGCGGTCACGTACACCACCGAGCGGTGGGCGGACGAAGAGGCGGCCACCCGGATCGGCAGCCGCCGGACCGTAGCGCGGGCTGTCGGCAAGGCCGCGCTGATCTCCCGTGGCGCACCTGCGGTGACGCTGGCGGGATTCGCCTCGGCCGGTCCCGCGCCCCGCCGCGTGGCCGCTCTGCTGGGCCCTGCTCCGGCCGCACGCCTGTGGCCGTCCTTGTTCACCAGCGCGGGCCTGGCCGCGTGGGGGGCGGCGGCCGGCACCACGATCTCCGCACTGTCCTCGGCGAACTCGGCCGTCACGCTCTTCCTGATCCTGAAGGCGGCGACCCCGCTCTAGCTCCGGACAAGAGCGGTTGCCGACGAGCTGTACGGCCGGGTCCGGTCCTATGCTGATGTCCAAGTACCAGGGGAAACAGGGGGAATGGTGAACTGGTTCTGGTTGGTCCTCATCCTGTTCTGGACGGGCGGCTTCGCGTGGGCGGTCGACAACGCCCGGACCGCGCTGCGCCACCGGCATGAGCGCAAGATGGAGCTGCTGGATGCGGCGAAGCAGGAACGTCTGGCCCTTGAGGCCGTACACAAGATGCCGGAGCCGGTGTGCGGGTGCACGCACCACCTGGCGAAGCACGACAAGCAGGGCCGGTGCCATGAGCGGGTCGAGGTGCCGACCGCCTGGGACGAGAACAAGAAACCGGTCCGTTACGAGGCCGGGCAGTGCAACTGCCAGCAGTACGTGGGGCCGCAGCCGTTGTCGCAGGTGTTCGCGGAGGAGCTGACGGACCTGGCCTGAAGGGGGAGGCGGGGCCCGCGACGACGGCTCGGGCCCCTCTCCCGGCGAGGGGACTACAGGTCGAACTCGTGCGGGGGGAGGTCGAGGGCGTAGCACGCCTCCCGTACGACCGCCTGCTCGTCCTTGTCGAAATCGCCGTCGGCGCCGCCGATGATGATGCCGATCTGGATGACGGCGCGGGCCTCGGCGGGCTTCTTCTTCGCCTTCGCGACCTCCTGGAGGACGCTGACCTTGCCGAAGTCGAAGTCGGCGGTGAGCTTGTCGCAGTTGGCGTCGAAGCGGCGCTGGAGGTCGTCCCCCGGGAAGTTCCGCAGGACGTCGTTGCTCATGATGAGCTGGGCGACCTTCTGGCGCTCGGACGGGTCGATGCTGCCGTCGGCGGCGGCGACGAGCGCGCACATCGCCATGCTGGCGTCACGGAAAGCGCCGCTCTTCAGGTCGTTCTTCTTCGCCATGAGCTGGGTCTGCATCGTCGATGCAGACTCCTTGAAGCGGTCCCACAGGGCCATCTTCGGACCTCCGTTACGTGTCGGGGGTGGTCCGGGCCGGATGAGGACGGTCCGGACCACCCGCACCTTCTACATTGATGTAGAAGCTATCAGGTGCTGGTGGCGCGGTCGGCGCCGTTCCAGTCAACGCCTCTGGAACCTTGCCGCAAGGGAGGCGGCTTCCTTGGCGAGTCGCCCATCGAGGTCCGCCCCGCGAGCGGCACCCCTTGACCCCTGGATGAGAGAAGGCCCGCGACCGGGATGCGGTCGCGGGCCCAGGAGGCAGCGGCCGGGCGAGCGCCCGACAGGCGGCTGGTCTCAGCCCTCGCCGCCTTCCTCCTCTTCCTCTTCGTCGCCTTCGAAGAAGTCGCCGATCTCGTCGACGGCTTCGGCCGCGACCATGCCGCCGACGACACCGACGGCGAGCCCGGCCGCACCCGCCGCGACCGCAGTGCCCATGCCCGGACCGGAGCGGTGACCGTGCCCGTCGCCGTGGTGGCCGTGGTGATCCTTGTCGGCGTGCGGAGCCCCGTGGCCGTAGGCGTCGTGGGAGCCGTACGGGGAGGGTGAACCGTACGAGGCACGATGCTCGACGAGCTGCCGCATCCAGGACTCGACCTCGGCGTTCCAGTCGACCTGGTCGACGCCGTGATGGCTGACCGTGTAGCGGCTGACGGTGTCGTGGCCCTCGGAGAGGAATCCGCCGCGCTTGTCCGCCTCCAGGACGACCTCCATTCCGGCCGGGCCGGCGAGGAAGGTCACTTCGATCTCGTTGACCTGGTGTGCGTACCGGGGCGAGGGGGCGACCTCGATCTCCTGGTAGAAGGGCAGCTGCTGGCCCGTCCCCCGGATGTGCCCGAGTTCGAGGTCGGCCGACTTGAAGCCGAAGCCGAGCTGGCCGAGGGCTTCGAGGACCGCTTCCTGGACCGGCAGGGGGCGTACGGATAGCGGGTCGAGGTCGCCCTTGTCCTTCTCGCCGGCGATGCCGAGTTCGGTTCGTACCCCGAGGGCGATGCCGAGGCCCTGGCCGTACAGCTCGGTGATCGGCGTCTCCCACGGCAGGGGGAAGGAGAACGGGACGTTGCGCAGTTCACCCTCCTCGAGGCGGAAGTTCCCGCCCACCACCTGCCGGTGGAAGACCACCGCCCCCTCGGACTCCCCGCCGTCGTGTTCGGCCTCGACGTGGGCCACGAGCTCCAGGGTGATGTGCTCGACGGTGAAGTCGGCACTCCCACCCTTGAGGTGCACCTGCCCGCCGAGCGTTCCCCCCGGCGTCACCGCGCCCGGGTCGAGGACCGTGTCCACTGACGGGCCGCCGACCCCGAGCGAGCCGAGCAGCCTCTTGAACACCATCGTGGCGTTCACTCCTTCATTCGTACCTGTTGGTCGGATGCCGCCGGCGCCCCGGGTGGGGTGTGGGGCGCCGACGGCGGTATGTGGGTTACTTCGTCGCGGTGTGGAGCGCGGCGAGCGTCTGTGCCCAGCGGACGTACTTCAGCTCCGCGAGGTCGGCGATCGTCTTGACCCCGAACGCCTCCTGGAGCAGCTCACCGTCACGGTCGGAGACGCCCTTGAGGGCCCCGACCGGCGCGGCCAGGATCTCCGGCAGCTCCTTGTCCACCCATGCCTTGTCCAGCACCTTGTCGAGGTCGATCGAAGCCACGGAAGCAGCCCTCCAGGGGTCGACGAAGAACGTGCGCACACCACGCACGTCCTCTACACATCTGTAGAGCATAGGGGTGTTCCGGCGAATTGGGTTTGCGCGACGGCAGGTTCGTGGAGAAAGAGTCCGGAAACAGTCTCCATTCGACCCTGGACGCCACGGCCGGAGACTCGATCGTGCCGGTCGGACGCACCCCGGAGGTCGACTCCTGGCGGCGCAATCTGTGGGTGGGTGAACAGTGGACACCGGACCTGGGTCCTTTACAGTGGGTGTAGAAGTACGGGGAGGGGCGTGACCTCCTCCCCACGTCGTTCATGAGAAGGAGCCACGGGCCCGCGATGGAGCCTCCGAGTACCGGCTGTGCCGGACCCTGCCTGCTGACGTTCGGTGAGCGAGCGGGGGTGGCACGGTGACCGAAGTCCTCCTGTTGCTCCTCGCCCTCGGACTCACCCTGGCCTGCGCCGTCTTCGTCGCCGCCGAGTTCTCCCTGACGACCGTCGAGCGTGGCGATCTGGAACGTGCCGCCGAGGCCGAGGAGCGCGGCGCCGAGAGCGCGCTGCGTGCCGTCCGACGGCTGACCGTGCAGCTCTCCGGCGCCCAGCTCGGTATCACCGTCACCTCGCTGGTGATCGGCATGCTCGCGGAGCCGTCCCTCGCGGCGTTGCTGCGCGGCCCGCTGGAGGCGATCGGTCTGGGCGGTGCGGCGTCCTCCGTCGCCACTGTTCTCGGTGTGGCGATCTCCACTGTCGTGCTCATGGTCGTCGGCGAGCTCGTTCCGAAGAACTGGGCGATCTCGCGCCCGCTGGCCGTCGCCAAGGTCGTGGCCGGCCCCCAGCGGGGCTTCACCGCCGCTTTCGGTCCGTTCATCCGGCACCTCAACAACACCGCCAACCGGTTCGTACGCCGCTTCGGCCTGGAACCGGCCGAGGAGCTGCACTCCGTCCGCACGCCCGCCGAGCTGGCATCCCTTGCCCGGCACTCGGCCGCCGAGGGTGCCATCGAGGCGGACTCCGTCGAGTTGTTCGTCCGTACGCTCCACCTGGGCGAACTGACGGCGGAGAACGTCATGACGCCGCGCGTCGACGTTCGCGCCCTGGAGGCCCAGGCCACGGCCGCCGACGCCGCCAACCTCACGTACGCCACCGGCCTGTCCCGCTTCCCGGTCTACCGGGTGAACCTGGACAACGTGATCGGCACCGTCCACATCCGTGACGTCCTCGCACTGGAACCGGCCGCCCGGGCGGCCACTCCGATCACCCAGCTGGTGACCGAGCCGCTCCTGGTGCCCGAGACGCTGCCCGCCGACCGGCTCCTGGAGCGGCTGCGGGCGAGCCGCACGATGGCCGTCGTGATCGACGAGTACGGCGGCATGGCCGGCGTGGCGACGGTGGAGGACATCGTCGAGGAGGTCGTGGGCGAGGTCCGCGACGAGCACGACCCCGTCGAGGTCCCCGACCTGCTGCCCGCGCCGCCCACCGAGGACGGGCGGGCGACCTGGGAGGCCGACGGAGGCGTACGGATCGACGAGCTGGCCCGCATAGGGCTGCGCGCGCCGGAAGGCCCGTACGAGACGGTGGCCGGTCTGATCGCCACCCGCCTCGGCCGCATCCCCGCCCAGGGCGATGCGATCCTGCTCGACGGCTGGCGGCTCGACGTCCTCGACATCGAGCACCACCGCGCGGACCGCGTCCACCTCACAGAGCCCGCTCACCAGGCGGAGCACCAGCACGCCGGAGCGACCCGATGACCGCCGTCCAGCTCGCCATCGGATTCCTCACCCTCCTGACGAACGCCTTCTTCGTCGGCGGCGAGTTCTCCCTGATCTCCGTCCGCCGCAGCCAGATCGAGCCCCTGGCCCGGGAGGGCGACCGGCGGGCCCGAATGACGCTGTGGGGCCTGGAGCACATCTCCGCGCTGCTCGCCACCGCCCAGCTGGGCATCACCGTCTCCTCCCTCGTCCTGGGCGCGGTCGCCGAGCCGGCCATCGCCCACCTGCTGGAACCCGTCTTCGAGGCGATGCACGTGCCGCACGGCTTCGTGCACCCGATCGCGTTCGTCATCGCGCTCACCCTGGCGACGTACGCGCACATGCTGATCGGCGAGATGGTCCCGAAGAACATCGCGCTCGCCGCCCCGGTGAAGACCGCGCTGCTCCTCGGCCCGCCGCTCGTCGCCCTCACCCGCGCCCTCAAGCCGGTCATCTTCGGCATCAACGCCTTCGCCAACGCCCTGCTGCGGCTGCTGCGCGTCGAGCCGAAGGACGAGGTCGCTTCCGTCTTCACCGACGACGAACTCGCCCGGATGGTCCACGACACCAGCCAGGCCGGACTGCTCTCCCCCGCCGACGGGGAGCGACTGCGCGACGCCCTGGAACTGGGCACCCGCCCCGTCGGCGAGATCCTCGTCCCCGCCGCCCGCATGGTGACCGTCGACCACCGCATCACCCCCACCGGACTGGAGCGGGCCGCAGCCGAGGCCGGCTACTCGCGCTTCCCGGTCACCGGTCCGGCGGGAGCCGTACTCGGCTACCTGCACATCAAGGACACCCTCGGCGTCACCGACCGGGACAGGCCCTTCCCGCGGACCGCGCTGCACGCGGTGACCCGGGTCCGCGTCGACACCCCGCTCGACGACACGCTCACCGCGCTGCGGGCCGCCGACAGCCACCTGGCCGCCGTCACCGGCGCCGGCGGCGCCGTCCTCGGCTACGTGACCATGGAAGACGTCCTCGACGAGCTGGTCGGACCGGCCGCCGCCGTGTAACCCGGTCGGCCTTCCGCCTGCGGTCCGGCGGTCCGGCGGCCCCCTCACCCCCGATACTCCCTTCCAACGCTCTGTCCCTTCTGCAAGGAGCCACTTCTTGTCCGCGTCCGCCAGACCGACGTCCACCCACGCCCTGAAGGGGTGCGGTCGATGAACGCCGCTCTCGGCCTGCTGGCCGTCCTCGTCCTGACCGCCGGCACCGGGTACTTCGTCGCCCAGGAGTTCGCCTACGTCGCCGCCGACCGGCTCGCGCTCGCCCGCGAGGCCGAGGCAGGCGACAAGCGGGCAGCCCGCGCCCTGACGGTCCTCGAACGGCTCTCGTTCATGCTCTCCGGCGCCCAGCTCGGCATCACCGTCACCGGCCTCGTCGTCGGCTTCCTCGCCGAGCCGTCCGTCTCAGCGCTCCTGAAGCCCGCCCTGGAGGGGACGGGGCTGTCCGCCGGCGCCGTCTCGGCGATCTCCGTGGTCCTCGCCTTCGTGGTGGCGACGGTCCTGCAGATGGTCCTCGGCGAACTCGCACCGAAGAACCTGGCCCTCGCCGTCCCCGAACGGCTCGCCAAGTCCCTCGCCGCCTCCACCCTCATCTACCTGAAGGTCGTCGGGCCGGTCGTCCGCGTCTTCGACGGCGCCGCCAACAAGCTGCTCCGCAAGGTCGGCATCGAGCCGGTCGAGGAGCTGCACCACGGCGCAACCCTGGAGGAGCTCAGCCACCTCATCGGCGAGTCCCACGAACAGGGCGAGCTGCCGCCCGCCACCGCCGAGCTGCTCGACCACGCCCTGGAGTTCTCGGAGCGGACCATGGACGAGGTGATGGTGCCGCGCGTGGACGCCGTCTTCGTACGCAAGGACTCCACGCTCACCGAGGCCGTGGAGCTGATCGCCACGTACGGCCACTCCAACTACCCCGTCCTCGGCGACCACCCCGACGACGTCGCGGGTGTCCTGGGCGTGAACGAGCTGATGCGCCTGCCCGCGACCGCCTTCGACACCACCACCGCGGGCGAAGCCGCCCGGCGACCGCTCCTGCTGCCCGACACGCTGCCGCTGCCGCAGGCCGTCGCGCAGATGCGGGAGCGCGACGACGAGTTCGCCGTCGTCCTCGACGAGCACGGCGGCGTCGCCGGCATCGTCACGTACGAGGACATCGCGGAGGAGCTCGTCGGAGACATCGCCGACGAGAGCGACACCGTCGTCACCGTGGCCGCACCGGACGGCGACGGCTGGAAGGTCGACGCCGGACGTCGCCTCGACGAGATCGAGGACGCCACCGGCATCGCGCTGCCCGAGGACGACGACTACGACACCGTCGCCGGCCTCGTCATCGACCGCCTCGGCCGCTTCCCCACGATCGGGGACCGCCTCACCGTCGACGACGTCCACATCGAGGTCCTCAGCCTCGACCGCCACGTCCCCGAACGCGTCCGCATCGAACAGGTCCCGTCTGCCGCCGAGGAGGCCCAGGCATGAGCTTCCCCATGGCGCTCTTCGTCACCGTCCTGCTGCTGATCGGCAGCGGCTTCTTCGTCGCCGCCGAGTTCGCGCTCGTCGCCGCCAAGAGGCACCGCATCGAGAAGGCCGTCGCCGACGGGCAGCGCGGCGCCAAGGCCGCACTCGCCGGCATGCGCGAGCTGTCGCTGATGCTCGCGGGCGCGCAGCTCGGCATCACCCTGTGCACCCTCGGCCTCGGCGCGATCTCCAAGCCGGCGATCTCCCACGAGCTCGACCCGCTGCTCGTGAAGCTCGGACTGCCCACGGCCCTCAGCTACGGCATCGCCTTCGCCGTCGCCATGATCGTCGTGGTCTTCCTCCACATGGTCCTCGGCGAGATGGCCCCCAAGTCCTGGGCCATCGCCCACCCCGAGCGCTCCGCGATGCTCCTCACGCCGCCCTTCCGGGCCGTGGTCAAGGCGGTGCGCCCGCTGCTCTGGATCCTCAACAAGGTCAGCAACGCACTTGTACGAATGTGCCGCGTGCAGCCCCGTGACGAACTGGCCGCCGTCCACAACCGCGAGCAGCTCACCCACCTCGTGGAGGAGTCCGAGCGCCTGGGCCTGATCAACAGGACCGACTCGCTGCTCATCACCCGCTCCCTGACCGAACCCCAGACCCCGGTGGCGGAATTCCAGACCCCGGCCGCGGACATCGTCACGATCCCGGCCGGCGCCGACCTGGACACGCTGCTGGCCCGGGCCTCCGACGCCGACCGCTCGCGCCTCCTGGTCCGCGACGGCGACCGTATCCTCGGCTCCGTCCACGCCCGCGACGCCCTTGTCGCCCGCACCCGCGGCCGTACCCTCACCGCCCGCGACCTCGCCCGCCCCGTACCCGAACTGGCCCCCGGCACCACGGTGTCCGAGGCCGTCGAGCACCTGCGCCGCCGCCGCTCCTCCCTCGCCGTCGTACGGAACGAAGACGGTGCGCTCACCGGGCTGGTCAGCCTCGACGACCTCCTCGTCCGGCTCATGGGCCCGCAGACGGTCTGACATCCGCAGGGCCGGGCGGGGCGTGTCTCTGCCTTTGCCGTTCCGCTCAGCCGCCCACGACGGCACGGCTGTCTGTTCGCGCATGACCCGGATCGCCCAGACCGAGTTCGCTGCCTCCTACGGCGGCAAGACCTGTGCGGAGGGCGTGGAGAAGCCCAGGGAACCCCTGACCCCGGCGGAGCGCACCGAGCTCGCCGGTACGGACACGACGTACCCCCAGGCCCGCATCGGCTACGTCGCCCTCGGCGGCAGCCCGCTGGACCTGTCCCCGCCGGTCCTGAAGGAGATCGACGGTGTCGGGCTCGTGGCCGAACTCCGCTGAAGGGCAGGGCAGTCCGGCGCGCTGCGAATTCCCCGGATCCTCACGTGGCCGGGGCCCCTATGCTGCGGCGGTGACCATACCCCCCGAGCCCGCCGCGTCCGTCGAGCCCGTCGTGCCGACCCAGCCCACCGCGCCCTCGCGCCTCGCCTTCGCCGCCGCGATCACGCTGATCGTCGTCACCCTGGCCGCCTTCTGGACATGGCGGTGGTGGGACGGCGAGCAGGAGGGCGAGTTCAAGGCCGATCCGCAGTTCTGCGAGCTCGTCACCCCCGAGACGATCCACCGGCTCGTCCCGGAGGCGTACGGCGGACGCGAGGACGTGGCCTCCTGCACCTGGTCCGCCCCTCGCGAGAAGGGGAAGTATCGGGCCAACGTCCATCTCTTCGCCAGCCGCCTCAACGTCGAACTGGCCCAGGAGGACATGCGCGAACAGCGCGCCGACGGTGAACCGGGCTGGGAGAAGGACACCCAGGAAGACCTGCTCGGCCTGGGCGACGAAGCATTCCTCCGCTTCAGCCCGCCCGTCCCCGGCAAGAACATCACCGCGCAAGTCGTCTTCCGCCGCAGCAACATCGTGATCTACCTGGCCCACGCCCGCAGCGACGACGACAGGCAAGCCGCCCGCGCCGGAGTCGTCGACGCCGCCCGAGAGGCCGCCGCCCTCCTCAAGCCCTGACGGGTACCTCAGGTGTTGCCAGGCGCGACCAGGCCCGATTCGTAGGCGAGGACGACGAGTCGGGCGCGGTCGCGGGCGTCCAGTTTGATCATGGCGCGGTTGACATGGGTCTTCGCGGTCAGCGGGCTGATCACCACGCGGGCCGCGATCTCGTCGTTCGACAGACCGTGTGCGACCAGGACGACGGCCTCGCGTTCGCGGCCGGTCAGTTCCTTTAGCGCTGTGCCGGTGGCCGTGGGGAGTGCCTGGGTGACGTACCGGTTGATCAACTTGCGGGTGATCGAGGGTGCGAGGAGGGCGTCGCCCCGCGCCGCCACCCGTACGGCGTGCAGGAAGTAGCCGCCCTCGCCGCGCGGAGCCGCTCGGAGGCGGCCTCCGAGGGCGGTGACGCGTGCGCGCATCCCGAGCAGTCCGATGCCTCGCCGGCCTGCCGGAGGGCTTCACCGGCGGCGCCGGCGGCGATCAGCCAGTCCCTGACACCGGCCCGAACGTGGAACCGCCCTTTGCTCACGCGCGCACCGTAGCCCGAGGCGTCCGCGGGCGAATCCCCGCTCGCGGACGAGCGGCCGACTACCACGCACGCAGTACTTTCGCGGCGCCTGCCGCGCCTGCGGCAGTGCGAAGTGCCTGCGTCTGCGGGACGACCGGAGGTGGGTCCGACCGACATGCTCAGACCACGTCCAGCCGCAGGAAAACAAGGAGCACCCTTCATGTCCGTTCGTCGCCTGCTTGTCACCGCCGCGGCCGCCATGCTCGGGGGCCTCGTACTTGCCGCACCAGCGGCAGCGCACGACCTGGCCCAGTCCGCCGACGTCGAGGCGTACACCCTGACCACCGCCCGATTCTGGGCCACCGCGGCCGCGCTGCTGGGGCTGGCCGCCGCGGTCATCGGCGGGCTGGCGCGGGCCCGCTCCGTCCGTCCTATCGGCAGAGGCGGGAAAAAGAGGGCCATTGTGGCCCTGGTGGCGGGGCTGATCGCTTTGGTCGGCGGCGTGCTGAATCTGGCCGTCGCCGACGGTGGTCCCGGCACCGGCAACGGAGTAGTCGCCGGCGCCTTGGCCCTGCTGTCGGGGCTGACCGCCGCGATCCTCGGCGGGCTGGCCCTGTCCCGCTCCCGCCGCACCGGCTGACCGCCGCGGATACGCGCGCCTGCAGCTCCGCCGCAGTCACGCCCCGCGGGCGGTCACCGCGCGACGCACCCCGTAGGCAACGGCACCGGCAGCCAGAACTGCGGCGCCGGAGATCACCGACGAGGCCGGCAGGGCGAACGCGAGGACGAGGCAACCGGCCAGCCCGACGACCGGCACAATCCGCGCCGGTCGGCCCTCGTCCGGGGCGAGGGTCCAGGCGGCGGCGTTGGCGATCGCGTAGTAGGCGAGCACTCCGAAGGAGGAGAAGCCGATCGCCCCGCGTACGTCGGCTGTCGCGGCGAGCACCGCGACGACGGCGCCGACCACGAGTTCAGCACGGTGCGGCACCCGGAACTTCGGGTGGACGGCGGCCAGGGCATGCGGCAGATGCCGATCGCGGGCCATGGCCAAGGTCGTGCGCGAGACCCCGAGGATCAGGGCGAGCAGCGAGCCGAGCGCGGCCACTGCGGCGCCCACCCGTACGACCGGAGCCAGCCAGTCCGCGCCTGCATCGCGCGCGGCATCCGACAGCGGGGCGGTGGCGTCCGCGAGGCCCTGGGGGCCCAGGACGACCAGGACGGCGACGGCCACGGCCGTGTAGACGACGAGGGCGATGCCGAGAGCGATCGGGATGGCCCTCGGGATCGTGCGGGCGGGATCGCGGACCTCCTCACCCAGAGTGGCGATGCGGGCGTAGCCGGCGAATGCGAAGAACAGCAGGCCCGCCGCTTGGAGCACTCCGCCGAAGGTCGCGTCCTCACCGATGCCGAGCTGGGCGGTGTCCGCATCGCCGGAGGTGACCGCGGCGACCACCACGGCGGTCAGCACGGCCAGGACCACGGCGACGATGACGCGGGTGAGCCACGCGGACTTCTGCACCCCGGCGTAGTTGACGGCGGTCAGCGCCACCACCGCCGCGACCGCGACGGCATGAGCCTGACCGGGCCACACGTACGAGCCGACGGTCAGCGCCATGGCCGCACAGGAGGCGGTCTTGCCGACCACGAACGCCCATCCGGCGAGGTAGCCCCAGAACTCGCCCAGCCGCTCCCGCCCGTAGACGTACGTACCTCCGGAGGCGGGGTAGCGGGCCGCGAGGCGCGCCGAGGACATTGCGTTGCAATACGCCACCACCGCAGCCAACGCCAGGCCGAGCAGCAGCCCCGACCCAGCCGCGGCGGCCGCCGGAGCCAGGGCCGCGAAGATCCCCGCCCCGATCATCGACCCCAGGCCGATCACCACGGCGTCGAACACACCCAGGTGCCGCTTCAACTCGCCCGTGCCCGCAGGCCCCGACCCCGCACTCATCGCTCGCTCCCCAACCGCGCTCCGCCAGACGTACCGGGGCACCGTATAGGAACAAAGTGACGAGCCGCGGACAGCACCCGGGCGGCGAAGAAGGCGTGCTCAGAGCCCCGACCACGGCGAATACCCCTGGCTCTCCTGCGTGAGCGCAGCGTGATCGGACGTTCCAGCACGGCCCGCCTCCGTCTGGACCGCGCGGCACCGTTCGGACTCGGCGGCCTGGAAGCGGCGGGTCACCACTGGGCGACGAGCGGCGTGTCCGGTCCGTGCTCCCGCCAGGCTTCGGTGAGGCGGACGAGACGGGCGGGGGCGGCGATGCCGCGCACGGTCGCGATCCTGCCGCCCGCGATGTCGAAGGTCACGGCGCCGATGACCTGGTCGGCGAGGACGAACAGGATGGCGGGGGCGCCGTTGACGACCGCGTAGTGGATGGCCGGTGTGCCGCCGGCCAGTCGCCGCTTCGCCGGTGTGGGCTTGAAGCCGGCCCGTACGACAGCGGCGATGCGCTGCGGAGTGTCGAACCGCAGCAGCTTCTGGGCCGTGCCGCCCATGCCGTCCGAGATCGCGGTCGCGTCGTCGGTGAGCAGCGCCACCAGCCGTTCGGTGCGACCCGAGGCGGCGGCTGCGAGGAACTCCTCGACGATCCTGCGGGCGGATGCCGGGTCGACTTCGCCGTCGCCGCGGCGCGCGGCGGTGATGCGGCGCCGGGCCCGGTGGAGGTGCTGCTGGCTTGCGGATTCGGTGATGTCGAGGATCTCGGCGATCTCGGCGTGACCGTAGGAGAACGCTTCGCGCAGGACGTAGACGGCCCGCTCAAGGGGGGACAGGCGCTCCATGAGGGTCAGCAGGGCCAGGGAGACCGACTCGCGTTGCTCGAACGTGTCGGCCGGGCCGAGCAGCACATCGCCGTCGAGGAGCGGTTCGGGCATCCAGGCGCCGGCGGTGCGTTCACGGCGGGCCTGTGCCGAGCGGAGCCGGTCCAGGCACAGGTTGGTGACGACCTTGGTCAGCCATGCCTCCGGAACCCTGATGCGCTGCCGGTCCGCGGCCTGCCAGTGCAGGAACGCGTCCTGCACCGCGTCTTCGGCGTCGGTGGCGGAGCCCAGCAGCCGGTACGCCAGCGAGGCCAGTCGGTTCCGGCTCGCCTCGAAGCGGCTGGTGTCGAAGCGATCAGTGGCGGTGCTGTCCATGCGGACCACCCTATGTGGTGTGGCGGAAGGCTCGACTCGGGGCGTTCTCCCTGTGGGGGTGGGGTGTTGCGCGCCGTGTCGGTGGGCGAGGAGGGGGTCAGACCGCCGCGTGCGCGGCGGGCTGGACGGCCGTTTCTTCGGTGGTGGCGGGAGGGCGTCGGCGCAGGTCGCCGGCCAGGCACAGCACCGTACCGAGCGTGAGCCACGCCGCCAGGACGGTGGCGGGGCGGGTGGCGCCGTGAGCGTCGAAGAAGGCGGTGGAGCGCAGCAGTTGGCCACCGGCCCCGGGTGGTAGCAGTTGGCCGAGGGTGCCGGACCAGTCGGGCAGCATCTCGGGTGCGGTCGCGGTGCCCGACAGGGGGTTGCCGATGAGCATCATGGTGGCGGCGCCGAGGCCGAAGCCGACGTACCCGAGCAGTGACTCGAGACCGAGGATGGTCAGGGCGATGGCCGCGACGGTCAGGGCGACGGCCCCGGTGTTGGCGGCGTACGAGCCGTCGAGCGAGCCGAACCAGAACTGCAGGATCGCCGCCACGGCGAGTCCGCCGGTGACGGCGAAGGCGAGCGCTCCGACGGCGCGGCGGATGCTGCCGCGGACGAGCCTGGTCAGCAGCAGGGCGGCGAGCAGGCCGCCCATGACCAACGGCAGGGCTCCGGCGGCCAGTCCGGCGCCACGTGGGTCGTCGGCCGGCAGCGGGACGAGGTCGCGGGCGGCGACAGCGGTGCCGACTCCCTGCGTCCGGCCGAGGCCGGTCGCGATGCTGTTCAGGGCCTGGGCGACGGCGGCGCTTCCGGCGGACGCGGTGACGACCTGCGGGGTGCCGGAGCTGAGGTCGATCGCCCCGTACACCTCACGATCGCGGATCAGGCGTTCGGCGGCGGCGGTGTCGGCGACCTCGACGATCTCGAAGCCGTCGGGAAGCCGTTGGTCGAGTACGGCCGTCATCTGCTGGACCGCGGGGGCGGGCCCGGCGACGGCGATCGGCACGTCATGCACCGATGAGCGCACCGACGGCCAGGCGAAGGCGATGAGCAGCAGGCTGATGCTCACCGTGAGCAGGGTGACCGCCCTCGCGACGGCCGGCCAGGGGGAGGGTGAGTGGGACGTGTCGGCTGCGGGCGCGGCCTGAGTGGACATGCCTGCTCCTTGAGAGGGGGGAGTTTCTTGCCGAGTGGCTCGAGATCGTGTAGCGCGACCCGCCGGCTACGCGACCGCCTTCTCCGCAGCGGACGCCTTCGGCGCGGCGGCCAGGAGGTGGTGCTTGCGCTTGGGCAGGCCGAAGGTCGGGTGCTCGGTGGCCCACAACGACATCCTGAGGATGCCCGCCTTGATCCGGGCGGCCTTCCGGCCGCCCATGAACTTCGGCTTCGCCTGTCCTTCGCCGTCGACCAACTGCAGGATTCCGTCCTGCCGCCCGAGGCTGATGTGGTTGCCCGGGTACTCCAGCTTGGTGTTCGCGATCTTGCCGCCGGTCAGGCGTCCGACGATCGCGTCCACGGCCTGCCGGCCGGTGTAGCCGGCCGAGGCGCAGGACATCGGCAGCGGCCGGCCGTTGTCGCCGATGACGTAGCCGCTGTCGCCGACGGCGTAGACGTTCGGGTGCGAGACCGACCGCATGGTGCGATCGACCACGATCCGGCCGTCCCCGGTGACCTCGAGCCCGCCGACGGCGGCGATGGAGCTGACCGCGAACCCGGCCGTCCACACGGTCGCGTCGGACGCCAGGGCGGTGCCGTCCGCGCACAGCACCCGCGTCTCCTCGACGGCGTCGACGCTCGTGTGCTCCAGGACGATGACGCCCAGCCGATCGCAGACCTGGCGCAGGTGGCCGCGGGCTCCGGCGGAGAGCTGGGCGCCCAGCTCTCCGCGGGCGACCAGCGTCACCGAGAGGCCGGGGCGGGATTCGGCGATCTCGGTGGCGGTCTCGATGCCGGTCAAGCCGTCGCCGACGACCAGGACTTTCACGCCTTCGCCTCGCTTCTCCAGGCCGTCCAGGCGCTCACGCAGGCGCAGCGCGGAGGGCCGGGCGGCGACGTCGAAGGCGTGCTCGGCCACGCCGGGGACGCCGCGGTCGTCACCGTGGCTGCCCAGCGCGTAGACAAGCGTGTCGTAACCGATCTGGCCGCCGCCGTCGGCGTCGGCCACGGCGACGACCTGGCGTTCGGGGTCGACGGCCGTGACACGGGCCAGGCGCAGCCGTATCCCCGTGCCGGCGAAGACCTCGGTGAGCCGGGGAGCCTCGATCTCCTGGCCGGCCGCGAGCTGGTGCAGCCGCAACCGCTGGACGAAGTCCGGCTCGACGTTGACCACGGTGACCTCGGTGTCCTCCGGCGACAGCCGGCGGGCCAGGGTCCCGGCCGCGTAGGCCCCGGCATAGCCGGCGCCGAGGACGACGATGCGGTGCTTCATGGTGTTACTCCTCTTCGTTCGCTTGGCTCTCGGTGACTTGAGCGGAACAGCGCCCCGATTCCTGACAGGCGCCATAGGTGACGTGGGCCACATTCGCTCTTGGTGGTTCGAACGACCTCGATTCCTGCCCGTGCCATCAGCGGGTAGACGGTGGCGGAGGCGGCGGGCCCGTACAAGCAACTGCCGAGCGCTCGCCGTACCACCGGTTCTCCGTCAGGTGCGAGACGGCGGACGGCAATGGCCAGTGCGCGTCCCAGGCCACGACGACGCGTCTCGTCATCCACCTCGATCGCCGTTTCCCACATCGGCAGGGTGGGACACGCGTTGCGGGCAGCGAAGTGGGGGCCATCCGGCCCTCCCGCTCCCCGTGATGTGGAGCGGAAACTGGATGCGGACACCCGATCAGGAGGTCCCCGATGAGCTCACTTGCTTCCCCCAGGCTCACGACGCTTCTGTCCGCCGACCAGCATGCGCGGCTGATGGTCTGCAGCCGCCCGGTGGACCTCCAGGAAGGCACCCGACTGTTCGAGGAGGGCGATCCCGCCCTGCGCTTCTGGATCCTTCGGACGGGCACGGTCACCTTGGACGTCTCGGTGCCTGGCACACGGTCGGCGGTGATCGACACCGTGAACGCGGGTGAGCTGCTCGGATGGTCTTGGCTGTTCGCCCCGTATCGCCGGCACTCCGGAGCGGAGGCCATGACACGTGTGCGGGCGTACGAGTTCGATGCGATGGCCGTGCGCCGGATGAAGAACGCCGATCCGGACCTCGGCTCCGCCCTCGGGCAGCTCGTCGGGCAGACGCTCGCTCGTCGCCTCGTCTCCGCCCGCGTACGGCTGCTCGATCTGTACGCCCCGCACGGCAGCGGCCTGTAGACCCTCGCCCACCTCCGGGAGAACGCCATGTCCGCCTCGCACTACACCGTCAGCGACGTCATGACCCACACCGCCGTCGCGATCGGCCGCGACGCGCCCTACAAGGAGATCGTCGCGCTCTTGGACCAGTGGAAGGTCAGTGCCCTTCCCGTCCTTGAAGGCGAGGGACGTGTCGTCGGAGTCGTGTCGGAGGCGGATCTCCTGCCGAAGGAGGAGTTCCGGCTGGAGGAGCCCCGCCCGGACGAATTCGCCGAGGCGGCCAAGGCCGGAGCCCTGCGGGCCGGTGAGCTCATGTCGAGTCCGGCCGTGACCGTCCACCCGGACGCGACGCTCGCCGAGGCGGCACGGATCATGGCCACCCGGAAGGTGAAGCGGCTGCCGGTGGTGAACGGGATCGGAATGCTGGAAGGGGTCGTCAGCCGGAGCGACCTGCTCAAGGTGTTCCTCCGGACGGACGGCGAGATCGAGGAGGAGATCCGCCGTTCCATCCTCGGCGAGTCGGCCGCCCCGGCAGGGCTCGACGTCTCCGTGCGGGAGGGCGTGGCCACCCTTCACGGTGCACTCCTCGAACGGTCGCTGGTGCCGCTGCTCGCACGCGCCGTGCGGGCGGTGGAGGGTGTCGTCGACGTACGGATGGATCTCGGTGCCCACGAAGACGCTGTATGACGGACAATCCTTGTGGGGGCCGATACGAACCCACCGATCGCAGGGGTCGCCATGTCCGATCTGCCGACAGCCACCACACCCGCGCGGGTCTTCCTTGTCGATGACCACGAGGTCGTCCGCCGGGGCCTTCGCGACCTGGTCGACGACGAGCCCGACATGGAAGTGGTCGGCGAGGCGGCGACGGCGGAGCAGGCGCTGGCCAGGGGACCCGCCCTACGGCCGGACGTGGCGGTGCTCGACGTGCGCCTGCCCGACGGGGACGGCATATCGGTGTGCCGAGAGCTGCGGTCACGGATGCCTGACGTCGCGTGCTTGATGCTGACGTCATTCGACGACGAGGACGCTCTTCTCGACGCGATCATGGCGGGGGCGTCCGGGTACGTCCTGAAGCAGATCAAGGGGTCGGACCTGGTGGCTGCGGTACGGACCGTGGCCACCGGGCAGTCGATGCTCGACCCGGCCACCACCGCCCGGCTGATGCACTCGCTGCGCGACCCCGAGGCGGCGAAGCCGCCGGAGGACGAACGGCTCGCCGTGTTGTCCGACAGGGAACGGTCGGTGCTCGACCTCATCGGCGAGGGGCTCACCAACCGACAGATCGCCAAGCGGCTCTATCTGTCCGAGAAGACCGTCAAGAACCACATATCCCGGCTGCTCGGCAAACTCGGTGTGGAACGCCGCGTACAGGCGGCCGTCATCGCCGCGCAGGTCCACGAGCACGACGCCGAGGCCACGTAGGCTGCTCATTCCACCCGCTCGGCCGTGAGCGGGATCCGCCACTCGAGGACCGTGCCGCTGCCCGGCGCCGCTCGTGCGTGGACCGATAGCGCGCCGCCCAGCCGCTCGGCCCGTTCGGACAGGTTCCGCAGTCCGCTGCGGCTGCCGCCGTGCGGGATGCCCACTCCGTCATCGCTCACCGTCACCGCCAACACGCCGTCGTCGGCCACGACGGACACCTCCGCCTTTCGGGCCCGGGCGTGCCGTGCCACGTTGGAGAGGGCCTCCCCGAGGACGGCGAGCACCTCCTCGGCCGCCTCCGTCGGTACGTCGGTGTCGATCAGGCCCTCCATACGCAGCGCCGGAGCGAATCCGAGCGTTGACGCCGCCGTATCCACGGCCTTGACCACGCGGTTTCGCAGTTTCGGCGCGGTTCCCGGGGTGTCGTGTTCCCGGAGGCCGAAGATGGTCGATCGGATGATCTTGATGGTGGAGTCGAGGTCGTCGATGGCCCGGGTCAATCGGTCCACGGCCTCCGGGTGCTCGACGAAGCGCCGGGCGCTCTGCAGCGTCATCCCCGTGGCGAAGAGGCGCTGGATCGCCAGATCGTGGAGGTCTCGGGCGATCCGGTCGCGGTCCTCCAGCAGGCTCACCTGCTCCGCGTCACGACGGCGGTCCGCCAGTTCGAGCGCCAGGGCTGCCTGCCCCGCGAATCCGGGAAGGGCGCTGACTTCGGCAGCCTTGAAGAGGGGTCGCCCGTGCCGCCTGGCGAGGATCAGCACACCGGTCAGCCGCTCCTTGGTGCCGACCGTGACGGCCACCGCCGGTCCGAACCCCTTCCACCGTTCGGGCTGCACTCTGATGCGCGGTTCGTTCTCGACATCGGCGACCGTGACCAGGCCCTCCTGCGCGAGGGCGGCCTCGACCAGGGTTCCTTCGCTGCTCGGAAGGACAACGCCCCGGTGGGCTTCGGCCCTCTCACCACAGGCCAGCGAGCCCCGCAGCTCACCGCCTTCACCCACCAGGTAGAAGACCCCCATGTCGGCGCCCGCGATGGCCACAGCCTGTTCCAGCATCCCGTCGAGGACCTGGGGCTCCTCCGCGCCGGACAGGAGTGCGCTGGTCAGGTCGGAGTTCGCGGCCAGCCACCGCTGCCTGAGCCTGCCCTCCTCGTAGAGGCGGGCGTTCTCGATGGCGATGCCGGCCGCCACGGCCAGGGTCGTCACGACGGCCTCGTCCTCGGCGTCGAAGTCGGCTCCTCCGCGCTTCTCCGTGAGGTAGAGATTGCCGAACACCTCGTCGCGGACGCGGATGGGCACGCCCAGGAACGTGTGCATCGGCGGATGGTGGGCCGGGAATCCGTACGAGGCCGGGTGCTCGGACAGCTCCGGCAAGCGCAGCGGCTTGGGGTTGCGGATCAGCTCGCCGAGGATGCCGTGTCCGGACGGTAGCGCGCCGATCCGCTCACGGAGTTCGTCGTCGATGCCGATGGGGAGGAACTCCGACAGATTCCGGTCGTCACCGATGACGCCCAGGGCCCCGTACTCGGCGTCCACCAGAGTCACGGCGGATTCCACGATGCCGCGCAGCACCTGAGGCAGGTCCAGTTCCCGGCCCACGGACATCACGGCTTCGAGTAGCCCGTTGAGCCGGTCCCTGGTGCCACGCACCTCGTCGATACGCACCTGGACCTCGTCGATCAGCTCGTCGAGTCGCAGGCGTGGTAGCCGTGTACCTGCTGGCTTGGTGTCCTCCCGGCCCATCGAACCTCCGGCTGCGTCGAGCGCACGGGCTGCACCCGAAGCGCACACCTTCACCGTAGTCCGGTCGAACCACCTGTTCCTGCCGGACCACCTGGGTGGAAGGCGGTCCGTACCGCGCGGGCCGCGACGAATCCGGCGGGCGCGCACGCGAGAGCGATCCCGGCGCCCGCCCAGCCGAGTGGCTCGGTCTCCAGGACCGAGTTCAGGAAGGGCACGTACAGCGCTGCCGCCGCCAGAAGGGCAGAAGCGAGGACGGACAGCGGGAGGAAGGGGTTCTCCTTGGTGAGAAGTCGAGTGCGCAGTCCCAGGGCGACGCCGAGTTGCGCGGCGAGCAGGGCGAGGAAGAGCACGCTTTGCCAGGGCAGGTCCAGTGCCTGCGCGGCGAGGCCCGCGCCGAGGGAGGCCGCCGTGACGACGGCCGCGAGAAGAAGCAGCCTCTGCCAGGAGCCACCGCCGAGAATGTGTTGGTCGGGTGGGCGCGGCGGGCGGTGCATGGCTCCCGGGGATGCGGGTTCGGCGCCCATGGCGACGCCCGTGAGGCCGTGTGTCAGGAGGTTGATCCACAGGATCTGGCCGGCGCGAAGGGGCAGCGGCAGCCCGAGCAGCGGTCCGATGAGCATCACGAGGATCTCTGCCGCGCCGCCGGCCATCCCGTAGACGAGGAACCGGCGGATGTTGTCGTAGACACGCCTTCCCTCCTCGACGGCCGCCACGACCGTCGAGAGCTCGTCGTCGGTGAGGACGAGGTCGGCGGCCTGCCGTGCGACCTCCGTGCCGCGTGCGCCCATGGCGACGCCGATGTCGGCCCGGTGCAGGGCAGGGCCGTCGTTGACGCCGTCGCCGGTCATGGCGGTCACCGCTCCCCCGGCTCGCCACGCCTCAACGATGTCCAGCTTCTGCTGGGGGTCCGTTCGGGCGAAGACCCGCACCGAAGTGAGGTCGGCCACGCGACCCGCGGTCACGTCGGCCCCGGTGGCGACGCGGCCTTCCGTATCGCCGCCGTCGCCCAGGAGAGCGACGTGGGACGCCACCGCCCGAGCGGTCGCCGGATGGTCCCCGGTGATGAGGACGGGCGTGATCCCGGCCGCACGACAGGAGGCGAGGGTCGCGGCGGCGTGCGGTTTCGGCGGGTCGCTGAGCGCGACGAGGCCGAGGAGCGTGAGCCCCGACTCCGCCTCGGTGACCGGTGTCGGGAGGTCGTTCCGCACTCCCGACGCGACTGCGAGCACGCGGTATCCACGGGTGGCCAGGCGTGCGGCCTCCTGGTGTGCAGCCGCGAGCACCTCGGGAGGATCTTGCAGGACTGCGGGGTCGAGGACGGCTTCGGGGGCGCCTTTCAGGCAGACGAGCACCCGGTCTTCCCCGGCCTTGTGGAGGGTGGTCATGCGTCTGCGGAGGCTGTCGAACGGCGCTTCCCCGATCCGGGGGCTGGTCACCGACAGTTCCGTCGGCTCCGGGCAGCCCGTCTTGGCAGCGGCCGCCAGCAGGGCAGCCTCCATGGGGTCGCCCAGGGCTGTCCAACGGCCGTCGGACGCTCCGTCGTCCGGTGGGCGCAGTGTGGCGTCGTTGCACAGAGCGGTCACGGTCAGCAGCTCCGTCAGCGGTTCGAGCTCGTGTGCCTCCGCCGGTCTCCCGGCGACAAGGACCTGGCCCTCTGGTTCGTAGCCCACCCCCGAGAGCTCGGCGGTCACGCACGGTGTCCAGAGGTGCTGCACGACCATGCGGCCCTCCGTCAGGGTGCCGGTCTTGTCGGTGGCGAGGACGGACACCGAGCCGAGCGTCTCGACCGCGGGCAGCCGCCGCACCAGGGCGTGCCGGGCGGCCATGCGCCGGGCTCCGAGTGCCAGGGCCAGGGTGACGACGGCCGGAAGGGATTCGGGGACGGCCGCCACGGCCAGGCTGATGGCGGTCACCGCCATAGTCCCCAGCGGGAGCCCCCGCACCAGGCCCAGGGCGAAGACCAGGACGCACAGGGCGAGCGTCACAGCCGCGAGGACGCGCCCGAGGGCGGAGAGCCGGCGCTGTAGGGGGGTCGGCTCGCGGCGTTCGTCGAGGAGAGCCGCGATACGGCCGAGCGCACTGGACGCCCCGGTCGCCGAGACCACGGCCACGCCTCGGCCGCGGACGACGACCGTGCCCGCGCTCAGGGTCGCACCCGGGTCCTTGTCCACCGACACGGACTCCCCCGTGAGCATGGACTCGTCCACCAGGACGGCGGAGGCCTCGGCGAGCTCGGCGTCGGCGGCGACGATGTCGCCCTCACCGACCAGGAGGACGTCACCGGGGACGATCGACGCCGCCGGGAGGTCGCGGACCGTGCCGTCGCGCCGCACGCGCGCGTGCGGGGCGGTGAGGGCCGAGAGTGCGGCGACGGCGTTGTCGGCCCTGATCTCCTGTGCCACACCGACGGTGGTGTTCACGAGGACGACCATCCCGATGACGATCGCGTCGGGATAGTCAGCTATCGCGAGGGTCAGTACGACGGCCCCGAGGAGCACCATGATCAGCGGGTCGGTCAGTTGGGCCAGGATCCTGCTGTGGACCCGCACGGGCTTTCGCGCGGTGACCGCGTTGGGGCCCGTGCCGGCCAGCCGACGGGCGGCCTCGGCCTCGCTGAGTCCCGTGGTGTCCCGCACCGGGGCGAGGGCCCGGTCCGCCTCCGACGCGGTCATGGCCCGCTCACCTCACAGGGACGGTGATCACCGGGCAGTGGGCGCGGTGGAGCAGCCCGTGGACGACGGAGCCGACGCGCATCCCGCTGTACCCGCCCCGGCCCCTGCGGCCGACGACGACGGCCAGTGCGTGTTCGGCGGCGTCCGCGAGGTTCTCGACGGGCGAGCCGATCAGCACCTCGTGTGTGAGCCGGACGTCAGGGTACTTCTCCGCCCAGCCCGCGGTGGTCTCCGAGAGCAGGCGGCGTTCGGCATGGAACAGCGTGTCACCGCTGTGCAGGGTGAAGACGGGGGGCTGCCAGACGGCGATGGCCCGCAGGGCGCAGCGCCGGAGGTCTGCTTCCTCGAAGGCCCAGGCCAGGGCGGCGCGAGAAAACTCGCTGCCGTCGACGCCGACGACGAGATAGGGCGTCTCCTGGGTGAGGTGTTCCGCGTCGCCGACGACGACGACCGGGCAGCGTGCCTTCGCCGTGACCGGGACGACCAGGGAACCGGCGCTCAGGAACTCCTCGGTACGGCTGAGGTGCCGGGAGCCCAGCACGATGATGTCGGCCTCGTCCGACACAGCGGCCAGGGCTGCCGCCGGGAGCCCGTCAAGAAGAGAGGAGGTGGCCGTGACGCCCGGCTGCCGGGCGTGCGCCCAGGTGAGTGCCGTACGCAGAGCTTCTGAGCCGGCCTGCCGCTGTGCCACGTGGCGAGGGGTGTCGTCGACATGCCGGGTGTCGTGCGTCGGGGGTACGGCGACCATCAGACGCAGTCCCGCTCCTCGCAGATGAGCCTCGTCCGCGGCCCAGGCGAGGGCCAGGTGCCAGTTCCTGACCGGGTCGATTCCGACGACGATGTCACGGCGGTCCGCGGTGCGTGTCATGAGGTGCTCCCGTGTCCGGGCCCTTGCCGGGGGATGAGCTCCACAGGGCAGTGGGCGTGCTGCAGCAGGCTGAGCGTGGTCCGGCCGATGGTGGGTCCGAGGTATCCGGGCGAGCGCCGGCCACCGACGACCAGAAGGTCTGCGTGGTGCGACGCGTCCACGAGTGCCCCCGGCACGCTGCGGCTCTTCTGGCCTTCGGCGTGCACGGTGAGTCCCGGGAACTCCCCTCGGACTCGGTCCGCGAGCGAGGACGGTACGCGTACGTGATCGCGGGCGATCTCGTCGTCACCGTTGTGCAGCGCGGTCTGTGAGCGAGCGGACAGCCCGACACTCCAGATGTGCAGGAGCCGCAGGGGTACCTTTCGCAGCAAGGCCTCGCGTGCCCCCGCGCGGGCACATCCCACGTCGGCCTCGTCCCGCACCGCCGCAAGAACCACGCGGGCCTCGACGGGCTCCGCGGTACCACGCACCACGACCACGGGCGTGGTGGCGCCGGCAGTGACCTCCAGACCGACCGATCCGAGCAACAGCGAGGTGAACCCGCCGAGGCCCCGGTGTCCGACGACGATCGTGCCCGTCCGGGCGGCGGCCCGACGCAGACCGTCGGGGGCCTCACCGTCGGTGAGTTCCGTGACGACCGTCAGCTCGCTGTGGCGTGCCGTGATCGCCTCGGCGGTCCGGTCGAGCAGCTCCCTTCCCCCCTGCCGACTCCTGACGATCTCCGCCTGGGACAGAAACGGGGCCTGTCCGTCCGTCTCAACCGCATGGACGAGGAAGAGAGTGCTGCCCCGCAACTCCGCCTCCGCTGCCGCCCACATCACCGCCGTGCGTGCGGACGGTGATCCGTCGACGCCGACGACTACCCTGCCGAGGCCGGGACGGGCTGTGGTTCCGTCCATCGCTCCTCCTCGCGCGGTCCAGGGGCTCCTTTCACCCTGGCAGGTGGTCCCGAGCGGCTGGAGGGCCGCTGGGGCCAATGACGGGACCGAAGGTCCCAGCCGGGCGGGGCGTCGCGTGGACCGGCACCGACGAGCCCGTTCGGGCCTGAGGGTGGACCATTCGGCCCTCGCCGACCACGGGCGTGCGGCGGAGGGTGGTGACACGGGACAGCACACCGGCCGAACCCTCGGACAGGAGGCGCGGTGATGAAGCACATGAAGGTCGGCGGTCTGATGACCGACGACGTGGTCTCCACCGTTCCTGCCGCGTCGTTCCGGGACGTGGCGAAGTCGCTCGCCGAACACGACATCAGCGGAGTGCCCGTCGTGGACGAGGACGACCGTGTCATCGGTGTCGTCTCCGAGAGTGACCTCCTGGCCCGCGACGAGCTGACCGCGCGGGACCTCATGACCACACCGGCCATCACCGTCCACGCCGAGGAGACGGTGGCGGACGCGGCACGGCTGATGGTGCGTCGCGGAGTCGAGCGCCTTCCCGTGGTCGACGAGGAGGAACGACTGGTCGGCATCGTGACGCGCCGCGATCTGCTGTGCGTCTATCTCCGCCCGGACGCGGAGATACGGCAGCGCATCCGCGAGGACGTCCTCACTGATGCCATGGACCTGCCCGGGGACGCAGTGGACGTGCACGTCCTGGACGGTGTGGTGACGCTGGGGGGCCGCGTCCGGCGGCGGAGTCAGGCCCAGATGCTCGTCGGACTCGCCGAGGAGGTCGATGGCGTCGTCGCCGTCGTGGACCGCCTGTCCTTCCACGAGGACGACGCACGTCTCGCGTCCTCCACCCGGTCTCCGCACGACATCTCTTGGTGACTCACCGCAGACAGGACGAACCGTGTCCATCACCGCTTTGACCCGACCGCTCGTGACGTCGCTGATCGAGGACGCCGTCACAGCACCCTCCATGCACAACGCACAGCCCTGGAAGTTCGTGTGCAGGACGAGCACGGACGTCATCGAACTGCACGGCGATCCGCTGCGCGGCATGCCGGCGGAGGACCCGGACCACCGTGCCCTCCACCTCGGCTGCGGCGCCGCCCTGTTCGGTCTGCGCATCGGCGCCGCGCACAGAGGCCGGCACGCCGCTGTCCGGCTGCTGCCACGCCCAGAAGACCGCTGGCACTTCGCCGATGTGGAACTCCACGGACCCGACGACATCGACCGCGATCTCCTCGCACTCCACACCGCCCTGCCGCGGCGCCACACCAGCCGCTTCCCCTTCACCGAGGAGCGGATCCCCTCCGAGGTGATCGACGGTCTGCGGGCCGCGGCCCTCCTGGAGGGCTGCCAACTGGTCGTGCCGGGCGACTGGCACACCGACTCCGTCCTCGAGATCGTCCACGACTCCGAAAGGTTCGAGGCCGCGGACGCGGCGGTTCGCGCGGAGATCGCCGCCTGGACGCGCACGGGTGCGCCCGGCGAGGGCTCCGAGACCGAGGGCATCCCTTCGTACGCCTTCGGCCCGCGGCAGTACGACGTCACCTCTCCGGTCCGGGACTTCGACTCACCCCGGCGCGTCGCGGAACGCACTTCGGCACGCTTCGAGAAGCGGCCGCAGATCGCCCTCCTCGGCACGGTCGACGACAATCCGCGACACTGGCTGATGGCCGGTCAGGCGCTGCACCGGGTCCTGCTCCGGGCCACCCTCGACGGTCTGTCCACCTCCCTCATGTCACAGCCCCTGGAGTGGTCCGAACTACGCTCCGCCATACGCGATCCGGCTTCGACGACGGCCTTCGTCCACATGGTGCTCCGCCTGGGCTACGGCCCCCAGGGGCGGGCCACACCACGCCGACCCGTCTCCGAAGTGCTCACCTTCGACTGAAGCCCCGAAGTGCTCACCTTCCACTGAAGCGCCTGTCACAGACGGAACCAGCGCTCCTGTCCGGGTGCGACGGTCACCCGCCGCCCGCCGGGGAGCGTGACGGCGAGCGGGCCCTCGGGCGAAGCGGGAACGCTGACTGCCAGCCGTCCGGGGAGCATCCGCAGGCGTACCCCTCGATGAGGACCGCAGCACAGGGTGAAGGTGAACCGGGGGATCTCCGCGAGCGTCACCGGAGCCACGCGAAGCCCTTCCGGCCCCGTTTCCAGGCCGGTGATCCCTCTTTCGACGAAATCGATCGTGCCGGCCATCGCGCCGAGATGAATGCCCTCGCCGGTCGTTCCGCCCTGGACGTCGGCCACATCCGCGAGCAGGGCCTCCTCGCAGTACTGCCAGGCGTCGGCTCCCTTCTGCCGGGCAAGCACCCATCCGTGGACGAGGCTGCTGAGCGTCGAGCCGTGGCTGGTACGGCGCAGGTAGTACGCGACGGTCGCACGCCACATCTCGTCGTCCAGGGCGTAGCCGAGCCGGCCGAACAGGCCGTACAGCTCCTCGGGCCGGAAGAGGTAGCCGAGCATGAGGGTGTCGGCCTGCTTCGACGCCTGGTAGCGGTTGACCGTGTCGCCCTCGGCCTCCAGGATCCGGTCGAGCCTGCGGATGTCTCCGTAACGGGCCCTGTACGCCTCCCAGTCGAGCTCCTCCAGGTCTCCGTACCCCTCGAACTGGCTCACCACGCCCTGGTGGAACGGGATGTGAAGGCGGCGGGAGACGTCCTCCCATCGGGCGAGTTCACCGTCGTCCAGCGACAGCTGCTGAGAGAGTTCCGAGCGCCGGCCCGCAGGCAGTTCGCCGAGCAGGTCGAGACCGCGGGCGAGAACCCAGGCGGTGGTTGCGTTGGTGTAGGCGTTGTCGTCGATGCCCGGGTCCGTGGCATCGGGATAGGCGTCGTGGTACTCGTCCGGTCCCACGACCCCCCGGATGCGGTAGCGGCCGAGCTCGCTGTCGAAGGTGGCGGCCCCGGCCCAGTAACCGGCGATCTCAAGCAGGATCTCCGCACCGGCCGAGTGGAGGAATCCTCTGTCGCCGGTGGCCTGCGCGTACTTCCAGACGTTGTACGCGACGGCGGACCCCACATGGCGCTGGAGGTGGGAATGGTCGGGCAGCCAGCGTCCGGAGCGCGGGTTGAGGTGCAGGGCCTGGGTCTCCTCGCGGCCGGAACTCGCGCTCTGCCAGGGATACATGGCCCCTGACCGGCCGGCGAGGCGAGCGGCCTCTCGGGCGGCAGGCAGCCGTCTGTGCCGGTACATGAGCAGTGCCCGGGCCACCTCGGGGAAGTGGAGGTTCAGGTAGGGGAGGACGAAGAGCTCGTCCCAGAAGACATGTCCTCGGTACGCCTCACCGTGCAGGCCCCGCGCGGGCACGCCCACGTCGAGCTCCGCCGTGTGCGGGGACAGCGTCTGCAGCAGGTGGAACACGTGCAGGCGCAGGATGCGGCCCGCCTCACCGGGCACATGCAGCTCCCCCTCCTCCCAGACCCGCCGCCATGCCGCCTTGTGGGCGGAGAGCAGCCGGGAGAAGGCGGGAGTTCGAGCGATCACGTCAGTGGCCGCTGTGAGCGGGTCGGCGGAGGGCCAGTCCATCGATGTGTGCAGCGCCAGGGTCTTCACGACCATCGCCGAGCGGCGGGGTGCGACCGGCAGGCGGTACGTCTGTTCGGTGCCGGTCGAGGTGGCGACCTTCCGGGCGGACCGCGCGGGGCGGGTGACCGTGCGTACGGCCATGGCGATCCGGAGGCCCGGGTCGACCGTACGGCAAGAGATCCAGGCGACGCCGTCGGCCTTGAATCCGGTCCGGTGGTCGGTGAGATGGCGCCCGTCGAGATGCCGGTAGCGCTCGACTCCGGCGTTGGTGACGGCGCCGTCGAGCAGGGACCGCACTTCGACGGCGCCGCTCCATCCGTAGGTGCGGAAGAGGGTGCACTGGGCCGCCAGTCCGGGTTCTCCCATGTGTACGAGGCGGATGTGGCTGACGCGCAGGCCCCGCCCGCGAGCGTCCCTGAAGAACATGCGTCGTGTGAGGACCCCCGCACACAGGTCGAGGTGTACGGCGTAATGGCACAGTTCGCCGGCGTCGGGAGTGAGCCACTCGCCCGGCGGCCCGTCGTCCGGGAGGCAGCGGTAGCGGAGCAACGTCCAGTTCGGAAGGTTGACGAGGTCCTCGTTCTCGACCCGCTCGCCCGCGACGACCGAGGTGCGCCGGTCGTAGCAGCCGGCCAGATAGGTGCCCGGGTAGTGCGGGGTCCCGGCGGGGCACTCAGGGGCGGAGCCCCTCGTGGCGAACCGGCCGTTGCCGAGGGTGCAAAGGGCTTCGACCAGTGGCTCGCGTTCCGGGTCGTAGCGGTCGTACTGCCACGTCCAGCCTGTGGTCATCCGCGTTCACCCCACACGCTCCGGACCAGCGTGGTCAGATCGGGAACGACGAGGTCGGCGCCCTTCTCCCGCAGGAGGGCAGTGGTGCTCCGCTGCGAGGTGCGGTCGATTCCGACGACGAGGCCGAAGCCACCGCGGCGTCCTGCCTCGACTCCGGCGAGTGCGTCCTCGATGACTGCGCTCTCTTGCGGGCGACTGCCCAGGAGGGCGGCGGCCCGCAGGAACAGTGCGGGATCCGGCTTGCCGGCGAGGCCGAGCCCGGCGGCGTCCGCGCCGTCCACGATCACCGCGAGGAGACCGGCGAGCCCGGCGGCACGGATCAGTGTCCGGGCGTGCCGCGAGGCGGAGACGGCTGCACATGGCACGCCCGCCGTGCGCAAAGCCGTCAGGGCGGGCCTCACGTCGGCGAAGGCCGTGACGCCTTGTGTACGCAGCAGATCGAGGAACGCCCGTTCCTTGTGTGCCGCGACGGCCCAGACCGTGCCGTGGCCGGGGGCGTCGTGGGGCTCTCCCGATGGGAGGTGAAGGCCGCGGGCGGTGAGGAAGGCCTCGGCGCCGTCGTACCGGGACCTTCCGTCGACGAGCCGACGGTATTCGGCGTCCGCATCGAAGGGAGGCTGTGTTCCGTTGTCGGGCGCCAGCCGGTCGAGGCAGGCGTCGAAAGCGCTCTTCCACGCCGCCGCGTGCACGACGGCGGAGTCGAGCAGAACACCGTCGGTGTCGAGAACGACACTCTCCGGCGGCCGAGAGCCCGAGCCTCGGCCGTTCATCAGGCCGCCGACGTGTCGGGGAGGCTCACGGCTGTGTGCTGCGGGCCTCCCAGCGCGACCTTGATGGCGCCGGTCTCGGCCGCGCGGCCGAAGACGTCGTACGCCTCCTCCATCTCTCCCAGTTCGAACCGGTGGGTGAGCAGTGCTGCCGACGGCAGCCGCCCCGCGGCCATCATGCGCAGCAGCATGGGTGTGGACGAGGTGTCCACGAGACCGGTGGTGATCGTGACGTCCTTGATCCACAGGTCTTCGAGGTGAAGCGTCGCGGACTCGCCGTGGACTCCGATGTTGGCGACCGTGCCGCCTGGTCGGACCATGCGCGTGCACATCTCGAACGCCTCCGGAACACCGACGGCCTCCATGACGACGTCGGCGCCGAGTCCGTCGGTCAGATCCGCGACGAGCTGCTCGGGGCCTTCCCCGGCGTTCACGGTGGCGTCCGCGCCGAGGGAACGGGCAGCGCTCAGCCGGGACTCGGCGAGGTCGACGGCGACGATACGGCCGGGGCTGTAGAGGCCCGCCGTGATGACGGCGGCGAGGCCGATGGGGCCCGCGCCGACCACGACCACCGTGTCGGCGGGGTGCACCGCCCCGTTCAGGACCCCGACCTCGTAGGCGGTGGGGAAGATGTCGGCGAGCAGAACGGCGTCGGCGCTGTCGATCGCGTCCGGAAGCGGGTGGACCGACAGGTCGGCGAAGGGCACCCGGACGTACTCGGCCTGGGTGCCGTCGACGGTGTGGCCGAGGATCCAGCCGCCTCCGCCCCGGCACTGTCCGTAGCGGCTCTCACGGCAGAAGCGGCACCTTCCGCAGGCCGTGATGCAGGAGACCAGGACGCGGTCGCCCGCCCGTACCGTGCGGACGTCGCCCCCGGTCTCGACCACCGTGCCGACCGCCTCGTGTCCGAGGACCCGGCCGGGCGTCACCTCGGGGAGGTCGCCCTTCAGGATGTGCAGGTCCGTGCCGCAGATGGTGACGGCGTCGACCCGCACGATCGCGTCGGCGGGATCCTCGACGACCGGGTCCGGTACGTCGTTCCAGGCGATCTGTCCGGTGCCCTGGAAGACGAGTGCCTTCATGGCGCCCACCCACTTCCCGTCGCGATTCGCCGCGGTCCTCGTCCACCAGGCTCCGTCCGGCATTCGGGAGACGCATGGGCCGGTCGGCCCCCCGTTGTGCCCGTACGGACTCTCGGGGCGGGCCGGGTCAGGATGCGAGGGTGGAGACCGGTACACGTTCCGAAGGAGGAACGGCCATGTCCGAGGCATCCCCGAATCCCGCTCCCACGCCCCCGCGGCCGGCCCTGCTCAGTTTCCTGGGTGGCGTGGGGACAGTCACCGGCAGCAAGTTCCTGGTCGAGAGCGACCATGCGCGGATCCTCCTCGACTGCGGTCTCTTCCAGGGTTTCGCGAAGCTGCGGCACCGCAACTGGGAGCGCTTCGCCCGCGACGCCGCGGACGTGGACGCCGTGGTCGTCACCCATGCCCACCTGGACCACTGCGGCTATCTGCCCCGCCTGGTGCGGCAGGGCTTCCGGGGACCGATCCTGACCAGCGCCCACACCGCCCGGCACGCCAACGCACACGGCTGGTCCAAGCACCGCCCGGCCAAGCCGCTCTACGACGACTCGGACGTCGAGAAGACCCTGGCGTTCTTCGACCCCGTGGCCGTCGGCGAGGACGTGGAGATCATGGCCGGCACCCGGCTCACTCTCCATCACGGCGGACACATCCTCGGCTCTGCATGGGCCCACCTCACCCTGGAGGACGGCCACACCCTGGCCACCTCCGGGGACCTGGGCCGCCCGGGGCACCCGCTGCTGCGGCCGCCGGAGCCGTTCTCGGGCGCCGACGTACTCCTCATGGAGTCCACCTACGGCGACCGGCACCACGACCAGGAGTCCGCCAGGTCGGAGTTCGCCTCCGTCATCGCACGTGCCCTCGCGCGGAACGGCACCGTCGTCATCCCGGCCTTCGCGATCGACCGGACCGAGATCGTCCTGCACGAACTGGGCCGCCTGCGCGACACGGGCGTCCTGCCTCGTTCGGTCCCCGTGTACGTGGACAGCCCCATGGCCCTTGCCGCGCTGGACGTCTACCAGGACGCCGTACGCGAGCACTCCGCCGAGCTGCGGCCCGAGATCCTCGCACGGGGCGAGGGCGCGCTGAGCCCGGAACCGTTCCTCGCGGCACGCACGGTGCAGGAGTCCATCGACATCAACAGCACGCACGGGCCCGCCGTGATCGTCTCCTCGGCCGGCATGGCCACCGGCGGCCGGGTCCTGCACCACCTCCACCGTCTTCTCCCGGACCCGCGCAACGCCGTGGTCGTGGTCGGCTTCGCCGCTGCGGGGACCCGGGCCCGGGACCTCGTGGACGGGGTCCGGACGCTGAAGATGTTCGGCGAGTACGTGCCCGTACGGGCCGAGATCGCCGACGTACCCCACTTCTCGGCCCATGCCGACGCGGGGCAGATCATCGACTGGCTCCGTGGCGCTCCTCCCCCGCACACCACCTACCTGGTCCACGGCGAGCCGGCGGCGTCCGATTCGCTGCGCGACCGCATCGATCGCGAACTGGGCTGGACGGCCGTCGTGCCCCGCTCCGGTGAGGCCGTCCTGGTCCGCTGACACGGGCCTTCGGCCCCGGTGAGGAGAGAGAGCCATGTCGTCCCAGCCGTTCACCGTCGCCGACGTGATGACCAAGAAGGTCGTCGCCGTCCGGCCCGGCGCGGAGTTCAAGGAGATCGTCACCGCCATGGAGCGGTGGAACGTGACGGCCGTACCGGTCGTCGAGGGCGAGGGCCGCGTCGTCGGGGTGGTCTCCGAGGCCGATCTGCTTCTCAAGGAGGAGTTCCACGACCACCGCCTCGGTCTCGTCGAACAGATGCGACGGCTCGGCGCCACGGCCAAGGCCGGTTCCCGCCGGGCCGAGGACCTGATGACCTCGCCCGCCGTGACCGTCGCTCCCGAGGCGTCCCTGCCCCGGGCCGCCCGCCTCATGGCCTCCCACCACGTCAAGCGGCTGCCGGTCGTCGGGACGAGCGGAACGATCCAGGGGATCGTGAGCCGGTCCGACCTCCTCAAGGTCTTCCTCCGCCCGGACGCGGATCTCGCCGCCGACGTGCGCCGCGACGTCGTCGAGCGCGTTTTCCCCCTCTCTCAGCGCCGGGTCGACGTCCGCGTCGACGCGGGAGTCGTGACGCTGTCCGGCCAGGTCCACGACAGCGCGCTCATCCCGCTTGCCGCCCGCCTGGCCCGCGCCGTCGAAGGCGTGGTGGACGTACGGTGCGAGCTCACCGCCGGCGGCGGGACGTAGCCTTCCGGCCGTTGCGGTGCAGATCATGGATCCGCCGCGCATGCTCGAAGCATGTCCCAGGTGACCAGCACCGACCTGTACGAGGTCACGATGGCGCTCTCGTACCTGCGGGAGGACATGCGGGCACCGGCCACCTTCAGCCTCTTCGTCCGCGACCTCCCCCCGGAACGCGGGTTCCTCGTCGCGGCGGGGCTCGAGCCGGCCCTCGACTACCTGGCCCACTTCCTGGTGGGCCGCTCCGACGTCCTGGAGTTCGCCGAGGCGCTGCGTCGGCCGATCGAGGACGTGGAACCGCTGCGTGGCCTGTCGTTCGACGGCGAGGTCCGCGCCGTGCCCGAAGGACGGCTCGTCCTCGCAGGTGAGCCGCTGCTGGAAGTCACCGCGCCCCTGCCGCAGGCCCAGCTCGTGGAGACGTACCTGCTGTCCCTCGTCTGCCACCAGACGGCGGTCGCCTCCAAGGCGGCGCGGTGTGTGCTCGCCGCCGCGGGCCGGCCCCTGGTGGACTTCTCCCTGCGCCGGAACCACGGACCAGAGGCCGGCATGCAGGCCGCGCGCCTCTGCGCCCTGGTCGGCTTCGCAGGCACCAGCAACGTCGCCGCCGCCACCCGGTACGGCATTCCCGCATCCGGCACCATGGCCCACTCCTACATCGAGACCTTCGCCTCGGAGGAGGACGCCTTCCGTGCCTTCGCCCGAACCCATCCGGGCCCCGTGACCTTCCTGGTCGACACGTACGACAGCGATCGCGGGGTCGCGACGGCCGCGCGCGTCCTCAGTGACTTGCGGCTCGGCCCGGGGTGCGGAATCCGCCTCGACAGCGGCGATCTCGGCGCGCTCGCCCAGCGCGCCCGTGCCGCACTCGACGCGGCGGGGCTGAGAGACGTGCAGATCATCGCGAGCGGCGGCCTCGACGAGTACGCCGTCGCCACGCTCGTACGGGACGGGGCACCCATCGACGTCTTCGCCGTGGGGACGAAAGTCGGCACGGCCGCCGACGCCCCGTATCTGGACGCGGCGTACAAGCTGGTCGAGTACGACGGCCGGCCCGTCATGAAGCTCTCGTCGGCGAAGGTGACGTCCCCCGCCCCGAAGCAGGTGTTCCGCGACCCCGGCCTCCGCGACGTCATCAGCCTGGCGAACGAGGAGCCACCCGAGGGCACGGAGCCCCTGCTGCGGACCGTGATGCGCGGCGGCCTCCGCACGGAACCACCCGACACCCTGGCAGCCGCCCACGACCGCTTCGAGGCCGACATCGCCGCACTGCCGGAGGTCGCGCGCCGCATCGAGGCCCCTGCGCCACCGGTGCCGGTCGCGTCGACCCGGCTGTCGGCTCTGACGACCGTCGTGCGACACCGGATCGAAGCACGGACACAAGCCGGGCAGTAGCACCGCACGCATCCGGCGAAGGGTGCGCCCGAAGGGGCGAGCGGGCGCCGCCAGGGGGCTGAGATCGAAGCGGGAGGGCGGGACCCCGTCGCTGCTCGTGGGAAGAGTGCCGGGATGACCTGGCTTGCGACGCCCGCGGGCGCTGTCCTGGTGCTGTTCATCCTCCGGGACGTGTTCCATACCCTTTGGCACCCGACCCGCCACGGAGGTCTGAGCAGGCTCGTGATGGTGTCGTTGTGGTGGCTGTCCCCCCGCCTCGGCAAGCGTCGGCGGTCGGCCGGGATCGCAGGCCCTCTCGGCATGGTGGCGGTCGTCGCCGTATGGGCGCTGACCGTGGCCGTGGGATGGGGGCTCATCTACTGGCCCCATATGCCGGAGGAGTTCTCGTACGCGGCGGGGCTCGTCCCGTCCGAACACGCGGGCCCGCTGGACGCCCTCTACATCTCGCTCGTCACCCTGGCCACGCTCGGCCTCGGCGACATCGCGCCGGCCTCCGGATGGCTGCGCGTACTCGCCCCCATGGAGGCCCTCGTGGGCTTCGTCCTGCTGTCGGCGACCGTCGCCTGGATCCTCGGCATCTACCCGGCGCTGGCCCGCCGCAGAGCACTGGCGCTGCGGCTTTCGCACGTGCGCCGCAGCCGGGCCACCGCTCAGGCCCTCGACTCCGACGGCGGCGCCGCTCTCCTGGACGGTCTCGCCTCGGCCCTCTCGACCGTCACGGTCGACTTCCTGCAGTACGCCGAGTCGTACTACTTCCACGACGGGGACGAGAACACGTCCCTGCCCCGGCAGCTCCGCTACGCCCTGGGCCTCGCGGACCAGGCCGACGCCGCGCATCACCCGGACGTCAGGCTCTCCGCTTCGGTACTGCGCGGCGCACTGGAAGACCTGGCAGTCGTGCTCGACGAGAGGTTCCTGCGCACGGGCGAGGGACCCGATCGGGTGTTCGCGGCCTACGCCGACGACCACGGGCAACCCCAGGGGCCGGACGGCCCTCCCCAGGACGGCGCCGGCGGGCGATCCTGAACGTGGGGGGCCGCCGGTGGAACGCACGAGAAGGTGACGAGCGATGAGGCACCGCAGCGTCGCGGATCTGATGACACCCACGGCGGTCAGCGTCGTGCCGGACACGACGTTCAAGGAGATCGCACGACTCCTGGACGAGTTCGACATCACCGCGGTGTGCGTGGTGGACGAGTCGAACCGCCCGTTGGGCGTGGTCTCGGAAGCGGACCTGGTACGCCGTCGTGCCGCCGGGGCCGGGCTCGACACCGCGGGCGCCCTCATGTCGAGTCCCGCCGTCGTCGCCCGCCCCGAGTGGAGCGTCGTGCGCGCCGCACGAGTGATGGAACGGGCGAGGGTCAAGCGCCTGCCCGTCGTCGACGAGGACGAACGCCTCCTGGGTGTGCTCAGCCGGAGCGACCTCGTCCAGCTCTTCCTGCGCCGGGACCGGGCGATCCAGGAGGAGATCGTCGAAGACGTGGCCACCCACACCCTGAGGTTGAGCCCGTCGGCCCTCTCGGTGGAGGTCGTGGACGGCCTGGTCACCCTCAGCGGTACGGTCCGCCGCCGCAGCCTCGTTCCGGTGCTCCTCAGACTCTGCAACAGCGTCGACGGTGTCGTGGGGGTCGTCGACCGGCTCGGGTACGAAGACGACGACCTGTAGAGGAAGTGACCATCATGGAAACGCGACGCGGCTCCTACCCCGCGGTGACGGTGACGGCCGAGCTCGACAAGCCACTGTCGCGCTGGCTGTGGCTGGTCAAGTGGATCCTGACGATCCCGCACTGGATCGTGCTGATCTTCCTCTGGATCGCCTTCTTCGTGGTGACGGTCATCGCGTTCTTCGCCATCCTCTTCACCGAGCGCTTCCCACGGGGTCTGTTCGACTTCAACCTGGGCGTGCTCCGCTGGTCCTGGCGCGTCTCGTACTACTCGTACGGTGCACTCGGCACCGACCGCTACCCGCCCTTCAGTCTGGGCCCCGAACCCGACTACCCGGCCCGGCTCGACATCGCCTACCCGGAGCGGCTCTCCCGCTCGCTGGTCCTGGTCAAGTGGTGGCTGCTCGCCATCCCCCAGTACCTCGTGATCGCCTTCTTCACCAGCGGCATGCACGCAGGATGGTGGAGCAGCGGACTGATCACCCTGCTCACGCTCATCGCGGGCTTCGCCGTGACCTTCACCGAGAAATACCCCCGTGATCTGTTCGCCCTGATCGTCGGCCTCAACCGCTGGGTCCTGCGCGTCGCCGCCTACGCGAGCCTCATGACGGACGCGTACCCGCCCTTCCGCCTCGACCAGGGCGGTCACGAACCGGAGACGGCCGACGCCCGCTGACCGCGCCGCCCGGCGCGCCGCAGTTCGTCCGTGCCCCACACCAGCACCGGGAACGTCGCGACGAGCAGGACGACGTCCAGGGGAAGGGCGGCCGTGCCGAAGAGATGCTGGAGCGGGGGCGCGTAGACGAGGGCGGCCGTGAACGCGAGTTCGAAGGCGATGCCGGCGAGCAGCAGGGGATTCGAGAACACTCCGATGTCGCGCAGCGCCGCGTGGTCGGTGCGGGCCGCGAACGCCGTGCCGACCTGGCAGGTGACGATGCCGGCGAAGGTGGCCGTGGTGGCCGTCACGTAGGCGTGATGCAAGGGGCTGCCGGTACCTGTGGGGTCTCCCGGCTGCCAGCCCGCGCGCCACAGCACGTAGAAGTAGCCCGCCATGACGAGGACCGCCGACGTGAGCCCCAGGTATCCCCAGCTCCGTATGAGCATGTCGCGGGAGATCACGCCCTGGTGCCGCGGCCGCGGGGGCCGCTGCATGACGCCGGGCTCAGAACGTTCCCTGCCGAGAGCGAGGGCGGGCAGGGTCTCGGTGCCGAGGTCGATGGCGAGGATCTGCAGCACGGTCAGGGGGAGCGGTACCGCGCCGGCGGAGAGCGCGAAGACGAGGAAGGGAACGATCTCCGGAGTCGCGTGGGCGAAGATGTAGACGATGAACTTGCGTACGTTGTCGTAGACGCGGCGCCCGGCTTCGACCGCGGTCACGATGGTGGCGAAGTCGTCGTCGGTGAGCACCATCGCGGCGGCCTCCCGGGCCACGTCGGTGCCGGAGCGCCCCATGGCCACCCCTATGTGGGCGCGGTGCAGCGCGGGGGCGTCGTTGACGCCGTCACCCGTCATGGCGACGATCCGGCCGTGCTCCCGCAGCGTGTCGGCCACCTTGAGCTTCGTCTCGGGCGAGGAGCGGGCGAAGACGATCTCGGCGTCGCCTTCCACGAGGAGCCGGTCCAGCTGGTCGTCGCCCAGCGACTCCGACGCCGCGACCACGTGCAGTCGGGGCAACCCGATCCCGACCTCCCGCGCGACGGCCGCGGCGGTGGCGCCGTTGTCGCCCGTGACGACGTGCACCCGGATCCCGGCCTCGTGGCAGCGGCGCACGGCGTCCGCCACCTCGGGGCGTGGCGGGTCGTACAGCCCGACGAGCCCGAGCAGGGTCAACCCCGACTCCGCGTCCTGGCGGCGTGACGGCAGCTCCGATCCGCTCGGCACGTCGCGTACGGCGACGGCCAGGACGCGCATGCCGTCCCGGGCCAGCTCCTCGGCCGCGGCGCGGGCCGACTCCGCCGCGGTTCCGGGCAGGAGGCGGTCCAGCACCGCCTCGGGCGCTCCCTTGACGACGATCCGCGTGGGGCCCTGCGTCTCCCCTCCCTGCCGCTCCCCGCCCCGTACCTCCCCGCCCTGCACGACCGACATCAGGCGCAGCCGCGGATCGAAGCGGAACAGCGCCCGCCGTCCCGCGTCGCGCCGACCCAGGTCCAGCGGAGCCCCGTGGTCGGCCGCGCCGGTGACAAGGGCGGCCTCGGTGGGGTCGCCGTGCAGTTCGCCGTCGGCTTCTCGCGTGACGGTGGTGCACAGGGCGCCCGCCCTCGCCAACTCCTCCGCCCAGGGGCCCGGCTCCGACCCGTGGCCGACCGTCCACAGCGCCCTGAGACGCATGCTGTTGCGGGTGAGTGTGCCGGTCTTGTCCGTGCAGATGACGCTCGTGGAGCCGAGGGTCTCCACGGCACTGAGCCGTTTGACCAACGCACCCCGGCGGGCCAGGGCGCGGACGCCGACGGCCAGGGCCAGGGTGATGGTCGGAAGGAGTCCCTCGGGGACGTTGGCGACGAGGAGCCCGATGGCGAACGTCAGGGAGTCGGTGACCGGAAGCCCGACCGCCACCCCGAGGACGAGAAAGACGAGGCCCATGCCGGTCGCGACGCCGGCGATGAGCCACGCGACCCGCTTGACCTGCCGTTCCAGAGGGCTCGCCTCGCGCCGCGTCCGCTGGCTGAGTGCGGCGATCCGACCGAGTTCGGTGTGGTTTCCGGTGGCGAACACGATGGCCCGGGCCTGCCCCTCGACGCAGGTCGTCCCGCTGAAGACGAGGTTCGGCTCCTCAAGCAGCGGGGCGCCGAGGACACCGGCCGAGGCGATCCGTTCGGCCGGCACGGACTCGCCCGTGAGCATCGACAGGTCGACCTCGACCCCACCCTCGGTGACGTGTGCGTCAGCGGGTACCTTGTCGCCCTCCTCCAGAAGGATCAGATCGCCCGGTACGAGGTCACGGGCCTCCACGACGTGAGGCTGCCCGTCGCGTACGGCGAGGGCGTGCTCGGGCAGATAACGGGCGAGCGTCTCCACCGCCCGCTCCGCCTGACGTTCCTGGAGCAGGGCGAAAGCCGCGTTGACGGCGATGACCGCGAGGATCGCCCAACCGAGGACCGCCAGGTCCGCGACGAAGGCGAGGGCGGCGGCGGCCCACAGCAACAGGGCCAGGGGGTGGACCAGCTGCCCGACCAGCTCGCGCACGAAGGAGGAGCGCACCCTTCGCCGTACCTCGTTCGGTCCGTGGACGGCGAGGCGCCGGGCCGCCTCGCGGGCTGAGAGACCATCCGGCCCCGTGGCGAGTTCGCGACGCAGCCGGGGCAGCGGTTCACTGGGGTCGAAGGGCAGCGCCTGGGTGGAGGAAGCGGTCCGCTCAGGGCCGGCGCGGCTGCCGACACGGTCAGTCATCGTCGTCCCCCGCACCGCTGCCCCGGCGGAGTCGACCGGACCAGACGGGTTCCACCTGCTCCCACTCGCGTTCCCAGGCCGTGAGCCGGTGACCTTCGGTCCGCCGCCGTACGAGGAGGAGGGCAACGGCGCCTGTCACCCCGGTGACGCCTGCCGCCGCCACACCGCCCGACAACGAGGCAGGGCGCGGTCGGCGGCGCCGCCGGGGGGCCGAGCGGGTGACCCTGCGTCGTCCACCCAGATCGTCACGGCGCGTCCCTCCGGTGTCCGGGACGGGACGTGGATGCTCCCGGACCGGCGGACGTTCTCGGGCTGCTCCCACACGGCCGGCGCGACGGCCTGCGGCTTGGATCCGTACCGGGTGGCGATGGGCGGGTCCTTCGCCGGCCCGGTGGTGGTCGCGGTCACCTGATGCCGGTGCGCGGCGAGTTCACGGTCGGCCTTGGAGCCCGCCGACCACAGGCTCCCGGCGGCCACGGCACCACAGATCACGGCGATCAGCAGCACGAGGACCAGGGCGGCGCGTCCCGAGGGTCTCGTTGGCGGGGTGGCTCCGCTCCCCGACTCCTGGTGGAGCATGCCGCACCTCCCGTTGGGGTGGCCTCGCCGACCTGTCGGAGGCCCCTTCAGTGGGTGGCGTCGAGTTCCGTTCCGATGTGATGGGCCCAGGCCCGGATCCGCTCCGGATTGCGGAAGTCGCCGCCCTTGCCCCGGCGCACCATGGCCCGCGCGACCGGACCCGACGTCTCGGCGGTCACGGCGCCACCGAAGGTCATGTGCTCACGGGCACCGAGTTTCTCCATCCGCCGGGCGACTCCCCGTACGGGCGGGATGTCGTGCTGTTCCGCGGAACTGTCGACGGGACCGCTGCTGAACAGCCAGAGCGGCCGGTGCCTGAGCTGTTCGGCGTTGCGCCGGGCGCACCGTCGCGCCTTGCCGGTCCAGTGCCCGGCGTAGAGGGCTCCGCCGAGGACGACGCCGTCGTATCCGCTGACGTCGGTGACGGTGTCGGCGGGCAGGACGACGGCCTCGAAGCCGTCGTCCCGGAGCGTCCGGCCGATCTCCTCGGCGATTCCGGCGGTCGCGCCGGCTTTGCTGCCGTAGGCGATGAGCACACGTTTGGCGTTCATGATTCCGTGCCCTCGGCCGATCCTCGGACCCGCTTCACCGGAATGGTCCGGACGGACGTCGCGTCCTCCTCGTCGGGCATCGGGATGCGGACCGTGAGGACGCCGTCCGCGTACGACGCCTCGACCTGGTCGGCGGGGATGGGAGCCGGGAGGCGCACGGTCCTGCGGAAGGATCCGTAGCGGAACTCCGAGTGCTCCTTGTCCTCCTTGCTCTCGCTGTGCTCCGCACTCACCGTGAGGAGGTTGTCGTCGACGGTGATGGCGATGTCGTCGTCCGGGTCCATGCCCGGCAGTTCGGCTCGCAGCACGTACACGCCGTCACCGCTGGTCAACTCGACCGGGATGGAGTGGGCGGCCGTCGCGGGTCGCCATCCGGGCAGCCCGGGGAACTCCCGGTTGAACCAGTCGTTGAAGTCGGGGAAGAGGCTGTGCCTGCGTTCCACCTTGCCTCCGGCCATTGTTCTGCTCCTCGTGTACGGGGCCCAGGACGGTCGCCGTGGACCCGAGTGAGTACGGACAGGCGGCGGGTCGGGTTGCGAAGCCCGGTCCGACTCCGTATCCCACACTTCCACCCGCGAAGTCGTGTGGCGCAGTGTCCAAGGGGGCTGAAGGGCAGGGCCGAACGGGCCGCATCAGGAGGGGGCCGCCCGGCCCATGGCGCCACAGCGCCGGTGCGGTCAGCGGCAGACCTCTTCGACGAAATGGCCCACCCGTTCCTCCGGCAGGTGCCGCGCCAGGTCCGCCTCACTGATCATGCCGACCATGCGGTGGTCGTCGATCACGGGCACGCGGCGGACACGGTGGTCCTGCATCGTGCGGAGCACCACCTCGCTGTCGGCGCCCGCGTCCACGGTGACCGGCTTGCCCTGGGCGAGGTCCCCGGCTGTCATGCGGTGAGGGTCCTTGCCCTTGGCAAGGCACTTCACCACGATGTCCCGGTCGGTGATGATGCCGTGCAGCCGGTCGTCCGGCCCACAGATGGGCAGTGCGCCGACATCCAGCTCGCTCATACGGCGTGCGGCATCCATCAGGCTCTCGTTCTCCTGCACACAGCTCGCACCGGCATGCATGATTTCCCGTGCGGTCGTCATGGCAGCGTCCTCCTTATCCGGCCCCCCTGCTCACGATCCAGCCCATCCGCCATGGGTTCAGAGAAAGAGCGCCGACACCCTGACGGTGTGAACCGGGCGCCGGGGACGTCCCATCCTCCCCTCTGCGGGCAGCCGGTCGTTCCTGGTCCGACCGGGTAGCGCGTCTCCCATGGGCGCCCGTCGACCGCGCCGGGCCGGCAGCCCGTTGCCCCCGGCGACGCGATGTCGTGCCTTCCTCGGCATGGTCACTCCTCCGTTCGTCCGGTGCCGTTCTCGAACGTCGTCTCCGCGCGGGCCACGTGCCCCTTGACCGCTGCGAAGCTGTCCGGTGCCACCGAGATCGAGTCGAGGCCCGCCTCGACCAGGATCGCGGTGAACGCCGGATCGTCGCTGGGCCGCTGCCCGCACAACCCGACCGGCCGGCCCGCCGCGTGGGCGCGGACGGCGAGGGTCTGGATGCTCCGGACGACTGCGGGGTCCCGCTCGTCGAAGACGTGAGCGAGAGCCTCTGAGTCTCGGTCGACGCCGAGGGTCAGCTGGGTGAGGTCGTTGCTGCCGATCGAGAATCCGTCGAAGCGTTCCGCGAACTCCCCGGCCAGGATGATGTTGGCCGGTATCTCCGCCATGACGTAGACCTGCAGGCCGTTCTCACCACGCACCAGTCCCTCGCTCGCCATCACCGCCAGTACGCGGTCGGCCTCGCCCAGGGTGCGGCAGAAGGGGATCATGACGACCACGTTGGTCAGCCCCATCCCGTCACGGACCCGGCGCAGTGCGCGGCATTCGAGGACGAAGCCCTCGCGGTAGCCGTCGCTGTAGTACCGGCTCGCGCCACGCCAACCGATCATGGGGTTCGCCTCGTCCGGTTCGAAGGGCCGGCCGCCGAGGAGCTTGGCGTACTCGTTGGTCTTGAAGTCGCTGGTGCGTACGACGACGGGCGCCGGCCAGCGCGAGGCCGCGATCCGGGCGATGCCGTGGGCCAGCAGGTCGACGAAGTAGTCACCCCGATCGAGGTAGCCCTCGGTGAGCCGCTCGACGACATGCCGGTCGTGGGGGTCGAGCCGCTCCGGATGCAGCAGGGCCATGGGGTGGACCTTCACCTGGTGGGCGACGATGAACTCCAGGCGCGCCAGGCCCACTCCGTCCGCGGGAAGCCGCCACCAGCGGAACGCCGCTGAGGGATCTGCCAGGTTCAGCATCACCCGGGTTCGGGTGGCGGGCAGTTCCGCGAGATCGGTCACGGACTCCTCGTACGGGAGCAGCCCTTGGTAGACACGTCCGCTCCCTCCCTCGGCGCAGGAGACCGTGACGGAACGCCCGTCACGCAGGATCCGTGTCCCGTTTCCGGTTCCGACGACGGCGGGGACGCCGAGTTCGCGGCTGACGATGGCGGCGTGCGAGGTGCGTCCCCCGTGGTCGGTGACGATGGCGGAGGCCCTCTTCATGACGGGTTCCCAGTCCGGGTCGGTGACGCCGGTGACGAGGACGCCGCCCTCGGGGAAGCGGTCGAGGTCGACGGGCGCGTCGAGCGCCACGACACGTCCCTCGCCGATGGCCTCGCCGACGGCGATGCCTTCGACGAGCGGTTCGCCGGGAGCATCGGTGAGTCGGCGGCGGGTGAGGGTGGTGGTGCGCCGACGCGACTGGACCGTCTCGGGGCGGGCCTGGACGATCCACAGCTCGCCGGTGAGCCCGTCCTTGGCCCATTCGATGTCCATGGGGCAGCCGTAGTGCTCCTCGACGGCCGCCGCCCAGTCGGCGAGCGTGCGGATCTCCGCGTCGTCGAGGACTCGCTGGTTCCGCTCACCGTCGGGTGTGTCGACCGTGCGGGTCAGCCCGGCATCGGCGTACACGGCCTTCAACCGCTTGGCTCCGATCCGCACGTCGATGACGGGGTCGAGCGCCGGGTCCTTCATGCTCGGTTTGAACACCGTGTACTCGTCCGGGTCGACCTGGCCGCTGACGACGGTCTCCCCCAGCCCCCAGGCGGCGCTCACCACGATCACGTCCGGGAAGCCGCTCTCCGGGTCGAGGGTGAAGACGACTCCGGCGCCGGCGAGATCGGAGCGGACCATGACCTGGACGCCGATGGACAGGGCGACGGCGAGGTGGTCGAAGCCCATCCGTTCGCGGTAGTCGATCGCCCGGTCGGTGAACAGGGAGGCGTAGCAGCGTCTGCACGCCTCAAGGAGCGCGTCGGCGCCGCTGACATTCAGGTACGTCTCCTGCTGCCCGGCGAAACTCGCTTCGGGCAGGTCCTCCGCCGTCGCACTGCTGCGCACCGCCACCTCGGGCGACTCCCGGCCGATCTCCTCGGCCAGCCGCTCGTACGCCGCGAGCACGGCATCCCGCAGAGGTACGGGCAACGGCTCCACGAGGAAGAGGGACCGGATGGCCGCCCCGACCTCGTCGAGTGGGGCGCCCGCGTGCAGTCTGTCGATCTGTGCCTCCACGCGACGGCGGAGGTCTCGGGAACCGAGCAGCTCCTCGTACGCTTCGGCAGTGGTGGCGAATCCCGGAGGGACGCGGATTCCCGCGCCCCCGAGCCGGGTGGTCATCTCGCCCAGTGAGGCGTTCTTGCCACCCGCTCGGCCGACATCGTGCCGCCCGAGTTCCGTGAACGGTACGACGTTTCGTATCGGTCCCATGGTCTCTTCCACGACTCTCGGGCCTCCTCAGTACGGCAGGGGCCTGCCGGACGGCGTGCGCAGGTCGAGGGGAGCGGGCTTGCGGGGATGGCCCGGCCGGGGGCTGATCCGTATGCGCTTCATGGTGCTCACCTCTCCACGGAACCGGCCGATGGACCGGGGGCGTCCTCTCACCTCACCGTCCCGTGTCGAGGTGCTCGCCTCCCAGTGCCGTGCGGGGCAGCGGGCACGGGCCGGTCGGCCACACCGGAACGGGACCGGTCGGCACGTGCCGGGTCGCCTGTCCGGCGCTCGCGTTGCGGGAGGGGGACGGTGACCAGCGGACACGGGGCACGGTGCAGCAGGCCGTGAACCGTCGAGCCCAGCCGCATGCCGGAGTAGCCGCCACGGCCTCGGCGGCCGACCACGAGTGAGAGGGATTCCTGGGACGCCAGGGCAAGTTGCTCGACCGGGTGTCCCCGCAGGACGTCTTGGGTGATGGCGACATCGGGATATCTCTCCGCCCGGCCCGCCACCGATTCGGCGAGCAGCCGACGCCGCTCGGCGAGGCCCTCTCCACCGTCGTCGTGGGCGAGGACGGACCGGGGCCAGACCCAGACGGCCCGCAACCTTGCCGCGCGGAGGCTTGCCTCCTCGACGGCGAAGGCGACCGCGGCCCGTGAGGACTCGCTTCCGTCCACGCCGACGACGACGGTCGGTGGGTGCACGGCGGTGTGTTCAGGTGCGCGGACCACGACGACGGGACAGTCGGCCCGTGCTGTGAGCGGGACGACGACGGAGCTCTCGCTGAACATCTCGGCGGGCCTGCCGAGACGGCGAGAGCCCACGACGACAAGTGCGGCGTGCCGTGCCATGTCGCGCAGCACGGTCGCCGGCGCACCGTTCACGCGGTCCGTCGCGATCCGCAGATCGTCGCGCAGTTCCCGGACGAGGTCCTCCGCGTTGGCGATCGCCGACTCCGCGCGGACGCGCAGGGCGCTCTGGCGGGCGAGCGCGTCGTACCGCAGCCCGCCGTGGGCAGGCGGTACGGCGACGACCAGCCGGAGCACGAGTCCTCTCCGTGCGGCCTCGTCGGCAGCCCAGACGAGAGCGGGGACCGACAGCTCCTGGGGGTCGACACCGAGCAGTATCTCGTTCACGTCTCCTCGACCCTGGTGGCGAAGGCGGGTGGGACGATCTCCACCGGACAGTGGGCGTGGTGGACCAGGACGTGGGCGACTCTCCCCAGGGAGGGGCCCACGCCCAGGGCACGGTGTTGTCTGCCCATCACCAGCAGATCGGTGTGGGCACTCGCCTCCACCAGGGTCCCGGGTGTGCTCGTGCCCGTCTCGACGTGATGGCTGACGATCAGCTGGGGATAGAACTCACGTGCGAGGTCGGCGAGCGACTTGATCTCGTGCACGCGCTGCTGCGCGATCCCGTCGAGGTCGTCCAGCATGGTCGCGACGCTGCCGACGTGGGTGAGCAGGTTCCAGACGCTGACCAGCCGCAACGCCGCCTTGCGGGCGTCGGCCTCGGCGGCCGCGACGAGCAGCCAGCCCAGATCCGAAGCACCGTGCACGGCTGCTGTCACCGAGGCCGACGCGGGACGGTCACCGTCTCCTCGGACCACGATCACGGGAACTTCGGCGCGGGCCGCCACGCCCAGACCGACGGATCCGAGCATGAGTGTGGAGAAGCCGCCGAGTCCCCGGTTGCCCACCACGATCGTGGCCCGGTGGCCGGCGGCCGCCCGGAGACCGGCGACCGGCTCCTGGCGGCTCAGTTCCTTGGTGACGGCGAGGTCCGGAAAGAGGTCACGGACCGCGCTCGCGGTCTCGGTCAGCAGGTCGCGACCCGCTTCGCGTACCGCCTGGATCGTCTCCGCGTTGGAGAAGATCGCCCGGCGGTCGGTGTCGGCGGCGTGGACGAGATGCAGAGGCCGACCCCGTCGGTCCGCCTCCTCGGCGGCCCAGAGCACGGCCGCGCGTCCGGAGGGGGACCCGTCGACTCCCACGACGACGTTGCCGAGCTCCGGTCGGGTGGGGGTCTCGCTGGTCATGGCTCCTCCTCCGGGGAACACCCGAGGCTCGGGAGCGCGTCCCGAGAAGCGACATCTCCCACACTGGCATCGTGGTGGGCCTCCTCGGGATGGGCCGTTCGGCCCCGATCGTGACCTGCCCGGCCCTGCTGCCGGAAAGCGACGGGGCACCAACCTGAAAGGTGAGATGTCCTGTCCGATCCGGAGTCGGGGCGGGGCCGCGCGGAGAGGTTTCGACGAAGGAGGCACGCCATGACAGCACAGGTCACCGTCGGTCTCGACGGCTCTGCTGAAAGCCTCGCCGCCGCCCGTTGGGCCGCGGCGCAAGCAGTGCTCCGCGAAGTGCCCCTCAGGCTGGTGCACGTGGAGGAATGGCCGAGCCTGCCGGAAGTACCCATGGCGTACGCCCGCACACGTGCCCACGACGAGCAGACCGCGCGGTTGATGCGGGAGGAGACGGACCGAGCGCGGAAGGACCATCCCGACCTCGAGGTCATCACGGAGTACGCGCACGGCCGGGCAGCCGAGGAACTGACGGCCGCCGCGAACGAGGCGGATCTGACGGCCCTGGGTTCGCGCGGACTCGGCGGCGTCCGCGGCTTCCTCGTGGGCTCGGTCTCCCTTGCCGTCGTCGGCGCGGCCCGACAGCCGGTCGTCCTCGTACGCGCGACGGACGACCGGGAAGCTCCGGAGGGCGGCATCGTGGTGGGCGTCGACATCCACCACCCGTGCGAAGCCCTGCTCGCGTTCTCCTTCTCCGAAGCCGCCCGCAGGGGCATGCCTCTGCGATTCCTCCACAGCTGGACGCTTCCCGCCTCGTACGGCTACGCGGCCATCATGGACCCGGCGGTCGGGGAGGAACTCGGCAGCCACCTCCTCGAGGGTCTGGACGACCTGTTGGAGCCTTGGCGGAAGCGGTACGCGGGCGTGGAGGTGGAGGCCAAGCCTGTGGTGGGCTCGCCCGCCTTCCAACTGGTCGAGGCGTCGCAGACCGCGCAACTCCTCATCGTGGGACGCCGGAGCCTGAACGTCCCCCTCGGCCCGCACCTGGGTCATGTCGCCCACGCGGTCATTCACCACAGTCCCGCGCCGGTCGCCGTCGTCCCCTTGACCTGACCTGTAGGTGCCGGGCCGGTCAGCGCTCAGCCGCACAGTCGTACGGGTGTGGGGCATACACGTGTGACCAACGTCCAGCAGTTGTATACCTAGCCAGCAGGCCCGGACAGCGTGCCGGGCGCGCCCGGCACCTGAATGCGCCGTCCGGTCACTCGGCGCGGCGAGAGGGTCACCACGGTGTCCCGCCCGGCCCCTGCCCACGGCTCCGAGTGGACGGCGTCCTTGATCCTCCGTACCGCGGCCTCGTCCGACACCGTGCGTGTCGGACCGACGAGGAGCACGCTCCAGCCCTGGCTGAAGGCTTCGTCCAGGTGGTCCTCCTCGAAGGCGACCTCCACGCCGGACGTCGAGGCGCGCGCGAGGGTCGAGTCCGCGGCGGTCATGAAGGCGATCTCCCCGTCGACGACCTGGTAGTTCACGGGGATCACCATCAGCCCGTCCCGTCCTTCGACGGCGACCCGGCCGACGCCGTGGCCGTCGAGCAGCTCCCAGCACTCGGTCTCGCCGATCTCCTCCATCCGTGCCCGGTACCCGGCGCGGGCCCCGCCGGGCGCGAGGTCCGACGTGTACCCGGTGAGGTCCTGGACGGTGGTCTCCAGCGCGTTCGCGAGCCGGACCAGGAACTCGATCCCCGGGGTGGCCACCTCCTGCTCCACGTAGGCGATGAAGCCGGGCGTGGAGCCGGCCCGTTCGGCCACGTCCTCCCAGGACAGACCGAGTCGGGTGCGCCTGGACGCGACGCGGCGGCCGAGGTCGCTCGTGGCGTGCGAGGAATGCGGTTCACCAGGCGTGTTCATCACTGGTCTCCCTCCGTGGTCACGGGGCGCCGCTGGGGCACGACGGCGACCGGGCACGAGGCGTGGTGCAGAGCTCGGTGGGCGACCCTGCCGAGCTCCAGGCCGACGAGCCCGTCCCGGCGCCTGGCGCCGACGACCAGCAGGTCGGCGGCGGCGGAGCGCTCGGTCAGCACCTTGTGGGCGGGGCCTTCGACGGTGCTCCTGCGCAGGCGCACCTGGGGATGTTCGGACGCCGCGGCCTCAAGGGCCTTCTCGAGCAGCTCGGAAGCCCCTTCCGTGAAGTAGGCCGCCCCGGCACGCCTCATGAGCAGGTGGTCGGCCGGTTCATGGGCGGGCCGTCGCCAGGCGCGGACGACGTCGAGCTCCGCGTCCCGGACGGCCGCCTCACGGAAGGCGAACCGCACGGCCGGCGAATCCAGGTCGTGCTCGCCCACCCCGAGCAGGACGCGCCCGTGGCGTACTTCCAGGGCCTGCCGGTCCCCCCGGACGACGACGACCGGGCAGGGGGCACGGGCGGCCACGATGAGGCTGACGGATCCGAGCAAAAGGTCGGCGAACTCGCCACGCCCGCGTGACCCGACGACGAGGATCGCGCCCTCTCGTCCCTCCCTGAGCAACGCCTGCGACGCGTCCTCGGCGACGATCTCCGTGGTGAGCGGGAGGTCGGGTGCACGACGGCGGGCGCGTTCGGCCGCGATGGCGGCGATGTTCTCGGCGAGGATCTGACCCGAGGGTCGGTCCGTACTCCACGTCGGCACGACTCCCTCGTACCGTTCCCACATGGAGGCGTGGACGATACGCAGAGGAACGGCGTGCCGTACCGCTTCGTCGACGGCCCAGTCCACAGCCGTGAGACTGGCGTCGGACCCGTCGACTCCGACCACTCCTACCACCAGGGGCGATTCCATCGTGCCCACCGCCTTCCGAGTCGTGTGGAGGTCTGCTGCCACGCTCGCACCGGGCGGAAGGGGCCGGATAGGGCCGGTCGGTCCCGGGCGTGGCCCGCCCGGACCAGGTGTGGTGACAACGGGGAGACACGATGGGAGGAGGGCCCTTCCGCTTCTCGCGGATCCTGATCGCGCGGTGCTCGGAACACCGGAGGTCGTCGACGCCCGGCGTGGTGGCCGCGACGGCGGAGTTCAGGACTGCTCAGCGGCCTTCCCAGGTCCAGCCTCTCTCGTGTCGTGCGGCAGAAAGTGCTGGACCCGCGCGTCCGGGCCCGGGAACACCTCGGTGACCCGGCCCGTGTCCGACCATCGGACGTCGAAGGGCGGAGTGCCGTCCGGATGGTGCAGTCCGACGATCTCACCGTCACGCCCCTCGTCCCCGACCGTGGCGCCCCCCACGATCAGCCGGTCGCCGACGCGAGCCCACAATCCGGCGCGGGGCTTCTCCTGGCCTTGTCGTGCTCCGGTCGCGGTCATGGTTCTCGCCTCCCGGCACGAGCGCCCGGCCGCGGTCCTCCCGGGACGGGCTCTCTCGCCTTCTCCACCGTGCGTCCCGGCCGGCCGGCCGCCATAGGGGCAAACAGTCCCGGATGGGGACCATTCGGCACTGCCCGGGGTGGGATGCGCACAGCAGAGTGAGAACCGGGGCGGCCGCGTCCCGTGAAGGAGGACCGTCATGCAGCACCGCACGGTTTTCGAAGTGATGACCCATGACGTGGTCACCGCCGCCCCGGAGACCCCGTTCAAGCAGATCGCGCGGCTCTTCGCCGACCACGGCGTCTCGGCGGTCCCGGTCGTCGACGCCGACCGACGCCTGCTCGGAGTGGTCTCGGAGGCCGACCTGCTGCGTTCCACCGCCGAGCTCCCCGACCTGGAGGGCCGTTGGGCGGGTGTCCGGCTGCTGTCCCAGGAGCGGGGTCTCCCCGATGCGGAGACGGCCTCCCAACTGATGACCTCGCCGGCCGTCACGGCACAGGCGAACTGGAATCTGGTCGAGACGGCCCGGACGATGCAGCGCAAGGCGGTGAAGAGACTGCCCGTGACCGACGAGACCGGTCGGCTCGTCGGGATCATCAGCCGTAGCGACCTGCTGCGGCCCTTCCTGCGCAGTGACACCGCGATCCGTGACGAGATCGAGCACGACGTCCTGGGCGACACGCTGCGCCTGGCCCCCGGCACGATCCGCGTGACCATCGACGACGGAGTCGTCAGCCTGACGGGCCGGGTCGAGGAGCGGGCCGACATCCGCGTGATCGTGCGACTCTGCCGCTCGGTCGACGGAGTCGTCGCCCTGCACGAATCGATCGAGTACGCCCACGACAACCTCGCGCTCGCCGTGGAGCCCCCGCGATGAACGCCCTGTGGGTCTCACCGGTCATGCCCGACTACGACAGCGCCCTGGCCGTCTTCTCCTGGCGACGGGAACGGTCACGGCTCGCCGGGCTGCCGGACGGCGGCATCAACATCGGGTACGAGGCGGTCGACCGGCACCTGCGCGAGGGCCACGGCGAGCAGGCCGCGTTGCGCTGCATCGCCCGCGACGGATCCGTCCGGACGGTCAGCTTCGCCGGGCTCGCAGCCGAGAGCTCCCGCTTCGCGCACGTGCTGGAGACGCTCGGCCTGGAACGCGGCGAGCGGGTGTTCACCCTGCTCGGCCGGCGGTTCGAGCTGTACAGCACCGTCCTCGGCACGCTGCGCGCCGGCCGAGTCGTGTGTCCCCTGTTCAGCGCCTTCGGTCCCGAACCCGTCGCACTCCGCATGGAGCTGGGCAACGCCCGGGCGCTCGTCACGACCCGCGAACTGTACGAACGCAAGGTGGCCCCGGTACGGTCCCGTCTTCCCCACCTGCGGCACGTCCTGCTTCTCGACCCCGGGGCCGCCCCGCCCCCGGACACCCTCTCCTTCCCCGCCCTCACGGCCGCCGCGCCGGACACGTACACGGTCGGCCCGACCGATCCGGCGGAGCCGGCACTGTTGCACTTCACCAGCGGCACCACAGGGGCCCCCAAGGGCGCGGTACACGTGCACGAGGCGGTCCTCGCCCATCACGTCACCGCCGCCTACGCCCTGGACCTGCACGAGGGCGACGTCTTCTGGTGCACCGCGGACCCCGGCTGGGTCACCGGCATGTCGTACGGCATCATCGCCCCGCTCACCCACGGGGTGACGACCGTCGTGGACGAAGGGGAATTCGCCCCGAAGCGCTGGTACCGCATCCTCGCCGACCAACACGTCACCGTCTGGTACACCGCGCCCACCGCGCTCCGCATGCTCATGCGGGCCACACCGCGCGACGGCGAGCCGACACCCGCCGCGCGGCACGACCTCTCGTCGCTCCGGTTCGTCGCGAGCGTCGGCGAGCCACTGAACCCCGAGGCCGTGCACTGGGGCCGGGAGGCGCTGGGGCTACCTGTCCACGACACCTGGTGGCAGACCGAGACCGGTGCCATCATGATCGCCAACTTCGCGGCCGATCCCGTGCGGCCCGGTTCGATGGGCCGACCGGTTCCCGGCGTCGAAGCCGCCGTACTGGCATGCGGCGAGGACGGCCGGGCCGCGATCACCGGCGGGCGGGTCCACGTCCTCCGGGAACCGGGTGCTCAGGGCGAGCTCGCCCTGCGGGCGGGCTGGCCGTCGATGTTCCGCGCCTACCTGCACGAACCGCACCGATACGAGGCGTGCTTCGCCGAGGGGTGGTACCTGACCGGCGACCTCGTCAGCCGCGACACCGACGGCTGGTACTGGTTCGTGGGCCGCGCCGACGACGTCATCAAGTCCGCGGGGCACCTCATCGGGCCTTTCGAGGTGGAGAGCGCGCTCATGGAGCATCCGGCCGTCGCCGAAGCCGGCGTCATCGGACGCCCTGACCCACTGGCCGGCTCGATCGTCAAGGCGTTCGTGCTGCCGCGCCCCGAGTGTCCGCCCGACACCGAACTGCGGCGCGACGTCATGGCGTTCGCCCGCCGGCGCCTCGGCCCGGCCGTCGCACCCCGGGAGATCGAGTTCGTCGAGGATCTGCCCCACACCCGCAGCGGCAAGGTGATGCGCCGCCTGCTGCGGGCCCGCGAACTGGGCCTGCCCGAAGGCGACGTGTCGACGCTGGAGACACCCGGACCGGCCGGGACGGCCGAGCCCTCCGAGGAGGAGTCGTGATGGCCACCGCACACGGCGGCACGTCCGCCGAAACGCCGAAGGCGAAGCGCCCGCGTCGCGCACACGGACCCGCGACGGCTTCCCGGACACCTGTGGCAGCCCACGACCTGGACCTGCTGCGGCGGATGCTGCTCATCCGGCGGTTCGAGGAACGGTGCGTCGAGCTGTACAGCGCAGCGGCGATCCGGGGCTTCGTCCACCTCTACATCGGCGAGGAGGCGGTGGCGGTCGGCGTACACCAGGCGCTCGACGAGCGGGACGCGGTCGTCTCCACGTACCGCGAGCACGGCCACGCGCTGGCCCGCGGGATACCACCCGAGGCCGTGATGGCGGAGATGTACGGGAAGACCACCGGGTGCAGCCACGGCCGCGGCGGGTCCATGCACCTCTTCGACGCCGATCGCCGCTTCTACGGCGGCAACGCGATCGTGGGCGGCGGACTGCCGCTCGCGGCGGGCCTGGCGCTCGCCGACCGGCTGCGCAGCGATCGGAGGGTCACCTGCTGCTTCTTCGGTGACGGGGCCTTCGCCGAGGGCGAGTTCCACGAGACCGCCAACCTGGCGGCGCTCTGGGGACTGCCCGTGCTCTTCGTCTGCGAGAACAACCTGTACGCGATGGGAACGGCCCTCGCCCGCGAACACGCCCAGACGGACCTGGCGATGCGGGCGGCGTCGTACGGCATGGCCGCTTGGGCCGTCGACGGCATGGACGTGCACGCCGTGGAGAAGGCGGCGCGCGGCGCGGTCGAGTCCATGCGCGCCGGCAGCGGACCACACTTCCTGGAGATGCGGACGTATCGGTTCCGCGCGCACTCCATGTACGACCCGGACCGGTACCGGGCGAAGGAGGAGGTCGAGGAGTGGAAGCGGCACGACCCCGTCACCGGTCTCGCCGACGGCATGCGTACGGCCGGACTCCTCGACACCGCCACTCTGGACGACGTGGAGCACCAGGTCGCCGAGGAGATCGACCACGCCGTCCGGGCGGCCGAACAGGCCCCCGAGGAGCCGCCCGAGGATCTGCTGCTGCATGTCACAGGCCGATACGAGGAGGCTCAGGCATGAGCACGCGCACACGTCCGCGGGCACATCCCGACGACGACACCACGACGTACAGGGACGCCCTGCGCGAGGCACTGCGCGAGGCCCTGGCCTCGGACGACCGGGTCTTCCTGATGGGTGAGGACGTGGGCCGCTACGGCGGCTGCTTCGGGGTGAGCCTGGGCCTGCTGGAAGAGTTCGGCCCGGACCGGGTCCGGGACACGCCCTTGTCGGAATCCGCGTTCGTCGGAGCCGGAATCGGCGCCGCGCTGGCCGGACTGAGGCCGGTCGTGGAGATCATGACGGTAAATTTCAGCCTGCTGGCGCTCGATCAGATCCTCAACAACGCGGCCACGCTGCGGCACATGTCCGGCGGGCAGCTCGGTGTGCCCCTGGTGATCCGCATGACGACGGGTGCGGGACGGCAGCTGGCTGCCCAGCACTCCCACAGTCTCGAAGGCTGGTACGCCCACATCCCCGGCCTCCGTGTCCTGGCTCCGGCCACGGTCGACGACGCCCGCCACATGCTGTCGGCCGCGTTGGCCGACCCTGATCCGGTCATGTTCTTCGAGCACGGCAGTCTCTACAACGCGGCCGGAACGCTCGACCCGGCGATCCAGGAGGTCGACCTGGACCGCGCGGCCGTCCGCCGCGAGGGCACCGACGTCACCGTCGTCGCGTACGGCGGTTGCGTGTCCAAGGCCCTCGAAGCCGCGGAGCAACTGTCGGGCGAGGGGATCAGCGCGGAGGTCGTCGACCTGCGCACGCTACGGCCCCTGGACGACGCCACGATCGTCGGCTCGGTCAGGCGGACCCACCGTGCCGTCGTGGTCGACGAGGGCTGGCGCAGCGGCAGTCTCTCCGCCGAGATCGCATCGCGCATCTGCGAGCAGGCGTTCTTCGAACTCGACTCGCCCGTCGAGCGGGTGTGCAGCGCGGAGGTCCCCATCCCCTACGCCCACCGGCTGGAGGAGGCGGCACTCCCCCAGCCTGCCGGAATCGTGGCGGCGGCGCACCGGGTGGTGAGCTGAGATGGCCGAGTTCACGATGCCCTCCCTCGGCGCCGACATGGACGAGGGCACGCTCTCCCAGTGGCTGGTGCATCCCGGCGACCGGGTGGCGCGCGGTGACGTCGTCGCGGTCGTCGAGACCGCCAAGTCCGCGATCGAGGTGGAGTGCTTCGAGAGCGGTACGGTCGACACCCTCCTCGTCGACGAGGGCACCACCGTGCCCGTGGGCACCCCGCTGGCACGCATCGGCACGACCACCGAAGGCACACCCACCACGGACCGGCCCCCGTCGACGCCCCTGGTCCGCCGGCTCGCCCAGGACCGGCACGTCGACCTCGCCGCCGTCCACGGTTCGGGCCCGGGAGGCAGGATCACCCGCGCGGACGTGGAGCACGCGGAACCGGAACCTGCACGAGCGCCAGGGCACGACGGGTCCGTCGGCCCGGCGGAGTCCACGCGCACCGCCACCAGGCGACAGCCGGGCGCGGAGCCGGTGCGACGGAAGCGGAGCGCTTCCCCGCCCGAGGAGAAGACCACGCCGACGGCACGGCCGCCGAGACCGGTGCGCACCGACGACTCGAACGGAGAACGTGAGATTCCGCGGCGCGTGAGGTCCTCACCGCTCGCGCGGCGGCTGTCCACGGAACTCGGCGTCGACCTCGCCCAGGTGACCGGCACGGGCCGGGGCGGCACCGTCCGTGCGGAGGACGTCCGTTCCGCCGCGGCAGCCGAGGGCGCGCCGCGGCCGGCCGTCCCGAATGTGGCACGGGCGGCGACCGCCCGGCTCATGAGCCGATCCAAGCGGGAGATTCCGCACTTCTACCTCTCCACGACCGTGGACATGGCGGCGGCCCTGGAGTGGATGCGCGCCCGCAATCGCGAACTGCCCCTGTCCGCCCGTCTGGTGCCCGCCGCACTCATCCTCAAGGCCGTCGCGCTGGCTGCACGGAAGGTGCCCGGGCTCAACGGGCACTGGGTCGACGACGGCTTCGTCCCGGCGGACGAGGTGCGGCTCGGCGTCGCCGTCTCCCTGCGGGGCGGTGGCCTTGCCGCGCCGTCCCTCGCCCGCGCCGACACGCTCTCCGTGGCCGAGGTGATGGCCGCGCTCAAGGACCTGGTGGCGCGGGCAAGGGGCGGACGGCTCAAGGCGTCCGAGACCGCCGACCCCAGTCTCACCGTCACGAACCTCGGCGACCAGGGCGTCGAGGCCGTGTTCGGCGTCGTCTACCCGCCGCAGGTCGCGCTCGTCGGCCTCGGCCGCATCGTCGAGCGGCCGGTGGCCGTGAACGGCCTGCTGGGAGTGCGTCCCGTGGTGACGGCAACGCTGTCCGCCGACCACCGAGCGGCCGACGGCGCCACCGGCGCGCGCCTCCTGACCACGCTGGACAAGCTCCTGCAACGACCGGAGGAACTGTGAACCACGACCAGGCGAAGGCGTTCGTCCGGCACGCCGTGCAGCGTGTCGTCCCCGACGCCGACTTCACCGGGCTCGATCCCGGCGCGTCCCTGCGGGACACGTTCGAGATGGATTCGCTGGACTTCCTCGAGTTCGTCGAAGCCCTCTCCGAACTCAGCGGCACGGAACTCACCGAGGACGACTATCCGGCCCTCGACACCTGGGGCGGCTGCGCCGATCGCCTGGTGGCCGAGGCTGATGCGTCCGCACGAGGAAGGAGCGGATGATGCGCCACCGCAGGATCGACCAGCTGATGACCCGCGACGTGGTGAGCGTCCGCGGCGACACCGCGTTCAAGGAGATCGTCCGCACCCTCTCGGAGCACCGGGTGACCGCTGTACCCGTGGTGGAGGGCGAGGGCCGGGTGGTCGGGGTGGTGTCGGAGGGCGATCTGCTGCGCAAGACCGCCGACCAGGCCGCCGCACCGAATGGCATGCCGGCCGTTCCGGACCTGGAGGCGTGGGAGCGCGCGAAGGCCGGGGGGACGCGCGCCGAGGAGCTGATGTCCGCCCCCGCGGTGTGCGCCCGCCCGGACTGGACCGTGGCCGAGGCGGCACGCCTCATGGAGGTTCAGAGGGTCAAGCGGCTCGTCGTCGTCGACGGTGACGACCACCTGGTGGGCATCGTGAGCCGTCGTGACCTCCTGGGCGTCTTCCTCCGCGAGGACGACGACATCCGTCGGGAGATCGTCGAGGACGTGCTCGGTGACACGCTGCGTCTCGAACCGAGCGCCGTTGCCGTCGACGTGCACGACGGGCGGGTGGAGCTCCGCGGGAGGCTGCCGTTCCGTGGCATGCTGCCGGCGATCGAGCGCATGTGCGCCACCGTGGATGGCGTGGTCACCGTCTCCTGCACGCGTCTCGCGTACGACGTCGACGACACCGAACGAGGAGGTGGACGGTCATGACGCGGAGCATCGTGGTCGGTCTGGACGGCACGGAGCAGGCCGAGGCAGCTGCGGAGTGGGCGGCCGAGGAGGCACTGCTGCGCGGCACGGACGTACATCTGGTGTACGCGAAGGAACCGGTACCGGAGGCCGCTCTGTCGCTCGTGGAGTGGGAGTCCGAGGAACCGTGGGCCAGGGAGATGATGGCACGCACCGCAGATGCGCTGCGCGAGCGCCATCCCGGCCTGTCGGTGACCTCCCGGATGCTGCCATCGGCCCCCGTCCCGGGTCTCGTCGCCGCGGCCGAGGAGGGTGAGCTGCTTGTCCTCGGCTCACGCGCGCTCGGCAGCATGACCGGGTACCTCCTCGGCTCGGTCGGCCTGACGGTCGCCGGTGTCGTCGAGCGTCCCGTCGTGCTCGTACGGGCCGTCGGCGCGGGCGGCACTCCACGGGGGCCCGTCGTGGTCGGGGCCGACGTGCGGCAGCCCGTGGACTCCGTGCTGGGCTTCGCCTTCGAGGAAGCCGCGCGACGGCACACCCAGGTCGTCGTCGTCTACGTACAGCAGCTCCCGCTGCACGCGGGAATGGGGCCCGCCATGGTCCCGGACTTCAGGCTCTCCATGGTTCCGGAGATCAAGCGTTCGGTGGAGGTCATGCTGGAACCGTGGAGGACCAAGTATCCCGACGTCGAGGCGGTCGCCCGCGTGGCGGTCGGATCGGCCGGACTCGAACTGCTGGCGGTCGCCCGGGAGGCCTCCCTCGTGGTGGTGGGCCGCCGCACCCGCCGTTCGACGCTCGGCGCGCACATCGGCAGCGTGGCCCACGCCGTCCTGCACCACAGCCCCGTACCCGTGGCCCTCGTTCCCCACGACTGATCGGTGCCGGTCAGTTCTCGGGCACCGTCGGACGCAGCCGTACCGCCGTGACCTTGTACTCCGGACACGAGGTCACGGTGTCGGCGTGCTCCGAGGTGAGGGAGTTGACGCCACTGTCCGGGAAGTGGAAGGCGCAGAAGACCTGTCCGGGGGCAGGTTCCGTCCCGACGCGGGCGACCAGTCGCGCCTGTCCGTGACGGCTCTCGACGGTGACCGCGGTGCCGTCCCGCACACCGAATCGCGCGGCGTCCTCCGCGGTCAGGTCCAGGCGGTCGGACGCGTCGAGGAGCAGGTTGCCGCCGCGCCGGGTCATGCTCCCGGAGTTGTAGTGAGCCCATCGGCGGCCGGTGACGAGCACCAGCGGGTAGTCCTGGTCCGGGGCCTCGCCTGGTGGCAGATAGGGAGCCGCCGACAGGTGGGCGCGCCCGTCCGGTGTGGAGAACTCCTCTACGTACAGCGTGGATTCACCTGGCCTGTCCGGCGCGGGGCAGGGCCAGGGGACCGCGTTCTCCCGATCGAGCCGCGCGTGCGAGAGGCCTGCGAACAGCGGCGTCACACGTCCGCACTCGGCCAGCGCCGCTGCAGGGGTGGAGCAGCCCAGGTCGGCACCGAGCGCTTCGGCGACGGCGTGCACCACCTGGAAGTCGGAGCGCGCTGTTCCAGGCGGAACCACCGCCTGCCGTACGCGTTGGAAGCGCCGGTCGAAGTTCACGAAGGTTCCGTCCTTCTCCAGCCACGAGGCCACGGGCAGGACGACGTCGGCGTGTCGGGCGGTCTCCCCGAGGAAGAGCTCGTTGACGACGACGAGCGGGCAGGCGTCGAGGGCTTCGGCGACCCGTCGGCTGTCGGGGTCGGTCGCGCACACGTCCTCACCGATGACCCACAGCGCCCTCAGTCGGCCCTCCCGGGCCGCCACGAACATCTCGGGGATGCGCATACCCGGCCGCTCGGGGACCGGTCGGCCCCACACCGCCTCGGCACGGGCGCGGGCCTCCGGGTCGGTGACACGGCCGTAGCCGGGCAGCAGGTCGGGCAGGGCGCCCATGTCAGAGGCGCCTTGCACGTTGTTCTGGCCGCGCAGGGGGCTGATGCCGAACCCGCGGCCGGTGCCGCCGACGGCTCCCCGCAGGATGGGGAGGTTCGCCAGGGTGCGTACACCGTCGGTGCCGTGGAGGTGCTCCGTGACCCCGAGCCCGTACAGGACGGCGGGGCGCTCGGCGGCGCCGTAGAGCCGGGCGGCCCGCCTGATGTCCTCGGCCGGGACTCCGGTGATCTCGGCGACCCGCGCGGGCGGGTAGTCGGCCAGCAGGTCGGCGAGCTCGTCCAGTCCGGTGGCGCGGTCGCGGAGGAAGTCCGCATCGGTCAGGCCTTCGCCGACGAGGACGTGGGCGAGGCCGTGGAAGAGGGCGACGTTCGTACCGGGTCGGGGACGCAGGTGAACGTCGGCATGTCGGGCGAGGCCCACGGCACGGGGGTCGGCCACGATCAGGGAGGCGCCCGCGAGGGCCCGTTGAAGGAGGCGAGCACCGACGACGGGGTGGGCTTCGACGGGATTGGCGCCGACGACCAGGAGGCAGTCGGCGGTCTCGACGTCGTCGAAGGGGTCGGTGCCGCCGGCGCGCCCGAAGGAGGCGGTGAGTCCGGCGGCGGAAGGGGCGTGGCAGAGGCGGGAGCAGTTGTCGACGTTGTTGGTGCCGATGACGGTCCGCAGGAACTTCTGTACGAGGTAGTTCTCCTCGTTGGTGGCCCGGGCGGAGGAGATCGCGGCGACCGCGTCGGGGCCGCCGTCACGCACCGCGGCGCGCAGGCCGTCGGCGACCCTACCAACCGCTTCGGCCCAACTCGCCTTCCTCAGGACTCCGTTCTCACGGACCAGGGGCTCGGTGAGACGTTCCGCGGAGCCGAGGTACCCGTACGCGAAGCGTCCTTTGACGCAGGCGTGGCCTTGATTGACCGGCCCGTCCCTGGCGGGCAGGACGGCGGTGACACGGTCCTCGCGGACGACGACGTCGAGAGCGCAGCCGACTCCGCAGTAGCCGCAGGTGGTGCGCACGCGACCTGTGGGAGCCTGCCGCGAGGTGAGGCCCTGGCCGGGCCCTGGCTGGGAGATCGCCCCCGTCGGGCAGGTGTCGACACATCCGCCGCAGGACACGCAGTCGGACTCGGCCCAAGGGCCGCCGGTACCGGGGGCGGCGACCGTGTCGGCACCGCGCCTGGTGAGGGTGAGCGCGAAGGTGCCCTGGACGTCGGAGCACATCCGTACGCAGCGTCCGCACGCGATGCACAGGTCCTGGTCGAGTCGGACGTACGGGTGACTCTCGTCCCGGCGGTACGTGGGGTCAGCGGTCGCCGTGTCCGCCGGAATTCCCAAGGCCCGACACACCTGGGCCAGTTCGCTGTGCGCACTGTCGGCGAGCGCGTGTGGCGGCAGCGCCGAGGCGATCAGGGCGACGGCGTCCCGGCGCAGATCGCGTATGCCCTCGTCGGCGGTGACGACGGTGAGTCCCGACGTGGCGGGCGTGACGCAGGCGGCGACGGTCCGCCCGTCGGCGCGGACCAGGCAGGTGCGGCAGGAGCCGGCCGGCCGGAGACGGTCGTCGTGGCAGAGAGCGGGCAGGTCCGCCCCGGTGGCCCGCACCGCGTCGAGCAGGGAGGCTCCGCCCGGCAGTTCGACCCGTACGCCGTCGACATGGAGTCGTGTCATCGTTCCCATGCCTCCAAGGGCGGCCCGTAGGCTCGGGCCAGGCTACGGACGGCGGCGGGGACACGGCGGCCGAAGGCACAGAGGCTCGCCTCACCCATCAGCCGTGCCAGTCGTCCGTAGGACTCCCCGGGCCCATCCTGACGCTGCGCGAGTTCGAGCCCTCGCCGGGTACCGACCCGACAGGGAGAGCAGGCTCCGCAGCTCTCGTCGGCGGCGAACTCCCAGATGTGCCCGAGAAGTTCGTACGGATCGATGTCGGCGCCGAAGGCGACCATACCGGCGTGACCGAGGGCGACACCGCGCTCGGAAAGGGCTGCCGTGGTGAGCGGGACGTCGAGCGCGGTCGCGGAGAGGAACCCGCCGAGGGGGCCGCCGATCTGGAGGGCGACGAGTTCACCGTCGCCCTTGGGACCACCACCGAACCGGGTGACGATCTCGTCCACGGGAGTGCCGAGTTCGACCTCGTAGGCCCCTGGCCGGGCGAAGCGTTCGGACAGGCAGACCAGTTTGGTGCCGGTCTCGTGCGGTACGCCGCGTCGGGCGTAGGACGCTCCGCCGTGGGCGAGGATCCAGGGCACGGCCGCCAGGGTCTCCACGTTGTTCACCACGGTCGGCATGTCCCACAGGCCGTGGTCCGTGGGGTAGGGAGGCCGGGGGCGTGCGCAGCCGCGGGCGCCTTCGAGTCGGGCGATCAGGGCGGTCTCCTCGCCGGCGACGTAGGAACCGGCGCCTTCGACGATCTCGACGAACGGCCGCGGACCGGATTCCTCCACCGAGGGGGCCAGGTCACCGGCCCCGGTCGCGCGTTCCACCGCCCGGCGCAGCCGGACCAGGGCCTTCGGATACTCGGAACGGACGAGAACGGTCCCCCGCCGGGCGCCACAGGCGAAGCAGGCCAGGGCGAGTCCCGCGAGGACGCGCTCGGGGTCCTCCTCCATGAGCAGTCGGTCGGCATACGATCCCGGGTCGCCCTCGTCCCCGTTGGCGACGACGATCGTGTCCGCCTTCCCCGCCGCCGCGGCCCACTTGTCGGCCACCGGGAACCCGGCGCCGCCGCGCCCGCGCAGTCCCGAGGCGACGATCTCCTCCTGCACGTCCTCGGGGTTCAGGCCGGTCACCACGCTGCGCCACACGTCCCAGGCGGACTGCCCTCCGGCGATGCCGGCGAGGAGGACCGGCGCACCGGTGGTATCGGTCGCGGGGATGCCCGGCGCGCGTGGTTCGGTCCGCCCGCCGAGTTGGTCGGCCACGTCGGGCCCCGCCCGGGGCGAAGTGCCGTCGAGGGCGGCTGGGCCCGCGTAGCAGTAGCCGAGGCAGTGCACGGCCTGCAGCGAGGTCGAACCCGCCTCGTCGACCGTGCCAACCCCCACCCCGAGAGCGCGTTCGACCTCCGCCAGGTGCCGACCGCCCCGCGCGGCGAAGCACGCCGCCGCGGTACACAACCGCACATGCCGCTCGCCGCGCGGGGCGGCGAGATCGGCGAAGTAGGTGGCGGGACCGAGCCCCGCGGCGGCCGGCAGTCCGGCTGCCGCCGCGACCCGGGGCGCCCACGCCTCCGGCTCTCGACTGGTGCCCGACCTGGCGTGTTCCAGCGCGGCAGGCAGCAGCCCCCCGCGCCCTCCGTGCCGTGCGGTCAACTCACGGAGCGCGTCTTGTCGCCTCCCCCGCTCCCCGGGCGTCCGACCTGCCATGCTCCCAGAGTGACCGGCTGCGCCCCCGCCCGCATCCTGGCCTGCCATGGGGCGCCGGCCATGCTGAACGCGCCGAAGAGCAGCCCGGTCCGCCAGCGGACCCGCCGGGCCCGCGCGTGCGGGACCAGCGCGGCAAGACTGGTGACGCCGACCACGAACAGCGAGGTGGCGATTGCCTCCTTGGTGTCCGAGCGCACGCCCGAGTCGGGCGCGACAGTGCTGAGGCGCGGGCAGTTGCGTGCCCGAGGTGACGCGACCAGGTCCGGTGGACCTGGCGCTCAGGCGGCCTGAACGGCCGTACCGCGCACGAGCGGACGACCGGTGCGGGCCCAGCCCGCGGTACCACCCGCGACGGATACGGCGTCCACACCGAGCTCCGCGAGCCTTTCGGCGGCCCAGGCGCTGCGGCTGCCACTGGCGCAGATCACGTACACGGGGCGGTCGCCGGGCAGATCCCCGAGAACGGCTCCGAGCGCCGACAAGGGCGTACTGAGCGCCCCCGACACGTGGCCCGCCGCGTACTCGTCGGACTCCCGGACATCGATGACGAACGCACCCTGGGCCAGCTCGGCCGCAAGGACGTCGAGGCCTGCTTCACGCATCGAGACATCTCTCATTCAATACCCCCCCTGGGTATTTACGCACTCGACCGTAAGGGGCCGACACGGGGAAAGTCAAATACCCCCTGGGGTATCCAGAGGGCCTGCCGGGGCGCGAGGGACGCCGACACGGAACGTAAAATCGCCGGATGAACGAGAACCTCCCCCCGTGCCCCGAGTGCTCCAGCGCCTTCACCTACGAAATGGGCGCCCTGCTCGTCTGCCCGGAATGCGGCCACGAGTGGTCAGCCGCCACCCGGAGCGCGGACGACAGCGGCGACAGCGGCGACAGCGGCGACAGCGGCGAGAAGGTGATCAAGGACTCCGTCGGCAACGTGCTGACCGACGGAGACACGGTCACGGTCGTCAAGGCGCTGAAGGTCAAGGGCAGCCCGTCGGGCATCAAGGCCGGCACCAAGGTGCGTAACATCCGCCTCGTGGACGGCGTCGACGGGCACGACATCGACTGCAAGGTCGACGGGTTCGGGCCCATGCAGCTCAAGTCCAGCGTGGTCAAGAAGGCCTGACCGGACCTCCGCCGCGGCGACCACCCATACCCACTAATTGCATAATTCTGCAATTCCATACATGATGTTTTTGCCGTGCCCGCAGGTAACTGCGGGCACGGCGCCAACTGGCGTCTTCGCGCACGCGAGGCGATGAGGAGAGTGCTCGAGCGTGTCGGTTCCCCTTTACCAGGCCAAGGCCGAGTTCTTCCGGATGCTGGGACACCCGGTCCGCATCCGCATCCTTGAGCTCCTGCAGGAGGGGCCGATGGCCGTACGGGACCTCCTGGCGGCGATCGAAGTCGAACCGCCCTCGCTCTCCCAGCAGCTGGCAGTCCTGCGGCGATCGGGGATCGTGGTGTCGACCCGTGACGGAGCGACCGTCGTCTACCGGCTCGCCGGCGGCGACGTGGCCGACCTCATGCAGGCCGCCCGGCGCATCCTCACCGAGATGTTGGTGGGGCAGAACGAGCTCCTCGCCGAGCTCCAGGAGGCCGAGGTCTCACCCCGGTGAACACGGTGCCGTCCAGGTTGCGGTCCCTCCTGCCCGTGCACGCCGACTTCACCGCCATGGCCCGCAACCCACGCCGGGACCTCCTGGCCGGGCTGACCGTCGCCATCGTCGCCTTGCCGCTCGCGCTCGGCTTCGGCGTCTCCTCCGGCCTCGGCGCCGAGGCCGGCCTCGCAACCGCCGTCGTGGCAGGGGCGCTCGCCGCCCTGTTCGGCGGTTCGAACCTGCAGGTGTCCGGGCCGACCGGGGCCATGACCGTCGTCCTTGTCCCGATCGTGGCGCAGCACGGCCCCAGCGGTGTGCTCACGGTCGGGCTGATCGCCGGGCTGATCGTCGTCGGCCTCGCTGTGGCGAGGGCGGGCCGGTACATGGCATACATCCCGGCCTCCGTCGTGGAAGGCTTCACACTCGGCATCGCACTCGTCATCGGGCTTCAGCAGGTGCCGAGCGCCCTCGGTGTGCCCAAGCCCGAGGGCGAGCGGGTCCTGGAGGTGACGTGGCGCGCCCTCGCGGAATTCGTCCGGGCTCCGAACTGGACGGCCGTCGCGGTCGCGCTGGGGGTCGCCACCCTGATGCTCGTCGGCGCCCGGTGGCGGCCGGCGATCCCCTTCTCGATCGTGGCGGTGATCGCCGCGACCGTCGTCGCCCAGGTGTTCCACCTCGACAAGGCGGCACCGATCGGCGATCTGCCGGCCGGGCTCCCCGTCCCCTCCCTCGCCTTCGTGGACCTGTCGCAACTGGGTTCCCTGATCGCGCCGGCGGTGGCGGTCGCCGCCCTCGCCGCCCTGGAGTCGCTGCTCTCGGCGCAGGTCGCCGACGGCATGACCGTGGGGCAGAAGCACGACCCGGACCGGGAGCTGTTCGGTCAGGGCCTCGCCAACCTCGCGGCGCCCCTGTTCGGTGGCGTCCCGGCGACCGGCGCCATCGCCCGTACCGCGGTGAACGTCCGTACCGGCGCGTCCTCACGGCTCGCCGCACTGACCCACGCGGCGGTCCTCGCCGTCATCGTGTTCGCCGCGGCCCCACTCGTGTCGAGGATCCCCCTCGCGGCGCTCGCCGGTGTCCTGCTCGCCACCGCCGTCCGCATGGTCGAGGTCGGCTCGCTGCGGGCCATGGCGAAGGCCACCCGCTCCGATGCCGTCGTCCTGGTCCTGACGGCCGTCGCCACCCTCGCCCTGGACCTCGTGTACGCGGTGATCATCGGCTTCGTCGTCGCCGGCGGCCTCGCCCTTCGTGCCGTGGCCAAGCAGGCCCGCCTCGCCGAGGTCGACTTCACGGCCGACCTGCCGGGCGAGCACAGCGAGGAGGAACACGCCCTCCTGGTGGAGCACATCGTGGCGTACCGGATCGACGGCCCGCTCTTCTTCGCCGCCGCCCACCGCTTCCTGCTGGAACTGACCGAGGTGGCGGACGTCCGCGTGGTGATCCTGAGGATGTCCCGGGTCACCACGATCGACGCCACCGGCGCCCTCGTTCTCAAGGACGCGGTCGAGAAGCTCAACCGGCGCGGCATCGCCGTCATGGCCTCCGGCATACGCCCGGGCCAGCGGCAGGCTCTCGAATCCGTGGGGCCGCTCGAACTGTTGCGGCTCGAAGGAAGGGACTTCGCCACCACTCCCGAGGCGATCGCCGGGGCCCGCGCGCACCTCCGGGGCACCGGCATCCTGGCCGACACACCAGCGCGGCAGCCCTGCGAGACCACCGAGTAGCCCGCACGATGACCTCGGCCCCGAACCCTCTCGAGGCCGCCCACCACCTCCGTACGCTGCCGGGCCGGACGTACGGCCCGCACGACGCGGTGCTGCGGATCACCCCACCGCCCCTGACCGGCGCCGGCGTCGGTGGCCGGCCGGCCGTCGCGGCGGCGGCCCGGCGACTCGCGACCGGGGGCGCGGGCTCGAACTCGCCGCCGTCCCCGCGGCCGGATCACTGAGCACGGCGCCTCATGTTCCACCGCCTCGCAGGGCGCTCAGCCGTCTGCGGTACTCCTCCTCGTCGATCTCGCCCCGCGCCAGCCGTTCTCCCAGCAGCTGCTCGGGCCGCGTGACCTCGGGTACCGACGGCCTCACGGAGGCGCGGTCCAGTGTGCGGAAGAGCATCACCACCACGGTGATCAGCAGTGCCCAGAAGAGCAGCATGCCGGCCGACATGGCAAACCATCCCCATCCGTTCATACCGTCGCCGTACCAGAACATCATCGTGAGTCACGCTCCCCTCTCGGCGGTCGGCCCCACACGTTCACCGTCCGTCAGGGAGGGTCTCCGTGTACAGGTCCGACCGGCCCTGGCGAGGGGGGCCGGGCAGCCCTGGAAACGGCTCGCCCGACGACGGAGGCTGTAGCCCAAGGAGCAAGGTCACGGGACCGCCGCACCGGCTGTCAGGAGGACGCCGTGATCCCGAGAACCGGGGCATCACCCCGTACACACGCAACCCCACGGCCCGGTCCCATGCTGTTCCTGGCCACGACCGGATTCCTGCTCTGCTTCTGGGCCTGGGCGCTTCTCGCCCCGTTGGGGCCAAGGCTGCGGGAGGAACTCGGCCTCGACTCCTTCCAGCAGTCCCTCGTCGTCGCGGTCCCGGTCGTCGTCGGTGCCCTCGGCCGTATCCCCGCGGGTGCGCTCACCGACCACTGGGGAGCACGACGGGTCTTCCCGCTCGTCGCCGGACTGACGGTCCTGCCGGTGCTGTACCTGGGGCATCTGGCCGACTCGCCGGCAGAGGTTCTGGTGGGCGGCTTCTTCCTCGGGCTCGGAGGAACGACGTTCGCCGTGGGCGTGCCCTTCGTCAACGCCTGGTATCCGCCGGAGCACCGGGGCATGGCTCTCGGGCTGTTCGGCATCGGCACCGGCGGGACAGCCGTGTCCGCGTTCACGACCGTCCAGCTGTCCGATGCCGTCGGGTCGTCGTTCCCGTTCGACCTCGTGGCAGCCTGCCTCACCGTGTATGCCGTGGCCGCCTGGTCGCTGCTCCGTGACAAACCAGGGCGTGCGGTCGCCCCCGGGTCCATGGCCACGCGTACCGCGCTGGCGCTGCGCCTTCCGGCCACCTGGCAGCTGGCCTTCCTGTACGCCGTGTCCTTCGGCGGGTTCGTCGCGTTCAGCGTCTACCTCCCCACCTACCTCACCCAGGCATACGCACTCGGTCGCTCCGACGCCGCTCTGCGGACCGCCGGCTTCGTCGTCCTCGCGGTGGCCATGCGCCCCGTGGGCGGCTGGCTGTCCGACCGCACTGATCCCGTTCGTGTGCTGACGGTGACGTACGGGCTGGTCGCCTCAGGCGCTCTGGTCGCCGCGTTCGAGGCGGAGCTGGTCACCGTCGGCACGGCGGCCTTCCTGACAATGGCCGCGGGTCTGGGTGCAGGCTCCGGCGCGGTGTTCGCGCTCGTCGCCCGCCTCGTGGCGCCCGAGAGGGTGGGCGCGGTGACGGGTGTCGTAGGGGCCGCGGGTGGTCTCGGCGGGTTCTTCCCGCCTCTCGTGATGGGCGCGGTCGAGGGCGCCACCGGCGACTACACATGGGGATTCGTCCTCCTCGTCGTCACGGCGGCAGGCGCGGCGACCCTGGCCGCCACCACCGTCCGGCGACGCGCCCGGGCGACTCCGGGCACCTGACCATCGGCAGCGTAGGAGTTCTCACGAGCCTCTCGGTGATCCGGCGATTGGGCCGTTCGGCCCGCCCGCGGGACCTGGGTGGCCGTAGCCGCCGGTTCCCTCCGGCGGTTGGTATGGAAGACATGAACGCCGACCAGGGGCTCCTCGTCGCCACCGGGGTACGCAAGACCTACCGGACGGGCTCCGTCGAGGTCACAGCCCTGCTCGATCTGGATCTCGTCGTGTGTCACGGGGAGATGGTGGCGGTCACGGGCCCGTCCGGCTCCGGGAAGACCACGCTCCTGAACTGTCTGTCCGGGCTCGACGACATCGACGCCGGCCGGGTCGAGGTCGACGGCCACGATCTGTTCGCGATGTCGGACGCGGCGCGCACGGAGCACCGGGCCCGCACGATGGGGTTCGTCTTCCAGGCGTTCAACCTCATCCCCGTCTTCTCCGCGGTGGAGAACGTCGAGCTGCCCCTGCTGCTGGTGGGCACGCGGCCGCGCGAGGCGCGTCGCAGGGCTCTGGAGATGCTCGACCGGGTGGGCCTCGGCCACCGGGTCGAGCACCGGCCGAGTGAGATGTCCGGGGGTGAACAGCAGCGGGTGACCATCGCCCGCGCCCTGGCCGGACGACCGGCCATCGTGTGGGCGGACGAACCCACGGGCAACCTCGACAGCGCGATGGCCGACCAGGTCATGGACCTGCTGTGCGAGCTCAACCGGGACGAGGGCCAGACGATCGTCCTGGTCACCCACGACAGCGCCATCGGCGCCCGCGTCCCCCGGCTGATCCGCATGCGCGACGGGCGGCTCGTCGACGACGTCGGCCAGACCGTCAGGGCCCGAGCCCCGATCCCCGACGTCCCCATGGGCTGATCATGTATCCGAACCTCCTCGTCCCGCTGCTCATCGCCCTCGCGCTCGCCCTCGGCGCTCTGGTTCTGGTCGCCGTCCGGCAGCCGGTGTCGCGGCGGCTGGCCTTCCGGCAGGTCGCCCGCCGGCGCACCGAGGCAGCGCTGGTGATCGGCGGATCGATGCTCGGAACGGCCATCGTCATCGGAGCCCTCGTCGTCGGCGACACCCTGAACTTCTCCGTACGCCAGGAGGCATACCGGACCCTGGGGCCCGTGGACGAGCGCGTCATCGCGCCCCCCGGACCGACCGGGCGCGCCGTGACGGAACGGATGGCTTCCCTGGCGGGCGATCCCGACGTCGACGGAGTACTGAACGCCCAGGCCACCCAGGCATCTGCGGTCAGCGGCGCCGGCGACCACACGGTCGCCGAGCCACGCGTCCTCGCCTGGCAGATGGACTTCGACAAGGCCGCACGGTTCGGAGCACCGGGTGGGGACTCCGGTCTCGGCGGACCGAATCCGAGGCCCGGCCAGGTCGTGGTGAACGAGCCCCTGGCCCGCTCCCTGAGCGTGGGAGCCGGGGATACGGTCACTCTGTACCTGTTCGGAGTTCCGGGGACGTACCGGGTCGATCGCGTGGTGCCGGAGGAGGGCCTGGCCGGTGTGGGCCTCGGCGGCAGGCTGAACCGCGACGTGTTCGTGGCACCGGGGACCCTGGACGCCGCGGCCCGGGCCACCGGTGTGGAGCCGCGTTCGGTCACCTTCGTGTCCAACCGCGGCGGCGTCGAGAGCGGCGAGGCCCTGACCGACCGGGTGACGGCCGACATCCGACAGGCTCTGGGCCCGCTCGCCGGGCAAGCGGAGATCGAGACGCCTAAGCACACGGTCCTGCGCGACGCCCGACAGGCCGGGGACTCCCTCGGCGCCCTGTTCCTCATGATCGGCAGTTTCAGCATCATCGCCGGCGCACTGCTCCTGGTGAACATCTTCGTGATGCTCGGCGAGGAACGGAAGTCCCAGATGGGCATGGTGCGAGCCGTGGGAATGAAGCGCTCGCGGCTTGTCGGGTCCTTCACACTCGAAGGGGCGAGCTACGCGTTGCTGTCCGCACTGCCGGGCGTGGCCATCGGGCTCGCCGTCGGCTGGGGCGTCGCCGTGGTGGCCGCGCAGATCTTCCAGGGCTGGTCGGTCGGCGGAAGCAGCATCCGCATCGCGTTCGCCGTCACCCCCACGAGCGTCCTCAACGGACTGGCCATGGGCCTGCTCATCGCCTTCGCCGCCATCCTCGCGACGAGCGTGCGCATCAGCAGGTTCAACATCATCGCCGCAATACGAGACCTCCCCGCCACACCAGGGCAGGGGCCACGCCGCCGGCTGCTCGCGGTCTCCACCACCCTCGCCGTCCTGTGCGCGCTCGTGGCCGTTCCAGCCGTGGCGCGCAGCCAGCCCGACGCCACGTACCTCATGCCGGCGCTCGCGCTCGCCTTCGCCACTCCGGCGCTCCTGCGGGTCCTCCCCCGTCACACGGTCACCACCCTGGTCGCGGGAGCCGTTCTCGCCTGGACGCTCCTGGCACCTGTCATCCGCCCGCGGATCTTCGACACCCCCTCGATGTCCGTGTACGTCATCCAGGGCGCCCTGGCCGCCTTCTCAGCCGTGGTGCTCGTCAGCGACAACCAGAAGACGCTGCTGCGACCCGTGCGGCGGCTCCTCGAACGCCCGACGGAGGGTGGCCTGGCGGCGCGGCTCGCCGTCGCGTACCCGTTGGCCAAGCGGTTCAGGACCGGCGCGACGCTGGTGATGTACACCCTCATCGTGTTCGTCCTCGTGCTCCTGACGGAGATCTCGGGCATCATCCGCGCCGGCGTCGACGGAGTCGTCGCCGATGCCACCGCCGGGTACTCCCTGCGCCTGGACTACAACCCACAGGTAGCCGGCGACCGGCTCCTCTCCGATCTCCGCCGCGGCCCGTCCGCCCCCGGGATCGCCGCCGTCACACCGCTGCTCAACGCCTCAGGCCGGGCAACCGATCCGGGACACCGCAGCCCGCAAGCACTGGACGCCGCCGTCGTCGGTGTCCCCGACAAGGCGATCACCGGCATCACGTTCCGGGAGCGCCTGCCCGGCCTGACCAACGACGCCGCCGTGTGGCAGGCCCTCGCCTCCGACCCCCGCTACGTCGTGCTCGACGGCTTCTTCGGCAGCACCGGCGGCCCGGCCGGCGACTACTACGACCCCGGCGACACCCTCACCCTGACGGACCCCCGCACGGGTCGCAGCGAACAGAAGGTCATCGCCGGCGTACTCAGCAACGGAATGGTCTTCTACCCGGGCACCGGAGCCAGTTCGACCACCTACCCCGTGGTGCTCGGCGAGCAGGCGACGCGCGAGCTCTTCGGCACCCAGGCGCAGAACGCCTCCGCCCTGGTGAGGACCGGCCCCGGAACCTCCCCCGACGCCCTGGCGGCCCAGCTGCAGGGCGAGCAGCTCTCGTCCAGCCTGGTCGCCACGCCCATCGAGTCGGACATCCGTCAACAGTTCGACTCCAGCACCGCCTTCTTCCGCCTCATGCAAGGCTTCCTCGCCCTCGGGCTAGGCGTCGGCATCACCGGCCTCGGCGTCGTCATGGTCCGAGCCGTACGCGAACGCCGCCGCACCATAGGCATCCTGCGGGCCCTCGGCTTCCGGGCACGGACGGTCCAACGGTCCTTCCTGTGGGAGAGCTCCTTCGTCGCCGTGGAGGGAATCGTCCTCGGATCGCTGCTGGGCGTCCTCACCACCTGGCTGATGTACAGCAACAGCGCCGCCTTCGAGGGCCTCGAAGGCGGATTCCCGGTCGAGTGGACCAGCATCTGCGGCCTGGCCGCAGCCACCTTCGCCGCGTCACTCCTGGCCACGATCGGTCCGGCACGCCGCGCGGCCGCCATCCGCCCCGCACTCGCGGTCCGCGTCACCGAATGAAGGGCACCCCTCGCCGACCAGGATTCCTACTCGGGAGAACCGTCTTCGCAGGCACGGTGCCAGTATTGGTATGCGGCCACCGCCGTGGGCAGGGTGGGGAAGATCAGATCGGCACCGACCGACTCGGTCAGCCCGTAGGCGTCGAGGTCGTCGAGCAGGTCCTGCTTCACCCGCGCCAGCGCGAACACGATGCCGCGCCCGGACAGTTCGCGACGCAGCCCGTCGACGGAGTCCAGCGCGGTGATGTCCACCTCCACATTGGCCTCGGTGTTGAGCACGAACCAGTGGACGGGCCCGGACTGCTCCGCGACGGCGGCAAGTGCCCGGCGGCGGAAGTTCCAGCAGCGGGCTGACGAACAGCAGGACGGCGAGAACGGCCACGGCGGCGGTCAGCGAGTACACCTGGCTCCGTGCGCCGGTGGAGTCCGCCAGCGCGGTGCGGCTGGCGCTGTTGCTCACCGGGAACCCGCTCAGGAGGCCCGCGCCGAGGTTGGCGGCGCCCAGGGCCAGCAACTCCTGATTGGCGTCCAGGCGCCCGCCCTGGTCGTCGGTGGCGAAGGCACGCGCGGTGAGGATGACATCCGTGTAGCCCACGAGGAGGAGACCGAGCGCCGGAACCATCAGCCGAGACAGCTCGTCGACGTCCGGCAGGGCCGGGTGGGGCAACCCCGACGGCACGTCTCCGATCACGGCGATGCCGTGCTCGTCCAGGCCGAACGCCGCCACTGCAGCGGTTCCGAGCGCGACCACGACCAGCGGCCCGGGCACCGTGCCCGCAGCACTGTGGACTCCTCTAAGACGGCTCCCTGCCTGCTTTCTGCAGGTCAAGGGCGTCCTCGACTGTACACCGGGACGCACCGAACGATGTTTGTGAGGAACATCGCTCCCGTCGGGCTGGACAGCTTCCCACCTGGGGTTTCCCTTAGCAGCGGCGCCTGTTGGGGTGAGCGTCCCGGACCGCGCGGGGACTCATGCTGACCGAATGCCGACTTACCTGATGACCCATCAGGCATGCGCAGGCCGCGCACACGGACGTCGTGCGCCCATGCACCACCGACCTGTCGGGGACTTTCCTCGACCCGGTTTACGGAACACGGCCCCTTTGACCATCAGCCAGTCGACGCTCGACCGCTCGAGAAGTCGGCTCGCTGCCTGCCGCGCCCGCCCGAGAGCCTCGGCAGCGTGGAACTCGCGAGCGAGGCGGGGCAAGGCACCGACACTGCGCCGAGATCGTCGGCCTCGACGATCGGAGTCATTCCCTTCCTCGTACGGATGTCGCCGTGGCCACGATTGCGGACGCCGCCGCGAGGCCGGCAAGCACTCCGAACAACAACGGGTAGCCGCCCAGAATTGAGGCGAGCATGGCTGCAGCGAAGGGCGCGAGAGCGGAGGATGTCATGGCGGGGGCGCTGAGGAGGGCGGAGAGCCGACCGTAGTGCTGTGTGCCCCAGCGGTCGGTGATGGCGGTGGCCTGGAGGAGGGTGAGGTTGCCGCGGACCATGCCGGCCGCGATCGACACCGCGATCACCAGGCTGTACGGGCCAGGGGTGACGGCGAGGGCCGCCGTGGTCAGGGCGCCGAGTGCGATGAGGGTCGTGGTACGGGCTGTCGTGCCGGTGCGGCGGGCCAGCGGCGCGTAGAGGGTACGGCCGAGGGTCTGACCCGCGCCGCCCAGGCCCAGCACCCAGGCCGCTTGGGCTGTGGTGTATCCGCCTTCGAGCAGGAGCGGGACGAGAGTGACGACGACGGCGTACATCGCGAAGGCCGAGAGCGTGAACGCGATCGTGAGCAGGAGGAACGGTCGGCTTCGGGCTACGGCGCTCGGGCTCTCGGCGGTATCGACGGGTGAGGGTGCTGCCGGGGGCCAGGGAGCTTTGAGGGCGATCGCGTGGGCCGGGATGGTGACGGTGGCGAGGATCGCCGCCAGCACGAGGTAGGTCTCGCGCCACGACAGGTGGTCGGCCAGCGCAGCGGTGAGCGGGGCGAAGACGGTGGAGGCGAGGCCGCCGGCGAGGGTGACGATCGTGAGGGCTCGGACGTGATCCGGGGCCCACCAGCGGGTGAGTGCGGCAAACGCGGGCTGGTAGAAGGTGGCCGCCATGGCGAACCCGCCCAGCAGCCACCCGGCGAAGAACACCGGCAGGTTCGGCGCCAGGGCCACGATCACCAGACTCAGGACCCCAGCCATGGAGCCTGCCGTCATGACTGTGCGTGGGCCGCGGCGATCGATGATCCGGCCGACCCGGATTCCCGTGAGGCCGGAGACGACCAGGGCAAGTGAGAACGCGGCCATGGTGGCGCCGGTGGACCAGCCGCTGTCGGCGGTGATCTGCGGGTTCAGGACCGGGAAGGCGTAATAGAGGATGCCCCAGCTGGTGATCTGGGTGGCGCAGAGCGCGGGCAGGACGGCGCGGGGCCGCGACCGGTCCCCTGCTCCGGTCGCGGCCCCGCGGGTATGAAGGTCGGCCATCGAGGGATCAGCAGCATCCGCCGGCGGCGACCGGTTCACTCGCATCGCTGTCGGTAGTGGCGGTGCCGGCGCAGCAGGTGCTGCCCTGCTGCTTGGGCAGGGTGTCGGCGTCGGCCTTGACGACGTACACCTCCCACGGTTCACGGCCGGGGCCGTGGACCCACACCTTGTCCTGGACGGCGTAGCAACAGGTGGTGTCGTTCTCCTCCGTCGTTGCCAGACCCTCCTCGCCCAGCCGGGCGGTGGCCGCGTGAACCGCCTCGGTGGTGCCGACTTCCACGCCGAGGTGGTCCAGACGGGTGTCCTCGTTCTCTTCACCTTCGATGAGGACGAGCTTGAGCGGCGGTTCCGCGATGGCGAAGTTGGCGTAGCCCTCACGGAGCTTGGCCGGTTCGGTACCGAAGAGCTTCGTGTAGAAGGCGACGGATGCCGCCAGGTCGGGAACGCGCAGGGCGAGCTGTACGCGGGACATCGTGATCCTCCAGTTGTGGGCGGGTGGATGAGTTGGACGGGCAGGGTCAGCAGCCGCCGGAGGCGGCCGGGGATCCGATGCCGATCTGGAGCGCCGCCGGGGTCGCGCAGCAGCCACCGCCGTCGGTCGAGGTGTCGGTGGGCTGGTCGAAGAGGCCGGCGCCGCCGCAGACGCCGGTCTCGGGGAGTACGAGTTCGACGCGCTCGGCGGACTCGCGGTCGCCGGAGATGGCGGCGACGACCGAGCGGACCTGCTCGTAGCCGGTGAGCGCCAGGAAGGACGGAGCACGGCCGTAGGACTTCATCCCCACCAGGTACACGCCCTCCTCCGGGTGTGCCAGCTCCTTCACGCCGTGCGGGTAGACGGTGCCGCAGGAGTGCTGGTTCGGGTCGATGAGCGGGGCGAGCTCGACGGGGGCCTGGAGCCGCTCGTCGAGTCCCAGACGCAGTTCGCCGAGGAACGTCAGGTCGGGGCGGAAGCCTGTCAGGACGATGACCTCGTCCACGGGGTCGAGCCGACGGCCGTCCTCGGCCACCAGGACCAGGTGCTCGCCGTCGCGCTCGATCGCGTCCGTGCGGAAGCCCGTGACGGCGTCCGCGTACCCCTCGTCGACCGCGGCCTTCGCCGCGAGGCCGAGGGCGCCACGGGCCGGGAGCTGGTCGGCGCTCCCTCCGCCGAAAGTGCTGCCCGAGATACTGCGCCGCAGGATCCAGGTCGCACGGGTGTCCCCGCCGTCCCGGGACTTCGCGAGGGCGGCGAGCGAGGCGAGCGCCGTGAAGGCCGAGGCTCCGGAGCCGATGACGGCGGTGCGCCTGCCCGCGTAACGGGCGCGCACAGCAGGGTCCTTGAGGTCGGGCACCCGGTAGGAGATCCGCTCCGCCGCTGCACGTTCGCCGAGGGCCGGGAGTCCGTCGCCGCCTGCCGGGCTCGGAGTGGACCATGTACCGGAGGCGTCGATCACGGCCCGGGCGAGGACGCGCTCTTCGCGACCGTCATCGTGTTGGATGTGCACGGTGAAGGGCTGCTCGTCACGGTCGACGTCGACCACACGGTCGCGGCCCGCGCGGGATACGCCGGTGACCCGCACGTTGAGCCGGACCCTGTGGCCGAGGACGTCCGCGAGCGGCTGGAGATAGGCGGCGGCCCAGTCTCCGCCGGTCGGGTAGGTGTCCGCGTCGGGCTTCACCCAGCCGGTCGGGGCCAGGAGCTTCTCGGCGACCGGGTCGATGACCTCGCCCCATGCGGAGAAGAGCCGCACGTGGGACCACGCCCGAACCGCCGCTCCCGCTTGGGCGCCGGCCTCGAACACCAAGGCTTCCAGCCCCCGGTCGACGAGGTGCGCGGCAGCGGCCAAGCCGGCCGGTCCGGCTCCGATGACCACGACGGGCAGCTGGTCGGTGGCGGTGACGTTCACGGCTCTTTCCCCTTTGATTCGACATTCGTCGATCTCTTGCGCTTTCAGCATGGCGCTTGATTCGACAAGCGTCAACATAGACATTCATCGAATTCACTGCCCCGGCCATCCGCCGGCCGAGCAAGACCTCCCGACCACACAGGGGGCGCCGAGCGGCACAGCCGCGAGAGCTGCGGCCGAAACCTGCGTCGACCACGTCAGTACGGCTGGAACGAGACTGGGTGCGGCTCAGGGTGCAGAACTACGCTCGCCTGCCACGACTCGGACATCGAGGCGCTCACACCTCCTCGGAATCGCGGCGGCCGTCACCGGGCTGGTAGCGATGCCGGCCGGCCCCGCCGCCGCGGACGGCTGCAGCGGGTGGCGGTGCGAGTGGACCTTCTACAACAACGAGATCGAAGTCGACAACGGCCCCAACCAGGCTGGCAACCAGTCCTGGGTATGGGTGTACGACGGAAACGCCGACGGCTCCGCGATCGGGGCGTACATCCAGTGGAAGAGCAGCCTGACCTACTCCGACCAGATCGACGACAACGGATCCGTCAACTCCGGCAAGGCCGTGACGCACACCGAGGACGTACTGCGGGTCAAGGCGAAGACGGTCCGTGGCGCCACACGCATAGCGACCCCGAGCCGTCCCGCCCCGCAGCCACTGCTGGTTCGATGTGTGTCAACATAGATATATGTCGAACGTGAAGATGCTGCCGGTACTGGAGCCCTATATAGAGCCCTGCTGCCCGCCTCTGAACGAGCGGCCACTGACCGCCGAAGAGGCCGAGCGAACCGCTGTCATGTTCAAGGCGCTGGGCGACCCGGTCCGGCTGCGACTCTTCTCCTCCGTCGCCTCGCACGAAGGCGGCGAGGCCTGCGTCTGCGACATCTCCGATGTCGGCGTCTCCCAGCCCACGGTCTCCCACCACCTGAAGAAGCTGAAGGAAGCCGGGCTCCTCACCTCGGAACGGCGGGGCACCTGGGTGTACTACCGCGTCGAGCCCACCGTCCTCGCGGCCATGGGAGCCCTCCTCACCAAGGCCGCCTCGGCCTGAGAGCCTCCGGAGCGCGGAGCGACGTGCGCCAGCCTCAGAATTCCCCCACGTCTTCGCCCCGCCCCCTGACTCAAAGGGGCGGGGCGCCGCGCCGGGGGCCCGGAAGGCTCGCATCGACTACCGCGGCCAAGCGCAGGCATACGGATGCTCACAGACAGTCGCGCCACGGCAGAAACGGCGCACTTTCCCAGGTTCAGGGACAGCGACGCCTGATGTCAGGAGATCCGGACGGCCGGAGCGATCTCTTCCTTGCCGGCGTTCTCGGTGTCGGCGAGGAACTCGCCGAGCGTCGCCAGGACGCCCGGTGCGGGGCGGTAGTACACCCAGGTGCCGCGCCGCTCGGAGGTGAGCAGACCCGCTTCCCGGAGCTTCTTCAGGTGGTGGCTGACCGTTGGCTGGGAGACGCCCACGTCGGCTATGTCGCAGACGCACGCCTCGCCGTTGGGGTGCGACGCCACTCTGGACAGGAGGCGGAGCCGGACGGGGTCGGACAGCGCCTTGAACATCGCCGCCATGATCTCGGCGTCCCCTTCGGACAGCGCGGCGGTCACGATGGGCGGGCAGCAGGCATTGGCGGTCGTACCGGCAATGTGCGGGGTCGGCATGGTCAAGGGACCGACCCTCACGCCGAGGCCGCGGGGCGGCCCATGACGGCGTCGGCGGCGCTGGGGAAGCAGGCCACGCAGGCGACGTTGATGGAGTAGAGCATCGAGGTCCCCTGGCGCTCGCGCAGGACGAACCGCACGTCGGCGAGCAGCTTCAGGTGATGGGACACCGTCGACTGTCCGACGCCCATCCGGTCCACGATCTCTCCGACGCTCATCGGCCCGGTCGCCAGGGCGAGGAGATTGAGGATCTGTACGCGGGTGGGATCGGAGAGGGCCTTGAACCAGGTCGCGTAGGACTCGGCCGTGGTCCGGTCGATCAGCTGGGCATTCATCGTACCGCTCATGATCCATCGATGTTATTCGATGACCACCCACGACGGCAAGGCTCGCTCCACGCAGACGGGGCCCATATAGAGCCCATGGAGGCCCGCCGGCAACCGAAACCGCTGACGCGAGGGACCATGTAGACACCACATGCAAGGCGTACGCATCGGCTCGACCTGGGAACAATCCCCGCTTCCTGGCAGCCGCCACCGAAAGCGCGGGACACCCCTGCGACGCCACGAGGGACGCGGGACTCCCATTGCCGGACCTCTCTTTAATCGTCTATCATCGATATTCGATAAAGGGGATGCCGATCGAGCCTCCCCCATGCGGCTCGGCACGTCCCCCGTACGTACCTTCACGGCGCCGCTCCCCTCATGTGTCACCGTCTCAGAGAGGTTCACCTGTGGACGAATTGCTGGCCCTTGGCCGGTTCATCCTGTTCGAGGTGCTGCACTATCTCCCGTGGTTCCTGGTCGCCATCGTCCTGGGGATCGCCGTACAGCGTCTGTCGATCGACGTGGTCGCGCGCCGCAGCTTCGCCCACGGGCGCAGGGGCGTCCTCGGCATCGCCATCGTCACGGCCATCGGAGCGTTCAGTCCCTTCTGCTCCTTCACCGTGATCCCGCTGATCCGCCGCTTCCTGATAGCCGGCGTTCCACTCTCGGCGGTCATGTCGTTCTGGATCGCCTCCCCCTCCATGGACCCGGAGATCTACGCGCTCTCCGCCGCCCAGCTCGGGATCCCCATCGCCACCGCCCGCCTCATCGGCGCCCTGGTACTCAGCTTCGGCGCGGGTCTCATCGTCCTGGCGCTCGAACGGCGTGGGCGGTTCGCCGACCCGCTGCTCGAGTCCACCGAGGAGAAGACGGCCGCGAAGACCTGTGCGCAGGAGACGGTGACCGTTCCCGAGACCGCGTGCTCGACGGCGAAGGCGACCGTCCCCGAGCCCGTGACCGTCGGTGCCGGCGGCGCGGGCGGTGGGGCGTCCGAGGGCGGCTGCGGAAGCGCCGCGCAGGAGGCCGAGCCCGCGGCCGGTGGCTGCTCCACCGCAGCACGGAACGACGCGGAGGACGACGGCACCCCGTGGCGCGTACTCGTGCGGCGCGACATCAAGAACCTCCGCGCCGGCGAGATCCTGAAGGAGATCGTCAGCGACTCGCTGATCCTGGGCAAGTGGCTGCTCCTGGCCATCGTCCTCGAAGCCCTGATCGTCCGCTACGTCCCCACCGATGTCGTCTCGGGCATCCTCGGCACGGACGGCGTCCTCTCCGTCCTGGTCGCCGGGCTCCTCAGCGTCCCGCTCTACCTCAACGGCGTCGGCGCCATCCCTGTCGTCGAGGGCCTTCTCGACCAGGGCATGGTCGCGGCGGCGGGCGTCACCTTCCTCCTCGGCGGCGCCATCACGACGATCCCGGCCATGGTGGCCGTCAAGAGCGTCGTCAAGACGAAGGTCTTCGCCTTCTACCTCGGCGTGGGCCTCCTCGGCAGCGTGGGCATCGGTCTCGTCACCCTGCCCCTGCTCTGACCCGGTACTCCTCCTCACCCCCCACCCACGCTCCTGCGGCGACCCCCGACGCCGCAGGAGCGTCGCCGTACCCGCTGACGAACACCGTGCCGTCCCCGTCTGCGGGAGCGCACCGAGGCAAGGAACACGTATGACCGCATCACCGCGCCCGGACATCACCCTGGCCCCGATGACCGACGACCACGCGTCCGCCGTCATGGCGATCTACCAGCAGGGCATCGACGAGGGCAACGCCACGTTCGAGACCACCGCGCCGCCGTGGAGTGCGTTCGACACCGCCAAGTTGGCGGCGCACCGGTTCGTGGCGCTGGGGCAGCGGGGGCGGGTGGTCGGCTGGACGGCGGTGTCACAGGTCTCGACGCGACCCGCGTACGCGGGGGTCGTCGAGCATTCCGTGTACGTCTGTCCCACGGCGCGCGGAACCGGCGTAGGACGCACGCTTCTGGAGGCGCTGATCGCCTCCACGGAGAAGGCGGGCTTCTGGACGATCCAAGCGGGCATCTTCCCCGAGAACGTGGCCAGCCTGGCTCTGCACGAGTCCGTGGGGTTCCGCGTACTGGGCCGGCGGGAGCGCGTGGCCCGCCACCACGGCGTCTGGCGCGACGTCCTGCTCGTGGAGCGCCGCAGCCAGGTGGTCGAATGACCGATGCCGGTCACCACAATGGGACCGGCATCAGCATGGGTGTTCCTGATCGGTACGGCTGCGGCCCGTACCGACCGCCGTGTCAGGGGAGCTCGAACGGCAGGTCCATGCCGTCCAGCGCCGTCGCGCACGCGCAGTCCCGCTCGCGGTCCAGGACGTGGACGGTCTTCAGGACCAGGCTCTTCAGGCGTTCCACGTTCGCCGCGAACACCCGGAACACCTCGTCCTGTGACACGCCCTCTCCGCGCTCCACGCCGGCGTCGTAGTCCGTGACCAGGGCTATGGAGGTGTAGCAGAGGGCGAGTTCACGGGCGAGCACGGCTTCGGGGTGCCCGGTCATGTTGATCAGGGACCAGCCTGCCGCGGCGTACCACCGGGACTCGGCCCGGGTGGAGAACCGTGGCCCTTCGACGACCACCATCACTCCCCCGTCGTGGACGTCGGCGTCTGCCTCTCCCGCGGCCTTGAGTACGGCCGCCCGTCCCGAGGCGCAGTACGGGTCGGCGAACGACACGTGGGTGGCGCCGTGCTCGTAGTACGTCTGGACGCGGCCGGCGGTCCGGTCGACGAGCTGGTCGGGGATGACGACGCTTCCGGGGCCGAGAGACCCGCGCAGCGAACCTACCGCGCAGGGCGCGAGGACCTGCCTCACTCCCAGCGAGCGCAGTGCCCACATGTTGGCGCGGTAGTTGATGCGGTGCGGCGGGAGTTCGTGGTGGCTGCCGTGCCGGGGCAGGAAGGCCACCCTGCGGTCGCCCACGGTGCCGATGGACACCGCGTCGGAGGGTGAGCCGTAGGGGGTGGTGACCTCGACGCGCTGTACCGACTCCAGGAGTTCGTAGAAGCCGCTGCCGCCGATGACCGCGATGTCGGCCTTCGGTGTCGTGTCGGACGGATCACTCATGGCTTTGGTCCTCCTGCGTGTGCGTGTCGACCGGCGGCGTCGACGTACCCGGGCCGGGTCGGGAAACGAGTGGGGTGAGCGAGGCGACGGTCTCGTGGCCGGTCACTGCCGAGCGTTCGTCGTCGGGGCGGCGCACGGCAACCGTCTGCCAGCCGGCCTCGGCCGCGGCGTCGAGCTCGGCACCGACGTCGCTGACGAACAGCAGGTCGCCGGGCGCGTGTCCCAGACGTGCCGCGATCGCACGGTAGGAGTCGGTGTCCGCCTTGGGGCCGGCTGTCGTCAGGTCGAAGTAACCGTCGAGCAAAGGGCGCAGATCGCCGTGGGCCGTGTGGCCGAACCAGTCCCGCTGTGCGGCTACGGAACCGGAGGAGTAGATGAAGCGGTCTGTGCCCTGCGTCTTCCAGTGCTGCAGTGCGGGCGGTACGTCCGGGTACACGTGACCGTACAGCTCACCTGCCGCGTAGCCATCGGCCCAGATCAGGCCCTGAAGCGTCTTCAGCGGCGCCACCTTCACATCGGCGTCGGCCCACTGCTCCAGGAGTGCCAGAGCACTCGCCTCGTCGTGGGATGCCCCGGTGTGAGCGGCCACCGAGTCGAGGATCTGTCGCCAGGCCGCAGTGCCGCGGTGCGCAGTGAGCCAGGGAGCGATCCGCCGACGCGCGTAGGGGAAGAGGACGTCACGGACGTGGCTGAGGGAGCCGGTGGTCCCCTCGATGTCGAGGACGACGGCCCGCGGCCCGTTGTCGGGGACTCGGCCCTGACGGCTGCGCGGCATCAGCCTTCCCTTAGCAGCGCGTCGAGGCGGGGGAAGCCATCGGCGACGGGCTCCTGGGTGAAGTCGCCCACCCAGCCGTCCTCCTTCTCGAAGAACCGGATGGCGCAGAAGTCCGGTACGGGTCCCATGTCGAACCAGTGCCGGGTGCCGGCCGGGACCGACAGCAGGTCTCCGGCCTCGCAGACCACGGCGTACACGCGGTCCTCCAGGTGCAGGTAGAAGCAGCCGGTGCCGTGGGCGAAGAACCGGACCTCGTCCTCGGCGTGCCGGTGCTCGTCGAGGAACGTCGACCGGGCCTTGGCCGCGCGCTCTTGCCACTCCGCTCCCTCCTCGGGGTGGAGGCGGGCGACATCGACGAGGCGCAACCCTTGGCCGGCGCACAGTGCGTCGATCTCCGCCCGGTAGGCGTCGAGTAGTTCCTCTGACGCCGTCTGCGGCGTGACCCGTGCGCGCAGCGTCCAGCGGGTGAAGGAGACCGACCTCTCGCGCAGGGCCTTTGCGATGGTCTCCTCGTCCCGCGTGCGGAGCAGCACGGTGTCCGGTGCGTCGTCCGGCATGATCTGCAGCAAGGTCATGGTGTGGTCCTGTCGTCGAGTTCTTCAGGCACGGGAGACGTGCAGCTCCGTCTGGGAGATCACGAGCAGCCGGCAGAGCGACTCGAGGCATTCGAGCCGGTTCTTCGCCTGGCCCAGCGATTCGCCCCAGGTGGTGATGCCGTGATCGGCCAGAAGCAGCCCGGGCGGGCCTTCCCGGTCGGCCGCGAGATGGGCGGCAACGTCGTCGGCGATCCGGTCGACATCGGGCCAGTTGGGGAAGACCGGCAGGTCGGTGAAGGTCGGGTTCTTCAGCCCCAGCCCCTTGAGCAGTTCGAAGCGTTCCACTCGTACCGAGGCAACGGCGTCCGAGGCGGCGGCACGGTGGGCGACGACCGTGGCATACGGGGAGTGGACATGGATGACGGCGCGGGCTCCGGTGACGCGGTAGACCGCGGCATGGATGGAGGTCTCCGCCGAGGGGCGGTCCTGGACGGGAGGAGTCGCCCGGCCGGTGAGGGCGTCGACCTCCACCACGTCCCGGGCGGTCAGTTCGCCTTTGTCCCGGCCGCTCGCCGTGATCAGCGCCCGGTCGGGATCGTCGGGCAACCGCATGGAGATGTTGCCGGACGTGCCCGGCATCCAACCGCGCTCGTACAGGGTGCGGGAGATGTCGGCCAGTTGCTGGGCGGTCTGCTTGCCCGCGGCGGTGGACGGCGCGTAGCTCATGCCCCTACCTCGGATGCGTGGCGGACACCGTGCTCGGAGACGATCGCGGTGATCAGGGAAGCCGGGGTGACGTCGAAGGCGGGGTTGTACGCCCGCGTACCGCGTGGCGTGGTGCGGATCCCCCCGCAGCTGGTCACCTCGTACGCGTCACGTTCCTCGATGACGATGTCCCGGCCATCGACGAGGGACCTGTCCCACGACGACTCGGGGGCGACAACGATGAAGGGGATGCCGTGGTGGGCGGCGGCGATCGCCAGTCCGTAGGTGCCGATCTTGTTGGCCACGTCTCCGCGCGCGGTGATCCGGTCGGCTCCGACGAGGACGCAGTCCACGAGCCCCTGGCTCATGGCCGCGGCCGCCGCGCTGTCGACACACACGCGGTGCGGCACACCGGCCTCCGCCAGTTCCCAGGCCGTCAGCCGTGCGCCCTGCAGGAGCGGCCGGGTCTCGTCGACGAGGACCTCGGTGACCTTTCCGGCGTCGGCGAGGGCGAGGATCGTGCCGAGGGCGGTGCCCACGGCCGCGGTCGCGAGCCGGCCGGTGTTGCAGTGGGTCAGGAGTCGCAGGGGGCGCTGCGGACAGCGGTCCTCTACGGCCTGGACCGCGTGGGCGACCATCTGCCGGTTGACCGCCCGGTCCTCGTCGATCATGGCGGTGGCCTCGGCCAGGACCGCGTCCGGGCCGTCGGCGAGCCTCCCGAGGGCTCGGTCGACCGCCCAGGCCAGGTTGACTGCTGTCGGGCGGGCGGCGACAAGCCGCTGGGCATCGGCGTGCACGGCCTGCCGCCCGCCGCCGGTGATGCCCGGCGAGCAGTGGGCGTACGCGGAGAGCGCGACGCCCAGGGCGCCCGCGAGCCCGATGGAGGGGGCGCCCCGTACCGCGAGCGTCGTGATGGCGGTGATGACGTCGTCCACGGTGTCCAGGCGCAGAAGCCGTCTCTCGTGGGGCAGCGCGCGCTGGTCGAGGGTGACGATCGCGTTGTCGTCCCAGCGCAGTGACGGCTGGTCGGAGGGCTTGCTCACGGGCGGCGGCTCCTCGGAGGCCTGGGAGGTGGAACCGGTCAGTCGGTCAGGGGACGCGACCGCAGTTCGACCAGGGTGGGCCCGGCCTCCACGTCGGCGGTCACCTGCTCGGGGTCATCGCCGACGGCGATGACGTAGCCGTAGCGGTTCATGTACGCCCGGGGCGGAAGTGCCAGCCGGGTGCCGGGGCCGGCAGTCGCGACCGCGCTGTGCACCGTGGGCCCGAAGAGGTCGGTGCGGACGACCACTTCGACCGCCTCGCAGTCGCGCTCCGGGTAGAGGAATCTGATGGCTGCGGTCTTCTGCGCCTTCGGCGCGGTGTCGGGGGTGAGCCCCGCCGCCACGTGGGCGGCCGCGACCGCCGGGTCGGTACCGGTGGCGAGCATCCCGATGAGGGGGATGAAGTCGCCGCCGAGGCGTGCGTTGATCTCGACGAGGCGCGGCCCCTTGGGAGTGAGCTTGAACTCGGTGTGCGTGGCACCGCGTTCGAAGCCGAGCGCCTTGTGGATGCGGTGGAGTTGGTCCAGGAGTTCGGCGTCCTGCAGGAGGGGATCGGCGGCGTCGACGGTGTGGCCGGTCTCCTCGAAGTACGGGTCCATGCCGGTCTGCTTGCGTGCCACGATCATGGGGGTGCACACGCCGTCGACGACGACCGCGTCGATGCTGATCTCGGGTCCGGTGAGGTACTCCTCGACCAGGACGTCGGCCTCGTAACGGGGTACTCCGGGCCAGTTGGCGGAGCTGGCCGCCTCGAACGCCGCTTCGACGGCGTCGCCGTGGTCGGCCCGGACGACACCGAGACTGCCGGCGAGTCCACGGGCCTTGACCACCACCGGGTAGCCGGTCGCGTCGGCGGCACGGCGCGCCTCGGCCGCCGTGGAGACCGGGGTGCAGGCCGGCTGCGGCACGTGGGCCGCCGTGAGCCGGGCCCGGGTGGCCGCCTTGTCGCGGCAGGAGAGCACCGCGTCGGGCGCGCTTCCGGGCAGGCCGAGGGCTTCGGCGAGGCGCGCGGCGGCGTGCACGAGGGACTCGTCGTAGGTGAAGACCCCCGCGACAGGCAGCTGTTGCATGACCTTCCTCGCCTCGACGAGGAGGGCGTCGAGGTCCTTGGTGTCGAGGAGTGAGGTCCCCTCCACGTACGGCAGTTGCCAACTCGGCTCGTACGCGTCGAGAAGCCACAGACGGAAGTGGCGTGAGACGGCCGCCACGATGTACTCCCGATAGCGGCGGTCACCGCTGCCCATGAGGAGCAGGACCGGTGCCTCGGTGGTGGGCGAGTGCGGGTGGGGCGTGGCGGCCATGGTGGGAACCTTTGCGTCGACGTGTGGTCGGGGCCGGGGCGGGCCGACGGAGCGGGGTGGAGCCCAGGTCGGCAGCGGCGCTGTTCGGCCGACGGCCGGAACCCTGCCAGCGTCGAGCGATGTATGTCAATAGATCGATGAATGGCCGAAGGTGCACACCTTCCCCGACGTCACCGCCGCACGGCACACCTGCCCCGATTCGCTCACGTCTGGGGCGGTTGCGAAAGTCGGCCAGGTTACCCGACGTAGGCATTCGCGCTGATGAAACCGGTAGGAAGCAAGGGCGCTCAGGCTCGTCTCGCGACTCCAGCGGATTCCGTCGCCAGGGTCGCGGGAGGCACTGGGCGGTGTTGACGCACGGCGAATTTCAATCGGTGGCCATCGATGATGCAGAGGCGACAGATGACACCTGACGCCCCTTCCCCCACTCGGTCGCCGCCACGGTCAAGTCACCTGTACCGGGGTCGCAAGAGGCGCTCGGAAGGGGTAGCGTTCGCACACGGATCGAGATCCGCAGCCCACGGCGTCAGGGGCGAGTGGACGTCGAGACGGCGAGGACGCTTCGAAGGAGAAGCGGCCGGACTTTCAACCGCAAGGCCGCCGGGCGACAGAGGCTTCGCACCCTCCTTCGACCAAGCCGCCGAAGAATGTGGCCAGATCGGCCAGCGCCTCGGGCCGCAGCCGGTAGTAGGTGAAGCGCCCGCAGGGCTCGGTCTCCACGACGCCCGATTCCCGGAGAACCCGGAGATGGTTGGACAGGTTCGTCTGCCGCGCGCCCGTCTCTTCGACGAGATGAGTCGTACACAGCGACTCACGGGCAAGCAGGCACACGATGCGAAGCCGCAGAGGGTCCGCCAGGGCCCTCAGCAGTTCCGCGTTCACCGACGTCAGCATGCCCCGATCGTGACACACCAAGCACAACCGGTGTCAACCGCCCGATTGTCAACACCGTTGTACAACAATCCATTTGAGGAGAAGCAGGTGTCCCGGATGCCCTCTGTCCTGTTCGTATGCATTCACAACGCAGGCCGGTCCCAGATGGCCGCCGCATGGCTTCGCCACTTGGCCGGCGACCGGATCGAGGTCCGTTCGGCGGGCTCCGCGCCGGCCTCGGCGGTGAACCCGGCGGCGGTCGAGGCGATGCGTGAAGTCGGCATCGACATGTCCGCGGAGGTCCCCAAGATCCTCACCACGGAAGCCGTCAGCGAGTCGGACGTGTGCGTCACGATGGGCTGCGGGGACACCTGCGAGGTGTTCCCCGGCAAGCGCTACCTCGACTGGAAGCTGGACGACCCGGCCGGGCAGGGCGTGGAGGCGGTGCGCCCCATCCGTGATGCCATCAGGGGCCTCGTCGAGGATCTCATCGCGGAGATGAACGTGACTCCGGCGCATTGAACCGGATGATCAGTACGGTGAGCAGTCGATCCCCCGAGGGAAGGCCTGCTTCCTGAGCTCCTGCAGGGCATCCCAGCGAATCGAGAACCAGGCCCACGTTCCTCGCTGCTCACGGCGCAGCAGTCCCGCGGTGGTGAGGATCTTCAGGTGACGGCTCACCGTGGGCTGCGCCAGGTCGAGCGACTCGGTCAGGTCGCAGACACAGAGCTCGCCGGCCGGCGCCTGATCGATGAGGTGGACGATCTGGAGGCGGGTCGGGTCGGCCATCGCCTTCAACTGGACAGACAGCGTCTCGACTTCGTCGTGGCCGATGAGAAGTCCCGGGGAGCAGGGCACACAGTGCTCCTCGCTCACGTCCTCGATCGGTATGCCTGCCAACGGAGTTGCCATCCGGACACCATACGAGGCGACAAGATCGCATGGCGAATCCGAGGAGTGATATCCGTCAGGCGTTCACCGTTCGTTCACCCGCGCCACGTCAGCGCAGGAGGGCTGCGATGGACCGCGCGGCTTCGCGTGCGGGACGGCCGACGCCGACAAGGGTCGCTGAGGCCGGCCCGGTCCAGTCGCCGTACCCGAGCAGATGAAGGCGGGGCTCTTCGAGAGCCTCCGTCCCCCGGGTGGGGATGTGTCCGCGCGGACCGCGTAGCCCGAGTGGGGCGAGGTGGGCGAGAGCGGGACGGAAGCCGGTGCACCAGATGATCGCGTCGGCCTCGGCCCGCGTTCCGTCAGCCCACTCGACGCCGGTCTCCGTCAGGCGCGTGAACATCGGTTGCGCCTTGAGGAGGCCCGCGTCGCGGGCTTCGCGTACGGGCGGAACGGCGACGATGTCACCGAGCGAGGCGACTCCCCCGCCGTCGGTGCGGCCTTCGTCGAGGGCACGGCGGCGGGCCGTGGCGTGGTCGAAGAGGGCGCGGCCGTCGATGTCGTCGGCCAGGAACCGTGCGGGCCGCTGGGTGACCCAGGTGAGGCCGGTGTCGTACGCGAGATCGGCGGCGATCTGTGCTCCGGAGTTTCCGCCGCCGACGACGATGACCCGCATTCCGGCGAACTCACCTGGGGTGCGGTACTCGACGGTGTGAAGCTGCCGCCCCAGAAATGAGCCACGGCCCGGGACAGAGGGAAGGAACGGCCGTGACCACGAGCCGGTGGCGCTGACGACGGCGCGGGCACGCCAGGTGCCGGAGTCGGTCTCGACACGCAGGTACCCGCCGTCGCGGCGTACTGCCTCGACGCGAACGGGCCGATGAACGGGGAGCTCGTAGCGCTGCTCGTAGTCGGTCAGGTAGTCCACGACGTGCGCGGCGTCCGGGTACGTCTCGCCCTGTTGTGGCGGCATGAGGCGACCGGGCAGGGACGAGTACGCGGCCGGCGAGAAGAGGTGCAACGAGTCCCACGCGTGTTGCCAGGCCCCACCCGGCGCGGGTTGAGCGTCCAGGACGGCGAAGTCGAGGCCGCCGAGGCGGCGCAGGTGGTATGCGGCGGCGAGTCCCGACTGGCCACCGCCGATCACGACGACGTCGAGTGCCTTGCTCATCTCCTCGGCTTTCCCTTCGTGCGGCTGCGCCTCGCCGCGATAGAGAGGCGAGGCGCAGAGTAGCGATTCGGCGGGGCCACTACTGGGCGGGGGCGAACTTCCTGCGCCAGGCCAGCGACACGTACACGAGCGCGACCAGGACCGGGACCTCGATGAGGGGGCCGACGACTCCGGAGAGGGCCTGGCCGGAGGTGACGCCGAAGGTGGCGATGGCGACGGCGATGGCGAGTTCGAAGTTGTTGCCGGCGGCGGTGAAGGCGAGCGTTGCGGTGCGGTCGTAGGGGAGGCCGATGGCCTTGCCGAGGGCGAAAGTGCCGAACCACATCACCGCGAAGTAGACGAGGAGCGGGAGGGCGATCCTCGCCACGTCCAGCGGCTGCGAGGTGATGGTCTTCCCCTGAAGGGCGAAGAGGATGACGATCGTGAAGAGCAACCCGTAGAGCGCCCACGGTCCGATCTTCGGCAGGAACCTCGTCTCGTACTGCTCCCGGCCCATCCTCCTCTCACCGGTCCGGCGGGTGAGGAACCCGGCCGCCAACGGAACGCCGAGGAAGATGACGACGTTCAGGGCGATCTTCCCCATCGAGATGTCGAGCGTCTCGCCCTCGCCGAGGCCGAGCCAGCCGGGCAGCAGGTCGAGGTAGAACCAGCCAAGGACACCGAAGGCGATGACCTGGAAGACCGAGTTCAGCGCGACGAGGACCGCGGCGGCCTCGCGGTCGCCGCAGGCCAGGTCGTTCCAGATGATCACCATGGCGATGCAGCGGGCGAGGCCGACGATGATCAGGCCGGTGCGGTACTCCGGCAGGTCCGGCAGGAAGATCCAGGCGAGGGCGAACATGAGTGCCGGGCCGAGGATCCAGTTGATGACGAGCGAAGAGACCATGAGCTTCTTGTCGCCGGTGACGGCGTCGAGCCTGTCGTACCGGACCTTGGCGAGGACCGGGTACATCATGATCAGCAGGCCCACGGCGATGGGCAGCGAGATGCCGCCGATCTCGACCTTGGCCAAAGCGTCGTTCAGGCCGGGGATCAGCCGCCCGAGCCCGAGGCCAAGGCCCATGGCGAGGAGGATCCAGACGGCGAGGAAGCGGTCCAGTGTCGACAGCTTCGCGACGACCGAGGAATCCGGGGCCTGAGAGGGGGCTTGGGTGGGGGTCACGGACAGGCCCTCTTGTTCTCGGCAGCGGTACGGGCGGAGGCGGCCAGGTCGGCGAACTGGCCGGCCAGCTGGGCGATGACGTCCGGCCTCAGGCGGTAGTACGTGAAGCGACCGCAGGGCTCCGTCTCCACCACACCGGCCTCGCGCAGCACGCGCAGGTGGTTGGAGAGGTTGGTCTGCTTGGCGCCCGTCTCCTCGACGAGGTGGGTGGTGCAGAGGGTCTCGCGGGCGAGCAGGGTCACGATCTGGAGCCTGAGGGGATCTGCCAGAACCCGGATCAAATCAGTATCGACTGACGTCATCATGGACTGATACTGTCACATCACTCGCTGCTGATACCAGCCGGGGCTGACCTCTTGCCGCCAAGGAAGAACCGATGACCACCGCTCCGCTCGCCTCCGTGCTCTTCGTCTGCGTCCACAACGCGGGCCGCTCCCAGATGGCCGCCGGATTCCTGCGCCACCTGGCCGGCGACCGCGTCGAGGTCCGCTCCGCCGGTTCGATTCCCGGCGACCAGGTCAACCCGGCCGCCGTCGAGGCCATGGCCGAGGTCGGCGTCGACATCTCCGACCAGCAGCCCAAGGTGCTGACCACCGAGGCCGTCCAGGCGTCGGACTACGTCATCACCATGGGCTGCGGCGACGCCTGCCCGGTCTTCCCCGGCAAGAACTACCTCGACTGGGCCCTGGAGGACCCGGCCGGCCAGGGTGTCGAGGCCGTCCGTCCGATCCGTGACGAGATCAAGGTCCTGATCGAGGGCCTCATCGCCGAGATCGACGCGAAGCAGGAGGCGTGACTCCCTTGACCGACTCGAACACGGCGACCGTGGACGACGTCCGTGAGGTCATCGTCATAGGCTCCGGACCCGCCGGATACACCGCAGCCCTCTACACGGCCCGCGCCCAGCTCAAGCCTCTGCTCTTCGGCAGCTCGATCTTCGTCGGAGGGTCCCTGACCACGACGACCGAGGTCGAGAACTTCCCCGGCTTCCCCACCGGCATCGACGGACCCGACCTCATGGACGACATGAGGGCCCAGGCCGAGCGCTTCGGCGCGGAGATGATCGACGACGACATCGTCTCCGTCGACCTGACCGGAGCCATCAAGGAACTCACCGACAGCGAGGGAACGGTCCACCGCGCCAAGGCCGTGATCCTCGCAACCGGCTCCGGCTACCGCAAGCTCGGTCTCCCCAACGAAGACGAGCTCTCGGGCCGCGGTGTCTCGTGGTGCGCCACGTGCGACGGCTTCTTCTTCCGTGACCGCGACATCGTCGTGGTCGGCGGCGGAGACACCGCCATGGAGGAAGCCACCTTCCTCACCCGTTTCGCCCGCTCCGTCACCGTCGTCCATCGGCGCTCGACCCTGCGCGCCTCCCAGGTCATGCAGAGCCGGGCCTTCGCGGACGACAAGATCTCCTTCGCCTTCGACAGCGAGATCGCGGAGATCAAGGCCGAGAACGGCATGCTCGCCGGCGTCGTCCTGCGCGACACCTTCACGGGCATGACCCGCGATCTCGATGCCACCGGCCTGTTCATCGCCATCGGCCACGACCCGCGCACCGAACTCTTCACCGGCCAGGTCGACCTCGACGACGAGGGCTACATCAAGGTGAAGGCGCCCTCCACCCGCACGAACCTGCCGGGAGTCTTCGCCGCCGGCGACGTCGTCGACCACACCTACCGCCAGGCCATCACGGCCGCGGGCTCCGGCTGCCAGGCCGCACTCGATGCGGAGCGGTACCTCGCCGCCCTTGCCGACAAGCGCAAGGCCGCCGAGAGCGTCACCGTCACAGCCTGAGGCACCAGCGAAGCCCACGCTGTCGGCCCTCCCCATGAACACCAGCTCCTGCCCGTCGCGTTGGCGGACCTGCCGGGCAGGAGCTGGCACTCTCCACCGGTCGGCACGACGAGTCACACCGCAGCCGGTTTTCGGTCTTCGTGCGGCCGCACGTGAGCACAAGAAGCCGGCAACGAGACTCGTTGCCGGCTGATCTGCTCTGCTCGCGGTGAGGACCTGCTCGGTAGACGCCTGCGGCACGGCTACGGGCGAAGGGCTTTCAGCTGGATTCCGGCTCCCCGCACGAGTGGACCGGTGCGCCGACGAGGATGTCGGCGGCGCTGGGGAACTCGGAGACGCAGCGGGGGTTGACGGCGTACCGGATGCTGGCACCGGCCCGGCGCCTGGTCAGGAAGCGGGCGGTGTGGAGGATCTTCAGGTGGTGCGAAACGGTCGACTGGTTGAGTCGAAGGTGGTCGACGATCTCGCCCACCGGCACGGGCTCCGGTCGACCGCTCAGGAACCGCATGATGCGGATGCGCGTGGGGTCTGCCAGGGCTCGGAACCAGCGGGCGTACTCCTCGACGGTCTCCCGGTCGAGTGACGTTTCGGACATGGGAATCCTTAGCGGCCACGGGGATCGCCTCCGCGCCGTCGGCAGCGGCGAAGTGCGGACCGGTCGAGCCATCGGGAGCGTGGTCGTCCGCCCACGGTCACGAGGGGACGCGGGCGAGTACAACGGTGCGAACCGTGGCCGGAGCTCTGAGCTCCGGCCACGGTTCGCGTGCGATGACGTGCTCAGCAGCAGGTGCCGCCCGGCTCGCACTCCTGCGCGTCGGCGGTGCCGTCGACCGGCTTGCGGGCGCGGATGATGGCGGCGTGGAGGCCGTCGGCCGCCTCCTGAGTGAAGACGACCTCCGCGTCCTTCAGGCCGACCGCGTCGAGGAGTTCCTTGTACTCGGCGACCGACAGGGCACCCGCGATGCACTGGCTGTGCCCGCCGCGTTCCGCTCGCTCCTCGGGGCTGAGCCGGTCCTCGGCGACGACGTCGCTGATGCCGAGGCGTCCGCCGGGGGTGAGAACGCGCGCCATCTCGGCGAAGACGGCGGGCTTGTTCAGCGACAGGTTGATCACGCAGTTGGAGATGATCACGTCGACGGTGTCGGCGGGCAGCGGGATGGACTCGATCGTGCCCTTGAGGAGGACGACGTTGTCGATCTCGGCGTCGTCGACGTTGCGGGCGGCGAGGGCGAGCATCTCCTCCAGGAAGTCCAGGCCGAAGACGCGGCCGTCGGGGCCGACGCGCCGGGCGCTGAGGATGACGTCCAAGCCGCCGCCGGAGCCGAGGTCCAGGACCGTCTCGCCCTCGCGCAGTTCGGCGACGGCGCTCGGGTTGCCGCAGCCGAGGCTGGCGAGGAGGGCGGCGTCCGGTGCGGTGCCGGGGCCGATCTCGTCATACGCGGCGGGGCCGAAGGTCTGCGGGTCGGGCGAGCAGCAGGCGCCGCTCGTCTCGGCTTCGGCGGCCTTGGCCCGGTAGTACTCCCGGACCTCTTCCTGCAGGCTGCCGGCAGTGGTGGTGTCGCTCATGGCAGGTGGTCCTTCTCGGTCAGGCGCCGGCGGGGGCGAGGCGGTGGACGGGGCGCGGGTAGGAGGGCTTGAACGACACCGGGGTGGTCGCCGAGGAGGTGACGGCGGTGGCCAGGTCGGCGGCCTTGACGGCCTCGGTGACGGCCGCGTCCAGGGCGTCGGGTTCGCAGGCGACCCGGGCGTTGACGACGGCCCGGCCGGCCGGCGCGTGTGCGCTGGCGGCGCGGTCGAGGGTGGGCTGCGCGCCGGACTCGGTGAGGCTCAGCTTGGCGAAGTCGCCGTCGGCCGTCTCCACCGTGATCTTGGCGTGGCCGATCACGGCGTCGTGCTCCGCGGACCAGACGGACAGCTCCTGGAGGACGGTACGGGCCCAGGCGGTCGCGTCGAAATCCTCCCCGGCGGCGGTGAGGTCGAGCTCCTGGTTCATCCAGGCGAGCTGGGCCTCGGCGGCCGCGTAGCGGTCGTAGTCGATGTCGAGGACGACGTCCTCGTTCGTCGCCGGAGCCTGCCAGGCGTCGAGGAGCGTGTCCAGGTGGGCACCCGTGGTGGCCGAATATCCGACGACGGTCGCCTTCGGGTTGCTCGTACGGAGCGCGGCGAGGAGTTCCTCGGCCCGCTCCGGCTTGATGGTGTCCAGCTTGTTCACGGCGATGACGTCGGCCTCGGTGACCTGCTGTCGGAAGAGGTACGAGAGGTCCGACTCCGGCTCGCCCCTCTCGGCGGCGCGGGCGAAGGCCAGGTGCCGCAGGGGGTCGACCACGGTGGTCAGCGGGGCGACGACCATGTCGTCGCCGTAGTATTGGCGGAGCGGTCGCACAACGGTGGCCTGGAGGTCCGTGCAGCTGCCGACGGCCTCGGCTATCACGGTGTCGACGCTGTCGGAGGCGACGAGCGCGACGATCGCCTCGACGAGGTCCTCGAACTTGCAGCAGAAACAGCCGCCGGTGACCTCGGCGACGCTGTCGAGCTTGCTGCGCACCAGCTTGGTGTCGACCAGTTCGACGCCCTGGTCGTTGGTGATGACGGCGACCTTGCGGCCCTGCTCCTGGAGCGCGAGCGCGGCGGCGGTCATGGTCGTGGTCTTGCCCGCCCCGAGGAATCCGGTCAGGGGGATGAAGGTGATCATGTGGTCCTTCTCGTCCTTGTCGTGGAGTCGGGCGGGTCAGCCGCAGCAGCTGTCGCCGGAGCCGCCCAGGAGGGGCAGGTTCGCGGGCTGGGCCGGGGCGGGGGACGCGGCGCCGAACGCGACGCGCCTGCTGTTTCCGAAGGCATCGAGCCAGGCGTTCGCCTGCGGCCGCAGCGCCGGGTCGGAGAGCAGCATCGAGGTGGTGACTTCGCGCGGGGTGCAGCCGCGCAGGGCCTTCGCCTGGTGGGCGCCGGCGCCGAACTCGACGGTGCGCAGCCCCTCGGCGTAGGCGTCGCGGACGGGCGCGTCGAGGACGAGGGCGAAGTAGATGCCGCTGCGCTCGCCGATCGCGGCGTAGTCGAAGCCGGCCCACTTCGGGAAGAGGCGGTGGTTCTTGCGGATGGTGACGCAGGTGGCGACCAGCGCGCCGTCCTTGTAGCCGAGGTAGGCGCGGACGTCCGCACCCTCGTCGATCAGAGCGGAGAGGATGCCCACGATGTGCTCGGGTTCCTCGCCGGCGCCGTTCTTCTCCCTGTTGAGACAGGTGAGTTCGGCGATGCGGGCGACGTAGGGGCGGATGTCGGTTCCGTCGACCCGCTCGATCGTCACGCCGGCCGCTTCAGCGCGGCGGACGTCGCCCTTGATGCGCTGGCGCTTCTTCAGCGGCAGGGCGGCGAGGTGTCCTTCCCAGTTCGGCGCGTCGAGGCTCATGAAGTCCTCGTAGCCCCAGAAGGTGCTGGACGCACCGGCCGCGTTGAGCGCGTCGACGAGGGCGTCGTTGCCGCGCCGGCTGGGGATCCAGGGGGCGACGATGCAGCGGATGCCGGCCTCGAAGGCGGCGGGCACGAGCTTGTCGACGATGGACCCCATCAGCGTGGGAGTCCAGAAGTTGTAGGCGACCTCGGTGCGGTAGCCCAGCGGGGAGCCGAGGAGGAGGGTCGGGAAGAAGGGCTCGGTTCCCAGGGCGTCGACCTCGGCGCTGCGCGCGGCATCGGTCTCGGCGCCGCAGCACACCTCTTCGCCGGAGGGCGCCTGCCATCCCAGGTAGGTGCGCGGCTCGTGGTCGACGACCGGCGGGGTGGTGAGGATGTAGCCGGGGAGGAGGGCCAGTTCGCCGCGGGCCCGGTGGGCGAGGGTGTGCCAGGGCTGGACGTCGGGGAGCACCTTCTCCGTGGCCCGCAGCCAGCTGGGGCCGAGGTACGGCCACGAGTCGGTGAGGCCGGCGAGCTCGCCGGTCCAGTCCATGTCCGGGAGGGCCTGGCCGGTGGAGATGACGACGCGGGGTGATCCACCCATGTCAGTGTCCTTTTCTTGTGAGCGGGTGGGTCAGCACTTCACGCAGCAGCGGATCTTGCCCGCGTCCTCGGCGTCGGTGCGACGCTCCTGCCAGAGCTCCTCGACGCGCTTGTCGGGGTGGGTCCACTCGACCCAGAAGCCGCGGTCGACGGTGGCGATGTCCTCCATCCACGGCGAGGAGAGCAGCGGGGAGCCCTTGAACAGCAGCAGTCGGGTCTGCAGCGCGGTGGGGTCGGTGACGCGGGCGAGGCCCGTCTCGACCAGCCAGTCCTCGAAGCCGAGGAGCTCCTCGTACTCGATCCACGGGGTGAACGGGATGAACGTCGGGTAGAGCTCGAAGCCGATCCGCTCGGCCTCGTCGACCGCCTCGCGCATGTGGTCGACGTCGATGTGCTTGTCGAAGATGCGCAGGATGCGGTCGGAGGGGAACTCGAGGGCGCAGGTGACGCGGCGCAGCCCGAGCGAGACGAGCTTCTCCAGCTCCTTGGTGTAGTCGAGGACGTGGTCGACGCGGGTGGTGAACTCGAAGGTGATGGGGCCGATGGCCTCGACGAGTCGCTCGACCACACCGATGCCGATGGTGCGGGAGTTGAAGAACTCGGCGTCGATGAAGCAGAAATGCCGTACGCCCTCCTCCGCCAGCTGCAGCGCGTCGGCCAGGACGCTGTCGGCGTCGTAGGCGGCGACGCCACCGTCGTACGCGCCGTAGACGGAGCAGTAGGTGCACTTGTGGTGGCAGCCGCGGGAGGCCTCGATGTTGCCCATCAGGCCGAACGGCGAGTGGTGCGCCGGGTAGTGCACGAGGGAGGGGAACAGGTCCCGGGCGGGCTTGGTGACCGAGATGCGCCGGCGCGGGGGCTTGGGACGCATGCCCGTACGGGTCATCAGGGCGGGCACCGCGTCGAGCGCGATGGTGCCGGCGGCGAGCTGGGCCAGCTCCTCGCTGATGAGTTCGGGCTCCTCCATGATGATGCCGTCGGCGACCTCCAGGAACTCCCGGTGGTTCATCTGCGCGTACTGACCGAAGGTCACGACCGTGGTGCCGTACGCCTCCGAGACCCTGCGCGCCAGGGCGATTCCGCGCTCGAGGCCCTCGAACTGCTGGACCGAGACGAGCGTGAGGTCGAAGGGGCCTTCCGGAATGGCGTCGGGAAGCAGGTGCGCGTCCCAACCGACGACGTCGGCGCCGTGCTGCTGCAGAGCGGCAGCCGCACACGCGGAGGTCAGGGGCTGGAGCTCCGCTTCGAACGCGGAGGCAACCAGAACACGGGCACTACTCACACTTCCCCCCAGGGAGTGATCAAGGAGCGTGACGGATCGAGAGGGGGCCGGGTCAGGGCCCAGGTCGGTAACGACGCTGTCGACCGACGGCCGGAACCCTGCCAGCGTTGAGCGATGTATGTCAATAGATCGATGAATGACTGAAAGACCATCCCTGCGGACCGCCGTCGTCGCGGGGTATCAGTGCCCCGATTCGCCCTCCTCTGTAACTGGATGCGAAGAGAAGTCACTCACCTGAATCCCCTTGTTCACACAGCTGGAAGCCGTCCAGAGCGAAGGTGCCGAGTGGCGGTCACCAGGGCTTCGAATTTCGTTGTCGACCGCAGGTGACCCACCTGTCATCTCGGCGCATGACTCAAATTCAATCGCTGATCATCGATGATTTCGCCTCACCAGATCTCGCCAGGGCGAGTCCGAGACGGTAGCGTTCGGCCACGGCATCACGGTCCGCACCCGGGGTCAGCGGGTGAACGGCTACCGACGCCTTGATTCTTCAGGCCCTTCAAAGGGGAGCGGGCCGAGCTTCAATCACAGAGACGCGTGAGGATCCGACGGCGACTCCCCACGGTCCGGCGCGAGTTCAACCTGCAAGCGAGAGAGATCTCAGGGAGTTCGGGCTTCAGGCCCTGAACAGCCGTCATCCGCAAGCCCGGTGGTCACACAACCGTCCTCCCGGCGCCCCCGCACTCTCGTCCGGCGTCTCTCCCCGTCCACGCGACAGGGGCGCGACCGGTGCTCACGGCCACACCTCTTCCACGTCCCGAACCTCAGACCCGCATGCCCTACGGGTGGCAATCCGCTACCGGTGTTCCCCGATCACCGTCCCTCCATCACCGCAAAGGCACCGCCATGTCTTTCATGTCCACCGAATCCCGCAGCAGAGCAGCGCGCCTCACCGGCCGGCGCGTCCGCCAGGGCGCTTCCGTCGCCTCCGCGTCCCTCCTCCTCTCCGCCGCCCTGACCGGCTGCGCCGGCTCCGCGAAGGCCGGCTCGGACGCCATCCAGGCCAGCGGCTCCACCACCGTCGCCCCGGTGGCATCCGATGCGGCCGAGGCGCTGAAGGCCAAGGGCCTGAACATCACCGTCGCCACCCAGGGCGGCTCCGCCGGCGGCATCTCCCAGCTCGGCACCGGCCAGATCAACATCGCGCTGAGCTCCAAGCCTCTGTCGGAGAAGGACCAGAAGGCCTACCCCGACACGGACTTCGTGACCACGCAGATCGGCGCGGACGCCGTCGGCGTGATCATCACGAAGGAAGTGGCCGACGGCGGTGTCAAGGGCCTGACCAAGGCGCAGGTCGCGGGCCTGTTCGAGGGCAAGATCACGAACTGGAAGGAGGTCGGCGGTCCCGACCTCCAGGTCTTCGTGTACGACAAGGAGCCCGGCCGTGGCACCCGTGAGGTGCTGGACAAGTTCATCTACGGCAAGGGCGAGCCGCCGGCCCCGCCCAAGTCGGCGAACTACGCCATCGTCGGCGGCAACCTGGAGACCCGCAACAAGCTCAAGTCCACCCGCGGTTCCATCGCCCCGCTGTCCACCGGTTTCATCGACGGTCACCCCGAGCTGGTCGCCGTGCCTCTGGAAGGCGTCGCCCCCACCCTGGCGAACGTGGCGTCCGGCAAGTACCCGATGACCCGCCCCCTGTACATGATCACCAACGGCAAGCCGAAGGACGGCGTCAAGCAGTACATCGACTACATCCTCTCGCCCGAGGGCCAGAAGCTGCTGCCCAAGCACGGCTACCTCACGCGTGAGCAGATGGGCCTCTGATCATGGGTCTCACTCTGGAGCGCCCCACCCAGGCGCCCGGACCCGCCGTGCCGCGGCCCTCCCCCGGGAGCGGCCGCGGCAGCCGGGCGAGATGGGTCTGGGGCTGGGCCTACAGCGGCATCCTGTCGGTGCTGCTCACCCTCACGGTCCTGCTCGGCTACCTGGTCACGGGCATCGCGAGTGGAACCGTCGACTGGACGGCACTGCTCACCTCGTCCACCTGGAGCCCGGGGAACCTCGCGTTCGGCGGCCTGGCCATGATCTACGGATCGGCGGTCGTCTGCGTCCTGGCACTGGTTCTCGCCGTCCCCGTGGGCTGGGCGGCGGCCGTCGCCCTGTCCGAGTACCTTCCGCCTCGCCTCGCCAAGCCGCTGCGCCTGAGCATCGAACTCCTGGCAGCGGTCCCCTCCATCGTCTACGGCCTGATCGGCATCATGGTGATCAGGCCCTTCGTGGCAGACCTCGGTGACGTGCCGGGCGGAGACAGCCTGCTCGCCGCCGGCATCGTCCTCGCCGTGATGATCATGCCGACGATCGTGGCGGTCAGCGTGGACGCGCTGGCCGCCGTACCCGGCCGGTACCGGGAGGCCGCGTACTCCCTCGGCCTGACCCGGCGCGAGGTCGTGCGGTCGGCCGTCCTGCCCCAGGCCCGTCCCGGCATGCGGGCCGGCGTCCTGCTCGGCCTGGCGCGGGCGCTGGGTGAGGCCATCGCGGTCTTCATGGTCATCGGGCGCGCCGACGACCGGCTCCCCGAGTCACTCGGAGACGTCTTCTCCTTCCTCGTACGCCCCGGCCAGACGCTCACCACCAAGCTGGCCGGCCCCGAGCCGATGCTCGCGGGCACCTCCGGCCCGTACTTCGCGGCCCTGTGCGGGCTGGGCATCATCCTGCTGACCCTGGTCGCCGTCGCCACCGTCTGGGGCACCCGCGGCTCCACGGGAAGGGCCGTACGCGCTCCACGTGCCCGGCGGTCCTCCGCATGGCTGCGCACCCCGAAGGACCGGCTCACCACCGCCGTCCGGCTCGGGGCCCTGCTGCTGCCGGGGGCACTCCTCGTCGGCATGCTCGGCATCCTGCTGGCCCGCGGCGGCGCAGCGCTCAATCCGGTCTTCTGGTTCACGGCCTCCGAAGGCGCGGCGGGTGGCGGTATACGCGACCAGATCCTCGGCACCCTCCTGCTCCTTGCCACCACGGCCCTGATCGCACTGCCCCTCGGCTATGGAGCAGGCATCGTGATCGGCACGCGCGCCTCGGCGAAGACCGCTCGCGTGCTGGAGACGCTGACCGTCGCGGTCGGCGGAACGCCCACGATCCTGCTGGGCCTCGCCGGGTACGTCCTCTTCTGCACGACCATGGGCTGGGGCCGCTCCTGGCTGGCCGGCGCCGTGGTCCTGGTGCCCGTCGTGATCCCGGTGGTCGCCCTCACCACCGCGGGCCGGATTCGGAGCATGCCGGCGGAAATCACCGAGGCCGCGCTCGCGCTGGGTCTGACGAGCTCCCAGTACGTCCGCTCGGTGGTCATCCCGTACACCTGGCCGGCCACGCTCACCGGCCTGCTTCTCGGCCTGGCCCGCGCGGCGGGAGAGACGGCCCCCCTGATCTTCACCGCCACGGTGTTCTTCGGGGCACCCGCCCTCCCGACCGGCATCGTCAACGCTCCGGTCCAGGCCCTGCCCACGCACATCTTCACCCTGTCGCAGGACTCGGGCGCCCCCGAGGCGATCGCCCAGGCATGGGGCAGCGCCCTCGTCCTGGTCCTGATCACCGCGGGCCTGCTCAGCCTCGCGGTCTTCCTGCGCAACCGCTTCGAAGGAGCCCGACGATGGACGACGTGACAATGGGTCTCGCGCCGCTGGACGACACGGTCGACAAGACTGTCATCGCGGTCCGCGACCTGCAGATCTTCGACGGCACGAAGCGCCTGGTCGGTCCGGTCACCTTCGAGCTGGCCACCGGATCCACCACCGGCCTGTGCGGCCCGTCGGGCGCGGGCAAGTCCACGGTGCTGCGCGCCCTGGTCGACCTGCTGCCCCACGGGCTCCGCCGCGAGGGCGAGGTGCAGGTCCTCGGCCGTCCCGTCCGGTACGGCAAGGGCGACGCCGGCCTGCGCAGCACGGTCGTCCTGGTGCCGCAGACCCCCGTGGTCTTCGGCGGCAGCATCCTGGACAACGCCCTGTTCGGCCTCCGTCACCTGGTACGGGCGCCCCGGACGGAACTGCACGACCGTGTCGAGCAGGCACTGCGCGAGGCGGGCCTGTGGAGCGAGGTCGCCGACCGCCTGGACACCCCAGCGCAGACCCTCTCCAACGGCCAGCGCCAACGACTCTGCCTGGCCCGCGCCCTGGCCCTCGAACCGGCAGCCCTCCTGCTCGACGAGCCGACCAGCGCCCTGGACGAGCGGAGCCGCGACACCGTCGAGGAGTCCGTGGCAGCCCTGCGGGGCAACCGGACGGTCCTACTCGTCTCGCACGACCCCGCGCAGGTGGAACGACTCTGCGACCGGACGGTCCGCATCGACCTGCCGACCACCTGCGAGCCTTCCGCAGCGATGGTCTGAACGCCCGCCCAACCCGCAGGGCTCGACGCTCTTGGGCCCGCCCTGGCGACGAAATCGCAAGGGCGGGCCCGGGAGCATGATCGAGATCTCGTCGGCTCACCGGCCGGCACCGCTCTGGTCGCCAAGGGTCCGCCCAAACCCGGCACACGGACGGTGCCTCGTCGAGCGCCCAGGCAGAACGCCGGCCGATGGTGCTCCCGTAGGTAATTAAGCCGCCGCCCAAAGGCCGACGTCCAGGATCCGGGCGGCCTTGGTGATGCTCCCGGGCATCAGGTGCCGGTACGTGCGGTACGTCTCCTCGATGGACTTGTGGCCCATCCACTCCGCGACGTCGGTGATCGGGATGCCGTTGCCGAGGGCGTTCGAGGCGAAGTAGTGCCGGAAGCCGTACATCCCCACCCCCTCCTCCGGCGGCAGGTTGGCGAAGAGCCTCCTCACCCGGCGTCGCTCCATGCCCTCGGTGAAATAGCCGCCCGGGCCGCGCAGCAGATAGCCGTCCCACGTGGTGCCGTGCTTGGCCTCGTACCGCTCGATCGCCTCCCGCACCGACCGCGGCAGCGGGACCTCCCGGAACTCCCCCGCCTTGCGGTGCTTCAGCTTCGCCGGCACGGCGTAGACACAGGACACGAAAAGGCCCGCGGCTCGGATGAGCCGCGGGCCTTGCCCCGGGGTGCGGGGCGGTGGATCAGGTGGTGCGGGTGTTACGGGGCGACGGGGAGGTCCGGAGTGGCCAGCGTCGGGATGCTCCAGCGCTGGGCCGGGGTGCCGTTGCAGCCCCACATGATGAACTTCGTACCCCAGTCGCGCTTCGCCTGCGGGAGGTCGAAGCAGTTGTTCGACTGCGGATTGTAGATGCTGCCGTCGGCGCGCGGCAGCCACTGCTGGCCGCCCTCACCCAGGCACTGCCAGAAGATCAGGTCAGTTCCCTGGCCGGTGCCGTTGCCCCGTGCCCCGACACACTGGCCCTTCTGGGTCAGGGTGCCGTTGGCGTTGACGCTGAACTTCTGGGCGTCGGAGCCGTTGCAGTCCCACAGCTGCGGCTGGTAGCCGTTGCCGACGTTGCCCTGCGGTGCGTCCTGGCAGAAGTCGGGCGACGCGGAGTACCGGATCGGCAGGTCCGTGGCCGTCGTCGGCGGGACGTAGTTCTGGTAGACGGAGAGTCCGGCGATGGCGCCCTTGAGGTAGTTGCTGGGCTGGCTGACGTACTTGTACCGGCCGAGCGCGAGGGCGCCGCTGGGTGCGGGACTGGTGCTGACGTTGTGGTAGCCGCTGGAGGCCAGGGTGCCGTTGACATAGAGGCTCATGGCGCCCGTGGTGGCGTTGTAGGTGGCCGTCAGCTGGGTCCAGACGCCCTGCCTGAAGGTGTTGGCCGGGGTGACGGTGGCGTTGAAGTCATACGGCCAGCCGTCGTCGTCACCGCGCGCGATGGCGAACCGCCAGTGACCGGAGTCGGCCCACAGCATGAACGCACTGGCATGCGTGCTGTCCTGACTGACAATCACACCGTCAGCGGCGTCCAGCTTCGCCCAGGTGGAGATGGTGAAGGACTGCCGGGTGTCGACGGCCTTGAGGGGGCCGGTGATGACTGACTTCGCCGCGGTGTCGAAGACTGCGACCTTGCGGGCACGGCCGTCGACGGTCTCGGTGGCGTAGGTGACCGCGGTCGCGGTGGCGTCATTGGTGACACCGCTGCCGTTCTTGGCCGGGATGGCCTTGGTGTCGCCCTCCAGGCGCCACTGCACGGTCGGGGCCTGCGCGTCACCTCGGACGTGGTAGCCGGAGTAGCCGGTCACGGCGCCACTGGCGGCGGTGCCCGCCCAGGCGTGGAGAGTGCCGTCGGTGCCGACAGCCCAGAAGTCCGGGATGTCATCGCCGGTCACATCGCCGTCGGAGCCGACGCGCGGGTAGTCCGCGCCCTTGATGCCGTAGCCGATGCGGGTGGCGGGCTGGGCCGTGACACCGGTGATGACGACGTATCCGTCGACGGCGCGAGTGGTGGTGGTCAGCTTGTACTGGAAGATGTCGCCGTTGGCGCGGTTGCGCACCCACAGCGCCGGAGCGGTGTCGGTGGCGGTGCCGATGTTCAGGGCGTTGCCGGGGACCATCAGGTCCTTGTCGTCCCAGGTGCCGGACGCGCTGACGAGGGTCGGGGCGGCCAGGGTCTGGTTGGTCTTGACCGGGTAGAACCACAGGTTGCCGGCCTCCACGGCCAGCAGGCCGGTGGCATCGGTGACCTGGCGGCTGGGCGTGCGGGTGGTGCGGGCCGGGCCGGTCGGGGTGATCTGGCTGGAGTACTTCCAGGTCGCCTCGTTGCGGTAGCCGGTGCAGGCGGTGGTGTACTCGGTGGAGCACTCCGGCTTCTCCACCGACGACTTCGTGCCCAAAGTGAAGCGGCCCGGGGCGGAGAGCGTGTTGTCGTAGGCGAACAACTGCGAACCGCCCAGCGCGCCCGCGGTGGCCGGCTCCTGGTGGACGAACAGGTCATCCACGTTGCGGCCCGGGTCGAGCGAACCCCGGTGGACGGTCCGGTAGTCCTTCCAGGTACGGCCCGAGGAGACCTCAGGCGCCTGGAGGGCGGTGGCGGCGGTACCGCTGGGGATCATGCTGCGGCTGTCACCGTCAGTGGCACGGCCGTGGGTGACCAGGTTGCCGGCCTCGTCCGGGACCAGGATGTCGGAACGGGCGTCACCGGTGGTGTCACCGAAGGCGACCGCACCGTCCTTCCACGGCACGTAGAACGCGTAAGACCGCGTCTGGGAGGAGTTGCCCGCCTCATCCAGGACCCGCGCGTAGACGACGTTGGTGCCCCAGTGCGCGGGCTTGACGCTGATGGAGTTCACGCTCAGCGCACTGCCGGCCGGCGCGCACTGCTGCCGGACGTCGGTGAGCTGCGGGTTGAAGCCCCACTGGATGCAGGCCAGTCCGGAGTTGCGCAGGCCCGCGCCCGGGCTCGGGTCCGATGCGACGACGGGCAGGGAGCCCGTGTCGCCGAGGCGCAGGCTGGTGATCTGGCCGTTGCCGGCCGGGGGGAACTGGGTGGCCGGGTTGGTGAACTGGCCGAACTCCAGCACGGGCGGGGTCATGTCGACCGCGAAGTGGCAGGAGGAGGTGGAGGGTCCGCGCAGCAGACCGTCGTCACCGTGGACCGCCCAGCCGTAGTTGTGACCGTCCTTGATGGCGTCCAGCGGCACGGTGTACGAGGCGTCGGTGCCGGTGGCGACGAAGCCGGACCAGCCCGTGTGCACGGTCGTGCCCGTGTTGTGCTCCCACATGTTCAGCCACTGGGTCAGCTGGCCCTGGTTGGGGCTGCTGACCTTCGAGGCGATCGTGACGGTCGGGGTGGTGATCCAGCCGAACTGGTCAGCGGGGACGTCCCCGCAGGCCTGGGTGTCACCCGCGACCACGCGGCGCGGGGCGGGAACCGTGCGCTGGTTCTCCGGTACACGCGGCGGGAAGTCGTACTCGGCGCTGAGGACCGCGCTGTACGCATACCGCTTGAACGCCATCTTGTCGCCCGTGCCTTCCTGGCCCGTCAGGGCGAAGGCGAGCGGGGTGCCCGTGTCACGGATGCCGTCACGCATCGCGTTGGTGACATTGAAGTCCACCGGGATGTTGGCGTAGCAGTCACCGCTGTTGCCGTTGCCGCCGACCCACTGGTTCTGGATCCACTCACGGATCTGGTGATTACTCCACTTCACCGACGAACCGAAGGCCCCGGCCCGGTACAGGTGCACCGGGTACTTCGTCGTGCACGACCAGTCGGCCGAGATGTACTGCTCCAGCCGAAGGTTGGCGTAGTTGATCGTCGCGCCCGCGTAACCGTTCAGGTCGAACTCATAGAGCGCGCGCTCAATACCCTTGCTGGTCTCCCAGCCCTGGTAGCCCACACCCGGACGGTCCCGGTCAGTCGAACCCGTACGGTCGTAGTTGCCCGTGTCGTACGCCTGCTGCACCCACGCGTGATGCGACTTGCCCCGGCTGTCCACCGACCACGAAGGGTCAACGTAAATGGGGTACCTGGTGTTCGCGCCGTCCAGCAGCTCAGGACTCGGCGCCAGAGCGATCTCACCCTTGGCACCCTTGGCGGAACCAGACACCTTCGCGCCGGTCACCGGGATCTTGGCCACGGTGGCACTGTCCCCGGGGCCGTCGGCGCTGCTGAGGCCGGCAGCGGCCTCAAAGTCGGCGTAACGGGAGCCGCGCGCACCGGACGTGCGCGCCTCGCCGGCCGACCACATCAGCGGCGCGGGCGCGCGGAAGACGGTGTCCTCGCCCGCCGCCGCGGTCAGCCCGCCGTCCTTGCCCTTCGCCAGCGTCAGACCGTCCGTGACCGTGGGGAACACCAGATCACGCACCGCCGGATTCGCCGCCGCCGCAGGCGTCCGCAGCACCACCACGGTCGTGTAACCGCCGTACTTGCTGGCACTCACCTGGAGGTCGGTGTCAGGGGCCACATTCTCGAACACCGCGTCATTGCCCCGCAGCACCGGCCTGGGCAGCGGGCCCTCGAACGGCGAGGACACCGACAGCTTCTTGCCGTCAGCGCTCGTCATCGTCGCCAACGGACCCGTACCGCCACCGGAGATGACCAGACCCGAACTCGCCGCCTTCGGCGCCACCGACCCGTCCGTACGTACCGCCAGGGTGTCATCCAGCGTCAGCCAGCCGCCCTTCGCGCCCTTCGTCCGCTGCGGCAGCACATGGCTCTCCGACCGCAGCGTCCCCTTGGGCGTAGCGACCGTGGTCGAGTACTCCGTCGTCAGCTCAGCGACCGGTACGTCTTTGCCGGACTCCGCCGCCAGCTCCCACGCCTTCTCCACCGCCGTACGCGCCGGCATACCCGCCGGAGCCACCGGACGCTTCCCGGCCCCGGGCGCCGCCGGCGCCGCCGACGGACCCGGCTTGCCCGGAACCTCAGGCAACGGGACCGGAGCGGCATCCGCCACATACGGCGTCGCCAGCAGCAGAACCGCCGAAACCCCCACCGCCAGACCGGCGGAAACCGGCTTCCGCAAGCCGGCTCTTCGTGCATTGGACATGCGAGTGCCCACTCCCCCCAGACGAGTTGCGTCCCGGCCCCACAGGCAAGGACCGGGGCACTCTGACAGCAGGTTCACAGAAGATCCAAAGGCGGAGGAGTCAATTCCGCCCTTCCTGCGGGGGGTCGTGCCCAATTGAAACCGGAGTGACCTTTCCCACGTGTCCATAAGCGTTGGCTGATAGTGGCCCGATGATCGTTCACTGCTACCTTCCCCCGCTTGGACCGGCGATCAACCGGATCAACGGCGTCCACTTCGGGGGGTTGAGCGATGCCGCATTCAGGCATGCGCAGTTCTCGGCGATTCCACTGGAGACGGGTAACCGTCCCGCTGGTACTCGCCTTGGCCACATCACTACTGGCGGTTCCGGCGACCGCCGCGGCGAAGCCCGACCACGACAAGGTCTGGCAGCCGCCCACGACACCACTGCCGAAGACCACTTCGGTTCCCCTCACGGCGAAGAAGCCCCGCAAGCAGGTGAAGCCGCCGCGCGCGGTTCCCCCGCGCTCTGGCAAGCCCGCGCCCGCCGCGCCGGTGACCCGGCTCGTCGGGACGGCGCGGCCGACCGTGAACTCCGCCGCTCGGGCCGGAAAGCTCCCGGTGTGGGTGGCCCCGGCCGGCCAGCGCGCCAAGACCGCCCCGCCCGCCGTCACCGTCGTCCGTAACGACGCGAAGACCGCCCGCAAGGCGGGAGTTGACGGCCTGCTCTTTACACTGACCGCCAACCATGCGGCGTCCACGAGCAGTTCGCGCACACCGGTGACCGTCGGCCTCGACATGGCGGCCCTTCAGCAGGCCACCGGCGGGCAGTTCGCCTCGCGCGGCCGCCTGGTGATCCTTCCGGCGTGTGCCGTGACCACGCCGGAGGTGGCCGCCTGCCGTGTGCGCACGCCCCTCGCCATGCGTACCGACAAGTCCACCGGTCGGCTCACGACCGACGTGACCGTGTCCGCCGCCGCGCCCACGGCAGTGGCCGGCTCCAAGTCGGCGTTCGCCGCCTCGGGCGCGTCCACCGCACTGATGCTGCTCGCCGCCGAGACCGAGGAGAGCGGCGGTGGCGGCGACTACACCGCGTCCGCCCTGAACCCGTCGTCGGCGTGGGCCTCTGGCAACGCCTCGGGCTCCCTGACGTACAACTACCCGCTCCAGGTCCCGCCCAGCCTCGGCGGCGCGGCCCCGGAGCTGGCGCTCAACTACGACTCCTCCTCCGTGGACGGCAGAACCTCCGCGACCAACGCCCAGGCCTCGTGGATCGGTGACGGCTGGGAGCTCAGCCCGGGCTTCATCGAGCGCACGTACAAGGTGTGCGACAAGGCCGGCATCGACAAGTCCGCCGACATGTGCTGGGCGGGCTACAACGCCTCGCTCTCCCTCGGCCAGCACTCGGGACCGCTGGTGCGCGTCAGCACGTCGGCCGCCGCGACCGACGCCGCGACCGGTGTCTGGCGGCTGAAGAACGACGATGGCACGCGGGTCGAGTTCGGCTCCGGGGCGGGCAACTCCGTGCGTGACGGCGCCTACGCCAAGGTGACGGACCCCACCGGGACCGTGTATTACTTCGGCATCAACCACCTGCCGGGCGGCGACAAGTCGGACCCGGCGACGAACTCCGTCTCCAGCGTGCCGGTCTACTCGCCGAAGAGCGGTGACCCCTGCTACGACTCCACCAAGGGCCTCGGCTCGTGGTGCGAGATGTGGCAGCGCCTCTCCCTGGACCACGTGGTGGACCCGCACGGCAACCTCACCCAGTACAAGTGGGCGCCGGAGACGAACTACTACAACCGCGGCGGCGCCCAGAACAACGGCACCGGCACGCAGACCGCCTACACCCGCGCCACCACCCTCGCCTCGGCGGCCTACGGGCAACGCCTGAACGAGCAGGTGGCGGCCAAGGGTACCCTCCAGCCGGCCGCCCGGGTGACCTTCACCGTGGCCGAGCGCTGTGTGAACACCGCAGCCTGCGCCCCCTCCCAGCGCACCACCGCCAACAGCGCCAACTGGCCCGACGTACCGGTCGACCAGGAGTGCAAGTCCACCGGGACGTGCACCAAGTACACCCCCACCTTCTTCACCACCAAGCGGCTGGCCTCGGCGCTGACCGAGGTGCGCGTCGCGGGCGCGTGGCAGAGCGTGGACTCGTACACCTTCGCGCACTCTTTCCCGGACCCGAAGGACGCCACCAGCCAGAAGGCCCTGTGGCTGGACTCGGTCAAGCACACCGGTATGACGGCGACGCCGAACGCGGACCTTCCCCTGGTGAAGTTCACGCCGGTGATGCTGCCCAACCGCGTGGACGGCACCAACCTGGTCCCCGCACCGCCGATCATGAACCGCCCGCGCATCCAGCAGATCGCCAACGAGACCGGCGGCGTCCTCAACGTCGACTACAACCTGCGGGAGTGCTCGCGCATCAACAACGTGATGCCGACGGCTGAGGACGACAACACCATGTCGTGCTACCCGGTGCGCTGGCTCCCGCCCGGCTCGGTCGCCGACTCCGACCCGGTCCTGGACTGGTTCAACCACTACACGGTCAAGTCGCTCACCGAGAACGACACGGTGACCGACTCCCCGCAGAAGATCACCTCCTACGCGTACGGGCCAGCGGGCTGGCACCGCGACGACAGTCAGTACACCGAGACCAACGCCCGCACCTGGGGCGAGTTCCGCGGGTTCCGGACCGTCACGGTCACCACCGGCAGCGGCAACGACGGCCCCAAGTCCCAGGTGCGCACCACGTACCGCCAGGGCATGAACGGTGACGTCCGCAAGAGCGGCACCCGTTCCGTCTCGCTCACCGACGCCCTCGGCGGCTCCGTCACCGACCACGAATGGCTCTCCGGCCAGGTCCTGCAGACGGAGACCTTCGACCAGGCCGGCGGTACGGTCGTCCGCCACGCGGTGACCGGGTCCGCGAACGAGGTGGCCACGGCCACCCAGTCCCGTGGCTCCGGCCTGCCCGATCTGGTCGCCCGCTACGGATCGACCAAGACGACCACCACGGTCAGCTCCAAGAAGGCCGACGGCACCTGGCAGAAGGCCGTCACCATCAAGGTCACCGACCCGGCGAACGGCAACCGGCCGCTCACCGAGCTCGACCAGGCCGACGGCACCGCCGACATCTGCACCCGCTCCAGCTACGCCGCGGGCCCTGACGCGCAGCGCACCAACCTCGTCTCCGAGACCCTGAAGGTCTCCGGCGCGAACGCCTGCGCCGCCGACGCGACCGCGGCCAACACCGTGGAGCGCAAGCGGGTCCTGTTCGACGGCAAGCCCTTCGGGCAGGCCGACACCACCGGCAATCCGACCGGCACGCAGGTACTGGAGCAGTACGCCGGTGACGGCAGCGCCCAGTTCACCACTACCGCGAGCACCACGTACGACGTGTACGGCCGTGTCCTGACAGTCATCGATCCCACGCGTACGGACTCCCAGCACCAGGGTGGTTCGGTCACCCGTACGACGTACAGCCCCGCCACCGGCGAGCTCCCGTCCACCATGACCGTCTCGGCCTCGGCCCCCGGCCAGCCGGCCACCACCACGTGGGACACGGTCACCACGCTGGACCCGCGCCGCGGTCTGCCGCTGACGGTTGCGGACCCCAACGGCAAGACGAAGACCCTGCGCTACGACGCGCTGGGCCGGATGACCGGAGCCTGGCGGCCCGGCCGCACCCCGGCCAACGAGCCGAACGCCGACATGACCTTCGACTACACGGTCTCCCAGACCGTTGGCGTGCCTTCGGCCATCACCACGTCCATCCTCAAGAAGGACGGCACACCCCCGGTCTACACGCACAGCATCAACGTGCTCGACGGCTTCGGCCGCGACCGGCAGACCCAGGCCTCGCCCGCGAACCCCGCGTACACGGGCCGCCTGATCACGGACAAGCTCTACGACTCCCAGGGCCGGGTCCGCGTAGCCAACGGCTCCTGGTACAACAACGCCTCCGGTCCGGTGCGCACCCTCGCCGCCGTCGCCGAGTCCGCCGTCCCGGCGCAGACCCGCACGACGTACGACGGCCAGGGGCGCCCCACCGTGGTGGCCACCCACTCGCTGGGTATCGAGCAGAACCGCACAACCACCAGCTACCCGGGCGCCGACCGCACGGACACCGTGCCGCCGGCCGGTTCCTGGCCGAGCAGTGTTCTCACCGACGCGCGCGGCCAGACCACCGCCCGCTGGCAATACCGCACGGCGACCGTGACGGGCAACGCCACCGACGCGACCGTGTCGACGTACACGTACACGCCGGAGGGCAAGGCCTCGACCCGCAAGGACGCGGACGGCAACACCTGGTCCTACGACTACGACCTGCGGGGCCGTCAGATCACAGCCCGCGAGCCGGACACGGGCACGACCACGCAGTCGTACGACGCCGCCTCCCGTCTGGTCTCCTCCAAGGACGGCCGCGGCAAGACTCTGCTCCGCACCTACGACCTGAATGACCGCCAGACGGGCCTGTACGACGGCACGGTAAGCGGCGCCAAGCAGCTCGTCGGCTGGACCTACGACACGGTCACCAACGGCAAGGGCAAGCCCGCCTCGTCCACCCGCTACGTCGGCGGCACGGTCGGCCAGGCTTACACCAACGCCGTCACGGGTTACGACAACGGCTACCGCGCGACCGGGATGCGCGTCAGCATCCCCGGCAGCGAGATCGGCCAGACCGGCACGTACACGTACACGGCCACGAGCACCTTCGACAAGCTGACCGGTGAGCGCAAGACCGCGCTGCTGCCGGCGCTCGGCGGACTGCCCGTGGACGATATGGCGTACTCGTACAACGACTACGGTCAGATGTACAAGTACGCCGGTGCCACCACGTACGACGTCCAGACGGAGTACGACGCCTTCGGCCGGGTGATCCGCTCGACGGTGAACCCGTTCGAGAAGCAGGTCGTGACCACGCTGGACTATGACCAGGCCAGCGGACGCCTGAAGAACCAGCTGCTGGACAAGCAGACCTCGGTGACGGGGGCGGTCCAGCAGGCCTCGTACACCTACGACAAGTCCGGGCGCATCACGTCGGTCACCAACACCCCTGACAACAGCCCGGCCTTGCGCGACCGTGAGTGCTTCACTCTGGACTACCTCGGCCGGATGACCACGGCGTGGACCGACAAGGGCGGGCTCACGGCTCCCGGTGCAGGCCAGACCTCGGACCAGGGCGCCTGCGCCAACACCAACCCGTCAGCGGCCACGGTCGGCGGTGGCAACCCGTACTGGCACGAGTTCTCGTACGACGTGACGGGCAACCGCAAGTCGTTCGTCAGCCGCGACCTGACCGGTGACACCACCAAGGACGTCACCACGACCCAGGGCTTCCCGGCTCCCGGCACCGTCAACAACGGTACGGGCGGCGGTGGTCCGCACGCGCTGGCCACCACCCTCACCAAGACCGGCAGCACGACCAACAAGTCGGGGAGCACCCGCTACGACGGTTCCGGCAACCCGGTCGACCAGTACGTGAACAAGACCGGCACCACTGGTATGACGTGGACCCCGGACAACCGGATGGAGACGCTCACGCCGGCCATCGCCGTCGTCGGCATCGGCGGCAAGTGCCTGGACATGCAGAGCGCCAGCTCGGCGAACGGGACCCCGGCGCAGATCTACACCTGTAACACGAACGGCGCCCAGAAGTTCGCCCTCACTGGCGACGTGCTCAAGGTCTACAACAAGTGCGTGACCGCCATGGGCACCGCGGCGGGTTCGGTCATCCAGCTCCAGCCCTGCGACGGCACCCCCGCGCAGACCTGGACCAACCGGGCCGACGGCACCCTCTACAACCCGGCTTCCACGCGCTGCATGGCGGTTCCGGGTGACGTCGCCACCAACAGCGTCGACGTGCTCCTCGCGGACTGCGGCGCCACGGTCCCGGCGGGCCAGAAGTGGACCGCCACGGACCGCACCACCTCGTTCGTGTACGACGCGGACGGTGAGCCCATCGTCCGGCGCAGCCCGGGGAAGACCACGGTCACCCTCGGCGAGGACGAGCTGACGTTCGACACGGTCACCAGGACCCTGACCGGAACGCGCTACTACCCGATCCCGGGCGGCATGACCATGGTCCGGGTGGGCACCGGCGGCCTGACGATCCAGCAGGCCGACCACCACGGCTCGGGCATCCTGACCATCGACGCGGGCACGCTCGCCGTCACGCGGCGTGCGATGGATCCCTTCGGCAACGCGCGCGGTACCCAGCCGGCGGCTGGTGCCTGGGGCGGCCAGAAGGGCTTCGTCGGCGGTACGAAGGACGACACGACGGGCCTGACCTACCTCGGCGCCCGCCAGTACGACCCGGCCGCCGGACGCTTCCTGAACGCGGACCCGGTCATCGACGCGGACGATCCGCAGCAGTGGAACGGCTACGCGTACAGCGGCAGCAACCCGGTGAACGCGACCGACGAGAGCGGTCTGTTCTGCGACGGGTGCAGCGCGAACAATGACAACTCGGCGTGGGATGCGAACCACGGACCGGGCTGCACCGTGGACACCTGCTACGACGAGTACGGCAACCCGGACTACAGCACGGTGACCGGCGAGGACGTGTCGCGGAAGAAGCAGAAGTACGGGAAGGAACGTGTGTGGAACAGCGTGATCCCGACGCGGGCGCAGTACCGCGCGAGGGTCAAACTCCAGGGCATCATGGCAAGCAGCGCCATGCTCGCCATGGTGAAGTTCACCCAGTTGAACAAGCACTACCTGGACGGTTCCGGCGAAGAGTACGTTCTCGCACCCGAGGATGTGGAAAGCCTCCTGGCGTCCGACGGCGCCTCGGAGAATCTAGACAACTACCTCATCGGGGTCTTGACCTCCGTCGACAAGTCGGGGGCGGACGAAGCCGTGCAGTTCGACTCCGGATGGCGCAACGCGACCGCCGGGAAGCGCAGTCCTGACTGGTTCCTCGGTATCCGCAGCTTCCAGTACCGGGCGACGGGCGCCGTGGAGGACGGCAAGATCACGTACAAGGTCGAGGTCTACAAGAACTGGAACTTCGACGAGGGAGAGAGTGTCATGGGGCTCGACCTCGGGCAGTTCGGCGACCTGCACGATGCGGGTCTGGCCCAGGAGTTCGATGTGACGGGTAAGTCGAATCCCAAGACCCTGGGCAAGCTCGAGCTCGGCCTCTGGGGCTGATCGGCCCCGGAGGAAGCGCACAACAGGAAGGCCCCGACCGCGAGCGCGGTCGGGGCCTTCCCCCTTGTCCGTGCCGCGGCCGGGCCGGTTACCAGGGCAGCTGACGCAGCTGCTGCACGCACAGCACCACGAACAGCAGCCCGGCCGCCCCCAGCATCAGATTGCTCAGCACCCCGTTACGCCAGCCGGCCGGAGTGCGCATGCAGTTGAGCAGCCACAGCAGCGTCACGGCCAGGAGCGGCATGAAGAGCGCGCCGATCACCCCGTACGTGATGACGAGCTCGAAGGGCTGGTCCAGACAGCTGCGTGAGGCGCTCGATCGCGTCGTCCTGCGTGGCTTAGCCGGACTCCTCGCGCTGCCTGCCGAGCGCGTCCCGGAAACGGATCGAGTACGGGTGGGGGCAGCGGGTGGGCTTGGTGCAGCCGCAGTCCTTGTAGAAGGAACCCATGCCGCGGGCGAGCTGTCGGGCCATGTCGCGAACCATCCGATCCAGCCCAAGAATCATGCTCAGGCGCCGCACTGTAGGTCGATGGTCAGCAAGCGCGGACACCATGCGGACGCATGCTGACCGTTTGCTGACCTGAGTGGGGCACATGATGCCCCTGACCTGCGGCGACGCCAAATAGTCAGATCTTGGACTTGAACAGAGTACGCAGCACTTGGGACTCCTCTGAGACGGCTCCCTGCCTGCTTTCTGCAGGTCAAGGGGTCGGGCGATGAGCTGCGGCCGGAGCCGGGACGGGGGTAGCGGGAGACCGGAGCGCAGCGCCGTCCGGGTGTGTGCCGTGTGAAGGGCGGGAACCACGACGAGCCGGCACCCCAGCACGGTCGACGCGCCGGATGTCACCTTCGCCGTACGTCCACTCCGGCCTCGACTTCGCCGTGTGCTCGCAGCACGCACCGCGATGGCCCCGCACCGATCCGAGGGATGCTTTCGAAGTGCCGGCAGGAGCGACGGCGGGCCGTTTGCCATCAGCCAGGATCCGGAGCAGCGTGGACCACACCGGCTGCCACTCGTCCCGCGACGCGGGTCCGGACAACCGGAGGCAGGAACCGGAGCGAGAGGAGAGACCGATGACCGCACCGAAGTCCAGCCCGGAAGCCGTGCCCGTCGTACGCCGCCGGGACGAGTCCGACAGCGTCTTCTGGGAGCCGGCAGAACGCTGGGTGCGTGCGACGGCAGGGGAGCTCACGATCGTGGACAGCCGTAGACCGGTTCTCGTGTGGGAGCCCGGTCGCCCCGTCCCCCTCTACGCCTTCCCGACCGGGGACGTCCGCACGGACCTGCTGCGGCGGACGGAGCGGCCCGCCGGCCGACGGCGTCACGCGGGAGCGACGGTCTTCTACGACCTCGTGCTCCCCGACCGGACCGTCGGGGCGGCGGCCTGGACCTACCCCGGAGAGGAGCTGGCCGACCACATCAGCTTCGAATGGTTCGGGCGCGAGGTTCTCGACCACTGGTACGAGGAGGACGAAGAGATCTTCGTGCACCCGCGCGACCCGCACAAGCGGGTGGACGCCCTGCCCAGCAGTCGACACGTCCAGGTCGAGATCGAGGGCACGGTCGTCGCGGACACGCACACGCCGGTTCTGCTCTTCGAGACGGGCCTGCCAGTGCGCTTCTACTTCCCGCGGGAGGACGTCCGCCTCGACCTCTTCAACCGTACCGACGGGCGTACCCGCTGTCCGTACAAGGGTGTGGCGAGCGAGTACTGGTCCTGGGCCGGCGACGCCGACGTACGGCCCGACATCGCGTGGAGCTATCCCGACCCCCTGCCCTCCGTAGGGATCATCAAAGACCGGGTGGCCTTCTACGACGAGTCCGTCGATGTCGTCGTCGACGGAGTACGGCGGGAACGACCGGTCACGTTCTTCAGTCGGCCGTCACGGTAGCTCCACACAAGGCCTCGCCCTCCGGATGGCAATCCGCCAGGGCGTAGAGCCCGCCTCTTGGAATTACCGTGCGCACGGTGCTGCATGCCGGCTCGAGATCGTGTGGCAGCGGCTGACCGAGCGGGTCGTGGGCCTCGTCGATGCTGCGGTGCTGCTGCCCGGCTTCAACCGGGCCTCCCCGGCAGGATGACGATGATCGATCCGCTCCACGGCTGATTCCACGGCGGACGCGGCCGGGGCGGCGGGCGTGGCGTCGGGATTTGGGCGGGTTGTCGGGTGATGATGCCGAAGTGCGACTTGATCACGTGTCCTATGCGGTGGCCCGCGACAGCTTCGTCTCGACCGTCCAGCGGATGGGATCGGCCCTCGGCGCCGGGTTCGTCGACGGGGGCGTGCACCCGCGATTCGGCACCCGTAATTTCATTCTCCCGCTGAGCGGCGGCACCTACGTCGAGGTCGTCACCACACTCGACCACCCCGCCGCCGACCGCGCACCCTTCGGCCAGGCGGTCGCGCGCCGCGCCGCCGAGGGCGGCGGCTGGCTCGGTTGGGTGGTCTCCGTCGACGACATCGCCCCAGTCGAGGCCCGCCTCGGCCGCACCTCGACCGAGGGCCACCGTGTCCGACCCGACGGGTTCGACCTGAGGTGGAAGCAGATCGGCCTGCTGGAGCTACTGGAGGACCCGCAACTACCGTATTTCCTTCAGTGGTTGGTCCCCGGCGAGGAGTGCCCGAGCGCCGACCCGCGCACCTCCACCACCATCCACGGAGTCTCCATCGCCGGCGACGCCGCCTCCATCGCCGAATTCCTCGGCGAACCGGCCGACCACCCCCTCGACCAGATTGACGTCACCTGGGTCGAGGACGAGGAACCGGGCCTGGTCTCGGTCGAGTTCGCCACCGCCCACGGCCCGGTCACGATCTGACCAGGGCCCGGCCGCCCCGCGGGAGCGGCCGAGGACGTGGCCACGTCGCCGTGCGTCAATGCCGGCAGGACGGCCGGACGCGGAGCAGCTCGGTCCGCAGGACGGGTGTGCCGTCGACCGGTGCCGGGTTCTCCGCGGTCGGCTCGATGCCTGCGGCGGCGATCTTGTCGAGTGTCGTGAGGCCGTCGGGGCCGACCGTGCCGAACACCGTGTAGTTCGGTCGCAGTGCGGAGTCGCCGTAGACGACGAAGAACTGTGAGCCGTTCGTGTTCGGACCGGCGTTGGCCATCGCCAGCAGGCCGCGCTCGTAGAGGCGGCGCGTGCCGGTGGGATCGGTGGGTGCGGGCGGCAGGTCCACCGGCAGCTCGTCCTTGTACTTGTACCCGGGGCCGCCCTCGCCGGTACCGGTCGGGTCGCCGCACTGCAGGACCTTCAGCGTCGGATACGCCGTCAGGCGGTGGCACACCGTACGGTCGTAGAACCCGTGCCGTGCCAGGTGCAGGAAACTCTGCACCGTGCAAGGCGCCTTGGCCCGGTCCAACTGCAGCGGGACCGAGCCCTGGCTGGTCGGAACTGCCATGTCCACCGTGCCACGACTGGGGGTGCGCCGCGGGTCGGGCGGCAGCGGAACGGGGCGCGCCGGCGGCTCGTCCGGGGTCTGCGCGTACTGGCAAGGGCCGTGCGTGGTGCGTGGCGGAGCGCTGTCGGAAGCGGTGGCGACACTCCCCCCGGACACGACTAACGCCACGGCCGCGAATGCGCTGATCAGTGCTCGTCTCATCTTGCACGCCCTCCCGATGATCTCCAGGTCTTGGAGCGGTCGCAGTCTAGGGTGTGGTGTGGTCTGCGGGAGTGAAAGTTCCGGCCGATCATTGTGGCCACCCCGACCGCCCTGGACTGCTGGAAGAAATCACCCAGCCCGTCGGGGAGCGGGACCGTGATCTTCTGCAGTGCCTGACCGACTACCGGGGCGGCGATTGCCGGTGCGCACTCGCCGACAAGACGCCGTGGATGTTCGTACGTCGGCAGCGCCGCGCCGGCCGTGTCGTGTGGGTGGCCGCACACCTTCCGCTGACGCATTCCGCGACGCCCGAGGAATGCGACAGGCACAAGGCCATGAAGGAGCGCATAGCCCGCTCCGCCTTACGTCACGGACTCGACGTCCAGGTCGAGGCTCGGTCACCGGACGGCCGGATCGTCACCGACGTCCTGGTTTCGGGCGCCGGCGGACGGGTGGGGTGGGAGGCGCAGTACTCCCCTATGAAAGCACTCGCCAGGCTGCTCGATGACGTGCAGGCCGATCCCGCGCTCGCGCAGGTCGGCGCCGAGGGTCACCAGGCAGGAGGAGCCTGGCGGCGGCCCTTGTCGACGACAGGCCGCATCAGAAGGGTCAGGCCGGCTCCGGGGTGGCGGCGAGGGGCAGGAGTGCCGCCGGAACCCGAGAGCGGCGTACGGGTGGAGCATGTTCTCTCCGGGTCGGGCAAGCGGGATCAGAGCACGACGCGGTAGTGGGTGGTCAGGCGGCGGTCGTCGCCCAGGATGTGGAAGGCGAGACCGGGCGGCTGGTCGCGGTCTGCAGGGCGCTCGCCTTCCCAGGGCATGCGCAGGGTCCAGGTGACCGCCGGCCCGACGATCAGCGGGCGGGCGGCGAAGGTCGAGGCGGCCGCGGTGTGGGCGTGTCCGGTGAGGACGGCAACGACCTGGGGGTGCGCGTCCAGCAGCGCGGCCAGTTGTTCGGGCTGTTCAAGCATGCCGGAGTCGGGCAGTGGGTGATGGAGTGCGACCGGTGGCTGGTGGAAGGCGATCAGTGCCGGGATGTCCCGCGGCAGTGCGGTGAGTTGGGTGTCGATCCAGTCCAGCGTCTCGGCGTCGAGGCGTCCCTCGTCGCGGCCGGGGATGGTGGAGTCGCACATCAGGATGGCGGTCTCGCCGATGTGGTGGATCCGGTTGACGGGCCGGTGATCGGGTGTCTCGCCGAGCAGGGTCTTGCGGTAGGCCGGACGCGCATCGTGGTTACCAGGGCAGGTGAGTACCGGGAAAGGGGCCGCCAGGATGCGTGCCGCTTCCTCGTATTCGGCTTCCTCGCCGTGATCGGCGATGTCTCCGGTGACCAGGACCGCATCGACCGGGTGAGGCAGGGCCCGCAGGTAGTCCATGACGCGGTTTGCGCGCGCGGTGGCCCTCTCACTGCCGTCCAGGTGCAGGTCGCTGATCTGGGCAAGCAGCAGCGTCATTGTCCGTCCCCTCCCATGGCGGCGGCTCTGGCCGCCGGTTCACCGCGAGGCGTGGCGCGTCACCCCACCTCGACATCTAACGGAAGTTCTCGTTTTGCCGTTAGAGACTCTAGGGTGTGCGCGGGAATGTGATCAAGTGGTCGACGACCAGGCAGGGGCAAGGGAAGGAGGCGCTTATGGAGCACTGGCCGGCACTGGAACTGGCAAGCACGATCCGCCACGACGGAGAAGGCGGCGTCACCGACGACCTCGCCACGGCACACGGAACAACACGTTGGATCCAGGCGCAGGCCGATCTTCTGGCCGACCATCTTCCGGCCGGCGAGCTCACGGCAGACGAGCGCCTCAGGTCGGAGATCACCGAGCTGCGGCGCTCGGTCCGGGCACTGTTCGCCCGCGCGGTCAGTCCCGCTCCCCCCAGCTCCGCGGACGCTCAACGACTGATGCCGGCCGATCAGGCGTTGGCCCACCTCAACGCGGTAGCCGCCCGTGAACCGGTCGTCCCACAGATGCGCTGGCTGCCGGAAAGTGCCCCCGCGGCCCGTCTGCTGTCGGCGGAGAACGATCCGAACGTACGCCTCCTGGCGGCCCTGGCGCGCGCCGCCATCGACTTCCTGAGCGGCCCACAGCGCGAGCAGCTGCGCGCCTGCACCGCACCTCGCTGCGTGCGCTACTTCGTCAAAAGCCATGGGCGGCAGGAATGGTGCAAGCCGTCATGCGGAAACCGTGCCCGAGCAGCGCGCCACTACCAGCGTCAGCGCATGGCGACCGACAGCAGTATCACCCCGTCCTGACCGCTCACCTGGCACGATCCCCGAGCTGAACAGAGTGACAGCAGGCCCTATGGGCGTTCGAAGGCCTGCAGGGCAGCACCGAGCGAGAAGCACAGAGCACCGCACAGCGTTCCCCAGTTGGCGATGTCGGCGTTGACCAGGCTCTGGGTGGCGGGTCGGGTGAAGGCGGCCAGGGCGGAGACCATGAAGAGGACCGACCCGATCTGGTTCACCGCGACCACCCACCAGCCGAGGCTGCGCGAGCGGAGGCAGAGCCGGGAGCGATGGCAGATCTCGACGAACGCGAGATGGCCCGAGATCAGGAAGAGCACGCATCCGATCACGTCGGGAGCCCAGATCAGGCGGTTGGTCTGCTGGACGGAGAGCCCCTGCAGGAAGGAGTCGAGCAGGTTGACTCCGAACACGAGCGTCCCGGCGAAGAGCACGAACGTGCTGAGCCAGTCCAGGCGCATCGGCTCGTATCCCCACCACCGCCAGTCGGCCGTGGCCAGTGCGCCGCTGCCCGGGACGTGCCGGGGCGCGTTCAGGACCTGCAAGAGCGAGGTGTAGCCGCCGGTGTTGAAGAACAGCCCGCCCACGAAGTAGATCGAGGCGCTCTCGGCCGGATCGCCGGAACCGAACTGGGCGACCGCGGCGCCGAGGGCGAAGAGGATCCCGCCGAGGAAGAACGCTACCGATGCGACGGAATTGAGCCTGCGAAGTCGTTCCAGGGCCTGCGTGTCGGCGGTCGGGGACGTGGCGACCGTGCCCCCGGGGTCGCGGACGGACAGGGCGCCCCGCTTGCGCGCGAGTCTCGACTCCCAGACCACCGTCCCCCCTTCGGGGCGGTGGTAGGTGAGCCGGGTGGTGAACGGTCCCGCGCCTTCGGCACGGTGCTGGGGCGGTTCCACGTCGCGAGCCTAGTTCCGGCGCCGCCGTCCGAGGGCGAGCGAAACGTGGACGTTGTCCCGCCCCCTGGACGCCCGGGGTCCCAGGCCGTCAGGTGTGCGGCACGACGGCCACAGGACAGGGGGCGTGGTGGATGACGGCATGGGTGGTGGAGCCGATGTGGGAGCCCCGGGCCGCCCTGCGTCGTCCGACGACCAGCAGGGGCGCGTCCGCCGCGGCGTCGATGAGATGCTCGGCTGCCCTTCCCGGAGCCGCCACCTCCGCCACCTCTGTCGCCGGGAACCTGTCCCGGAAGGGCCGAACCGCGGCGGCGATCAAGACGCTGACGAAGTGCCCCGTCTGGCGGATGCCGGTGCTGTGCTCGTCCTCACTGGCTCAGGAAGGTCAGGGCGTCGACCAGCCGGGCACACCCGGAGCGCCGACGGCGCGCGCTCGCGCGGATTCAAGGACGGTTCTGCCCAGATCGTCTCGCTGGTCGGCGTCCGACCGGTTCCCGGCGTTGCTGCCGGTGGTGGCGGGCGGCGTAGGCCCCGTGCCCTGTGGCGGCCCGCCTCGTTGAGACCGGCATGACGATCTTCAACCGCCGCGTCCTCGCCGCTGCCGCTGTCGCCGCCACCGCCGTCCTCGCCTCGGCCGGGGCGGCGACGGCCGACAGCGTCGGCAACAATCTCCCCGGGCTCGGACTCCTGTCCCAGACTTTCGGAAACGGCGACCAGCAGGACATGGCCGCCGACGCCCTGCCCACCCACGACGCCCTCAATAACGTCACCATCCCCTGACCGAAGCCGTCCTGCGCTTCCGCCCAGCCGGCGCTCGTCCAGTGGAGTTGTGAAGCGGCCGGAGACGACCGGGGTGTCGTCGCCGTCCTTCTCGACGTTGTCGGCGGCCGCCAAGTACCAGGTCGACCACCGGGTCCTGTGCATCAACCAGAAGGTCCACTCCGGCAGCGGACCGCGAGGCCCGCCCCTGGGCCTCGCTGATCACCGTCGCCTCGGTGGGCCGGCCGGCGTCCGGTCGATCAGTCTCTCCTCGATGTCGCCGCCCGCGCCGAGCAGACCGGTCTGCTCGAACGGGTGCGCCCCCATGAGACGGGGCAGTTCGCGTCGGGAGAGCAGGTCCACCGCGAGGGGGAAGAACGGCCGGCCCGCCTGGGCGAGCCTCAGCCAGGGCGGGGCGTACACGGAGGCGGCGCGCCGGTCCACTCCCCGGGCGAGCCAGGACGCCACCCGGTCCACCGGATACACGCGGCGGGCGGGTCCGGGCATGTGCCCGCGCAGTTCGCGCAGCACCGGGTGTCGGTCGACGTCGCGGACCATGTCGGTGTCGGTCCAGTGCAGGTACGCCACGCCCACGCCGACGCCCTGGTGGGCCACTTCGGCCCGCAGGGAGCGGGCGAATGCCTCGGCGCCCGCCTTGGAGGCGCAGTACGCGCTCATCATCGGGGCCGCGCCGAAGGCGGCGGTGGAGGCGACCTGGAGGAAGTAGCCGCCGCCGGCGCGCAGTCCGGGCAGGAAGGCGCGCGCGGTGATCGCGCTGCCCACGAGGTTGACCTCCACGACGCGGCGCCACGTCCCGGGGTCGGAGGTCTCGAACGGCCCGCCCTCGGCGACGCCCGCGTTGGCGACGACGACGGACGGGGCGCCGAGGACCCGGGTCACCTCCCCGGCGGCCCGTTCCATCGCCTCGTCGTCGGTCACGTCGACCTCGACGGCGTGGCTCTCCGTGCCGAGCGTCTCGGCCACGGCGGCGAGCGTGTCGTGCTCCCGCCCGAGCAGCGCCACGCGCATCCCGCGCCCGGCGAGCCGGCGGGCCAGTCCGGCGCCCAGCCCGCGGGCCGCGCCCGTGACGACGGCGGTACGTCCTTCGAGTTCCCAGGAGCGGGCCATGGGGGCCTCCGGTTCTTCGGCGGATCGAGGGACTGCTCGTGACCCCTTCCGTCGCCGGGCGGGCGGCGGATGCGGCGGGGCGGTCCGAACCGGGCACCTGTGCATCCGGCGGGCCCGCCCGGGGCGAAGAGGAGGCATGACGGACACGCACTGGCTCTTCGGGGACCAGCTGGGGCCTGCCTTCCTGTCGCCGGGTGCGGAGGGGCCCGCCCGTGACGCCCCCGTGGTGATCATCGAAGCCCGCTCCGTCTTCCGCCGCCGTCGCTTCCACAGGGCGAAGGCCCACCTCGTCCTGTCGGCCATGCGGCACCGCGCCGCCGAGCTCGGCGGCCGGGTGACGTACGTGCGGGCGGACACCTACCGGGAGGGCCTGCGGCGTGCCGTGGGCCGCGGCCGGGTGACGGTGCACCACCCCACGTCCCGGGCGGCGCTGCGCCTGGTCCGCTCGCTCGACGACGTCACGGTGCTGCCGCCACGCGGGTTCCTCGTCGGTCCGGACGAGTTCGCGGCGTGGGCGAAGGAGCGGCGCACGCTCCGCATGGAGGACTTCTACCGGCGGGTCCGCCGCGACCACGACCTCCTGATGGAGGGGGACGGCCCGGCCGGAGGCGGGTGGAACCTCGACCGCGAGAACCGCGAGCCCCCACCTCGGGGAGCCGGCTCGCTGGGCGCCCCGGCGCCGTACCGGCCCCGGGAGGACGGCATCGACGAGGAGGTCCGGCACGACCTGGACCGCTGGGAACGGGACGGGGACGTCTCCTTCGTCGGCCGGGACGGTCCCCGGACGTTCCCGGCGGACCGACGGCAGGCGCTCGCCGCGCTGCGGCGCTTCCTGGACCACCGGCTCGCCGGGTTCGGCGCGTACGAGGACGCGATGCTGGCCGGCGACGGCGTGATGAGCCACAGTCTGCTGTCGACGTCCCTGAACCTGGGACTCCTCGACCCGGTGGAGTGCGTGGAGGGGGCGGAGGCCGTCTGGCGGGCGGGCGGAGTGCCGCTCCGGTCCGTGGAGGGCTTCGTCCGGCAGATCGCCGGCTGGCGCGAGTACGTCCGGCACCTGTACTGGCACTTCGGCGAGGAGTACCGGACGAGCAACGTCCTCGGGCACACCGGGGCCGTCCCCGGCTGGTGGGAGGAGCTGGACGCGGACGCCGTGTCGGCCCGATGCGTGGCGACGGCCCTGCGCGAGGTCAGGGACACGGGCTGGACCCATCACATCCCGCGCCTGATGGTCCTCGGCAGCTACGCGCTCCAGCGCGGCTGGGACCCGGCCGCCGTGACCGACTGGTTCCACCGCAGCTTCGCCGACGGCTACGACTGGGTGATGCTGCCGAACGTCGTCGGAATGTCCCAGTACGCCGACGGCGGCCGGATGACGAGCAAGCCATACACGTCCGGCGGCGCCTACATCGACCGCATGAGCGACCTGTGCGGGCCGTGCCCCTACCGTCCCGACCGGCGGGTCGGCGAGGACGCCTGCCCGTTCACGGCCGGATACTGGGCCTTCCTCCACCGGCACCGCGACCGGCTCGGCCGGAATTCCCGTACCTCCCGGCCGGTGGCGGGGCTGGACCGGCTGCGGGACCTGCCCGCCCTCCTGGAACAGGAGCGGAAGCGGGGCGCCGAGCCGCCCTGACGATCCCGTGCCGCGCACCCGGCCCCGCCAGGGGTGCCCGGCCGGGCCACAACACGAGGCGGGGCGACCTCGCGGACACGGAGAGCGGACACGGAGAGCGGACACGGAGTGCGGACTTGAATGCGGACGTGGAGTGCGGACATGGAAAGGGGACGGCATGAAGAGGACGACGGACGGCACACGGTACGACGCGGTGGTCGTCGGAGCGGGGGCCGCCGGCCTCGCCTGCGCCGCCGACCTGTGCGCGGCGGGCCTGCGGGTGCTGCTCCTGGAGGCGGGCGACGCGGTGGGCGGCCGGATGCGCACCGACCGGGTCGCGGGCTTCACCGTGGACCGCGGCTTCCAGGTCTTCAACACCTCGTATCCGCAGGTGAAGCGGCGGGTGCAGCTGAGGCCCCTGAGGCTGCGGCCGTTCACGCCGGGGGTGCTCGTGCACACCGAGCGCGGGCCGCGCCGGTTCACGGATCCGAGCCGCCGCCCGGGCGAGGCCCGGGACCTGCTGCCGGGGCGGCTCGCGTCGGGCCGCGACCTGCTCGCGCTCTCCGTCCTGTCGGCGCGGGACGCGCTGGCGCCGGCGTCCGTGCTGCGGCGCGGCGCCGACGGGACGACGCGTGAGGCGCTGGCCGCGGCGGGCGTGTCGCCGCGGCTCGTGGAGACGTTCTTCCGGCCGTTCCTCTCCGGCGTGTTCCTGGAGGACCGGCTGGAGACCTCGGCGCGCTTCTTCCATCTGGTGTGGCGGAGCATGCTGCGCGGAACCCTGTGCCTCCCGGCCGAGGGGATCGGCGCCGTGCCCGCCCAGCTCGCCGCGCGGCTGCCGGCCGGCGTGGCGCGCACCGGAACGCTGGTGTCCGCGCTGGGGCCGGACGGCGTGGTGCTCGCGGACGGGCCTGAGGTGCGGTCCCGCGCGGTCGTCGTCGCCACCGGGCAGCGGGTCGCGGCGGAGCTGCTGCCGGGACTTCCCGCACCGGACGGCCGGACCGTGACCACGCTGTACCACGCGGCCGACCGGCCTCCCATGGACGAGCCCGTGCTGGTCGTCGACTCCGCGCGCCGGTTCCTGAACACCTGCGTCCTCACCGCGGTCCAGCCGGGGTTCGCCGCCGACGGCCGGGCGCTGGTGTCCACGTCGGTGCTCGGCTCTCCCGGACCGTCGGACACGGCGGCGGTGCTCGCGGCCCTGGGCGAGGTGTACGGCGCGGAGACGGGCGGCTGGGAGCTCGTCCACCGCGTCACGGTCCCGGACGCGCTGCCGGCGATGCCGGGCCCGATGCCGCTCTCGCGGTCCGTGCGGATGGCACCCGGCCGGTACGTGTGCGGGGACCACCGGGCGACCGGTTCGGTCCAGGGCGCGCTGGCCTCGGGCGCGCGGGCGGCCCGCGCGGTTCTGGACGACCTACGGGCGGGCGCGGTCTGAAGGGCCGCCCCCCTCGCGGCCGCCCCCTCGGCCGGTCCCACGCCGGAGCCCGCCGTCCCGGCTGTCATACCGAGGGACGGGCCGGGCGCCGGCGCTGCCACCAGCGGGGGCGGGTGCGGGGGTGCACGGCCCGGCCCAGCCGCCGGCCGACGGTCACGTAGCCGAGCAGCGCTCCCGTCGTGTTGAGGAGGACGTCGTCGATGTCGAAGGCGCGGCCCGTGACGAGCGCCCCCTGCACCAGCTCCACGAGCAGCATGGTGGCCGCGGTGAGGAGCGCGACGCGGAGGAAGCCGCGGGCCTTGCGGGACAGCAGCGGCAGCAGGATCCCGAAGGGGACTCCGAGGAGGATGTTGCCCCCGAGCTGCTTGACGGTGTCCACGAACGCGGGCCGGCCGAGGTAGGCCTCGATCGAGCGCCCGGGCGTCAGGTTGCTGTGGGTGAGGGGCACAGAGGCCGGCGAGGCCTCCAGTGTCAGCCGGGCCAGGACCACGGCGAACGCCACCATGCCCGCGAGGGCCGTGAGGGCGACGAGCGCCCGCACGAACCGGCCCGGGCGGCGCCGGACCGGGACCGCGGCCCGGGGCACCGCGGTGTCCGGCTCCTTCCGCTCCGGGCTCCCGCCGGCCGGCGCCGCGCCGCCCGCACCCCCCGCGTCGGCCCCGTCCCCTCCGGCGGCCGCACCGCCCCGCCCCTTCGACGTTCTCCGACCGAACACGAGCCGTCTCCTCCCCTTGGTGTCCTCGTGCGAACGGGTCCCGCGTACCCCCGCCGGGGAACCGCATGCCCTGCGGCCCCCGGGGCACTCACCTCCGAAACACCCTCCCCTCCCGCCCCAACAGAGCGCGTTTCGGGTGGAGTTGGGTGTGGGAGCGGCGGACTCGGGCATCCGGCCCGCATGGGAGAAGAGACCGAGAACAGCCCCGCGCCGGCCCGCCGTTCATGGAAGCGCCCCGGAGGGAGGTGGCGCCTCGCCGCCGCCGTGCTGCTCGTGCTCGCCGTCGCCCTCATGCTGATCGGCCAGGTCCTGCGGATCCCCGGCCTGGACGTCCTCGGGACGGACGTGAAGGACCGTTCCGGACCCGCCGTCCTGAAGTCCGTTCAGGACCTGAGCCGGTACGAGGGCGCGGCGGGGACCTACCAGGTGGTGGTCGACCTGGAGCACGACGCGCGGTTCCTGCCGGACACGATCCGCGGCACCCGCACCCTGTACGTGGCGAGCGGCAGCGTCGCCTCCTACGTCGAGTTCGGCGGCCTCGGGGACGGCGCCGTGACCGTCGACGCCGACCGGACCGAGGCCACCCTCCGGCTGCCGCACGCCCGGCTGGCCGAACCGGCGCTCGATCCGGAGCGGTCGTACGCCGTGTCGAAGCAGCGCGGTCTGCTCGACCGGATCGGCGACCTCTTCTCGGACAACCCCGCGAGCGAGCAGGCCGTCCATGTCCTCGCCGCCCGGCGCATCGGCGACGCGGCCCGCGAGTCCGACCTGACGTCCCGCGCGGAGCGGAACACGGCCGCGATGCTGCGGGAACTGCTGCGGGGCCTGGGCTTCGAGCGGGTGACCGTGACGTTCGGCTGAGGGGATCCGCAGGGCCGGAGGGCGTTCCGCGGGGCGGGGGCGCCCTCCGACCCGACGGCGCCGTCCGGGTGATCTGTCGGCCGTCGCGCTCGTGCCGGTCCGCCGACGGGGCAAGGGGCCCCTATGAGCACTCACGACGACGACCGGTACGGCCCCGGACCCGCCGCCCCGGACGCCATCACGGTCGAGGCCCTCGGCTCTCTGTCCAAGGCCCTGGAGACGGCGGAGCGCGCCCGGGGCCATCTGTACGGGTTCCACCAGCTGACCGGCACCGCGGACTTCGAGCTCGACCGGGCGGTCGGACTCCTGCGGAAGGCGGGGCACCACGCCTGGGCGGACCGGGTGGAGACCGAGATCCTGGGGCGCAACGTCATGCCGGGCCACTGGACGTACCAGATCGTCGACGCCTACAACGCCACCTACTACGAGCCGTTCCGGGATCTGGAGCGCAGCGCGGTCTCGGCCCTGGCCGGCGGCCACGAGCACCGCTTCGAGGCCCGGCTCCAGAGGGAGCGCCGCACTCCCGGTCACCCCGACCACGCCCCCGCCGACGGAGCCGACGCATGAGCGACGCCGACGGCCCCGCCGACGACCTGCTGGCCGGGCTGAGGGTGGACACCAGCCAGCCGGAACAGCCCGTCCTGCTGGACGCGCAGGGGGGACCCATCCGGACCTGGCGCGAGAACTACCCCTACGACCGGAAGGTCCGCCGTCGAGAGTACGAACGGACCAAGCGGGTCCTGCAGATCGAGCTGCTGAAGCTGCAGCGCTGGGGTCAAGGAGACGGGGGCCCGGCTGGTCGTGATCTGCGAGGGGCGGGACGCCGCGGGCAAGGGCGGCACGATCCAGCGCTTCACGGAGCGGCTCAACCCCCGCGGGGCGCGGATCGTCGCCCTGGACAAGCCGACCGAGCGGGAGGCGGGACAGTGGTACTTCCAGCGGTACGTCCCGCACCTGCCGGCACGCGGCGAGATCGTGTTCTTCGACCGGTCCTGGCACAACCGCGCGGGTGTCGAGAAGGTCATGGGCTTCTGCACGCAGGAGCAGCACGCGCTCTTCCTCCGGCAGTGCCCGGCCTTCGAGTCGATGCTGGTCGATGACGGCATCATCCTGGTCAAGTTCTGGTTCTCGGTCTCCCGCGCGGAGCAGCGCACCCGGTTCGCGATCCGGCAGGTCGACCCCGTCCGCCAGTGGAAGCTGTCGCCGACGGATCTGGCCTCGCTGGACCTGTGGGACGCGTACACCGCCGCGAAGATCGAGATGTTCCGCGCGACCGACACCGCCGACGCGCCGTGGACGGTCGTCAAGAGCAACGACAAGCGCCGGGCACGGCTGGAGGCGATGCGCTATCTGCTGTGGCGGATCGACTACGCCAGCAAGGACGCCGAGGCCGTGGGCCGGCCCGACCCCCTGATCGTGGGCGCCGCCGACACCCTCCTGGAACCGGGAGAGGAGCCGTCGGCACTCTCCCCCACGCCGCTGGCCGGCCCTCCGGTGGGCCGGGGCCAGCACCCGCCCGCATGAGAACGGCCCCGGGGTTCCCGCAGCCGACGAGTGTCGGGTGCGGGAACCCCGGAGCCGTGCGGGCGTCGGGTGCGGGAACCCCGGAGCCTTGCGGGCCGGCCGGATCAGCCGGCGCCGGTGCCCAGCAGGCCCTCACGCAGGCGCTTGACGGTGCGCGCCAGCAGCCGCGAGACGTGCATCTGCGAGCAGCCCAGCTGCTCACCGATCTGGGCCTGGGTCAGTTCCTCGACGAACCTCAGGTGGATGATCATGCGGTCGCGCTCGTCGAGGTCCGCGATGAGCGGGGCCAGCGAGTGGAAGTCCTCCACCAGCGCCATGGCGGGGTCCTCGCTGCCGATGAAGTCGGCCAGGGAGGCGTCGCCGTCCTCGTCCTCGCCGCTCAGGGCGGCGTCCAGCGACGAGGAGTTGTAGCCGTTGGAGGCCAGCCGCGCCTCGGTGACCTCCTCCTCGGTGAGGCTCATCAGGTCGGCCAGCTCCTTGACCGTCGGCGCCCGGCCCAGGCGGGTGCCGAGTTCCTCGGTCGCCTTGGCCAGCTCCACCCGTGCCTCCTGGAGCCGGCGGGGTACGTGCACCGCCCAGGAGGTGTCCCGGAAGAACCGCTTGATCTCGCCGACGATGTAGGGGACGGCGAAGGTGGTGAACTCGACCTCCCGCGACAGCTCGAAGCGGTCGATCGCCTTGATCAGGCCGATCATGCCGACCTGGACGATGTCCTCCATCTCGTCGGCGCGGTGGCGGAACCGCCCGGCGGCGTAGCGGACCAGGCTCATGTTCATCTCGATGAGGGTGTTGCGCGCGTACTGGTACTCGTGCGTCCCCTCCTCCAGCGTCGCGAGCTCCCGGAAGAAGACCTTCGACAGGGCCCTCGCGTCCTTGGGCGCGACCGCCGACGTGTCCGGGATCTGCGGCAGCGTCCCCGCTCCGTACTCGACTCCTGCGGTCGACATCGTCGTGACCGTCACACCTTTCCCCTTTCACGTGTGTTCCTCATCGGGATGCATGGCCCTGAGGCTGCTCGCATACCCGGACTTCGCACATCCACACCCACCGACTCCTCACGTGTTTTCGGTCGGTTCCCTTCTCCCTGCCGATGGGCAGACGGAACGTCAAACCGGTCGTCCGAAGGAGAGTCATGACACGGGATCCCTCGATGAGGGCCGTCGGCTGGGCACGGTCCCTGCCGATAGGCAGCAGCGTGAAGACGGCCCGGGACTGGACGCGCGAGCATCTCGCGGCGCTCGGCTGGGACCGTACCGCCCCCGGCGTGGCGGACTCCGTCGTGCTGACGGTCTCCGAACTCGTCACCAACGCCCATGTGCACGCCCACAGCGACGCGCAGCTGATCCTCACCTGGGACGAGGAGTGCCTGCACGTCACCGTGCACGACGCCTCGCCGTTGGTTCCCGAGCAACGCAGCCCGGACGACGGCGCGCTGGGCGGGCGCGGACTGCTCCTCGTCGACGCGCTCGCCGACGACGTGCGGACCCGCCGCTGTCCGCGGGGCAAGGACGTCACGGCGTGCTTCCGCCCGGACGCCCCGGGCCGTCCCGGCTGAGGGAACCGGACCACGGACCGCCGTACGCGGGCGGGAGTCGTCCCCGTACGGCGGTCCGGCGCACGGCACTTCAGCGCCTCAGGGACGCGAGCAGCGGCCCCCAGTCGAGGTGGCGTTCCTCCGTGCCCTGCGGCACGAGGGCGAAGGTGTCGCGCACGAAGCGGCCGATCGCCCCCTGATCGCACCTGACGGCGGCGTGCTGTCCCACTGGCCCGAGCCGCAGGATGAGTCCTCCGTCGGAGGCGGGACGGAGCCGGACATCGCCGTCACCGGTCGGCTGGAGCGATCCGGTGAGGATCATCTGGCGGTCGACGCGCCACACCACCGGGTCCTCGCCGAGGAGGTGGAAGGCGATGCTCAGGGCGTGGGGGTCGCGGGAGTCGTAGCCGACGGTGGCGTCGATCCGGACCGCCGTGTCCGCGGTGAGCAGTTCCATGGCGATGGGCCGGGTGAGGACGCGCGGTGCGGGGAGCGGCGCGACGGGGTGCTGGGGCATGGGGTCCTCCGGCTGAGGGGCTGTCAGCGAGCGGGTGCGGTGTCCGCTTGACCCGTCCCGTCCCTGCTACACCTCGCGACGCCGTGGCGGATGTGCTGATGGTGTGACGATTGCGTGAAGATGGGAAGGCCCGTCAGGGAGCGCCGGGACGAGGGCCCTCCGCCGCGCCGCTCGGGGTGTCGCCGTCGGGCTCGGCGGTCTCGGTCCGGGTGTGGCCGATCACGCCGAGGAGGAGGTCCTCGGCCGGGACCCCGGCGTCGTGGGCACCGAGGACGGCGGCGGTGGCCGCCGGTTCGTCCCTCGCCTCCAGGGCCGCCCACAGCTGTCGGCGGGCGGCGGCGAGTTCGGCGGTCGAGGTGGTGGTCTGCGTGCTCATGCGGTGTACCTGCCCCGGGTGTGGCCGTTCACCGCGGAGAGATGAGTGGTGTGCGGCGCGGTGATGGCGACGACGGCCATGTCGTCGTGAGCACCGCGGCCCACCCAGTCCCCGGCGACCATCTGCACGCGCTCGACGACGGCCTCGGCCGGGAGTCCCACGCACTCGGCGAGCACGGAGCGCAGCCGGACCTCGCCGAACATGGCGGAGCCGAGCGGCCCGCCGCGGGCCTCCGTGATCCCGTCCGTGTAGAGCAGGCAGGTCTCGCCGGGCGACAGGTCCACGGTCGCCGACCGGCTGGTGACGACGGGGAGGGCCCCTACCAGGGTCCCGCCGGTGTCCGCCTCCTCCACCTCTCCCGTGGCGCGCAGGACGAGCGGGCGGGGGTGGCCGGCGCTGGTGAGCCGGAGCCGCACCCGGCCGCCCGTGCGCCGCACCGAGGCGAGTACCAGGGTGGCGAAACGGGTGTGCCGGGCGGTCAGCAGGGCGCCGTTGAGCAGCCGCAGGACGTCCTGGTGGTCGCCGGCGAGGGGCAGCAACGCCTGCACGGTGCTACGGATCCGGCCCGTGAGCACGGCGGCGTCCAGCCCCTTGCCGCACACGTCGCCGAGGACGGCGAGCGTGTCCTGGCCGTCGTCGGTGCCCGGGTGCACGTCGTAGAAGTCGCCGCCGATCCGCTCGGTGTCCTGGGAGGTGCGGTAGCCGCCGGCGAAGTCGACCCCTCGGACGTGGTGGAGCTGGGGCGGGAGGAGTTCGGCGATCAGGGCGCGTGTGATGCGGGCCTGTTCCGCGTAGAGGCGGGCGGCCGACAAGGCGGCGCCGGCGCGGGCGGCGAACAGCCGGGCGAAGAGCTCCTCCGCGGCGTCGAAGGCCCGCTGTCCGCCGCGCCGCAGCAGGATCAGGGCGCCCGCGGGCACGCCGTGGCCGGGCAGCGGGGTGATGGCGACGGAGCCGGGGGGTCCTCCGAAGCCCTCGGGCACGGCCCAGGGCGGCAGTTCGGCCGGGTCGATCCAGCGGGCGGGCACCGGCGGGAAGCCCTGCAGTGCCTCGGCGAGGCCGGGCACGAGGGCCGGGTCCAGGGTGAGTTGGGTCTGCTCGAACCCTCCGCCCATGGCGGTGACCACGGTGTAGCGGTTCCGCACGGGCGGGGAGATCACGAGGGCCGCGTCGCCGAGGTGGTCGGCGGCGAGCAGGGCCGTCTTCTCCAGGCAGCGGTCGGGGTTGAGCGAGGCCAGCAGCTGGGTGGACGCCTCGGCGAGGAGCGCGGTGCGCTCCCGTTCGGTGCGCAGGGCGTCCTGTGCGGCCGTCAGGTCGGAGTCGTCGATCAGCCACCAGGCCACGTCGCCGTGGCCGGACTCGGTGGGGTGGGCCCTCAGGAGCCGGCCGTCGTGGCTGCCGCGCAGCGGGGCGGGTACCGCCCGTGCCGGAGCCGCGGCGGTGGGGGTGCGTGCGGAGTGGGCCACCTGCCGGTGGGCGTCGGCGAGCCATCGCGGGACGACCTCGTCCAGCCACTTCCCGATCCTTATCCGCGGGAAGAGGTCGGCCGCGGCGGCGTTGAACTCCACGACGCCGCCATCGCGGTCGGCCACCACCGCCGGATGCGGCGACCCGCGCCAGGTGGTGCTCTCCGCTCCCCCGGTCTTCCGGGAGCGGCCGGACTCGTCTTCGAAAACAGTCATAAGCGTGGCCCGCGCGAAGTGGCCCGCCACCTTCCCCGCTCGACGACAGCTCGTCCGTCCACCCTTGCGCAGTGGGCGCCGCACATCAAGTGAACCCCTCTCCTCCGGTAGGCCGCGTCCAGCATCCCCACGGCTCCGGCCCAGGTCGTTCACCGGACTCAGGTGGCAGGGAGGACGCCGACGACCTGCTGGTCCGAGGGGCGGAGCGGGGTCCCGGCGAGGCGCTCCTCGACGTCGACCGGATTCATGGCCGAGGAGGGCGTTTCGGCGGGGTGTTCGCGGTCAGTCGGTCCTCGAACGCGCTCCGCTCCCGGAAGGATTCCGTCGTGCCGGTCATCCTGTTCCTGGTCCTGATCCTGGTGTTCGGCGTCGGTGTGGCGATGGCGTGGTGGAGCGTCGCGCCGGTCCCCCTCGCTCCCCGACGAGGGCCCCGGTGATGCCCGGAGCGGTCCCGCACGGGTTTCACGGGCGGACGAGCGGTCAGGCGAAAAGGGAAACGAATCCCTACTCATGTGCCAGGAGACTCACATGGACGGCTGGCGTGCGGCTGCGGCCTGCCAGGAGGTCGACCCCGATCTGTTCTTCCCCGTGGGGGCCGGCGCCCCCGCCCTCGCTCAGGCGGAGGAGGCCAAGAGAGTCTGCCGGCGCTGCCCGGTACGCGAGCTGTGCCTGCGCTCGGCCCTGGCGCAGCCGCACCCGCCGTCGGGCGTGTGGGGCGGCCTGACCGAGGCCGAGCGGCATGCATCGCGACGCCGGGCCCGCCGCCGGGCGGACGACCGTCGGTGACCGGTCGTCGGATCATGGCCGCCGGCGTCCACAGGGGGCGGTGATCCGGCGGCCTCCGGCGTTCCGGGGGCGGCCTTGTGCCCGGGAGGCCGGTCAGGTGCCGGTGCGTGGGGCGTGGCGTCAGCGCGGTCGCCTGTCCCGTGGGCGCGCCGTGGCGGCGTACTCCGGCAGGAGGGAGAGGCGGGCGCGGACCCGCTTCCCGTCCGGGGCCGGCTCCACGGTCAGGCTCTCGCAGACGGCGATGACGATCTCGACACCGTGCTGACCGATGCGGCGGGGGTCGTGTCCGCGGGGCACGGGGGCGGTGGACTCCTGGTCGAAGACCGAGATCTCCAGGACGTCGCGGCCCAGTTCGAGGAGGAGCCGGCAGGGGCCGGCCGTGTGCCGGATCGCGTTGGTGACGAGTTCGCTGACCACCAGCTGCGCGAGCTCGACGCGCTCCTCACCGACCGGTCCGGGCAGCACGGTCGGGGCGGCCGCGAGGAACTCGGCCGTGAAGGCGCGGGCGGCGGCGATCGCCCCGCCGCGGGAGGCGTCGCCGTACACGGCACCTGCGGAGAGCAGGGGCTCAGGGACCGCGCGCTCCGCGGTGATCGCGTCCGTCATGGCGCTGGCACTCCCCTCGTTCTGGGTCGGCGGCTGGGCTCCTCGTACCCGCCTTTCCCCTCTTCATGGTTCCCACACCGCTCGCAACGCGGATCACACCCCCGCCGACAGCCCGTCAAGGGGATTCCGGCGCGGTCGGCGTGGCCCCCCGCGCCGTCCCTCACCCGGGCTCCCGGCCTCGTGGCCGCGCCAGTCGAGACAGAGTACGAGGACGGCGTCCGGCGCGCCACGGGGCGTCCCGCGCAGCGCCCGTACGACGGCCCTGGGGACGTCCGCGCCCTTCCGGCGGCGGGCGTCGGTGAGGGCGCGGGCGACGGGACCGTCCGGCGCCTCGTGCCCGTCGCCGGCCGCCGGCTCTCCGGTTCCGTGGGCGACGAAGACCAGCCGGTCGCCGCGCAGGAGGCGCAGGCGCTGGGGGGCGTAGACGGTGTCCTCGAACATGCCCAGGGGCAGTTGGCGGTCCAGTTCGATGCGCTCGGCCCCGGTGGGGCGGACGCGCCAGAGCGTCGGCGACCCGGCGTCCACCACCTCGGCCTCGCCGGTGGTCAGGTCGAGCCGCAGCAGCAGGGCGGAGAGCGGGTGCTCGCCGCGGTACTGCCCGTAGAGCGCCTGGTCGGTGAGGCTGGCCTGGGTCACCAGGTCGAGCCCGGCCCGCCGGGCGTTGCGGGTGGCCGTCAGGGCGAGGGTGCTCGCCAGGGCGGCCGGGGTGCCGGGGCCGGCGCCGTCGGCGACGACGATCGCCAGGTCCCGCTCGGTGGCGCTCCAGTCCAGGAGGTGTCCGCCGGAGGTGTAGGCGGGCTCCCAGTGGGCGTGGAGGTCGAAGGCCGGTCCGGCGCAGGCCCGGCCCGGCAGTGTGTCCCACTGCATCTCCCCCGCGACGCTGAGGGCGCGCTTCCTGCGGGTGCGGCGGTACAGATCGGTGTGGCGGTCGGCGACGCGCAGGGCGTGTCCGAGGGTCTCGGCGACCCGGGCGAGGCTCGCGGTGGTCTCCGGGGTGGACCGGTCCGCGGGCAGGGCGACGACCAGGACGCCGAACCGGTCGCCGCGGACCGTGACGGGCAGGTAAACGGTCGCCGTGGGCCCGACATCACGGAAAAGATATGGTTGCTGGGTGCGGAAGACGCGGCCGGCGGGGCCCGCGTGCACGGGCGCGTGCGGCATCCCGGCAGGTGCCTGGACGGGCTCCACGGGGCACAGGGTCGTGAATCCGTAGTCGACGAGCAGCAGGTCGGCGGAGGTCGCGGCGTACAGGTGCGCGAGACTGGTACGGAGGGAGTCCAGGAGGAGGTGTGGTGCCGCCCCGCGCAGTGCGCCTTCCACTGTCACGTGTCGATCCACCGGATCCGTACCGCCTTCTGGAGAGATGTGGAGATGACCGGTCCGTCGCAAGGCCGCTGTCCCCGGCCAGGGACGTCCGAGGAGGGTCGGCAGGCATGAACGGCAACCCCGCTCCGCCGCCGCGGGAACCGCAGCGGACGGCCGAGTCCGCCCGGGAGCTCATCGAGCTGCTGGAAGTGCTGTGGGAGCGCGGCCGGGACATGGTGTCGTCGACACCCGTCTCGGCGAGTCAGCTGCGCGTGCTGTACAGCCTGGACCGCGCGGAGGGCATCAGCCTGCGCACCCTGGGCGAGCTGCTCGGCTCCGCACCGCCCTCGGTGAGCCGCATGTGCGACCGGCTGGAGGCGCTGGGCTTCGTGCAGCGGCTGCCCAGCCCCGTGAGCCGTCGGCAGCTGGAGCTGCACCTGACCGTGCACGGCAAGGCGTACCTGCGGGACCTCCGGGCCCAGCGCGAGGAGGCCCTGCTCGCGGTCATCGCGGACATGTCGCCGACGAGCCGCAAGGCGCTGCTGCGGGGGCTCACCGGGTTCCACGAGGCCGTGGAAGGGGGCGGAGCGGCCGCCTCGTCACCGGCCCGCACGCCGCTGAAGGACGTCAGTTCGGCCTGATCCCCGCGCGACGCCGGCTCCGGCCGGGCGCGCACCCCATGTCCTCATGGCCACCTCTGGTCGTCCTTGACGGCGTTCTTCCGGGCACTTGCCGAGTGTTGCCCCAAGGATACAGTTGTCATACGGCAACTGTCGCCACGGTGCCGTGCCAGTCGAGGCAGACGACCAGGGCGTCGTCCTCCAGCGGGCTGCCGCCGTGGTGGACGGCGAGCTCCCGCAGCACCGCCTGCGGCACGTGCGTGGGCGGCAGCAGCCGCGTCCCCCGCAGCGCGCGGGCCAGCGCCCGGTCCCCGTAGCTCTCCCCCGCGGGCGAGACGGCCGCGTACACGCCGTCGCTGCCGAACAGCAGCCGGTCGCCCGGCCGCACCGCGAACCGCTCGGGCACGTACACGGTGTCCTCGAACATGCCGAGGGGCAGCTGCGCCTCGAAGCCGAGGGGCTCCACCGCCTGCCCCCTCTGTCGCCACAGACGGGGCGATCCGGCGTCCACGGCCTCCACCTCGCCCGTGGCCAGGTCGAAGCAGAGCAGCAGCACCGACACGAAGGCCTCGCCGCGGTACTGGGCGTACACGGCCTGGTCCGCCAGCGCGGCCTGGTCCGCCAGCGGGAGACCGGCCCGGCGGGCGTTGCGGAGCGCGTTGATCGCGAGGTTCGTCAGCAGCGCGGCCTCGATGCCCTCCCCCATGCCGTTGGTGACCGTCAGGGTCAGCCGACCGTCCGAGACCGACCAGTCGTAGTTGTCGCCGAAGATGGCGTAGGCGGGCTCCAGATGGGCGGCGAGGGCGAACTCGGGACGAGCACAGGAACGGCCGGGGAGCAGCTGCCACTGCATCTCCGCCGCGAGCGTGAGCCGCGTCGCGCGCCGCGCCAGGACGTACAGGTCCGTGTCGCGCTCCGCCACCAGGATCTCGTGGCCGAGCGCCTCGCAGACCTGGGCGAGCCCCGGCAGCAGCGGCCTGAGGTCGGCCTCCAGGGGCAGCTCGACCGTCAGCACCCCCAGCCGGTCCCCGCGGACGGTGACGGGCAGGTGGAGCCGGAGCGCCCCCGCCTCCCGGACCACGTGCGGCTCCTGGGCACCGAAGGCGCGTCCCTGGGGACTGTCGTGGATCGGCACCGACAGATCGGCACCGGGGACGTGCCCGACGAGCTGGAGCGTCCGCAAACCGTAGTCGGCCAGGCGCAGTTCCACCCGCAGCACCCCGCCGTGCTCCCTCAGGGCATCCTCGACGACCCCCACGAGCCGGTGCGGAGCCGCCCGGCGGAGCGCCTGCTCGATCTCGGCGATCTCGTGCACGGTCCTCCTCTTCCTCCTCTTCCCTGAGCCCGGTCCCCGTGCACGGGGACCGGGCCATCCGTCGCTATCTCGCGGCCCCGGCAGCGGCCAGCGCGTCCGTCACGCCGGCGTGCGGCGGGGTCATCGTCGTCACCCCGGTGATCTCCAGGATGCGGCGCACGGCCGGGGTCGGCGCGGCGAGATACAGGTCGCCGCCGGTCTCCCGGGCCCTGTTGACCGCCCTGATCAGGACGTTCAGCCCCGAGGAGTCCATGAAGCCGAGGGCGGACAGGTCGAGCACGAGACGGCGCCGCCCCTGGCCGAACTGTTCCGTCAGGAGGCTCTCCAGCCGGCCGGCCGTCTCCATGTCCAGCTCACCCTCCACGGCCAGCACCGCCGTGAGGTCGTCGCGGATCTCGACGTCGACGTCCAGGTTCGGTTCTCGCTCGGACATGTTCCCTGCTTTCCATGGGGGGTCGGGGCCGGTCTTGGAGCGGACGGACGGGGTCAGGACACCTGGACACCGACGACGCACGTGTCGTCGTCCGTGTCCGACTTGCTGCGCGCCAGCAGCTCGTCCAGCAGACGGGCGAGGCTGTCGGACGGCTGCCGGGCGACGGTGAGCAGCTGGGCGACGGAATCGTGGACGGCGGTGTCCCGTCGCTCGACGAGCCCGTCGGTGTACATCAGCACCGTGTCGCCGGGTTCGAGCCGCAGCTCCGTCTCCTCGTACTCGGCCTCCGCGAGGGCCCCCAGCAACAGCCCGCGCAGGAGCGGCAGGTCGAGCGCCTCGTCCCCCCGGATCAGAACCGGCGGGAGGTGTCCCGCGCGGGCCCAGCGCAAGGTGCGGCTCCCGGGGTCGTAGATGCCGCAGACGGCGGTGGCCGTCACCTGGGCGGTGAGGTGGTAGGCGACGCTGTTGAGCCAGGACAGCAGCTGCCCCGGGCCCGCGCCGGTGACGGCGAGGCCGCGGAGGGCGTTGCGCAGCACCACCATGCCGGTGGCGGCCTCCACGCCGTGGCCGGCGACGTCCCCGACGCACAGGAGCACCTTCTTGGACGGCAGCACGACCGCGTCGTACCAGTCGCCGCCGACCAGGGACTCGGACTCGGCGGGACGGTAGCGCACGGCGACGTCGAGTCCCGGCGCGTCGAGCGGCGGCTTGGCCGGCGGCATGATGGCGTGCTGGAGCTGGAGGGTGAGCCGGTTGCGTTCCTCGGCCGCCTCCTCCGTCGCCACCAGCCGGTCGCGGGTGGCGGTGAGGGCGACCTCGGTCCAGTGCTGCGCCGAGATGTCCTGGTAGGCGCCCCGGACGGCCTGGAGACCGCCGTCGGTGCCCAGGGCGGGCTCGGCGGTCACCCGGATGTGCCGCGTGACGCCGTCGTGGCGGAGCATGCGGAAGGCGGTGGAGCCCACCCGCCGCTGGTACAGAACCTTCTGGAGGAAGCGGCGGATGGTGGCGGCGTCGTCGGGGTGGGCGTGGGCGGCGAGGTCGCGCAGGGCGACCGGCGGCTCCGTCGGCCTGCGGCCGAAGAGCTCGTACAGCTGGCCGTGCCAGGTGATGTCCCCGGCGACCAGATCCTCCTCGAAGGCGCCGACCCGGCCGAGGCGCTGGGCGTGCTGGAGGAGGCTGGCGAGGCGTGCCGACTCGTCCTCGACACGCCAGATGAGCAGGACGCTCGCGCCGTACCGGCTGATGCTGATGTCGGCGAGCGACGCGAGCGGCACCTGGTCCACCAGGGCCGTGAGCCGGGCCCGGCGGGCGCGGAACGGCTCCCCCGTGGCGTAGACCCGCTCGATCCGTTCGAAGAGTTCGCTGCCGCCCGCCGTCGCCGGGTACGCCTCCAGGAGCATGGCCCCGTCGACGGATCCGCGGGGCCGTCCGGCCGGATCCCGGAAGTGGGCGTTGGCGTGCCGGATGCGGAAGTCGACGACCTTCCCCGCCTCGTCCAGGTGGGGGGTGAGGACGAGTGCGGGGTCGTACAGCCCGTCCGAGAGTTCGGCCAGCGCGGGCGTCCCGTCCCCGCCGGGGACCGGGAAGCCTCCGGGGACCGGGAACCCCCCGGGGGACGCCTCGGGCAGCGCCTCCAGGGTGTGGGCACAGAGCTCGGCGAGGGCCTCGACCTGGCGCTCCACGGCCTGCGGCAGGGGGGCCAGAGGCCGGGCCCAGCAGATCTCCAGGACGCCGTGGATGCGGCCGCCGGTGCCGGCGGGGACGACGACCCGGCCGCCGTCGGGATGACGCGCGCGGCCGATCGAGGGGATGCCCGCGGCCGCCAGGGAGGCGTACCGGACGGTGCGGCGTCCTATGAGCGCCTGGCGGGCCGCGGTGGTCACCCCCGGCGGCACGTAGTGCCAGCGGGCCGCCTCGTCGGGGCCGAAGCCGGCGTGGCCGCGCAGGCTCAGCGAGGTGTCCGGGCCGGTGGTCCAGATCGCCACGGCGACGGCGCCCAGGGGTTCGAGGGCGTGCCGGAGCAGCGACTCGGCGACGGCCTGGGTGTCGCCGGCGCTGAGCGCCGCGCTCTCCGCCGTGCGCAGCCGTACGGCGACCGAGGCGGCGGGGGCGGTGTCGGCGGGCTCGCCGACGGCCGTCCTCACGAACTCGTCCGCCGCAGCGGCCATCCGGTCCCTGGCCGCCTGGTTGATGATGTCCGCGGCCAGCTCCAGCCGGGACAGTCCGGCCCGGTCGGCGAGCTCCGCGAGCTGGCGGGCCGCCTGGGCGGGGCCGCAGCCCAGGCGCTCGACGATGACCCCCTTGGCGAGTTCGATCAGGGCGCGGCCCTCGGCTGCCGCGTGCGCGGCGCGCACCTCGCCGCGCAGCCGTTCCACCGTGGCGGCCAGCCGGCCGTCGGCGGGCGCGGCGGCCGGCTCGCCGTCGGCGGGGTACGGGACGGCGGTGCCAGGGGCCGGGGGCGCGGCGGTGTCGGGGGCCTGGGGCGCGGCGGTGCCTGCCTCGGGGAGGCCGGCGGACGGGTCTCCGCCCGGGTAGCGGGGGCCACTCACGTCGGCGACTCCTCGGTCGGGGCGGCCCCGGGGCCGCCGTGCGGACGGGGCCGGGGTGTGCCGGTCCGGTGCTCCGGGGCCGGGCGGGAAGCGCGGGTCGGTCCCGCGGGGACGGTCACGAGGCCGCCCCGCCGTCGAGCCAACGGCTGACGCAGGCGATGAGTTCGTCTGCGTCCACGGGCTTGGTGACGTAGTCGCTGGCCCCGGACGCGAGGCTCTTCTCCCGGTCGCCGGGCATGGCCTTCGCGGTGACGGCGATCACGGGCAGGTCCGCGTACTGCGGCAGCTCCCTGATCCGCGCGGTCGCCGTGTAACCGTCCATCTCCGGCATCATCACGTCCATCAGGACGAGGGTGACGGCCGGGTTCGCCAGAAGCGTCTCGATGCCCTTCAGCCCGTTCTCGGCGTGCAGCACGGTGATGCCGTGCAGCTCCAGGATGCCGCTGAGGGCGTACAGGTTGCGGGCGTCGTCGTCGACGGCGAGGACGGTCCGGCCGCGCAGGGTGGTGTCGATGGCCTGGGGGGCCGGCGCCCAGTGGTCGCCGCGCACCAGGGGCACGACGTCGCCGGGCTGCTCCGCGGACAGGTGGAGGGCGATCCGCTCGCGCAGCTCGTCGAGGCTGGAGAGGAGTTCCAGCGGGCGGCGGCGGGCGAGGTCCTGGAGGGCGCCCTCCTCGTCGGCGGGGAGCCGGCGGTTGTTGTGAGCGAGGACGGGCACGGTGCGCAGCGCCTCGTCGCCGTCCATGGCGCTCAGGAAGCGCAGGGCGTCGCCGTCCGCCATGTCGACGTCGAGCACGACGCAGTGGAACGGCTGGGTGGCGAGCGCGGAGGCGGCCTCCTGGGGGCCGACGACCGCGATCAGCTCGATGTCCGCCCGGCCCGTGTGCCCGCCGTCGGCGGCGAGTTGGGTGACCGCGTTCTCTGCGACGACGGCGAGGAGCCCGCGCGGACGCTCCTCGATCACGAGGAGGCGCCGGGGCGCCCGGGCGGCCGGGGCGCCGGGCAGCGCGAGCGCGCCGCCCCGGGCCGGGACGGCGAGTACCGCCGAGGCGTCCGCCGGCGGGACGGCGGGGTCGGGCTGCTCGGTGAAGTCGGTGCGGGTGACGGGGAGGTAGAGGGTGAAGGTGCTGCCCTCGCCGGCCACGCTCGTGACGGTGAGGGCGCCGCCGAGGAGATGCGCGATCTCGCGGCTGATGGAGAGGCCGAGGCCGGTGCCGCCGTACTTGCGGTTGGTCGTCCCGTCGGCCTGCTGGAAGGCGCCGAAGATGGCCTCCAGGTTCTCGGGGGCGATGCCGATGCCGGTGTCGGCGACACGGAAGGCGACGACGGGGCCGCCGCGGTGCACGGACACGGGCAGCTCGCCGTCCGAGGCCGGTTCGATGCGCAGCTCGACGCTGCCGTGCTCGGTGAACTTGACGGCGTTCGACAGCAGGTTGCGCAGCACCTGCCGGAGCCGCGTGTCGTCGGTGACGAGGTCGACGGGGACGCCGGCGGCCGTGGCGACCGCGAAGGCGAGGCTCTTCTGCGAGGTGAGGGGGCGGAAGGTGGCCTCGACGTAGTCGAGGAGCCTGCGCAGGGGCACGCGCTCCGGGTTGAGGTCCATCTTCCCGGCCTCCACCTTGGAGAGGTCGAGGATGTCGTTGATCAGCTGGAGCAGGTCGGATCCGGCCGAGTGGATGATGCCGGCGTACTCGACCTGCTTGGCCGTGAGGTTGCGGGTGGGGTTCTGGGCCAGCAGTTGGGCCAGGATCAGCAGGCTGTTGAGCGGGGTGCGCAGTTCGTGGCTCATGTTGGCCAGGAACTCCGACTTGTACGTGGAGGCCAGGGCGAGCTGCTGGGCGCGGTCCTCCAGCTCCTGCCGGGCCTGCTCGATCTGGAGGTTCTTGGCCTCGATGTCGCGGTTCTGCGTGGCGAGCAGGGCCGCCTTCTCCTCCAGCTCGGCGTTGGAGCGCTGGAGTTCCTCCTGCCGCACCTGGAGTTCCTCGGTGCGCGAGCGGAGTTCGCCGGCCAGGCGCTGGGACTCGTCCAGGAGTTCGTCGGTGCGGGCGTTGGCGACGATGGTGCTCAGGTTGACGCCGACGGTCTCCAGGAGCTGTTCCAGGAAGTCCCGGTGCACGGAGGTGAAGGGGCTGAAGGACATCAGCTCGATGACGCCGAGCACCTGCTCCTCCATGACGACCGGCAGCACCACGAGGCTGCCCCGGGACGTGCTGCCGAGACCCGAGGAGATCGTGACGTAGTCCGCGGGGACGTTCTCGGCGGCGATGGTGCGGCGGCTGCGGGCGGCCTGGCCGACGAGCGACTCGCCCAGCCGGAAGCGGACCCGGTCCCGGTCGCCGGCGGGGCGTCCGTAGGAGCCGACGAGGCCCAGCTCGACGCCGTCGGAGCCTTCCTCGGCGAGGTAGAACGCGCCGTACTGGGCGGCCACGAGCGGGGTCAGCTCGTCCATGACGAGTTCGGCGACTACGGCCAGGTCGCGGTGGCCCTGCATCAGCGCGGACATCCGGGCGAGACTGGACTTGAGCCAGTCCTGCTCCTGGTTGGCCCGCGTCGTCTCGCGCAGCGAGCCGACCATGGCGTTGATGTTGTCCTTGAGCTCGGCGACCTCGCCCGACGCCTCGACGGTGATCGAGCGGGTGAGGTCGCCCTCGGCGACGGCGCTCGCGACCTCGGCGATGGCGCGAACCTGGCGGGTGAGGTTGCCCGCCAGCTCGTTGACGTTCTCGGTCAGCCGCTTCCAGGTACCGGAAACCCCCTCGACCTCGGCCTGGCCGCCGAGCCGGCCCTCGCTGCCGACCTCGCGGGCCACGCGGGTCACCTCGGCCGCGAACGAGGACAGCTGGTCGACCATCGTGTTGATGGTCGTCTTCAGCTCCAGGATCTCGCCCCGGGCATCCACGTCGATCTTCTTCGACAGGTCGCCGTTGGCGACGGCTGTCGTGACCTGGGCGATGTTCCGGACCTGTCCGGTCAGGTTGTTCGCCATGGAGTTGACGTTGTCGGTGAGGTCCTTCCAGGTGCCGGCCACGTTCGGCACCCTGGCCTGGCCGCCGAGCCGGCCCTCGGTACCGACCTCGCGGGCCACGCGGGTCACCTCGTCGGCGAAGGCGGACAGGGTGTCCACCATGGTGTTGATGGTGTCGGCGAGGGCGGCGACCTCGCCCTTGGCCTCCACGGTGATCCGGCGGGAGAGGTCACCGCGGGCCACGGCGGTGGCGACCTGGGCGATCGAGCGCACCTGCCCGGTGAGGTTGGAGGCCATCACGTTGACGTTGTCGGTCAGGTCCTTCCAGGTGCCCGAGGCGCCCCGGACGGTGGCCTGGCCGCCGAGGTTGCCCTCGGTACCGACCTCGCGGGCCACGCGGGTCACCTCGTCGGCGAAGGCCGAGAGCTGGTCGACCATCGTGTTGATGGTCGTCTTCAGCTCCAGGATCTCGCCCCGGGCGTCCACGTCGACCTTCTTCGACAGGTCGCCGCCCGCGACGGCGGTGGCGACGTGGGCGATAGCCCGCACCTGCGCGGTGAGGTTCCCCGCCATCGAGTTGACGGAGTCGGTCAGGTCACGCCAGGTGCCGGAGACGCCCTTCACGTCGGCCTGTCCCCCGAGGATTCCCTCGGTGCCCACGTCACGGGCCATGCGCGTGACCTCGTCGGCGAAGGCCGAGAGCTGGTCGACCATCGTGTTGATGGTGTTCTTCAGCTCCAGGATCTCGCCGCGCGCGTCCACGTCGATCTTCTGGGAGAGGTCGCCCTTGGCGACGGCCGTCGCCACATGGGCGATGTCACGGACCTGGGTGGTGAGGTTGCCGGCCATCGCGTTCACCGAGTCGGTCAGGTCGGCCCAGGTGCCGGAGACACCGGGCACGGCGGCCTGCCCGCCGAGCGTCCCTTCCGTGCCGACCTCGCGCGCCACCCGCGTCACCTCGGAGGTGAACAGGGACAGCTGGTCGACCATCCCGTTGAACACCCGGGAGATCTCGCCCATCAGCCCGTCCGCCTCGTCCGGCAGACGGGTGCCGAAGTCGCCGTCCCGCACGGCCGTGAGCCCGGCCAGCAGCTGACGGAGTTCAGGCTCGTCCACGGCCGGTCCGTGGTGCTCCCGGCCGGAGGAGCCCCTGGTCGTCGTCTCAGACATGCCGCCCCATCCTCGTTCCCCACCAAGCTTGCGCACACGGACCGTCCGGCCCACGCCGCGCGCCGGACGTCCGCTCCCCCGGGACGGATCCGGCTGCCGCGATCGTTGCCGTACGGCAATCATGACGACACTACCCCTCCGTGATCGACAAGAGGAGGGCGGTGCCGGGTCATCCGGCCGGAACCCGCCCTCTCCAGCCTCCGGCGGGGCGCATACGACGCCACGACCGGGGTACACGCGGGTCGATCCGGGCGGTCCCCCCGTCCCGACGAAGAGGGGAGCAGTACGTGCTGATGGCCCACCCCGCGGTCCTGCGCGATCTCATCGAGCAGTACGAGACGCTCAAGGTGCTCCAGGCCGAGAACGGCGGCGCAGAAGTACGGCGGCGCATGGACGACGTCGCGTACACGCTGTGTGTCTCCACCGGTACGCGTGACGTGGACGCGGCGCTGATCGCGGCCCGCCATCGCCTGCCGGGCGCGCGCCCCGAGGACGACTCGGTGCTGAGCGCCTGAGCACACGACCGAGCCCGGCACACTCCGACGGAGGTGCCGGGCTCGGTCACACCACGGGCGTGTGCCGCGGGGTCGCCTACCAGCGGTACCAGCGGCCCGTGCCGCCCTTCGGCCGGGCCACGAAGCCCAGCAGCCACAGGACGAGCACGATGACGGCTATCCACCAGAGCGCCTTGACGGCGAAGCCGGCACCGAAGAGGAGCAGGACGAGCAGCAGTACGAGAAGCAGGGGGACCATGAGGATCGACCTCCGTGAGGACGGGGACGGAAGGGGAAGGGGAAGGGGAAGGGGGCGGCCGGGCGGCGTACACACGCGCACCGGCCTCCTCCAGGGGCGGGAAGCGCCGCCCGCTCAGCCGCGGCGTTCGAGGAACAGCGCCACCGGGCCGAGCTCGCGCCGCGCGGCCCTGCGCCCGGCCCTGCGCCCCCACCCGTACGCGAGGGCGAGCGCGGCCGCCGTGCCGGCGGCGGCACCGGCCGCCACGGTCGGGTGCGCACGCGCGGCGGACCACAGACCGCTCCCGGCGCCGCGGACCACGTGCGCGGCCGCGCGGGCCTTCTCGGCGAACGGCGCGGGCAGAACGTGCAGCTCTCCGAGAGCGTCCGGCTCCAGCCCCTCGTCCACGTCGGGGTCGTCCACCAGCGTCAGCTCGGGGTAGTCGGGGACGGCGTAGGGGCCGGTCCAGGGGATCTCGTTCCGTTCGCTGTTCTCCGAAGCACTCATGGGCATCGTCTCGCCGGAGTCCCGCACGCTAAACCTGGTGGACCCGGGCCCGTGGGCCACGCCCCCGTCGCCCTCGCGCGCGCCTGCCCGCGCCGGTCGCACCCCGCGCGTTCCCCTCGCGCGCGCTTGACCGCGCGTGTCCGGGACAGACGACCGTCCATGGTGACGTCACTGCTCGTGGTCTGCCCCGTCCTCACCGCGCTCGCCACCGGCCTCGCGGCCGTCCTGGTGTCCCCGTGGTGGTGGTGCGCGGCCGGACCCGCCCTGCTGCTCGCCGCGGTCGCGTCGTACGACGTCGTCCAGCGGCGCCACTCGATCCTGCGCAACTACCCGCTCCTCGGGCACCTGCGGTTCGCGATGGAGGCGATCCGGCCCGAGGTGCAGCAGTACTTCGTCGAGGGGAACGTCGACGGCGTGCCCTTCGACCGGGACACCCGGTCCATCGTGTACGAGCGGGCGAAGGGGACGGACGCCGAGGACCCCTTCGGCACCGAGCTGGAGCTGGACCGGACCGGCACCGAGTACCTGGTCCCCTCCATGGCGCCGCGCCCGGTGCCGGACGAGCCGCCCCGGGTCCGGATCGGCGGCCCCGACTGCGCCCGGCCCTACGAGATGGCCCTGCTCAACGTGTCGGCGATGAGCTTCGGCTCCCTGTCGGACCGGGCGATCCGCGCCCTGAACGAGGGCGCGCGGCGCGGTGGCTTCGCCCACGACACCGGTGAGGGCGGGATATCGGAGCACCACCTCGCCCCCGGCGGTGACCTCGTCTGGGAGATCGGGACCGGCTACTTCGGCTGCCGTGCCGAGGACGGCGGCTTCGACCCGCGGCGGTTCGCCGAGAAGGCCGCGCTCGACCAGGTCGCCTGCGTCCTGCTGAAGGTCAGCCAGGGCGCGAAGCCCGGCATCGGGGGCGTACTGCCCGGCTCGAAGGTCGGCCGGGAGATCGCCGCCGTCCGCGGCGTCCCCGAGGGCCGCACGGTGATCTCCCCGCCGTACCACCGTGCCTACCGGACCCCCCGGGAGCTGGTGCGCTTCCTCGGCCGGATGCGGGAGCTCTCCGGCGGCAAGCCGGTCGGCTTCAAACTGTGCGTGGGCGCGCGCCGCGACTTCCTCGCCGTCTGCAAGGCGATGCTGGAGGAGGACCTCACACCCGACTTCATCGTCGTCGACGGAGCGGAGGGCGGCACGGGCGCCGCCCCGCTGGAATTCGCCGACACCGTCGGGCTACCCCTCACCGAGGGCCTGACCACCGTGCACCGGGCCCTCGTCGGCACGGGTCTGCGCGACCGCATCCGGATCGGCGCCTCCGGCAAGATCGCCACCGGGAGCGACATCGTCAAACGGCTGGTCCAGGGCGCCGACTACACCAACTCCGCCCGGGCCATGATGTTCGCCCTCGGGTGCGTCCAGGCCCAGCGCTGCCACACCAACACCTGTCCCGTCGGGGTCGCCACCCAGGACCGCCGGCGCGCTCGCGCCCTCGACGTCCAGGACAAGGCGGAGCGGGTCCGGCGCTTCCAGGAGGCGACCGTCCGGAGCGCCCTCGCCCTCATGGCCGCCATGGGCTCCGACGGCCCCCGGGACCTGTGGCCCGGCATGCTGCTGCGCCGGGTCGGGCCGGACGCCGTGCGGTCCCACGCCGAGCTGTACGAACCGCTCGAAGCCGGTGCGCTCCTGTCGCCCGCATCGGTTCCGCACACGTGGGCAGGCGACTGGAAGGCAGCTCATCCGGACCGGTTCACCCTCCGGTGAACCGGTCGACGTCCACAGTGAAGGGAGACCCCATGACCCGTACTGTCGCGCAGGTGATCGTCGACGGGCTCGCGGACCTCGGTGTCGGCCGTGTCTTCGGCGTGGTCGGCGACGCGCTCAACCCGCTCACCGACGCCATCAGGACCACCGAGGGCATCGACTGGACCGGCTTCCGCCACGAGGAGGCGGCGGCCTTCGCCGCCGGAGCGCGCGCCCAGCTCTCCGGAGAACTGGCCGTCTGCATGGGCACGGTGGGACCGGGTTCGGTGCACCTGCTGAACGGACTGTACGACGCGGCCAAGAGCGGGGCGCCGGTCCTGGCGATCTGCGGCCAGGTGCCGCTGTCGGAGGTGGGCGGGGACTACTTCCAGGAGGTCGACAACGACCTCCTCTTCCGCGACGTGGCCGTCTACCGGGCCACCGTGACCTCTCCCTCCCAGATGCCGCGGCTGCTGGAGTCCGCGGTGCGGGCGGCCGTGACCGGGCGGGGCGTGGCGGTGCTGACCGTCCCCGGCGACCTCGGCGACCGGGAGGTCGAGGAGGACCGGCCGACGCGGTTCGCGCTGCCGCGCCCGGCCGTCACGCGTCCCGACGACCCGGCGCTCGCCGAGGCGGCCGAGGCGATCGCCCGGGGCTCGCGGGTCACCCTTCTGGTCGGGCGCGGCGCCCGGGAGGCGCGCGAGGAGGTGCTGCGCGCCGCCGAGCTGCTCGCGGCGCCGATGGTGCTGACCCTGAAGGGCAAGGAGGGCTTCGAGGACGGCAACCCGTACGAGGTCGGCCAGACCGGCCTCATCGGCAATCCGGCCGCGGCGCACGCCATGGACTCCTGCGACACGCTGATCATGCTCGGGACGGACTTCCCCTACCGGGACTGGTATCCCGAGGACTGCCGGGTCGTGCAGATCGACACCCGTGAGGAGCACCTCGGGCGCCGCGTTCCGGTCGACGTCGGGCTCGCCGGGGACGTGGGCGCGACGCTGCGGGCCCTGCTGCCGCTGCTGACGCCCGTCCCGTCGCGCTCCCACCTCGACAAGGCCCGCGAGCGGTACGCGGACTGGCAGAAGGGCCAGGCCGACCTCGCCGACCCCGCCCACGACAGGCGTCTCCTTGGCCGGGTGCGGGCCATGTTCGACAACCGTGATTCGGACGTCCGTCCCGAGGCCCTCGCGGCGGCCGTCGACCGCCACGCCGCCGACGACGCGATCTTCACCTCGGACACCGGCATGGCCACCGTGTGGCTCTCGCGGCTCGTGCGGATGCGCGGCACCCGCCGGCTGATCGGCTCCTACAACCTCGGCTCCATGGCCAACGCCATGCCCCAGGCCATCGGGGCGCAGTTGTGGGCACCGGGCCGGCAGGTCGTGGCCTTCTGCGGCGACGGCGGCCTCGGCATGCTGCTCGGCGACCTGATGACCATCCGCTCCGAACGGCTGCCGGTGAAGCTCGTCGTCTTCGACAACCGCCGCCTCGGCATGGTCAAGCTGGAGCAGGAGCAGGCGGGACTTCCCGAGTTCGGGACGGTACTGGACAACCCCGACTTCGCCGCGGTGGCCGAGGCGCTCGGGCTGACCGGCATCCGCGTCACCGCGCCGGGCGAGCTGGACGAGGCCGTGCGCAAGGCGCTCGCCGTCCCCGGCCCGGTCCTCCTCGACGTGCTGACCAACCCGGACGAGGTGGCCGTGCCGGGGAAACCGACGGTGTCGCAGGGGTGGGGCTTCGCCATCGCCAAGATCAAGGAGAACCTCCCCTCCGGTGCGCGCTGAGCGGTGACGCCCCCGGCCACGACGGAGAGGGGCGGCCCGCTCGACGGCGGGCCGCCCCTTCCGTCGTGGCCGGGGGCGTTCCGGGTCGTGCTCCGGTCAGCTTCTGTCGGCGTAGTGGGTGCGGACCCACAGGGGCAGGGCGAACCAGCAGATCAGGTACCAGGCGAGGACGCCGGAGACCAGCCAGGGCACGTACGGGTCGTGCGTCGCCACTCGCAGGATGAGGAACAGGGCGGACGTCAGCGTCGCGAGCAGCAGCAGGATGCCGGTGAAGGTGAGCCGGGAGGCCCAGACGACGGCATGGGGCTTGACCCGCCGCCCCGACACTATCCGGTGGAAGGAGACGGGGCCGATCAGCGCGCCCGTCGCCAGCGACCCGAGGACGACCGTGACCAGGTAGATCGTCTTGTCGGTCTGCTCCAGGTCGTGGAAGAGCGGAGTGAACACCACGGTCAGGAGGAAGCCGAGGAGGATCTGGACGCCGGTCTGGGCGACCCGGATCTCCTGGAGGAGCTCCTGCCAGCGCCGGTCCGCGCGCTCCTCCTCCGTCTCGCCGCGCCCGTCCTCCCTGCCGGTGCCGGTGCCGGTGCCGGTGCCGGTGTCCGGCTCTTGCGTCCTCCCACCGTGCCGCGCCTTCCTCGGCTCGTCCTCCGGCATCCCGCCGTTTCGTTCGTTCATGAAGATCCTCCTCGGAAGCGCGCGCCGGGTCTCGGGGGCACGGCGCGGACGTGCGGCGCACTGGAGCGGGGACGGCACGGCGGAAGCCCCCGTCGAGCGTGGGGGCTTCCGTCCGGCGCGGCACGGTGCGGAGTCAGGCCCGCGGTGTGCCGGCCGTTCGCGGGGGCGCGTGGTGCCGCCACGGTCCGCGACGGGCGTTCCCGCCGTCGCCGGGCGGCCGTCCACGGTCACCGGCGGCGGGACCGTCGGCCCGCCCGTTCAGCCCCTCCTGCCCATCCCGTCCGCACGGTGCGTCGGGGGTCACGGCGGGAGCGAACGTACAGTTCTCCCCACTCCGGCCCGAGGCACTGGGGTCCTCGGACGGGACTGCGGCGTCCGGCGGCCGCGACGGCGGCGTCACCGGAGGGCGGGGCGAGCAACGGGGCGGGCGGACCGGCGCAGCGCACGGCGCCACGCGGACGAGGGCTCGGGTCGTGTTCGACATGAGCACCTCCTGGGCGGGCTCCGTGGGCCGACTGTCCGTCACCTTGATTCCGCTGCCTACCAGTTCGCCTTGCCGTTCTTCCCGGGGCCAAACCCCGAGGATGCGGCGAGACCGCTCGGCGGTCCGGCCCGCTGGGGTACGTCGTCCCGGGGCGCGGGCCCGGGGTCGGGTTCGAGGCGGCCGGGCTCGGGCGTGGGCTCGGGGTCGGGTTCGAGGCGGCCGGGCTCGGGCGTGGGCTCGGGCGTGGGCGTGGGCTCGGGCGTGGGCTCGGGCTCGGGCTCGGGCTCGGGGTGGCATGCGAGCGGCCCGCACACCTCCACGGGGTGCGGGCCGCTCGCGGGTGCCGCCGACCCACGGCAAGGGGGGGGAACCGTGGATCGTCCGGCGTGAGCGTGTCCCATCGCTCGACACCCGCATGCCCCGCCGACCGGGATCCATGCCACCCGTTTCGGTTTCGACGGTCGTCGAGTCGAACCGGCCCGCCGAAGGACGGCCCCGGACATGCGACCGCCCCGCATCGGGAGGGGGCCCGAGCGGGGCGGTCGCGAGACCGTCGGCGCGTGACGCGGGGCGGGGGGGTGGGCGGGTCAGCCCGGCAGGTACCTGCCGGGTCAGCCCGCAGGTACCTGGCATGCGGTGTCGTCCGTTCCCCGCCGCGATATTCGTTGGCGCCGCCTCCGGACGGCGTGGCACGCTTCTCGCACACCGAAGGGGTGTAGCTCAGATGGCCAGAGCGCCGGTCTCCAAAACCGGATGTCGCAGGTTCGACTCCTGTCACCCCTGCCAAGGGCGCACCGGTGCCCGACCCTCAGTTCCTGGGGGCGTGCACCGGAGCTCGGCCTCGGCCGGCTCCTCCACCTCGGAGCGGGGCGGACCGGCGGGCCGTCAGAGGCCGCCCATGCTTCCCGGGAAGGGCCAGGACGTGCTGTAGTACTGGCCGATCTCCTCGCGGTACTGGCGGTCCGCGAGGTGCTTGTCGGAGACGAACTCGGGCGAGTCCTTCACCTGTTCCTTCGACAGGGCGAGGTGGACGGTCTGCTCCTCCAGGTCGACGCGGGTCACCGCCCGCGCCGGGACGAGCACCTCCTTGCCGAAGATCCAGACGCCCGTGTCGACGACCAGGTAGGAGTCGTGCACCTCGTCGGAGTGCTTGTCCACCTTGCCGATGTGCCCGTCGGAGGCCTCGACGCGCCACCCGGTGAGGTCGGTACCCGCCAGGTGGCCGGACTCGGTGCTGAAGGACCACAGATGGTCGGTCATCGCTGTCACTCCTCTGTCGCTGTGTTCGTGCAGGGCGCGGCACCGGACGTGCGGGGCCGCCTCGGAGCAGGTCACGAGGGTCGTCGTCGGCGACCGTGGGCGCCACCGGCCGCGGCCGGCTGCTCCTCCCCTGCGGGTCGGACAGCGTCCGCGTACCCGGGTCTCCGGAGATCATTCCGCCGTCCTTCGGGTGATGTTCGAGCGGGCCGCATAAGCGCCGGAACCGTCGATCCGCCGATTTCCAGGGGATGTTCATGGACGGACGGGGCACGCGTTCAGCCGCGGGCCCGCGCACGCACCGGTGGGCGACGCACCCGAGTCCCGGCCCGCGCGCAGAGGGCCGGCCACACCCCAGGGAGCCCCCGATGCAGGTCCGAGCGAGGCCCGTACATCCGGACGCCACATGGACGGCCCGCACCGTCGCCGGGCGCTACCGGCTCGACCGTCTCCTGGGCCGGGGCGGCGCGGCGGACGTGTACGAGGCACTGGACCTGCGGCTGCGGCGCCCCGTGGCGGTGAAGGTGTTCCGGCCCGCCGGCGCCCGCCGGACCGACGCCCAGTGCGGCGAGGAGGCCCGGTTGCTTGCCCGGATGCACCATCCCGGCCTGGTGACCCTCTACGACACGGGCCGCGACGAGAGCCGGCCGTTCCTGGTGATACAGCTCGTCCGGGGGACGACCCTGCGACGGCGGATCGCCCGCGGGGTCCTCACGCCCGCCGAGACCTGCCGGACGGGGGCCGCCCTGGCCTCGGCCCTCGCCCATGTGCACGCCCACGGCATCGTCCACCGCGATGTCAAGCCGTCGAACATCCTGCTGGACCGGTCGGGCGCACCGCACCTCACGGACTTCGGCATCTCCCGCCGCGTCGAGGCCGCGGACGACGCCCCCGAGGGCGCGGGGACCCTCGTCGGCACCGCCTCCTACATGGCGCCCGAGCAGGCCCTGGGCCGGAGAACGGGGCCCGCGGCCGACGTGTACAGCCTCGGCCTGGTGCTGCTCGAAACCCTCAAGGGCGAGGCGGAGTACGGCGGAGCACCGCTGGAGGCGGCGCTGGCGCACCTGCACCGCCCTCCGGTGCTGCCGCCCGGCCTCCCGGCGGAACTCGCCCGCCTGCTCACGGCGATGACCGACCGCTCCCCCGAGGCCCGCCCGGACGCCGCCGCCTGCGCCCGCATCCTCGCCGATCCCCGGACCGCGGGACGCACCCCGACGCCCTCCGCCCCCGCAGGCTCCCGGGGGGCAGGGATACACCGTTCGCCCCGATCACACCGTTCGCCCCGGCCACGCCGGTCCTTTGCCGCCCGGCAGGGGCGGCCCGCCGCCGGGCGGGCCATGGCGGCGACCCTCGTCACGCTCGGCCTCACGCTGACCGGCTCACTGGGCAGCGCGCCCGCCGGCGAGGCGGCGCCGCCGCCCCGGGACGGGGCGGCGGACGCGACCCGGACGAGCGCACCGGCGTCGCCAGTCCCCCACCCGAACGACCTCCTGCGACGCCTCACCTGACTGTCCTTCAGGTCTTTTCGGGTGTGAGACGGCCACTTGGGGCAACACGGAACGTCAGGACACGGAAGGAAGGCGGGGGCGTTGTCGGAGGTCGGGACCGGAGGCGGTTCGCCGCCTCCTCCCCGCGACCTTCGGGTAGGCACGCCCTCTCGGAAACCGTCCCGCGCGTTCGACATCGGAGGAGAGTCCCATGACCGCACTGCTGGCCCGCATCAAGCGATTCGCCCGCAGCCCCCAGGGCCGTGGCGCGGCGGCGTCCCTTCGCCGCGCCGCGAACGACCCGCGCAGGCGCGCCCAGGCACGCCGTCTGCTCGGCAGGCTGCGCCACCGCTGACGCCTGCTCGCCCGGCCCTGACGGCCGGACCGCCGACGCCCCGCGCGAGGTACCGCGCGGGGCGTCGGTGTGCGTGCGGCGGGTGCGTTCTGCGTGTGCGCGGCACGTGCACGCAGAACGCGCCCGCGAAGCCGCTGTAAGGCCAGGATCGCCTGATCCCCGCCGTACGACCAGGATCGCTTGATCACCGGATCGCCTGATCGCCGAAGAGGAGGAGCGCCTGCGGGGAAGCCATGCCGGACATGCCGCCGGCCCGGCGGTGCGGGCCGCGAGGCCGATCGCACCGCCGGGCACGGGAACGGGTGGCCCCCCGGGCGTCAGGTGGACAACAGACGCTGGAACAGGGCGCGGTACTGGCAGAGCGCGAGGCGCAGGCTCTCGGTGTCGGCCTCAAGCCCCTGGCTCCACTGGCCCTCCAGGGTGTGCCGGTGCCGGGCGAAGGTGTCCGCCAGGGTCCTCATCACGTCCCCGACCAGGACGTCGGCCGCGTGGACCGCCTGGCGGGGGTCGTCGACGAACCGGCCCTGGACCTCGTGCCAGCGGCGGAGGAACTCCCCTTCCTCGGCCGGGCCGAGGAGATCGGGAATCCCCTCCGCGTCCGCTCCGGCGGCGCCGGGTCGCGCGGCGCGTCCGTCGTCCGGGCCCTGCGACCTCTCCTGCGGGGCAGGGGCGGCGTGCCGGGCGTGACCGCCGTGGGCCTGGGGTGCCGGGCCCGGGAATGCGGAGGGCGGGGGCGGGGTCTGGGGCAGGGCCGGCGGGTACGCGGAGGGCGTCCGCTGAGCCGGTACCTGCGGGGACGCCGCGGGCGGGGACGGCGGGCCGCCGGGCCCGGGCCGATCATGCCCGGGCCGGCCGACCTGCGGCTGATCATGCTGCGGCCCGCCACGCCCGTCCGCCTCCTCCACGCCGGGCTGCCGCGGCTGGGTCAGTGGGACCGTCGGGCTGTGCTCCGGCGGGCGCACCGTGTCGCCTCCGGTCGTCGCGGGCCCGGGACGACCGGGGCCGGACCGCCCCTGTCCCGTCCGCGACTCGGGGCCGTCAGCCGCCTGGGGGCGATCTGCCGACTCGGGGCGATCTGCCGACTCGGGCGGATCCGCCGACTCGGGGCGGCCCTCCGGCCGCCCGGGATACTCGCCCGTCGGGTTCTTGTGGTGTCGTCGACCCGGCGCCCGGGTCGTGCGCTCGGACGTCTCGTGGTGTCGCATCTCTCCTGCCTCCGCGTCAGGACCGGCGGGTGCCGGTCGGCTCGCCGTCGGCGAGCAGGTCGTCGAAGAGGGTGCGGTAGTGCATCATCGCGCCCCTCAGCTGTTCGGTGGTGGCGGCGTTGTGGGTGCTCATCGCGTGGACCTCCAGGGCCTCGCGGTAGTACTCGAGGGCGCGACCGTGCCGCACCGACAGGTCACGCAGCCGCTGCTCGTAGCCCTCGTCGGGGTAACCCCGGTCGCGCATCAGGGCCGCCACCAGTTCGCCGGCTTCCTGGACGGCGGCCTCGGGCCGGTCCACGAACTCCTCCTGGATCCGCATCCACCGCCGCGCGTACTGCTCCCGTGCCTCACCGGGCACCGGCTTGATCTCCAGGTCGGCCAAACGGCGCTCGCGGGCGTCCAGTTCCTGCTCCGCGGCGCGTCTGCTGCCGGTCGCCTCGACGGCCCGTTCGTACTCGGGCCCGAAGCGGTCGCGCAGTCGCGATCGCCGCCGGCGGTCCACCGCCGCACCGGCGGTGAGCCCGACCACGACGACGGCCGCGACGACGACCAGGACGATTCCGATCGACATCGGCTCTCACCCCTTCGCGTTCTCTCTCCGAGTCGTGCTCCTCCGTCCCGGCCCTCGGGGGCCCGGGACTCATGGAGTTCCGCGTGCCCCTCATCCAGTAAGGCAAACCGGGCATCCGGGGCGGTCCGGGACGGCATGCGGAAGCGAGCGGATACGAGAGCGGGGGTGAGGCCGAGGCACGGGGGGCGAGGGCGAAGAGGGGGGCGAGGGCCAAGAGCTCACCACGGACCTCGGCCCGTGGCGGATTCCGGGCCGGGCGGCGGCACGCGCTCGGCCGGGGGCGGTGGCCCGGGCGGGGTGCCGTCGCCGAAGGGCCGGCCGCCGAGTTCCTCCCGGTGGTGCGGCGCGAGCCAGCCGCGGACGTCCGGGCCCCGGGGGACGATCCCGGTCGGATTGATGTCGTGGTGGACGACGTAGTAATGCGCCTTGATCTGCGCGAAGTCGATCGTGTCCCCGAAGCCGGGCGTCTGGAACAGGTCCCGCGCGTAGGCCCAGAGGGCCGGCAGTTCGGTCAGCTTGTGCCGGTTGCACTTGAAGTGGCCGTGGTAGACGGCGTCGAAGCGCACAAGGGTCGGGAACAGGCGGACATCGGCCTCGGTGAGGGTGTCGCCGACCAGATAGCGCCGGTGCCTGAGCCGCTCCTCCAGCCAGTCCAGCCGTTCCCACAGACTTCGGTACGCCCGGTCGTACGCCGCCTGGTCACCGGCGAAGCCGCACTGGTAGACGCCGTTGTTGACGTCCCGGTACACCTTGTCGGCCACGTCGTCGATCTCGTCGCGCCGTCTCTCCGGGTACAGCTCCGGTGCCCCGTCCCGCTGATGGGCCGTCCACTCGCCGCCCAGGTCGAGCGTGATCCGCTCGAAGTCGTTGGTCACCACCCGGCCGGTGGGGACGTCGACGATCGCGGGCACGGTGATGCCCTTCGGGTAGCCGGGTTCACGCGCCTCGTACGCCTCTCTCAGCCACTCGATCCCGAGGACCGGATCCCGGCCTCCGGGGTCGAGGTGGAAGCACCAGCTCCGCTCGTCGTGCAGAGGGCCGGCGATTCCCATCGGGAGCACGTCCTCCAGTCCCATCAGACGCCGGACGATCGCGCTCCGGTTCGCCCAGGGGCAGGCGCGGGCGATGACCAGGCGGTATCGCCCGGGCTCCACCGGGTAACCGTCCCGTCCGTCGGCCGTGATCCGGGTCGTGATGTACGCGCGGTCGCGCTCGAACGAGCCGTCACCGGTCATCGTTCCGCACCCCCCTCGTGAGCGCGGCTCCTGCCCGCCGCGGCACCGCCCGCCCGAGGGACATGGCGCCTCCTTCCGCGCACGTACGCTTCCGCGTCGTTCCGGAGGGCGCCTACCCCGTCTCGGCGGCCGCACGCACCAGCGCGTTCCGGGCCCTGGGGGTGTCTTGTCGATCAGGCCGGATCAGGGAGCGGCGTCCGGTGCGGTGCATCGCAAGGCGCCGGAGCGACTTGATAGCGGAGCTATTCAGGCGTTTCGGCAACGCGGCGAGGTGCCGTGCCGGACACCGCGAGCCCGGCATGATCGACAAGACACCCCCTAGGTGTATTGACTCGCAGGGTTGTTGACTCGGGTGATGGGCGGGTGTCCGTCGAGTGCGGT
>NZ_BMSF01000018.1 GCF_014649015.1 Streptomyces narbonensis
CACGCACCAGACGCCGCGGGGCCGCCCTTCGGGCGACGACGGGAATGTGACGACACCCCCTAGTACGCGACTCCGACGCCCTGGCCGACCGTGGTCGGGGCGTCGATCATCGCGAGCATCGCGTGGGCCACGTCCGCGCGGGCCAGCGTGCGGCCCCGGGGCGGGTTGCCGCCGACTACCGTGCGGTACCGGCCGGTGAGGGGCTTGTCCGTCAGCTTCGGAGGGCGGACCGAGGTCCAGTCCGTGGCGCTCGCCGCCAGCGCGGACTCCATCACCCGCAGATCGGCGTAGATGTCCTTCAGGACACGGTTGATCACCGCGAGGGCGGCCTTGTCGAGCATCCCGTCGCCCTCCGCGACCGGTCCCAGCGGCGCCGCGCTCACCACCACGAGCCGCCGCACCCGCTCCGCCTCCATCGCCGCGAGCACCGAGCGGGTCAGCCGCGCCGCCACGCCCGCGTTCGCCCGGCCCCGCGCGCCGAGACCGGAGAGCACGGCGTCCCGGCCGGCGACGGCCGGGCGCAGGGCCTCCGGGTCGGTGAGGTCCGCCCGGTGGACCACCAGCCGCTCCCCGGTGACCGCCAGCCGCGCGGGATCCCGCACCACCGCCGTCACCTCGTGGCCCGCAGCCAGGGCCTGGTGGACGATCTCCCGGCCGATACCGCCGGTCGCGCCGAAGACTGTGAGCTTCATGTCGCACCCTCCCGGGGTGGGTAAGTGTTCACTCACCCCCAGGGTGGGTGGATACTCACTCACGCGTCAAGCGCGAGTGGAGGATGCATGGAACAGAAGCCGACCCGCGTACGGATCGTCGACGCCGCGCGCGACCTCATGCGGACGGCGGGGCTCGCCCGCACCACGACCAAGGAGATCGCCAAGGCCGCCGGATGCTCGGAGGCGGCGCTCTACAAGTACTTCGCGAGCAAGGAAGAGCTGTTCCTGACCGTCCTCGACGAACGGCTGCCCCGGCTCGGCGGTCTGCTCGGCGCCCTCGCCGCCGACCCCGGCAGCCGCACCGTCGAGGAGAACCTCACGGACATCGCCCGGCAGGCCGCCCTCTTCTACGAGGAGAGCTTCCCGATGGCCGCCTCGCTCTACGCCGAGCCACAGCTCAAGGCCCGCCACGACGAGGGCATGCGCAGACTCGGCGCCGGCCCGCACAAGCCCGTCGAGGGGCTCACCGCCTACCTCCGCACCGAGCAGCGCCTCGGCCGCGTCGGCGCCGGAGCGGACCCGCGGGCGGCGGCGGCGCTCCTCCTCGGCGCCTGCGTCCAGCGGGCCTTCGCCTACGAGATGACCGAGGACGGCGGGCCGCCCGAGCCGCTCGACGAGTTCGCCCGCTCGATCGCCCGCACGCTCATGCGCGGGATCGGCTAGGGCCTGTGGCGACGGATCAGTCGGCGATCCAGTCGTCGATCCCCGCCAGCAGCTTCGCCCGGACGCCCTCCGGGGCCGCCGAGCCCCGCACCGACTGACGGGCCAGCTCCGCCAGCTCCGCGTCCGTGAACCCGTGGTGCCGGCGGGCGATCTCGTACTGCGCCGCGAGCCGCGAGCCGAAGAGCAGCGGGTCGTCCGCGCCCAGGGCCATCGGGACCCCCGCCTCGAAGAGCGTCCGCAGCGGTACGTCCTCGTGCCGCTCGTACACACCGAGCGCCACGTTCGACGCGGGGCAGACCTCACAGGTCACGCCGCGCTCCGCGAGCTTCCGCAGCAGCCCCGGGTCCTCCGCCGCGCGCACCCCGTGGCCGACGCGCGAGGCCAGCAGATCGTCCAGGCAGTCCCGTACCGAAGCCGGGCCCGTCAGTTCGCCGCCGTGCGGGGCCGCGAGCAGACCGCCGTCACGGGCGATCGAGAACGCGCGGTCGAAGTCGCGCGCCATGCCCCGCCGCTCGTCGTTGGAGAGCCCGAAACCGACCACGCCCCGGTCCGCGTACCGCACCGCGAGCCGGGCGAGCGTCCGCGCCTCCAGGGGGTGCTTCATCCGGTTCGCGGCGACGAGCACCCGCATCCCGAGCCCGGTCTCCCGGGACGCCGAGTCGACCGCGTCCAGGATGATCTCCATGGCCGCGATGAGTCCGCCGAGCAGCGGGGCGTACGAGGTGGGGTCGACCTGGATCTCCAGCCAGCCCGAGCCGTCCCTGACGTCCTCCTCGGCCGCCTCGCGGACGAGCCGCCGGATGTCCTCGGGCTCACGCAGGCAGGAGCGGGCGATGTCGTAGAGGCGCTGGAAGCGGAACCAGCCGCGCTCGTCGGTCGCCCGTAGCTTCGGGGGCGTACCGCTGCTCAGCGCCTCGGGAAGATGGACGCCGTACTTGTCGGCCAGCTCGATGAGCGTCGTGGGCCGCATCGAACCCGTGAAGTGCAGGTGCAGATGGGCCTTGGGCAGCAGGGTGATGTCGCGTGAAACGTGCTCCATCGACTGATACTGCCGCACCCGAATGGACGAAGACACCCCGTTTCCCCGATCGGGACCTTGCTAGAACGCAAAAACGGGCCCCGGTTCCGAAGAACCGGGGCCCGTCAGAGGCGTGGTCAGGCCTTCGCCTCGGCCAGCAGCTTCTGGAGCCGGGACACGCCCTCGATCAGGTCCTCGTCGCCGAGCGCGTACGACAGGCGCAGGTAGCCGGGCGTGCCGAAGGCCTCGCCGGGGACGACCGCGACCTCGGCCTCGTCGAGGATCAGGGCCGCGAGCTCCACCGAGGTCTCGGGGCGCTTGCCGCGGATCTCCTTGCCGAGCAGACCCTTCACCGAGGGGTACGCGTAGAACGCGCCCTCCGGCGTCGGGCAGTACACGCCCTCGATCTCGTTCAGCATCCGCACGATCGTCTGGCGGCGACGGTCGAAGGCGGTGCGCATCTCCGCGACCGCGTCCAGGTTGCCCGAGACGGCGGCGAGGGCGGCGATCTGCGCGACGTTGCTCACGTTGGACGTGGCGTGCGACTGGAGGTTGGTCGCGGCCTTCACGACGTCCTTCGGGCCCACGATCCACCCGACGCGCCAGCCGGTCATCGCGTATGTCTTCGCGACACCGTTGACCACGATGCACTTGTCGCGCAGCTCGGGGACGATCGTCGGCAGCGAGGTGAACTTCGCGTCGCCGTAGACGAGGTGCTCGTAGATCTCGTCCGTCAGGACCCACAGGCCGTGCTCGACGGCCCAGCGGCCGATCGCCTCGGCGTCGGCCTCCGAATAGACGGCGCCGGTCGGGTTGGACGGCGAGACGAAGAGGACGACCTTCGTCTTCTCGGTGCGCGCGGCCTCCAGCTGCTCCACGGAGACCCGGTAGCCGGTGGTCTCGTCGGCCACGACCTCCACCGGGACGCCGCCCGCGAGACGGATCGACTCGGGGTACGTCGTCCAGTAGGGCGCCGGGACGATGACCTCGTCGCCCGGGTCGAGGATCGCGGCGAAGGCCTCGTAGATCGCCTGCTTGCCGCCGTTGGTCACGAGGACCTGGGAGGCGTCGACCTCGTAGCCCGAGTCGCGCAGCGTCTTGGCGGCGATCGCGGCCTTCAGCTCGGGCAGGCCGCCGGCCGGCGTGTAGCGGTGGAACTTCGGGTTCCTGCAGGCCTCGACGGCCGCCTCGACGATGTAGTCGGGGGTCGGGAAGTCGGGCTCACCGGCACCGAAGCCGATCACCGGGCGCCCGGCGGCCTTGAGGGCCTTGGCCTTGGCGTCGACGGCGAGGGTGGCGGACTCGGAGATCGCACCGATGCGGGCGGAGACCCGACGCTCGGTGGGAGGGGTAGCAGCGCTCATGCGGCCCATCGTCCCAGACCGGATCAGGGCCCGGCACACAGGTTTCACGGACCGGACAGGAACGGTCATTACCGGTCGTACGCCCGTCCGAGGGCAGGTCGGCGTGGTTTCTGTTCGACGCGGACCCCCATGACCACGTATGCTCACTGCTCGTTGGCCCGCACCGACCACATCTCACGATGCGGTAGGTTGAGGGACACCAACAAAGGGTCGTAGCTCAATTGGTAGAGCACCGGTCTCCAAAACCGGCGGTTGGGGGTTCAAGTCCCTCCGGCCCTGCTACACACACCGCCAGGTGTTGTGCGCATGTACGTACTTCATTGCACCGCCGTGCGGCTCCATCCCGGGCGCGGCACGGCCGACCCGGAATCAGGTGAGAGATCGTGACGGACGCCGTAGGCTCCATCGACATGCCTGATGCCGACGACGAAGCCTCCGAGTCCAAGAAGAAGGCTCGTAAGGGCGGCAAGCGCGGCAAGAAGGGCCCTCTGGGCCGGCTCGCGCTCTTCTACCGCCAGATCGTCGCGGAACTCCGCAAGGTCGTCTGGCCCACTCGCAGCCAGCTGACGTCGTACACCACTGTGGTGATTATCTTCGTCGTCATCATGATCGGCCTTGTCACCGTGATTGACTATGGCTTCCAGGAAGCAGTCAAGTACGTCTTCGGCTGACTTTTTGTTCCACCCCATCTGTATCGCAGGAAGAAGCAGCCACCGTGTCTGACGCGAACCTGAACGACGCCTTCGAGTCCGAGTCCGTCGAGGACGAGCTGGACATCGTCGAGGCCGCCGACGAGGACCAGGCCGACGCTGCTGACGACGCTGCGGGCGAGGCCGCCGAGGAAGCCGCTCTCCACGCCGAGGCTGACGAGGACGAGGCCGACGCCGAGGAGTCCTCCGACGAGGACACCGAGGACGAGGAGTCGGACGAGTCCGACGCCGAGGAGTCCGAAGAGGTCGAGGACGCCGAGGACGAGACCGAGGAGGAGGCCGAGCCGGCCGCTCCGGTCGACCCGGTCGCCGCGCTTCGCGAGGAGCTCCGCACCCTCCCCGGCGAGTGGTACGTCATCCACACCTACGCGGGCTACGAGAAGCGCGTGAAGGCCAACCTCGAGCAGCGTGCCGTCTCGCTCAACGTCGAGGACTTCATCTACCAGGCCGAGGTCCCCGAGGAAGAGATCGTCCAGATCAAGGGCGGCGAGCGCAAGAACGTCAAGCAGAACAAGCTTCCCGGCTACGTTCTCGTCCGCATGGACCTGACGAACGAGTCCTGGGGCGTCGTCCGCAACACCCCCGGCGTCACCGGCTTCGTGGGCAACGCCTACGACCCGTACCCGCTGACCCTGGACGAGATCGTCAAGATGCTCGCCCCGGAGGCCGAGGAGAAGGCCGCCCGCGAGGCCGCAGAGGCCGAGGGCAAGCCCGCTCCCGCCCGCAAGCTGGAGGTCCAGGTTCTGGACTTCGAGGTCGGCGACTCGGTCACGGTCACGGACGGTCCCTTCGCGACCCTCCAGGCCACGATCAACGAGATCAACCCGGACTCGAAGAAGGTCAAGGGCCTCGTCGAGATCTTCGGTCGCGAGACCCCGGTCGAGCTGAGCTTCGACCAGATCCAGAAGAACTGATCTCACCGTCTTCCGACCAGGTCAGAGTGGCTGTCAAAAGCCGCTCTGACCTGCTCGGTTTTTGGCCGCGCGCCTATACCCGTTATCGTTGTGCGGTATGCCTGCATCCGGATGACCGGAAGGCGGGCTGAACACTCTCACTAGGACCCGGAGAGAGCAATGCCTCCCAAGAAGAAGAAGGTCACGGGGCTTATCAAGCTCCAGATCAACGCCGGTGCGGCGAACCCGGCCCCGCCGGTCGGCCCCGCGCTCGGTCAGCACGGCGTCAACATCATGGAGTTCTGCAAGGCCTACAACGCCGCGACCGAGTCGCAGCGTGGCATGGTCGTGCCGGTGGAGATCACGGTCTACGAGGACCGCACCTTCACCTTCATCACGAAGACTCCGCCGGCCGCCAAGCTGATCCTCAAGGCCGCTGGTGTGGACAAGGGCTCCGGCGAGCCGCACAAGACCAAGGTCGCCAAGCTCACGGCCGCCCAGGTCCGCGAGATCGCCACGGTCAAGCTCCCCGACCTGAACGCCAACGACCTGGACGCCGCGTCCAAGATCATCGCTGGCACCGCCCGCTCCATGGGCATCACGGTCGAGGGCTGATCACCCCCCTCGTGACCTCAGTGGTAGGGCCGGCGCGGCCCGCACCACGACTCCATACCTGAACCAACAGGAGAAGCAGTGAAGCGCAGCAAGGCTCTCCGCACCGCGGACGCCAAGGTCGACCGCGAGCGGAACTACGCGCCCCTCGAGGCCGTCCGTCTCGCCAAGGACACCGCCACCACGAAGTTCGACGGCACCGTCGAGGTCGCCTTCCGCCTGGGTGTCGACCCGCGCAAGGCCGACCAGATGGTCCGCGGCACCGTGAACCTCCCGCACGGCACCGGCAAGACCGCCCGGGTCCTGGTCTTCGCGACCGGTGACCGTGCCGAGGCCGCGATCGCCGCTGGCGCCGACATCGTCGGCTCCGACGAGCTCATCGACGAGATCTCCAAGGGCAACCGCCTGAACGAGTTCGACGCCGTTGTGGCCACCCCGGACCTCATGGGCAAGGTCGGCCGCCTCGGCCGCGTCCTCGGCCCGCGTGGTCTCATGCCGAACCCCAAGGTCGGCACCGTCACCCCCGATGTCGCGAAGGCTGTCAACGACATCAAGGGCGGCAAGATCGAGTTCCGCGTCGACAAGCACTCGAACCTGCACTTCATCATCGGCAAGGTCTCCTTCGACGAGACGAAGCTGGTCGAGAACTACGCCGCGGCCCTGGACGAGATCCTTCGTCTGAAGCCGTCCGCCGCCAAGGGTCGCTACATCAAGAAGGCGACCCTGACGACGACGATGGGCCCCGGCATCCCGCTGGACTCCAACCGCACCCGTAACCTCCTCGTCGAGGAGGACCCGGCCGCGGTCTGAACCTCACCGGTTCACTGAGTGGTCAACAGGCCCTCGCCTCCCCCTCGGGGAGGCGGGGGTCTGTTCTTTGTTACGGTTCGAAGGACCGCAAAGAAGTAGCAAAGGGGTGGGGAACACCATGAGCATGTCCGTATGGAAGCGCGCGGGCGTCGCCCTGACGGCCACGGCCGTCGTGGTGGGTGTCGCCGGATGTCAGGACGACGGGGACGCCAAGGCCGGTGCCGGCGTGAAGAGCCACGGGGACGTCACGAAGGTCATCCAGGCCGCGTACGAGAAGACCTCCGCGGCCAAGGCCGCCAAGGTCAAGATGACGATGTCGATGTCCGGCGTCGGCGCGGACTCGGGCACCGCCGAGCTGACCGGCGTCCAGGGCTGGAACCCGGCCGTCATGGACATCACCATGAAGGGCTCGATGCTCGCCGCGGGCGACCCCGGCGCCCCCCAGCAGGTCCGCATGATCATGACCGACAACGTCATGTACCTGGACATGGGCGCGAAGCAGGCCGTCGAGATGGACGGCAAGCGCTGGATGAAGCTGGACATGAAGGCGGCCGCGGACGCCTCCGGCGACAAGGCGCTGCAGAAGCAGATGACCGGTGGCCTGGAGAGCATGAACCAGGACCCGGCCCAGCAGCTCGCGCTGCTCCTCGACTCCCCGAACCTGAAGCACGTCGGGGCCGAGAAGATCAACGGCATGGAGACCCAGCACTACAAGGGCACGCTCACCGTCGAGCAGATGCTCGCCGCCAACGAGTCGTCCAAGCTCCTCTCCAAGAAGGACCACGACGCCCTCATCGCCAACGTCAAGAAGATGGGCCTGAAGGGGTACGACACCCAGGTCTGGGTCAACGAGGACGGCCTCCCGGCGCGCATGGACGTCGGCATGACCATGGCCGAGGGCAAGATGAAGATGCGGGCCGACTACAGCGACTACGGCACCCAGGCCGCCGTCCAGGCGCCGCCGGCCAAGGACACCGTGGACCTGTTCAAGATGCTCCAGGAGCTCGGCAAGGGCCTTGAAGAGGGCGGCGCTCAGGGCTGATTTGCCCGAACCGGAACCCGTCACGTAAGCTTCCACAGAAGCCAAAGACCGCTGGTCGTTGCTGTGCCCTTACCGGGTGCGGTGGCCGAAGGATCCGCTGACAACGGACGACCCGCGCAGGTGACTGTGGAAGAGTTCCCGACTCCTTGTGAATCGGTCGAGCTAAGCCCCGTGCGCCTGCGCCGGGGCGTTTTGTTTTGTTCAGCCACCTTCTGAGCGGTCCTCATCACCCGGAAGGAGGCCGAAGCACTATGCCGACGCCCAACAAGGCTGCATCGGTGGCCGAGCTCAAGGACGCGTTCCAGAGCTCCAACGCCGCCGTGCTGACCGAGTACCGGGGTCTCACCGTTGCGCAGCTCAAGACGCTGCGTCGTTCGCTCGGTGAGAACGCCCAGTACGCCGTGGTGAAGAACACGCTGACCAAGATTGCGGCCAACGAGGCCGGGATCACCGCACTGGACGAGCACTTCGCTGGTCCGACCGCGGTCGCCTTCGTCACCGGTGACCCGGTGGAGTCGGCGAAGGCCCTGCGTGACTTCGCCAAGGAGAACCCGAACCTCATCATCAAGGCCGGTGTCCTTGACGGTAAGGCTCTCTCCGCCGACGACATCAAGAAGCTTGCGGACCTCGAGTCCCGCGAGGTTCTGCTCAGCAAGCTGGCCGGTGCCTTCAAGGGCAAGCAGTCTCAGGCTGCCTCGCTCTTCCAGGCGCTGCCGTCGAAGTTCGTCCGCACCGCGGAAGCGCTTCGCGTCAAGCTCGCCGAGCAGGGCGGTGCCGAGTAATTCGGCTCGCGCATTGATCCACGCCGCCTAGTGCGTGGGTCGTAGCGGGCCGTTACGCCCGCCTCTATAGACACATCGGCACCTGCCGAATTAGTGGAAGGATCGCCCATCATGGCGAAGCTCTCTCAGGACGACCTCCTCGCCCAGTTCGAGGAGATGACCCTCATCGAGCTCTCCGAGTTCGTGAAGGCCTTCGAGGAGAAGTTCGACGTCACCGCCGCCGCGGCCGTCGCCGTTGCCGGTCCCGCGCAGGGTGGCCCGGCCGCCGAGGCCGAGGCCGAGCAGGACGAGTTCGACGTCATCCTCGAGGGTGCCGGCGACAAGAAGATCCAGGTCATCAAGGTCGTGCGTGAGCTCACCTCCCTGGGCCTCAAGGAGGCCAAGGACCTCGTCGACGGCACCCCGAAGGCCGTCCTCGAGAAGGTCGCGAAGGACGTTGCCGAGAAGGCCGCCGAGTCCCTCAAGGCCGCCGGCGCCTCCGTCACGGTCAAGTAAGACCGTTTCGGCTCGCTGAGCTGACTCCTGCCCCCGTGTAACGCGGGAGCACCGAAAGGCGATCACCCTTGTGGGTGGTCGCCTTTCGGCGTTCCCGGGAAGGGCGTGGCGGGGGCCTGAGGGCTGCCGGGAGCGGAGTATGGTGATCTTCGCCGTGCGCCCCGCACACCGGGGGGCCTTGACGAACCGCACGCAGCGCGCAATTCTCAGGACGCGTCGTCACAACGATCCGTATCCGAGGCATGGATCGACGGCTGAACGGGCAGTATCGAGGTGCGCCACACGGCGCGAGGTACCGCGGAGTTGAGAGCAACGAGGGTCGCGAATTACTCGCCCTGGACATCAGTGAGCCAAGTGGCTACACTGACCCTTTGCGCTGCCTGTTAGCTGCCCCCTGCCCGTCACCAGGGGCATACCTTCGCATCCGCTACTCGGACCGACCCCGTCTGACCTGGCCTTTTGGTCATCTCAGGAAACGTCTGCCGTGAAGCGATGCTGGGGACCGGTACGCGCGTAGTGAGTCCGAGCCCTCGGAAGGACCCCCTCTTGGCCGCCTCGCGCAACGCCTCGACCAATACGAACAACGGCGCAAGCACCGCCCCGCTGCGCATCTCTTTTGCAAAGATCAAGGAGCCCCTCGAGGTTCCGAACCTCCTCGCGCTGCAGACCGAGAGCTTTGACTGGCTGCTCGGCAACGCCGCCTGGAAGGCTCGCGTCGAGGCTGCCCTTGAGTCGGGCCAGGACGTCCCCACGAAGTCCGGTCTGGAGGAGATCTTCGAGGAGATCTCCCCGATCGAGGACTTCTCCGGGTCGATGTCGCTGACCTTCCGCGACCACCGCTTCGAGCCGCCGAAGAACTCGATCGACGAGTGCAAGGACCGTGACTTCACGTACGGCGCCCCGCTCTTCGTCACCGCCGAGTTCACCAACAACGAGACCGGCGAGATCAAGTCCCAGACGGTCTTCATGGGCGACTTCCCGCTCATGACCAACAAGGGCACCTTCGTCATCAACGGCACCGAGCGTGTCGTCGTGTCGCAGCTCGTCCGCTCGCCGGGTGTCTACTTCGACTCCTCGATCGACAAGACGTCCGACAAGGACATCTTCTCCGCCAAGATCATCCCGTCCCGGGGTGCCTGGCTGGAGATGGAGATCGACAAGCGCGACCTGGTCGGTGTTCGCATCGACCGCAAGCGCAAGCAGTCCGTCACCGTCCTCCTCAAGGCTCTCGGCTGGACCACCGAGCAGATCCTGCAGGAGTTCGGCGAGTACGAGTCCATGCGCGCCACCCTGGAGAAGGACCACACCCAGGGCCAGGACGACGCGCTGCTCGACATCTACCGCAAGCTGCGTCCGGGCGAGCCGCCGACCCGTGAGGCCGCTCAGACGCTGCTCGAGAACCTCTACTTCAACCCGAAGCGCTACGACCTCGCGAAGGTCGGCCGCTACAAGGTGAACAAGAAGCTCGGCGCCGACGAGCCGCTGGACGCCGGCGTGCTCACCACCGACGACGTCATCGCCACGATCAAGTACCTGGTCAAGCTCCACGCGGGCGAGACCGAGACGATCGGCGAGAACGGCAACGAGATCGTCGTCGAGACCGACGACATCGACCACTTCGGCAACCGTCGTCTGCGTAACGTCGGCGAGCTCATCCAGAACCAGGTCCGCACGGGTCTGGCTCGTATGGAGCGCGTCGTGCGCGAGCGCATGACCACGCAGGACGTCGAGGCGATCACCCCGCAGACCCTGATCAACATTCGCCCGGTCGTGGCGTCGATCAAGGAGTTCTTCGGTACGTCGCAGCTGTCCCAGTTCATGGACCAGAACAACCCGCTGTCGGGTCTGACGCACAAGCGTCGTCTCTCGGCGCTGGGCCCTGGTGGTCTGTCCCGTGAGCGGGCCGGCTTCGAGGTCCGAGACGTGCACCCGTCCCACTACGGACGCATGTGCCCGATCGAGACCCCCGAAGGCCCGAACATCGGTCTGATCGGTTCGCTCGCCTCGTACGGCCGCGTCAACGCGTTCGGCTTCATCGAGACGCCGTACCGCAAGGTCGTCGACGGCCAGGTCACCGACGAGGTCGACTACGTCACCGCCGACGAGGAGGACCGCTTCGTCATCGCGCAGGCCAACGCCGCGCTCAACGACGACATGCAGCTCACCGAGAACCGCGTCCTGGTGCGTAAGCGTGGCGGCGAGGTCGACTACGTCCTGCCGTCCGAGGTGGACTACATGGACGTCTCGCCGCGCCAGATGGTGTCGGTCGCGACCGCCATGATCCCGTTCCTCGAGCACGACGACGCCAACCGTGCCCTCATGGGCGCGAACATGATGCGTCAGGCGGTGCCGCTGATCAAGTCGGAGGCCCCGCTCGTCGGCACCGGCATGGAGTACCGCTGCGCCACCGACGCCGGCGACGTGCTCAAGGCCGAGAAGGACGGTGTCGTCCAGGAGCTGTCGGCCGACTACGTCACGGTCGCCAACGACGACGGCACGTACATCACGTACCGCCTGCACAAGTTCTCGCGCTCCAACCAGGGCACCTCTGTGAACCAGAAGGTCGTCGTGGACGAGGGCGACCGCGTCATCGAGGGCCAGGTCCTCGCCGACGGTCCCGCCACCGAAGACGGCGAGATGGCGCTCGGCAAGAACCTGCTCGTGGCGTTCATGCCGTGGGAGGGTCACAACTACGAGGACGCGATCATCCTGTCGCAGCGCCTCGTGCAGGACGACGTCCTCTCCTCGATCCACATCGAGGAGCACGAGGTCGACGCCCGTGACACCAAGCTCGGCCCGGAGGAGATCACCCGGGACATCCCGAACGTCTCCGAGGAGGTCCTCGCCGACCTCGACGAGCGCGGCATCATCCGTATCGGTGCCGAGGTCGTCGCCGGCGACATCCTCGTCGGCAAGGTCACGCCCAAGGGTGAGACCGAGCTGACCCCGGAGGAGCGCCTGCTCCGCGCGATCTTCGGTGAGAAGGCCCGTGAGGTCCGTGACACCTCGCTGAAGGTGCCCCACGGCGAGATCGGCAAGATCATCGGCGTCCGCGTCTTCGACCGCGAGGAGGGCGACGAGCTTCCCCCGGGCGTGAACCAGCTGGTCCGCGTCTACGTCGCCCAGAAGCGCAAGATCACCGATGGTGACAAGCTCGCCGGCCGTCACGGCAACAAGGGTGTCATCTCCAAGATCCTCCCGATCGAGGACATGCCCTTCCTCGAGGACGGCACCCCGGTCGACATCATCCTCAACCCGCTGGGTGTCCCGTCCCGAATGAACCCGGGACAGGTCCTGGAGATCCACCTCGGCTGGCTCGCCAGCCGCGGCTGGGACGTCTCCGGCCTCGCGGACGAGTGGGCGCAGCGCCTCCAGGCCATCGGTGCCGACCAGGTCGCCCCCGGCACCAACGTCGCCACCCCGGTCTTCGACGGTGCGCGTGAGGACGAGCTCGCGGGCCTGCTGAACCACACCATCCCGAACCGCGACGGCGAGCGCATGGTGCTCCCGACCGGTAAGGCGAGGCTGTTCGACGGCCGCTCCGGCGAGCCGTTCCCGGACCCGATCTCGGTCGGGTACATGTACATCCTCAAGCTGCACCACCTGGTCGACGACAAGCTGCACGCGCGTTCGACCGGCCCGTACTCGATGATCACCCAGCAGCCGCTGGGTGGTAAGGCCCAGTTCGGTGGCCAGCGCTTCGGTGAGATGGAGGTGTGGGCGCTGGAGGCATACGGCGCCGCGTACGCCCTCCAGGAGCTGCTGACGATCAAGTCCGACGACGTGACCGGCCGCGTGAAGGTCTACGAGGCCATCGTCAAGGGCGAGAACATCCCTGAGCCCGGCATCCCCGAGTCCTTCAAGGTGCTCATCAAGGAGATGCAGTCCCTGTGCCTCAACGTGGAGGTGCTCTCTTCGGACGGCATGTCCATCGAGATGCGCGACACCGACGAGGACGTCTTCCGCGCAGCGGAGGAGCTCGGCATCGACCTGTCCCGGCGCGAGCCGAGCAGCGTCGAAGAGGTCTGACGGGAGTTCCGGCAGGGGGACCAGTGATGGTCCCCCCGCCGGCCCCAGGACCCCCGTTCCAGACCCCAAGACTTACAACCCTGAGAGGGATTGACGCATAGTGCTCGACGTCAACTTCTTCGACGAGCTCCGGATCGGTCTGGCTACCGCTGACGACATCCGTCAGTGGAGCCACGGCGAGGTCAAGAAGCCGGAGACCATCAACTACCGCACGCTCAAGCCCGAGAAGGACGGACTCTTCTGCGAGAAGATCTTCGGTCCGACCCGGGACTGGGAGTGCTACTGCGGCAAGTACAAGCGTGTCCGCTTCAAGGGCATCATCTGTGAGCGGTGTGGCGTCGAGGTCACCCGCGCGAAGGTGCGCCGTGAGCGGATGGGCCACATCGAGCTCGCCGCTCCCGTCACCCACATCTGGTACTTCAAGGGCGTCCCGTCGCGCCTCGGGTACCTGCTCGACCTCGCCCCGAAGGACCTCGAGAAGGTCATCTACTTCGCGGCGTACATGATCACGTTCGTCGACGACGAGCGTCGTACGCGTGACCTGCCCTCCCTGGAGGCGCACGTCTCCGTCGAGCGCCAGCAGATCGAGAACCGTCGCGACTCCGACCTGGAGGCCCGCGCCAAGAAGCTCGAGAACGACCTGGCCGAGCTCGAGGCCGAGGGTGCCAAGGCCGACGTGCGCCGCAAGGTGCGCGAGGGTGCCGAGCGCGAGATGAAGCAGCTGCGCGACCGTGCGCAGCGCGAGATCGACCGTCTGGACGAGGTCTGGTCGCGCTTCAAGAACCTCAAGGTCCAGGACCTGGAGGGCGACGAGCTCCTCTACCGCGAGCTGCGTGACCGCTTCGGCACGTACTTCGACGGTTCGATGGGTGCCGCGGCGCTGCAGAAGCGCCTGGAGTCCTTCGACCTGGAGGAGGAGGCCGAGCGCCTCCGCGAGATCATCCGCACCGGCAAGGGCCAGAAGAAGACCCGTGCGCTCAAGCGCCTCAAGGTCGTCTCCGCGTTCCTGCAGACCGCGAACAGCCCCAAGGGCATGGTTCTCGACTGCGTGCCGGTCATCCCGCCGGACCTGCGTCCGATGGTGCAGCTGGACGGTGGCCGCTTCGCGACCTCCGACCTGAACGACCTGTACCGCCGCGTGATCAACCGCAACAACCGTCTGAAGCGACTCCTTGACCTCGGCGCGCCCGAGATCATCGTGAACAACGAGAAGCGCATGCTTCAGGAGGCCGTGGACGCCCTCTTCGACAACGGTCGTCGTGGTCGCCCGGTGACCGGTCCCGGTAACCGTCCCCTGAAGTCCCTCAGCGACATGCTGAAGGGTAAGCAGGGTCGATTCCGTCAGAACCTGCTCGGTAAGCGTGTGGACTACTCCGCGCGTTCCGTCATCGTCGTCGGTCCGCAGCTGAAGCTGCACCAGTGTGGTCTGCCGAAGGCCATGGCGCTGGAGCTCTTCAAGCCGTTCGTGATGAAGCGCCTGGTCGACCTGAACCACGCGCAGAACATCAAGAGCGCCAAGCGGATGGTCGAGCGCGGCCGCACGGTCGTGTACGACGTCCTCGAAGAGGTCATCGCCGAGCACCCGGTTCTGCTGAACCGTGCGCCCACGCTGCACCGCCTCGGCATCCAGGCCTTCGAGCCCCAGCTGGTCGAGGGCAAGGCCATCCAGATCCACCCGCTCGTCTGCACCGCGTTCAACGCGGACTTCGACGGTGACCAGATGGCCGTGCACCTGCCGCTCTCCGCGGAGGCGCAGGCCGAGGCCCGCATCCTGATGCTGTCCTCGAACAACATCCTGAAGCCCGCCGACGGCCGTCCGGTCACGATGCCGACCCAGGACATGGTCCTCGGTCTGTTCTTCCTGACCACCGACGGTGAGCTCCGTGACACCAAGGGCGAGGGCCGCGCGTTCGGCTCCACGGCCGAGGCGATCATGGCGTTCGACGCCGGCGAGCTGGCTCTGCAGTCCGAGATCGACATCCGCTTCCCCGTCGGCACCGTCGCTCCCCGCGGCTGGGTTCCCCCGGTCACGGAGGAGGGTGACGACAGCGTCGCCGCCGGTGAGTGGCAGCAGGGCGACTCGTTCCGTCTGCGGACGACCCTGGGCCGCGCGCTCTTCAACGAGCTGCTGCCCGAGGACTACCCGTTCGTCGACTACTCCGTCGGCAAGAAGCAGCTCTCCGAGATCGTCAACGACCTCGCCGAGCGCTACCCCAAGGTCATCGTGGCGGCGACGCTCGACAACCTGAAGGCGGCGGGCTTCTACTGGGCGACCCGTTCCGGCGTCACCGTGGCCATCTCCGACGTCGTCGTTCCCGAGGCGAAGAAGGAGATCGTCAAGGGCTACGAGGCGCAGGACGAGAAGGTCCAGAAGCAGTACGAGCGCGGCCTGATCACCAAGGAAGAGCGCACGCAGGAGCTCATCGCGATCTGGACCAAGGCGACCAACGAGGTTGCCGAGGCGATGAACGCGAACTTCCCCAAGACGAACCCCATCTTCATGATGGTTGACTCGGGTGCCCGAGGAAACATGATGCAGATGCGTCAGATCGCCGGTATGCGTGGTCTGGTGTCGAACGCCAAGAACGAGACGATCCCGCGTCCCATCAAGGCGTCGTTCCGTGAGGGCCTCACCGTCCTCGAGTACTTCATCTCCACGCACGGTGCCCGTAAGGGTCTCGCCGACACCGCCCTGCGTACCGCCGACTCGGGTTACCTGACCCGTCGTCTGGTCGACGTCTCGCAGGACGTCATCATCCGCGAGGAGGACTGTGGCACCGAGCGCGGTCTGAAGCTGCGGATCGCGGCCAAGGACGAGGCCGGTGTCCTGCGGAAGACGGACGACGTCGAGACCTCCGTGTACGCGCGGATGCTCGCCGAGGACGTCGTCGTCGACGGCAAGGTCATCGCGCCGGCCAACGTCGACCTGGGTGACGTGCTCATCGACGCCCTCGTCAACGCGGGCGTCGAGGAGGTCAAGACCCGCTCGGTCCTGACCTGTGAGTCCGCGGTCGGTACGTGTGCGTTCTGCTACGGCCGTTCGCTCGCCACCGGCAAGCTGGTGGACATCGGTGAGGCGGTCGGCATCATCGCCGCCCAGTCCATCGGTGAGCCCGGTACCCAGCTGACGATGCGTACCTTCCACACCGGTGGTGTGGCCGGTGACGACATCACCCAGGGTCTGCCCCGTGTCGTCGAGCTCTTCGAGGCTCGTCAGCCCAAGGGTGTCGCCCCGATCTCGGAGGCGGCCGGCCGCATCCGTATCGAGGAGACCGAGAAGACCAAGAAGATCGTCGTCACCCCGGACGACGGCACCGACGAGACGGCGTTCCCGATCTCGAAGCGTGCCCGTCTGCTCGTGGGCGAGGGCGACCACGTCGAGGTGGGCCAGAAGCTCACCGTGGGTGCCACCAACCCGCACGACGTGCTGCGCATCCTCGGTCAGCGTGCGGTCCAGGTCCACCTGGTCGCCGAGGTCCAGAAGGTCTACAACTCGCAGGGCGTGTCGATCCACGACAAGCACATCGAGATCATCATCCGGCAGATGCTGCGCCGCGTGACGATCATCGAGTCCGGCGACGCGGAGCTGCTGCCGGGCGAGCTCGTCGAGCGCTCGAAGTTCGAGACCGAGAACCGTCGTGTGGTCACCGAGGGCGGTCACCCCGCCTCCGGCCGTCCGCAGCTGATGGGTATCACCAAGGCCTCGCTCGCCACCGAGTCGTGGCTGTCGGCGGCGTCCTTCCAGGAGACGACCCGGGTTCTGACCGACGCGGCGATCAACGCCAAGTCGGACTCCCTGGTCGGCCTCAAGGAGAACGTCATCATCGGTAAGCTCATCCCGGCCGGTACGGGTCTCGCCCGCTACCGCAACATCCGGGTCGAGCCGACCGAAGAGGCCAAGGCCGCGATGTACTCGGCCGTCGGCTACGACGACATCGACTACTCGCCGTTCGGCTCGGGCTCCGGCCAGGCCGTTCCGCTGGAGGACTACGACTACGGTCCGTACAACCAGTAAGCGAGTCGCTTGACCGAAGGGCGGTCACCCCGATTTCTCGGGGTGGCCGCCCTTCGGCGTACCCGGCCCGGCCTCCTAGCGGGCGGCCAGTTCCCAGACCGCGACGAGCACGCCGGCGCTCGCGGTGAGCGCGGCGATGCTGGCGAGCGGCCAGCGGTTGCGCTCCAGGGCGTCGAGCCTGGCCTCGTGGTCGGCCAGCTGCTTGTCGGTCTGGTCGCTGCGCTGCACGAGCAGGGCGAGCGAGCCGTCGACGCGGGCGAAGCCGGCCTCCAGGGTGCCGCGGAGGCGTTCCAGTTCGAGGGCGACGGCGACCGGGTCGTTCGGATCAGACTCGGTCATCGGCACCGCCCGGGGAGCTGCGCAGCCAGGACGGCAGCAGGATCTGCACCACGTCGAGGGCCATCACCCGGGCCAGTCCACCGGCGACGGCCAGCGCCCCGGCGACCCAGGGGAGGGTCGCGGGGACGCCGGAGGCGTCGACGATCGCGGGGAGCACGACGGCGATGCCGACGGCGGACTGGAGGACGGTGCGGGCCGTGCGCTTGGCGGCATCGGACATCGGGGTCTCCTCTCGTGCGGGGCGTACGGGGCGCCCGCTACTTCGTGTACGGGACCTTCAGCGCGTTCCAGGAGGCGGCGCCGGGCATGCCGTCGGCGTCGGAGCCGCGGAAGCCGAGCTTGTGCTGCCACTTGGCGTAGCTGCGCCGGTCGGCCTCGCTCCAGCGGGGGCCGGGGCCGACTCCGTACGCGGAGCAGCCCTCGGCGACGAGCCGGCGGCCCATCGCGGTGATGATCGGGGAGCTCGTCTCCTTGCGGAAGAACGAGGTGCCCGGGAAGGGCTGGAGGCGGGGCGGGGCGGGCTTGCCGCTCGTCGGGTTGCCGGGGGCGGGCGTCTTGGAGGGGGCCTTGCCGAGGCGGGCCTGGACGCGGTCGCGCATCGTCGGCATGCCGAAGCCCTTGGGGTCGCTCTTCCAGTCGGACCACTCCAGGTGGCCGATGACGGAGCGGGCGCCCCAGCCGTGGGCCCGGCAGAGGGCGGCGGAGACCCGCTCGATCGCGTCGAGCTGGGCGGCCGGCCAGGGGTCGCTGCCGTTGCCGAGGTTGATGCACTCGAAGCCGTAGAAGCGGGAGTTGCCGTCGACGGCGTTCGGGCTGCCCTGGTGGGCGCGGGGGGCCGGCGGCCGGTCCCCGTACGTCTCGCTGATCACGGCCTGGAGGACGGACGGGTCGCCGCCGCCGGCGTGGTTGGCGCGGCCGTTGGCGACGAGGTGGACGGTGCCGTCCTTGGCGATGACGCCGTGGCAGAGCGGTCCGGGCAGGCCCTCGTAACCGTTGAAGCAGAGCTCGACGGAGGAGCGGGTGCCGGTGGAGACGGTGTGGTGGATCATCACGCCGGTGACGGGGCCCCAGGCGCCGGTGTGGTTGCGGTTGTGGCTGCGCCAGCCGGGGTGTTCGACGACGGTGACGCCTTCGGCGCGGAGCGCGGCGAGGAGCCGGTCCGCGGGGAGGGGAGTGGCCATCTGGTGTTCCTCCGGACATGAAGAAGGCCCGCACTCGGGCGGGCGTACGTACGGGTGGGGCGGGGCCGCGGACTACTGGGCCGGGTCCGCCTCGGGCTTGGTCGGCTCGGGGGCGGGCTGCTCCGGGGCGGGCTGCTCCGGGGTCGGCTCCGGGCTCGGCTCCGGCTTGGTCGGCTCTGGGTTGGTCGGCTCGGGGTTGGGCTGCTCGGGTGTCGGCTCCGGCGTGGGTTCCGGGGTCGGCTCGGGCGTGGGCTCCGGCGTCGGGGCCGGGTCCGGGGCCGGGGGTGCCCAGGCGGCGCAGAGCGCGGCGTAGGCCGTCCGACGGGTCTCGAAGTCGGCGAGCGCGGCGGCGACGGCGTCGCGTACGGCCTCCTGGCTCGGGACGACCGGCAGGCCGCCCTGCGCGTTGAGGATGACGAGCCCGCTGCCGCGCAGCGAGGAACCGGCCGTGCCGGCCTTGCCGAGCTGGGCGGTCACGTACACCTGCGGGTATTCGCCGGTCATCGGGTCGACCTCCAGCGGGCCGCCCATCGTGGTGTCGTGGATGCGGATGTCGATGGTGTGGCCGCCGTCGGTGACGGTGGCGCGACCGGCGTAGTCGATGGCCACGCCCCAGGGCTGGGCCGGGTCGATGATCATGCGGGATTCCTCTCCATGGGGGCGGGACGGCTCAGCTCTGGGTGCCGTACATCAGCACCGGCTTGGCGTAGACGGTGCCGGAGGTACTGGTGACCCGGGCCTGGATCTCGATCTTGGCGGTGGTGCCGAAGCGCGTCGTGATGTCGGCGACGATGGCGTCGGTGACGTCGAACTGACTGCCGGCGGCGACGGTCCCGCCGAACTGGGTGGTGCCGTCGATGATCACCTTCACCTCGCCGGTGGCACCCGAGCTGGCGCGGGTCTCCATCAGCAGGCGCATCCGCGGCTGCCAGACCGGGTTGTAGGAGCGGGCGATCGTGGCCCAGTTGTTCAGGGAGCTCGTCGCCGGCCAGTTCGCGGAGGCGAGGTCCTGCGGCGGCAGCATCGCGAGCCACGGCCTGGCGAGGCCGCCCTTGACGATGTCGTCGGAGAAGACCTCGTGACCGTACGAGTCGTACAGCCGCAGCACCTGCCGGGTGGTGTCGCTGCCGCTGCCGTTGTAGAGCGCGATGGCCAGCTCGCCGGTCTGGCGGCGCATGGCCACCCCGTACTCGCTCTTCTCCGGGTCCTCGTCCCACTTGCCGACCTGGAGGACGGACGTGCCGTTCGGCAGCCTGACGTTGAACGCGCCGTCGGTGACCTCGTTCTGGGCGGGCCGGGTGTTGACCGCGGTGGACAGCGCCTGGATCCGGCGCTCCATCTGGGTGAGCCGGTCGATGATGTCCTCGGGCAGCTGGGGCATCAGGCCTCCTCAAGGTAGAGCTCGGCGGTGTCGGGGCGGCCGCGCTCCGGCGGCTTCACCTTGACGCCGATGATCCGGTAGCGGGCGTCGAGGCCGGGGTCGTGCCACTCGTCGGTGATCCGGATCCGGGCGGAGCGGCCGAGCAGGGCCGGCGGTACGACGCCGCCGAGCCGGATGGTGATCTCGGGGATCACGACGGCGCCGGCCACCGCCGCGAGCTCGTTCTCGGCGAGCTTCTCCAGGGTGTCCTGGGAGGTGATCTCGTTGTGGTCCGAGGACAGGTCGATCCGCGGCCAGCCGCCCTTGATCAGCGGGGATTCCTTCTCGGCCGAGAACAGCGGCCGGGATTCGGCGGCGGCGTTGGTGTTGGTCGACGCGCCGCGCGCCACGGCGGTGGTGCCGCCGCGGGTCGCGTCGCGCGGGAAGGAGTACGACAGGATCGTGCCGGGCCGGTCGAAGACCAGGTCGGTGGCGCCGGTACGGATCTTGGGGGCGCCGAGCCGGAGCTGCCGGATCCGTCGCCCGTCGACCGGGTCGCGGTAGACCATGATCTGGTGCTCGAAGCCCTCGTCGAGGGAGGCGAGCTGTTCGAGCGCCTCCGAGTAGAGGGTCTCGTCGCCCGCGCGCCAGCTCGCGGTCCGCTTGGTCGTGGAGGTCTCCTCCCCGCCCTCGACGGAGATGTTGCCGCCGAGCGGCTTCTGGAGCTCCTCCCAGAGCTTCCGGGCGATCGCCAGCTGGTCGGTGGCCGTCTTGATCTCGATCTTCGAGCGGATGCGGCGGCGGGCGGCGTACGAGTCGAAGGTGGCGGCCTGGATGGAGAGGGTCATCACCCCGCGCTCGTTGCTCTGCAGCGTGCTGGTCCAGATGATGCCGCCCCACCACAGGTCGCCGCCGCGCTCCAGGTAGACCGCGGTGCGGCCCTCCTCGACCTGGCGGACGCGCGAGGCGATCGCCCGGTCGGGGATGGGGATGGTGCCGGAGAGGGAGCCGGCCTTGCCGATGTAGTCGTCGAACTGGACGTCCCGCAGGGGCAGGATGTCGATGGTCTGATCCGAGAGCAGGTCGCAGAAGATCGCCCGGTAGGGGGTGTCGAGTGCCATCGTGTGTCCTCCCTTACTGGATGTAGGTGGCGGAGACGTTCAGCCCCGACGTGTTGGCGATGGTGGCGTTGGGGCTCCAGTCGCGCAGGGTGATCTGCGCGTTGGTGTAGGGGTAGATCGTGGCGGTGCCGGAAGCGAGGGAGTTGGAGGCCACGGCGTCGAACGTCGTGCCCGGGGCCCAGCCCGCCGGCAGGGTGACGAGGGGGAAGTCGGCGATGCCGCCGATGGAGCTGGCGGTGATGTCCGTACCGACGCGGTTGACGCTGAAGCGCAGCGTGACGACGCCGTTGCGGGTGCGGCGGGCCCAGAACGACGACAGGGTCCAGCCGGTCAGCGCGCTTGCGCCGGTGGTGATGGTCTCGTGGTCGTACGGCGGGTGGTAGTTCGCCCAGGTGGTGCCGTTCCAGCGCTGGAGCACGCCGTTCGTCTCGCGGAACTGTCCGACGTAACTGCCGGTGGGCAGTGTGCCGTTGGCGGCGATGCCGCCGACCTCCTTGGGGTACGCGACCCAGCCGGTGCCGTCCCAGCGCTGGAGGAAGTGCGCGTTGTCGTTGTCCTGGTACTGGCCCGGGTAGGAGCCGGGGACGGCGGCGTTGTTGTAGACGGGCAGGATGCCGCCGACGCTCGCCGTCGTCACGCGCAGGTCGGTGACGATGCCGGTCCCCGACCAGAGGATGCCGTTGGAGCCGGCGGAGGTACCGGCCACCACCTTGACGCTGAACAGGGGGAGGGAGACCGGGGGTGCCGCCGGGGCCACGGGGGCGGCCGAAGGGGTGCCCTTGATGATCTCGATGGCGGCCTCGCTCCGCTTCGAGCTGTCGTACTGGTCGTCGTACACGCGGAGGACGACGAGGTCGATCCGGGCGTTGAGCGGGTCGCCGTCGGCGAAGGTGACGACGGTGTCCTGGTCGAGCGTGACGGGGTAGGTGCCCTGGGCGGCGGGTCCCTGGACGACCGCCCGGCCGGCGTAGACGGTGGCGGTCATCGGGCCGTTGCCGCTCATCCACAGGCCGCCGACGCGGAACTTGCCGTCGCCGGTGCCGGGCAGGATGCCGGAGCGGGCGGTGAGCGGGGCGGCCGGGGTGGTGGCACCGACGGAGATGTGGCGGGTGCCCTGGCGGGTCTGTCCCGAGGTGGCGAGCCAGCCGGTGTGCAAGGTCATGGGTTCTCCCGAAGGGTGGTGGCGGGCGACGGGTTACGGAAGCGGGTCGACCTTGATGAACGTGTTGTCGAAGCCGCCCTTGAGGGAGGTGGAGTTGGTGACCATCTTGAAGAAGGCCGTGAGGGTGTACGTCGCGCCGGCGGTCAGGTTCGACAGCCGGCGCGTGGTGGCCACCGAGATCAGGTGCGGGCTGGCGGCGACCGTCGCGTACTCGTCGTCGAGGTCGCCGACGACCGTGGCTCCCTGGGTGAGCTTGAGCGCCATGAAGGCGTAGTGGTCGGCACTGTGCGACTTCATACGAGCGCCGAAGCTGACCACGACGGCCCTCGACGCCGGGGCGACGAAGTTGAGCGCGAGCGGGTTCGTGGCGCGTCCCGCGAGCGTCGAGGTCCAGGTGAGCGACGTGGTGTCGCCGTAGTCGCTGTTGTCGATGAAGTACGGCCCGGCCACCACCGGCGCCCACACCGTGCCGTTCCAGCGCTGCAGCTGGCCGTTCGGGGTGTCCCGGTACTGGCCCGTGTAGCCGGCGGTGGTGACGGTGCCGGACGGGGCGATGCCGCCGAGCGGCACCCAGGCGTTGCCGTCCCAGCGCTGGAGGGTGCCGGCGCCGTCCCGGTACTGGCCCGTGTAGCTGGCGGTGGTGACCATGCCGGACGGGGCGATGCCGCCGAGCGCGGACGGGTACGGGACCCAGGCGCTGCCGTCCCAGCGCTGGAGGGCGCCGCCGGAATCCTGGTACTGGCCGGGGTAGGCGCCGTCGTGGACCGGCCCCTCGACCGGGAGGATGCCGCCGAGGGCGACGACCGGGGTGCGCAGGTCGTTGAGGGCGGTCGCCCACGGGATGCCGCCGTTGCCCGCGCTGACGGTGGCCGGGACGGTCACCTGGTACAGCGCGAGGCAGCGCGGCGGGACGGCCGGGGGCTGCGGGGCCTGGGCGGGGACGCCCTTGATGATCTCGACCTTCGCCTCGTTGCGGTTCGAGGAGTCGTAGAGGTTGTCGTAGACCCGGATGACGATCAGGTCGATGCGGCCGTACTGGGCGTCGCCCGGATCGAAGGTGACGTCCACGGAGCTCGGCAGGGTCACCGGGTAGACGCCCTGGGAGATCTCGCCCTGGATCACGGCCCGGCCCTCGGAGACGGTCGCCGTCATGGCGGAGGCGCCGAAGGTCCAGAAGCCGGCGAGCCGGTGCTCGCCGGTGTACGAGCCGGGCAGGACGCCCGAGCGGACCTGGACGGGGTTGGCCAGCGTCGTCACGCCGGTCTGGGTGAGGCGGGTGTCCTCGCGGGTCTGGCCGGTCTCGGCGACCCAGCTGCTGCGCAGGTTCATGGGGTTTCTCCGTTCGAAGAGTCGGGCGACGGTTCAGCGTTCGGGGGTGTCAGGACTTGATCCATTCGGCGGAGAGGGTGCAGGCGTAGCCCGAACCGCCGAGGGTCTTGATCGCCGCGGTGTGGCTCTGGTAGCCGGCGAGCTGGAGGGTCTCGCCGGCGACGAGCCTGATCAGGCTGCTGCCGCCCACGGATATGGCGCCGTTGCCGGCGGGGGTGAGCCAGGTCAGTCGGCCCTGGCCGACGCCGGCGACCATGACGCGGGCGCCGCGCATGCCGGTCTGGGCGTCGTTGGCCCAGGTGGCGTGTGCGGAGACCCGCCACCAGCCGGTGCGCGGCACGGTGTAGGTGTTGTTCGTGGTCCAGCCGGTGGCCTCGTCGACCTCGACGGTGGGCAGGTTGAGCACGGTCCAGGTGTTGGGGGCGACGCTCTGCGCCTGGGTGGTCAGCCACTGTGTGGCGCTGAACAGCACGGTCGAGGCGCCTTCGACGTACTGCCAGGAAGAACCGTTCCAGCGCTGCAGTCCGCCACCGTTGTCCCGGTACTGGCCGGTGTAGGCGCCGTTGGTCGTGGTGCTCGGCGCGATGCCGCCGACGGGCTTGGGGTAGGAGACCCAGGTCGTCCCGTCCCAGCGCTGGAGGAGCCCGGCGGTGTCGCGGTACTGGCCGACGTACGCGCCCTTGAAACCGCTGGCGGGCAGGATGCCGCCGAGGGCGACGACCGGCCAGTGCAGGGTGGTGACCGCCGAGGTGTTCCACTGGATGCCGCCGGCGCCGGCCGAGATGCCCTTCGGCACCAGGACCGTGTAGAGCGGGATCGAGCTGCCCGGCCCGGTCGCCGGCGCGACGGGGGAGGCGGCGGGGACGCCCTTGACCAGGCGTACCACCGCCTCCGTGACACCGGTGCGGTCGTAGGCGTCGTCGAGGACGGCCAGTTCGATCAGGTCGATCCGGTCGTACATCGGGTCGCCGTCGGCGATGGTGAGGAGCTCCGGGGAGGTGACGGCGACGAGGTAGGCGCCCTGGGCGGTGTCCTTGCCCTGGACGATCGCCCGTCCGGCGCCGATGGTGCACTGCATGGGCGAGCTGCCGGTCAGGACGAGACCGCCCGGCACGACGCCCGCCCGCGAGCGCAGCTGGGCCTCCTCGGCGCTCTGGCCACTGGGGGTGAGCAGGGCGGCGAGGGTGAGCCGGGTGTCCTCGCGGGTCTGGCCGGTGGTCTGGAGCCAAGCGGCGCGTACGGTCATGGGTCACCTCTCCGTGAGGGTCGGGGCGGTGGGATCTGGGGTGGGGTGGGGCCGGGGCCGGGTCCTGGGCGCGATGCCTGGGCCTGGGCTTGGGCCTTGCCTGGCCTGGGCCTGGTGGCAGGAGGCCGGGATCGCCGGCCGAGGCCGCGGATGGCGGCCGAGGCCGCGGATCCGCGGCGCGGGTCAGGGGCCGGGATATCAGCGGCGGGGGCGGGCGATCGGCGCCGCGGGGCAGAGCCGGATCAGCGGCGGGCCGACGACAGCGGCGCGGGTCAGGAGCCGGGATCAGCGGCCCTGGCCGACGGTCAGCGGCGCTGGTCAGCGCCGGATCGGCGGCCGGGGCCGGGCGGTCAGCGGTGGCGGGTCACCATTCGGCGCTGCGCCAGCGGACCGTCATCTGGGCGTCCGGAGTGGCCGAGTCGGGCCGGAAGGACAGTTCCGTACGGCCCGGTTCGAGCGCGAACAGCTCCTCCGGGTTGGAGTCGGCCATCGCGGTGTGCCGCCGCGACGCGGAGTTGTTGAGCATGACCGTGCCCGCGCCGGTGTCGACGACGAGTTCGTCGCCGGCGGCCAGGTCGATCGCGTACCGCAGCCGGCGGCGCGTGGTCCGCTCGGTGACGGTGGGGACGGAGCACGGGCCGCGGAAGACGATCACAGGGTGGCAGGGGGCCGAGCCGCTGTTCACGGCGACGACGTCACCGGTGCTCTTCGCCTCGCCCCAGGTGAGCGGCCAGGTGAGCGGCCATTCGAGCCCCCGCTCGGGCTGCGGTGCCGTCGTGCTGACCATCTGCTCGGTGACGACGTACCGGCGCGGGTCGGACGCCAGCCACTGGACGGACATGCGCGAGCTGCCCTGGGTGGCGAAGCCCTGGTCGGCGGGGACGACGCGCTGGGCGATCCGGGCGCGCACGGTGAGGAGTTCGCCGTGCAGCCGGACGGTGAGCCAGCGCTCCTCGTCGAGGAGGGCGAGGGCCTGGCGCAGCGCGCGGATGGCCTCCGAGGCCTGGTTGAACTCCGGAATCAGGACGACCGTGCCGCCGACCTTGCGCGGCTTGGCGAACCGGGAGCCCGGCCAGGCGCCGTGGGAGGTCGGCCGGTCGGCGTCGGAGGAGTCGTACTCGGGCAGGTCCTCCCAGCCCGACAGGCCGGACTTGTCGATGTTGAACGGCGTGCCGGGCCCGATGAGAAGCCCGGCCCACTGGATCTGCCCGTCCTGGGTGATCAGTGAGCCGGGCGCGAGGTCGGCGGTGTAGGTGCTTCCGGCGTATGCGGTTGTGGTCTCGGCCATGGGGGCCGTCACCTCACTTCTGATGGGAGGTCGGCGGGTGTCGGGGAGCGGCCGTCGCCGGGGCGGCGGCGTGGGCGGTCGCTCGGGCGGCGGCGTGGGCGGTCGCTCATGCGGTCGTGCGGGCGGTCGCTCAGCCGCCGCCGCGTGGGTCGTCGCTCGGGTGGCCGTGTGGGAGGTCGCTCAGGCATCCGTGCGGGAGGTCGCTCGCTCACGCGGCCGCGTGGGCCGTCGCGAGGAAGAGCAGGTCCTCGGCGACCGCCCGGGGGCCGGCGCCCGGCTTCTCGTGGAAGTCCCGTACGTAGTGCGGCTTCGGGAGCGGCTCGGTGAGCGCCGGCACGCGGCGGTTCTCCAGCTGGGAGAGCGGGTCGATGCGGTACTCGTCCGCGTCGCCGCCCGGGAAGACGATGCCGCCGTCGGCGAGCATGGGGATCTTGTCGAGGTCGACACCGAACTTCTTGTCGGTGAGGGGGATCTCGAAGCTGAGCTTGTTGAGACCGTCGATGATCCAGTTGACGAAGGCGATCATGCCGTTGATCGGACCCTTGACGACCCCGATCACCGAGCTCAGAGCGCCCTTGATCAGGTCACCGATACCGCGCAGGGCTCCGGAGACCGCGTCCTTCGCGGTACGGAAGAAGCCGGGGACGGAGTCGGTGATCCAGGAGACGACGGGGCGTACGGCGTTCTTGATGCCGTCCATCGCGCCCGAGGCGATCCCTCGGAGGGAGTTCCAGGCGGAGGAGACGGCGGAGCCGAGCCGCTCGACGCCCTTGATGGCGACGCCGATGCCCGTGATCACTCCGGTGATCAGGGCCAGGTACCCCTCGAAGTACGTCCCGACCGCCGTCCCGATCATCTCCACGAACGGGGCCAGGAAGTTCCAGATCTCCAGGATGATCTTGAGGGCGTGGTCGAAGACCTGTTGCATGAGCTGCTGGCCGGTCTCGGAGTTCAGCGCGAACTCGATGATGGCCGCCGCGACGGGCACGAGGATGCCGACGATGAAGCCGAGCGGGTTGGCCCGCATGGCGACGTTGACGGCGGTCATCGCGACGGAGGCGACGGTCATGACGGTGCCGAAGGTGCCCATCAGGCCGGTGATGACGTCGGCGATGGGGAGCATCGGCAGGAGCAGTCCGAGGATGGCGCCGAGACCGGTGCCGATCTTGGCGGCGGCGGTACGGGCCTTGCCGGCGGCGGTGCCGAACCGCTTGACGCCGGCGGGCGCGGTGGACCGGCGGATCTTGGTGACGGAGGTGGCAGCGCCGGACGCGGCGGTGCCGAGGGTGCGGAGGGTGGTGCCCGCGGTGCGCACGCCGGTGGCGAGGACGCCGACGCCGCCGGACGCCTGCTGGACGTTCTGCCTGAGCTTCCGGATCGCGGTGTCCGCATCGCCGACACCCCGCTGCAGGGAGCTCATCGCCGGGACGGCGACCCTGAATCGGGGCATGGCGACGACGGCGATCATCCGCGTGCCTTCGCCAGGTACATCAGGGCGTCGGCCGTGGACTGCGGGTCACTGCCGCGGGCGGCGTGGTAGTGCTCGATGTGCAGTCCGGTGCCGCCCTGCCCGGCCTGGGTGCCGGCGTTCATACGGGCGCGCTTCGCGGTCATGGCGAGCAGCCGGTCCAGCTTGGAGAGCGGGAGGACGGCCTCGGCCTCGCCGGCCTCGGCGAGGATCGCCGGGACACCGCCGTGGCGGGGCATGACGACACCACCGGTGGCGAGCATGGGGATGGTCGGCAGGTTGACGCCGAAGGTCTTGCCGCCGACGACGGGGACCCAGCCGGGGACGCTGACCTTGACCCGGTTGAGGCTGCTGATCATCGAGTTGATGAGCCCGATGACGGAGTTGATCGGGCCCTTCACGCCGCTCTTGATGCCGTCGAACGCCCGGGACGCGATGTCCTTGAGGCCGTTCCAGATGGACGACATCTTGTCCTTGACGGCGGTGAACGCCTTCGGGATCGCCTCCTTGATCCAGTCGACGACCGGCGTGATGACGGCCTTGATGCCCTTCCAGACGCCGCTGATGACGCTCTTGATCGCGTTCATCACCGTGGTGATGACCGACTTCCAGATGTTCACGTACGTCTTGATGACGGTCGCGACGGCCTTGACGACGGTCGAGATGGCCGTCTTGATGCCGTTCCAGACCGTCTTGATCAGGGCGCCGGCCTTCTTCATGATCGGGCCGATGGCCTTCATGACGGCGCTGATGACGGTCTTGATGGCGTCGAACGCCTTCTTCATGACCGTCTGCATCGTCTTCGAGCGCATCGCCATCTCGACGATCTTCTCGATGAGCGGCATGAAGAGTTCGAGGAGCCGGGCGAGGATGTTGCCCTTCATGGACTTGTTGAGCTTGTCCTGGCCCTTGGCCGCCTTGCCGGCGCCCGACTCGTACTTGCCGAGCTTGCCGCCGGCCGACTGCGCGGTGTCGCCGGCCTTCTTCATGGAGCGCTCGGCCTGGTCCGAGGCGGTCTTGAGGTTCTTGAGCTGACCGGTGGAGCCCTGGGCGGCGGTCTTCAGGTTCTTGAGCTGGCCGTTGGCCGCCCGGCCGGCGTCGCCGACCTTCTTGACCGAGGTGCCGGCGCCGGATGCCTGCGACTTGAGGGCGCGCAGGGAGTCTGAAGCCTTTTTGGCGGAGCTGACGAGAGACATGGGGTACCTCCTTTCTGGGAAGTGGGGGTCAGCCGGTGGCGCCGGCGATCACGGTGTCGAGGGTGCGGACCGTGGTCTGGAGGCCCTCGAACTTTTCGCGGAGGGTCTGGGTCTTGGTGGCGAGTTCGCCCATCTTCGTGGCGACACCGTCCAGCTCCGTCGGCTTGGGGATCTTGGTCGGCTGGTAGTCGAGAACGGCCTTGTTGAGCTTCTCGATGCCCTCGGCGACGTTCTTCAGCGTCGTGAGGTTGACCAGCCCGATGGCGTCGCTGATGGTCTTGACGGCCCTCGCCATCTTGGTGGCCTTGGACTCGCGCGGCAGCTTGCTGAAGGACTGCAGGAAATCGGGCGCCAGCCGGTTGAACTTCTCCACCGAGACGTTCAGCGGGTCGAGCTTCTGGCGCAGAGCCTCGGCCCGCTGGGCGTTGGCAGGGTCGCTCACGAGGTCGGCGAGGCTGGTGCCGCCGTTCCAGACCCGCTGCTCGCGCTTCTTGACGTCGCCGAGCGCCTCCCGCCCCCAGCCTCCGTCAGCGTTCTTGGTCCAGACCCGCCGGGTGTCGTCGCCGCGAGCCTGCGCCCCGCGCCATGCGTTGACGATCAGGCCCCTGATGGCGGGCAGCAGGGTGACCAGTGCCATGCCTCCGAGAGCCGCGAGGAGCCAGTGCTGCCACTGGACATCGGCGCCTGCCTCCTTGCTCTCGTACCACTTCTCCCACGCTGCGGCGATGCCGCCGAGGAACGGCGTGGCCTCCAGGAGTTCGACACCCTTGTTCTTCGTGACCTCTGTGTGGATTTCCTTGATCTGCTCGACGATGGGGAGGAAGAAGTTCTCCGTGGTGATCTTCGGAACGACGTCGATCAGGTGCTTCTTCAGCGCGGAGGCGACCGCCTGGGTTGTTTCGACGAACGGTTCCTTCTCCTTGGTCTCCTTATTCGTGTTGGCGACCAGGTACTTGACCTCTTGCAGCTCCTCCTTCTTCTCTGTGAGGAGGGCCTTCTTGAGGTCCGCGATCTCAGTGGAGAGCTCGTCGGGGGTCTTTGCCATGGGTTACTCCGCTTCCGGCCGATGTCGGCCAAGCGCCGAAAAGCCCCTGCCGGTCGCGGCAAGGGCTCGTTCGTGCGGGGGCGTCCGGAGACGGTCAGGCGTCCTCGTCCCGGCGGGAGTTGCGGCGCGTCGTCGCGAGGGCGTCGTTCCAGCCCGCCGCGTACGCGACGGTCTCGCAGCGGGAGACCTCGGCGTACAACGTGCCGAGCAACGCTCTCTTGTCGAGGGCGACGGGTCCGTCGAGGAGCTGGCGGAGGCGGTCCTGGAGCGGGGTGTGCGGTCGGGATGCCTCGGCCTGCTGAGTCATGGACGCCTGCCTTCCGTTTGCTTGCCCGTGCGTGTGTGGCGGCGCCGCGGAGTTGAGAAGCGGGGGCACCACGTGTTCGAACTTCTGTGCGAACAGAGTGTGGAACATCTGTTCGATGTTTGTCGAGCGGGAAACGCTCGACGGCGTGTCGTTTGGCAGGTCCCCCGAACGAAGCAGTGGCCGAATCAGAGCTTCTGTTCGACCGGGTAACCTGGAGGACGCGTTCCTCGGCCCGACCACTCCGGGGGGCGAGGGGCGCGAGGGGCGCGCGGGGACCCCAGGGGGCTGGAAGGCAGTACTGACGCATGGACACGGAGCCGGGCGCGAGCCGGCGGGGGCAAGTCGTCGACTGGCTTGCGAACCACCCTGACCTGCCCCACCTCTTCGCGTATCTTTCCGAGCTCGTGCACGTCCATGGGTACGCTCCCGAGGATCTCGTCGTGATTCCCCGGAGCGAGTTGGACCGTCGCGAGACGACCGCCTTCACCTCCGGCTGGGCCGAGGCCGTGTCGGACGAACTCCCGCGAATACGCCGGGAGTACGAGAGGCGCGTGGCGGACGCCTACGCCCAGGGACAGGGCGACGCGCGGGGAATCCGCCGCCCCCAGCGCCGTACGGACGGGAGCCAGGAGGGTGCCCGGGTCATAGCGCTGCCCTTCGCTCGTCTCCTGGAACCGCCGGCCGCCGTCGTCGAGGCCGAGAGCCGGGTCCGCAGGGAGCGTGAACTGTTCGAACAGCGCTCCGAGTTGGAGACCGAGCCCACCGCTCCCTTGCTCGTGCCGGATCCCGAACCCGAGCCTGAGCCCGAGCACCAGAGGGAGCCAGGGCCGGAGTCGGAGTCGGAGCCGGATTCGGACGTCCTCGTCACCGCCCAGGAGAGCCGTACCCGCAGGAACGCCCAGCCGGTACGGAAGGTCGTCCGCGGCAAAGGCGGACGCCCGATCGTCCCGCCGCTGGCGGGCGTACCCGTGCAGACGACGACCGGCAGCGAGCGCCGAGCCGCCGAGTCCACCGGAGGGGAGACGCGCGCGGGCCGGCGACGCCGCCTCTCCGAGCGGGCCCGGGCCCTGGAAGAGGAGTTGACCTCCGAGCGAGCACGGGAAGCGCCCCCGGAGTCCGCTCCCTGACGGGAACGGACTCCGGGGGCCGCGGGGGCGTGACTCTTCGGCTTCAGCCGAAGAACCGGGCGAGCCGTTCGGGGGAGACCTCGGGGGTCTCCGCCTCGGAGGAGTGCTCGTCCTGCCCTTCGGTCTCCTCGTCCTCGTCCTCGACGCCCGGACGGGGTACGGGCTTGGGCGGGTCCGGCTGGTCGCCGTCTTCGGATCCGTTGACGCACTGGAACATCCAGTTCGAGACGGCCAGATGGTCCACCGTCGCCGCGAGGAGGTGGTCGGTGATCGACCACTCGGCCGCCTCGCCGTGGATCTCGCGCTGGAGGGCGCTGTCCCGCGGCAGATGCTTGATCAGCGCCAGGACCCGCCTGCTGGAGAGCTCCTCGCGGTGCCAGTCGAGGATGTCGAGCCCGTAATAGCGGATGAGGTCCGCCTCAAGGGCCTCGGCGTGTTCGTCAATGAACTCGACGAGGCTCAGTCTTCCCCCAGGCCGAGCCCGGTCTCCTTGCCGTAGGCCTCCAGGATGGCGGCGATGTCCTGCATGGTGATGTCGTGCTGCTCGAAGCGGTTGAACTGCTCCTCACCCATCAGGAGCGCGAGCAGGCCGTCCACGTCGTTGTCGTCGAGCTTGCGCAGCCCCTTGGCGGTGGCGCGGCTGAGCTCGGTCGGAAGGGTGTAGGTCTCGCCGTCCAGCTCGAAGGACCACTTGCGTCCGTGGGCCTCCTGTCGCTGGGCGCGGGCTGCGTTGACGTCGAAACGGGCCATGGTGATGCGTACTCCTTGTTCGAGTGAGTGAAGAGGAGAGGGGTGGGGCGGGACGGAGTTCTCCGTCCCGCCCCGGGTGGGGAAGGGGGATCAGACCGCCGCGCCGTACTGGCTGTCCTTCATGAGGAAGGTCGCCAGCGGCTTGCCGTCGCCCTTCGACATGGCGGAGAAGGTGACGCCCAGCTGGGAGGCCGCCTTGCGGGCCAGCTTGATGTCGTCGGAGGCGGTGACCTGGCCACGCGGGATGATGAAGCGGTACGTGACCGCGGTCGTGCCACCGGCCTTCACGTCGGTGAACTCCAGGCCGAGGGCGCGCACGTCGGAGAACGGGCGCTCGGCGATCTCGTAGCGGTAGGTGTCGACCGCCGGGGTGGGCTCGGCCTTGACCTCGCCGCCGCCCATGAAGAAGGGCAGCGTCAGCTCGTTGAACTGGAGCATCGAGAACTTCAGCGAGAGGTCACGGGCCGAGTAGATGTAGTGGACCGGGGAGACCGACTGCCACGAGTCGATGGCCTCCAGCTTGTCCTTCTTGGAGAAGGTCACGCCGTCGCCGGTGGTGAAGCCGAGGTCCTTCCAGCCCGCGCCGGTCCAGTCGGCGGCGGCGTCGGTGCCGAAGGTGGCCGGGGCGGACGTGCCGGCGTCGGCCACGTAGAGCTTGCCGGTACCTGCGACGCGGATCTCGGCAGAGTTGTTTCCAGCCATGGTGGTGTTTCTCCTTGTGATGAGAGGGCTGACCGCACCGGACGGGGAGTCCGGGTACGGCAAAGGCCCCGCCGGACGGCGAGGCCTGGTCTGTGGGGTGAGTGCCCGTCAGGGAGCCGGACCGGCTCGGAAGGCGCTCAGGGCGGCGAGCGACCGGAAGACGCTCGCGGTGAGCGGCTAGAAGACGCTCAGGGAGAGGCGGATCACGCAGAGGTAGCGGTTCGCGCCCCGGTAGAGGTAGTCGGGCAACCAGCGCGGCCCGTCCTGCTCCTCGACGTCGTGCACGACGTTGTCGGCGCCGATCTGCTTGCCGATGGTGGCGAGCAGCGCCCGCCGGGCCGCGTTGGCGAGGACGTGGGCGGCGGTCTTGCTCGGCCCGTAGACCTCGAACTCGATCAGCGGCATGTCGACGTGCTGGTCGCCGATCCAGGCGCCGCCGCGGCGGTTCACCAGGACGGCGCTCGTCGTGCCGTCGAAGCCGGCCGGGGCGTTGACCGCGATCGTGGCGCCGGCGAGGGCGGGGTCGGCCTTGAGGACGTCGACGACCAGCTTCTCGACGTCCGGGAAAGCACTCGGGGGAGTGGTCATGACGGTTCTCCTCGGTGGAGGGGAGGGATGGCGGGACGGGGTGCCGCCCGGGGCGCTCCGGCAGGAGAGGGGCGGGGCGCGGCAGCGCGCCCGGACGGCGGACGGCGGAGCCGCGTCCCGTCCTGCGGGCGCAGCTCCGCCGCTGCACCAACTGTGACAGCGATCGTGCGCGCACGCAACTAGAACGGGCGGAGATGTGCCGGGCTCCCGGGAAAGCCCGCCGGAAGCGGGGGATGCGCCGAGCTCCCCGGCCCCCCCCGGCCACAAGCGGGGGATGCGCCCGGCTCCCCGGCCCCCGGCCGCAAGCGGGGGATGCGCCCGGCTCCCCGGCCCCCGGCCGCAAGCGGGGGATGCGCCCGGCTCCCCGGCCCCCGGCCGCAAGCGGGGGATGCGCCCGGCTCCCCGGCCCCCGGCCGCAAGCGGGGGATGTGCCCGGCTCCCGGGCCCCCGGCCGGAAGCGGGGGATGTGCCGGGCTCCCCCGACCCCCGCCGGAAGCCGCCTCGATAGGTTGTCCCGACCAGACCCAGGGAGCCGCCCGTGTCCGCCACCCGCCCCCGCCGCCCCCGCCTGCTGTACGTGACCGACCTGGCCTACCCGGCCAAGGGCCGGCGCTACGGCGACGAGGACGTCCGGCTCACCGCCCGGCTGCGCGCCGACTTCGACCTCGCCCTCTGCCACCCGCTCGACGCCGCCGCCCTCATGGAGGGCTTCGACGCCGTCGTCGTCCGCAACAGCGGCCCGGTCCTCGCGTACGAGAAGGAGTACGAGGCCTTCCGCGAGCGCGCCCTCGCCCTCGGCACCCGCGTCTACAACCCGCTCCACGGCCGCGGCGACATGGCCGGCAAGCAGTACCTGCTCGACCTCACCGCCGCCGGGTACCCCGTCATCCCCACCGCCGACCGCCCCGAGGACCTCCACCGGCTGCCCGACGCCACGGAGTACGCGGTCAAGCCCAAGGCCGGCGCCGACTCCATAGGACTGCGCTTCGTGACCCGCGAGGAGCTCGACGCCCTCCCGTACGGCGACCTCCTCGTCCAGCCGCGCGTCCACTTCCGGTACGAGGTCTCCTTCTACTTCGTCGACGACCTCTTCCAGTACGCCCTGTACGCCCCCGACCCCGAGCGCCGCTGGGTCCTGGAGCCGTACGAAGCGACCGCCGAGGACCTCGCCTTCGCCCGCCGCTTCGTCGAGTGGAACACCCTCGACCACGGCATCCAGCGCGTCGACGCCTGCCGGACCCCGGAGGGCGAGCTCCTCCTCGTCGAGCTGGAGGACCTCAATCCGTACCTCTCCCTCGACCGCGTCGCCGAGCCGGTGCGCGAGCGCTTCGCCGAGACTCTGGTCCGCTCCCTCCACGCCTTCCTGAGGACATGACGAAGCGCCCCGATTCCGGATCCGGAATCGGGGCGCTCAGGTGAGGGACGATCAGGCGGTACGTGTACGCCGGCGGGCCAGCCGCTCCGCCGCGAAGACGTCCTCCAGGCGGAAGAGCTGCGCGCGGCCCGCCTTGCCCGCGGCCCGCAGGTGTCCCAGCTGGACCCACTTGCGGATGGTCGCGGGGGCGACCCCGGCCTCTTCGGCGGCGAGCGGCCCGGGGATCAGCGCGGGCAGGGCGGCCGCCACCGGCAGAGCCGGCATCGCGGGCGAGCTCAGCATGAGGTCTCCTTCGTGTCGTCCATCGCCGCTTCGATCTCCTCGGTGCGCGTCCCCGAGGCCTCCGTCAGTTCCGTCCACGCGCCCTCCGGCCACAGGTGCCGGTAGGCCGGGTCGTCCTGGCAGCCGCACGCGGCGTCCGTGCACACGCACGCCGGGTTCACGCACAGCACCGCCCGCCGGTCGGGGAACGCCCGCAGCGACACCGAGTCGCACCAGGGGCAGCGCCCCGAGACCCGGACGATCGTCTCCGCGTCGCCCAGCGTCCGCGCGCACCGGCGGGCCATCCGCCGGATCTCGTCCCGGACGTGCCGGGCGAGGACCGGATGGGCGGCGACGGCGTCGAGCAGTCCGACGATGCGCCGCAGTCGCTCGATCACCCCGGCGCGGCGCGGCCTCGGGAGGGCGAGCCGGGCGCAGACCGCCTCCTCCAGCTCCACCACGCCGTCGGTGATGTCCCGGATGGCGTCGGAGATGTGGAGTCGGATCGGGGCGGCGCCGTGCCCGGGGACGGAGAGGCCGTGCCGCTGTTCGAGGAGCAGGGCCTCGCGCCGCTCCTCGCGGATCAGCTCGTCGCGGCCGGGGTGCGGGGCGGTGGGGGCGGTCCCGGCGGGGGAGCGGCGGCCGGGCGCCAGCTCGTCGGAGAGCTCGGGGAACTGCCGTACGAGGGAGGCGGTCCAGAGGGCGATGTCCCGCAGCACGAGCTCGACGGTGCGGTCCGTGCGGTCCGAGCGGTCGGCGCGCTCGGCGGCGACGGCGGTGCGGGACGTGCTGTCTGCGCGGTCAGTGTGACCTGCGCGGTCTGCGTGGTCTGCGTGGTCGGTGAGGTCAGCCACGGCGGCGGCCCCCCGCCTTCGCGACGGCCTTCGCGACCGCCTTCGCTACGCGCTCTGCGTCCGCCGCGCGGCCGTTGCGCCACAGGCGGCCCGCGCAGACGCCGTCGAAGTAGCTCTCGGCCGGGGCCACGGCCGCCTCGCACTCACGGCGGACGGGACAGTCGGCGCAGGCGCGCAGCGCCGGGGCGGCGTCCTTGGGCCGACGGGCGAAGACGACGGACGGGGAGAGGCCGGCGCACGCGGCGGAGGCCTGCCAGGGGGACGGGTCGGTCGGGAACAAGAGGGTTCTCCACGGTCCGGGGCCACCGGGGCGTCCATGGGGCCGGTGGGGCTTCTGGGGCTCAGGGGGCCGACGAGTGCGGCGATGAGCAGCCTTACACGTTGCGTGCGAGCGCGCAACAAACTTGTGGAGGGCGTCCCGACCAGGTCTTCATCGATTCGACACGATTGCGTGCCCGAAAGCACGTAATTCTGTGCGCGCAAGCACGCTAAAGTAAGGCATTCGGAAGGGTGGGGAGTGAGGGAGCGGTACACATGACCAGTCAAGGGCTCGACGAATTCGCGGGCTGGGTCGAAGGCCTGATGAGAGCGCGCGGATACGACATCGACAGTCCTCGTGGCGGCGGGAAGTCCCGGATCGCCGACGAGGCGGGGGTGCACCGCGCCGCCGTGACGCGCCTGCTCCAGCGGCAGAGCATGCCCGACCTGGAGACCATGCGCCGGATCGCCCCGCTCCTCGGGGTCTCCGTGCGGGACATGCTGATCCGGTCCGGCCGGGTCACCCCCGAGGAGCTGCCGCTGGCGGACGACCTCCTGCCGCCCGACGACTGGCAGCCGACCATGGAGGACTTCGCCCGCTGGCTCGGCGTGCCCGACGAGCGCCTGGGCGTCTTCGTCAAGGTCGTGAACCAGTTCCTGGAGCCCGACGAGGAGGGCCTGGAGGACGCCGCCGCCGTGGAGGCGCGGCGCACCGCACGCGACTGACCACCGCCGGCGCGGCGGTACGGGGCGGCCCACCGCGCCCCCGCCGCGCCCCGGTCACGCCCCCGCCGCGTCTCCGCCGCGCCCGGGGTCCGCGCGCGTGGCCATTTGTTTTGACCGGAGTCCGTGCGATAGGTACGCTCAAGCCTTGTGCCTGGGGTGTGCCTGGGCTCGCGTGCGTGTCTTCCGCCGCACAGCGAGTCCGCGAAACGGCCACCGTGATCCGCGCCGCCTTTTCCGCCTTCGGCGGAGGTTCGCGAGATTCGACACACCCGACCGCGTGGGTCGGCGCGTGTTCCAGGTTAGTTTCACCGACGGCACACAGAAACCGGAGAAGTAGTGCCTACGATCCAGCAGCTGGTCCGTAAGGGCCGGCAGGACAAGGTCGAGAAGAACAAGACGCCCGCACTCGAGGGTTCCCCTCAGCGTCGCGGCGTCTGCACGCGTGTGTTCACGACCACCCCGAAGAAGCCGAACTCGGCCCTCCGTAAGGTCGCGCGTGTGCGTCTGACCTCGGGCATCGAGGTCACGGCCTACATCCCGGGTGAGGGTCACAACCTGCAGGAGCACTCCATCGTGCTCGTGCGTGGTGGCCGTGTGAAGGACCTGCCGGGTGTTCGTTACAAGATCATCCGCGGTTCCCTCGACACGCAGGGCGTCAAGAACCGTAAGCAGGCTCGCAGCCGCTACGGCGCCAAGAAGGAGAAGTAAGAATGCCTCGTAAGGGCCCCGCCCCGAAGCGCCCGGTCATCATCGACCCGGTCTACAGCTCTCCTCTTGTCACCTCGCTGATCAACAAGATCCTGCTGGACGGCAAGCGTTCCACCGCCGAGCGCATCGTGTACGGCGCCATGGAGGGTCTTCGCGAGAAGACCGGCCAGGACCCGGTCATCACGCTGAAGCGCGCGCTTGAGAACGTCAAGCCGTCCCTCGAGGTCAAGTCCCGTCGTGTCGGTGGCGCCACCTACCAGGTGCCGATCGAGGTCAAGCCGGGCCGCGCGTCCACGCTGGCCCTCCGCTGGCTCGTCGGTTACTCCCGCGCCCGTCGCGAGAAGACCATGACCGAGCGCCTCCTGAACGAGCTCCTCGACGCCTCCAACGGCCTCGGTGCTTCGGTCAAGAAGCGTGAGGACACGCACAAGATGGCCGAGTCCAACAAGGCCTTCGCGCACTACCGCTGGTAGTCGCAACCCACATCGAGACCGAGAGAAGACTGAGCCGATATGGCTACCACTTCGCTTGACCTTGCCAAGGTGCGCAACATCGGCATCATGGCTCACATCGACGCGGGCAAGACGACCACCACCGAGCGGATCCTGTTCTACACCGGCGTCTCGTACAAGATCGGTGAAGTCCACGACGGCGCTGCCACGATGGACTGGATGGAGCAGGAGCAGGAGCGCGGCATCACGATCACGTCCGCCGCGACGACCTGCCACTGGCCGCTCGAGAATGTCGATCACACGATCAACATCATCGACACGCCGGGCCACGTCGACTTCACCGTCGAGGTGGAGCGTTCGCTGCGCGTGCTCGACGGTGCTGTCACCGTGTTCGACGGTGTGGCCGGCGTCGAGCCGCAGTCCGAGACCGTTTGGCGTCAGGCGGACCGCTACGGCGTTCCGCGTATCTGCTTCGTCAACAAGCTCGACCGCACCGGTGCCGACTTCCTGCGCTGCGTCGACATGATCGTGGACCGCCTCGGCGCGACCCCGATCGTCATGCAGCTCCCGATCGGTGCCGAGATGGACTTCCAGGGTGTTGTGGACCTCGTCCGCATGAAGGCCCTGGTCTGGTCCGCCGAGGCGTCCAAGGGCGAGATGTACGACGTCGTCGACATCCCGGCCTCGCACACCGAGCTCGCCGACGAGTACCGCGCCAAGATGGTCGAGGCCATCGCGGAGAACGACGAGGAGCTCATGGAGCTCTTCCTCGAGGGCACCGAGCCCACCGAGGAGCAGCTCTACGCCGCCGTCCGCCGCATCACCATTGCCTCCGGCAAGGGTGGCGACACCACGGTGACCCCCGTCTTCTGCGGTACCGCGTTCAAGAACAAGGGCGTCCAGCCCCTGCTCGACGCGGTCGTGCGCTACCTTCCCTCCCCCCTGGACGTCGAGGCCATCGAGGGCCACGACGTCAAGGACGCCGAGGTCGTCGTGAAGCGCAAGCCGTCCGACGAGGAGCCGCTGTCGGCCCTCGCGTTCAAGATCGCGAGCGACCCGCACCTCGGCAAGCTCACCTTCGTCCGGATCTACTCCGGTCGCCTGGAGGCCGGCACCGCGGTGCTGAACTCCGTCAAGGGCAAGAAGGAGCGCATCGGCAAGATCTACCGCATGCACGCGAACAAGCGTGAGGAGATCGACTCGGTGGGCGCCGGCGACATCGTCGCCGTCATGGGCCTGAAGCAGACCACCACCGGTGAGACGCTGTGCGACGACAAGAACCCGGTCATCCTGGAGTCCATGGACTTCCCGGCGCCGGTCATCCAGGTCGCGATCGAGCCCAAGTCCAAGGGTGACCAGGAGAAGCTGGGTGTTGCCATCCAGCGTCTCGCGGAGGAGGACCCCTCCTTCCAGGTGCACTCGGACGAGGAGACCGGCCAGACCATCATCGGTGGTATGGGCGAGCTTCACCTCGACATCCTCGTCGACCGTATGCGTCGCGAGTTCAAGGTCGAGGCGAACGTCGGCAAGCCGCAGGTCGCGTACCGCGAGACGATCCGCAAGGCCGTCGAGCGCGTGGACTACACCCACAAGAAGCAGACCGGTGGTACCGGTCAGTTCGCCAAGGTGCAGATCGCGATCGAGCCCATCGAGGGCGGCGACGCCTCGTACGAGTTCGTGAACAAGGTCACCGGTGGCCGCATCCCGAAGGAGTACATCCCTTCGGTCGACGCGGGTGCGCAGGAGGCCATGCAGTTCGGCATCCTGGCCGGCTACGAGATGACTGGCGTCCGCGTCATCCTTCTCGACGGTGGCTACCACGAGGTCGACTCCTCCGAGCTCGCGTTCAAGATCGCCGGCTCGCAGGCCTTCAAGGAGGCCGCGCGCAAGGCTTCTCCCGTCATCCTTGAGCCGATGATGGCCGTCGAGGTCACCACGCCCGAGGACTACATGGGTGAGGTCATCGGTGACATCAACTCCCGCCGTGGCCAGATCCAGGCCATGGAGGAGCGTCACGGTGCTCGCATCGTGAAGGGCCTCGTGCCCCTCTCGGAGATGTTCGGCTACGTCGGAGACCTCCGCAGCAAGACCTCGGGTCGCGCAAGCTACTCGATGCAGTTCGACTCCTACGCCGAGGTTCCGCGGAACGTCGCCGAGGAGATCATCGCGAAGGCCAAGGGCGAGTAACTCTCCCGAGTTCACGCTTTAGGCTTGACACCAGTCACCGGGGCTCGACCCCCGAAACCCGAGGAATCGGGCCCCGGTGGATGGCATCCCAGCAAAGATCACCTGGCGCCGATGAAGCAAGGCGTACAGAACCACTCCGCAGGAGGATTCAGTGGCGAAGGCAAAGTTCGAGCGGACTAAGCCGCACGTCAACATCGGCACCATCGGTCACATTGACCACGGTAAGACGACCCTCACGGCCGCCATTACCAAGGTGCTGCACGACGCGTACCCGGACCTGAACGAGGCCTCGGCCTTCGACCAGATCGACAAGGCTCCCGAGGAGCGCCAGCGCGGTATCACCATCTCGATCGCGCACGTCGAGTACCAGACGGAGTCGCGTCACTACGCGCACGTCGACTGCCCCGGTCACGCTGACTACATCAAGAACATGATCACGGGTGCCGCGCAGATGGACGGCGCCATCCTCGTGGTCGCCGCCACCGACGGCCCGATGCCGCAGACCAAGGAGCACGTGCTCCTGGCCCGCCAGGTCGGCGTTCCGTACATCGTCGTCGCCCTGAACAAGGCCGACATGGTGGACGACGAGGAGATCCTGGAGCTCGTCGAGCTCGAGGTCCGTGAGCTCCTCTCCGAGTACGAGTTCCCGGGCGACGACCTTCCGGTCGTCCGTGTCTCGGCGCTCAAGGCCCTCGAGGGCGACAAGGAGTGGGGCGAGAAGCTCCTCGGCCTCATGCACGCGGTGGACGAGTCCATCCCGCAGCCCGAGCGTGACGTCGACAAGCCGTTCCTGATGCCGATCGAGGACGTCTTCACGATCACCGGTCGTGGCACCGTCGTCACCGGTCGTATCGAGCGCGGTATCCTCAAGGTCAACGAGACCGTCGACATCATCGGTATCAAGACCGAGAAGACCACCACCACGGTCACCGGTATCGAGATGTTCCGCAAGCTGCTCGACGAGGGCCAGGCCGGTGAGAACGTCGGTCTGCTCCTCCGTGGCATCAAGCGCGAGGACGTCGAGCGCGGCCAGGTCATCATCAAGCCGGGCTCGGTTACGCCGCACACCAACTTCGAGGCGCAGGCGTACATCCTGTCGAAGGACGAGGGTGGCCGTCACACCCCGTTCTTCAACAACTACCGCCCGCAGTTCTACTTCCGTACCACGGACGTGACCGGCGTCGTGACCCTCCCCGAGGGCACCGAGATGGTCATGCCGGGCGACAACACCGCCATGAGCGTTGAGCTGATCCAGCCCATCGCCATGGAGGAGGGCCTCAAGTTCGCCATCCGTGAGGGTGGCCGGACCGTCGGCGCCGGCCAGGTCGTCAAGATCACTGCCTGATCTGTGATCTGACCTGGTAGCTCAAGTAGCTGCAGCAGAAGGCCCCGCACCATTCGGTGCGGGGCCTTCTCGCGTATCCGCCCGGAAAAATTCGTAGGGTCGGAGATGTCGAGGCCGTACGGACGGCTCCGACTCATGGGTGACAGCGCGCCACAGGGGCGCGCGGGACGGGGAGGACACCCGAGATGAAGTACGTCGCGATGATCTACGGCAACCAGGCCAAGTGGGAGTCCTTCCCGGTCGAGGCCTGGCCCGAGGCGATCGCCCGGCAGGAGGCCTTCAACCGGAAGTACCGGGAGACCGGTGAGCTGCTCGGCGCGTACGGACTCGCCGACGCGGCCGCCGCCCGGCTCGTCCGCCGCGAGGACGGCGCCCCCGCCGTCACCGACGGGCCGTACCTGGAGACCAAGGAGTACCTGGCCAGCTTCTACCTGCTCGACTGCGACAGCGCCGAGCGCGCCCAGCAGATCGCCGCGGACATGCCCTTCGCGGACGTCGACCCCGTAGAGCTCTGGCCGGTCCTGCACGAGTCCGCGGCGGACGTGTGACCGGAACCCGCGAGATCGAGGACCTGCTGCGTGAGTGCGCGCCGCAGGTCCTCGGCCTGCTCGTCCGGCGGCACGGCAGCTTCGACGCCTGCGAGGACGCCCTCCAGGAGGCCCTGATCGCCGCCGCGCGGCAGTGGCCGGATGACGGCGTCCCCGACAACGCCCGCGCGTGGCTGTTCACCGTCGCGACCCGCAAGTACATCGACCAGCTGCGTGCCGACGTCGCACGCCGGCGCCGCGAGGACGCGCTCGCCTTCGCCACGCCCGACGCCGAGCTCGTCGCCCAGGCCGCGGACACCCCCGCCGCGAGCGGCGACGACTCCCTGTCCCTGCTCTTCCTCTGCTGCCACCCGGACCTGTCGTCCCCCAGCCGGATCGCGCTCACCCTGCGGGCCGTCGGCGGCCTCACCACCGCCCAGATCGCCGCCGCCTTCCTCGTGCCCGAGTCGACCATGGCGCAGCGCATCAGCCGGGCCAAGCAGGCGATCAAGGCCGCCGGGGGAGGGCTGGCCCAGCCCGAGGGGGCGGACCGGGCGGCGCGGCTCGCCGAGGTGCGGCACGTCCTCTACCTGACCTTCAACGAGGGCTACACGGCCAGCGGCGGCGATGAGCTCACCGCGCCCGCACTCTCCACGGAGGCGATCCGGCTCACCCGGCTCCTGCACCGGCTCGTCCCCGAGGACACCGAGACCGCGGGCCTGCTCGCGCTGATGCTGCTCACCGACGCCCGCCGCCCGGCCCGTACGGGCCCGCACGGCGAGCTGGTGCCGCTCGCCGAGCAGGACAGGGGCCGCTGGGACGTGCGGCTGATCGGGGAAGGCGTCGAGCTGATCAGCCGCACCCTGCCGAAGGGGGAGATCGGGCCGTACCAGCTCCAGGCGGCGATCGCGGCCGTGCACGACGAGGCCGAGTCCGCGGCGGCCACGGACTGGCCGCAGATCCTGGCCCTGTACGAGCTCCTGGAGCGGACCGGGGACAACCCGGTGATCACGCTCAACCGCGCGGTCGCGGTCGCGATGGTCCACGGCCCCGAGGCGGGCCTGGAGCTGCTCGCCGGCCTGGCGGAGGACAAGCGCCTGGCCCATCACCACCGGCTCCTGGCGACCCGCGCGCACCTGCTCGAACTTCTCGGCGACGAGGAGGGCGCGGCGGCGGCCTACCGAGAGGCGGCCCGGCACACGACGAGCGCTCCCGAGCGCCGCCATCTGACGGAGCGGGCACGCCGGTTGGGGTGAAGGGCGCCGAGAGGGGGCGCCCGGGAACACGCGTGCGCCCCGGCGCTTGCCCGTACGTGACGTGGGGTACAGTCTTCGACCCCGATTGGCGGCCGGAAGGTCCCGTATGGCAGACTGTCGGGGTTGCTCGGTTGAGTGCCGATGCTGCGCGCCTCCCGTCGGGAGGACCGGAAGCGAGTCCCACAGTACTCGTCGCTTCACACCTCTCTGCTGAGAGGCGTCGGGCGGACGTACGGGAATCTTCTGGGAAGCGTCAGCGGGGCGCCGGCCAGGCTCCCGGTGGGTGTTCCACCCCCGACTCGCGGTCATGGTGACCGCACCCCCTTGGTTGGGAAATCCTTAGGGATTTCTGCGTAGAGGGAGTGCGACACGCCCGACCGCGTGGGTCGGAGGTAGGACGCGAACCGACCGGGGGACCAGAGCGTTACGAGACAAAGGACTACTAGTAGCCATGGCGGGACAGAAGATCCGCATCCGGCTCAAGGCCTACGACCACGAGGTCATCGACTCCTCGGCGAAGAAGATCGTCGAGACGGTGACCCGCACTGGTGCGTCGGTCGCGGGCCCGGTGCCGCTGCCCACTGAGAAGAACGTGTACTGCGTCATCAAGTCGCCGCACAAGTACAAGGACTCTCGCGAGCACTTCGAGATGCGCACGCACAAGCGCCTCATCGACATCCTCGACCCCACGCCGAAGACGGTTGACTCGCTCATGCGTCTCGACCTCCCGGCGGGCGTTGACATCGAGATCAAGCTCTGAGGGCGCGCGAGATGGCTAAGAACATCAAGGGCATCCTGGGCGAGAAGCTCGGCATGACGCAGGTCTGGGACGAGAACAACCGGGTCGTCCCGGTGACCGTCGTCAAGGCCGGCCCGAATGTCGTGACCCAGGTCCGTACGAACGACGTCGACGGCTACGAGTCGGTCCAGATCGCCTTCGGCGAGATCGACCCTCGCAAGGTGAACAAGCCCCTCAAGGGTCACTTCGCCAAGGCTGACGTCACCCCGCGCCGCCACCTGGTGGAGCTCCGCACCGCTGACGCCTCCGAGTACACGCTCGGCCAGGAGATCACCGCCGAGCTCTTCGAGGCCGGCGTGAAGGTCGACGTCACCGGTAAGAGCAAGGGCAAGGGCTTCGCCGGTGTCATGAAGCGCCACAACTTCCGTGGTGGCAAGGCGTCGCACGGTGCCCACCGCGTGCACCGTAAGCCCGGCTCCATCGGTGGCTGCGCCACTCCGGGTCGTGTCTTCAAGGGCATGAAGATGGCCGGTCGCATGGGTAACGAGCGTGTGACCACCCAGAACCTGACCGTCCACGCCGTTGACGCCGAGAAGGGTCTGCTGCTCATCAAGGGCGCCGTCCCCGGCCCCAACGGTGGCCTCGTCCTGGTCCGCACCGCGGCCAAGGGGGTTTGAGGAACCGATGAGCACCATTGACATCCTTTCGCCGGCAGGCGACAAGACCGGGACCGTCGAGCTCCCCGCGGAGATCTTCGGCGCCAAGGTCAGCGTTCCGCTGATCCACCAGGTCGTCGTCGCGCAGCTGGCCGCGGCCCGTCAGGGCACGCACAAGACCAAGAGCCGTGGCGAAGTCCGCGGTGGTGGCAAGAAGCCTTACCGCCAGAAGGGCACCGGCCGCGCCCGTCAGGGTTCGACCCGCGCCCCGCAGTTCGCCGGTGGTGGCGTCGTGCACGGTCCCGTGCCGCGTGACTACTCGCAGCGGACCCCGAAGAAGATGAAGGTCGCCGCCCTCCGCGGTGCCCTCTCGGACCGGGCCACCCACTCCCGCATCCACGTCGTCACCGGCGTGGTCGAGGGTGGCATCTCCACCAAGGCCGCCAAGACGCTGTTCGGCAAGATCTCGGAGCGCAAGAACGTGCTCCTGGTCGCCGAGCGCTCCGACGAGGCCGCGTGGCTGTCCGCTCGTAACCTGCCCCAGGTGCACATCCTGGAGCCGGGCCAGCTCAACACGTACGACGTGATCGTCTCCGACGACGTGGTCTTCACCCAGGCCGCCCTCGAGTCCTTCGTGTCTGGCCCCCAGACCGCTGAGACCGAAGGGAGCGACGCCTGATGACTGACGCCGTCGTCACCAGCAAGACCTTCTCGGACCCGCGTGACATTCTCGTCAAGCCGGTTGTCTCGGAGAAGAGCTACGCCCTGCTGGACGAGAACAAGTACACGTTCATCGTCGCGCCTGGCTCCAACAAGACCCAGATCAAGCAGGCCGTCGAGGCGGTCTTCTCGGTCAAGGTCACCGGGGTCAACACGATCAACCGCCAGGGCAAGCGCAAGCGCACCAAGGCCGGTTTCGGCAAGCGCAAGGACACCAAGCGCGCCATCGTGACCCTTGCTGAGGGCAACCGTATCGACATCTTCGGCGGTCCGACCGCCTAACGGCGGTCTGGATCGTCCGGAATCGGACGAGGACTGAGAAATGGGAATCCGCAAGTACAAGCCGACTACGCCGGGCCGTCGTGGCTCCTCCGTAGCCGACTTCGTCGAGATCACGCGGTCCACGCCGGAGAAGTCGCTGGTTCGCCCCCTGCACAGCAAGGGCGGCCGTAACAACACCGGTCGGATCACCGTTCGCCACCAGGGTGGCGGACACAAGCGCGCCTACCGCGTGATCGACTTCCGTCGTCACGACAAGGACGGCGTGCCGGCGAAGGTCGCTCACATCGAGTACGACCCCAACCGCACCGCGCGCATCGCGCTGCTCCACTACGCGGACGGCGAGAAGCGCTACATCATCGCCCCGAAGAACCTGACGCAGGGTGACCGGGTCGAGAACGGCCCCGGCGCGGACATCAAGCCCGGCAACAACCTGGCGCTCCGCAACATCCCGGTCGGTACCACGATCCACGCGATCGAGCTCCGTCCCGGTGGCGGCGCCAAGTTCGCGCGCTCCGCTGGTGCCTCCGTGCAGCTGCTGGCGAAGGAGGGCACGATGGCCCACCTTCGTATGCCGTCCGGTGAGATCCGTCTCGTCGACGCCCGCTGCCGTGCCACCATCGGCGAGGTCGGCAACGCCGAGCAGTCGAACATCAACTGGGGCAAGGCCGGCCGTAAGCGCTGGCTGGGCGTTCGCCCGACCGTTCGCGGTGTGGCGATGAACCCGGTCGACCACCCGCACGGTGGTGGTGAGGGCAAGACCTCCGGTGGTCGCCACCCGGTCTCCCCGTGGGGTCAGAAGGAGGGTCGTACTCGCTCGCCGAAGAAGGCTTCGAGCAAGTACATCGTCCGCCGCCGCAAGACGAACAAGAAGCGCTAGGAGCGGGTTTAGATGCCGCGCAGTCTCAAGAAGGGACCCTTCGTCGACGGCCACCTCGTCAAGAAGGTGGACGCCCAGAACGAAGCCGGTACCAAGAACGTCATCAAGACCTGGTCCCGTCGCTCGATGATCATCCCGGCCATGCTCGGCCACACGATCGCGGTGCACAACGGCAAGACCCACATTCCGGTGTTTGTCACCGAGTCGATGGTCGGCCACAAGCTCGGCGAGTTCTCGCCGACGCGCACCTTCCGGGGTCACGTGAAGGACGACCGGAAGTCGAAGCGCCGCTAGTAGCGGGGTGGAATGACCATGACAGACACTGGAAGGACAACCATGGAAGCCAGGGCCCAGGCGCGGTACATCCGCGTCACGCCCATGAAGGCCCGCCGCGTGGTGGACCTTATCCGTGGCATGGATGCCACGGAGGCTCAGGCGGTCCTGCGTTTCGCCCCGCAGGCCGCGAGCGTGCCGGTTGGCAAGGTGCTGGACAGCGCCATTGCCAACGCTGCACACAACTACGACCACACTGACGCCTCTTCGCTGGTCATCAGCGAGGCGTACGTCGATGAGGGCCCGACCCTGAAGCGGTTCCGTCCGCGTGCTCAGGGCCGTGCATTCCGGATCCGTAAGCGGACCAGCCACATCACCGTGGTCGTCAGCAGCAAGGAAGGAACCCGGTAATGGGCCAGAAGGTTAACCCGCATGGGTTCCGGCTCGGCATCACCACGGACTTCAAGTCCCGCTGGTACGCCGACAAGCTGTACAAGGACTACGTCAAGGAAGACGTCGCCATCCGTCGGATGATGACGTCCGGCATGGAGCGCGCCGGCATCTCGAAGGTTGAGATCGAGCGCACCCGTGACCGCGTGCGGGTGGACATCCACACCGCGCGTCCCGGCATCGTCATCGGCCGCCGTGGCGCCGAGGCCGACCGCATCCGCGGTGACCTCGAGAAGCTCACGGGCAAGCAGGTCCAGCTGAACATCCTCGAGGTCAAGAACCCCGAGATGGACGCTCAGCTGGTTGCTCAGGCCGTTGCCGAGCAGCTCTCCTCCCGCGTCTCCTTCCGTCGCGCCATGCGTAAGAGCATGCAGGGCACGATGAAGGCCGGCGCCAAGGGCATCAAGATCCAGTGTGGCGGTCGTCTCGGCGGCGCCGAGATGTCCCGCTCGGAGTTCTACCGCGAGGGTCGTGTGCCGCTGCACACGCTCCGCGCGAACGTGGACTACGGCTTCTTCGAGGCCAAGACGACCTTCGGTCGCATTGGCGTCAAGGTCTGGATCTACAAGGGCGACGTCAAGAACATCGCCGAGGTCCGCGCCGAGAACGCTGCGGCCCGTGCGGGTAACCGCCCGGCCCGTGGCGCCGGCGCTGGCGACCGCCCGGCCGGCCGTGGTGGCCGTGGTGGCGAGCGTGGCGGCCGCGGCCGCAAGCCGCAGCAGCAGTCCGCGCCGGCTGCCGAGGCCCCCAAGGCCGACGCTCCCGCCGCCGCTGCCGCTCCGGCTGAGAGCACCGGAACGGAGGCCTGACCGAAATGCTGATCCCCCGTAGGGTCAAGCACCGCAAGCAGCACCACCCCAAGCGCTCGGGTATGAGCAAGGGTGGTACGCAGGTTGCGTTCGGCGAGTACGGCATTCAGGCCCTCACGCCGGCGTACGTGACCAACCGCCAGATCGAGGCGGCTCGTATCGCGATGACCCGCCACATCAAGCGTGGCGGCAAGGTCTGGATCAACATCTACCCGGACCGCCCCCTGACGAAGAAGCCCGCCGAGACCCGCATGGGTTCCGGTAAGGGTTCTCCGGAGTGGTGGATCGCGAACGTCAAGCCGGGTCGGGTGATGTTCGAACTGTCCTACCCGAACGAGAAGATCGCGCGCGAGGCCCTGACCCGTGCGGCCCACAAGCTGCCGATGAAGTGCAAGATCGTTAAGCGCGAAGCAGGTGAGCTGTGATGTCGGCCGGTACCAAGGCGTCCGAGCTGCGCGAGCTGGGCAACGAGGAGCTTCTCAACAAGCTCCGCGAGGCCAAGGAAGAGCTGTTCAACCTCCGCTTCCAGGCGGCGACGGGCCAGCTCGAGAACCACGGTCGGCTCAAGTCCGTCCGTAAGGACATCGCCCGGATCTACACCCTGATGCGTGAGCGTGAGCTGGGCATCGAGACGGTGGAGAACGCCTGATGAGCGAGAGCAACGTGACTGAGAAGACCGAGCGCAACGCTCGCAAGGTCCGCGAGGGCCTGGTCGTCAGCGACAAGATGGACAAGACCGTCGTCGTCGCTGTCGAGGACCGCGTCAAGCACGCGCTGTACGGCAAGGTCATCCGCCGTACGAACAAGCTCAAGGCTCACGACGAGCAGAACGCTGCCGGCATCGGTGACCGCGTCCTCCTGATGGAGACCCGGAAGCTGTCGTCGACGAAGCACTGGCGCGTCGTCGAGATCCTCGAGAAGGCCAAGTAATTACTCGAGGGGTTTCCCTCGGGTCAGTTCCGCCAGGCTCGGCCGGGGCTTCTTCTGAAGCCCCGGCCGGGAACCGGCAGACAATCAGGAGATAGACGTGATCCAGCAGGAGTCGCGACTGCGTGTCGCCGACAACACTGGTGCCAAGGAGATCCTTTGCATCCGTGTTCTCGGTGGCTCGGGTCGCCGCTACGCGGGCATCGGTGACGTCATCGTCGCCACCGTCAAGGACGCGATCCCCGGTGGCAACGTGAAGAAGGGTGACGTCGTCAAGGCGGTCATCGTTCGCACCGTCAAGGAGCGCCGCCGCCAGGACGGCTCGTACATCCGCTTCGACGAGAACGCCGCTGTCATTCTCAAGAACGACGGCGACCCTCGTGGCACCCGTATCTTCGGCCCGGTCGGCCGTGAGCTGCGCGAGAAGAAGTTCATGAAGATCATCTCGCTCGCGCCGGAGGTGCTGTAAGCATGAAGATCAAGAAGGGCGACCTGGTCCAGGTCATCACCGGTAAGGACAAGGGCAAGCAGGGCAAGGTCATCACGGCCTTCCCCCGCGAGAACCGCGTCCTCGTCGAGGGTGTCAACCGGGTCAAGAAGCACACCAAGGCCGGCCCGTCGCAGGCCGGTGGCATCGTCACGACCGAGGCTCCGGTCCACGTCTCCAACGTCCAGCTGGTCGTGGAGAAGGACGGCAAGAAGGTCGTCACGCGTGTCGGTTACCGCTTCGACGACGAGGGCAACAAGATCCGCGTTGCCAAGCGGACGGGTGAGGACATCTGATGGCTACCACCACTCCGCGTCTCAAGACGAAGTACCGCGAGGAGATCGCGGGCAAGCTGCGTGAGGAGTTCTCGTACGAGAACGTCATGCAGGTTCCCGGCCTCGTGAAGATCGTGGTCAACATGGGTGTCGGCGACGCCGCCCGTGACTCGAAGCTGATCGACGGTGCGATCCGCGACCTGACCACGATCACCGGTCAGAAGCCGGCCGTCACCAAGGCTCGCAAGTCCATCGCGCAGTTCAAGCTGCGTGAGGGCCAGCCGATCGGTGCGCACGTCACCCTCCGTGGCGACCGCATGTGGGAGTTCCTGGACCGCACCCTGTCGCTCGCGCTTCCGCGCATCCGCGACTTCCGTGGTCTGTCCCCCAAGCAGTTCGACGGGCGTGGCAACTACACCTTCGGTCTCACGGAGCAGGTCATGTTCCACGAGATCGACCAGGACAAGATCGACCGTGTCCGGGGTATGGACATCACCGTGGTGACCACGGCGACCAACGACGCTGAGGGCCGCGCCCTTCTCCGTCACCTCGGCTTCCCCTTCAAGGAGGCGTAAGCGAGATGGCGAAGAAGGCTCTCATCGCGAAGGCTGCCCGCAAGCCCAAGTTCGGCGTGCGTGGCTACACGCGCTGCCAGCGTTGTGGTCGTCCCCACTCCGTGTACCGCAAGTTCGGCCTGTGCCGCGTGTGCCTCCGTGAGATGGCTCACCGTGGCGAGCTGCCGGGCGTGACCAAGAGCTCCTGGTAATCCCTTACTTGGGATGACCGGAGTCTCTCGGTAAGCACTGGGTTGTCGGTCGCCCATCCCTCCATGGCTTAGGCTAGGAGGGTTGGGCGTCCGCCGCCCGTACGACTTACTACGCCGTAGGTCCCCGCGCCGCACCCGTCCCGCCCCTGTGTGGGGAGAGGGATGGCGCATACAGGAAACCCCGGCGAGAGAGGCCGAAGGCCAATTCATGACCATGACTGATCCGATCGCGGACATGCTGACTCGTCTGCGTAACGCGAACTCGGCATACCACGACTCCGTGACGATGCCGCACAGCAAGATCAAGTCTCACATCGCGGAAATCCTCCAGCAGGAGGGCTTCATCACGGGCTGGAAGGTCGAGGACGCCGAGGTCGGCAAGAACCTCGTCCTCGAGCTCAAGTTCGGTCCGAACCGTGAGCGCTCCATCGCGGGCATCAAGCGGATCTCGAAGCCCGGTCTCCGGGTTTACGCGAAGTCCACCAACCTGCCGAAGGTCCTCGGCGGCCTGGGCGTGGCGATCATCTCCACGTCCCACGGTCTCCTGACCGGCCAGCAGGCAGGCAAGAAGGGCGTAGGTGGGGAAGTCCTCGCCTACGTCTGGTAGTCGGGAAAGGAAGGAAAGCTCATGTCGCGTATTGGCAAGCTGCCTATCCCGGTTCCCGCCGGCGTGGACGTCACCATCGATGGCCGCACGGTCACGGTGAAGGGTTCCAAGGGCACCCTGAGCCACACCGTCGCCGCTCCGATCGAGATCGTTAAGGGCGAGGATGGCGTGCTCAACGTCAACCGTCCGAACGACGAGCGTCAGAACAAGGCCCTCCACGGCCTGTCCCGCACGCTGGTGGCCAACATGATCACCGGTGTGACCCAGGGTTACGTGAAGGCGCTCGAGATCAGCGGTGTCGGTTACCGCGTCGCCGCGAAGGGCTCCAACCTGGAGTTCCAGCTCGGCTACAGCCACCCGATCCTGGTCGAGGCGCCCGAGGGCATCTCGTTCAAGGTCGAGTCGCCGACCAAGTTCTCGGTCGAGGGCATCGACAAGCAGAAGGTCGGCGAGGTCGCCGCCAACATCCGCAAGCTTCGCAAGCCTGACCCCTACAAGGCCAAGGGCGTGAAGTATGCGGGTGAGGTCATCCGCCGCAAGGTCGGAAAGGCTGGTAAGTAAGCCATGGCATACGGTGTGAAGATCGCCAAGGGTGACGCCTACAAGGGTGCCGCCAAGAAGCGCCGCCACATCCGCATCCGCAAGAACGTGTCGGGTACGGCGGAGCGTCCGCGCCTCGTCGTGACGCGTTCCAACCGCGGTATCACCGCTCAGGTCATCGACGACCTCAAGGGCCACACCCTTGCGTCTGCGTCGACCCTGGACGCGTCGATCCGCGGCGGCGAGGGTGACAAGTCCGCGCAGGCCAAGCAGGTCGGTTCCCTGGTCGCCGAGCGCGCCAAGGCCGCCGGTGTCGAGGCTGTCGTGTTCGACCGTGGTGGCAACAGGTACGCCGGGCGCATTGCCGCTCTGGCTGACGCCGCCCGCGAAGCCGGGCTGAAGTTCTAAGCCCCGGTTCCGGGACTAACGGACGTAACAGAGAGAGGTAATCCAATGGCTGGACCCCAGCGCCGCGGAAGCGGTGCCGGTGGCGGCGAGCGGCGGGACCGGAAGGGCCGCGACGGTGGCGCTGCCGCCGAGAAGACCGCGTACGTTGAGCGCGTTGTCGCGATCAACCGCGTCGCCAAGGTTGTCAAGGGTGGTCGTCGCTTCAGCTTCACCGCGCTGGTCGTGGTGGGCGACGGTGACGGCACCGTAGGTGTCGGTTACGGCAAGGCCAAGGAAGTTCCCGCGGCCATCGCCAAGGGCGTCGAGGAAGCCAAGAAGAACTTCTTCAAGGTTCCCCGCATCCAGGGCACCATCCCGCACCCGATCCAGGGCGAGAAGGCCGCGGGCGTCGTCCTGCTCAAGCCTGCTTCCCCCGGTACCGGTGTTATCGCCGGTGGCCCGGTGCGCGCGGTGCTCGAGTGCGCCGGCGTTCACGACATCCTGTCGAAGTCGCTCGGCTCCGACAACGCGATCAACATCGTGCACGCGACCGTGGAGGCCCTGAAGGGCCTGCAGCGTCCCGAGGAGATCGCGGCTCGCCGTGGTCTGCCCCTCGAGGATGTCGCTCCCGCGGCTCTGCTCCGTGCGCGTGCTGGGGCGGGTGCGTAATGGCTCGCCTCAAGGTCACGCAGACGAAGTCGTACATCGGCAGCAAGCAGAACCACCGCGACACCCTGCGCTCGCTTGGCCTCAAGAAGGTCAACGACGTGGTTGTCAAGGAGGATCGTCCCGAGTTCCGCGGCATGGTGCACACCGTCCGCCACCTCGTGACGGTCGAGGAGGTTGAGTAAAATGGCGGAGAACAGCCCGCTGAAGGCCCACAACCTCCGTCCGGCCCCCGGCGCCAAGACCGCCAAGACCCGTGTCGGTCGTGGTGAGGCGTCGAAGGGTAAGACGGCCGGTCGTGGTACCAAGGGTACGAAGGCCCGTTACCAGGTTCCGCAGCGCTTCGAGGGTGGGCAGATGCCCCTCCACATGCGTCTGCCGAAGCTCAAGGGCTTCAAGAACCCGTTCCGCACCGAGTTCCAGGTCGTGAACCTGGACAAGCTCGGCGCTCTCTACCCCGAGGGTGGAGAGGTCACGGTGGCCGACCTGGTCGCCAAGGGCGCGGTTCGCAAGAACAGCCTCGTCAAGGTGCTCGGCACCGGCGAGATCACCGTGGCGCTGCAGGTTTCGGTTGACGCCGTCTCCGGCTCCGCCAAGGAGAAGATCGCCGCCGCTGGTGGCACCGTCACCGAGCTCGTCTGAGCCCGGTAGACAGCACTGAAGAAGCCCGGCCGGTTTCCCTTCGGGGGAGCCGGCCGGGCTTCTTTGTGTGTCGGTGTCGGTGTCGGAGTCGGTGTCGTCGTGTCGTGTGCCGGAGTTCAGGCCGCGGCCGCGGTGAGGCCGCGGGCCTTGAGGCAGGCCTGGAGCCGGCTCTCGACCTCGAGCTTGGCCAGCACGTGGGTCACGTACATCTTCACCGTGGCTTCCTTGATTCCCAGGGAGCTCGCTATGCGGTGATTGCTCATCCCGTCGGAGAGCAGATCCAGCACCTGCTGTTCCCGAGGGGTCAGCTGCGGGAACCGCCTGCGGTATTCCGTCAGCTCCTCCGTCATGTCACGGGGGAAGTAGGTGAAGCCCGCGAGCGCCGCGGACAACGCGCGGTTGAAGTCCTCGGGCGTCGCCGTGTCGGGCAGGAACCCGTGGAGACCCGCCGACACGCTGGACGGGGTGATCCGGGTCCGCGCCGGGTGCCCGACGGAGATGAAGCGGACCACGCGGTCCCCTGCCCGGGGCCGGAGGACGGTGGTCAGGTCCTCCTCCGGCGAGTCTGCGGTGCTGAGCAGGACGAGATCCGGGGCGGCGCGGTCGACCGCCTCGGCCAGGCCGTCGAAGGTGCAGGTGCTGATCGTCTTCACGTACGAGAATCGCTGGACGACCTGGATGAGGCCGAGGGTGCGGGTCGGGCTGTCATCGGCGACAAGGACATGGGCATGTGCATGGCGTTGCGTGCTCATTTCCCCCACTTCGCGATCGCGGCAGGGGACGGCGCTGCGTTCCCCCGCCGCCGCCCCCCTGGGTGATCACGACTGTATCCACGCCGATTGCACATGCACAGCCACTTTGAGCAGTACCTGATGTTCCGGTTCAGAGCGCCCCGGCGGAGGGGCGACAGCCCTGCCAGCCCGTCCTCCACTCCGGGAAGGCGGGGTGCTCACTCATCCGGGTACCGCTGATCGTGGAGCCGAGGGAGCCGTCCGGTCCCTTGACCTCGACGATCCGGTGCGGATACGTGCCGCCGAGGTCGGTGTACGTCATGAGCATCATGCCCGTGGGCGTCTCCCACCGGTTCGCGCCGCCGGCGATCCTCTCCGCGTCCCGGGGGACCTCGCGTGGCCCGAAGTACCCCGTCAGGATCACGTCCAGGCTGTCCGGCCTCGGCGCGGGGGTGGCTTCCTCCCCGGCCGTGCAGGACTGCCAGTTCCGCAAGGTGATGGATTCGGGGCGGTCGGCACGCCAGACGCGCTCCTCCGCGAGCCGCCCTTCGAAAGTGATCACGAAGCGGAGCTTGCTCACCGCGTCGCCCCGGTGCTCGGCGTACATCTCCACCCTCCGGTTCGTCGTCACGGACTGGTCGGTGTCCAGCGGAGCCGCCTCCGTGAACTCGATCCGGGTGACGGCCGCCCCGGCCTTCGCCCCGGCCCGGCCGTCGTCACCTGCGCTCCCTCCCGCGCCGGGGGTGCCGACGGTGACGGCCACGATCGTGGCCGCCACCGCCGCACAGCCCGCGAGGGCCATCCGTACGTGCTTCATCTCAGCAGGTGAAGCGGCGTTCCTGGCTGGTGGCCCAGCCGACACGGGCCGGGCTCCCGCCGCGGACGGAGCCCTTGGTGCGGTAGGTGAACGTGCCCTTGCCCTGGCACTTCCACTGGAGGTGGCTCATGCCGCGGTTGCCGACCCATTCCGTACCGGCGATGCGGTTCCAGCCGTCCCAGCGGTGGTATTGGAGCAGCGCGGTGTTGTACCAGCCGCTGCAGTTGTTCGCCGTCCTGTACTTGCCGCGGGCGTGGTCGCTCCTACCGCTGGGCGCCATGTTCTCCTTCCACGGCGTGTAGACCTGGAGGTGGCAGCCCGCGGCGGCGGCCTGAGGTGCGGCGGCGGCCGAGGAGGCGGCCGCAGGGGCGGTGATCGGCGCGGCGGGCCGGGCGGCGGCGGTGCCGGCGCCCATCAGGAGGGCGGCCCCCACGGCGGTCGCGACGGTGAGTGACGTCTTCACAGGTGTTCCCCCAGAAGTGGGATCGACGGGTATCGAGCCGGTCCGGGCGGTCGGTCCGGAACGGCGCGATCAGTCTTCTGGGGGTGGGTCGCGGTGTCAGGACGGCTCTTGGTCGGAACGGGAGGCCGACCAAAGTCGACTGTCCCGGCATCGGGAGGGCCGCGCCGCCGGGATCCGCCGGGATACCTCCCAAAAGGGGCATCCCCGGTTGGTCGTTCCTAGGGGGGCATGGTCGCCGGTAAGGTGGCGTGCACTGTCTAGACTCCGTGCGGTATGCCCGCACGGGCTCGATGACCGAAAACCAATCGTCGAACCTCAAGACCGTCACCCTTGACGCATAGCGCGGGGGTCGCAGGAGGCACCGTGCTCACCGCGTTCGCCCGGGCGTTCAAGACGCCCGACCTGCGCAAGAAGCTGCTCTTCACGCTCGCCATCATCGTGCTGTATCGCCTCGGCGCGCACATCCCGGTGCCCGGCGTCAGCTACGAGGCTGTTCAGCAGTGTGTCAAGCAGGCCAGCGAGGGCAACAACAGCCTGTTCGGCCTGGTCAACATGTTCAGTGGCGGGGCGCTGCTGCAGATCACCATCTTCGCGCTCGGCATCATGCCGTACATCACGGCGAGCATCATCCTGCAGCTGCTGACCGTCGTGATCCCGCGTCTGGAGGCCCTCAAGAAGGAGGGTCAGTCCGGCACCGCCAAGATCACGCAGTACACGCGGTACCTGACGATCGCCCTCGCCGTCCTCCAGGGCACGGGTCTCGTGGCCACGGCCAAGAGCGGCGCGCTCTTCAGCGGCTGTGTCGTCGCCGACCAGGTCGTGCCCGACCAGTCGATCTTCACGATCGCCACGATGGTCATCACGATGACCGCGGGCACCGCCGTCGTCATGTGGCTCGGTGAGATCATCACCGACCGTGGCATCGGCAACGGCATGTCGATCCTGATGTTCATCTCGATCGCCGCCGGCTTCCCGGGCGCGCTGTGGAAGATCAAGGTCGAGGGCGAGTTGGCCGGCGGCTGGATCGAGTTCGGCACCGTGATCCTCGTCGGCTTCGCGATGGTGGCCCTCGTGGTCTTCGTCGAGCAGGCCCAGCGGCGCATCCCCGTGCAGTACGCGAAGCGCATGATCGGCCGGCGCTCCTACGGCGGTACGTCCACTTACATCCCGTTGAAGGTGAACCAGGCAGGTGTGATTCCTGTCATCTTCGCGTCGTCGCTGCTCTACATCCCGGCCTTGATCGCGCAGTTCTCGAACTCCACCGCAGGGTGGAAGACCTGGATCGAAGCCCACTTCGTCAAGGGTGACCACCCCTACTACATCGCTACGTACTTCCTCCTGATCGTGTTCTTCGCCTTCTTCTACGTGGCGATCTCGTTCAACCCCGAGGAAGTTGCCGACAACATGAAGAAGTATGGTGGCTTCATCCCGGGTATCCGGGCTGGTCGACCTACTGCTGAGTATCTGAGCTACGTGCTCAACCGGATCACTTGGCCGGGCTCGCTGTACTTGGGTCTGATCGCTCTTGTGCCGACGATGGCGTTGGCAGGCTTCGGTGGCGCCAATGCCAACTTCCCCTTCGGTGGGACGAGCATCCTCATCATCGTGGGTGTGGGGCTGGAGACCGTGAAGCAGATCGAGAGCCAGCTCCAGCAGCGCAATTACGAAGGGTTCCTCCGCTGATGCGAATCGTCCTCGTCGGACCGCCCGGGGCCGGCAAGGGTACGCAGGCCGCGTACCTTGCCAAGAACCTGGGTATCCCGCACATCTCCACGGGTGACCTGTTCCGTGCCAACATCTCGCAGGGCACGGAGCTGGGTGTGGAGGCGCAGTCGTACATGAAGGCCGGCCAGCTCGTGCCGGACTCCGTGACGATCGGGATGGCCAAGGACCGCATGGAGCAGTCGGACGCCGTCAACGGCTTCCTGCTCGACGGGTTCCCGCGCAACGTGGCCCAGGCCGAGGCTCTCGACGAGATCCTCAAGGCGGGGCACGTCCAGCTGGACGCGGTCCTGGACCTCGAGGTCCCCGAGGACGAGGTCGTGAAGCGGATCGCGGGTCGCCGCATCTGCCGCAACGACTCCTCTCACGTGTTCCACGTGACGTACAACGCTCCGCAGACCGCCGGTGTCTGTGACGCCTGTGGCGGCGAGCTCTACCAGCGCGACGACGACTCCGAGGAGACCGTCCGCCGGCGCCTGGAGGTCTACCACACGGAGACCGAGCCGATCATCGACTACTACCGGGCGCAGAACCTGGTCGAGACGATCTCGGCGCTCGGCAAGGTGGACGAGGTCACCGCGAAGGCGATGACCGCGCTCAAGAAGTAACCCTGGTTCGTTCGATACGGCCGCGGTGCCCCTCGGGGGTGCCGCGGCCGTATCGTTGTTCTGTTCCCCGTACTCGATGAAAGGCCGCGGCCAGATGGTGCAGATCAAGACCCCCGAGCAGATCGCGAAGATGCGCGAGGCGGGGCTGGTCGTCGCCGCCATCCACGCGGCGACCCGTGAGGCGGCCGTGCCGGGCGCCACGACCCGGGACCTGGACGAGGTCTCGCGGAAGGTCATCGCCGAGCACGGTGCGAAGTCGAACTTCCTCGGGTACGGCGGCTTCCCCGCGACGATCTGCACCTCGGTGAACGAGGTCGTCGTCCACGGCATCCCCGACGACAAGACCGTCCTCAAGGACGGCGACATCATCTCCATCGACGCGGGCGCGATCGTCGACGGCTGGCACGGTGACGCGGCCTACACGGCGTTCGTGGGCACCGGGCACGCGCCCGAGCTCGTCGAGCTCTCCCGGGTGACGGAGGAGTCGATGTGGGCCGGCATCGCGGCGATGAAGCTCGGCAACCGGCTCGTCGACATCTCGAAGGCCATCGAGACGTACATCAAGCGGCAGCCCCGTCCCTCGGTCGGCGAGCACAGCCTCGGTCGGTACGGGATCGTCGAGGACTACGGCGGCCACGGCATCGGCACCGAGATGCACATGGACCCTCACCTGCTGAACTACGTCTCCCGCAAGCGCGGCAAGGGCCCGAAGCTGGTCCCCGGCCTCTGCCTGGCGATCGAGCCGATGGTCTCCCTGGGCACCCCGCACACCGAGGTCCTCAAGGACGACTGGACGGTCGTCACGACGGACGGCACGTGGTCCTCCCACTGGGAGCACTCGATCGCGCTCACCGAGGAGGGCCCGCTGGTCCTCACGGCGGTCGACGGGGGCAAGGCGAAACTGGCGGAGCTGGGCATCGCGGCGGCGCCGGATCCCCTCGCATAGTCGTTCGCTTAAGGATCTTCTACTGTGGGCAAACTTCCCGGATTCGTCTTTTCCAGGGGCCTGACGTAGACTGATGCGTCGGCTCTCGTGTACCCGTGTGTCCTCATGCGGCGGCGAGAGTCGATCAAGGTAGCCGATTCGAAAGGCGAAGCGTGGCCAAGAAGCAAGGTGCCATCGAAATCGAGGGCACCGTGATCGAGTCCCTCCCGAACGCCATGTTCAAGGTGGAGCTCCAGAACGGTCACAAGGTCCTCGCGCACATCTCCGGCAAGATGCGGATGCACTACATCCGAATCCTCCCGGACGACCGGGTCGTCGTGGAGCTCTCTCCGTACGACCTGACGCGTGGCCGGATCGTCTACCGGTACAAGTAGATCTTGCCCGCACCCCGCCTCCGCGCGCGGGTGGTGGCACTGACCCGGAGAACCTCACATCCCATGAAGGTCAAGCCGAGCGTCAAGAAGATCTGCGACAAGTGCAAGGTGATCCGCCGTCACGGCCGGGTCATGGTCATCTGCGACAACCTGCGCCACAAGCAGCGCCAGGGCTGACGCACGCCGACCGACCTGCATTTCGCAGTTCTTCGCGCGACGCATAGCAATACGTACATACGCAGAGCCCGTCGGGCCGTGTTCCACGGTTGACGGCACCTCCGGCGGGGGCCGGGGACCCGATCTGTACCTCATACGGCAGTCGGGAGCGGTTCTGCAGCAGACCCCCGAGAACACAGGAGCCATTGAATGGCACGCGTTTCCGGTGTTGACATCCCGCGCGAAAAGCGTGTGGTGGTCGCACTCACCTACGTCTTCGGCATCGGGCGCACCCGGTCCGAGGAGATTCTCGCCTCGACCGGCGTGAACCCGTCCACCCGTGTCCGTGACCTTGCCGAGGAAGACCTCGTCAAGATCCGTGAGTACGTGGACGCCAACCTCCAGACCGAGGGTGACCTCCGCCGCGAGATCGCCGCCGACATCCGCCGCAAGGTCGAGATCGGCTGCTACCAGGGCCTGCGCCACCGTCGTGGCCTGCCCGTTCGCGGTCAGCGCACCAGCACGAACGCTCGTACCCGCAAGGGCCCGCGTCGCGCCATCGCCGGCAAGAAGAAGCCGGGCAAGAAGTAGTCCTCAGCGGACGCTTGACCAAGCGGTCTTCGCTGTAGGACCGACCACCTCCCGTAGGAGTTATAGATGCCCCCCAAGGGTCGTCAGGGCGCTGCCAAGAAGGTGCGCCGCAAGGAAAAGAAGAACGTCGCTCACGGCCACGCGCACATCAAGAGCACGTTCAACAACACGATCGTCTCGATCACGGACCCCTCGGGCAACGTGATCTCCTGGGCCTCCGCCGGCCACGTCGGCTTCAAGGGCTCGCGCAAGTCCACCCCGTTCGCCGCGCAGATGGCCGCCGAGTCGGCCGCTCGCCGCGCGCAGGAGCACGGCATGCGCAAGGTCGACGTCTTCGTCAAGGGTCCGGGCTCCGGCCGCGAGACCGCGATCCGCTCCCTCCAGGCCACGGGCCTCGAGGTCGGTTCGATCCAGGACGTCACCCCCACGCCGCACAACGGCTGCCGTCCCCCCAAGCGCCGCCGCGTCTGACGCACGGCTGCTTGACCTGAGGACTTCGGGCGGTACGGCTCTTCGGACCGTGCCGCCCGTACCCTTGCAGTACAGAAGTGATCCGTCGGGCGTCAAATAGTGGGCGTCCACGACTGAAGGACAAAGAGACATGCTGATCGCTCAGCGTCCGTCGCTGACCGAAGAGGTCGTCGACGAGTTCCGCTCCCGGTTCGTGATCGAGCCGCTGGAGCCGGGCTTCGGTTACACCCTCGGCAACTCCCTCCGCCGTACCCTCCTCTCCTCGATCCCGGGTGCCGCTGTCACCAGCATCCGCATCGACGGTGTCCTGCACGAGTTCACCACCGTGCCGGGCGTCAAGGAGGACGTCACCGACCTCATCCTCAACATCAAGCAGCTGGTCGTCTCCTCGGAGCACGACGAGCCGGTCGTGATGTACCTGCGCAAGCAGGGCCCGGGTCTGGTCACCGCCGCCGACATCGCGCCCCCGGCCGGTGTCGAGGTGCACAACCCCGACCTCGTCCTCGCCACGCTCAACGGCAAGGGCAAGCTGGAGATGGAGCTGACCGTCGAGCGCGGTCGCGGCTACGTCTCCGCCGTGCAGAACAAGCAGGTGGGCCAGGAGATCGGTCGTATCCCGGTCGACTCCATCTACTCGCCGGTGCTCAAGGTCACGTACAAGGTCGAGGCGACCCGTGTCGAGCAGCGCACCGACTTCGACAAGCTGATCGTCGACGTCGAGACCAAGCAGGCCATGCGCCCGCGTGACGCCATGGCGTCCGCCGGCAAGACCCTGGTCGAGCTGTTCGGTCTGGCGCGCGAGCTCAACATCGACGCCGAGGGCATCGACATGGGCCCGTCCCCCACGGACGCCGCCCTTGCCGCCGACCTGGCGCTGCCGATCGAGGAGCTCGAGCTCACCGTTCGTTCGTACAACTGCCTCAAGCGCGAGGGCATCCACTCCGTGGGTGAGCTCGTGGCGCGCTCCGAGGCCGACCTGCTCGACATCCGCAACTTCGGTGCGAAGTCGATCGACGAGGTCAAGGCGAAGCTGGCCGGTATGGGCCTCGCGCTGAAGGACTCGCCGCCCGGATTCGACCCCACCGCCGCCGCCGACGCCTTCGGCGCCGACGACGACGCGGACGCCGGGTTCGTCGAGACCGAGCAGTACTGAGAGCTCGGGACCGACGGTCCAGATTTTGCTGCGGACCGGCTCCGGCCGGTCGCGCAGTTCCCCGCGCCCCTGATGGGGGCGCGGGGTCTTCGACGGGCGACCGCCCGCTCGGATACTGACTCCGGTACCTGATACGGCCGGGGCAGAACGCAAGGAGAAACACCATGCCGCGTCCCGCGAAGGGTGCCCGCCTCGGCGGTTCCGCCGCGCACGAGAAGCTGCTCCTCGCCAACCTGGCGAAGTCGCTCTTCGAGCACGGCCGCATCACGACGACCGAGGCCAAGGCCCGCCGCCTGCGCCCCGTCGCCGAGCGCCTGATCTCCAAGGCGAAGAAGGGCGACATCCACAACCGTCGCCTGGTGCTGCAGACGATCACCGACAAGGGCATCGTCCACACCCTCTTCACCGAGATCGCCCCGCGTTACTCGGAGCGTCCCGGTGGTTACACCCGTATCACCAAGATCGGCAACCGTCGTGGCGACAACGCCCCGATGGCCGTGATCGAGCTGGTCGAGGGCGAGATCGCCAAGAAGGCGACCGTCGCCGAGGCCGAGGCCGCCACCGTGCGCGCCGTCAAGGAGGCCGACGCGGCCGCCGAGGCTCCGGCCGAGGAGTCGAAGGACGCGTAAGCGTTCCGACGAGTTTCTCGTGCGCGGGCCCGCATCCCTCTGGGGTGCGGGCCCGCTCCCGTGTGTTTGAGAGGATTTCTCCGTGAGCGATGACGTGCAGGACGGGTTCGTGCGGGTACGCCTTGATCTCTCGTACGAGGGCAAGGACTTCTCCGGGTGGGCGAAGCAGCCCCAGGGGCGGCGCACCGTGCAGGGTGAGATCGAGGCCGCGTTGCGGACCGTGACGCGGTCCACGGAGACGTACGAGCTGACCGTCGCCGGCCGGACCGACTCCGGCGTCCACGCGCGCGGGCAGGTCGCCCACGTCGACCTGCCCGTCGAGCTGTGGGCCGAGCACCGCGACAAGCTGGTCAGGCGGCTCGCCGGGCGGCTCTCGCACGACGTGCGGGTGTGGAAGGTGGAGGAGGCCCCCAGCGGCTTCAACGCCCGGTTCTCGGCGATCTGGCGTCGCTACGCCTACCGCGTCACCGACAACCCCGGGGGCGTCGACCCGCTCCTGCGCGGGCACGTCCTGTGGCACGACTGGGCCCTCGACATGGACGCCATGAACGAGGCGGCGACCGCGCTCGTCGGCGAGCACGACTTCGCCGCGTACTGCAAGAAGAGGGAAGGGGCCACGACCATCCGGACCCTTCAGGTGCTGCGCTGGGACCGGCGGCCGGACGGCGTCCTCGAAGCGACCGTGAAGGCGGACGCCTTCTGCCACAACATGGTCCGCTCGCTCGTCGGCGCCCTGCTCTTCGTCGGCGACGGGCACCGGCCGGTCGACTGGCCCGGCAAGGTGCTCGCCGCCGGTGTGCGGGACTCGGCCGTCCACGTCGTGCGGCCGCACGGCCTCACCCTCGAAGAGGTCGGCTACCCGGAGGACGCGCTGCTCGCCGCCCGCAGCAAGGAGGCGCGCAACAAGCGGTCACTCCCCGGGAGCGTTGGCTGCTGCTGAGGCCTGCGTCCGGCCGCGGGCGTAGATCTGGTTGAAGGCGAAGGTCCCGAGGTCGTCGCTGGCCTGGAAGATCGGCTTGTCGGCCTTGGTGACCTTCTTGCCGTTGGCGAAGCCGGCCTGGGTGAAGTAGGCGTAGCGGCCGATCGAGTTCGAGCGGCGCAGGCAGACCGTCGCGCGGCAGAACTCACGCACGCCGGCGCCCGCGAGCGGCGCGATGCCGCCGCTGGCCTGGGCCTTCGCCTTGAGGGCCGCGGCCTCGGAGGGGAAGACGGCGACGCCGACGGTGATCGCCACACCGTCCTTCACATAGGTGGCGCGCAGAAGCTTCTGGCAGCCGTTCTTCTTGAGGACGGCGCCGAGGCCGCCCTGCGTGACGGCCGCGCAGTTCGCGGTCGCGGAGGTCGCGCCCTTCTTGTACGGGCGGCCGTTCATGCTCATCTTCTTGCCCGGGAAGAGGCTCTCCGCGGAGAGCGGGGCCTTGTCCTTCTTCGGGTCCGAGATGTAGTCCTTCGGGTTCGGCGGGGGCGGGGGCGCCACCGACGAGAAGGTCGGATCCGGTGTGGGGGAGCCGGTGGGGGAGACCGAGACGGTGGGGACCCCGCCGTTCTTCGCCTCGTCGCCGGTCTTGTTCGTACTGACGATCGCGGTGGCGACGATCGCGCCCACGGCGAGCGTGGCCAGCGTCCCGCCGCCGATCAGCAGCCAGCGCTTGCGGCGGTTGCGGTTCGCGGAGGCGTCGGCGAGGGCGCCCCAGTCAGGGGTGTCGCCGCCCTGCGCCCCGGGGAAGGGGTTCGGCTGCGCCGGCTGCTGCCCGGGGCCGGGCTGCCCGCCGTACGGCTGCCCGCCCCCGTACGGCTGCTGCCCGTACTCGGGCTGCCCGCCGAAGCCGGGCTGCTGCCCGTACCCCGGCTGCTGCCCGTGGCCCTGCTGTCCCTGCCCCTGCTGCTGCGGCTCCTGTGGCCACTGCGGTCCCCCAAAGCTCATGCCGCGCATCCTAATCCGCTTGGGCGAAGGGGATGCGAGCGGTGACAATGCACCTCATGGGACATGTCGAGGCCGCACATCTTGAGTACTACCTTCCGGACGGGAGGGTCCTGCTCGGGGACGTCTCCTTCCGGGTCGGGGAGGGCGCGGTCGTCGCCCTCGTCGGGGCCAACGGCGCCGGCAAGACCACACTGCTCCGGCTGATCTCAGGGGAGCTCCAGCCGCACGGCGGCTCGGTCACCGTCAGCGGCGGCCTGGGCGTGATGCCGCAGTTCGTCGGCTCCGTCCGGGACGCGTCCACCGTCCGCGACCTGCTGGTCTCGGTGGCGCAGAAGCGGATCCGGGAGGCCGCGAAGGCGGTCGACGAGGCCGAGCACCTGATCATGACGGTCGACGACGAGGCCGCGCAGATGAAGTACGCGCAGGCCCTCAGCGACTGGGCCGAGGTGCAGGGCTACGAGGCCGAGACCCTCTGGGACATCTGCACCGTGGCCGCGCTGGGCGTCCCGTACGAGAAGGCGCAGTTCCGGGAGGTGCGGACGCTCTCCGGCGGCGAGCAGAAGCGGCTGGTCCTGGAGTACCTGCTGCGCGGCCCCGACGAGGTCCTGCTCCTCGACGAGCCGGACAACTACCTCGACGTGCCCGGCAAGCGGTGGCTGGAGGAGCGGCTGCGGGAGACCCGTAAGACCGTGCTCTTCATCTCCCACGACCGGGAGCTGCTCTCCCGGGGCGCGCAGAAGATCGTCGCGGTCGAGCCCGGCCCGGCCGGCTCGGACGTGTGGGTGCACGGCGGCGGCTTCGACACCTTCCACGAGGCGCGGCGCGAGCGGTTCGCGCGCTTCGAGGAGCTGAAGCGACGCTGGGACGAGAAGCACGCCCAGCTGAAGAAGCTGGTCCTCAACCTGCGGCAGGCGGCGTCGGTCAGCCACGACATGGCCTCGCGGTACGCGGCGGCGCAGACCCGGCTGCGGAAGTTCGAAGAGGCGGGTCCGCCGCCGGAGCCGCCGCGCGAGCAGGACATCCGGATGCGGCTGCGCGGTGGCCGGACGGGCGTACGGGCCGTGACCGTCGAGAACCTCGAGCTGACCGGGCTGATGAAGCCGTTCTCGCTGGAGATCTTCTACGGGGAGCGGGTCGCGGTCCTCGGGTCGAACGGCTCCGGGAAGTCGCACTTCCTGCGGCTGCTCGCGGGGGACCCGACGGTCGCCCACACGGGTGACTGGAAGGTGGGCGCCCGGGTCGTGCCCGGACACTTCGCGCAGACCCACGCGCATCCGGAGCTGACCGGGCGGCCGCTCGTCGACATCCTGTGGACCGAGCACGCCAAGGACCGGGGCGCGGCGATGTCGATGCTGCGGCGGTACGAGCTGGAGCGGCAGGGCGACCAGCCCTTCGACAAGCTGTCGGGCGGGCAGCAGGCCCGCTTCCAGATCCTGCTCCTGGAGCTGGCGGGCACGACGGCGCTGCTCCTGGACGAGCCGACGGACAACCTGGACCTGGAGTCGGCCGAGGCCCTTCAGGACGGTCTGGAGTCGTACGACGGGACCGTGCTGGCCGTCACGCACGACCGGTGGTTCGCGAAGAGCTTCGACCGGTACCTGGTCTTCGGCTCCGACGGGGTCGTGCGGGAGACTCCCGAGCCGGTGTGGGACGAACGGCGGGTGGAGCGGGCGCGCTGACCCGGGGCGGTGGTGGGCGTCGGATCGCCCGTCGGCGGACGGAGTCCGACGCAGCCTGCCGAAGCCGGGGAGGCCCCTCGGGGCCGAGCCGCGCGAGGGGGGCGTGGAGAGTGGGGTCGCCCGAGCCGGTGTGGGACGAGCGGCGGGTCGAGCGGGTGCGCTGACCTGGTGTCCCGCGGCGTTTTGACCCTTCGGGGGTGGCGCGGGTAGTGTTGCGGTTTGTTATGCGTATTGGCTTCGCCGTTCTCGCGCGAAGGCCCTTACGCAGGTTCCCTGGAGCAGTTACCAGTGGCTCGCATACGGGCGGTGTCCCGGCAGTGCAGGCCCCAGCTGCATGATCGCTTCAGGTGTGTCTGGACTCCATCCACTGAAGAAGCGAAGGCTACGAAGTGCGTACGTACAGCCCCAAGCCCGGCGATGTCACTCGCCAGTGGCACATCATCGACGCGCAGGACATCGTCCTGGGCCGTCTGGCGACCACGGCTGCGAACCTCCTGCGAGGCAAGCACAAGCCCGTGTACGCGCCCCACATGGACATGGGCGACTTCGTCATCATCATCAATGCTGACAAGGTCCACCTGTCCGGCAACAAGAAGACCCAGAAGCTGGCGTACCGCCACTCCGGCTTCCCGGGTGGTCTGCGCTCCGTCCGTTACGACGAGCTGCTGGCGAAGAACCCCGAGAAGGCCGTCGAGAAGGCCATCAAGGGCATGATCCCCAAGAACACCCTGGGCCGTCAGATGATCTCGAAGCTGAAGGTCTACGCGGGCGAGAACCACCCGCACGCTGCGCAGCAGCCGGTCCCGTTCGAGATCACCCAGGTCGCGCAGTAGTTCCGGCCACACCCCCTAAGAACGAAAGAAATCTGAGGAGCATCGTGGCCGAGACCACCCCCGAGACCCCCGTCGACGAGTTCGAGGGCGTTGAGGAGTACACCACCGAGACCGAGCTCGTCGAGGGTGAGTACACCTCCGAGTCGCTCGCGTCCCGCTTCGGCGACCCGCAGCCGGCCGCCGGCCTGGGCCGTCGCAAGAACGCCATCGCCCGCGTCCGGATCGTTCCGGGCACCGGCAAGTGGAAGATCAACGGTCGCACCCTTGAGGACTACTTCCCCAACAAGGTGCACCAGCAGGAAGTCAACGAGCCCTTCAAGGTGCTCGAGCTCGACAACCGCTACGACGTCATCGCCCGCATCGCGGGTGGCGGTGTCTCCGGCCAGGCCGGCGCCCTGCGCCTCGGTGTGGCCCGTGCGCTGAACGAGGCGGACGTCGAGAACAACCGCCCGGCGCTGAAGAAGGCCGGCTTCCTCTCCCGCGACGACCGTGCGGTCGAGCGCAAGAAGGCCGGTCTCAAGAAGGCCCGTAAGGCCCCGCAGTACAGCAAGCGTTAATCACGCCTGCTCGGACTGTTCTCGTACGCCCCGGCGGCACTGCCCGTGCCGTCGGGGCGTACGTTTTTTCATAACCTTCTTCATCTTTCGTCAGCTTGGGCACGTATTTCTCGGAGGACAGCTGTGGGACGACTCTTCGGCACGGACGGCGTACGCGGCGTCGCCAACGCGGACCTGACGGCGGAGCTCGCGCTCGGCCTCTCGGTCGCGGCGGCGCACGTGCTGGCCGAAGCGGGCACCTTCGAGGGACACCGGCCGACCGCCGTGGTCGGACGGGACCCGCGCGCGTCGGGAGAGTTCCTGGAAGCGGCGGTCGTCGCCGGTCTCGCCAGCGCCGGTGTCGACGTCCTGCGCGTCGGCGTCCTTCCGACCCCCGCCGTGGCCCACCTCACCGGCGTCCTCGGCGCCGACCTCGGCGTGATGCTCTCCGCCAGCCACAACGCGATGCCCGACAACGGCATCAAGTTCTTCGCCCGCGGCGGCCACAAGCTCGCCGACGACCTCGAGGACAAGATCGAGGCCGTGTACGAGGAGCACCGCACCGGCGCTCCCTGGGCGCGCCCGACCGGTGCCGGCGTCGGCCGGGTCCGCGACTACGACGAGGGCTTCGAGACCTACGTCTCCCACCTCCTCGCCGTCCTCCCCAACCGGCTCGACGGTCTCAAGGTCGTCCTCGACGAGGCCCACGGCGCCGCCGCCCACGTCTCGCCCGAGGCCTTCGCCCGGGCCGGTGCCCAGGTCGTCACCATCGGCGCCGAGCCGGACGGCCTCAACATCAACGACGGCTGCGGCTCGACCCACCTGGGGCTGCTCCGCGCCGCCGTCGTCGAGCACGGCGCCGACCTCGGCATCGCGCACGACGGCGACGCCGACCGCTGCCTCGCCGTGGACGCCGCGGGCAACGAGGTCGACGGCGACCAGATCCTCGCCGTCCTCTCCCTCGCCATGCGCGAGGCCGGGACGCTGCGCGGTGACACGGTCGTCGCGACCGTCATGTCCAACCTGGGCTTCAAGCTCGCCATGGAGCGCGAGGGCCTGAACCTCGTCCAGACCGCGGTCGGCGACCGCTACGTCCTGGAGTCCATGAAGGAGAACGGCTACGCGCTCGGCGGCGAGCAGTCCGGGCACGTCATCGTGCTCGACCACGCCACCACCGGTGACGGCACCCTCACCGGCCTGATGCTCGCCGCCCGGGTCGCCGCCACCGGCAAGTCCCTCGCGGACCTCGCCGGCGTGATGGAGCGCCTGCCGCAGATCCTCATCAACGTCAAGGACGTCGACAAGTCGCGGGTGAACACCTCCGGCGAGCTCGCCGCCGCCGTCACCGAGGCCGAGCGCGAGCTGGGCTCCACCGGCCGCGTGCTGCTGCGCTCCTCCGGCACCGAGCCGCTGGTCCGCGTCATGGTCGAGGCCGCGGACATCGAGCAGGCCCGTGCCGTCGCGCAGCGCCTCGCGGATGTCGTGAAGTCCGCGCTGGGCTAGGCTTTCTGAAGCACCGTCATGCAGAGGATGGGCCCCGCCGCACCCGTTGGGAGCGGTTGGGCCCTTCTCGTTCTCTCCCGGGCCCTCAGGGCTTCGGGGCCGCTGGTGTGTCGCGCCGCCAGCGGCCGCGCTGGGTGCGCCACAGCAACTTCTGGCCGTACAGGGTCAGCACGCCGGCCAGCATGATGCCGAAGAGGTTGAGCAGCAGCTGCTCGATCGAGCCCCACATCTGGCCGATCTCGCCGTAGCTGAGCGCCACCGCCGCGTTCGCGCCGGCCGGGACCGTCGTCACCGAGATCGCCACGCCCACCAGGGCACCCGACTTCGAGGACGTGAGGGAGAGCGTGCCGGCCACGCCCGCGAGCAGCGCCACGACGAAGGAGAACGGGTCCGGCTGCCAGATGAAGCTGGTGTTGGGGCGGTCCGCGTCCAGCTGCTCCCTGCTGAACAGGTCCAGCGCGTCCATCCCCAGACTGAAGACCGTGGTGGCCGCGATCGCCGCCGCGAAGCCAACGAGCAGGGCGGTCAGCGAGCGCCCCGCCAGCTTCGGGGCGCGCTGCACCACCGCCGTACAGACTCCGGCCAGCGGGCCGAACTCCGGGCCGACCGCCATCGCGCCCACGATCAGGATCGCGTTGTCGAGGACGACACCGCAGGCGGCGATCATCGTCGCAAGGATCATGAACGCGCTGTACGTGATCGAGAGCGTCGACTCCTCGTGCGTCGCGCCCGTCAGCTGCTCCCAGATGACCGCGTCCGCGGGCTCGCCCGGGGCCTCCTCCTCGGCGGCTTCGGCGCGCCGGGAGAGCGAGAGGTCGATGTTCTCGACGGCGATCGAGCCGTCCTGATCGATCTTCAGCTCGCGCAGCCCGCCGATGAGTTCGTCGCCGGCCTCGCGGGCCACGTCGCACATGACGACGTCGCCGGCCGGGTCACGGGCCGCACCCGGCAGCACCACCAGGTGCGTGGTGCCCACCGTCGACGTGATCAGTTCGACGGCGGCCGCGGTACGCCCGGGCGGGACGATCATCCGGAGGTGCAGCATGGGGAGAGCTTACGGACGTCAGAGCTTGCGGAGGCTCAGCCTCTGCACCTTGTGGTCCTGGCCCTTGCGGACCACGAGCGTCGCCCGGCCGCGCGTCGGGGCCACGTTCTCCAGCAGGTTCACCTTGTTGATGGTCCGCCACATGGTGCGGGCGTAGTCCAGGGCCTCCTCCTCGGAGACCCGGGTGTACCGCTGGAAGTAGGAGTCGGGGTCCTGGAACGCGGTGTCGCGCAGCTTGCGGAAGCGGTTGAGGTACCAGCGCTCGATGTCCTCCGGCCGCGCGTCCACGTACACCGAGAAGTCGAAGTAGTCGGCGAGACCGACGCGGGTGCGGCCGTCCTTGCCGGGCAGGGCCGGCTGGAGGACGTTCAGCCCCTCCACGATGAGGATGTCGGGACGCCGGACGACGAGCCGCTCGCCGGGCACGCGGTCGTAGATCAGGTGCGAGTAGACCGGGGCCGTGACCTCCTCCTTGCCCGCCTTGACGTCCGCGACGAACCGGGTGAGCGCCCGCCGGTCGTACGACTCGGGGAAGCCCTTGCGGGCCATGAGGCCGCGCGCCTTCAGCTCCTCCATCGGGTAGAGGAAGGCATCCGTGGTCACCAGCTCCACGCGCGGGTGCTCCGGCCAGCGGGCCAGGAGGGCCTGGAGGAGCCGGGAGACCGTCGACTTGCCGACGGCGACGGATCCGGCGACCCCTATGACGAAGGGCGTGCCGCGCTGCTCCGCGCTCTCGCCGAGGAAGGTGTTGAGGGCGCCACGGAGGCCGCTGGTGGCCTGCACGTAGAGGTTGAGCAGCCGGGAGAGCGGGAGGTAGACGTCCCGTACCTCGTCGAGGTCGATGACGTCGCCGAGGCCGCGGAGCCGCTCGACCTCGTCGGCGGTGAGGGGGAGGGGCGTCTTGTCGCGGAGGTCGCTCCACTCGGCGCGGGTGAAGTCGACGTACGGGGTCGGCTCGGACGGGCGGCGGGTGCCGGTTCCGTTCCGGGGGGTCCCGTGCCCGGGGAACTGCCCGGGGCCGTCTCCGGGGCCGTCTCCGTTGGCGCTTCGTGGCGGCGAAGTGATCACCCAGCCATTGTCGTGGGTCCGGGGCCTCCGTGGACCGTGGGGTCGGTCACGCGACAAAAGCCTTTGTCCCGCCGTCGGGGGAGGGCGATCATGCTCATGCCGCACACGTAGAGCACGCGAAGAGAAGCAGAGAGACACCACACATGCGTACGTCCAAGAGAAGCGCCGCCGTCGCCGTCACCGCAGTCTCCCTCGCGCTGCTCGTCACCGCCTGCGGTGGCGGGGAGAAGAGCGGCGACGGCGACCAGGGCAAGGACGCCGGCAAGGGAGCTCCCAGCGCCTCCGCCACGAGCGCGCCCCCGGCCGAGGCGCTGTCCGCCGCCGCGCTGGAGAAGCTGATCGTCGCGCAGGCCGACCTGCCCGGCCACCAGGTGCAGAAGGCGAAGGCCGGGGAGATCCCCCTGGCCGCCGCGGTCTCCACCGACAAGCCGTCCTGCAAGCCGCTCGCCGACGTCATGTCGTACGTCGCCCCCGGAAAGCCGGGCGCCACCGCGACCCGCAAGGCCATCGAGGTGCCGAAGGCCGAGGGCGCGACGGGCTCGCCGGAGGACGCCCTGGGCGCGCTGGCGGCGCCCGTGACGGGGGTGACCCTCGGCTCGTACGACGGGCAGGGCGCCCAGGAGGCCTTCGCCTCGCTGAAGAAGGCCGGCGCCGACTGCGCGGGCGGCTTCACGCTGATCGGCGGCGGCGAGCGGACGAAGATCTCCGCGGTCGCGCCGGAGACGGTGACCGCGGGCGAGGAGGCGCTCGCCTGGACGATCACCACCGACCTGGACGGCAAGCCGTTCGTCACCAAGGCGGTCGTCTTCCGTCAGGGCGGCACCCTGGCCTCGTTCTCCACGCTCAGCTTCGGCGGCACGGTCAAGGCCCTGCCGAAGGCCATCGTCGACGCGCAGGCCGCCAAGCTCGGCTGATCGCGGGTTCGGCGGCTGCCGACGCGCAGCCGCCGAACCCGGCCGACTCCTCCCTTCCCGGCACCTTCACCCCTAGGCTTCCGACATGTGCGGAATCGTGGGATACGCCGGCGGGCAGTCGGCACTTGATGTGGTGGTCGCGGGCCTGAAGCGGCTCGAATACCGGGGCTACGACTCGGCCGGTGTCGCGGTGCTCTCCGACGGGGGACTCGCCGCGGCCAAGAAGGCGGGCAAGCTCGTCAACCTGGAGAAGGAGCTCGTGAACCGGCCGCTGGCCGGCGGCTCCGTGGGCATCGGACACACCCGCTGGGCCACCCACGGCGGGCCGACCGACGTCAACGCCCATCCCCATCTCGACAACGCCGGGCGCGTCGCCGTCGTCCACAACGGCATCATCGAGAACTTCGCCGCCCTCAGGGAGGAGCTGGCCGACCGCGGCCACGACCTCGCCTCCGAGACCGACACCGAGGTCGTCGCCCACCTCCTCGCCGAGGAGTTCTCCTCCGCCGGAGACCTGGCGGAGGCCATGCGGCTCGTCTGCCGCCGGCTCGACGGCGCCTTCACCCTGGTCGCCGTCCACGCCGACCAGCCCGACGTCGTCGTCGGCGCCCGCCGGAACTCCCCGCTCGTCGTCGGCGTCGGCGAGGGCGAGAACTTCCTCGCCTCCGACGTGTCCGCCTTCATCGCCCACACCCGCTCGGCGATCGAACTCGGCCAGGACCAGGTCGTCGAGCTCACCCGGGACGGCGTCACCGTCACCGACTTCGACGGGGCCCCCGCCGACGTCCGCGCCTACCACGTCGACTGGGACGCCTCCGCCGCCGAGAAGGGCGGCTACGACTACTTCATGCTCAAGGAGATCGCCGAGCAGCCCAAGGCCGTCGCCGACACCCTCCTCGGGCGGATCGACGGCTCCGGACGGCTCACCCTCGACGAGGTGCGCATCCCCGACGCCGTACTGCGCGAGGCCGACAAGGTCGTCATCATCGCCTGCGGCACCGCCTTCCACGCCGGGCTCATCGCCAAGTACGCCATCGAGCACTGGACCCGCATCCCCTGCGAGGTCGAGCTCGCCAGCGAGTTCCGCTACCGGGACCCCATCCTCGGCCAGAAGACCCTGGTCATCGCCATCTCGCAGTCCGGCGAGACCATGGACACGCTGATGGCCCTGCGGCACGCCCGGGAGCAGGGCGCCAAGGTGCTCGCCGTGTGCAACACGAACGGGTCGACGATCCCCCGCGAGTCCGACGCCGTGCTGTACACCCACGCCGGGCCCGAGGTCGCCGTCGCGTCGACCAAGGCCTTCCTGACGCAGCTCGTCGCCTGCTACCTCCTCGCGCTCTACCTCGGGCAGGTGCGCGGCACCAAGTGGGGCGACGAGATCCACGCCGTCGTGCGCGAGCTGGCGAGGATCGGCGACGAGGTCGAGCGGGTCCTGGAGACGATGGAGCCCGTCCGGGCCCTCGCCCGCTCCCTCGCCCACAAGGACACCGTCCTCTTCCTCGGCCGGCACGTCGGCTACCCGGTGGCCCTGGAGGGCGCGCTGAAGCTCAAGGAGCTCGCGTACATGCACGCCGAGGGCTTCGCCGCCGGAGAGCTCAAGCACGGGCCGATCGCCCTCATCGAGGAGGACCTGCCGGTCGTCGTCGTGGTGCCCTCGCCCAAGGCCCGGTCCGTCCTCCACGACAAGATCGTCTCCAACATCCAGGAGATCAGGGCGCGCGGTGCGCGGACCATCGTGATCGCCGAGGAGGGCGACGAGGCGGTCGTCCCGTACGCCGACCACCTCATCCGGATCCCGGCGACGCCTACGCTGCTCCAGCCGCTGGTCTCCACGGTGCCGCTCCAGGTCTTCGCCTGCGAGCTCGCCACCGCGCGGGGCAACGAGGTCGACCAGCCGCGCAACCTGGCCAAGTCGGTGACCGTGGAGTGAGTGGGAAATGATCATTGGGGTGGGGATCGACGTGGCGGAGATCGACCGCTTCGCCGCGTCGATCGAGCGCACACCGGGGCTGCTCAAGCGCCTCTTCGTCGAGAGCGAGCTGCTGCTCCCGAGCGGCGAGCGGCGCGGGGTCGCCTCGCTCGCGGTGCGGTTCGCCGCGAAGGAGGCCCTCGCGAAGGCGCTCGGCGCGCCGGGCGGCCTGCTCTGGACGGACGCCGAGGTGTACGTCGAGGGGACCGGGCAGCCGCGGCTGCGGGTGCGCGGGACGGTGGCGGCGCGCGCGGCGGAGCTGGGCGTGAAGCACTGGCACGTCTCGCTGAGCCATGACGCGGGAGTGGCCTCGGCGGTGGTGATCGCGGAGGGGTGAGGTGCGCGCCGTGAGGCGCTCGTACGGACCAGGGGCCCGGCCGCCGGAAGACGGTCGGGCCCCTGGCCGTGTGCGCACGGCTGCCAGGGCCGGCGGCGGGTTGCGTGTGCCGTGCGCGTCTAGGGGGTGTCCTGTCGGGCCGCTCGGCGGCGGTTCAGGACCAGGGCCGCGCCGCCGAGGGCGGTGAGTCCCGCGGCGGTGAGGGCGACGGGGAGGGTACGGCTGCCGGTGGCGGCGAGGCCGCCGGTGGGGGCGGGGCCACCGGAGGAGGCGGGCTGGTCGGGGGTACGGGGGTTGGCGCCGCCGGCAGTGGTGGTGCCGGTGGTGTCGGTGGCCCCCGTGGTGCCGGTGGTGCCAGTGGTGCCTTCGCTTCCGGTGGTCTCTCCCGTGACGGGCTCCGGGGAGGTCGAGTCCGTCGGCGTCGGTTCGGCGGGCGGGGCGGTCGGCGTCGGGGAGGTGGGGGACGTGGGTGTGGAGGTGGGGGAGGGCGTGGGGGGTTCGGGAGTGTCCGTCGGCTCCTGGGTGGGGGGATCGGTCGGTTCGGTCGTCGGTTCGGTCGTCGGTTCTGTCGCGGTCGCCGTGGGGGTGGGGTTCGTCGGGGTCGGGGTCGGAGTCGGGGTCGGGGTCGGTTCCGGGGGTGCCTTCCGTACCGTCTGTGTGACCGCTCCGCCCGCCACCGTGTAGAGCGTGTGCTCCTGCGGGTCCAGGGCGAGTGCGGCGGGCCGTTCGCCCGTCGTGATCGTCTCCGTCACCTCGCCCTTCGCCGGGTCGACGACCGCCACGGACGAGGCGCCGGTCCGTGCCGCGTAGAGGGTCGACGTCCCCGGGTCGTACGCGAGGGCCTTCGGGTTGCCGTCGACGGTGAGCGTGCCGGTGACCTTCTGTTCCCGCAGTTCGACGACGGAGACCGTGCCGGCGGCGAGGTTGGCCACGTACCCCGTGCGGCCCACCGGGTCGACCGTGACGCCCATGCTGCCGAGGGCGGTGGAGCCCAGGCTGACCGTGCCCGTGAGGCGGCCTGTCGTGCCGTCCACCGCGTTGAGGACGTTGCGGTAGACCACGGAGCCGTTCTCGACGGCGCCGCCGACGTAGGTCGCGTATCCCGTGTGGTGGGTGGTGTCGACGGCGAGGCCGGCCGGGTGGAAGGGGAGGACGGCGGGCTCGCCGACGGGTGCGCCGGTGGCCGTGTCGTACACCGTCACCGACTTGGCGGCCTGGTTGCCGACGTACAGCCGTCCCTGCCCCGGGTCGGCGGCGAGGTGGCTGACGCTGCCGTCGATCGTGATGCGGTGGTCGGTGAGGGTGCCGCTCGCGGTGTCGTAGGCGGCGATACGGGTGGAGAGGCCGAGGTAGAGCGTGCCGGAGGCGCCGAGGGCCATCACCGTGGCCGGTGCCGGGAGGGCGACGGGCTCGCCGACGGGGTCACCGGTGGTCGTGGAGTAGGTCGTGAGGCGGTGGGCCGTGCCGTCGCTGCTGCTCACGTAGAGGCGGTCGGCGGCCGGGTCGACCTCGGCGTCGAGGGCGCTGCCGGAGGGCGGGGTGAGGGTGCGGAGGGTCTCGTGGAGTGGCGGTGGCGGTGACGTCGGCGGCGTCGCCGCCGTGCTCGTGAGCGCGAGCACGGCGGCGGCCGTCAGGAGGGGTGCTCTCACTCTCACTGGAAGGTCACCGGGACGTACACGTCGTACTTCCGGTCGGAGCTGTCGAAGTGGTCCGCGCGGGTGACGATCGCGCAGGTCACGCCCGACGTGCCGCAGGTGACGGTGTCGGAGAGCTTCGCCTTGACGTGGATCTGGACGGAGAAGGAGCCGAGGCCGCCGGACTCCGTGAACGGGGAGGAGTTGGACGGGGACATCCAGTACCAGTCGCTGTTCACCCAGTGGGAGGCGCCGGTCGTGCCGGTCTCGTCCTGGCCGCCGAGGCAGGGGGTGGGCTTGCTGTTCCAGGTGGCCGGGTCGGAGGTGTTCACCCCCGCGGGTATCGCGCAGAGGCTCACGTAGACGCCCTGGTCGGGGTTGTAGCCGGAGCCGGTGACGGTGACGTTGGCGCCCGTGGCGGGGGCGGTGTTCGGGGCGGTGAGGGAGAGGTCGTAGGTGCGGGTGCCGTCGGTGACCGTGCGGTTCGCGGTGGCGGCGGAGGCGGTGGAGGCGAGGCCGACGGTGAGGGCGGCGGCGGAGGCGAGGGTGAGGGCGGTGCGGGCGAGGGTGCGGGTGTTGTGGGTGGTGCGGTTGCGGGGGCTGGTGCGCATGGCGAAGCTGCCTTTCCAGGCGGTGGCTAGTTAGGTAAGGCAAACCTAAGTTGATCGATGAGGGGGCGTCAACCCTCGCCCCCGGGCGGCGGCTTGAGGACTGCGGCAGACTGCTGACCATGCGTACCGCTCATCGTGTGGAGACCGTCCGGGCCGCCGAGGCCGCACTCCAGGCCCGCCTCCCGGAAGGCGCCCTCATGCAGCGCGCCGCCGCCGGACTTGCCGCCGCCTGCGCGGGCTTGCTGCCGCGGGTGTACGGGGCGAGGGTCGTGCTGCTCGTCGGCAGCGGCGACAACGGCGGCGACGCTCTCCACGCAGGGGCCCGGCTCGCCCGGCGGGGCGCCGGCGTCACGGCCGTACTGCTCGGGGGCCGGGCCCATGAGGGCGGGCTCGCGGCCTTCCGGGCGGCGGGCGGGCGGACCCCCGACGACCCCTTCGAGGCGCTCGCCGCCGCCGACCTCGTCCTCGACGGCATCACCGGTATCGGCGGGCGGGGCGGGCTCCGGCCCGACGCCGTCCCGATCGCCCGGGCCGCGCGCGGCTCGAACGCCGTCGTCGTCGCCGTCGACCTGCCGAGCGGCGTCGACGCCGACACGGGCGAGGTGACGGGGGAGGCGCTGCGCGCCGACGTGACGGTGACCTTCGGGACGTACAAGCCGGCGCTGCTCGTCGACCCTGCGCGGGAGTACGCGGGGGCGCTGCGGTTCGTCGGCATCGGGATCGACCCCCACCTCCCCGGGGTGCCGGAGCTGGAGGCACTCCAGCACGAGGACGTCGCGCGGCTGCTGCCCGTGCCGGGGGCCGAGAGCGACAAGTACCGGCGCGGGGTCCTCGGCGTCGTCGCCGGCTCCGCCCGCTACCCGGGCGCGGCGGTCCTCGCGGTGTCCGGGGCGCTGCGGGGCGGGGCGGGGGCCGTGCGGTACGTCGGGCCCGCCGGGGACGCGGTGCTCGCGCGGCACCCCGAGACCCTCGTGCACTCCGGGCGGCCCGAGAAGGCCGGGCGCGTCCAGGCCTGGGTCGTCGGGCCCGGGCTCGGCGAGGGGCCCGGGCCCGTCGTCGCGGTCGCCGAGGTCCTCGCCTCCGACGTGCCGGTGCTCGTCGACGCCGACGGCCTGCGGGGACTCGACCCGGCGGTCGTACGGGCCCGCCGCCCCGCCTCGACCCTGCTCACGCCGCACGCTGGGGAGGCGGCGGCGCTGCTGGGCGTCGCCCGGGAGGAGGTGGAGGCGGGGCGGCTCGCGGCGGTACGGGAGCTGGCGGGGCGCTTCGGGGCGACGGTGCTGCTCAAGGGGTCGACGACGCTGGTGTGCGGGCCGGAGGGCGGGCCCGTACGGGTCAACCCGACCGGTACGCCGTGGCTCGCGACGGCCGGGAGCGGGGACGTCCTCTCGGGCCTGGCGGGCTCCCTCCTCGCGGCGGGGCTCCCGGCGGTCGACGCGGCCTCGGCCGCCGCGTACCTGCACGGCCTGGCGGCGCGACGGGCGGCGGCGGGGCGGGGAGCTGCGGTGGGGGCGGGGCCGGTGACGGCGGGAGAGGTGGCGGAGTCCCTGCGGGGGGCTTGGCGGGATGTGGTGGCGCCGACGTCGTAGGTGGGCGGTTCCCTTTCCCCCACCCCGCCCCTTCCCGGAACCCTGCCGGGGGCTGGTGGGCAGCCAGGCCGCTCCCGGGGGCTCCGCCCCCGAACCCCCCCGCCGCGCCCGCTTCGCGGCCCCCTGGCGTGGAGCTCGGCGGCAGCCAGTCGGGCGAACCCGTTGGACCAGGCGTGGGATCCGGCGCGCTGGGAGCGCTCGGCGCGGATTGGGTGGGTGGGTGATCAGTTGCCGAAGAAGCCGTACCGCCGCGCCGTTGCTGCTCGGTCTTGCCGCCGTCCTGGCCCTCGGGCCGACGGTGGCCCTCGCCGATTCGCCCGGGACCGTTCCGTCGGGGTCCGCAGCCGTCGAGCCCGCCCCGCCGCCGTCGCCGGCCGCCGGGCCCGACGATCCCCTCGTGCCCGGGGTGGCCGGGGGCGGGCGGGCCGAGTATCCGATGGACACTCCCGATCAGGTGCTGCCTCCGCTGCAGTCCGAGGACGACGTGCCCGTGCCCGAGCCGGAGGAGGACGTCGACGAGTTGGTCGAGTATCTGCCCCGCAGTGTCGTCGGTGCCGCCTGTACCGCCACCGCCGGGACCCATCAGCGGCAGGTCGAGCGGCTGCTGAAGCTGAGGGTGGACGGCAGGCAGTCGACCGCCGACTGCCAGGCGATCAGGGCCTTCCAGGTGCGGGAGAAGATCAAGCCCGCCAACGGGTACGCCGGGCCCGTCACCTGGGCCCGGGCCGAGCTGCTCGCCGCGCGGAAAGCCCTCGACCCGGGGCGGCGCTGCCCCGTCAAGAAGTACGCCGTCGCCTGCGTCGACCTCGACCGGCAGCTGATGTGGGTGCGGAAGGACAAGAAGATCACCTTCCCGGTGGTCAACATCAGGAGCGGGCGCCCCGGGTACGCGACCCGGACCGGCTGGCACTCCGTCTACTGGCGCCACAAGGACCACTGGTCCTCCATCTACAACACCCCCATGCCCTTCTCCCAGTTCTTCAGCGGCGGCCAGGCCTTCCACGCCGTCTACGGGCAGATCGCCACGCCCACCGGCAGCCGGGGCTGCGTCAATCTCGGCTACGGCAACGCCCGGAAACTCTGGGATGTCCTCCGACAGGGTGACCGGGTCTACATCTGGGGTAAGCGGCCCGGTGGCTGACACCTGAGAGACTGGGCGCGATGACTGAGACACCTCCGCCCCGCAGAGCCCGCGCCGAGATCGACCTCGGTGCGCTGCGTGCGAACGTCCGCACGCTGCGCGCCCGCGTCGCCCCCCACGTCCGGATCATGGCCGTGGTCAAGGCCGACGCGTACGGCCACGGCGCCGTGCGCTGTGCCCGCGCCGCCCTGGACGCGGGCGCGGACTGGCTCGGTACGGCCACCCCGCACGAGGCGCTCGCCCTGCGGGCCGCCGGGATCACCGACGTCCCCGTCATGTGCTGGCTCTGGACCCCGGGCGACCCCTGGGACCAGGGCATCGAGGCCGGTCTCGACATGTCCGTGAGCGGGATGTGGGCGCTGGAGGAGGTCGTCGCGGCCGCCAAGGCGGTCGGGAGGACCGCCCGGATCCAGCTCAAGGCCGACACCGGGCTCGGGCGCAACGGCTGCCAGCCCGCCGACTGGCCCGAGCTGGTCGGCGCCGCCCTCAAGGCCGAGGCCGAGGGGCTCGTGAAGGTGACCGGGCTCTGGTCACACCTCGCCTGCGCCGACGAGCCCCACCACCCCTCCATCGCCGCGCAGCTCGACGTCTTCCGTTCGATGCTCGCCCACGCGGAGGAGGCGGGCGTCCGTCCCGAGGTCCGGCACATCGCGAACTCGCCGGCCACCCTCACCCTGCCCGAGGCCCACTTCGACCTGGTCCGGCCCGGCATCGCCATGTACGGCGTCTCGCCCAGCCCCGAGCTCGGCACCTCCGCCGAGCTGGGGCTCCGGCCCGTCATGTCGCTGAAGGCGAGCGTCGCCCTGGTCAAGCACGTACCGGCCGGGCACGGCGTCAGCTACGGCCACCACTACGTCACCGGCGAGGAGACCACCCTCGGTCTCGTCCCCCTCGGGTACGCCGACGGCGTCCCCCGGCACGCCTCCGGCCGCGGTCCCGTCCTCGTCGGCGACACCGTCCGGACGGTCGCCGGGCGCGTCGCCATGGACCAGTTCGTCGTCGACCTCCGCGGGGACGACATCGAGCCGGGCTCCGAGGCCGTGCTCTTCGGTCCCGGCGACCGGGGCGAGCCGACCGCCGAGGACTGGGCGGTGGCCGCCGACACCATCGCGTACGAGATCGTCACCCGGATCGGCGCGCGCGTCCCGCGCGTCTACCTGGGCGAGTAACCGACCGAGGGGGCACGGCGTGGGCGAGTCCAGCGGCACCACCAACTGGCGGCGGGCCGGCTTCGCCGGGGCCGCGATAGGCGTCCTCGCCGCCGGAGCCGCCGCCGGCGTCGCCGTCGAGCGGCTCACCGTCGGCCGCTCCGTGCGGCAGAAGGCCCGGCTCGCCCTGGACGCCACCGGGCCCTACGGCAGCCTCCGCGGCGCCTCCGGCCGCGCGCTCGCCGACGACTCGACCGTTCTTCATTACGAGGTCGACGAGGTCGACGAGGTCGACGAGGTCGACGAGGCCGACGAGGCCGAGGTGGCCGGCGGCGTGGGCGGTGGTGCACCCGCCGGCTCCGACGGGCGTCTGCGGCGGCTTTTCGGGCGTAAGCGGCCCGCCCCCTGCACCGTCGTCTTCAGCCACGGCTACTGCCTCAGCCAGGACTCCTGGCACTTCCAGCGCGCCGCGCTCCGCGGCCTCGTCCGTACCGTCCACTGGGACCAGCGCAGCCACGGCCGCTCCGGCCACGGCGTCGCCCAGTCCGGGCCCGACGCGGTGCCCGTCTCCATCGAGCAGCTCGGCCGCGACCTCAAGGCCGTCCTCGATGCCGCCGCACCCGAGGGCCCGCTCGTCCTGGTCGGGCACTCGATGGGCGGCATGACGGTGATGGCGCTCGCCGAGCAGTACCCGGAGTTCGTGCGCGACCGGGTCGTGGGCGTCGCCCTCGTCGGCACCTCCGCGGGGAAGCTGGGCGAGGTGTCGTACGGGCTGCCGCTCGCCGGCGTCAACGCCGTCCGGCGGGTCCTGCCGGGGGTCCTCCGGGCGCTCGGTTCGCAGGCGGAGCTGGTCGAGCGGGGGCGGCGGGCGACCGCCGACCTGTTCGCGGGGCTGATCAAGAAGTACTCGTTCTCCTCGAAGGACGTGGACCCGGCGGTCGCCCGCTTCGCGGAGCGGATGATCGAGGCGACCCCGATCGACGTGGTGGCGGAGTTCTACCCGGCCTTCGCCGAGCACGACAAGGCCGCCGCCCTCGCCGCCTTCGCGGAGCTGCCGGTGCTCGCGCTCGCCGGGGACAACGACCTCGTCACCCCCAGCTCGCACACCGAGGCCATCGCCGGTCTCCTCCCGGACGCGGAGCTGGTCATCGTCCCGGACGGCGGCCACCTGGTGATGCTGGAGCACCCCGAGGCCGTCACCGACCGCCTCGCCGACCTGCTCGTCCGGGCCGGTGTCGTCCTCGGACAGGGCCCCGCGACGGTGAGGACCGACGCCCGCAAGAGTTAGGTTGACGGGTATGGAAGCAGCGCACCCGCCCGTCTCCGGCGCCACCCTCGCCATCGACTCCCCCGAGCAGATGGGGGACCTCGGCCGCCGGCTCGCGAAACTCCTCCGCCCCGGCGACCTCGTCATGCTCACCGGCGAGCTCGGCGCCGGGAAGACCACCCTGACCCGCGGCCTCGGCGAGGGCCTGGGCGTGCGGGGCGCCGTCACCTCCCCGACCTTCGTCATCGCCCGCGTCCACCCGTCCCTGGTCGGCGGCCCGGCCCTGGTCCACGTCGACGCGTACCGCCTGGGCGGTGGTCTCGACGAGATGGAGGACCTCGACCTGGACGTCTCGCTGCCCGAGTCCGTGGTGGTCGTGGAGTGGGGTGACGGCAAGGTCGAGGAGTTGACCGACGACCGGCTGCACGTCCTCATCCACCGCGTCACCGGCGACACCGACGACGACCGGCGCACGGTCGTGCTGCGCGGGATCGGTTCGCGCTGGGCCGACGAGGACCTCGACCTCGGCTGAGGAAGCGCGGCGGTGCCCGGCGGCGGCGCGTACGTCTGATCGTAGGAGCTTCCGACAACGTGTCGGGAAGATATTGCGTGGGTCGTACGTGCCGTGGTGACATGGATGCACGAGCTGGTTAGGTGTACCTAACCTACGGGAGGCATGCATGGCCACGCCACAGCGCGCGGAAGCGGGAGTGGAAGCGGCACACGGCCGGAACCACGTACCGATGGGTGAGCTCCTGGCGTCCTGCGCCGCCGCGCGCGCCCTGTCCACCCCGCCGCGCCGCCCCGGCCCCGGTGCCGAGGAGCAGGGGCAGAGACAAGGGCAGAGGCAGCAGCAGACGCAGGATGAAGTCGTCGAGGCCGTCCTGCGGCGGGGTGCCGCCGCCTAGGGGGGTGTCTGGCCGATGGCGGTTCGGACCGGTCCGTAGCCGTCCGTAGTGACTCGTAGCCGTCCGCAGTGGTTCGTAGCCGTTGCTGTCCGACAGCGGTCCGGAGGGGGCCGTCGTCGGGTGGTCAGGCGACGACGACGACCTTCGCGCCGATCGACGCGAACGTCCACAGCGCGTCCCCGTCCGCCCTCTTCATGCGGATGCCGCCGGTCTTCTTCGACGGGTCCGGCTTCGGCGTCGAGCCGTCCACCGCCGCGCTGAAGCCGATCACCACGTCCTGGTTCGTCGCGAACCGCACCACGTGCTCGATCCGCACCCCGTCCGAGCCGGTGACCGAGCCCGAGCGGGACGTCACCGTGTAGGAGCCCGGCAGCGGGTCCACCGTGCTCGGCATCACCGAGAACGCCCGGTCGGCCTTGCCCTTGGCGTTCACCAGCCACACCTTGCGGTCGGCGAGCGCGTACACGACCCGCTCGCCGCTGCCGGAGGCCGCCGGGACCGCCAGCGGGTCCTTCGACGGCTGCTTCGGGCCGCCGCTCGGGGAGACGGAGGGGACGGCCGTCCCCGGCTTCGTCGGCTTCGCCGACACATCGGCGGGGGCGTTGGCCGAAGCCTGGTACGCGAGGACGCCGACCGCGACGACGGCCGCCGCGGTGAGCCCGGCCACGAATCCCGAGCTGCTCCTTGCCACCGTGCCCACCTCTCGTACGAACGTATCGAAGGGTGACGGTAGCAGCCGGTGCCCCCGCGGGCCGGGCGCCGTGCCCGTGGGCGCCCGCCCGCGGCTCCCGGGGCGCCGCCCGTCCCAGGAGCCGTAGGCTGTTCGCGTGCTGCTGCTCGCCTTGGATACCGCCACCCCCGCCGTCACCGTCGCCCTCCACGACGGCGAGACCGTCCTCGCCTCGTCGAGCCAGGTCGACGCCCGCCGCCACGGGGAGCTGCTGCTGCCCGCCGTCGACCGGGTCCTCAAGGAGGCCGGTCTGGCCCTCGACGCGGTCACCGGCGTCGTCGTCGGCGTCGGCCCCGGCCCGTACACCGGCCTGCGCGTCGGTCTCGTCACGGCGGCGGCCTTCTCGTCCGCGCTCGGCGTGCCCGTGCACGGCCTGTGCACCCTCGACGGCCTCGCGTACGCCTCCGGGATCGACGAGCCCTTCGCCGTCGCGACGGACGCGCGCCGCAAGGAGGTCTACTGGGCGCGGTACGAGGACCACCGGACCCGGGTGACCGACGCGGCCGTCGACCGGCCCGCCGAGATCGCCGGGCGCCTCGCGGGCCTGCCCGTCGTCGGCGCGGGCGCCCGTCTCTACCCCGAGGCCTTCCCCGACGCCCGTGACCCCGAGCACCAGTCGGCCGCGGCGCTCGCCGCGCTCGCGGCCGAGAAGCTCGCGGCCGGCGGCGAGGGCTTCCTCGACCCGCTGCCGCTGTACCTGCGCCGCCCCGACGCGCAGGTGCCCAAGAACTACAAGGTGGTCACGCCCAAGTGACCGGCGGCGTGGAACTGCGCGAGATGCGCTGGTGGGACATCGCCCCGGTGCTGTCCCTCGAGGACGAGCTGTTCCCCGAGGACGCCTGGTCGGCCGGGATGTTCTGGTCGGAGCTCGCGCACGCGCGCGGGCCCCGGGCCACCCGCCGCTACATCGTGGCGGAGGACGGCGAGGGGAAGCTCGTCGGGTACGCGGGACTCGCCGCGGCCGGCGGACTCGGGGACGTACAGACGATCGCCGTCTCCCGCGACCAATGGGGTACGGGCCTCGGCGCCCGGCTCCTCACCGACCTGCTCCACCACGCCACCGCCTTCGAGTGCGACGAGGTCCTCCTCGAAGTGCGCGTGGACAACACCCGGGCCCAGAAGCTCTACGAGCGCTTCGGCTTCGAGCCCATCGGTTTCCGGCGCGGCTACTACCAGCCCGGAAACGTGGACGCGCTCGTGATGCGACTGACCGTTCAAGGAACTGAGACTGATTCTGATGGCTGCTGACGAACCCCTCGTACTCGGCATCGAGACCTCCTGCGACGAGACCGGAGTCGGCATCGTCCACGGCACCACGCTCCTCGCCGACGCCGTCGCCTCCAGCGTCGACACCCACGCCCGCTTCGGCGGTGTCGTGCCCGAGATCGCCTCCCGCGCGCACCTGGAGGCGATGGTCCCGACGATCGAGCGCGCCCTGAAGACGGCCGGGATCTCCGCGAAGGACCTCGACGGCATCGCCGTCACTGCCGGGCCCGGTCTGGCGGGCGCGCTGCTCGTCGGCGTCTCGGCCGCCAAGGCCTACGCCTACGCCCTCGGCAAGCCGCTGTACGGCGTCAACCACCTGGCCTCGCACATCTGCGTCGACCAGCTGGAGCACGGCAAGCTGCCCGAGCCGACGATGGCCCTGCTGGTCTCCGGCGGGCACTCGTCGCTGCTGCTCTCCTCCGACATCACCTCCGACGTGCGGCCGATGGGCGCCACGATCGACGACGCGGCCGGCGAGGCCTTCGACAAGATCGCCCGCGTCCTCGACCTCGGCTTCCCCGGCGGACCGGTCATCGACCGGCTCGCCAAGGAGGGCGACCCGAAGGCGATCGCCTTCCCGCGCGGGCTCAGCGGCTCGCGGGATCCCGCGTACGACTTCTCCTTCTCCGGTCTCAAGACCGCCGTGGCCCGCTGGATCGAGGCGAAGCGGGCGGCCGGCGAGGACGTGCCCGTCCGGGACGTGGCCGCGTCCTTCCAGGAGGCCGTCGTGGACGTGCTCACCCGCAAGGCCGTCCGGGCCTGCAAGGACGAGGGCGTCGACCACCTGATGATCGGCGGCGGCGTCGCCGCCAACTCGCGGCTGCGGGCCCTCGCGCAGGAGCGCTGCGAGCGGGCCGGCATCCGGCTGCGCGTGCCGCGCCCGGGCCTGTGCACGGACAACGGCGCGATGGTCGCGGCGCTCGGTGCCGAGATGGTCGCCCGCAACCGGCCGGCCTCGGACCTGGAGCTGTCGGCGGACTCGTCCCTGCCGGTGACGGACCCGCACGTGCCCGGCGCGCAGGGCCACGGCCACGCGCACGGCCACTCCCACGACCACGATCACGTGCACGAGGTCAGCAAGGAGAACCTGTACTCGTGAGGCTCACCCTCATGTGGGAGGCGCGGGCCGCCCAGGGGCGGGGCGCCGAGCTCCTGGAGTGGGCCAGGGCCCAGGTCCTGGCCCATGAGCCGCTGCGCCGGGAGATCTTCCGCGCCCCGCAGGACCGGGTCCTGGTCCTCACCTGGTGGGAGGCGGGGGCCTTCGACGCCGAGCTGCCCGAGCTGCCCGAACCGGACGCGGAGCTGATCACCCGTCCGGTCCACCGCTGGCGCTTCGAACCGGTCGAATAATCGATCGAAAGAGGGACACCAGGTCGAAAGTAGAGCAACCTTTCGACCGGATCGGGCATCCCACAGCGCGTGAAGAAGACGATCGCGCTGTGGGCGGCCCTGACCGCCGTCGCCCTCCTGGTGACCGGCTGCTCGGCGGAGGAACCCGGTGACGCTCCCGCCCCGGCGGCTCCCAGGGCTTCCCAGGACGCCGGGGGCGCGGGGAAGGCCGGGGAAGCGGGGCAGGCCGGGGATGCAGGGCAGGCCGGGGAGGCCGGGCACAAGGCGCCCGGAGTGCCCGGGGGCGCCGCGGCCGCCGCGTACCGGAAATGGGGCCTCAAGCCCTTCGCGGCCCCGCCCGCGCCGCCGGCCGTCAAGCCGGTCGTCCGCGCCGCCGGCGGCCCCGTACCCGTCATCAGCGACATCCCCACCAACGAGAAGATCGTCTTCATCACGATCGACGACGGGGCCGAGAAGGACCCCGAGTTCGTGCGGATGATGAAGGACCTCGAGGTCCCGGTGACGATGTTCCTCACCGACTCGGCGATCCGCGGGGACTACCGCTACTTCGCCCCGCTCGCCGCCCAGGGCCACGGCGTCGCCAACCACACACTCACCCACCCCAACCTCCGCACCCTCTCCCGGGAGGCCCAGCGCCGGGAGATCTGCGGCCAGCAGACCAGGCTGGCGAAGGAGTACGGCACGCCCCCGCGGCTCTTCCGCCCGCCGTACGGCAACTGGAACGAGGACACCCGCGCCGCGGCCGGCACCTGCGGGGTGGACGCGATCGTGCTCTGGCGCGAGTCCATGCAGATCAAGAACATGCAGTACCAGCGCGGGGACAGGAAGCTGCACCCCGGCGACATCATCCTGGCCCACTTCCGGGGCCCGTCCGAGCTCAAGGGCCGGACGATGACCGAGATGACCGCCACGATGCTGCGCAGGATCCAGGAGCAGGGCTTCACCGTCGCCCGTCTGGAGGACTACGTGTAGGCGCCCGGGGACCGTCGGGAAGATTCTTCGGCGCGGTGTCGATGCGGGGCCGGGCCGTTCGACGTATGTGTGGAAGGCGGGGAACGGCCCCGCCACCGCACCACCGAGGAGTCGTCATGCCCCGCTTCCTGTCCCTCGTCCGCATCGAGGAGAACACGATCGACATGGAGAGCGCCGACCCCGGCTTCGAGCAGCGGATGGGTGCGCTCTTCGAGGAGATCACCAAGGCCGGCGCCATGGTGGACACCGCCGGACTCCGGCCGACCGCCGAGGCCACCCGGATCACCTGGTCGGACGGTCAGCTGTCGTACACCGACGGGCCGTTCACCGAGACCAAGGAGGTCGTCGGCGGCTACGCGATGCTCCAGTGCAAGGACATGGCCGAGGCCGTCGAGTGGGGTCGGCGCTTCCTGGCCGTCCACCCGCCGCAGTGGAAGGTCGGACTGGAGGTCCGCGAGGTCGAGGAGATGCCGGAGGGCTGACCCTCGCTGTGCTTTCCTACGGGATGTGACGGTGGAGAGCACGCTTGAGACGGTCTTCCGGATGGAGTCGGCGCGGATCATCGCCACGGTGGCGCGGATCGTCAGGGACGTCGGCATCGCCGAGGAGATCGCCCAGGACGCGCTCGTCTCCGCCCTCGAACAGTGGCCGCGGTCAGGGGTCCCGGACCGTCCGGGCGCCTGGCTGACGGCCGCGGCGAAGCACCGCGCCGTCGACCTCGTGCGGCGGCGCGAGACGTACGCGCGCAAGCTCGCCGAGGTCGGCCGGACGCTCGACGAGGCGTCGTACGACCCCGAGCCGTCCGGTCCCGGCGACATCGACGACGACGTCCTCCGGCTCGTCTTCACCGCCTGCCATCCGGTGCTCTCCGCCGACGCCCGCGCGGCGCTCACCCTGCGGCTCGTCGGCGGGCTCCGGACCGACGAGATCGCGCGTGCCTTCCTCGTCCCGGAGGCGACGGTCGCGGCCCGGATCACCCGCGCCAAGCGGTCGCTGGCTAAGGCGGGCGTGGAGTTCGAGGTGCCCTACGGGGCGGCGCGGGCCGCCCGGCTCGGCTCCGTCCTGGAGGTCGTCTACCTGATCTTCAACGAGGGGTACGCGGCCACCGCGGGCGACGACCTGCTGCGGCCCGCGCTGTGCGAGGACGCGCTGCGGCTCGCCCGGGTGCTCGAAGGGCTGATGGCCGGGGAGGGCGAGGTCCACGGCCTGGCGGCCCTGCTGGAGCTCCAGGCCTCCCGCTTCGCGACCCGGACCGGGCCCGACGGGCAGCCGGTGCTCCTCGCCGACCAGAACAGGAGCCGCTGGAACCGCCTGCTGATGCGGCGCGGGTTCGCCGCCCTGGAGCGCGCCGGCGACGGGCGGACCTACGGCCCGTACGCCCTCCAGGCCGCCGTCGCCGCCTGCCACGCGCGGGCGGTGACCTACGAGGAGCGGACTGGCGGACCATCGCCGCCCTGTACGGGCGGCTCGCGGCCGTCGCGCCCTCCCCGGTGGTCGAGCTGAACCGCGCGGTCGCCGTCTCGATGGCCGACGGCCCGGAGGCCGGTCTCGCGCTCGTCGACGCCCTGGCCGACGGGTCCGCCCTGGCGGGCTACCACCTGCTGCCGAGCGTGCGCGGCGACCTGCTGGCCCGGCTGGGGCGGACGGCGGAGGCCCGGGCCGAGTTCGAGCGGGCGGCCTCGCTCACCCGGAACGCGCGCGAGCGGGAGCTGCTCCTCGGGCGGGCGCGCCGGGCGGACGGCGGGCCGGGCGCTCAGTAGCGCAGGATCCGGCCGGCGGCGGTGCCGACGAGGACAGTGCCGTCGGGGGCCGCGTGCACCGAGAGCGGACCGTGCGGGGGCAGGAGCCGCCGGTCGAGGACGGTGCCGTCGGCGGCGTCGACCGAGAGCAGCGTGCCGTCGGTGCAGAGGGAGTGCAGGACGCCGGCGTGCGCGTCGAGGTCGACCACCGTGACGGACCCGGGCCCGTCCTCGGGCCCCAGGGGCAGGGTCCAGACGACGTTCCCGGCGGGGAAGGCCCGGCGGACCAGCTCCGTCCGGCCGTGCAGGAGCGCGGGACCGCCGTCGTCGGAGACGTACACCGCACGGCCGAGCGGGCGGTCGACCCAGAAGGGTTCCAGCGGGAAGAGCGTCGTCTCGGCGCCGGTGCGGGGATCGAGCGCGATCACGTCCCGGCGGCGCCGGCCGTACAGCAGCTCGGGGCAGCGGCGGGCGTCGACCGGGACGAGGTCGTACCGGTCCGGCTCGTGGACCGTGACGAGCGGGGTGCCGTCGGCGGCGAAGATCCGGGTGTTGGGGGCGGGATCCTCCTTCTCGCTGCTGCGGTCGTACGTGTCCCTGATCGCCCACACCCCGTCCGTACGGGCCGAGAGCGCCGCAGCGAAGGGCACCGACGGGTCGTCGAGGACCGTGCCGTCGGAGAGGTCGACGCGAGGGAAGCCGGTGCGAGTACGGGAGTCGGGGCCGGGAACCGTGACGCGGGCCGTCCGCTCGTCGGCCGAGACCTCGATCCGGCGGCCGCCGGCCGCCGACGGCGCGGGCACGCTCCACAGCAGCGTCCCGTCGGGGGCCCAGCACTCGAGCGCGGTGTCCTTCCGGGTGGCGAGCACCCGGCCGTCCCTCAGCCCCGCCACGGCCCGGACCCCGCCCCTGCCCTCGTAGCTCCGGCCGGCCCGCTCGGCGAGCGCCTGGAGGAGCTGCGGCGCGGGATCCCGGTCGGCGGGGTACGGGAGAGGGGCGTCCAGGTCGACCGGCTGCTTCCGGAGGGCCGGCAGGTCGAGGGCGTCGGGGGCGAGGCCGAGCCATTCCTCGCGGGCCACGACGGCCCCGGACCGCTCGAACTCCGCCCCGTCGTGCATGGCGCAGAAGGTGAGTTCGAGGGAGATCGGGGCCGTCCAGCGGACCAGCTCGACACCCCATTGGGGATCGGCGAAGTCCACGCGGTGGCCGCTTGAGGGGTCGAGGAGGACGAGGAGTCCCTCGCGCATGTACGCGTCGCTGTTGTCGAAGCCGATCGCGAGGAGCGGGAGCTCGGGGTGGAAGGCCATCGTGTCCGTCTCCATGGCCACCGTCAGGACGTGCGCGCAGGAGAGGTCGGCGGCGCGGTAGACCGCCACCCGGCTCAGATCCGACAGCACCGAACTGACCGCGATCCACTGACCGTCGGCGCTGACGGCGGCGTCGGTGGCGAGCCCGAACAGTTCGGGGAAGGGTTCCTCGTGGAAGACCGCACGGGGGGTGGCCGTCGGCTGCTCAGGCATGGTGCTCCGTCATGTGGGTGAACGTGACGCGGGTGAGGACCGCCAGGGTCTCCGGCGTCGCCTGTGGCGCGAGGACCCGGAAGGACGCGGCGAAGGCCGCCGACTCCGCGCAGAGCGTGCGCGCCTCCAGGGCCTGGTTGAGGCGGGGCATCACCTCGTAGGAGCAGTACGGGTGCTCGGCCTCGACGAACGCCCGCAGGCTCTCCTCGTACGAGGTGTACTCGCCGTCGTACGCCCAGCCGTCCAGCGACAGCAGCAGCGGGAAGCGCGCCCGCACCTCCCACGCGGCGAGCGGCACCTCCTCGTACGTGGCGTCCTTCTGGCGGTCCGCGAGCCGCAGCAGCGTCGCGAGGCCGGTCATGAACGCGGGCACGCCCTGCGCTCCGGCGGCTGCCCGCCAGGTCCTGCGGTCCGCCTCCGGGCAGGTGTCGAGGAACTCCTCGCTGAAGACGGTCGACAGGTAGTCCAGCTGGGAGGCGAGGTGCTGCGGGGTGTGCCGCCAGGCGGGGTCCCAGTACTCCGTCCGCGTGACGCGGTCGAAGCGCAGGACCTCCCACTCCAGCGGATCGGGTCCGCCGGCGGCCAGTCCGACGAGGTGAGCGATCGGACCGGTGGTGAACATGCCCTCCGGATGCAGCGCCATGGCGCTCCGCCCCCCCAGGTCTGGATCCTTCCGTCTACGGAACTCTAGCCAGGGGCCGCCAGGTCACCGGCCCCCGCCCGCCGGCCGGCCGATGAGCATCGTCGGGGCTCCCGCGACCCGAGTGAGCAGCACCGTCGCGGAGTTGGGGCCCTTCGGCTTCACCTTCCGCCGGATCTCCTCCGGTTCGACCGCCGAGCCGCGCTTCTTCACGGTCAGGGTGCCGACCTCGCGCTCCCGCAGCAGGGCCTTCAACTTCTTGAGGTTGAAGGGGAGTTCGTCGGTGACCTCGTATGCGGCCGCGTACGGGGTGGGGGTGAGCGCGTCCGCCGTGACGTACGCGATCGTCTCGTCGATCAGGCCGCCGTCCAGCTCCTCCGCCACCTCGGCGACGAGGTGCGCGCGGATGACGGCGCCGTCCGGCTCGTACAGGTAGCGGCCGACGGGGCGGACCGCCGGGTCGGGCAGTCCCCGGCCGGTGAGGCCCGCGCCCGAGGGCAGGAGCGTGGCGCGGCGGGCGCCCGGCTCCGTGCCGAACCAGAGCACGGCCTCCTTCACGTCCCCGCCGTCCGAGATCCACTCGGCCTCGGCGTCCTCCGGGACGGCCTCGTGCGGGATGCCGGGGGCGACCTTCAGGGCTGCGTGCGGGGCTTTGCGGGCGGCCTCGACGGCCCAGGAGAGCGGCGGGGAGTACGCCTCGGGGTCGAAGATCCTGCCCCGGCCGCCGCGCCGCGCGGGGTCGACGAAGACCGCGCCGTACGGGCCGGTGTCGATCTCGGTCACGTCCGCGCACCGGACCTCGATCAGCTCCGCGAGGCCGAGCGCCTCGGCGTTGGCGCGGGCCACCTCGGCGGTGAGCGGGTCGCGGTCGACGGCGAGGACGGCGATCCCGGCGCGGGCGAGGGCGATCGCGTCGCCGCCGATCCCGGAGCAGAGGTCCGCGACGCTGCCGACGCCGAGCGCCTTGAGCCGGGACGCCCGGTAGGTGCCGACCGAGGCGCGGGTCGACTGCTCGACGCCGTTGGGCGTGAAGTACATCCGGTACGCGTCCTCGGCGCCGAACTTCGCCACCGCGCGCTGGCGCAGCCGGGCCTGGCCGACCGCCGAGGTGACGAGCTCGGCGGGGTGGTCGCGGCGCAGCCGGGAGACGACCGCCAGCTCCTGGGCGGGGTCGTAGTCGCGCAGGGCGGCGAGCAGGGCCTGCCCCTCGGGCGTGAGCAGGGCGGTGAACTGGGCGAGGTCGGTCACCCGTCCCATTGTGGGCCCTGCGGCGCTGTGGGCCGGTCGGGGGACGGTGGGGGCCGTCCGGCGGTGTCGTGGTCCGGAGGGCGCGTGAGCACTGACAGTATGCGGCGCCATACAGCTTGTACGACAAGAGGAAGAATTTATGGTGATCAGCGCGCACCCTTTCCGGCGGACCCTAGGGGCCGCTCTCGTCGTCGCAGCCCTCGCCTCCGCCGCCACGGCCTGCTCCGACTCCGGGCCTGCCGGGCCTGCCGGGCCAGCCGGGCCAGCCGGGGCCGAGCGCGAAGCCCCCGCGCCCGGCCCCGGCCAGCAGGGCCGGGCGCAGGCTCCGGGTTCGGCCGGCGCGCTCAACGCGTACGTCGAGAGGGTCCGTCAGCAGAAGGCCGCCCGCGCGCTCGCCGCCAAGAAGTGGGGCCTCGCCAAGACCCCGCTCGACGCGCCGGCCCCGCCGAAGGTCAAGCCGAAGATCACCACCCGGAAGGGGTTCGAGACGGACGGCGAGGGCCTGCCGCCCGTCTTCACCACCGTGCCGACCAAGGAGAAGGTCGTCTTCCTGACGATCGACGACGGCGCGGAGAAGGACCCCGAGCTGCTGCGGATGATGAAGGACCTCCGCATCCCCTACAGCGCCTTCCTCAGCGACTACGTCGTCAAGGACGACTACGGCTACTTCGCGAGGATGCAGAAGTCGCTGGAGTCCGGGGTCGCCCTGCACAACCACACCCTCAACCACCGCTACCTGCCCGGACTCTCGTACAAGCAGCAGAAGCGCGAGATCTGCGGGATGCAGGACGTCATCGAGAAGCGGTTCGGCAAGCGGCCCCCGCTCTTCCGTCCGCCGTACGGCAACTACAACGAGGACACGCTGCGCGCCGCGAAGTCCTGCGGGGTCAAGGCGGTCCCGCTGTGGGCCTCCGAGGCCTTCCCCGACCACATGGAGTGGCGCGAGTGGGACCGGGACCTGCATCCCGGCGACATCGTGCTCACCCACTTCCGGGGCAAGGGCGACTGGAAGGGCACGATGCCCGACATGATCCGGCGGGTCATGAACGTGATCACGGCCAAGGGATACGCGGTCGCGAAGCTCGAGGACTACGTGTGACGCGAGGGTGGAGCGTGAACCGGCTGCGCCGGGCCGCGGCAGGCGCGGCGCTGGCCGGCGTCCTGCTCGCCGCCTCCGGCTGCGCCTCCTCGGTCGACCCGATCGAGCGGCTGGGGCGGAAGGCGGCGGAGCGGATGGGGACGCGGGACGGGGACGCGGGCGTGGACTCGACGACGATGGCGGAGGGCGCGGACTCGAAGACAGTGGCGGAGGGCGCGGACTCGAAGACAGTGGTGGAGGGCGCGGACTCGAAGACCGTGGTGGAGGGCGCGGACTCGACGGCCGTGGCGGAGGGCGCGACCGTGGCGGAGGGCGCGGAAGGGCGTACGGGAATCTCAGCGGGTCCCTGAGCCCCGCTCAGGCCACACCGGAGGGTCACCCTCCCGGGCACTCGCACGGCCCGCCCCCGCTGGTGCAGACGCACCGTGACGCGGACGGGGACGCCGGGGCCGTCGGCCCCGGCGGTGCGGGGTGCGCCCGCGCCCACTCCTGGATCCCGAAGGCCAGCGTGCCGATGCCGAGCAGCGCGGCCGCCAGGAACTGGCCCCCCGCGGTCCAGGGCAGGCCGCCGCGCAGCATGGCCCAGGCGAGCAGCAGGACGCCGGCCGTGACCGCCCCGAAGACCAGCACCGGCACCCAGTCCATCGGGGGAGGTCCGGCGGGGCGCGGGTCGTAGCTCCCGGCCCACCGCCGCATGCCCAGGGTGAAAGCGGCGATCAGGACGATCGCGCCCTCCAGGACGAGGAGGAGGACGCCGAACAGGGCGTCGCCGGCCGGGCGTACCGGGGGAGGGGAGGTCGTCATGGCCGCACCGTCGTACGGAACCGCGGGGTCCGCCCCGGCGTTACCCGTACCGAGACCGGAACGACGCGGGACCGGAACGACGCGACGCGTGGCGACGCGGGACCGGACCGGCGCGACGCGTGACCACGCGACCAGGGCGACGCGACCCGACGCGAGACGACCCAGGGCGACGCGCGACAGCGTGGAATTGGCACTCCGCTTGACCGAGTGCTAATCGCGGTCATAGTCTCGGCTCTGGCACTCCCCACTGGAGAGTGCCAACACAGCGACGGGCAGGTCCGGCACCCGCGACGACGGATCCACCTGGTCGCCACCTCAGACAGTTGACCCCGTAATCTCCGAAGGGGGAGGTCGGATCGTGACGACCACCAGCTCCAAGGTTGCCATCAAGCCGCTCGAGGACCGCATTGTGGTCCAGCCGCTCGACGCCGAGCAGACCACCGCCTCTGGCCTGGTCATCCCGGACACCGCGAAGGAGAAGCCCCAGGAGGGTGCTGTTCTCGCCGTGGGCCCGGGCCGCTTCGAGAACGGCGAGCGCCTGCCGCTCGACGTTCAGGTCGGCGACGTCGTGCTCTACAGCAAGTACGGCGGCACCGAGGTGAAGTACAACGGCGAGGAGTTCCTCGTCCTCTCGGCTCGCGACGTGCTCGCGATCATCGAGAAGTAATTCACCGAAGTATCTGAAGCAGATGCTTTGAGCTGCGCCCCTTGACCCCGCACAGGGCGTCCGGGGGCGCGGTTCGTTTCCACCCCATTCCGAGAGGGCTGAACCGCTCCCATGGCGAAGATCCTGAAGTTCGACGAGGACGCCCGTCGCGCCCTTGAGCGCGGCGTCAACAAGCTTGCCGACACGGTGAAGGTGACGATCGGCCCCAAGGGTCGCAACGTCGTCATCGACAAGAAGTTCGGCGCCCCCACCATCACCAACGACGGTGTCACGATCGCCCGTGAGGTCGAGATCGAGGACCCGTACGAGAACCTCGGCGCCCAGCTGGTGAAGGAGGTGGCGACCAAGACCAACGACATCGCGGGTGACGGCACCACCACCGCCACCGTGCTCGCCCAGGCCCTGGTCCGCGAGGGTCTGCGCAACGTCGCCGCCGGCGCCTCCCCGGCCGCCCTGAAGAAGGGCATCGACGCCGCCGTCAAGGCCGTCTCCGAGGAGCTCCTCGCCACCGCGCGCCCGATCGAGGACAAGTCCGACATCGCCGCCGTCGCCGCGCTCTCCGCGCAGGACCAGCAGGTCGGCGAGCTCATCGCCGAGGCGATGGACAAGGTCGGCAAGGACGGTGTCATCACCGTCGAGGAGTCCAACACCTTCGGCCTGGAGCTCGACTTCACCGAGGGCATGGCCTTCGACAAGGGCTACCTGTCCCCGTACATGGTCACCGACCAGGAGCGTATGGAGGCCGTCCTCGACGACCCGTACATCCTGATCAACCAGGGCAAGATCTCCTCGATCCAGGACCTGCTGCCCATCCTGGAGAAGGTCATCCAGGCCGGCGCCAGCAAGCCGCTGCTGATCATCGCCGAGGACGTCGAGGGCGAGGCCCTGTCGACCCTGGTCGTCAACAAGATCCGTGGCACCTTCAACGCCGTGGCCGTCAAGGCCCCCGGCTTCGGCGACCGCCGCAAGGCGATGCTCGGCGACATGGCCACCCTCACCGGTGCCACCGTCATCGCCGAGGAGGTCGGCCTCAAGCTCGACCAGGCCGGTCTGGACGTGCTGGGCACCGCCCGCCGCGTGACCATCGCCAAGGACTCCACCACCATCGTCGACGGTGGCGGCAACGCCGAGGACATCGCGGGCCGCGTCGGCCAGATCAAGGCCGAGATCGAGTCCACGGACTCCGACTGGGACCGTGAGAAGCTCCAGGAGCGCCTCGCGAAGCTGGCCGGCGGCGTGTGCGTGATCAAGGTCGGCGCCGCCACCGAGGTGGAGCTGAAGGAGAAGAAGCACCGTCTGGAGGACGCCATCTCCGCGACCCGCGCCGCGGTCGAGGAGGGCATCGTCTCCGGTGGTGGCTCCGCCCTGGTCCACGCCGTCAAGGTCCTCGAGGGCAACCTCGACAAGACCGGCGACGAGGCCACGGGTGTCGCGGTCGTCCGCCGCGCCGCCGTCGAGCCGCTGCGCTGGATCGCCGAGAACGCCGGCCTCGAGGGCTACGTCATCACCTCGAAGGTGGCGGAGCTCGACAAGGGCCAGGGCTTCAACGCCGCGACCGGCGAGTACGGCGACCTGGTCAAGGCCGGCGTCATCGACCCGGTGAAGGTGACGCGCTCCGCCCTGGAGAACGCCGCCTCGATCGCCTCCCTCCTGCTCACCACCGAGACCCTCGTGGTGGAGAAGAAGGAAGAGGAGCCGGCGGACGCGGGCCACGGCCACGGCCACGGTCACTCGCACTGACGCGTGTCCTAGCTCGTAGCTGACCACCGAGGCCCGGTGCCCCCGTCGCGGGGGCACCGGGCCTCGCTGCGTCTCCGTCCGTCTCACCCCTCCACGGCGCCGAGCTGCCCCATGAGCCCGAGCAGGTCGTACTGCCACCAGCCCTCGACGATCTTCCCGTCGTCCCGGAAGCGGTGGATGACCGTGCCGGTCATGCTCACGTCCATGCCGGTCGGCTGAAGCCCCATGAAGTCGCCGGTGTGGCTGCCCCGCCACGTCCACCGGGTGCAGACCCGGTCGCCCTCGGCGATCTGGTCGTCGACGGTGAAGGCGAAGTCGAAGCCGCCCCGCCACATCTCCACCTCGCGCCGGACGGCGTCCATGCCGATGACGTCCTGCTCGTTGGTCGGATCGTGGTCGTGGTAGCTCTCGGCCAGCACCTCGTCGAGCAGCGCCAGCTCCGGCTGGTCGGAGAACATCTCCATGAGCCGCCGGGCGTTGGTCTTGTACAGCGCCTCGTCCCGGACCACGTCCAGGTCGGTGAAGGTCGGCATCTCGTCACAGAGCGCGACCATCTCCCGGAAGATCCGGTCGGTCTCGGGCAGCTGCGAGTTGCGCATGGCCACGTCGTACGAGGGGAACTCGACGATCTCCACGATGTGGGAGCCGTCGGAACGGTCCTTGCCGACGATGCTGTGGGTCGCCGTCCGTTTGCCCTCGGTCTGCTCGACCCACTGGTCCATGAGCCGGTTCAGGTCGTCCACCCGACTCGTCTTGCAGTCGATTATCTGTACGAAGGTCATGGCGCCTCCCGACCCCGGTAGGACCCTTCCAGTCTAGGTTGGGTGCATGGAGCGGGCAGGGGGAGAGCGGCGGGCGCCGATCACGGTCGAGAACGGGGCGGGCGTCGTCGTGATCGGCGACGGCAACCGGATCGGACCGCCGGAGCCGATCGCGGTGCGTTCCGCGTACCGGGAGCAGGTCCGCCGGATCGCCCCCGCGGAACTCGTCGACCGTAAGGCCGAGTTGGCGGAGCTCGCGGCGTTCTGCTCGGCCGACTCCGACCCCCTGTATGCCTGGTGGCGCGCGGAGGCCTGGGCCGGAAAGACCGCGCTGCTCTCCTGGTTCGCCCTCAACCCACCGCCGGGCGTACGGATCGTCCCCTTCTTCATCACGGCCCGCCTCGGCGCCCAGAACGACGTCGTCGCGTACGTGGACGTCGTCCTGGAGCAGCTGGCGGAACTGTCCGGCGAAGGCCTCCCCGCCCTCCTGACCCCCGCCACCCGCGAGGCCCATCTGCTACGCCTGTACGCCTCGGCCGCCGCGGCCTGCGCCGCGCGCGGCGAGCGCCTGGTCCTCCTCGTCGACGGCCTGGACGAGGACCGGGGCGTGACGACGGGCCCGGACGCCCACTCGATCGCGAGCCTGCTGCCGCACGACCTCCGGGTGATCGTCTCGGGCCGCCTCAACCCGCCCCTCCCGGCCGACGTGCCGGAGAACCACCCGCTCCGGGACCCGGAGGCCGTACGGTTCCTGACCCCGTCCCCGAGGGCCCGCGCGATCCGGGCCGAGGCCGAGCGGGAACTGAAGTCCCTGCTGCTGTCGGGAGGTCTGGCGTACGAACTGCTGGGTCTGGTGACCGCGGCGGGCGGCGGTCTCACCGCCGACGACCTCGCCGAGCTGACCGGCGACGTGCCCTACCGGGTGCGGGACCTGCTCCGCACGGGTCTCGCGCGCACCTTCACGCTGCGCGGCGACGCCTGCCTGCTGGCGCACGAGGAACTGGCCGTTCGGGCACGGGAGATGCTCGGCGACCGGGAGCTCGACCGGTGGAGGAGCGCGCTGGGCGTCTGGGCCGGGACCTGGCGTGGCCGCGGCTGGCCCGAGGAGAGCCCGGCCTATCTGCTCCATGAGTACGTCCCGATGCTGCGCGCGGCCAGCGAGGTGGACCGGCTGGTGGGCTGCGCGCTGGACGTCGTACGACATGACCGGTTGCTGGCCAGGACCGGCGCGGACGGGGTGGCGCTGGGGGAAGTGCGGGCCGCGGAGGCCGTGCTCGTGGCCGGGGATGACCGGGCCGACCTGGTGACGGTGGCGCTGCGCTTGGCGTTCCACCGCGGGGAGCTGGAGCGCCGCAGCGGTGGAGTGCCGCCGGTGCTGGCAGCCGGGTGGGTCGGGGTCGGTGAGTTCGACCGGGCGGTGGGACTGGCGCGGAGCTTGGGGGGCCTGCCCACGGTCAAGGCGCTGTGCGCGATGGCGGCGCGGCTTCTGGAACTCGGCGAGCGGGAGCGGGCCGTCGGACTGGCCGAGGACGCGGAGGCCGCGACCAGGGTGTTCCGGTCGGGGTACACGTACGACGAGGCCGCGAGGACCACCACGATGCTGTGGATCGAGCTCGGCGCGTACGAGCGCGCCGCCGGACTGGTGCCGACGGTCGGGTCCGCCCGGCCCGAGGTCCTCCTGGCGCTGGTTCGCGCGTTGTGCGCGGCGGGGGAACACGCGTGGGCCCACGCCCTGGCCGGTGCGGAGCCCGATCGTTCCACCCGGGCCATGGCGGCGGCCGACATCGGTGAGTCGCTGATCCGGGCCGGGATCGCGGCTGGAGTGGGGGCCGTCCGCGTTCCGGTCGGTTACGTGCTGGGGGAGGTCGCGCTTCGTGTCTCGGTCGTGCTGAGCGACGCGGGGCGCCAGGAGCAGGCCGAGGCGGCTCTGCGCCTGGGAGAGGAGCGCGTCCACTGGGCGACCGACGCGATCACGACCAGCCGATTTGCATGGCGGGAGCGGGTCGTCGCCCTTGTGGCGGCAGGGGATTTCGACGCGGCACGTGAGCACGCGCGCAAGGTGGGCCCGGATCTGTTCGCTGAGGTGCTGGCGGAGCGGGGCGAGCGGGAGCGTGCGCTGGCCGCGGCCGAGACGCTGGAAGCCACGAGCGCGGCGGGCGTGCGGGGCAGGCTCGCCCGGAGGCTGGCCTCGGCGGGCGAGGTCGAGGAGGCCTTGGCTCTCGCGGCCGGCTTGCCGGGGGACGCGGATTTCGGGGCGTGGGCGGCCATCGGCTCTGCCCTGATGGCGTCCGGCAGGCTGGACGGGGTGGCGGCGTTGGCCGACCGCCTCGTGGCCGGCGCCGCCGGAGTGCGGGTGCTGGGCGCCCTCATGCGGCGACTGGTCGAGGAGGGGCGGGTCGAGCGTGCCCGGGCCCTGATGGCCGAGAACCGGGACCCGGCGGTAGCCGTCGCTCTGGCGGACGCCCTTCATCGCGTCGGCCGCGTGACCGAGGCGCGGGAGCTGCTCGTGGAGGAGGAACGCAGGCATCGCGCGCCCACCCGTGCGGCCTTGGTCGGCGAACTCGCGTGGATCGCTCGTGCCGTGGGAACCGCCGGCCGACGCGAGACTGCGGCACGTCTTGTCCGGGCCATCGGTGACGACTGGATCCTCGACGTTCCGGCCGTCGTGTCCGCGATGCTGGGCGCGGGGCAGGCCGAGCGGGCCGAACGGTGTGCCCGGCGGGCCGACTCCTTCCACCTCGCCCCGCTGCTCTCCGAGGTCGCGGCGGCCTACGTGGCCGAAGGGGACTTCGACGGTGTCGACCGCCTGATCGGCCATCCCGCCACGCCGTCGTACGTGGTCGGGGCCGCGGCCGTCGCGTTCGCGCGGGCGGGTGCACGGTCGCGCGCGGCGGACCTCTTGTCCCGTCTCTCCCTTGCATCCGGCCTGGAGGCGAAGCGCGTCCTGATGGTGCTGCAGCTCGCTCGATCCGGGGAACGGGACGCGGCCCAGAGGCTGTTGGGTTTTGCCGCCGACGAGGGAAGCGCGACCGGTTCGGACTTGGTGTCCGCCGTTGCCTGGTCCCGGCTGAGCGAGGGGCGGGCCGTCGCGAAGGGCCTCGTATTCGGGGCGGCCGACTACTCGCCCCTCCACGCCGCAGAGGCTTTGGCCGTCGCCGGCGAGTACGACGAAGCGGCCGACCACGTACGGACTCTGGGGACAGACGAGGCCTGGGTCGCCCTCCCCGGGCTCGTCGCCGAGCTGCTCCGGGCCGGCGAGTACGACCGCACCGCGACCCTGCTCGCCGAACTGCACCACTTCGGCGCTCCGTGCGGTGCGGGGTACGCCGCCCTTGCCCGCATGCACCCGGATCCCGTCAGAGCCCGCCGCTTCGCCGCCTGCGCCCTGGGCCTCGGGCTCCGGGCCGACACCTTGCCCGCCGTCCTCCACGTGGCTCCGGAGACCCTGGAGCTCGTCGAGACCGAGGCGGCGCGCCTACGCCGAGTGCTGGAGGTCTGACGCCCGGACCTCCTCCGCGAACGGCTCGCCGTGGACGTACCGCCGCACCTCCTCCAGCGCCTGGTCGGTCATGCGGTGGAGTTCGTTGCCGAGGGAGCCGGCCACGTGGGGGGTGAGGAGGACGTTGGGGAGGGTCCACAACGGCGATCCGACGGGCGGGAGTTCCGGGTCCGTCACGTCCAGGGTCGCGTGGAGGCGGCCCGAGAGGAGGTGGGGGAGGAGGGCCGTCTCGTCGATGAGGGAGCCGCGGGCCGTGTTGATCAGGGTCGTGCCGTCGGGCATCGCGGCGAGCTGGGCCGGGCCGATCATGCGGTACGTCGAGGGGAGCTGCGGCGCGTGGACCGAGACGACCGTGCTGCGGGCGCAGAGGTCGTCGAGGTCGGTCAGTTCCACGCCGGGTGGCGGGACCTCGGCGTACGGGTCGTACAGCAGGATCTCGAAGTCGAAGGGGCGGAGGAGTTCGATGACCCGGCGGCCGATGCGGGAGGCCCCGACGATGCCGATCGTGCGGCGGTGGTTGCCCCAGGCGGCGGATTCGGTGAGCCAGGCGTCGTCGGTGCGGAGTTCGGCGTAGCGCCGGGCGGAGCGGAGGACCTGCTTTCCGGCGAAGAGGATCGCGGCGAGGGTGTACTCGGCGACGGGCAGCGCGTTCGCGGCGGCGGCCGTGGTGACGCGGAGGCCGCGGTCCCAGCAGGCGTCGGTGATGTGGTGCTTGACGGAGCCGGCGGCGTGGACGACGGCCTTCAGGCGGGGGGCGCGGTCGAGGACCTCGGTGGTGAGGGGGGTGGCGCCCCAGCCGGTGAGGAGGAGTTCGGCCTCGGCGAGGGCGGCGGCGGTGCGCGCGTCGGGGGTGGTGAGGTCGTGGGCGACGAGGTGCGGGTCGGTGCGGGTGAGTGCCGTGAGGCGCCGCCGGTGGGCGTCGGTGAGCAGGCGGTCCGCGGTGTCGGGGCCCATCGCGAGGAGGAGGGCGGGGCGGTTGTCAGTGGCGGGGTGCATCGTGGGACGTGTGCTCCTCACTTGACGCTGCCGGCGGTCAGACCCGCCTTCCAGTGGCGCTGGAGGGAGACGAAGGCGACGACGAGGGGGACGACGGCGAGCAGGGATCCGGTGACGACGAGGGGGTAGAAGTCGGGTTCGGCGTGGGCGTTGCTGTTCCACGCGTACAGGCCGAGGCTCAGGGGGTAGAGCTTCTGGTCGGAGAGCATCACCAGGGGGAGGAAGAAGTTGTTCCAGATGGCGGTGAACTGGAAGAGGAAGACGGTCACGAAGCCGGGCATGACCATGCGCAGACCGATGGACCAGAAGACGCGCAGCTCGCCGGCCCCGTCGATCCGGGCGGCTTCCAGGGCCTCGTCGGGGATGTAGCCCGCGCAGAAGACCCGGGAGAGGTACACGCCGAAGGGGTTGACGAGGACGGGGATCAGGACGGCCCAGTAGGTGTTGACGACGCCGACCTCGCTGGCGAGGAGGTACATCGGCAGGGCGAGCGCGGTGGTGGGGACGAGCACGCCCAGGAGGACGACGCCGAAGAGCTGTTCCTTGCCCCGGAAGTCGTAGACGTGGAAGGCGTATCCGGCGGCGACGCTGACGAACGAGCAGGCGAGGGCGCCGAATCCGGCGTAGAGCAGGCTGTTCGCGTACCAGTGGAAGTAGATGCCGTCGTTGTACTCGGCGAGCCGGGAGAGGTTGCCGCCGAGGTCGAAGCCGTCGAAGGAGAAGGCGTCGCCGGCGAGGAGGCCGCCGGCGTCCTTGGTGGCGGCGGTCAGCAGCCAGACGAGGGGGAAGAGCATGTAGACGACGGCGAGGACGAGAGCGCCGTTGACAGCGGCCTTGGACAGCCAGACGTTGCCGGTACGAGGCTTGCTCATGCCGCCTTCCCCTTCCGGTTCCGGGCCGTCAGCCGTGTCACCGCGAAGGAGAGCAGCGCGGCGGTCAGGGCGAGGAGTACGGAGGCCGCGGCGGCGAGCCCGTAGTCGTTGCGGTCGAAGGCCGCGGTGTAGGCGTACATGTTCGGCGTCCAGGTGGAGGTGACGGCGGAGCCGGTGCCCTTGTTGAGGATCAGCGGTTCGGTGAAGAGCTGGAGCGAGCCGATGACCGTGAAGAGGCCGACCATCGCGAGCGAGGCCTTGACCAGCGGGACCTTGATGGAGAAGGCGATGCGCCAGGCGCCGGCCCCGTCGACGGTGGCCGCTTCGAGGACGGAGCGGTCGATGGCCTGGAGGGCCGCGTAGAAGATGACCATGTTGTAGCCGAGCCACTCCCACAGGGCGATGTTGACGATGGAGGGCAGGGCGCCTTCGGGGGAGAAGAAGTCGAAGCCGATGCCTCCCGCCTCCATCGCCTTGACGACCGGGCTGAGCTGGGGGGTGTAGAGGTAGACCCAGATCAGGGCGGCGATGATGCCGGGGACGGCGTGCGGCAGGAAGAGCGCGAGCTGGAAGAAGCGGCGGGCGCGGGCGAGGGCCGAGTCGAGGAGAAGGGCGAGGCCGAGGGCTCCGACGAGCAGCAGCGGGATGTAGAACAGGCAGTATCCGAGCAGGACGCCGAAGCCCTCGCGGAAGGCCCGGTCACCCAGCGCCGCCGTGTAGTTGTCGAGGCCGGTGAAGATGGTCTCGGTGCCGCCGAAGCCCAGTCCGGACTGCTTCTCGGTGAAGAGGCTGAGCCAGACCGCGTAGCCGATCGGCACCACCATCACCGCGGTGAAGAGGACGAAGAAGGGGGTCAGCAGGATCGCGGCGGCGCGGGTGCGGGCCTTCATCCGGTCAGCCCTCGACCTTCAGGCCGCGCTTGGTGAGTTCGGCGACGGTGGCGTCGTGGCCGGCCTTGACGGCGTCCGTGATGCCGGGGCCGCCCTGGGTGATCTTGCCGAAGTGGTCCTTGATCGTGGTGTTGGTGGTGCCGGTGGTCGGGCCCCAGGCCCAGTTGGGGTTGATGGAGGCGCCGGAGGCCTCGAAGAGGGCGTAGATGTCCTGGCCGCCGTAGTAGCTCGCGTCGAAGGCCTTCTTGGCGACGGGGCGCAGGGCCGCGGCGGCGGGGAAGGCGGAGGAGGTGCCGGAGGCGATGCGGGCCTTCACGCCCTCCTCGGTGGTGGACATCCACTCGGCGAAGGTGACGGCGGCGGCCTTCTGCTTGCTGTCCTTGGTGACGGCGAAGGAGGTGCCGCCGAGCATGCCGCTGGCGGGCTTGCCGTCCCAGCTGGGCATGGGCGCCACGGCCCACTTGCCGCTCTGCTCGGGCAGGGTGCCCTTGAGGACGCCCGCGCCCCAGGAGGCGCCGAGGTAGCCGATGGTGGTGCCGTTCTTGAGGGAGCCGGTCCACTCGGGGCTGAACGAGGCGTTCTTGTGGACGAGACCGTCGTCGAGGAGGCCCTGCCAGTAGGCGGCGACCTTGGTGGTGGCGGCGTCGGTCGTGTCGATCTTCCAGGTGTCGTTCTCGGCCTTGAACCACTGGGCGCCGGCCTGCCAGGCCATCGCCTCGAAGGTGGTGGGGTCGTCGGGGAAGAAGGTGGCGATACGGGCCTTGGCGTCGGCCTTCTTGACCTGCTCGGCGGCCTTCCTGAACTCGTCCCAGGTGGCGGGGGCCTGGACCTTGTACGTGGCGAAGAGGTCCTTGCGGTAGAAGAAGGCCTGCGGGGCGGCGTCGAAGGGCACGGCCCAGGACTTGCCCCCGAGCGTGGTGAGTTCGACGGACTGCGGGAGCAGCTTGGCCCGGTCGGCCTCGGTGAACTGGTCGCCGATGTCCTGGAGGGCGCCGGAGCTCACGAACTCGGGGAGCGAGGAGTACTCGATGGAGACCAGGTCGGGGGCGTTGCCCGCCTTCACGGCGTTGGAGATCTTGGCGTAGCCGCCGGCGGTGCCGGAGGGGATCTCCTCGAACTTGACCTGGATGTCGGTGTGGGAGGCGTTGAAGGCGTCCACGACGTCCTTGGAGCCCTTGGCCCAGCCCCAGAAGGTGATGGTCACGGGCCCTGCGGGCTTGTTCGCGGAGTCCGCACCGCTGCCGCCGCAGGCCGTGAGGACGGCGAGGGCGCTGGCGGTGGCGGCTATGACACAGGACGTTCTGCTCCGACTGAGGCTCACGACACGACTCCTGAGGGCGGCGGGGAGGTTGTGGCCGTGATCCTGTGACCGTTCATGACCGAAGTCAAGAGCGAAAGATTGATTGATCGAAAAATGATCAGACGGTGGGGCGTGAAGTGCGCCCCGGGGGGAGTCAGGCGGAGGGCGTGAGCCGCACCCCGCACGAGTCCCGCACCCGCAGCCGCGGCAGCAGGCTCAGGTGCCGCCGCGGCGCCTCCTCGCCGGAGCCCGCGTCTCCCGCCGCGCCCGCGCCCTCTTCGGTGAGGCGCTCCACCAGCAGCTCCGCGGCGTACCGCCCCACCTGCCGCTTGGGCGGGGCGACCGCCGTCAGCGGGGTGTCGGCGAGGGCCGCGACCTCGTCGTCGTACGCGATCAGGGCCAGGTCCTGCGGCACCCGGACGCCCAGCTCGGCCAGGCGCTGCACGATCTCGATCGCGTCCACGTCGTTGTGGACGAGGGCCGCGCCCGCGAGACCCGAGCGGACCGCCTCGTGCAGCGCGCGCACGGCCCGCTCGAAGCCCTCCGGGTCGGCCTCGGCCGGTACGGACTCGATGACCGGCCGGGGCTCCTTCAGGCCCAGTGTCCCCAGCGCCTCGGCGTACCCGGCGCGCACCGCGAGCGCGGTCGGGGAGTCCCCGCGGGCCACGAGCAGCGGCGTCGCGTGGCCGAGTCCGAGCAGGTGGCGCAGGGCGAGCAGCACGCCGTGGCCGTGGTCGGAGACGACCCGGTCCAGGCCGTCGAGCGGACTGCCGGGCTCGGCCCTGCGCTCCAGGAGCACGGCCGGTACGGGGAGTTCGGCCAGCCAGTCCCCGTAGGCCGACCGGTCCTCGGGGCCGCGCCAGCCGGGTGCGACGAGGACGCCCTCCGCGCCCGCCGCGAGCAGGCCCTCCGTGCGGGCGCGGTCCTCCTCCGGCCGGTAGTCCGACACCCGCAGCACCAGCCGGGCGCCGGCCCGGGCCGCCGCCTCGTGCGCACCCCGGATGACCTCGGCGAAGTAGTACGTGGCGGAGGGGGCGAGCAGGCCGAGGACCAGGCCCTCGCCGGGCCGTGCCGCGCCCGGGGTGCCCTGTCCGCCGGGCCATGACACCTGGCCGTGCACCCGGTCGAGCAGGCCCTGCGCGGCCAGCGCCTCGACGTCCCGGCGGGCGGTGACGGGGGAGACCCCGAGCCGCTCGGCCAGTTCGGCGACCCGGGCGGTGCCGCGCTCGCGGACCAGGGCCAGCAGTCGGTCGTGTCGTTCGGCGGCACTCTCGCGCACGGTGCGGTTCCCCCTCGCGGTGGTGATGGTCCCGGGACCGGGTCTCTCGACTCTAGTCCACGAATGATCGAACGACGGGAGTTTCGATCATTCGCTCTGATTCCCTTGACGTTCGATCGAAGCCTGTTCAGGATTCCCGGCGACGCAGACGTCACCCAGGGAGTCCTCAGGGAGCATCATGCCCACCCCGCCCGAGAACCGTGAGCTCAGCCCGTACACCGGCTGGACCCGTGCCCACTGGGAGACCACGGCCGACCGCCTCCTCCGGGCCGTCCGCCCGTACGCCTCCCCCCGCGGCGCCCTGATCGACCTCCCGGGACCCCGCCCCAGCTGGTCCGGCGCCCGCTCCGACGGCCTGGAGGGCTGGGCCCGCACCTTCCTCCTCGCTGCCCTCCGCGTCGCGGGGAGCCAGGGCGAGGACCCCCACGGCCACCTCGCCCGGTACGCCGAAGGCCTCGCGGCCGGCACGGCGGAGCCCGGCACCGACGACCCCGACTCCTGGCCCCTCACCACCGACACCCGCCAGGCGGTCGTCGAGTCCGCGTCGGTCGCCCTCGGCCTCCGCCTCACCCGCCCCTGGCTCTGGGACCGCCTCGACGAGCGCACCCGCCACCGCGTCGTCGACTGGCTCCGCCCCGCCCTCCGGCCGTCCCCCGTCGACAACAACTGGTGGCTCTTCGGCCTCACCGTCGCCGGCTTCCTCCAGGACGCCGGCATCGAGACCGACCGGGCCGCCGCCACCGTCGACCGCTCCCTCGCCCGCATCGAGGACTGGTACCTCGGCGACGGCTGGTACAGCGACGGCGACAACCGCGCCTTCGACCACTACAACGCCTGGGCCCTGCACTTCTACCCCGTCCTCCACGCCTACCTCGCCGGCGACCGGACCCTCCTCGACCGCTACGGCCCCCGCCTGCGCCGCCACCTCGACGACCACGTCCACCTCTTCGACGCGAACGGCTCCCCCCTCCCGTACGGGCGCTCCCTGATCTACCGGTTCGCCGCGGCCGCCGCCCCCTGGCTCGGCACCCTCACCGGCCACACCCCACTCACCCCCGGCGCCACCCGCCGCCTCGCCTCCGGGTCCCTGCGCCACTTCCTCGACCGCGGCGCCACCGACCCGAACGGGCTCCTCACCCTCGGCTGGCACGGCCCGTACCCGCCCCTCGTCCAGGAGTACTCGGGCCCCGGCTCCCCCTACTGGGCCTCCAAGGGCTTCCTCGGCCTCCTGCTCCCCGCGGACCATCCTGCCTGGACCGATCCGGAGGAAGCCCTTCCCGCCGAACGTACCGACACCGTCCGCCCCTTCGCCCCCGCCGGGCTGCTCGTCCAGACGACCGCCGCCGACGGGCTCGTACGCCTCCACAACCACGGCAGCAACCACGTCCACAGCGCACCCGGCGCCGAGGACGACCCCGGCTACGCCCGCCACGCCTACTCCACCCGCACCGGCCCCAGCATCGCCCCGGCCCCCGCCGACAACCACTTCGCCCTGCTCGCGGCGGACGGCCGGGCCACCACGCGCGGCCCCGCGGCCCCGGCGGGCGCGGGGGAGAACTGGGCGGCCTCCCTGCACACCCCCCGCCCCGGCGTCCGGGTCCTCTCGGCGACCCTCGCCCACGGCCGCGCCGAGGTCCGCGCCCACCTCGTGCTCGGCGCCCCGGAGGGGACCCCCGTACGGCAGACGGGCTGGGCCACGACTCCCGAAGGGCCGCGCGCCGAGCTCCACCCGGTCCACGGCTACCCGCAGGACACGGCGGCCGGCGAACTCCCCACCGGGGAGACCCTCCAGGGCCCCGGGGCCCGCACCCTGGCCCTCCACGGCACGACGACCGGCCCGGCCACCCTCTTCGTCGCCCTCGCCTCACTGACCGCGGACCCGGCCCCGGCGCCCGTGGCCGCCCTCGCGAACGTCCGGGTCACCGGCCACACCCTCCACGTGACCTGGCAGCACGACAGCACGGCCACCGGGACCCCCGGCACCACCACCCGGCTGGACCTCGACGCCCTCGTCCCGGCGTGAACCGACCCCGGACGCAGGCGGAACGGCCCTACTTGGGGCCGTACTTGCGTCCCGCCTTGGACGAGACCCCGCCGAGCAGACCGCGCGGCGCCAGCTTCACCACACCCATGAGGGCCTTGTAGCGGGGGTCGGGGATCGACAGCGTCTTCCCCCGCTCCAGGTCCCCGAGCGCCGCCGTCACCAGCTTGTCCGCGTCGAGCCACATCCAGCCCGGGATGTTCTCCGTCCCCATCCCGGCCCGCTCGTGGAACTCCGTCCGGACGAAGCCGGGGCAGAGCGCCATCAGCCGCACCCCGCTGCCCGCGAGGTCCCGCGCCGCGCCCTGGGTGAACTGCACGACCCAGGCCTTCGACGCCCCGTACGTCCCGCGGGGCACGAAGGCCGCCACCGAGGCGACGTTCACGACCGCGCCGCGGCCGCGCTCCTTCATCGAGCCGGCCGCCGCCGAGGTCAGCCGCAGCACCGCCTCGCAGTGCACCGTCAGCATCTTCAACTCGTCGGCCATGGACACCTCGAGGAAGCGGCCCTTGTTGCCGAAGCCGGCGTTGTTCACGAGCATGTCGACCGGCTGCCTCGGGTCCGAGAGCCGCGCCTCGACGGCCGCGATGCCCTTCTCCTCGGCCAGGTCCGCCGAGAGGACCTCGGCCTCCACACCGTGCCGGTCGTGCAGTTCGGTGGCCTGCTCCCGGAGCCGCTTCACGTCCCTGGCCACCAGCACCACGTCGTGACCGTCCGCCGCCAGCCTCCGTGCGAAGGCGGCGCCGATGCCCGCGGTGGCGCCCGTAATCAGTGCAGTCGTCATACCGGCACGTTAGTGCCCCGCCCGGCCGTACTTCTCCGCGTACTGGCGCGCGAGCGCGAGCAGCCCCGACTCCATCCACTCCGCGGCGACCAAGGTGCCCGGCAGCAGCGTGCGTTCGGTGGTCGCCGCGCGGTGCAGCAGCGCGACGGTGACCTCGTGGTCCGGCCGGTGCACGACCGTGATGGGGTCGCCCGCCCGCACCTCGCCCGGCACGATCACCCGCAGCAGCGCGCCGGGTCCGGCCGTCGACTGCGTGAACCGCTTCACCCAGCCCTTCTCCTCCAGGAAGCCCGCGAACGTCCGGCAGGGGATGCGCCCGCCGGTCACCTCCAAGACGACGTCCTCGCCGATCCGCCAGCGCTCCCCGATCAGGGCCCCGTTCACGTCGAGGCCGAGCGTCGTGAGGTTCTCGCCGAAGGAGCCGTTGGTCAGCTCCCGCCCGAGCTCCCGCTCCCACAGGTCCAGGTCCTCCCGGGCGAAGGCGTACGCGGCCCGGTCGCGGCCGCCGTGGAACCGCAGGTCGCAGACCTCGTCCCCGGCCACCCCGCTGCCCCCGACACCCGGCGGCCCCGGGGCCTCGATCCGTACGGGCCCGTCGACGGGCCGCTTGTCGATGGCCGTCCTCTTCGACGCGGACTCGGTGTACTCCGCAGGCCGGGCACGGCCCGCGTTCACGCTCAACAAGGTCATGCAGGCACCTTATGCAGGCACCTGATGCGGGCGCTTCCGCGAATATCCACCTCAAAGGAAGCTCTATGCATTCGCCGCTTCGCCCAAGACTCGCTTATGCTTGTCCCCATGATCGAGGCCCGCCACCTCCGCGTCCTGCGCGCCGTCGCCGCCACCGGTTCCTTCTCGGCCGCCGCGCGCGAACTCGGCTGCACCCAGCCCGCCGTCAGCCAGCAGATGAAGGCGCTCGAAAGCTCCGCCGGCACCCCGCTGCTGATCCGTACGGGCCGCGAGATGCGCCTCACCCAGGCCGGCGAGGTCCTGGTGCGCCACGCCTCCGGCATCCTCGCGGGCCTCACGGCCGCCGAGGAGGAGGTCGCCGCCATCGCCGGACTCCGCGCGGGCCGCGTCCGCCTCGTCTCGTTCCCCAGCGGCAGCTCCACCCTCGTCCCCACCGCGCTCGCCGCCCTGCGCGCCGCGCACCCCGGCACCCGCGTCTCCCTCGTCGAGGCGGAGCCCCCGCGCTCCATCGAGATGCTCCGGGAGGGCGACTGCGACGTGGCCCTCGCCTTCCGGTACGGGGCGGGGCAGGCCGAGTGGGACGACCTCGTCGTCCGCCCGCTGCTCGCGGACCGGCTCGTGGGCCTCGTACCCGAGGGGCACCGGCTCGCCGAGGCCGGTTCGGTCGGCATCGCGGAGCTCGCGGAGGAGTCCTGGATCGCCGGCTGCCCGCGCTGCCGCCGCCAGCTCGTGGACGTGTGCGAGGAGGCGGGCTTCACCCCGCGCATCGACTTCGCCACCGACGACTACCCGGCCGTGGTGGGCCTGGTCGGCGCCGGGCTCGGCGTCGCCGTCCTGCCCGAGCTCGCCATCGAGTCCGTGCGCCCCAAGGGGGCGCGGACCGTGGCCGTGGAGCCTGCCGTGGAGCGGGAGATCGTGGCCCTGACCCTGCCGGACCTGGCCCAGGTGCCGGCCGTCGCGGCCACGCTCACCGAGCTGACCCGCGCCGCCACGCGCGCGTAGGCACTGCGCCACGCGCGCGTGGGCGCGGTCGTGTCAGTGGTACGCCTGTTCCGTCACAGGCTCAACGCTCGCTGAAGAAACGTTCCTTCATGTCTGGTGTCGTCGTGGACGTCATGGACGTCATGGGTGTCACGGTGGTGACGGGCGCGGGCGCCGGTGCCGCCGAGATCAGGCGGTTCCGGGCGCGTCCCATGAGCTCTTCGCGTTCGTCCTCGGTGAGGCCGCCCCATACGCCGTAGGGCTCCCGCACGGCGAGTGCGTGTGCCGCGCACTCCGCGCGTACCGGGCACCGCATGCAGACCTCTTTCGCCGAGTTCTCGCGCGCACTCCGTGCCGCGCCGCGCTCTCCCTCGGGGTGGAAGAACAGGGAGCTGTCCACCCCGCGGCAGGCCGCGAGGAGTTGCCAGTCCCACAGATCGGCGTTGGGTCCGGGAAGGCGGGAGAAATCTGCCATTGCGCTAGTCCCCTTGAAACCGTGTCGAACGGATAGGTGGGCGGGTGGATGGCTGATCGTCAGGGGCTCTCCTGGGCCCCGCGGGTCGGGCTAGTACAACTACTGTCGAAGTAGATGTAAATATGACTCATTGCGAATCTAGCCACAGACACTGCGAAAAGGGAAGAAAACCCGCTAAATGGGGCATAGCTTTCGATGATGGGCAGATAGGTCGCGTCGCTCTCCTCCGCTTACGGCTCCTCACGTAGAGTGCCGAAGGCTGCCGTCCGACCCGTAACTCTTTCGAGTGACCGTCGTTGAGTGTGCGGAGGCGGTTGAAGGAACAAGCGATCGGGCAGGTGTCCGAGAGCGTCAATCGCACAGGTGACGATTACGTACCAGCCCTGGAGGCTCAAGGTGACGCGCAACAGCTGCGAGAGCCACGGAGGTCAGTCATGACATCCGTCCTCGTCTGCGATGACTCCCCGCTTGCCCGAGAGGCGCTCCGCCGCGCGGTCGCGACCGTGCCCGGCGTCGAGCGTGTGACCACCGCGGCCAACGGCGAGGAAGTCCTCCGCCGCTGGGGCGCGGACCGCTCGGACCTGATTCTGATGGACGTACGCATGCCCGGTCTGGGTGGCGTGGAGACCGTCCGCAGGCTGCTCTCCGCGGACCCCGGCGCCCGGATCATCATGCTCACGGTCGCCGAGGACCTCGACGGCGTCGCCCTCGCGGTCGCCGCGGGTGCCCGTGGCTATCTGCACAAGGACGCCTCGCGCGCCGAACTGCGGGCCACCGTCACCCAGGCGCTCGCCGACCCGACCTGGCGGCTCGCCCCGCGCCGGCTCCGTTCGGCGGAGATGGGCGCCGCGCCCACACTCACCGCGCGCGAGATCCAGGTCCTCGAAGGCATGAGCCACGGCCGGTCCAACGCGGAGATCGGGCGCGAGCTCTTCCTCTCCGAGGACACCGTCAAGACGCACGCCCGGCGCCTCTTCAAGAAGCTGGGCGCCTCGGACCGGGCGCACGCGGTCGCGCTGGGTTTCCGCTGGGGCCTGGTGCGCTGAGTCGCAGGTCACCGGCCGTATCCCCGTCCTCGTCCGCGCGTGTCGCGGGGTGGACGGGGTGGGCTTGTGTCACTTCCCCGCGGAATGCCGCATCCTTGAGATGTGGAGTTCCTCGGGGACGAGTCGGTCGAGCGGGAGGGGAGGGCGCGGGAGATGAGTACCGGCGCACCTGCTCATAACGCTTCGGTGCACAACTACGGACGCGGTGCCGCGAACGCAGAAGCGTCGGGGCACCATGGAGCGATGCGCGACGACGAGACCGTGGGTTCCCCCATGCCTGCCGGGCAGGGGGAGATCGGCGCGCTCGTACGCCGCGCGGTCGAGGGCGACGCCCAGGCCACGCACGACCTGCTGGCGCGGGTGCACCCCCTCGCCCTGCGGTACTGCCGGACCCGCCTGAACCGGCTGCCGGGGGACGCCCGCCACTTCGTGGAGGACCTGGCCCAGGAGGTCTGCGTCGCCGTCCTGATGGCCCTGCCGCGCTACAAGGACACGGGCAGGCCCTTCGAGGCCTTCGTCTTCGCCATCGCCGGACACAAGGTCGCCGACCTGCAGCGGGCCGCCATGCGGCACCCGGGGTCCACGGCCGTGCCCTCCGACGAGATGCCGGAGCGGCCCGACGACTCCCTCGGTCCCGAGGAGCGCGCGCTGCTCAGCGACGACGCCGAGTGGGCCAAGAAGCTGCTCGCCAACCTCCCGGAGAACCAGCGCGAGCTGCTCGTCCTGCGGGTCGCCGTCGGGCTGACCGCCGAGGAGACCGGGCAGATGCTCGGCATGTCCCCGGGCGCCGTCCGGGTCGCACAGCACCGCGCGCTCAGCCGGCTCCGCGCGCTGGCCGAGCAGTAAGCCTCGTCGGGGCCTGTTGGCCCTTTCGTACACGTGCGAACGTCCAAAGCTTGCGGCTGATCTTGATCGTGGAATGAGACACGGCTCCAGCCCGTTAGCATGGACATCCGCACCGATCAAGGCCATTTGGGGAAGGTGTCATGACTGCAAACGTCGACGGAGTGCCCGAGAAATTCGCGACACTCGGGCTGACCTACGACGACGTGCTGCTGCTGCCGGGCGCGTCCGACGTCCTCCCGAACGCGGTCGACACCTCGTCCCGCATCTCCCGCAACGTCCGCGTGAACATCCCGCTGCTGTCCGCGGCGATGGACAAGGTCACCGAGTCCCGCATGGCCATCGCCATGGCGCGACAGGGCGGCGTGGGCGTCCTGCACCGTAACCTGTCGATCGAGGACCAGGTCAACCAGGTCGACCTCGTGAAGCGCTCCGAGTCCGGCATGGTGACCGACCCGATCACCGTCCACCCGGACGCGACGCTGGCCGAGGCCGACGCACTGTGCGCCAAGTTCCGCATCAGCGGCGTCCCGGTGACCGACCCGGCGGGCAAGCTGCTCGGCATCGTCACCAACCGCGACATGGCCTTCGAGTCGGACCGCAGCCGCCAGGTGCGCGAGGTCATGACCCCGATGCCGCTGGTCACGGGCAAGGTCGGCATCTCCGGCCTGGACGCCATGGAGCTGCTGCGCCGCCACAAGATCGAGAAGCTGCCGCTCGTCGACGACTCCGGCATCCTCAAGGGCCTCATCACGGTCAAGGACTTCGTCAAGGCCGAGAAGTACCCGCACGCGGCCAAGGACGCCGAGGGCCGGCTGCTCGTCGGCGCGGCCGTCGGTGCCAGCCCCGAGGCGCTGGAGCGCGCGCAGGGCCTGGCCGCCGCGGGCGTCGACTTCCTCATCGTCGACACGTCCCACGGCCACAACAGCAACGCGCTGAACTGGATGGCGAAGATCAAGTCCAGCGTCGGCGTCGACGTCATCGGCGGCAACGTCGCGACGCGTGACGGCGCGCAGGCCCTGGTCGACGCCGGTGTCGACGGCGTCAAGGTCGGCGTGGGCCCCGGCTCCATCTGCACCACGCGCGTGGTCGCCGGCATCGGCGTCCCGCAGGTCACCGCGATCTACGAGGCGGCCCTCGCCGCCCGCGCGGCCGGCGTCCCGGTCATCGGCGACGGCGGCCTGCAGTACTCCGGCGACATCGGCAAGGCGCTCGCCGCCGGTGCCGACACGGTCATGCTGGGCAGCCTGCTCGCCGGGTGCGAGGAGTCCCCGGGCGAGCTGCAGTTCATCAACGGCAAGCAGTTCAAGTCGTACCGCGGCATGGGATCGCTCGGCGCGATGCAGTCCCGCGGCCAGGGCCGGTCGTACTCGAAGGACCGCTACTTCCAGGCCGAGGTGGCCTCGGACGACAAGCTCGTCCCCGAGGGCATCGAGGGCCAGGTGCCCTACCGGGGCCCCCTGGCCAACGTCCTGCACCAGCTCGTCGGCGGTCTCCGTCAGACGATGGGCTATGTGGGTGCCGCCACCATCGAGGAGATGGAGACGAAGGGCCGCTTCGTCCGGATCACGTCCGCGGGCCTCAAGGAGAGCCACCCGCACGACATCCAGATGACGGTCGAGGCGCCGAACTACAGCAGGAAGTAACACAGCGCGACGCGTGGGGGCGGTTCCGGCATGTGGCCGGAGCCGCCCCCCACGCTTGTGTCGGGGATACTGGTAGGCGCAGACGTAGAGGGAAAGGCCACACATCGTGACTGAGATCGAGATCGGGCGCGGCAAGCGCGGCCGCAGGGCGTACGCGTTCGACGACATCGCCGTCGTCCCGAGCCGGCGCACCCGGGACCCGAAGGAGGTCTCGATCGCCTGGCAGATCGACGCCTACCGCTTCGAGCTGCCGTTCCTGGCCGCTCCCATGGACTCGGTCGTGTCGCCGCAGACCGCCATCCGCATCGGCGAGCTGGGCGGCCTCGGCGTCCTGAACCTCGAAGGTCTCTGGACCCGGTACGAGGACCCGCAGCCGCTGCTCGACGAGATCGCGGAGCTGGACGAGGCCACCGCGACCCGCCGCCTGCAGGAGATCTACTCCGCCCCCATCAAGGAGGAGCTGATCGGGCAGCGCATCAAGGAGGTGCGCGACTCCGGTGTCGTCACCGCCGCCGCGCTCTCCCCGCAGCGCACCGCGCAGTTCTCCAAGGCCGTCGTCGACGCGGGTGTGGACATCTTCGTCATCCGCGGCACGACGGTCTCCGCCGAGCACGTCTCGGGCGCGTCCGAGCCGCTGAACCTGAAGCAGTTCATCTACGAGCTGGACGTCCCGGTCATCGTCGGCGGCTGCGCCACGTACACCGCGGCCCTGCACCTGATGCGCACCGGCGCGGCGGGTGTCCTCGTCGGCTTCGGCGGCGGCGCGGCGCACACCACGCGCAATGTGCTGGGCATCCAGGTCCCGATGGCGACCGCGGTCGCCGACGTGGCCGCGGCCCGCCGTGACTACATGGACGAGTCCGGCGGCCGGTACGTGCACGTGATCGCCGACGGCGGTGTCGGCTGGTCCGGCGACCTGCCGAAGGCGATCGCCTGTGGCGCCGACGCCGTCATGATGGGCTCCCCGCTGGCCCGCGCCACGGACGCGCCCGGCAAGGGCCACCACTGGGGCATGGAGGCCGTCCACGAGGACGTGCCGCGCGGCAAGCTGGTCGACCTGGGCATCGTCGGCACCACCGAGGAGATCCTCGCGGGCCCGTCGCACATCCCGGACGGTTCGATGAACTTCTTCGGCGCCCTGCGCCGGGCGATGGCCACGACGGGCTACACGGAGCTCAAGGAGTTCCAGCGCGTCGAGGTCACGGTCGCGGACGCGCAGCACAAGCGCTGACCTGTCGTACGCACACGGAGGGGCCCCGCACCGGGTGGTGCGGGGCCCCTCGGCGTAGGTACGGCGGGCCGCTACTTGGCGGCCTTCTTCGCTCCCGAGAACGCGGCGAAGGCGGCGAGGCCGAAGAACAGGAACGTCAAGGCGTCCTTGCCCTCGTTCCAGGCCTCCGTCAGCAGCCCGAAGTCCTCCAGGAACAGCTGGGTGGCGGAGACGTCGAACTCCTTGGCGCCCAGGACCGCGATGCCCACGATCTGGCCGAGGTAGACGGCGCCGAGGGACAGCACCGCGCTGGCGACCGGCAGGACGGGGTTGCGGCCGCCGACCTTGCCGGCGGCAAGACCGACGAGGAAGCCGACGCCGACGGCGGCCCAGCCGATCTGCCGCTCGATGCCGCCGAGGAGGGCTCCGTACACCCCGGCCGAGACGAGTGCGGCGACCACCGCGGCGACGAGGCCGAGCGCCACGTTGTCACGGACGGGGGCCGGCGGCGGGGCGGCCGGGTACGGGCCGGGCACGCCGCCGTTGGCGAACGGGTTGCCGGACGGCGGCGGAACGGGCTGGCTCATGCTGTGGATCCCCCCAGGGACGTGGACGCACGGCTGTGCGACCAGGAGGCCCGGAGATTAGCAGCCGCCTGTGACGGTGCCCCAGGGGTTTCGTGTGCGGTGCCCGGGTCAGAGGCGGTGGGCCGCGCCGCCGGGGGTGGCGCCGCGGGTGTCGAGGAGGAGCTGGGCCTTCACCGAGAGGCCCTGGAGGTCGTAGGTGCGGTGGTGCTGGAGCAGCACCGTCAGGTCCGCGTGGGCGGCGGCCTCGTAGAGGGAGTCCGCGCGCGGGACGGGGAGTTCACGGACGCGCCAGTCGGGGACGTGGGGGTCGTGGTAGCTGACCGCCGCGCCCAGGTCCATGAGGCGGCGGGCGATCTCGTCGGCGGGGGAGCCCTGGCGGTCCGGGAGATCGGGCTTGTACGTGATGCCGAGCAGCAGGACCCGGGCGCCGCGGGCCGATTTGCCGTGCTCGTTGAGGAGGGTGGCGGCGCGCTGGACGACGTACTGGGGCATGCGTTCGTTGACCTGGCCGGCGAGTTCGACGAGGCGGAGCGGGCGGTGGGCGCCGATGGTGTCGACGGGGGCGCCGTGGCCGCCGACGCCGGGGCCCGGGCGGAAGGCCTGGAAGCCGAAGGGCTTGGTCTCGGCGCAGCGGATGACGTCCCAGAGGTCGACGCCGAGCTCGTGGCAGAGGACCGCCATCTCGTTGACGAGGGCGATGTTGACGTGCCGGAAGTTGGTCTCCAGGAGCTTGACCGTCTCTGCTTCGCGCGGGCCACGCGCGCGTACCACCTTGTCGGTGAGCCGGCCGTAGAAGGCGGCGGCGGACTCCGTACAGGCCGGGGTGAGGCCGCCGATGACCTTGGGGGTGCCGGCGAAGCCGTGGGTGCGGTTGCCGGGATCGAGGCGGCCGGGGGAGTACGCGAGGTGGAAGTCGCGGCCGGCGCGGAGCCCCGAGCCCGCTTCGAGGACCTCGCGGAGGAGGCCCTCCGTGGTGCCCGGCGGGACGGGGGACTCCAGGAGGACGGTGGTGTGCGGGCGGAGCCGGGTGGCGAGGGCGCGGGCCGCGTCGGTGACGGCGGTGAGGTCGAGGGTGCGGTCGGGGCCGAGGGGGGTGGGCGCGCAGAGGACGGCGGTGCGGACGCGGCCGAGTTCGGCCGTGTTCGTGGTGGGGCGGAAGCCGCCCGCGAGCATCCGGCGGATCTCCGGCGCGGTGAGCGAGCCGTCGACCGGGGACCGGCCGGCGGCGAGTTCGGCGACGGGGCGGGGGTCGGTGTCGTAGCCGATGGTGTCGATGCCTGCGGCGGTGGCGGCCTGGGCGAGCGGGAGTCCGTGGTGGCCGAGGCCGATGACGGCGAGATCAGCGGGCATGGGGGGTGGGCCGTCCTTCCCAATAGCCGGAGGGGACGCGAGGCGCAACCCCGGTGGACAGAACGGGGCGAACGCAATGTCAGACTAGGCGTAAATATGACCGATATGCGGCATTGTGGGGTCGAAGGTCGCCGAGTGTTATCCACAGGGTGGCGGCGAGGCGGTGGCTGAAGTCGCCGGAGCGGGCCAGAATCGAAACCGGGACGGCTCGGGGACGACGGGAGGCACGGCAGTGGTGAGGACAGCGACACTGGGACCGGCCGAGCGCACCGAGGCGCTCAGGGCCATGGCGGAGCGCGAGTTGGACGTACTGGTCGTCGGCGCCGGAGTGGTCGGCGCGGGCACCGCCCTCGACGCCGTCACGAGAGGGCTCTCCACCGGCATCGTCGAGGCCCGCGACTGGGCGTCCGGCACGTCGAGCAGGTCCAGCAAGCTCATCCACGGCGGACTGCGCTATCTGGAGATGCTGGACTTCGCGCTGGTGCGGGAGGCGCTCAAGGAGCGCGGACTGCTCCTGGAGCGGCTCGCACCCCACCTGGTGAAGCCGGTCCCCTTCCTCTACCCGCTCCAGCACAAGGGCTGGGAGCGGTTCTACGCGGGCTCGGGCGTCGCGCTGTACGACGCGATGTCCCTCTCCTCCGGCCACGGCCGAGGCCTGCCCGCGCACCGTCACCTCTCCCGGCGGAGCGCCCTGCGGGTCGCGCCCTGCCTCAAGAAGGACGCCCTGGTCGGCGCCCTCCAGTACTACGACGCCCAGATGGACGACGCCCGCTTCGTCACCACCCTCGTGCGCACGGCCGCCGCCTACGGTGCCAGGGCGGCCAGCCGGGCCCGCGTCGTCGGCTTCCTCCGCGAGGGCGAGCGAGTCGTGGGGGCGCGCGTCCAGGACGTCGAGTCCGGTGGCTCGTACGAGATCCGGGCCAAGCAGATCGTCAACGCCACCGGGGTGTGGACGGACGACACCCAGGCCCTCATCGGCGAGCGAGGCCAGTTCCACGTCCGCGCCTCGAAGGGCATTCATCTGGTCGTGCCCAAGGACCGCATCCACTCGACCACCGGACTCATCCTGCGCACCGAGAAGTCCGTACTGTTCGTCATCCCCTGGGGGCGGCACTGGATCGTCGGCACCACCGACACCGACTGGGACCTCGACAAGGCCCACCCGGCGGCGTCGAGCGCCGACATCGACTACCTCCTGGAGCATGTGAACACCGTGCTCGCGACCCCGCTCACCCGGGACGACGTCCAGGGGGTCTACGCGGGCCTGCGGCCCCTGCTCGCGGGCGAGTCCGACGCCACGAGCAAGCTCTCGCGCGAGCACACCGTCGCCCACCCGGTCCCCGGCCTCGTCGTGGTGGCCGGCGGCAAGTACACGACCTACCGGGTCATGGCCAAGGACGCCGTGGACGAGGCGGTCCACGGTCTCGACCAGCGGGTCGCGGCCTGCGTCACCGAGGACGTCCCGCTCCTCGGCGCCGAGGGCTACCGCGCCCTGTGGAACGCCCGCGCGAGAACGGCCGCCAGGACCGGGCTGCACGTCGTCCGGGTCGAGCATCTGCTCAACCGGTACGGGTCCCTGACGGAGCAGATCCTCGACCTCATCGCCGAGGACCCCCGGCTCGGGGAACCGCTCGCCGCGGCCGACGACTACCTGCGCGCCGAGATCGTGTACGCCGCCTCGCACGAGGGCGCGCGTCACCTCGACGACGTCCTCACCCGGCGGACCAGGATCTCCATCGAGACCTTCGACAGGGGGACGCTCAGCGCGCGCGAGTGCGCGGAGCTGATGGCGCCCGTCCTCGGCTGGGACGCCCTCCAGATCGACAAGGAGGTCGAGCACTACGAGAAGCGGGTCGAGGCCGAACGCGAGTCGCAGAGGCAGCCCGACGACCTGACGGCGGACGCCGCACGGCTCGGGGCGCCGGACATCGTGCCGATCTGACGGGCAGTTTTCGGCCAGACGTCCGTGTCGTCCGGAATCCGATGGGAACCTGGGGGGTGCCTACGGGCGTCGTCATCCCGGAGTACGGACCCGGGGGCGTCGCCCGTCCCGAGGTGAGGGACAATGGGCTCTCTTCCAGGGCGGGTTACCGCATCGCGCGGGAAGCGGCATTCGCGGCGGAGATCAGGGATCGCAGAGGGGACGCATGTCGGAGGCGGAGCAGTCGCGGGACACGGCGAGGGACCCCCGGCGGGACGCCGCCGCGGGGGCCGCGACCGACGGCGACCGAGGGGCGGTTCCGGCCGCACGCGAGGCGGCACGGGACCCGCGAGTCGTGAAGGACGCGCAGGTCACGGACGTTTCGGCGGACGCGGACAAGGCGGAGCGCGCGGACGGCGAGCAGCGCGCGGACAGTGCGAGGGGCGCGGCGGACGCGGCGGACGCGGCCTCGGCCGAGGGCTCCGGCGATGCCGCGGGCGCTGACGGCACGAAGGCTGACGTGGTGTCCGCCGAGGTGTCGGAGGCGGTGTCGGACGAGGTGTCGGACGCGCCCCGGGACGTCCCGGGCGGGGCGTCCGCCGGCTCTGCCGGCGGTTCCTCCGGTGCCTCTTCCGGTGGTTCCTCCGACAGCTCCGTCGGAGAGACCTCCGGAGTGACGGGCCGGCTGCGGGGCACCGAGCCGTCGACCGGCCGGGCCGGATTCGGCGCCGGGGACGGCGACGGCGAGAGCGGTCGCGCCGCGCGCGGGACCGGATCGGCCTCCGGCCGGGCGACCGGCGGCTTCGGCGACCGGCTGCGCAAGGACCCCGTGACGGAGGGCAGGCTGCTCGCCGGCCGCTACCGGCTCGGCGTGGTCCTCGGCCGCGGCGGCATGGGCACCGTGTGGCGCGCGGTCGACGAGACCCTGGGCCGCACCGTCGCCGTCAAGGAGCTCCGCTTCCCCACGAGCATCGACGACGACGAGAAGCGACGCCTCATCACCCGGACGCTGCGCGAGGCCAAGGCCATCGCCCGGATCCGTAACAACGGCGCCGTGACCGTGTACGACGTCGTCGACGAGGACGACCGTCCGTGGATCGTCATGGAGCTCATCGAGGGCAAGTCCCTCGCCGACGCCGTGCGCGAGGACGGCACGCTCACGCCCCGCCGCGCCGCCGAGGTCGGCCTCGCCATCCTCGACGTCCTGCGCTCCGCGCACCGAGAGGGCATCCTCCACCGTGACGTGAAGCCGTCGAACGTCCTGATCGCCGACGACGGCCGGGTCGTCCTGACCGACTTCGGCATCGCCCAGGTCGAGGGCGACCCCTCGATCACCTCCACCGGCATGCTCGTCGGCGCCCCCTCCTACATCTCGCCCGAGCGGGCCCGCGGCCACAAGCCCGGACCGGCCGCCGACCTGTGGTCGCTGGGCGGACTGATCTACGCGGCGGTCGAAGGCAGCCCGCCTTACGACAAGGGCTCCGCCATCGCCACGCTCACGGCGGTGATGACCGAGCCGGTCGACCCGCCGAAGAACGCGGGCCCGGAGCTGGAGCAGGTCATCTACGGCCTGCTCGCCAAGGACCCGGCCCAGCGCCTCGACGACGCCCGTGCGCGCGTCCTGCTGCGGGCCGTCCTCGACGCGCCCGAGCCGGCGCCCGTGGTCTCGCCCGAAGTCACCACCGTCATTCCGCTGCCGCCGCGCCCCGACAAGGCTCCGGCGGAGCCGGCCGCCGGCCGGACCGGGGCGCCCGAGGCGGCCGTCGCCGCCGACCGGGTCCGGGGCGCGCTGAAGTCCGTGCGCAACGCGGCGGCCTCGGCGAAGGCCGAGCCGAAGGCGAAGCCGCCGCGGCCGAAGCCGGCCGAGCCGCTGCAGGGTGGCGGCAGGCAGGCTCCGGCCCGCGCGCCGCTGACCGACGTCGTGCCGCGCCGCACCCTCGTGATCATCGCCGCGGTCGCCGTCCTCGCGCTGCTCGGCACGATCCTGACGGTTTCGCTCAGCGGTGGCGACGACAAGGAGAAGCAGAGCCAGGGGACCGGCGGCACGACGGCCTCGGCCGGCGCGTCCGGCGGCGACGGCCCGGACGGCTCCGGCGGATCCGAGGGCTCCGGCGGTGCGGGACAGACGCCGGGCGGCCCCGGCCAGCAGGGCGGAGCGCAGCCCGGCGGCACAGGGTCCAACGGATCGACGGGCGACACCGGCACGACGGGCACGACCACCGGAACGACCACGGGCACGACGGTCGGGACCACGGTCGGCACGACGACCGGGCAGGGCGGCACCAAGCCGTCCGGCAAGCCCAGTGGCGGCACCGGCGCGCAGCTGCCCGCCGGCTACACCCTCGTCACCAACGACCGCTTCCACTTCTCCATGGCGCTGCCCGCCGACTTCAAGCTCCGCTCGATACCGGGATACGCCCTCGGCGGGATCTGGAGCGAGAGCGGCGGCTTCCCGCGCGTCCAGGTCGACTTCAACGACAGCCCGAAGGACAACGCCCAGAGCGCCTGGGAGCTGGCCAAGGCCGGCGTGGCCGTCACGAGCCAGGACTACGAGCACATCGGCATCAGGCAGGTCTCCTACAAGGGGTACCCGACCGTCGCCGACTGGGAGTTCACGCGTACGCAGAAGGGCATGAAGGTGCGCGTGCTCAACCGCGGCTTCAAGGTGGACGACACCCACGGCTACTCCATCATGATCACCTGCAAGGCGGACGAGTGGGACGGCGCCGAATGCCGGACGCTGCGGGAGACGGCGTTCGCCACGTTCAGCCCCAAGGACTGACCGGCGCCACGTATCGTGAGAGTTCGCGGACCGTACGCAGTCGACAACTGCCGCTAACTGCACGGTGCGGGACCGGAATTGACGGACTCGTGTGATCCGACGGATCCGCGGGTCCACGGGGGACAGCGTGCGCGCGTGGGGAGGCGTCGTGGACGACTACGCGGGAAGGGTGCTGGCGGACCGCTACCGCCTGCCGCTGCCGCCGACCGGCGCGGACGCGGGCCTCGGACCGGACGCGTACGACCTCGCCGAGACGCGCGCCTTCGACACGTACAGCGGGCAGGAGGTCCTGGTCCGGCAGGTGCCCCTGCCGGAGTTCGTGGACGCAGAGGTGCTCGACGGTGCGGACGGCTCCGCGCAGCCCTACGGGAGCGCCGGGCGGGCTACCCGCCGGCCGGCCGAGCCCGTCGTGCGCCGGGCGATCGAAGCGGCCCAGGCCGCCGCGCAGATTCCCGACCACCCCCTCCTCGACCAGGTCTTCGACGTCTTCGCGGAGGCCGGCTCCCTGTGGATAGTGAGCGAGGTCGTGGCGGCCCGGCCGCTGTCCGCGCTGCTCGCCGAGCAGCCCCTGAACCCGTACCGGGCGGCCGAGATCGGCGCCGACGTCCTCACCGCCCTGCGCGCGCTCCACGCCCACGGCTGGGTCCACCGGAACATCACCGCCCGTACCGTTCTCGTCTGCGACGACGGGCGGGTGGTCCTCACGGGCCTCGCCGTGGGGGCCGCCGAAGAGGCCCTGTGCGGCTACGCGCCCGTGCCGGAGCCGGGCGACGACGAGCGGGAGTTCGGGGCGAGGTTCGGGGCCGGGACGGGATCCGGGACGGGGACCGGCTTCGCGTCCCGGGAGTTCGAGCCGGACTTCCCGCGCGCACCCGAGCCGGAGTTCGCCGAGGTGTACACCTCCGACCTGTACGAGGCCGAGGTCCACGAGGAGACGGAGACCGAGGGCGGGGAGGAGTTCGGGGAGGAGTCCGAGGAGGTCCTCGGGGAGGTCTTCGAGGAGGCCGAGGACGGGTTCGAGGACGAGTTCGAGGAGTCCGAGGAGCTCGCGTACGGGACGGGCTCGGGCGAGGAGCTGCTCGGGGAGACCGCCGACGAGTACGGCTCCGACGAGTACGGCTCCGAGGAGTACGCGGCCGGGGTGTACGCGGCCGAGGCGTACGCCGTCGAGGAGTACGGCTCCGAGGGCTACGGCTTCGACCGGTACCGGCGGTCCGGCCAGGACGAGTACGCCTCCGACGGCCACGGCACCGACGCCTACGCGTCCGAGCCCGAGGACGGGAGCGACGGATCCGCAGCCGACCCGTACGGGCGGGAGTCCTACGGGGCCGACCCGTACGGCGCGGGAGCCAGGTCCGCGCCCGGGCCCCGCACCGGGGCGGAGCCCCCGGCGATCGCCCCGCCGCCCACCGCCGACGTCCGGGCCGCACGTGCCGGGGCCATCGCCGCGTACCGCGCGGGGGCGCGCGCCGCGGCGCGGCTCGGCGAGTCCGGGGCGCTCCCCGTCCAGCGCCCCGCGCCGACCGAGCCGCCCACGCCACCGGGCCAGGCGGCGGTCCCCGCCCCCGCGCCCCCACCGCCCCCGGCCCCGGTGCCCGCGTCCGGGGCGCCCGAGCCGCAGTGGTGGTCGCAGGCCGCGGACGACGAGGACGACGACGAGGACGACGACGAGGGCGGCGGCACGTCGTACGGCGGCCCGCAGGCAGGTCCTCCGCCGCGCGTGCACCTCGCCGGCAACTGGAGCGACGGACCTCACGCGGCGCGTGACGGCTCCGGACCGGTCCCCGCAGGCGGCTCGGGCCCGGGCCGCGGCCCCGTGCTGCCCGGCTCGGGCCGCCCGGCACTGCCCGCCGGGTACACGGCCGCGACCCCCGACCCCGCCCGCCTCCCGGTCGCCGCCGGTGCCGCCGGACCGGCGGGTACCGAGGGGCGCGTCGCCGTACCGGCCCAGGTCCATCGCGGCCCCACCACGCGCCTAGACGCCGAGCGGGCCCGTCAGACCCGGATCGCCGTCGTCGGCGCGGTCACCGAGCGCTGGGCGCCCGAGCAGGCCGGCCCCGTGCACGAGAACTGGCGGCTCGCCCCGCCCATCGGTCCCGCCACCGACCTGTGGGCGCTCGGCGCGCTGCTCTACCGGGCCGTCCAGGGCCACGCCCCCTACCCGGAGGACAGCGCCGCCGAGCTCGTCCAGCTGGTCTGCGCCGAACCGCCCGCCTTCGCCGAGGAGTGCGGGCCGCTGCGTCCGGTCGTGGAGTCCCTGCTGCGCCAGGACCCCACCGAGCGACCCGACTTCGAGGAGCTGCGCGGCTGGCTGCGCTCCCTCGTGCGGTCGGCTCCGGAGCCGGAGGCCGGCCTCGGAGCCGTACCGCTGCCGTCCTTCGACGAGAAGCGGCTGCCGATCGTGCGCCGCCGCGGCGAGCTGGTGCGCCGACGCCGCAGGGGCGCGGGTGCCGGGGCGGGCCGCCACCGCCACAAGCGCGGCAAGGACCCCCGCCCCGCGCAGCCCGCGCCGGTCCCTCACGAGGCCCTCTACGAAGCGGGGCCCGCGCCCGCCCACCGGGGCGGATACGCCGACGCGCGGGCGGAGTTCCAGGAGGAGATCCCGCAGCGCGCGCCGCGGGCGCCCCGTGCGCCCCGCGCTCCCGGGGCCCCGCGTGCCCTCGGCCGTACGCTGCTGCTGCTCGTCCTGCTCCTGCTCGGCGGCGGCGTGGCGTACGCGGTCCTCTTCCTGCCGGGCGACGGCGAGGAGCCCGGCGCGTCACCCCGTACCACCGCGACCGCGGACCGGCCCGCCGAACCGTCGGACGAGCCGTCAGGGGGACAGTCCACCGAGCCGCCCGCCCAGCCGTCCACCGAGCCTTCCCCGACGCCTTCCGGCAAGCCTTCCACCAAGCCGTCCACCACCCCGCCCGCGGCCGATCCGTCGGGGCCCGCCCTGGCCGCCGGTTACGCCCTGCGCCAGGACCCGGAGGGCTTCCGGATCGGGGTCCCGAAGGGCTGGCGGCGCAGTCCGATCAACGACGCCGGGCAAGTGCGCTACACGGGCGGCGACTTCATGATGATCGTCGTCCCCGGCCGCGACAGCGTCAGCGACCACGGCTCGGACCCGCTGGAGTACCAGAACTCCAAGGAGCGGGAACTGGACCCCGTGCGGGCGACGAGCTGGGGGGTCGTGGAAGAGGCGCGCCGGATCACCATCGGTACGACGGTGACGGCCACGGGCAGTTACACCTGGCCGGACAGCACGGGCCGCATCGTCTTCGTCCGCAACTTCGCCGTGATCGACGGCGGCAGGTACCACGTCGTCCAGGTCATCGGCCCGAAGAACGAGCGCGCGAAGGTCTCCGAGGTCTTCGACGAGGCCACGAAGGGGTTCCGTCCGGGCCGCTGAGAGGGGCGGGGGAGGCGGGGGTGCCCGGAATGCCCATCGGCCCCCGGTCACAGTGCTGTTCCTATGACGGCCCCGAGGTTCCACAGTCCGTGCCCCCCTCCGTAACCTGGCATCAGAAGGAACGGGCGGGGGCAAGTGGAACATTCTCAGAGCACAGGGGCGGGCCTGTTGCTCGCGGGCCGTTACCGGCTCGGCGAGTGCATCGGCCGCGGCGGTATGGGCAAGGTCTGGCGCGCCCACGACGAGGTCCTTCACCGCGTGGTCGCGGTGAAGGAGCTGACAGCGGGGCGGTTCGTCGCGGAGGCCGACCGGCTCGTGCTGCACGCGCGGACGCAGAAGGAGGCGCGGGCCGCCGCGCGGATCACCCACCCCGGCGTGGTCACCGTCCATGACGTCCTGGAGCACGACAGCCGCCCGTGGATCGTCATGCAGTACGTCGACGGACCCTCGCTCGCCGACGCCGCCAAGGAGGCGGGGGCGATCGAGCCCCGCGAGGCGGCCAGGGTCGGACTGCACGTCCTCGGCGCGCTGCGGGCCGCGCACGCGGCCGGAGTGCTGCACCGGGACGTCAAGCCGGGCAACGTCCTGCTGGCGCGGGACGGGCGCGTGCTCATCACCGACTTCGGGATCGCGGCGATCGAGGGCGACTCGACGATCACCCGCACCGGGGAGATCGTCGGCTCCATCGACTACCTGGCACCCGAGCGGGTACGGGGCGGAGACCCCGGTCCCGCCTCCGACCTGTGGTCCCTGGGGGCCACGCTGTACACGGCGGTCGAGGGCACCTCGCCGTTCCGCCGGACCTCCCCGATCAGCACGATGCAGGCCGTCGTGACGGAGGAGCCGCCGTACCCGGAGAAGGCGGGGCCGCTCGCGCCCGTCATCGTGGCGCTGCTGCGCAAGGAGCCGGAGCACCGGCCGCGCGCGGAAGAGGCCGAGCGGATGCTGCTCGACGCGATGGAGGGACGGACTCCGCAGACGGCGCAGGCCTATGTGCCGACCCAGCGCGTGGCGCGGGAGGACGTGGACCCGGCCGACGTGCTCGGCTTTGGTCTCGATCTGGTGGAGTTGAGCGAGGAGGAGGACGGCCGGGCGGGTACGCGGGACGCCACGGGTCCGACGGACGGCTCGCGCGCTCCCGGACGGGTCCGTACCGCCCAGTGGCCCCACCCGCCCCAGGGATCCGAGTCCGGCCCGCAGCCCCCCTCCGCTTCCCCGCCGACGGTGGTGCCGCCGACGCCCACCCCTGCTCCCTCCTCCTCGTCCTCGGGCCGGGACCGCTGGCGCACCGTGGTCCTCGCGGCCCTGGTCGCCGGTCTCGTCGCGGGCGGTGCCGTCTTCGCGGCCATGAACTACAAGGGGGGCGACCCGCACGCCGGCGGCGGGCGGACCACGGCCACCGCCCCCTCCACGCAGGCCAAGGAGGCCACCGTCCCGGAAGGCTGGCACCGCGTCGAGGACCCGGCCGGCTTCAGCCTCCTCGTGCCGGACGGCTGGAAGCGCCAGAAGGAGGGTGACCAGATCGACTACACCCCGGACAACGGCAACCACCGGATCCGGATCAGCATCGACAAGAAGCCCGACTTCGAGAATCCGTACATGCACGCCCTCGACCTGGAGCGCGTCCTGCAGAAGCGGATGGACTACAAGCGGATCAAGCTCGGCCAGGTCACCTACCGGGACCAGGTCCACTCCGCCCAGTGGGAGTTCAGCTGGACCGAGCGGAAGGACTTCCCCGGACCGCGGCACGCGATCGACCTCATGTACTACGAGGACGACGGCACGGAGTACGCCGTGTACATGTCCTCGCCGGAGTCGAGCTGGGAGACCACCCGCGAGCAGTTCGACATCGTGCTCCAGCACTGGCGGGCGCCCGGGGAGTGAACGTACGGCCGGACGGGCGGCGGGCGGGACGGGGTGGAGGGGCCGGAAAAATCTCCCCGGCCGGCCTCCGACAGCCGTAAGCCCCTGATCAGGGCTTATATGCCAGTGATCACTGGCGCGATGTGTGCGCCCGGTGAAAACGCGTTACCGACGGGTACCCAAAGGGCGGAACGCCGCCTACGCTCGCCCTCATGACGGACTCGCAGGCCCCCGCCGCCCTCTCGGTTCCCGAAGCCCCCGCCGCGAAGGGCGGAGCGGCCGTGCCCGCCGGCGCGACCAACCCGGTCGCGCCCGCGCCCGCCGGCGCGCGGACCGCCGCCGACGTCGTGACGCCCGAGGTGGTCGCCCGGCTCACCCGTGGCGTCGTCGGCTCCGGCCGGACCGCCAACCACACCCCCTTCACCGGGGAGCGGCTGGCGGAGCTGCCCGAGTCCACCCCCGAGGACGTCGCCGAGGCCTTCACGCGCGCGCGTGCCGCCCAGGCCGCCTGGGCCGCCACCCCGGTCAGGGCCCGCGCCGCCGTACTCCTCCGCTTCCACGACCTCGTCCTCCAGCGCCAGTCCGAGGTCCTCGACCTCATCCAGCTGGAGACCGGCAAGGCGCGCCTGCACGCCCACGAGGAGGTCCAGGCGGTGTGCGTCGCCGCCCGCCACTACGGCCGCAAGGCCGCCTCGTACCTGCGTGCCAAGCGCCACACCGGCGTCGTACCGACCCTCACCAAGGTCACCGAGCTGCGCCAGCCGCGCGGCGTCGTCGGCCAGATCGCGCCCTGGAACTACCCGCTGGAGCTCTCCGTCGGCGACGCACTCCCCGCCTTCGTCTCGGGCAACGCGGTCGTCATGAAGCCCGACACGGAGACCGCGCTCACCGCGCTCTGGGCCCGCGACCTGCTCGTCGAGGCGGGGCTGCCCGCCGAGGTCTTCCAGGTCGTCCTGGGCGAGGGCCCGGTCGTCGGCCCCGAGGTCGTCAAGCACGCCGACTACGTCTCCTTCACCGGCTCCACCCGCACCGGCCGCGAGGTCGCCCAGGGCGCCGCCGCCCGGCTCGTCGGCGTCTCCCTCGAACTCGGCGGCAAGAACGCGATGCTCGTCCTGAAGGACGCCGACATCGAGAAGGCCGCCGCCGGAGCCGTCCGCGCCTGCTTCTCCTCCGCCGGACAGCTCTGCATCTCCATCGAGCGGCTGTACGTCCACGAGTCGATCGCCGACGCCTTCCTCGACCGCTTCGCCGCCCGCACCAAGGCCATGCGCCTCGGCAGCTCCCTCGCGTACGGCGCGGACATGGGCTCCCTCGTGGGCGACCGGCAGCTGGAGACGGTCACGAAGCACGTCGACGAGGCCGTCGCCAAGGGCGCCAGGCTCGTCGCCGGCGGCGTCGCCCGCCCCGACATCGGCCCCCTCTTCTACGAGCCGACCATCCTCGACGGCGTCGAGGCCCCGATGGCCGTCTGCTCCGAGGAGACCTTCGGGCCGGTCGTCTCGGTCTACCGCTTCACGGACGAGGACGAGGTGATCGAGCTCGCCAACGGCACGCCGTACGGCCTCAACTCCTCCGTGTGGACCCAGGACTCGCGCCGCGGCCACGCCGTCGCGTCCCGGCTGCGCACCGGCACCGTCAACATCAACGAGGGGTACGCGCCGGCCTACGGCAGCGTGCAGTCCCCGATGGGCGGCATGAAGGACTCCGGTCTCGGCCGCCGCCACGGCTCGGAGGGCATCCTCAAGTACACCGAGGCCCAGACCGTCGCCCAGCAGCGGCTGATGCCGCTCGCGCCCTCCTTCGGCATGGACGACGAGAAGTACGCCGCGGTGATGAGCCTGTCCCTGAAGGCGATGAAGGCCCTGCGCCTGCGCTGACGCCGGGAGTTCCCGACGCAGCGAGTTCCCGGACGGCCTGACTGTCCGTCCCCCACCGTCCCCGACCGTTTCCGCCCCTTTCCGTACGAGGAGAGCCATGACCGCGGTACCCCCTACCCAAAATCAGGAGCAGGCGGAGGACGCCGCGTACGACTACGACGTCCTCGTCGTCGGCTCCGGCTTCGGCGGTTCGGTCACCGCCCTCCGGCTCACGGAGAAGGGCTACCGGGTCGGCGTCCTGGAGGCCGGGCGCCGCTTCACCCCCGGGACCCTGCCGAAGAACTCCTGGGACCTGAAGAACTTCCTGTGGGCCCCCGCGCTCGGCCTCTACGGCATCCAGCGCATCCACCTGCTGGGCAACGTGATGGTCCTCGCGGGCGCCGGCGTGGGCGGCGGTTCCCTCAACTACGCCAACACCCTCTACGTACCGCCGAAGCCCTTCTTCGACGACCCGCAGTGGAAGGACATCACGGACTGGCAGGAGGAGCTGAAGCCGTACTACGACCAGGCTCAGCGGATGCTCGGCGTCCGGCTCAACCCGACGACGACCCCCTCGGACGTGCACCTCAAGGCGGCCGCGCAGGCGATGGGCATCGGCGACACCTTCCACATGGCGCCCGTCGGCGTCTTCTTCGGGGACGGGGCCGACGCGGACGGGACCTCGAAGGCGAAGCCCGGCGGCCAGGTCGCCGACCCCTACTTCGGCGGCGCGGGCCCCGCCCGGCGCGCCTGCACCGAGTGCGGGGAGTGCATGACGGGCTGCCGCCACGGGGCCAAGAACACCCTCAACGAGAACTACCTCCACCTCGCCGAGAAGGCGGGCGCCACCGTCCACCCCATGACCACGGTCGTGACCGTCACCGAGGACTCCCGGGGCGGCTACGCGGTGCAGACGCTCCCCACCGACAACCGGCGCAAGGGCAAGGGGCGGACCTTCCGCGCCCGCCGCGTGGTGATCGCGGCCGGCACGTACGGCACGCAGACCCTGCTGCACCGGATGAAGGACGGCGGCCTGCTGCCCCGGATCTCGCAGCGGCTCGGCGAGCTCACCCGTACCAACTCCGAGGGCCTGGTCGGCGCGCAGACCACCGACCGGCGCTACCGCAAGAAGCACGGCAAGGAGAGGGCCGACTTCACCCGGGGCGTCGCCATCACCTCCTCGATCCACCCCGACGAGAACACCCACATCGAGCCGGTCCGGTACGGCAAGGGCTCCAACTCCATGGGCGGCATGACCGTCCTCCAGGTGCCCTACGGGGCCCACCGGGTGCGCAACTGGTTCCTCAACATGCTGAAGCACCCGACGCTCGCCGCCCGCGCGCTCTCCAACCGGCGCTGGTCGGAGCGGACCATCATCGGTCTGGTCATGCAGTCCCTGGACAACTCCCTGACGACCTACCGCAAGCCCGGCGGGATCGGAAAGGGCCTGCTCACGGCCCGGCAGGGGCACGGGGCGCCGAACCCGGTCCAGATCCCGGAGGCCACCAGGGCCGCGACCCTCCTCGCCGAGGAGATCAACGGCTTCGCCGGCTCCAACATCGGCGAGCTGATGGGCACCCCGCTCACCGCCCACTTCCTGGGCGGCTGCCCGATCGGCGCCGACGCCGAGTCCGGCGTCATCGACCCGTACCACCGGCTCTTCGGGCACCCCGGGATCTCCGTCGTGGACGGGGCGGCCGTCTCCGCCAACCTCGGCGTCAACCCGTCCCTGACGATCACGGCTCAGGCGGAGCGGGCGATGTCGTTCTGGCCGAACAAGGGCGAGGAGGACCCGCGGCCGCGGCAGGGGGAGGCGTACGCGCGGGTGGCGGCGGTCGAGCCGAAGTCGCCGGCGGTCCCGGCCGAGGCCTTCGGCGCCCTGCGGCTGCCGTTCCTGGGAATCCCGACGGTCCCGCCGAAGGCGGCACCGGACGGTCAGGCATGAGACGCACGGTGTGACACGCACGGCGTGACACGCACGGCATGAGAAAAGGCGCTGCACCCCCCTCCGAGTGCAGCGCCTTTCCTGCTTTTGGTGATGCTGCATAGATGACCTGCGACCGACGGGATTGGTTGTAGCGGTTGCACAGGATCTTGATGTGACGCGCGTCACGCCGGGGGGTCGCCGTGCGGCCGCCCGCGCGGCGCCCATGGGAAAGGGCCCCGTGCCGCGATTCCGGTCGCGGCACGAGGCCCTTGGGCGTCGGCGCCGGGGGATCGCGCCGCGCGGGGGAGGAGATCGGGGGGACGGACGTACGAGGGAGGTCGACCGGTTGCGGCCGACCCCGAGCGTCCCCGGGGCCGACCGCCCTTGCTGGTGACCGGGCTGCTGTCCCCTGCTGCCCGGTCACACGCGCTGGTGCGAGGTCCCACGGCGCACCGGAGGTACGCCACACGCCCCAGCGAAGCCACGCGTGGTTTCTACGGGCCCGCCCCTGGCTGGCACGGACACCCGGACCAACGAAGCCGGGTCGCGGCCGGTCACGCGCCGTACGGGTGAGAGCGGGATCGAACTCAGATGCGGCCCCGGCACAGCTCCAGCATGGTCATCGCGAGGGCCGTGCCGGGCTTGCCCAGCGCGTCACGGTAGTGACCGAGGACCTCCATCTCGCGGGTCAGGTTCACCCGGCGGCCGCCGGAGGAGATCCGGGCCTCCTGGATGACGGCCGAGACGGCCATCCGTTCCTGGATGAGACCGATGATCCGGTCGTCGAGGGAGTCGATGCGCTCACGGGCGCCACCGATCAGCGTCGCCGCCTCGTCGGTGCGGGCGCCGGTCTTCTCGGTCTGGGTCATGGCGGTCATACGGGGCTCCTCGGGGTGTCGGGGGCGGAGCCCCGGGGCGACACGGCCCGGAAACGACAGAGCGCCCCGGGCCTTGTCGGCCCGGGGCGCCTGGGAAGTCGCTTGTCAGTTGCTCAAGCAGCACGACCATGGCAGCCGGACGGGCCGGTGCCATAGGTAAAGACGAAGGTCGAGAGCTTGCGCATGGCGACAGTATGGACCCCGCCGCGGACCGGGGGCCAACCCGGGTTCGGATGGTGAGACGAAAAGTGCGAGCGGCGCGCCGGTAGAATCGACAAATAGCACCCCCCTTCGGGGGACCCTCCCTACCGCCGGAAGGCCGCCGTAGTGTCATCAGCGACCCCCGCTGCCGCGCCCGACGTCTCCAACCCGGACGTAGTCCTCGTTGTCGACTTCGGCGCCCAGTACGCCCAGCTCATCGCCCGCCGCGTCCGTGAGGCCCGGGTCTACAGCGAGATCGTCCCGTCCACCATGCCGGTGGCCGAGATGCTGGCCAAGAACCCGAAGGCGATCATCCTCTCCGGCGGCCCGTCCTCCGTGTACGCGGAAGGCGCCCCCCGCCTCGACCGCGCGATCTTCGAGGCGGGCGTCCCCGTCTTCGGCATGTGCTACGGCTTCCAGCTGATGGCGACGACGCTCGGTGGCACCGTCGACAACACCGGCGCCCGTGAGTACGGCCGGACCGACCTGCACGTCTCCAGGGCCGGCTCGACCCTCTTCGAGGGCACCCCGGTCGAGCAGTCCGTGTGGATGTCGCACGGCGACGCCTGCTCCGCCGCCCCCGAGGGCTTCTCCGTCACCGCGTCCACCGACGTCGTGCCGGTCGCCGCCTTCGAGAACGACGAGAAGAAGCTGTACGGCGTCCAGTACCACCCCGAGGTGCTGCACTCCACGCACGGCCAGCAGATCCTGGAGCACTTCCTCTACCGTGGCGCCGGCATCGAGCCGAGCTGGACCACGGGCAACGTGATCGAGGAGCAGGTCGCGGCCATCCGCGCCCAGGTCGGCGACAAGCGCGCCATCTGCGGTCTCTCCGGTGGCGTCGACTCCGCCGTGGCCGCCGCGCTCGTGCAGAAGGCGATCGGCTCGCAGCTCACCTGCGTCTACGTCGACCACGGTCTGATGCGCAAGGGCGAGACCGAGCAGGTCGAGAAGGACTTCGTCGCGGCCACCGGCGCCAACCTGGTCGTCGTCGACGCGCAGGAGCGTTTCCTCGACGCCCTCGCCGGCGTCTCCGACCCGGAGACCAAGCGGAAGATCATCGGCCGCGAGTTCATCCGCGTCTTCGAGCAGGCTCAGCTGGAGATCCTCCAGGAGGAGGGCCCCGAGGTCGCCTTCCTCGTCCAGGGCACGCTCTACCCGGACATCGTCGAGTCCGGCGGCGGCACGGGCACGGCCAACATCAAGTCCCACCACAACGTGGGCGGCCTCCCCGACGACATCGAGTTCCAGCTCGTCGAGCCGCTGCGCCAGCTCTTCAAGGACGAGGTCCGGATGGTCGGCCAGGAGCTCGGCCTGCCCGAGGAGATCGTCCAGCGCCAGCCCTTCCCCGGCCCCGGCCTCGGCATCCGCATCGTCGGCGAGGTCACCAAGGAGCGCCTGGACCTGCTGCGCGATGCCGACGCCATCGCCCGCGAGGAGCTCACCGCCGCCGGTCTCGACCGGGAGATCTGGCAGTGCCCGGTCGTCCTGCTCGCCGACGTCCGCTCCGTGGGCGTCCAGGGCGACGGCCGCACCTACGGTCACCCGATCGTGCTGCGCCCCGTCTCCTCCGAGGACGCGATGACGGCCGACTGGTCGCGCCTGCCCTACGAGGTGCTCGCCAAGATCTCGACCCGCATCACGAACGAGGTCGCCGACGTGAACCGCGTCGTCCTCGACGTCACGAGCAAGCCCCCGGGCACCATCGAGTGGGAGTAGTCGCTCCCGCAGGTGTCCGAAGCCGTCGTCCCGGTGTTCCGGGGCGGCGGCTTCGTCGTGTTCACGTCCGGACTCTGGTGACTTGCCCGGCCGGGCGTTACCTTCCGGCGCATGAGCGTGATACCCGTGCCCGTCCCCGTCGACCGGCTCCACTTCGCCATGCCGCCCGTCCACGCGACGGCCGAGGAGGAACGCACCCACCGCAGGCAGCGGCTCGCGGGTGCGCTCCGGCTCTTCGGACGGCTCGGATACGAGGAGGGCGTCTCGGGTCACATCAGCGCCCGCGACCCGGAGTTCCCCGACTGCTACTGGGTGAACCCCTTCGGGGCGCCCTTCGAGGACCTCACCGCGAGCGACCTCGTCCTCGTCAACGGTGACGGGCAGGTCGTCCGCGGCGGCCAGCACGTGAACCAGGCGGCCTTCACCGTCCACGCCCAGGTCCACCGCGCCCGGCCCGACGTCGTCGCCGTCGCCCACACCCACTCCCTCCACGGGCGGGCCCTCGCCGCGCTCGGCGAACTCCTCGACCCGCTCACCCAGGAGGCGTGCGCCTTCTACCAGGACCACGCCCTCTACGACGCCTACACCGGAGTCACCGTCGACGCCGAGGAAGGCCGCCGGATCGCCCTCGCCCTCGGCTCGTTCAAGGCGATCGTGCTGCGCAACCACGGGCTTCTCACCGTCGGCGGCTCCGTCGACGCGGCGGCCTGGTGGTTCATCGCCATGGAACGCTGCGCCCAGGTCCAGCTGACCGCGCGGGCCGCCGGGAAGCCGGTGCCGATCGACCACCGGGAGGCGGTCGCCACCCGCGAACAGCTGGGCAGCGACCTCGTCGGCTGGATCAACTACCAGCCGCTCTGGCGCCGGATCAGCCGAGCGGAGCCCGAACTCCTGTCGTAACACCATCGCTTCACCCTTCTGTACGTCAATGAGATGGCGCGGCAATCACTCTCCGGCGGGGCGCACACGGCAGCTCCGGGAGCCGCCGATACGACACAATTCCGTGGAATCAACGGCTGGTTGACCGTTCGGCACGCATCGGAGCGCACCGGATCGCAACGGAACGGGTCGTGATGTGAGCTCGGGAAGTGAGCACCGTGGCGGTTCAAGAGGCGAGACAGTACGGCGGACACGCGACGGCCTGCGCCGGCTGCGCCCACTGCGGGAAGGCCGGCCACCGGCGCGCGGTCGCCGCCTTCCTCGCCCGGCGGGACGAGCTGGCCGCCGGGCACGGCGTCCCCGCGGCCGTCGCCCACTCGCCGGTCGCCGCCCGCCAGTGGGTCTCCGACGAGCTGGCCCAGTCCGCCCGCGCCGTGGCCCTGCGCGGCCGTGAGGCAGGGGCCGTCTGGCTCGACCGGGTCCGCAGCCGGGGCATCGGCGCCGTCTGGGGAGCCGTCCTCGCCCTCCTCCTGGGCCAGGCCATCACCGCGATCGGGAGCGGCTGGACCGGTGCCCGCACGGCCGGCCTGTGCACCGCCCTCGTCCTCGCCGCCCTGCTCAGCGCCGCCGCGCACACGCACCGGGCGCGCGGTGGTCTCCTCGCCCCGCTGATCGGCGAGGACAACCGGCTCTCCACCAGCCGGGCCGTCGCCGCCGCCTGGCTCCTCCTCCTCGGCTTCACCCTCCCCTTCCTCGCGTTCCTCGCGCCGGGCCGGTCGGCCTTCGTCCTGTCCCGGGGCGCCGGCCTGCTCACCGTCTTCGCCCTCGTGGCGGCCGTCACCGTCACCGCCCGTCTCGTCGTCTCCGTCCGGATCGCGTCCCGCCGCCTCCAGAAGGTCCGCGCCGACCGTCCGCGCGCCGCCGACCTGCTCTGCGACGACAGCGGCCGGGCCGGCCTCGCCGACGTCCAGTACCTCCTCGTCTCCTGCGCCGTCCTGGCCCTGACGGCCGTCGGCCTCGCCCGCGACCCCGGCCGGCTCCCCGAGGTGCCCTGGTCGCTCGTCCTGCTCCTCGCCGTCTCGGCGGCCTGGTACCTCGCCGCGAAGTGCACCGAGGGCGTCCGCCCGACGATCCACTCCGTCGTCCGCTCCCGGGAGGCGGGCGACCTCGACGCCCCGATCCGCACGGGGGACGACATCGAGATCCGCGGCTGCGGCTTCGTCCCGCCGGGCGCCGCCGCCCCCGACCCGCTGACCCGGCTGGTCGTGCGCATCGGTCCCGTCCACGCCCACGTCCCCCTCGTCCCGGTCCCGGGCGGCTTCGCCAACCCGACGGACGCGTCCCTCACCGTCCCCCTCCCCGCAGACGTGGAACCGGGCCGGGTGGAGGTCTCGGTCGTGACGGCGGCCGGGGTCGAGACCAATCGGGTCACGATCGACGTCGTTGACTAGGGCGTGTCTTTCGGATCAGGCCGGATCAGGGAGCGGGGTCTGGTGCGTGCGATCGCAAGGCGGAGGAGGAAGTCAACACGGTGGGGGCACCCCCGTGCCCGAAGGGCTACGGGGGATGTTGGCGACCGACGACAACGTGGCGAGCGTGCGTGCCAGACCCCGCGAGCCCGGCATGATCCGAAAGACACGCCCTAGCGTCCGGCCCCCTCCACGTATCCCTGCGGCGCGAGTCCGAGGAGAATCGTTCCGCGAACAGTCGTACGGGACGTGGAGAGGTGACCGGCGATGACGGGACGAGCGGACCGGACCAGCGGCACGACGGGATGGCGGGCCACCTACGCCCGACGGCAGGTCACCTTCGACCGGTGGAAGGCCTTCGCCTCCCGGTACGCCCTCGTCCCGCTGCGGCTCTTCCTCGGAATCACGTTCATCTACGCGAGCCTCGACAAGCTCACCGACTCCGCCTTCTTCGCCGCCGACGGCAGCGGCTCCATCGGCGAGACGATGCGCGCCGTGCGGGACAGCTCGGCGATCCCGGGCCTCGTCGACCTCGCCCTCAAGAACCCCGCGGGCTTCGGGTACGCCATCGCCTTCGGAGAGCTCGCGGTCGGGATCGGGACCCTGATCGGTCTCTACGCCCGCGTGGCGGCGCTCGGCGGCGCGCTGATCTCCCTGAGCCTGTGGCTGACCGTGAGCTGGCAGGTGAACCCGTACTACCTGGGCAACGACCTGGCCTATCTGATGGCCTGGCTCCCGCTGCTGCTGGCCGGGGCGTCCGTGCTGTCGGTGGACCGGCTTCTCGCCGACCGGCGGCGCCGTATCTCGTAGGTCATCCAGCCCGCGAAACCGGCCGTGCCCAGACCGGCGCAGAGGACCGGGACCACCCCGAACCACGGGGTCGTCCAGGCTCCGGCGAGGTCGCCCGCGAAGACCGCGGCCAGGGTGAGGGCGGTGAGGCCGACGATCAGCCGGCCGGGGCGGAACTCATGAAGCAGCACGGGTGACCTCCACCTGTCCGATGCCGACCTCGAGCGAGAGGTCCAGCGTGCCTGCCGGGACGGTCCCGGCCGGTGGGGCGAGCGTGTGGGTCTCGTTCTGGTCCGGGGCGATGTCGATGTCCTCCGCGGTCTGTCCGGGAAGCTGCAGATCGCCGAGCCCCACTTCGGCGTGGACCTTCACCACGACGTCCTTCGGGACGACCACCTTGAGCTGTCCGGCGCCCACCTCGGCCCGGGTGGTGACGGTCCTGCCCGCGGGGACCGGGAGGGCCGACAGGTCGAGCAGGCCCACGCCGGTGCCCAGCTCGTAGGAGGGCTGCACCGAGGCGACGGTGGCCGGCTTCCACGTCTCGTCGACCCAGTCCGTGGTGATCCGGTCGGGCAGGGCGACCGCCCCGGCGAGCAGGCAGGCCGTGATCACGGTGGTGACGATCGTCCCGAAGCCGGTGCGGCCGAGGAAGGAGCTGACGGCGAGGCCCAGACCGAACACGGCGAGGGCGGCGACCAGACCCGTCTGCAGGCTCGTGCCCAGCGGCTCGGTCTCCCAGGTGAGGGCGGTGCCGAGGACGGCCGCGAGCATCGCGAGGAGATGGACGAGACCGGCGATGGAGAGCGGACTCCGCCGGACCGAGGGCGTCGGCCGGTCGGCGCCGGAGGAGCCGGGCCCCCACTGGCTTCCGGGCTTCGGCATTACGCCGTCGACCTTGCCGTCCTTGTCGACGATGCCGTGCGGCCCCCACAGGTAGGAGAAGGTCACCCTGCCGGTCGACCCGTCCTTCACGATCGGGTCCTTCCACCAGGAGTGGTACTCGACCAGGGGCGGCGCCTTGGTCTCGGGCGGCGCCTCGACGACCACGTGGGCGGCCCCCGTCTCCGTCCGGCCCTCCGCCTCGCCGCCGACGGCCCGGCGCCGCGACCAGACCGCCGCGCCGCACACCGCGAGCGACAGCAGCATCGTGAAGCCCAGCATCGACCCGCTGCGCAGCGTCGTCAGGAAGATCCCGCAGCCGGTCAGCGCCATGAATACGGCGGCCAGGGTCGCCCCGGTGACCCGGCCGGTCAGGAGCCTGCGCCCCTCGTGCTCGTCCTCGCCCGCGAGCGGGACGAGCAGCCACGCGAAGCCGTAGAAGATCAGGCCCACCCCGCCCGTCACGGACAGCACGCCGACCGTGATCCGGAAGATCACCGGGTCGAGGTCGAAGTGCCGGCCGAGCCCGGCGCAGACTCCGCCGACGACCTTGCCGCTCCGCGAACGCTGCAGAGGCAGGGAGGCATCGGCCTCCGCCGGCGGCGGGGCCTCGTGGGTCGAAGGCTTCGAGCTCGTCATGAGTCCATGGTGACGGCCCGTGACCCGATGCGGCACCGGGATCGACCCTGGCCCGACCCTGATATTCGCAGGGGCGTCGGCCCTGAGGGGTTACCAGGGGAGATCTCAGGGCCGACCCTGATGTCCGGGGCGGGGCGGACGTGTGACGATCGGTGCATGTCCGCAGCCGCTCGTGTCACCGAGGCCGACGAACCACCCGTGCGCAGGCTCTACCGGAGCGCCGACGGGCGGTGGCTCGGCGGTGTCGCGCGCGGCCTCGCCGGCCACCTCGGGCTGCCGGTCGTCTGGGTGCGCGCGCTGTTCGTGGCGCTGTTCTTCACGGACGGCCTCGGCGTCCTGCTGTACGCGGTGTTCTGGATAGTCGTCCCGCTCGGCGTCGGCGGCCGGGCCGCTCCCCGCCCGGTCTTCGAGATCACCCCGGACGGCCGTCGTCGGCTCCGCAAGCCGGACAAGGGCCAGGTTTTCGCCCTGATCGCGCTCGTGATCGGCAGCGTGGCCCTCATCGGGAAGGTCAACGTCGACAACGAGTCGGGGCGGTACATCTGGCCGCTCCTCCTCATAGCGGTCGGCGTCGTCCTCGTCTGGCGCCAGGCGGACAACGCCCGCCGGGCCAGCTGGACCGAGTCCGGCCGGCGCAGGCGCACCTTCCAGCTCGTCCGCGGACTCGTCGGCGTCGCCCTCGTCGGCACGGGCCTCGCGGTCTTCCTGGTGGTCCGCGGCTCCGTCGCCCAGCTGGGGACGGCCCTCACCGCGGCCGTCGCGGTCCTCACCGGGATAGCGCTGCTCGCCGGTCCCTGGCTGGTCCGGATGTCGCAGGACCTGACGGAGGAGCGGACCATGCGCATCCGCGCGCAGGAGCGGGCCGAGGTCGCGGCACACGTCCACGACTCGGTGCTGCACACCCTCACGCTGATCCAGCGCAATGCCGACGACGCGGGGGAGGTGCGCCGGCTCGCCCGCGCGCAGGAGCGGGAGCTGCGGAACTGGCTCTACCGGCCCGAGGGCACCGGCCGGGACGAGGAGGAGCCGGCGACGCTGGCGGAGGCGGTGAAGAAGGCCGCGGCCGAGGTCGAGGACAAGCACGGGGTTCCGTTGGAGGTCGTCGTCGTCGGCGACTGCCCGCTGGACGAGAAACTGACCGCGCAGATGCAGGCCGCGCGCGAGGCGATGGTGAACGCCGCCAAGTACGGTGGCGAGGGTGGGGCGGTGCAAGTTTTCGCCGAGGTGGAGGGCCGCATGGTCTTCGTCTCGGTGCGGGACCGCGGTCCGGGCTTCGACCTGGACGCCGTGCCCGAGGACCGGATGGGCGTACGAGAATCGATCATCGGCCGTATGCAGCGCAACGGCGGTTCGGCCCGGCTGCGGTCCGTGCCGGGCGGGGGCACCGAAGTGGAGCTTGAGATGGAGAGGGCGGACGGATGAGCGACGAGACCGGTACGACGGGGGCGGAGACCGTGGAGCGCCGGGTGCGGGTCGTGCTCGTCGACGACCACCGAATGTTCCGTACGGGAGTGCAGGCGGAGATCGGCCGGACCGAGGTCACGGGGGTCGAGGTGGTCGGTGAGGCCGCCGACGTCGATCAGGCGGTCACGGTCATCACCGCGACCCGGCCCGAGGTCGTCCTCCTCGACGTGCACCTGCCGGGGGGTGGCGGCGTCGAGGTGCTGCGCCGCTGCGCGAGCCTGATGGCGGCCCCCGAGGACCCGGTCCGCTTCCTGGCGCTGTCCGTCTCGGACGCGGCCGAGGACGTCATCGGGGTGATCCGGGGCGGTGCCCGCGGCTACGTCACGAAGACGATCACCGGTACCGACCTGGTCGACTCGATCTTCCGCGTCCAGGAGGGCGACGCCGTCTTCTCGCCGCGGCTCGCCGGTTTCGTCCTGGACGCCTTCGCCTCGACGGACGCGCCGCCGGTGGACGAGGACATGGACCGGCTGACCCAGCGCGAGCGGGAGGTGCTGCGGCTGATCGCCCGGGGATACGCGTACAAGGAGATCGCCAAGCAGCTCTACATCTCGGTGAAGACGGTCGAGTCGCACGTCTCGGCGGTGCTGCGGAAGCTCCAGCTCTCCAACCGCCACGAGCTGACCCGCTGGGCCACCGCCCGCCGCCTGGTCTGAGCCCTGCCCGACCCGCGCCCCTCACGGCGGGGCCCGGCCCGGTCGGGTCCGGTCACCCGACCCGGGTCGCTCCGGCGAAGGGCATCTCGTCGATCGGGGCGACCCGCACCGGGGCGCCGGGGCGGGGGGCGTGGATCATCTGGCCGCCGCCGATGTAGAGCCCGACGTGGCTGATCCCGGAGTAGAAGAAGACCAGGTCACCGGGGGCGAGCTGGGAGCGGGAGACCCGCTGTCCGGCGTTGATCTGGGTGTACGTCGTGCGGGGGAGGGCGACGCCGGCCGCACGCCAGGCGGCCTGGGTGAGCCCCGAGCAGTCGTACGCGGACGGGCCCGTCGCCCCCCAGACGTACGGCTTGCCGAGCTGCGCGCGGGCGAAGGAGACGGCCTCGGCGGCCCGGTTGTTCGGGGCGGTCACGGGGCCGCGCTCGCCGCCCGAGGAGCGGTCGGCGCGCGGCGCGCCCGGGTCGGCGGTGGCGCCGGCGGCCGTGGCCGTACCTCCCGCCATGGCGCCGCTCGCGCTGTCGCTGCCCGGGGCGCGGACGCTGTCCCGGGCCGCGACGGCGGCGTCGTACCGGGCGCGCTCCTCCGCGGTCAGCCGGGCCAGCAGGGTCCTGGCCGCCTCCAGCTTGCCGAGGACGACGGTCCGCTGCCGCCGCAGCTCCTCCTCGTGCCCGCGCAGTGCGGTCAGCCGTCCCGCGGACTCGGAGCGCAGCTGCCGGAGCGCGCCGAGCTCGCGCCGCACGGCGGTGACGGCCACCGCCTGCCGGTCCGCGGCCTTCTCCGCGAGCGCGGCCCGCTCCAGGTACTCGTCGGGGTCGGAGGTGAGGGCGAGCTGTACGGCGGGGTCGAGACCGCCGGAGCGGTACTGCGCGGTGGCCATGGACCCGAGCCCGTCCCGGGCGGTGTTGAGCCGCTCGGCCCTGCGGGCGGCCTCGTCGCGCAGCCGGTCGAACGCCGCGCGAGAGGCGTCGGCCCGCTCCTTCGCCCCGTTGTACTTCTCCGTCGCGACCTCGGCCTCGTGGTAGAGCCGGTCGACCTTCGCCTTGACCTGGGCGGTGGTGAGGCGGGGGTCCGCGTGTCCGGATCCCTCGAAGAGCGTGGCGGTCGCCGCGGAGGCGAGGGCGAGGGTGGCGGCGGTGCGGACCGCCGGTCCACCGAGCGGGGACTGCCTGGGTTTTCGGTGCGCTGCCACGAGGGCGGGTCACATCCTCTTCCCTGCGGGGGGAACGGTGCCCGCAGGGCCGACGGCGGACCGCACAGGGGAGACGGACCGCCGCCGGGTTTTCCTGGCGGGGATGACCGGCAGCCGCCGGGTGACCGGCGGTGGTGGGAGCCGGCCACCTGCTGGAAGACGCTAAACCTCGGGGTCACGCGCGGGCAGTGAGTTGATCGCTATTGGCGACAGGTGACGGACATGGACCGAAGTCGTTCGCCCGGGGTGGCGGGCGAGGGGACATTGCGGCAGAGGACCGACCGAAGCGCCGGAGGGAGTGGACCCGGCCGGAGGTCGGTGCTAAGGCCCCATTAGGCTCCGCCCCATGGACGTACTCATCAATGTCTTCGTCGCCCTGCACATCATCGGTATCGCCTCCCTCCTGGGCGGATTCCTCACCCAGATGAAGGCGATGGGCGCCGGTACGGCCCGCTTCACCCCCGCGATGCTGCACGGCGCGCTGGTCATGCTCGTCACGGGCGTCGCACTCGTCGGCCTCAACCAGGCCGACGACCAGACCGTGAACAACATCAAGATCGGCATCAAGCTGGCCGTGCTCGTCGTCATCCTCGGCCTGGTCTACGTCAAGCGGGACGAGGAGAAGGTCGACAAGGGCCTCTTCGCCGCCGTCGGCGCCCTCACCACGGCGAACATCTTCATCGCCACCCTCTGGACCTGAGCCCCGGACGCTCCGCGCACGAGCCCCGGACCCGTCGTGTGACCGGTTCCGCAGCCGGGTGACGAAGGCGGCTCCCGAAGGCGGGCCCGGATGTCGGTGCGGCGTCCTAGACTCGTGAGGCGATGAGCAGCCTCTTTGACGACAGCTTCCTGGCCGGCCTCCAGAACCACTCCTCGGGGGAGGCCCCGCCCCCGCCCGAGGACCACGAGCACGGCGCCCCGGCCCCGGAGGAGGTCCCGCACGACCTCTTCGGGGAGCACTTCGACGCGCCCCCGCCCCGGGACACGTACTACCGCGACGGCGCCGCGCGCCCCGTCGTCGACCCCGCCGCGCTCCTGGAGGGGCTGAACGAGCAGCAGCGCGCCGCCGTCGTCCACACCGACACCCCGCTGCTCATCGTCGCCGGCGCCGGCTCCGGCAAGACCCGGGTGCTGACCCACCGCATCGCCCACCTCCTGGGCACGCGGCACGTCCACCCCGGCCAGATACTGGCGATCACCTTCACCAACAAGGCCGCCGGCGAGATGAAGGAGCGCGTCGAGCAGCTCGTCGGCCCGCGCGCCAACGCCATGTGGGTCATGACCTTCCACAGCGCGTGCGTGCGCATCCTGCGCCGCGAGTCGAAGCGGCTCGGCTTCACCTCCTCCTTCTCGATCTACGACGCCGCCGACTCCAAGCGGCTGATGTCCCTGGTCTGCCGCGACCTGGACCTCGACCCGAAGAAGTTCCCGCCGAAGTCCTTCAGCGCCAAGATCTCGAACCTCAAGAACGAGCTGATCGACGAGGAGGCCTTCGCCGACCAGGCGGCCGACGGCTTCGAGAAGACGCTCGCCGAGGCCTACCGGATGTACCAGGCGCGGCTGCGCGAGGCCAACGCCCTGGACTTCGACGACATCATCATGACGACGGTCCACCTGCTCCAGGCGTTCCCCGACGTCGCCGAGCACTACCGCCGCCGCTTCCGCCACGTCCTCGTCGACGAGTACCAGGACACCAACCACGCCCAGTACACGCTCGTGCGCGAGCTCGTCGGCACCGGCTACGAGGACCTCGGCCCGGCCGAGCTGTGCGTCGTCGGCGACGCCGACCAGTCGATCTACGCCTTCCGCGGCGCGACCATCCGCAACATCCTCCAGTTCGAGGAGGACTACCCGGACGCGACGACGATCCTCCTGGAGCAGAACTACCGCTCCACGCAGACGATCCTCTCCGCCGCCAACGCCGTCATCGAGCGCAACGAGTCCCGCCGCCCCAAGAACCTCTGGACCAACGCGGGCGCGGGCGCGCAGATCACCGGCTACGTCGCCGACACCGAGCACGACGAGGCGCAGTTCGTCGCCGACGAGATCGACCGGCTCACGGACACCGGCGAGGCCAAGGCGGGCGACGTCGCGGTCTTCTACCGGACCAACGCCCAGTCCCGTGTCTTCGAAGAGATCTTCATCCGCGTCGGACTGCCCTACAAGGTCGTCGGCGGCGTGCGCTTCTACGAACGCAAGGAGGTCCGGGACGTCCTCGCGTACCTCCGCGTCCTCGCCAACCCCGAGGACAACGTCCCGCTGCGCCGCATCCTCAACGTCCCGAAGCGGGGCATCGGCGACCGCGCCGAGGCGATGATCGACGCCCTCTCCCTGCGCGAGAGGATCACCTTCCCGCAGGCCCTCAAGCGGGTCGACGAGGCGTACGGCATGGCCGCGCGCTCGGCGAACGCCGTGAAGCGCTTCAACGCGCTGATGGACGAGCTGCGCACCGTCGTCGAGTCCGGCGCCGGCCCCGCCGTCGTCCTGGAGGCGGTCCTGGAGCGCACGGGCTACCTGGCCGAGCTCCAGGCCTCGACCGACCCGCAGGACGAGACCCGGATCGAGAACCTCCAGGAACTCGCCGCCGTCGCCCTCGAGTTCGAGCAGGAGCGCGGCGAGGAGCCCGCGACCCTCGCGGAGTTCCTGGAGAAGGTCGCCCTCGTCGCCGACTCCGACCAGATCCCGGACGAGGACGAGGAGGGCCGGGGCGTCATCACGCTGATGACCCTGCACACCGCCAAGGGCCTCGAATTCCCCGTGGTGTTCCTGACGGGCATGGAGGACGGCGTCTTCCCGCACATGCGCGCCCTCGGTCAGGCGAAGGAGCTGGAGGAGGAGCGGCGCCTCGCGTACGTCGGCATCACGCGCGCCCGCGAGCGGCTCTACCTCACCCGTTCGTCGATGCGCAGCGCCTGGGGCCAGCCCTCGTACAACCCGGCCTCGCGCTTCCTGGAGGAGATCCCGCCCGCGTACCTGGAGTGGAAGCGGACCGGTCCGATGGCGAAGCCCGCCGGGCCGACCTCGGGCATCACCTCCTCGCTCTCCTCCTCCCGGTCGCGCTCCGGTCCGTCGGGCTTCGCCACCCGGCGCGCCGGCGAGAAGCCGGTGATCACGCTCTCGATCGGCGACCGCGTCACGCACGACCAGTTCGGCCTCGGCACGGTCACCGCGGTGACGGGGGTCGGTGCGGACGCCCAGGCGACGATCGACTTCGGCGACGAGAAGCCGAAGCGGCTGCTCCTGCGGTACGCGCCGGTCGAGAAGCTGTAGCGCGTGCGCGCGAGAGGGCCCCGGCTTCGGCCGGGGCCCTCTCTCGTGAACTCTCGTGAACTCTCGTGAACTCTCGTGAACCTTCGTGAAGCGAGGCGGTGAAGGTCAGCTGGTCGGGTCGAGACCGTGGCTGCGCAGCCAGGCCAGCGGGTCGATGGCGTAGCCGCCGCCCGGGCGGACCTCGAAGTGGAGGTGGGGGCCGGTGGAGTTGCCGGTGTCACCGGAGTACGCGATGACGTCGCCGGCCTTGACCGAGCCGTAGCGGATCTTGGCGCTGCTGAGGTGGCAGTACCAGGTCTCGGTGCCGTCCGGGGCGGTCACGATCACCATGTTGCCGTAGGCGCTGTTGATCTGGGTGCGGACGGTGCCGTCCGTCGCGGCCATGACGGGCGTGCCGGTCTGCACGGGGAAGTCGATGCCGGTGTGCACGGACATCCAGTTGACGCCGGACTGGCCGAAGCGCGCGCTGAGCCGGTGGAGCTCCACCGGCAGCATGAACTTGGGGCGAAGGGCCTCCTTGCGGGCCGCTTCCTCCTCGCGCTTCTTCTTCTCGGCTTCCTGGCGGACGCGGAGGTCGATGCGCTCCTGGGTGCGGCTCGCGCGGTCGCCGAAGTCGCGGGCGTCCTCGCTGAGCGCGGCGAGCTGGGTGTCCAGCGCGCTGTTGGCGGCGACCTGCTTCACGGAGCCGGGGTCGGCCGCGGCGAGGGTGGTGGTGCTGTCCTTCTTGCCGCCGTCGTCGGTGGGGTTGGTGAGCCCGCTGACGGAGGCGGCGGCGATGCCGGCGACGCCCATGACGCAGGCGGAGGGGACGGCGACGGTCAGCAGGGCGGACCGTTTGGCGGGGGTGCGGCGGCGGCCCCGGCTGCTGCCCCCGCCGCGGCGCACGGGTCGGCCCGCGATCGGGGTCTCCGTGCGGAGCTCGACGTAGGGGTCGGCGGTGGGCTCGTCGGCGAACCCGTCCTCGGGCTCGACCACGAACTCGCCCGTGGGCTCGACCACGAACTCGTCCGTGTCGGCGGCGACGAACTCGTCCGCGGGCCCTACGGCGAACTCGGCCGTGTGCCCGGTGACGAACTCCTCGGCGGGCTGCTCGGCGGCGCCGTGGGCGGTGTCGCCGAGGACGTCCACGAGCTCGTCGGCGTAGGCGTACTCGGTCTGCGCCGGCGCCTGCTCGTGGGCGTAGTCGAAGGCGAACTCGGCGGTGTGCTCCGGCTGCGGGGTGTACTGCTGGGGGACGACAGCTTCGGCCTCGGGGGCCGCCTGGTTCCAGGCGGTCGCGTCGTAGGCGCCGGTCTCCGTCGCGAAGGCGGGGGCGGCCCACTGGCCCGTGGCGTCGTAGGCCTCGTAGCCGTACGTGCCCTGGGCGGCGTACGCGCCGGCGTGGACGGTCTCGTACTGGCCGGTCTGCTGGGCGTCGGTCCAGGCGGAGGCGTCCCACTGTCCGGTGGTGTCGTACTGCTGCCCGGTGGTGTCGTACGCGGTGTGCGGGGCGGCGCTGCCGTACTGGTCGGCGGCCTGCCACTGGCCCGTCGTGTCCCACTGGCCCGTGGTGTTCCACTGGCCGGTCGTGTCGTACTGCTGCTGCTGTCCCGCGGTGGTGTCGTACTGGCCGGTCATCCCGTACTGGCCGAAGTCCCACTGGCCGCTGTGGTCGGTCTGACCCGCCGGGTAGGCACCGAACAGCGGGTCGACGGCGAAGCTGCCTGTGGTGTGGGCGTCGTTTCCGACGTACCCGGCGTGGGGGTGCTGGTCGTTCACCAACGTCTCTCTCGCCTCGGCAGCAGGACCATTCCGGGGTGGTCCCGATGAGGGTGTCCCGGGGGAAGCAGTGGCGCGACTGTACCCGGCGGTATGCGCAACCGACAATCTTCGGAGGGGTTCGGCCGCGCAGGAAACGGGCAATCGGCCGTGTTTCGCCAGCTCGCGGGGAGAGCTTTGGCCTTGTGTTCGAGGAACGTTCGAAGAACAGGGCGTGGCGAGTGGACGTCAGGCGACGGAGGCTGCTCCGGATTCCCCTTCGCGCGCGCCCGGAGCCACCGGTCCGCCCGCGTCCAGGGCGCCGAGCACCCCGGCGGCCACCGTCGGGTGGACGGGCAGCGCGAGATGGCCGATGCCGCTGACCCGGACGTTGTGCACGAGGAGGTCGGGGTGGTCGAGGCGCGCGGTCTCGACCGGCGCCATCACCTGGTCGAGATCGCTCCAGAAGCTCACGAAACGCGTGCGGCAGCCGGGCGCGGGGCCGGCCAGCTCCCGCAGGACCGGCGAACCGGGGCGCATCTGCCGCACCAGCGGATGGGCGTCGGCGAGCGGGGCCACGGTGGTGCCGGAGTGCGGGGTGCCGAGGGTGACCAGGGTGCGCACCCGGGTGTCACCGCCCAGGCGCTGTACGTAATAACGGGCGACGAGCCCGCCCAGGCTGTGCCCGACGATGTCGACCTCGGCGTGTCCCGTGCGGGCCCGGATCTCCTCCACCCGCCGCCCGAGCAGCTCGGCGGCGCTCCGCAGGTCGCAGGTGAGCGGCGAGTAGTTGAGGGACTCCACACAGTCACGGCCGTGTCGGCCGAGGACGCGGCGCAGCAGGACGAAGACGGAGCGGTTGTCGACGAAGCCGTGCAGCAGGACCACCGGGCGCATGCCCGGGGTGATCGTCGCGTCGGGGCCCGTGGCAGGGTCCGTGGAATCACCGGCGGCGGGGCCGGTGGCGGGAGAAGCGGGGGAGAGGCGCTCGGCCGCGATCCCGGAGGGGTAGAGGACGAGATGCCCGGTGAGGATCGCGAGCTCCAGGGCGGTGGCCTTCATCAGGGCGGTGACCTTGGAGAGCTCCATCGCCGACCTCCCGATCGACACGCGGGGCCGGACCGTATGGAGGTACGGCGACCTCCTCGCGGCTCCCTTGCGACCGGGCCCCGCTTGCGGCTGGTGGGCCC
>NZ_BMSF01000019.1 GCF_014649015.1 Streptomyces narbonensis
GCCTTTCAGCGCCGATGGTACTGCAGGGGGGACCCTGTGGGAGAGTAGGACGCCGCCGAACAACCCGCCCTTTTAGCTCAGTCGGTAGAGCGTCTCCATGGTAAGGAGAAGGTCAACGGTTCGATTCCGTTAAAGGGCTCCAAAGAAAAAGGCCCCGCCATTGGCGGGGCCTTTTTTGCGTTGTCGTGGAGGGAATGGGGAAGACGGCCCCTTTCGGGGCCGTCCTGGGGGATCAGCGGTCGTCCGGCTCTCGGAGGCGCATCGCCAGGATGGCCATGTCATCGGAGGCGGGGGCCTGGGCGAAGCGTTCGACCGCGCGGAGTACGCGGGAGGCGACCGCGCCGGCCGTCAGGCCCGTACACGTCTTGAGGACTTCGGCGAGGCCGTCGTCGCCCAGCATGCGGGTGCCTTCGCGGCGTTCCGTCACTCCGTCCGTGACGCAGAGGAGGACGTCGCCCGGGTCGAGCGTGATCGTCTCCTCGTAGAGCTCGAGATCCTCCATGACGCCGAGGAGCGGCTGGGGCTCGGCTGCTGGCTGGACGGTGCCGTCCTGGCGGAGGCGCAGGGGCAAGGGGTGGCCGGCGCAGACGACCTTCAGGATCGCGGAGCCGTCCTCCTGCGGGCGCATCTCGCCGTAGAGGAGGGTCAGGAAGCGGCTGCGGGCGCCCTCGTCGAGGATCGCGGCGTTGAGCCGCTCCAGGACCGCCGGGCCGCCGAAGCCCTCGCGGGCGAGGAGGCGCAGGGCGTGGCGGGCCAGGCCTGTGACGGCCGCGGCTTCCGGGCCCGTGCCGCAGACGTCGCCGATGGCGAATCCGTACGCCCCGTCGCGGATCGGGAAGAGGTCGTAGAAGTCACCGCCGACCTCGTTGCCCTCGCCGGCCGCTCGGTAGATGACGTCGACCTCGACGCCGGGGATCTCCGGGAGGCCGGGCGGGAGGAGGCTGCGCTGGAGGGACTGGCTGATCGCCACGCGCTCCGAGTACAGGCGGGCGTTGTCCAGGGCCAGGGCGGCTCGGCGCGAGAGGTCCTCGGCGAGCTCCAGGATCTCCTGGCGGAAGTGGTCCTCGGAGGGGCGGCCCAGGGTCAGCATGCCGATGACCCTGTTGCGGGCGACGAGGGGGAGGACGACCGTCTCGCCGGCTACCGCGCTCGCGGTGGCCAGGGTCGTGTCGATGCCCGAGGAGAGCGGGCTCGTGGGGTGGTCGAGGGCGCGGACCGAGGCGGAGAGCGCCGCGCGGTGGGCCGCGTCGCCGGGGGCCGTCCAGACCCTGGCGCCGGGCGTCGGCACCGGGTCGGGAGGGGCGATCGACGAGAGGAGCTCCTTGAGGCCGTCGATGCGGTCCTCGTCCTCGTGGAGCACGTACGAGAGGTACGGGTCCGAGGCCTGGTCGGCGATCGTGTAGACCGCGCACCAGGTGGCGAGGGTCGGGACCGTCATCTGGGCCATCAGGGCCAGGGTCTGGTCGCGGTCCAAGGTGCCGGCGAGGAGGTCGGACGCTTCGACGAGGAAGCTGAGGGAGCCGCGGCGGAGGCGTTCGAGCTCGCCGAGGCGGGCCGACTCGACCGCGAGCGCGATGCGGTCGGCGGCGAACTGGAGGCGCAGGGCCTCCTCGTTGGAATAGCGGTTCGCGGACTCGGCGGCGACGCCGAGGGAGCCCGTGAGGCGGCCCTCGACCTTGAGCGGGACGGTGACCACGGAGCGCATGCCGGTGGCTTCGAGGAGGGGGACGGCGCCGGGGACGGCGGCCAGGTCCTCGTGGACCGCGGGCATGCGGGCGGAGCCGTAGCGGCTGGCGCCGGTCTCCACGGGGACGCGGGCGAAGCGCTGTCGGGCGGCCGGGAGGCCGGTGGTCGCCCGGACTTCGAGCTCGGTCTCGTCGTCCGTGGCGAGGAGGAGGAAGGCGGCGTCGCCGTCGAGCATGTCGCGGGCGCGCTCGACCGTGCGCTGGAGGAGGCCGTCGAGGTCGTCGGGGGCGGGGGAGCCGATGAAGACCTCGAAGGGGTCCGCCGTGCGGCTCTCGGAGCCCGGTTCGGCGGCGGGGCGCTGCGGGGTCTGGAGGACGGCCCGTTCGTGTTCCCGTACGAGGAGGCAGACGGTGGAGGGTTCGCCGTGGGTGTCGCGGACCCGGAGGTGCGAGGCGTAGACGGGGATGACGCGGCCGTCGGCGCAGCGGATGCCGTAGCTGCCCTCCCAGCGGGAGAGGCGCAGGGCCTCGGCGAGGCCGGTGCCGATGCCGGGGGTGTGCGGCCAGGCGGCGAGGTCGCCGAGGGGCTTGCCGGTGACCTGGTCGGCCTCGTAGCCGAAGAGCTCGGTGGCGTCCTCGTTCCACGAGGTGACGGCTCCGCCGCGGTCGATCTGGGCGACGGCGACGCGGACGCGGCTCTCGGCGGCCGGGAGGAGGGCGTCGGGGAGGACGGGGCCGGCGGAGCGGGTGCCCACGGGGCGCTGGGGGAGGTCGAGGTGGAACCAGACGTGCTTGCGGGTGGGGGAGTAGTCGACGCCCCACCGGTGGGCCAGGGCGGCGCAGAGCAGCAGGCCCCGGCCGTTCTCGCGGTCGGGGTTGCCGAGGGTGCGGCCGCTCTGGACGGGGATCTCGCGCTCGGGGTAGCGGTCGGCGACCTCGACGCGGATGCTGTCCTCGGAGCGGAGGCAGAGGACCTCGGCGGAGGTGCCGGCGTGGATGACGGCGTTGGTGACGAGCTCGCTGGTCAGGACGACGGCGTCGTCGACCAGCTCGGAGTGTCCCCAGCCCTGGAGGGTGTCCCTGACGAACGCGCGTGCGGCCGCGACGGACCGCCCGACGGGCTCGAAGCTGGCAGTCGCCCGCGCGGTGATCACAGCACTCCTCGTACGCGTCTCGACGCCCGGCTCTGCCATGCTCGGTCTGTCCCTCCCACTGCCCGGTGGTCGTGCGCGCACCACACCGACCCCGCCGGGCGGACCGGGGTGGTTGGACAGCCGGATGCCAGGTTACTTACCTTCGCTGTCCGCGCGGATGCCGGTCGTCGCAGTTTCCGTCCTCCGGAGGTGGGGACGCTGTGCGAAGCTGCCGAACTGTTATCGCCTGGTTCGGTCGCGGTGAAACACTGGGCAGGCTATCGGCGAGAGCCGGAAGCGTACGGTCGACCCCTTTCGGGAGGGACACGGTGGAGTCTGGCACGGCAGCGCGGCGTGGCGGCGGGAGCGGCACGCGCGCGAGGGGCGGGCGTCCTCGTGGGGGGACGGTCCAAGTGGACGAGGCGTCGCTGGAGCGGTTGCTGGCCGCGCTGGTGTCGATGCGGGACGGGAACTTCCGCAAGCGGCTCACGGTGTCCGGTGACGGGGTCATGGCGGAGATCTCCGCCGTGTTCAACGAGGTCGCGGACCGGCAGATGCACGTGACGGGGGAGCTGTCGCGGGTCCGGCGGGTCGTCGGGCGCGAGGGCAAGCTGTCCGAGCGCCTGGAGGCCGGGGCGACCGAGGGGGCGTGGGCCGCGGCGATCGAGGCCGCGAACGCGCTCGTCGACGATCTGGCCAGGCCCGTGTCCGAGGTGGGGCGGGTGCTGTCGGCGGTGGCCGAGGGTGACCTCGACCAGCGGATGGACCTGCGTTCGGAGGGTGCCGACGGGGGCGTACGGCCGCTGCGCGGGGAGTTCCTGAAGGTCGCGCGTACCGCCAACAACCTCGTCGACCAGCTGTCGGTCTTCGCGTCCGAGGTGACGAGGGTCGCCGTCGAGGTGGGTACGGACGGCAAGCTGGGCGGGCAGGCGCAGGTGCGTGGGGTGTCCGGTTCGTGGAAGGACCTCACGGACTCGGTCAACACCATGGCGAACCGGCTGACGGCCCAGGTGCGGGACATCGCGCTCGTGACGACGGCGGTGGCGGACGGTGATCTGTCGCAGAAGGTCACGGCGAACGTCGCCGGCGAGATGCTGGAGCTGAAGAACACCGTCAACCGGATGGTGGACCAGCTGTCGTCGTTCTCCTCCGAGGTCACGCGTGTGGCCCGGGAGGTGGGTACCGAGGGCGAGCTCGGCGGTCAGGCCGAGGTGGCCGGGGTCGCGGGCGTCTGGAAGGACCTCACCGATTCCGTCAACACGATGGCGGGGAATCTCACCAATCAGGTGAGAGGGATCGCCGAGGTGACAACGGCGGTCGCCAACGGCGACCTGTCGCAGAAGGTGCGGGTCTCCGCGCGCGGAGAGATCGCGCAGCTCGCGGACACGATCAACCAGATGACCGAGACGCTGCGGACGTTCGCCGACGAGGTGACCCGGGTCTCGGGCGAGGTCGGTGCGCAGGGTCTCCTCGGTGGTCAGGCGCAGGTGCCGGGCGCGGCGGGGACGTGGAAGGACCTGACCGACTCGGTCAACACCGTCTTCCGGAACATCACCACGCAGGTGCGGGACATCGCGCAGGTGACGACGGCGGTGGCCAACGGTGACCTGTCGCAGAAGGTCACGGTCGACGTGGCCGGCGAGATGCTGGAGCTGAAGAACACCGTCAACACGATGGTCGACCAGCTGTCGGCCTTCGGTTCCGAGGTGACCCGGGTGGCCCGGGAGGTCGGTGTCGAGGGTCTGCTCGGTGGCCAGGCGGAGGTGCCGGGTGCGGCGGGTACGTGGAAGGACCTCACCGACTCGGTGAACACGGCCTTCCGGAACCTGACGGGTCAGGTGCGGGACATCGCGCAGGTGACGACGGCGGTGGCCAACGGTGACCTGTCGCAGAAGGTCACGGTCGACGTGGCCGGCGAGATGCTGGAGCTGAAGAACACCGTCAACACGATGGTGTCGCAGCTCTCGTCCTTCGCGGACCAGGTGACGCGGATGGCGCGGGACGTGGGCACCGAGGGCCGGCTCGGTGGTCAGGCGCGGGTGGACGGCGTCTCCGGCCGCTGGCGTGAGCTCACCGACTCCGTGAACTTCATGGCCGGGAACCTGACGTCACAGGTGCGGCAGATCGCGCAGGTGACGACGGCGGTCGCCCGTGGTGACCTGTCGCAGAAGATCGACGTGGACGCTCGGGGCGAGATCCTGGAGCTGAAGAACACCATCAACACGATGGTCGACCAGCTCTCCGCCTTCGCGGACCAGGTGACCCGGGTCGCCCGCGAGGTGGGTACGGACGGACGGCTCGGTGGTCAGGCGCAGGTGCCGGGTGTGGCCGGTGTGTGGCGTGATCTGACGGACTCGGTGAACGGCATGGCCGGGAACCTCACGACCCAGGTCCGTAACATCGCGCAGGTCGCGACGGCGGTCGCCCGTGGTGACCTGTCGCAGAAGATCGACGTGGACGCCCGGGGCGAGATCCTGGAGCTGAAGAACACCCTCAACACGATGGTGGACCAGCTCTCGAACTTCGCCGAGCAGGTGACGCGGGTGGCCCGTGAGGTGGGCACCGAGGGCATCCTGGGTGGTCAGGCCGAGGTGCAGGGGGTTTCCGGCACCTGGAAGGACCTCACCCAGTCGGTGAACTTCATGGCGAACAACCTCACCATCCAGGTGCGGAACATCGCCGAGGTCACGACGGCGGTCGCGATGGGCGACCTCTCGAAGAAGATCACGGTCGACGCCCGGGGCGAGATCCTGGAGCTGGTCACGACCGTCAACACGATGGTCGACCAGCTGTCGAACTTCGCGGACGAGGTCACGCGCGTGGCCCGCGAGGTGGGTACGGAGGGCATCCTCGGCGGCCAGGCACGCGTACGCGGTGTCACGGGTACGTGGAAGGACCTCAGCGACAACGTCAACCTGATGGCCAACAACCTGACGAGTCAGGTTCGGAACATCTCCCGGGTCTCGGCGGCCGTCGCCAACGGCGACCTGACGAAGAAGGTGACGGTCGAGGCGCGCGGCGAGGTCGCCGAGCTGGCCGAGACCGTCAACACGATGGTGACGACCCTGTCGTCCTTCGCTGACGAGGTCACGCGTGTGGCCCGTGAGGTGGGCACGGAGGGCGAGCTGGGCGGTCAGGCGCGGGTGCCGGGTGTCTCCGGCACCTGGAAGGACCTGACCGAGTCGGTGAACTCGATGGCCGACAACCTCACCGGCCAGGTGCGGCAGATCGCCGCCGTCACCACCGCCATCGCCAAGGGCGACCTGACCAAGAAGATCGACATCGACGCTCGTGGTGAGATCCAGGAGCTGAAGAACACCATCAACACGATGGTCGACCAGCTGTCGAACTTCGCCGAGGAGGTCACGCGTGTGGCCCGCGAGGTGGGTACCGACGGGCAGCTGGGCGGCCAGGCCCGGGTGCGGGACGTGGAGGGCACCTGGAGTGACCTCACCGAGTCCGTGAACGAGATGGCCGGGAACCTGACGCGGCAGGTGCGGGCCATCGCGGCCGTTGCCACCGCGGTGACCCGCGGCGACCTCAACGTCAAGATCGACGGTGTGGACGCGGCCGGTGAGATCCAGGCGCTCCAGGACAACATCAACACGATGATCGCCAACCTGCGCGACACCACCCTCGCCAACGACGAGCAGGACTGGCTCAAGAGCAACCTGGCCCGTATCTCCGGCCTCATGCAGGGCCGCCGGGACCTCGACGACGTGGCCTCGCTCATCATGAGCGAGCTGACGCCGGTGGTCTCGGCGCAGCACGGTGCCTTCTTCGTCGCCATGCCGACCGGCCACGCCCACAGTGACGCCGAACTCGTCGGTGAGGGCGACGGCTCGTACGAGCTGCGGATGCGCGGGAGTTACGGATACTCCACGGGGTCCATGCCAACCTCGTTCCGCCCCGGCGAGACGCTCATCGGGACGGCCGCCGAGGAGAAGCGGACCATCCAGGTCAATGTGCCGCCGGGCTATCTGAAGATCTCCTCGGGGCTCGGGGAGGCCTCGCCGGCGCATGTGATCGTGCTTCCGGTGCTCTTCGAGGGCAAGGTCCTCGGGGTGATCGAGCTGGCCTCGTTCCAGCCGTTCGCGCAGATCCAGCGGGACTTCCTCAACCAGATCGCCGAGTTGATCGCGACGACCGTCAACACCATCAGCGTCAACACCAAGACCGAGGTGCTGCTCCAGCAGTCGCAGGAGCTCACGGAGCAGCTCAAGGAGCGGTCGGCCGAGCTGGAGCACCGGCAGAAGGAGCTTCAGGGCTCCAACCTGGAGCTGGAGGAGAAGGCGGAGCTGCTCGCCCGGCAGAACCGCGACATCGAGGTGAAGAACACCGAGATCGAGGAGGCCCGGCAGGTCCTGGAGGAGCGCGCCGAACAGCTCGCCGTCTCCATGCGGTACAAGTCGGAGTTCCTGGCGAACATGTCGCACGAGCTGCGCACGCCGCTCAACTCGCTGCTGATCCTCGCCAAGTTGCTCGCGGACAATGCCGAGACCAATCTGACGCCGAAGCAGGTCGAGTTCGCGGAGACGATCCATGGTGCCGGTTCCGACCTGCTCCAGCTGATCAACGACATCCTCGACCTGTCGAAGGTCGAGGCGGGCAAGATGGACGTCTCGCCGACCCGGATCGCGCTCGTCCAGCTCGTCGACTACGTGGAGGCCACCTTCCGGCCGCTGACGGCGGAGAAGGGGCTCGACTTCTCGGTGCGGGTCTCGCCCGAACTGCCGGCCACGCTCCACACGGACGAGCAGCGGCTGCTGCAGGTGCTGCGCAACCTCCTGTCCAACGCGGTGAAGTTCACCGACTCCGGCGCGGTGGAGCTGGTGATCCGGCCGGCCAACGCGGATGTGCCGCAGTCGATCCGCGAGCAGCTCCTGGAGGCGGGTTCGCTGCGTGACCCGGAGGCCGATCTGATCGCGTTCTCCGTCACGGACACCGGGATCGGGATCGCCGCGAGCAAGATGCGGGTCATCTTCGAGGCGTTCAAGCAGGCCGACGGCACGACCAGCCGGAAGTACGGCGGTACGGGGCTGGGTCTCTCGATCAGCCGGGAGATCGCGCGGCTGCTCGGCGGCGAGATCTTCGCCGCGAGCGAGTCGGGCCGGGGTTCGACGTTCACGCTCTATCTGCCGCTGAGCCCGACGGAGCTGCCGTCGCACGGGTACGGGCAGGGGGTGTCGGGCGCCGAGGAGCCGCAGCAGGGTGCCGACGAGGAGGCGGCCGGGGCCGTGCACGCGTTCCCGCACTTCCCGGCGGCGCCCGTGAGGACCGAGGCGCGGTCCGGGGCCGGGGCGCTGTTCCGGCACCGGCGGAAGGCCGCGGCGGAGGCGACCGGGGCGCGGACGGCCGTGCCGGGGCAGTCCGGTCAGCAGGGTGCCGTGGACCGGGCGGAGCCGGAGGCGGAGGTCGAGCCCCGGCGTACCTTCAACTTCTCGGGCGAACGGGTGCTCATCGTGGACGACGACATCCGTAACGTCTTCGCGCTCACGAGCGTCCTGGAGCAGCACGGGCTCGCGGTGCTGTACGCGGAGAACGGGCGCGAGGGCATCGAGGTCCTGGAGCAGCACGACGACGTGACGGTCGTGCTGATGGACATCATGATGCCGGAGATGGACGGGTACGCGACGACGACGGCGATCCGGCGGATGCCGCAGTTCGCGGGGCTGCCGATCATCGCCCTGACGGCGAAGGCCATGAAGGGCGACCGGGAGAAGGCGATCGAGTCGGGTGCCTCGGACTATGTGACGAAGCCGGTCGACCCCGACCATCTGCTGTCCGTCATGGAGCAGTGGATGCGGGGGGAGTGACTCCGGTCGGGGGGCCCGCGCGGCATGTCGCGCGGGCCCCCGGGCTTCGCTGACGGACTGTCGCCAGGGGGGTGTGAGCGGGCGGGATACGGGGAACCTTCTGGTCTCCCACCGCGTTTCTGCTACGTGCACAGTGACATCGCGGTGACAGGGTGTGGCGACGGGCGGGGTGCGGCTACGATGACCGGCACAAGGACGGACGGCGTTACGGAGTCGTCTTCTGGGGCGGCGCCCGGTGCTTCCCCCGGTCAGGGGGGCCGGGGAGAGCCGTTGCCGGGACGAGGAGGACGGGGCATGGTGCAGAAGGCCAAGATCCTCCTGGTCGATGACCGGCCGGAGAATCTGCTGGCGCTGGAGGCCATTCTCTCCGCGCTCGATCAGACGCTGGTGCGGGCATCGTCCGGGGAGGAAGCGCTCAAGGCGCTGCTGACGGACGACTTCGCGGTCATCCTGCTGGACGTCCAGATGCCGGGTATGGACGGTTTCGAGACGGCTGCGCACATCAAGCGGCGCGAGCGGACGCGGGACATCCCGATCATCTTCCTCACCGCCATCAACCACGGCCCCCACCACACCTTCCGGGGGTACGCGGCCGGGGCGGTCGACTACATCTCGAAGCCGTTCGACCCGTGGGTGCTGCGTGCCAAGGTCTCCGTCTTCGTCGAGCTCTACATGAAGAACTGCAAGCTGCGTGAGCAGGCCGCCCTGCTGCGGCTGCAGTTGGAGGGCGGCGGCGAGGGCGGCCACGGCAAGGAGTCCGCCGGGCTGCTCGCCGAGCTCTCCGCCCGCCTTGCTGCCGTGGAGGAGCAGGCGGAAGCGCTGTCGAAGCAGCTCGATGACGACTCCGCCGACGCGGCCGCGGTCGCCACCGCCGCCCACCTGGAGCGCAAGCTCACCGGGCTGCGGCGCGCCCTGGACGCCTTGGAGCCGGGTACGGGCGCCGCACCGACGCTGCCCGCCCAGACCTGACGTACCGTCACGAGGAGTTGCGCCTCGTGACCCCGCGTCAGCTCCGGCCCCCGGCAGGGATGACACGATCGGGTGATACGGACACCCGTCCGCTCAACGGCGGGTGAGAGCGGACAGCCCGTCCCCTCACCGGTAACCTCGACATCATGGCTTCACGTACGTCCGGCAAGGGTTCTCAGGGCACGGCGGGCGCCGCAAAGCCGCGCGCCGGCCGGACGACGGCCGCCGCGAAGAAGGCGGCGCCCGCGAAGGCGCCGGCCAAGCCACCCGCCAAACCCGCGAAGAAGGCGGCGGCCAAGAGGGCCGCGCCCGCCAAGCGCGCGCCCGCGCGGAAGACCGCCGCGAAGAAGGCCCCGCCCCGCCCGGCGCCGTCGCCCACCGGAGGCGTGTACCGGCTCGTCCGCGGCATCTGGCTGGGCCTCGCCCACGCGGTCGGGGCGGTGTTCCGGGGGATAGGGCGCGGTGCCAAGGGCCTCGACCCCGCCCACCGCAAGGACGGGCTTGCGCTGCTGCTGCTCGGCCTCGCGCTGATCGTCGCCGCCGGCACCTGGTCCAACCTGCGCGGACCGGTCGGCGACCTCGTCGAGATGCTCGTCACCGGGGCCTTCGGCCGGCTCGACCTGCTGGTGCCGCTGCTCCTCGGCGCGATCGGTGTCCGGGTGATCCTCTACCCCGAGAAGCCCGAGGCCAACGGCCGGATCGTGATCGGGCTCTCCGCCCTCGTCATCGGCGTCCTCGGCCAGGTCCACATCGCCTGCGGCTCACCTGGCCGGGGTGACGGCACCGAGGCCATGCAGGACGCGGGCGGCCTCATCGGCTGGGCCGCGTCCCAGCCGCTCGTCTTCATGATGGGCGAGGTCCTCGCCGTACCCATGCTGGTGCTGCTCACCATCTTCGGCCTGCTCGTCGTCACCGCCACCCCGGTCAACGCCATCCCGCAGCGTCTGCGCGCCCTCGGTGCCCGGCTCGGCATCGTCGAGCCCGCCGACGACCCGGCGGAGGCCGAGGGGTACGAGCGGTACGAGGGATCCGACGCGTACGACGAGGAGTGGCGCGAGGCCCCGCCGCGGACCGCCCGACCCGTCCGGCGCCGGGCGAACGGCCCGGCGGAGCCGTACGACGTGGACCGGGCCGAGGCCGAGCTCCTGGAGCGGCGGGCCGGCCGGGCCCCGCGCAGCGCCGCGTCCGAGCCCTTCGACCACGGCATGGACCCGGTGGACATCGCCGCGGCCGCGGCGGCCGCCCTCGACGGGGCCGTGCTCAACGGCATGCCGCCCTCCCCGATCGTCGCCGATCTGACCAAGGACGTCACCGCCGAGCGGAAGGCCGCCCTGGCCGCCGACGCGGAGACCGCCGGGGCCGTCGCCCCGGCGGCGCCCGTGCCGGGGGCGCGCGGGGGCGACAAGCGGTCCGGCGGGGGCGTGCCCGACCTGACGAAGCCCGCGCCCGAGCCGACCGATCTGCCGCCGCGGGCCGAGCAGCTCCAGCTCGCCGGCGACATCACGTACGCACTGCCGTCGATGGACCTGCTGGAGCGCGGCGGGCCCGGCAAGACCCGGAGCGCGGCCAACGACCTCGTCGTGGAATCGCTCTCCAACGTCTTCACCGAGTTCAAGGTCGACGCGGCCGTCACCGGCTTCACCCGCGGCCCGACGGTCACGCGGTACGAGGTCGAGCTCGGCCCCGCCGTGAAGGTCGAGAAGATCACCGCCCTGACCAAGAACATCGCGTACGCCGTGGCCTCGCCCGACGTCCGGATCATCTCGCCGATCCCCGGCAAGTCCGCCGTCGGCATCGAGATCCCGAACAGCGACCGAGAGATGGTCAACCTCGGGGACGTCCTACGGCTCGCGGACGCGGCGGGCGACGACCACCCGATGCTGGTAGCGCTCGGCAAGGACGTCGAGGGCGGCTACGTGATGGCCAACCTGGCGAAGATGCCGCACATCCTGGTCGCCGGCGCCACGGGCTCAGGCAAGTCCTCCTGCATCAACTGCCTCATCACCTCGGTGATGATAAGAGCGACGCCCGAGGACGTCCGGATGGTGCTCGTCGACCCCAAGCGTGTCGAACTCACCGCCTACGAGGGCATCCCGCACCTGATCACCCCGATCATCACCAACCCCAAGCGGGCCGCCGAGGCCCTGCAGTGGGTGGTGAAGGAGATGGACCTCCGCTACGACGACCTGGCCGCCTTCGGCTTCCGGCACATCGACGACTTCAACCAGGCCATCCGGGACGGGAAGATCAAGCTGCCCGAGGGCAGCCAGCGCGAGCTCAACCCCTACCCGTACCTCCTGGTGATCGTCGACGAGCTCGCCGACCTGATGATGGTCGCGCCGAGGGACGTCGAGGACTCGATCGTCCGCATCACCCAGTTGGCCCGCGCCGCCGGCATCCATCTCGTCCTCGCCACCCAGCGGCCGTCCGTGGACGTCGTCACCGGCCTCATCAAGGCGAACGTGCCTTCGAGGCTCGCCTTCGCCACCTCGTCGCTCGCCGACAGCCGGGTCATCCTGGACCAGCCCGGCGCCGAGAAGCTCATCGGAAAGGGTGACGGACTGTTCCTGCCGATGGGCGCCAACAAGCCCGTCCGGATGCAGGGTGCCTTCGTCACCGAGCACGAGGTCGCGGCCGTCGTGCAGCACTGCAAGGACCAGATGACGCCCGTCTTCCGGGAGGACGTCACCGTCGGCACCAAGCAGAAGAAGGAGATCGACGAGGACATCGGCGACGACCTCGACCTGCTGTGCCAGGCCGCCGAACTCGTCGTCTCGACGCAGTTCGGTTCCACGTCGATGCTCCAGCGCAAGCTGCGCGTCGGCTTCGCGAAGGCCGGCCGGCTGATGGACCTGATGGAGTCGCGGAACATCGTCGGACCGAGCGAGGGTTCGAAGGCGCGTGACGTGCTGGTGAAGCCCGACGAGTTGGACGGGGTGCTCGCCGTGATCCGGGGCGAGTCGGGTGCGTAGCGGAGGGATGACCGGGTAGGCGGTCGGCATCGGAGAGTTCGGTCGCCGGCCGCGTACCCCGACGGCACCCGTGTCCTCGATCGGCACCTTCGTGCCCTGGCGTACCCGATCGAGACCGGGCCGAGACTCACTCGTAAGGGAACGGGGGCAACCGTTTCCCCTGGCCGTACGTCAAGTTGGACGGTGGGACAGATGGATGTCCCAGCCTCATGGCGTACAAACAGCACCCGCCCGGTTGCCCCACCCTTTCGTACCACCCATAGACTGAACGTCCAGCAGGTGGCTACACGCTCGAAAGGCGCTCTCGTGTCCATCGGCAACTCCCCCGAAGACGACCGGACGTTCCCGGCAGACGACCGGGACTCGATCGGTCGCGCTCTCCAGCAGGCCCGAATCGCCGCCGGTCTCACCGTCGAAGAGGTCAGTGCCTCCACCCGTGTCCGGGTCCCGATCGTGCACGCGATCGAGGAGGACGACTTCTCGCGCTGCGGCGGCGACGTCTACGCCCGCGGGCACATCCGTACCCTCGCGCGCGCCGTCGGTCTCGATCCGGCCGATCTGATCGAGCAGTACGACGCCGCCCACGGCGGTCGCCCCGCTCCCACCCCCGCCGCCCCGCTCTTCGAGGCGGAACGTATCCGCCCCGAGCCGCGGCGGCCCAACTGGACCGCCGCGATGGTCGCGGCGATCGTCGCCGTCGTCGGCTTCGTCGGTTTCACGATGTTCGACGGGAACGAGGCGCCCAAGGGCACCGCGACCGCCGACGGCGGTCCGGCCCCGGCGCCGGAGAAGGCGAGCTCCGCCGCCAAGCCGAAGCCGGTCAAGCCGGTGGCCCCCAAGCCCAGCGAGAGCGCGATCGCCGCGGTCCCGCAGGACAAGGTCACGGTCAAGCTCACGGCCGTCGACGGCAAGAGCTGGATCTCGGCCAAGGCCGAGGACGGCAAGCTGCTCTTCGACGGCCTCCTTTTGGAGGGCGAGTCCAAGACCTTCCAGGACGACGAGCGCGTCGACCTGGTCCTCGGCAACGCCGGTGCCATCGAGCTCTACGTGAACGGCAAGAAGGTCGAAGAGAAGTTCGAATCCGGTCAGGTCGAGCGGCTCACCTACACCAAGGGCGACCCCGAGGCCGGATGATCCCTCCGGATCCGTCCGAACCCGGCGGATCCGGTGCCGTGACCACGGCGATGTGACCTCTGTCGCGCAGGTGAACCCTGCGCGACGGGGGAACGGCCGGGACGAAGTAGTCTTGAGCTCATGCCCGAACGCCGTACCGTCGCCCTTGTCACTCTTGGCTGCGCCCGTAACGAGGTGGACTCGGAGGAGCTCGCAGGCCGCTTGGCAGCGGACGGCTGGGAGCTCGTCGAGAACGCCGAGGAAGCGGACGTAGCCGTCGTCAACACCTGCGGATTCGTCGAAGCCGCCAAGAAGGACTCCGTCGACGCCCTCCTCGAAGCCAATGATCTGAAGGATCACGGCAAGACCCAGGCCGTCGTGGCCGTCGGCTGCATGGCCGAGCGGTACGGCAAGGAGCTCGCCGAAGCCCTCCCGGAGGCCGACGGCGTCCTCGGCTTCGACGACTACGCCGACATCTCCAACCGCCTCCAGACCATCCTCAACGGTGGCAGTGTCGAGGCCCACACCCCGCGTGACCGGCGCAAGCTGCTCCCGCTGTCGCCCGTGGAGCGGCAGGAGGCCGCCGCGGCCGTGGCCCTGCCGGGACACGGCGACGCCGCCGAGGCCCCCGTCGACGCGCCTGCCGACCTCCCCGAGGGGCTCGCGCCCGCCTCCGGGCCCCGCGCGCCGCTCCGCCGCCGGCTCGACACCAGCCCCGTCGCCTCGGTGAAGCTCGCCTCCGGCTGCGACCGCCGCTGCTCCTTCTGCGCCATCCCCTCCTTCCGCGGCTCCTTCGTCTCGCGCCGTCCCTCGGACGTGCTGAACGAGACGCGCTGGCTCGCCGAGCAGGGCGTCAAGGAGGTCATGCTGGTCTCCGAGAACAACACCTCGTACGGCAAGGACCTCGGCGACATCCGGCTCCTGGAGAGCCTGCTGCCCGATCTGGCCGCCGTCGACGGCATCGAGCGCGTCCGCGTCAGTTACCTCCAGCCCGCCGAGATGCGCCCCGGCCTCATCGACGTCCTGACGTCGACCGACAAGGTCGTGCCGTACTTCGACCTGTCCTTCCAGCACAGCGCCCCGGACGTCCTGCGGGCCATGCGCCGCTTCGGCGACACCGACCGCTTCCTGGAGCTCCTGGAGACCATCCGGTCCAAGGCCCCGACGGCCGGTGCCCGCTCCAACTTCATCGTCGGCTTCCCCGGCGAGACCGAGGCGGACTTCGCCGAGCTGGAACGCTTCATCACCCACGCCCGGCTCGACGCCATCGGCGTCTTCGGCTACTCCGACGAGGACGGCACCGAGGCCGCCACGTACGAGCACAAGCTCGACCAGGACGTCGTCGACGAGCGTCTCGCCCACCTTTCCCGGCTCGCCGAGGAGCTCACCGCGCAGCGCGCGGAGGAGCGGATCGGAGAGACCCTGGAAGTACTCGTCGAGTCCCTGGACGAGGAGGACGGCTGGATCGGCCGCGCCGCCCACCAGGCACCCGAGACCGACGGCCAGGTGGTCCTCACCACGGCCGACGGTACGAGCCCCGACCTGGCCCCGGGCCGTATGGTCAGGGCGAAGGTCGTCGGCACGGAAGGCGTCGACCTGGTGGCCGAGTGTCTTATCGAGGAGGCAGGCAGATGACCGGAGTCCCGGCATCCGCGACGGGCGGGACCGGTAGGCCGGCGCCCCGCGGCAAGCTGGGCGCGGCGGCCGTCAACCAGGCCAGCCTGTGGAACATCGCCAACATCCTCACCATGATCCGGCTCGTGCTCGTGCCGGGCTTCGTGATCCTGCTGTTCCAGGACGGCGGGCACGACCCGGCCTGGCGGGCCTGGGCGTGGGCGGCCTTCGCGGTGGCCATGATCACGGACGTGTTCGACGGGCACCTGGCCCGCACGTACAACCTGGTCACCGACTTCGGGAAGATCGCCGACCCGATCGCCGACAAGGCGATCATGGCCGCCGGACTCATCAGCCTCTCCCTGCTCGGCGACCTGCCCTGGTGGGTCACCGGGGTCATCCTCGCCCGCGAGCTCGGGATCACCCTGATGCGCTTCTGGGTGATCCGGCACGGGGTCATCCCGGCGAGCCGCGGCGGCAAGATCAAGACGCTCGCGCAGGGCACGGCGGTCGGCATGTACGTGCTCATGCTCACCGGCGCGCTGGCCACCTTGCGCTGGTGGGTGATGGCGCTGGCCGTCGTGCTGACGGTCGTCACCGGTCTGGACTACGTGCGGCAGGCCATCGTCCTGCGCCGCGAGGGCCTCGCTCAGGAGCGGGCGGCCGCGCGGTCGGAGGCGGCGACGCGATGACCGAGGCCGCCCGGGTGCTGGCGCTGCTCGCGGAGCGTGGTCACACGCTGGCCGCCGCGGAGTCGCTCACGGGTGGTCTGGTGGCCGCCGAGCTCACCGGCGTACCGGGAGCCTCGAAGTCCTTCCGGGGGTCGGTCACGGCCTACGCCACGGCCCTCAAGCACGAGCTGCTGGACGTCGACAAGGCCCTCCTCGCGGAGCGCGGCGCTGTCGATCCGGAGGTCGCGCTGCAGATGGCGGCCGGTGTGCGGGCCCGGCTCGGCGCCGACTGGGGGATCTCCACGACCGGGGTCGCGGGGCCCGAACCGCAGGACGGTCAGGCCGTCGGAACCGTCTACGTGGCGGTCGCGGGGCCGGCCGGAGTGTGCGCCGGAGCCGGGAAAGTGGTCTCGTTGAGATTGAACGGCGACCGCGCGGACATCCGTAGAGAGAGTGTACGGAGCGTGTTGGCACTGCTCCATGAGGAACTCTCGGGAAATGCGCGGGCACAGGATACGGAACACAACGGGGGGAATTGATGTTTGCAGCCCTGAGTGAACACGACATCGCTCCCCGCACGGCCGCAGCGCAAGGCGGTACGGTGGGGCGTGAAGGATGCGGCTACGCGGTCCGAGGAGGGAGCCACCGATGATTCTGCTCCGTCGCCTGTTGGGTGACGTGCTGCGTCGGCAGCGCCAGCGCCAAGGCCGTACTCTGCGCGAAGTCTCCTCGTCCGCCCGAGTCTCGCTCGGCTATCTTTCCGAGGTGGAGCGGGGGCAGAAGGAGGCGTCCTCCGAACTGCTCTCCGCGATCTGCGACGCGCTGGACGTACGGATGTCCGAGCTCATGCGTGAAGTGAGCGACGAGCTGTCACTGGCCGAACTGGCCGAGTCGGCAGCGGCGAGCGAACCGGTACCGACGCCGGTGCGCCCGATGCTCAACTCGGTGTCGGTGACGTCGGTGGGCGGTGTGCCCACAGGGCGGGTGACCATCAAGGCGCCCGCGGAAGCGGTCGACGTCGTCGCTGCCTGAACCGAAGTGGGGCGAAGCCCCGGTCGATGCCCCTGCGGGGGCGCCGACCGGGGCTTTTCTCGTTCCCGCTCGACATGCCGGGTTCCGGCGGGGCTGCCATCGTGGGGGGACGTACGACTGGTTGGAGATCCCGCATGTCTGTCGTGAAGAGCCCGTTGTCCGAGACCGACCTCAAGACGGTCGGCAAGGCGCTCCAGGGGGCGCTGGTCGATCTGGTCGACCTCGCCCTCGTCGCCAAGCAGGTGCACTGGAACGTCGTCGGGCCGCGGTTCCGCTCCGTCCACCTGCAGCTCGACGAGGTCGTCGACGTCGCGCGGCTGCACTCCGACACGGTGGCGGAACGCGCCTCCGCGCTCGGCGTCAACCCGGACGGACGGTCGGCCACCGTGGCCTCCTCCAGCGCGATCGGGCCGGTCCCGGAGGGGTGGATCAAGGACGGGGACGCGGTCCGGATCCTGGTCGCCGCGCTGGGGGCCGTCATCACCCGGATGCGGGAGCGGATCGACGCGACCGGTGACCCCGACCCGATCAGCCAGGACATCCTGATCGGGCTGACGGGCGATCTGGAGAAGCACCACTGGATGTTCCAAGCGGAGAGCGCGTAGGGCGGGATGGCCGTACGTGTGGCGTGTGCGGTGACTGCTGAGTGGGCGGTGACCGCTGAGCGTGCGGTGACTGCTGTGTGGGCGGTGGGCTCGGCGGTGTGCGCCGGGTCTGCCTCCCGTGCGCCCTCCCGCTGGGTGATCCTGTCGGTCTAGCGTCGACCGCGGGAGGCGGCCATGGTACGGCGACGTGTTCCGCCGGCGACGCTCGCGCTGGTCGCGGTCGGGCTGGTGGCCGGGGGGCTCTGGTGGTGGTCGGTGCTGCGCCTGCTCCTCGTGCCGGGAGAGGCCGGGATCGTCGAGGGGGCGGTGGCCGCGGGCGGCTGGGGACTGAGCCTGCTGCCCGTGCACGTGGCTGCCTCTGCGCGACGGCCGGGTGGCGGTAGGCCGGGTTCTCCCGTCACCAGGGCATCGCGACGCCGCCGTTGGGGCGCAGGATCTGGCCCGTCGTGAACGAGGAGGCGTCGGAGGCGAGATGGAGGACCGCGTGTGCGATGTCCTCCGGCTCGCCGACCCGGCCGAGCGGTGAGTGACGGACCATCGCGGCCTCCGCCTGCTGCTGGGCGGCCGGTTCGTGGCGGTCCGTCATGGGGGTACGGATCCAGCCCGGTGCGACCGCGTTGACCCGGATCCCGTGCGGGCCGGCCTCCACCGCCAGGGTCTTCGTGAGCTGGACGACGGCGGCCTTGGTGACGCTGTAGCAGAGCAGTCCCGGGCTCGCGGTGTCCATCGCGCCCGAGGCCATCGTGACGATCGAGCCGGCGGTGCCGGAGGCGATCATCGAGCGGGCCGCTTCCTGGCAGGCGTACAGGACTCCCTTGAAGTTCACCGCGAGGACGCGGTCGAGGTCCTCGTCGCGGGTCTCCAGGACGGTGCTCGTGTGCATGATCCCGGCGACGGCCGCCATGACGTGGAGCGGGCCGGCGGAGCGGACGGCGGCGGCCAGCGCGGCCCGGTCGGTGACGTCCAGGGGATGGCTGTGCGCGGCGCCTCCCTCACTGGTGACGAGCGCCGAAGTCTCCTTGAGGCCGTGCTCGTCGCGGTCGGCGCAGTGCACGACGGCGCCCGCCCGGGCGAGGAGCAGCGCGGTGGCGCGGCCGATGCCGCTCGCGGCGCCGGTGACGAACGTGGTCCGGCCGGTGAGGTCGTACGCCTTGAGGGTCATGTCCGGACCGTACGACTGAATCTGACGGATCGTCAATTGGCGGGACCCTGTTGGCAGCCCGGGCACCAGTACGTGATCCGCTCGCCGAGCTCCGCCTTCCGGATCCGGGTGCCGCAGCGCAGACAGGGCTGTCCCCCGCGGCCGTAGACATGGAGCGGGGTGCCGGGGCGGCGCGTCGTGGTGGTGCGCCGGTCCGGTCGGTCCTTGTTCGCCTCCAGGAGGCGGTGGGCGGTGGCCACCAGACGGTCCGGGACGTCGGGGGCGAGCTCGCCGACCGGGAGCCAGGGGGTCACGGCGGCCAGGAAGGCCAGCTCCGACTTGTACACGTTGCCGATGCCGGCCAGGTTGCGCTGGTCGAGCAGGGCCTCGCCGAGCGGGCGGTCCGGTGCGGCCCGCAGTCGGCGCACGGCCTCCTCGGGGTCCCAGTCGGGGCCGAGCAGGTCCGGTCCGAGATGGCCGACCGCGCCCGCCTCGTCCGCGGTGCGGATCAGTTCCAGGACCGGGAGCCGGTAGCCGTACGCGGTGGACTCGGTGTTTCCGAGGATCGCCCGGATCTGGTGGTCGGGGCCTCCGCGCGGGCGCTGCCCGGTGGCGTACACCCGCCAGGCGCCGTCCATCCGCAGATGCGAGTGGACCGTGAGCCCGCCCTCGATGCGGGCGAGGAGGTGCTTTCCTCGTGGGGTGACGTCGAGGAGCGTGCGGCCGGTGAGGTCGGCGGTCGCGAACCGGGGCACGCGCAGGTCGGAGCGGGTCAGGACCCGCCCGGCCAGCGCGGAGTGCAGGCGGTGGGCGGCCTGCCAGATCGTGTCTCCTTCGGGCACGGTTCCATGATGCCGGGTGGCTGGGGCCGGTGGGCGGGGCTGGGCGGGCGCGACGGGAGGGCAGGGGCTGGGCCGGCCTGGGCTGGGCTGGCGCGACGGGAGGGCAGGGGCTGGGCCGGCCTGGGCTGGGACCTCGGTGGGTCGGTGGGTGGGTGGTGTCCGGTGGTGCCCGGGGGTGGGCGGTGTCCCGGGTCGGCGGGGCTTTGCGGCTCAGGCGCGGAGGCGGAGGCCTCTCGGGGTGGCCACGAATCCCGCTGCCTCCAGGGGGCGGGCCAGGGGGGAGGTCAGGGCCGTGGCGCCGTTGATCCGCTCCACCGTGACCGTGCCCAGCGAGCCCGCCCGCGCCGAGGCGGCCAGGGCCTCGGCCGCCGCCGTCAGGGCGGGATCGTCCGGCTCGGTCGGCCAGGAAAGCAGCGATTTGCCGCCCCGCTCCATGTAGAGCGTGAGCTCGCCGTCGACGAGCACCACCATCGAGCCGGCCTTGCGACCGGGCTTGTGACCGGCGTCGGTCGGCGGCTCGGGCCAGGACAGGGCCGCCCCGTACGCGTTCGCCGGGTCGGCCGCGGCCAGGACCAGCGCGCGTGGGCCGGCCGCCGCCTCCGCGCCCCGGTCGCGGGCCGTCGCCGCCGCCCGCAGCCGGTCCACGGCCCCGTCCATCGCGAACTGGGCCGCGCCCAGGCCCTCGACCACATAACCCCGTCTGGCCTGTCCGCTGTCCTCGAAGGCGGACAGGATGCGGTACGTCGCCGAGAAACCGCCCTCCACGCCCTCGGCGGCCACCGCGCCCCGGGTGACCACGCCGTGCCGGTCCAGGAGGGTACGGGCGAGGGCGTGCGCCCTGTGGGTCGGCTCCGGCTCGGGCGGTGGCAGCAGCGCCCAGCGGCCGGAGACCGTCGGCGGGCCCGTACGCGAGGCCGGGCGGGCGGCGGCGCCCAGCGTGCCGTACCGGCCGCGCGGCACCGTCCGGCGCGCGCGGTGGGCGGTCGCCCCGGCCGTCCGGCCGGAACCGAGGAGCGAGCGCAGCGGAGCGAGGGTGTCGTTGGTGAGCCGGCCCGACCAGGCCAGGTCCCAGAGCGCGTCCGCAAGCTGCGGATCGGTCGCGTCCGGGTGGGTCGTGGCCCGCACCTGGTCGGCGATCTGCCGGAAGAACAGCCCGTACCCGCCGGAGAGGATGGAGAGCACCGACTCGTGCAGCGCGGACAGCTCCAGCGGGTGCGGCGGCGGGAGGAGCAGCGGGGCCGCGTCCGCGAGGTAGAGCGAGACCCAGCCGTCCTTGCCGGGCAGCGAACCGGCACCGGCCCAGACCACTTCGCCCGTGGTGGTCAGCTCGTCGAGCAGCGCGGGGGAGTAGTCCCGCACGCGGGACGGCAGGATCAGCTTCTCCAGTGCGGAGGCGGGCACCGGCGCGCCCTGGAGCTGCTCGATCGCGCGGGCGAGGCCGTCGATGCCCCGCAGGCTGCTGCCGCCGAGGTGCTGCCACTGGGGCAGGAAGGTGGCGAGCGCCGCCGGGGGCACCGGCTCCAGCTCGTGGCGCAGGGCCGCGAGGGACCGGCGGCGCAGCCGGCGCAGCACGGCGGCGTCGCACCATTCCTGGCCGATGCCGGAGGGATGGAACTCGCCCTGGACGACCCGGCCGGCGGCTGCGAGTCGCTGGAGCGCACCGTCCGTGACGGCGGCGCCGAGCCCGAAGCGGGCGGCGGCCTGCGAGGAGGTGAACGGGCCGTGCGTCCGCGCGAAACGGGCGAGGAGGTCACCCAGCGGGTCCTTCACGGGCTCGGTGAAGGCCTCGGGCACACCGACCGGCAGGGCCGTGCCCAGGGCGTCACGGAGCCGTCCGGCGTCCTCGACAGCCGCCCAGTGGTCGGTGCCCCCGATCCTGACCCGGATCGCGCGCCGGGCCCGGGCCAGGTCGGGCGCCCAGCCCTCCTCCGCGCCGCGCTCGCCGAGCTCGGCGTCGGTGAGCGGGCCGAGGACCCGCAGAAGATCGGCCACGCCCTCCACGTCCTTGATCCGCCGGTCCTCCGTCAGCCACTGGAGCTCCTGCTCCAGCTCCGTGAGGACCTCCGGGTCGAGGAGCTCGCGCAGCTCGGCCTGGCCGAGGAGCTCCGCGAGGAGCCGGGAGTCGAGGGAGAGCGCGGCCGCCCGGCGCTCGGCGAGCGGTGAGTCGCCCTCGTACAGGAACTGCGCCACGTAGCCGAAGAGGAGCGAGCGGGCGAAGGGGGACGGCTCGGGGGTGGTGACCTCGACGAGCCGGACCCGGCGGGCCTCGATGTCGCCCATCAGCTCGGTCAGACCGGGGACGTCGAAGACGTCCTGGAGGCACTCGCGGACGGCCTCCAGGACGATCGGGAAGGAGCCGAACTCGCTCGCCACCTGGAGGAGCTGGGCCGCGCGCTGCCGCTGCTGCCAGAGCGGCGTGCGCTTGCCCGGGTTCCGCTTGGGCAGCAGCAGGGCGCGCGCGGCGCACTCGCGGAACCGGGAGGCGAACAGCGCGGAGCCGCCCACCTGGTCGGTGACGATCTGCCCGATCTCGCCCTTGTCGAAGAGGGCGTCGGCCGCGCCGACCGGCGCCTTGTCGGCGTCGTACGTGGTGTCCAGGTGCCGGCCGGGGTCCACCGGCTCGTGGTCGAGGAGGTCGAGACCCATGTCCAGACCCATCAGGTCGGCGTCCGGCAGGCGCAGCACGATGCCGTCGTCCGCATGCATCACCTGCGCGTCCATGCCGTACCGCTCGGCGAGCCGCGCGCCGAGCGCCAGCGCCCACGGCGCGTGCACCTGCGCGCCGAACGGGGAGTGGATGACGACCCGCCAGTCCCCGAGCTCGTCCCGGAACCGCTCGACCAGGATCGTCCGGTCGTCGGGCACATGGCCGCAGGCCTCGCGCTGCTCGGAGACGTACGCGAGGACGTTGTCCGCGGCCCAGGCGTCCAGGCCCGCGGCGATCAGCCGCAGCCGTGCGTCCTCCGGTCCGAGGGCGCCGAGCTCCCGGAGGAAGGCTCCCACCGCGCGGCCCAGTTCGAGCGGTCGGCCCAGCTGGTCGCCCTTCCAGAACGGCAGCCGGCCCGGCACGCCGGGTGCGGGTGAGACCAGCACCCGGTCCCGGGTGATGTCCTCGATCCGCCAGGACGTGGTGCCCAGCGTGAAGACGTCGCCGATCCGGGACTCGTACACCATCTCCTCGTCGAGCTCGCCGACGCGGCCGCCGCCCTTCTTCGGGTCGGAGCCGGCCAGGAAAACGCCGAAGAGGCCCCGGTCGGGGATCGTGCCGCCCGAGGTCACGGCGAGCCGCTGCGCGCCCGGCCGGCCCGTCACCGTCCCGGCGACCCGGTCCCAGACCACGCGCGGGCGCAGCTCGGCGAAGGCGTCCGACGGGTAGCGTCCGGCGAGCATGTCGAGCACGCCCGTGAAGGCCGATTCCGGCAGCGAGGAGAAGGGCGCCGCACGCCGCACCACGGCGAGCAGCTCGTCCACCTGCCAGGTGTCGAGCGCGACCATCGCGACCAGCTGCTGGGCCAGGACGTCCAAGGGGTTGGCGGGGATCCGCATCGACTCGATCGAGCCGGACCGCATGCGCTCCGTGACCACGGCCGCCTGCACCAGGTCTCCGCGGTACTTGGGGAAGACCACGCCCGTCGACACCGCGCCGACCTGGTGCCCCGCGCGGCCCACGCGCTGGAGCCCGGAGGCGACCGAGGGCGGTGACTCGACCTGCACGACCAGGTCGACCGCGCCCATGTCGATGCCCAGCTCCAGGCTGGAGGTGGCCACCACGGCGGGCAGCCGGCCCGCCTTGAGGTCCTCCTCCACCTGGGCGCGCTGCTCCTTCGACACCGAGCCGTGGTGGGCCCGGGCGAGCAGCGCCGGCGCGCCCTGCGCCGCACCCGACTGGGCCATGACCTCGGCCGGCGGAGCCCCTTCGGGGAGCGGCTCGCCGGTCGCCCGCTCGTACGCGATCTCGTTCAGCCGGTTGCAGAGCCGCTCGGCGAGGCGGCGGGAGTTGGCGAAGACGATCGTCGAGCGGTGGGACTGGACGAGGTCCGCGATCCGCTCCTCGACGTGAGGCCAGATCGACGGCTTGTCGCCGCCGTCCTTGCCCTCCGAGGCGGGGGAGCCTCCGAGCTCGCCCATGTCCTCCACGGGGACGACGACGGAGAGGTCGAACTCCTTGCCCGAAGGCGGCTGCACGATCTCCACCGCGCGGCCGGGGGACAGATAGCGGGCCACCTCGTCCACCGGGCGGACCGTGGCCGACAGGCCGATCCGGCGCGCGGGGCGCGGCAGCAGCTCGTCGAGCCGCTCCAGGGAGAGCGCCAGGTGCGCGCCCCGCTTGGTGCCCGCGACCGCGTGGACCTCGTCCAGGATGATCGTCTCCACCCCGGCGAGGGCCTCCCGGGCGGCGGAGGTCAGCATCAGGAACAGCGACTCGGGCGTGGTGATCAGGATGTCCGGCGGCCGGGTCGCGAGGCTCCGGCGCTCGGCGGCCGGGGTGTCGCCGGAGCGGATGCCGACCCGGATGTCGGGCTCGGGCAGCCCGAGCCGGACCGACTCCTGCCGGATGCCGGTCAGCGGGGAGCGCAGATTCCGCTCGACGTCCACGGCCAGCGCCTTCAGCGGTGACACGTACAGGACACGGCAGCGCTTCTTCGCCTCGGCCGGCGGCGGGGTGGACGCCAGGCGGTCCAGGGAGGCAAGGAAGGAGGCCAGTGTCTTGCCCGAGCCCGTCGGCGCGACGACGAGCACGTCGGAGCCCTCGCCGATGGCCTTCCAGGCGCCTTCCTGCGCCGCCGTGGGCGCGGTGAAGGCCCCGGTGAACCAACTGCGGGTCGCGGGGGAGAACGAGTCGAGCGCGGACCTGACCATGCCCCCCATCGTGCACCCGCCCACTGACAACCGCCCGGACCTGGGGAAATCCGCTCGTGGCCGCGAGAGGTGAGGGAGAGGCGGAGGGCGAGTCGGTGACAGGCCGGGACGGGCGCGGGAGAAGGGCCGGGGTGGGCGCCCGAGGGGGCCCCTGGCGCAGAATGGAGTCATGGCGAGTGGGGAGCGGGCACGGTACTGGCAGTACTCCGAGCTGCCCGGCGTCGACCTGCTGCACGCGCACTACATCCAGAAGGCCTTCGCCCGGCACACCCACGAGAGCTTCGTCTTCGCCGCGATCACCGAGGGCGTCGAGGCCTTCCACTACCGCGACGAGCTCGTCCACGCCGGGCCCGGGCAGATCGCCCTGGTCAACCCCGACACCTCGCACACCGGGCACGCGGGCGTGCCCGAAGGCTGGACCTACCGCACGATCTATCCGGACGCCCGGCTCGTCCGGTCGATCGCCGCCGACACCCTCGCGCTGCGCGGCTCGGTCGGCTTCACCTCGCCCGTCGTCGACGATCCGTACGCCGCACAGCTCGTCGTGGGCGTCCACCGGGCCGCCGAGGAAGGCAACGCGCTCGCCGCGGACAGCCTGCTCCGGCTCGTCACGGCACGGATGCTGCGCAGCCACGGAGGGCTGGTCACCCCGCTCCCGGCCCGTTCCGCCGGCGCGCGGAACGCGGCACGCGCGCGTGCCGTCCTGGAGGAGCGGATGGCCGACCCGCCGACCCTGGAACGGCTCGCCACCGACCTCGGCACCAGCCCCTTCGCCCTCCTGCGGGCCTTCCGCGAGGCTTACGGGATGCCGCCGCACACCTGGCTCACCGACGCGCGCGTGCGGCGGGCCAGGCGGCTGCTCGACGCGGGGACGCCCCCGGCGGACGCGGCCGTCGCCGTAGGCTTCACCGACCAGCCACACCTCAACCGGCACTTCACGCGAAGCGTCGGGGTGCCCCCGGGGGCCTACCAGCGGGCGCGGGGGGCACGAGGCGGCTCTACCGGCTCCCTTGGCTCCGGTGCCGAGGGCGGTAGCGCGGCCGACGGTGCAAGAACGTACAAGACCGGGCAGCGGCCGCGTACGTAACGTCGGCGACGTGGCAGAACAGACAGCACCTCCCGTCATACGCGACGACGGAGCGACGCGGGCGAAGCCCGACGCGGCCGTCGTCCGCGACGCCCTCGGTGTCGGTGTCGCCGTCGGGCTCTCCGGCTTCGCCTTCGGCGTGACCTCGGCCGGCGCCGGCCTCAGCCTCGCGCAGACCTGCGTGCTCAGCCTCCTCGTCTTCACGGGCGCCTCGCAGTTCGCCCTCGTGGGCGCGCTGGCCGCGGGCGGCAACCCCTTCACGGCCGCCGCCGGAGCCTTTTTCCTGGGCACGCGCAACGCCTTCTACGGGCTGCGGCTCTCCCAGCTCCTCGCCCTCCCGAAGGCGATCAGGCCGCTCGCCGCGCACTGGGTGATCGACGAGACGACAGCGGTCGCGCTCGCCCAGCCGTCCCGGCGGACCGCCCGGCTCGGCTTCACCCTCACCGGCCTCACGCTGTACGTCCTGTGGAACCTGACCACGTTCCTCGGAGGCCTCGGCGCCGAGGCGATCGGCGACACCACGGCCTGGGGCCTGGACGCCGCCGGGCCCGCCGTCTTCCTGGCCCTGCTCGCCCCGATGCTGAAGTCGGCGACCGAGCGCGCCACCGCCGGGATCGCCGTCCTGCTCGGCCTCGGGCTGCTGCCCGTGCTGCCGGCCGGGGTCCCGGTCCTCGCGGCGGCCTTCGCAGCGCCCTTGGTGCTGTGGTTCCAGGGCCGCCGCATGAGTACGGACGCACGAGAAGAGGACCCCCGATGAACGTGTGGATCGCGATCGGCCTGACCGCCGTCGGGTGCTACTTGGTCAAGCTCCTGGGCCTGCTCGTCCCCGCGGGCGCGCTGGAACGACCTCTCGTCCAACGGCTCGCGGCGCTGCTTCCCGTTGCCCTGCTGGCCGCGCTCACGGCGCAGCAGACGTTCAGCACGGGTGGCTCCCTCGTCCTGGACGCCAGGGCCGCCGGCCTCGCGGCCGCCGCCGTCGCTCTCGTTCTGCGCGCTCCGTTCCTGGCTGTCGTGGGTGTGGCTGTCGTCGTCACGGCGGGAGTAAGGGCACTGGGCTGGTGAAGCACCGGACCTGACAGGACAGGACCGGGCCGGACAGGACAGGACCGGGCCGGACAGGACAGGACCGGGCCGGACCGGACAGGACCGGGCCGGACAGGGCCGGGTCGGGCCGGGTCGGGCCGAGGGAGACCCGTCAGTCGAGCGGGCGGCCGTGCGCGCGGAGGGTGCGCAGCGCCTCGACGGTGACGATCGGGCGCCACTCCAGGGCCGTCCCGGGAGCCCAGGCCCGCCAGCGGATCGGCCAGCCGCCGTCCTCCTCCTGGTCGGCCGCGAGCCGGTCCAGCGAACGGGTCATCTCCTCCTCCGTGAACCAGCCGGCCGCCAGCGAGTGCGGCACGCGCGCGTAGTCGTGCGGGAAGTGGTGCTCGCCGAGCGCGTACCCGTCCGGGACCGGGTAGTCCTCCGACCGGTCCGGGTCCAGGACCACGAGCCGCTGCTCGCGCACCAGCCTCCCCAGCCGGTCGGCTGCCGCCTCCGCCCGCGGGCGGTCCGGGGCCCCGTCCAAAAAGGCGACGGCGGCCTGGACCTCGTACGGATGGGACTTCTCCAGCGACTCCACGGCTGCCCAGCAGTACTCGGTGGCCCGGAACAGCCACGCGTGCCACACCTGGTTGCGGTGGAGCAGCCCGACCACCGGGCCGGTCGAGAGCAGCGAGCTCGGCGGGGAGTCGACGACCGGGACGAACGGCGCCGAGGGGTAGCCCCGCTGGGAGGGGTGGATCGCCGGGAGCGCCCCGTCGTGCGTCGAGATGTCGGTGAGGTAGCGGCAGATCCGCTCCACGCGCATGCCGCCGCAGCGGCCGATCGACTCCAGGACCCGGAGCGCGTGCGCGGTGTGGAGGGGCTGGCTGACCGGTCCGCGCAGATCGGGTTCGAGGGCGTGCCCGTAGCCGCCGTCCGCGTTCAGGTACGCCGTCAGGGCCGTCTCGACCTGGTCCGCGCCACCGCGCAGGAAGTGGTACGCGAACCGCCGCTGTTCGAGGACGCGGGCCGTCAGCCAGACGAAGCGCTCGGCGCGGGCCAGGGGAGTAGGGGGCGGCGGAGAGAGGGGTTTTTCGGCCATGCTCCGACGGTAGGGCGGAAAGTCGCGGTGACAAGGCCTGCGGAGCGGGCTGCACTCTTGGGAGCGGGATACTGGCGTCATGCGGTTGACGATTTTCTGGGAGCGGATGGCGGACCACTTCGGTGCGTCCTACGCGGATTCCTTCGCACGTGACCATGTGATGGCGGAGCTTGGCGGGCGGACGGTGCAGGACGCCCTGGACGCCGGCTGGGAGGCCAAGGACGTGTGGCGGGCAGTCTGCGCCGCCGTCGACGTACCGGCCGACAAACGGTGAGCGGCCGGTAGCCGACGGGGTGACCGGTGCGGATGTGCGGGGTCCCGGGGGGAATGTCCGCGCGGTGCGCGAGACTGGCGTGGTGGCTCCGACTGACGACAGCGAAAAGACACCCCCGAGCGGTCCGACCGATGCGACCGGTTCGACAGGGCGGACCGAGCGCGAGCCGACAGGGCCGACCGGTCTGACGGCTTCCGTCGAGCCGACCGGTCCGACGGCTTCGGTCCAGCCCGCCGGTCCGACGGCTTCGGGCGAGCCGGCCGGTCCGACGGCTTCGGGCGAGCCGGCCGGCCCCGGAGGCGTGACCGCCCCACCGGCGGTTCCGTGGCAGGCCGCGCGGATGCCGCGCTGGCTGCCACGCGCGATCGTCCTGACCCTCGCGCTCTACGCCTGCTTCCTGCTGGGCAGCTGGGCCTTCCACCAGCTCGTCGGCCTGCTCGTCAACATCCTGCTCGCGTTCTTCCTCGCCCTCGCCATCGAGCCGGCGGTCGGGCGCATGGCGGCGCGCGGGATGCGCCGGGGTCTCGCCACCTTCCTCGTCTTCTTCGGCGTCCTCGTCTTCAGCGTCGGCTTCGTCGTCCTCCTCGGCTCGATGCTCGCCGGTCAGATCGTCGACATGGTCGAGAACTTCCCCAAGTACCTCGACTCGCTGATCAACTGGATCAACGAGAGCTTCCACACGGAACTGTCCAGGGTCGAGGTCCAGGACAACATCCTGAGCTCCGAGTGGCTGCAGAAGTACGTGCAGAACAGCGCGTCCGGTGTGCTCGACGTCTCGGCCACCGTCCTGGGCGGCCTCTTCCGGCTTCTGACGATCTTCCTCTTCTCGTTCTACTTCGCGGCCGACGGGCCCCGGCTGCGGCGGGCGCTCTGCTCCGTACTGCCGCCCGCCCGGCAGACCGAGGTGCTGCGGGCCTGGGAGATCGCGGTCGACAAGACCGGCGGCTACCTCTACTCGCGCGGCCTGATGGCGCTCATCTCCGGCGTCGCCCACTTCGTCCTCTTCGAGATCCTGGACGTGCCGTACGCGCCGGCGCTCGCGGTCTGGGTCGGTCTCGTGTCGCAGTTCATCCCGACCATCGGCACCTACCTGGCCGGCGCTCTGCCGATGCTCATCGCCTTCACCGTCAACCCCTGGTACGCGCTCTGGGTGCTCGGCTTCGTCGTGGTCTACCAGCAGTTCGAGAACTACGTGCTCCAGCCGAAGCTCACCTCGAAGACGGTGGACATCCACCCGGCGGTGGCCTTCGGCTCGGTCATCGCGGGGACGGCGCTGCTGGGTGTCGTCGGCGCGCTGATCGCGATTCCGGTCGTGGCCACGTTGCAGGCCTTCCTCGGCGCCTATGTGAAGCGGTACGACGTGACGGACGACCCGCGCGTCCACGGCCACAGGAGGTACGGCGAGGCGGTGGTGGCCCGGCTGCAGAAAGCCCTCCACCACAAGAAGGAGGGCTCCTCTGAGGGCTCCTCTGAGGGTTCCTCGAAGGAGTCCTGACGGGGGCTTGGGGGTCCCCCTGGGACCGGACTTCAGGTGGGACGCCCTCGTCGTGGCTCAGAGGTACGACGGGCGGGTGACCCGGTGCCGGAAGGCGTGCCAGGTCCAGGCCTGGACCGCCACCAGGAGCGGGGTGACCACGAGGAGAGCAGGGACGAGCAGGTCCAGCGTGGCGGGGGAGGCGGCCTTCTCGGCCAGCGGGAGTGCCGTGCCGGCCGCCAGTGGCAGCCCGCCGATGAGGACGCCCGTGAGGGCGAAGGGCTGCCACGGCCGTCCGGCGCGTCCGACGAGCCGGCGGGCCCGCTCGTACGGGAGTCCCGTGAGCCGGAGCGCGGCGAACCCCAGCCCGTGCGCGGCGAACAGGGCGGCCACGGCCAGGGCGGTGAGCACGGCCGTGACACCGGTCGCCGGTGCGTAGGGCCGTCCGGTGAGCAGGGCCGCGAGCAGCCAGCCCCAGGAGAGGGCGACCGTCCAGCTCCCGCACGTCACGGCGGTGTCGCAGGCGGCGCGCCAGCGCGGCCCGGGGCCCCGGCCGCGCGCCCAGAGCCCCACGTCCCGGACGATCCAGCCGGTCAGAAGGGCGACGAGCACCGGGGCCTGGCCGCTCAGGAGCTCTCCTTCGAGGGCGGGGAAGCAGCCGACGAGTACGCCCGCGGTGGCGACCAGCCAGACCTCGTTGCCCAGGAAGAAGGGCGCGAAGGTGGTGAGGACGAGGCGCCGCTCGTGATCCCCGCGGCCGAGCCACGGGGTGAGCATGCCGGCGCCGATGTCCGCTCCGGCGAGCACGAACCAGCCCGCGGCGAAGAAGGCGAGCAGGGCGATGGCCAGGGTCTCCACGGGGGCTCCTCGGGTCGGGTGGCGAGGCTCAGTAGCGCGGGGCGGGCAGTGCGTCCGAGGGGTCGGAGGAGGGCGGCCCCTCGCTCCCGCGCCCGTCGGCGGCGGCCGGTCCGGGATCGTCGTGCTCCGGTCTCGGCTCCGGACCGTCGTGCTCCGGTCCCGGCTCCGGACCGTCGTGCTCCGGCCGTTCGTCGTGGCCGAGCCCGGACTCCACCGGACCGCGGCGCGCGTGCCGGGCGAGGAGCCAGGCGTTGAGGAGGACGAGCAGGGCGAAGACCGTGGCGAAGACGGCGAGGGAGAGCCGCATGGTGCCGACGGAGAGGTCCGAGACGGCGTCCTCCGTCTTCAGCAGCCCGTAGACGACCCAGGGCTGCCGGCCGGACTCCCGGAAGACCCACCCGCTGATCATCGCGAGGTAGGGCAGCGGCACGGCGGCCATCAGGACGACGTGCCAGAACCGGAACCGGAAGACGACCTTCTTGAAGCAGGCCAGGATCACCCCGGCGAAGCACAGGTACATCATCAGGGCGAAGCTGATCAGCATCACCAGACCTCCGCCCCGCGTCCACGCCTCCGAGGGCACGTAGTCGCCGGGCCCGAAGCGGGCCGACAGCTCCGCCTGAAGCCGGGCGATCTCGGCCGCCTTCCCGCTGAAGACGGCCGACTTCATCGGCTGGAACGTGGTGAGGGTGGCGAACTGGATCCCGCCGAAGACCGCGGCGGCCATCAGCGCGGGCGCCGAGAGGAACACCCCGATCCGCAGGCTGCGACCAAAGAACTCCCACTCGGGGCTCCGGCGGAAGAGGTGGTAGGCGCTCACCCCGGCCATGAAGAACCCGGCAGTGAGCAGCGCCCCCGCGAGGACGTGCCCGAAGGCGAGGAGCGCCGAGGGGTTCGTCAGGACGGCGACCGGGTCGTCGAGGACGAGTTCGCCGTTCTCGGAGGAGTACCCCACGGGGTGGTTCAGGAAGCCGTTGGAGACGAGGATCCAGTACGCCGAGAGGTAGGCGGTGAGGGCGACGATCCAGATGGCGGCCAGGTGGGCCCAGCGGTTGAGCCGGTGCCAGCCGAAGATCCACAGACCGAGGAAGGTCGACTCGACGAAGAAGGCCACGATGGTCTCCACGGCGAGGGAGGCGCCGAGGATGTTGCCCGCCTCGTGGGTGAGCCCGCTCCAGGCCATGCCGAACTGGAACTCCATCACCAGCCCGGTGACGATCCCGACCGCGTAGTTGATCACGTACAGCTGGCCCCAGAAGCGCACCATCCGGGCGTCCTGCGGCTTGCCGCTGATCGTGGCCCGCGTCTGGAGCGCCGCCACCACGGTGACCAGACCCAGGGTGAGGGCGACGAAGAGGAAGTGGCCGCCGGCGGTGAGCGCGAACTGCAGCCGTGCGAGATCGAGTACGTCCTGATTCACCCCGTCAGTGTCGGTGTACGGTCACGGGCTCGGCATCGGCCCGGGGAGGGCACCTGCGGCCCCTGCCGTACCCCACGGGTTGTGCCGGTCCACGCGCGCGTACCCCCGGAGTTGTGGCTCCGGACCGCGCCCCCTACGGGTCAGGCCAGCCAGCCGGGGGTGATCATCCCCGACTCGTACGCCAGGACGACCAGCTGCGCGCGGTCGCGGACGGCGAGCTTGGTCATGATGCGGCTGACGTGGGTCTTGGCGGTGGCGGGGGAGAGGACGAGCCGGCCGGCGATCTCGTCGTTGGAGAGCCCCGCGCCCACGAGGCCGAGCACCTCGCGTTCCCGCTCGGTGAGGGCGTTCAGGCGGGGGCTCGGGTCGGGCTGCCGTCCGGCGCCGCCGGCGCGCTCGGCGAACTCGGCGATGAGACGGCGGGTCACGGCGGGGGCGATCAGGGCGTCGCCGCGCGCCACCACCCGTACGGCGTGCAGGAGTTCCATCGGCTCGGTGTCCTTGACCAGGAAGCCCGACGCGCCCGCGCGCAGCGCGCCGTATACGTGGTCGTCGGCGTCGAACGTGGTCAGGACGACCACCCGGACGCCTTCGAGCCGCTCGTCGGCGGTGATGCGCCGGGTGGCCTCGAGGCCGTCGAGCACGGGCATGCGGATGTCCATCAGGACCACGTCCGGGAGGAGTTCGCGGGCGAGGGCGACGGCCTGTTCGCCGTCACCGGCCTCGCCGACGACCTCGATGTCGTCCTCGTCGGACAGGATCGACCGGAAGCCGGCCCGGACCAGGGTCTGGTCGTCGGCGAGCACGACGCGGATCATCGGGCGTCCTCTTCGGGAGCGGGAGCGGGAGTGGGAGCGGGAGCGGGAGCAGGTGTCGAGGTGGGTGCGGGTGGTGCTGTGGGGGGTGCTTGAGGTGCCTCTGGTGCTTGCAGTGCCCCTGGTGCCTCTGGCGCGGGGTGTGTCGCGGTGGGTGTGGTGAGCGGGAGGCGGGCATCGACGACGAAGCCGCCGTCCTCGTTTCCGGCGGTGAGCACGCCGCCGAGCGCACGCGCCCGTTCCGCCATGCCCCGGATGCCGCTGCCCGAGGGGCCGCCCTCGGGAGCGCCCCCGCCGTCGTCGGCGATGCGCAGCCTCAGCACGCGCGCGCCCGCGCGTGTACGCGTGGCGGCCGGTTCGGAGCGGTCGTCCCAGTCGAGAGTGATCCGCACCGTACGGGCTCGCGAGTGCCGGGTCACGTTCGTCAGGGACTCCTGCACGATCCGGTACGCGGCGAGGTCGACCGGCGGCGGCAGCGGCACGGGCGTGCCCGTGACACTCGTACGGACGTCGAGTCCCGCGCTCCGGGCCCGCTCCGCGAGCTCGCCGAGGAGGGCGAGGCCGGAGGCCGGGGAGGTCGGCGTGGCCTCGTCGGCCCGGCGCAGCACGCCGAGCGTGGCCCGCAGTTCGCGCAGCGCGTCCTTGCTGGTGGACTTCACCGCCTCCAGGGCCTCGGCCGCGGTGGCGAGCCCGGCCTCGGGGGTCGGGTTCTTGCTCAGCCGGTGCAGCGCGGCGCCGGACTGGACGTGGATCAGCGAGACGCTGTGGCCGAGGATGTCGTGTAGCTCCCGCGCGATCCGCAGCCGCTCCTCGGTGGCGCTCTGCCGGGCCCGGGCCTCCTGCTCCCGCTCGGCGGCGAGCGCGCGCTGCTCGACCTCGTGCAGATACGCGAGCCGGGTGCGCTGGGCGCGGCCCACGGCGACGAGGCTGATCAGCCAGCCGGCCAGCATGGCGAGCGAGGTGTCGTCGATCTGCCGGTGCCCGGGCTGCTGCCGGATTTCACCGAGGCCGACCGCGAGGAGGGTGACGGCGGCGAGCGCGACGGCGGCGGCGAAGCGGCCCTCGGCGGCGGTGGTGTAGAGCGCGAGCGCGAAGGCGATCATCAGCGGGCCGTCCTGGGCGGACAGCGGGTAGTAGACGACGCAGGCGAGCAGCGTGACGACGGCGACGGCGACGGGCTGCCGCCGCCGGAAGCAGAGGGCTCCGCAGCCGGTCAGGACGAGCGCCCAGCCGAGTACCGAGCGGAGCGCCGATTCGCTCGCGTACCGCGCGGAGACGAGGGTCCAGATCGCCACGACGGCCAGGACGGCGCATGCCACGAGCGCGTCGACGGTCCGGGGCGGCAGACGGCCGCCGGGGCGGTCGCGCAGGGCGAGGGGCATGGGTCGAAGGATAGGCGCGGGCGCGTCGTGGGGCCCGTGGCCGGTCGTGTCCGGTCCCTGGAGGTCTCGGTATACGTCAGGGGTTGAGTTGTATAGTCAAAAAAGTTAGTAAGGCGTCCCGCGGGGCGTCCACGAAGGACGGAGGCCTCATGTCGGACGGCACGTTTCTGCGGTACGTCGCCCTGGGTGACAGTCAGACCGAAGGGGTCGGCGACGGCGACGACAGCGTCGGCCTGCGCGGCTGGGCGGACCGGCTCGCCGAGCTGCTCGCCCGTGACGAACCGGACGTGCTGTACGCCAACCTGGCCGTACGCGGCCGGCTCGCCGGTCAGGTGCGCGCCGAGCAGCTGGCCCCGGCGCTCGCGCTGCGGCCCGACCTGGCCACGGTCGTCGCGGGGGTCAACGACCTGCTGCGGCCCGGCTTCGACGCGGAGGCGACGGCCGGGCACCTGGAGGCGATGTTCGCGGCTCTGACCGGTCAGGGCGCCCGGGTCGCGACCCTCACGTTCCCCGACGTCGGCAGGCTGATCCCGGCGGCCCGCCCGCTCGCGTCGCGGGTGCGGCTCCTGAACGACCTCATCCGGGAGGCCGCGCACCGGCACGGTGTCACGGTCGCCGAGGCCGCGCAGCACCCGGTCGTCACCGACCCCCGGATGTGGAGCGTCGACCGGCTGCACGCCAGCGCGCTCGGCCACGAGCGGATCGCCGCCGCGGTCGCCCACGCCCTCGACCTTCCCGGCAGCGACGACTCCTGGTCCCGGCCGCTGCCTCCGCCGCCGCAGCCTCCGCTCACGGGCCTGCGTGCGGTGGGAGCCGAAGCGCGCTGGGCCGGAGCCTTCCTCGGTCCCTGGCTCGGCCGCCGCCTCCGCGGGCGCTCGTCGGGCGACGGCCGCCGGGCCAAGCGCCCGGAGCTGTCGCCGGTGGTGACGGCGATCCCCGGTGGGTCTCTGCCGGTGGAGGACACCCGCCGGTAGCGGGCCGGTGCTCGGCGGGGCAGGGCGGAACCGGGGTGGAGTGGGGGTGGGGCAGGGGCGGCGAGCTCGGTGGAGCGGAGTGGTGTGTCCTGTGCCACCGAAGTGTGAGCGTGTGCCGTCGAAGTTTGAGCGATGCGAGATGGTTGCAACAGTGGCCCCGCAGAAGGCGGGGCCACTGCGTGGATCTGTGAGTTGTGGTTGGGTGCCGGGCGGTCAGCGAGGCGGCATCTCGCGTAGGTCAGGGCGGTTCCTGGGCAGGCCGAAGCCCGCCATCTCCTTCTCTTCGTAGGACAAGAAGCCCAGGCTCCGGTAGAACGCGTGGTTGCGTTTGCCCTCCGGCGACGACTCATGGTCGGTGGACAGAAGGAAGAACCGGCAGTGGGAGTAACGCCGCATGAGGTGTTCGACCAGAGATCGACCGACACCACGGCGGTGGTAAGCGGGGTTGACCACGACGTCCTGGACGTAGCAGATGTGCTCATCGTCGGAGACGGTTCTGGCCAGTCCGAGAAGCGTTCCCGACTCATCTCTCGCGGTGATGACCAGGTGAGAGTTCCGCAGGCCGCGGCAGAGCTTGTCGACGTCGGCGGTGTAGCCCTCCCAGTCGACTGAGTCGTAGAGGCTCAGCATCTCGGCAGGGTCGAAAACATCCTCTTCTGTAATGATCACGCCAAACTCCCTGCGGTGGTGCCATCTCGTTGCCGACTTCTCATCGCATCTGACGTCACGACCATCTGCCAGGTCAAGATCGGCAACTCTGTGGCCACGCGGGACAGCGTGTCATCGAAGTTTGAGTGGTGTAGATCTCGGCTATCCGGCTGGCCCGACTCGCCACCCAGAAGTCCCGCCGCCGAAGCTCCAACATCGTCGGCCCGATCAAGCACGACGCCCTCAGGAACAAGGGCAGCCTGCGTCAGATCGCCGACGCGCGGGGACTGCCGCGCTGGCTCATCAGGAAGATCCTCAGCCCGACGTTCCCCGACATGAACCCGATCGTCATCGGCCGGACAACCCGCCTCTCTGACGAACACCACTCCTTGATCGCCGCCCTCTACCACCAGGCGCGACGCCCGGCCAGGCATGGCGCGACCTCGTCGACAACCACGACACCTGGATCACAAGCGCCGTCGTCCTGCGGCAGTTCCGCGCATTCCGCCAAGAGCGGCATCCGGCGGCAGTCCGTTGAGGACCTCCAGAATGTGCCCCTCCCACCACAGAGCCTTCTCCAGCGTCGCCTGCGGCAGTGTCTCCAGCAGTGACACCGGAGGCAGCGGCATGCGGCCCGAGCTGTCCACCACATCGAAGTCGTCGTCGGCGAACAGCAGAGTGGGCGGAACAGTTTGCGGTGCGCCGCCCATGTCCGACAGCGTCACCGAGCGGCCCGAGACCGCCAAACCAGCCGGACCTGCCCGTTGAACCGGAACCGTTCCCCGACCGCCAGACTGTCCGGCCGGACCAGCCGCCCCATCGCATCCCTCCCGCCGTTGCGTGCACCATCGAATCCGACCCCAGCAGTCGCGAGTTCACGTCCGTTTCCAGGGCGCCGGACCACAGCAGAGGGAACAGCACCGGCAGTACCAACAACGGATCACCCACCCGCACTGCCCCCTCTCGCAGCCGGCCCGGCTCGCCGAAGACCTCCAGCAGTTGGTCAGCGACGTCCCGTCGCAGGCATCGGTGTCGGCGGTAGCGCGGGAGCCACCGCATGTTCGCCATCAGCACCGGGTCCGCGACGCCCGCGTGCGTGAACTCCCAGCCGACCGCCCGGCAAGCGTTCCGTCGCGGCGAAATCCTCGGCAGCCGCATCGTCGACACGGTCGGCGGCCCTGACATCGACCACCCGAGCCCGCCCGTCCACGAGACGTACGAACTAGTCAGGAGCGTGACGACGTCGGCGTTCGCCGTCGTGTCAGCGCAGCCAGAACGGCTGTGAAGCGATCCCGGTCACCTGCGGATCGGCGTCAAGAAGGATCAGCCGGTCGCGCTCCAGCCACGACTCGTAGCCGATGTACTCGCCGGTGGTGGCGCAGAAGTACCAGCCTGCGAAGCTCTTCCCGCCCTTGGGCCACCGGAACGGCCTCACCGGTGTCACCCGCTCCAAGCGGGGGCCCCAGCAGGAGGCCAAAGACCGCCGTACCTGTACGCCGCCCTCCACAAACCCCAGGTCAAACGCCCCCAGATCCGGATCCGCGTACGCACCCGCAAGCTCCCCCCACTGCCACCCCTGACCAGCACACTCAAACTTCGGTGGCACAAACCTCATGATCATCAAGGTTCGATGGCGATGATCAACGTTCGGTGGCACAGGCATGGTGGGGCGGGTCCTGCCGGTGCGCGTGGCGCGCTTGACACTAAAATCGAACATCCATTCTGATGGAGGTCCGGCCCCGGAAAACCAGGGCTCGTCGGCGGGCTCGCCGGCGAGTTGTCCACAGGTCGGAGGGGACGTCGGGGCCCATTGTCAGTGGCAGGGGTTAGCGTCTTTCACATGAAGCGATCGACTCAAGCAAACCGGGTGGAACCCATGGCAGGAACCGACCGCGAGAAGGCGCTCGACGCCGCGCTCGCACAGATTGAACGCCAATTCGGCAAGGGCGCCGTGATGCGCATGGGTGACCGCGTCCAGGAGCCGATCGAGGTGATCTCCACCGGATCGACCGCGCTCGACATCGCGCTCGGTGTCGGCGGCCTGCCTCGCGGCCGCGTCGTGGAGGTCTACGGCCCGGAGTCCTCCGGTAAGACGACCCTGACGCTGCACGCCGTGGCGAACGCCCAGAAGGCCGGCGGCCAGGTCGCCTTCGTGGACGCCGAGCACGCCCTCGACCCCGAGTACGCCAAGAAGCTCGGCGTCGACATCGACAACCTCATCCTGTCGCAGCCGGACAACGGCGAGCAGGCGCTCGAGATCGTCGACATGCTGGTCCGCTCCGGCGCCCTCGACCTGATCGTCATCGACTCCGTCGCCGCGCTCGTCCCGCGCGCGGAGATCGAGGGCGAGATGGGCGACTCGCACGTCGGTCTGCAGGCCCGTCTGATGAGCCAGGCGCTCCGGAAGATCACCAGCGCGCTCAACCAGTCCAAGACCACCGCGATCTTCATCAACCAGCTCCGCGAGAAGATCGGCGTGATGTTCGGCTCGCCGGAGACCACGACCGGTGGCCGAGACCCTCAAGGACGGCACGGACGCGGTCGGCAACCGCACCCGCGTCAAGGTCGTCAAGAACAAGGTCGCGCCCCCCTTCAAGCAGGCCGAGTTCGACATCCTCTACGGCCAGGGCATCAGCCGCGAGGGCGGCCTGATCGACATGGGCGTGGAGCACGGCTTCGTGCGCAAGGCAGGCGCCTGGTACACGTACGAGGGCGACCAGCTCGGCCAGGGCAAGGAGAACGCCCGTAACTTCCTGAAGGACAACCCCGACCTCGCCGACGAGATCGAGAAGAAGATCAAGGAGAAGCTCGGCGTCGGCGTCAAGCCCCAGGACCCGTCGGCGGAGCCCGTTGCGGACGCGGCGGCCGGTGCCGACGCGGCCGGCGCGGACGATGCCGCCAAGACCGTCCCGGCACCCGCGACCAAGACCGCGAAGGCGACCAAGGCCACCGCGGCCAAGAGCTGAACCGGTGACCGGTCGCACCGAATGGCCGGGTGACGGCCCCGACTCGTCGAGGGCCGAGAAGGAGCCGTCACCCCAGGATCCGGCTGAGCGGGCGCGCGCGATCTGCCTGCGCCTGCTCACCGGGACCCCCCGCACGCGCAAGCAGCTGGCCGACGCCCTGCGCAAGCGGGAGATTCCCGACGACGTGGCGGAGGAGATCCTTTCCCGCTTCGAGGACGTCGGGCTCATCGACGACGCCGCCTTCGCGGGGGCCTGGGTGGAGTCCCGCCACCACGGCCGGGGCCTCGCCCGCCGGGCCCTCGCCCGCGAGCTGCGGACGAAGGGAGTCGAGCCCACGCTCATCCAGGAGGCGGTGGACCAGCTCGACTCCGAGCAGGAGGAGACCACGGCGCGCGAGCTCGTCGACCGCAAGCTGCGCGCCACACGAGGTCTCGACAGAGACAAGCGCCTGCGCCGCCTCGCCGGGATGCTCGCCCGCAAGGGGTACCCGGAGGGCATGGCACTCCGCGTCGTCCGCCAGGCGCTGGAGGCCGAGGGTGAGTCCACGGACGGGCTGGACGAGTCCTTCTGACCCGGGGGGGAGAGAAGGACTCGTCCGGCCAGGATGTCCCGGGGCGAGACGGTGAGGACTCGTCCGGTCCGGCCAACTCGTCCGGTCCGGCCAACTCGTCCGGTCCGGCCAACTCGTCCGGTCCGGTCAAGCGCCGGACGTCGGGAGCAGGACCGGGAGGCCCGCCGCCTTCCAGGCCTGGAAGCCGCCGATGAGGTCGGTCGCCCGGTGCAAGCCCAGGCGACGGAGGGAATCGACCGCGAGGGAGGAGGCGTAGCCCTCGTTGCAGAGGACGACCACCCGCAGGTCGTGGCTGTCCGCCTCCGGCGCGCGATGGCTGCCCAGTGGGTCGAGCCGCCATTCCAGCTCGTTGCGCTCCACGACCAGCGCGCCCGGGATCAGCCCGTCCCGCTGCCGCAGGGCCGCGTAGCGCGTGTCCACGAGGAGCGCGTCACCCGCCTCGAACGCCTCGTGGGCGGCTCGGGGCTCGATCCGAGCGATGCCCGCTCTGACCCGTTCGAGTAGCTCGTCGATGCCCAACCGCTCCGGAGTGGCTTCGACGGCCACCCGCTCCGGAGTGACCTCGTCGGCCGCCCGCTCCTCGCTCACTGCCAGTCCTCCGGACGCTCGACCTGCTCCAGGCGGAGCACTGCGTCCGCCCGGCTGAACCGCCGGATCAGAGGGAGCGGCGGGTAGTACGCGTGCACCGACACCGCGTGGGTGTCCGTGGACTCGTTGAGCACCTCGTGCACGTGGTGACGGCCGAAGGCCCGGCCTTCGCCCTCCGACAACCGCCGGGAGCGGTCGAGGCCGTCGGCAAGCTCCAGCGTCTTCCAGCCGCTCGCAGGCAGCCGTACGGCGAGGGCGTTCTCGGTCAGTGCCCCGCGGGCGGTGGCGAAGGCGCCCTGGGACTCGGCGTGGTCGTGCCAGCCGGTGCCCGCGCCGGGCGGCCAGCCGATGAGCCAGGCCTCGCTGCCGCCGGGGCCGTCGAGTCGTACCCAGGTACGGCCCTCGGGGTCGAGCGGCAGGGAGTCGACGAGGTCCCGGTCGGCGGCCGTCCGGCGGACGAAGTCGAGGAGTTCGGACGCCGTCGGGGCGGCGGGAGGGAGCGTGGAGACGACGGGCGAAGGGGTGGGGGCCGGCTGGGGCACGGATGACCGTCCTGAAGTTCGCGAGGAGCGCGCGACGGCACCGGGCACACGGACGGACGTCAGTGGCGGGGCGCGCGCGGAGAAGGGGGCGAAGTCAGCAGGAGGGGCGACACATGCAGCCCGCATAGCGGACGAGGTCCATATGGACCCTCCGCCACAGGCGCACATCGGTGTCGGTCACGCTCCGGAGTACACCATGCGCGCCCGCGCGGAATCAATGCATGTCCACCTTGTGGTCGGTGTCGGCGGCCACGGAGACCCCGGCGGGGGCCTCGGCGGAGATGTCGCGGGGAACGCCGGTGGATGCTTCGCCCCCGCCGTTCTCCTCGCCCTTCGCACCCGTTTTCGTTTCGGCCTTCTCGACGCCCTTCGTCCCGCCCTTCGTCCCGGCCTTCACCTCGCCCTTCGTCCCGGCCTTCACCTCGCCCTTCGTCCCGCCCTTCACCTCACCTTTCGTGCCGGCCTTCGGCTCAGCCTTCGCACCGGTCTTCGTCCCGGCCTTCGGCCCAGCCTTCTCCGAGGTCTCCTCGGTCGGCGCCTCGGCGGTGGCGGATCCGCCACGGGCCGCGTCGGCCGCCGCGTACAGCTCCTCCGGGCGGACCCCGGCGAAGGAAGCGACGAGGTGTCCGTCGGGCCGGACGAGCAGGACGGCGTGGGCCGGGGCACCCGGGTACGCCTCGGTGACCAGGACCTCGGCCTTCGCCGGGAGGGCGCGTACGGCCTCTTCGAGCCGGGGCATCACACCGGCGGTCCGCCAGTGCCGGCGGTCCCACACGCCGGTGCCGGGGGCGACGAGCAGGACCAGGAGCCTGCCCCTACCGAGCCGGTCCCGCAGCCGCACGGTCGTGCCGTCCGGGGCGGTCACCCGGACGTCCTCGACCGGGGCGCCCGTCGGCGTGCCCACCGGGGTCTGCCCCTCGGCGCTCGGAGGTGCGAGGGGGGAGTGCGGGTACGCGGGGGGCGCGCCGAGCGGGCCGCGCCCCACGTGGCCGTCGGTCAGCAGGGCGTCGTGGACGCGCGCCGCCCCGAGGAGGTACGCCCGCAGCCCGCCCCCGCCGCGCAGCGCCGGCAGCGACTGGTCCGCCGCGCGCAGCCGGGAGGCGATGGCCGTCCGACGCTCGCTCTGGTAGCTGTCGAGCAGCCGCTCCGAGGCGCCGTGGTGCCAGGTGTGGGCGAGCTTCCAGGCGAGGTTGTCCACGTCTCGGAGCCCCTCGTCGAGGCCCTGGGTGCCGACCGCCCCGAGCAGGTGCGCCGCGTCCCCGGCGAGCAGTACCCGGTCGACCCGCCAGCGCCGGGCGAGGCGGTGGTGCAGGGTGTGGACGCCGGTGTCGATGAGTTCGTACGGGGGAGTCACCCCGTCGCACCAGCCCGCCAGGGTCTCGCGGATGCGGGTGACCAGCGCGTCCGGAGTGACCAGCTCGCCGCGGGGCGGGAGCAGCCAGTCGATCCGCCACACCCCGTCGGGCAGCGGGCGGGCGGCGATCTCCTCGCCGGCGCCCCGCCAGGGGGGCTGACGGTGCAGCAGGGCCTCGCCGGGCCAGGGGAGTTCGGTTCGGAGGGCGGCGACCGCGTGGCGCTCCACCGCCGTGCGGCCGGGGAAACGGATGCCGAGCAGCTTGCGCACGGTGGACCGGGCCCCGTCGCAGCCGACGAGGTGGCTGCCGCGCCACCACGTGCCCTCAGGGCCCCGCGTGTGGGCGACGACCCCGTCCCGGTCCTGCTCGATCGTGTCGAGCCGGGCCTCGGTGACGAGCCGGACGAGCTTCTGCCGGCCGATCGCGTCGCGCAGCCCGCGCGCCAGGGCGTGCTGCGGGATGTGCAGGGGGGCAGCCGGAACGGACGGGGCGTCCGGGTCCTCCGCCCACTCCTCCGTACCGCTGAGCCCCAGGTCGAGCGGGGTGTGGCGGACGAGCTGGCGGCGGCGCACGCTGCGCCAGCCGACCCAGCGCACGCCCTCGTCGCGGAGGGTCGTGCAGCCGAGGCGCTCGACCATCGCGGCCATGTCGGCGCGCAGGACGGCGGTGCGCGCGGGGCGCGGTTCCTCCTTGCCCGAGCCCTCGTCGAGGACGACGCTGGGCACGCCCTGCGCGGCGAGCGCGAGGGAGAGCGCGAGGCCGACCGGCCCGGCGCCCACGATGATCACCGGGTCCACGGCGCGGCTCCTGAAGGCCGGACGGTCATGAGGGCAGCACATCTGAGTGTGGCACGAGCCCGGTGGTTGATCACAGACCGTATGCAACCTACTGAGGGTGCTTGCGTCAAGTGACGGGGTGGGCGCGGTGCGGCTGACATGAAGTCAGTGCCGCTCCGGCCCACCCCTGTTGTCCCGCGGACCCCGTCGGCGCGCACCGGTCACTGCCGGTGGGGCCGACCTCGGGGTCAGGCGCCGCTGACGGACTTCACCTCGGCCTCGGGGGCCGCCGCCTGGGCCGGGATGGCCGCCGCGGTGGACTTCCGTCCCCGCCGCAGGCGCTGCTCCAGCCGTCCGGCGAGGTTGGTGATGATGCCGTTGAGGACGATGTAGATCAGCGCGATGACCACGAGGGTGGCGATCGTGTTGGCGCCGTAGTTGGCGGTGATCTGCCGGGCCTGGCTGAGCAGGTCCTCGAAGCCGAGCAGCGCGCCGCCGAGCGCCGTGTCCTTGACGATCACGACGAGCTGGCTGACCAGGGCCGGGAGCATCACGGTGACGGCCTGCGGGAGCAGGACGTACAGCATGGTCTGGCCCTTGCGCATGCCGAGCGCGACGGCCGCGTCGCCCTGGCCCCGGGGCAGCGAGAGCACACCGGCGCGGACGACCTCGGCGATCACCGAGGCGTTGTAGAGCACCAGGCCGGTGACGACCGCGTACAGCGGGCGGAAGTCGGAGCTGATGGTCGTGAACTCCCGGTACAGGGCGGCCGCGAACATCATGAGCATCAGCACCGGGATGGCGCGGAAGAACTCCACGACCGCGCCGACGGGCACGCGTACCCAGCGGTGGTCGGAGAGCCGGCCGATGCCGAGGAGGGCGCCGAGGGGGAGCGCGATCAGGATGGCGAGCGCGGCTGCCTTGAGGGTCTCGGTGAGACCGGGCACCAGGTACGTCGTCCAGACGTTGGAGTCGGTGACGAACGGACTCCACTTGTTGGCGTCCAGCTGGTGCTTGTCGTTCAGGGCGGAGAGCACCCACCAGCCCACCAGGGCGGCGACCGCCACGAACGCGATCGTGTAGACGACGTTGCGCCGCTTCGCGCGGGGGCCGGGAGTGTCGTACAGGACGGAGCTCATCGCTTCACCGCCAGTCGCTTGGCCGCCCAGCCCAGGATCAGGCCGGTGGGGAGGGTGAGGACGATGAAGCCGAAGGCGAAGACGGCGAAGACGGCGAAGAGCGCGTCGGTCTCGTTCTCGATCATGGTCTTCATCAGGAACGCCGCGTCGACGGCACCGATGGCGGCCGCCACGGTGGTGTTCTTGGTGAGGGCGATCAGGACGTTGGCGAGCGGGGTCACCGCCGCGCGGAAGGCCTGCGGGAGTACCACCACGGTCAGCACCTGGGTGAAGCTCATGCCCAGTGCGCGGGCGGCCTCGGCCTGGCCCGCCGGGACGGTGTTGATGCCCGAGCGGAGCGCCTCGCAGACGAACGTGCCCGTGTAGGCGACGAGGCCGAGGACGGCGAGCCGGAAGCCGATGTCCTCGGAGCGCCCCCCGCCGAGCGTGATGCCCAGGGTCTGGTTGAGGCCCAGCAGGCAGCCCACCAGGACCACCGTCAGCGGGGTGTTCCGGACGAGGTTGACGTACGCGGTGCCGAAGGAGCGCATCAGCGGGACCGGGCTGACCCGCATGGAGACGAGGGCGGTGCCCCAGATCAGCGAGCCGATCGCGGAATAGAGGGCGAGCTTCGCCGTCACCCAGAAGGCGCCGAGCAGGTCGTACTGCCCGGAATCAAGAAAGTCGAACACGATGCCCGCGCTCTCCCCTGGTGGTCGGTCGGTGGACGGCCGGTGCGTGGGCAGCGGCCGGTGCCGGTGCGACGGCCGCCCCGGATCGGGGGCGGCCGTCACGGCCGGAGCGGGTCAGGTCAGTTCTCGACCTTGGGCGCGGGCTCGTACTTGTAGCCCGAGGGGCCGAAGTGCTGCTTGACGAGCTTCTCCCAGGTGCCGTCGGAGACCATCTTCTCCAGCGCCTTGTTGATCTTGCCGCGCAGCTCGTCGTCGCCCTTCTTGACGCCGATGCCGTACTTCTCGTCGCTCATCCGGAGACCGGCGAGCTTGAACTTGCCCGCGTGGTCCTTCTGCGAGGCGTAGCCCGCGAGGATCGAGTCGTCGGTGGTCAGGGCGTCGACGGCCTTGTTCTCCAGGCCGGTGAGGCACTCGGAGTAGCCGCCGAGCTGCTGCAGGTCGGCCTTCGGGGCCAGCTTGTCCTTGACGTTCTGCGCGGAGGTCGAGCCGGTGACCGAGCAGAGCTTCTTGGCGTTGAGGTCCTCGACCTTGGTGATCGAGCTGTCGTCGGCGCGCACGAGCAGGTCCTGGTGGGCCAGGAAGTACGGGCCGGCGAAGTCGACCTCCTTCTTGCGCTTGTCGTTGATCGAGTAGCTGGCGACGACGAACTTGACGTCACCGTTCTTGATCAGGTTCTCGCGCTCGGCGCTGGGCGCCTGCTTGAAGTTGATCTTGTCCTCGGCGAAGCCGAGCTCCTTGGCGACGTAGCGGGCGACGTCGACGTCGAAGCCGGCGTACTTGCCGTCCGGGGTCTTCAGGCCGAGGCCCGGCTGGTCGAACTTGATGCCGACGTTGATCTTGTCGCCGTTGCTGCCGGAGTCGGACCCGGTGCCGCAGGCGGTGGCGGTCAGCGCGAGGACGACGGCGGCCGCGGCGGCGGCGGAGGTGGTGCGAAGCTTCATGGTGGAACGTCCCTTGAGTAGGCGTGAGTTGGGAAGAATAGGTCCGAACTCGCTCAGTGGTGAAGGATCTTGGAAAGGAAGTCCTTGGCCCGGTCACTGCGCGGGTTGCTGAAGAACTCCTCGGGCGACGCCTGCTCGACGATCTTTCCGTCGGCCATGAAGACGACCCGGTTGGCGGCGGACCGTGCGAAGCCCATCTCGTGGGTGACGACGACCATCGTCATGCCGTCCCGGGCGAGCTGCTGCATGACCTCGAGGACCTCGTTGATCATCTCGGGGTCGAGCGCGGAGGTCGGCTCGTCGAAGAGCATGACCTTCGGGCCCATGGCCAGCGCGCGGGCGATCGCCACGCGCTGCTGCTGGCCACCGGAGAGCTGCGCCGGGTACTTGTCCGCCTGGGTGCCCACCCCGACCCGGTCCAGCAGGGCACGGGCCTTGTCCTCGGCGGCCTTCTTCTCCGTCTTGCGGACCTTGATCTGGCCCAGCATCACGTTCTCGAGCACCGTCTTGTGCGCGAAGAGGTTGAAGGACTGGAAGACCATGCCGACGTCGGACCGCAGTCGGGCGAGCTCCTTGCCCTCCGCGGGCAGCGGCTTGCCGTCGATGGTGATGGTGCCGGAGTCGATGCTCTCCAGCCGGTTGATCGTCCGGCACAGCGTCGACTTTCCGGACCCGGAAGGTCCGATGACGACCACGACTTCGCCGCGGGTGATCGTCAGGTCGATGTCCTGGAGGACGTGCAGCGCGCCGAAGTGCTTGTTGACCTCGGAGAGGACGACCAGGTCGTCCGCGCCGCGCGTGGCGTCCTCGGGACCCTTGGACACTGACACTCCGCTCATGGGCCTCTTGCTCCGTCCTGCTCGGTTGGGGAGGACACTAGAGACCCGACGAGACGACCGTCATCACATCTGAGCGGAAATTGAGGATAACGATCCGGTCGCAAACGGACACACTGCGTGAACGCGGCGCCCGGGGCGTACCGGGTGGATAACAGAAACGTCGGCGTAACAGGGGGAGACTTGACTGTGATGCCGATGATCGGCGTTCATGCCCTGGTACCACCTGGTACACAGAGAGCCGCCGCCGAGGCGCGCACGAAGACCACGAAGACCACGAAGAAGACGATGAAGACCACGACGATCACGCGGATCAGGCAGATCGCGTAGGTCACGAGGGTCGCCAGGGTCGCGAAGACCAGGAAGATCACGGAGGAGGTACGCATGCGACTGCTGCTCGTGGAGGACGACGACCACGTCGCCGCCGCCCTCTCCGCCATCCTGGCCCGGCACGGCTTCACCGTCACCCACGCCCGCAACGGCGAGGAGGCGCTCCAGGCCGTCCTGCCCACCGCGCAGGGCGACCGGCCCTCGTACGGGGTGATCCTGCTCGACCTGGGCCTCCCCGACCAGGACGGCTACCAGGTCTGCGGCCGCATCCGGAAGCTCACCGCCACCCCGGTGATCATGGTGACGGCCCGCGGGGACGTGCGCTCCCGGATCCACGGCCTCAATCTCGGCGCCGACGACTACGTCGTCAAGCCCTACGACACCGGCGAACTCCTCGCCCGCATCCACGCCGTCAGCCGGCGCAACGCCGGGACCGAGGAGGCGACGGCGGGCACCGCCGGAGCCGCCGAGGGCACCCTGCTGAGGCTGGGCTCCGTCACCGTCGAGCTGCCCACCCGGCGGGTCAGCGTCGACGGAGAGGCGGTCCCCCTCACCCGCAAGGAGTTCGACCTGCTCGCGCTCCTCGCCCAGCGCCCCGGGATCGTCTTCCGCCGCGAACAGATCATCAGCGAGGTCTGGCACACCAGTTGGGAGGGAACCGGCCGCACCCTGGAGGTGCACGTCGCCTCCCTGCGCTCCAAGCTGCGGATGCCCACCCTGATCGAGACCGTGCGGGGCGTCGGCTACCGCCTGGTCGCCCCCGTCGCGTAACCCCCGGCCGGCCCACAAGTGCGCACCCGACTCCTGCCCCTGCTCATCGTCCTGATGGCGGGGGTCCTGCTCGCCCTCGGCTTCCCGCTCGCCGCCAGCCTCGCCGCCTCCGAGCAGCAGCGGGTCGTCGTCGACCGGCTGGACGACGCCGCACGCTTCGCCGCCCTCGCCCAGTTCGTCAGCGCGAGCAGCCCCAGCACCGACGAGCGGCGCACCACGCTCAACGGCGAACTCGCCAGCTACCACGACGTGTACGGCATCCGCGCCGGCATCTTCTACCGCGACGACCGCGCCATGGCCGCCGCCCCCGAGGACTGGGTCGTGCCGTACGAGGGTGAGGGCCGCCGCGCCTTCAAGGAGGCGCTGCTAGGGCGCCGCAGCCACGACCCGCCGCAGGTCTGGCCCTGGCAGGGCCACGCACGGCTCACCATCGCCTCCCCGGTCGTCCGGGACGGTGACGTCGTCGCCGTCGTCGTCACCGACTCGCCCACAGGACAGCTCCGTTCCCGGATCCTGCGCGGCTGGCTGCTGATCTTCGCGGGCGAGGCGGCCGCGATGCTGGTCGCCGTCGGCGCGGCCTTCCGCCTCACCGGCTGGGTGCTGAAGCCGGTCCGCGTCCTCGACTCCGTCACCCACGACATCGCCACCGGACGGATGAACTCCCGGGTCGCGGCGACCGGCGGGCCGCCCGAACTGCGGCGCCTGGCCCTGTCCTTCAACGAGATGGCCGACAACGTCGAGGACGCGCTCGAACAGCAGCGGGCCTTCGTCGCCGACGCCTCGCACCAGCTGCGCAACCCGCTGGCCGCGCTGCTCCTGCGGATCGAGCTGCTCGCCATGGAGCTCCCCGAGGGCAACGAGGAGATCGCCTCCGTACGCACCGAGGGCAAGCGCCTCTCGCAGGTCCTCGACGACCTCCTCGACCTGGCGCTCGCCGAGCACGCGGCGGCGGAGCTGCGGCTCGTCGACGTCGGCGCGGTGGCGGCGGAGCGCGTCGCGTCCTGGCGGCCGGTCGCCAACGACAAGGGCGTCCTGCTGACCGGGGAGTGTGGCGCCGTCACGGGATGGGCGGACCCGGTGGCCCTCTCCAGCGCGCTCGACGCGGTGATCGACAACGCACTGAAGTTCACCCCGCCGGGGGAGGAGGTGACGGTCACCGTCTCCGTGCCCCCGGGCGGGGCAGGCGTCGAGGTCGTCGTGGCCGACCAGGGACCCGGTCTCACCGAGGACGAGCTCGTCCGCGTCGGCGACCGCTTCTGGCGCTCCGGCCGCCATCAGAACATCAAGGGCTCCGGCCTCGGGCTCTCCATCACGCGCGTGCTGCTGACGGCGGGCGGCGGGGGCCTCGCGTTCGCCCCCAACGAGCCGCACGGCCTGCGGGTCACCGTCACCGTGCCCCGGAACGCTCCGGGGGAGCGAGGCGGGCGTGGGCAGGGCCTCGGCGAGCGATAGGGCGGGGCTCGGAGCGTAGGGGGCTTCAAGGCCCAGGGCTCGGACGAGCCGGCCTCAGGGCTCGCCTACGAGGGCGTGGGGCTCTCATCGAGGCCCGGGGAGCGGAGTGCGAGGCTCAGGGGCCTGAGAGCCGGCTCGACAGCGGGCTGGGAGTGGGCTGGGAGTGGGCTGCTGGGAGTGGGCCGGGAACGGAGGGCCCAGGCGCTCAGGGCTTCACCGAGCGGTAGTAGCGGCGGGCGCCCTCGTGGAGGGGGAGGGGTTCCGTGTAGACGGCCGTCCGTAGGTCCACCAGCTGGGCCGGGTGGACCTTCGAGCCGATCCGGTCCCGGCTCCTGATCACCGTACGGGTGAAGCCCTCCACCAGGTCCGTGTCGGCCTCCACGGTGGTGACCAGGAGGTTCGCCACGGCCAGGGTCTCTATCGGCCGGCCGTCCTGCGCGCGGGCGTACGCGTCGGCGGGGATCGCCGCCGAGCGGTAGTGGCGGGTCTCCTCGCCGAGGTCGTGCAGCCGGTCGACCAGCGGCGCTTCCAGCGGGATCAGCCGGATCTGGAACCGTTCGGACAGCGCCTGGACCGCCTGGGTGGGCAGTCCGCCCGACCAGAAGAAGGCGTCGAGCTTGCCGTTCTCCAGGAGCCCGGGCATCGTGTCGATGCCCGCCGAGACCGCCTGGACGTCCTTGGCGGTGGCGAGGCCCGCCGCCGCGAGGACCCGGTCGGCGATCAGGCGGACGCCGGAGCCGTCCTGGCCCACGCCGACCCGGAGGCCCCGCAGGTCCTGCACGGTCTGCAGTGAGGACCGCTTGCGGACCACCAGCTGGACGTAGTCGTCGTACAGCCGAGCGCAGCCGCGCAGCCGCTCGAAGCCCGGCTTGCGCTCGCGCTGGTACTGGGCCACCGCATCGGCCGTCGCGACGGTGAAGTCCGCCTCACCCGAGGCCACGCGGGCCAGGTTCTGCTGGGAGCCCTCGCTGTCCGTGAGCTTCACCGATACCTCGGGAAGGTCCTCGGCGAGGGCCCGCTTGAGGAGCTCGCCGTAACGCTGGTACACGCCGGTGGGGACGCCCGTACTGAACGTGACGGAGCCGCTCGGGGCCGAGGAACCGAAAGGAACCAGCCACCACACGATCACCCCGCACAACGCGAGCAGCGCGGCCGAGAGCGCCAGCAGGCGGCGGCGGGCGGCACGGGAGAGCGAGGCGAACATGGGAGCGATCCTGCCAGCTCACCTCCGCCGCTGGCCAGGGACGGCGGGTGTGAGGTCGAGCGGCTCGTGGCTGTCCGTGGTGTGGAGTAGTCGTGGTCGTGGTCGTGGTCGTGGTCGTGGCCGGGGTCGTGGTCGTGGCCGGGGCCGGGGTCGGGGTCGGGGTCGGGGTCGCGCTCCCCGGGCGCACTCGTGCGCTCCGCCGAAGCGGTGAGCGGCCCCCGCCCTCTGCGCCGCGCCGTGTGTCCTGCCGTGGCACCGGGGCTCGGACGGTTAGCGTCGGCATGCGTTCGGTGATCTTGAGGGCAGTCCCCTGCCCGCCCCTGGCGTCCCCGCCCGAGCGCACCACTCGCCTCCCTCCGGGGGAAAACTACGGGAGCCCGAAGCCCCTCGGAGGTCCGGGCCGCGAGGGCGGACGCGGATCGGTAGCGTCCCCCAAGAGCGCTCCGTATACGGAAGCGGGGTGGGGCGCGAGCGGGAGGGGCGGAGGGCGTGGCCGATCCGGATCTACGGAAGCTGCGGGTCCTGAGGGAACTCAGCGAACGCGGCACAGTCAGCGCCGCCGCCCAGGCGCTCCACCTCACCCCGCAGGCCGTCTCGCAGCAGCTCAGCGCCCTCGGGCGCGAGTTGGGCGTCCCGCTCACCGAGCCGTCCGGCCGCAGGCTGCGGCTCACCGGCGCGGCGCGGATCGTGCTCCGGCACGCCGACGCCGTCTTCACCCAGGTCGACCGGATGCGGGCGGAGCTCGCCGCGCACGGCAGCGGCGACCTCGGCGAGGTCGCGGTGGCCGGCTTCTCCACCACGCTCTCGGCGCTGATCCTGCCCGCCGTGGCCCGGCTGCGAGAGACGCGACCGCTGCTGCGCGCCTCGGTGGCCGAGGTCGACCCGCCGGAGAGCTTCTCCCTCCTGCACCGCGGTGAGACCGATGTCGTCGTCTCCGCGGACACCGCGCCGCACCCCGGTCGCCCGGCGGACGAGGGCGACCGGTTCGACGCACGCTTCCACCGGGTCGCCCTCTGCGAGGACCCCTTCGACATCGCCCTGCCCGACGGGCACCGGCTCCTCGACAGCCCCCGCCTCGCCCTGGCCGACCTGGCCGGGGAGACATGGATCTTCGCCACGACGGGGATGTGCCACGACATCGGCGTCGCCGCGTGCACAGCGGCCGGGTTCACCCCGCGCGCCTCCCACGCCATCGGCGACTGGGACGCCACGCTCGCGGCGGTCCGGCTCGGCCTGGGGGTCGCGCTGGTCCCCCGGACGGCCAGACCGGCGCCCCGGCCCGAGGTGACGGTGCGCGCCTTCAGCGACAGGGCGCCCTCGCGCACGGTCTTCGCGGCCGTACGGGAGGGCAGCCAGACCTCGCCGGAGATCGCCGCCGTCCTGGACGCGCTCAGCACGGTGGCCGAGGCCGTCGTCGCAGGCTGAGCGGCGGCTGCGGAGGTCTTCGCGACGCTCAACGGCCCGTGGACGGTACCGTCCAGCAGACGTTGCTGGACCCGGCCCGGACGCCGGAGCCAGGCTCGTTCCCGTACCGCGGAGACTCCCGAACATCCCTCGGGGAGCGCTCTGCACTGCCCTTCTCCAGAGCGGGAACGCCCATGTCCAGAGCCACCTCCACCCGGCTGGCCGCGCTGAGTCTCGTCTGGGGCTCCGTCTTCCTGTGGATCAAGATCGCGGGGTACGGGTTCTCTCCCGTGCAGACGGTCCTCATCCGGCTCGCGCTCGGCGCCGCCGTGATCCTCGCCATCGGTTACGCGAAAGGGCTCAGGCTGCCCAAGGGGGCATCGATCCGGTGGCACTTGGCGGTGTCCGCACTGCTCGGGAACGCCGTTCCGTGGACCCTGTACGCCGAAGGGGAGGTCGCCGGCTCCAGCAGCGTCGCCGCCGTAGTCAACGGCAGCGCGCCGATCTGGACCCTCGCGACGGGCCTGCTGCTCGGTCAGGGGAGGAGGATCTCCGGCTACACGGCCGGCGGTGTCCTCCTCGGCCTCGGAGGTACGGCGCTCATCGCGTCGCCATGGAACTCCGCTTCGGCCGGGAGTAGTTGGAGCATCCTCTGCTTCGTCCTCGGCTCGATCAGTTTCGGCGCCGGCTTCGCGTACACGGGCAGGTTCCTGGTGGGCAAGGGCATTCCGCCGCTCGTACTGGCGGGCGGCCAACTGAGCGCGGCCACCGTGATGCTGCTCGCCGCCTTCCCCTTCCTGGGCCTCCGGGCCGTCACCTGGCGCACCGACTCGGTGATCGCGGTCCTCGTCCTCGGCGTGCTCTGCACCGGCTTCGCCGCACTGCTCAACTTCGAGCTGATCATCAAGGACGGGCCCACGGTGGCCTCCACAGTGACCTACCTGATGACCGCGGTCGCCGTCGTCCTGGGCGCGGTGGTGCTGGACGAACCCCTCGGCTGGACGGTCTGGCTCGGGGCGCTGGCGGTGCTCGCGGCGACCGGTCTGCTCCGGCGCGGGCCGCAACACGCCGTTCATCCAACGGGCCGGGGGCCGGTGGTAGCGTCGAAAGCGGAAACGCCCGGGATCGATGGGGGAGTCGCGCGTGGCGTTCGTGGTCGAGCTCGTATTCCGCGGGAGTGAGTCGGACCGGGCCGTCTTCGGAGAGGCGCACCGGACGTACTGGCGGAGGATGGCGGCCCTCGGCATCCTCCTCGGAGGCGGCCCGTGGCGGGACGGCACCGGGGAATTCCTCCTCTGCGAGGCCCGCGACCGCCGGACGCTCTTACAGGTGCTCCAGGCCGACCCGTACGCACGAGCCCGGGTCGTCGGGGAGCCACGCGTCCGGGAGTGGAACGCGGCGCTGGGGCACGCGGCCCCCGCCCGCCCCGAGCGGCCCGTTCCGGCGGCCGCCGCGGCCCTGACCCCTCATGAGCGGCGGATCGCCGCGATGATGCTGGACGGCCTCACCAACAAGCAGATCGCCGCGTCCTTCACGGTGTCGACCCGGGCCGTGGAACTGCACATCACCCGCATCTACCGCAAGCTCGACATCCGGCGGCGGGCCCAACTTGCCGCGGTCATCGGGCGTCAGGACTCCAGATAGCGCAGCACAGCCAGGATCCGGCGGCTGTATCCGTCCGCCCTGCGCAGCTCCAGTTTGTCGAAGACGGCGTTGAGGTACTTCTCCACCGCGCTGAGGGACAGGTGCAGTTGCCGCGCGATGGCGGCGTTCGTGTAGCCCTGGGCCAGCACCTCCAGGACCTCGCGCTCGCGCGGAGTCAGCCGGCCCAGCGGATCGCCATGCGTGCTGCGGACGACCAACTGCCTTACGACCTCCGGGTCGATCGCCGCCCCGCCCTCGTGGACCCGCTCCAGCGCGTCGAGGAACTCCTCGACCTGCGCCACCCGGTCCTTGAGCAGATAGCCGACCCGCTCCGCTCCCGCGGCCAGCAGCCGGGCCGCGTAGCTCCGCTCGACGTGCTGAGAGAGGACCAGGACACCCGTCTCCGGCCACCGCTCGCGGATCTCCACGGCGGCCCGCAGCCCCTCGTCCGTGTGCGTCGGGGGCATCCGGATGTCGACGACCGCGACGTCCGGACGCAGGGCTCCGACCTCAGCGACCAGGGTCACGGCGTCGCCGAGCGCGGCCACGACCTCGTGGCCCTCCTCGGTGAGCAGACGGACGAGGCCCTCCCTCAGCAGGGTCGAGTCCTCGGCAAGGATCACGCGCACGGCAGCTCCGCGACAAGAGTGGTGGGTCCCCCGAGGGGGCTGTCGACATGCAGGACGCCGTCGAGCGCGGCGACCCGGCTCCGCAGGCCGGTCAGTCCGCTGCCGGCCGGGTCCGCGCCGCCCCGGCCGTCGTCCTCGATCCGCAGCGTGAGCAGCGGTGCTCCGGGCGGGCCGCCGAGCGAGACGTGGACGGAGACGGCGGAGGCCGAGGCGTGTTTGGCGGCGTTCGTGACGGCCTCGGAGACCACGAAGTAGGCGGCCGTCTCCACGGGCCGGGGCAGCGGCCCGGTGACCTCGAACCGGATGCGCAGCGGGACGGAGCACCGCTGCGCCACCCCGCCCAGGGCCTCTTCGAGGCCCAGGCTGTCCAGCGCGGAGGGATACACCCGCCAGGCCACGTCCCGCAGTTCGGCCAGTACGTCCCCGGCCTCCCCGTGGGCTTGGAGGAGGAGCGCGTCCGCCTGCTCCGCGTCGCGGTCCCGGCTCCGGCGCGCCCGTCCGAGCAGCATGGCGAGCGCGACGAGCCGCTGCTGCACCCCGTCGTGGAGATCGCGCTCGATGCGACGCCGCTCGGCGTCCACGGCCTGGACGACGGCGGCCCGGCTGAGGGCGAGTTCGTCGATCCGGCGCCGCAGCAGCTCGCTCTCGGACGGCCCGAAGCACTCGCGGGCGAGCCGGGCGTCCAGGGCGGCCAGCGCGTGCAGGCCCTGGAGGTCGAGGAAGAGCAGGACGCCGCCGAGGAGCAGCTGGGCGAAGAGCTCCGTCGAGCCGAGCGTGCCGCGCACGACGCCCCCGACAAGCAGGACGGCCAGGAAGGCGCCGAAGCCGAGGAGGCCGAGGACGATCCCGTACACGAGGCCCGTCCAGCTCCGGACCGCGAGATAGCGCAGCAGCCGCCGGTCGGAGACCGTGTACGGGCCGGGGAAGCGGTCCCCGAAGAAGGCGGAGCGGCGGCGGCGTTCGAGCGCCGCGAGGCGCCGCGCGCCGGCCGTCAGGACCTCACGGGCCCGCGGCCGGGTCCGGGGCCACAGCAGGAAGGGTCCGAGGACGGCCCCGGAGGCCAGGAAGAACAGGACGCCGAGCAGGGCCGTGGGGCAACCGAGGAGAGCCCCGGCCAGACGGCGCGGCGCCGATCCGGTCACGGGCACCGTGTCCCCGCGCTCGCCCTGCGGTCCGGCCTCTTGCCTGCCCTTTTGCCTGCCCTTTTGCCTGACCTGTCGCCCGACCTCGCGTCCCGCCTCGCGTCCGCCGCTCCGGTTGCTCCGGTCGTTCCCAGACTCCTCGCCCCCTCGCACGCTTCCCGAGGCTAGTGCCGGCCCCGGACCCGTACAAGATCGTCCGGAGGGTACGTGTCCCGGTGCACCGGCCACGGGACGCGGCTCTCCCGTCACGAGGTGCGGCGGTGCTGGGCGCGCCCGCGTCCCCGGAGGCGTACGGCCAGGTACGCGGCCACGGCCACGAGCGCCAGCACCAGCACGGCCTTGGACAGCACACCGACGTACCCCTCGACCAGGTCCCAGCGGTCCCCGAGCCAGTAACCGGCCATCACGAGCACGCTGTTCCAGACGAGGCTGCCGACCGTCGTGAGCAGGAGGAAGACGGGCAGCCGCATCCGCTCGACACCCGCCGGCACGGAGATCAGACTGCGGAAGATCGGCACCATCCGCCCCAGGAGGACCGCCTTGGTGCCGTGCCGCGCGAACCACGCCTCGGTGCGCTCCAGATCGGAGACCTTCACCAGGGGCAGTCGCGCCCAGAGCGCGTGCATGCGCCGCCGCCCGAACAGCGCGCCGATCCAGTAGAGGGCCACGGCCCCGACCACCGAGCCCAGGGTCGTCCAGAAGAGAGCCGAGGCCAGGCTGATCACGCCCTGCCCCGCGGCGAAGCCGGTCAGGGGCAGGATCACCTCGCTCGGCAGCGGCGGGAAGAGGTTCTCCAGCGCGATGGCGAGCCCCGCGCCGGGCCCGCCCATCGTCTCGACGAGCCCGGCGGCCCACCCGGCGACACCGTCGGCGGGTTCCTGGGCGGCCTGGGCGAGCAGCAGCTGACGGGTGAGCGCCATGACGAGGTCTCCAAGTGGCGAGGAAGGGACCGGGGTGATCTCCCCGGTATGTCTCCACGCTAGAAATCCCAGCTCAGCCGCGGTATGGGGCTTCCCGCCCACCTCCCTGCGGAAAACCGCAGTTCCCGTCCCTGCCCGTCCCTCCCCTTACAGCGGTCGGAACGGTCCGTCGAGCGCCGCCCACTGGAGCAGCATGATGGTCTTGGCGTCGGCGATCCGGCCGTCGCGGACCATGGCGAGCGCCTCGGAGAAGGGGAGCTCCACGGTCGTGATGTCCTCGCCCTCGGCGGCGATCCCCCCGCCCCCGCCGGCGAAGTCCGCCGACTCGTACGGGGCGGCGAAGAAGTGCAGCCGCTCGGTGACCGAGCCGGGGCTCATGTAGACGTCGAAGACGTGCTCGGCGGTCCCGATGGTGTGCCCGGTCTCCTCGGCGGCCTCGCGCCGGATCGCCTCCTCGGGGCTCTCGTCGTCGAGGAGGCCCGCGGCGGTTTCGAGGAGCATGCCGTCGGGGTGCCCGTTGACGTAGGCGGGGAGGCGGAACTGACGGGTCAGCAGCACCGTACGGCGTGCGGTGTTGTGGAGGAGGACGGTCGCGCCGTCGCCGCGGTCATGGGTCTCGCGCTCCTCGCGGCTCCAGTGCCCGTCGCTGTGCCGGTAGTCGAAGGTGGTCTTGCGCAGGACGAACCAGTCGCAGGAGAGCACCTCGACGTCCCGGATCCGTACGCGCGGGTTGCCGGTCAGGTCGCGGCCCTGCTGGTCGAGGCCGGTGCGGCCGCGGCGGTCGGGGGTGTCGATGCCGGCAGTCATCGCGCGGCGGCCGGGTCGACAGTGGGGGAGAGGGGCGGGGCGAGGGCCGGGACGGCGGCGAGGGACCCGTAGACGCCGAGGCCCTGCTCGCGGGCCCGGGCGACCATCATGTCCGCTCCCTCCGAGGGCCCGCCGATCCGCAGGACCGCGTCGCAGCGGGAGAGCAGGCGCTCGGCGACAGGGTGGAAGACCTCCTGGAAGAGCGCGTCACCGGGGCGGGCGCCGCCGGCCGCCTCCAGGAGCGGGAGGGCGAGGGCCTCGCCGGTGACGGGCAGGTGCCCGGCGCGGAAGAGGGCGAGGGCGGTCTCGTTCATGGCCCGGACGTTCGCTTCGAGCTTGTGGGGGTCGTCGCCGGTGCCGGAGCGGTACGGGCCGGCGACGAGGATCATCAGCGGGCGGGGAACGGTGGTCACGAGCGATCACTCCTCGGTACGAAGGGCGAAGGGCGAAGGGCGAAGGGCGAAGGGCGAAGGGCGAGGGACGCGGGACGCGGGACGCGTGCGGATACCGGTACGGGCGCGGCCGGCGGCGGAGCCGACGAGTGGCGATGGCGGAGCCGACGAGGGCGACGGCGGTTTCAGGCCAGCTGTACGTCGACACCCGCGTCCCGCAGCGCGTCCAGCGTCTGGGGCCCGCCCGGGTGCGTGGCGGGGTCCTCGGCGGCCCGGTCGGTGACGAAGTGGTGGGCCGCGCCGAGCGAGGCGACCCGGCTGAACGCCCGTACGCCGAGCTTGGTGGCGTCGGCCACCGCGACCGTGCGGCCGGCCCGGGCGAGTCCGACCTGCTTGACGGCCGCGTCGTCCAGCGAGAACTCCGACCAGCCGTGCTCGGCGTGGATCCCGCCGATGGACATCAGAAAGCAGTCGAAGGCCAGCGACTCCAGCGTGCGCAGCGCGAGCGGGCCGACGAGGGAGCGCTCGCCGGGACGGGATCGCCCGCCGACGACCAGGAGGTCGATCCCGGGCTTGTCGGCCAGGACCACCGCCGCCTGGATGCTGAGCACGGCGACCGTCAGCGGACCCCGGGCCGCCAGGTGCTCGGCCACGTGCACGGTCGTGGTCCCCGCGTCCAGGAGGACCCGCGACCCCGGCTCCACCAGCGCGGCCGCAGCCGCACCCAGACGGTCCTTCGTCGCGGCCTGCCACGGCTCGCGCGCCGAGAAGCCGGCCTGTTCGTCCCGTACGCGGGTGGCGACGGCGCCGCCGTGCACGCGCCGCACGAGTCCCTGACGCTCCAGCGCGTCGAGATCCCTGCGCACGGTCATCTCCGATACGCCCAGTCGATGGGAGAGCTCCGACACGGAAACCCGGTCGGAGCCCTGCACCAATCGCAGGGTCAGGTCCAGACGATTGGCGACACCCATGACTCATTTCTATCACGGCGATGTTCGAATGAACTGTCTCATGTGAGGTAGAGGGGGGGCGGTGTCAGTGGCCCCTGCGAGGATGCGGGCATGGAGCCTTCTGGTGTGGTCGAGGCGTTGTGGGATCGGATCCAGGCGCGGGACTGGTCGGGCGTCGCCGACCTGGTTGCCGAGGATGCCGTGGTCGAGTGGCCGGTGAGCGGGGAGCGCATCGTCGGCAGCAGAAACTTCGTCGCGGTGAACAGCGAATACCCGGAGGGCTGGTCGATCCGGGTGCTGCGGGTCGTGGCGGAGGGCGACGAGGTGGTCTCCGAGGTGGAGGTGCCCCACGACGATCTCGGTACGTTCCGCGCGGCCTCGTTCTGGACCGTCCGGCAGGGTCGGATCGTGCGCGGCCGGGAGTACTGGACCAGCCCGGGAGCCGATCCGCGCCCCGAGTGGCGGGCCGGTCTGGTCGAACCCATGTGAGGTGCGGCCGTCGCCTGCCCGGCAGAGGCTGAAGGCCGCAGCGCGTGGCGAGGGCCTCGTGGGTGGACGGCCGGGATCCGTGGTGCGGCTGAGCCAGGAGTGACACGGGCGCTCGCACGCGCTCCGGACGCCGAACCCGGGCCTGACATCTCCTGGGAGCACCTACCCTTGAGCCATGACCAGCAGCAGCGACCGGAGTCCCGCAGTGAGCGTTGACGAATCCAAGACCTACGAGATTCGCACCTACGGGTGCCAGATGAACGTGCACGACTCCGAGCGGCTCTCCGGTCTGCTGGAAGAAGCGGGTTACGTCAAGGCCCCCAAGGGCTCCGACGGGGACGCCGACGTCGTCGTCTTCAACACCTGCGCCGTCCGCGAGAACGCCGACAACAAGCTGTACGGCAACCTCGGCCGGCTCGCCCCGATGAAGACCACGCGTCCCGGCATGCAGATCGCCGTCGGCGGCTGCCTCGCCCAGAAGGACCGCGACACCATCGTCAAGAAGGCCCCCTGGGTCGACGTGGTCTTCGGTACGCACAACATCGGCAAGCTGCCGGTGCTCCTGGAGCGCGCCCGCATCCAGGAGGAGGCGCAGATCGAGATCGCCGAGTCGCTGGAGGCCTTCCCCTCCACGCTGCCGACCCGGCGTGAGTCCGCCTACGCCGCCTGGGTCTCGATCTCCGTCGGCTGCAACAACACCTGCACCTTCTGTATCGTCCCCGCGCTGCGCGGCAAGGAAGAGGACCGCCGCCCCGGCGACATCCTCGCCGAGGTCGAGGCGCTGGTCGCCGAGGGCGTCTCCGAGATCACCCTGCTCGGCCAGAACGTCAACGCGTACGGCTCGGACCTGGGCGACCGCGAGGCCTTCTCCAAGCTGCTGCGCGCCTGCGGCCAGATCGAGGGCCTGGAGCGGGTCCGCTTCACCTCCCCGCACCCCCGCGACTTCACCGACGACGTGATCGCGGCGATGGCCGAGACGCCGAACGTGATGCCGCAGCTGCACATGCCGATGCAGTCCGGCTCGGACTCGATCCTGCGGGCGATGCGGCGCTCGTACCGGCAGGAGCGTTTCCTCGGGATCATCGAGAAGGTCCGCGCGGCCATTCCGCACGCCGCCATCTCCACCGACATCATCGTGGGCTTCCCCGGCGAGACCGAGGAGGACTTCGAGCAGACGATGCACGCGGTCCGCGAGGCCCGCTTCGCGAACGCCTTCACCTTCCAGTACTCCAAGCGCCCCGGCACCCCGGCCGCCGAGATGGACGGCCAGATCCCCAAGGACGTCGTGCAGGAGCGCTACATGCGCCTCGTCGCGCTCCAGGAGGAGATCTCCTGGGAGGAGAACAAGAAGCAGGTCGGCCGCACGCTGGAGATCATGGTCGCCGAGGGCGAGGGCCGCAAGGACGGCGCCACGCACCGCCTCTCGGGCCGCGCCCCCGACAACCGGCTCGTCCACTTCACCAAGCCGGAGCAGGATGTCCGCCCCGGCGACGTCGTGACCGTCGAGATCACCTACGCCGCCCCGCACCACCTGCTCGCCGAGGGCCCGACGACGTCGGTACGCCGTACCCGCGCGGGCGACGCCTGGGAGAAGCGCAACGCGGAGGCCGCCGCGAAGCCGGCGGGCGTGCTGCTCGGCCTCCCGAAGATCGGCGTCCCGGAACCCCTCCCGACCGCCGACGCCCCGGCCTGCGGAAGCCACTGATCCGCGGAAGCCACTGAGCCGCGGAAGCCACTGAGCCGCGGAAGCCACTGATCCGAGGGGGCCGGTGACGCAAGCGAGCCGCTGCGCCGCAAGCGAGCCGCTGCGCCGCAAGCGAGCCGCTGCGCCGCAGCCCTTCCGGCCTGCGGCGCCGACGCCTGGCCGAGGGGTGCCGACGCGGCGGCGCAGTAGGGTGCGGATCATGCTTGTCGCCGCAGCCGTCTGCCCCTGTCCGCCGCTCCTCGTCCCCGAGGTCGCGACCGGCGCCGCCCCCGAACTGGACGCCGCGCGCACCGCCTGCGCCGACGCCGTCGGACTGCTCGCCGCCTCGCGCCCCGACCGGCTGTACGTCGTCGGCCCCGCCGGGGCCGGCGCCACCGGTACGTTCCCGGCCGGTTCGACGGGCTCCTTCGCCGGCTTCGGGGTCGACCTCTCCGTACGCCTCGGCGTCGGCCGCGCCGCCGACCGCCCCCTGCCCGTGAGCCTCGCCGTAGGCGCCTGGCTGCTCGGCCGCGCCGACGCGCCCGTCGAGGGCCGGGGCGTGGACGAGCGGGAGGCGGCGGAGGCCTGTGCCGCGACCGGCCGTGAGCTCGCCGCGTCCGCCGACCGGGTCGCCCTCCTCGTCATGGGTGACGGCAGCGCGTGCCGGACCGTGAAGGCCCCCGGCTACCTGGACGAGCGGGCGGCCGGCTTCGACGCCGGGGCGGCCCGCGCGCTGGGCGCGGCCGACGTGGCCGCACTGCTCACGCTGGACGAGGAGCTCGCGTACGAGCTGAAGGCCGCCGGCCGCGCGCCTTGGCAGGTCCTGGCGGGCGCTGCCGAGAACGCGGGGCTCGAAGGCCGTCTCCTCCACGAGGACGCCCCCTACGGCGTGGAGTACATCGTCGCCGCCTGGTCCTGACGGACCGCGAGGCCCCACAGGACGCAGGAACGGCGGACGGCCGCGGAGCGCGATGCTCCGCGGCCGTCCGCCGTGCGGAGGGGACTGCGTCGTGCGGGTGACGCCGGCCGTCAGGCGGTCGGCGGCGGGGTCGCGCCGCCGCTCCCGGGCGTGCCGTCGTCCTTGTGACCGATCCGGTCCACCACATGCTTGGCCTTGCCCGTACCGGATTGGATCTTGTCGCTGTACTTGCCCTTGGTCTTCTCGTCGACCAGCTTCGCGGCCTTGTCGAGACCGTTGTCGATCTTGCCCCCGTGCTGCTGCGCGAGGTCGGCCACCTTGTCCTTGGCCGGGGCGAGCTTGGCCTTCAGCGAATCCAGGAGACCCATGGGGCACCTTCCCTCCGCGGACCCTCGGGGGATCCGTGTTCCGTGTCCTGCCCCCAGGACCCCGGGGGCCTACTTGCGGGCGCCTTCGCCTGCCTCGTTGTCCGCGGCGGCCTCGGCCGACTGCTGCTTCGGGATCTCCACGATCTCGGAGACCACCGCTCCGGCCGCCCGCTCGTCCCTGTCGACGCCTTCCGTGGCATCCGCGTCGGCCGAACCGTCCACCGAGTCCGCCGTCCCGGCTTCCGGAGCCTCCGCGGCCTCGGTCGCGATCACGATGACGTCATCGACTTCGGCCGAGACATCAGCACCGACACCGATACCGACACCGGCATCAACATCGCCACCAACATCGGCACGAGAATCAGCAGCGACACAAGCATCGACATCGACATCGGCCGCGACCTCGGCATCGGCTCCGGCCACGGCGTCCGTCTCGGTCGTGTCGGCGGCGTCGGCGGTCGGCGTCGCGACGGCCCCGGTCTCCTCCGACGAGGCCTCGACCACATCCTTCTTCTTACGGCGAAACACTGCAAAAACGCCCATATTCACTCCATAGCGTACTCGGATGGGAGGGGCTCGGCGGTGATCGACGGCCGGAACCTCGCAACAGGCAACGAAGCCGGAGAGGGCTCGTCACGTAGCTCATTCGGGGACGGGCCGGGAGGTTTGCGAGACTGGTGCGGTGAGAAGTGCAGCTCCCGCCCCGCGGGTCATCGCCGTCGTCGGTCCCACTGCAGCCGGAAAGTCCGATCTGGGGGTATTTCTGGCTCAACAGCTCGGCGGAGAGGTCGTCAACGCCGACTCGATGCAGCTCTACCGGGGGATGGACATCGGGACCGCCAAACTGACGATGGAGGAACGGGACGGCGTCCCGCACCACCTCCTCGACATCTGGGACGTGACCGAGGCCGCCAGCGTCGCCGAGTACCAGCGTCTGGCCCGCGCCGAGATCGACCGGCTCCTCGCCGAGGGTCGCACCCCGATCCTCGTCGGAGGTTCCGGCCTGTACGTACGGGGGGCGGTCGACGCCCTGGAGTTCCCCGGCACCGACCCCGCCGTCCGGGCCAGGCTGGAGGCCGAGCTGGAGGAACGCGGCTCGGGCGTGCTGCACGCCCGGCTCGCCGAGGCCGACCCCGAGGCGGCCCGCGCGATCCTGCCCAGCAACGGTCGCCGCATCGTCCGCGCGCTCGAGGTCATCGAGATCACGGGCAAGCCCTTCACCGCCAACCTGCCCGGGCACGACTCCGTCTACGACACCGTGCAGATCGGCGTCGACGTGGCCCGCCCCGAGCTCGACGAGCGCATCGCCCTGCGCGTGGACCGGATGTGGGAGGCCGGCCTCGTCGACGAGGTGCGCGCCCTGGAGGCGCGGGGCCTGCGCGAGGGCCGTACCGCCGCCCGCGCCCTCGGCTACCAGCAGGTGCTCGCGGCGCTCGCCGGGGAGTGCACCGAGGACGAGGCGCGCGCCGAGACCGTGCGCGCCACCAAGCGCTTCGCGCGCCGTCAGGACTCCTGGTTCCGCCGTGACCCGCGCGTCCACTGGCTCAGTGGAGCCGCCGATCACCGCGGGGAACTCCCGCGGGAGGCGCTGTCGTTGGTCGAACGAGCGGTTACAGCCTGATCACGTGATGGCATCGGGACGCCCTGCCCGTCAGTTCGGCGGTCAGGAGCGTGCCATCATCGAGCATCGATCGACCAAGTGGAGTCCGAGTGGGGAGGGCGCGTGGCGATGGAGGCCGGCCCTCGCGACAGAGAACAGCAGGACGCGGTCCTGGGCGACCCGACGGGCACAGCCGCGGTCGGGGCCCCGGGCCTGACACCGGACGGTCCTGACGACGCGGAAGGCACCGCCGTCGAGGTGGACGCCGACGAGGTCGAGGTCGAACTCAGACCGCAGCGGCGTCTGCGGATCTGGCAGCTCGCCCCGATCGTCGCTCTCGCGGCCGTCGGCTCCCTGATGTTCGCGTTCCCGCTCGCCTTCGGCTCGGGTGACGGCGGCGCCGTCCTCGCCATGCTCGGTCTGCTCATCAGCTCCTGCGCGGCCGGCTGGGGCATGATGGCCGCCCGCAAGGTCGGCTACACCTGGCCCGGGCTCCCGCAGCGCGGCTCGGGCGAGCGCCCCGACTGGCGCGTCCTCGCCCTCTACCTGGCGACGATCACCGTCCTGGTCGCCCTGGCCGTCTGGCGCGTCGCCCGCCTCCGCTGACCCGTCCGGAGACTCCCGTCGACCTCCCGCACCCTTCGTGCGTGGACGCCCGCGCGGCCTGTCGGACCCGCCCCGTACAGTTGATCTCGTGACCAGCACGCAGACCTCGCCGCTCCCCTTCCTCAAGGGCCACGGCACCGAGAACGACTTCGTGATCGTCCCCGACGCGGACAACGCCATCGAGCTGAGCCCCGCCTCCGTCGCGCGGCTCTGCGACCGGCGGGCCGGCATCGGCGGGGACGGGCTGCTGCACGTCGTGCGCAGCGCCGCCCACCCCGAGTCGCGGCACCTGGCCGACGAGGCCGAGTGGTTCATGGACTACCGGAACGCCGACGGATCCGTCGCCGAGATGTGCGGGAACGGAGTCCGGGTCTTCGCCCGCTACCTCCAGCACGCCGGGCACGTCACCGCGGGCGAGGTCGCCGTCGCCACCCGCGGCGGCATCAAGCGCGTCCACCTCGACAAGGACGGCTCCGTCACCGTCTCCATGGGCCGCGCGGTCCTGTCCGAGGCCGGAGTCACCGTCACCGTCGACGGCCGTAGCTGGCCCGCGCGGAACGTGAACATGGGCAATCCGCACGCGGTCGCCTTCGTCGAGGACCTCGGCCACGCGGGCAACCTCTTCACCGAGCCGCCCTACGAGCCCGCCGCGGTCTACCCGGACGGGGTCAACATCGAGTTCGTCGCCGACCGCGGCCCCCGGCACGTCGCCATGCGGGTCCACGAGCGCGGCGCCGCCGAGACCCGCTCCTGCGGTACGGGAGCGTGCGCCGTCGCCGTCGCCACGGCCCGCCGTGACGGCGCCGACCCCGCCGCGAGCGGCACCCCCGTCACGTACACCGTCGACGTCCTCGGCGGGACCCTCGTCATCACCGAGCACCCCGACGGCGAGATCGAGATGACCGGACCCGCCGTCATCGTCGCCGAGGGCACGATCGAGCCGGCATGGCTGTCGCCGCCCACCGGAATCCAGGAAATCGAAACAGTCAACGACTGATTTGTCGCTCGAATGGGTGATCCGATTCACGCTGAGCGAGAGCGTGACTGCGCCACGTGGTGGGGTCGGTAGCATCAAGCACCGGCCCCCAGGGCTCGCCTGGCCCGCCCACCGCCGGTCGACGTTGCCGGAGGTGCCCCATGAGCGCAGAGGCCACCAACCCTGTGAGCGCGGCCGACGCCGCCGTCACCGACCCGACCGTCCGCAGACGCGGACGCGCCCGCATCGACCTGCGCCGCCTCGGCCGCGCCGCGCTGCTGGGCGCCACCGCGGGACCGGCCCCCCGTGACCGGCTGCCCGATGCCATCAGCCATGTCGCCGAGGCACACCGGGCCCACCACCCCGAGGCCGACCTGGCGGTGCTGCGCCGGGCCTACGTCCTCGCCGAGTCCTCGCACCGCGGACAGTTCCGCAAGAGCGGCGAGCCGTACATCACGCACCCGCTCGCGGTCACCCTCATCCTCGCCGAACTCGGCGCGGAGACCACCACCCTGACCGCCTCCCTCCTCCACGACACCGTCGAGGACACCGAGGTGACGCTCGACCAGGTGCGCCAGGAGTTCGGCGACGAGGTCGCGTACCTCGTCGACGGCGTCACCAAGGTCGAGAAGATCGACTACGGCGCCGCCGCCGAGCCCGAGACCTTCCGCAAGATGCTCGTCGCCACCGGCAACGACGTCCGCGTCATGTCGATCAAACTCGCCGACCGCCTCCACAACATGCGGACCCTCGGAGTGATGCGCGCCGAGAAGCAGGCCAGGATCGCCAAGGTCACCCGGGACTTCCTCATCCCCCTCGCGGAACGGCTCGGGGTCCAGGCCCTCAAGACCGAGCTGGAGGACCTCGTCTTCGCGATCCTCCACCCCGAGGAGTACGAGAACACCCGCGCGCTCATCGCCGACAACTCCCACGCGGGGGACGCCCTCGACGCCGTCGCCGAACAGGTCGGCGCAATCCTGCGCGAAGCCGGCATCGGCGCCGAGGTCCTCGTCAGGCCCCGGCACTTCGTCTCCGTCCACCGCGTCCGCCTCAAGCGCGGTGAGCTGCGCGGCTGCGACTTCGGTCGGCTCCTCGTCCTCGTCGCCGAGGACGCCGACTGCTACGCGGTCCTCGGCGAGCTCCACACCTGCTTCACACCGGTGATCTCCGAGTTCAAGGACTTCATCGCGACCCCCAAGTTCAACCTGTACCAGTCGCTGCACACCGCGATCGCCGCTCCCGACGGGGCCGTGGCCGAGATCCTCATCAGGACCCACCGGATGCACACGGTCGCGGAGGCCGGAGTCGTCGCCCTCGGCAACCCGTACGCGGGCCAGGAACCGTACGCCGGCCCGACACCGCCCCCGGGGCGGCCCGCCCCCACGGCCGACCCCGTCCCGGCCCCCGAGCCGCAGCCCGAGGACGGCGAGCGCGTCGACCCCACCCGCCCCGGCTGGCTCTCCCGGCTCCTCGACTGGCAGCAGTCCGCCCCCGACCCCGACACCTTCTGGAGCTCCCTCCGCGCCCACCTTGCCGAGGACGACGAGATCACCGTCTTCAGCGCCGACGGCAGCTCCCCCGGCACGATCAGCCTGCCCGCCGGAGCGAGCTGCGTCGACGCCGCCTACGCCCAGCACGGCGAGGCCGCCCACGGCTGTCTCGGCGCGCGGGTCAACGGCCGCCTCGCCCCCCTGAGCACCGTCCTCGGCGACGGGGACACCGTCCAGCTGCTGCTCGCCCAGGACACCGTGTCCGGGCCCTCTCCCGAGTGGCTCGACCACGCCCGTACCGCCGCCGCGCGGATCGCGATCACCGGCTGGCTCCAGGCCCACCCCGAGGCCGCCGCCGCACCCGCCGACGCGGGCCCCCGGCCCCACGTCACCATGCCGGCCGACCGGCGCTCCGGCGCCGTGCTCCACGCCGACCTGGACGGCGAGCCGCCCGCCGCCGTCCGCCCCGCCGGCTGCTGCACGCCCGTACCTCCCGACGAGATCACCGGATTCCGTGTCCGCGGCGGCTCGGTCACCGTCCACCGGGCGGGCTGCGCGGCCGTCGAGACCATGCGCGGCGTCGGCCGCGAGCCCGTCACCGTCCGCTGGGGCGACACCGCCCAGTGCCGGGTCACCCTCGTCGCCGAGTCCTTCGGCCGGCCCCGCCTCCTCGCCGACCTCACCGAGGCGATCGCCACCGCCGGGGCGGCCGTCGTCGCCGCGACCGTCGAGCCGCCCAGCGAACAGCGGGTCCGCCACACGTACACCCTCCACCTCCCCGACGCGGCCGGTCTCCCCGCGCTGATGCGGGCCATGCGGGACGTGCCGGGCGTGTACGACGTGAACCGCGCCCGGCGGCGGGGGAGGGCGGAGCCGCGCGATTCCTGACGGGGCACGCCCGGGACGCGCCCCGCCCGTCCACCGACCCACCACCGCACGGCACGACCCGACATGATCCCTTCGGGTGGCGGGCGAGCGCGCCGCCCCGTGCGGCGGGGCATCCCCTGGTAGCCGTAGGGCCAGTCCTCCGGAAAGGCCTGGCCCATGCCGCTCGTCCGAAACCGCCCGCCCCGCGCGCGGTGGCTCCGCGCCGCCGTCCTCGTCGCCGCCTCGACAGGGCTCGTCGCCGCCGCCCTGCCCGCCCCGGCGCCGCTCGGCATCGGCGACCCGCTCTTCCCGCACCTCGGCAACCCCGGCTACGACGTCCTCGCGTACGACCTCGACCTCACCTATCCGGGGGTCAACACGAAGCCGCTCGCCGCCGTGACCAGGATCGACGCCCTCGCCACCGCGGACCTGGAGCGGCTCAACCTCGACTTCACCCACGGGACCGTGTCCGCCGTCACCGTCGACGACATCCCGGCCGCGTACACCAGCAGCGGCGAGGACCTGATCGTCACCCCCGTCGTGCCGATCGACTCCGGCGAGCAGATCGAGATCACCGTCACCCACACCAGCGACCCCACAGGACCCGCCGACACCGGCGGCTGGGTGCGCACCGGCGACGGCCTGGCCATGGCCAACCAGGCGGATGCCGCCCACCGGGTCTTTCCCTCCAACGACCACCCCGCCGACAAGGCGTACTTCACCTTCCGGATCACCGCCCCCAGCGCGCTCACCGCCGTCGCCAACGGCCTGCCCGCCGGCCGCGTCGACCACGGCGCCACCACCACCTGGACGTACCGCACACGCCACCCCATGGCCACGGAACTCGCCCAGGTCTCCATCGGCAGCTCCACCGTCGTGCACCGGACCGGTCCCCGTGGCCTGCCCGTGCGGGACGTGGTGCGGACCGCCGACCGGGAGCTGATGGAGCCCTGGCTCCGCAAGACACCGGGCCAGCTGGAGTGGATGGAGAGGCAGGTCGGCCCGTACCCCTTCGAGACGTACGGCGTGCTCGTCGCCGACGCCGACACGGGCTTCGAGTTGGAGACGCAGACGCTCTCCCTCTTCGAGCGCGGCCTCTTCACGAAGCCGGGCTACCCGGAGTGGTATGTCGACTCGATCATGGTCCACGAGCTGGCCCACCAGTGGTTCGGCGACAGCGTCTCGCCCCGCACCTGGTCCGACCTCTGGCTCAACGAAGGACACGCGAGCTGGTACGAGGCCCTCTACGCGGAGGAGAAGGCCGGCAAGTCCATGGAGCGGCGCATGAAGGCGGCCTACGCGGCCTCCGACGGGTGGCGGGCCGACGGCGGTCCGCCCGCCGCACCCGAGCCGCCCTCGCCAGGCCACAAGATCAGCCTCTTCCGGCCCGTCGTGTACGACGGCAGCGCCCTCGTCCTCTACGCCCTCCGGCAGGAGATCGGCACCGAGGCCTTCGGGCGCCTGGAGCGGCGCTGGGTCGCCGACCACCGGGACTCCACGGCCACCACCGCCGACTTCACGGCACTGGCCGGCGAGATCGCGGGACGGGACCTCACCGCCTTCTTCCGTGACTGGCTGTACGCGGCGAAGACGCCGCCCATGCCCGGGCACCCCGACTGGCGCTCCCGCCCGGTCGAGGCCGTCAGGACGGCGGCGAAACCCGGGTGACGGGCGCGGGCGGGCCGTGCCACCATCGTCAGGTCGGCGACGCGGCCGGGGCCGGGAATCTTCCGGTGCCGTCACGCGTTGCGACGGATACAGAACCAACCTCGTCGCTGTCAGGCGACGTCATTTCGACGTAAGGACCCAATGACCTCCTCTTCTTCCCCTTCCCAGGACGAGCAGCGCTTCGCGGAGACGAACCGTACCGAGAGCCTTCGGGCCGATGCCCTGATGGAAGAGGACGTCGCCTGGAGCCACGAGATCGACGGAGAGCGGGACGGCGACCAGTTCGACCGCTCCGAGCGTGCGGCCCTGCGTCGCGTCGCGGGCCTCTCCACCGAGCTCGAGGACGTCACCGAGGTCGAGTACCGCCAGCTGCGCCTCGAGCGCGTCGTGCTGGTCGGCGTCTGGACCTCGGGGACCGTGCAGGACGCGGAGAACTCCCTGGCGGAGCTCGCGGCCCTCGCCGAGACGGCGGGCGCCCTTGTGCTCGACGGCGTGATCCAGCGCCGTGACAAGCCGGACCCGGCGACCTTCATCGGCTCCGGCAAGGCGCGCGAACTGCGCGACATCGTGGTCGAGACCGGCGCCGACACCGTCGTCTGTGACGGCGAGCTCAGCCCTGGCCAGCTCATCGCCCTCGAAGACGTCGTCAAGGTGAAGGTGGTCGACCGGACCGCCCTCATCCTCGACATCTTCGCCCAGCACGCCAAGTCCCGAGAGGGCAAGGCGCAGGTCGCGCTCGCGCAGATGCAGTACATGCTGCCGCGGCTGCGAGGCTGGGGTCAGTCGCTGTCCCGTCAGATGGGTGGCGGCGGCGGTGGCGGCATGGCCACCCGTGGTCCCGGTGAGACCAAGATCGAGACCGACCGGCGCCGCATCCGCGAGAAGATGGCGAAGATGCGCCGGGAGATCGCGGAGATGAAGACCGGCCGCGACATCAAGCGGCAGGAGCGCCGGCGCAACAAGGTCCCGTCGGTCGCCATCGCCGGATACACCAACGCGGGCAAGTCCTCCCTGCTCAACCGCCTCACCGGGGCGGGCGTGCTCGTGGAGAACGCCCTGTTCGCCACCCTCGACCCGACCGTGCGCCGGGCCGAGACGCCCACCGGCCGGGTCTACACCCTGGCCGACACCGTCGGCTTCGTCCGGCACCTGCCGCACCACCTGGTCGAGGCGTTCCGCTCCACCATGGAGGAGGTCGGGGACTCCGACCTCATCCTGCACGTCGTGGACGGCTCCCACCCGGCTCCGGAGGAGCAGCTGGCCGCCGTGCGCGAGGTCTTCCGGGACGTCGGCGCGGTGAACGTCAAGGAGATCGTCGTCGTCAACAAGGCGGACGCGGCGGACCCGCTGGTTCTCCAGCGTCTGCTGCGGATGGAGAAGCACTCCATCGCCGTCTCGGCCCGTTCGGGCCAGGGCATCGAGCAGCTGCTCGCGCTCATCGACGCCGAACTGCCGCGCCCCGAGGTCGAGCTCGAAGCCCTCGTGCCGTACACGCACGGCGGTCTCGTCTCGCGGGTGCACGCCGAGGGCGAGGTGGAGTCCGAGGAACACACCCCGGAGGGCACCCTGCTGAAGGCCCGGGTGCACGAGGAGCTGGCGGCGATGCTCGCGCCGTACGTTCCCGCCGCGCACTGACCCACGGCCGACGATCACAGAGGGCGCTGCCCCTTCCCCCGGCGGGGAGGGGGCAGCGCCCTCTGTCGTGATGCCGTGTCGTGCGCGGTGTCCCTCGGTCAGCGGGCGAACTTCTTGCTGACCATCTCGTGGGCCGCCTTGGCGCCCTTGCCCAACTGCGGTCCGGCGAGCCAGCCGTTGCCGCCGGCCGGGCCGATCGACGTGTTCGACACGAGGGCCGTCTTCCCGTTCGGAAGGACACGGAACCAGCCGCCGCCCGAGGAACCGGCGGTCATCGTGCAGCCGATCCGGTACATCGTCGGCGTGGCCGGGGCCGTCGTGAGCCGCGTCGCGCGGTCGAGGCACTTGTGCATGATCAGCCCGTTGTACGGCGGAGCCTGCGGGTAGCCCCAGGCGCCCATCGTCCCGGCCTGCGCGGCCGTCGGCGCGGAGAAGTCGACCGGCAGCGCGGCGCCGACGGTCTCCTCCAGTGACTTGCCGCCCCGCTCGGGCTGCACGTGCAGCACGGCGTAGTCGTACGGCCAGGCCTGGTTCGAACCGCCGCGCTGGATCCAGTCACCCGAGGTCACCGCCCAGTCGGCCCAGTACTGGCCGTAGGGCGCGATCTCGTGCGGTTGCGCGTTGCGCAGGGCGGAGGGCGACTTGCCGAGGTCGTTGTAGGCCGGCACGAAGGTGATGTTGCGGTACCAGCCGCCGCGCTGGCCGGCGTGGACGCAGTGCCCGGCCGTCCAGACCATGTTGGACTTCCCGGGTCGGCGCGGGTCCTTCACGATGGTGCCGGAGCAGACCATGTGTCCCTCGGGCGAGTCGAAGAAGATCTTCCCGACCGGGGCCGCGTTGCGGTGGTACGGCGTCTTCTCGCGCTGCGCGTTGACGGGCCGGGGCGTCGGGTCGGTGCCGTTCGTGCCGGCCTGCGCGGTGATCGTCTGGTCCGGGCTCTTCGCCGACTGCATGCGCGTCGGGTCCCAGAGGCCGTCGATCACCGGGTTGACGAAGTCCTCGGCCTCACGGAGCCAGGTCGCCCGGTCCCAGTTCTTCCACTCGCCGTCCTTCCACTTGTCCAGGTCGACGCCGTGCTTCTTGAGCTTGTCGGCGAGGTCCTTGGCGAGGTCATCGCCGCTACCGGCGCCGTCGGCGGCGGGCGCGGAGCTGCTCGCCCCCGTGGCCGGCGCGTCGGCGGCCGGGGTCTCGGTGGGGCCGCAGGCCGTGGCGGTCAGCGCGAGCGCCGTGGCCACGCCGAGAGCGGCGGATATGAGTCGTACAGAACGCATGACGTGCATTCCCCCTATGAGGTGTTCCGCGTCCGGGACGTGAGCTGTCGGCCGGACATGGGAGGAGGCGGGACCCATGGGCCCCGCCTCCGTGCCGTGCCTACTGCCCGGCGTACTTCTTGCTGACCTCGTCGAAGATCGCCTTGGCCTCGGGTCCGAGTCGCGGACCCGCGAGCCAGCCGGCCGTCGCCGGGCCGATCGAGGTGTTCGACACCAGCGCCGGCTTGCCGTCGCTGCCCTGGGCCACCCAGCCACCACCGGACGAACCACCGGTCATGGTGCAGCCGATCCGGTACATCGTCGGCTGCTCCGCCTTCAGGGACAGCCGACCCGGCTTGTCCTGGCACTGGAACATCTTCTGGCCGTCGAACGGCGGCGCGGCCGGGTAACCGGTCGCCGTCATGCTCGCGATCTTCGGCACGGCCGGCGCGTTGAAGTCCACCGGAAGCGCCGAACCGACCGTCTCCTCCAGCGACTTGCCCGAGCCGCCCTTCTCCGGGGTCACCTGGATGACCGCGAAGTCGTACGGGGCCCCGGCGCCGCCCGTGGACGCGCCCTCGGCGATCCACTGGTCGGAGGTCTTGACCCAGTCCGCCCACCACACGCCGTAGGGCGCGATCTGCTCCCGCGTCGCCTTTTCCAGGTCGGAGGTGGGAAGCGCGGAGTCGTTGTAGGACGGCACGAAGGCGATGTTGCGGTACCAGCCGCCCTTCTGGCCCTTGTGCACGCAGTGTCCGGCCGTCCAGACCATGTTGGACTTGCCCGGGTGGGCCGGGTCCTGCACCACGGTGGCCGAGCAGACCATCGAGCCCTCGGGGCCGTCGAAGAAGACCTTTCCGGCCTCGGCGGCGTTCCCGTGGTACTTCGGGGCGACGGCCTTCGCCTTGACCGCGGCCGGAGTCGGGTCGGTGACACCCTCGTCACCCGAGATGTCCTCCTCCTCGACCGGCTTGTCGGGGCGCTCGGCGTCCCGCATGCGGTCCGGGTCCCAGAGGTCCTCGATGATCGGGTTGACGAAGTCCTTGGCCTCACGGAGCCACTTGTCGCGGTCCCAGTTCTTCCACTCGCCGTCGCGCCACTTGTCCAGGTCGATCCCGTGTTCCTTCAGGCGCTCCTTCAGGTCCTCCGGAATCTTGATCTTGTCGGCCGGGATCAGGCTCGTGGGCGCGCTGGGCTTGTCTCCCGCGTTCTCCTCCGTCGGGCCGCAGGCCGTCGCGGTGAGCGTCAGCGCAGCGACGGCGGAAGCCGCCATCAGCAGCGGACGAATCGATCGCATCTCGTGATCCCCCTGGGACTACATATTTGTGTGTGCAATGGGTGAACGGCGGTCGCGTCCTCACGGACGGCGACCGACGGCCCCCAACTATGTCGGTGCCGGAGGGGACGGTACCCGCCCCGCCGCCGGTTCCGACTGTCGTTAAGCCGTTGCCGTGCCGTGATCCGGGACACGCCAAGTTCTTGCCACCGGCCCGTGATCCCCGGCAGTTCCCGTCGTTGGTACGTACGGGGGACACAACGAAGGCGTTCAGGACGGCTCTTGAGGCGCTCCACGACGTCCTGATGTGCAACGCAACCGTTACAGCGGGAGGACACCGAGCCGTGGCCGTGACCGAATCAGCTCCTGCCGTCGCACCGGCCGCGCACGTGCGGAACACGACGGGCGACGCGCCGGACCAGGGCGGAGGGTACGAGGCGATCCTGCGCCGCCAGTCGCAGCGCGAGTCCGCCGCTCGCACCTACGCCCGCTCCCTGCCGATCGTCCCCGTGCGGGCCCGCGGCCTGACCATCGAGGGCGCCGACGGCCGCCGTTACCTCGACTGCCTCTCCGGCGCCGGGACCCTCGCCCTCGGCCACAACCACCCCGTCGTCCTGGAGGCGATCAGAAAGGTCCTCGACTCGGGCGCCCCGCTCCACGTCCTCGACCTCGCCACCCCCCTCAAGGACGCCTTCACCTCGGAGCTGTTCGCCACCCTGCCGGCCGAACTCGCCGACGACGCCCGCATCCAGTTCTGCGGACCGGCCGGCACGGACGCCGTCGAGGCGGCCCTCAAACTCGTCCGCACCGCCACCGGCCGTGACGGACTCCTCGCCTTCACCGGCGCCTACCACGGCATGACGGCCGGAGCCCTGTCCGCCTCCGGCGGAGCGACCGACGTCCGCGTGACCCGGCTGCCCTACCCGCAGCAGTACCGCTGCCCCTTCGGCGTCGGCGGCGACCGAGGCCCCGAACTCGCCGCCCGCTGGACCGAGAGCGTCCTCGACGATCCCAAGAGCGGCGTCACCACCCCCGGCGGAATGATCGTCGAAGCCGTCCAGGGCGAAGGCGGGGTCATCCCGGCCCCCGACGACTGGATGCGCCGGATGCGCCGGATCACCGCCGACCGCTCCATCCCGCTCGTCGTCGACGAGGTCCAGACCGGCGTCGGCCGCACCGGCGCCTTCTGGGCCGTCGAGCACAGCGGCGTCGTGCCCGACGTGATGGTCCTCTCCAAGGCCATCGGCGGCTCCCTCCCGCTTGCCGTCATCGTCTACCGGTCCGAGCTCGACGCCTGGGAACCCGGCGCGCACGCCGGCACGTTCCGCGGCAACCAGCTCGCCATGGCCGCTGGAACGGCCACCCTCGCGTACGTCCGCGAGAACAAGCTCGCCGAACGGGCCGGCATCCTCGGCGCCCGTATCCTCGGCCAACTCCAGGGCCTCGCCGCCGCCCACCCCTGCGTCGGCGACGTCCGCGGCCGAGGCCTGATGATCGGCGTCGAACTCGTCGACCCCGAAGCGGCCGGCCCGGACGACCCGGTCCCGCCCGCCGCCCCTGCCCTGGCCTTCGCCGTCCAACAGGAGTGCCTCGCCCGCGGACTCATCGTCGAACTCGGCGGCCGCCACTCCGCGGTGGTCCGGCTCCTGCCCCCGCTCACCCTCACCGACGAGCAGGCCACCGCGGTCCTCGACCGCTTCGCCGACGCCCTGGCCGCGGCCGAACGGGCCCACACCCCCACGACGGGCGCCCTCCGGACCATCCCCGGACCGTCCCACTGACCCCGGACCGCCCCCGGCCCCACCCCAAGGAACCCCCGTGAACGCCACCCCCAGCTCCCCGGCGACCGAGACCACCGCACCCCTCGCCGTCGAGGAACCGACCGTCCCGCGCCAGCACATCGGACCGTACGACCCGCGGCCGCCCCGCCCGGCCGCCGTCGCAACCACCGCGCCCGACCCCCTGGACGACCCCGACCCGCAGCGCGCCGCCGACGTGGCCACCGTCGAGAACCTGCTCCGCTGCTGGATCCGGGAGAGGAACATCCCCGCCCCCGACTCCAGCACCCTGCGCGTCCCTCTCGACGCCAGCGGCACCGCCCTCCTCGTTCCCGTCCGCTACTGGTCGGCCACCGGCTGGCACCGCTTCGGCGCACCCTCCCTCGAAGGCCTCCCGGCCACCGCGCCCACCGCCGACGCCGTCACCGTCGCCGCCCTGCTCAGCCGCGAGACCGGCCGCCCCGAAGGCACCGAACTCGTCGGCCGGGTCGCCGACTCCGCCCGGCGCACCGCCGACTTCCTCAGCGAGAGCCGCCGCGATCCCCACCCCCACCCGGACGCCGACCTCTTCCTCGCCGCCGAACAGTCCCTGCTGCTCGGCCACCCCCTGCACCCCACCCCCAAGAGCCGCGAAGGACTCTCCGAGGCCGAGGCCCGGCTCTACTCACCCGAACTCCACGGCTCCTTCCCCCTCCACTGGGTCGCCGTCGACCCCACCGTCCTCGGCTCCGACTCCGCCTGGACCGAGCAGGGCCGCCATGTCACCGCGGAACAGCTCACCGCCGGCCTCGCCGAGGGCCTTCCCCTCCCGGCCGGCACCGCACCCCTTCCCCTGCACCCCTGGCAGGCCCGCGAGCTCCTGCACCGCCCCGACGTCCGCGAACTCCTCGACGCCGGCCTCCTCCACGACCTCGGCCTCCACGGCAGCCCCTGGCACCCCACCTCCTCGGTCCGCACCGTGCACCGCCCGGGAGCCCGAGCCATGCTCAAGCTCTCCCTCGGCCTGCGCATCACCAACTCCCGCCGAGAGAACCTCCGCAAGGAACTCCACCGAGGCGTCGAGGTCCACCGGCTCCTGCGCACCGGCCTCGTCGACGAGTGGCAGGCAGCCCACCCCGGCTTCGACATCGTCCGCGACCCCGCCTGGCTCGCCGTGAACGCCCCGGACGGCACCCCCGTCCCCGGACTCGACGTCATGATCCGCCACAACCCCTTCGGGCCCAGCGACGACGCCGTCTGCATCGCCTCCCTCACCACCCCCCGCCCCTGGCTCGGCGCCACCACCATGCGCTCCCGGCTCGCCGACATCATCGGCAGGCTCTCCACCCGCACCGGCCGCCCCACCACGGCCGTCGCCGCCGAGTGGTTCCTCCGCTACCTCGACCAGGTCGTCCGCCCCATCCTCTGGCTCGACGGACACGCCGGCATCGCCCTGGAGGCCCACCAGCAGAACACCCTGGTGCTCCTGGACCAGGACGGCTGGCCCGTCGGCGGCCGCTACCGCGACAACCAGGGCTACTACTTCCGCGAGTCCCACCGCGCCGAGCTGGAGAGCCGGCTCCCCGGCATCGGCGCCGACAGCGACACCTTCGTCTCCGACCAGGTCACCGACGAGCGCTTCGCCTACTACCTCGGCATCAACAACGTCCTCGGCCTGATCGGCGCCTTCGGTGCCCAGCACCTCGCCGACGAGCGCGTCCTTCTCGCCGCCCTCCGCAGCTTCCTCACCTCCGCCACGAGCCTGGGCTCACCCCTGCCGCACCGACTCCTGGAGGCCGCGACCCTGCGCAGCAAGGCCAACCTCCTCACCCGCCTGCACGGCCTCGACGAGCTCGTCGGGCCGGTCGACACCCAGTCCGTCTACGTCACCGTCACCAACCCCCTCCGCACGTGAACCCACCGTCGGAGCACCCGCCCCGAACACTCCGTCGAGAGGAGAGCGACACCGTGCCACCCACAAACCCCCCGGCACATTCCCTGGGGGACGACACCCTCGACCTCAGGGTCGACGACCTCGTCGCCCTCCTCGCCGCCGGGAACCCGTCACCGAGTCCGGACGGCGACATCACCGCCGCCGACCTCCCCGACGGCGACTCCTCCGATCGCCACCAAACCGACGGAGACCTCCTCGACTCCGTCGCCGACTGGGCCCCGACCGCCACCCGATTCGGCGCCTTCCAGCTCGTACCCGTACACCCCGACCGCGACCTGCCACTGATCGCGCGGTGGATGAACGCCCCCGCGGTCGCCGCCTTCTGGGAGCTCGCGGGCCCCGAGACCGTGACCGCCGAGCACCTCCGCACCCAGCTCCAGGGCGACGGCCGCAGCGTCCCCTGCCTCGGCGTCCTCGACGACGTGCCCATGAGCTATTTCGAGCTCTACCGCGCCGACCTCGACCCGCTCGCCAGGCACTATCCGGCCCGCCCCCACGACACCGGTATCCATCTCCTCGTCGGAGGCGCCACCGACCGCGGTCGGGGCGTCGGGACCGCCCTCCTGCGCGCCGTCGCCGAACTCGTCCTCGACCACCGCCCCCGATGCACCCGGGTCGTCGCCGAACCGGACATCCGCAACACCCCCTCCGTCTCGGCCTTCCTCCGCGCCGGCTTCCGCAACACGGCGGAAGTCGACCTCCCCGACAAACGAGCCGCGCTCATGATCCGCGACCGCCCCCTTCGTCACTCTCTGTGAAAACCCCTCTGCCTTACATACACCGCTCGACCCACAGCGGTTCCCACCCCGAGGAGTCCTCGTGTCGACGTCCCCTGCACCCCACGACTCCGCACAGCCCGGCACGCCCCTCCCCACCACGCCGCCCCCCGAGCTGCTCGCGCCCCCCGAGCTGACCTCCGCCACCTGGACCCGGGTGTCCGCCCGCCTCCTCGCCAAGGCCCTCGGCGAGTTCGCCTACGAGGAGATCGTCGAACCGGTCCCGGTCGACGACGGAGAGCCCGACCAGCACGCCCTCACGCTCGACGACGGCACCACGCTCACCTTCCGCGCCCGCCGCGGCGCCTACGGAAGCTGGCGCGTCGAGGCCGACTCGATCAGCCACGAGGGCCGGCCCATGACCGACCCCCTCGACTTCCTGGTCCGCGCCCGCGGACTCCTCCGGCTCGACGGCGCCACCCTCGGCCACCTCATCCGCGAACTCTCCGCCACCCTCACCGCCGACGCCCGCCTCGACCGCACGGCGCTCACCGCCGACCGGCTCGCCGACCTCTCCTACGCCGACCTCGAAGGCCACCAGACCGGCCACCCCTGGCTCGTCCTCAACAAGGGCCGCATCGGCTTCTCCGCCACCGACGCGGCCCGCTGGGCCCCCGAGGCCCGCCGTGCCACCCGGCTGCCGTGGATCGCCGTCAGCAACCGCATCGCCGCCTACCGGGGCGTCGCCGGCCTCGAAACACCCGACCGCCTCTACGCCCAGGAACTGGACCCGGAGGTCCACGCCGCCTTCCGCGCCGAGCTCGCCGCCCGCGGCCACGAACCCGACGGCTACCTCCTGCTGCCCGTCCACCCCTGGCAGTGGGACGAGGTCCTGCTCCCGCTCTACGCCCCGGCCGTGGCCGCGGGCACCGTCGTTCCACTCTCTGCCGACGGCGACCTCCGCCTGCCCCAGCAGTCCGTCCGTACCTTCCTCAACACCAGCCGACCCGACCGCCACACCGTCAAGCTCCCGCTGTCGGTGCTCAACACGCTCGTCTGGCGCGGCCTGCCCACCGAGCGGACCGTCGCCGCCCCCGCCGTGACCGCCTGGGTCCAAGGACTGCGCGACGGCGACGCGTTCCTGCGGGACGAGTGCGGAGTGATCCTCCTCGGCGAGGTCGCATCCGTCACCGTCGAGCACCCCCTCTACGACCGGCTGCCCGAAGTCCCGTACCAGTACAAGGAACTCCTCGGCGCGATCTGGCGCGAGCCGCTCCGACTGCCCCCCGGCGAGCGCGCCCGGACCCTCGCCTCACTCCTCCACACCGATCCGAACGGGCGCGCCTTCGTCGCGGAGCTCGTCGAGCGGTCGGGACTCGCTCCCGCCGTCTGGCTCCAGCACCTCTTCGGCGCCCTGCTGCCCCCGCTGCTGCACTTCCTCTACCGGTACGGCACGGTCTTCTCGCCGCACGGCGAGAACGCGATCGTCGTCTGCGACGGAGAGGACGTCCCCGTACGTCTGGCGATCAAGGACTTCGTCGACGACGTGAACGTCAGCGCCCAGCCGCTCCCCGAGCACGACACCATGCCGGGCGACGTCCGCTCGGTGCTGCTCACCGAGGAACCCGACTTCCTCACCCAGTTCATCCAATCGGGGCTCTTCGTCGGTGTCTTCCGCTACCTGGCGCCGCTCTGCGAGGAACAACTGGCCTTCCCCGAGACGGAATTCTGGTCCCTCGTCCGAGCGGAGATCCTGCGCCACCAGGCGCGCTTCCCCGAGCTGAAGGAACGGTTCGAGCTCTTCGACCTCCTCACGCCCCGGATCGAGCGGCTCTGCCTCAACCGCAACCGTCTGCATCTGGACGGCTACCGCGACCGGCCCGAGCGCCCGCACGCGGCCGTCCACGGGACCGTCCCCAACCCGCTCGCGTGAGGCGTGCGCGTGACCGGGCTGTCAGTGCCGCCCCGTAGGCTGGAAGCGCTATGACGAAGCCATCCCTCCCCGACCTCCTCCATGCCGCCGTCTCCGCTGTCGGCGGCACGGAGCGCCCTGGCCAGGTCACCATGGCCGAGGCCGTTGCCGAGGCAATCGACGACAATTCCCACCTCCTCGTCCAGGCCGGAACGGGCACGGGCAAGTCGCTCGGCTATCTCGTGCCGGCGCTGGCCCAGGGGGAGCGGGTCGTGGTCGCCACCGCGACACTGGCGCTCCAGCGCCAGCTCGTCGAGCGCGACCTTCCCCGGACGGTCGACGCGCTGCATCCGCAGCTGCGCCGCCGCCCGCAGTTCGCCATGCTCAAGGGCCGGTCGAACTACCTCTGCCTGCACCGGCTCCACGAAGGCGTCCCGCAGGACGAGGAGGACGGCCTCTTCGACCCCTTCGAGGCGGCCGCCCCTTCCAGCAAGCTGGGCCAGGACCTGCTGCGACTGCGTGACTGGTCCGACGAGACGGAGACCGGCGACCGGGACGATCTGACACCGGGCGTCTCCGACAAAGCCTGGTCCCAGGTCTCGGTCTCCTCCCGGGAATGCCTGGGGGCGAGCAAGTGCGCGTACGGGGCGGAGTGCTTCGCCGAGGCGGCCCGCGAGCGGGCCAAGCTCGCCGACGTCGTGGTGACCAATCACGCGCTGCTCGCCATCGACGCCATCGAGGGCGCCCCGGTGCTCCCGCAGCACGAGGTGCTGATCGTCGACGAGGCGCATGAGCTGGTCTCCCGGGTCACCGGTGTGGCCACGGGCGAGCTCACCCCCGGCCAGGTCAACCGCGTCGTGCGCCGGTCCTCGAAGCTCGTCGACGAGAAGGTCGCCGACCAGCTGCAGACCGCCGCCGAGGGCTTCGAGCGGGTCATGGAGCTCGCCCTGCCGGGCCGTCTGGAGAAGATCCCGGAGGACCTCGCCTACGCGTTGATGGCGCTGCGCGACGCGGCCCGCGCCGTGATCACGGCACTGGGCTCCACCCGGGACCGGTCCGTGCAGGACGAGGACGCCGTCCGCAAGCAGGCCATGGCCTCCGTGGAGACGGTCCACGGCGTCGCCGAGCGGATCACTCAGGGCTCGGAGTACGACGTCGTCTGGTACGAGCGGCATGACCGGTTCGGAGCATCGCTGCGGGTGGCTCCGCTGACGGTCTCGGGCCTGCTGCGGGAGAAGCTCTTCACGGAGCGCTCCGTCGTCCTGGCCTCGGCCACCCTCAAGCTCGGCGGCGACTTCAACGGGGTCGGGGCCTCGCTCGGCCTCGCGCCCGAGGGCACCACGGGAGACGACCTGCCGGTCTGGAAGGGCATCGACGTCGGCTCCCCGTTCGACTACCCGAAGCAGGGCATCCTGTACGTCGCCAAGCACCTGTCACGGCCCGCGCGGGACGGTGAGCGGGGCGACATGCTCGACGAGCTCGCCGAGCTGATGGAGGCGGCCGGCGGCCGTACGCTCGGCCTCTTCTCCTCGATGCGGGCTGCCCAGCAGGCGGCGGAGGAGCTGCGGAGCAGGATTCCGGAGCTGCCCATCCTGCTGCAGGGCGAGGACACCCTCGGTGAGCTGATCAAGAACTTCGCCGCAGACCCGAAGACCTGCCTCTTCGGCACGCTCTCGCTCTGGCAGGGCGTGGACGTCCCGGGCGCCAGCTGCCAGCTGGTCGTCATGGACAAGATTCCGTTCCCGCGGCCGGACGACCCGCTGATGAGCGCGCGCCAGAAGGCGGTCGAGGAGGCCGGTGGCAACGGCTTCATGGCGGTCGCCGCCACGCACGCGGCTCTCCTGATGGCGCAGGGCGCCGGTCGGCTCGTGCGGGCGACCGGTGACCGCGGTGTCGTCGCGGTGCTCGACCCCCGGCTGGCCACCGCGCGGTACGGCAGCTATCTCAAGTCCTCGCTGCCCGACTTCTGGTACACCACGGACCGCAACCAGGTGCGGAAGTCGCTGGCGGCGATCGACGCGGCCTCGAAGGCGGCGAGCGACTGATCCCCTGCCGTGCGTCTCCGCGCACGGCAGGGCCCCGGGACCGGCGCAGTGGGTCCCGGGGCCCGGTCAGAGCCGGCGAGGTGTCACACGCGCCGGAGCACCGCCACGACCTTGCCGAGGATGGTGGCCTCATCGCCGGGGATCGGCTGGTACGCCGCGTTGTGCGGGAGGAGCCAGACGTGCCCGTCCTCGCGCTTGAAACGCTTGACCGTGGCCTCGCCGTCGAGCATGGCGGCGACGATGTCGCCGTTCTCCGCGACGGGCTGGCGGCGGACGGTGACCCAGTCGCCGTCACAGATGGCGGCCTCGATCATCGAGTCGCCGACGACCTTCAGGACGAACAGCTCGCCGTCGCCGACCAGCTGCCGGGGGAGCGGGAAGACGTCCTCGACGGACTCCTCGGCCAGGATCGGGCCACCGGCGGCGATCCGGCCGACCAGGGGGACGTAAGAGGCGGCGGGCTTGCCCGTGGTGTCCGTCGGCTGGGTGCTCGGCTGGTCCGAGCCGCGCACCTCGTACGCCCGGGGGCGGTGTGGGTCACGGCGGAGGAAGCCCTTGCGCTCCAGCGCCATGAGCTGGTGAGCCACCGACGACGTGCTGGACAGTCCCACGGCCTGGCCGATCTCGCGCATCGACGGCGGGTAGCCGCGCCGCTGGACCGAGTCCCGGATGACCTCGATCACCCGGCGCTGCCGGTCGGTGAGGCCGGAGCTGTCGGCCCTGATGCCTGGAGGTCGCCCGGGAAGGGCGCGGGCGGGTCGCCCGGGCTCCTCGCCGTTCATGGCTGCGTCATTCATGGCGTGCACCGGCTCGAGTCGGCCCTGGGAGCGGTCCTGGGCGGTGATGGTGGCACTGTCTGCGGTGGTGGTCACGTCGTCGGCCCCTCTCGAATTTGTCTCCCTGGCTGGCACAACGGTAGTGGCTTTCGAAAGGTTGCGCCAAACACACGTTCGAGTGAAAATTCGCAGATTGCCTTACGCGTGTATGCGTGGGGGTGTATGAGTACCGTCACTCCGCAGCACCCCGCGAACCCAATTCGGTCATTACGGTAGCCTTCGCCGCTGGGTTCGCGGACATCCGGTGTGCACTCCCAGTGTCGCACCCGGAAGGGTTGGGACGTGGGAGCGGGCGGTCCGCGACACGCGCAAGGGTCGGAATCGCCCCTAACCCAAGATCTAGTGGTTGGATGGCATCGACCACCCAGGGGTAGTGGTCCCCGGTCTGCCGGGGCCGCTCGCATCACCTATGCTGGAGGTCGCTTCGCAGGGCCTTGACGGGTCGGGCGAGGCTCATCAGTCGTGCCGTGAGGGAGGGTCGGAAGCCATGCACTGCCCCTTCTGCAGGCACCCCGACAGCCGTGTCGTCGACAGTCGCACCACCGACGACGGGACGTCGATCCGACGCCGCCGGCAGTGCCCCGACTGCTCCCGCCGCTTCACCACGGTGGAGACGTGTTCCCTCATGGTCGTGAAGCGGTCCGGTGTCACCGAGCCCTTCAGCCGCACCAAGGTCATCTCGGGTGTGCGCAAGGCGTGCCAGGGGCGACCGGTCACCGAGGACGCCCTCGCCAAGCTCGGCCAGCGGGTCGAAGAGGCGGTGCGCGCCACCGGCAGCGCCGAGCTGACCACCCACGACGTGGGTCTGGCCATCCTCGGTCCCCTGCAGGAGCTCGACCTCGTCGCGTACCTGCGCTTCGCGTCCGTGTACAAGGCCTTCGACAGCCTCGAAGACTTCGAGACCGCCATCGTGGAACTCCGCGAGCGGTCGCCCGGTGAGAACCGCGGGACCGGGGCGACCCCTGAGGTCCCCGTTCCCGCCACCGCCGCCGACTGATCGGCGGTCCGGGCCGACCACGGCCCGGCGATCGGCCGCCGAGCGGCCCGACAGACGTGCCCCGGGTGACCCGCGCGGTCCTCGTGGCAGCAGTACCGAAAGACGTACAGAAGACGGTGCCCTGGGACTTTCTGGGCGCCAAAGTGTGTTTTGCCCGTATATGGGAGGCGGCATGACAGAGACGGCGAGCGGCCCGGCACGTGGTTCCCGCAACAAGGGAGCCAAGTCGGCGAGCAAGGGCCTGCGTATCGAGCGCATCCACACCACCCCTGGCGTGCATCCGTACGACGAGGTGGCCTGGGAGCGTCGTGACGTCGTCATGACCAACTGGCGCGACGGCTCGATCAACTTCGAGCAGCGTGGCGTCGAGTTCCCCGACTTCTGGTCGGTGAACGCGGTCAACATCGTCACCAGCAAGTACTTCCGCGGAGCCGTCGGCACCCCGCAGCGCGAGACCGGTCTCAAGCAGCTCATCGACCGGATCGTGAAGACGTACACGAAGGCCGGCGAGGAGTACGGCTACTTCGCGTCGCCCGCCGACGCCGAGATCTTCGAGCACGAGCTGGCCTACGCCCTCCTGCACCAGATCTTCAGCTTCAACTCGCCGGTCTGGTTCAACGTCGGCACCCCGCAGCCCCAGCAGGTCTCCGCCTGCTTCATCCTGTCCGTCGACGACTCCATGGAGTCCATCCTCGACTGGTACAAGGAAGAGGGCATGATCTTCAAGGGCGGCTCCGGCGCCGGCCTGAACCTCTCCCGCATCCGCTCCTCCAAGGAGCTGCTCTCCTCCGGCGGCAACGCCTCCGGCCCGGTCTCCTTCATGCGCGGCGCCGACGCCTCCGCGGGAACCATCAAGTCGGGCGGCGCGACCCGCCGTGCGGCCAAGATGGTCATCCTCGACGTCGACCACCCCGACATCGAGAACTTCATCGAGACCAAGGTCAAGGAGGAGGAGAAGATCCGCGCCCTCCGTGACGCGGGCTTCGACATGGACCTGGGCGGCGACGACATCACGTCCGTCCAGTACCAGAACGCCAACAACTCCGTCCGCGTGAACGACACGTTCATGAAGGCCGTCGAGTCCGGTGGCAAGTTCGGTCTCACCTCCCGCATGACGGGCGAGGTCATCGAGGAGGTCGACGCCAAGTCGCTCTTCCGCAAGATGGCCGAGGCCGCCTGGGCCTGCGCCGACCCGGGCATCCAGTACGACGACACGATCAACCACTGGCACACCTGCCCCGAGTCCGGCCGCATCAACGGCTCGAACCCGTGCAGCGAGTACATGCACCTGGACAACACGTCCTGCAACCTCGCCTCGCTGAACCTCATGAAGTTCCTCAAGGACGACGGCAAGGGCAACCAGTCCTTCGACGTCGAGCGCTTCGCCAAGGTCGTCGAGCTCGTCATCACGGCGATGGACATCTCCATCTGCTTCGCCGACTTCCCGACCGAGAAGATCGGCGAGAACACCCGCGCCTTCCGCCAGCTCGGCATCGGCTACGCCAACCTCGGCGCCCTGCTGATGGCGACCGGCCACGCGTACGACTCCGACGGCGGCCGCGCCCTCGCCGGTGCCATCTCCTCCCTGATGACCGGCACCTCGTACAAGCGCTCCGCCGAGCTCGCCGCGGTCGTCGGCGCCTACGACGGCTACGCCCGCAACGCCGAGCCGCACCAGCGCGTCATGCAGCAGCACGCCGACGAGAACACCAAGGCCGTCCGCATGGACGACCTGGACTCGCCGATCTGGGCCGCCGCGACGGAGGCCTGGCAGGACGTGATCCGCCTCGGCGCCAAGAACGGCTTCCGCAACGCCCAGGCCTCGGTCATCGCCCCGACCGGCACCATCGGTCTCGCGATGTCCTGCGACACCACCGGCCTCGAGCCCGACCTCGCCCTGGTCAAGTTCAAGAAGCTCGTCGGCGGCGGCTCGATGCAGATCGTCAACGGCACCGTCCCGCAGGCCCTGCGCCGCCTGGGCTACCAGGAGGAGCAGATCGAGGCGATCGTCGCCCACATCGCCGAGAACGGCAATGTGATCGACGCCCCCGGCCTGAAGGCCGAGCACTACGAGGTCTTCGACTGCGCGATGGGCGAGCGTTCCATCTCCGCGATGGGCCACGTCCGCATGATGGCCGCCATCCAGCCGTGGATCTCGGGCGCCCTCTCCAAGACCGTGAACCTGCCGGAGACGGCCACGGTCGAGGACGTCGAGGAGGTCTACTTCGAGGCCTGGAAGATGGGCGTCAAGGCGCTCGCGATCTACCGCGACAACTGCAAGGTCGGCCAGCCGCTCTCCGCGAAGAAGAAGGAGGACGAGAAGGCCGAGGTCACCGCGAAGTCCGAGGCGACGATCCGCGAGGCCGTCGAGAAGGTCGTCGAGTACCGTCCGGTCCGCAAGCGTCTGCCCAAGGGCCGTCCGGGGATCACCACCTCCTTCACCGTGGGTGGCGCCGAGGGCTACATGACCGCCAACTCCTACCCGGACGACGGTCTCGGCGAGGTCTTCCTCAAGATGTCCAAGCAGGGCTCGACCCTCGCCGGCATGATGGACGCCTTCTCCATCGCCGTCTCCGTCGGTCTGCAGTACGGCGTTCCGCTGGAGACCTACGTCTCGAAGTTCACGAACATGCGCTTCGAGCCGGCCGGCATGACGGACGACCCGGACGTCCGGATGGCGCAGTCGATCGTCGACTACATCTTCCGTCGCCTGGCGCTCGACTTCCTGCCCTTCGAGACCCGCTCCGCCCTCGGCATCCACTCCGCCGAGGAGCGTCAGCGCCACCTCGACACCGGCTCGTACGAGCAGGCAGAGGAGGACGAGGTCGACGTCGAGGCGCTGGCCCAGTCCGCGCCCCGCGCCCAGGAACTGAAGGCCGTCGCGGCCCCGGTCCCGGCCCCGCAGGTCGAGGTCCCGGCCGTGAAGCAGGCGCACACCTCGGCGGAGCTCGTCGAGATGCAGCTCGGCATCAGCGCCGACGCCCCGCTCTGCTTCTCCTGCGGTACGAAGATGCAGCGCGCCGGCTCCTGCTACATCTGCGAGGGCTGCGGTTCCACCAGCGGCTGCAGCTGACCGCGAGCGGTATCGCGTCCCGGGCGGCGGTGAGCTACCGCCGCCAGGGGCGCTGAGCCTCACCTGAGAGAGGGCGTCGACCATCGGTCGGCGCCCTCTCTCGCGTCATCGTGGGGGAGCCCCTCAGGCGGGTGCGGATCCGAGGAGCGTCGCGAAGGCGCGGGGGTCGGCGTCGAAGCCGCGGCTGATCGGACGGTACGACCAGCCGTCCGCGCCGTCCCGGGTGAACTCCACGACCGTCGCCGACAGCGCGCCCTGCACGTCCGCGAAGTCGTGGTTCAGCAGGTCGGTGTACCCCTCGCGGATACGTATGCCGGTGTTCGCTATGTCGCCGAAGACCAGCCTGCCGCCACCCTGCTGCACGGTCACGCCCACCACCACGCGCGCGTACTTGGGTGCCAGCCGGTCCAGCTCCAGCGTCATCGCTTCGTCGTAGCCGAATCCCTGGCCCGTACGGCTGTCGCGGTGGAGCGTGATCGTGCCGTCGGGGGAGCGGCTGCCGAAGTGCACCAGGTAGACCGGGGAGCCGTGCGGGTCGTCGGCCGTGAAGACGCCGGCGACGAGATCCAGGTCGTGGGCCGGCGTGCCCGTCGGGGCAGGGTCCCACTTGAGCGTCACCTCGACCTTCGCCACGCCCTTGTTGAGTCCGCTCACGGTGCTTCCCCTCTCCACGCACGCCCCCGCGCACGCCTCGCCTCGACCGTCGCCCCGCCACGCTCGAAAGCCCGTGGTCGCGGGGAGATTGCTCATGGTGTCATGGGCCTACGACAGTGGACCCGACGGTGGAGGGGGAGAGCGGTTTGTGGAGTGGTGACGAGCTGGATCTCGACGCTTATCTGGCTCGAATCGGCTACGACATCGGACGGGACGGGGAACTCTCCACCGATCTGCGGACGTTGAAGGCGATACACCGGGCGCACGTCCGGTCCATTCCCTTCGAGAACCTCGACGTGGCGCTCGGCCGACAGGTCCCCCTGGACCTCAAGAGCCTTCAGGCCAAGCTCGTCGGCCGTCGCCGAGGCGGCTACTGCTACGAACAGAACTCGCTCCTCGCGGCGGCGCTGGAGCGGATCGGCTTCCCGGTCGCCGGGCGCGGAGCCCGCAACCGCACCCGGGGTGCGGCGCTGCCACCCGTCACGCACGCACTGCTGGTCGTCCAGGTGGAGGGCGAACAGTGGCTCGCCGACGCGGGGTTCGGCTGGCAGGGGCCGCTGGAGCCGGTGCCTCTGAGGGACGGCGCGCGCGTGGAGCAGGGCGGCTGGACGTTCGGGACGAAGGTCGAGGGCGAGGGCATCCACGTCCTGCGCACCCTGCGTCCGCACGGCTGGACCGATCTGTACGCGTTCTCGCCACAGACGCTGTACCCGGCCGACTTCATGGTCATGAACCACTTCAGCAGCAGCCACCCGGAGTCGCGCTTCCTCGGCCAGGTCGTGGCGCAGCAGCCCGGGGCCGAGGTGCGCAGGGCGCTGGTGCGCGAGACGCTGACGAGCGTGCGGACGGACGGTGCCACCGAGGAACGGGTGGTGACCGTGGGTGAGTTGGCGGCGACGTTGGAGGAGGACTTCGGCATCGAGGTGGACGACGAGGAGCGTGCCGGCCTCGAACGGGTGCACACGGAGCGAGTCTGACGCGTACTGCCGGGGCGCTCGCGAGGCCCGTACGATGGCGCGGTGCTGGTCAAGTGGATTCGCTGCACCGTGGTGGACCGTCGAGGGTTCGAGCGGGGACAGCGAAAATGGGCGGGGCTGCTCGGTGAGCCGGGATTCCGGGGCCAGGGCGGCGGGTGGAGCCGGGCTCGGCCGGATGTCGCCCACATCTTCGCGTTCTGGGAGAGCCGGGCCTTCTACGACTCCTTTATGGCGCGGTCGCACGATCGTCTGGCGGCCTCGCAGGTGGGCACGTTCAAGGACCTCCAGGTGAAGCTCTTCGACCACCGCTTCGACGTGAAGACGGGGTTCGAGCCGAAATTCACCGACGCCGACGTGGCACGGGTGGCGCACTGCCGTGTCCACGAGGACCGGGCCGAGCACTTCGCACTCATGCAGGAGAAGGTGTGGAACCCGGCGATGGCCGGATCCCCCGGCATGCTGCGGGGCCTGTTCGGCGAGGCGCCGGGCAGTGAGTTCCTGGTGCTCTCGATGTGGCGGTCCGCCGCGGAGCACGGCAAGTACCGGGTGGAGCGCGTCGAGCGGCTCGGCCTGCGCGCGAGGACCGATGCCGACGTGGCGGCGCTGACCGGCGACGTGGTGCAGCTCGACACGGCCTGGACGGTCTGAGGACGCGCGGGGCGGCCCCGTCCACACGCCGGGACCTACACCGGGTGGCTCCGAGGGGGACCTCGACCGAGCCTTGCACCGGTCCGCGATCTAGGGTCGGGGTATGGCACGACCGCGGCGCATCGTTCTCGTACGGCACGGAGAGTCCGAGGGCAATGTCGATGACACGGTGTACGAGCGCGAGCCCGATCACGCGCTCCGGCTCACCGAGACCGGGTGGCGGCAGGCGGAGGAGACGGGGGAGCGGCTGCGGGAGCTGTTCGGGGACGAGCAGGTCAGCGTGTACGTGTCGCCGTACCGCCGCACGCACGAGACCCTCCGGGCCTTCCGGCTGCCCCGGGAGCAGATGCGGGTGCGGGAGGAGCCACGCCTGCGGGAGCAGGACTGGGGAAACTGGCAGGAACGGGACGACGTACGCCTGCAGAAGGCGTACCGGGACGCGTACGGGCACTTCTTCTACCGCTTCGCCCAGGGCGAGTCCGGAGCGGACGTCTACGACCGGGTCGGCGCCTTCCTGGAAAGCCTCTACCGCAGTTTCGAGGCCCCCGACCACCCCCCGAACGTCCTGCTCGTCACCCATGGGTTGACCATGCGGCTGTTCTGCATGCGCTGGTTCCACTGGACGGTCGCGGACTTCGAGTCCCTGTCGAACCCCGCCAACGCCGAGAGCCGCACGCTCCTGCTGGGCGAGGACGGGAGATACCGGCTGGACAGGCCGTTCGAACGCTGGCGTACCCCGGAACCGTACGGGCGCACCGGATAGAGTGGCTGAGCGATGACCGCTGACTCCTCACTCGACCGGCGCTTCGACCGCGCCCTGGCCAGCCTGCGCGGGCTGTCCGTGGGAGACGCCCTGGGCTCCCAGTTCTTCGTACCCGCCCACTACCCCCTGCTGAAGCGGCGCGAGCTGCCGCCCGGCCCCTGGCAGTGGACCGACGACACCGAGATGGCCTGTTCCGTCCTGGCCGTCCTCGCCGGCCACGACCGCATCGACCAGGACGCCCTCGCCCTGTCCTTCGCGAACCACCACGACTTCGACCGCGGCTACGGTCCGGCGGTCAACCGGATGCTCCGGCTCATCAGGGAGGGCGGGGACTGGCGGGAGCTGTCCGCCGCCCTTTTCAACGGGCAGGGGTCCTGGGGCAACGGCGCCGCGATGCGGATCGCCCCGCTCGGCGCCTGGTATGCGGACGACCCGGAGCAGGCGACGCACCAGGCCGAGATCTCCGCGTACACGACACACCAGCACCGCGAGGCCGTGGTGGGCGCGATGGCCGTGGCGGCCGCCGCCGCCCTCGCCGCCGACCCGGCCGGACCGCCCACGCCCGAGGCACTGCTCGACGGCGTCGTCGCTCTGGTGCCGCGCAGCGCGGTCGGAGCGGGGCTGCGCCGGGCGCGCGACATGCTCGACTACGGGGACGCGGGCACGGTCGCCGCGGTGCTCGGCAGCGGCCGGCGGACCAGCGCGCACGACACCGTGCCCTTCGCCCTGTGGTCGGCGGCGCGGGCCCTGGGCGACTTCGAGCGGATGTTCTGGACGACCGCGCAGGTCGGGGGTGACGTCGACACGACCTGCGCCATCGCCGGGGGCGTCGTGGCCTCCGCGGTGCGGGGGACTCCGCCGGCCGAGTGGCTGCGGCAGACCGAGGATCTTCCGGGGTGGGTCCCGGACGGGTCGGCCGTCTGAGACCCGCGATGTCCCCCGGCCCGGGCAGGGGGCCGGGGGACATCGGCGTACTCGGAGGCGTACCGAGGCGTACGGGGCGTGCGCGGACGCTCTCGGTGGCGTAGGGGCGCACAGGCGTACTCCAGGGCGTACGGGCGTGCTCTAGGGGCGTACGGCGGGCGGAAGGGCTCGTGGTCAGGCCGCCGGGCCTGCCGCCTCCGCCCGGCCGCTGAGTGCTTCCAGGTCGCTCTTGCGGACCCGGATCACCAGTACCGCCGTCACCAGCGCGATCAGCACCATCCCGACGGCGGCGGTGAACGCCGAGGAGATGCCCGATGTCAGCACCTCATGGCCCCAGGGCGCGGGAAGCTCCCCGGTCTTCGCGACCTCCGCCTGCTGCTCGGGCGTCGCGTTCGCGAGGAAGTCGGGCGCCTGTTTCAGGCCCTCCTCGCGGCTCGCCGTGCCGAAGACCGTGACCAGGATGGAGAGGCCGAGCGAACCGCCGACCTGCTGGGTGGCGTTGAGGAGGCCCGACGCGGCGCCCGCCTCGTGCTGGGCCACCCCGGAGACGGCCGTCAGCGTGAGGGTCACGAAGTTGAGCCCCATGCCGAAGCCGAACAGGACCATCGGGCCGAGGACGGCCCCGGCGTAACTGCTGTCCGAGGTGATGAACGTCAGCCAGAAGAGGCCGATCCCGGTGATCGCCGAGCCGCTCACCATGAACGGCTTCGGTCCGAGGACCGGCAGCAGCCGCTGTGCCAGCCCCGCGCCCGTGACGATCGCCACCGTCACCGGAAGGAAGGCGAGACCGGACTGGATCGGGCTGTACCCGAGGACGTCCTGGACCCACAGGACGATGAAGAAGAACATGCCGAACATCGCGGCCGACAGGCTGAGCATGATGACGTACGTGCCCGAGCGGTTGCGCTCGGCGAACATCCTCAGCGGGGTGATCGGCTCCTTGGCCCTCGACTCCACGAGCCCGAAGGCCACCAGCAGGACCACGGCCGCGACGAACGAGCCGATGGTCAGCGAGTCCTTCCAGCCTTTCTCGGACGCGCGGATGAACCCGTAGACCAGCGCCGCCATGCCGAGTGTCGACGTCATGGCGCCCGCGACGTCGAAGCGGCCCGGGTGGCGTTCGGACTCCGCGATGTAGCGAGGGGCGAGGAAGGCGATCAGCAGGCCGATCGGTACGTTGACGAAGAGGACCCAGCGCCAGTCGAGCCACTCGGTGAGCATGCCGCCCGCGAGCAGTCCGATCGCGCCACCACCGGCGGAGACGGCGGCGAACACGCCGAAAGCGCGGTTGCGCTCAGGCCCTTCGGGGAACGTCGTGGTGATCAGCGCGAGCGAGGTCGGCGAGGCGATGGCGCCGCCGACGCCCTGCAGGGCCCGTGCGGCGAGCAGCTGCCAGGGCTCCTGGGCGAAGCCTCCGAGCAGCGAGGCGAAGGTGAAGACGAGGATGCCGGCCATGAACACCCGGCGGCGCCCCAGGATGTCCCCCGCGCGTCCGCCGAGGAGTAGCAGCCCGCCGAAGGTGAGGGTGTAGGCGCTGAGCACCCACGAGAGGTCGGTGGTCGAGAAGGAGAGCGCGTCCTGGATGTGCGGCAGGGCGATGTTCACGATGGTGGCGTCGAGGACGACCATGAGCTGGCAGGCGGCGATGACGGCCAGGGCGATGCCCGGCCGGCCTCCGGCGCGAGCAGGGCTGTTCTTGGTCTGTGTGTCCACCGGAGAAGTTGTCACTATGGATCCCCCACGGAAGAATTAGTGAACGCACTCGTTCACTGTTTTCCACGGTAGTGAGTCCCCCTCAGTGAACGCAACCGTTCACTGAGCGCTGCCGGTGCCCCGATCGACTTGCTCAACGGAGAGATCCTGATGGTTACTTCGCGCTCCACGGCCGCCGCCCGGCCGGAGGGGGTGTCTCCGCGACGCCGCGGCGCCGTACTGGAACGGGCCATTCTGGAGGCCACGCTCGAACAGCTGGGCAGCGTCGGCTGGAACGGCCTCACGATGGAGGGTGTCGCGGTCGGCGCTCAGACGGGCAAAGCCGCGGTGTACCGGCGCTGGCCGTCGAAGGAAGACCTCGTCGCGGACGCCCTCCAGGCGGGGCTGCCGAGGCTCGACGAGGCGCCGGACCGCGGGAGCGTCCGTGAGGACCTGTACGCGCTGTGTCTCCGGGTCCGCGACGTGATGTTCTCCAAGCCGGGCAACGCCCTGCGCGCGGTCCTTCACGAATGCGACGCGGAGTCCGCTCAGAGGTTCCATGAACTGATCGTCACGGGGGTGACCGGGCCCTCCACCCGACTCTTCAAGGACGTTCTGCTGCGCGGAATCCAGCGCGGTGACGTGCGGGCCGACGCGATCGGCGACCTCGTGCTCGACGTGGTCCCCGCCCTGATGATGTACCGCTCCAAGGTGTGCGGGAGCGAATGGTCCGACCGTGAGATCGCCGACATGATCGACCGGGTCATGGTGCCTCTGCTCCGGACCGGGGCCGCCTGAGGGGAATCCGGGTATCGCGGGCGGCACCGGGCGGCGTAACCTGGCTGGCGCCATGCCGTACGAACCTCCCACCCACACTGTCGAGCGATCGCTCCGAGCGACCACCGGCGCCAGGATCGTCGCCGGAGTCGACGAGGTCGGGCGCGGGGCGTGGGCCGGTCCCGTCACCGTGTGCGCGGCCGTCACAGGACTGCGCCGCCCGCCCACCGGACTCACCGACTCCAAGCTGCTCACCCCCAAGCGCCGCACCGCGCTCGCCGCGGAGCTGGAGCAGTGGGTCACGGCGTACGCGCTCGGTGACGCCTCCCCGCAGGAGATCGACGAACTCGGGATGACCGCGGCCCTCCGGCTCGCCGCGGTCCGGGCTCTCGAAGGGCTCCCCGTCCGGCCGGACGCCGTGATACTCGACGGCAAGCACGACTACCTCGGCAGCCCCTGGCAGGTCCGTACGGTCATCAAGGGCGACCAGTCCTGTGTCGCCGTGGCCGCCGCCTCCGTCATCGCCAAGGTCCGTCGGGACACCGTCATGGCGGAGCTGGAGACCGGCGCGGGGGACTGTGTCGCCTTCGGCTTCGCGGCGAACGCGGGCTACCCTTCGCCGGTCCACAAGGCCGCGCTGGAGGAGCTGGGGCCCACCCCGTACCACCGTCTCTCCTGGTCGTACCTGGACGCGTTGCCCCGGTGGCGCCACCTCAAAAAGGTCCGCCTCTCCGCGGAGGCGGCCGCGCTGGAAAGCGGGGGCCAACTCGGCTTCGAATTCTGAACTTCCGGCTGCCGAGCCCTTCTCCGGGGCCGCCCGAGCAGCCGGGGCGCACCTGTGCGCCCACCCGCCGGTGCCCCGCGCAGCGGCGTTTGATAGACATCCACCCATGCCTCTCACCCCCGAGGAGCCTCAGATTCACGAGAGCGCCCAGGGTCCCCGCGCCACCGCGGCCGCCGGCCGTCCCGCGTCGACCCCTCGTCCCGTACCCGGTCCGCGTTCCGCGGCCTCTCCGCGACCCGGACGTCCGGTCCCCGGCCCGGCGAGGCCGGCGCAGCCGGCCCCCCGCCCCGGTGTCGGGCAGTCCCCGGCCACCGGCCCGGAGAATCGTTCCGACCAGCGGTCCACTCCGCAGCTCCAGGTCATCCCGGCTCCGGCCGACGGTGCGCTGGACGCCGCCGAGGAGGCCCTGGACCTGCTCCTGGAGAGCGGCCGGGCGCCCGGCGAGGTCCTGGTCCTGACCACCGGCGACCAGCACCCGTGGACGGCTCACGAGCTGTCCTTCGGCGAGGCCGCCTACTGGGCCCAGCAGGACACCGGCGACGACGTGTTCTTCGCGGACGCGACCGCCGTCGAGCGGGCCGCCGCCCGGCCCGTGGTGATCGTCGCCGTCAACGGCGGCGACGACGAGACCGCTGCCCGGGCCCTGCCTTCGGCGATGGCCCGTGCCGGCGTGCTGCTGATCGTCTGCGGCGAGCCCGACCGGGTCGCGGCGCTCGTCGGCGCCGGGGTCTGACCGGTCCGGTCCGGCCGGCCGCATGCCGCCCTGGGCTCCTCCTCCCGCCGAACCGGTCTCCGGTCCGGCGGGAGAGATGGACCGTCAGCGGGCAGCGGCCCGGCGCAGCGGCTCGGCCGCGCCGCTCGCCGTTCTCGGCGTGAGGTGGCTCAGTTCGGCCGTCTCGCTCCCGATCGGGACCGGGTGCGAGTCGGAGCTCGGCCGACGGCCTCCCCGGCCCTCTCCGAGCACCTGCCAACCCGCGTGCGTCAGTGTGATGTACGCGCCGCAGCGGAGTCCGTGCAGCGTGCAGGCGTCCCGGAGCCCCCACATCCAGGCCCCGTCCTCCTCCGTCCAGCGCTCGTCGCCCTCGCGGCAGTACAGCAGGACCGCGGTCCGCACGGGGGTGCGGCGCCGGAGGTCGTGCGGAATGACGCGTCGCAGATGCGCCAGGAGCGCGTTGCGGAACTCCCAGCCGTCCGCGGGCATGGCGCGTCGGACGAACGAGGCGCTGGCGGTGAGTCGCTCCTCGTGGTCCAGGACCGCCACGATCGCCGTCGAGGGCGTGGGGGTGTGGCGTGAGTGCAGGCCGCTGACGACCTCACGCGGATTGCCGAGCAGGGGAATCCCCGCCGCGGCCCACTCGGCCGGTTCGAGCGTCCGGGAGAGGCGGCTGGCGGACCCGGACGACGAGGTGGTCGAGGCGGCAGTGGACGGAGCGAATCCGAGGGTCACAGTCCTCCCTTCGGATACGCGCCCGCGCGGCGGGCAAAGTCGGGTGAGGGCGCACCACGGCACGGTCCTTCAAGGCCGCTGACGGGCCGTGCGGGGCGGTTTCCCAATTCTTGCGTGGCCCGTGCGCGAGCGGCAATGAGCAATTGAGGTCACTGACGGGATTGCGGCGGTATGCCTTTCATATCCCTGCCCAGTTGCCCATTGTTCACTCCCCGTTCCCCCTCCTGTTTCACCCCGAGGGCGCGTGCCTCAGCGGAAACATTCGTTCCGCCCTCAGGCTGTCCCCGACCGCTCGGGCGGTGGTCGAGCGGTCGGCGAGCGGGGGGTCACGCTGAGTGAGTTGGGCGATTGTCCGTGGCATCGGGTTGCATGGGGTCATGGACAACCAGGAGCTCCGTGCCGAAGCCGATGCCATCCTCGCTGAGCTCGTCGGTGCGCCGGGAGGCTCGGCGCGGCTGCGGGAAGACCAGTGGCAGGCGGTGGCGGCCCTGGTGGAGGATCGCCGCCGGGCCCTGGTGGTGCAGCGGACCGGCTGGGGCAAGTCGGCCGTGTACTTCGTCGCCACGGCACTCCTGCGGCGGCGCGGCGCCGGCCCCACGGTGATCATCTCGCCGCTGCTCGCCCTGATGCGCAACCAGGTCGAGTCGGCCGCGCGGGCGGGCATCCAGGCACGCACGATCAACTCGGCCAACCCGGAGGAGTGGAACACCATCTACGACGAGGTCGAGCGCGGCGAGACCGACGTCCTCCTCGTCAGCCCGGAGCGTCTCAACTCCGTCGACTTCCGGGAGCAGGTGCTCCCCAAACTGGCGGCGACGACCGGTCTCCTCGTGGTCGACGAGGCGCACTGCATCTCGGACTGGGGCCACGACTTCCGGCCCGACTACCGCAGGCTGCGGGCGATGCTCGCCGAGCTCGCCCCCGGCGTGCCGGTACTGGCCACCACCGCGACGGCCAACGCGCGCGTGACCGCGGACGTGGCCGAGCAGCTGGGCACCGGGGCCGGTGAGGCCCTCGTGCTGCGCGGCCCGCTGGAGCGGGAGAGCCTGCGCCTGGGCGTGGTCGGGCTCCCGGACGCCGCGCACCGACTGGCCTGGCTCGCCGAGCACCTGGACGAACTGCAGGGGTCGGGGATCATCTACGCCCTCACCGTGGCCGCCGCCGAGGAGGCGACCGCCTTCCTGCGGCAGCGCGGCTTCACGGTGGCCTCCTACACGGGGCGTACGGAGAACGCCGACCGGCTGCAGGCCGAGGTCGACCTTCAGGAGAACCGCGTCAAGGCCCTGGTCGCGACCTCGGCGCTCGGCATGGGCTTCGACAAGCCCGACCTCGGCTTCGTGGTGCACCTGGGGTCGCCGTCGTCCCCCATCGCCTACTACCAGCAGGTCGGCCGTGCGGGACGTGGTGTCGAGCACGCCGACGTCCTCCTGCTGCCGGGCAAGGAGGACGAGGCGATCTGGCGCTACTTCGCCGATACCGCCTTCCCCCCCGAGGCCCTGGTCCGGCAGACGCTCACGGCCCTCGCCGACGCGGGACGGCCGCTGTCCGTCCCGGCTCTGGAGGCGGCGGTGGATCTTCGCCGCACCCGGCTGGAGACCATGCTGAAGGTCCTCGACGTGGACGGGGCCGTCAAGCGGGTGAAGGGCGGCTGGACCTCCACCGGACAGCAGTGGACGTACGACGCCGAGCGGTACGCGTGGGTGGCGCGGCAGCGTGCGGCCGAACAGCAGGCCATGCGCGACTACGTGAGCACCTCCGGGTGCCGGATGGAGTTCCTGCGCCGGCAGCTCGACGACGAAGGGGCGGTGCCGTGCGGCCGCTGCGACAACTGCGCGGGGCCCTGGGCGGATTCCTCCGTCTCCTCGGAGACCCTGACCGGAGCCACGAAGGAACTCGACCGTCCGGGCGTGGAGGTCGAGCCGCGCCGGATGTGGCCGACGGGGATGCCCGCACTGGGCGTCAACCTCAAGGGGCGCATCCCCGCCGGAGAGCAGTGCTCCACCGGCCGCGCCCTGGGGCGGCTCTCGGACATCGGCTGGGGCAACCGACTGCGCCCCCTGCTCGCCGACAGCGCTCCCGACGGCCCGGTCCCCGACGACGTCCTGAAGGCCGCGGTGGCCGTCCTCGCCGACTGGGCGCGCTCCCCGGGCGGCTGGGCGCCGAACGTGCCGGACGCGTCTGCCCGGCCGGTGGGCGTCGTCGCCCTGCCGTCCCAGACCCGGCCACAGCTGGTCGGCTCCCTCGCCCAGGGGATCGCCACCATCGGACGCCTTCCGTTCCTGGGCACCCTGGGCTACACCGGGCCGGACGGCGCCCACGCGGCACGCCGCAGCAACTCCGCCCAGCGCCTCAGGGCCCTCTCCGGCGCTCTGACCGTCCCAGATGACCTGGCGGTCGCGCTGGCCGGAACTCCCGGGCCCGTCCTGCTCGTGGACGACTGCACCGACTCCGGCTGGACCCTCGCGGTCGCCGCCCGCCTGCTCCGCCAGGCCGGTGCCGAACAGGTCCTCCCGCTGGTCCTCGCCGCCGCCGGCTGACCCCGGACGCACCGTCTCACACACCGTCAGACAGTCGCGAGCGTAAGGGATTCGGAGCCCCTCCGCTGTCGGCCCTGTGGACAACTCCGCGGGGCCGACGGTTCCGCGTTCGGGGAGTTATCCACAGGGGTTTCGCGATTCGGTAGATCACGAGACCGTCGTGACCATGAACGCGAATCACCACGAAACCAGCGGATCGTCCCGTGGCCGGCGGATCACTCTGCGCGGCCCTGCGGAACTGGCCGACGCCCTGCCCTACATGCTGGGCTTCCACCCCACCGACTCCGTCGTCCTGGTCGGCCTCCACGGCGAGCACGGCCGCTTCGGCGGCCGGGTCAGGCTCGGCATCCCGCGCTCACCCCGCGAATGGGCGTCCACGGCGGACCACCTCGCCGAGTGCCTCGTCGAGAGCAGCGAGCGGAACGGCGACCGGCCGGACGGGATCGTCGTCTTCCTGTGCCAGGACCCGGAGCCCGGCGAGACCGGCGGCAGGGTCGTGGAGCGACTGCGCCCCTTCGCGCAGCGGCTGCGAACCGCCTGCGGCGCCCTCGACATCCCCGTCTACGAAGTCCTCTGCATCTCCGACGGGTTGTACTTCTCCTACTGCTGCCCCGACGACCGGTGCTGCCCGCCGGGCGGGACGCCCATGGGGCTCGTCGGCACCTCGGTGGCAGCGGCGACCGCCGCGTACGCAGGAATCCAGGTACGAGGCTCGCTGCGTGACATGGAGGCCCGGCTCAAACCCCAGGGCGCACCCGTGGACGAGCCGCAGCGCGCCGCCCTCGACGCGGCCGCCGCCTCGATCGTGCCCCGGATCCTCGAAGGCCCGCCCGGTCAGGGACGGGAAGAGGTGCGCGAGACGACGCTGCGCACCGCCCGCGAGATCATGCGCCGCTTCGCCGGCCCGGAGGCCCGCACACGGCCTTCCGGCGGGGTGGCGGCGGCCGACGCGGCCGACGACGCCCTGATCGGTACGGAGGAGGCCGCCGCGGTCATCCTCGGGCTCCAGGACCGGGCCACCCGGGACCGCGCCGCCGAATGGATGGAGGGCTGGGAGGGCACCGCCGCCCTGCGGCTCTGGCGGGTCCTGGCCCGCCGCTGCGTCACCCCGTACCAGGAGCACGCCGCCGCGCCGCTCACCCTGGCGGGCTGGACGGCCTGGTCCACGGGCGACGAGCCGACCGCCCGGGTCGCCCTGGGCCTGGCCCTCGACGCCGACCCCGAGTACGTCTTCGCCCGACTGCTGCACCAGGCCTGCAACGAAGGACTGGACCCCGAGTCGCTGCGCTCCTGCCTGAGGAGCGAGAGGGACTCCCGAGCCACGGCGGAGCAGGCCCCTCCCGCCTCCGGGCGGCGTGCCGCGACCCGGACCCCCGCCCGCCCCCAACCCGCGCGGCTCAGCCTCAGGAAGCCCGGACGGCAGACCGGCGGGGAGCGCAGGGCACCGGCCGGCGTCCGGCCGAGCGGCCCGGCCACCGGCAGGCCGAGGAGCGCTGCCCCGCGCCCCGGCGGGCAGCGCGGCAGCAGGAGCGGCCGATGACGACCGTGACCCGGCCGCCCGCGCGCGCGTTCAGCTCTCTGGCGGAGTCGGACGCACCGTCCCGCCGACACCGTGCCGGCCGCCCGGACCGTACAGAGAGCACCCCACACCCGCCATGGCCCTCAGCCCCGTCCCGGCCCCCGGACGCCCCGCAGGACACCCCATGGGGTCCCCGCACGGACACCCGTCCGCCGCGGGTGCCACGCCCCCACGGGCGGTGCGGCCGGGCGAACTGCCCTCGGTGCACGCTGCCCTCCTCTGTGTGGCCCTGCCCGCCCTCGCCGTCTGCGCCGAGCACGGCCAGCTCACGGGAGACGGACCCGAGGGCGTGTACGCGGCGGGACGACGCCTCCTGTCCCGGTGCGTCCTGCGGGTGGCGGGGCGCGAACCCCTCGCGCTCCAGGGCCGGATGGCGGCCGCCGACCGGGCCGTCTTCCTCGGGGTCCTGCGCGTCCCCGGGGACGCGGGACCCGATCCCGGGCTCGCCGTCGAGCGCTCGCGAGGAGCCGACGGAAGCGAGCGCATCACCCTGCGCAACGCGACCGCCCGCACCCTCCGCTTCCCCGTGGAGATCGCTCTGGGCACGGACCTCGCGGACCTGGGCGCGGTGGCGTCCGGCCGGACGGGACCCGAACTCGTTCCGAGCGTCCACGGCACCGGACTGCGCTGGACCGCGGGCGACGGCCGGTCCGTCGCCGTCACCGCGGACCCGCCGCCCACGGACTCCCTGGCGGCGGCCGGTGTGCTCCGATGGGAGGCCGAGCTGGCGCCCGGCGCGCCGTTCACGATCCGACTGCAGGTACGCGGCGACCGGGCGGCCGGCTCCGGCGCCCCCTCGGGAGGCGGCGCAGGACGACCCGGCGGCCACCTCCTTGCCGAGGCACGGGCAGAGGGCGACGACCCGCGCCCGGGAGAGCTGCTCAGTGCCTCTGTCGAGGACCTGCGGGCGCTCCTTCAGCGGGACCCCGTCCACCCCGCAGACGTCCATCTCGCGGCCGGCGTCCCCTGGCGCTGCGGACCGGTCACCGCCGAGGCCCTCTGGGCGGCCCGCATGGCCCTCCCCCTCGGCACCCGGCTGGCCGCGACCACGCTCCGGGCACTGGGCCGCACCCAGCTCCAGGGCACCGGACCGGACTCCGGACGCCTCCCCGGCCCCCTCCGGGACGCGGGCCCGCACCTCCCGCCCCGCTGCACCGGCGTCGAGGCCACGCTCGCCTTTCCGGTCGTACTCGCGGAGGCCCGCCGCTGGGGGCTGCCCGCGGCCGACCTGGAGGAGCTGCTTCCCGTGGCCGAGCGATGCCTCGGCTGGCTGCGCCGCACGGCCGCCCCCAGCGGCTTCGTGCCCGACCCGGGGCCCGCCGGGCCCTGGCGGGCCGAGACCCAGGCCCACGCGCACCGGGCGGCCCTGCTCGGCGCCGACCTGCTCGACGCCTGCGGGCGGCCTGGAGGGGACGCCCTGCGCGACGCCGCGCGAGCACTGCGTGAGCGGTTCCGGCGCGACTTCTGGCTCGACGACCGGGCAGGGGGCCGGCCCGCCGTCGCCCGCGCTCCGGACGGCCGGATCTGGTCCCCACTGGGTGGCTGGGCGGCGCATCTGCTCGACACCGGGCTGTTGGGCGGTGGCCGGTGCGCCCAGGGCCTGCTGGACAGGGCGGAGACCGAGCAGCTGGCCAGACTGCTCGCCACCCCCGCCCTCGACTCCGGCTGGGGGCTGCGCGGACTGGGAACCAAGGAGCCCGGCCACAACCCCTTCGGGCACCGGGCCGGCGCGGTCCGGGTGCACGAGACGGCGGTCGCCGTGGCCGGTCTGGCCGCCGCCGGCCACGAGAGGGAGGCCGCCTCCCTGCTGCGCGGCCTGCTCGACGCCGCGGCGGCCTTCGGGTACCGGCTCCCCGAGATGTACGCCGGGGAGCAGCGGACGACAGGAGCGCGTCCGGTGCCGCACCCGGCCGCGTGCAGACCGGCGGCCGTCGCCGCGGCCGGAGCGGTCCAGGCGCTCCTCGCCCTTGCCGGGATCCGCCCCGACGTGCCGGGGCGCTCCGTCTCGGTTCACCCCATGCCCTCGGCACCGCTCGGAGCGATCCGGCTGTCGGGACTCGTGGTGGCCGGCGAGCCCTTCGGCGTGCGGGTCGGCAGGCTCGGTCTCGGTATGGTCGAGGAGGCCGCAGAGGGCCTTCAACTGGGGGTGTGACGGGATGCCGGGCGCAGACACGACGGAAGCTTCGCGGAGCGGCGAAGAAGTCGTCGCCGATCCTTCCGCGGGGCGTGTTTATCGTCAGGGAGACGACTATGATCGCGGCATGTCTCCCTACGACCCGTCGGCCTATCCGCCTTTCGCTGTCACCGTCGATCTGGTCGTGCTCACCGTGCGGCGCCATGCGCTCTGCACCTTGATCGTGAAGAGAGGGGAAGCGCCGTTCCAGGGACGGTGGGCACTCCCCGGCGGCTTCGTCCGCGAGGGCGAGGACCTCGGCGCCGCGGCCGCCCGCGAGCTGGTCGAGGAGACCGGACTCCGCGCCCACGACCCGGGCGATCCGCCGCCCGTACCGGGCAACGGGGCGCACCTGGAACAGCTGGCCACCTACGGGGCTCCCGACCGCGATCCGCGCATGCGGGTGGTCAGCGTCGCGCACCTGGCGCTTGCCCCGGACCTGCCCGCGCCACGGGCAGGCGGCGACGCGAACAGCGCCCGGTGGGCCACGGTCGGGGAGCTGCTCGGCGAGGACGGACCCGTCGGTGACGAGGAGGCCATGGGTGAGGGAAGCGACCGTGAGGGAGGGCTGGGCGGGGGAGCCGAGCCGCTCGCCTTCGACCACGCCCAGATCCTCGCCGACGGAGTGGAGCGGGCCCGCTCCAAGATCGAGTACTCCTCCCTTGCCACCGCCTTCTGCCCGCCGGAGTTCACGGTCGGAGAGCTGCGGCGCGTCTACGAAGCCGTCTGGGGCGTAGCCCTCGACCCGCGCAACTTTCATCGCAAGGTGACCGGCACGCCCGGCTTCCTGGTCCCGGCCGGCGGCACCACGACCCGTCAGGGAGGCCGTCCCGCCCAGCTCTTCAGAGCAGGTGGAGCCACCCTTCTCAACCCGCCGATGCTGCGCCCCGAGGTCTGACCGGCCCGGCAGCCCGGCATCCACGGCGCCAACCCTGCGCCGAAAGTCCGAAATGTAGCGTTATCTTGCTGCGATAGCGCCGCCCTGCCGCGGAGCGGTGTCACCTACCGCGAGAGAAGCGATGCTCCAGGCAATCGGACTGACCAGCACTCCCCGCCGCGATCGCACGCCCGCCGTGGACGATCTGACCTTCGAGGCGCGGCCCGGGGCCGTGACCGCGCTCCTCGGCCCCCCGGGCTCCGGCAAGACCACCGCGCTCCGGCTCATGCTCGACCTCGAGCCGGGCCGGGGGATCACGTACTTCCGGGGCCGCCCGCTGCACGGCGTGGCCCATCCGGCGCGCGAGGTCGGCGTGCTCCTCGGCGACGTCCCCGGCCACCCCTCCCGCACGCTCCGCGGGCAGCTGCGGATGCTCGCCGCCGCCGCCGGAACCCCCCGCGCGCGGGCCGGTGAAGTGCTGCGGTCCGTCGGTCTCGCGGGTCTCGAACGCCGGCGAATCGGCACCCTTCCCCTCGGGGCGGAGCGTCGACTCGGCCTGGCGTGCGCGCTGTTGGGCACCCCGCACGCCCTGCTGCTGGACGAGCCGGGCGCCGGTCTCTCCGTCACCGAGAGCGCATGGGTATACGAGCTCTTGCGCGCACACGCCGCCGGCGGGGGAACCGTGCTGTACACGACACAGGACCCCAAGGACGCGGCCCGCAATGCCGACAGGGTCGTCACCCTCGACCGCGGCCGGGTCGTCGCCGACCAGGAAGGTACGGAGTTCGCGCGCACCCGGCTGCGACCCCGCGTCGCCGTTCGCACCCCGCACGTCGCGCGCCTGGCCGCAGCGGTGACCCAGGAGGCGAGGGCCGCCCGCCGGCCGGTCGAGGTGGTGGCGGAGAACGGCAACCTGCTGTCGGTCTACGGCACCGACTGCGCCGCCGTCGGCGACACCGCGTTCCGGCACGGCGTCGTGGTCCACCGCCTCGCCGACGAGACCGGCGACACGGCCCCCGCGCCCCGAGCCCCGGAGGACGGCGCGTCCGTGCGTGACGCCTCCGGGCAGGACCCTTCCCGGGGGTCGGTCCCGCCCTCCCGGGACGCGGAGCGGGCATCCGGCCACACCGCGCTCGGCGAACCGGCCGAGGGGAGGGCCCGTGCGCGGAAACCTGCGCGCTCGCCCTCGCGCCCCCTGCGGTACGAACTCCACCGGCTCGTCGGCGTGCCGAGCACGGCGCTCGTCGTGGCGGTGGTCCTGCTCGTTTCCATGACCCTCGCCCTGCTCCTCGCGCGCGGAGGGGCGGTCGCGCTGCCCGTCGTCCTCGCCGGCTGGCCGACGATCTCCCCGCTGCCGCCAGCCGCCCTCGGCGCGGGCCTGATCGGCGCCTTCTCCTTCGGCGAGGAGTACCGCTACCCCGCGCTCACCGCCGGCCGCGGCACCGTGCCCCGACGGCTCGGCCTGCTGCTCGCCAAGCTCGTCGTGGCGGCGGCCGTCGCCCTCGGTCTCGGGGTGCTCGTCGCGGCGGCGGACCTGGGGGCCCTCAGGCTCGTCTACGGCGCAGAGTTGATTCCCGTACCAGCCAACTGGCCTTCGCTCTGCGCGAGTTGGCTGGGGCTGCTCGTCGGGTGCGCCTGGGCGGGGGTGCTGGGCGCCGGGGTCTTCCGGGCCGCCGCCGCCGGTGTGGCAGCGGTCCTCGCCGTGCCCGTGGCCTTCGTCCCGCTCCTGCAGGTGGTGCTCGCCGGTCCGTCGGTGCGCTCGGTCGCCGGACTGCCGGCGCGGTTGCGTGAGATCGCCGGTCCGCAGTGGTCCCCGGGTATGGATCGGTGGTTGGCGGGGGCGCTGCGGGTGGTCGGACAGCCCGCGGGGGTGGCGCTCTCGCTGGTGTTGACGGGCCTGCTCTGTGCCTATGTGTTCACCGGGCTTCGCCGGAGGGCCCGTTGGTGATCGCTCTCGGATCGAAAGATTCCGCTTTCCGGGCAACTCCCTTAAAGATTGCCCTCTATGTCCGAATAATCGTCAATTGTGTAGGGGGTGCCGATCACCCTTTCGTGTGCTTTTCACCAAAGACCTCAAGGGTCACGGAAGCAACGCCGACAAAGGATGCGTGAGTACCCTTGCGCACACCATGATGACCGCCGCCCGCCCCGTCGAGTCCGGCCTCGGCGCCCCGGGCGATCTCGACCGCTACCCCTACGCGGAGGCGCCCGGCGCCGGCCGTGTGGGCCCGCCCTCCTGGGAGGGTGTGGACACCGACCTGGGCCGCGTCGGCCGCCGCAGCACCGGCAGCCGGGGCCGGGGGCTCCACGGCCAGCTCGTCCAGCAGCTCGGTCAGATGATCGTCTCCGGCGACCTGGGCGCCGACCGCCCCCTCGTCCCCGAGGAGATCGGCCAGCGCTTCGAGGTCTCACGCACCGTCGTGCGCGAGTCGCTGCGCGTGCTGGAGGCCAAGGGCCTCGTCAGCGCCCGTCCCAACGTCGGCACGCGCGTGCGGCCCGTCAGCGACTGGAACCTCCTCGACCCCGACATCATCGAGTGGCGCGCCTTCGGGCCGCAGCGCGACGACCAGCGCCGCGAGCTGAACGAGCTGCGCTGGACCATCGAGCCCCTGGCCGCCCGTCTCGCCGCCGGACACGGCCGCGAGGACGTCCAGCAGCGCCTGGCCGACATGGTCGAGATCATGGGGCACGCGTACGCCCAGGGCGACGCGATCACCTTCTCCCGCGCGGACAGCGAGTTCCACTCCCTGCTCATCCAGCTCGCCGGGAACCGCATGCTGGAGCACCTCTCCGGCATCGTCGGCGCCGCGCTCCAGGTATCCGGCGGTCCCGTCACGGGCTGCGACCGCCCGAGCGAGGCGTGCCTCGGTCACCACGCCCGGATCGTCGACGCGCTGGCGGCGGGGGACGCGCAGGGCGCCGAAGCGGCCATGCGCCAGCTGCTGACCGTCCACCCCGAGGTGGAGCGCGTCGTTCCCGCCCCCCGCGAACACTGACCGCGGATCGTGGCCGGGAGCGCGGAGGCGCGTACATCGCGTGCCGCCGGGTCCGAGCGCGGTCCGGGGAGCCCGGTCGGGTCTCCCCGGATGGCGCCAGGGTTCCGGCGGTGCGAATGTGCCATGATTTACCGCTTCGGCCGTTTCGCCGCGAATGAGGTGTGACTCGGGCCACGAAGATTGGGCGTAACACTCCTCCGAGCCGTGCGATGACCTAAGAGGTGACAGCCGAGGAAGGAATACAGCAGCCGTCCCAGGCGCTGTGCAGTTCCCCGGCCCAACCCGCGCCGTCGGCACATTTCCCGCCGACGGTCGTCCGCTCAGGCCCTACCCAGGGCCGGGCCGGAAGCCGTTTCCATCGTTCCGAGAGGTTGTTCGTGTCGGCCAGCACATCCCGTACGCTCCCGCCGGAGATCGCCGAGTCCGAGTCTGTGATGGCGCTCATCGAGCGGGGAAAGGCTGATGGGCAGATCGCCGGCGATGACGTGCGTCGGGCCTTCGAAGCCGACCAGATTCCGCCAACCCAGTGGAAGAATGTTCTGCGCAGCCTCAATCAGATCCTCGAGGAAGAGGGTGTGACGCTGATGGTCAGTGCAGCGGAGTCGCCGAAGCGCGCCCGCAAGAGCGTCGCTGCGAAGAGCCCGGCCAAGCGCACCGCCACCAAGACCGTCACTGCCAGGACGACCGTGACGAAGACCACCGTCACGGCCGCGACGGCTGCCGCGACGGAGGGCGACGACCTGGCCGACGAGGCCGGATCGCCTGCCAAGAAGGCGGCCGCCAAGAAGACCGTCGCCAAGAAGACGGTCGCCAAGAAGACCGTCGCCAAGAAGACGGCGGCCAAGAAGACCACGTCCAAGAAGGACGCCGACGAGCTCGCCGAGGGCGAAGAGCTCCTCGAGGACGTCGCGCCAGGCAAGGGCGAAGAGGAAGAGACCGAGGGCGAGAGCAAGGGCTTCGTCCTGTCCGACGAGGACGAGGACGACGCTCCGGCGCAGCAGGTCGCCGTCGCCGGTGCCACCGCCGACCCGGTCAAGGACTACCTCAAGCAGATCGGCAAGGTCCCGCTGCTCAACGCCGAGCAGGAGGTCGAGCTCGCCAAGCGCATCGAGGCCGGCCTGTTCGCCGAGGACAAGCTGGCGAACTCGGACAAGCTCGCTCCGAAGCTCAAGCGCGAGCTGGAGATCATCGCCGAGGACGGCCGCCGCGCCAAGAACCACCTCCTGGAGGCCAACCTCCGTCTGGTGGTCTCCCTGGCCAAGCGCTACACCGGCCGCGGCATGCTCTTCCTGGACCTGATCCAGGAGGGCAACCTGGGCCTCATCCGTGCGGTCGAGAAGTTCGACTACACCAAGGGCTACAAGTTCTCCACGTACGCCACCTGGTGGATCCGTCAGGCGATCACCCGCGCCATGGCCGACCAGGCCCGCACCATCCGTATCCCGGTGCACATGGTCGAGGTCATCAACAAGCTCGCGCGCGTGCAGCGTCAGATGCTCCAGGACCTGGGCCGCGAGCCCACCCCGGAGGAGCTGGCCAAGGAGCTCGACATGACCCCTGAGAAGGTCATCGAGGTCCAGAAGTACGGCCGTGAGCCGATCTCCCTCCACACCCCGCTGGGTGAGGACGGAGACAGCGAGTTCGGTGACCTCATCGAGGACTCCGAGGCAGTCGTGCCGGCCGACGCGGTGAGCTTCACGCTCCTCCAGGAGCAGCTGCACTCCGTGCTCGACACGCTCTCCGAGCGTGAGGCCGGCGTCGTCTCGATGCGCTTCGGCCTCACCGACGGCCAGCCGAAGACGCTGGACGAGATCGGCAAGGTCTACGGCGTGACGCGTGAGCGGATCCGTCAGATCGAGTCGAAGACGATGTCGAAGCTGCGCCACCCGTCGCGTTCGCAGGTCCTGCGCGACTACCTCGACTGATCCGTCCGAGGCCCAGAGCGGTACACGAAAGACCCGGTTCCCCGAGAGGGAGGAACCGGGTCTTTCGCGTGTGCGCGTGTGCGCGGGGCGTGTGTGTGCAGGACGCTGGGTGAACCGACATCACCGGAGAGTCAGGAGGCTCCATGCGTGGTCCCTTCACCCGCGCCTTGACGGGTGCCCTGGGCCTGATCACGGCCGCGGCGGGGCAGGTCGCCACCGCCACTCCCGCAGCCGCCGACAGCGTCGTCGTGGGCGGCCGGCAGGCACTGATCACGGACGCGCCGTGGGTCGTGGCGCTGTCCAGTCGTGACCGGTTCGGGGGTACCCGGGCGGGGCAGTTCTGCGGGGGCGTGGTCGTCGCGCCGACCAAGGTGCTCACGGCGGCCCATTGCCTGGGCCGGGAGGTCCTGGGCGGAGAGCCCTGGGAGGTGCGCGACTTCGTGGTCATCGCCGGCCGTGCGGCGCTGCGCGGGCAGGGCGGGCAGGAGGTCGGGATCTCGGACACCTGGGTCGATCCCGACTACGACCCGACGACGAACTCGGGCGATCTCGCGGTGCTGACGCTGGCGAGCGCGCTGCCGCAGTCGTACGTGATCGGTGTCGCCCCCGCGGGGGACCCGGCGCATACGCCCGGTACGGAGGCGGACGTGTACGGCTGGGGTGACACGACCGGCACCGGGACCTACGCCTCCACGCTGCGGACGGCGCGGATCCAGGTGCTGCCGGACGCGGCGTGCGAGCGGGCGTACCCGGGTGGTTTCGGTGTCCGCTACCGCAGCGACACGATGCTGTGCGCGGGCGACCCGCAGGGCGGCAGGGACGCGTGCCAGGGGGACAGCGGCGGGCCGCTGGTGGCCAAAGGGCTTCTCGTCGGCCTGGTGTCGTGGGGGAGCGGCTGCGGGCAGGCGGAGAACCCGGGTGTCTACACGAGGGTCTCGTCGGTGCTGCCGGAGCGGATCTGACCGAGAAGACCCGTGCTCGTGGCTGCGGAACGGCCTGAGCCGCTTCGAGTCCCGGGGCCGCTGTGAGCGTCTCGGGCGCGACGAGCGGCTACGAGAACGGGCGGCCACCCCCCTTGACTGCGGGGGTGGCCGCCCGTCGTCCGGTCAGCGACCGGCTCTGGGCTCGTCGGATGCGCGAGGCGTCAGTGGTCGTCACCCATCGTGCGTGCCGGCACGTCGGTGAGCCGGTCCGTCTCATCCTGTATCTCAGCGGCGATCTTCTTGAGTTCCGGCTCGAACTTGCGGCCGTGGTGGGCGCAGAAGAGCAAGTCACCTCCGCTGGTCAGGACGACACGCAGGTATGCCTGGGCGCCGCAGCGGTCGCAGCGGTCAGCGGCCGTCAGGGGGCTCGCGGGGGTCAGAACAGTAGTCACGTCGCCTCTTCTCTAGCTCGACGAGCTGTCGTACCAGGGTCAACATCCAACCAGGCCGGAAACGTTCCCGCTCGTGGCTTTTCCTCGAAACTTTTTCCCAAGGTGGCTGTCTGCTGCCGGTTGGCGGCGAATGAGCCGTATTGCGTCGCTCTACGGATTTCGCGTTGCTTGTGTCGGTGCGTCCTCCCGGCGTGGTTGCCGGTTGTTGATGAGGACGTGCCCGGAGCCTAAATGGTTCATGCCTGGAAGGGAACGTGATGTTCGCGTCACCCCTTCGAGGGATCGAACATCCATACGACCCTGGACTAGCATGAGTAACCGGGGAGGGTGGCGTGACAACGGCTCTACCAGGCATCGGTACCCTCTGACCGGTGAACGACGCCGGGCCTTACCCCACCGGGCCAGTTTTCAAATTCAGCGAGGAGCGAACCGCGTGACCGCCGAAACGTCCGTGCCGTCCAGTGCGCTGCTGACCGCAGACCGTGACGCTTCCAACTACACCGCGCGGCACCTGCTCGTACTCGAAGGGCTCGAAGCGGTCCGCAAGCGCCCCGGTATGTACATCGGGTCCACCGACAGCCGCGGCCTGATGCACTGCATCTGGGAGATCATCGACAACTCGGTCGACGAGGCCCTCGGTGGCTACTGCGACCACATCGAGGTCATCCTCCACGACGACGGCTCCGTCGAGGTCCGGGACAACGGCCGGGGCATCCCGGTCGACGTCGAGCCGAAGACCGGGCTCTCCGGCGTCGAGGTCGTCATGACCAAGCTGCACGCCGGCGGAAAGTTCGGCGGCGGCTCCTACGCGGCCTCCGGCGGCCTGCACGGCGTCGGCGCCTCCGTGGTCAACGCCCTGTCCGCCCGCCTCGACGTCGAGGTCGACCGGAACAGCTCCACGCACTCCATCAGCTTCCGCCGCGGCGTGCCCGGCATCTTCACGGAGCAGGGCCCCGACAGCCCCTTCGACCCCGGCAACGGCCTGCGGAAGGGCAAGCGCGTCCCCAAGACGCGTACGGGCACGCGCGTCCGCTACTGGGCGGACCGGCAGATCTTCCTCAAGGACGCCAAGCTCTCGCTGGAGACGCTCCACCAGCGCGCCCGGCAGACCGCCTTCCTCGTGCCCGGCCTCACGATCGTCGTCCGCGACGAGCGGGACCTGGCCGGGATCGGCAAGAGCGAGGAGACCTTCCGCTTCGACGGAGGCATCAGCGAGTTCTGCGAGTACCTCGCGCAGGACAAGGCCGTCTGTGACATCCAGCGCCTCACCGGCCAGGGCACCTTCAAGGAGACCGTCCCGGTCCTCGACGAGCGCGGGCACATGACCCCGACCGAGGTCACCCGTGAGCTCGCCGTCGACGTCGCGCTCCGCTGGGGCACCGGCTACGACACCACGGTCAAGTCCTTCGTCAACATCATCGCCACCCCCAAGGGCGGCACCCACGTCTCCGGCTTCGAGCAGGCCATCACCAAGACGGTGAACGAGGTCCTCCGCTCGGCCAAGATGCTGCGCGTCGCCGAGGACGACATCGTCAAGGACGACGCCCTGGAGGGGCTCACGGCCGTCGTGACGGTCCGCCTCGCCGAGCCGCAGTTCGAGGGGCAGACGAAGGAGGTCCTGGGCACCTCCGCCGCCCGCCGGATCGTGGCCGCCGTGGTCGCCAAGGAGCTCAAGGCCTTCCTGACCTCCACCAAGCGGGACGCCAAGGCGCAGGCCCGCGCGGTCCTCGACAAGGCCGTCGCCGCCGCCAGGACCCGGATCGCGGCCCGCCAGCACAAGGACGCGCAGCGCAGGAAGACCGCGCTGGAGTCCTCCTCGCTGCCGGCCAAGCTCGCGGACTGCCGCAGCGACGACGTCGAGCGCAGCGAGCTCTTCATCGTCGAGGGCGACTCCGCCCTCGGCACGGCCAAGCTCGCACGCAACAGCGAGTTCCAGGCGCTGCTGCCGATCCGGGGCAAGATCCTCAACGTCCAGAAGTCCTCGGTCTCGGACATGCTCAAGAACGCCGAGTGCGGCGCGATCATCCAGGTCATAGGAGCGGGCTCGGGCCGCACCTTCGACATCGACGCCGCCCGCTACGGAAAGATCGTCCTGCTGGTCGACGCCGACGTCGACGGCGCCCACATCCGCTGCCTGCTGCTGACGCTCTTCCAGCGCTACATGCGGCCCATGGTCGAGGCCGGACGCGTCTTCGCCGCCGTGCCCCCGCTGCACCGGATCGAGCTCGTCCAGCCCAAGAAGGGCCAGGACAAGTACGTCTACACGTACTCGGACAACGAGCTGCGCCAGACCATCCTCGAGTTCCAGCGCAAGGGGGTCCGCTACAAGGACTCCATCCAGCGCTACAAGGGTCTGGGCGAGATGGACGCCGACCAGCTCGCGGAGACCACGATGGACCCGCGCCACCGCACCCTGCGCCGGATCAACATCGGCGACCTGGACTCGGCGGAGCAGGTCTTCGACCTCCTCATGGGCAACGACGTGGCGCCCCGCAAGGAGTTCATCACCAGCTCGGCGGCGACCCTCGACCGCTCGCGCATCGACGCCTGACAACAGAGGCCTGCCGGGTGACCGAAAATGGCCGGGCCGTGCGGTACGCATATCAGCACGGTCCGGTCAGGCCAACCACGAGAACTGTCACCTGATGGGGTGAAGAGGGGGAGGAGAAGAGTCCGGGATCTTCCCGCTCTGTCCATCCTTGGGCACGCGGCCGAAACGGTTCGCTGACAAGGAGAGTTGGCCGGTGGAGCAGGTGGACAAGCAGGAGGGGCCCGACGTTTCGGCAGTGCCGATCGAGGACCCCTGGTACGACACGGCAGTGCCGCGGCAGCGCGAACCCAGTGCCGCGGAGGTCTACCTGGAGGTTCAGCGGAGTCCCGCCTTCCAGGAAGTACGCCGCCGCTACCGCCGGTTCGTCTTCCCGGCCGCCCTCGCGTTCCTCCTCTGGTACCTCGCCTATGTCGTCGCGGCGACCGCGGCGCCGGGACTCATGGCGCGGCCCGTCGCCGGCGCGGTGAACGTGGCGATGGTCGCGGGCCTCGGACAGTTCCTCACCACCTTCCTGCTGACGTGGGCCTACGCGCGCCACGCTCGGCTGCGCCGGGACCGGGCGGCCCTGGAACTCCGCTGGGACACCCAGGAGATGACCCGAGGGGTGGCGCAGCGGTGACCGGAGACCACCAGACCCTGGCGCTCGTGCTCTTCAGCGTCTTCATCGCCGTCACCCTGGGGATCACCACCTGGGTGAGCCGCAACCGGCATGGATCGGCGGAGGAGTTCTACGCCGGGGGCAGGCTGTTCTCTCCTCTGGAGAACGGTTTCGCCATCGCCGGCGACTACATGTCCGCGGCCTCCTTCCTCGGCATCTCCGGGCTGATCGCGCTCTACGGCTACGACGGCATGCTGTACTCCGTCGGCTTCCTCGTCGCCTGGCTGGTCGTCCTCCTGCTCGTCGCGGAACTCGTCCGCAACTGCGGGCGGTTCACGCTCGCGGATGTCGTCGCCGCGCGGATGGCCGAGCGGCCGGTCCGCATCGCCGCCGGAACCTCCTCCGTGGCCGTCTCCGTGCTCTACCTCGTCGCCCAGATGGTCGGAGCCGGCAGCCTCGTCGCGCTCCTCCTCGGCGGCACGAGCGAGGCGGCCCGCTCCTGGACCGTGATCGGTGTGGGCGCGCTGATGGTGATCTACGTGTCACTCGGCGGCATGCGGGCCACCACCTGGATCCAGATCGTCAAGGCGGTCCTGCTCATGGCGGGGACGATCGCGCTCACCGTCCTCGTCCTGCTCCGGTTCCACGGAGACGTGAACAGCCTGCTCTCCACAGCGGCCGAGCGCAGCGGTCACGGACGCGACTTCCTCGCCCCCGGGCTGCGCTACGGCGGCGACTGGACCTCACGCCTCGACTTCATCAGCCTCGGCATCGCCCTGGTCCTCGGCACCGCAGGACTGCCGCACATCCTGTCGCGCTTCTACACCGTGCCCACCGCCAGGGCCGCCCGCCGCTCCGTCGTGTGGTCCATCGGCCTCATCGGCAGCTTCTACCTGATGACCATCGTCCTCGGCTTCGGCGCGGCCGCCCTGATCGGACCCGCCGAGGTCCGCGCCTCCAACGCGTCGGGAAACACGGCCATTCCGCTGCTCGCCCTGGACCTCGGCGGCGGCGCGGGTTCCACCGGCGGCACGGTGCTCTTCGCCGTCGTCGCGGCAATCGCGTTCGCGACCATCCTCGCCGTCGTCGCCGGCATCACGCTCGCCTCCTCGGCCTCCGTCGCCCACGACCTGTACAGCTCGCTGCGCCGCCGGCACGCGAAGCGGCAGTACAGCGAGGTGACCGTGGCGCGGCTCGCGGCCGCCGGGATCGGCGCCGCCGCCATCGGCCTGGGGCTGCTCGCCCGCGATCTCAACGTGGCCTTCCTCGTCGGCCTCGCCTTCGCGGTCGCCGCCTCCGCCAATCTGCCCGTCCTGCTCTACTCGCTGTTCTGGCGGAAGTTCACCACCCGGGGCGCGGTCTGGTCGGTGTACGGCGGGCTCGTCCCCGCGGTCCTGCTCGTCCTGCTGTCGCCGGTGGTCTCCGGCGGCCCGGAGTCGCTGTTCCCGGGAGTCGACTTCCACCTCTTCCCGCTGCAGAACCCCGGCGTGGTCTCGATCCCGCTCGGATTCCTCGCGGGCTGGATCGGCACGGTCACCTCGGCCGAGCCGCCCGACGAGGCACGGCACGCGGAGACGGAGGTCCGGGCGCTGACGGGGGCGGGGGCTGCCTGAGCGGGCGCCTGGAGGGTGCCCCAGGAAGAGTAGGGCCGGGCGGGACTGTCCGGACGCCCCCTGGCCGGGCTCAGGTGGGGGACGGTGAGGACGTCCAGGCGTAGCGGTGCTCGGGGCGGCCCGTCTCGCCGTACCGGAGGGAGAGGCTCACCCGGCCCGTGCGTTCGAGGAGCTTGAGGTAGCGCTGGGCGGTCTGGCGGCTCACTCCGGCCCGCTCGGCGATCTCCTGAGCGGAGAGCGGGCCGTCGGCGGCGAGCAGGACCTGCCGGACCAGCTCGGCAGTGGTGGGGGAGTGCCCCTTCGGCAGGTCCGGGGCGACGGTGCCCGCCGCCAGGACACCGAAGATCCGGTCCACCTCGGCCTGTTCCGCCTCGCCGCCGGCTCCTCCCAGGGCGCGCCGCAGCGCCGCGTACGCCTCCAGCTTGGAGCGCAGCCCGGCGAAGTTGAACGGCTTGACCAGGTACTGGAGGGCGCCGTGGCGCATCGCCGCCTGCACGGTGGCGACGTCCCGGGCGGCGGTCACCATGATCACGTCGCACTGGTGGCCGCGGGCGCGGAGCTCCCGTACGGCGGTGAGGCCGTTCTCGTCCGGCAGGTAGTGGTCCATGAGGACCAGGTCCACCGGATGCGCGTCCAGTGCGGCCAGCGCCTCGGCGGTCGAGTGGGCGGTGGCGGACACCCGGAAGCCCGGGACCTTGGCGACGTACGCGGCGTTGATCCGCGCCACGAGCACGTCGTCGTCCACGACGAGTACCTCGATCATCTCGCTCATCGCGACTCCCCGGCAGGCTCGGGTGCGAAGGGCTTTCCGGGGGCGGGAACGGAGGGTTCGGAGTCGGTGAGGGCGTCCGGGAGGACGACGGTGAACTCCGCGCCGCCGTCCCGGCCCCCGGCCACGCGGGCCGTGCCGCCCCGGCGCTCGGCCAGGCGGCGTACGAAGGCGAGGCCGAGCCCGCGCCTGCCGTGGGACGGCGGCTCCTTCGTCGACCAGCCCTCGGTGAAGATCAGCTCGCGGCGCTCCTCGGCGACGCCGGGGCCGCTGTCCGTGACCCGCAGCACGACCGTACGGCCCTCGGTGCGGAACGCGACCTCGACCCGGGCACCGGGCATGCCCGCGACGGCGTCCAGGGCGTTGTCGACCAGATTGCCGACCACCGTGACCAGCTCACGGGGGTCGACGAGGCGGTCCGGAAGCAGGGACTCCGGGGAGATCCGCAGGGACACGCCACGCTCGGCGGCGACGGTCGCCTTGCCGACCAGGAGCGCGGCGAGCAGCGGGTCGTGGACCTTCTCGGTGACCTGCTCGGCGGTGGCCCGGTGGACTCCGACCACCTCCGTGACGAACTCGACCGCCTCCTCGTGCATGTCCAGCTCCAGGAGGCCGAGGAGGGTGTGCAGCCGGTTGGCGTGCTCGTGGTCCTGGGCGCGCAGGGCGTCGATCAGGCCGCGTGTCGAGTCCAGCTCGCGCCCGAGCCGCTCCAGCTCGGTGCGGTCGCGCAGGGTCGCGACGGCGCCTCCGTCGTCGGTGGGCATGCGGTTGGCGATCAGAACCCGGTGGCCCTGGACGGTGACGAGGTCCTCGCCCGTGACCCGGCCCGCCAGGACGTCGGCGGTACGGCCCTGGCCGAGGAGCTCGTCCAGCGGCCGGCCCGCGGCCTCGGGGCCGAGGCCGAGGAGACGCTGTGCCTCGTCGTTCACGAGCCGCACCCTGCCGGTGCGGTCGATGGCCACGACACCCTCCCGGATGCCGTGCAGCATGGCCTCGCGCTCGGCGAGCAGCGCGGAGATGTCGGAGAAGGCCAGGTCGTGCGTCTGCCGCTGGAGGCGGCGGGAGATCAGGTACGCCGCGAGCGCCCCGACGGCGAGCGCCCCGCCCGCGTACGCGAGGAGGCCCGGGATCGCGGCGAGGAGCCGGTCGCGGACGCTGTCGTACTCGATGCCGACGGAGACCGCGCCGACGATCCGGCCGTCGGCGTCGCGCAGTGGTGCCTTGCCGCGCGCCGAGCGGCCGAGCGTGCCGCTGTCGATCTCCATCACCTCGCTGCCCGAGAGAGCGGCGCTCGGGTCGGTGGAGACGCGCCGGCCGATCTGGACGGGGTCGGGGTGCGACCAGCGCAGTCCGCGGGTGTCCATGACCACGACGTACTCGGCGCCCGTGGACAACCGGATCCGTTCGGCCTCGGTCTGCACCGGGCCCCGCGCGGACGGCGGGGTGCCGACCAGGTCGGCGGCGAGACCGGGGGAGGCGGTCGTCTCGGCGATGGCCAGGGCCCGCCGCATGGCCTGGTCGTCGAGCTGGTCGCTGAGCGGGGCGAGGAAGAGACCGGTGGCGAGGACGGTCACACCGGCCGCGATGGCCAGCTGCATCAGCAGGACCTGCGCGAACACCCGCCGAGGCCACCCGAACCGCCGGCGACGCGCGAGGGGCCGCGCGGGGCGGGTCTGTGCGGGTCTCATGCCGAAAAGGTACGGGGCGAGAACCCACGACCGGAAATACCGCGCTTCGGGACCTTGGCTGCGCCGGGGCTGCGTGTGACGTGGGCTCCTGCTGCGCCGGGCCTGCGTGTGACGTGGGTTCCCGCTGCGCAGGGCTGGCCGGGCGATCCGGGCGCCCGCTGCGCCGGGCCTGCGCGTGACCTGGGTTCCTGCTGCGCCGGGCCTGCGCGTGACCTGGGTTCCTGCTGCGCCGGATCCCAGGGCCCTGCGGATTGAGCGAGCGGCCCTGGGCGGCCGACCACGCCGTTAGCTGGGAGGCTGCCGTCCCCACGGCAGCGATGGGCCCGCAGACGACCCTGGCTCCGGCTGCGCCGAGCCACCGGGGCACTCCGGCTTCCGGCTGTGCCGAGCCGGCCGTGTGCGCCAGCCTCCGGCTGCGCCGAGCCGGCCGTGCGCTCCGGCCTTCGGTTGTCCTGGGCCTCTGGGCAACCCGGGGCTTTCGGCTGGGCCGAGTCAGTTGTGCGCTCCGGCCTTCGGTTGTCCTGGGCCTCTGGGCAACCCCAGGTTTCCGGCTGCGCCGAGCCGGCCGTGCGCTCCGGCCTCCGGCTGCCCGGGGCCCCTGGGCACCCCAGGCTTCCGGCTGCGCCGGTGCTGGACCCACGCCTGCGCCCGGGAGGCGGGACTCTCCCGGGCCGTCGGCCCACCCGAGCCATTCGGCCCCCGAAGCACCTGGCCACCCGCATGCCCGGTCCCCAGAGCCGCCCCGGACACGCGGCGGATCTCGCCGCCTCCGTCGGGCGGATTCGGACGCCCCCGGATGGTCCCGCCTATCCTGGGGCCTTCCCACGGCCGTGGGAAAGAGTCCCGCTACCGGAGGCACGACCCTTGAGCACGCAGCAGATTCCCGTCGTCGTCCTCGCCGGGTTTCTCGGGGCCGGGAAGACCACGCTCCTCAACCATCTGCTGCGCAGTGCCCGGGGGACCCGGATCGGGGTCATGGTCAACGACTTCGGGGACATCGGCATCGACGCCATGACGGTCGCCGGGCAGGTGGGTTCCACCGTCTCGCTCGGCAACGGGTGTCTGTGCTGTGCGGTCGACGCGAGCGAGCTCGACGAGTACCTGGAGGTCCTGACCCGGCCCGAATCCCGGCTCGACGTCATCGTGATCGAGGCCAGCGGGCTCGCCGAGCCGCAGGAGCTCGTGCGCATGGTGCTCGCCAGCGAGAACGAGCGGATCGTCTACGGGGGGCTCGTCCAGGTCGTCGACGCGGCCGAGTTCGGGGCGACCCGGCAGCGCCATCCCGAGACCGACCGGCATCTGACGATCGCCGACCTGGTGGTCGTGAACAAGGCGGACCGGGTCTCCGTGGACGAGCTGTCCGCCGTGCGCGAGACGGTGGGCGCGCTCGCCGGGAAGGCCGTCGTGGTCGACGCCTCACACGGGCGGGTCGACCCCGAGCTGCTCTTCGACCGGGTGGTGCCCGAGGACGAGATCGAGGGACAGATGTCCATCGAGGACATCCTGTACGGCTCCGAGGACGAGGCGCACGCGCATCCGCACGCCGAGTACGAGACCGTCTCCCTGACCGCCTCGACCCCGCTCCACCCGCGCCGCCTCATGGCCTTCCTGGACGCGCGGCCGGAGGGCCTGTACCGGATCAAGGGCTTCGTGGACCTCGGCGCCGCCGACCCGGGCAACCGCTACGCGGTCCACGCCGTCGGCCGATTCCTGCGCTTCTACCCCGAGCCGTGGCCCGCCGGCGAGGAGCGGCTCACCCAGCTCGTCCTGATCGGCTCCGGCGTCGACGCCGGAGCACTGCGCAAGGAGCTCGCCGGCTGCGAGCAGAACGGCCCGCAGGACGCCCCCGACGAGCACAGCATGTGGGGCGTCCTGCGGTACGTGCGTCAGAGCCGGACGGACGAGGAGCCGGACGAGGCACCGGACGGGATCCAGTCCGGAGCCGGTGCCCGTCCACACACGCCCTAGTTCGCCGGAGGGCCGGCCAGGACCTCCACCGGCTGGGGGAGCGGCGTGCCCGAGCCGTCGCGGCGCGGGTCGATCTCCGGCAGCGGTGCCGGGGTGCCGTTCTTCTGCGCGGCCCGTGCCGGGGTGGCGCCCGCCCAGGCCAGGATCAGGACGTCCTCGCCCTTCAGGAACCGCTGGCAGCGGACACCGCCCGTCGCGCGGCCCTTGCGCGGGTACTGGTCGAAGGGGGTCAGCTTCGCCGACGTACCCGCCGAGGCGTCGAGGGTTCCCGTGGAGCCAGCGACGGTGAAGACCACGGCGTCCGCCGCCGGGTCCACGGCCGTGAACGAGAGCACCTCGGCGCCCTCGGTCAGCTTGATGCCCGCCATACCGCCGGCCGGCCGGCCCTGGGGCCGTACCTGCGCGGCCGGGTAGCGGAGGAGCTGGGCGTCGGAGGTGATGAAGACCAGGTCCTCCTCGCCCGACCGCAGTTCGGTCGCGCCGACGATCCGGTCACCGTCCTTGAGCGTGATGACCTCCAGCTCGTCCTTGTTCGCCGGATAGTCCGGGACCACCCGCTTCACCACGCCCTGCAGCGTGCCGAGCGCGAGACCGGGCGAGGACTCGTCGAGCGTGGTCAGACAGACCACCGACTCGTCCGCCTCCAGGGACAGGAACTCCGAGAGCTGCGCGCCGCCGGCGAGGCTGGGTACGGTCGCGGTGTCCGGGAGCTGAGGCAGGTCGATGACCGCGATCCGCAGCAGCCGGCCGGCCGAGGTCACCGCGCCGACGTCGCCGCGCTGGGTGGCGGCCACCGCCGACACGATCAGGTCGTGCTTGGTGCGCGGCGCGTCCGGGTCGGCCGGCGGCAGCTTCGCCGTCGCCGTACGGGCGAGCAGTCCGGTCGAGGAGAGCAGCACCCGGCACGGGTCGTCCGCGACCTCCAGCGGCACGGCCGCGACGGGCGCGCCCGCCGATTCGAGCAGGACCGTCCGCCGGTCGGTGGCGAACTTCTTCGCGACCGCGGCCAGTTCCGCCGAGACCAGCTTCCGCAGCTCCGCGTCGGAGTCGAGGATCCCGGTCAGCTCGTCGATCTCGCCGTTGAGCCGGTCGCGCTCGGTCTCCAGCTCGATGCGGTCGAACTTGGTGAGGCGGCGCAGCGGGGTGTCCAGGATGTACTGCGTCTGGATCTCGCTCAGCGAGAAGCGCTCCATCAGGCGCTCCTTGGCCTGGGCGGAGTTCTCGCTCTCCCGGATGATCCGGATGACCTCGTCGATGTCGACGAGTGCGACGAGGAGGCCGTCGACCAGGTGGAGCCGGTCGCGCTTCTTGGTGCGGCGGAACTCGGAGCGGCGGCGGACGACCTCGAAGCGGTGGTCGAGGTAGACCTCCAGGAGCTCCTTGAGGCCGAGCGTGAGCGGCTGGCCGTCCACCAGCGCCACGTTGTTGATGCCGAAGGACTCCTCCATCGGCGTCAGCTTGTAGAGCTGCTCCAGGACCGCCTCCGGCACGAAGCCGTTCTTGATCTCGATGACGAGACGCAGGCCGTGGTTGCGGTCGGTGAGGTCCTTGACGTCCGCGATGCCCTGGAGCTTCTTGGAGCCGACGAGGTCCTTGATCTTGGAGATGACCTTCTCGGGGCCGACCGTGAAGGGCAGCTCGGTCACGATGATGCCCTTGCGGCGGGCGGTCACCGTCTCCACGGTCGTCGTGGCGCGGATCTTGAAGGAGCCGCGGCCCGACTCGTACGCGTCCTTGATGCCGGACAGGCCGACGATCCGGCCGCCGGTCGGCAGGTCGGGACCGGGGACGAAGCGCATGAGCGTCTCGAGGTCGGCGCCCGGGTGGCGGATCAGGTGGCGGGCCGCCGCGATCACCTCGCCGAGGTTGTGCGGCGGCATGTTGGTCGCCATGCCGACCGCGATCCCGGACGCGCCGTTGACCAGCAGGTTCGGGTAGGCGGCGGGCAGTGCCGCCGGCTCCTGCTCCTGGCCGTCGTAGTTCGGCGAGAAGTCGACCGTGTCCTCGTCGATGGACTCGGTCATCAGCAGCGCGGCGGGGGCCATGCGCGACTCCGTGTACCGCATGGCGGCGGGCGGGTCGTCATTGCCCAGGGAGCCGAAGTTGCCGTGGCCGTCGACGAGGGGCAGCCGCATGGAGAAGGGCTGCGCCATGCGGACCATGGCGTCGTAGATCGACGCGTCGCCGTGCGGGTGGAGCTTGCCCATCACCTCGCCGACGACGCGGGCGCACTTGACGAACCCGCGGTCGGGGCGGAGCCCCATCTCGCCCATCTGGTAGACGATGCGGCGCTGGACGGGCTTCATGCCGTCGCGGGCGTCGGGGAGCGCGCGCGAGTAGATCACCGAGTACGCGTACTCGAGGAAGGAGCCCTGCATCTCGTCGACGACGTCGATGTCGAGGATCCTCTCCTCGTACGCGTCGTCCGGCGGCGGTGTCTTCGTGCTGCGGCGGGCCATCGCGGCTGCGGCTCCTTCACCAACAAGGTTGATCTGACGCGGACCATTGTGGACTGTGCCACCGACAACGCCGACCGCGACCCGGAAGAGGGACATCTGGACGGGACGGGAACTTCGCCAGGTGTCGGCGCGCTTGCATACAGTGGCAGGACTTTTTCACATCGCGATCGAAGGGACGTACATGCCCATGGGTCACACGGCCACGGCCGAGGCCGGCTCCGGCGGCCTGACAGCGACCGAGCACCGGTTGGCGAACGGCCTGCGCGTGGTGCTCTCGGAGGACCACCTGACCCCGGTCGCCGCGGTCTGCCTCTGGTACGACGTCGGCTCGCGGCACGAGGTCGAGGGCCGCACGGGCCTCGCCCACCTCTTCGAGCACCTGATGTTCCAGGGTTCGAAGCAGGTCCACGGCAACGGGCACTTCGAGCTGGTGCAGGGCGCGGGCGGCTCGCTCAACGGCACGACGAGCTTCGAGCGCACCAACTACTTCGAGACCATGCCCACCCACCAGCTGGAGCTCGCGCTCTGGCTGGAGGCCGACCGCATGGGCTCGCTGCTCGCGGCCCTGGACGACGAGTCCATGGAGAACCAGCGGGACGTCGTCAAGAACGAGCGCCGCCAGCGGTACGACAACGTGCCGTACGGCACGGCCTTCGAGAAGCTGACGGCGCTGGCCTACCCGGAGGGCCACCCGTACCACCACACGCCGATCGGCTCCATGGCGGACCTGGATGCCGCCACGCTGGAGGACGCGCGGAACTTCTTCCGCACGTACTACGCGCCGAACAACGCGGTGCTGTCGGTCGTCGGGGACATCGACACGGAGCAGACCCTCGCCTGGGTCGAGAAGTACTTCGGATCCATCCCCTCCCACGACGGCAAGCTGCCCCCGCGCGACGGCTCGCTGCCGGACGTCATGGGCACGGAGCAGCGTGTCGTCCTCGTCGAGGAGGTCCCGGCGCGTGCGCTGATGGCCGCCTACCGGCTGCCGCACGACGGCACGCGCGAGTGCGACGCGGCCGACCTGGCACTGACGGTCCTCGGCGGCGGAGAGTCCTCCCGCCTGCACAACCGCCTGGTCCGCCGTGACCGGACGGCCGTCGCCGCGGGCTTCGGCCTGCTGCGGCTCGCCGGGGCCCCCTCGCTGGGCTGGCTGGACGTCAAGACCTCCGGCGGCGTCGAGGTCCCGCAGATCGAGGCGGCCGTCGACGAGGAGCTCGCCCGCTTCGCCGCCGAGGGCCCGACGCCCGAGGAGATGGAGCGCGCGCAGGCCCAGTTGGAGCGCGAGTGGCTCGACCGGCTCGGCACCGTCGCGGGTCGCGCCGACGAACTGTGCCGGTTCGCGGTGCTGTTCGGCGACCCGCAGCTCGCCCTGACCGCCGTCGACCGGGTCCTCGACATCAGCGCCGAGGAGGTGCGGGCGGCTGCCAAGGCCCGGCTGCGCCCCGACAACCGCGCGGTGCTCGTCTACGAGCCGGTGGCGACCGAACAGAGCGAGAGCGACAGCGACGAGGAAGAGGGAGCGGACCAGTGACCGACGCTGCCGTGTCTTTGACGAGCATGGACTTCCACCCGCAGCCCGCGCCGGGCGTCGCCCGGCCCTGGGCCTTCCCGGCCCCGGACCGCGGCTCCCTGGCCAACGGCCTGACCGTGCTGACCAGCCACCGCCCCGGTCAGCAGGTCGTGGCCGTGGAGCTCTTCCTGCCGGCCCCGCTGGACGCCGAGCCGGCCGGTCTCGACGGTGTCGCCACGATCATGGCCCGTGCGCTCTCCGAGGGCACGGACCAGCGCAGCGCCGAGGAGTTCGCGGCCGAGCTGGAGCGCTGCGGTGCCACGCTCGACGCGCACGCGGACCACCCGGGCGTGCGGGTCTCCCTCGAGGTGCCCGCCTCCCGGCTCCCCAAGGCGCTCGGGCTGCTCTCCGAGGCGCTGATCGCCCCGGCGTTCCTGGAGACCGAGATCGAGCGCCTCGTGCGCAACCGCCTCGACGAGATCCCGCACGAGACGGCCAACCCGTCCCGCCGCGCCGCCAAGCAGCTCTCCAAGGAGCTCTTCCCGGCCGAGTCGCGCATGTCCCGGCCCCGCCAGGGCACGGAGGAGACGGTCGCCGCGATCGACGCCGCCGCTGTCCGCGCCTTCTACGAGGCGTATATCCGCCCCGGCACGGCCACCGCCGTGGTGGTGGGCGACCTGACGGGCGTCGACCTGGACAAGGTCCTCGCCGAGACGCTGGGCACCTGGACCGGCGAGCCGGCCGAGGCGCTCCCGATGCCGCCGATCACCGCCGACGACACCGGACGGGTCGTCATCGTGGACCGTCCCGGCGCGGTCCAGACCCAGTTGCTGATCGGCCGGATCGGTCCGGACCGCCACGACAGCGTCTGGGCGGCCCAGGTCCTCGGCACGTACTGCCTCGGCGGCACGCTGACCTCGCGGCTCGACCGGGTCCTGCGCGAGGAGAAGGGCTACACGTACGGCGTGCGGGCCTTCGGGCAGGTGCTCCGCTCCGACGCCGAGGGGAACGGCGCGTCGATGCTCGCCATCAGCGGTTCGATCGACACCCCCAACACCGGTCCGGCACTTGACGACCTGTGGAAGGTGCTGCGGACCCTCGCGGCGGAGGGTCTCACGGACGCCGAGCGCGAGACCGCCGTGCAGAACCTGGTGGGTGTGGCGCCGCTCAAGTACGAGACGGCCGCCTCGGTCGCCGGGACGCTCTCCGACCAGGTCGAGCAGCACCTCCCGGACGACTACCAGGCCCAGTTGTACGCGCGCCTGGCCGAGACGGGCACGGTCGAGGCGACCGCGGCCGTGGTCAGCGCCTTCCCGGTGGACCGGCTCGTCACCGTGCTCGTGGGTGACGCGGCGGAGATCGCCGAGCCCGTGCGCGCGCTCGGCATCGGTGAAGTCACCGTGGTGACCGGCTGATCGCACCCGACGACCGCCGGTTCGGCATCCGCCGGCCCGGCGACGAAAGGCCTCGACGTCATGATTTCGTCGAGGCCTTCCGCTTTGTCCGTATTGAGGGCAAGGGTGGCTGTCTGCCCTGTGGCATGTCTTACAAACTGCCGTGACTGTTTGGTGATTGACAGACGATCCGCATAGCGTCGGGGCGGCTGTTCGTCAGTTGTACGTGCCGCACTCGCGGCAGCGGACAGTCATCGCCGAGTCCCCGTCAGGCGCGAGCCTGGGGAGCCGGGGACCCACACAGTCCCTGGGGTGAATCGGGCGCCTTCGTCCTGTACGGAGGGGCTCGTAGGAGACCTTCCTGCTCCGAACCCGTCAGCTAACCCGGTAGGCGAGAGGGAAGGAAAGGATCAGCCCCTACATGGCGTTCACCCGTGCCACCGGGAAGCATCGTGGTCCGAGCCGGATGGCGCGCCGCAGCGTGGGCATCGCCGGCGCCGCGACCCTCGCCACCACCGGCGTCATCGGAACCCTCGCCTCCCCGGCGCTCGCCGCCGACACGGAGAACCGCTCCCTCGAGGACACCGGCCTCACGAAGGTGATCACCGAGGACTCGCTCGCGGACCGGATCGACGCCCAGGCCGCCGCCCAGGAGCAGGAGGCCTTCGAGGCCGTCGCCAAGGAGAAGGCCCAGGCAGAGGCCCGCGCCGAGGCGAAGCGCAAGGCAGAGGCCCGTGCCCAGGAGGTCCGCGAGGAGCGCGAGCGCGCCGCCCGCGAGGCCGAGCGCCGGCGCCTCAACTCCTTCCAGCTCCCCGTGGCCGGCTCGTACGTGACCACCGGCTACAAGACCGGTGGCTCGCTCTGGTCCTCCGGCAGCCACTCCGGCATCGACTTCCACGCCTCCTACGGCAGCTCGGTCGTCTCCGTCGGCTCCGGCACCGTCGTCGAGGCCGGCTGGGGTGGCGCGTACGGCAACAACATCGTCATCCGGATGAACGACGGCACGTACACCCAGTACGGTCACCTCTCGTCCATCGGGGTCTACGTCGGTCAGAGCGTCGAGCCGGGCCAGCAGATAGGCATCTCGGGCTCGTCCGGCAACTCGACCGGGCCGCACCTCCACTTCGAGGCGCGGACGGGCTCCGACTACGGCTCGGACCTGAACCCCATCTCGTACCTGCGTGCCCGCGGCGTCAGCCTCTGAGGCCACGCCGATCACGTCGCAGAAGCCCCGGCTCGTACTGAGCCGGGGCTTTTTGCCGACCGGAACACCTGCCTGAATTCCAGAGGGGCATCGGAATTTCCGGCCTCCTGCAATAGAGTCGCGGAACAGACGCAGAACAGGCGTCGCTCCATTTCTCTCTCGCGGACCAAGGCGGAGGTCGGACATGCGCGTTCCCGCGCAATCGGTATGCACGGCGATCCGGGACGACATCGTCTCCGGCGTCTTCGAGCGGGGCGGGCGGCTGACCGAGGAGCAGCTCGCGCGCCGCTACGGGGTCTCCCGTGTCCCGGTCCGCGAGGCGCTGCGCACCCTGGAGTCCGAGGGCTTCGTCGTCACCCGGCGCCATGCCGGTGCCCATGTCGCCGAGCCCACCGAGCAGGAGGCGGCCGATCTGCTCGACATGCGGGCCCTGCTCGAACCCCTGGGCGCGGCCCGTGCCGCGCAGCGACGCACCGAGGCGCACCTGAAGGTGCTGCGCGGCCTGGTCAGGCTGGGGCAGGAGCGGGCCAGGCGCGGCCAGGGCGAGGATCTGCGCTCACTCGGGGGCTGGTTCCACGAGACGCTGGCGCAGGCCTCCGGCAGCCCGGCCCTGACCGCGCTGCTCACCCAGCTCCGGCACAAGATCGCCTGGATGTACGCGGTCGACCTGCCCGCCCATCCCGTGGAGGCCTGGTCCGAGCACGGCGCCATCGTGGACGCCGTCGCGCGCGGCGACGCCGAGAGGGCCAGGGCGCTGACGGCGCTGCACGCGGAGCGCTCGCTGGCGCTGCACCGGCTCAAAAGGCCGGAGCACGGCCGTGTGAGGGTTTCGCAACATGTCGTCAACACGGCGAGCGGCCAGAATTAACGCGCGCACCGTATACAAAGAGAAGTAATTCGGCGGAGCCTATTTGCGCTGCCCGGAAATTACTCGAAACGCGGGCTCCGAACGCAGGCCCTGGAATGCCGGCTCCGGAATGCAGCCCCCGGAATGCAGGCTCCGGAAACGCGAGAACCGCGGCGCCGGAATTCCGGCAGCCGCGGTCTCGTCGTACGGGAAGGCGGGGTCAGACGGTCTCGGGGAGCTCGTCGAGGCCCTCGGCAACCAGCTTCGCGAGACGGTCGAGCGCGACCTCGGCGCCGTCGGCCTCCGAAGCCAGGACGATCTCCTCGCCGCCCTGCGCGCCCAGGCCGAGCACCGCGAGCATCGAGGCGGCGTTCACGGGGGTGCCGTCGGACTTGGCGATCGTCACCGGAACGCCGGAAGCCGTGGCGGCACGGACGAAGATGGACGCGGGGCGGGCGTGGAGGCCCTCGGCCCAGCCGACGTTGACGCGGCGCTCAGCCATGGTGTTGCCCTTCAAGTCTCAAGCGGGTTGTCTAGACCAGTCTCTCACGGGATGCACGATGCTCGTGCCGACCTTCGGCCCGGACGGCACCGCCCTTCGGCCCTCCCCACCTTGCACGGCACGCACCCGCCGCGCGACCGGTGCCGGTGTCGTGCACCGGCCGTAGGCTGGCCCCATGCAGAGCGCGTCGGAGCAGTCGGAAGCGGCGGATCGACCGGCACCACCGGCGTCACCGGAGCACGCCTATCCCGATCACTGGGAGGCGGACGTGGTGCTCCGGGACGGCGGCACCGCGCGTATCAGGCCCATCACCGCCGACGATGCCGACCGGCTGGTCAGCTTCTACGAGCAGGTGTCGGACGAGTCGAAGTACTACCGCTTCTTCGCGCCCTACCCACGGCTCTCCGCCAAGGACGTCCACCGCTTCACCCACCACGACTTCGTCGACCGGGTGGGCCTCGCCGCGACCGTGGGCGGCGAGTTCATCGCCACCGTCCGCTACGACCGCATCGACGACCGCGGCATGCCCGCCTCGCACCCGGCCGACGAGGCCGAGGTCGCCTTCCTCGTCCAGGATGCCCACCAGGGACGCGGCGTCGCCTCCGCCCTCCTCGAACACATCGCGGCGGTCGCGCGCGAGCGGGACATCCGGCGCTTCGCCGCCGAGGTGCTCCCCGCCAACAACAAGATGATCAAGGTCTTCACCGACGCGGGATACACCCAGAAGCGGAGCTTCGAGGACGGCTCCGTCCGGCTCCACCTCGACCTCGAACCGACCGACCGCTCCCTCGCCGTCCAGCGCGCGCGGGAGCAGCGCGCGGAGGCCCGGTCCGTCCAGCGGCTCCTCACCCCCCGCTCAGTCGCCGTCGTCGGCGCCGGGCGCGCCCCCGGCGGCGTCGGCCGGACCGTCCTCCGAAACCTCCTCGGCGCCGGCTTCACCGGCCGCGTCCACGCGGTGAACGCGGCGCTCACCGAGGGGCCCGCGGAGCTCGACGGCGTCCCCGCCCACCCCTCCGTGGCGGCCATCGGCGAGCCCGTGGACCTGGCGATCGTCGCCGTCCCCGCGGAGCGGGTGCCGGAGGTCGTCGCCGACTGCGGCGAGCACGGAGTGCGGGGCCTCGTCGTCCTCTCCGCCGGATACGCGGAGAGCGGCCCGGCCGGCCGGGAGCGGCAGCGCCAGCTCGTACGGCAGGCCCGCTCGTACGGGATGCGGATCATCGGGCCCAACGCCTTCGGGATCATCAACACCTCCGAGGACGTCCGGCTCAACGCCTCCCTCGCCCCCCACATGCCGGCCGCCGGGCGGATCGGGCTCTTCACCCAGTCCGGCGCGATCGGGATCGCCCTCCTCGCCGGACTCCACCGGCACGGAGCCGGGCTCTCCTCCTTCATCTCGGCCGGAAACCGCGCCGACGTGTCCGGCAACGACTTCCTCCAGCACTGGTACGACGACCCGGGCACGGACGTCGTCCTCCTCTATCTGGAGTCGATCGGCAACCCCCGCAAGTTCACCCGGCTGGCCCGCCGCACCGCCGCCGTCAAACCGGTCGTGGTCGTCAAGGGCGCCCGGCACAGCGGCAGCGCGCCGCCCGGCCACCGGGTGCCCGTCACCCGCATCCCGCACGCCACGGTCTCCGCGCTGCTGCGCCAGGCCGGGGTGATCCGCGTCGACACCGTCACCGAACTCGTGGACGCCGGACTGCTCCTCGCCGCCCAGCCGCTGCCCGCCGGGCCGAGGGTCGCGATCCTCGGCAACTCCGAGTCGCTCGGCCTGCTCACGTACGACGCCTGCCTGACCGAGGGACTGCGCCCGCTGCGCCCGCTCGACCTGACGACCGCGGCGGGCCCGGCGGACTTCCGGGACGCGCTCGCGGCGGCGCTCGCGGACGAGACCTCCGACGCGGTCGTGGTGAACGCGATCCCCTGGGTCGGGGAGAACGGCGCCACCGAGTCCGGCGACGGGGAGGTCCTCGCGGCCTCCCTGCGCGAGGCCGTCGCGTCGGTCCCCGCCCCGGCGAAGCCCGTCGTCGTCGTCCACGTCGAGATGGGCGGCCTGGCGGAGGCCCTCGCGGTCGCGACGAGCACCCGACCGGCGCCGACGGGGACCCGTACGGCCTCGGCACCCGCGTCGACATCCGGATCGGCGCAGGCGCAGGACCAGGATCGGCCTCCGGTCCACCCCGCGACGGCCACCGGTTCCGGCGCCGCGCCCCGCACGAGCGCCCCGCCCCCGTCCCTGGTGCCGCCGGCGCAGACCGCGGACCCGGCCGGCCCCGAGGGCACCGACCAGGCCACCGCCGCCCGGACCTCCGACCGGCACGCCACCATCCCCGCCTACCCCGCCGCCGAGCGTGCCGTGCGGGCGCTGGCGGAGGCCGTGCGGTACGGGCAGTGGCGGCGCCAGGCCGCCGAGCCCGGGCGGGTGCCCGAGTACGAGGACATCGACGAGGCGGCGGCCGCCGGGCTCATCGAGCGCGTGCTCGGTGCCGGGGGCGACGGGGACACGCGCGGTGTGACCCTCGACACCGCGGACGCCGGGGAGTTGCTCTCGCGGTACGGGATCACGGTCCTGCCGACCCTCCCCGCGCCCACGCCCGACGAGGCCGTCGCCGCCGCCCGCCGGCTCGGCTACCCCGTCGCGCTCAAGACGACCGCGCCCCACCTGCGCCACCGCCCCGACCTCGGCGGCGTCCGGCTCGACCTGGCCACCGAGGAGCAGCTCCGCACCGCCTACGCCGAGCTGACCGAGGTCCTCGGCAAGCCCGAGGAGCTCCAGCCCGTCGTCCAGGCGATGGTGCCCCGGGGCGTCGACACCCTCGTCCGCTCCGCCATCGACCCCGCCGTCGGAGCCGTCCTCTCCTTCGGGCTCTCCGGCGCTGCCTCCGAGCTCCTCGGCGACACGGCCCACCGGCTGGTCCCGGCCACCGACCGGGACGCCTCCGAGCTCGTACGCTCCATCCGCACCGCCCCGCTGCTGTTCGGCTGGCGCGGATCCGCCCCCGTCGACACCCCCGCCCTGGAGGAGCTCCTGCTCAGGGTCTCCCGGCTCGTCGACGACCACCCGGAGGTGGTGGCGGTCTCCCTGGAGCCGGTCGTCGTCGCCCCGCGCGGACTGTCCGTCCTCGGGGCCACCGTCCGACTGGCCCCGCCCCCGCCCCGCACCGACCTCGGCCCGCGCCGCCTGCCGAGCTACTGAGGCTCCGAGGGGGGCGCCGAGACCCCGGTCCCCGGCCGCTCGTGGCAGCGGCTCACCCCGCGGGCCCCGGTCCGGCCCACACCAACGAGTGATCAAGTTCCTGGTGCTGACGCCCGAAGGCGCCGGCCGCCCCGGCGTGCGCCAGGACCGCCCACCGATCCGCGGGAGGGCTTTCACCGGCCGGGATGGAGTCAGATGTCACAGCCCCGGCGCTCTCGAACGGCCCGGCCCCCTTCACAATCGGCCAAGCAGTCCTTACATACGGATTAGGATGGAGTCCATGGCGAAGAGCGGTACGACGACCCAGGGGCTGCGCGCGGCGATCGAGCGCAGCGGCTACTACCCGGCCCTCGTGGCCGAGGCGGTGGAGGCCGCTGTCGGCGGCGAGGCCGTGGCGTCGTACGTGGTGCACCAGGAGACCACCTTCGACGCGAACGAGGTCCGGCGCCACGTCACCGTCCTCGTCCTGACGCCGCACCGCTTCATCGTGAGCCACACCGACGAGCAGGCCGCCGACACCAGCTCCCCGACTCCGTACGCCACGACGTCCACCGAGTCCGTGAAGCTCGACCGGATCTCCTCGGTCGTCGTCAGCCGTGTCGTCGCCAACCCCGAGTCGTACACGCCGGGCACGCTGCCCCGCGAGGTGGTGCTCACCATCGGCTGGGGCGCCGTCTCCCGCATCGACCTGGAGCCCGCCGCCTGCGGCGACGCCAACTGTGACGCCGACCACGGCTACACCGGCAACGCCACCGCCGACGACCTCAGCCTGCGGGTGAGCGAGGCCGGCGACGGCCCCGACACCGTCCGGCAGACCCTGGCCTTCGCCCAGGCGCTCTCCGAAGCGATCGCGGCCACCGCCGCCACCGCTCGCTGATGGTCCAGCCCACCGCCTTCGCCCACGGCTGGCCCGACGACCCGGTCCCGCTGTCCCCGGACACCGCACCGGTGCCCGAGTACACCTTCGGCTCCCTCGGCGACCTGCTCCCGACGCTCGTCGCGGCGCAGGGCGTGCCCGGCTTCGACCAGCGGATCGCGGAGCTGGCCCCGGCCGACCGGAACTGCGTCTTCCTGATCGACGGGCTCGGCTGGGAGCAGATCAAGGCCCACCCGGACGAGGCCCCGTACCTGACCTCACTGATCGGTTCCTCGCGCGGCGGCACGGGCCGGCCGGTCACCGCCGGCTTCCCCGCCACCACCGCGACCTCGCTCGCCTCGGTCGGCACGGGCCGTTACCCCGGTACGCACGGGCTGCCCGGCTACACCGTGCGCAACCCCGACACCGGCGAGTTGATGAACCAGCTGCGCTGGCGGCCGTGGACCGAGCCGCGCGTCTGGCAGCCGTACCCCACCGTCTTCCAGCTCGCGCACGCGGCCGGGATCCACACCGCCCAGGTGTCCTCCCCGATCTTCGAGCAGACCCCGCTCACCCAGGTCGCGCTCAGCGGCGGGACGTTCCACGGTCGGCTCAGCGGCGAGGAGCGCATGGACTTCGCCGCCGAGCAGCTCGCCGCCGGCGACCGCTCGCTGGTCTACACGTACTACAGCGAACTCGACGGCGCGGGACACCGCTTCGGCATCGACTCCGACGCCTGGCGCGGACAGCTCATGTTCGTCGACCGGCTCGTGCAGCGGCTCGCGGAGCAGCTGCCGCCCCGCTCCGCGCTGTACGTCACGGCCGACCACGGCATGGTCGACATCCCCTTCGACGAGCAGCACCGCATCGACTTCGACGAGGACTGGGAGCTGCGCGCGGGCGTGGCCCTGCTCGGCGGCGAGGGCCGTGCCCGTCATGTGTACGCGGTCCCCGGCGCCGAGGCCGACGTCCTCACCTGCTGGCGCGAGGTGATCGGCGAGCAGTTCTGGGTGGCGGGCCGGGACGAGGCCATCGCTCTGGGCTGGTTCGGCGACGAGATCGACGACCGGGTGTACGGCAGGATCGGCGACGTGGTCGCCGCGGCCCACGACGACGTCGCGATCACCGCGTCCGTCAACGAGCCCCACGAGTCGGCGATGGTCGGCATGCACGGGTCCATGACCCCCGCGGAGCAGCTCGTTCCGCTGCTCGAAGTCCGTTCCTGAAGCGTTTCCGAAACCTTCCGACCCGAAAGGTCCCCGACCCGTCATGCCCGAGCTGGTCTTCTTCTCCGGAACCATGGACTGCGGGAAGAGCACCCTGGCCCTCCAGATCGCCCACAACCGCGACGCGCGCGGGCTCCAGGGCGTGATCTTCACCCGTGACGACCGGGCGGGCGAGGGCAAGCTGTCCTCCCGGCTCGGCCTGGTGACGGAGGCGGTCGAGGCTCCGCAGGGCATGGACCTGTACGCGTACCTCGTCACCCAGCTGTCCCAGGGCGGCAAGGCCGACTACGTGATCGTCGACGAGGCGCAGTTCCTCGCGCCGGAGCAGATCGACCAGCTCGCCCGAATCGTCGACGACCTCGACCTCGACGTCTTCGCCTTCGGCATCACCACCGACTTCCGGACCAAGCTCTTCCCCGGTTCGCAGCGGCTGATCGAGCTGGCGGACCGGATCGAGCAGCTCCAGGTCGAGGCGCTGTGCTGGTGCGGGGCCAGGGCCACGCACAACGCCCGCACGGTGGGCGGCGAGATGGTCGTCGAGGGCGCCCAGGTCGTGGTCGGAGACGTGAACCGGCCTGCGGGGGAGGTCGGTTACGAGGTGCTCTGCCGCCGCCACCACCGTCGTCTCATGACCTCGTCGGCGGCCCGGGCGGGCGCGCTCTCACCGGACGTCCTGCCGGTCAACAACGCCTGACCCCCTTCCCGGGCAGGCGTTGTGCCGTCGGCCGAGCCAGCTCCGGGAAGAGCCGGGTCGGAGCGGCTCGGAGCGGCTCGGAGCGGCTCGGAGCGGCTCGGACTGGGTCAGTCCTTGATCTCGCAGATCGCGGCGCCGGAGGTGAGCGAGGCACCCACGGCCGCACTCAGATCCTTGATGATGCCCGCCTTGTGTGCGTTCAGCGGCTGTTCCATCTTCATGGCTTCGAGGACGACGATCAGGTCGCCTTCGGCCACCTCCTGGCCTTCCTCGACGGCGACCTTGACGATCGTGCCCTGCATCGGGGAGGCGAGGGTGTCGCCGGACGCGGCCGGGCCGGACTTCTTGGCGGAGCGGCGCTTCGGCTTGGCGCCGGCGGCCAGGCCTGTGCGGGCCAGTGCCATGCCCAGGCTGGACGGCAGGGAGACCTCCAGACGTCTTCCGCCGACCTCGACGACGAGCGTCTCGCGGCCCGTCCCGTCCTCCGCCTCCGCGTCGGCCCCGGTGGAGAAGGGCTTGATCTCGTTGACGAACTCGGTCTCGATCCAGCGGGTGTGGACGCGGAACGGGTCCGCGGTGAAGTCCGGGTCGACCACGACGGCCTGGTGGAACGGGATGGCGGTGGCCATGCCCTCCACCTTGAACTCGGCGAGGGCGCGGGCGGCGCGCTGGAGCGCCTGTTCGCGGGTCGCGCCGGTGACGATCAGCTTGGCCAGGAGCGAGTCCCAGGCGGGGCCGATGACGGAGCCGGACTCGACGCCGGCGTCGAGGCGGACGCCGGGGCCGGTGGGGGCGTCGAAGAGGGTGACGGTGCCGGGGGCGGGCAGGAAGCCGCGGCCGGGGTCCTCGCCGTTGATGCGGAACTCGAAGGAGTGGCCGCGGACGGCGGGGTCGCCGTAGCCGAGCTCTTCGCCGTCGGCGATGCGGAACATCTCGCGGACCAGGTCGATG
>NZ_BMSF01000020.1 GCF_014649015.1 Streptomyces narbonensis
CCCCAGGCACGCACTCTCGCCGCACCGGGTGGAAGCCCACGTACGTCCAGTACGTGGGCTTCCACCCGGCACGCCGAGAGCACGCACCAGACGCCGCGGGGCCGCCCTAGGGGCGACGACGGGAATGTGACGACACCCCCTAGGGGCAACCGGGAGCCGCCCCGTACCCCTCGTACCGAAGGAGCCGCACGCCGATGCGCTCGTACGACGACAGCACCTCCCAGCACCCCCTCCGCCGCCGCACCCTCCTCGGTGCGAGCGTGGCCCTCGCCGCCACCGCGGGCCTCGCGCCCGGCACCGCCTCGGCGGCCGGCTTCGGCTGGAGCGACGACGGCGCGCAGTACGTCGTCGACACCGGCGCCGGACTCGTGTTCAAGGTCTCGAAGTCGACCGGGGACCTCACGTCCCTCGTCTACAAGGGCACGGAGTACGAGGGGTACGGCGGCAAGCACTCGCACGTCGAGTCCGGACTCGGCGCCTCCACCGTCACCCTCGTGCAGACCGGCTCCACCGTCCTCGTCACCGTCGTCCACGGCACGCTCCGCCACTACATCGCGGCCCGCTCCGGCCTGAACAACGTCTATCTGTGGACCCACAAGGCCGACACGTCCTTCACCGCGACCCGCTTCATCGCCCGCCTCAAGCCGGGGATCTTCCCGAACGCGGGCCCCGACTCCTGGGTCGAGGGCGCCGACACCGTCATCGAGGCCGGGGACGTCTGGCAGCGCGCCGACGGCCACACCCGCTCCAAGCACTACTCCGGCGTCCGCGTCATGGACTACGACACCATCGGCTACACCACCGGCTCGGCCGGCCTCTGGATGGTCCGCTCCAACCACGAGAAGGCCTCGGGCGGCCCGTTCTACCGCTCGCTCCTCCGCCACTCCAACGAACTCGGCGTCGGCCTGTACGAGATCCTCCACTACAACCAGTCCCAGACGGAGGCGATGCGCTTCGGCCTCCAGGGCCCCTACCTGCTCGCCTTCACCGACGGCGGGACGCCCTCCCCGGCCCTCTTCGCCGCCAACCACGACACCTCCTGGGTCGACGGCCTCGGCATCCCCGGCTGGGTCGGCGCCGCGGGCCGCGGCCGGGTCGCGGGCGTCGGCCTCGCCGGCATGGACGCGGACCACCCGTACACCGTCGGCTTCGCCAACGCCGCCGCCCAGTACTGGACCCGCGCCACCGCCGGCACCGGCGCCTTCTCCTGCCGGGGGATGCTCCCCGGCACGTACACCCTCACCGTCTACAAGGGCGAACTCGCCGTCCACACCGGCACGGTGACCGTCACCGCCGGCGCCGCCACCGCCCTGCACACCCTCACCCTCACCAACGACCCGAGCGCCGCCCCCGCGATCTGGCGCATCGGCGACTGGGACGGCACGCCCGGCGGGTTCAAGAACGCCACCCTCATGACCTACGCCCACCCCGCCGACGTCCGGGCCGCGTCCTGGACCGGGAACGTCGTGCTGGGAGCCGGTGACGTCGCCGCCTCCTTCCCCTGCTACCTGTGGAAGGACGTCAACGACGGCGTCCTCGTGTACTTCAGGCTCACCGCCGCCCAGGCCGCCGCCGCGCACACCCTCCGGATCGGCGTCACCACCGCCTTCCTCAACGGCCGGCCCCAGGTCACCGTCAACGACTGGGTCTCCGCGATCCCCTCGCCCCCGGCCCAGCCCTCGACCCGCTCGCTGACCAACGGCTCCTACCGGGGCAACAACCACACCTTCACCTACGTCGTCCCGGCGAGCGCCTGGAAGACCGACCCGAGCCAGTACAACGTCCTGAAGCTGAACGTCGTCAGCGGCTCCACCGGCACCGGCTTCCTGAGCGCGGGCACCGCGTTCGACTGCGTCGACCTGCTGCCCTGAGGGGCGGGCGCCCGCGATTGACATCGGTGGTGCGTGAATCGTCATGATCTTGGTGTTGGTGCGGGCGAAGGGCCGGATGACACGCTTGACCCATGGACATCTTCAAGACGACGCACGGTGCGGTACGGGGCTTCCGGGCCTCCGACGAGGTCGTCGCCGTGCTCGGAATCCCTTACGCCGCACCGCCGTTCGGCGTCCACCGGTTCCGGGAGCCCGCCCCGGCGGCCCCGTGGGCCGACGTACGGGACGGTACGGCCTTCGGCCCCGTCGCCCCGCAGTCGGCGGAACTGCCCGGCGCGCCCGGCTGGTCGCCGGGCGACGAGGACGTCCTCACCGTCAACGTCTGGACCCCGGCCCCGGACGGCGGCTCCCTGCCCGTCCTCGTCTGGATCCACGGGGGCGCCTACACCTTCGGCTCCTCGGCCCAGCCCGACTTCGACGGCCACGCCCTCGCCCGCGCCGGACTGGTCGTGGTCACCCTCAACTACCGCCTCGGCTTCGAGGGGTTCGGGCACATCCCCGCCACCGGACCCGCCGCCGACGGCACCGCCCACCCCGACAACCGCGGCCTGCTCGACCAGGTCGCCGCCCTGCGGTGGGTGCGGGAGAACATCGCCGCGTTCGGCGGCGATCCCGGCAACGTGACGGTGGCCGGCCAGTCCTCGGGGGCGGCCTCGATCGCCTGCCTCATGGTGATGGACCGGGCACGCGGACTGTTCCACCGGGCCGTCCTCCACAGCCCGGCCAGCCCCTGCTACACGCCCGGCATCGCCGCCGCGACCACGCGCGAGGTCGCCGCCGCGGCGGGCCGCCCCGCCACCCCCGAGGGCCTTGCGGCGGCGACGCCGCTGGACCTCGTCACCGCCTCCGACCAGGTGGTCGACGACTACCGGCGCGATCCCGCCTCCGGCTCCCGCCACTACGATCCCTCGCTGTACGCCCCCGTCCTCGACGGGGACGTCCTGCCCACCGACCCCCTCACGGGCCTCGCGGAGGGCGCGGGCCGGGACGTGGACCTCCTCGTCTGCCACACCACCGAGGAGTACTGGCTGCTCGACGCCGTCGGCAGCTGCGCGAAGGTCACCACCGGAGAGCAACTGGAGCGCTTCGCCGAGGACTTCGGCACACCTGAAGGGCTCGTCGCCGGCTATCGCGCCGCGCTGCCCGACGCACCGGTGCTCGACGTCTACCTGGCGGTCTTCGGCGACCTCCTGTTCGGCGAGTACGCCTGCCGGCTCGCCGAACAGCACGCGTGGGCCGGCGGCAGGACGTTCCTGGCGCGCTTCGACCGGCGGCGCACCGGACCCGACGGAGCGGTCCGGGCCTGGCACTGCGCGGACGTCCCCTTCGCCTTCGGCACCATCGACAAGGAGTGCGCGGCCTTCCTCATCGGCGGCGCCCCCACCCCCGCCGACCACGACCTCGCGGCCCGGATGGTGGGCGCCTGGGCCGGTTTCGCCGCGACCGGAGAGCCGGGCTGGCCGCCGTTCGACGCCGCCACCGGACGGGCCGAGGTGTGGCGGACCGACGACACCGATGACGGCGATGGGCCCGCCCACCTCCGTGCGCTCTGGGCACAGGCGGACTTCCCCCTCCTGCGGGCGTGAACGGCGAGGCACCCGGACCCCGTCGGGGCCGGGTGCCTCGCGCGTCCCTGTCGGGGCCAGGTGCCTCGCGCTCCCCGTCAGGCGAAGGCCCTCCGGGGCTCCCAGTCCCCGAGGTACGTCCCACGGGTCGCCGTCGCCGCCTCGGCGGCGCCGAGCTGGGGGCGGTTCTCCGGGACGGTGACCGTCGCGCCCCGGCCGCTGTTGCGGTACTCCGCGAAGCGCTGAGCCTGCCAGGGGTGGGCGTCGCGCATGTTCGCGTACGGGGCGACGGCGTCGATCCCGGGGCCGAGGACGCTGTCCCGGACCACGAGCGACGGCCGGGCGGTCGTGTCCGAGCTCGGTACCCAGGGCCTGGCCAGCTTGTAGTAGCCGTCGGGCGCCTCGCTGGTGATCCGGCAGCGCGAGGCCAGGAAGCCGTACGGGTTGGGGCCCGCCGTCGACGGGGCGAAGACGAAGCCGTACGGGGCGCCCGCCAGGTCGGTGCGGACCAGCGTACGGAAGTGGCAGTGCTCGAAGACCGCCCGGGCCCGGCCGAAGACGAAGTCGACGTCACCCTCGACGTAGCAGTGCGCGAAGTACTGCCGGGCGAAGGACGCCAGGGACGTCGAGTCCGCGTAGAGCGTGTCCTGGTGGCCGAGGAACCGGCAGTGGAAGAACGCCGAGCGGTCACCCTGCGCCTTCAGCGCGACGGCCTGCGTGCCGGGGTTCCCGGGGAGGTCGGTGCGGAGGAAGTCGTTGGCGAAGGTCACCCCCTGGGCGGTGAAGCCGTCCGCCTGCACGGTGGTCGTCGCGGAGCCGCTCGTGCCGTAGGTGCCGCCCTCGGGGCGGGGAGTCCCGGCGGCGTTGTCGTACACCACGACGACGTCCCGGGGGTCGCCACTCGCGCCGATCCAGGTCATGCCGGTGCGGGCGGCGCTCACGACGACCGTCTCCCGGTACGTCCCGGGGGCCAGCACCAGCGTCCAGCCGGCGCCGCTCGCGGCGGAGACCGCGGCCTGGACGGTGGTGTGGTCGCCGCGGCCGCCGGGGTGCACGTACAGCGTCCGCCCGGTGAGGCGGGCGGCGGGCGAACCGAAACGGCCGAAGGGCCTGCCCGACAGCGGGGAGGCGCCCGCCGCCGGGGCGGGCAGGGCCAGGGCGACGGCCGCGCCGAGACCGGCGGTGAGCAGGGCGCGGCGGCCGGGGGCGGCGCTTCCGGGGTGGTGCGAGGGCATGCGGGTGCTCCTTCGCTGGACGAGGGGGAGAGGAGTGGCGAGGAGAGAGAAGGGAGAAAGGAGGCCGGGGAGGCGCGTCGGCCCCGGCCTCCTTTCGCTCGGGGGTCAGCGCAGGCGGCCCGCGCCCGCGCGGTGGTCGACGAGGGCGGGGACGGCCCTCGGGTGGTCGACACGGGTGCGCAGCACCGGCGTCCAGCCCGCGTCCCCGCGCAGGATCTCCGCGGGGAACTGCTCGTTGTGGACGGCGAGCAGGTCGACCGGGCGGCCGTTGACGTAGTTGCCGGAGGTCGTGACCGGCGCGTCCTTCCACTTCTTCAGGATCTGCCCGGCGGGCACGTCGGAGGCGAGAGTGAAGGCGTTCTTCTCCGCGACGAGCTGCGACTCCTGGCCGATGCCGAGGCTGTAGACGTAGGACGGACCCGCCACCACGAAGTGGTTGTTGTACGCGTCGACCTGGCCGAAGCGCACCCGGGGCGCCCGCTCCACGACCTTGTCGAAGAGGTTGTGGTGGAGGGTGACGCGGAGCCTGCCCCGGTCGGTGGCGCCGGCGCTGTCGCTGTTGCCGATCATCAGGGTCTTGTCGTGGTCGGTGAAGACGTTCCACGAGGCCGTGACGTAGTCCGCGCCGCGCACGACGTCCAGCTCGCCGTCGTGCTGCTGGTAGACCTCCCCGTAGTACGAGGGCAGCGAACTGTCCGGGTGGGCCCCGTCGGTGAAGGTGTTGTGGTCGATCCAGACGTGCGTGGAGCCGTACACGACGAGGCTGTCGTACTCGGAGTTCCACGCCCCGGTCGCGCCGTCCGTCGGGTCCCACTGCGGGAAGCAGTCGAGGGGGCTCTCCAGGGTGAGGTTGCGGACGATGACATTGTCCACGCCCTGCACCTGGAGGCTGCCGCCGGTGATCCCCGCGTGCCTCCCGACACCCACGATCGTGGTGTTCGCCGGCACCTTCACCTTGATGGCCTCGCCCTGGTCGGTGGCGGAGGCGGCGCGCAGGTCCTCCTGGGGGCCGGTGACCTCGTTCTCGTACCCCCAGACCGCCGGGTCGTAGTCGGCGAGGTAGCGGGCGAAGTCGTAACCGGGGGCCTCGAAGGCGGCGCAGCCCTCGGCGGTCGCGTCCAGCGTGCCCCGCACCTTCACGATCCGGGGCTCGGTGCCGGGCGCTTCGAGCGCGGCGCGGAACTCGGCCCAGGTGGTGACGGTGAAGACCCGGGAGGCGTCGGCGGCGGACCCGCCGGTGGTGCCCGTGCCCTCGGCCGCCCAGCCGTCGCCGGCCGGCAGGGTCGCCCTCGCCGGGTCCACGGCTGGGCGGTGGCCGGTGTGGGCGCCGGCGGCGGGCGCGGTGACCGTCAGGGCGAGGGCGGTCGCGGCCACCACTCCCAGCTGCTTGCTTCGGTTCACGGTCAGCTCTCCTCGGAAACGGTCCAGGTGATCCGGTCGGTGGGTATCTCGTCGTCCAGGCGGCACGTCTCGCGCGGTGCGAGGACGTGCGTGCGGAGCAGCTCGGCGGTGACGAGGCGGGCCACCTCGATCGCGCCGGGCGGGTTGAAGTGGGTGTTGTCCTGCTCGGTCGCGGTCCAGTTGAAGTACGTCTTCGTGGCCTCGGGGCCGAGCTCCTGCCACAGGGCGAGCGACAGCGCCTCGATGTCGAGCAGCGGGACGTCCGACTCCAGGGCGGTCTCCCGCATCGCCGCCGGATAGGCGCCGTGCGTGCGCAGCGCCGTGCCGTCGGCGGCGAACTTCCGCCGCTCGACGGAGGTGGCGAGCACCGGGAGGGCGCCCCTGGCCCGCGCGCCCTCGACGAATACCCGCAGGTTGTCCTGGTAGGTGGTCCACGGCTCGGTGTAGCGGGTGGGGTCGGCGGTCTTGGCGTCGTTGTGGCCGAACTGGACGAGGAGCAGGTCGCCGGGGCGGATCGTCGTCAGGATCGCGTCGAGCCGGCCCTCGTCGAGGAAGCTCTTGGTGCTGCGTCCGTTGACCGCGTGGTTGGCGACGGTCAGCCCCTTGTGGAGGAAGAAGGGCAGTGCCATGCCCCACCCGGTCTCGGGCGCGGCGTCGGCGTACTTCTGGGCGGCCGTGGAGTCGCCCGCGACGTGAACGGTGCGCATGCGGGGGCGTCCTCGGGGAGGGAGTCCCTGGGGAGAGGGTCCCGGGGAAGGGAGTCCGTGGGAACGGGCGGTGGGCGCCCCGGCCAGGGCGAGCGCGAGGCCCGCCCCGGCCGTGACCACCGCGCGGCGGCCGACGCTCACTTCTTCTGCTGCTTCCACTCGGCCTGGGCCGCGTTCAGCTGCTCGGCGAGAGCGTCGAGGAACTCCTTGGCGGTGGCCTTCCCGAGCAGGACCTTCTGGAAGCCGGCCTCGTTGTCGGCCTTGGAGATGGTGTTCCAGTCGGGCAGGTAGTACGGCAGCTGCACGATCGCGGCCTTGCCGCTGAAGAGGACGTCGGCGGCGAGCTTGGTCGGCTCGGCCTCCTGGAGCCACGCGTCCTTCGCGGCCTCGGTGTTGGCGGGGATCGCGCCGGCGGACTTGTTCCACTTGCTGTTGGACTCGTGGGAGGCGGCGAACTCGATGAACTTCCAGGCGGCGGCCTTGTTCTTGCTCGTCGAGAAGAGGCCGAGGCCGTCGACCGGGTTGGAGACCTGCACGCGGGTGCCGTCGTCCAGGGTCGGGTTCGGGATGCCCCGGAACTTCTCCGTGCCGAGCGCCTTCACGTGGTCCTGGTACGAGCCGAGGTTGTGGTTCAGCATGCCGATCTCGCCGCTGTCCCACTGCGCGACCATCTTGGTGAAGTCGTTGTTGACGTCGGCGGCCGGCGTCGTCCTCTTGAACAGGCCGGCGTACTTCTCCAGGGCCGCGACGTTCTTCGGGTCGTTGACGGTGGTCTTGTCGCCGTTCCAGAAGTCGGTGATGCCGCTCTGGCCGTACATCGCGTCCAGGGCCTGCGCGATGGAGCCGGCGCCACCGCGGATCGTGTAGCCGAAACGGTTCTTGTCCCTGGCGGTGAGCTTCTCCGCCGCCGCGTAGAACGCCGACCAGGTGGTGGGCTCGGCCAGGCCGGCCGCCTTGAACAGGTCGGTGCGGTAGTAGAGGACGCCGTTGCTGGCGGAGGTCGGGACGGTGAACAGCTTGTCCTGGCCGCCGGCGGCCTTGACGCTGTCGACCATGCCGGTGTTCAGCTTGCCCTTGAGCGCGCTGTCCTCGACCCGCGCGTCCAGCGGCTCCAGGGCGTCCTGGGCGGCGATCCCGGCGAGCATGGCCGCGCCGACGCCGCCGACGTCCGGCAGGGCGCCGCCCTGGATGGCGGTGTCGTACTTGGACTGCACCTCCTTGGAGGCCACGCCGACGTACTCGACGTCGATGTCCGGGTTCGCCTTCTCGAAGTCCGCGATGATCTCCTTCCAGACATCGGTGCGGACGCCGCCGTTGTTGTCCCAGAAGGTGATCTTGCCCTTGCCCGATCCCTCCGTACCCTTGTCGCCGCCCGCGCCGCTGCCGTCGTCACCGCAGGCGGTGGCGGTCAGGGCGAGGACACCGGACAGGGCGAGGGCGACGGCGGCTCTGCGCCGTCCGCCGGGGAAGATGGTCATCGTCGGCTCTCTTCTCTCGGGGTCTTGCGGGGATGGGGATGGGGATGGGGATGGGGATGGGGTGGGGATGTGGGGGAGTACGGGGAGTGACACGAGCCGTGGGTCGGCGCGTGGGTGACGTGAGCCGTGGGGCGGCTCGGGGGTGACGTGAGCCGTGGGGCGGCTCAGGGGGTATGTGAGCGTGCGCCGTGGGGCCGCTCAGGGAGTGACGCGGAAGTCCGAGAACACGGCCGTCCCGGCGTGTCCCGAGCCCTCCGGTGCCCCCGCGAACAGGCCGAGCAGCGCGCCGACCCAGCGCCAGGGGGTGGCGGCGAACTCCGGGCCCAGCGGGACCGGACCGTCATCGGTGCCGTCGGAGGAGTACGAGAATCGGCAGCGCGCGTCCGCCGTGACCTCGATCCGCAGCAGGACCCGGCCCCCGGCCACCGGCCGCGAGCGGGCCGCGTCCCGCTCGGTGTGGGCGTTGGCCGGGGCGAACCGGTGCGCCAGCCGGACCGTGCCGTCCCGGGCGCGCTCCAGGCCGATCCAGGCGTACGCGTCGCCCAGGACCACGAGGCCCGCGCGGGCCCCGGCGGCCTCGCCGTCCAGCCGCAGCCCGACCTCGACCGCGCACGCCCGGGCCGGCAGCCGCTGCGTGAGCACGTGCGGAACGCTCCGCAGGTCGTCGAGCCGGTCCGTACGCACACAGCCGAGGCGCAGGCCGTCGCCCGCGTGCTGGGTCGCCCAGCCCTCGTCCGGATTGGCGGTCCACTGCCACTGGCGGCCGAACCGCCCGCCGGGGAAGGTGTCGTCGACCGCCGGCCGCGACGGCGGCTGCTCCGGCAGGTCCGGCTTGCGGTGGACCCGGACGGGCGCGCCGCCGTCGCCGAGCACCGGCCAGCCGTCCGCACCCCAGCGCATCGGCTGGAGGTGGACGAGCCGGCCGTGCGCGCCCGACTGCTGGAAGTGCAGGAACCAGTCCTCGCCGTGCTGGGTGCGCACCCAGCCGCCCTGGTGGGGGCCGTTGACGTCGGTGTCGCCCTGCGCGAGGACGGTCCGCTCCTCGTACGGGCCGTGGAACGACCGTGACCGGAAGGCGCCCTGCCAGCCCGTGGCCACGCCCCCGGCCGGGGCGAGGATCCAGAACCAGCCGTCGTGCCGGTAGAGCTTTGGGCCCTCCAGGGTGAACCAGCCCGGGATCCGGTCGGCGTCGACGAGGACCCGGCCCTCGTCGAGGACCTTCGTGCCGTCGGGGCTCATCCGGTGCCCGGTGAGCCGGTTGTTGAACCCGGCCCGGGACTTCGCCCACCCGTGGACGAGGTACGCCTCGCCGGACTCCTCGTCCCACAGGGGGCAGGCGTCGATCAGCCCGAGCCCCGACTTCACCAGGTGCGGGGCGGTCCACGGCCCTCGCACCGAGGCGGCGTTGACCTGGTAGATCCCGTGGTCGGGATCGCCCCAGAAGATCCAGAACCGGCCGTCGTGGTGCCTGAGCGAGGGGGCCCACACCCCGCGGTCGTGCCGGGGCGCGGTGAACGCGGCCGCCGGTTCGAGCCGCTCCAGGGCATGGCCCACGATCGTCCAGTTGACCAGGTCCCGGGAGTGCAGCAGCGGGAGGCCGGGGGCGCGGCCGAAGCTGGACGCCGTCAGGTAGTAGTCCTCGCCGGCCCGGACCACGTCCGGGTCCGACCAGTCGGCCGCGAGCACGGGATTGCGGTACGTGCCGTCGCCCAGGTCGCCGGTGTCGGCCCGGCCGGCCGGGCGGGTCACGAGGCCACCGCCTTGCGGACCAGGGCGGCGGCGCCGGACCGGTCGAGCCGGCCGTCGGCGACGACGGTCACCACCCGCCGTACGAACGTCTCCCCGGCGGGCACCGGCAGCCGGCCGTCGTGGGCGAGGGACGAGCCCACGCCCGGGTACTCGGCGGCCCGCACGAACCACGGGTCGCGGCGGGTCGTCTCCGTCGCCCCGGCGAAGACCAGGGTCCAGCCCTCGCCCGCGAGCGCCACCCAGTCGGAGCGGGCGCCGTGGACCGACTCCTCGTCGTCCGCGCCGGATTCCGCGCCGAAGACCACGGGCACCGCCGCCTCCTTGGGCGCGCGCCAGAAGAAGCCGCCGTACGCGGCCCCCGGCCGGCCGTTCGTCGCGGGGCTGCCGACCGACAGGTCCCGCCCCGACACGTTGGCGAGGGAGAAGGTGAGGTCGAGCGCCCAGGCGGTGTCCGTGAGGGCGGTGGCCGCCACGGTCCGGTGCTCGCGCAGGAGCCGTTCGCCCGCCGCCCACCAGGTCAGCTCCTCGACGAAGCCGTCCGGGTCGCACAGCTTGAACCCGTCGTGGCGCTGCACGCCGTGGTTGTCGAGCTCGACCGAGCCGCGGCCCCGGACGAAGGTGCGCCCGCCCCAGAAGTTGTGGCCCGCGACGTCGGGGACGGCGACCCCCGCCCCCAGGTGGTGCGGGTGGTCCTCGGGCACGGTCTCGGTCACGACCCGCCCGCCGAGGGTCGTCACCGGGTGCAGGTACGGCCGGGGGGAGTGGTCGAGGGCCAGCGGGGGCCGGGTGGTGTAGCGGGCGACGGTGCGGCCCGCGCACCGCAGGAGGGTCGGCCGCTCGGTGGTCATCGGACCCCCGCCCGGGTCGACGGCGCCCAGGCGGCGCCGAGTTCGGAGAAGAGCCGCAGCTCGTCGGCGCTCGCGTCGACCAGGGCGTCGATCCCGTCGACGACCCGGCGCGGCGCGCTCTCGCCGGGCTCGCCGTGCCAGTGCCCGGCCGGCACCTCCAGCGGATCCGGAGCGGTGCGGACCGCCTCGACGACCCGCATGAACGCACCGGTCTCCGCCGGTGGCACCCACAGCGGCTCGCCGTCCGTGACATGGGCGACGAGGTTCTCCAGGAGGTCGGTCCGCCCGTACTCGGTCTCCACCGGGCCGTGCCCCGCCCGCTGCACGAGGACCCGGTCCTGCCGGTACCAGAAGGTGATGCGGCCCTGGCTGCCGTGGACGACGACGTACGGCTCCGAGGACTTCTCGGCGCAGAGCGTCGCCGCCACCGTCACCTGCGTGCCGGCCGCCGTCACGACCCGCACGCACGAGGTGTCGTCGGACTCGATGGCGTTGGCGTGGTGCAGTTCGGTCTCGATGTGCTCGACGTCCTCGGCCCGGGTGGAGCCGGAGAGCGCGAGCGCGGTGGCGACGGCGTGCGCGAGGGGGTTGGTGAGCGCCCCGTCGACGACGTCGACCCCGCCGAGGCGCCGGTGCCCCGCCCAGGGAGCGCGCCGGAAGTAGGCCTCGTCGCGGACCCAGGCGCCGGCGGCGCCGACCCCGAGGAGCTCGCCGATCGCGCCCTCCTCGACCATCCGGCGGATCGCGGGCACCGCGTGCGAGCCGAGCGACTGGAAGCCGATCTGACAAGCGACCCCGGCGTCGGCGACCCCGTCGGCCATCCTGCGGAACTCCGCGAGCGAGGGGGCGGGCGGCTTCTCCAGGAGGATGTGCGCGCCGTGCCGGGCGGCGGCGAGCGTCATGTCGGTGTGGGTCTGGATGGGCGTGCTGAGCACGGCTATCCGGGCACCGGTCGAGGCGAGGAGAGCCTCGAAGTCGTGGGACTGCTCCGGGTCCCCGATGCCCTCCAGCTCGGCCGCGTCCAGCGGGCGCAGCTCGCAGACCCCGGCGAGGCGGACGAGGCCGCGCTCTTCGAGACGGCGGATGTTGAGAAGGTGGCTGCGGCCGTGGCCGCGGGCGCCGGCGAGGACGACGGGCAGCGGGGTGCGTGCGGTGTTCATGGCTTCCTTGTCGAGGGTCGTCCGGGTGCTGCTCACCTCTGTGCTGGTCATCCCTTCACCGCCCCGGCGCTGAAGCCGGTGACCAGCCACTTCTGGATGAAGGCGAAGACGATGACGACGGGGACGGCGGCGATGACCCCGCCCGCGGCGAGCGCGCCGAGGTCGACGCTGTCGGCTCCCATCAGGGTGTTGAGGCCGACCGGGATCGTCTGCTTGGACTGGCTGCTCAGGAACATCAGGGCGAAGAGGAAGTGGTTCCAGGCGTGGACGAAGGCGAAGGAGCCGACGGCGACGAGCCCGGGCCGCAGGAGCGGCAGGACGACGATCCGGAACGCGGAGAAGCGGTTGCAGCCGTCGACCCAGGCGGCCTCCTCCAGGGAGTACGGCACGTTCCGGATGAAGCCGCTGATGAGGATCATCGACAGCGGGAGCTGGAAGACCGTCTCGGCGATGATGACCGAGCCGAGGGAGTTGATCATCCGCAGCTCGGCGAAGATCTGGAAGAGCGGGACGAGCAGCAGGGCGCCCGGCACGAACTGCGAGCAGAGCAGGGCCAGCATGAAGCCCTTCTTGATCCGGAAGTCGAAGCGCGCGAGGGCGTAACCCCCGGCCAGGGCGACGACCGTGGTCATCACGAGCACCGCGACGCCGATGAGCAGGCTGTTCTGGAAGAAGACGCCGAAGCTGCGCTCCGTCCACACCTTCTCGAAGTGGTCGGTGGTCATCGGCCAGGGCAGGAGCGAGGTGGAACCGGCCGGGCGCACCGCGAACAGCAGGATCCAGTAGAAGGGGACCAGCGTGAAGACGAGGTAGATCCCGAGCGGCAGGTAGATCTGCCAGCGGGGGACCTCGTCCCAGGCCGGGCGGCGCTTGCGACCTGCGGTCGGCGGGGTCCGGTCGAGGGGCGGGGGTGCCTGCGCGGCCCCGGGGGCGGGGGCGGCGGTCAGGGTGGACTCGGCTGTCACTTGCCGTCGCCTCCGAACTTGCTCAGGCGCAGATAGACCATCGAGCAGAAGAGAAGGATCACGAACGCCACCGTGGTGAGGGCGGAGGCGTATCCGAAGTTGTGGGCGTCGACGCTGGTGTGGGCGATGTACAGCGGGAGGGTGGTCGTCTCGCCCGCGGGGCCGCCGCCGGTCAGTGTGTAGAGCAGGTCGACGTTGTTGAACTCCCACACCGCGCGCAGCAGCGTGGACAGCACGATCGCGTCCCGGATGTGGGGCAGCGTGATGTGCAGGAACTGGCGGATCCGGCCCGCTCCGTCGACCTCGGCCGCCTCGTACAGGTCCTTCGGTACGGACTGGAGGTCGGCCAGGATGAGGATGGCGAAGAAGGGCACCCCGCGCCAGAGGTCGGCGACGATCGCCGCGGGGAAGACGGTCGCGGTGTCGGAGAGCAGGGACGTGCCGTACTCGCCGATGCCCAGGTCCGCCAGGTAACGCGTGATGCCGGTCTGGGAGTTGTAGAGCAGCACCCAGATCGCGGAGGTGAGCACGCCCGAGACGGCCCACGGCGAGAAGACGAGGGCCCGGCCCAGGGCGCGGCCCACGAAGGTCTGGTTCACGATCAGGGCGAGGGCGAGGCCGAAGAGCAGCTGGAGCGTCACCTCGACCACGACCCACTTCAGGCTGAAGGACAGCGTCCCCCAGAAGTGCGGGTCGTCGGTGAAGATCCGGGTGAAGTTGTCGAGGCCGGCGAAGCCGTTCCGCCAGGGTTTGGTGGGGTTGTAGTGCTGGAGGCTGTAGTAGAAGACGCTGAGCACCGGGTAGGCGATGAAGCCCAGCATCAGCAGTCCGGCGGGGGCGATCAGGAGATACGGCAGTCGGCGGGGGGCCGCTCCCGTGCGGCGGCGCCTCCGTGCCGGATCGGCCTGGGGCTTTCCGGCCTGGGGCGGTGAGGTCACAGCTGAGGCCATGACGGCGGCTCCGTTCTCGGTGAAGCGCTTCGCGAACGACGTTCGAGATTTCGGACAGGGGGGGCGAGGGGGAGGTGCGGACGGGTCGGGGGGTGCTCCGAGCGGCGGGCTCAGCCCGCGTACGGATCGGGGGTGGTCCCCGGCCTGGCCAGGAACGCGAAGTCGCAGCCGGTGTCGGCCTGGGAGATCTGCTCGATGTAGAGCGCGCCGTAGCCGCGCTCGTACCGGGCCGGAGGAGGCGTCCACGCGGCCCTGCGGCGGTCCATCTCCTCTTCCGCGACGTGCAGATGGAGGGATCGGGCCACGACGTCGAGGGTGATCGTATCGCCCGTACGGACGAGGGCAAGGGGTCCGCCGACATGCGACTCGGGCGCCACGTGCAGCACGCACGCCCCGTAGCTCGTCCCGCTCATCCGGGCGTCCGAGATCCGGACCATGTCCTTCACCCCCTGCTCCAGGAGATACGCGGGGATCGGCAGCATCCCGTACTCCGGCATGCCCGGACCGCCCTTGGGGCCCGCACCGCGCAGCACGAGCACATGCTCGGCGGTGATGCCGAGAGCCGGGTCGTCGATGGTCCGCTGCATGGTCCGGTAGTCGTCGAAGACGACCGCGGGACCCGTGTGCTTCAGCAGCCGCGGCTCGGCGGCGATGTGCTTGATCACCGCGCCGTCCGGACAGAGGTTGCCGCGCAGCACGGCCACCCCGCCCTCGGCGGCCAAGGGCCTGTCCCGGTCCCGGATCACGTCCTCGTCGTGGACGAGCGCCCCGGCGAGCTGCTCGCGCAGGGTGGCGTGCGAGACCGTCGGCCGGTCCAGGTGCAGCACATCCGTGAGCCGCGACAGGAAGCCCGGCATCCCGCCCGCGAAGTGGAAGTCCTCCATGAGGTACCGGCCGCCGGGCCGGAGGTTCGCCAGGACCGGGACGGTCCGCGCGATCCGGTCGAAGTCGTCGAGCGTGAGCTTCACCCCGGAGCGCCCCGCCATCGCGATGAGATGGATCACCGCGTTCGTCGAACCGCCGAGCGCCAGGACGGCGGCGACCGCGTCCTCGTACGCCTCCCGGGTCAGCAGCCGCGACAGCCGCAGGTCCTGCCGTACGAGCTCCACGATCCGCAGCCCCGAGGCCGCGGCCATCCGGTCGTGGCCCGAGTCCACCGCCGGCACCGAGGAGGCGCCCGGCACGGTCACGCCCAGGGTCTCCGCGGCGGCGGTGAGCGTGGAGGCCGTCCCCATCGTCATGCAGTGGCCGGGGGAGCGGGCCAGGCCGTTCTCCAGCTCGGCCATCTCGCAGTCGCCGATCCGCCCCGCCCGCTTCTCGTCCCAGTACTTCCACATGTCCGTACCGGAACCGAGGGTCTCGCCGCGCCAGTGGCCGGGCAGCATCGGGCCGGCCGGCACGAAGACGGTCGGCAGGTCGACGGAGGCGGCGCCCATGAGCAGCGCCGGTGTCGTCTTGTCGCAACCGCCCATCAGGACCGCCCCGTCCACCGGGTACGAGCGGAGCAGCTCCTCCGTCTCCATCGCGAGGAGGTTCCGGTAGAGCATCGGGGTGGGCTTCTGGAAGGTCTCCGAGAGCGTGGAGACCGGGAATTCGAGCGGGAAGCCGCCCGCCTGCCACACACCCCGCTTCACGGCCTGCGCGCGGTCGCGGAGGTGGACGTGGCAGGGATTGATGTCGGACCAGGTGTTGAGGACCGCGATCACCGGCTTGCCGAGGTGCTCCTCGGGCAGGTAGCCGAGCTGGCGGGTGCGGGCGCGGTGGCTGAACGAGCGGAGCCCGTCGGTGCCGTACCACTGGTGGCTGCGCAGCTCCTCGGGGCGCCGGGGGGCACCGGGCTCGGGGCGCCGCGGGGCGGTCGGCTCGCTCATGCCGGCCAGCCGGCGGCTATCGCGGCGACCTCGGCCCGCTCGCTCTCCGGGAGTTCCCGGCTCGGCGGGCGGATGTCGCGGCGGCACAGGCCGAGGGAGGCGAGGGCCTCCTTGACGACGGTCACGTTGTCGGCGCTGCCGTTCGCGGCGCGCAGCTCCTCGAAGCGGCGGATCCGCTCCCACACCTTCATCGCGGTCGGGTAGTCGCCCGCCCGCAGGGCGTGCAGCATCTCCAGGGAGAGCGCGGGGGAGACGTTGACGAGGCCGGAGGTGAAGCCGGTCGCGCCGCTCGCGAAGTACGAGGGGGCGTACGGCTCGGCGAGCCCCGCGACCCACACGAAGCGGTCGAGGCCCGCGTCCCGGGCGAAGCCGGCGAACCGGGACGCGTCCGGGACGGCGTACTTCACGCCGACGACGTTGGGGCAGGCGGCGCCGAGCTCGGCGAGCCGGGCGCCGGTCAGGAGCGGGTTGCGGATGTACGGGACGACGCCGAGCTCCGGCACGGCCTCGGCGATGGCCCGGTGGTAGTCGACCCAGCCGCTCTCGGAGACGTACGGGTGCACGGGCTGGTGCACCATCAGCATGTGGGCCCCGGCGGCGCGGGCGTGCCGGGCGGCCTCGACGGCCGTCGGTACGTCGTGGCCGACACCGACCAGGATCACCGCGCGGTCCCCGGCCTCCTCGACGGTCGCCTCGGTGAGGGAGCGGCGCTCCTCGGGGGTGAGGGCGTAGAACTCGCCGGTGTTGCCGTTCGGCGTGAGGGTGCGGACGCCGCCGTCGAGCAGCCGGCGCAGCAGCGCCCGGTGGGCGACGGTGTCGACCGAGCCGTCCTCGGCGAACGGGGTGACGGGGATGGCCACCACGTCGGCGAGGGCGGCTCTCAGGGTTGCGAAGTCGATGGTCGCGGGCTGCGCGGTGACGGGCTGTGCGGTTACGGTCTGTTCGGCCACGGGCTGTGCGGTTACGGTCTGTTCGGCCACCGGCTGTGCGGTTACGGTCTGTTCGGTCACAGGCTGTGCGGTCGCGGTCTGTTCGGTCACGGGATCCTTGCTCACTGGTCGTTCGCTCACTCGTCGTTCAGGGCGGACTGGGGGAAGGCGCGCTCGACGAACGAGGCGATGTGGTCGTGCACGGCCCGGCCGGCTCCCTCGACATCGCCCGCGGCGGCGAGCCGCAGGATCTCCTCGTGCTCCGAGGCCTCGCGCTCCCAGGAGGGCACGGCCGCCCAGGCGACCGTGGAGACCAGGGCCGCCTGGTCGCGGACCTCGTCGAGCATCCGGCCGAGCAGCGGATTGCCGCAGGGCAGGTAGAGCGCACGGTGGAAGTCGCGGTTGGCGAGCGACCGTTCGGCCGGGTCCTCGGCCCCGGCGGCCCGGCGCAGTGCCTCGTGCGCCGCGTCCAGCGGGGCGGCGGAGGCGACGGCGCGGCGGACCGCCTCGGGCTCCAGGAGCAGGCGTACGTCGTAGACCGCGCGGGCCATGTCCGCGTCGACCATCCGGACCGTGACGCCCTTGTACTGGCTCATCACCACGAGCCCGCTGCCCGCGAGGGTCTTGAGCGCCTCGCGCACCGGCGTCTTCGACACCCCGAAGCGCGCGGCGAGTTCGGTCTCCACGAGCGCCTGGCCGGGTCTGAGCCCTCCGGTGAGGATGTCGTGCTTGATCGCCTCCAGGACGTACTGGGTGCGGGACGGGATGGGGCTGGGGGCGAAGGCCATGGAGCACTCTCAGATCTCGTGTATCGCGTCTCATATATGACGTACGAAGTGCAACGGGCATGAAGCTAGGGGGGCGTTCGTGTTTCGTCAATGCTTCGCGCAGGGTTCGTGAAAGCGTTTTCTATACGAAGGGGTCCGGTGGGGGTCCGGGGACCCTCAGGGGCTGGTTCGCCGTTTTGTTTTCTGGGATAACTATTGAGGGCTCCGCGGAGCCCCTCCGCCCCCATCCCCAAGGACCAGCATGAAGTTCACCGACGGCTTCTGGCTGATGCGCGAGGGCGTCCACGCCTCGTACGCCACCGAAGTCCGCGACCTGCGCGTCGAAGCCGACCGCTTCACCGCCTACGCCTCCGTCAAACGGGTCGCGACCCGCGGCGACACCCTGAACTCGGCGCTCCTGACCGTGGAGTGCCGGTCGCCCGCCGAGGGCGTGATCGCGGTCCGCGTCACCCACCACGCGGGGAGGGCCCACCGGGGGCCGGACTTCGTCCTGGCCGACGGCGATTCCGCTTCCGGTGCCGTCGTGGTCGAAGGGCCGGTCGTCGAACTCGCCTCCGGACCGCTGCGGCTGCGCCTCGACCGATCGGCGCCCTGGGCCCTGGAGTTCCACGAGGCCGGCGGCCGGAAGCTCACCGAGGCGGGCCGCAAGGGCACCGCGTTCGTCACCACGGCCGACGGCGCCCACCACATGGCCGTCCAGCTCGCGCTCGGCGTCGGCGAGCAGGTCTACGGACTCGGCGAGCGCTTCACGCCCTTCGTGCGGAACGGCCAGAGCGTCGACATCTGGCAGGCCGACGGCGGCACCAGCAGCGAACAGGCCTACAAGAACATCCCGTTCTACCTCTCCTCGCGCGGCTACGGCGTCTTCGTCAACCACCCCGGCCGGGTCTCCTTCGAGGTCGGCTCGGAGGCCGTCGGCCAGGTCCAGTTCAGCGTCGAGGACCAGAGCGTCGAGTACGTCGTCGTGGCCGGCCCGACGCCCAAGGACGTCCTCGCGCGCTACACCGCGCTCACCGGCCGCCCCGCCCTGCCCCCGCCCTGGTCCTTCGGCCTCTGGCTCACGACCTCCTTCACCACCCGCTACGACGAGGAGACCGTCACCTCCTTCGTCGACGGCATGGAGGAGCGCGGCATCCCGCTCTCCGTCTTCCACTTCGACTGCTTCTGGATGCGCGAGTACCAGTGGTCGGACTTCCGCTGGGACCCCGAGACCTTCCCCGACCCGGCCGGCATGCTGGCCCGGCTGAAGGCGCGGGGCCTGCGCGTCGGCATGTGGATCAACCCGTACATCGCGCAGAAGTCCGCCCTCTTCGAGGAGGGCAGAGAGCGCGGCCATCTGGTGAAGCGGCCGAACGGCGACGTCTGGCAGTGGGACCTGTGGCAGCCAGGCATGGCCCTCGTCGACTTCACGAACCCCGATGCCAGGACCTGGTTCCAGGACAGGCTGCGGCCCCTGCTCGCGCAGGGCGTCGACTGCTTCAAGACCGACTTCGGCGAACGGATCCCCACCGACGTCGTCTGGCACGACGGCTCGGACCCCGAGCGGATGCACAACTACTACGCCCAGCTCTACAACCGGACCGTCTTCGAGCTCCTGGAGAAGGAGCGCGGCACGGGCGAGGCCGTGCTGTTCGCGCGCTCGGCGACCGCCGGCGGCCAGCAGTTCCCCGTCCACTGGGGCGGCGACTGCTGGGCGTCCTTCGAGGCGATGGCGGAGTCGCTGCGCGGCGGACTCTCGCTCTCCCTCAGCGGCTTCGGCTTCTGGAGCCACGACATCGGCGGCTTCGAGGGCACACCGGAGCCCGAGGTCTTCACACGCTGGCTCTCCTTCGGCCTGCTCTCCTCGCACAGCAGGCTGCACGGCAGCGACTCCTACCGGGTGCCGTGGGAGTTCGGAGAGACGGCCGTCGAGGTCGCGCGCCGCTTCACCCGGATCAAGCACCGGCTCATGCCGTATCTGTACGGGGTGGCCGCCGAGGCCCACGCCACGGGCGTCCCCGTCATGCGCCCCATGCTGCTCGAATTCCCGGACGACCCGGCCTGCCGGACGCTGGACCGGCAGTACATGCTCGGCCCCGACCTGCTCGTCGCCCCGGTGCTCACGGCCGGCGGCGAGGTGGAGGTGTACGTCCCCGAGGGGGAATGGACCCACCTCCTCACGGGCGAGACGGTCACCGGCCCTTGCTGGCGCCACGAGACCCACGCACTCGACAGCCTCCCGCTGTACGTCCGCCCTGGCGCGGTCCTGCCCCTGGGCGCGGACGACTCCCGCCCGGACGGCGACTGGCTCGACGGCCTGACGCTGCTCGTGGCCCCGGGCGCGGCCCCCGGCACGACGACCACGGTCTCGGTCCCCGACCACGGGGGCGCCCCGGCGGCGGTCTACCGGGTGACACGGACACCGGAGGGCCCGAGGACGACGGTGACGGGCACGGGCCTCCCGTACGGCGTACGGATCCTTGGCCCTGCGGGCATGGAGGACGAGCACTGACCTAGATGCGTCCTAGCGTGGCCACATGAGCGACGACGCACACGCCACACCCGCCACCCCCGTCCGGGCCGTCCCCGAGGGCTACACCACCGTCACGCCCTGGATCATCGGGGCCGACACCGCCGGCCTGATCGACTACCTGGAGCGGGCCTTCGGCGCCGAGGACCTGGGCCGGTTCGTGATGGAGGACGGCACGATCGGCCACGCCGAACTACGGATCGGCGACGGCCGGATCATGGCCTTCGACAGCCCGCCCGGCTGGGCGCCGACACCCGCGTTCGTCCGGCTGTACGTGGACGACGCGCGGGCCGTCCACCGGCGCGCGGTCGAGGCGGGCGGCACCTCCGTCACCGAGGTCACCCACCTCTTCTTCGGCGACCTCGTCGGCCGCGTCCGCGACCCCTTCGGCAACCTCTGGTGGATCCAGACCCACATCGAGGACGTCGACGAGCAGGAGATGACCCGCCGCCTCACCGACCCCGTCTTCACGAAGGCCATGGAGTACGCGCAGAACGCGCTGTACTCCCCGGGCCAGGAGGACGGCGACCCCGACGCGTAGGCGAGGTGGCGTCGGTGGCGTGCCGGCCACTGCCTTCCTCGCCCGTCCTGTCGGTGGTCACCAGTGCGATGAACTCCAGCCGGACGGCGAACGTGGCGTGCCCCGTGGCCGCGGTGTGCCCCTCGCAGCCGGCCGCGCCGGTCCCGGGCTGTGGCGTGGGCATCGACTCCCAGGCGCACCCGCCGTCCATGCAGAGCGCGGTCATGGTGAGCTCGGACTCCGGTCCGCCGTGCCTGACCAAGCGGTAGACCGGCGCGACCGTCACGGCCCCTCGTGGGGGTGGTTGCGGATCTCGATCCGGAAGTCCGCCGCCGCGGAATGGTCGTGCGCCCGGAGGCAGTGCCGCTCCCGCTCGGCCGCGACCGCGCACGTGGCGCAGCCCGGAACCGGCACGGCCGGTGGCAGGGGGTCCGCCGACAGCACCACAGGGGGCTCCTGACGGACCTGGTGTACGCGGGTCGCCGCCGGGACCGGGGTGCTGAGCACGCGGATCAGCGCGTGCTCGTCCCCGGTCGGAGGGCGCAACTGCGACGGCGCCGCCGTCCACGCGGTTCCCCCGCCGGGCCGTTGCAGATGGACGACCTCGCCGTCCCAGGCGGTCACCTTCCCGAGGCGGGGGTTCCCCTCGGGTGTGTCTGCTGCCATGAACGTGCCGAGGTCGGGGGTCGGGCCGGGGCGGTCGCTTTCGGGCATGGGTGGGTGCTCCTCTCCGTAGTGGACTCACTACCAGGAGCACCCAGCGTGACCTATATTCGGGAGGTCTTCAAATCTTCAACCGATGTCTCCAGAAGGAGAGTTGTGGTCAATCGGAAGGAGCTGGACCCGGACAGTGGGGTCGTGGCGGCATACGGCGCACGTTTGCGCAGGCTGCGAGAGGAGCGAGGCTGGAAACAGGAGGACCTTGCGGCGCGAACCTCGTACTCGGGAAAGCACATCTCTGCTGTCGAAACCGCTCGCAGGTCTCCAACTCTCAAATTGTCGCGTGAGATCGACTCCGCCCTCGGTGTGACGGGAACGGCCCCGTCGTTCGAGCGCGAGTGGCGGAAGATGCGGGACGGGGTGTTTCTGGAAGGCTTCCCCGAGTACGTCCACTACGAGCGCCAGGCCGTCGAGATTCGCATGTTCGACATCGGGGTCGTTCCGGGGCTTTGCCAGACCGTCGAGTATGCGGAGGTGCTGGCGGCGTTCAACGTCGAGCGGGGATCCGTCACGGCCGAGCAGGCGGTGCAGAGGGTGGACCTTCTGTGTGAGCGACAGCAGCTTCTGGACCGCCGGCGACCGCCCCTGCACTTCGTCGTGTTGGACGAGAGTTGCCTCCGTCAGATGGTCGGTGGCCCCGAAGTCATGGCCGCGCAGCTCGACCACCTCGTCGAATTGGCAGCGCGCCCGTTCACGTTCGTCCAGGTGGCACCGTTCAGCATGGGAGAGAGGCGTCCGTCCCACATGCCGTTGACCCTTCTGACCTTGGCCGATCGGTCCATGCTCGCCTACACCGAATCGCAGGCCAGAGGTCACCTGGAACGTGAGGGCGCCACGTTGTCCTACCTGAATGCGACCTACCATCGACTTGCGGCGGAGGCCCTCTCCCCTGCGGCCTCATTGGCCATGATCAAAGATCTCCGGCAGGGCCTGCTGTGACGGTTGGCCCGCGCGTGAGCAGGGCCCGGCAGCGGATCGATCCGGTGGCGGGCGGTGGCCGTCGGCGGACTCGTCGGCTGGGGGTCGTCGACGACCTCGGGTGGGGGACGACGTCCGCCAGGCCGTCGAGAAGCGAAGGCGCGGAGCCTGAGTCTCACCGCGCGGTGCTCGTGACGGGGGCGGCCCGGCACCTTAGGGTCCGGTGCCGGGCCGCTCTTCGGTGGCCGGTCAGCCGGTGAACGTCAGGTGGGCCAGGCGCAGGGGGCCGTGCAGGGTGGCGTGGAGGTCCACGACGTCCTGGGTGAAGAACGGGGCGCCGACGGTCCGGTAGGCGTACGGGCCGCCCGTGTCCGGGACCTCGACGCGGGCCAGGAGGGTGCCGTCCGGGAGTGTCAGGTCGAGCGTGCCCTCTCCCGCCACCGCGACGGCCACCTCCGTCACCCCGTCCGCGAAGTCGCAGCAGCGGTAGACGAGGGTGCCGGGCCCGTCGGGTGACGACGGGCTCACCGCGTCGCCCCGGACCTTCGTACGGTCCACGATCACCGTGCCCGACTGCTCGTCGTAGTCCGCCGCCGCGAGGCCGTCCACGAGGACCGGGCGCGGGCCCGGAGCCGTACCCGAGACCTCGACGCGGACCGTGCGGCGCAGGTCCGCGCTGGACGCGCCCGCCTGGATCTCGTACGCGCCGGTCTCGACCGTCCATCGGCCGCGCGCCACGTCCCAGAACCCGAGCGACTCCAGCGGCACCGCGAAGTCGAGAGTGATGGACGCACCGGGGGCGAGGTGGACGCGCTCGTGCGCGAGGAGCTCGCGGTGCGGGCGCGGCACGGAAGGGGCCACGGCCCGCGCGTACACCTGGACGACCTCGTCGGAGGCGACGGCGCCCGTGTTCGCCACCGTGCAGGAGATCCGTACCGTCTCCCCGTCGACGGCGGCCGTCAGCTCCTCGTACGCGAAGGTCGTGTACGACAGGCCGTGGCCGAACGGGTAGAGCGGCGCGCCGTCGAAGTACAGGTACGTCTGGCGCCCGCCGATCACGTCGTAGTCGAGCATCCCGGGCAGATCGGCGTCGGCCGCGTACCAGGTCTGTGGGAGCCGGCCCGCCGGGGAGACGTCGCCGGCGAGGATCCGGGCGAGCGCCGTGCCCGCCGCCTGGCCGCCGTGCGCCGTCCACAGCAGGGCCGGGAGCGTCGCGGCCGCGTCCGGCACCGCGTACGGGTAGGAGGAGACCAGGACGAGCGCCGTCCGGGGGTTCGCGGCGTGCGCGGCCCGCCACAGCCGGTCCTGCTGGGCGGGGAGCGCGAGCGTCGTGCGGTCCTCGGTCTCCCGCCCGTTGACGTGCGGGTCGTTGCCCGCGACGACGATCACCACGTCCGCGCCGGCCGCCGCCCGGGCGACCGCCTCCTCGCCCCGCTCGACGGTCTCGACCGAGAACACCTCGGCGGATCCGCGGTCGGCGGCAACCTTCACGCCGTCGGCGGCGACAGAGACGTAGCCACCCGTCCCGAGGTGCAGAAGGAGGTGACCGTGCCCGTCCTCTTGGCTTTCGAGCCGGAAGGTCTCCTGGACGACCCAGCCACCGGGCTCGTCCGCCGAGGCGCGGACGAAACCGTCCTCGGCCACCGACAGGTACCGGCCGTCGGGGGCGCGCAGGGTCAGCACGCCGTCGCCCCAGTCGATCAGGTCCAGCTCGGAGCCCTCCGCGTCGGCGGTGAGCGGCGGCAGGTCGGTGCGGCCGGCGATCAGGGCCGGGTCGAGCGAGCCGTCGACGTCAGGGACCGTGCCCTGGCTGCCGTCCGAGCCGGGGGACCCGCTCTCCGCCACCCGCAGCCGGGTGCCGGACGCCGTGCGCAGCCGTATCCGGTCCACGCCCTCGGCGAAGGTCACCCGCTCCGGCCCGAAGCGGTCCCGCAGTCCGTCGAGCGGGGTGGAGCGGTGGAGGAGCGAACCGCTGTACCAGTCCAGCTTGGCGGCGTCCGCGAGCAGGCCGACGACGGCGATCCGGATCCCCTCCGTCGCCGGGACCGGCAGGAGCGGAGGCTCCTCGCCCAGCGGCTCGTTCCTGAGCAGCACGACCGCCGCCTCCGCCGCCTCCCGGGCCAGCTCCCGGTGCTCGGGGGTGTCGAACCGGCTCTCGTCCGCGTACGGGTCGAGCTCCGGGTCGAACTCGCCGAGGAGGCACCGCACGGTCAACTGCCGCCGTACCGCCCGGTCCACGTCCGCCCCGTCGATCAGCCCGCGATCCAGCGCCCCGCGCAGCCGGCCCAGGACCACCGAGGCGTCCGTCCCGTGGTCGGTGAAGGAGTCGACGCCGGCGCGCAGCGCGGCCGCCAGGGCCTCCTCGTGCGTGGCGAAGTAACCCTGGGAGTCGGCCAGGTTGGACGGGGCGCCGGCGTCGGAGCAGACGAGCAGCTCCTGGTCCGTCCAGTTCCGCAGCTCCTCCTCCAGATACGGGGAGAGGTGGTTGGGCCGGCCGTTGACCAGGTTGTACGCGGGCATCACCCCGGCCACCGCGCCCGCCTCGACGGCGCCCCGGAAGGCCCGCAGGTCGTACTCGCGCAGGACGCGGGGGCGTACGGACGCGGAGGAGGTGTCGCGCGCCGCCTCGTTGTTGTGGGCGAGCCAGTGCTTGAGGACCGGGGCGGTGCGCCAGTACACCGGATGGTCGCCGCGCAGCCCGCGGGTGAACGCGGTCGCTATCGCGGAGGTGAGCGCGGGGTCCTCCGCGTATCCCTCCTCGCCCCGGCCCCACAGCGGGTTGCGCAGCAGATTGACCGTCGGCGACCAGACGTTGAGGCCGACCCGCCCGTCCTTGGCGCGCATCGCCCGGGTCTCGCGGGACACCGCCTCGCCGACCCGACGGACCAGCTCCGTGTGCCAGCTCGCGCCGAGCCCCACGGCCTGCGGGAAGACGGTCGCGGGGCCCGACCAGGCGACGCCGTGCAGGGCCTCCTGCCCGGTGCGGAAGGCGGCGAGGCCCAGGCGCTCGACGCCGGGCGTGAACTGGTGGAGCAGGGCGAGGCGTTCGTCGGCGGTGAGCCGGTCGAGCAGGTCGTCGACGCGCCGGGCGACGGGCAGGGCCGGGTCACGGAAGGGCGGCCGGTGTGCGGTCACGTGGGAGTCCCTTGGCAGAGGAGGGCGGGGAGAGTTTCGAAGCGCTTCGATGCTCCGTGGGCGGCGAGTGGGTGTCAAGGAGTCATGATGGCCCACTTCCCTTACCCCCAGGGTCATTTGAGGCGCAGGTGCCTGGATGGGAAGCCCGAGAAACTCGGGGACGACTCTTGCCGCGCCTGTGACGTTCACTTAACCTCGCAGCAATGTCGAAGCGCTTCGACTTGATGGTCGACGGCGCCCCGGGGCTCCGCCCCGCCCGCTCCACCTCCACCACCGCAGCCGCCCGGCGGCCTCTCGGCCGCCGTATGTCCTGGCGCGTGCCATGAAGGGTTGACGCAATGACGCCGAACGCCGTCTCCACGGGCTCCCGGAGATCCACCCCGAGCGACTCCACCGCGAACCGGGGCGACTCCACACCGACCCGGGGAGAGTCCGGGCAGACCCGCAGGGGCTTCCTCGCCTCCACCGCCGTCGCCGCCGCCGCGGTGGCCGGCGGGACGCCGCTGCTCGCTGCCTGCGGCGGCGGTGACACGGGCGCCGGGAAGAAGGACGGCACCACCACCGGGAAGGACGCGGCGAAGATCCTCCCGGCGTTCGCGGCGAGCGTCGTCGTCGCCCCCGACATCGCGCCGAAGAACGGCTCCGCCGCCGGCTTCACCCGCGCGATCCCGGCCGCCGAACTCAAGGCCTCGGTCGCCGCGAAGAAGGGCAAGGGCGGCGCGCTCACGATCATGGCCCCCTTCTGGGGACCCCCGCCGGCCTCCGACAACCCGTACTACGAGGCCATGAACGAGGCCATCGGCGTCCGGGCGACCTGGCAGAACCAGGACGGCAACGTCTACGACCAGAAGCTCGGCGCGGTCCTCGCCTCCAGCGAGATACCCGACGTGGTCGTCGTCCCCGGCTGGAACCTCGGCGGCAAGATCCCGAGCGCGATCAACGCCAAGTTCGAGGACCTCGGCCCGTACCTCTCCGGCGACAAGGTCAAGGCCTACCCCAACCTCGCGGCCGTCCCCACCGACGCCTGGCAGCGCTCCATCTTCGGCGGGAAGCTCCGCGGCCTGCCCATGCCCGCCTCGTACGTCACGAACATCGCGCCCTTCTACCGCAAGGACCTCTTCGACGCGAAGGGCTGGCAACTCCCCGCGAGCGCCGACGAGTTCCTTGCCCTCGCCAAGGAGATCACCAGCGCCAAGGCGAAGGTGTGGGCCTGCGGCGACATGACCTGGACCGCCTACAACATGTTCGGCGTGCTCTCCGGGAGCGACAAGGCGCTCGGCTGGCACCTCCTCGACGGCAAGCTCGTCAACCGCATCGAGACCCCCGAGTACCTCGAAGCCCTGGCGTGGACCCGCAAGCTCTACGACGCCGGAGTCGTCCACCCCGACGAGAAGACCCAGAACCAGGGCGACACCAGTCTCCGCTTCACCGCCGGCCAGTGCCTCGTCTACAACAACGACCTCTCCCACTGGTACGCCAAGACCTCCGAACAGGCCGCGCAGAACCCGTCGTTCGCCATGGCCGCCATGGACATCCCCGGCCACGCGGGCGGCAGTCCGAAGCTGTGGGCCACCAACCCCGCCAACATCTGGGCCTTCGTGCGCAAGGGCAGCTCCAAGGCGGTCGTCGAAGACGCCCTGGCCATCGCCGACTTCACCGCCGCTCCCTACGGCACCAAGGAGCGGATGCTCACCGACTACGGCGTCGAGGGCGTCCACCACACCGTCAAGGACGGCCTGCCGGTCAAGACCGACAAGGGCAACCAGGAGGTCAGCAGCTCCTGGCTGTTCCTCGCCGGCCCCGCGCCCTACGTGGCACACCCCGACACCCCCGACGTCACCCGGGCCATGATCGAGTGGCAGCAGCGCATGGGGGCCGTGACGTCGAAGTCCTCCTTCTACGGGATGACGATCAGCGAACCGTCCCAGTGGACCGGCCTCATGAACGACTTCGAGCAGCTGGAGAAGGACATCGTCCGGGGCCGCAAGAAGGTGTCCGACATGCAGCAGGCCGTCTCCGAGTGGAAGACCAAGGGCGGCGACGACCTGCGCGACTGGTACAAGAAGCTCCTCGACGCCAACGGTTCCGCGGCGAGCTGACGGTGAGCACGCTCGACACCGAGGCGCCGGAACCGGCCACGGGGGCACCCGACGAGCGCTCGCGGCGCCGCACGGGCCGCCGGCACCGACCGAGCGACCGGAAGGCCGACCGGCAGACCGGACGGCGGACCGACCGGCGACGGGCCCGGCGGACCGACCGGCACCGGAGCCGGACCGACGGGCGCGTCCCGCTCGGCCGGCGGTTCCGGCGCGACCGGACCCTCCTGCTCATGACCGTGCCCGCGCTCGTCCTCGTCGTGGTCTTCCACTACGTCCCGATCCTGGGGAACGTCGTCGCCTTCCAGGACTACGACCCGTACGTCTCCACCAACGGCGTCACCGCGATGCTGGAGAGCCCCTGGGTCGGCCTCGCCCAGTTCGAGCGGGTCTTCGCCGACCCGTCGTTCTGGCACGCCGTCGAGAACACCTTCGTCCTCTTCCTGCTCCAGCTGGTGCTGTTCTTCCCGGTGCCCATCGGGCTCGCCCTGCTCGTCAACAGCGTGCTGCGGCCCCGGGTCCGCGCGGTCGTCCAGGCCGTCCTGTACCTGCCGCACTTCTTCTCCTGGGTGCTCGTCATCACGGTCTTCCAGCAGATCCTCGGCGGCGCCGGCATCATCGCCCAGACCCTCCGGCAGCACGGCTACGAGGGCTTCGACCTCATGACCGACCCGGCGGTCTTCAAGTTCCTCGTCACCGCCGAGGGCATCTGGAAGGACGCGGGCTGGGGCGTCATCGTCTTCCTCGCCGCGCTCGCCGCCGTCAACCAGGACCTGTACGAGGCCGCCGCCATGGACGGCGCCGGCCGGTGGCGCCGGATGTGGCACGTCACCCTGCCCGCGCTCCGGCCCGTGATCGCGCTGCTGCTCGTCCTGCGCGTCGGCGACGCGCTCACCGTCGGCTTCGAACAGCTGCTGCTCCAGCGCGACGCCGTCGGACCCGGGGCGGCCGAGGTCCTCGACACCTTCGTGTGGTGGACCGGCCTGCGCAGCCAGGACTTCAGCTACGCGGCCGCCGCCGGGCTCATCAAGGGAGTCGTCGGCCTGGTGCTGGTGCTCTCCGCGAACAAGGCCGCCCATCTCATGGGCGAGCAGGGGGTGTACCGGAAATGACCCAGCGCCTCACCGCCCGGTGGGCGGCGCCCGCCCGCCCCGTCTGGGAGGAGCCGCCCGGCCGGGCCGGCCTCGCGGCGAAGGGCCTGCTCCTGGCCGCCTCCTGCCTCGCGGTCCTCGTACCGCTGTGGATCGTGGTCGTCACCAGCCTCTCGACGAAGAAGGCGATCACGGAGGCCGGTGGGCTGGTGGTCGTCCCGAGGGACCTCACCCTCATCGCCTACCAGGAGCTCCTGGGCGGCGGCCAGGTCACCCGGGCGGCCGTCGTCAGCGTCCTCGTCACCCTGACCGGCACCCTCTTCTCGATGACCGTGTCGATCCTCTGCGCGTACGGGCTGTCCCGGCCCGGCTCCCTGGGGCACCGCTTCATCCTGCTCGCGCTGATGGCCACGATGTTCTTCGGCGCCGGCCTCATCCCCACGTACCTGCTCGTCCAGACTCTCGGCCTCACCGACACCTATCTCGCGCTGATCCTGCCGAGCGCCGTCAGCGTCTTCAACATCCTCGTCCTGCGTGGCTTCTTCATGGGCATCTCGCCCGAACTCGTCGACAGCGCACGGATCGACGGCGCGGGTGACCTGCGGATCCTCTGGACGATCGTGATGCCGCTCTCCCGGGCGGTGATCGCCGTCATCACCCTCTTCTACGCGGTCGGTTACTGGAGCGCCTGGTTCAACGCCTCCATCTACCTCAGCGACCAGAACATGATGCCGCTGCAGAACGTCCTCATCCAGCTCGTCCAGAAGCAGGAGATCCCGGTCGGCCTCGGCCAGGCGGTCAGGGCCGGGAACCTCTCCGGGCTCGCCGTCCAGATGGCCGTCATGGTCCTCGCGCTCCTGCCCGTCGCCGTCCTCTCGCCCTTCGTCCAGAAGCACTTCAGGAAGGGCATGCTGACCGGCGCCGTCAAGGGCTGACCCGCCCGCCCCCCACCCTCTTACGGAGAGACCGCCCGATGGCAAGGCTCGACGACCTCACCCGCCCGCCCGGACGCCCGCCCCGGCTGCTGTACGGCGGCGACTACAACCCCGAGCAGTGGCCCGAGGAGACCTGGGCCGAGGACGCCCGGCTCATGCGGGAGGCCGGAGTCACCTCCGTCACTCTCGGCGTCTTCTCCTGGGCCCGCATCGAACCCACCCCGGGAGCACGCGAGTTCGGCTGGCTCGACCGGGTCATGGACCTGATGCACGCCCACGGCATCGGCGTCGTCCTCGCCACCCCCACCTCCTCACCCCCGCCGTGGCTGGGGCGCCTCCACCCCGAGTCGCTGCCCCGCGACGAGGACGGCAGGACCGAGTGGTGGGGCTCCCGCCAGCACTTCTCCCACTCCAGCGAGGCCTACCGGCGCCACGCGGCCGCGATCACCGAGGACCTCGCCGCCCGCTACGCCGACCACCCCGCCCTGACCATGTGGCACATCAACAACGAGTACTGCACCCACGACTGGGGCGACGAGGCCGCCCGCACCTTCCGGCGCTGGCTGACCGACCGGTACGGCACCCTCGAAGCCCTCAACACCGCCTGGGGCACAGACTTCTGGGGCCAGCGGTACGGCGAGTGGGAGGAGGTCCTGCCACCCCGCCGCGCCCACTACCTGAAGAATCCGGCGCACCTGCTCGACTTCCGGCGCTACACCTCCGACCTGCTCCTGGAGTGCTACCGCGCGGAACGCGACATCGTCCGCCGCCACACCCCGCACCTCCCTGTGACCACCAACTTCATGCCCTTCTGGTCCGGTCAGGACGGCTGGGCGTGGGCCGCCGAGGAGGACGTCGTCTCCGTCGACGTCTACCCCGACCCCCGGGACCCGTGCGCCGGCCAGTACAACGCGATGATCGGCGACCTGACGCGCTCCGAGGCCGGCGGCCGGCCGTGGGCGGTCATGGAGCAGGCCGCCGGAGCGGTCAACTGGCGGACCGTGAACCACCCCAAGCCGGAGGGCCTCAACCGTCTCTGGGCACTCCAGTCCGTCGCCCACGGCGCCGACGCCGTCTGCTACTTCCAGTGGCGCCAGTCCCGCCAGGGAGCGGAGGCCTTCCACTCCGGCATGCTCGGCCACGCCGGCGAACGCGGCCGGGTCTTCCGCGAGACCGTCCGCATCGGCGAGGACCTCGCCACCCTCGGCCCCCGCGTCGCGGGAAGCCGCGTGTCCACCCGGATCGCCCTCCTCCACGACTGGAACTCCTGGTGGGCCGAGCCGGGGGACGGGGCGCTCTCCCGCCGCGTCGACCACGCCGAACTCGTCCGCGCCTGGCACCGCGCCCTCTGGGACGCCCACCTCCCCGCCTCCTTCGCCCATCCGCACCACGACCTGAGCGGCCACCGGCTCGTCCTCGTCCCTCACCTCCACCTCCTCGACGACCCGGCGATCGAGAACCTCCTCGCGTACGTGCGCGGCGGCGGCACCCTCGTCTGCGGCTTCCTCACCGGCATCGCCGACCGGGACGGCCGGGTCCGCCCCGGCGGCATGGACGCCCGGCTCAGGGAGCTCCTCGGCATCGACCTGCTCCAGGAGTGGTGGCCTCTCGACGAGGGCGAGCGCGCCGACTGCGGCACCTTCCACGGCACCCTCTGGTCCGAGGAGCTCACCCCGGCAGCGGGCGCCGAGACCGTCGCCGCCTACCGGGGCGGCGAACTCGACGGACGGCCCGCGATCCTCCGCAGCGGCCGCGCCTGGTACGTCTCCACGCTCCCCGAGCCCGCCGCCCTCAGCGGGCTGCTCGCCTCCGTCGCGCGCGCGGCCGGCGTGCGACCGGTCCTCGACGGCCTGCCCGAGGGCGTCGAGGCCGTCCGCCGCGGCGAGCTGCTCTTCCTCCTCCACCACGGGAATGCCCCCGTCACGGTGCCACTGCCCGGCCGCCACCGCGACCTCCTCACCGGGACCGTGACGGAGGGGGCCGTGAAGCTGGACCGGTTCGGCGCCGCCGTCCTGGAGGAACACCCGCGCGCGCCGGGGGAGGAGCGCCCGTGATCCACGGCACCTGGGAGCCCGCGCCCGCCGCCCGCTGGGAGGACGCCTTCCCCACCGGGAACGGCCGGCACGGCGGCCTCGTGTACGGCGACCCCGACGACGACCGGGTGATCGTCACCCACCACACCCTCGTACGGCCGAACAACACCCCCGCCGACACCGCACCGCCCCGCCTGGCCGCGGCCCTTCCCGCCCTCCAGGACGCCCTGCTCGCCGGGGACTCGACCGCGGCCGAACGCTTCACGGACGGCCGTCCGCTGCGCTGGGTCCGCCCCTTCCACCCCGCGTTCCAGACCCGCGTCCGGCGGCCGACCCCTGACCCCGGCCAGGCGGTCCACCGCTCCGTCGACTACACCACCGGGGTGGTCTCCGGCAGGTGCGGGAAGCGCCGCGGCGAGGTCTTCGCCTCGCGCGCGGACGACGTCCTCGTCCAGTACGTCTCCGAACCCGGCTCGGTCGTCGAGATCGACCTGGACCACCGACTGCCCGGCGTCCCCGCAGACCTCGGCACCGGGCGCGGCATCGCCACCGCCGGCCGCGAGACCGTCCTCACCCTGCGGGCCCGCTACCCGGACAACCCGCACGGCTACACGGGCCTCACGCTCGTCCTCGCCGACGCCGGACGCACCGCGGTCACCGCCTCGGGCGTACGGATCGAGGGCGCCCGACACCTGCTGCTCCTCACCCGGGTCCGGCGGGACGAGGACGGAGGCACGACCGTCGTCGAACGGGAGGCGGAGGCCCTGCGCGCGCTGGCCGGCAGCCCGGCGTCGCTCGCTGCCGGGTACGCCGCCCTCCTCGCCCGGCACACCGCGCTGCACGGCCTCGCCTACGGGCGCGTCGCCCTCGACCTCGGAGGGGACGCGACCGAGCGGGCCCTGCCCGGCTCCGCCCTGCTCGGCCGCCCCGACAGCGCCGCCCTCCTGGAGCGCCTCTTCGCCGCCGGCCGCTACCACCTGCTCTCCTCCTCGGGCCTCCTGCCACCCCGACTCACCGGCCTGTGGACGGGCGACTGGAACACCGCCTGGTCGGGGGCGTTCACCACCGACGCCAACCTCAACCTCCAGACCTCCTCCGCCGTCGCCGCCGACCTACCCGAGGTGACGGAGGCCCACAGGGCCCTCGTCGCAGGGCAGTTGGCGGACTGGCGGGACAACGCCCGGGAGGTCTTCGGCGCCCGGGGCATCGTCGCCCCCGCCCACACGGACGGCGCCTCGGGGCACTCGTACCACTTCAGCCGCGAGTACCCCCTCCACCTGTGGACCGCCGGCGCCGACTGGCTGCTCGTCCCGCTCCTCGCCCACGAGGAGGCGAACGGCCGGCACGACCCGCGCGTCAGCGCGATCCTCACCGAACTCGCCCGGTTCTACGAGGACTTCCTCACCCGCACCGGACCCGACGGCCGCATCGTGATCGTCCCCTCCTACTCCCCGGAGAACCGTCCCCGCGGCGGCAGCTGGGGCGCGGTCGACGCCACCATGGACATCGCCGCCGCCCGGCACGCCCTGCGCTCCGCCGCCGACCGCGCCCCGGCCCCGGACGCCGACCGGCTCCGGGTGCTCGCCGACCGGCTGCCGCCCTACCGGGTCAACGACGAGGGGGCGCTCGCCGAATGGGCCCGCCCCGGCCTCGGCGACCGCTACGACCACCGGCACCTGAGCCACCTGTACCCGGTCTGGCCGCTGGACGAGATCAACCCGTACGACACCCCGGACCTCGCCCGGGCCGCCCACCGTGCCCTCGAACTCCGTGGCAGCGAGAACGACTCGGCGCACGGACACCTCCACCACGGCCTGGTCGCCGCGCGGCTCGGGGACGCCGACCGCACCGGGGACGCCCTCGCCCGGGTGCTCGCCGGGGACTACTTCCACGACTCGCTCATGAGCGCGCACTATCCGGGCCGCGACGTCTACAACGCGGACGCGTCGCACACCCTGCCGGCCCTCCTGATCGAGGCCCTCGTGCAGTCGACGCCCGCCCGGCTCGTGCTCCTGCCCGCACCGCCCGCCGCCTGCCCGCGCGGCCGGCTCACGGGTGTCCGGACCCGGTTCGGCGCGCGCGTCGACCTGGCATGGTCGCCGGGGGAGTACCGTGCGGTCCTGCGGCCGGACCGGGACGCGACGGTCGAGCTCCGGAGCCCCGCGGGGGCGACCCGGCTCGTCCTGCGCGCGGGCGAGGAACGGGTCGTCAGTTCCTGACCCCACCGCGACTCGCAGGCGCCGGACCGGAGCTGTCCCGGACCGTCAGGACTGGAGTGAGGAGCTCGACGCCCGGCGCCGGCGAGGCGCCGGCCCCTGCCCCGTCGTCCCCTGGCCGGCCGCCCCTCGGCCCGCCGGCCCTCGGCCCGCCGACCTCCGGCCCGCCGTCCCCGGGCCGGGCGGACAGCTCCGTGATCAACCGCTCGACGGCCCGGCGACCCAGCTCCTGGGCGGGGATCGCCACCGAGGTGAGCGGCACCGAGGCCTGCGCGGCGACCGGCTCCGGGCAGACGGCGACGACCGACACGTCCTCGGGCACGGCCCGGCCCGTCCGCCGCAGGAGCGCGAGCAGCGGCTCGACGGCCGTCTCGTTCTGCACGACGAAGGCGCTGACTCCTGGCCGCTCGTCGAAGACCCGGGCCAGGACCCCCGCGACCGCGTCGTGTCCGCCCTCGCAGGGCCGGTGCAGAAGCCCGGCGCCGAGCTCGGCCGCCCGGTCGCGCAGGCCGCGCAGCGTCCGCTCGGCGAAGCCGGTGTGCCGGGCGTACACGCCGGGGGCCTCCCCGATCACGGCGATCTCCCGATGCCCGAGGCCGGCCAGGTGCTCCACGCACAGCGCGCCCGCCGCGGCGAAATCCAGGTCGACGCAGCTGAGTCCGGAGGGATCGCCCGGCAGCCCTACGAGAACGGCGGGCGGGCCCGCCGCACGCAGCACCGGCAGCCGCTCGTCGTCGAGTTGGACGTCCATGAGGATCACCGCCTCGGCGAGCCCGCTGCCGGTGACCCGGCGCAGCGCCGCGGGGCCCTCCTCGCCGGTCAGCAGCAGGACGTCGTAGCCGTGCGCCCGGGCGGCGGTGGCGACGGCGACCGCGATCTCCAGCATCACCGGCACGTACATGTCGGTCCGCAGCGGCACCATCAGCGCGATGATCCGCGACCGGCTGCTGGCCAACGCCCTTGCGCCCGCGTGCGGCTGGTAACCGAGCTGCTCGATGCTGTCCCGAACCCGCCGCCGGGTCAGGTCGGAGATGGGGCGCTTGCCGCTGAGCACATAGCTGACCGTGCTCGCCGACACACCGGCGTGGCGGGCGACTTCGACAAGCGTGACCATCCGTTCTCCCCGCGGCCAGGACGGTGGTGCGTCCAGAGTGAATCGCTTCGACGCGGCCCGTCGAGTGATCGCTTCGGCGACCCGGACCGACCGTAACGCTGGGGAGTTGACGTGTCCAGATGGAGAACACCCGGGATATCGAAGCGCTTCGACGCCGGAACCGGTCGCCGAGCGATTGAACCGTTCAGTCTTGACAGTGAACTGATCGGTATAGTTCAGTGCCCGCAGGGGCGGCGCGGGCGCCGTCGCCGTGACGAGGGAGGCGGAGCGATGTTCGCGATGGTGTACCGGTGGCGGGTGAGGCCGGGCAAGGAGCAGCTGCTCATCGACGGCTGGCACCGGGTGACCATGGCGATCCACCAGGAGTGCGGCAGCTACGGCTCCCGGCTCCACAAGGCGGACGACGGGACCTGGGTGGCGTACGCCCGCTGGCCCGACCGCGAGACCCGCGCGACGTGCGGAACCCCCGACCCGGAGGGTGAGGCGATGATGCGCGAGGCGATCCTCGAGTACTTCCCCGAAACCCGCCTCACCATCGTCGACGACCTCCTCGCGGAGCCGGAACCGGAGGTCGTCGGCTGAGGGACGGGGCCCGGATGGCCTGGGTCGATATCGACGGCGCGCGGTTGTCAGTGCTCTCGAATACATTCTGTCGGTCCGGCCCGACAGGTGGGTCGTCGAGCTGGGGGATTCGTTGAGTGAGCATCTACCTGCACCTTCGCGCCGTGGCTGAGGGCGAGCTCCAGGACGACCACACCTGGCTCGCCGCGTTCATGTCCGAGGCTTGGGAGGACCACGTAGCCGAGTACGCAGCGGGCGTCACCTGGTCGATGAACAAGGGCTGGGACGCCGTCAACGAGCTCTGGAACGTCGTCGGTGCCAGGTTCAACGCTCGCGGCTGGACCGGCCAGGAACTCCTCGATCATCACCGAGAACTCCAAGGGTTCTACGGGCGGGCGGCTTCGGCAGGCCACGCCGTGGTCAAAGCGGTGTGGGTTTGAGGCATGGTCATGTGCTGGTCACGGCCCTGCGTATTCGACCGGGTCGTCAAACGGAGGCCGGCCGCCGTGGCTGCCGAGCTCCCTGCGGTTGCGCGCTGACGGTCTCCTAGGATGCGTGGGAACTGCATCGACCACCTGGGAGGGCGTGTTGAGAGAGCTGGCCTGCGTGGCACCCGAGGTCCGGGAACGGTTCGTCGTTCGGTTCGGTGCCGATGTGCTCGGCTGGTGTGAGGAGTTGCCGGCTCTTGTCCAGGAATTCGCTACTCGTTGGCATCTGGATGTTGTCGCGGCGGGTGGCGGAGGCACCTCGCGGGTGTTCCGATGCCTTCGGAATGACACGGGTGCCACGGTGTGGCTGAAGCTCACGCCGGAGCCCTTGATCGCCCGCGAGGAGGCCGAAGCTCTGCGGCTCTGGGCGGATGCGCCGTCGGTCGTCGATCTGCTGGCAGTAGACCTCGCAGCGGGAGCCCTGCTGCTGGACGATGTGCAACCGGGAGTGCCGGTGCGGCAGCTGGCTTGGAGCCTGCCCGAGGCCGCGGCCCTGCTGCGAGACCTGCGGGCCTCGCCTCCCGTGCCAGGGGTGCACTCGGCACTACGGCCGCTCTCGCATCGGATCGACTTCCTGTTCGATCTGGCTGATCGCAGGCTGGCGGCGGCGGGCGCGAGCGGCGTGGTGGCCCCGACGGTGCTCAGCCGGGCGCGGGCGGCTGCCCTGGAGCTTGCGGCCAGCGGGTCTGTGGGACTCGTGCATGGTGATCTTCATCCGGCCAACGTGCTGTCCGGTCCGGGCGCCCGCATGGTGGCGATCGATCCCAGGCCGACGTGGGGCGACCCGGACTACGACGCTGTGGACTGGCTACTTGAAGGAGTTGCAGATCCAGCCGTGCTGGAGCAGAGGACCGAGGAGCTGGCCGCGCTGGTTCCTGGCCTCTCTCCACGTCGTGCACTGGATTGGTGCCGGGCCTCGGCCGCCCTCATCGCGGTCCCACGCATGTGTGCAGGGCGGGACGACGCGCAGACCCGGTTCCTCATGGCCCTGGGCGGCGGCTGATCCGGGCGGTGGGCATGAGTGGTCGTCAGGCGGTGTCGGCCGGGAAGCGGGTGAGGGGGCCCGGGGCCCTGGAGCCCAGGGGGGACATGCCTCCGTCGGCGCCGTGGCGGGCCAGCAGGTCGAGGACGAGGCGGCCGCGCCGGACGCGTTCGCGGGCCGTGGCGAGGGCCTGGTCCCGTAGGTGGGCGCCGTAGGGGTAGATCCCGGCCGCCCGGCTCAGGCCGAACTTCAGGTACAGCGGCGCGCCCCGGCGGATCAGCTCGGCCGCCTCGTACATCCGGACGTAGCCGCCCAGGTCGTCGGGGGCCTCGACGTACAGGTCCATGGGGGCCCGGCTGACCCGGCGGATCTCCGTGAGGTGCGCGAGCGTCAGGTCGGAGGGCACGTTGAGCGAGTCGGCGCCCAGCCGTTCGTGGACGGCGAAGGCCGCCGGGTTGACCGGGCCGATCAGTGCGGACACCTTGAAGGTCGTGTCGCCGGGGAGGACTCCTTCGGTACGCAGTCGGTGCAGGGTCCACAGGACGCCCTCGTCGGCGACGAGCAGGCACCGTACGCCCAACTCGACCGCGCGCAGGGCGTCTTCGACGCAACCGGCGAGTGCGTCGTGACCGCGGGCGCGCAGCCCGGCCCCGCCGGAGTCGGTGCGTGTCGCGGCGCCGGTGTCCCAGGTGCCGCGCGGGCCGGTGAACAGGCAGAGCTCCACGGAGCGCGCGGCGCAGGCGTCGACCATCTCGGTGATCTCGGCGTCGGTGAGCATCCAGACGCCGCTGCCCTGGCTGACCCGGTGCACGGGGACGTCGAGCCGCTCGCTCTCGGCGAGGACGACGCCGAGCGCCTCGGGGCCCTCGACGGAAGGCAGTTCGGTCCGCCAGAGCCCGCCGTCGGGGAAGGCGTGCGGGGAGGTGTCGGCGAGGTCGTCCGCCGGGACGGGGTGGCCGATGCGGCGGAGCGCGTCGCCGCCGGGACGTCGTGGTGCCGGGCGCGTGGTCATCGGGATCGATCCTCTGTTCGGGAGGTCGGAGGGGGAGGGGCGGCCGTACGGCGTCGATCAGGGGTGCAGGAGGACCTTGCCCGTCCCCGGGGCGCCGCCGCCCACCAGGGTGAGAGCCTCGCCGAACCGCTCCAGCGGGAACGTGTGGGTGACGAGCGGGGCCGGGTCGAGCAGTCCGGCGGTGAAGGCGCGTACGGCGTCCGCCCAGGCGGCGGAAGACGCGCCGAAGACGGAGCGGAGCTCCAGCTGGCTCACCGACAGGTGGAACGGGTCGATCCCGGTGGCCCCCGCCGCGAACATGCCGGTCAGCACCACCCGGCCGCCCCGCCGCGCGAGCAGGCACGAGGAGGCGGCCGTCGTCGGCGCCCCGGCGGTCTCCACGACCAGGTCGTAGCGCCCGAAGGAGCGGCCTGACGCGCCGTCCGCCTCCGCCGGTGACAGCACCCGGTCCGCGCCGAACTCCAGCGCCCGCGCGGCCCGTTCCGTACGCGGGTCGACGACGGTCAGCTCGGACGGCGAGGAAGCCGCGAGCCACTGGACGGCGAGCAGACCGAGCGTCCCGGCGCCGACGACGGCGACCCGCTCACCCGGGCGCGGCCGCCCGGCCCGTACCGCCGCGGCGACGACGGCGGCCGGTTCGAGGAGCGCCGCCGCCCGCAGGTCCACGCCGTCGGGGAGCGGGTGCAGCAGACGCGCGGGGACCACCAGGTGGTCGGCGAAGGCGCCCGGCTCGGTGAAGCCGGTCTCCGCGTACCCGGCCGTGCAGAGACTGGTCTCCCCGTACCGGCACCGCTCGCACGTGCCGCAGGACCGGAAGCCCTCGGCGACGCACGGCCGGCCGACGAGCCCGGGGTCGGCGCCGGCGCCGACGGCCTCCACGGTGCCGGACCACTCGTGCCCGGGGACCACGGGGTAGCGGACGTAACCCGGGGCGCGGTGACCGTCGTACAGCTCACGGTCGCTCATGCAGATCCCGGCGGCCGCGACCCGTACCCGTACCTCCCCCGGCCCCGGATCCGGCAACTCGCGTTCGACGAGCCGGTGTTCGCCGGGCGCGTCGACGACGATCGCGCGGCTTCCGCGCGCCGGGCGGCCGCTCATCGGGGACGCCTCTTCTCCCAGCCCTCGGCCCACAGATCGAACCGGGCTCGCTGTTGCGGGAATTCGGCCGCCGCGTCCACGTCCAGCTCGACGCCCAGACCCGGAGCGTGCGAGACCGTGAAGCAGCCCGTCTCCGGATCCACCTCCGGAGCCCCGCGCACCACCTTCTTGATCTCGGCGTCCGCGAAGTCGTTGAAGTGCTCCAGAACCTTGAAGTTCGGAGTGCAGGCGGCGAGTTGGAGGGAGGCGGCGGTGAGGACCGAGCCGCCTACGTTGTGTGGGGCGACGAGCACGTAATGGGTCTCGGCGGTGGCGGCGAGCTTCCTGGCCTCCAGGATGCCGCCGATGTGGCCGACGTCGGGCTGGATGATGTCGGCGGCCTGCGACTCGAACAGCTCGCGGAACTCCATCCGGTCGTGGATCCGCTCCCCCGTGGCGATCGGCAGGTCGACCTTCTCCGCCACCTTCCGCAGGGCTTTGAGGTTCTCCGGCGGCACCGGCTCCTCCAGCCATGCGGGACGGTACGGCGCCAGGTCGTGGGCGAGGCGGACCGCCGTCGCGGGGGAGAAGCGTCCGTGCATCTCCACCATCAGCTCGGTGTCCGGGCCGATCGCGTCCCGCACGGCCTCGATGAGCGAGACCGCGTACCGCGAACGCTCGGCGTCCAGCTCGAACCGGCCGTTGCCGAACGGGTCGATCTTCAGCGCCCGGTAGCCGCGCGCCACGACCTCGCGGGCCGCCGCGTGGTAGGCCTCCGGGGTGCGCTCGGTGGTGTACCAGCCGTTCGCGTACGCCGGCACGAGCTCGGTCACCTGCCCGCCGAGCAACTGCCACACGGGCACGCCGAGGGCCTTGCCCTTGATGTCCCAACAGGCCGTCTCCACGACCGCGATGCCCGACATCACGATCTCGCCGGCCCGCCCGAAGTCGCCGTACTTCATGCGGCGGACGAGATCCTCGACGGCGAACGGGTCGGAGCCGGCGATGTGGTTCGCCTCCGCCTCACGGAGATAGCCGATCAGGGCGTCGGTGTGCCCGAGCATCCGGGTCTCGCCGACACCGGTCAGCCCCTCGTCGGTGTGGACCAGGACGTAGGTCAGATCGCGCCACGGCGTTCCGACGACATGCGTGGTGATTCCCGTGATGCGCACGGTGGTTGCTCCCCGGAGGCGCTTGTATGGTGTTCGAGATATCGAATGTTGTTCGGTGGACCGGCGAGACCGTAGGCAGCGGCCCGCCGGCCTGTCAACGGGAGCGTGGCCACGTCGCCGGCCGCCGCCGGGCCGCGGGCCGGCATTGCCCGTCCGCCGACCCACCGCTAGTCTCTGTCCGCGATTTCGGTCGCCGTACGGGATATCGAACGAGCAGAGGGTGGGGTGGGCCCCGTGGGACGACTCGTTCCGGCGGTGACCAGGGCATTCGACATATTGGAGCTCTTCCTCCAGGGCGACGGGACGCTGTCCGCGCCCGAGATCACCCGCAGGCTCCAGCTGCCGCGCACGACCACGCACGAGCTGGTCGCGACCCTGACGGCCCGCAACTACCTCGTGGCGGTGCCGGAGCAGCCAGGCCGCTACCGGCTCGGCGTCCGCACCTACCAGCTCGGCAGCCGGTACGCGGAACAGCTCGACCTCGCGGCCGAGGGCCACCAGGTCGCTCGCGAGGTGGCCGATACCTGCGGCGAGACCGTCCACGTGGCCCTCCTGGAGGACATGGACGTCATCTACATCGCCAAGGTCGACTCGACGCACGCGGTACGGATGGTCTCCGCGACCGGCCGCCGGCTGCCCGCCCACTGCACCGCCGTGGGCAAGATGCTCCTCGCCTCCCTCCCCGCCGCCGAGCTCGAAGCACGGATCGAAGAGCGCCTGGAGGCAGGGCCGTTGGAAGCCATGACCGCCAACAGTCTGAGTGGCCCCGACGTGTTGCGGGCCGCGCTCGCCGAGATCCGGATCCTCGGCGTCGCGGTCGAACTCCAGGAGTCCAACCCGGACGTGAGCTGCGTCGCCGCGCCCGTGCGGGACCGGTCCGGCCGGGTCGTCGCGGCACTGTCCGTCTCGGTGCCGGTCCACCGCTGGAGCGAGGACCGCGAGAACGAACTCACCGCCCTCGCCACGAAGGGTGCCGACGAGCTCTCGGCCAGGCTGGGGCACCGCGGCGGGCAGCAGGGCGGGCGCTGAACGCGGGCCGGGCGGCAGCGCGGGTGCCGGGTGCGGGTCCAGCAGGGCGCTCGCCGGCTGGGGGCGGGGCGCCGGCTGCGGGCGGGCCGCCGGGCCGGGCGCCGGGCTCGGATCCAGCGGCGCGGGTGCCGGGCTCGGGTGGGCCGTCGGGTCGGGCTCCGGGCTCGGGTGGGCCGTCGGGTCGGGCTCCGGGCTCGGGTGGACCGTCGCGTCGGGCTCCGGGCTCGGGTGGACCGTCGGGCCGGGCGCCCGGCCCGGGCGGGGCGCGGTCCGGTGCCCAGGTGCCGGGTGTCCGTCAGGCCTCCGCATCGGCGGACCCGGCGCGGCGCCCGTCCCGGCGCTCCCGGGGCTGACGCATCCGGCTGACCGGCCCGAAGACCTCCCGGTCGTTGAGGAACCCCTCAAGCGCGAAGGTGGCGGCTCCCCGGGTGACCGCGTTGTGCGGGACCGCGCTGCGCCGCAGGGTCGCGGCCCGGTGCGGCAGCGGCAGGGCGTGCTGAGTCACGGCCTCGTACGTGGCCGTCAGCAGGCGCTCGCCGAGCAGGTCCACGACTTCGTTCCCGAGGACGAGCACCCGGGGGTTGAACAGATTGACGAGGTTGGCCACCGCCGCGCCCAGGTAGCGTCCGGTCGCGTCGATGACGGCGGCGGCCGTCGTGTCCCCCTCCGCCGCCGCGCGTGCCAGGGCCGCGACCGTCGTGGCGTCGTCCGGGCCCGTCGTCCGCTCGTCGCCCGGCGCCAGCTCGCGCCAGGTCTGCGCGATCCCCCGCGTGCTCACGTACGCCTCCACGCAGCCCCGGTTGCCGCAGGTGCACAGGCGCCCGTCGAGGGCGAGACAGGTGTGGCCCCACTCGCCCGCGCTGTTGGTGAAGCCCCGGTACACCTGCCCGCCGATGGCGATCCCGGCGCCGACGCCGGCCCGCAGCGTGAGCACCACCAGGTCGTCGGCCGCGCGCCCGGCGCCGAACCACAGTTCGGCGACCGTGCTGGCCCGCAGTGGGTTGTCGAGCCACAGGGGCAGCCCGAGGCGCTCGTCGAGCAGGGCGCGCAGCGGCACCTCGTGCCAGGACCAGTACGGCGAGAAGGACGAGACGCCGCCCTCGCGCTCCACCATGCCCGGCACGCTGACCCCGGCGCCGAGCACCCGCTCGCGGGGCGTCCCGGAGGCGCTCAGCAGCTCCTCGACGCAGCCGGCGAGGACGTCGACGACGTCGGAGGGGCGGACGTCGCCCGCCGGGAGGGGCCGCTCGACGGAGTGCCGGACCGCCAGGGCCAGGTCGAAGAGTTCGGCGTGCACCGAGGTCTCGGCGATGTCGACGCCGATCAGCGCGCCCCGGTCGGCGTTCACGGCGAGGCGCGCACGCGGCCGGCCGCCGCCGGATTCCTCGTGGCCGGCCTCGGCGAGGACCCCGGCCTCCAGGAGCTCGGCGGTGAGGTTGGCGACGGTGGCGAAGGAGAGCCCGGTCGCCGCCGCGATGTCCTGACGGCTCATCGCGCCCGGGCCCGCGTAGACGCGCCTCAGGACCTCGAAGCGGTTCAGGCGTCGGATGTCCTGCGACGTCCGCTTGATCATCTGTGCTGTCCTCCGGTCGACCACGCTGTCCCGAGGATGTTATTCGAAGGGTTGGAAGAAGAGGAGGCAGGGTATTTACAACCGTTAGACGAACCCCTACTTTTTGAGGTGCCAACCGAGGAGGACAGATGCTGCACCTCAGGGCCGTGCCCTGCTCCCCCCTGCCCGGACGCCTGACGGAAGGCCCCCTCTGGGACGACCGGCGTCAGGAGGTCCTCTGGGTGGACATCCCCGAAGGACTGGTCCACCGGGCCGCCCTGACCGACGGAGACGGGGGACCGGACCTCGCGCCCGTCGCGACCCTCCGTCTCGACCGCCCCGTCGGCGCCGTCGCCCTCTGCGCCTCGGGCGCCGTCCTCGCCGCCGCGGGCACCTCCGTCCTGCGCCTGGACGAGGGCCGCCCGGTCGCCGAGGCCGTCGAGCTCGCCGCGCCCGACCTCCCCGACGACGGACTGCCGCGCCGGATGAACGACGCGGCCGTCGACCCCGCGGGCCGGCTCCTCGCCGGAACCATGGCGTACGACGAGAGCCCCGGCGCGGGCGCCCTCTACCGCCTCGACGGCGACCGGCTCGTCACCCTCATCGACGGCGTCGGCATCTCGAACGGCCTCGGCTGGAGCCTCGACGGCGGCCTCCTCTACTACGCCGACAGCCTGACCCGCCGCGTCGACGTCTTCGCCTACGACACGAAGAGCGGCACCCTCGGCGACCGGCGGCCCTTCGCCGTGCTCGACCGGGGCGCCCCCGACGGACTCACCGTCGACAGCTCGGGACGCGTCTGGGTCGCGGTCTGGGGAGGCGGCGAAGTCCTCGCCTTCGAGACCGACGGCACCCTCCACGCGCGCGTGGAGATACCCGCCTCGCACGTGACGAGCTGCGCCTTCGCGGGCCCCGCGCGCGACGTCCTCGTCATCACCACGGCGACCGAGGGCCTCGACGAGGAACAGCGCCGCACCGAGCCCGACGCCGGCCGCCTCTTCGTCTGCCGCCCGGGCGCCACGGGCCTGCCCACCCCGCTGTACGCGGACCGCTGACGCCCGCAGAACGATCGCCGATCACCGATCCCGCACACCGACCGGCTCCATTTCACCGGCCGCCGACCCCCTGCGCCCCCGCCCCCGGCGGCACGCGATCCGACTCGCAAGGAAGCACCGCACCATGACCGTGAACACCCCGCACGAGACCGCCGCCCCGCCCGCACCCGGCACCGCCCACGAAGGGCTGTTCGCCGCGCTGGCCGCCGCACCCGTCATCGCGATCCTCCGCTCCACCTCCGCCGCCCACTTCGCCGAAGTCACCGACACGCTCCGGGCGTCCGGCGTCCGGGCCACCGAGTTCACCCTCACCACCCCCGGAGTCCTCGACGCGCTCCGCGAGTACGCCGCCGACGCCCCGCCCGGGCTCGCGCTCGGCGCCGGCACGGTGACCACGCCCGCCGAGGCCCTTGCCGCCGTCGAGGCCGGAGCCACCTACCTCATCACCCCGACCACCGCCACCGAGGTCATCGCCGAAGCCGTGCGCCTGGACGTCCCGGTGCTCCCCGGCGCGTACACCCCCACCGAGATCCTCACCGCCTGGCGGGCCGGTGCCACCATGGTCAAGCTCTTCCCCGCCGCGACCGGAGGACCGGAGTACCTCCGCGCCGTGCGCGCCCCGCTGCCCGACGTCCCCCTCGTGCCGACCGGGGGCATCGGCGCCGCCGACGCCCCCGCCTACCTCGCCGCGGGCGCCGCCGCCCTCGGCGTCGGCGGCCCCCTCGTCGGGGACGCCTGCGAGGGCGGCTCTCTCGCGGCCCTCGCCGAGCGCGCGGCCGCCTTCCTCGACGGGATACGGCGATGAGCCGCCCGACACCCCATGGCCACCCCGAACTCGTCACGCTCGGCGAGGTCATGGCCGTCGTCGCCGCCACTTCGCCCGGACCCTTCGCCACGGGAGCGCCCCTGCGCCTCGGCTGGGCGGGCGCCGAGGCGACCGTCGCCGTCGGCGTGAGCCGGCTCGGCCACACCTCGGCCTGGACCGGCCGAGTGGGGGAGGACGCGACGGGTGCGATGGTCCTCGCCGGACTCCGCGCCGAGGGAGTCGACGTCTCCGGCGCCCGTGCGGACCCGACGGCTCCCACCGGCCTGATGCTCCGCGAACGACGCACCGCCGACCGGTTCCGCGTCACCTACCACCGGGCCGGACTCGCCGGCTCCCGGCTCGCCCCCGAGGACCTGGACGACGCACGTATCGAGGGCGCCAGGATCCTCCATGTCACCGGCATCACCCCGGCGTTGAGCCCCACAGCCCGCGCCGCCGTCGAGCGCGCCGTCACGGTCGCCCGGGCCGCCGGGGTCACCGTCTCCTTCGACGTCAACCACCGCGAACGCCTCTGGAGCCGCGCCGAGGCCGCCGACGCGCTCGGCCGCCTCCTCCCGTACGCCGACATCGTCTTCGCGGGTCCCGAGGAGGCCTCCCTCTTCGTGCCCGAGGGCGAGCCGGAGGGGATGGCCCGCGCCCTCATCCGTCTCGGCCCGGCACAGGCCGTCCTCAAGCTCGGCGCCGACGGAGCCCTCGCGGTCGCCGACGGCGCGCTCCACGTCCGGCGGGCCGTGCCCGTCACCGCGGTCGACCCCGTCGGCGCGGGCGACGCCTTCGTCTCCGGCTACCTCGCCGCTGCCCTCGACGGCTCCCCGGTCCCGGAGCGCCTCCGGCTCGCCGCGCTCTGCGGCGCGTTCGCCGTCTCCGTACCCGGCGACTGGGAGGGCCTCCCGCGCCGCGCCGAACTCGGCCTGCTCGCCGCCCAGGACATCAGCCGCTGAGCTCCACGAGCCCGGCCCCACACCCCTCCGCACCAGCACCCGGGAACCCACGATCATGAACCGTTTCTCCGGACGGACCGCCGTCGTCACCGGCGCGGCCTCGGGCATCGGCGCCGCCAGCGCCGCCCGCCTCGCCGCCGAGGGCGCCTCGGTCCTCGTCTCCGACATCGCCGACGAGGCCGGCGAGGCCGTCGCCGCCGCGATCCGCGCCGACGGCGGCCGCGCCGCCTACGTCCACTGCGACGTCTCCTCCGAGGAGGACTGGACCGCCCTGCGCGAGGAGGCCCACGCCCGCTTCGGCCCCGTGAGCGTCCTCCACAGCAACGCCTTCACCCACACCGCCGGCGCCGCCCACGAACTCCCCGTCGCCACCTGGGACCGGGAGATGGCCGTCAACCTGCGGGCCCTCTACCTCGCCACCCGCACCTTCCTCGACGACCTGCGCGCCGAGGGCGGCAGCCTCGTCGCCACCTCCAGCGTCCACGCCGACTTCGGCCTGCCCGGCTACCCCGCGTACGCCGCGGCGAAGGGCGGAATGTGCGCCCTGGTAAGGCAGTTCGCCGTCGAGTACGGGCCGGATGTCCGCTTCAACTCCGTCCTGCCGGGACCGATCCTCACCGACGTGTGGAACGACGTCGACGAGGAGGGACGGCGGATCTCCGCCGACGCCACCGCCCTCGCCCGCCTCGGCCGCCCCGAGGAGGTGGCGTCCGCCGTCGCCTTCCTCGCCTCCGCCGACGCCACCTACATCACCGGAACGAACCTGGTCGTCGACGGCGGCTGGACCGTGAAGAAGGACTCCAAGTGAAGATCACCTCCCTGCGCACCTACCTCGTGGCCCCGCGCTGGTGCTTCCTGCGCATCGACACCGACGAGGGCCTCACGGGCTGGGGCGAACCCGTCGTCGAGGGCCGCGCCCACACCGTCGCCGCGGCCGTCGAAGAGCTCTCCGACCACCTGATCGGCCAGGACCCGATGAAGATCGAGGACCACTGGCAGGTCCTCACCAAGGGCGGCTTCTACCGCGGCGGCCCGGTCCTCTCCAGCGCCGTCGCCGGCATCGACCAGGCCCTCTGGGACATCACGGGCAAGGCCCTCGGCGTCCCCGTCTGGCAGCTCCTCGGCGGCAACGTCCGCGATCGCGCCCGCGTCTACAGCTGGATCGGCGGAGACCGGCCGGACGAGGTCGCGAGCGAGGCCCTGGCGCGGAAGGACGAGGGGTTCACGGCCATCAAGATGAACGCCTCCGCGCAGCTGCGCCTCATCGACACCCCCGCCGCCACGCAGGCGATCGTGGACCGGGTCGCCTCCATCCGTGAGGCCGTCGGCGACGAGTTCGACATCGCGATCGACTTCCACGGCCGCCTCACCGCACCCATGGCCCGCCGGGTCCTGCCGCTCCTGGAGCCGTACCTGCCCTTCTTCGTCGAGGAGCCGGTCGTCCCGGAGATGAGCGACCACATCGGCGACATCGTGCGCTCCACATCCATCCCCATCGCGACGGGAGAACGCCTCTACTCCCGCTGGGACTTCAAGAAGGTCCTCGACCAGGGCATCGCCGTCGCCCAGCCCGACCTCTCGCACGCGGGCGGCATCTCGGAGGTGCGCAGGATCGCCTCGATGGCGGAGGCGTACGACGTCTCCCTCGCCCCGCACTGCCCGCTGGGCCCGATCGCCCTCGCCTCCTGCCTCCAGGTCGGCTTCGCCGCGCCGAACCTGCTGATCCAGGAGCAGAGCCTCGGCATCCACTACAACACCGGCTCCGACCTGCTCGACTACCTCGTGGACCCGGCGGTCTTCCGGTACGAGGACGGTCACGTCGCCCTCCCGACCGAGCCGGGCCTCGGCATCGAGGTCGACGAGAAGGCGGTCGAGCGGGCCGCCGAGGTCGGCCACCGCTGGCGAAACCCGGCCTGGCGCAGGGACGACGGCTCGCTGGCGGAATGGTAGGGGCGGAAGACGACAGCCCGATGGAACGAGCTCGATGACGAGCCGGCCCCCGGGCGTTCGGAGGTTCACACCAGCACGGCGGCTTCTTGCTCCCCCGGGGATGACGGTGCATCTCATCGACCACCGTTTCCTGACGCACAGCACGGACGTCACCGTGACGATCCTCGCCACCGACGGCAAGTTCCGTTCCGAGGGCTGCGGAGTGTGGAAACCGGTCAGGTAGTGGCCGGAGCCGGAGCCGGAGCCGGAGCCGGAGCCGGAGCCGTAGGCGGATTCCCACTCAAGCCGTCGGCCCGGTGCGGGCGGGGCAACGGCCCCGCCCGCGGGGCGTCACCACATGTGGCGCACTCCGTAGATGACGACTCCGGCGAGGCTGAGGCCCGAGCCGTAGGCGAGCCCGCGCAGAAAGTGGTCGAACGCGGCGCGACACTGGAGCCGGATGTAGTCGGTGAAGTGGCTGTCGCCAGTCTCGGCGGGGCTCCCGGGGGCCACATGAGGCCTACGGGAGAAGACCATCGTGCGGTAGTGGTCCCTGGCCCGGCGCCAGGTGCCGAAAGCGCGGCGGTAGAAGATCAGACCGCGGCAGCCGTGGACGGGACCGACCGACAGCAGAAGGCCTGGAACGTCCCCGGTACGGCGATCAGCCCCACCGCTGCGGCCGTTGTGCGGCGTTCGCGTCTCCGGAGGAAACCAGACGAGCCTGAGTATGGCTCCGGGCGCGGCTTCCGCGCCCATCCCTTCGACGGTGGCCGACGTGGGGGTGGTCAGTATCGGACTGCTGGCAGCGGTACTCATGCCCTCGACAACCCACCTCCCGAACCGGGCGACACTGCCACCGAGGCGGGTTCACCCCTGGCGACGGCCATCTTCCCCGGCAGGAGGGAAATTCCTCATCCAAACGGAGCGGAACGCATCCGCCGAGGGGCGCTGCGGTGCCGTTCTGCTGCGACCGTCGACTCAGACGCCCTGTGCTGCCGCGGGAAGCGGATCATTCGTCGCAGTGCTCAGCCGGCTCGCGTCTGGCCGTTCCCCTGGAGAGGATGCCGCTGCCGGAAGCCGAATCCGACTCGCTGTACTCGGCCGCGACAAGCCCGCTCTCGCTGCGCTCCCACGACTGCCCGTCGCTGTCGACGAACCGGATGGCCCGGATCGGCGCCCCGCCCTGCTCGATTCCGTAGCCCAGCAGAAAGGCATCGATGGGTCCCGGGGAGAGGACCAACCGGGTGCAGGGCGGCATCGTCCAGGAATCCAGCTGGAGGGCGAGCCACTCGTGCTCTGCCGGATCGACGCCCGCGTCCGGTGCGTAGAACATCATCTCGACATTGCTCACTGGATCCGGCGAGCGGTTCACGATGACGACCGTTTCGGAGAGCTCGCCTGCCGGCTCCGTCCAGTAGGCGACCCGCCCCGCCTGCTGCCGCCGGTCCTGATCGAGCTGCCGGCGCGTTGCGTCCACGCTCGACGATGCCACCAGGGCGCTGAAGAACAGACCGATCGCCGCGACGATGGCCGTCAGCGCTGTTGCCCAGGGCGCCAGGGCGTCACCGATGCGACGGGCACGCCTGGGTGACCCCGGTGTTACGCCGACGCGTGGACGTCTTTGCGGGGAGTGCAGCCGGCGGGTCCTGACCCTCGGGGAGGTCGCTCGATGCGCCACATCTTCACCATCGGCCACAAGGCGCGGCCCCGCTACCGGGCGCCCTCCGCAGGGAGGCGGGCGCCGCATGCCGTTCACGCTGCCACCGGGCCGCTCGCGGACGCCAGAGGCGCCGACGAATCGGCCACAGGCATATGCGGACGAGGGTCCTGTGTGATGCCGAAGGCCCACACCTGCCGCAACGGCCGTTGCTGGTACCGGTGGGAACGGCCGCAGCCGTTCCCACCGGTCACTGTCAGATCACCCCGCACCGTGCTCGTACATCGGCCGGCGCGTGGACCAGCACGTGATCGGCCGGGCAGGCTTTAGCGGTGTGAGAACCAGCTCGCGGCCGGGAGCAGCTTGCTGTCGTAGTCGAACAGGGCCTGGTTCTCCCAGCCGTTGCCGGAGGAGGAGTCCGTGGGGTCCCAGCCGTTTCCGGTGACGGCGGTCCACGCCGGCTCCCAGTAGACGACGCCGAGCCCGCGGCCGTTCGGCACGGCCTCGACGACGTTCATGATGTCCCGCAGCCAGGCCGACTGGCCGGCGCTGCTCGCCGGGTAGCCGGCGACGAGCTCGCTCGACAGGTCGATGATGTTCTCGTGGCTGTCCTCGCTGTCGAGGCGGAACGGGTAGGCGGTCTCCGCGACCATGACCTTCTTGCCGTAACGAGCCGAGATGTCGTCGAGGTTGGTCTGCAGCGCGGAGAGCGCGCCGTGCCAGTAACCGTAGAAGGACAGTGCGATCACGTCGTAACTCACGCCCTGCGCGGCCGCGTTGTCGAACCAGTTGCGGTAGAGGGCGTTGTCGCCGCCGTTGGCGAGGTGCAGCGCGATCTGGGTGCTGGACGACACCGCCTTGGCCGCCGAGATGCCGGACTTGAGCAGGCCGCCGAGCTGTGACCAGTTGGACGTCGAGCCCTCGGGCCAGAGCATGCCGGTGTTGATCTCGTTGCCGATCTGCACCATGTCGGCCGTGGTGCCCTGCGCCTTCAGGGCGTTCAGGACGTCGTAGGTGTGGTTGTAGACGTCCGTGGTGAGCTGGGAGTACGAGTGGCCCGTCCAGGCCGCGGGCTTGCTCTGGGCGCCCGGGTCGGCCCATATGTCGGAGTAGTGGAAGTCGACGAGCAGCTTCATGCCCTGGGACTTGATGCGCTGGGCCGTGGCGAGGACGCGCGCCTTGTCGTTGTATCCGTCGGCCGGGTTCACCCACACCTTGAGCCGGCCGTAGTTCGCACCCGCGCCCTTCAGGATCGCGACCGGGTCACCGGTGGCACCGGCGCTCGTCTTGTACGTCCCGCCCAGGTCCTCGCTCTTCTTCAGCGCGGAGAGGTCGACGCCCTTGACCGCGAGCCCGGTCGAACCGGAGGTGAAGGTGAGGTCGTCGACGTTCAGCCAGTTGCCCGCCTTCGCATCGGAGTTGATGCTGATCGTGCAGGCGCCCGAGGTGACGTTGACCGACGTGACGAGCCGTATCCAGGCACCGTTGGACGTCACCGGCAGGTCGGTGCGCTGCTCGGCCGAGCCGCAGTTGCGCAGGGCGAGGTAGGCGGAGTTCTGCCCGCCGCCGGAGCGGACCCAGGCGCTGAGCGTGTACGTGCCGTTGGCGAGCCCGGAGAGGTACTGGTACGTCTCCACCTTGTACGCGGAGGCCGACCAGTGGCTGAGGCGGTAGCTGCCACCGTGGCCCCCGGCCTCGGTGAACGAGGCGGCGTTCTGGCCGGCGGCCGAGTAGGTGGACCAGCCGGCCGGGGTGGCGGTCCCGGCGGAGTCGCTCTCGAACCCGGCGTTGGTGAGGGTGGAGGCCGCCTCGGCCCGCGGGGCTGCGGGCAGCGGAGCCAGGAGCAGGGCGCCCAGCGCGGCGGCGAGGGCCGCGGCCCGCAGGCGGATGCGGCTTCTGGTGGGGGTGAGGTGCATCGTCGAGTCCCTTCGACGGTGGCGGATGTGAGAAGTGGTGCGTTCCTAACGGGTGGTGCGATTTCGTTCGGTGGTGCGAGTCCGTTCGGTGGTGCGGGTGGTGCGGGTGGTGCGGGTGGTGCGGCTCACCCGGGGGCGGTGCAGCGGGGCGCGGCCGCCCCCGGGGAGATCGGGGCCCCGGTGGCAGGCCGGGGGAGGGGTGATGAACGGGGGGGAGAGGGAGGGGGGAGGCCGGGCGGTGTCAGCCGTCGAGGCGTACGACCCTGACGGCACCGGCCGGGACGGTGAGCTTCCCGTCGACCGGCGTCCCGACCGGCGTACCGGCAGTCGCACCGACCGGCGTACCGGCAGCCGTACCGACCGGAGTACCAGCAGCCGTACCGACCACAGCACCCGCGAGGAGCTCCGTCCCGGAGCCGTCCAGCGGCACCTCGGCGTCCTCGGCGGTGTGGTTGAGCGCGAAGAGGTACCGCTGCCCGTCGTCCCCGGCGCGGCGCACGACCTCCACGTCACGCGGAAGCGCGGCACGCTCCGCGACCCCGGCGTCCTCGCAGGCGGCGGCCACGATCGCGTCCAGCGAGGCCGCGTCGAGCCGGGTGGAGACGTACCAGGCGGTGCCGCGGCCGAGCCGGCGCCGGGTGACGGCGGGCCCGCCGGCGGCCGGTCCGTCGGCGTACGACCACACGGTCTCCGCGCCGCGCGGCCGGACGAACTCCGTCCACACGTCACCGGTGAGCGAGGCACCGCCCGGCCCCTCGATCCGTACGCGCTGCTCGTCGAGGAGCGGCGACCACTCCTCCACGGTCAGACCGAGGACGTCCCGCAGGGCGCCCGGGTAGGCGCCGGGGTGCACGGCGTCGTGCTCGTCGACGATCCCGGAGAAGTACGAGACGACGAGCGTGCCGCCGTCCTCGACGTACTCGCGGAGGTTCTGCCCGGCGGCCTCGGTCATGAGGTAGAGCGCGGGCACGACGACCAGAGGATAGGCCGAGAGGTCGCTCTCGGGGTGCGCGAAGTCGACCGTGAGGTGCCGGTCGTACAGCGCCTCGTAGAAGCTGTCGGCGCGCTCGCGGGCGTCGTGGGCCTCGTTCGGCCGCCACTCCAGGCTCTGCGCCCACCAGGAGTGCCAGTCCCAGAGCACGGCGACGTCGGGGACGGTCCGGGTGCCGCGCACCTCCTCCAGGGCCTCCAGGCCGGCCCCGAGGGCGACGACCTCGCGCCAGACGCGGGTGTCGGTGCCGCCGTGCGGGACCATCGCGGAGTGGAACTTCTCGGCGCCGCGCCGGGACTGGCGCCACTGGAAGAACATGGCGCCCTCGGAGCCGCGGGCCACGTGGGCGAGGGAGTTGCGGGCCATCTCGCCGGGGCGCTTGGCGGGGTTGCGGGCCTGCCAGTTCACGCCGGACGTGGAGTGCTCCAGGAGCAGCCAGGGCGCGCCGCCGGCGACGGAGCGGGTGAGGTCGGCGGCCATCGCGAGGTTGATGTGGGTGCGGCGGCCGTCGGTCATGAGGTAGTGGTCGTTGGTGACGAGGTCGACCTCGCGGCCCCAGGCCCAGTAGTCGATCGAGTCGCACTGGCTGAGCGCGGTCATGAAGTTGGTGGTGACGGGGATGCCGGGGGCCAGTTCGTGCAGGATGTCCCGTTCCATCCGGAAGTTCTCCCGGATGGTGGCGTCGGCGAAGCGCCGGTAGTCGAGCTGCTGGGCCGGGTTGCCGACGGTGGGGGTGACGCGGGGCGGGAGGATCTCCTCGTACGAGCCGTAGGCCTGGCCCCAGAAGGCGGTGCCCCAGGCCTCGTTCACGGCCTCCACGGAGCCGTAGGTCTCGTGGAGCCAGTTCCGGAAGTGGGCGGCGCAGCCGTCGCAGTAGCAGGCGCTGACGGGCACGCCGTACTCGTTGTGGACGTGCCAGAGGGCGAGTGCCGGGTGGCTGCCGTAGCGGCGGGCGAGCGCGGTGGTGATGCCGGCGGCGGCCGTGCGGTACGCGGACGAACTGTGGCAGATCGTCCCGCGTGAGCCGTACGAGTAGCGCATGCCCTCGGCGGTGACGGGCAGCGCCTCGGGGTGGGCGCGGTAGAACCAGGCGGGCGGCGCCACGGTGGGCGTGCCCAGGTCCACCCGGATGCCGTGGGCGTGGAGCAGGTCGAGGAGCCGGTCGAGCCAGCCGAAGTCGTGGCGGCCGCTCTCGGGTTCGAGGAGGGCCCAGGAGAAGATCCCGACGCTCACCATGGTGACGCCGGCCTCTCGCATCAGCCGAACATCCTCCTGCCAGACGCTTTCCGGCCATTGCTCGGGGTTGTAGTCGCCCCCGAACGCGAGGCGCTGCAGGCCTTTGGGAGTGGTCTGCGGCATGAGTCTCTCCTGGGAGTTCGGAAGATGGAAGCTTTGGTTGCTTGGGAACGTGCACACACTCGATCTCGATGTGGCAACGCAACATAACCGCACACGAACAACCATTGACAAGTGTCCGGAACGTTTCTCTACTGTGAACGCTCACAGATGCATGGTCGGCCTCTCCATCTGAGAGAGAGGCCCCTTTCGGTCAGGGAGAAGTACCCCATGCCACACATCACGCGCCGCAGCCTCGCCGCCGCCACCGCCGTCCTCCTCGGCGCCACCGCGCTCACCGCCTGTGGATCCTCCGACTCCGGCGACAAGGCGGGCGCCGAGTCCGGCCCGGTCTCGCTCACTTACTGGGCCTGGGCGCCCGGCATGGACAAGGTCGCGGCCCTCTGGAACGCCAAGCACCCCGACATCAAGGTCACCGTGCAGAAGCAGGCGTCCGGCGACGACCTCGTCACCAAGATCATCACCGCGGCGAAGGCGCACAAGGCCCCCGACCTGGTCCAGGCCGAGTACCAGGCCCTGCCGACGCTCGTCAGCAACGACGCCCTCGCCGACATCGCCGAGGAGGTCCACGGCGTCAAGGACAGGTTCGCGCCCGGCATCTGGCAGCAGACCACCTTCGGCGGCGAGGCCGTCTACGCCCTGCCTCAGGACTCGGGCCCGCTGATGTTCTTCTACCGCGAGGACCTCTTCAAGCAGTACGGCCTGACCGTCCCCACCACCTGGGACGAGTTCGCCGAGACCGCACGCGCCGTCAAGAAGAAGGCCCCCAAGAAGTCCCTGACCACCTTCTCCGCCAACGACTCCGGCCTCTTCGCCGGTCTCTCCCAGCAGGCCGGCGCCAAGTGGTGGACCTTCGAGGGCGACACCTGGAAGGTCGGCATCGACGACGCCGCCACCAGGAAGGTCTCCGACTTCTGGGGCGGCCTGGTCGCCGAGGGCGCCGTCGACAACCAGCCGATGTACACCCCCGCCTGGAACAAGGCCCTGAACACCGGCGAGCAGCTCGCCTGGGTCAGCGCCGTCTGGGCCCCCGGCACCCTCACCACCGCCGCACCCGACACCAAGGGCAAGTGGGCCATGGCCCCCCTCCCGCAGTGGAACAAGGGCGAGAACGCCACCGGCAGCTGGGGCGGCTCCTCCACCGCCGTCACCACCGACTCGAAGCACAAGGCCGCCGCCGCCGAGTTCGCCACCTGGCTGAACACCGACCCGGAGGCCCTCGCCGCCCTCGTCAAGGAGAGCGGCATCTACCCCGCGGCCACCGCCGCCCAGACCAGCGGCGCCCTCGCCAAGGCCCCCGACTACTTCGCCAACCAGCCCGACTTCTACACCCGCGCCGCCCAGATAGCGAAGACCACCGCCCCCGCGGCCTGGGGCCCGAACGTGAACGTCGCCTACACGTCCTTCAAGGACCAGTTCGGCAAGGCCGCCAAGGCCAAGAGCGGCTTCCCCGCGGCCCTCACCGCCATGCAGAACGCCACCGTCGCGGACCTGGACAAGCAGGGCTTCGAGGTCGCCAAGTGACGCAGCCCCCCAAGGGCGTGCGCCGGTCGTACGGGGTCGAGGCGGCCCCGTACGCCCCGCCCTCGTCCAGCACCACCCTCAAACGAGCGCGGAGCGCCCCCTACTTCTTCATCCTGCCCGCCGCCGTCCTCTTCGCCCTCTTCTTCGCGCTGCCCATCGGCTACGCGGTCTGGCTCAGCTTCCACAAGGTCCGGATCAAGGGCCTCGGCCTCGGCAAGGGGGCCAAGACCGAGGTCTGGGCCGGCCTGGAGAACTACACCTCCGCCCTCGCCGACTCCGAACTCCTCGCGAGCGCCCTGCGCGTCCTCGGCTACGGCGCCATCGTCGTCCCCGTCATGCTCGGCCTCGCCCTCTTCTTCGCGCTCCTCCTCGACTCCGAGCGCGTCCGGGGCCGCTCCTTCGCCCGGCTCGCGATCTTCCTCCCGTACGCCGTCCCCGGCGTCATCGCGGCCGTCCTCTGGGGCTTCCTCTACCTCCCCGACGTCAGCCCCTTCCACTACCTCCTCGACAAGGCCGGCCTCCCGCAGCCCGACCTCATGGACGGCGGACCCCTCTACCTGGCGATGTCCAACATCGCCGTCTGGGGCGGCACCGGCTTCAACATGATCGTCATCTACACCGCGCTGCGCGCCCTGCCCACCGAGGTGTACGAGGCCGCCAAGCTCGACGGCTGCTCCGAACTCCAGATCGCGCTCCGCGTCAAGATCCCGATGGTGGTGCCCTCGCTGGTGCTCACCTTCTTCTTCTCGATCATCGCGACCCTCCAGGTCTTCAACGAGCCCATGACGCTCAAGCCGCTCACCAACGGCATCCCCTCCACCTGGAGTCCCCTCATGAAGGTCTACAGCGACGCCTTCACCGGCGGGAACATCCACGCGGCCTCGGCCACCGCCGTCGTGCTCGCCCTCGCCACCTTCGCGCTGTCTTTCACGCTCCTCAGGATCTCCAACCGCCGCACCACACAAGGAGCAGGCCGATGACCGGGCTCGCCTCCCCCAAGCTCCGCGAAGCGGCCCCCGCGACCGGCCGCACCCCCGCCACCGCCCCCGGCGTCTCCCAGGGGCCGCCGCGCCCCCGCCGCACCGCCCTGCTGCCCACGACCGCCCTCGTCCTCGGCGCGCTCTACTGCCTGCTGCCCGTCGCCTGGGTCCTCGTCGCCGCCACCAAGGCCGACGACGAACTCTTCTCCACCTTCACCTTCCTGCCCGGCACCGGCCTCACCGACAACATCGGCGAGCTCACCGGGTACCGCGACGGCATCTACTGGCGCTGGATGGCCAACTCCGTGCTGTACGCGGGTCTCGGCGGCGCCCTGTCCACCGTGGTCTCCGCGTTCGCCGGCTACGCCCTCGCCGTCTACCGCTTCCGAGGCCGCGAGGCGTTCTTCAACATCATGCTCGCGGGCGTCCTCATGCCCCCCGTCATCCTCGCCGTCCCGCAGTACCTGCTGATGGCCGAGGCCGACCTCACGGACACGTACGCCTCCGTACTGCTGCCGCTCGTCCTCTCCCCGTACGGCGTCTACCTCGGCCGCATCTACGCCGAGGCCGCCGTCCCCATGGAGCTCGTCGAGGCCGGCCGCATGGACGGCGCCGGCGAGTGGCGGATCTTCCTCAGGATCGCGGTCCCCATGATGGCCCCGGGCCTCGTGACGATCTTCCTCTTCCAGTTCGTCGCCATCTGGAACAACTTCCTCCTGCCGTTCATCATGCTCGGCGACGACGAGAAGTTCCCCATGACCGTAGGCCTGTTCACCCTCCTCAAGCAGGGCGCCAGCCAGCCCGCCCTCTACACCCTGGTCATCACCGGAGCGCTCCTCGCGATCGTCCCGCTCATCGCCCTGTTCCTTCTCATCCAGCGCTTCTGGAGCCTCGATCTGCTCTCCGGCGCCGTAAAGTCCTGAACCACAGGGGATCGAGGGGAAACACACAGCATGAGCACAGCAGCGGCAAGGCGCCGCCCGGCGACCATCCACGACGTGGCCCGCGAGGCCGGGGTCTCGCGCGGCACCGTCTCTCGTGTCCTCAACGGCGGCCACTACGTCAGCCCGTCGGCGAAGGCCGCCGTCGACGCGGCGATCCGCAGGACGGGATACGTCGTCAACCGGCACGCCCGCTCGCTGATCACCGGCAAGTCCGACTCGGTCGCCTTCCTCCTGACCGAGCCGCAGGAGCGGTTCTTCGAGGACCCCAACTTCAACGTCCTGCTGCGCGCCTGTACCCAGGCCCTCGCCGCGCAGGACATCCCGCTCCTCCTGATGATCGCGGGCACCGAGGACGAACGCCGCCGCAACCTCCGCTACATCGAGGCCGGCCACGTCGACGGCGTCCTCCTCGTCTCCAGCCACTCCGGCGACCCCGTCGTGGCCAGGCTGCACGAGGCCGGCGTGCCCGTCGTCGCCTGCGGAAAGCCGCTCGGCCAGACCGCCAAGATCGGCTACGTCGCCGCCGACGACCGCGACGGCGCCCGCGACATGGTGCGCCACCTCCACGCCTCGGGGCGGCGGCGGATCGCCACCGTCACCGGCCCGCTCGACACCCCGGGCGGCGTCGAGCGCCTCGCCGGCTACCGCGAGACGCTCGCCGAGGTCGGCCTCCCCGTCGACGAGACCCTGATCGCCGGCGGCGACTACAGCCGGGCGAGCGGCGAGGACGCGGCCCGCGCCCTCCTGGAGCGCGCCCCCGACATCGACGCCGTCTTCGTCGCCTCCGACCTGATGGCGCAGGGCGTCCTCGACACCCTGGCCCGCGCGGGCCGGCGGGTCCCCGAGGACATCGCGGTGGGCGGTTTCGACGACTCCCCGGCGGCCCTCTCCAGCCGCCCCTCGCTCACGACGATCCGCCAGCCGTGGGACCGCATCAGCACCGAGATGGTGCGGACGCTCCTGGCCCGGATAGCGGGCGAGGAACCGGCGGCGGTCATCCTCCCCACGGAGCTCGTCCGCCGGGAATCGGCGTAGCGGGACGCTTTCGAGGAGCGGTCGGTCCCTGACGGGGGCCCGGCCGCTCCTCCGTCATGTCGGGCAGCCGGTCACCTGGAAACCACCAGGATCACTTCCAGGGTCCGGGGGCCGTGCACGCCCTCGACCCGGTCAAGCTCGATGTCGCTCGTCGCGGACGGCCCGGAGATCCAGGTGAGCGGCCGCCCCGGGTCGAGCAGGGGGAGCGCCAGCGGCACCGAGGCCACCACCTGCTCCGGTGCCAGGACCACACAGACGTGCAGGTCGGGGACGAGGGTGAGGGCGCGGCGCCCCTGCCCCGGGCCGCCGTCGAGGACGAGGGTGCCGGTCTCGGCGATCGCCAGCGCGCAGCCCGTCACCACGGCGTCGATGCCGTCGAGTTCGTACGGGGTGAGCCGGGGCTCGTCGGGCCGCCGGACGGCGTCCGTGGCGGCGAGCCACGCGTCGGGCAGCCCGGGCGGGACGGCGACGCTCCGGGCACCGCGCTCCGCGAGCCGCTCGGCGACCAGGGCGGCGAGGCCGCCGGGCGCGGTGCGGTGGACGTGGGCGCGGTAGTCGGCGAGGTTCTCGTGGAGCAGGCCGAGGACGGCCGCAGGGTCGTCCGCGGTGTGGCTGGTCCGGTAGTCGCGGTCGACCGCGGGCGCCTCGGGCGCGCCGGCGACGGCGGCGCGGACCCGGGCGAGGATCCGCTCGCGTGCGGAGACGGCGTCGGTCATGTGCGGTTCTTCCTCCACCAGTCGCGGAACGGTTCGGCGGGCAGTTCGGGCAGGTCCCGGTGGTCGGACCACTGCCGGGCGCCGGGGCCCGGCAGGCGCTTCGGGTGGACCTTGCGGGTCGCGGACGCCACCCTCTCCCCGGCGGCCAGCACGTTCGGGTGGTCGAGGACCCAGGATGCGGCCTTGATCGCGGCCTTCTCCAGCCTGTGGCCCTTCCCGCCCTCCTCGGCGACCCGCTCGCGCAGGTGCACCAGGACCTCGGGGATGTCGATGGCGACCGGGCACACCTCGTAGCAGGCGCCGCACAGCGAGGAGGCGTACGGCAGCGAGGCGTCGATCTCGCTGGTGGTGCCCCGGAGCTGGGGGGTGAGGATGGCGCCGATCGGCCCGGGGTAGACCGAGCCGTACGCGTGACCGCCGGCCCGCTCGTACACCGGGCAGACGTTGAGACACGCCGAGCAGCGGATGCAGCGCAGCGCCTGGCGCCCCACCTCGTCGGCCAGGGCGTCCGTGCGGCCGTTGTCGAGGAGCACCAGATGGAAGGCGCGCGGCCCGTCCTCGTCGGCCGTGCCGGTCCACATGCTGGTGTACGGGTTCATGCGCTCGGCCGTCGACGAGCGGGGCAGCGTCTGGAGGAACACCTCCAGGTCCCGCCAGGTCGGCACGACCTTCTCGATCCCGACGACGGAGATGAGGGTCTCGGGCAGGGTCAGGCACATGCGGCCGTTGCCCTCGGACTCGACGACGACCAGGGTGCCGGTCTCGGCGACCATGAAGTTCGCCCCGGAGATCCCCACCTTGGCGCGCAGGAACTTCTCCCGCAGGTGCAGCCGGGCCGCCTCCGCGAGCTCGGCCGGGGTGTCGCTCAGGCCCTCCGGTGCCGCCCGTCCCCAACTCCCCATCTTCTCCGCGAAGATGTCGCGGATCTCGCCTCGGTTGCGGTGGATGGCCGGGACCAGGATGTGCGAGGGGCGGTCCTCGCCGAGCTGCACGATGAGCTCCGCGAGGTCCGTTTCGTAGGCGGCGATGCCCTCGGCCTCCAGGTGTTCGTTGAGCCCGATCTCCTGGGTGGCCATCGACTTGACCTTGACGACCTCCGTCTCGCCCGTCGCCCTGACCAGATCGGCGACGATCCGGTTGGCCTCCGCCGCGTCCGCGGCCCAGTGGACGGTGCCGCCCGCGTCCGTCACACCCGCCTCCAACCGCAGGAGGTGCGTGTCCAGATGACGGAGCGTCTCGTCCTTGATCCGCTTCCCGGCCTCCCGCAGCGCGGCCCAGTCGTCGAGCTCGGCCACCGCTCGCGCCCGCTTGTCCCGGATCGTGTGCGTCGCGTGCCGGAGGTTGGCCCTCAGGGTCGTGTCACCGACCGCCTCGTGCGCCGCTTCCGGAAAGGACGGCATGCCGACGAATGCCCTCCCGTCGCCCGACCGCCGCCCCTCATCGAGCGCTGATGCGCGCACCTTCTTGTCGCTCACCGCCAGGGCTCCTCTTCCGTGCTCGCCAGGATCTCCGCCAAGTGCAGAGTGCGCAGCGGATCTTGACGCCGTCTCAGCATGCCTCCGAGATGCAGCAGACAGGAGTTGTCCGCCCCGCACAGCACCCCCGCGCCGGTGGACAGCGCGTTCGTGATCTTGTCGGCGCCCATGGCGGCCGACACGTCCGGGTTCTTCACCGCGAAGGTCCCGCCGAAGCCGCAGCACTCCTCCGCCCCCGGCAGCTCCACGAGCTCCAGGCCCTTCACCGCCTCCAGGAGCCGCCGGGGCCGCTCCCCGAGCCCGAGCATCCGGAGCCCGTGGCACGACGGGTGGTACGTCACCTTGTGCGGGAAGTACGCGCCGACGTCCGTCACGCCGAGCACGTCCACCAGGAACTCCGTCAGCTCGTGCACGCGCGGACCGAGGGCCGCCGCCTCCGCACCGAACGACGGGTAGTGGTGCCGCACCATCGCCGCGCAGGAACCGGACGGGACGACGACGTGCTCGTACCCCTCGAAGGCCCGCACCGTGCGCCGCACCAGTGGCCCGGTCTCCTCGCGGTAGCCGGTGTTGAACTGCGGCTGCCCGCAGCAGGTCTGCGCGGCGGGGAAGTCCACCTCCACGCCGAGCCGTTCGAGGAGTCTGACCGTCGCCACGCCCGTCGAGGGGAAGACGGCGTCGTTGACGCAGGTGACGAAGAGGGCGACGCGCATCACGGGTTCCTCGGGGACGGTTCGGTTCGGGCGGCGGCCGCGTCCCAGGCGGCGCGGCCGGCGGGGTCCTTCCGCGGTTCGTAGTGTCGCAGGGGCTGCGTCGCCGAGACGAGCCGACGCGTCGAGGGCAGGTCGCCGACGAGCCCGGCGGCCCGCGCCTGCACGAGGACGTTGCCGAGGGCCGTGGCCTCGACCGGTCCGGCGACCACCGGCAGTCCGGTGGCGTCCGCCGTCCACTGGCACAGCAGCTCGTTGCGCGCCCCGCCGCCCACGAGGTGGACCCGCGTGATCTCCCGGCCGGCCAGCTCGGCGGCCTGCCGCAGCGCCCGGCGATGGGCCAGTGCCAGGCTCTCCAGGACGCAGCGGACCACCGCCCCCGGGCTCTCGGGCGCCCGCTGCCCGGACCTGCGGCAGGAGGCACGTATCCGCTCCGGCATGTCGCCCGGGGCCAGGAACTCCGGTGCGTCCGGGTCGACGAGCGCCGCGAACGGCTCCGCGCGGGCCGCCAGCGCGAGCAGCTCCGGCAGGGCGGTCGGCTCCTGCCCACGCGACTCCCACGTCCGGCGGCACTCCTCCAGGAGCCACAGGCCCATGATGTTCCGGAGGAAGCGGATGGTGCCGTCGACCCCCCGCTCGTTGGTGAAGTCGGCGGCCCGGGACTGCTCGGTGAGCACAGGGGCATCCAGCTCCAGGCCCGCGAGCGACCAGGTGCCGCAGGACAGGAAGGCGAAGTCCGGGCCGGTGGCCGGGATGGCGACCACCGCCGACGCCGTGTCGTGGGAGGCGACCGTCGTCACCCGGGTCCGGGCGTCGAGCCCGGTGAACTCCGCCACGTGGGGGAGGAGTTCGCCGGCCGGGTCGCCGGGGGCGCGGAGCGGCGGCAGCAGCCCGGCATCCACCCCGAGCCGGCCGAGCAGCTCCTTCGACCAGGTGCCCGCGCGGGCGTCGAAGAGCCCCGTCGTGGAGGCGTTGGTCTCCTCGGCCCCGACCGTCCCCGTCAGCCAGTGGACCATCAGGTCCGGCATCAGCAACAGCGTCCGGGCCGCAGCCAGTTGGGCACTCCCGGCGGCTGCGGTGAGCTGGAAGACGGTGTTGAACGGCAGGTGCTGGAGGCCGGTGACCCGGTACAGCTCCGCCCGGCCGACCCGCGCCCACACGGCCTCGGCGGCGCCCTCGGTCCGCGGATCGCGGTAGTGGTACGGAGCGCCGAGGAGAGCGCCGTCGGCATCGAGGAGGCCGTAGTCCACGCCCCAGGTGTCGACGCCGACGGAGGCGACCCCGCCGGCGCGGGCTGCCACGCGCAGTCCTTCCAGGACGCCCCGGTGGAGACCGAGGACGTCCCAGCGCAGCCCGTCGGGCAGCCGGACGGGGGTGTTGGGGAAGCGGTGCGCCTCGGTGAGGTCGAGGACCCCGGGACCGACGCGGCCGAGCATCACCCGCCCGCTGGTGGCCCCGAGATCCACCGCCGCGAACACGTCCCGGGGCCTTGCCGTCGACCGCATCGTCAACCCCGTCGTCAGCCCCGTCGTCGACCCCGTCTCCGGACTCGTCCTCGGACTCATCGGAGGAAGGCGGCGGCCACGCCCGCGTCCACCGGGACATGGAGGCCGGTCGTGTGGCTGAGGTCGCCGCCGGTTAGCGCGAACACCGCGTTGGCGACGTGCTCGGGAAGCACCTCTCGCTTCAGGAGGGTCCGCTGGGCGTAGAAGGCGCCCAGATCCTCCTCCGCGATGCCGTACGTGGCGGCCCGCTGAGCGCCCCAGCCGCCGGCGAAGATGCCCGAGCCGCGCACCACGCCGTCCGGGTTGACGCCGTTGACCCGGATGCCGTGCTCACCCAACTCGGCGGCGAGCAGTCGCACTTGATGAGCCTGGTCGGCCTTCGTGGCGGAGTAGGCGATGTTGTTCGGGCCGGCGAAGACCGCGTTCTTGGAGGCGATGTAGACGATGTCGCCGCCCAGCCCCTGGGCCGTCATCACCCGCGCCGCCTCCCGGGAGACGAGGAACGAACCCCGCGCCATGACCGCGTGCTGGACGTCCCAGTCCCTCGCCGTCGTCTCCAGGAGCGGCTTGGAGAGGGAGATGCCGGCGTTGTTCACTACCAGGTCCACCCCGCCGAAGGCCAGCAGTGCCGACCGGAAGGCCGCGTCTATCCGCTCCTCCGACGTGACGTCCACGGCGACCGCCACCGCCCTGTCCGGCCCGCCCAACTCCTCGGCCACGGCGGCCGCGTTGGCGGCGTCGAGGTCGGCGATCACCACACACGCGCCCTCCGCGACCAGCCGGTGCGCGATCGCCCGGCCGATGCCGCTGCCCGCGCCCGTCACGAGCGCCACCCGGGTCGCGAGCGGCTTCGGACGGGGCATCCGCCGCAGCTTGGCCTCCTCCAACTCCCAGTACTCGATACGGAACTTCTCCGACTCCTCGATCGGCGCGTATGCGGAGACCGCCTCGGCCCCGCGCATCACGTTGATCGCGTTGACGTAGAACTCGCCCGCCACCCGCGCCGTCTGCTTGTCGCGCCCGAAGGAGAACATGCCCACGCCGGGGACGAGGACGACCGCCGGATCGGCTCCCCGCATCGCGGGGGAGTCCGGGGTGGCGTGCCGCGCGTAGTACGCCGCGTACTCCTCGCGGTAGGCGGTGTGCAGCTCACGCAGCCGCTCGACCGCCCGGTCGAGGGGCGCGTCGGCCGGCAGGTCGAGGACGAGGGGCCGGACCTTCGTCCGCAGGAAGTGGTCGGGGCAGGACGTGCCGAGGGCGGCGAGCCGCGGGTGCTCGGCACGGGCCAGGAAGTCGAGGACCGTGTCGGAGTCCGTGAAGTGCCCGACCTGCGGATGGTCCTGGGAGGCGAGCCCCCGGACGTACGGGGCGAGCTCGGCGGCCCGCTCCCGCCGCAGGGCCTCGGGCAGCGGCGCGTACCCCTCGACGACCGGCCCGAAGGGTGCCGGGCGGCCCCGCTCGACGAGGAAGGCCTCGGCGGTGCGGATGATGTGCAGCGCGTTGCGCTCGCACTCCTCGGAGGTCTCGCCCCACGCGGTGATGCCGTGGCCGCCGAGGACGACACCGACCGCCGCCGGGTGGGCCGCCTTCACCGCGGCGATGTCCAGGCCCAGCTGGAAGCCGGGGCGCCGCCACGGCACCCACACCACCGAGTCGCCGAAGCACTCGGCGGTCAGCTTCTCCCCGTCGGCGGCGCAGGCGAGCGCGATCCCCGCGTCCGGGTGGAGGTGGTCGACGTGGGCCGCGGGCACCAGGCCATGCATGGCGGTGTCGATGGACGGGGCCGCGCCCCCCTTCCCGTAGAGGCAGTGGTCGAAGGCGGCGACCATCTCGTCCTCGCGCTCGACGCCCGGGTAGACGTCGACGAGCGCGCGCAGCCGGTCGAGCCGCAGCACCGCGAGCCCGCTCTCTGTGAGCGTGCCCAGGTCGCCGCCGGAGCCCTTGACCCACATGAGCTCGGTCGGGCCGCCGGTCACGGGATCGGTGACGGAGCCCTTCGCGGAGGCGTTGCCTCCGGCGTAGTTGGTGGTGCGGGGGTCGGCACCGTGCCGGTGCGCACGTGCCAGGAGAGAGGTGACGACGCGGGGTGTGGCCGGGGTCATGTGGTCTTCCTTCGGGCCTTCGGGCGGGAGGTGTACGGAGAAGGAGGGGGCTACGCGCCCCAGCCGGCCTGGTCCCCGCCGACGCGCTCGGCGGCGATCCGCTCCTGCCGTCCGGAGCGGAGGTAGGCGGCGACCGGATCCGGGTCGAGACCCCGCTCCTCGCGCAGCGCGCGCAGCAGGGGCCGTACGTCGGTGTCGTAGGCGTCCATCAGGACGGCGTTGGCGGCGAGCACGTCCCCGGACCGCTGGGCGGCGGCCAGGGCGTCGCCATCGACGAGCAGCGCCTTGGCCGTGGCCTCCTGGACGTTGGCGACGGAGCGGATCACCGCGGGCACCTTCGCCTCGATGTTGTGGCACTGGTCGAGCATGAAGGCGACGCCCGCCGCCGGGGCGAGACCGCCGTTGCGGACGACCTCGTGCATGATCCGGAAGAGCTGGAAGGGGTCGGCCGCGCCGGCCATCAGGTCGTCGTCCGCGTAGAAGCGCGAGTTGAAGTCGAAGCCGCCGAGCTTCCCCTCCCGCAGCAGCAGGGCGACGATGAACTCGATGTTGGTGCCCGGCGCGTGGTGGCCGGTGTCCACGACCACCTGCGCCCTCGGGCCCAGCTTGAGGCAGTGTGCGTAGGCCGTTCCCCAGTCCGGCACGTCGGTCGTGTAGAAGGCCGGCTCGAAGAACTTGTACTCCAGGAGCATCCGCTGCCCCTCGCCGAGCCGCTCGTACACCTCCGAGAGGCACTCCGCGAGCCGTTCCTGGCGGGCGGTGACGTCGTCCTGCCCTGGGTAGTTCGTGCCGTCCGCGAACCACAGCTTCAGATCGGCCGAGCCGGTCGCGTCCATGATGTCGACGCAGTCGAGGAGATGGTCCACGGCCCGGCGGCGCACGGCGGCGTCGGGGTGGCAGACGCTGCCGAGCCTGTACGTGTCGTCCTGGAAGGTGTTGGAGTTGATCGCGCCCAGTTCGAGCCCGCGCTCCTTCGCGTACGAGGCGAGGGCCGCGTAGTCGTCGACCCGGTCCCACGGGATGTGCAGCGACACCTTCGGGGCGACGCCCGTGAACGCGTGGACCTGGGCCGCGTCGTCGAGCTTCTCGTAGGGGGTCCGGGGCACGCCCGGCTGCGCGAAGACCTTGAACCGGGTCCCGGAGTTGCCGTAGCCCCAGGAGGGGGTTTCGATCCGCTGGGCGGCTAGTGCGGCCTTCACGGCAGCGATGTCGGGCATGTCCACCTCAGAGTGCTCGGAGCCACGAAATGAATCGATTCATTACGTGGGGAAGCTAGCCATCGCCCGGGGTGTCGTCAAGACTCTTGACCGAGAGGGCGTGCACGTCCTAGCGTCGCGATCCAGGGAAATGAAACATTTCAGTCGCGAGGAGGGGGCGGGTGAACATGCAGAGGGTCTGCTTCCTGCTGAAGGTCCGGGCCGAGCGGGTGGACGAGTACCGCGCGCGCCACGAGCACGTCTGGGCCGACATGCTCTCGGCGCTCTCCGCCGCCGGCTGGCACAACTACTCCCTCTTCCTGCGCGAGGACGGGCTGCTCGTCGGCTACCTGGAGACGCCCGACTTCGACCGGGCGCGTGCCGCGATGGAGGCGGCCGAGGTCAACGCCCGCTGGCAGGCCGAGATGGCGGAGTTCTTCGAGGAGCTGGACGGGCGGGCACCCGACGCGGCCATGCGTCCGCTGACCGAGGTTTTCCACCTCGCGTGAGGGCGAGGACGCGAGGGTGGCGCGAGGGCGAGGGGGCGTGAGGGCGAGGGGGCGTGAGGGCGAGGGGCGCGAGGAGGGGGTGCGCGAGGGGGGCGAGGGGGAAGGGCGGGCAGGTGGGGCCGCATAGGATGAAACGCGGGGCGGAAGCCCACCCGGACCGGGTGGCGGCAGGGGCAGGACGGACCAGGTGGGACGGATGACGGACACCGCGCGGACGGTCGGGACCGTCGGCATCAAGGACGTGGCACGCGAGGCGGGCGTCTCCGTCGGCACCGTCTCCAACGTGATCAACCAGCCGGACCGGGTCTCGCCCGCGACACTCCAGCACGTGCGGCGGGTCATCGCCCGCCTCGGCTACGTCCGCAGCGAGTCCGCCCGCCAGTTGCGCGCCGGCCGCAGCAGGATCATGGCCCTGCTCGTCCTCGACATGGGCAACCCCTTCTTCGTCGACATCGCCCGGGGCGCCGAGCGCGCCGCCAGGGCCGCCGGCCTCGGCGTCATGGTCTGCAACAGCGACCAGAACCCGGGCGACGAGGCCGACTACCTCTCCCTCTTCGCCGAGCAGCGCGTCCGTGGCGTACTCGTCACACCCGCCGACCCCAGCGGCGCGAACCTCCGGGAGTTCCGCCGCCACGGCATCCCCTCCGTGCTTGTCGACCGCGTCGCGGGTGACGGCGCCGGCTGCTCGGTCTCCGTCGACGACGTCGTCGGCGGCACCCTCGCGATCCGCCACCTCGCGGCGGGGGGCCACCGCTCCTTCGCCTACGTCAGCGGCCCGTCCCACCTCCAGCAGATCCGCGACCGCCGCGAGGGCGCCCTGCTCGCGCTCGCCGAGGCCGGACTGCCCGCCTCGGCCCTCCGGGAGCTCCCGGCCGAGCGCCTCGACGTGGCCTCCGGGCGCGACGCAGGCGCGCGCCTCCTCGGCCTCCCCGAGCGGCCGACCGCCGTCTTCTGCGCCAACGACCTGCTGGCCCTCGGCGTCCTCCAGTCGCTGTACGCGGCCGGGGTCCGGGTCCCGGAGGACATGGCCATCGTCGGCTACGACGACATTGAGTTCGCGGCGGCCGCGACCGTGCCCCTGACCTCCGTACGGCAGCCGGCGGTCACCCTCGGGGCGAAGGCCGCCGAACTGCTCCTGGAGGAGACCGGCGAGCGGGCGGGCGAGCACCGGCACGAACACGTGGTGCTCCAGCCGGAGCTGGTCGTCCGACGCTCGACGCTCGCCACGCGCTGACGCCGCCAAGCTCTGAGGCCGCCAGGCGCTGAGGCTCACGACGCTCTGAGGCCCGCCATGCTCCGACGCTCACGCGCGCCGGCGCCGCCACGCTCACGCCTGCCGAGGGCCGGCGCCGCCCACGCTCTGAGGCCCGCCACGCTCCGACGCTCACGCGCGCAGGCGCCGCCACGCTCACGCCTGCCGAGGGCCGGCGCCGCCCACGCGCTGATGCTCATCGAGCGCCGGCGCCGCCCACGCTCTGACGCTCACCGAGCTCTGACGCTCACCGCGCTCTGACGCCTGCCGCGCACCGACACCTGGTGCGCACCGACGCCTGCCGCGCGCTGGCGCCCCCGCGCTCCTCGGAGACTCAGCGGACGCCCAGGAGGTGCTCCAGGGCCAGCTGGTCGAGGTGCTCGAAGGCCATCGAGCGGGCTGCCGCCGCGTCCGCGTCGAAGGTCTCGTACGCCGTGGGGTCGGCGAGCAGCGCGGCGAGGCCGTCGGCGGCCGTGGGCACGGCGAGCTCGGGCAGCCGCGAGGCGGCCAGCGCCTCCTGGACGTCGGGGTCGGCGCGGAAGGCCGCCGCGCGCTCCTTCAGGACCAGGTAGTTGCGCATGCAGTTCTTCGCGGACTCCCACACCCCGTCGAAGCCGTCCGTCCGGACGGGCTTGAAGTCGAAGTGGCGCGGCCCCGCGTATCCGGCCGTCTCCAGGAGGTCCACCAGCCAGAAGGCCTGGCGCAGGTCGCCGGCCCCGAAGCGGAAGTCCTGGTCGTACTTGATGCCCGACTGGCCGTTGAGGTCGATGTGGAAGAGCTTGCCCGCCCACAGCGCCTGCGCGATGCCGTGCGGGAAGTTGAGCCCGGCCATCTGCTCGTGGCCCGTCTCGGGGTTCACCCCGACGAGCTCGGGGCGCTCCAGGCGCTCGATGAAGGCGAGGGCGTGCCCGATGGTGGGCAGCAGGATGTCGCCGCGCGGCTCGTTCGGCTTGGGCTCGATCGCGAAGCGCAGGTCGTAGCCCTGCTCGGTGACGTACTCCCCGAGGAGGTCGAAGGCCTCCTTCATGCGGTCGAGTGCGACCCGCACGTCCTTGGCGGCACCGGACTCGGCGCCCTCCCGGCCGCCCCAGGCCACGTACACGCTCGCGCCGAGCTCGACGGCCAGGTCGATGTTGCGGAGGGTCTTGCGCAGGGCGAAGCGGCGCACGTCCCGGTCGTTGGCGGTGAAGGCGCCGTCCTTGAAGACGGGGTGGGTGAAGAGGTTGGTCGTCGCCATCGGGACCGCGAGCCCGGTCCGCTCCAGTGCCGCGCGGAAGCGCTTGACGGCGGAGTCGCGCTCGTCCTCCGAGGCGCCGAAGGGGATGAGGTCGTCGTCGTGGAACGTGATGCCGTACGCGCCGAGGGCGGCGAGCCGTTCGACGGCCTCGACCGGGTCGAGGGCGGGGCGGGTGGCCTCGCCGAAGGGGTCGCGGCCCTGCCAGCCGACGGTCCAGAGGCCGAAGGTGAAGCGGTCCTCGGGGGTGGGGGAGAAGAGCTCCGGCACGGTGTGTCCTTCCCTTGCCTTCGTGATTTGTTATCTGAGATAACTAATACGGGATGAGGGTGCCGCGACGCCAGCCCCGCATCCGGGGCAATCAGTGAGAGACACGAGAAGACGACCCAGAGGGATGAGGTGAGGCAGTGCGCACGCGCACCAGCCGTTCCGTCGTGATCGGCGTGGACAGCTCGACGCAGTCCACGAAGGCCGTGGCCGTCGACACCGCCACCGGCGAGCTCCTCGCCGTCGGCCGCGCCCCGCACACCGTCACCGGGGAGGGCGGTGCGCGGGAGAGCGACCCCGAGGAGTGGTGGACCGCCCTCACGACGGCCGTCCGCGCGGCCGTGCGGGACGCCGGCGTCCCGGCCGCCGCCGTCACGGGCCTCGCGGTCGCAGGGCAGCAGCACGGCCTCGTCACACTCGGCGCCGACGGCCGCCCCCTGCGCCCGGCGCTGCTCTGGAACGACACGCGCTCCGCGCCGCAGGCCGCCGCCCTCGCGGCCGGGCTCGGCGGTCTCCATGGGCCCAAGTCCTGGCTGGAGCGCACCGGTTCGGTGCCCGTCGCCTCCATGACTTCCGCAAAGTGGCAGTGGCTGCGCGAGCACGAACCGGCGCTCGCCGCCGCGGTCGCCGGGGTCCGCCTCCCGCACGACTACCTCACCGAACGGCTCACGGGCCACGCGGTCACGGACCCCGGGGACGCGTCGGGGACGGGCTGGTACGGAAAGGGAGGAGGCTCGGGAAGCGGCGACGCCTACGACCCCGAGATCCTGGACCTCCTCGCTATCGACCCGGCCCTCCTGCCCGCCGTCGCCCCCTCCGGCGCCACCCGCGTCGGCACCCTCACCGCGGCCGCCGCGGAGGCCCTCGGACTGCCCCGCACGGTCGCCGTCGCGGCCGGCACCGGCGACAACATGGCCGCGGCCGTCGGTCTCGGCCTCGGCGGCGCGGGCCTGCTCGACCACCCGGTCGTCAGCCTCGGCACATCGGGCACGGTCTTCGCCGCCACCCGCACCCGGCCGGCCGACCCCGGGCTCGCCGGGTTCGCCGCCACCGACGGCACGTACCTCCCGCTCGGCTGCACCCTCAACTGCACGCTCGCCGTGGACCGGTTCGCCGCCCTCCTCGGCCTCGACCGCGAGGACACGGTGCCGGGTGGTGACGCGGGGGTCGTGGTGCTGCCGTACCTGGACGGCGAACGCACCCCCGACCTGCCGCACGCCGCCGGACTCGTCACCGGCCTGCGCCACACGACCGACCCGCGCGCGATTCTGGGCGCCGCCTACGAGGGCGCCGCCTTCACCGTCCTGCGCGCCCTCGACGGACTCCTCGCCGCCTGCGGCCTCGACCTGACGGACTCCGCCGTACGCGATCGTCCGCTGCGCCTGATCGGAGGCGGCGCGCGCGGCAAGACCTGGACCGACACCGTACGCAGGCTCTCCGGGCGGCCCCTGATCGTCCCCGCCGCCGCGGAACTCGTCGCCCTCGGAGCCGCCGCCCTGGCAGGGGGCGCCGTCACCGGCGAGGACCCCGTGGCCCTGGCCCGAGGCTGGGGCACGGGCGCGGGCGAACTCCTGCCGCCGCTCCCGCGCTCCACGGAGACGTGGGACCGGATCGCCGGAGTCCTCACGGCGGCGAGCCCGGTCCTCCTGCGCTGACCTGCTGGGAACGGGAGCTCTGTAGGGTCGACGCTTCGACGGTTCGACAGTCGGTCGATCAAAGAATCGACTGATTCACGGATCAACGGATCAAGGGATCGACGGGGAGACGTATGTCCAAGTTCTCGGCGCCGGGCGCGGTGGTGGTGGCAGTGGCCCTGGCCGTACTCGGTGTGGGCTGCGGTGCGGACGACGCAGGCGACACGCGCGAGACGGCCGCGTCGGCCGGGACCACGGCTTCGGCCGCACCGGCCGACACGACGGCTCCGGCGGACGGGGAGCCCGGCGCCCCGACCACGGGCGAGTCCGGGGTCGGGGCGGGGACCGGCGCCCCGTCCGCCACCCCGGACACGTCGTCGACACCGGGGGACACACCCCCCGAGCTGGTCCGCGACGCCTTCGCCGGACTCCAGGCGACCTTGAACGACTCGTGCGACACGCCCGGCAACTGCGAGTACTTCCTCGGGCGGGTCTACGACGAACTCCACCGCATGGACCGGGCCATGAAGGCCGACCCGAAGGGGCCCGGGCACTTCCCCGAGCCGATCGAGCTGATCGAGAAGCTCGACGGGGAGCTGGACGGCGACCGTTCCTTCGAGAACCTGAAGAAGCACCAGAGCCTGTTGATCGGCACGCGCGACCGGATCAACACGTGGATGCAGGGCCATCCCGACGACTACCGCTGATGCCCGGCGACGTCGCTCCCTAGACTGACGGCATGGCATGCCGCATCAGTGAACTGGTCGTCGACTGCGTGGACCCCGACCGGCTCGCCGTGTTCTGGAGCGAGGTCCTCGGCTACGTCGAACTCGGCCGGGAGGACGACGGAAGCATCGAGATCGGGCCGCCCGGCACCGGCTTCGGCGGCCCGCAGCCCACCATGGTCCTCAGCCCGAGCAGCGACCCGCGGACCGGGAAGCTCCGCCTGCACATCGACGTCAGCCCCACCGACCGGGACCAGGACGCCGAGCTGGCGCGCCTGCTCGCGCTCGGTGCCAGACCCGCCGACGTGGGCCAGGACGGCACCGAGAACTGGCACGTCCTGGCCGACCCGGAAGGCAACGAGTTCTGCCTTCTGCGTGCCCGGATCCCGTCCGTCTGAGCACACCGGAGCCGCGCAAAACACTTGATCGTCGGCTCCCTGACCCGCATGATCGTCTGGCTCCGGCGCGGCCGGACGCGACGCACCTTCCAGAACGGGGATCCCGCACATGCGAGTCAAAGCCTTCGACCACCTCGTACTCAACGTGACCGACGTCGACAAGGCCCTCGAGTTCTACACCGGCGCGCTGGGCCTCGCGCCCGAGCGGGTCGAGGAGTGGCGGGCCGGCAAGGTCTCCTTCCCGTCCGTGCGCATCGACGAGAGCACGGTCATAGACCTCTTCTCGCGTCCGCGGGGCGAGTCCAACGTCGACCACATCTGCCTGGTGGTGGACCCCCTGGACTGGCAGGAGGTCATCGACTCCGGGACGTTCGACGTCCTGGAGGGCCCGGTCCCGCGCTGGGGCGCGCGCGGCTCGGCGCAGTCGGTCTACGTGAAGGACCCGGACGGCAACACGGTCGAGCTGCGGTGGTACCCGCAGGACACCGAGGCCTGACGACCCGGCGAAGCGGAAGCCGGCTGCCGCCGCCTCGCCGGGGGACCGGCGGGGCGGGCGGCGGCGACGGCGGGATGACCGCGGCAGCCCGCGGATCGCCGCGACGGACAGCGCGCGAGTCGCGGTGGCGATGGTCGTCGAGCGCCTGCCGCCGGGATGCGGCCGGGCGTTCGTCGGTACCGCGCGCGAGCCGGCCACGTAACGAACGGACGCGGGACGGGGGCAGGAGCCGAGGCCGCGCGCTACGCGGACCGGTGCCAGTCGCGGACCTCGGGGGACGGGCGGAAGCCGGCCGACTCGTAGGCGGCTACGGCGCCGGTGTTCGAGCTCGGCGTGCAGACGAGTGCGGTCGACGCGCCCAGCTCCTGGAGCGCGGCCGCCGCGGCGAGGGTGATCGCCCTGCCGTGGCCGCGGCGCCGGTGCGCCCGGTGCACGCCCATCGGTTCGAGCAGTCCGGGCCGGCCCGGACCGGCCGACCACACCGTCACCGCCGCAACCGCGTGGTCCTCGTCGTCGTACGCGACGAGGCACCGGGCGTCGGCGAACGGCAGTCCGGTCGCCATCGCGTGCCAGCGGTCCTCCGTGAACGGCGACCCGTCGAACGCCGCCCGGTGGACGGCGGCGTACACGTGGGCCCGCTCGGGCCGGGCCACCTCGATCCGTAGGCCCGGGTCGGGCACTTCTTCGGAGAGGTCGCGGCGCAGGGGCGTCCACGGCTCGTCGGTGTTCCAGCCGTTTCCGGGCAGCAGGTCATGGATCAGGGCACCCGTCGGAGCGTCGACGTTCGCCGGCCCCTCGGGCAGCACCCCGCGCTCCGGCCCGGTCACGTCGCCGACCAGGCGCCGCGCCAGCTCCTCGTCCCGCCGGGCGTCCGGAGCGATCGTCAGGCGGAGCAGCCCGGGACCGTCCAGCAGGCCGACGGCGAGAATCCGTCCGTCCCGGCTCCACGTCCTGACCGCGGCGGCGGTCGCTTCCCCACCCGACCGCCAGAACCATCCCACGTCCCCCGGATGCAGCTGAAACGGCGCACCGTCGTCCTGCCACTCCCGCAGCGCGCCCACAGCGCGACCCAGCCCGTCGACGTCCGGCGTGCCCAACACGATTGCCATGCCCCGATCACACCGCACGGCACCGGTGGTCCGCACCCCGATTTCCGCCGGGCCGCTCCGCGCGCCGCTGCATCCGAACGGCGTCAGGCGGCTGCCCCGCACGGGCGCGTCCGGCGTCGTGTGCGGAGTGTTCCGCCGGGCGCGGCCCCCGTCCCGGACATAGTGCGGCCCATGACACGCACTCTGTTCCGTAACCGGACGCGGCCACGTACGCGTCCCCGGGCGGGCGCCCGCAGGGCCCTGCTCTGCGCCGCCCTCCTCGCCGTCACCGTCCAGACGACCGCCGCCGCGCCCGTGTCCGCCGAGCAGCCCGGTGGCCGGGCCGGACTCGGCGGGCAGGACTGCGTGCCGACCGACGGCCCCCGCGACGACCGGGCCCGCCGGGTCCTGGACATCGCGCGCAAGGCCAAGAAGGACCTCCGCCTGAAGGCCGTGCAGCTGCGCGTCACCGTCGACGGGCGCGAGGTCGTCACCGACGCCCTGGGCGAGTCCATGACGGGTGTCCCGGCCCGGCCGGACATGCACTTCCGCGCCGGATCCGTCGCCTTCGCGCACATCGGCACGGCACTCCTCCGGCTGGTCGAGGAGAGGAGGGTCCGCCTCGACGACACCGTGGAGCGGTGGCTGCCCGACCTGCCCAAGGCCGACAGGATCACCCTGCGGATGCTGGCAACCAACACCACCGGCCTCCACGACTACGTCTCCGACCCGGCCTTCCTCGCCGAGCTGGAGGCCCACCCCTTCCGTGCGTGGACCCCGAAGGAGCTGGTGAGTTACCCCCTTCGCCACTCCTTCTGGTATGAGCCCGGCGCCAGTTGGAGCTACTCCCACGCCAACTACGTCCTTCTGATCGCCGCGTTGGAGAAGATCACCGGCGTACGGATCGACAGACTCCTGCGGGAGAAGGTCACCGGCCCCCTCGGACTGCGGAACACGCAGAACAACTTCACCCCCGACATCCCGCGCCCCGCCCTGCACGCCTTCACCTCGGACCGCGGCCTCTACGAGGAGTCCACCTTCTGGAACCCCTCGTGGACCACCGCGCCCGGCGCCGTCATCACCACCCACATCTGCGACCTCGCGCGCTCGGCCCAGGCCATCGGCAGCGGTGAGCTCCTTTCGCCCCGCTCCTACCGCACCCTGCTCGACCCCGGCACGGTCGGCCTCGGCGGCGCGACCGCGAAGTGCCCCGCCACGATCTGCCTGAAGCAGACCGAGGCCAAGCACTTCGGCTTCGGCGTCATCGTGATCAACGGCTGGGTGCTCCAGAACCCGTCCTTCTCGGGGTACGCGGCGATCCAGGCGTACCTCCCGTCCGAACGTCTCGCCATCGCGGTCTCCGCCACGAAGACACCGACCACCCCCGACGGGAACATGGCCCAGGAGGTCGCCGAGCTCATCGCGGCGGAGCTCGCGCCGGGTACGCCGCTGGACGACCTCGCCTGACGGCGCGGCGGCCGGTGGGCGAACGCCCGTCAGACCCCGGCCGCCGCCGACGCGCCGACCCGGCGCTGGTGGACCCGCAGGTGCAGGGTCGCCAGGTCGAGCAGCGGGGTCGCCACACCGAAGCCACGCGCCCGGCCCGTCAGATCGCCGAAGAGGTGCTCCACCTCGGTGGGGTGACCCGCCGTCAGATCGCGGTACAGGGACGGCACCATCGGCGAGCCCGGCGCGGACACCACGGCGAGCGTCGCCGCCCGCTCCTCCTCCGGTACGGGATGACCCGCCGCGGCGGCGACCGCGGCGGCCTCGTCCAGGACCGCGGGCCCGAGCGCGGGCCCGCCCGGGGTGTCGTACACGTCGCCGACCGTGCCGCGCATCAGGCTCGTCACGGCACCGAAGGTCGTGATGAAGACCCACTTGTGCCACATCGCGGTCATGACCCGATCCGGCACCGGCGCGTCGATCCCCGCCCCTTCGAGGATGGACCTGATCCTCTCCACGCGCGGGGAGACGGTGCCGTCCTGCTCGCCGAAGGCCAGATGGGCGAGCGGGGCCAGCCGCCGGATGTCACCGGACGCGTCGAGCGTCGTGACGACCTTGGCCACCCCGCCGAGGACGGCGGACGCGCCGAAGCGGGCGTTGAGGACGTCGATGTGGGCGAGGCCGTTGAGCAGCGGGATGACGGCGGTGCCGGGGCCGACGGCGGGCGCGACGTCCTCGACGGCCCGTTCGAGCCCGGTGGACTTCACCGAGAGCAGGACGAGGTCGTACGGGCCCGTCAGCTTGTCGGCCGTGACGAGCCGCGGAGCGACGATCCACTCCTCGTCCCTGCCGACGACCCGCAGACCGCGCTCGCGCAGCGCGGCGGCGCGGGCCTTGCGGACCAGGAAGGTGACGTCCTGCCCGGAGCGGGCGAGCAGGGCACCGAAGTAGCCACCGGTGGCACCGGCGCCGACGACCAGGATCTTCATGCGTGCGAACCTCTCGTGGTGCGCCCCTGGGGCGCGGTGGTGAGCAGGGGGGTGAGCAGCCGGTGCGGGCGGGCGAGCGCCGCCGTCACAGGGTCGTCGCCCTCGGCCGGGGGCGGGAGCCCCGGACCAGGGGTGACCAGGACGTCTCCGACCGGTACGGCCGTGCCGCAGCCGGTGCACTGCCCCTCGGGGTCGATCGGGGCCTCGTCGCCGACGTGCCGGAAGACGCGGCGCGGACCGCCCTCCGCCGCGTAGAACTCCTCGCCCCATGCGGTGAGCGCGCGGACGGCCGGCCAGAGGGCGATCCCCTTGGGCGCCAGGACGTAGACCTCGCGGCGGCCGGTGCCCGTCTCGGGCCGCCGGGCCAGGACCCCGGCCTCGACGAGCGTGGCCAGGCGGTCCGTGAGGACGGCCCGGGGGACCGCGAGGTGCGCCGCGAACTCCCCGAACCTGCGGACCCCGTAGAAGGCGTCACGCAGGACGAGCAGCGTCCAGCGCTCGCCGACGATCTCCATGGAGCGGGAGAGGGCGCACGTCTGACGGCGGTAGTCGCGTGGCAGCGTCATGGGGAGACCCTAGCCGAATCAGTTCGGTCACCGAACTGTTTTCGGGTGAGCGAAAGGGGCGACTAGGCTCTCGCTCACCATGAACCAGCCCACGGAACCCAAGGCCGACAAGTCGGGAGTGCGCCGGCACAACCTGAGCCTCGTCCTGCGGACCGTCCACGAGGCGGGCGAGACGACCAGGGCGGCCGTCGCGGCCCGCGTCGGACTCACCAGGCCCGCCGTCTCCTCGCTCGTCGAGCAGCTCCTCGACCTCGGCTTCCTCGTCGAGTCGGGCAAGACGTTCAGCGGGCAGGCGGGTCGGCCGGGCACCGTGCTGAAGCCGGCGGACACCGGTCCCGCGGGACTCGGCGTCGAGGTCAACATCGACTACGTGACGGTCTGCGTCGCCGACCTGACCGGCACCGACCGCGTCCGGCGCAGCGAACGCCTCGACAACCGCGCGGCCGGCGCGGCCAAGGTCCTGGACCGGGCCGCCCGCATCGCGGCGGAGGCCCTCGACGAGGCTGCCGCACTGGGGCTGGTCCCGGCCGGAGCCGGGCTCGCCCTGCCCGGGCTCGTCACCGCGGGGACCGTCCGGCAGGCGCCCAACCTCGGCTGGAACGAGGTCGCCGCCGAGCGCCTCTTCGGCGAGGCCCTCGCCGCGCGGCGCCCCGGCACCGGCGGCCCCGCGGGCCTCGCCCTGACCTCCGACAACGAGGCCAACATGGCGGCCCTCGCCGAGCTCTGGTTCGGCGCGCTCGGCGACCTCCGGACCTTCCTGCACCTGACCGGCGAGATCGGCGTCGGCGGCGCGATCGTCGTCCACGGTGAACTCCTGCGCGGCGCACACGGCTTCGCCGGCGAGATCGGCCACCTGGTCGTCGACGCCGAGGGCCCCCGCTGCCGCTGCGGATCGCGCGGCTGCCTGGAGCAGTACGCGGGCCAGGCCGCGCTCCTCCGGGCGGCGGAAGCGCCCGACGTCGCGGAGCTCGTACACCGTGCCGAGACCGAGGACCCGCGCGCGCTCGGCGCGCTCACCGAGGCGGGCCGCATGCTCGGCCGCGCCCTGTCGGGCGCCGTGAACCTCCTCGACCCCGAGGCCGTCGTCCTCGGCGGCATCTACCCGCTGCTCATGCCCTGGCTCGCCCCGGCCGTAGCCGAGGAGCTCTCCGCCCGCGTCGTCTCCGGTCTCTGGCCCCCGGACTCGACCCGCCTCCGCGCCGCCTCCCCGACGTCCGACGCGGCCCGGGGCGCGGCGGCCCTGGTGCTCCACGACGTCCTCACGGACCCACTGGCCTACGCCACGACGGTCGCCTGACGGTCCTCCTCACCAACCGGGGATCCGGACCGGCCGGGCATGCGGACCGGCTGGGCATGCGGACCGGCCGGGCTTCCGGATCGGCCGGGCTTCCGGATCGGCCGGGCTTCCGGATCGGCCGGAGATCAGGACTCGGGCCGGGAGGCGGACCCGGACGGTTCGACGAACGGGCGGGTCAGGTGGGCCGTCGCCAGGACCGCGCCGCGTTCGACGGCCCGGGCGAGCAGCTTCTCGCGGGAGGCCCGCGCCGTCGCCGGATCGCGTTCGTGGGCGTACGCGACGCCCGGTGCGGCGAGCTGGACGGCATGGACGAGGAGGTCGCCGGTGACCAGGACGTCCCGGCCGTCGGCGTGCTCGACGAGGACCGACTGGTGGCCGGGCGTGTGCCCCGGCGTGGGCAGCAGGGTGACGCCCGGGCGGAGCCGGTGCGTGCCGTCGACCTCGTGCAGCTGCCCCGCGGCCCGCAGCGGTTCCACGACCCAGGACCACACCGGGTCGCTCCGGTCGAGCGCGGCGGTTTCCGCGCTCTGGACGACGTACCGGGCGTCCGGGAAGAAGGGCCGCCCCGCCGCGTCCGCGGCCCAGCCCGTGTGGTCCTCGTGCAGGTGTGTCAGGACCACGGTGTGGATGTCCCGCCGGTCGATCCCCGCTTCCGTGAGCAGGTCCGGCAGCCGGCCCGGGACGGGGCACCAGGGTGCTCCGGGGCCCTCGGCGGGGCCCACGCCGGCGTCGACCAGGGTCCAGCCCGTACCGCCCGGGTCGGCGACGGCGAAGCACCGGAAGTCCAGCCGCCAGGCTCCGTCGGGCCCGACCGAGCCCGGGTCCAGAGCGGCGGCGGCCGCCCAGTCGGCTGGGCCCGCCCCGGGGAACGCGTCCCGCGCCGACTTGAAGAACATCCCGGTGGCGTCGAGCAGCGCGGTCACCGGGCCCTGCCGCACCGCGCCGAGCTGCTCCGACCGCTCCCGTCCTTGCTGATCCGGCCCCTGCCGATCAGCCCCCCGCCGTTCCGCTCCCGGCCGCACCGGACCCTGCTGCGCCGTTCCCGGCCTGACCGTTCCCCCGTTGTCGGACATGGCGCCGACTCTGCCACCGGGAGGCGCTGCCTGCCCAGGGAAACGGCCGATTCCCCGTTCCGGTCCACGCGGCTGACGCGCTCTCATCCGGCTCTCACGCGGGCCTTATCCCACCATCACACGCCGCTCCTACCTTCGCGCCATGTTCTTCACCTACCTCCGGCGCGAGCTGCGCCGCCGCAGAAAGGCGGCGCTCGTCGTCGCCTCCGGGCTCGCGCTCGGGATCGCGCTGGTCATCGTCGTCAACTCCGTCTCCTCCGGCATGAAGGTCGCCCAGGGCAAGGTGCTGGAGTCCCTGTACGGACTCGGTACGGACCTGACGGTGACCAAGGCCCGGGACCAACTCCAGGAGGGTGCCCGGCCGCAGCGGCCCCGGTTCGCGTTCGAGGGCCAGGAGGAGGGGGAGGAGAAGCAGAGCAGCGACCGCCTGATGGTCCAGGGTTTCGAGACCCTCGCGGACTCCACCGTCGCCACCGTCGCGAAGCAGCAGGGCGTCGACCGGGCGGTGGGCGGCCTGAGCCTCGTCAACCTCAAGATCGACGGCGAGTTCACGCGCGGCCGGATCCAGCGCGGTGAGCAGCAGCCCGGCCAGCCGGGGCAGCCCGCGCAGCCGGGCGAGGCCACCGGCGGAGGCCCGGGCGGGCCCGGTGACACGGTCACCGGCGGCGGCGCGGCCTTCGACGTCAACTCCTTCACGCTCTACGGCACCGACGTCACGGCCCCCGACCTCGGCCCCCTCACCACCTCCACCGTCTCCACGGGCCGCACCTTCGAGACCACCGAGACCGACGCGAAGGTCGTCGTCCTCGACAGCGCCTACGCCCGGCAGGAGGGGCTCACGGTCGGCGGGAAGCTGACGGTCAAGGGCGTGTCGTTCGAGATCATCGGGATCGTGACCGCCGACAGCGGACAGTCCGCGGCCCAGGTCTACCTGCCCCTGAAGCAGGCGCAGACGCTCTCCGCCTCCACCGGCAAGATCACCACGATCTATGTGAAGGCCACCGACTCGACCAAGATCGAGGCGGTCAAGACGGCCATCCAGAAGAACGTCACCGGCACGACCGTCACCACCTCGGCCGACCTCGCCCAGACGGTCTCCGGCTCCCTGGACACCGCCGCGAACCTCGCCTCCACCATGGGTAAGTGGCTCTCGTACGCGGTGCTCCTCGCCGCGGTCCTCGTCGCCGGCCTGCTCACCTCCTCGGCGGTCGGCCGCCGCGTCCGCGAGTTCGGCACGCTCAAGGCGCTCGGCTGGACGAGCGGCAGGGTCACCCGCCAGGTAGTCGGCGAGGCCCTCGTCAACGGCGTCGTCGGCGGCGCCCTCGGCATCGCGGCCGGCCTCGCCGGAGCCTACGCGGTGACGGCCGTCAGCCCGAACCTCACCGCCGAACTCGGCGCGAGCGTCGGCGGCTTCGGCGGGCGGGGCGGCGGCGGGATGGTCTTCGGCGGCGCCGCGGTCGGCCCCGGCGGAGCCCGTACGGCCGTGGGCAAGACCATCGACATCGCCCTTACGGCCCCCGTCGGCCTCGCCACCGTCGGCCTCGCCGTGCTCCTGGCCCTCGGCGGCGGTCTCGTCGCGGGCGGCTTCGGCGCGTGGCGTGCCTCGCGCCTGCGCCCCGCCGACGCCCTGCGCCGCGTCGAGTAGCCACCCCCCCGCACGCACCACCCGACACAGGAGCCACACCATGTACGAACTCATCGGCGTCACCAAGCAGTACCGGCGCGGCCGGACCAGAGTGGACGCACTCGCCGGCGTCGACCTCGCCATCGGGCAGGGAGACCGCCTGGTCATCCAGGGCCCCACGGGCGGCGGAAAGTCCACCCTGCTCCAGATGCTCGGCGGCCTCGACCGCCCCACCTCCGGCAGCGTCCTCCTCGACGGCACCGACCTGGCGAAGCTCTCGGAGCGCCGCCTGACGGCCGTACGCGGCCAGAACATCGGATTCGTCTTCCAGAGCTTCAACCTCATCCCCACCCTCACCGCCCTGGAGAACGTGGAGACCGCCCTGGTCCCGCTCGGCGTCAAGACCGCCGACCGCCGCGACAGGGCGGCCGAGGCCCTGGACTCGGTCGGGCTCGTCGAGCGCCTCGGGCATCTGCCGTCCGAGCTCTCCGGCGGCCAGCAGCAGCGCGTGGCCATCGCCCGCGCCCTGGTGAAGCGGCCGAAGGTGCTGCTCGCCGACGAACCGACGGGCAATCTCGACGAGTCGATGCGCGACGAGATCGTCGACCTCCTCGAAGGGCTCTGCGAGGAGCACGGGCTGACCTTCGTCATGGTCACCCACGACAGCGCCGTCGCCCGCCGCGCGCCCCGCCTGGCCACGATCCGCAAGGGCCGGATCACGGTGAAGGAGAACCGCCCGGTCGGTTGAGCGGTTGATCGGTGGGTGAGGGGCTGAGACGGGGATCACCCCACCGTCATGGTGTTCGGCATTGCCGAACACCCTTACGGTGTCCGGGCGCCGGCAGTCCGGAGTGCGCCTCACCAATCCCCAAGCCATGCGGTACGAGTCTCGAGTTCCGCATCATGAGTCAGGAGCCGCGATGTTCACCTTCACCTCCCGGGACGGGATCGCCATCCACGTCCACACGTGGCTCCCCGAGGGGAACGCGCGGGGCGTCGTGCAGATCGCGCACGGCATGGGCGAGCACGCCGCCCGGTACGCCCCGCTCGCCGAGCACCTCACCGGCCTCGGCTTCGTCGTCTACGCGGGCGACCACCGGGGCCACGGACTCTCGATGCACGCGGGCGCGGGCCATTTCGGCGAGAACGGCTGGAACCTCCTCGTCGAGGACATCGCCGCCCTCACCCGGATCGCCCGGGACCGGCACCCCGGGGTGCCGGTGATCCTGCTGGGGCACAGCATGGGCTCCTTCGCCGCCCAGCAGTACCTCCTCGACCACTCCTCCCTCGTCGACGGCGTCGCCCTCTCCGGTACGACGGCCGTGGACGGGCTCCTCACGGGACTCGCGGAGGCGGCCCGGCAGGCCGCGGAGGCGGGCGTCGAGGGAGGCGATGTCTTCGACGCCTTCAACGCCGCCTTCGCGCCCAACCGCACGGACGCGGACTGGCTCAGCCGCGACGAGAAGCAGGTCGACGCGTACCTCGCCGACCCGCTGTGCGGCTTCGCCGCCGACGACCGGGGGATGGCCGACATGGGGGCCGCGGCGGGCCGGCTCGCCGCGCCCGAGGGCATCCCGGCGGGCCTGCCCGTCTACGTCCTCGTCGGCGACCACGACCCGCTCAACGCCCGCCTCGCCCTCTCCGACCTGCTGGTCGCCCGCTACCGCGAGGCCGGGCTCACCGATCTCACGTACCGCAGCTACGAGGGCGCCCGTCACGAGGTCCTCAACGAGACCAACCGGGACGAGGTCGTCGCCGACCTCACCGCCTGGATCGAACGCGTGGCGGGCTGACCCCTCTCCCTCCGCGTACAGCCGTCTATACGCGCACGCCGTGGCCGCGAAGATAGGCCAGCGGGTCGACGTCCGAGCCGAAGTACGGCGTGGTCCGCACCTCGAAGTGGAGGTGCGGACCCGTCACCCGCCCCGTCCTCCCGGACCGCGCGATCCGTCGGCCGGTGGACACGCTCTGCCCGGGGGACACGTCGATCCGCGAGAGATGGGCGTACTGGGTGTAGCGGCCGTCGGGGTGCCGGATCACCACCTCGTAGCCGTACGAGCGGCTGTACTGTGCCGTCACCACGCGCCCCGGACCGACCGAGCGGACCGTCGTCCCCGTCGGGACCGCGAAGTCCTGGCCCGTGTGGTAGCCCCTCGACCAGGCACCCGGCTGCCCGTAGTACCCCGTGAAGACGTACGAGGAGACCGGCACCGTCCAGCTCCGCGAGGACGGAGTGGCCGGGGCGGTGGGTCCGGTCGGCTTCGAGGTGTTCCCCGAGGTGCCGGTCCGCTGCTCGTACGTGGACCTGTGGCTGGTCCAGTACCAGTGGCCGCGGGACTTGTACCAGTAGACGCGGTCCTGGGCGTCCCAGCCCTGCCGCCCCCGGAAGACGGGCCCGCCGGTACGGCCCCCGCCGCCGGCGGCGGTCTGCTTCCCGCCGCCTCCGGAACCGCTGCGGCCCGTGCGCTGGACGTACGTGGAGTGGTGGCTGGTCCAGCGCCACTCGCCCGCCGCGTTCCGGAACCAGTACTTCGAGCCGTCCCAGCCGGCGTGGGCAGGGGCCGGCTCGGCGAGCGCCGTGCCACTTCCCGCCCCCACCAGGGCGACCGCGCCGACGGTCGCGACGACGGCACGGCGTACCCCTTGCAGGGCCGCCGCACCGGAGCGCACGCCGTCCGTGCCCAGGCTCCGGGCGGCCTGGGCGCAGCCCGCGCAGGCGCAGCCGAGCGGTATCTCGTCGGTGAAACCGGGCGCGGCGAGCTCGGAGGCCGAGCGCTCGGAGGAGGTGAGCCCGGGGGCGGTGAGCGGGGAGGAGGTGAGCTCGGGGGTGGTGAGCGCGGAGGAGGTGAGCTCGGAGGAGGTGAGCTCGGGGGTGGTGAGCTTGGGTGCGGTGACTCCGGGGGTGTTCACGGTCCTTGTCACTCCTGATCCTTGGGGGCCGGCCCGCCACGCCGGGTGTAGAAGGCCACGGTCAAGTCCTTCACCAGGGCCTGGCGTTCGAAGTCGTCGAGTGCGACGAGTCCGCGGGTGGTCAGCCGGGTGACCGTGTCGTCCACGGCGTCGATGACGCCGGTCAGGACGGTGTCCCGGTGCTTGGCGTCCAGCGCCGCGATCTGCCGCCGCTGCATCGCGGCGGCCACCTCGGGTGCGTACTCGATGCGCGTCGGCTGGGCGGAGAAGACCGCGATGCCGACCGGCCGGCACTCGGCCGCGAGCATGCGGGTGAGGGCGTCGCCGACGGCCTCGGCGTTCCGCAGGGTCGGCACGTCACCCCGGAAGGCGTCGGCGGGCAGTTGGGAGAGGACCCGCGCGGCTGCCGCCTCCACCTGCTCCCGCAGATAGCCGAGATGGTCGTCGACGGCGTAGAGCGCCCGGGCGGTGTCCCGTACCGTCCAGACCACCAGGACCACCACGCGCAGCGCCGAACCCTCGGAGTCGACGACGGAGATCGGTTCGCTGCGCCAGTGCCGCAGCCTGACGTCGATCCGGCGGCGCAGGACGAACGGGCTGACCCAGGCGAGGCCGGTGCGCTGCACGGTGCCGCGGTAGCGGCCGAAGAGCGACAGCACCCAGGCGGAGCCCGTGCGTCCGCGCGTCAGGCCGCCGAAGGCGACGACGGTGACGACGGCGCAGCCGGCGAGCGCGGCCCACTGCCAGGGCAGCAGCTGCGCGCCGGTCAGGGGGCGGCTCCGCCACAGCGTCGCCACGGCCCCGGCGAGCGCGGTGAGGCCGGCGAGCACGGCGAGCCAGCCGGGGACGGCGGGCCCGCGGCGCTCGACGAGGCCGGGGTCGGGATCGGAGGGCGGCGGCCGTCGGGAGACGGCGACCGGTGGGACGGACTGCGGCGACTGCGGCGACAGGGGAGACAGCGGGGGCTCCGGCGACCGGGGGGACAGCGAGGACTGCCTGGCGTGCCCGGGCCGCCGTACGGACGTGATCCCGTCGGCTCGTAGCCCGGGCTCCGGGAGCTCTGCGGACTCTGCCGGCTGTACCCATGCTGCTGGTTCTGTCAGTTCTGCCGCCTCCGGCCGGTGGTCGGGCCTGAGCAGGGTGCCGGTCGGTCGCGCGGAATCCGACCGGAAGAGGTCGTCCATGGGTATGGCGTCGGGGTGACGACGCACTCGGACGGGCAGGGGCCGCTTCTGTGGCTCGGTCATGAGGCCCTTCCGGCCGTCGTCCGGAGATGACGGCACGTCGGATGATCTTCGGAGACCATCGCCACAGGGGTGAATGTCCGAAATGCCGCGACGAAAGTCCCGAATGCCGGGGTCTTTGGTCCCTTGGCCAAGGGTTCACGGTGGGCGGTTGTCAGTGGCGGCGCCTACCGTTTTCGTATGACGACGACGAGCGGTGGGGGAACGTTCGAGGTGGCGACGGGTGACGGTCCGCCGCTGCCCGCGGCCGAGGCCGAGCAGCGCTCGCGGGAGGTCCGGGCGGCCCGGGACGGGCTGCTCCAGATCCGGCGACTGACGAACGGTCAGGCGGGCGACCCGAAGGCGGTGCCCGCCGAGTGGGAGCGTGGCAGACCGGTCCGCGCGGTGGCCCTGGCCCTGGAGGCCGGCGGGCTCGCCCCCTCGTCCGTCGACGCCTCGGGCGCGCGCGTCGCCACCGGCTACCGGGTCAGGGCGGGGGACCGGCCGGCCAGGGCCGTGGTGGAGTGGCTGGGCCCACCGGGCTCGGGCGCCGCCCAGGAGGAACCGGAGGCGCTGGCCTCCTGCATGGCAGCGCTCACCCGCCTGGGCTGGGACGCGCTGCTGTACCGGGGGCCCCGAGGGCGCCGCTTCCTGGAGGTGGAGCCCATGACTCCCTGACGGGAGCGGATGCGCTACCTGCCCGTGCTGCAGCCGAGCGCCTCAAGGATGTGGGGCACCAGGCCGCCGCTCCCAGGAGAGCGTCGGCCTCGGGCGTGCCTCCGTACCGGAAGCGCGGGGAGGGCGTGGCCGGGCCCTTCCCCGGAAGGCGTGGCCGATGGCCGGCGCAGTGATGGGTGATCAGTCGCACCGCGGCACCGGCCGAGCGCCTGCGCTCCGCCAACCGTTCGGCGAAAGGCAGGGACGGCCACATCGCGTCGTCGCCGCCCGCGACGAGCAGGAGTTCAGCCCTGGCCTTCTCCACGGGTATCTCCGCGGGGGCGGCCGGACGGGCGAACGTCCTCTCGCTGAGCTCGTACCATCCGCGGAGGGCGACCGGACCGTCCGACGGTGGTGCGGCCGTCCAGGAGTCGTCCATCGGCACGAAGGGGAGCGGCTCTTCCCACCAGGTCCAGGACGACGGATACGGCTGCCCTTCGCCGTCGTGGCCCGGCGGCGCTGGAGCCCGCCAGGACCAGCACGCCGACGTCCGTACCGGCGGCGGGAGCGACCAGGAGGCCTTCCCACGGATCCGTCAGCTCACGCTCTGTCGGTTCCACGCGCACTCCCCGAGCCCCTTCGTCCCCTGTGCTGCCCCGGCAGTTGTCCCCGCGCCGGCGAAGACCTTGAAGGAGGACCGGAGACGGCATGCCAGAATCCACCGCATGTCGATTCGTTACCCAGCCCCCCTGCGCCCCGGCGACCGCATAGGTGTCACCTCCCCTTCCAGCGGTGTGCGGAAGGAGATGCGGGCGCGCCTCGATGTCGCGGTCCGCGACGTGGAGGCACGGGGGTACGAAGTGGTGGTGGGCGACTGCATGGACGGGGACGGTCACGTCAGCGCGCCCGTCGCCGACCGCGCGGCCGAGCTGATGGCGATGCTGACGGACCCGGGCATCAGGGCCGTGGTGCCGCCGTGGGGCGGCGAGACCGCGATCGACCTGCTGCCGCATCTCGACTGGGACCGGCTGCGGGAGGCCGAGCCGACCTGGCTCGTCGGGTTCTCCGACATGTCGACCGTCATGACGCCACTGACGCTCCTCACGGGTACGGCCACCGTGCACGGCAACAACCTTATGGACACGCCCTACCGCGCGCCGGAGGGGCTCCTGTCCTGGCTCGACATCGTCGGCGCTCCCCAGGGCCACCGGTTCACACAGGTTCCGCCGAACCGCCACCGGGCCGCCGGATGGGACGACTACGTCGCGCACCCCGAGGTACGGGAGTTCACTCTCGACACACCCGGCGGGTGGACCCGGCTGGACGGCGACGGGGACGTGGAGGCCGAGGGGCGCCTCATCGGGGGCTGCATCGAGACGCTGTGCAACCTCACCGGAACGCCCTACCTGGACACCTCGGGTTTCGCCCGGGCCTCGGCCCCCGAAGGACTCCTCGTCTACGTCGAGGCGTGCGGCGAGGACGCGTTCGCCATCTGCCGGTACCTGCACGGCATGCGGATGGCGGGCTTCTTCGACGAGGCGAACGCCGTCCTCGTCGGCCGGACCCCGGCCCCCGGGCGCGACTCTCTCAGCCAGCACGAGGCCGTGCTCGAAGCGCTCGCCCCGCTCAACGTGCCGATCATCGCCGACGTCGAGTGCGGGCACGTGGTGCCCTACATGCCGATCGTCAACGGGGCGCGCGGCCGGGTCGTCCACACGGCGGCGCGCAGCGAACTGACCCAGTCGCTGGACTGAGACCCCGGCCGTAGGCACCGGCCTCACGCACAGAGGACGCGACCCGTCTCGGGCCGCGTCCTCTGTGTGCGTACGACGTCGGGCGTCAGGCGATCGAGGCGGAGACGATCGCCGAGACCGCGAGATTGCAGGAGGCCGTCACCCACACCGCCGGGTGCGGCTCCGGGTCGACGAGCGTCGCGCCGAGCTTGCCCGGCGTCACCAGGTCCAGGACGAGGAAGGCGACCGCCATCATCACGAGGCCCAGGAGGCCGAACGCCGCCGTGGAGACGAGGCCCTTGCCGAAGTTGTCGTACGTCGTCCAGATCGACGTGAAGACGATCCCGCCTATGCCGAGAAGCGCGGAGCTCAGCAGGATCGCGGCGTTGCGGTTGCGCTCTTCCCAGATCTGCCGGCCGAGCTTCCCGGGCGTCAGCAGATCCACCAGCACGATGCCGAGGATCAGCAGGACCACGCCGAGGGCGCCGTAGGCACCTGCGCGGCCCAGGCCGTTGACGATGTCGCTCATGGGATGCCGGCTCCGAAGGGTTGCGATCACGGGGGATCGGTGGTCAAGGACCGGCAAAATGTAGCGCACAGGTCAAGTGCGCCCGCCGCCCGCCCGGAAATCGGGCGGACGGCGGGTGTGTGGCGGGTGTGCGGAAGGTGTGCTGCGGGAGGGTGGCGAGGCGGGAGGCACGGGGGCGAAGAGCCCCGCCGGCCCACCCGGTGCGACAGGGACAGGGCGCTCCGTCAGGCCCCCGGCGACAGGGGACAACGCGCTCCGTCAGGCCCCCGGCGGCAGGTTCTTGGCGCGCGAGCGGATCATGAAGGCCGTGACGATCTCGACCAGGCCGACCATGATCAGCCAGATGCCGGCGAGGACGGTGAGGACCGTCACCGACTCCAGGGGCGACACGATGAGCACCACGCCGGCCACCGCGCTCACGACGCCGAGGAAGATCTGCCAGCCGCGGGCCGGCATCGCGGGGTCGGAGGCCGCGGCCACCGTCTGCGTGATGCCCCGGAAGAGCCAGCCGATGCCGATCCAGAGCGCGAGCAGCAGGGCCGACTGCATCGCGCCGCGGAAGCAGAACAGGCCGAGCAGGATCGCGAGCGCGCCGCTGATGAAGGCCATGACCCGCAGCGCCGTTGTCGCGTGCGTGCCGAAGGCCGCGACCAGTTGCATCACGCCGCTGATGAGCAGGTAGAGGCCGAAGAGCACTCCGGCCACGGCCAGGGAGGCGTCCGGCCAGGCGAGCACCATGATGCCCAGGACCGCCGAGACGAGCCCGGCCACGAGCAGCACCTGCCAGGCGGCGCCGGCCAGGGCGGCGAGCGGACCGGGAGGTACGTCGTGTCGCGCGGATGTGTCATGAGTCTGTGTCATGGAACCTTCGGTCCCTTTCCGTTCGGGGACGTCGGGGGCGCGTCACCGCCCCCGGGGTCATCGGACCGCCGACGCGTAGCCGCTCAGGAACAGCGCCTCGGCCAGCGCCATGTGCTCGATCTCCGACGGGTCCACGCTCTCGTTGGGCGCGTGGATGAGGCAGCCGGGCTCCTCGACGCCGATCAGCGCGATCTCCGCCTCCGGGAAGCGGTCCGCGAGCACGTTGCACAGCGGGATCGACCCGCCCTGCCCCGACTGGACCATCTCCTTCCCGTACGCCTGGTGCAGCGCCGACGCCAGCGCCCGGTAGGCCGGACCGTCGGTCCGCGCCCGGAAGGGCTGTCCGCCGCTCTCCGCCTCCACCTCGACGCGGGCGCCCCAGGGCGTGGACGCGACGAGATGGTCGGTGAGCGCGCGGAGAGCCTTGTCCGCGTCGATGCCCGGCGGGACCCGCAGGCTGACCCTGGCCCGTACCTTCGACTGGATCGCGGCCGAGGAGCCCACGACCGGCGGGCAGTCGATGCCGAGGACGGTGACGGCGGGCCGGGCCCAGAGCTCGTCGGCGACCGAGCCCGTACCGACGAGGGAGACGCCGTCCAGGACGCCCACGTCGGTGCGGAACTGCTCGGCCGGGTAGTCCACGCCGTCCCAGGAGCCGTCGCCCGGGAGCCCCTTGACGGCGGTGTTGCCGTCCTCGTCGCGCAGGCTGTCGAGGATCCGTACGAGCGCCGCCAGCGCGTCGGGCGCCGGCCCGCCGAACATGCCCGAGTGCATCTCGCCCTTGAGCGTGGAGACGGTGACGACCACATTGGCGAGCCCGCGCAGCGAGGTGGTCGTGGTGGGCAGCCCGAGCGAGAAGTTGCCGGTGTCGCAGATCAGCAGGGCGTCGGCGTCGAAGAGCTCGGGCTGGAGCGGCACCAGCTGCTCCAGGCCGCCCGTGCCCTGCTCCTCCGAGCCCTCCGCCACGAACTTGATGTTCACGGGGAAGCCCCTGCCCTCCGGCCCGCCGAGCGCGCGCAGGGCCGTCAGGTGCATGGCGATGTTGCCCTTGCAGTCGGCGGAGCCCCGCCCGTACCAGCGGCCGTCGCGTTCGCTCAGCTCGAAGGGCGGTGTCCGCCAGGCCGCGTCGTCCAGCGGCGGCTGGACGTCGTAGTGGCAGTAGAGCAGCACCGTGGGCGCCCCATCGGGGCCGGGCGCGTGGCCGACGACGGCGTCCGAGCCGTCCGGGGTCGTCACCCGCCGCATGTCACGGAGCCCGGCCTCGGTGAAGGCCCGGACGAGGAAGTCGGCGGTCTTCGCGCACTCCTCGGGAGGGAACTGCCGGGGATCAGCGACGGAGCGCATCGCCACCAGCTCGGTCAGGTCCTCCTTCGCCCGGGGCATCAGGGTCCGGACCTTCTTCCGCAGAGCTGCGGTCTCGGGGGACTCGGCGGTCATGCGTACCCACTCTCATCGGGACGGCCACAGCCCCCTCACTTAAGCAATAGAGGACAAACGCCGCAAAAGATGACTCCGATGGAGCACAGGACCGCGGTCCCGGGCGGCACGTCCGGGTAAGGAGGCCGAGAGTGGACGGCGTACGAGTCCCTGAGTCCGAACGAGTCCCGCACGGGGTCCATGCCGGTCCCCGCGCGTCCGTACGCGACCACTTCCCCGCATCGCCCCCGCACGTTACGGAGACCCCTCTCATGGCCGACCTCAATCGACGCGACCTCGGGCTGCTCGTGCTGCGGGTCGGCACCGGTGCCGTCCTCGCCGCCCACGGCACGCAGAAGCTCTTCGGCTGGTTCGGCGGCGGTGGCATCGAAGGCACCGCCAAGGGCATGGAGGCGATGGGGTTCTCGCCCGGCCGGGAGAGCGCGATCGCAGCCGGTCTCGGCGAGGCGGGCGGCGGCGTCCTCCTCGCGCTCGGCCTCGCCACCCCGGCCGCCGGCGCCGCCGCGGCCGGCGCCATGACGGGAGCCGTCGCCGTCCACGCCCCGGCCGGCTTCTTCGCGCAGGCCGGCGGATACGAGTACCCGGCCTTCCTCGGCTTCACCGCCGCCGCGATCGGGATCGCCGGCGCCGGCCGGTACTCCCTGGACCACGCCACCTGCCACGTCCTCGACCGGCCGTGGGTGGTGGCGACCGCCTTCGTCGGCACCGCACTCGCGGCGGCCGCCGTCGTCGGCCGCCGGGCCCAGGACCAGGGGTCTCGGTCGGACGACGAACCGGCCGACACCGCACCGGGCGAGGAGCGTTAGGCTCGCCACAGAGGAAGGGACGGGCGCCGCGCATGAAGATCGATCTGACGGACACCAACTCCAGCAAGATCAACAAGGCGATCCTGGAGGGCCGGCGGGCCGTCGGCACACCCGCCGTCGGTGTCGTGCTCACCCTCCTCGTCGTCACCGACGAGGAGAACGCCTACGACGCGGTCAAGGCCGCCAACGAAGCCTCCAGGGAGCACCCCTCCCGGACCCTCGTCGTCATCAAGCGCCATGCCCGCACGCCCCGCGAGCGGCACGAGAACCGGCTCGACGCCGAGGTCCGGCTCGGGACCGACGCCGGCTCGGGCGAGACGGTCCTGCTCCGCTTCCACGGCGAACTCGCCGCCCGCGCCGACTCCGTGGTCCTTCCGCTGCTCCTGCCGGACGCGCCGGTCGTCGTCTGGTGGCCGGTCGACGCCCCGGAGGTCCCCTCCCGGGACCCGCTGGGCGTCCTCGCGCAGCGGCGCATCACCGACATGTACGCGGTCGAGGACCCGCTCGCAGCGCTGGAGGCCCGGGCCGTCTCGTACGCCCCCGGCGACACGGACCTCGCCTGGACCCGGCTCACCCCGTGGCGCTCGATGCTGGCCGCCGCGCTCGACCAGGCCCCGTCGACCGTGACCTCGGCCGCCGTGGAGAGCGAGGCGGAGAACCCCAGCGCCGAGCTCCTCGCCCGCTGGTTCGAGGTCAGACTCGGCGTCCCCGTCGACCGGATCGTCAGCGACGGCCCGGTCGTCACGGCCGTCCGCATGGGAACGTCCGACGGGGAGATCCGCATCGACCGGCCGGAGGGCCCGGTGGCCCGCCTCGCCATCCCCGGCCAGCCCAGCCGGGTCCTCGCCCTCAAGGTCCGGACCACCGCCGAGCTGATCGCCGAGGAACTGCGCCGCCTCGACCCCGACGAGGCGTACGCGGCCGCCCTGCGCGGCAGCGCCCGACGGCAGGCGGCGCGGCCGGCCTGAGCGGCCGCACCTGGGGCCGACCCGAGGGCTCAGCCCTCCGGAGTGAAGGCCACCGGCAGCGTCGCCATGCCCCGGAGGATGCCCTCGCGCCGCGACAGGTCCGCGTCCGGGTCCGCGAGGCGCAGGTCCGGGAAGCGGCGGAGCAGGGTGCCGATGGCGATCCGGGCCTCGGCCCGGGCCAGCGGGGCACCCAGGCAGAAATGCACACCATGGCCGAAAGCGAGCTGCTGCGGCACCTCGCGGCGTGCCACGTCGAGGATGTCGGCACGGTCGTAACGAGCCGGGTCGCGGTTGGCCGCGGCGAGGCCGATGATGATCATCTCGCCCGCCGGGATGGTCACCCCGCCGATCTCGTACGTGTCGACGGTGAAGCGCGCGACACCCCGGCTCACGGGTCCCTCGTAGCGCAGCAGTTCCTCGATCGCGCCGGGGAGCAGTGAGGGGTCGTCGCGGAGCGCCGCGAACTGCTCCGGGTGCCTCAGGAGCGCGTGGACGCCGTTGGCGATGAGGCTCGCCGTCGTCTCGTGACCGGCCAGCGTGAGCAGGATCGTCATGGCCGTCAGCTCGCGGTCGCTGATCCGCGCCTCGGCCTGCGCGGCGCACAGCGCGCTCAGCAGGTCATCCTTCGGGTCGGCCTTGCGTTGAGCGATCAACGGCTCGAAGAACTCGGTGAGTTCGGCCCGCGCCTGGGCCCCCTTGGCGAGGCGCTCGGGGGTGTTGGGCGGCATGATGAGGCCGACCGCGAGGCGGGCGAAGTCGGGCTGTCCCTCGGCCGGGATGCCGATGAGCTCGCTGAGCACGGCCATGGGCAGCGGGAGGGCGAACTCCGAGACGAGATCGGCCGATCCGCGTGCCGCGAAGGCGTCGATGAAGGCGTCGGTGTGCGCCTGGACGCGGGGCGCCATCTGCTCCACGCGCCGGAAGGTGAAGGCCTTCGAGACGAGGTTGCGCAGCCGCGTGTGGTCCTCGCCGTTGGCGACGAGCATGCTGCCCATCAGGACGTTGGTGCGCTCCTGGTGGGCCATCTCCTCCTCGAGTCCGTTGACCCCGACCGGACTGCTGCTGAGCCGGGGGTCGGTGAGCGCCGCCACCGCCTCGTCGTAGCCGGTGACCATCCAGACTTCAAGGGTGGGATTCAGTCGGACACGCTGGACGACACCATGCTCGCGGATCCGCTCGAAGAGGGGGTAGGGGTTGGGCTGTTGGGCAACGTTCACCGGGACATCGTGAACTATCGTCTGGTCTTGGCCGGTCATCTTCCGTAACTCCCCGCAGCTTTGTGAAAGATCTCTGGCAAGTAGTCATACCAGCCACCTCAGTTGCGTGGTAGCGTCACCGGCGCTCGGCTCGAATGATGTACGGGGAAGGACCGGCGAACCGCCGGTGGCACACCAGCGAGACGCTCCACCCACCGGTGGATCAACGTCCCGCACAGCTCGACTCGTCAGCAGGCAAGGCCTCAACCAGGCCCTATGCGAAGGGGGAGATGTTTCGTGGAGCAAGCGGCAGGCGTGGACCCGATCCTGGACCTGGTCCGTCCGTCGAACCTGCGGAACCCGTACCCCGCGTATGCCCGGATGAGGGAGTCCGCCCCCGTCTACTGGCACGAACTGCTCGGCTCCTGGGTGCTGACCCGGCACGCCGACTGCCTTGCCGTCCTCACCGACAGTCACCGATTCGCCTCCGACTGGCGCCGCGCAGGGGAGGACATCCCCGCGCCGCTGCTGAGCGTGCAGACCCTCGACCCGCCGGAGCACACGGCCATTCGGCACCTGCTTCTCGACGGATTCCGGGCCCAGGACCGGCGGGCGCTGCACGACGGTCTGGACCTCCAGATCGACGACCTGCTCGCGGAGCTGGCCGAGCGGCCCTCGTTCGACTTCGTGGGCGAGCTGGCCGAACCGGTCGCGCTGCGTTTCGTCACCGCCTTCCTCGGCGTCCCGGCCCCCGAGCTCGACTGGTTCGTGCCCATGTCCCGTACCGTCGTCGACGGCATGGACGCCGGCCTGTGGCCGGAGAAGCACGAGCCCGCCGTCGCCGCCCGGGCCAGGCTCGCCGAGTACGCCGGCGGCTGGCTCGCGGATCCACCGAAGGAAGGGCTCATCGCCCACGTCGCTGAGCACGCGGCGGACAGCGGCGTTGAGGAAACGATTCTTCGGAACAGTCTGCGCGCGGTCCTGCACGCCGGCTACGAATCCGCCTCACGGCTCCTCGGCAACGCCGCGGCGGCCCTCCTCACCACCCCCGGCGCGATGGCCGCCTTCCCGGCGACCCCTGCCTCCGCCGTGGACGAACTCATCCGGTACGACGCACCCGTCCAGGCGGACGCCCGGGTCTGCGTCACCGACACCGAACTGGGTGGCGTCACGATGAGAGCGGGTGATCCGGTCACGCTGTTCCTCGGCGCGGCCAACCACGACCCGCTCCGCTTCGACCACCCCACAGAGCTGCGACTCGACCGCACCCCGAACCCGCACCTCGGGTTCGGACGCGGGGCCCATGCCTGTCTGGGCGCGTCCATGGCGATCCGGCTCGCCGGATCGGTCCTCGGGGCCCTGGCCAGGGACTACCCGGACGCACGGGGAGTCGCGGAACCGGAACACCGGCGCAATCTGACCCTCCGCGGTCTCGACCGCTTCGAGGTCACTCTGCGCCCGACAGCGGGGGAGGGGGTACGACCATGAAGTACTGGCACTGAAACCAGTGAGCGGGGCGCCCGTCCGGGAGGCGCGCGCCACGCCTCGTGCACGACCGTGCACGACCTGAAGCCCGAGCCTGTTGTACGGCTCGGGCTTCAGCCCTGTCCGGACGGGGCCGGAACGGGCCGGAAGGTTGTCGTTCCCGGCCCGCACCCCGCCGCCTCAGCCGCGGCGCAACCTGGCCGGCAGCCAGCGGAGCTGGGCCTCCTGCTGGAAGGAGCCGCCGCCCTCGTGGTCGTTGAAGTCGTAGACCTCGATCTCCTTGTCCTCCTCCGCGTACGCGTTGAAGGCCGCGAACACCGTGGACGGCGGGCACGTCAGGTCCTCGAGGGCCGTCGAGAACAGTGCGGGAGCCGTGGCGCGCGAGGCGAAGTGGACCCCGTCGAAGTACGCCAGCGTGTCCCGCACCAGCTGGACGCGGCCCCGGTGGGCCTTGAGGTAGTTGCCGATCTCGCGATACGGCATGCGGTCCGTGAGGGTCGTCGCGCGCGGGAAGTCGCAGAGGAACGGCACGTCGGGGGCGACGGCCACCAGGTCCCCCACCAGCCCGGCCACCGCGAGGGTGATGCCGCCGCCCTGGCTCCCGCCGGTCACCGCCGTACGGCTCGCGTCCACGAGCGGGTGTGAGCGGGCCGCCTCCACGGCGCGGACCGCGTCCGTGAAGAGCCGCCGGTAGTAGTAGGTGTCCGGGCTCTCGATGCCCCGGGTCATGAAGCCGGAGGCGGCGGGCCCGCTGCCGACCGGGTCGGAGGTGTCGCCGGTGGCCCAGCCGCTGCCCTGCCCCCGGGTGTCCATCACGAAGTGCCCGAACCCGGCGGAGGCCCAGAGCAGGTGCGTGTGCGGCAGGCCGCGCCCGCCTCCGTACCCGAGGAACTCGACGACCACGGGCAGTGGTTCGGAGGCGCCCGCCGGCAGCGCGAACCAGCCCTTGACCGGCTGGCCGTCGAATCCGGCGAAGGTCACGTCGTACGTCTCCACCGTCGTGAGTCCCGTGGCGACGCGCTCGAAGCGCGCGCCGAGCGGGTGGGCGCGCGTCTCGTCGAGGGTCTTCGCCCAGAAGGCGTCGAAGTCCTCCGGCTCCACGGACGTACTGCGGTAGGTGCGGAGTTGGTCGATGGGCAGGTCGAACTGGCTCATGAGAACCGCCTGGTGAGTGAGAGTCGCGTTCGAAATCTCGACCGGTCACCCCGGTCCTCCCCACCCTAGTCGGACCCCGCCGCCGATTCATATACGTGAATCCCGGATGGCGGCCCGCGAACGGCGCCGCACCGACACATCAGACGGAGAGTGCCACGAGAACGCTCCCGGAGCACTCCCCGTGGCATCCTCGGACGATGCCCCACCGCGTCCGGCTGCGGGCCTTCGTCGTCCTGCGCGGAGGAACACCATGCTCATCAGCCACACCGTTCGCCACCACGTCCTGCACGTGGCGCTCCACCGCGACCTGGACGTCACCAACAGGGCCGCGGCCGCCCTTCAGATCCAGGCCCTGGTCCAGACCCACAGCCCGACCCGCGTGGTCATCGCCCTCCCGGCAGCCGACCCCACCCCCGCCACCCTCAGCGCCCTCGCCCGCGCCCACCGCATGTGCGGAAGCCTCGGCATCCCCCTCACCCTGACGGGCGCGAGCACCCGCACGAGCCGCCTCCTGGAGGCGAACACCCCTTAGTGGGGCGAAACTTGTGCGGGTGACCTCGCCGAGAGCGGAAGCGGTGGATCCTCAGGACAGGCCGGGCAGCGTCACGTCGAGCGCCGCTACGGGGCGCGGGCTGCCCTCGGCGTCGATGGCGACGAAGGTGAGGAACGCCGTGGCGACCTCGGTGGCGGGACCGGAGTGGTTCCAGCGCTCGGCGGTCACGCGGACGCCGACGGTCATGGAGGTCCGCCCGGCGCGTTCGAGCCCGGCCTCGACGCTGAGCAGGTCCCCGGCCCGTACGGGGGCGAGGAAGCTCATGCGGTCGACGGAGACGGTGACGGCGGGCCCGTCGGCGTGCCGACCGGCGGCCGCGGCGGCTGCGTCGTCGATGAGCTTCATCATCACGCCGCCGTGGATGGTGCCGTAGAGGTTGGTGTCGTGCTCGCTCATGATGTGGGCGAGCACGACCCGGGAGTCGCCCGGCGTCTTGGCGGGGCGGGACACGGGGGCGGGGCTGGTGACGGTGGGATCGGCCACGTCAACTCTCCTTCGCGAGTCGCGGCAGGGCTGTTCCGCACCCAAGGGATCGGGGGCGCGGGCAGCGGGCAGGTCTTCGGACTCGCGGGCACGCCACTCCTGACGGAGGGCCCCTACTGGCCGTCGCTTCCCAGGCCCTTCCGGACCCAGTGCGTAGGACGGCGGTCGTTCCCGCTCACCGCTGCGGGGCAGTCCCGGATTCCCACCAGGTTCCCTCTTACGACGCTCCCGCCTGGCGGACGGGGCGAACCAGCTGCGTCGCCAGCCTACGCGGCGGGCTCGCCGGCCCGGCGGTCGGCGTGCCTCCCGCGACGACCGTCCCCGCAGGTTGGTGCCGTGACCAGAAGTCGCACCGGTGGTCCGCCGCGAAGTTCGTGGAGGTGCGGGTGCCCTCCGGGGCGAGGGTCAGGACGGTGTAGCGGCCGAGGGTCCGCGGCCAGCGGGGCGCACCGGCGAGGTGGGGGTCGCCGGTGCGGGCGAATGCTCCCCAGCGGCGCTTCATGTCGTCCGCGAAGGCGGTCTGCGCGGCGGTGAGCGGTCGGTCGGTCAGGCCGAAGTCGTGTACGTAGGCGAGCTCGGCGCTGTGTGCGTTGGCCATGTCCACGCCCGGCGGTTGGGCTCCGAGGAGGGCCGGGGACCGAGGGTCGTCGAACTCGTAGACATAGGTGGGCACCTGCTCCGCGAAGGCACGCGCCGTGCTGAGCGTGGCGCAGGCGAAGGTGGAGTCGGTGAGGACCGCCGACAGCGCGTCGAACGGAGTGGGGTGGCCGGCCACGGGGTAGCGCGCCAGCACCTCCTGCGCCGCCGGTCCGTACAGGGCGTCGATCCGGTCGGTGTACTCCTGCGCCGTGAGGTACGGATCGCTGCCGGCTACGAAGAACTTGGCCTCCGCCTTGGTGCTGCCGATGAGGACGGGGACCTTGTTCCACCTGCCGGAGGCGATCGCCTCGTACGGCTGGGCGGGGAGCAGACGGTCACCGAAGGCGGGCCCCGCGGTGGGACGGCTGCGGCCGGCGGCGACCAGGTCGGCCGCCGGTACCGTACGCAGACAGGCGGCGCGGGTGGCAGGTTCGGCACAGCCCGCCGCGGACGCGAAGTCCCCGGCCGCCTCGGCGGCCTGGGCGGAGCCGGGCGCGCGCATCAGGCTGCACGGTCCGCTCTGGAGGACGGCGCGGGAGAAGAGGCCGGCGGCGCGCGGAGAGCTGAGCGCGGCACAGACCGAGGCGCTGCCGGCGGACTGTCCCCAGAGCGTGATGTTTTCGGGGTTCCCACCGAAGGCGGCGATGTTGTCGCGGGTCCATTCGAGGGCCGCGATCTGGTCCATGAGTCCGTACGATCCGGAGCCGAGGGCGTTCTGCCGGGTGAGTTCGGGCGCGGCGAGGTAACCGAGCTGACCGAGGCGGTAGTTGACGCTCACGACCACGCTGCCGGTGAGGTCGGCCATGGTGCGGCCGCCGAACTGGGTGCCGGTGCCGATGAGGAAGGCGCCGCCGTGGATCCAGAACAGTACGGGCAGCCGGTCACCGGGACGGGAGTGGCGAGGCCGGTACACGTCCAGGTAGAGGCAGTCCTCGCTGACGTATTCCGGGTCGCTCAGCCCGACGGGCAGGAACTGCACGCATGCGGGCGCCGGCCGGGTCGCCTCGCGTGTCCCGGCCCACCGTCCCGGCTGTCGGGGCGGACGGAACCGCAGGTCCGCCACGGGCGGTGCGGCGTACGGGACGCCGAGGAACTCCTCGGCCCGGCCGTCGGCGCGGCCGGCGAGCCGGCCCTGGTCGGTGGCGACGACCGGGCGTGCCGCGGTGACGCCCTGCCGGGCCGGGGCCGCGACCGCCGGGTGGGTGAACAGTGCTGCGACGGCGAGCAGCAGAGCGAGCACCATCGAGGGAACGGCCGAGCGCGTCATCCTTGTCAACTCTCCTCCACGGGGTGTCAAACGCATGACAGACGAGGGGTGTCGGATCACGTCCGGTGGACGCGGGACACCCCCGCCCCGGCGGACACGGAGCCGCCGGGGCAGGGCGCGGGCGTTGCCGGGTCCGGCGATGGACCGGGCGTTGCCGGGCCCGGCGATGGACCGGGCGTTGCCGGGCCCGGCTATGGACCGGGCATGCCGCGTCCGGCTACGGACGCAGGCCGCGCAGCTGCGCCGCGACCTTGGCGAAGTCCGGGGTGCCGGTGTTCCAGTCCGGGGAGATCGGAGCGACGGACACCCTGTCCGCACGGACCGCTTCCACGTCACCGCCCCGCTGGTCCGGCGCCGGGACCAGGCTGACGCCGACCTTCCAGGTCCCGTCGCCGACGTCGGTGTACTCCGCCGCGAGCCCGGGCTGGGGATCCTGGGTGGTGACGGAAGCGCCCCGTGCGATTCCCTTGCCGTCCGCTCCGACCACGGGATGGTTCACGTTGAGACCCACGCCCGCGGGCAGCAGCCGGCCGTTCCTGGCCTGCGCGCGCAGCCGCTCGATGAGCTTGACGGTGAAGTCGTTGGTGGGCCCCATGGCGTTGAAGATCTGTTCGGGAACCGGGACCGCGAGCTCGCCGGTGCTCACCGCGATGGCCGGCACGCCGCGCTCCAGGGCGGCGATCGCGCCGCCGACCGTTCCGGAGTGGGTCGCCAGCGCGGCCACGTTGGGCCCGAAGTTCGTACCTGAGACCACGAGGTCCGGGGCGCGGTCCTTGAACACCGCGGCGAGACCGAAGGACACCGAGTCGCCGGGCGTGCCGTCCACGGCCCACACCCCGGGTTCGGGATGCTCGACCCTGACGGTGCTGGCGCTCATCAGCTTCGTCCCGGCGCCGCTCTGGTTGGTGAGCGGGGCGACGATGGTGACGTCGTGCCCCGCGGCGGTCAGCCGCTGGAACAGCATGCGGATGCCGGGCGCGCTGTACCCGTCGTCATTGGTCAGCAGGATGCGCAGCGGGCCGGTCGGCCCGGCCTCCGCGGCGGCACTCGCCGGCGCCGTGCCGGTCAGCGCGGGCGTGCACAGCAGCAGAGCGGCCAGGGGAAGAACGCGCGTGCGTCTCACGGGGTTGCTCCTTCGATGAGGGTGAAGAAGGTGGGAGAGAGGGAGGGGAGGTGGGTGATCGCCGGACGCACGCCCCCTCGGCATGCGCCCGGCGAGTCTTGGCGCGGCGGTACGGAGGGTCTTCGCGCAGCGGTACGGAGGGTCTTCGCGCAGCGGTACGGAGGGTCTTCGCGCAGCGGTACGGAGGGTCAGCGCACCCCGCGGATGAGGACGACGGACAGCGCGCCCAGCAGGGAGAGCACGCCGCCGATGACGAACAGCGGGGTGTAGCCGCCGAGCGCGGTCACGATGGCGGAGGCGATGAACGGGGCGATGATCTGCGGCCCCGCGTTGGCGACGTTCAGGACGCCCATGTCCCGTGCGGCGTCCTCCGCCCGGGGCAGGACCAGGGTGACCACCGCGGTATCCACCGCCATGAAGCAGCCGAAGCCCAGACCGTTGAGGGCGCTGAACACGAGCATGCCGGTCCAGGTCGGGCTGATCGCGGGGATCGCCATCGCGGCCCCGGCGAGCGCCGCGGACACGCCGACGAAGATCTTCCGCCGGTTCCAGCGGTCGGACAGCAGACCGCCCACGACGGTGGAAAGGGCCATGGCGGCCATCGACACCGGAGTGAGCACGGCTATCGCCTCGGCCGGTTCCAGCCCGTCGGGCAGGGTGATGTGGTCGTCGAGGATGTACAGCTGGTAGCCCACGACGGAGAAGTAGCCGAGCACCAGCAGGGCGCGTCCGATGAAGGCCCATCGGAAGTCGTGGTCGGCCAGGGCGGACAGGAAGGCGCCGAGGCGTTCGCGCTTCGGGACGGCGGGGGCGGGCACGCGTGGCCGCGGTACGTCGCGGCAGAAGGTGGCGAGCAGCAGCGCCGCGCCGGCCGCCAGGGCGCCGAGCACCAGATAGCCGGTGGTGAGCCGGCCGGTCGTCTGCGAGGCGATCATCACGCCGACGGTGCCGCCGACGGGCAGGGCCAGACCGACCAGGGCGGAGGCCGTGCCCCGGCGGGCGACCGGGACACGGTCGGGCACGATGGCGGTGACGGCGGCCTGGTAGACGTTCATCGTCGCCTGCACCAGGCACCATCCGATGCCGACCAGCAGCACCGTGTCGACGCTGCCGATGAACCCGAGGCCGGCGAGGGCGGCGAGCGCGCCGCCGAGGATCCAGGGGTTCCGGCGTCCGTTGCGGTCCGACAGGGCGCCGGCGATCGGGTTGAACGCGGTGGCGAAGATCGCGCTCACCCCGCCGATGACACCGAGCACGGCGACCTTGTCAGTCGGATCGATGGCGGCGATCTGGAGCGGCAGCAGCACCGAGCCGACACCCATGTACACGGCGAGCATTGAGGCGTTCGCGAGCAGGAGGAGCAGCATGAGGCCGCGCTGAGGGGGTGCGGGCGCCTCCGGTGACGCGTCCGGCTGGGTCAGTTCATCGGCTGTCACGGTGACCACCGGGGGATGCGGGCGCGGGGAACGCGCGGCGGGGGATCGGGGCGTGCATGGCGACTCCTCGGGACGGAGCTGAGCGCGGAGCTACGAGCTGGAGCGATGAGGGGATGGCCGCGGGGAGGGCGTCTTCCGCCCTGCGACGGGCGCAGGGAGAGCGGAGAGCAGCAGCGGGTGAGTTACACGTGTTAGTCGCGGCTTGCAGCATTGTGTAGCACTCGGGAAGCCCCATGGGTAGGGGATAGAGGCAAGTGAGTGGCAACCGTGACCGCGGGCGACGAGGCCGGTTGCTAACACGTGTAGCTACTCGTGGGTCGCTCTTGTGTCGAGGCTCGTGAAGGTTCAACCTGGCCTGGAGGTCTGTGCGTGACGGTCGCCGCGCACGGTGGGGCCGCCGCGTGCGGACCCCGCTCCCGCGGCCGCGTCGCCGCCCGCTCCCGCTCGTCTCTCCGTCACCGCCGTCTCGTCGACGTCGCGGTTTCCCCGCAGTTTCCGGAGGTCAGCCATGTCCCTTTCGCCTGCCGTTCCCGCCCCCTCGCCGCCTCCCGGAGAGCCGGCGCGTCATCCGGTCCCGGCCGCGCCGCCCCGGCGGGCCGTGCCGGCCGGATCGTTGCTGATGGCCGCTGCTCTGGCGGCCGGCCTCGCCACCCTCGGCGAGGGGGCGCCGGTCTTCCAAGGCGTCGACGATCTCTGGATGAGTGCGATGCGCGGCTCGCCGGACGACACGGTGACGGGTCTCGCCCGCGCCCTCGATGTCCTCGGAGGGCCCCTCGGCATGGTCGTGCCGCTGGTGTTGACGGGGTGTCTCGCCGTCTACGGCCGCTGGAGATCCGGGGTGTTCGTGTTCGTCGCGTGTGTCCTGGCCAACGTCGTCGTGGTCCTTCCGGTCAAGCAGTTCGTCGACCGCCCGCGCCCGCTGGAGCCGTGGATCCTGGTGGGTGGCGGCTCGTTCCCGTCCGGTCAGGTCTTCACCGTGACGACCCTCGCCATGGCGGCCGGAGTGGTCCTCTTCCCGCCGGCCGCACGGCGCTGGTGGTGGTTGTTCGCCGCCGTCCTGGTGGGCGCCACCATGTGGAGCCGCACCTGGATGCACGCCCAGTGGCTGAGCGACGCGGCGGCCGGCGCCGCCATGGGGGCGGGTGTCGTCCTGCTGCTCTGGTCCGCGTTCGCCCGACTGCTGGAAGAGGAGGCCGTCCGTGCGGCGGCAGGCCGTCTCTGGGACTGAACGGGGCGCGCTGTGTATCGAAAGATTGACGGCCGTCATGCATGCTGCATAGCCTCACTGTCTGGCTCGGCTCCGGCTGATCCGGATCCGGCCTCTTTCGCTGGTGGGGCGATCCCCTCTATCCACCGATCCCGTCGGTGGACTGAACTCGCTGGCTCCACTGGTTCCGCTGCTTCCACTGGTTCCGCCGGTTCCACTGGTTCCGCCGGTTCCGCGGATCCCGCCGGTTCCGCTCGGCCCGCGGTGGCGGCGCTGACGCGCCCGGCGAACCATTGACCAAGGAGGACAAGCATGGCTGACATGCAAGAGGAGGCGGCGCCGCTCGTCGTCGAGCTGCCGGCCGGCCGGCTGCGCGGCCGGACCGACGGCGGCCTCGCGGTGTTCAAGGGCGTGCCGTACGCCGCACCTCCGGTGGGCGAGCTGCGCTGGCGCGCCGCCCGGCCGCACCCCGGCTGGAGCGGCACGCGCGACGCGACGGAGCACGGCCCGAGCGCGCCGCAGATGTTCATCGAGGGTGGCGACCCCGTCCTCGGCGGCCACGGAAGTCCACCGTTCGACGACGACTGCCTGACGCTGAACGTGTGGACACCGGCACTCGACGCCGCGCGGCGGCCGGTGCTGGTCTGGATCCATGGCGGCGGCTTCGTCTCCGGTTCCGGATCGCTGCCCATCTACTCGGGTGAGACCTTCGCCCGCGACGGCGACCTTGTGGTCGTCACCCTCAACTACCGTATCGGCCCCCTCGGTTACCTTTCCTTCGCCGACGAGGCCGACGAGGCCGACGAGGCCGAAGGGGACGCGCAGCCGGCCAACCTCTGGCTCACCGACCAGCTGGCCGCGCTGCGCTGGGTGCGCGACAACATCGACCGCTTCGGCGGGGACCCCGACCGGGTCACGGTCGCCGGCCAGTCGGGCGGTGCGCTGTCGACGGCCTCCCTGGCCGGACACCCCGAGGCGCGGAAACTGTTCCAACGGGTCATCCTGCAGAGTCCGCCCTTCGGGCTGCGCATTCCCGCCCCCGCCGAGTACCAAGAGCGCGTCGACGCCTACCTGCGGCTCGCCGGGGCGAAGGACGCCGAGGAACTCCGCGCCCTGCCGTGGCCGCGGCTGATCGAGGCCGCGGGCGGGCTCTTCGCGCAGACCATGCGCTGGGGGTACTGGCCCACCCCCTTCCTCCCCGTGCGCGACGACGTCACGCTCTTCCGCCATCCCGCGCACACCCTCCTCGACGGGCCGTCGGCGGACATCGACGTCCTCGTCGGCTGGACCCGGGAAGAGGCCAACTTCGGGTTCGCCCTGGACCCCGGCCATGTGCAGGCCACTCGCGAGCAGGTCGTCGACCGCATCGCGGAGACGTTCGGCGCGGGCCTGGCGGCCGACGTGTACGACGAGTACGCGCGGACCCGCCCCGGTGCCCGGCCGGTCGACGTGCTCATGGACCTCATCACGGACGAGCTGTTCCGCGTGCCCTGTCTGGAGCTGGCCGAGGCCAGGGCGGCATCGGGGCGCCCGGTGTGGGCGTACCAGTTCGACCTGCCGGCGCCCGCCCATCAGGGGAGGCTCGCGGCCGCTCACTGTCTCGAACTCCCCTTCGTCTTCGACAACTTCGACAACTGGGCGCACGCCCCGCTGGCCGAGGGGATCGACCCGGCGGTGGGGCGGGGGCTGGGGCAGAGCATGCACCGGGCATGGATCGCCTTTGCCCGGACAGGCGACCCGAACCATGACGGACTGCCGTACTGGGAGCCGTACCGGACGGACGACCGCACCACGATGCGTTTCGACAGCGTCACCCTGCCCGTCAGTGACCTCGCCGGGCACGCGCGCCGCCTGCACCGCCGACGGGCGGCGGAATCGGAGTAGCCGCCGTCGTCACGTCTTCCTGGGAAGTCACACGGGAAAGCTGTTACACGTGTAATCTCCCTGTCGGGGCCGCCGTAGGGGGGTGGGGGCCCCGGCCGGTCCCGAGCTCCTGACGGCTCGGGATCGGCCCCGCTTCCCGTCCGTGTGAACGGGAGGCGGGAGCCGACGGCTCTCGCGGCGTGACAGCTCGGGCGCGCCTTGTCACCGCCCGCGCGGCCCGCACCGCCCGCGCGGCCCGCACCGCCCGCACTGTCCCTGCCGTGCGCCCGGTGAGACCGCTGTCTGCATCCGCGTCGCCACCTGATCCCCTTCGCGGCAGCCTTCGCCGCGGAGTCCTCCCGGATTACGCCCTGTAGGGCCATGCCGATCGGAGCATCGCGCGCGTGCGAGAGATGGCCTTCGGTTTCGACCAGGGCGAGAGTGGCGATACCGCAACGGCGCTCGGCGTCTGTCTGGCCTCACGGCGGATGTGCCTCCGGCACCTGCGGTAACGCGTGTAACCTTGGTAGGGGTCGATCGGGCCGAACGGGGAGACGAGGCAGGGGACGACATGGGCGAGAAGCCGACCGCGGCGGCGGCCGTCACGAGTGCCGATGTGGCGCGTCTGGCGGGGGTGTCACGCGCGACGGTGTCCTTCGTCCTCAACAACACACAGGAGCACCGGGTCAGCGAGACCACGCGTGCCCGCGTGCTGGCGGCGGCCGAGCAGCTCGGTTACGTGCCGCACGCCGCAGCCCGGTCGCTCAGGGCCGGCCGCAGCAATCTCGTACTCATCCCCGCATCGGTCTCCGCTGCCGGAAGCCTGGTCAGCGCCTGGGTCGACGACCTGGAGAGCGAGCTGGAGCGCCACGGATACGTCCTCGTGCTGCACGCCGGACGGTTCCCCGACCCGGTGAGCTCCGCCCGGGCCTGGGCGGAGCTCCGTCCGGCGGCGGTGGTGGCCCTGGACGGCGACAGCCTGTCCGGGCAGGCCGTGGAGGTCCTCAGTCGGGCGGGGGTGCGCGGCGTGCTGGCCTTCGCGTCCCGGGAGGTGCCCGGCGCCCACACCGTGGACTTCGATCAGTCACGCATCGGCGCGCTCGCCGTCGAGCACCTGGTGGCGCGGGGCTGCCGGAAGGTCGGTGTGGTCATGCCGCAGGAGCGCGGCCTCGGCACCTTCGCCCGGCCGCGCCTGGCCGGTGCCGAGGGGGTCGCCGCCCGAAGTACGGCGACGGTGACGCCGGTGGACCTGTCCTACACCCACGAATCCGCCGCCGAACTCGCCGCGCGCTGGCGCGAGCTGGGTCTGGACGGGGTGTTCGCCTACAACGACGAGTACGCCGCGCTGCTGTTGCACGCCCTGCGCAACGAGGGCGTGTCCGTCCCCGGGGACGTCGCCGTGGTCGGCTGCGACGACCTGGTCCTCTCGGCCTTGCAGCAGCCGCCGTTGACGTCCGTACGGCTGGACCTGCCCACGCCCGCGCAGGTCGCCGACGCCCTGCACGAACTGGTGGACCGCGGCGCACGGCCGGAAGTGCGGGGCATGGAGCCCTTCCTGGTGCACCGTCAGTCCTCCTGACCCGCAAGTCTTTTGAGCCCTCGGTTCTCGTGAGCCGTCAGTCTCAGTGAGCCGTCAGCCCCAGTAAGCCGTCAGGCCGTCTGAGGACTGCGGCCGTCCCGGGTGAGCTCTTCCCGGTTCAGCAGTGGAGTGAAGGCCCACCACACCAGGAGGGCCATTCCGGCTCCCGTCGTGGCGCCGGCCAGGGTGTCGCTCAGCCAGTGCGCGTGCAGCCAGGTGCGGCTCCACATCATCGCCAGCGTGAGGACCGCGCCGGCCGCCCACCAGCCGCGCCGCCGGCCCGCGGGGACGAGCAGGGCGATGGCGATCACCACGAGGAGGGCCGTTCCCGCGGTATGTCCCGACGGGAACGAACCGTGGTCCACACGGACCAAGGGGTCGGCGGGCCGCGGCCGGTCCACCCCGTACTTCAGGGCCTGGACGACGAGGACGTTCCCCACCAGGTAGGCGGTCAGCAGGCAGAACAGCGACGGCCAGCGCTTCCGGACCGCCAGGAAGACCAGCAGTCCTACGGGAACCACCACACCGAGCGGCCCGCCGAACCAGTCGAGCACGGTGGCGACCACGGCGTACGCGCCGTCATGCGGGCCTCCCATCCACCGCAGCCAGGTGTCGTCGAGGGGCTGGAGGACGGGGCGCCCGGGGCGGACGAGCACCGTGGCCGCGAGTGTGGCGGTGACCAGCAGGAAGAGGGCGCCGAGAGCGGGTGGGCCGGAGCGCCGGGCGGCGGGGGAGGGGCGGTCGCGCCGTGACGGCGCCGGGGCCGGCGACGGGGCGGTTGTCACCTGAGTCTGGGCCGGAGTACCGGTCATGGAGTACCTCTCGCGGGGTGCAGGGGGTGCAGGGGGTGCAGGGGGTGCAGGGGGTGCAGGGGGTGCAGGGGCTGCCGGGGGTGCAGCAGTGGCGGTATGGCGGGGAGCAGTGGTCGTACGGGGGTGCGGTGGTCGCGGGGACGCGCGCGGGTGTGTACCGGATGCCGAGCGCGGGGCGCCGTCGTGACGACGCCCCGCGCTGGGTGATCGGCGGTGGTGCTCAGGCCCCCAGTCGACGGGCGAGGAAGTCGACGCTCTCGGTGACGATCGGCGTCACGTCGGGTGCGCCGAGGAAGATGTGGTCGGCGCCCTCCACCGGCAGGAGGGTGACGTCCCCGCCGGCGTCCCGGAGAGCCTCGGCGAGCGCCTCGCTCTGGCTGTACGGAAGCAGTTGGTCCGCCGTCCCGTGGATCAGGAGGAACGGGGGCGGGGTGGAGGTGCCCGCGTAAGTGACCGGGCTGGCGGCGCGGGCGAGCTCCGGCAGCTGCTCGGGTGTGCCGCCCAGCAGCGCGCTGAAGGGATCGGGGTACGCGGAGCCGTCGGGCGCCGGCGGCATCGGCAGCGGGTGCGAGAGCAACGTGACGACGTCCGAGGCCGCGTACCAGGCGACGACGGCCCGCACGGCGCTGTCCTGGCCGTCCTGGCCCTGGACGCCGACGTTCCCCTCCAGTGCCGCGGTGTCCTCGGTGGCGTCCGGCCGCACGAGGCCGGCGAGTGCGGCGAGGTGTCCGCCCGCCGACTCGCCCATGACCGCGATCCGGTCCTTGTCGATGCCGAGCTCGGCGGCGAAGTGGCGGATGTAGCGGATGGCCGCCTTCGTGTCGTGCAGCTGCGCCGGGAACGGGGCCTCGAGGCCGTGCCGGTAGTCGATGGCGACCAGGGCGAGGCCGGCGCCCAGGACGGTGCCGTGCAGCAGCTCGACCGGCACGGTCGGCGGCGGGTAGCGGCGGTCGCCCTCCAGCCAGCCGCCGCCGTGGATCCAGACGACGGCGGGTACCGGCTGCCCGGACGCCGGCACGTGGACGTCGAGCAGGCACGGCCGGTACCCCAGCGTGGTCGCGTAGGTCAGGCCGTCGTAGTGGCGTACGCCGTCCTGGTCGACCAGCGGCGGCGTGGGGGCGCGGTAAGGCGGCGGCGGCCATCCGGACTCGAGTCCGGACGGCGGCTGTACGGCCGGGGCGATGGGAGGTGACTGGCTCATGTCCGCCTCTTTCCGAGGATGTGTGGCGGCGTTTTCCCATGAGATGTCCGAAATGCCTTGCGATCTCCATGGGGTCCGCCGTACGTTGTTACACGTGTAACACGATATGTGCGGCGTAGTAAACGTCTCGGTTGCCGGTCAGGTCGGCTGACGTGTGATCCCGGAGGTTACACGAGAAGACACGGTGTGCGTCGCCCCCTCGTCAGGGAGTTCCCATGCCCGGTCCCGTGCTGTCCCGGTCCGCCCCGCTGCCCCGCTCGCGCGGCGAGTCGCCGATCCGTTCCGTCCCGACACCCACGCCGCCCCCTCCGCGCCCCGGGCGTCGTCTCGCCTGCTGGGTGGCGCGGGGTGCGGTGCTCGAGGTTCCCCGGGTGCGGGCGAGCCTGCGCCGGACGCTCGAAGGCTGGGGCATCGCGTTTCCGTGTGTCGAGTTGCTGCTGCTGGTCGGCACCGAGCTCCTGTCCAACGCTGTCCGGCATGCGGGTGCCGAGGGAGGACGGCCGCGCGTCACGGTCGCCCTCGCCGGTGGCCGGCTGCGGCTCGACGTCGCCGACGGGGACCCCCGCATGCCGCACTTCGCCAGGAGTGTCGGGCCGGGCGCCGACCTGGGGGTCGACGTGGATGCGGAGGGTGGTCGCGGGCTCGCGATCGTGAGCTTCCTCGTCGACGAGGCCGGCGGTGAGCTGGCGGCGTTCCGGGTGGCGGTCGGCAAGGTCGTGAGGGTCTGCGTCCCGATCGTCTGACGGGGCGTCACAAAAATCAATGTCGCGAAATCTTGACGCTCGTCAATTTGGCGAAATACTTGCCGCACTCCCTCCGCTGCCCCCGAAACCGAGGTGTGCGCCCCATGGAGCTCTCCCCGTCCGCCCACGTGGACCCCTTCTGTCGTGACCGGCTTCCCCCTTCCGGCCACTGGCCCCAACTGCACTTCGATCTCCCGGAGTTGGCCTATCCGGACCGTCTCAACTGCGCCACCCGACTGCTGGACGACGCGGTCGCGCGCTGGGGCCCCGACCGGCCCTGCCTCCTCACCCCCGCCGATCGCTGGACGTACGGTGACCTGCTGCGCCGCGCCAACCAGGTGGCCCGGGTCCTGACCGAGGACCTCGGGCTCGTCCCCGGGAACCGCGTCCTGCTGCGCGGCCCCAACAACCCCTGGCTGGTGGCTGCTTGGCTCGGCGTTCTCAAGGCGGGCGGGGTCGCGGTCGCCACCATGCCCATGCTGCGCGCCGCGGAGCTGGCACAACTGACCGAGATCAGTCGGCCCCTGGTCGCCCTGTGCGATCACAGGTACCTCGACGAACTCGAAGCCGCCGGTACGCCGGGACTGACCGTCCTCGCCTTCGGCGGTGAGGGCGAGGGGGACCTGACGCGCCGGTGCGCGGCCAAGGACGGCACCTTCGAGGACGTCCCGACAGCGGCCGACGACGTGGCCCTCATCGCCTTCACCTCCGGCACGACCGGAAGGCCCAAGGCGACGATGCACTTCCACCGGGACGTGCTCGCCAATGCCGACACGTTCTCGCGGTACGTCCTCAAGCCCCGGCCGGACGACGTCTTCACCGGTACGCCCCCGCTGGCCTTCACGTTCGGGCTCGGCGGCCTGGTCGTCTTCCCGCTCCACGCCGGGGCGGCGACGCTGCTCGTCGAGCAGGCGGCGCCCCGGCAGCTGGCCGACCTCGTCGCCGAGCACGGCGTCACGGTCCTCTTCACCGCCCCCACCGCGTACCGGGCGATCATCGCCGAGGGCGCCGCGGACCGCCTGACCGGCCTGCGCAGATGCGTTTCCGCAGGTGAGGCCCTGCCGGCCCAGGTGTGGGAGGACTTCCACGCGGCGACCGGTCTGCGCATCATCGACGGCATCGGCGCGACCGAGATGCTCCATGTGTTCATCTCCGCCGCCGACGACGACGTCCGGCCCGGGGCGACCGGGAAGCCCGTGCCCGGTTACCGCGCGATGGTCGTCGACGAGACCGGTGCGCCGGTCGCCGACGGGGAGCCCGGACTGCTCGCCGTCACCGGCCCGACGGGCTGCCGATACCTCGACGATCCGCGCCAGACGGCGTACGTCCGGAACGGCTGGAACATCACCGGCGACACCTACCGGCGGGACGTGGACGGCTACTTCTGGTACGTGGCACGCAGCGACGACATGATCGTCTCCTCCGGCTACAACATCGGGGGCCCGGAGGTCGAGAAGGCGCTCATCGACCACCCCCACGTGGCGGAGTGCGCCGTCGTCGGTGCGCCCGACGAGCGGCGCGGCATGGTCGTCAAGGCGTACGTGGTCCTGGTCGACGGCGTCGCCGCCGGCGAGGCCACCGTCAAGGAGCTCCAGGACCACGTCAAGCAGACCATCGCGCCCTACAAGTACCCGCGCGCCGTCGAGTTCGTGACCGATCTGCCGCGCACGAGCAACGGAAAGCTGCAGCGGCACGTGCTGCGCCGACGCGCCGCGAACGCGGCCGGTGGCTGACAGCTGACGGCCCACGGCTGACGCCCCATGGCCAACGGCCAACGGCCGATGGTCGGCAGACGACGTCCGGCGCCGACGGCCAACGGCCGACGTCCGATGCCGACGTCAGGCGCCGACGTCCGGCGCCGACGTCCGACAGTCGGCGGCCGACATACCAAAGCCGGCGGCAGGCCGTCGACCCTCGAAGCCCGAAGTCCCACGAAAGGCTCCTCATGGAACCCCCCCTCACCCCCCGTGCGACCCCGTCGATCGGCAGCTGTGCCGAGGGGGCCGCCGAAGCCGGCGGGGCGAACCCGCCCGGCATCCTCATCGAGCGTCGTGTCGAATGGCCCGACACCGATGCCGCAGGCCACTACCACCACTCCACCGTCGTGCGCTGGGTGGAGGCGGCGGAGGCCGCCCTGCTGCGCCGCCTGGGTCTGGCCCACCTCTTCGGCAGCACGCCGCGCGTGCACTTCGAGGCCGACTACCTGGCGCGGCTGTGGTTCGGCGACCTCGTGCGCATCGAACTGCGCGTCACCGAGGTCGGCACCACCTCGCTGCACTACGCCTTCACCGTCCGCGCCCAGGGCGACGAGGTGGCGGCCAGTGGCCGGATGGTGATCGCGCACTCCTCCGCACACGCGTCGGGGGCCACGCCGTGGCCCGAGGACGTGCGCGAGCTCTTCACCAGGGCGGGCGAGCAGGCCCCCGAAATCTACGGCTGAGACGCCGGTTCAAGCAGGTCAGGCACATGTATATAGCTTTCTTGACGATCGCAGGAATTACGGCATACGTTGTTCCTCGAACCACTAGGAGGACGCCGTGCGCATAGCAGTCATCGGCGGAGGGCCCGGCGGGCTGTACTTCGCAGCCCTGGCCAAACAGCTCTCACCGCACTGGGAGATCACCGTCTGGGAGCGGAACGCGGCCGACGACACCTTCGGCTTCGGAGTGGTCTTCTCGGACGAGACGCTCGACGGCATCGCCCAGGCCGATCCGCACGTCTCCGCGGCCATGTCCGCGGAGTTCGCCCGCTGGAGCGACATCGACGTGCGCTACCAGGGGCAGGTGCTCACCTCGGGCGGCCACGGCTTCGCCGCCCTCGGCCGCAAGCGCCTGCTGCAGATCCTCCAGCAGCGGTGCGCGGCGCTGGGAGTCGACGTGCGCTACCGCACCCTCGCCCCGTCGGCGGCCGAACTCGCCGCTGGCTACGACCTCGTGGTGGCGAGCGACGGCGTACGGTCGCAGACCCGGAGCACGTACGCCGACACCTTCGGACCGGACCTTGACGAACGCCACTGCCGCTACATGTGGCTCGCCACCGACAAGGTCTTCGAAGCCTTCACCTTCATCGTCGCGGAACACGACTTCGGGACCGTGCAGGTCCACGCGTACCCGTTCGACGACACCCGCAGCACCTTCATCGTAGAGATCGACGAGGACTCCTGGCGGCGCGCGGGATTCGACGCCCTCGCGGCGCGCGACCTCCCGCCCGGGGCCGACGACGAGGCCGGCATCCGGCTGTGCGAGGAGATCCTCGCCGAACACCTCGACGGCCACCGCCTGATACCCAACGGCTCCCGGTGGATCAGCTTCACCACGGTACGGAACCGAACCTGGCGCCACGAGAACATCGTCCTGCTCGGGGACGCCGCCCACACTGCGCACTTCTCCATCGGATCCGGCACCAAGCTCGCCATGGAGGACGCCCTCGCCCTGGCCGCCTGCCTCCACGAACACCCGGACGTGCCCGGCGCCCTGGCCGCGTACGAGGCCGAGCGCAAGCCGGTCGTCGAGTCCACGCAGCGGGCCGCCCAGGCCAGCCTCGAATGGTTCGAGAACGTCGGCCGATACACGGGGCAGGAACCGCTCCAGTTCGCCTTCAACCTGCTCACCCGCAGCCGGCGGGTGACCTACGACAACCTGCGCGTGCGCGACGAGGCGTTCACCGAGGCGGTGGACAGTTGGCACGCGGAAGACCAGGCGGGCCGGGACCCCGCGGAGACCGGCCGGCGGAGCGACCCGGTCCCCCCGATGTTCCGGCCGTTCCGGCTGGGCGGGGTGCGCCTGCGCAACCGTGTCGTGGTGCCGCCGACCGCGCTGTACTCCGCGCGGGACGGTGTGCCGGGTGACTTCGAGCTCGTCCACCTCGGCACGCAGGCGGTGGGCGGTTCGGGCCTCGTCATCGCCGGCATGACGGCCGTCAGCGCCGACGGACGCGCCACCCCCGGCTGCCCGGGCCTGTACACCGACGAGCAGGAGGCGGCCTGGCGTCGCATCACCGACTTCGTCGGCGGGCAGTCGGACACCCGCCTCGGCATCCAGCTCACCCACGCCGGACGGCGCGCCGCCACCGGCACACCACAGGGCGACGACGACCGGTGCCACCCCCTCGGCGAGGACGGGTGGCCGCTGGTCGCCGCGTCCCCCCTGCCCTGGGACGCGGCGAGCGCGACACCCCGCGAGGCCACCCGCGAGGACATGGACGGCATCGCGCGGGACTTCGTCGCCACCGCCCGCCGCGCCGACCGGGCGGGCTTCGACGTGCTGGAACTCCAGTACGGCCACGGACACCTGATGTCGGGCTTCCTGTCGCCGCTGACCAACACCCGCACGGACGAGTACGGCGGTGCCCTTCCTGACCGGATGCGCTTCCCGCTGGAGGTCCTGCGCGCGGTCCGCGAGGTGTGGCCCGCGACGAAGGCCCTGCTCGTCCGGATCTCGGCCACCGACTGGGCCGAAGGCGGCATCGGCGAATCCGACGTGGTCGACCTCTGCCGCGCACTGGCGGACGCGGGAGCGGACGCCGTCGACGTGTCCACCGGAGAAGTCGTCGCACACGAGCGGCCGCGCTACGGCCGGAGCTACCAGACGCCCTACGCCGACCTGATCCGCAACACCGTCGGCATACCCGTCATCACGGTGGGCGCCATCTCCACCTACGACGACGTCAACTCCCTCATCCTGGCGGGCCGGGCCGACCTGTGCGGCCTCGGCCGGGCTCAGCTCCACGACCCGCTCTGGACGCTCCACGCCGCCGCCGCCCAGCGGTACGCCGGACCGGCCGCGCCCTGGCCGGCGTACTGGAAGGCGGGCAGCGGCAGACCGCCGGGCGCCCGCACCGACCGCGTGCCACCCCGCCTCCAACTGCTCCGGGACGCACCCGCACCCGTGCACCAACGGTGGCTTCCCGAGCACGCGACGGCAGCGGTCTGACAGGGAGGAACAGATGATGCAACAGACGGAGAGGCTGCCGCGCTTCACGGCGGCGGCCGTGCAGTCCTCGCCGGTCTACCTGGATCCGGCGGCCACGGTCGAGAAGGCCGTGTCCCTCATCGCCGAGGCGGCCTCCCAGGGCGCCGAACTGATCGTCTTTCCCGAGGTGTTCGTCCCCGGATACCCGTACTGGAACTGGACGATGAACCCCGTCCAGGGCTCCCCGTGGTTCGAGCGCCTGTGGCGGGCGTCCGTCGACGTCCCCGGCCCGCACGTGGACGCGCTGCGCGCGGCGGCGCGACGGCACGGCGCCGTCGTGGTCATCGGCGTCAACGAACGAAGCCCCCACAGCCTCGGCGTCCTCTACAACACCATGCTCACCCTCGGGCCGGACGGCGGACTCCTCGGAGTGCACCGCAAGCTCGTCCCCACCTGGGCGGAGAAACTGACCTGGACCGGCGGCGACGGCAGCTCACTGAAGGTCCATCCCACGCCCGTCGGCCCGCTCGGTGTGCTCGCCTGCGGCGAGAACACCAACACCCTCGCCCGCTTCACCCTGCTCGCCCAGGGCGAGTTGGTGCACGCGGCGAGCTACATCGCGCTGCCGGTCGCACCGGCGGACTACGACATGGCGGACGCCATCGCCGTCCGCACGGCCGCCCACAGCTTCGAGGGCAAGCTCTTCTCCGTCGTCGCCTGCTCGACGGTCTCCCCGGAGATCGTGGACACCATCGCCGGCGACGACCAGGACCTGCGCCGCATGCTCGCCCGCCCACGCAGCGCGCTCTCGGGGATCTTCGGGCCCGACGGCCGTCCCGTGACCGAGCCGCTCGTCGACGAGGAGGGCATCGTCTACGGCGAGATCGACCTGGCCAAGTGCATCCAGCCCAAGCAGATGCACGACATCGTCGGCCACTACAACCGCTTCGACGTCTTCCGCCTGCACGTCGACGACACCCCGCGCAGCCCGGTCACCTTCACGTCCGACGGCCCTCCGCGCAACCCGGTCGCCTTCACGCCCGACGACACCCTGGGCAACCCGATCGCCTTCACGTCCGACGGCACCCGGGCCACCACCCCCAAGCTCCCCACCATCCCCACGCTCCCCACCGACGACGCCCACGACGCCGAGGTCGCCGGGCCCCCGAAGGAGGACTCATGACCACTGCCGAGTACGACGACGACAGGCTGGGCCGGGCCCGCGTGTCCGACACCCCCGAACTCACCGCCTACTACGGCGAACTCGCCGAACAGGAGGCCGGCGCCCTCTGGACGGTCGCCAACGACATCGAGCCCTGGTACCCGCAGCCGAAGTCCGTACCGGTCCTGTGGCGCTACGACACCCTGCGCCCGCTGGTCCGAAAGGCGCTCGACCTGGTCAAGGCCGACGACGCCGGCCGCCGCGTCGTCATGCTCGTCAACCCCGGCCGCAAGGACGTGAGCGCCGCCGTCGGCCTCCTCTACACCGGCCTGCAGATCATGGGACCGGGGGAGGCCATGACCGCGCACCGGCACCAGGCGGCCGCCCTGCGCTTCGTCCACGAAGGGACGGGCGCCTGGACGATCGTCGACGGCCAGAAGCTGAAGGTCGGCCCCGGCGACTTCGCCATCACCCCCAACGGCACCTGGCACGAGCACGGCAACGAGGCCGACGACGCCCCCGTCATCTGGCAGGACGGCCTCGACATCCCCCTCGTCAACGCCCTGGACGCCGGCTTCTACGAGGTCCACCCGGAGCTGTACCAGCAGCCCGGGAAGGTGATCAACTCCTCGGTCCTCACCTACGGCGCCAACCTGCTTCCCCACGGCGCCGAGAAGTGGGCCCGCCCCTACTCGCCCCTGCTCGCCTACCCCTGGGAGCCCACCTACGAGTCGCTCCGCAACCTCGCCCGGGCCACGGAAGGCTCCCCGTACGACGGTGTCATCGCCGAGTACACCAACCCCGTCACCGGCGGATCCGTCATGCCCACCATGGGCGCCCACATGCAGTTGCTGCGACCCGGCCAGGCCACCCGCGCCCACCGTCACACCGGCTCGGTCGTCTACACCGTCGCCAAGGGCCGGGGTTACTCGGTCATCGCCGGACAGCGCTACGACTGGCAGCGCGGCGACATCTTCTGCGTCCCCTCCTGGGCCTGGCACGAGCACGCGAACCTCGACGAGGGCGAGGACGCCTGCCTGTTCTCGTTCAACGACTTCCCCGTGATGCGCTCCCTCGGCTTCTCCCGCGAAGAGGCGTACGCCGACAACGGCGGCCACCAGCCCACAGCCTGAGCCGCCGCCTTCCCCCCCCCGCCCACACCGCACCTCAAGGAGCCGTCATGCGCCTCGTGACCTACACGCTCGACGACGCCCCCGCCCGCCTCGGAGCCCAGCTCGACGACCGGGTGGTCGACCTCGCGGCCCTCGCCGCCCACCACGACACCGCGCTCCCGCACGACCTGCTGACCTTCCTCCGCGCGGACGCCGGCCTCCACGACACCGCGCGGCGGTTGCTCGCCGGCGACCCGTCCGGCTGGCCCGCCGCGGCCGTCCACGACCTCGGCGAGGTCGTGCTGCGCGCCCCGCTGCGCCCCGGCAAGATCATCGGGGTGGGACTCAACTACGTCGAACACGTCGAGGAGTCCAGCCGCAGCCTGGACACCGACAAGGACCTGCCCCCGCGCCCCGTCCTCTTCAGCAAGCCCGCCACCGCGGTCACAGGCCCCGGGCAGCCGATCCTGCACAACGGCAACCTCACCCGCCAGCTCGACTGGGAGTGCGAACTCGCCGTCGTCATCGGCCGCACCGCCTCCCGCGTCAGCGAGGAGGACGCCTACGACCACATCTTCGGCTACAGCATCGTCAACGACATCAGCGCACGCGACCAGCGCCGCTCCGGCCAGTGGTTCTTCTCCAAGGGGCAGGACTCCTACGCGCCCTTCGGCCCCGCCGTCGTGACCGCCGACGAGATCGCCGACCCCATGGCGCTCGACCTCGAACTGCGCGTCAACGGCGTCACCAAGCAGAAGTCGAACACCCGCCACATGCTCTTCCCCATCGCCCGACTCATCGCGGACATCTCCTCCGGCGTGACCCTGGAGCCGGGCGACGTCATCGCCACCGGTTCCCCCTCCGGCGTGGGCGCCGGCATGGTCCCGCCGGAGTTCCTCGTCCCCGGCGACACCGTGGAAGCCACCGTCGAGCACATCGGCACCCTCGCCAACCCCGTCGTCGACGCCCGCTGACCAGCGGCAACGGAGCAGCCATGACCACCCACCGCACCTACCGCATCGGCCAGATCGTGCCGAGCTCCAACGTCACGATGGAGACCGAGATCCCGGCCATCCTGCGGGCCCGCGAGACCATCGCGCCGGAGCGCTTCACCTTCCACTCCAGCCGCATGCGCATGACCCACGTCACGCCCGAGCAGCTCAAGGCGATGGACGCCGACTCCGACCGCTGCGCCGTCGAACTCTCCGACGCCCGCGTCGACGTCCTCGGATACGCGTGCCTCGTCGCCATCATGAGCATGGGCCTCGGCTACCACCGCACCTCCGAGGAGCGCCTGCACACCCGCACGGCCGAGAACGGCGCCGCCGCCCCTGTCGTCACCAGCGCCGGCGCCCTCGTGCACGGCCTGCACACCCTCGGCGCCAGGAAGATCGCGCTCGTCGCCCCGTACATGCGCCCGCTGACCCGGACGGTGGTCGACTATCTGACCCACGAGGGCATCGAGGTACTCGACTACGCGGCGCTGGAGATCCCCGACAACCTGGACGTCGCCGCCCACGACCCCGCCCGTCTCCCCGGGATCGCCCGCGCGCTGCGGCACGCCGACGCGGACGCCGTCGTCCTGTCCGCCTGCGTCCAGATGCCGTCCCTCGGGGCCGTCGAAGAGGCGGAGCAGCTCCTCGGGAAGCCCGTCGTCTCCGCGGCCGTGTGCACCGCGCACCAGATGCTGCGCACCCTGGACCTGCCGGCCGTCGCGCCAGGAGCGGGCCACCTCCTGTCCGGCGCGTACGCCGAGACGCCACTGCCGCGGAGGGAGCCGGCCACGGGATGACCACCCGCCCGCACCCGGTCCCGCAGCTGGGTAGGATCGCCCCCGCACACCACGGAAGGCGATCATGTCGGACAGTCCCCTCAGGCCCAGCTCGTTGATCAACACGGTCTACGGAGCCTTCCTCCGGCCGCTCGGGGGATGGGTCTCCATCGCCGACCTGATCGCCCTCATGGCCGAGCTGGACGTGGACGGACCGGCGGTGCGCTCGGCGATCTCGCGCCTGAAGAAGCGGGGCGTCCTGGAAGCCGAGCGGCGCGGCGCCAACGGCTACCGGCTCAGCCCGGCCGTCCACCCCGTGTTCGACGAGGGCGACCGGCGGATCTTCGGCAGTCTGGCGCCGGCGGACCTGGCCGACGGCTGGGTCACGGCGGTGTTCTCGGTGCCGGAGTCGGAGCGGGCCCACCGCCACCAGCTCCGCACCCGCCTGACCTGGCTCGGCTTCGGCAACATCACGTCCGGGGTGTGGCTTGCCCCCGGACGCCTCCTCGACGACGCCCGGGCCACGCTCGAACGGCTGGGCCTGAGCGAGTACGTCCACCTCTTCGCGTCGCGGTACGTGGCGTTCAGCGACCTGCGCTCCTCGGTCAGCACCTGGTGGGACTTCCCGGCGATCCAGGCGCAGTACGCGGAGTTCACCGACACCTACGGCCCGGTGGCGGCCCGGCTGACGACGGAGTCCGACATCGACCCCCGGGAGGCGTTCCGCCATTACGTCCCCATGCTCACGCAGTGGCGACGCCTCCCCTATCTCGACCCCGGCCTCCCGGAGGAACTCCTCCCCGAGGACTGGAACGCGGTCGCGGCACGCCGCTGCTTCCAGCAACTCCACGCCGTACTGGCCGGCCCCGGCCTCATGCACGTCACGACGCTGACCGGCCTGGAGACGGACACACCCTAGGTGTATTGATCACGAGCGTTGTTGACACTCGGCAGGTCTTGAACATGGCGAAGACCTCCGGTGT
>NZ_BMSF01000021.1 GCF_014649015.1 Streptomyces narbonensis
AACCCCACCCGCACCACCGCCCACCACCCCCTCTTCCAAACCTCCCTCGCCTTCCAAAACAACGTCTATCCGACCTTCGCCCTCGGCAACATCAAGATCGACTTCGAGCCGGTGTCGTCCGGCACGGCCAAGTTCGATCTGCTCTTCAATCTCTCGGAACTACCCCGCGACGGAGACCGTCCTCTCGGCTATGTCGGGTACGTCGAATACGCCACCGACGTGTTCGACCGGGAAACCGTCGAGCAGCTGATCGCCCGGTTCAAGGCGGTTCTGCGCACGGTGGTCGCCACCCCGGACACATCGCTCCGAAGCATCGATGTACTCCTCCCGCACGAGCGCCACCGACTCCTCGAGACGTGGAACGGGACCACCGAGGACGCCGCGATCCCGGACGGCTCCATCCCCCTCCGGTTCGAGCAGCAGGCCGCGCGGACTCCGGACGCGATCGCGATCTCCAGCGGCGGCGAGGACATCACGTACGACGAGCTCAACGCGCGCGCCAACCAGATCGCACACGCGCTGCTCGAGCACGGCGTACACCTCGAATCAGTGGTCGCGGTCGCACTCCCCCGCTCGCCGGAACTGATCGCCGCCATCCTCGGAATACTCAAAGCGGGCGCCGCCTACCTGCCCATCGACCCCGCCTATCCCAGTCTGCGCAACGGTTCCCTCCTGGCCGACGGGAAGCCGGCTCTGATCCTGACGAGCAGGGCCGTCGACACGCGCGCTGTGCTGCCCGACGAGGGGATCCCCAGGCTGTACCTGTCGGACGTCGTCGGCGGCGAGCGCACGAACCCGTCCCATGGCCGACTGCGCCCTGACCATCTGGCGTACGTCATGTTCACATCCGGATCAACCGGACGCCCCAAGGGAGTCGCGGTCTCCCATCGCAGTGTCCTGAACGATGCCTGGCACGGCTGGCCGGAGGGGCCGGGCGACCGGATCCTCTTCCAGTCGTCGATCGCCTTCGACGCGTCGGTGTACGAGATCTGGCCTGCGCTCCTGCGCGGCAGGACCCTCATTCCGCTGCCTGCCGACAGGGAGTCCCCGGCGCAACGCCTCCAGTTCATCGCGGCGAACGAGATCGACACGCTGTGGGCCACCGCCGGCCTGTTCGATCTCATGTCGTCGGAGGACCTGGAGGAGCTGTCGGGCCTGCGGACGCTGCGCTACTTCGCTACCGGCGGCGACAAGGTGCCGACGGCGGCGGTCGACCGGGTGCTCCGCGCGAACAGCGCCATCCGGGTCGTCAACATCTACGGCCCGACCGAGACCACGGTGAACGCGACGACCCATGTGGTCTGTGCCGCCACCCGCCGCCGGTTCGACGATCCGGTGGTCCCCATCGGCGTCCCGATCCGCAATGCCCGCGTCTACGTTCTGAGCGGTGAGCTCGATCCGGTCGCCACCGGCGTCGTCGGGGACGTGTGGATCGCCGGCGCGGGCCTGGCACGCGGGTACTCCGGCCAACCCGGTGCGACCGCGGAACGCTTCGTGGCGGACCCCTACGGTCCGGCGGGATCACGGATGTTCCGCACCGGCGACCTCGCACGCTGGACGCGCGAGGGCGTGCTGGTGTTCGTGGGCCGGGCCGACGATCAGACGAAGATCAGTGGGTTCCGGGTCGAGCCCGGTGAGATCGAGGCGGCCCTGCTGGCGCACCGCCAGGTGGCGCAGGCCGCGGTCGTCGCTCGCGACATCGCCGGGCAGGACGTCAAGCAACTGGTCGCCTATGTCGTCCGGAGCCAGGGGGAATCCGCCGACCGGCAGGAGAGCCGGGAGATCGAGCTGGTGGAACAGTGGCGGGACACCTACGACGATCTCTACCGCGGAGAAGCCCACGCCGACGCGGCCGCCGACGGCGGCTTCGGTGAGGACTTCAGCGGGTGGAACAGCAGCTACACCGATAAGCCGATTCCCTTGGCCGAGATGCGGGAGTGGCGCGACGCGACCGTCGCGAGGATCCGGTCCCTGCGTCCGTCGAAGGTGCTGGAGATCGGCGTGGGCACGGGGCTCCTCCTGGCCCACCTGGCCCCGGAATGCGAGACCTACTACGGCACGGACTTCTCCGAGTCGGTGATCGACGGGCTCAGGCAGCACCTCGCCGAAGTGCCGGCGGACTGGGCGGACCGGGTCAGGCTGGTCGTCCAGCCGGCCGATCAGGTGGATCTGCTGCCGGAGCGCGATTTCGACACCATCGTGCTGAACTCCGTCGTCCAGTACTTCCCGAGCGTGCACTACCTGGTGGACGTCATCGAGAAGGCGATGGGCCTGCTGGCTCCCGGCGGCGCGCTGTTCATCGGTGACGTCCGGAACAAGGCGCTGTTGCGGGAGTTCGCCACCATGGTGGCGATCCGCCGACTCGGTCACCAGGACGTGGCCGACCTCGACGAAGCCGAGCGGGGCGGAATCCGCAGCGCCGTCGCCACGGCGATCGCCATGGAGACGGAGCTCGTCCTGCATCCGGACTTCTTCGCGGCACTGGGGGACGAGCTGCCCGCGATCGGCGCGGTCGACGTGCAGATCAAACGGGGCGGGTACGACAACGAACTGAGTCAGTACAGGTACGACGTGACGGTGCGCAAGACGCCCGTACGGGCCCTGTCCCTCGCCTCCGTCCCGAGCCTGCGGTGGAGCGAAGTGGGCGGCCTCCGAGGACTGGAGCAGCACCTTCGGCTGCGGCGGCCCGAGAGCGTCCGGATCGTCGGCGTACCCGACCCGGCTCTGACGGCCGCCGTGCGCGCCACCGGCCTTCTCCACGTCGAGCACCACGCCCCGGCGGCGGACGGCGAGCCGCGCGAAGAGCTCTACACGCTCGGGGAGCGGCTGGGCTATTCGACGGCGGTGACGTGGTCGCACGTCGCCGGACACCTGGACGTCGTCCTCGCGGTACCCGACGGCGGCGACACCGTGCCCACCGATGTGTACGTGCCCGGTTTCGCACAAGCCGGGCCGCTGACCGCTTACGGCAGCGTTCCGGTCGCCGACCGGGCGGCGGACCTCCGTGCCTTCGTGAGCGGCCGGTTGCCCGCGTACATGGTCCCGTCGACGGTGGTCTTCCTCGACAGCCTGCCGCTGACCGCCAACGGGAAGCTCCATCGGGAGGCCCTGCCGACGCCGGAGATCACCGGCGGCTCGTCGCGGCGGGCACGGAACGCGCACGAGGAGGTACTCACCGGCCTCTTCTCCGAGGTGCTGGGCGTACCCGACATCGGGATCGACGACGGCTTCTTCGAGCTGGGCGGCCATTCGCTGCTCGCCACGAAGCTGCTGTCCCGCATCCGCACCGTCCTCCGGATCGACGTCCCCATCCGGACGGTGTTCGAGTGCCCCACCGTGGCCGACCTGGCGCCACGCCTGCTTTCCCTGGCCCCGGACGGCCGGGACGAGACCTACGCGCCGCTCATGACCATCCGCTCCAGCGGCACCGAGCGCCCGCTCTTCTGTGTGCACCCGGTGAGCGGCGTCGGCTGGTTCTATCTCAGCCTGGCCCGCTTCATCGACGACCGGCCGATCTACGCGCTGCAGGCGCCCGGTCTCGATCCCGCCGGCCCCGATCCCATGCCGACGTCGATGACCGAGCTCGTCCAGACCTATCTGGCCGGGATCCGGTCGGTGCAGCCCCACGGGCCGTACAACCTGCTCGGCTGGTCGTTCGGCGGCTTCGCCGCGCACGCGATCGCCGCCGAGCTGCGGGCCCGCGGCGAGGAGGTCGAACTGCTGGCGATGATGGACTGCTATCCGGAAACCGCCGTCGAAGCGGGGAGCCTCGCCGGCCAGGAGATCCGGGAGGGGTTCGACCAGTTCCTGCGCCACCGGTACGCCGACGCGGACTCGCTGGAGGTGGACGCGATCTCCGACCTCGTGACGGGGATCAGCGTGGAGCACATCGCGATGCTGACCGGATATCTGCCGCCGGAATTCGACGGGGCCGCGGTGTTCTTCCAAGCGGGCGCGGTCGCCGGGGACGGTGGCGAGGGCTCCTCCAGGATCGATCCCGCCGGCGCGTGGCGGGACCACATTCACGGCCCCATGACCGTCCACACCGTTCCGACCAGCCATCAGGACATGGACCGGCCGGAATCCATGCAGGTGGTCGGCGCCGTACTGAAACAGGCCTTCCGCAACAGGGCCGCGGGGAGGGACTCGTGATCGAGAACGTACGGAACGACAACCGCTGGTTCGCCACCGTGCCGCCGGACGACTGCAAGCATCTACTGCTGTGCTTCCCCTATTCCGGCTGCGGCGCCTCCATGTATCGCCTGTGGCCCGACCGCATCGGGGACACCGCCGTCGTACCGCTGCAACTCCCCGGCCGGGAAAAGCGGATGGGGGAGGCCCACTTCGGCACGTACGAGAACCTGGCCGCGCAGATGACCGCCGAGCTGGGTCCGGTCCTGGACCGCGAGTTCAGTGTGTTCGGGCATTGCGGGGCGGCGCTCGCGGCCTTCGAGTTCGCGCGGCAGATGGCGCTCGGCGGCACCAGGTCACCCACCACCTGTTTCGTGTCCTCGCAAGTGGCGCCGGACGACGGGCCGTACGGCCGGTTCCTCGGCATGAGCGAGGACGAGCTCAGGGGCGTGGTCGTGAACCTGCTGGGGCTGGTCAAGCCGACGAAACGCCTTGTCGACTTCTTCGTCGGAATACTTGTGGACGACCTGGCGGCGAACAAGGCCTACCGTCCGGACCCGTCCGCGACGGATTCCTTCGAGATCCGGTCGCTCGGCTGGTCCGCCGACGTGGAGATCCCGCACGATCTGATGGCCGGGTGGGCACGCTGGGGACGCTGCACCTCGCTCGTGCTGGAGGGCGATCACCAGGCGTTCGTGAAGGCACCCGGCCACCTCCTCGACGCTCTCCGAGCAGCCGTCGAGGCCGACACGCGGGCGCGGTGACATGGCGGATCGGATCGTACGCATACCCGCCAGGTACAACGGCCCGCCGGACACGGCGAACGGCGGCTACGCCTGTGGCACGTTCGCGAAGCTGGCCGCGGACCACCAACGCCCACCGGTCGCCGTGGCCCTGCTCGGGGCGCCACGGCTCGACCAGACCCTGGAGTTCCGTCCCGGAACACGACGCTCCCAGATCTGGGACGGCGACCGGCTGATCGCGACCATGACCACCGCCGCGGCGGAGTTCCCTGCCGTGGAAGCGGTGTCGTTACGGGCGGCAGCCGAAGCGAGCGCACGCTATCGGGGGCGTGCGGGTGGTCATCCCTTTCCGACCTGCTTCGTCTGTGGAGTGAGTCGCGAACCGGCGGACGGGTTCCCGGTGGCGCCGGGCGAGGTCCCCGGTGCGCCCGGCGTCGTGGCGTGTCCCTGGACGCCGACGGTGGCGTCGTCCGATCGGCCCGAGCTGGTGTGGAGTGTTCTGGACTGCCCCGGCGGGTGGACCGCGGACCCGGTCCGGGAGCCTATGGTGCTCACCCGCATGACCGCGGTCCTGCGCAGGCCGCCCCGCCCGCTGGTACCTCACGTCGTGGTCGCACGCCGCGGGCGTCGGCACGGCCGCACCACGGCGGTCGGCACCGCCTTGTACGACGACCGTGGCGAGCTGGTGGCCAAGGCGACGGCCATGTGGACCGCTGTCGGCGTCCGGGAACGGACTGACGGCCGAGATCTGGGAGACCCCCGATGAAGATGGGTGAGCGAACCTCGCCGGCACCTTCCACGGATCTGGACTCGCTGGATCTCATGGATCCCCGTCTGTACGGCTCCGGTGACCCGCACGCGATCTGGACCACGCTGCGCGAGCGCGCCCCGTTGCACCTCCAGTCGTTGCCGGACGGTCGCCGGTTCTGGTCGGTCACCAAACATCACGACGTCCGCGAAGTGCTCCGGGACCACACCAGGTTCACGTCGAGCCGGGGGACCTTGCTGTCGGTCCTCGGCAGTCGCGACCCGGCCGGCGGCAAGATGATGGCGGCCAGCGACCCGCCGGTGCACACGATGCTGCACGAGCCGATCGCCAAGCTGCTGTCCAGAAAGGCGCTGGAGCCGTTCGTCCCGAAGGTCAGGCAGGTGGCCCACCGTCTGCTGGAGCAACTGGCGGACGGTCCTGGGGATTTGGCCGAACTTGCGGCAGGCTTCCCTATGGCGTTCACCGGTACGTTGATGGGCATTCCGGAGCAGGACTGGGCGCGGCTGACCGTGCTCACCACCGCGGCCATCGCACCGGATGACCCCGATTTCCGGCTGGGGGACGGGCTGAACACCTTGGCGACGGCGCATCACGAGCTGTTCTCGTACTTCTCCCGCCGGACTCGACAGACTCGGCGGACCTCTCGGGAGGACGGTCTGATCGGCGCGCTCCTCGGCCTGGAGGTGGGCGGGCGCAGACTGCGTCACGACGAGCTGGTCTACAACTGCTACAGCCTGCTCCTCGGCGCCAACGTCACCACGCCGCACGCCGTCACCCAAACGGTGTTGGCGTTCATCGAGAACCCTGCGGAGTACCGCAAGCTGGTCGACGATCCGCGAGGGGTGCCCGGCGCGGTGGAGGAGGGCCTGCGCTGGTCCTCGCCGGCCAATCACTTCCTTCGCCACGCGACTCAGGACATGACGTTGCGCGGCCGGCAGGTGTGTGAGGGCGACGCGTTGGTGACCTGGCTGGGTTCGGCGAACCGGGACGAGGAGGTCTTCTCGGAGCCCTTCCGGTTCGACGTGAGCCGATCGCCGAACCCGCACGTCGCGTTCGGCTTCGGGCCGCACCACTGCGTCGGGGCCGCCTTGGCACGGATGGCGCTGAACTCGCTGTTCGCCGAGATCGCCGACTCGGTCGAGCGATTCGACCTCGTCGGTCCGGTGGAGCATCTGGCGTCCAACTTCGCGGCCGGCATCAAGCGCATGCCGGTGGTCGCGAAGTTGCGCACTGCCTAAGGCCCGTCCCGTAAATGATCTTCGAGCCGCCTCGGGTGTGGTTGGTCGCTGTGCGGCCCGCTGGCCTATTCGGTGAGGGTGAGGTTGTGCATGTGGGCGATGCCGAGCATGGCGTGGTGGACGCCGTCGCCTTTGAGGCGGCAGTCGCGGAGGATCTTCCAGGTCTTCATGCGGGCGAAGACGTGCTCGACGCGGGCCCGGACCTGCTTGTGGGACTTGTTGTGCTCCTCCTTCCAAGACGAGAGCTCGGTCTGGCCGCGCTGGCGGCGGTGCGGTAGGACGAGTCCGGTGCCCGGGTAGCCGCCGTCGGCGATCGTGACGGTGTTGCCGACGGCGGCCTTGGCGCCGGATTCCTCCCATGCCTTGCAGTCGTTGCGGTTCCCGGCGAGCGGCCGGCCGACCACGACGACCAAGCGAGTGTCGGCGTCGATGACGACCTGGTGGTTGGTGGAGTACCGATAGTTCTTCGAACGCTCCGCGATGGTGTGATCACGGGTGGGGACCAGGGTGCCGTCCACGATGAGCACGGTGTCCTTGGCGAACCGCTTGCGGGGCTGGAGCGCGAGCACCGGCCCGAGGTGGTCGATGATGCGGTCGGCCGCCGACTTCGAGACGCCGAACAGCGGGCCGAGCTGGCGCATAGTCAGGTTCGTTCGCCAGTACGCGGTGACCAGCAGAGCCCGGTCCTCCAGTGGAAGACTCCACGGCCTGCCCTTGCGGACCGCGTCCGCACCTGCGCGACGCAGCACCGTCACCAGCTTCCCGAAGGCGCGGGGGCTCAGCCCGGAGAACGGGGTTATCCAGGACGGCTCCGACGCCGTGATCACACCAGCCACATCGAGATCATCTCGTCCATGCGACCACTTCTTCTGCTCAGGAACGTGGCCGACAATCCTCCCATGACCGAAGGTGACCGCCACGAGGCATCCACACGTTCATTCCTTGTATGTGCAGCCGAAGTGGCTCGCCTGCTGGACCTTGAGGCCGCAGCCGACGTGCCTGAAGAGCGACGTGCGCGGCACCTGGCCGGAGCCGCACGAAGGCCACTGCTGGAACGCGCAACCCTGCCCGAGGAGTTCTTCCACCCGCTGATGGCTGCTGCTGTATACGACCCAGACGCGAGCTTCTGTCGCTGGTTCGTCGAGCCGGCGCTCTACGCATTCGGACGTCGCAGGGTCATGACAGCGTTGCTCGGCTATCTCCGCACGGGCACGACCGCGGAGCAAGCAGGTGCCCGGCGAGCCTGGTACTGCACACATCTGCCACTACGCGCTGACCGGTCACCGGCCTACGCACCCAGCGGAAGTCGCGAACCGGCCCTGGATGAAGTGGACGACGTGGTGGACCAGTGGCGGAAGTCGTCCAGCACCCACCAGCGTGATCACAGTGCCTCAGAGAGCCACAGGGGCTCGCGTTGGCCGTTCTCCTGAGCTGCGACACTCTGCACGTGAGCTATCCCGCGACAGACCAGCTGTCCTCCGCCGAACGCGCCTTCATGATCAACGCCACCGAGATCGACATCCTCCCCGGTGTTTGGGGCGACCTCGACGGGCCGCTGGTCTCAGGTCCCGCCTCGGCTCTCGTCCCGATCCTCTTTCCCCTCGTCGACAGAGGATGGATCGAAGTGTGCCGGCTCGTGCCCTGGACAGCGCCGGACGGCACTCTCGGAGAGCAGCCCGGTCCCCCCATCCCGAAGCAGGACCTTCCCGCTGCCCTGGCGAACGCGGAGAACTGGGAGTACCCGCAATCCGGCACGTGGCTGGGTTGCCTCACACTGACCCTCACCGAAGCGGGACAGGCGATCCCCCGCTGACGCGCAACTTCAACGGCACCCCTCCGCTCCCTGGAAGTTCCCTCACCCTCGCCGGATGAGGCGCAGCGTCGCTGGTCAATCGGCATGCCGTCATTTACGGGACAGCCCTTAGGGGGTCGTGGACAGTCACGTGCATCACGCGTCACGTGCATCACGCTTCACGCGCATCACCGCTTCACGTGCACGCACGCAATGCCTCGACGGCCGAGAAGATGTCGGTGTAGGAGATGTAGAGGCTGTTGAACCCGAAGCGCAGCAGTCCGGGAGGACGCACGTCTCCCATGACCCCCCGCTTGTTCACGGCCCGCATGATCCGCTCCGCCTCCGGATGGCGCAGCGTCACCTGGCTTCCGCGCTGATCGCCGCGGCGCGGCGTGACCAGCTCGAATCCGCACCCGGCCAGGTGGGTGTCGACCGCCTCGATGAAGAAGTCCCCGAGCGCCACGTTCTTCTCGCGGACCGCGGTCATCTCCACGTCGTCGAAGACGTCGAGTGCCGCGTCCAGGGCCAGCATGGACAGGATGTTCGGAGAGCCGACCCGCAACCGTCCGATTCCGGTCGTGGGTTCGTAGTCGGGCACCATCGCGAACGGATCCGCGTGTCCGTGCCAGCCGCACAGGGGCTGATCGATGGCCCTGTGATGGCGGCGGGCCGCGTAGACGAACCCCGGGGCACCCGGTCCGCCCGACAGGAACTTGTACGAGCACCCCACCGCGAAGTCCACGCCGTCCGCGTCGAGGGTCAGCGGGAGGGCGCCGACGGCATGGCAGAGGTCCCAGACGACGAGCGCGCCGACGTCGTGCGCCGTGTCCGTGACCGCGTGGACGTCCCAGAGTTCGCCGGTGCGGAAGTCCACGGCCCCGGCCGTGACGACAGCGACCCGCTCACCCAGCCGGCGGAGGGTGGACGCCATGTCGGGCATGGGTACCCGGCGGACCTCCAACCCGAGAATGCGGGCGACCGAAGCGGCCAGGTAGTCGTTCGTGGGGAAGCCGCCTTCCTCGATCAGGAGCAGTCGGCGATCCGGGCGCAACCGGGCCGCGGCTGTCAGCACGTTGAACAGGTGGACCGACGTCGAATCACCCACGGCGGTCTGGCCGGCCCGCGCGCCGAGCAGACGCCCGACGCGGTCGCCGACCCGCAGCGGCACGTCCCACCAGCCGTCATCGGTCCAGACGTTGATGAGGTGCCGACCCCAGTTCTCGACGATGGCCGTCTGGACGGCCGACGGCACGCCGACGGACAGCGCGCCGAGGGAGTTGCCGTCCAGGTACACCACGCCTTCCGGCAGCGAGTACCTGGTGCGCATCGCGCTCAGAGGATCGGTCCGGTCGAGCCGTTCGGCGGTTTCCCGACTGGGGGTGGGCATGTCTGTCTCCATCCGGATCTCCGTGCCGGCCAGGGCCTGACGGGTGTGTTGCAGAAGGCTTGGTTCCGGGTATTTCCCCTGCACGGGCGGGGTGTTGCGGGCTGAGCCGGTGTGGGCGTCCCGGTGGTGGCCGGCCGTGCTGCTGCCGGCGGCGCGGCAGCGTCCTCCACCACGCTGTCCAGGCCTTCGCCCACATGCACACCCTCGCCGCCCTCACCGCATGACCAGACCACTCCAAGACCAGCCGTGACCTGCCCGGACATCACCGTCTGCGATGCCTCAGTCCGACGGGGAAGCATCGCGGGGGCACAGCGCGCTCTGCCGCGCCACCTGCTCGAACCACACGTTGTACCGCTGCCGGCCGTACAGCAGTGGGACCCGCCCCCTGTGCAGGGTGACGTCGCTGACCTCACCGAACACGACGACGTGGCTTCCGCCGTCTCCCGTGCTCGTGACCCGGCAGTCCGCGATGGCGTGCGCATGCTCGGCGATGTGCGGCCCACAGCGGCCCATCGACCAGTCCACCAGGTCGAAGCGCCGGGTCTTCACCGGTGACCCGAACAGCTCGGCGACGTGCTGGGCGTCGGCGTGCAGGAGATTCACCGCGAACCGCCCACAGCGGATGACCGCGTCGAGCGTCGGGCTCTCCCGGCGCAGGCAGACCAGCAGGGTCGGCGGGGTGCCGGTGACGCTGCACAGGGCCGAGCAGGTCATGCCGCGGGGCTCCCCGTCGTGATCCAGCGACGTCACCACGGCGACCCCGGTCGGGAACTCCGACATGAGCGACCGGAAGACATCCAGCGGAACGACTCCGGCGGCTGAAGGTGTCTCGGGCATCATGCTCCTCTGCGTCTCGCTGTGTCCGGCCGCTGTCTCGGCGCCGGGAAGCGCCTACTTCCCGTGGAGCCGGCGTAGGTAGGTGTGCATCGGGGGCAGGGTGTCGAGCAGCTCGTCCCGTCGCCGCTGGACCTGCGCGAACACCGCTTCGGCGGACTCGACCGACTCCGGTCGGTAGCCGAGCGGCGTGGGATCGTGTTCCGGCATCATGCCGAGACCGGAGAACACGCAGTAGTAGTTGGCGTTGCTCCAGAAGTTCCGGAACTCGGCATCGAAGTTTCCGTAGTAGGTACCCTCGTCGGTCACCGGCAGGTCCACCCCGAGGCCGGCCTTGTACATCTCGACCTTGTGGAGGAACTCCGGCGCCAGTTCCAGCTCCTTGCACGCCCGCCAGTACGGCGTGTCATCGCGCGGTGCGAAGCTGAAATGGCCCTGGATGAAGTCCCTCGTGTCGTCGAACATCGACTCGATCTCGCTGTTGAACCTGTTCCTCAGCACCGGATCGAATCGCTTGTCCGGGAAGTTCCTCACGAGGTGGTAGAGAGCGGCGTAGGTGAAGTAGATCCCGGTGGACTCCAGTGGTTCCAGGAAGCACGACGAAAGGCCGATTCCCACACAGTTCTTCACCCATGCCCGCCGGTTCCGGCCGACCCGGAACCGCACGTGGTTCATCGGATGCGTGTCCGGGGAGATGCCCCACATCTCGCAGAACTCCCGGGTGGCCTCCTCCTCCGAGGTGAACCGGCTGGAGTACACGTACCCGGTGCCGAAACGGCCGAGCATCGGTATCTTCCAGGCCCAGCCGGAGCTCATCGCTATCGAGGAGGTGAACGGTTCGATGCCGTGCTCCTCGTCGTCGTGCTCCACCCTGGTCGCCACCGCCCGGTCGTTGAGCAGGTGGTCACTCATGTCCAGGAACGGCTCCTTCATCACCTGGTTGATCAGGAGGCTGCGGAAACCGGAGCAGTCGATGAACAGATCCGCCTCCAGCCTGCGTCCTGTTTCCGTGGTGACGGCGACGAGCCGGCCCTGCTGATCGGTCTCCGCCGCGACGAACCTGTCCTCGATGTGTGTCGCCCCCTGCTTGCCGGTGGCGAATCTGCGCAGGAAGTCGGCGACGAGGTCGGCGTCGAAATGCCAGGCGTAACTCGCCACCCGCCGGCCGTCCAGGAAGCGGGGAGAGAGTTTCCGATCGAAGAGCGCCGGCTGCGGGTAGCAGGAGCGGTCGAACGGCTCATCGGTCAGGCCGTTGAGTTTCTTGTACGTCCAGTAATGCGACAGCGGCAGGTCGTCGTGGTTGGGCAGCAGGCCGAAGAGGTGGTCGAACTGGTCGCCGTACTGTCCGTAGGGCCGTGGGCCCGCCATACCGGCGCCCGGAGTACGCCAGTTGATGAACCTGATGCCCATCTTGTAACTGGCGTTGCACTCCGGCATCCACTCTTCTTCGGTCAGTCCCAGATAGTCGAAGAACACCCGCTGGAGATTGGGGATCGTGGCCTCGCCGACGCCGATCTTCGGAATGGCCGGCGCTTCCAGCACGGTGATCCGGACGGACTGGCCGAGTGCCTTGCCGAGGTAGGAGGCGGCCATCCAGCCTGCCGTACCGCCTCCGAGCACGAGTATCTTCTTGATCAGGTTGTCGCTCATGCGCGTCCAATGTCTCGGTGGGATCGAGCGGAGTCGCCTGCCGGCCTCCTGGATGGCCGTCCGGGCAGCCCGAGTTGACGGAGCACCGCGGCCCCGAGGTCACTGGCGGGATCGTCCAGGTCGAAGGTGATGTCGAAGTGGTTCCGGTGCGTGATCACCAGATCGTGAACGGCGGCCGAACGAGGCGTGGCGGCCTCGACGAGCTCGCGGTGCTGCCGCGCGAACTCGGCGGTCTCGGCGCCGCCGCGCGCCACGACCAGCGGTGGCAGCCGGTCCGGGAGGTGGCGGATCGGGCTGAGCCGGGCCGCCGCCTCGGCATCGAGCCCCAGGGGGTCGTTGACGTAGGTGAGCCGGACCGGCTCGAGGTCGTACACACCGCTGAGCAGGACCGCTCCGGCGATCACGTCCGCTGGAGTTGTGCCTCCGGGCATCCAGCCGTCGAGCAGCGCCATCAGCGCCAGATGAGCGCCGGCGCTGCTTCCGGCGAGCACGATCCGCCCGCTGTCGACCCCGAGATCCTGGGCGTGCTCCACGAGCCACCAGACGGCGCGTCGTACCTGGTCGACGATCTCGTCGACCCGGTACCGCGGAGCCAGCCCGTAGCCGATCGCCGCGAACGCCGCGCCCGCCGGCACGAGCCGGCGCGCGGGAAAGGAGGAGTCGTCCTTGCCGAGTTCCTGCCAGTAGCCGCCGTGCACGAACACCAGGAGCGGCGCCTTCGGACCGGGCGCCGGGAAGAAGTCGAGGCGTTCGCAGGGCAGCGGTCCGTACGGCATGCCGGCGTTCACCGGCAGCTCGCTCCTCGTTCGTGCGCTCCGCTTCGTGTAGCGGGTGAGGAACGCGGACATGTCGTCCACGCAGGAGCTCGGGGAGTACTGCCGATCAAGCTCGGTCCGGTCGTACCGGCCGTAGACGGGGAAACTCAATGATCGCCTCCAAATCACCGGGAGATCAGCGTCAGATGGCGGTACGGGCGGCCAACAGCTCCGGAAAGAACCGGTGTTCGGCCACCTTGCGCAGCCAGCTGACGCCGGAGGTTCCGCCGGTGCCGGGCTTGTGGCCGAGTATGCGTTCCACGATCAGCAGATGGGTGTAGCGCCATTGCGCGTAGTGGTGGTTCAGATCGGACAGTGCTTCGGCCAGAGCGTGCAGATCCCGATGCTCGCGGGGCGACCAGTAGACCTGCGCCCATGCCTGTTCCACCGCGGCGTGCGGCTGGTACGGCGCGGCGAAGTCCCGCTCGACGCAGTGGGCGGGAACGCCCAGTCCCCGGCGCCGGAGCACGCCGAGCGCCGCGTCGTACAGGCTCGGTGCCCGCAGCGCGGCCATGACCTGCTCGTACGCCCAGGCCACCGGCCGGTAGGGCTCCGCCAGTCGCGGAGCCTTGTTGCCTAGCGCGAACTCGAGTTGCCGGTACATGTAGGACTGGATGCCCGACGCCGAACCCAGCTCGTCGCGGAAGGCCGCGAACTCCGTCGTCGTCATGGTGCTCAGCGGCTCCCACGTCGTCGTGAGGACCCGCTGGACGCGCTCGACCCGTTGGAGGTACCGAAGTGCCTCGTCGAGGTCGTCCGCGAACAACAGGTCTCGTACCCGGTTGACCTCGGTGAACAGCAGCTTGAACAGCAGCTCCTGGATCTGGCCGGTGATGTAGAACGACAGCTCGGCGGGTTCGCTGGTGCGTGGGTGCTGGAGGGCGAGCAGGACGTCCACGTGGTGGTACCCGATGTAGGCGGTGCTCTCGGAGCCGTTCGCGACATCGAAATCGAGCATCGGCTCGCCGCCGGTGTTCTCCGCCCGCTGCCGTCGTTCCTCCTCGGTCAGCGGGGTGTAGGAGCGTGGGGCCGTACGCTCCGACGTCATCGAGACATCAACTCCCATCAGGTGTCATCCGGCGGTGCCGGATTTCGCAGGGCCGCCGGAGCATTGCACGCCGGTGCGGCCGGCGATCAGCAATCTTTCGCGTGTCATTCACGGAGCTCGTGACACGATCTCGGTCGACGTCACCCGGTCCCCCGCCCGCCCCGCGCCGCCTGCGCGGGGACGCCGGCGGAGATCAGCCCGGCGAGCTCGGAGATCGTCGGACGGGCGTAGAAGTCCTGCGGGTCGACCTCGACGCCGGTTCGGTCGCTGATCTCCACGATGATCCTGACGGCCATCAGCGAATGGCCGCCGAGCTCGAAGAAGTCGTCGTCGACGCCGACGGGTGACATCTGGGTGAGATCGCCCCACAGCTCGGCGAGCCACTGTTCCAGGGGATCGCCGGGGTCGCGGTAGTCAGAGCTCAGGTCCCCCCGGCCCGGCGGCGCGTACGCGGTGAGCGCGTCCCGGTCGACCTTGCCGTTGGCCGTCAGGGGCAGGGCGTCGAGCCAGACCAGGACCGCCGGGATCATGTACGGGGGGACAAGGGTTCCCAGGTGCGTGCGCAGGTCCTCGGAGAGCAGCGGTTCGTGGGCGGCGTAGAAGCCGACGAGGGAGCGCTCGTCTCCCGACGACGTGGCGACGATCGCGGCGTCCCTCACGTCCGGGTGCGCGCGCAGGGCGTGTTCCACATCCCCCGGTTCGATCCGGAAGCCGCGGATCTTGACCTGCCGGTCCTCCCGCCCGAGGAAGTCGAGCGCACCGTCCTCGCCGCGAGATCCGAGGTCTCCGGTGCGGTACATGCGATCCCCCGGTACCGCCGAGAACGGGTTCGCCACGAACCGCTGAGCGGTCAGCGCCGGATCGTTGAGATAGCCGTGCGCCAGACCGGCGCCGGAGGCGTGGATGCGGCCCACCTGTCCGTCCGGCACGATCCCGAGGAGGTCGTCGAGCACGTGGACCGAGGTCCCGCCGATCGCCGGCCCTATCGGCATCCGCGACGCCGTGACCGGTCCGTCCAGGGTCGCGCAGCAGGTGAACGTGGTGTTCTCGGTGGGGCCGTAGCCGTTGATCAGCGTCGTCCCGGTGAGTTCCGCCAGGGCGTCGTTGACCGACGCCACCGACAGCACGTCGCCGCCGGCGACCAGGGTCCTGAGTCCGCGTAGCCGCGCGGCGAGGCCTGACGCGACCAGGTGGTGGAACAACCCGGCGGTCAGCCACAGGATCGTGACGCCCTCGTCGCGCACGAGGTCGACGATCGCTCCGAGGGAGAGGGGGTGTTCCGGTGCGACCACCAGCGTGCCGCCGTTGAGCAGGGGCCCCCAGATCTCCAGGGTCGAGGCGTCGAAGGCGACCGGGGCCAGTTGCAGGAAGACGTCGTCGGGCCCGATCGGCAGACAGCCCGCTCCGACCACCAGCCGTTCGATCGCCCGGTGCGGCACCATGACGCCCTTCGGCTTCCCGGACGATCCGGAGGTGTACGCGATGTAGGCCGTGCTCTCCGGTGACGTTCGGGTCTCCGGACGCGTCGCCGGCCGTCGCGCGGCGCACGCCGACAGCTCCGGCAGCGGACACCACGGCTGATCCCCCTCCATGGCCGACGGCTTGTCGTCGTCGGTGACGACCAGCGCCGGACGGGCATCGAGCAGTATCGTCGCCCGCCGCTCCGCCGGCAGGCGGTGGTCCAACGCCAGATAGACACCGCCCGCCTTGAGTACGGCCACCAAGGTGACGATCAGATCAGCCGAGCGGCGCATCAGCAGCGCCACGGGGACCTCGGCGTCCACCCCTCGGGCGCGCAGTTCGTAAGCCAGCTGATTCGCCCGGCGGTCCAGCTCGGCGTAGGTGAGATCACCGTCGGCGGCGCGGACCGCGATCGCTTCCGGACGCTTCGCCGTCTGCTGCTCGAAGACCTCGATGACAGATGCCGCTGTGCCGGACATCCAGGATCCCTTCTCCCGTACCGCGAGATCGTTGATCTGCCCTGACGGCCGGGGCTCGGTCAATTGCCGTCCGTCGGTGGAATGTTGTGGGTGAACCGGAACAGGTTGTGCGGGTCGTGGCGCGTCTTCACGCGTCGCAGCCGCTCGAAGTCCTCGGCCGCGAAGAGTTCGCGCACCTGCTCCTGGAGGACCGGATGGCCGTCGTTGTAGACGGAGTTGAGGCTGCGGCCGACGGTCCACTGCTTCAGGGCGTCGTAGACCCGCTGGTGGACCGGCCGGGCCGCCGTGGGCGGCGCGGCCGCGCCGCCGGTCATGACGCGCAGCATGTACGCGGCCTCCCGGCCCCCGACCGCGCCCGCGTCGGTGGGCCGTCGGGCGAAGGCCCCGCCGAGGTGACGGATGTCGACGATGCAGGGAACGGCCGCATCGGGTCCGGCCGCGTCCACGACGGTCCGCAGGGCCGCGGGATCGAGTTCGCGCAGCAGGACGTTCCCGCCGAAGTAGGCATGCGGGACGTGCGGGTCCTGGTAGATGCTGCCGACCTCCGTGTACGGCATCTCCCGAACGGTGTCGATCAGACGTGGGCCGAGCGCGCGCAGGGGCGCCACAAGCCGTTCGCCCTCCTCGGCGGAGCCCGTGAAGGCGATCCGGAGGTGTGCGACGTAGCGTCCGCGCAGCGGCCCGGGGACGGACGGCAGCGACGGGCAGGCCATGAGGGCGATCGAGGAGGTGAGTTCCTCCGGCAGCGTCAGGGTCCATGCGCGGTAGGCGTGCAGCAGGTCGACGGGGTGGTCCGCGGCGAAGTGGAGGCCGCCGCCGTAGAGCCGCGCCACCGGCAGGAGGGCGGTCTCGATGGCGGTGACGGCGCCGAAGTTGCCGCCGCCACCGCGCAGCGCCCAGAACAGGTCGGGGTCGGAGTCGGCCGTGACGTGGCGCGGCGTGCCGTCGGCGGTGACGATGTCGACGGCGCGGACGTGGTCGCTGGCGTATCCGGTCCGGCGGCCGAGCAGGCCGATGCCACCGCCGAGGAGGTAGCCGACGACGCCGATGTGCGGGGCCGATCCGTTGACGGGGGCCAGACCGTGCGGCGCGGCCTGCTCGATGACCTCCCCCCACAGCACGCCGGCTTCGGTGCAGACGGTCCCGGCCTCCGCGTCCACCGTGACGGCCTTCATCCGGCGGGTGGTGATGAGAAGGCCCTCGCCGTCCAGGGCTGTGACGATGCCGTGTCCGGTGGACTGCACGGCGACGGGCAGCCTCCGCTCGGCGGCGAAGCGGACCGCGGCGCGCACGTCCTCGGCGCGGGTGGCGCCGACGACGACGGCGGGGCGGTGCCGGAAGCCGGTCTGGAATCCGGCCCGTTCCTCGTCGTACGCTCGGCTGCCGGGCAGCAGGACGGGCCCTCGCACCTCCGCGGCCAGCGTCTCCACGTCCAGGCTCATCCGTTGATCTCCTTCCGTGGACGGCGGGCCACCGCCGGGCGGGTGCCGCTCAGGCGAGCGGACCGCTCGGCGGGCGGACCGCTCGGTCGACAGGTCCTCTCGGTCGACAGGTCCTCTACCGCAGGTACGAGTTGTCCTGCACCCAGTGGAAGCCGCGGCTGACCAGCGGGAAGGTACTGAGGTCCCGGCGGCTCAGATGCAGGCGGAGGCGGCAGCCGTCGGCGTCGCCCTCCAGGATCAGGCGATCCTCGGCCGGGCGCTCGAAGGCGAGCGTCACCTGCCACTTCGGGTCCGTCATCTTGGTCAGTGCGACCGAGCGTGCATTCATGTCGATCGCCGCCATGCAGGGGTCGAGCGAGTCGTCCATGTGCTGGATGGCCACGACGTCGGCGGAGTCCACGACGACGCGGCGCCAGCGCCGGCTGTCGGTCGTCACGGGCGCGCGCTGCTCGCCGTCGACGGAGAAGTCGGTGACGTCCCAGACGCCGTACAGCTCGGGCTTCTCCCGACCGCCCCCGTGGTTCTTCCAGAACGACCAGTCGTTGCGCAGTTGGGCGCCGAGCAGCCAGAGTCCCGCCCCGACCTGCAGGGCCGTGGCGATCCGGTTCGCCCGGCGGGAGCGGAAGAGGTCCGTGGGGGCTGCCGCGGAGACCGGGCGCTCCGTGAGCAGGGCCTCGGCCAGGCGGGGCGACTGCGCGGCCGGCAGGAGCAGGCTGAGCAGGAGCAGATGGAAGGCGTGGTTCTTGACGGGGACGTCGAAGGTCATGTTGAGGAGCAGCACCTGGGCCATCTCCGCGGCCGACACCACCGCGCCCAGCGTCGCCGTGCGCGGGACGACGAGGAGCAGCCCGCCCGCGATCTCCGCACAGCCGAGCAGCATTTGGTACGGCTTCGAGGACCCCGTCTGTGCCCACAGCAGACCCATCGGGCTGAGGTCGCCGAGCGGCTCGACGAGCTTGGAGAGCGGCAGCTGGAACTGGAGCGGGACGGCCTTGGCCGCGCCGTAGGAGAACATCTGCCCCGCGAGACAGAAACGGATGGCCAGGCGGACCCACTTGTCCAGCGTCGTGTAGTCCGTCCGGTGCCGGTCCAGCACCGACCAGACCGGGGTGGCCGCGGCGGCTCCCGCGAGCCAGCAGAGCTGCCCGGCCCAGGTGTGCGGGTCGTCGCCGCCGTCGAAGCGGTCACCCAGCTCACGGCCGAGGACCCGGGCGGACATCCAGTTGCGCACGGGCCGTATCTCCCAGAGCTTCGCCCAGGAGTCGGCCGCTTCTTGGAGGCGCCCCATTCCGCCCCCGCGCAACGCCAGATAGACCTGCGGGGAGGTCAGGCAGTACAGGCCGGCGTAGACGACGCCGAACCGGTAGGCGGTGCGGGCGGCCCCGGTCCAGCTCGGCGGGGGCGACGAGGTGCCGACCGCCGGTAGCGTGCGTCCGGCCGCCCAGCCGGCCGATGAGGACGCGACGGTCCGCAACCACTTGCCTACTCGCACCTTCATCGTTCATCACCTTCGCGGGGGCCCGGTTCGATGGTCGCGGTCAGCTGCGGCGGAAGCGTCCGAGCCATGCGTGCACGTCAAGGAGTTCCGATGTCGTCGGGATGATGCCGCGGATGAGGGAGTCGTCGATCGACTCGACCGTCCAGCCGTCGGCGAAGCCGTCGCGCAAGTGCTCGGCGGAGCGCTTGAGGGCGGGCGGCTCGTCGGCGTCCGGAAGCGGCGCCGGTATTCCCTCGATGGCCTCGGCGAGCCGCGCCTGCATCTCCGCGGACCCTCTGTCGCTGATCGAGAGGATGTGTACCACCGCCCCCGGGCGGCAGGCCCGGTGCAGGGCAGCCGCGTACGACCGCAGCCTGTCGCCCTCGAAGGTGTGCGCGAGGCCGGAGTCGATCGCGGTGTCGAAACGCCCTTCGTAGCCCGCGAGTTCGAGGGCGTCGGCGACCTCGAAGACGGCTTGGAGTCCGCGTTCCCCGGCCTTGTCCCGGGCGAGGGAGATCGCCGTCGGTGACAGGTCCAGCCCCGTCACCACATAGCCCTTGCCCGCCAGGTGGAGGGCGTCCTCACCGGTGCCGCACCCGGCGTCGAGCACCGCGCCGCCGATGAGTCCCGATTCCTCCAGGGCGACGTAGGCGGGCTGAGGTGCCCCGATGTCCCACGGTGGGCGCTTGCCGAACGGACTCTCCCCGCGGTAGACGGCGTCGAACACCTCGGTCATCGCAGCGGGTCCGTCGGGTGAGCCGACAGGTTCAGTCATGGGTTCCATGATTGCGTCGCCTCCCACAGGGACCTCGGTGTATTGCGGACTTCTGTCACGGAGGTACCGCGCGTCGGTCAGCGCGAGCCGTACTTGCGGACCGCGAGCGGGGCGAAGACCACGATCAGGCCGAGCGACCATGCCACGGTCTGGAGCACGTAGCTCGTCGCCGGGCCCCCGCTGAGCAGTGCGCGCAGGGCGTTCACGGCCGCCGTCATGGGGCTGTGGGCGGCGTACGCCTGCAGCCAGTCCGGCATCGATTCGGTCGGCACGAAGGCCGAGGAGATCAGCGTGAACGGAAAGATCCACACACCGCCGACCGCCTGGGCGGCTTCCGCGTTGCGCACCGACAGCCCGAGGTAGGCGGCGAACCACGACACCGCGTAGCCGAACAGCAGCAACAGCAGCAGGCCGGCCAGCACGGGCAGGAGGCCGTTGTGGAAGCGGAAGCCGACCAGCATCCCGATTCCCACGGTCACGCCGGCGACACCGACGTTGCGGAAGATCTCCGACAGCGTGCGCCCGATCAGTACGGCGCTACGGCTCATCGGCATCGAGCGGAAGCGGTCCATGAGGCCTTCGCGCATCTCGGCGGCGACCCCGATGGTGGTTCCGGCCGCCGAACCGTAGAGGGCCATCTGGACGAGGATGCCGGGCAGCAGGAACTGGATGTAGCGATCGCCGCCGACATCGATGGCACCGCCGAAGACGTACGTGAACAGCAGGATGAACATCACCGGCTGGACCAGCGAGAACATCACCAGGTCGGGGCTGCGCAGCACGTGGCGTACGTTGCGCAGGGTCATCTCCCACACGTCGGAGAGCCACCACCCGAGGGTGTTCGGCGCCTGTGTGGACGACGTGCCGCTCTCCCGTGTCAGGGTGGTGGAGGTCATGTTCGCTCGGATTCCTTCCGGGAGTCGCGCTGGTCGGAGCCGTGCTCGGCGGACCGGCCGGTCACGGCGAGGAAGACGTCGTCGAGAGTGGGGCGGCGCAGGGCCACGTCGCCGATCGCGACCCCGGACTGCCTGAGCAGGTGAAGGAGGTCGGGCAGTGTGCCGCCGTCGGCCAGCGGCGCGCGGACCACCATCTTCTCCGGATCGGCGACCGGGTCGGCGCCCAGCCGGTCGCGCAGGAGCCGCACCGTGCGGTCCATGCCTTCGCTGTCCAGCAGAGTGATGTCGACCCGGTCCTGACCCACCTGGGCCTTCAGCTCGCCCGGGGTTCCGCCGACGATGACCCTGCCCTGGTCGATGACCGAGAGGGAGTCGGCGAGCTGGTCCGCCTCCTCCAGGTACTGCGTGGTGAGCAGGACGGTCGTCCCCTCCCCGACCAGTTCGCGCACGAGCCGCCATACCTCCATGCGGCTGCGCGGATCGAGGCCGGTGGTCGGCTCGTCGAGGAAGATGAGCCTGGGCCGTGCCATGAGACTGGCGGCGAGGTCGAGCCTGCGCCGCATTCCCCCGGAGTAGGTCCGGGGCTGCCGGTCGGCCGCGTGGTCCAGGCCGAATCGTTCCAGCAGTTCGCTCGCGCGTGCCCGGCAGTCGGGCCTCGACTGCCGGAACAGCCTGCCGATCATGTGCAGGTTCTCGCGCCCGGTGAGCAGTTCGTCGACGGCGGCGTACTGGCCGGTGAGCCCGATGAGCGACCGGATCCGTCCGGGGTCGTCGCGCACGTCCACACCGAACACCTCGGCGGCTCCCTCGTCCGGCCTGATGAGAGTGGCCAGGACCCGGACGGTGGTGGTTTTGCCGGCGCCGTTGGGGCCGAGCAGGCCGTGCACGGTGCCCTCGGGCACCGTGAGGTCGACGTGGTCGAGGGCGGTGAGCGAGCCGAAGCGCTTGCACAGTCCGGCCGTTCTGATCGCTGCTGGCATCTGCCGTGGTTCCTTTCCGGATCCGACGTGGCCCGGGGCGTACGAGGGCGATTCCCGCAGCGCGGCGAGCGCGCGTGCCGGGCGCCGGGGGTGGGCCGGGCTTCGGCGGCGCGCCCCGGGGTTGGGTGGTGATGGGCGGCGACCGGCTCAGGGGCGCACCGCACCGAGCAGCGCCGACATGTGGATGGCGTCGGCGGCCGCGGCGCCCGCCGCGGTCGACGCGGTGACCGACTGCTGCCAACGGCTGGCCAGGTCCCCGGCCGCGTACAGGCCCGGCACGCTGGTGCACTGGAAGGCGTCGACGCCGAGGAAACCGGCGTCGTCGACCGTCAGCTTCAGCTCTTCGGCCGTCCGCCGCACGACGGGTTGCTGGCGCTGTCGCGGCGTCCAGACCAGTGTCTCCCGCTCCAGGACCCGACCGTCCGCCAACTCGACGGCGTACAGGACCCCTTGACGGTGATGCAGGCGGCGGACCGTTCCCGTGACGACATCGCCTCCGTTGCTCCGCGCGGTCGCGCGAGCGGTCTCCAGGCCGGGCATGGACTCCTCGCAGATCGCGATGGCGTCCTCGCTCCAGGCGCGGAAGGCGACGGCCGAAAGGCCCGCGAGCTGCGCGTTGTCGGCGACGGTCGCCCAGCGCCCGCCGGCGTTCTCCTCGCCCAGGCAGAACGGGCAGTGGATCACGCTGCGGCCCCAGCACTCCGCGAAGCCGTCCACGTCGGCGGGGTGGACGTCGACGACACCGGTGGCGAGCAGGACCGTTCGGGCCTCGACGGTCTCACCGCCACCGAGGGCGACCCGGAAGCCCCCGCCCGGCGCGGGCGTCACGCTGTCGACGTCGTCCTCCAGCCGTTCGACGGTCGCGTACCGGGACAGTTCGCGCCAGGCGCGCGCACGGAACTCGGCGGGCGTGAAGCCGTCCATGCCGAGGTGGCCGTGGACGCCCGCCGACGCGCTGTTGCGCGGGGCGCGGGGGCTGTCCACGACGGTCACGGGGTGGCGGTATCTGGCCAGACCGAGCGCGGCGGTGAGCCCGGCGGGGCCGGCTCCCACGATGACGGTCGTGTGGTCGGGGTGCGAGGGCATCGTGCTGGTCCCTTCCGTCGGGCGGCATGAGCGGGTTCCGTCCGCCGCAGGAGCGATCCGGCGGGTGCGCTGCGGGCGGGACGCCGGGAGGGGCGGTCCGCGGACGCAGGCCGCCGGCCCGCATTGTGGTCGCGGCCGTGTACCGGGGAGGCGGCGAGTGAAAGAGGTGAGCCAGACGGTGTGCGGCTGGGCCGTGCGGGCGGCGGTGGCGCCGGTCGGCCCGGCGCGAGCCCGGGCCGGCCGCGGTCGACGCCCTCCCCTCGCGCGGTCCACCCCGCCCCGCGCCTCCGCCGGGCGCGCCCGCCCCCTGCCGCCGGGGGCGGGCGCGTGGCCGCGACGCGTCAGGCGCCGACGTACTGTGCCAGGTGCTCGCCCGTGAGGGTGGGGCGGGTGGCGACGAGATCGGCGGGCGTGCCCTCGAAGACGATCTTTCCGCCGTCGTGGCCGGCGCCGGGGCCGAGGTCGATGATCCAGTCGGCGTGCGCCATGACCGCCTGGTGGTGCTCCACGACGATGACCGACTTGCCGGCGTCCACCAACCGGTCGAGCAGGGCGAGCAGTTGCTCGACATCGGCCAGGTGCAGACCGCTGGTCGGCTCGTCGAGGATGTAGACGCTGCCCGTTCCGGCCATGTGGCCGGCGAGCTTCAGTCGTTGCCGCTCGCCGCCGGAGAGGGTGGTGAGCGGCTGGCCGAGGCTGAGGTAGCCCAGGCCGACCTCGGCGAGCCGGTCGAGGATGGCGTACGCGGCCGGCGTACGCGCCTCACCCCTGCGGAAGAACTCGGCGGCCTCGGCCACCGGCATCGCGAACACCTCGCTGATGTCCCGGCCTTCGAGCCGGTACTGGAGCACCGAGGCCTGGAACCGCTTGCCCTCGCACTCCTCGCAGGTGGTGGCGACGCCGGCCATGATCGCCAGGTCGGTGTAGATGACGCCGGCGCCCTTGCAGGTGGGGCAGGCGCCCTCGGAGTTGGGGCTGAACAGGGCCGGCTTGACATCGTTGACCTTGGCGAACGTCTTGCGGATCGGTTCGAGCATGCCCGTGTAGGTGGCCGGGTTGCTGCGCCGGGAGCCCTTGATGGGCGCCTGGTCCACCGTGACGACGCCGCCCCGGCCCGCTACCGAGCCGTGGATCAGGGAACTCTTGCCGGAGCCCGCGACCCCCGTCAGCACGGTGAGCACGCCGAGCGGGATGTCGACGTCGACGTCACGCAGGTTGTGGGAGTTCGCGCCGCGCACCTCCAGCACACCCGTCCGCTCGCGCACGGAGGGCTTCAGCGATGCCCGGTCGTCCAGGTGTCGTCCGGTGACGGTGCCGCTGGCCCGCAGACCCTCGACGGTGCCCTCGAAGACCACTTCGCCGCCCTTGGTGCCGGCCTGCGGTCCCAGATCGACGATGTGGTCGGCGATCACGATCGTCTCCGGCTTGTGTTCCACGACCAGCACGGTGTTGCCCTTGTCCCGCAGTCGCAGCAGCAGCTCGTTCATCCGCTGGATGTCGTGCGGGTGCAGGCCGACGGTGGGCTCGTCGAAGACGTAGGTGACGTCGGTGAGCGCGGAGCCCAGGTGGCGGACCATCTTGACGCGCTGGGCCTCACCGCCCGACAGCGTGCTCGAGGACCGGTCGAGCGAGAGGTAGCCCAGGCCGATCTGGACGAACGAGTCGAGGGTCTGGCCGAGCACCGTGAGCAGTGTCGTGACCGACGGATCGGTCAGACCGCGGATCCAGGCCGCGAGGTCGCTGATCTGCATGGCGCAGGCGTCGGCGATGTTGACGCCGTCGATCTTCGCGGACCTGGCGGTCGCGCTGAGCCGGGTGCCGTGGCACTCGGGGCAGGCGGAGAACGCCACCGCGCGCTCCACGAAGGCACGGATGTGCGGCTGGAGCGTCTCCTTGTCCTTGGACAGGAACGACTTGCGCACCCGGGCGAGGAGGCTCTCGTAGGTGGTGTTGATGCCCTTCACCTTGACCTTGACCGGGTCCCGGTCAAGGAAGTCGTGCCTTTCCTGCTCGGTGTAGTCGCGGATCGGCTTGTGCGGGTCGAGGAAGCCCGACTCGGTGAACGACTGCACCACCCAGCCGTCGGGCTTCCAGCCGGGGACCGTGATCGCGCCGCCCGCGAGCGACTTGGAGTCGTCGAAGAGCTGGGCGGGATCGATGTCCGAGACGGCACCCATGCCCTCGCAGCGCAGGCACATGCCGCCGACGACGCTGAAGCCCTTCTCGATCTTCTTGCCGTTGACGACGAGGACACCCGACGCGTCGGCCGAGGCGACGTTGAAGGCGAACGCCTTCTGCGACCCGATGTGCGGTTCGGCGAGCCGGCTGAAGAGGATGCGCAGCAGTGTGCCCGCGTCGGTGGCGGTACCGACCGTGGAGCGGGGACTGGTGCCCATCGGCTGCTGGTCGACCAGGATCGCGGTGGTCAGACCGTCGAGCACGTCCACCTCGGGCCGCGCCAGGGTGGGCATGAAGCCCTGGATGAAGGCGCTGTACGTCTCGTTGATCAGCCGTTGCGACTCCGCGGCGATCGTGTCGAACACCAGGGAACTCTTGCCCGAGCCGGAGACCCCGGTGAACACGGTCAGCCGCCGCTTGGGGATCTCCACATGCACGTTCTTGAGGTTGTTCTCGCGCGCCCCGTGCACACGGATCAGATCGTGGCTGTCGGCGGCACACAGCGCAGAAGGCTGGGTGTCCGTCTCCGTGCCGACCTTCATGGTGTCCCTCCCAGTTGTCGGACGCGGTACGCCTTCGTCCTGCGACGTGGTGACGACTTCCTGAACGTCCCGATTCATGGGACTCAAGCGTATACCTGCAAACTCGGTTGAGGGTTTTGGACAAGTCGCACGGGTTCCCTGGGATAAAGTCTCAAACCGTGAAGTATCTGCGTCCGTTCGACCTGGCCCGTGAGCACGGCATTTCCACCCAGGCGGTCCGCAACTACGAGCGGGACGGGTTCATCCCGTTCGCCCGGCGCACCCCGTCCGGCTACCGGACCTACACCGAGACCCACGCGGCGGCCCTGCGCTCCTATCTGGCGCTCGTCCAGGCCTACGGGCACGCCACGGGCGGGGAGATCATGCGGTTGCTGAACACCGGCGACCTCGACGCCGCGCTGACGGCCGTCGACCGCGGCCACGCCCAGCTGCTGCGCGACCGGAGCACGCTGGACGCGGTGGGGCGGGCGGTGCAACACCTCACCTCCGGCCCCGGCGTCGCCGAGCTCCCGACCGTCGGCAGCGAGCCGCTCAGCATCGGTGAACTCGCCCGCCGTCTGGGGGTGACCGCGGCGACGCTGCGGAACTGGGAAGCGGTGGGCATCCTCGCCCCCGCCCGGGAGCCGGTCACCGGCCACCGCTCGTTCGGCGCCACGGACGTACGCGACGCCGAGCTGACCCATCTCCTCAGGCGCGGGGGCTACCCGCTGGAACGCATCCGCGCGGTGATCCAGCAGATCCGCACGGCCGGCGGCACCGAGGCACTGTCCGCCGCCCTCGACGACTGGCGGCGACGGCTGACGACCCGCGGTGTGTCCATGCTCGACGCGGCGGCCCAGCTCGGCGGGTACGTGGCCCTCCTGGGCGTGGCCCGAGCCGGGCCGCCGGCCACCGCGGAACCGGCTCCCGGGCCGGGGTCCCCACCGACGGTTTGAGACCTCACGACCCGACGAGTCAGCCGGCCGCGCCGACGACATCGCCATAAGCCTCAACAGGTCTTTCAATGATTCGATTGACAGACATGAGACAGGACTTTCACGACCTTTCCGTCGCCTCGTGCGCTCTTCTTGCGTTCGGCGAACCCACCCACCGCGAACCCGCCTTCGGGTGGTTGCGCAACGAGATGTTCGCCGGGCTGGCCGACCGCGGCTTCCGCTCGATCGCCCTGGAGACCGATCGTGTGGCCGCGCTGCGCATCGACGACTTCGTCAAGGGCGGCGAAGGGGATCTCGACGACGTGGCGCGGGAGGGCTTCTCCCACGACTTCGGGAAGCTGGAGACCAACCGGCAGCTCATCGCCTGGATGCGCGACCACAACGCGAGCCTGCCGCCGCAGGAGCAGCTGTCCTTCCACGGCTTCGACGTCCCGACGGAGACGACCAGCGCCCCCAGCCCGCGGCGCTGTCTCGAACACGCCCGGGACTACCTGGGTCTCGACCTCGACCTCGCCGGGCTGTTCGGCGCGGACGAGCAGTGGAGCCGTACCGAGGCGGTGATGGACCCGGCCATGTCGGTCGGCGCCACGCCCGAGGCCGACCGGCTGCGGTCCCTCGCCGACGACATGCTCACCCTGCTCCACTCCAACGCCGCCGAGCGGATCGCCCAGACCTCGCGCGCGGAGTGGCTCCGGGCCAGGACACACCTCACCGCCGGCCTCGGTCTGCTGCGCTACCACCGGGAGGCGGCCCAGCGCCTGGAGAACAACGCCCGGCTGTCCCGGCTGTTCGCCATCCGGGACGCGCTCATGGCGCAGAACCTCCTCGACATCCGCAGCATCGAGGGCCGCCGGGGAGCGACGCTGGTCTTCGCCCACAACGTGCACCTCCAGCGGACCCCGAGCGCCTGGAGCCTTGGAGACCTGAGCGTCAGCTGGCCCGGGGCCGGCACCATCGTGGCACCGCTGCTGGGCGACCAGTACGTGTTCGTCGTCGGCAGCCTGGGCCGCAGCGAGGCCATCGAGTTGGGCGAACCCGAGCCGGGCACCTATGAGAGCCGCCTGCAGGACCGCGTCACCGATTGGGGCCTGGCCCCCACCGGCACGGTCGCCGCCGCCCGGTGCCGGACGGACGCCACCCCGCAGCAGGGCTACTTCCCGCTCGACCATGCCACCCTGGCCACGGCCGACGCGGTCCTGCACGTCAGCGACGGCGCCACCGTCCCCCGGGCCGGGGACCGCTCGCGCGTACCCGCCGGTGCGGGGAGCGGGCACTGACAGAGACAGGAAGGATTCGGGAGGCTCACTTGGCGCCGGGGATTAGATTCGCCGTCGATCAGGGAGCCTCCCGAAGGAGCTGACTACGCTTGAACACTGTTCCGGCACTGTTCGAGTCAACCGTCGCCCTACGGAGCGACGAGCCGGCCCTCGTCGACGGGCGGCGCACCCTCACGTACGCGGAGCTGAACACCCGGAGCAACCGGCTCGCCCGCAAGCTCATCGCGCACGGTGTCGGTCCCGACTCGCTCGTCGCGGTCGCGATACCGAAGTCGAGCGAACTGATCGTGGCGATCATGGCGGTGCTCAAGGCCGGCGGTGCCTACCTCCCGCTCGACCCGGGATATCCGGCGGAACGCCTGTCGTTCATGCTGTCCGACGCACGGCCGGCCCTCCTGCTGCGGTCCTCCGCGGTGGCGCCCCTCGGCGCGGGTCCGGAGGAACTCGTCCTCGACGACCCGGCGTTCCGCGCCGGGTGCGCGGCGCTGCCGGGGCACGACGTCGCCCAGCACGAGCGCCACGCCGTCCTGCGCCCCGAGCACCTGATGTACGTCATCTACACCTCGGGATCGACCGGAACGCCCAAGGGTGTCGCCGTACCGCACAGCGGCGCGCGGGACTTGGCCGCCACCCAGGCGGCCGTCCTGCGGGCGGGCCCGGGCGACCGCGTGCTCCAGTGGGCGTCCATCAGTTTCGACGCCGCCTTCTGGGACGTGTCCCTCGCGCTGCTGTCCGGGGCGGCCCTCGTGATGGTGCCCGCCGACGAGCTGCTGCCGGGCCACCCGCTGTGGACCACCTTGTTCAAGTACGGCATCACGCACGCGGTACTGCCCCCGGTGGCTCTCAGCGAGACCGATGCCGAGGACGTCCTGCTCGGCGGAACCGTCATGTCCACGGGGGACAGCTGTACGCCGACGCTGGTGCGCAAGTGGTCACGGGAGCGGCGGATGTTCAACGGCTACGGTCCGACCGAGGTGACCGTCGGGGCGACGATCGGCGGGCCGGTGCACGGCGCCGGTGACGTCGGGATCGGCATGCCGTGGATCGGCAACGAGGTGTACGTGCTCGACGAGCGCCTGCGCCCGGTGCCGCCCGGCACGGAGGGCGAGCTGTACATCGCGGGCAGCGGGCTGGCGCGCGGCTATCTCCACCGGTTCCGGTCGACCGCGGCGAAGTTCGTGGCCGACCCGTTCGGGCCGCCCGGCAGCCGGATGTACCGCACGGGCGACCGGGGCCGCAGGGCGGCGGACGGCGAGCTGTTCTTCGCGGGCCGCGCGGACGGCCAGGTGAAGCTGCGCGGCTTCCGCGTCGAACTCGGTGAGATCGAGACCCGGCTCGCCGCCCATCCGGCGGTGGACGTCGCCGTCGCCGTCGTGCGGGGCGAGCTCGCCGATGCGCATGTCGTCGCCTACGTCACCACCACGGCAACGGTCGGGCCGGACGACCTGCGCGCCCATGCCGCCCGGTCGCTGCCCGCGCACATGGTGCCCGCACACGTCATGGTGCTGGACCGGTTCCCGACGCTGGCCAACGGCAAGATCGACCGGGCGGCCCTGCCGCGGCCGAACACGGGGGCGGACGGACGGTCGCACGGCGGGCAGGTGCCGGACGCCGTCGAGCCGGACGGCATCGCGGCCGTGATCTGCGCGATCGTGCGGGACATCCTCGGGATCCAGGAGGCGAGGGTCGCCGACAACTTCTTCCAGCTCGGCGGGCACTCCGTCCAGGCGACCAGGCTGACCGCCCGGATCCGTGAGCGGTTCGAGATCGCGCTGCCGATCCGGACGGTGCTGGAGGCGACGACGATCGGCGAGCTGGCCGTGGCCGTCGAGAGCCGGTTGCCCGGCTGACGGCCGTCAGCGGAAGGCGACCGGCAGGCCGGCGTAGCCGTTCAGGAAGTTGGAGTAGATCGGTGTGGGCTCGCCGCACACCTCGATCTCGGTGACCGACGCGGTGAGCGCGCTCAGCAGTGCGCGCAGCTCCGCCCGGCCGAGGAACGCGCCGACGCAGAAGTGCGGGCCGTGGCCGAAGGAGAGGTGCTTGTTGGGCGAGCGGGCCGGGTCGAACCGGCGCGGCTGGTCGAACACCTCCTCGTCGTTGTTGGCGGAGGTGTTCCACAGCGTCACGATGTCGCCCTCGCGCACCCGCCGGCCGCCGATCTCCATGTCCCGGGTGGCCGTGCGGGCGAAGTGCATGGCGGGCGTGGCCCAGCGCAGCACCTCCTCGACCGCCGTGTCGATCGCGACCGTCCCCGCGCGCAGAGCCCGCCACTGGTCGGGGTGCTCGGCGAACGTCTTCACGGCGCAGATCGCGGACACGCGGGAGGACTCGTCGCCGCCGAGCACGAGGCTGTAGCAGTTGAGCGCGACCTCCTCCAGCGTGAGCGGGCGGTCCCCCACGACTGCCGTCGCGATCATGCTGACGACGTCGTCGCCGGGGTCGCCGCGTCGGTGCTGGGCAAGGTCCATGAAGTAGCCGACGATCTCGTTCCGGGCCTCCAGGAAGTCCAGCCGGTCGGACTCGGCGTCGTCCGAGGAGAGGGCCAGCTTGTTCCAGCGCAGCAGCTTCTCTCGGTCCGCCTCGGGAATGGAGAGCAGATCGCAGATCGTCTGCATCGGAATGTGCTCGGCGACCTCCGTCGCGAAGTCGAACTCGCCCTGCCGGGTGACCCTCCTGACGAGCCGTGAGGCTCGCTCCCGTACCCCCTGTTCGACCGCGCCGAGGACACGCGGGGAGAACGCGCGCAGCATCAGGTTGCGCAGCTCGCGGTGGCGGGGCCGGTCGGTGACCGCGAGCATCTTGCCGCCCGCGGAGTCACCGCCGCTCAGCAGCACCTCCAGCACGGTCCCACGAGCGGAACTCAGGGAGCGTACGTCGGCGTAACAGGCCAGCACGTCGGCGTGGCGGGAAACGACCCAGAAGCCGGGGTCCCCTTCGTGCCAGTACACGGGCCGGGACGTCCGCACCCGGCGCCAGAACTCGTGTGCGTCGTGCCGTACGAAGGCGGTCGCGTCGGTCAGGTCCAGCTCGGTCGGGGTGGTCATGCCGGAATCGTGACAACGCCGGCGCCTACGACGGGAAATTCTTGCGCAGGTCTTTCTTCTCCGTGAATGAGAGGCGAAAGATTGCCGATCGAGCGGTTCCTTTCCGTGCCATTCTCAGGAATACCAATCGTCGGAGGCGCCGGATCGTCCGGCGGCGGCCGGTCGATCCCCTATCACGAGGAGGCGGCGCCTTGAGCCCTCTGACGTACGCGGAATATCTCCGAATGGAGACTCTGCTTTCACTCCAGGATCCTCGGACCCCGCCCACCTCCAGCCGCGCGGTCGTCCTCGCGGAGCAGTTCTTCATCATCACCCACCAGTCCTGCGAGCTGTGGCTGAAGCAACTGGGGTCCGACCTGGACGCCGCCGCCGAAGCTCTCGTGCCGCCCTGCGACCCGCACGATCTGGAGCTGGGACTGGAATTCCTGCTGCGGGCCGGCGAGGTGGTACGCGTACTGCAACAGCAAATTCTGGTGCTGGAGAAACTGCCGCTGCGCTATTTCGCCGCGTTCCGGCCCTCTCTGGGCACGGCGAGCGGTGCGCAGTCCACGCAGTTCCGGCGGTTGACCACGCTGCTGGGCAACAACGACCACCAGGGCACTCTCTACGACGCCTTCGCGGCGGCGGCCGAGTACCACGGGCAGTCCGTGCACGACGTCTGTCGGCTCGGCGTGGAGTCCGGGGTGCTCCACCGCCTCGCGGAAGCACTGGTGGACATGGGGAACGGGTACTGGCACTGGAAAATGGCACACCTCGCGCTGGTGTCGAAGATGGTCGGGGAAGGGGGCGGGACCGGCGGGTCCAGCGGTGTCGACTTCCTCGCCCGCCGGGTCACCAGGCCCTTCCCCGAACTTCGCCGGCTGCGCGGAAGGATGCACCACTCGTAGCCGTCGTCCGTCGGCTAGCCGGCCTCGGTCTCCAGTACATATCCGCGGCCCCAGGCCGTCCGGATGGCCAGGTCGGTCGGTAAGAGGCGGCGGCGGAGCCGCATGATGTGGAGGTCGAGCGAGTTTCTCGTCGGCCTCTGCACGCGTTCCGCCAGCCGTTGAGTGAGTTCGTGCCGGTACACCACCTCCCCGTAGTGCTCGATGAAAAGTTCCATCAACTCTGTCTGGACATTCGAGATGGTGATCGAGTGCGGTCCGAAGGTGAGAGTTCCGGCGGAGTCGAGAGTCGGTGTCTGCCGATGGTCCAGCCGGTTCTGGAGCGCTCTGACCCGGGCGTCCAGGTCGGCCCTGGCGATGGGTGCGCGAACCCAGTCCTCGAAGGGATCGTTGCAGACCGGTGGACGGGCCCCCGCCTCGACTACCAGGAGTCGGGGGACACCGTCCCTCCTACATCGGTTCCGAAGGTCTGTTTGTGCCGGCCATCGGACGAACATGACATCGCTGCTTGTGCCTGCCACAGCACGCGCCTCCCCGCATACGCACGATGATGGTCAATGCCGTCGCCTGCCCGTTGCGTCCTGACGTCAGCCAAGCAGGCGTGGAGAAAGGGCCGCAGGCCGTGGTGGCTTGATTCGGTCGCCACGGCCTGTGGCCCACGGAGGCGCGGTTCCCGGTGGTCTCCGGGGCCGCGCCTCTTCGCGCAGCCCTAGTGGTTCATCGCCTCCCGGAGACTGCGTGGCCGCATGTCGGTCCAGTGCTCCTCCACGTAGGCGACGCTCTCCGCCCTCGCGGCCGGACCGAAGACGCTGCGCCAGCCCGCGGGCACCTCGGCGAAGGCCGGCCAGAGCGAGTGCTGCTCCTCGTCGTTGACCAGCACGTGGAACCGGCCGTCCTCGTCATCGAACGGATTTGTGCTCACCTGTGTCCTCCCGAATCGGTTTCCATCAGTCACGGCTCTGGTCAGGAGTCACGGCGCCGCCCGCAGGATCCGGTTGATGGCGCGGCTGATCTCGGCGGCATTGCGCGGCCAGTACATCTCGTTGTGCGCGCAGGCAAGGTCGATGCGCCGCACACGGCCGTCGACGTGCTCCTGCCAGAGCACATCCAGTTCCTCTTCCAGTTCCCGCTTGTCGTGGGTCTCCGGATCGAGGAGCGCGTTGAAGAAGACGATGTCGCCGCGGAACCGCGGTGAGGCGAACCGCCGCATCTGGTCCATCTGCTTGATGAAGATCGAGGAGGCGGTCGCGACCAACGACGGATACTCCTCCATCCCGGCCAGGTGTCCCATGTAGTTGGCGAGGAAGCGACGGACCATGGCCTCGTCGAGGGCCTCCAGGTCGGTGAAGTGGCTGGAAGGCGCGGCGTCCAGCAGCGCCAGGAGAGCCACCTCGTGTCCGCGCCGCTGGAGTTCGGCCGCCATGGCGTGCGCGAGGGTGCCGCCGAAGGACCAGCCCAGCAGGTAGTAGGGGCCGTTCGGCTGGACCTCCAGCACCTGCCCGATGTAGTCCTCGACCATCTCGTCGATGGAGTCGGCCGACGGCGTGGTCCCGTCGAAGCCGCGTGCCTGGATACCGTACAGAGGCCAGTCCGGGTCCAGGTGACGGGCGAAACCGAGGTAGGGCCAGCTCAGCCCGCCGCCCGGGTGCAGCCACCACAGAGGGGGCCGGTGCCCCTCTGTGCGGATCGGCAGCAGAACGGCGAACGGGTCCTCGATGTCGGCTTCGGTGTCGGCGGACAGCTGCGGTGCCAGTTCGGCCACGGTCGGATACTGGAAGACCGTGCGGATCGGGACGTCCACGCCCAGCTTCTCGTGGATCCGCCAGACCAGACGCGTCAGTCGCAGGGAGTGGCCACCGGAGGCGAAGAAGTCGTCGTCGATGCCGATCCGGTCCAGGCCCAGCACCTCTGCGAAGAGCGCGGCGAGTTCCTCCTCGCGCGGGGTGCGCGGGGAGCGGTGTTCCCCGCTGACCGGGTCCGGCTCGGGGAGCGCGGCCCGGTCCACCTTGCCGTTCTCGGTGAGCGGCAGCCGATCCAGGACGACGATCTCGGCGGGCATCATGAACTCCGGGAGCCGGCCGGCGAGCCGCTCGCGCAGCAGGGAGGGCAGCCGGGAGGCGCGTCGGGAGACCGCGGGGACGTTCGCCTGCCGGGCCGAGGGGGCGCCGGCGGGCCGGTAGAGGCCGTCGCAGCAGATGGCGTCGACGTCGGGCAGGACGGCCGCCTCGAAGCTGTCACCCGCCCGGGCGGACCAGGTGCAGTACACCGCGAGGCCGCGCCGGGCGCCCCACGCCTCCAGCTCGGCGGGGTCGAGGGTGCCGCCCAGTTCGGCGGGGGCGCCCCACTCGGCGGCCTCGCCGGCCAGGCGGGCGTTGGGGACGCCGGTCAGCCGGAGCCGGCCGCCGTGCCGGGCCAACGCGTCTTCCAGGTGAGCCAGTTCTCGGACGTCGGCCGCCCAGACCACCTCGGGCAGGTCGCCGAGGTCCAGCGGCTTCGCCGGCGCCTTGTGCAGCACGACCTCGTAGCGGTGGCGGGTCAGCTCGTTGTGGTGGGCGCCCTGCTTGAGGCGGATGTCGGTGGCGACGGCGTCCGGCCGGGCCTCGGCCCAGCGGGCGAAGAAGCCCGGGTCGACGACGAGTTCCTTCTCGGCGAGCACCGCGCGTTCCACGGCGGCCCGCACGGCGGCCGGGCCGTCGGCGGGCTGTCGGCAGCGGTGCACCGCCGCGGCGAACATGCGCAGGGTCCGGTGGTTGCGGATGTCGCCGAGCACGACGCGCCCGCCGGGTGCGAGCCGGTCCATCGCGAGATCGAGTACCCGGGTGAGGTAGTCGGCGTCCGGGAAGTACTGCACGACCGAGTTGAGGATCACCGTGTCGAAGTACCCGGTGGGCAGACCGTCGGCGTCGTCGGCGGGCTGGCAGCGCAGGGTCACCTTGTCCGAGAGCCGCCGGTCGGCGCCGGTCTGGGCGCGGAGCCGTTCGATGACGGGCGCCGAGAAGTCGGTGCCCCAGTACTCCTCGGCCTCCGGTGCGAGCGGGCCGAGCAGCAGGCCGGAGCCGACGCCGATCTCCAGCACCCGGCGCGGGCGCAGAGACCGCACCCGCCCCAGCACGGCCTCGCGCCAGTGCCGCATCTCCGGTAGCGGGATGGGGCGGCCGGTGTAGGAGCTGTTCCAGCCGGTGAAGTCCTCGCCGACCGTGTCGGTGCCGACTTCCGTCCCGCCGTACATGGTGTCGTAGATCTCGCGCCACTCGCCGACCTGTTCGGCGGCGTCACGGCCGGTGGACTCGGTGCCGTCGGGCACCACGTAGGCGACCAGGCGGCGTTCGCCGAGCCGGTCCCGGCGCACCGCGACCACCGCGTTCGCCACGCCGTCCTGTTCCCGCAGCACCGCCTCCAGCTCGCCCGGCTCGACGCGGTAGCCGCGCAGCTTGAGCTGGTCGTCGCTGCGGCTGACGTACTGGAGGCGGCCGGCGCTGTCCCAGCGCACCAGGTCGCCGGTACGGTACGCGCGCGCTCCGGGCCCCGCGGACAGGTCGGGCACGAACCGGGTGGCGGTCAGGCCCGGGCGGCCCGCGTAACCGCGCGCCACGCCGTCGCCGCCGATGTACAGCTCGCCCACCACGCCGGGCGGCACGGGCCGCAGCCGATCGTCCAGGACGAGGAGGCGGCTGCCGTCCATCGGGGTACCGATGGGCAGCGGGTCGGTGCACTCCGCCGCGCTGTCCATCCGGTGCCGGGAGGCGAACGTGGTGGTCTCGGTCGGGCCGTAGCCGTTGACCACGGTGATGCCGGGACAGGTGTCGAGGATCGCGCGGACGGCGGTCGGCGACAGGACGTCCCCGCCGGCCCACACCTCCTGGACGGCGGCGAAGCACTCGGCGTGCTGTTCGGCCATCACGGCGAACAGTCCGGCGGTCAGCCACACCGCCGTCACCTCCCGCTCGGTGATCACTCGGGCGAGTTCCGCGGTGTCGGGCCGGCCGGCGCGGGCCACCACGGCCGTGCCACCGCCGAGCAACGGCACCCACATCTCGTACGTCGACGCATCGAAGGTGTGCGGCGAGTGGACGAGGACGCGGCGATGGGCACCGGTCCCGAAGCAGCCGTCGAGCGCGAGGTCGACGACGTTCCGGTGGGTCACCTCCACGCCCTTGGGGCGGCCGGTGGAGCCCGAGGTGTACATCACGTAGGCGACGGCGTGCTCGCCGAGGCCCTCCGCCTCGGGCGGCGAGTCGGGCAGCCCGCCGAGGTCCTCCTCGGCGAGTCCCTCGTCCACGGTGACCGCCGGTTCGAGGTCCGCGAGCAGGAGGTCGATGCGCTCGGGCGGGTAGGTCGGGTCGACCGGCACGTAGGCGGCGCCGGCTTTGAGGACACCGAGGACGGCGGCGACCAGCAGCGGCGAGCGCTCCAGCACGAGCGCGACGCGACTGCCCGGGCGGGCGCCGCGGGCCCGGAGGTGGTGCGCGAGGCGGTTGGCCCAGCGGTCCAGTTCACCGTAGGTCCAGCTGAGCGATCCGTCCGCGGAGACCAGCGCGGTCGCGTCCGGGGTCGCGGCGGCCACGGCGGCGAACCGCTCGGGAAGGGTGCCGGCCTCGAAGCGGTCGTCCCGGGCCTGGCCGCCCCACGTGCTCAGCGCCGCGTGCTCGTGCTCGGCCAGCACACCGACGGATCCGATGGGCGCGTCCGGCGCCGCGACCGCCTGGCGCAGGAAGTGCAGCCAGCGGTCGAGCAGCGTCCTGACCGTCCCCTCGTCGAAGAGTTCGGTGGCGTACTCCGCGAAGCCCTCGATGTGGGCCGGTGCGCCCTCCTCGTCCCGTTCGGTGACGCTGATGAACAGGTCGAAGCGCGCGGTGCCCGGGGTGAACGGCTCCTCGGTCACGGTCAGGCCGGCCAGGTGGAACTCCGGTCGCGTGTTGTTCTGGAGCGCCAGGCACACCTGGAAGAGCGGGTGATGGGCGGGCGAGCGCGCCGGGTTGAGCACCTCGACCAGGTGCTCGAACGGGATGTCCTGGTGATCGTAGGCGGCGAGGCTGCTCGCGCGGACCCGTCCGACGAGTTCGGTGAAGGAGGGGTCACCGGAGGTGTCGGCACGCAGCACCCAGGTGTTGACGAAGAAGCCGACCAGTCGGTTGAGCGCCTCGTCGGTGCGTCCGGCGATGGGCGAGCCGATCGGCACGTCCGTGCCCGCGCCGAGCCTGGTGAGCAGCGCGGCGAGGGCCGCCTGGAGCACCATCGACACCGTGGCGCCGGACTCCCGGGCCATCCGGCGCACGCCCTCGGTCAGCTGGGGGTCGAGTGCGAGCGGCACCTGATCGCCGGCGTACGACGCGACGGCGGGCCGAGGCCGGTCGGCAGGAGGCGTGACGGTCTCGGGAAGGCCGGCCAGCTGCGTCGTCCAGTAGTCCAGCTGCCGCCGGTAGAGGCTGCCCGGGGTGTCGCCGTCACCCAGCAGTTCCCGCTGCCAGAGCGTGTAGTCGACGTACTGCACGGGAAGCGGTTCCCATTCGGGTGCCCGGCCCGCGCGGCGGGCCTCGTAGGCGGTCGTGAGGTCCTGGGCCAGCGGGAGGGCGGACCAGCCGTCGGCCGCGATGTGGTGCGCGCCGATGAGGAGCACCGCCTCGCGCTCGCCAATCCGCAGCAGCCAGGAGCGGACCGGGATCTCGGCCGCCAGGTCGAACGGGCGGCGCACCGCCGCGCTCAGGACGCCGGGCAGTTCCGCCTCGGTGACCTCGCTTTCCTCCCAGGGGATCTCGACGGTGGCCGGTGCCAGGATCTGTTGGTACGGCTGCCCGTCCTCCTCGCCGAAGACGGTGCGCAGCGATTCGTGCCGCACGACGACGTCGTGCACGGCGCGGCGCAGGGCGGCCGCGTCGAGTGTGCCGCGCATCCGCAGGGCCAGTGCGACGTTGTAGGTCGCCGAGGGTCCCTCGAAGCGGTGGATGAACCACAGTCGCTGCTGGGCGTAGGACAGCGGCAGCCGTTCGGGCCGGATCTGGGGAAGCAGCGGCGGGCGGACGTGGTTCAGGGTGGTCAGGTGGGCCGCCAGCTCGGCGACGGTGGGCGACTGGAAGACGACCCGGATGGGGATCTCCACGCCGTGTTCGGCCCGGATGCGGCTGACCAGCCGGGTGGCCATGAGCGAGTGGCCGCCGACGGTGAAGAAGTTGTCGTCCACGCCGACCCGGTCGAGTCCGAGGACCGCGGCGAACAGCGCGCACAGCGACTCCTCCTCCGGCGTGGCGGGGGCCCGGCCCCCACCGGCCGTGTAGTCGGGCACGGGCAGGGCGCGCCGGTCGGGCTTGCCGTTGTCCGTCAGCGGGACGGCGGCGAGGGGCACGATGGCGGCCGGGACCATGTACTCGGGCAGGGTCTCCCGCAGCAGGCCGCGCAGGGCGGGCAGCAGCGCCGTGACAGCGGCGGCGGCCGCGGGGTCGTTCGCCGGGGTGCGTCCGTCGGCGGCCGGCAGGTAGGTGCCGGTGAGGGCGGACCCGGCCGCCGGGCCGTCGCGCAGCACGACGACATCGAGCAGGTCGACCGCGTCGGCCGACCAGGTCGGCACCACGCCCCAGCCGTGCCGGGAGGCCCAGGCATGGAGCTCGGCGGGGTCGATCGGCGCCGGCTCGGGCGCGGCGGAGTCGTCGATGCCCAGGGCGCGGGCCGCCGCGGCCTCCTCGGTGAGGCGGGCGTTCGGGATTCCGGTGATCCGCACCGCGGGCTCGGGCCGGTCACGTATCCGGTCGACGAGCCGGTCGAGGTCGCCTTCCCAGGCGAGGGTGGGGACGCCGTCGAGCCGTCGCGGGGCATCCGCAGGTGCCGTGCCCGCCTTGTGCAGCACGACCTCGTAGCGGTGCCGGGTCAGTTCGTTGTGGTGGATGCCGTCCTTGACGCGGATGTCGGCGCCGGCCGCGCCGGCCCGGTGTGCCCAGCTCAGGAACCACTCGGGGTCGACCACCAGTTCCTTCTCCAGCAGGACGGCCTGGTCGACCGTGGTGCGCAGCACGTCCGGCTCCGCATCGGGGTTCTTCGCCCGCTGGACAGCCGCATGGAGCGTGCGCAGGGAGGACGCCCGCCGGATGTCGCCGAGGACGATCCGGCCGCCCGGCGCGAGCAGTTCCCAGGCGCCGTCCAGGACCCGGGCGAGGTAGCGCTCGTCGGGGAAGTACTGCACGACGGAGTTGAGCAGGACGGTGTCGAATCCGCCCCGGGGCAGTCCGGCGAGGTCGTCGGCGGCCTGGCGGCGCAGCCGGACCCGGTCGGCCAGGCCGGCCCGGGCCACCTGGTCGCCGAGCCGGTCGATCACGGTCCGGGAGAAGTCGGTTGCCCAGTACTCCTCCACCCGACCGGCGATGTGCGAAAGCAGGAGTCCGGTGCCGACGCCGAGTTCGAGGACACGCTTCGGCGACCAGCACAGGACGCGTTCCACGGCGGCGTCGCGCCAGGACCGCATCTCGTCGAGCGGGATCGGCTCACCGGTGAAGGAGCTGGTCCAGCCGGTGAAGTCCTCACCGAGTCCGTGTCCGTCGTCGTGGGAGTAGGCCTGGTCGTAGACCTCCTGCCACTCCCCCACCTGTTCGTCGGTGTCGTCGACGGGCGGGCGCAGGGCGCCGGTGTCCGGGACGACGTAGGCGACGAGCCGTACGTCGCCGGGCCGGTCCTCGCGGGCGGTGACGATGGCCTGGCGGACTGCCGGGTGCAGGACCAGGGCGTGCTCGATCTCGCCCGGCTCGACGCGGAACCCGCGCAGCTTGACCTGGTTGTCGGCGCGGCCGAGGAAGCAGATGTTGCCGTCCGGGAAGAAGGTTGCGCGATCGCCGGTGCGGTACAGCCTGTCGTCTTCACGTGTGCTGAACGGGTCGCGGACGAAACGTTCCGCCGTCAGCTCGGGCCGGTTGACGTAGCCGACGCAGAGGCAGTCCCCGCCGATGTACAGGTCGCCCTCGACCCCGACGGGACACGGCTCCATGTCCTCGTCGAGCACGTAGTAGCGGGCGTTGTCGATGGGACGGCCGTAGGGAATGCTGCGCCAGGCCGGGTCGATCTCCCTCACCCGGAAGTAGTTGGACCACACCGTCGCCTCGGTGGCCCCGCCGAGGCTGACGATCTCCGCGCCGGTGAACACCCGGCGGACCTCGTCGGGCAGCGACAACGGGGTGAAGTCGCCGGAGAGGAACACCAGGCGCAGGTCCTCGGCGCCCTCGTACCCGCCCCTCTCGGTGAGCAGGGAGGCGACCTGGTTGAGGGTGGTGGGCACGGAGTCCCAGAAGGTGATCGGTTCCGTGAGCAGAACGTCGAGGAGCAGCTGCGGGTCGCGCTGCTGGACGGCGTCCGCGATGTAGACACCGCCGCCGCAGCCCAGCAGGCCGAAGATGTCGAAGACGGAGAGGTCGAAGCCGAGCGAGGTGACGCAGAGGGCGACGTCGTCGGGGCCGAACGCGAAGGTGCGGTAGCACCAGTCGATCAGGTTGTGCACCGGTCGGTGGGTGACCGCGACGCCCTTGGGCTTCCCGGTGCTGCCGGAGGTGAAGATGATGTACGCCGTGCTGTCCGGGTCCGCGGTCGGTTCCGGATCGTGGTCGGCGCCCGGCGACCGGGCGTCGGGGATTTCTACGAGCCGGGCGCCGTCCGGCAGGGCCCAGCGTTCGGTGTCCGGCGTGGACAGCACGAGGGAGCACCCGGCGTCGGCGAGCATGCCGGCCACGCGGTCCGCGGGCAGTGCCGGTTCGAGCGGCAGATAGGCGCCGCCCGCCTTGAGCACGCCCAGGACGGCGGCGATCATGGCCGGGCCGCGGGGGACACCGACGCCGACGACGACCTCCGGGCCTACGCCTCGATCCTTGAGGTCCCAGGCGACGCGGTTCGCCCACCGGTTCAGCTCGCCGTAGGTCATGGTGCCGGTGGCCCAGCGCAGGGCTGTGGCGTCCGGGCGCCGAGCGGCCTGCTCCTCGAAGAGCACGTGGAGCGGTCCCGGGCAGTGGACGGGGTGGGCGGTGTCGTTCCACTCGACGAGGATCTTTCGGCGTTCGGCGGCGTCGAGGGTGGTGCCGGACGGCCCGGTCCCGGCCTCGGCCGCTGTGCCGACGGTGGTCCTCGGGTCGGCCACGACCTCCTCGACCACGGCCACGAACCGTGCGGCGATCTCCTCCACCGTGGCGCGGTCGAAGAGGTCGGTGGCGTACTCGATCTCCCCGACGACGGAGCCGGTGGACTCGTCCGGTGCCAGGTTGAAGAACAGGTCGAACTTCGCGCTGCCGGTGGGCAGCGGTTCCATCGTCACGGCGAGGCCCGGCAGGTCCAGGTGCGGTGCGGTGTTGTTCTGCCATGCCAGCACGACCTGGAACAAGGGGTGATGAGCGGTCGACCGTTCCGGCCGCAACAGCTCCACGAGCCGCTCGAACGGCACGTCCTGGTGGTCGTAGGCGGCAAGGGCCTTCCTCCGCACTTGTTCGAGCACCCACTCGAACGGCCGGTCCGGGGTTACCTGCAGGCGGAGCGTCCACGTATTGACGAAGAAGCCCACCAGTTCGTTCAGTGCCTCCTCTGTACGGCCCGCGATCGGCGAGCCGACGGTCACGTCCTTGCCTCCCCCCAGCCGATGCAACAACACCACCAAGGTCGCCTGCAATGCCATCGCCATCGTGACGCCGTGGGTTTGCGCCAACTTCTCCACCTCGGTGCGGAGTTCCGCGGACAGCCCGATCGGGACCGCTCCGCCCCGGAAACTCGCCGTCTCGGGGCGGGGCCGGTCCAGCGGCAGGGGAAGAGGCTTGGACACGCCCGCCAGTTCCTCGCGCCAATAGGCGCTCTGCACCGAGACAACACTGTCCGGATCTTTTTCGTCGCCCAGCATTTCGTGCTGCCACAGCGCGTAGTCCGAGTACTGCACAGGCAGTTCGGCCCAGTCAGGTGCCGTGCCGGTCACCCGGGCCCGGTAGGCCGTCGACACGTCACGGGCCAGGGGGGCCAGCGATCCGCCGTCGCCGGCGATGTGGTGGATCACCAGGACCACCAGGAATTCCTCGTCGGCGCCCTGGAGGACGCAGCCGCGCAGCGGCACGTCCCTCGACAGGTCGAACCAGCTGCCGCTGACCGACGCCACCACGCCGGGCACCCGCTCGGGTGCCACCCGGCCCCAGTCCTGCCAGGGCAGTTCGATCTCGGCAGGGTCGAGAACACGCTGGTACGGCTGGCCGTCGGTCTCGGTGAAGACGGTGCGCAGGACCTCGTGGCGGACCATCACGTCACGAAACGCCGCCCGCAGCGCGACCGTGTCGAGCGGGCCGTGGCAACGCAGGAGAAGCGGGATGTTGTAGGTGGAGGACGGACCTTCGAAGCGGTTGATGAACCACATTCGCCGCTGCGCGTACGACAGGGGGGTCATGGTGTTTCCTACCTTTCGGTCATTCTCCGCAGCGGCTTGCGAGTGGAGGCCGCCATCTCGTCCCAGCGGGCGGTCAGTTCGGCAACGGTGGGGGCGGTGAACAGGAGGTGCATCGGGATGTCCACGCCCATCTCGGCGCGTACCCGGGCCACGAGCCGGGTGGCCATCAGCGAATGGCCGCCCAGGACGAAGAAGTCGTCGTCGAGACCGATCCGCTCGGCGCCCAGGACCTCGGCGAACAGCGCGCACAGCGTCCGCTCCCGGGGCGAGCCGGGAGCTCGGTACTCGTCGCCTTCGAGCTCCGGGCAGGGCAGGGCGGAACGGTCGAGCTTGCCGTTGGGCGTCAGCGGCAGTTCCGTGAGCGCCACGAACGCGGCCGGGATCATGTAGGCCGGCAATCGCTCTCCGAGCGCCTCCCGCAGGAGTTCCGTGCTGGGTGGCTCGGTGGCGGACTCCGGGACCACGTACGCCACCAGCCGGTGGTCGCCCGGCCGGTCCTCGCGGGCGATGACGACGGCCCGGCGGACCGCGGGGTGGCGGGTCAGGGTGTGCTCGACCTCGGCGGGCTCGATCCGGAAGCCGCGCAGTTTGATCTGGTGGTCGGAACGGCCGAGGTACTCCACCTCACCCGTGACCGTCCAGCGGGCGAGATCCCCGCTGCGGTACATCCGCGCGCCCGGTGGCCCGAACGGGCAGGCCACGAACCGCTCGGCGGTCATGCCCGGCCTGCCGTGGTAGCCGCGGGCCAGGCCCTCGCCGGCGATCCAGAGGTCACCCGTCGCGCCGGGCGGCACCGGGCGCAGCGCGTGGTCCAGCACGAGGATCCGGGTGCCGGCGACCGGGCCGCCGACGGAGGGAGGCAGGCCGGAGTGGCCGGGGAGCAGACGGGCGGCGGTGGCGTAGACGGTGGTCTCGGTGGGGCCGTAGAGGTTGGTGACCTCGGCGGCGTGCCGGCACAGGGTTTCGGCGAGCGCGAGGGGCAGGGCCTCGCCGGTGGAGATCACCCGCAGCCCGGTCAGACAGGCCGGGGCATGGGTGACCAGGCTCTGCCAGAGCGCGGGGGTGGCCTGCATGACGGTGACGCCGGACCGTTGGACGAGGCCGAGGAGTGCCGTCGGCTGGATGATGTCGTCCTTGCCGGCCAGTACCACCCGGCCGCCGGCGAGCAGGGGCAGGAAGAGTTCCAGCGCGGCGATGTCGAACGCGACGGTGGCGCAGGCCAGCAGCCGGTCCTCCGCAGTCAACGTGAATCGATCCTGCATACCGGTCAGCAGGATCGCCAGGGCACCGTGCCGGATCACCACGCCCTTGGGTGTACCCGTGGAGCCGGAGGTGTAGATGACGTAGGCGGCGTGGTCGGCGCCCACCGGGACGCGCGGGCCGTGGGCGGGGTGAGGGGACCGGTCCGACAGGTCCACCCCTGCCAGCCGCTCCTCGTCGAGGACCAGCACCGGTGCGCTGTCCTCGACCACGGCCCGTACCCGGGAGGCCGGATACTCCGGGTCCACCGGCACATACGTGCCGCCGGCCTTCCACACGGCCAGCAGGGCCACCACCAGGTCGGCCGAGCGGGGCAGCAGCACCACGACCCGGGACTCGGGGCCCACGCCCTGCCCGGCCAGCCAGTGCGCCAGTCGGCCGGCCCGCTCGTCCAGCTCCCGGTAGGTCAGCCGGTGTTCGCGGAACTCGACACAGACCGTGTCCGGCGTCGCCGCCGCCCGCGCCGCGATCAGATCGGGGACGGTCCGCTGGGGGGCCGGGACCGCGGTGTCGTTCCAGCCGTGCAGCACCTGTTCGCGCTCCGCGTCGGACAGCACGTCGAGCGCGCCGACGGTGGTCCGCGAACCGGCGGCGAACTGCCGCAGCACCCGAACCAGCCGGTCGGCGAGCGCCTCCACGGCGGTCCGCTCGAAGACGTTGCGGCGGTACTGGAAGGAGATCCGCAACAGCGGGTCGGCCGCCGCGATCACGGTCAGCGGATAGTGCGGCGGGGCGTACGGACGGATACCGGTCACCACCGGTTGTGCCGACGCGCCCGCCGCCGAGTGGCCGGACCGGTCGACGGGGAACGACTCGAACACCACCAGCGTGTCGAACAGCGCGTTCAGGCCGGTGGCCCGCTGGATGTCGGCGAGCCCCAGGTGATGGTGGTCCAGCAGTCCCGCCTGGGCGTTCTGGAGGCGGCCGAGCACCTCCGGGACCGGGTCGGCCGACGTACATCGCACCCGCACGGGCACGGTGTTGATGAACAGGCCGATCGTGGTGTCCGCGCCCGGCAGCCCGGAGGGCCGGCCCGCGACCGTGGCGCCGAACAGCACCTCGTCGCGGCCGGTGAGCTGCGCGAGCACCATGGCCCACGCGCCCTGCACCAGGGTATTGGCGGTGACGCCCCACTCCGCGGCCCGGCGCGTCAGCCTGGCGGCGTCCTCGCCGGTGAGCGGTACGTCGATCTGTCCGCTGCCCCCGTCGGCCGGCCGGGCCCCGGGCGTCGTGGGCGCCAGCAGGGTCGGCTCGGCCACCCCGGCGAGTTCCTCGGCCCACGCGCGGGCGGAGCGTGCCGTGTCCTGCCGTGACAGCCAGCTCAGGAAGTCCCGGTAGCCGTGCGTGCGGCCCGGTGCGGTGTCGACGCCGTCGGCCGCGTAGAGGTCCATCAGCTCGCGCTCGACGAGCGGCACCGACCAGCCGTCGAGCAGCACGTGGTGGGCGGTGAGGGCCAGTTCGGCGTGCCGGGGGCCGAGCGTGACCAGGGTCAGGCGCAGCAGCGGCGGGCTGTCCGGGCGGAAGCGGACGTCCCGCTCCTCGGCAAGGATCTCCTCCAACCGCGTGGCGGCGTCGGGGTCGCCGGTGAGGTCGAGGTGCCGCCAGGGCAGCGGGACGTCGTCCACGACGACCTGCACGGGCTCACCGGTGGCGCTCGGCTGGAACGCGACCCGCAGGTTCGGGTGCCGGTCGAGCAGGGCCTGGCCCGCGGCCCGCAGCCGCGCCGGGTCCACCACGCCTTCGAGCCGGAACACGAACTGTGTCTGGTACGCCTCGGACGCGCTCTGCGCGAGCATCGTGTGGTACAGCAGCCCGTCCTGCAAAGGCGTGAGCGGCCATACGTCGCCGACGCGTCCGAACTGCCTCTGCCAGCCGTCCAGTTCTTCCTGGCGGACGGTGACCAGCGGAACGTCGGACGGGGTCAGTCCCCGCCCGCCCGACGCGACCAGGCTCCGCAGGCCGCGCAGGGCGGCGCACCAGGTCCGGGACAGGGCGCGGACCTCGTCGGCGGTCAGCACTCCGGTGGCGAAGGTGAACAGGGCGGTGAGGCGCGCGTCGTCGCCGACGCCGGTGACCAGGGCGTTCAGTTCGAGCGCGCTGGGCGTCGGCATGTCCGCGGCCGGTGCGGCAACCAGCTCGGCGCATTCGGGCGCCGGGATCCATCCCGAGCCGCGGGCGGGGTCGTGTCCGGACGTCGGCTCCGGGCGTTCGAAGGAGAAGCGGCCCAGGAAGTTGAATCCGATGTCGTCCACCGCATACGGGCTCAACAGCGCCGCGGTGTCGTCGTTGAGGTAGCGCAGCAGGGTGTAGCCGATGCCCTGGTCGGGCAGGGCCCTGCGCTGCTCCTTCACCCGCTTGAGCGCGTCACCCGCGGCGGCTCCTCCGGTGATCGCGGCGTCCACGTCGATTCCCGAGACGTCGAGGCGTACGGGGGTGACCGTGGTGAACCAGCCGGCCGTGCGGGACAGGTCCGCGCCCGGCACCAGCTCCTCCTGCCTGCCGTGTCCCTCCACCCGTACGACCGTCGTGCCGTCGGTGACCCCCCGCCGTTCGTGGGCCAGCGCGAGAACGAGGGCGGTGAGCAGGACGTCGTCCGCACCGCTGCGGAAGGCGGTGGGGACGGAGGTCAGGATCGCGTCCGTGAGATCGGCCGGCAGTTCCACCCGGACTGTCTCCGTGGTGGAGGTGATGTCCCGCGCGGGGTCGAGCGGCCGGGAGCCCACGGGTGCGACGGGGGCGGCGAGCAGGTCGCGCCACGACGACACCTCCGCCACCCGTCCGGGACGGGACGCCTCGTCGGCCAGGGCGTGCATCCATCGGCGCAGGGAGGTACCCACCTGCGGCAGGGCGGGGGTCCGTCCTTCCTGGACCTGGCGCCAGGCCTCGGCCAGGTCGGGCAGCAGCACCCGCCAGGACACGCCGTCGACGACCAGGTGGTGGGCCACGACCAGCAGCCGCCCGGGGCCGCCCGCGGCCGCCTGGAACCAGACCAGCCGGAGCATCTGCCCGGCCCGGGCGTCGATGTGCCGTACGGCCTCCGCGGCCTCGGCGCGCAGCAGGGTCTGCCACGCCTCGCCGTCCCAGTCGCCCGGGCAGTCGACCCGGTCGATGAGTGCGCCGGCGGACGGAGTGCCGGGTGGCTGCACCAGCATGCCCTCGTCCGTCAGCCGTGAGCGCAGGCCGTCGTGCCGGTCGAGGACGGCGCGCAGGGCCGCGGTGAGGCCGGGGAGGTCGACGGCCGCGGGCAGTTCGAGGACCAGCCACTGGGCGAGGCGGTCCAGGCCTGGGCCCCGTTCGGCGTACAGCCTGGCCATGGGGGGCAGCGGCAGCACGCCGACGCCCCCGCCCTCGAGTTCGGCGAGGGCCACCGGCGCGGTGTCGCGGGTCGCGGCCTGCGCGAGCGCGGCGACGGTGCGGAACTCGAACACGGTGCGCGGGCTGAGCGCGAGACCGCCGGCGCGGGCGCGGGCCACCAGTTGGATCGCCCGGATGCTGTCGCCGCCCAGAGTGAAGAAGTCGTCGTCGATCCCGATGTCGCTCAGGCCGAGGACCTCGGCGAAACCGGCGGCCAGGAGCCTCTCGTCACCGGTCCTGGGCGGCCGGTGGGCACGGCGGGTGACCTCCGGCTCCGGCAGCCCCGCCCGGTCCAGCTTCCCGTTCGCGGTCAGCGGCATGCGGTCCAGCGCGACGAAGGCGGCGGGCACCAGGTGGGCGGGCAGCCGGGCCGCGACGAAGCCCCGCAGCTCGGCGATGTCCAGACCGGCGTGCAGATCCCAGTCGGTGGCGCTGCCGCCGCTGCCGGAGGTGGCCGGGACGACGTAGGCGACGAGCTGGGCGGCTCCGTCGGCGCCTCGGCCGCGCCGGGCGACGACGGCCGCCCGGAGCACTCCGGGGTGGACGGTCAGCGTGTCCTCGATCTCCTGGGGCTCTACCCGGAAGCCGCGGATCTTCACCTGGTGGTCGGCTCGGCCGGCGAACTCCAGTTCGCCGTCGGCGTTCCAGCGCGCCAGGTCGCCGGTCCGGTACATACGCCGCCCCGGTTCCCCGAACGGGCAGGCCACGAAACGCTCCGCGGTCAGGGCCCGGCGGTCGTGGTAGCCACGGGCGAGGCCGGCGCCCTCGATATAGAGGTCACCGAAAACGCCGGGCGGCAGCGGACGCAGCCGGCTGTCGAGGACATAGAGCGCGGTGTTCCAGATCGGGGTGCCGATCGGTACGGTCCGCGCCCCGGGCCGGTACTGCCACGCGGTGACGTCCACGGCCGCCTCGGTCGGCCCGTACAGGTTGTGCAGTGGCACGCCGAAGGTCCGGTGGAACCGTGCGGCCAGCTCGGCCGGCAGCGCCTCTCCGCTGCACACGACGCGGCGCAGACCGGTGCAGGCGGCAGCTCTCTCCTCGCTGACGAATTCGGCCAGCATCGACGGGACGAAATGCGCCGTCGTGACGCCGGCCCGCCGGATCACCTCGGCGAGGTAGTCCGGATCGCGGTGCCCGTCCGGTCGGGCGACCACCAGGGTGGCGCCGGTGATCAGCGGCCAGAAGAACTCCCAGACGGACACGTCGAACGAGGCGGACGTCTTCTGCAGGACCCGGTCGGCGCCATCGAGACGGAAGCGATCCTGCATCCAGAGGAGCCGGTTGACGATCGCGGCGTGCGTGACGACGGCGCCCTTGGGCCGACCGGTCGATCCCGACGTGTAGATCATGTACGCGGGGTGGTCGACGCGGTGCGGGGCGGACGTGACGGGCCCTTCGGTGAGCGGAGCGTCGTCGACCATGACCACGGGGACATCCGTCCGGGGCAGCCGGTCCGCGGTGTCCTTGACCGTCAGCAGCAGCGCGGGCGCGGCGTCGGCGAGCATGAACTCGACCCGCGCGGCCGGGTAGTCCGGATCGACGGGAACGTAGGCGGCGCCTGCCCTGAGGACCGCGACCAGCGCGACGACCAGTTCCAGCGAACGGGGCACCGCGACCGCGACGAACCGCTCGGGCCCGGCGCCGCGCTCGGTCAGCAGGCGGGCCAGTCGGCCGGACCACTCGGCCAGTTCCCGATACGTCACCCGGGTGTCCTCGAAGGTCACCGCGACGGCGTCCGGGGTGGCGCGGGCCTGTCGGTCCAGCAGTTCGGTCAGGGTCGTCGGCTGCGGGGTCACCGTGCGTCCGGCGTACTCCGTGAGCAGGGCGCGTCGTTCCGCTGGATGCAGCGCGGAGACCGTCCCGACCGGGGCGTGCGGGTCGGCCAGGGCCGTACGCAGGAAGGTCACGAACCGCTCGGCGAGTCCGGCGATGTCCTGGTCGTCGTACTCGGCCCGCGGCGCGTCGAACCGGACGTACAGGTCGCTGTCGGCCCTTCCGTCGGTGTAGACGCAGACCATCACCTCGTCGATCACGCCGAAGGTGCCACCGGCGAAGTGGGCCGAGGCTCCCGCCAGGTCGAGTGCTTCGACGGAGGGGAGCACGTTGACGACCGCGCCGAACGGGCTGCGCACGTCGCCGGCGTGGCCGGTGGCCCGTTTGATCAGGGATATGTCATGCCGGGCGTGCCGCAGGACACGACGCCGCTCGCGCCCGAGCTCCTCGGCCAGTTCCACGAAGTCGGCCCCGGGGTCCACCCGCGTGCGCAGCGGCACCCGGTTGGAGAGCAGGCCGAGGGAGCGGCGCAGCGCGCCGACGCGGTGATTGACGGTGATGGTCAGCAGCGGTTCGGACAGGCCGCACATGTGCCCCAGAAACGCGGTGGCGGCCGAAGCGATCAGGTCGGGGACCGAGGTCCCGGCCGCGGCGGCGGCGTCTTCCCAGGCGGCGCGTTCGACGGCCGGAACCGACGCGGTGCGGGTGACCATCCCCTGCGTGGCGGTGAGGTCGTCCCAGTACCCCGGCAGGTCCATGGGGGCGTCGGTGCCCGGACGGACGCCGACCGGCAGACGGGCGGCGGGCAGGTCGTCGGCAAGGTAGTCGCGCCAGAACCGCTCGGCGTCGGCGGACCGCTCCGACGCCCGGTAGACGGCGTCCTTCGCCGCCGCGACCCCGGGCGGGTTCGGGGCGCCGTCGGGCACCGCGGAGCCGACGCGCAGCGCACGGTAGATCTCGGCGATCCGCCCGGACAGCAGGGTGAGAACGCCGAACGCGTCGGTGAGGATGTGGTGGAAGACGAGCACGAGCAGGTGACGGTCGGGTCCCAGCCGGATCGAGCCGATCCGCAGCAGCGCGTCCTCGGTCAGGTCGAAGGGACGGCGTACGAGCTCGCCGACGACAGCGCGGGCCGCGTCGGCGGGGTCGGCGGCGTCGCCGACGTCGAGGCGGAACGGCTCCCACGCCCCGAGGTCCCGGGCGACCGTCCGCAGCCCGCCGTCGTGGCGGAAGTTCACCGCCAGCGCGTCGGCTTCCACCACCGCCGCCCGCAGGGCCGTGGCGAGCAGGGCGGTGTCCAGGTCACCGTCGATGTCCCAGAGAGTCGCCACATTGTTCGGTACGTCGGGAGTGAATTCCTGCGCGAGCCACATGGCTTCCTGCGCTGACGTGACGCCGGTACAGCCCATCCAGATGCCCCCAGCAAACGTGGTTTCCCGGTCATTGACCCCTCGCCGTGTCGATGTTTGTCGCGGCCCGTGCGGTTCAACAACCGGGATGAAAGATTTTGGTCAGAGATCGACAAGGAACTGGCCAACACCGAAACAACTCCGCCAGTCCGCGCGGCCCGACGTCCGTCCGACCTGCTCTACCGCCCTCGGAGGACATCCTTCGATCGCGGGTCCCGCGCGTGGAGACCCGGACCGGGAGCGGCGTCGAGCGGCCGGTCGAGGACGTCCTCGATCCGGTCCGGTGACGCCTCCCGCTCGGGCCCGGGAATGCCTTCCAGGTCCTGGTGCGCCGGAAGGTGACGCAGCGGCGGGTGAGCAGGCTCGTCACGCCTCCCGGCCGCCCGGATCACCGCACTGACGCGGCTCCTCGGCCGCCGCGGTCGGGCTCCCGTTGTCGTGCGCGCTGGTCCGGATCACCTCGGCGACGGTCAGCTCGTAGGCGGAGTACCAGTGCTTCCTGGCCTGTCGCTGCGCCACCTGGTGCTCGGGGTCGCAACGCCACTTGTCCAACGTCTCCTTGTCCCGCCACATCAGGACGGTGAGACGCTCACCATCCTCCCCGGTGTAGTTCTTGACCTCCACCGGGTCGGAGCCGGCGATGGCGCGAACCCGCTCCTGCATCCGCTCCTCGGTGGCGGCGTAGTCCTCGCCGGCGTGCTCGGACAGGCGCGACTTGAACAGGATCACGAACATGCGGGGTCCTCCGAGGTGGCTGTGGTCGGGGTGGGGAGAGGGGTGCAGGCGCGCAGCCGGTCGTCGGGGGCCGAGACCAGCTCGGCGCCGTGCCGGGCCAGCAGATCCGCCACGAGCCGGTCCAGACGCTGGTCGTCGCGCAGTATGGAGGCATAGCTCTCCTCGGTGAAGGCGCACCGCTCGTACAGCGGAACGAACCGGTCCGGGAAAAGAGCCGTCAGCCGCCCGCGTAGCACCTCCTCGGCGGTCCCCTCGCGACGTGGGTTGGCCATGGTGAAGTAGTGCCGGTAGGAGAGCTCGGAGATCGCGTCGGCGTCCTCGGTCCGCGACTTCTCGTAGGCGGCCAGGCCCGCCTCCCAGTCCGCGGAGGCGTCGAGGCAGTCGACGAGGACCCGGGCGTCCTCGAAGCCGCAGTTCATGCCGTGCCCCATGAAGGGCGCCATCGCGTGACTGGAGTCACCGAGCAGCGCGAAGGTGTCGCGCCAGACCCATCGGTCGCAGCGGACGGTCGTGAGGGTCGAGACGGCCTTGTCGGCGAGCTGTTCCGCGATGTCGGGGATGATCCTGATCAGTTCGGGGAAGAGGGCGGCGAACATCTCATACAAGTCTTGGCCGCTGCGGGCCGCCGCGTAGGACGGGGCGGGGCCGTCGCGGCGCATGAACAAGGAGCCCGAGAGCTTCCCCGACGGCAGGGGATGCGCCGCGAACATCGCGTTCCCGGAGGGCCAGTAGTGCGTGATGGTCGGGTCCAGACGGCCGGCCGGTACGTCGATCTCCTGGTAGGCCAGGTCCAGCCTGCGCACCTCGGCCCGGGTGCCGCGCGCCTCCAGGGCGGCCCGGGCCGCGGAGTGCGCGCCGTCGCAGCCGAGGACCCGGCGGCACGTCAGCCGGTGCGAGACGTGCCCGTCCTCCACCACCACCGCGGGTTCGTCCAGGTCCACCGAGCGCACGCGCCGGCCGAAGCGGACGCGCACACCCGGGGTCGCCTCGGCGGCGTCCAGCAGGATGTGGTGCAGCCGCCGGCGCTCCACCGCCCAGATGGGCTGTCCGTCCCGGCTGTAGGGGGTCACCCGTGTCCGGCCGTCGGGCAGGTGCCCGCTGCGTCCGTGCAGGGGGACGCATATCCGGCGCACGGCGTCCGCGAGGCCCAGGTCCGACAGGGCGCGCCACCCGCGCGACGACAGCATCACGACGAGTGACCGGCGTTGTCCACCGGGCTCCCGCCTGAGGTCCGCCCGCTTCTCCAGCAGGGTGACCGGCCCGAAGCGGGGCGCGAGGTAGAGAGCCGTGACCGCGCCCACCAGACCGGCCCCCACGATGACGGTCTCCGCGTACCCGTCCGTGCGGTCCGTTCCGTTCCGATTCATCCCGTCCCCACCCCTGGTCCGTTGCTTCGCCCGCAGTTCCGCGGCCGTGTCCGCGTCCTCACCTCGCTAGGGTCGCCGCAGTTCCGTCAGGACCGCGGCGCCCACCTCCTTCGTGCTCAGGGATCCTCCGAGGTCGGGGGTGACGTGGTCGGCGGCCACGGTCGCGGCGACCGCCCGCCGGACCGCGTCCGCCGCCTCGGTCCGGCCCAGGTGCTCGACCAGCAGGGCCACGGAGAGGATCGCGCCGAACGGGTTGGCGATGCCGGTGCCCGCGATGTCCGGGGCGCTGCCGTGCACGGGCTCGAAGAGCGCCTGTCCGGTCACGGGGTTGAGATTCGCCGACGCCGCCACGCCGAGTCCGCCGGCGAGCGCGGCCGTGAGGTCGCTCAGGATGTCGCCGTAGGAGTTGTTGGTGACGATGACGTCGAAGGCGGTGGGATCGGTGGCCAGCCGCAGGGCGGCGGTGTCCACGTAGAGGTGCGACGTCTCGACGCGCGGGTGCCGTGCGACCGCCTCGCTCCAGCACCGCTGCCACAGCTGTCCGCCGTTGCGGACGGCATTGGCCTTGTCGACGAGGCACACCGACCTGCGCGCCACCGAGAAGGCGAAGTCCAGTACTCGTGAAACGCCTTGGCGGGTGCTGAGGTCCACGTCGATGGCGATCTCCTGGGGGGTCCCCGCGCGCGTACCGCCACCGATGCCGCTGTAGAGCCCCTCGGTGTTCTCCCTGACGATCACGCAGTCGATCGCCCGGCGGGCCGGGTCGCGCAGCGGACTGAGCCTGTCGTGCCAGAGTCTGGCGGGCCGGTAGTTGACGTAGAGGTCGAGTTCGAGACGCAAGGTGGTGAGGACGGTGCGCACGTACGCGGTGTCGCTGAGCCGGGGATCCCCGACCGCGCCCAGGAGCGCCACCTCGCTGGACCGGATCCGGTCGAGGTCGGCTCCGGTCAGCGCCGTTCCGGTGCGCAGGTAGGTCTCCGCGTTGACGTGATCCAGAACGTCCGTCTTCACTCCGAGGCGGAGGGCGTCGAGGACGTCCAACGCAGGCTCGATCACCTCGGGACCGATGCCGTCACCGGGAATCACGGCGATGGTGGTCAACGCCGCCTCACTTCCCGCCCTGGCTCAGCACGTCCGCGACGAGCTCCGCGACGTCGGTCGTCACGTGGAAGTGCCCGCCCGGCCGCACGGTCTGCGTGAAGCCGCCGGAGGTGACGCTCGCCCACTCCGCCAACTGGGCCTGCTCCACCAACGGGTCGCCCGCGCCGTGGTAGCAGCGCACAGGACAGGACAGCGGACGGGTGCCGGGACGGGGCCGATAGGTCGCGTGGGCCCGCAGGTCCGAGCGGATGACGGGCAGCAGGAGGTCGCGCAGCTCGGCGTTCTCGGCGACCGCGGGTTCGATGCCGCCCAGCGCGCACAGTGTCGCCCAGAACTCGTCGTCGGGCTCCAGGTGGACGCCTCTGTTGGTCATCCGTCCGGGCGGCATGGCGGCCGACACACAGAGCGCCAGGGGTTCCTCGCCGGCATCCCGCAGCAGCAGGGCGGTCTCGTAGGCGACCAGCGCGCCCAGGCTGTGCCCGAACAGTATGTGGTCGCCCGGAGGCAACCGCAGCAGCTCCGCCGCCGCGCAGCCTGCCATCGCGGCCACGTCGTCCACGGGCGGCTCTCCGAAGCGGTCGCCCCGGCCGGGGTACTGGACGGCCATCAGCGACACACCTGGCGGCACCGCGGCGGACCACTCTCCGAAGGCGATCCCCGAGCCCCCCGAGTGCGGGAAGCACACCACGCGTACGCCGAGAGGGCCACCGGCGGTCATCGACCGCACCCAGCCGCGTTCCCGTATCCGGCTCATCCTCTCCGCCTTTCTGGTCGACTGTCGTTCCGACCGCACCATGTTTTCCGCTCGTGGTGGATTCGCGGGTCCCTCGACAGATGTCGGCAAGAGATCGGGGCGCGATGGACCGCGACGCTGACGATGCCAAGAGACGACAAGGGCCACGGGCACGCCGCCGTACGGCATCGGGCTCAGGTCGCACGCGGACGTCGCGCACCACCGCACCGGACACCGCCCGCCACCGCAGGAAGGCACCCGCCCTCCGCCCTCGTTGCCTCAGGCTCGCGGCCGGCACAGACCGAGGGCACCCGCGGCTCCACCCGGACCGCCGCGCTCCTCGATCCCCGTCTCGACCCACCGTTGAAAGGGAACGCGATCATGCTTGACGGTTTTGTGCCCTGGCCCGAACAGTTCGCGGCGGACCTGCGCCGAACAGGGGTCTGGCTCGGTCGGCCGATCGGTGACCTGTTGCACGAGTCGTGCGAACGGAACGCCGAGAAGGTGGCCGTGGTGTGCGGCGAACGCCGGATGACCTACGCGGAGCTGTCCCGGCGGGCGGACCGGTTGGCGGGCGGCCTGATCGGGCTGGGCATCAAGCCCCTGGACCGGGTGGTGGTGCACCTCCCCAACATCCCGGAGTTCGTCGTCCTGGTCTTCGCGCTGCTGCGGGCCGGAGCGATCCCGGTGCTGGCGCTGCCCGGTCACCGCAGAGGCGAGATCGCGCATCTGTGCGCCCACTCCGGGGCTGTCGCCTATGTGGTGAAGGACGAGTTCGGCGGGTTCGACTTCCGCACCATCGCCCGGGAGATCCCGTCGGTCCCGCACGTGATCGTCAGCGGCGACGCCCAGGAGTTCACGTCGCTGGAGTCGCTGGACGCCCAGGACGTCGCGCTGCCCCAGGTGGACGCGTCCGACCCCGCGCTGTTCCTGCTCTCCGGGGGCACCACCGGACTGCCGAAGCTGATTCCCCGGGCCCACGACGACTACGCGTACGTCATGCGGGCCTGCGCGGAGGCGATGCAGGTGGGCCCGGAGGTGGTGTACCTCGCCGTCAACCCGGTCGCGCACCAGGCGGCCCTCGCCTGTCCGGGCGTGTTCGGCAGTCTCCTGCTGGGCGGGAAGGCGGTCCTCACGTCGAGCGTGCGGCCCGACGACGTCTTCTCGCTGATCCGCCGCGAGGGGGTCACCGTGACCACGGTCGTCCCCTCCGTGTTGCGGCTGTGGGCCGATTCCGGACGACCGCCCGGCGAACTGTCCCGCCTGCTGATCCAGGTGGGCAGCGCCCCGCTCGACCCGGCGCTGGCGCGCCGCGCGGCCCAGGTGCTGGGCTGCCGCATCCAGCGGTGGTACGGCATCAGCGAGGGGCTGCTGACCCACACCCGGTTCGACGACCCGGAGGAGGCGGCCGTGAACACGGACGGCCGCCCCATGTCGCCGGGTGACGAGGTCCGGATCGTCGACGAGTCGGGGAACCCCGTGCCCGACGGGGAGGCGGGCGAGATGCAGGCGCGGGGCCCGTACACCATCCGCGGGTACTACCAGGCGCCCGAGGAGAACGCCCGCTCGTTCACGCCTGACGGTTTCTTCCGCACCGGCGACCTCGTCCGGCGCAGGCCGGACGGCAACATCGTGATCGTCGGCAGGAACAAGGACGTCATCAACCGGGCCGGCGAGAAGGTCTCCGCCGAGGAGGTGGAGCGGCAGTTGCGCACCCACCCCGCCGTCCAGGACGCGGCCGTGATCGGCGTGGCGGACACCGTGCTCGGCGAGCGGACGTACGCGTTCGTCATCCTCAATGAGGCGGACGTCCGCCCGTCCGCCATGAAGGAATTCCTCAGGGGCCGCGGCCTGGCCGCGTACAAGATCCCCGACCGGCTGATCACGATGCCACAGCTTCCTCGCACACCGATGGGGAAGGTCGACAAGAAGGCACTGCGCGCACAGATCGCCACGTCGGAACGCTGACGATGCCCGAGGCGCGGGACGGGTTCCGCGTCCGTTCCGCGCCTGCCTCGGCACCCGCCAGGGCACCCGCCCAACGCCCCACCCAGCGCCACGGAGCGTCACTACCGAGAGGAGAACGGGCGGGGGCGGAAAGACTCATCCGCGCAGGCCAGGGCATAGCCCCATCGATGCAGGTCGGCGGCCGGACATCAGTCGGACACGGTGGTACCGGTGATCAGGCCGATCAACCCCGAAAGCCCGCCGTCGGCCAGGGCTCGGCGCTGACGATCGGCGGGAGTGCCCTCCCGGAGCAGTCTGTGGACGAGTGCGTTCACCTCGCGGAGGTCACCGGACTCCTCCAACGCGGGAGTGATGTGGCGGAACAGCGAGCACAACGCGTCGCCGCTGCTGAGCGGAAGTCCGTCCCGACCGACCAGGGTGCCGTTCAGGCCGTGCCGGGCCGCGTGCCAGTTGGCGGCGTGCAGGATCTCGGGCTCGCACGGGGTCAGCGCCATGCCGGCCTTCTCCTCGGCGATCGCGGTGACGACCAGGGCGCGTACGACGCCTGCGAGCATGACCGCGTCGTCGGCCCGGAGCTGGACGTCCAGGCACCGCACCTCGACGGTGGGGTACCGGTCGGACAGCCGTGCCTGCCAGTAGGCCTGTGCCTTGTCGGCGATCACGCCTGATGCCGCCAGTGCCGCCAAGCGCCGTTCGTAGTCGGGGTACCCGTCGAAGTGCGGCGGCGGCCCGCTCACGGGCCACCGTCCGAACACGATGGTGCGCCAGCTCGCGAACCCGGTGTCCCGCCCGTCCCACACGGGCGAGTTGGCCGACATGGCCAAGAGCGTCGGGAGCCACGGCCGGATCCTGTTCAGTACGGCCACACCTGTATCCGGATCGGGAACGCCCACGTGGACGTGCATGCCACAGATCAGCTGCTCGTCGACCAGCTTTCCCGCCTCGGCCTCCATCCGCAGATAGCGGGGCGACGGGGTCACCGGTACCGGCAGCACCCCGCGCAACGGGGCCGCGCCCGTGGCCGCGATCCGACAGCCGTTCGCCTCGGCGGCCGACGCGAGGGCGTGTCGCAGGCGCAGCAGATGGCCGCCGACCTCCGCAAGGCTCCGGCACACGGGAGTGGCCACCTCGATCTGGGCCTGCAGCAACTCGTCCTGCACTTCGTCCCGCTGGGCGAACGCACCAAGACCGGCCGTGCGGCTCACGTCCTCCACGAGCGGCTTCGGCACGCCCGTGGCCGGATCCACCAGCAGATACTCCTCTTCCACTCCCACGGTGATCACGTCACGCGGCTACCCCGTCGCTCCTTGATCACCCCCGCGAGACCGCGTGCGGAGGCGTCGAGCATGTCGATCACGATGAGGCCGAACGGACCATGGCCGTCGGATCGGGCCCGCCGGCTGACGAACCGCGGGCGGCGGCGATCGGATGTTCAAGATTTCACAAATCGGGTATTTAGCCATGTTCGACATGAACCAGACACCTGCTCCCTCAGTGCGGGCAGGAGGCGACGCGGCACGGCGGTGAGAAACCGATGACTCAGTGCAAGACCCCCGACTACCGCACCGGCCATCACGGTCGGCACTGGACACACGCCCTGCGCTGCGCGCAGAAGGCCGGAGCCGTCGTCGTCACCGACGACACCGAGGAGCCGGTGACCTACGCCCACGAAGACTCCGGGCCCGGCCGCTTCCGCCCCTGGATCACCGAGACAGGATCACGCTACGACAGCCACGACGTGCACCCCGAGTGGTAGCAGCCGGCGGAAGCCGAGGGCGATGCCGATCACTGCGCCGAGCGCGGGATCCGAAGGTCGAGCAGCCGGTCCAGGACTGCCTGCCGGCCCGGCTTGTCGCGGCGCATTTCCTTCCCGCCCCTTCACCCTGTTCGTGAAGGAGGCCGCGGCCGCCGGCGCCTGGCGCGATTGACGCGAGGGAAGACCGGCCACCACGGCCCGTGCGAAGAGGCCCCCGCAGTCACGACACGCGGGGGCCACACCACCGGAAGAACCGGACCCACGATCCATACGCACCACCGGTCCATCCATCCGAACCACCCGGTGCCGGGCCTCGGCACGCCGGAACCGAAAGCCCGGGATGGGACCGCCAGGAGCACCCCGTCCGGCGGTCCTGGGGGTACGCGATCGCTGCACACGAACTCCTTCGACGAGGCGATCACACTGCCGACACCCTCTACCCGCGCTTGCTTTTATAGCGCGCCTGCAATTATTGTCGAAGCACCTAAGGAGCTCACTCAAGCAATCGTAGAAGGTCGAGCCATGCCTCTCGCACTCCTCGCACTGGCCGTCGGTGCCTTCGGAATCGGCACCACCGAATTCGTGATCATGGGGCTGCTGCCCGAGATCGCCGCCGACTACGGCGTCACCATCCCGACCGCCGGTCTCCTCGTCACCGGATACGCGCTCGGCGTCGTCCTCGGCGCGCCCCTGCTCACCGTGCTCGGCAACAAGGTCAGCCGCAAGCGGATGCTCATGCTGCTCATGGGCCTGTTCGTGCTCGGCAACGTCCTCTCCGCCGTCGCCCCGAGCTTCGGGCTGATGCTGACCGGCCGCGTCGTCGCCTCGCTCGCCCACGGCTCGTTCTTCGGCATCGGGTCCGTCGTCGCGGCCGAGCTGGTCGCCCCGGACAAGAAGGCCGGGGCCATCGCGACCATGTTCACGGGGCTCACCGTCGCCAACATCGTCGGTGTGCCGCTGGGCACCTTCATCGGGCAGGCCGTCGGCTGGCGCACCACCTTCGCGATCGTCGCCGCGCTCGGCGTCGTCGGGCTCTTCGGCATCGCCAGGCTCGTTCCCGCCACGCCGCGCCCCGCGGGCGCCCGACTGCGCCGGGAGCTGACCGCCTTCCGGAACCCGCAGGTGCTGCTCGCGATGGCGATGACCGTGCTCGGCTTCGGTGGCGTCTTCGCCGCGATCACCTACATCGCACCGATGATGACCGAGGTCGCCGGATACTCCGAGGGCGCCGTGACCTGGCTGCTCGTCCTCTTCGGCGTCGGCATGTTCCTCGGCAACCTGATCGGCGGCCGGTACGCCGACCGCGCCCTGATGCCCCTGCTGTACGTCACCCTCGGCGGGCTCGCGACCGTCCTCGCGCTGTTCACCGTCTTCGCCCACCAGAAGGTCCTCGCCGCGATCGCCATCCTGCTCGTCGGGGCGCTCGGCTTCGCCACCGTGCCGCCACTGCAGAAGCGGGTCCTCGACCAGGCCCACGGCGCTCCGACGCTGGCCTCAGCCGTCAACATCGGCGCCTTCAACCTCGGCAACGCCCTCGCCGCCTGGCTCGGCGGCCTCGTCATCGCCTCCGGCTTCGGTTACACCTCCCCGAACTGGGTCGGCGCCGTCCTCGCCGCCGCGGCCCTCGGCCTCGCCTTCTGGTCCGCCGCCCTGGAGCGCCGAGCCCCCGCCGCGTCGGCATCGCCGGCCGAGACCGCCGCCGGCGCCGACTCCGCCGCCCGTATCCCCGTACATCACTGACCTCCCCCGCTCCCCGCTCCCCTCCCTTCCCCCACTCCCCCCTCGGTCCCAGGAGAAGCACCTTGAGCACCACCATCACGACCACCGCCCCCGCCACCGCCGTCGCCCCGCTGACGACCGCCGACGCCGAGGTACTGATCACCTCCGCCCGTCGCGCCGCCGAGGCGGCCGGGGTCGCCGTCAGCGTCACCGTCCTGGATGCCGGCGGGCACCTGCTCGCCTTCCGTCGTGACGACCGGTCGGTCCTGATCTCCGGCGAGACCAGCACCCGCAAGGCCTACACCGCGCTCCAGCTGAACGCTCCGACCGCCGACCTGGTCGACCTCGTCAAGCCCGACGGGCCGTTCCACTCCCTGCCCACCGCGCTCGACCGACCGCTGCTGTTCATCGCCGGCGGCATCCCCGTCCACCGCGACGGCCGGCTGATCGGTGCGATCGGAGTCGGCGGCGGCGCCCCCGAGCAGGACCACGGCTTCGCCTCCACCGCGCTCGCCGAGCTCTCCCGATGACGACGACCCGCACCACCCCCGCCACCCGCGCCCCGCACCCTCACCCCCGCACGAAGTGAAGGAAGACCCGCACACCATGGCCCCCTCCACCACCCCCGCCGTCCCCACCGTCAAGCTCAACAACGGCGTCGAGATCCCCCAGCTCGGCTTCGGCGTCTTCCAGGTCCCCGACGACGAGACCGCCGCAGCCGTCACCACCGCGCTCGAGACCGGCTACCGCAGCATCGACACCGCCGCGATCTACGGCAACGAGACCGGCGTCGGCCGCGCGCTCGCCGCCTCCGGGCTGCCCCGCGAGGAGCTGTTCGTCACCACGAAGCTGTGGAACGCCGACCAGGGGTACGACGCCACCCTGCGCGCCTTCGACGCCGGCCTCGCCAAGCTCGGCCTCGACTACGTCGACCTCTACCTGATCCACTGGCCGACCCCCGCCCGCGACCTCTACCGCGACTCCTGGCGCGCCCTGGAGCGCCTGGCCGAGGAGGGCCGGATCCGAGCGGCCGGCGTCTCCAACTTCCAGCCCGGCCACCTCGCGCGGCTGACGGACGGCGCGAAGCTGGTCCCCGCCGTCAACCAGGTCGAGCTGCACCCCGGACTGCAGCAGGCCGAGCTGCGCGCGTTCCACGCCGAGCACGGCATCGCCACCGAGGCCTGGAGCCCGCTCGCCCAGGGCGCGGTCCTCGACGACCGGGTCATCGGTGACCTGGCCGCCCGTCACGGCAAGTCCCCCGCCCAGGTCGTCCTGCGCTGGCACCTCCAGCTGGGCAACATCGTCATCCCCAAGTCGGTGACCCCGACCCGGATCCGCGAGAACCTCGACGTCTTCGACTTCGCCCTCACGGACGAGGAGATGGGCGCGGTGGCCGCGCTCGACCGCGACCTGCGCACCGGCCCGCACCCCGACGAACTCAACTGACCCGCACCCGCGCAGCCCGTCCCACCCCACACACCCGCTCACCCTCACTCCCACCCCCACCCCCACAAAGGCACTGTCATGTCGCTCAAGGAATTGCTTCCCGGCCGTCTCGGCTTCGGCACCGCCCCGCTCGGCAACATGTTCCGCGCGATCCCCGACGAGGAGGCCCGCGCCACCGTCGAGGCCGCCTGGAGCCACGGCATCCGCTTCTACGACACGGCCCCCTTCTACGGCGCCGGGCTCGCCGAGAGCCGGCTCGGCGAGGTCCTGGCCACCAAGCCGCGCGACGCGTACATCCTGTCCACCAAGGTCGGCCGGGTCATCCTCGACGAGCACGAGAACACCACTCGCGAGCTCGGCGAGAAGGGCGGACTCTTCGAGCACGGCAACCCGAACAAGATCGTCCACGAGTGGACCGCCGAGGCCACCGAGCGCTCCGTCGAGGACAGCCTGAAGCGCCTGGGCACCGACCGGCTCGACATCGTCTGGGTCCACGACATCGCCCAGGACTTCCACGGCGACCAGTGGCTCCGGAAGTTCGAGGAGGCCCGCACCGGCGCCTTCCGTGTCCTGTCCCGTCTGCGCGACGAGGGCGTCATCAAGGCCTGGGGGCTCGGCGTCAACAGGACCGAGCCCATCGAGCTGACGCTCGCCCTCGACGAGCCGCGCCCCGACGGCTTCCTCCTCGCCGGCCGCTACACCCTCCTCGACCACGAGCACGCCCTGACCCGCCTGCTCCCCATGGCGCAGGAGCAGAACGTCGACATGGTCGTCGGCGGTCCGTACAGCTCGGGCATCCTCGCCGGCGGCACCCACTTCGAGTACCAGCAGGCGCCCGCCGAGATCGTCGAGCGCGTCGACCGGCTCAAGGCCCTATCCGAGCGGCACGGCGTGAGCATCAAGGCCGCCGCGCTGCAGTTCTCCCTGGCCCACCCGGCCGCCGCCGCGGTCATCCCCGGCGCCACGCGCCCGAGCCGGATCGCCGAGGACGCGGCCGCGCTCGCCGAACCGATCCCCACCGCCTTCTGGACCGACCTCCGCGCCGCGGGCCTGGTCAGCCGGTCCGCCCCGCTCCCCTCCCCCGACCGGCAGCTGTGACGCCGACGCACCGCACGCCCCGGACATGCGTCGAGCCTGTCCGGGTAAGCGTTTCCGTGGGGGCTCCCTACCTGTCCGGGGAGCCCCCCGCGATCGGCGCTCGCCCACCAGGATGAGCAACGGCCGGTCCACGGCTCCGCCTGGTTCCGCGGCGCCACGGACCACCCGACAATGAGCCCGCTCTCGTCCTCCTCGTCCTCCCGGGTCTCCGGGAGGCAGTCCCCGATCAGGAGCCGGATGACCAGTCGTCTGATCCTTCGATGCCGTCCCGCCCTCGTCGTCGCGGCGCTCGCCATCCTGGTCGCGGTCTCCCCGTCCGCCGCTCCGGCCTCACCCACGCCGGCACGAGCACCGGCACCACCGCCGGAGCCTCCACCCGCCCCCGGACCGCCCCCCGCGTCCCCCTTCGATCCCGCACCCGCCCGGGCCGCCCTGGAGCGCCTCCTGCCCTCCGTGGCGGCGCAGTTCGAGCTGGTCCCGCTCGAGGAACCCGCCTCCGGCGACTACTTCGCCGTCTCCGGAACGGCAGGAGCGATCCGCGTGAGCGGCACCTCGCCCGCCACCCTCCTCACCGGAGCCGGCTGGTACCTGGAGCGGATCGCGGGCGTCGACATCGGATGGCCGGGCGACAGCCTCGGCCGGCTGCCCTCCACGCTCCCCGGCGTCGCCGGCACCCTCACCCACAAGGCAGTCGTGCCGCACCGCTACGCCCTGAACGACACCGACGAGGGGTACTCCGGCGCCTACCGCGACTTCGCCTCGTACCGCCACGACATCGACCTGATGGCGCTGCACGGAGTGAACGAGGTCTTCGTACCGACGGGTGCCGAGTACGCGTACTACCGCGCGCTCCAGCGGTTCGGCTACAGCGCGGCCGAGCTGCGCGACTGGATCCCTGCCCCGGCCCATCAGGGCTGGTGGCTGCTGCAGAACATGTCGGGCTTCGCGGGACCGGTCTCGGAGCAGCTGATCGAGGCGCGCGCGACGCTGGGGAGCAGGATCGCGGGACACCTGCGCTCGCTCGGGATGACCCCGGTCCTTCCGGGCTTCTTCGGCACTGTCCCGCCGGACTTCACCGCCCGGAACCCGGGCGCGGTCACGGTCCCGCAGGGCAAGTGGGTGGGATTCGCCCGGCCGGATTGGCTGGACCCGACCGGACCCGTCTTCGAGCGGCTGGCGGCGACGTACTACCGGGAACAGCAGCGGCGGTTCGGGAACAGCGACATGTTCAAGATGGACCTCCTGCACGAGGGGGGCACCCCTGGGACGGTCGACGTGGCGGGAGCCGCCGGGGCCGTCCAGCGGGCGCTGGAGGTCGCGCACCCCGGCGCCGCCTGGGTCATGCTCGGCTGGCAGCGCAATCCCTCCCCGACTTTTCTGAGCGGGGTGGACCGGAGCCGGGTCCTCGTCGTCGACGGCCTCTCCGACCGCTACGACGGTCTGGACCGCGACACCCAGTGGGGCGGTACGCCGTACGCCTTCGGCTCGATCGGCAACTTCGGCGGCCACACCAGCCTGGGCGCCAACACCGCGGTGTGGGGCGACCGTTTCCACTCCTCGCTGTCCGCGCCCGGCAGTTCGCTGCGCGGCATCGCCTATCTCCCGGAGGGCACCGGCGGGAATCCCGCCGCGTTCGACCTGTTCACCGAACTCGCCTGGCAGCCGGGCCCCGTCGACCACCGGACGTGGTTCGCGGAGTACGCCGCCCGCCGGTACGGCGGTGCCGACCCCCACGCCGCCGCCGCGTGGGAGCAGTTGCGCCGCGGCCCGTACAGCATGCCGTCCGGCACGTGGAGCGAGCCGCAGGACGGCCTCCTCGCCGCGCGGCCGAGCCTGACGGCGGCGAAGGCGGCACGCTGGAGCCCGGCCGCGATGCGCTACGACGCCGCCACCGTGGAGCTCGCGCTCGCCGAACTGCTCCGGGTGGCACCGGAGTTGCGGACGACGGACGCGTACCGCTTCGACCTCGTGGATGTGGCACGGCAGGCGCTGACCAACCGTGGCCGCGTCCTGTTGCCGCGCATCAGGTCGGCGTACGAGGCCAAGGACCCGGCCCGGTTCCGGGAGCTGGTGGCAGAGTGGAACTCCCAGGCGGAGCTGCTCGGGCGGCTCGTCGCCTCCGACCGGCGGTTCCTGCTCGGCCCGTGGCTCGCCGAGGCCCGCGCCTGGGGGGCCGACCGCGTCGAACGCGACCGGCTGGAGTACGACGCCCGCTCGATCCTCACCACGTGGGGCGACCGGGTGCCGAGCGAGTCGGGCGGCCTGCACGACTACGCGAACCGCGAATGGGCCGGCCTCGTCCAGGACGTGTACGCGCCGCGCTGGGCCGCGTACTTCGCGAGTCTCGACACGGCGCTCACGAACCGCACGGATCCGAAGGCCATCGACTGGTTCGCGCGGGACGACGCCTGGGCCCGCGGCCACAAGAAGTACGCGACGACGCCGACCGGAGACCCCGTCGTCCTGGCCGGGGAGGTGCTGGCGGCCCTGTGGGGGTGACCGTCGGGGCACCTCCGAGAGTACGTGCCTGGGGGCACCTCCCAGCGGTAGCTGGGGGAACGCCGCGGGGCAGACGGGAATGTGACGACACCCCCTAGGGTGTGGGGGTGTTTCCCCGAACCCCCCTCGCGAGCCCGACCCTGCCGCATGCCGCCCCCCTCGCGAGCCCGACCCTGCCGCATGCCGCCCGCCTCGCGAGCCCTTCCCTCGCCGACGCCGCCCTGCTCGCCCACACCGAGCAGGACCGCGCGTGGCCCCTCCTGGTGTGGGCTCCGGGACCGGGCGTGCGGATGGTGTCGAGCGCGGTCCTCGGCGGGGGCATCGGGGAGCGGGCCTGGGTCCTGAACGCACAGGTCCCGCCCGGCTACGGCCGGCTCGACCCCGTCGACCACCTCCGGGAGCTGGCCGCGGGGGCCGGGCTCGCCGGGCCCGGGGTGGGGCTCATGACGGCGGCCTCGGTCGAGGACCGGCGGTACGCGGCGGACGGCGGCGCCGAGGCCGTGGTGACGGCCGGGATCGGGGTACGTGGCTGGGCGGCCGCACCGGGGGCCGGCGGCGTCGCGGCCCCGCGCCCGGGGACGATCAACATCATCGTGTCGCTGCCCGTGCCGCTCACGGACGCTGCCCTGGTCAACGCTGTCGCCACCGCCACCGAGGCGAAGGTGCAGGCCCTCGTCGAACTCGGCGCGGACGCCTCGGGCACCCCGACGGACGCCGTCTGTGTGGCCGCGCCCTCGCCTGCCGGATGCGACCCGGACGCGGCCGAGGCCTTCGCCGGACCGCGCTCGCTCTGGGGCGCACGGCTCGCGCGCACCGTGCACCGCGCCACGTACGAGGCCTGCGCCGGTCTGCTCACCCCGTAGGGGGGGTGCCGCCCCCCTGGAGGGCGCCCGGCGGCATCAGCCGTGCGAGAGCAGCGCCGCCGTGAGTTCCGCCGCGCGCCGGTGCCAGAAGCCGGCGCCCCGGAGCATGGCGTGGCCGCCCGTCGGCATCGGGATGCCCGCCGCGTCCGCGCCCGCGGCGCGCGCCCTGCGAACGAAGTCCCAGGACTCGCGGGCCGAGGTGACGCGGTCGGTCTCGTCGTGCAGGAGGTAGAGCCGGCGGCCGCCGAGGTGGTCGACGGGCTCGCCGGCGGGGCACCAGGGTGCGAGGGCGACGACACCGCGGACGGCCGGGTCGGCGGCGGCGCTGAGTGCGGCGCGGCCCCCCATGGAGTGGCCCAGGAGCACGACGGGCACGGGACCGACGCGTTCCCGGAGCCGTACGAGGGCGGCCTCGGCGTCCCTGGCGGCGTCGGCCCGCTCGCCGTTCCAGCCGCGGTGGCGGTAGCGCACCTCGGCGACCAGCACGTTCCGGTCCCGGACCGCGCGGGTCACGGCGCCGACGAAGGGCCGCATGCGCAGCGCGGGCAGGTTGAGGGCGGGTGGCGGCTCCGGCCCGTCGGCCCGGCCGCCGTGGAGCAACAGGACCGCCGCGGCGGGAACCGTCGGTGCGCTGCGGACGAGCAGGGTGCCGGGCTCGGTCGGCCTCGCGCGGCAGCCGGTGCCCCGGGTCACCGGAAACCCGCGCTGCTCGGGCGGAGCGCGTGTCCGGATCGCCGCCACGCCATCGGGTACCTCCAGGAGTCGACCGTGTGGGCCGCAGTCTGTCATCACGGCGTCCCTGGTGTCCCGACGGGCCCGGGTGGAGCGGGGCAGGCGACCGTGCCCGGCCTGACGGAGAGGGAGAGTTTCGGGGCGGTGAGGAGGCCCGGGATCTGGAAGTCCTGGGCGGTGCCGACGATCCGGTCGAACTTGGCGTAGCGCGCCTGGATGCCGAAGCGGTGCTGCGGGCTGTCCAGCGGGTTGGCGAGGTACGCCCCGGCGGCGTCCTTGACCGTCTTCACGTCGGCGCCGTTGACGTTGAGGTCGACGATGCCGTCCATGTCGAGGACCCCGGTGGCGCTGCGCAGGTCGAGGACGGTGTTCTTGGTCCGGATCTCCCACGAGCCGGGGTCGTCGTCGCCCAGGGTGAGCATGAGCGTGTACGTGGCTCCCGCGATCTGCCGGCGCTGGCTGATGCACAGGCCGTTGATCACGCCGTCCGCGAAGCCCATGCGGAGCACCCGGACGGTGCCGGTGGTGCCGTCGGGCCGGGCGACGGCCTGGTCGACGACCGCGGCGCCGTACTGCGTCCCGTACAGGCTGCTGGTCGTGAAGTCGACGGGGCGGTCCTGGATCCGGAGGCCGACGGCGAGCGCGCCGCTCGCCAGCGCGGACCCGAGGCCGGCCGCCACCAGGAGGGCGGGCACGGCGACGGCGAGCGAGCGGCGCCAGTGGGTACGCCCTTCCGGGAGACGCCGGTGACGGGGACGGGGACGGTCGGAGCTCACGGGACGGTCACCGTGATGGTCCCGGGGAGGTGGACGGGGTTGTCGGTGGAGTCGAGGGCGGCGTGGTCGTCGACCGTGCGGATGGCGTAGATGTCGCCGACGAAGTCCTCGGCCCCGGCGGTGAGGGGGATGAGCGAACCGAAGAAGTCGAGCAGCCCCTGCACCCCGCAGATCTTGACGAGGACCCGGACGCAGACGTTGGTGATGTTCCCCCACATCGTGGTCGTCTCGGGCTTCCCCGTGCTGTCGTAGCCGCCGAGGGAGCCCTCGTTCGGCACGTCGATGGTGACGGTGTGCCCGGCGGCGCGCTGGGTCACGTTCATGTGCGAGCGGATCTTGAGCTTGGTGAAGGTGTACTGGGTCGTGGTCCTGGTCGTGCCGTCGGAGAGCCGGATGGTGACGTTCCGGTCGACGGTCATCGAGACGGCGACCATGCTCGCGATGGTGACGTGCAGCGGGTCGGGCGCGGGAAGGAAGGGCACGCCCAGCGGCGCGGGCGCGGCGGCGGTCCGGCCGGCGGCGCTGCTCGGCTGCCCGGACCAGACGGCCGTGGCCACGGCGAGGAGGAGGGCGGTCGTCACGGCGAGGAGCTTGGTGGGTGCGCGGCGCGTCATCCTTCCACCGCCTCGCGGCGCGGGCGCTTGGCGCCCCAGCCGACCGTCATCGAACCGCCGAGGACGCCGAGGGACATGCCGAGGAGGAACCCGCCGAGGTTGGAGACGACGAGGGACACGACCGCGAGGACCACGCCGATGAGCCCGAAGGTGTAGCGCTGGCCGGGCAGGGCCAGTGGGATCAGACCGCAGAGGATCATGCCCCCGCCGACGAGGTAGCCGGCCACTCCCCCGAATCCCGTGCTCACGATCAACTGGAGGGAGCTGAGGGAGAACTTGAGGACGGTCCATCCTCCGGCGATCAGCCACAGCCCGCCCCAGAAGGGCCGGGTTCGCCGGAAGGCCCGGAACCACCGGACCCACCGCCCGCACCGCTCCCTGGCCACCCCGGCCACCTGGGCCACCTGGGCCACCTGGGCCACCTGGGCCACCCTGCCCCTCCAAGTCCCCCTGGCCACCCGAGTCGCCCTGGCCACCCTGCCTGCCCAAGTGCCCCTGGCCACCCGAGCCACCCTGCCCGTCCGAGTCACCCGGCTCAGCACGTCGTGGCCGATCCCGCGACGACCCTGATCTTCAGGTCCGGCAGCACGAGCGCCCCCGCCATCTCGGCGTCGTACGCGGTCGCGTTCAGCCCGTGCAGGGTGATCGAGCTGCCTCCCTCGCCGCCCGCCGAGCCGAGGCCGAACCCGCCGGGCAGCGCGCCCGTGAGCGGCTTCCCCGCGACGGTGACCTGGTCGGCGGACTGGCCGAGTACCGCGTTCTGGAGGGTGGTCGGCCCGTACGCCTGCAGTTCGGTCGCCTGGATGTAGAGGTTCGACGCGTCGATGTCGGTGGTGAACGTGCCGGGCGGTGCGGCCGTCACCTTCTGGCCGCCCGTCAGGAGCAGCGAGTACGGGACCCCCGCGATCGTCTGGTGGACGATGCCGCACAGTCCGGCGAGCCCTGCGCTCGCGAATCCGACGCGCGCCATCGCGGTGTTGGTGGTCGTGCTGCCGTCCGGACGCCCGACGGCAGGGGTGTTGACGATGGCCCCGAAGCCGGAGCCCTCGACCCCGTTGGAGGTCAGGGTGAAAGGCTGCCCGGTGACGCTGAAGTTGGCCGCGAGCGCGCCCTGTGCCAGCGCGGTGCCCAGCAGACCGACGGCGAGCGCCGAGGGCACGAGGGCCAGGGCGCCGCGCCCCCAGCGGGTGCCGCGCCGGGTGCCGTCGGAGGCCTCGGCGAGCATCCGGGCGTTCCACTCGGTGACGGCGCGGGTGCTTCTCGCACGCGCCCGGCCGACGGGCGGGCCGAGACGGGTCGTCAGGTGATTCATACGGATCCGCTCCCCACGGACTCGGAGGGTGAGGGCAGGCGCGTTCCGGCGCCCGTCCGCGTACGGCGGAGGAGGCCGCCGCCCCGCTTCGGGGCGGGCTTCTCCGGCAGCCAGGCGAAGGCCATGGAGCCGCCGAGGACGGACAGGAACATGCCGAGGAAGAGCCCGCCGAGGTTCGACAGCGGGAAGGAGGCGACTCCCGCGATCACCGCGATGACACCGGCGGTGTGGCGCTGACCGGGGAGCAGCAGGATGAGCAGGGCCATCGCCATGAGGACGACGCCTCCGGCCATGCCCGCGATGCCGCCGACGCCGACCTGGAGGATCTTGCCGAGCGGTGCCATCGGCAGGAAGAAGATGACGAAGCCGCCGGCCCCGGTCCAGAGGGCCGCCCAGAACGGCCGGGTACGGCGCCAGCGGCGGAAGGCCGGGCGCGCGCCACGAGCGGCGGGACGGGAGACATCGGGGACGGGAGCAGGAGCTCCGGTCGGCTCGGGCGGCGGTTCGGCGGTCATGGGCCCTCGCAGTCGGGGGTCGGGTGGGGAGGAGAGGAGGGGAGGGGAGGGATGCCGGGGATCCGCGCCCCCGAGGGACACGGACCCCCGGCGATGTCGGTCCAGCCTCAGGCCGGCCTGAGGCCGGCCTGAGGCCGGCCTGAGGCCGGCCTCAATGCCGACGTCATGCCGGCGTCAGGCCGGCGTCATGCCCGACGGAAACCGGACTCGGGCCGGACGCGGGCCGGACTCAGCAGGGCTTGTCGCCGTGGGCGACCGCGATGGCGAGGTCCGGCAGGGTGATCGCGCCGGAGATCGTCGCGCCGTTGGCGTCGGCGTTGAGGTTCTTGATGTCGGTCCGGCCGCCTGTGGCGTCCAGGCCGAACTGGCCCGGCGTGCCGTCGCTGATGCCGGTGCCCTTGATCCCGGCGCCGTCGGCGGCGGCGCCGATCACGTTCGGGGTGGTGTCGCTCGCGTTGAGCGTGGCCGTGGCCGCCTTGAGCGACTGGGCGTCGAGGACCAGCTTGTTCGCCTGGAGCCCGGCTCCGGCGACGAGCTGGTCGCTCGTGAGCGGGGTCGCCGCCGCCGGTGAGGAGATGTTGAGCGACCAGGTGCCGAGGCTGCCGATGACCGGGAGGTTGACGGACTGGACGGCATGGACGCAGATGCCGTCGAGGCCCGCCTTGGCGATGCCGACCTCGGCCGCGCCCTTGGCCCCGCCGGCGTCGATGGTGTGCATGACCGCGCCGATGCCCTGCGGAGCGGCGACGGTCTTCGAGCTGAGGGTGAAGGGGACGCTCGTCAGCGAGAGGTTCGCGGCGAGCGCGCCCTGGACCATCGCCGTGGCCATGGCGGCCACGGCCGCGGTCGCGGGCAGGGCGAGGAACACCGATCGGCGCCAGCGGGTGACGCCTCTGTTCTCGCCTCGTCTGATCTCTTCCTGCATGTGAACTCCCACCGTCGTCCCGCACCGTCGGCACGGGGATGTGAACCCGGCAGCCGTGCGTCCCGCGGCCGGAAGGCCGGGAACGAATGACACTCCGGTGCCGCCTGTTCGAGAATTGGACAGTTATAGAGGAAGTGTCAATACTCTGGACAATCCCAAGGAGAAATCCGGCTGGACTAGGCTGACCCGATGGCACGGTTCAGGGAGACGGTCCGGACACTGCTGCGCGAACGCCTCCTGGACGCCGCGTACGAGGCGGTCGCGGAGCGCGGTTTCGACAAGCTCCGGATGGCACACCTCGCCGGCGCCGTGGGCGTCAGCCGGCAGACGCTGTACTCGGAGTTCCCCTCCAAGGAGGCGGTCGGCGAGGCCCTGTTCCAGCGTGAGCTGGAGCGCTGCCTGCTCGGCATCCAGCAGGGCCTGGACGCGCACCGGGACGACCTGCGCGCCGCCGTCGAGGCGGCGGTCGGCTTCACGCTCACGCTGGCCGGACGGAATCCCCTGGTCAGGGCGGTCCTGACGAGCACCGGGGAGGACGGCCTCCTCCCCTACCTCACGACCCGGTCAGCGGCCGCGTTCGAGACCGCGACGGCGATGGCCGACGCGTACGTCGCGGAGGTCTGGCCCGGCGTGGACCCGGTCGCGCGCGAGCTGGCCGTGGACGCGGCGGTCCGGCTGACGGCCAGCCACATCGTCCAGTCCACGGCGTCACCCGAGGAGTCGGCCCGCCGCGTGGCGGACACGGTGGTACGCGTCGCGCTGAGCACCGGCCGGGAGAACCTCGCGCCCACCATCCGGTAGACCGGCTCACGGCCCCGCCCCCTCCACCAGCCCCTGCCATCGCTCCAGGACGGGCCGGTTGTCGAGCCCCGGTGAGGCCGAGACGGGGAAGGCCCGCAGACCGACCCGCCCCTCGACGCGGCCGAGTTCCCCCCAGCCGTACGCCCGGGAGTCGTCCGAGAGATCAGGGTTGTCCCCCAGGTAGAAGAACGCCCCCTCGGGCACGGCCCGCAGCTCGGCCCGCGCCGACCGCGTTCCGTCCGGACCGCAGCAGGCGCCCGTACGGTGAACCTGCGCGGCCCACTGCGAGGCCACCACCCGGTGGACGGGCCCCCGACCCCGCTCCTGCAGGAGGACCTCGAAAGGCCGTTCCGGCGAGGAGCTGATGGCGACCCGGTCGCCCGGCAACCCGATCACCCGTTTGATGAGCAGCGCGTCCCGGCCGGTAGCCCGGAGCAGGACGACGTCGAAGCGGCGCGCCTCGCCCGCCGAACGCGGCGCGACGAGCACGCGGTCCCCGTCCTGGAGGGTCGGGGCCATGCTGGTGCCGTCGACGCGGACGCCCAGGGACGTGACGGCCAGCGCCGCGAGGAGGCAGAGCAGGACGCCGGCACCGAGGACGGCCCCGGCCGCCCGGCGCGCGTTCACCGCGGGAGGGTGGCGTCCGGGGTCCGGGCGGCGCCGGACCGGTCGATTTCGGTCATGGCGGGACGGTAGGCCCGGCGACGGACGGCGGCTGTGACCGTACCGCTCACGGTTGTTGACCGCCTTCACCCACCCCTCTCTCCCCCTTCGCCCACCGCCGTCGACCGCCTTCACTCACCGCCGTCGACCAACTTCACCCACCGCCGTCGACCAACTTCACCCACCGCGCGCCCGGTAGGCCCGAGGCGTCTCGCCGGTCCAGCGCCGGAACGCCCGGTGGAACGCGCTGGGTTCCGAGAAGCCGAGCCGCCGCGAGAGCAGCTCGATGGAGACCCGGCCGCCGGCGAGTTCGGCGAGGGCGTGGTCGCGGCGCACCTGGTCGCGCAGCCGTTGGTACGTGGTCCCCTCGGCGGCCAGTCGGCGGCGGAGAGTCTGTGGGCTGACGGAGAGCCGGTCGGCGAGTTCCTCGGGCGTCGGCACCGGCCCCGCGGGCAGGGCTCCCCCCATCAGGTGCCGTACGCGGCCGGTCACCGTACTGCCGTAGTCGGCGCAGACGAACACGTCGACGGGGGCCCGGCGGAGGAAGAGCCTGAGGGCCGCCGCGTCCCGCAGGACGGGTTCGTCGAGGTCGGCCCGGTCGAAGACGGCCGCCGTCCGCCGGGCGCCGAAGACGCAGGGCGCCCCGAACAGGAGGACGTACTCCTGGGCGTGCCGGGGCTCGGGGTAGGCGAACTCGACGCGCCGCAGGCCGATCCGGCGGCGGATGAGCCAGCTCGCGAAGCGGTGGGCGACGAGGACGGTGGACTCGGCGCCGAAGTGGAGCGGGTCGTCGTACCCGGCGACGTCGAACTCCATCCGGGCCTCGTCACCCCCGCCCGGCTCGACGAGCCGGAAGCGCGGGCCGGACGGGAAGAGGGCGTAGAAGGCCTGGCTGCGCCGGAGCGCCTCGCGCAGGTCGCGGCTGCCGTGGACCACGGCGTGGCCCATCATCGCGAAGGTCCCGACCTTGCTGGGCGCTGCGCCGAAGCCGATCAACTCGTCGTCGAGGATGGCCCACAGCAGCCTCACGAGCTGCCCGAACTGTTCCGCCGGCACCCTGGCATGGGCGTCGCCGAGCAGTTCTGAGGGCAGTCCCGCCCTGGCGAGGAGCGGCGCGGGGGCGACCCCCCGCCGCTCACCTCCCAGCAGTACGGCCCGTACGTGGTGGGCGCTGACCGTTGACACTTTCACCGCAGGGTGTCCATGTTCCGACACTCTACTAAGAACTGTAAGGCTCCCGAAGGGGCAATCCTGTGAACGGGGCACAGGTCGCACCCGTACCGTCGGGTGCCAACACACCAGTACGTGAAGGAAAGAGGGGCAGCACATGAGCGGAGTGGCACGCAGGACGGTGGTCTCGGCGGCCGGTGCGGCGGGCCTGGCGGCGGCGCTCGCGGCCTGCGGTGGCGGCGGCACCGAGGACAAGGGCACGGAGGAGCAGGCGGGTGGCACCCTCGCGCGGACGGGGGACATCCCGGTGGGCGGCGGCAAGGTCATCGCCGGTCAGGGCCTGGTGATCACGCAGCCGAAGGCCGGCGAGTTCAAGGCCTTCTCGTCCAAGTGCACCCACGCGGGCTGCGCCGTCAGCGGCGTCAAGGACGGCGCGATCGTGTGCCCGTGCCACCAGAGCCACTTCGACATGTCGGACGGCAGCGTGAAGTCCGGCCCGGCGACCTCCCCGCTGCCGCCGACGCCGATCCAGGTGGTGGGCGACGAGATCAGCTTCGGCTGACGGCACCCCCGGCTGACCCGTCGGCGGACCCTCCGACAGGCCTCCCGACGGGCCTCCCGACGGCCGTCCCGGCAGACCCCTCGCGCCCGGTGCGCCGGGGGGCCTTCCAGCAGCCCAGCACCTCGTCCGTCGTCGTGATCGTGGCGACGAGCGCGAGGGTGTTCCGGATCATCGCGGGGGTGTAGTCGGCGGGCACCCCCGCGATCGCGTCCCCGGGCACGACGACCGTGTAGCCGAGGTTCACGGCGTCGAAGACCGCGTTGGGCACGGCCACGTTGGCGGAGACGCCGGTGACGATCAGCGTCCGGCAGCCGAGGTTGCGCAGGAGCGCGTCGACGTCGGTGCCCGCGAGCGGCGAGAGCCCGTGCAGGCGCCGGACCACGATGTCCTCGTCCGCGACCTCGATCGGTTCGGCGATCCGCACGGCCGTACTGCCGCTGTGCTGCTGCACCGGCAGGCGGGCGGCGGCCCGGAAGAGCCGCGCGTTGGTGTTGGCGCCGCGTCCGTCGGGGCGCCGCTCGGCGACGGCGTGGATCACCTGTACGTCGGCCCCGTGCGCGGCGGCGACGAGCCGCGCCACGTTGCGCAGGGCTCCCGACGAGCGGGCCGCGGTGGCGAGTTCGGGCAGCGCGCTCTCCGGGCCGACGACCCCCCGCTGGCACTCGACGGTGAGCAGCACGACCCCGCCGTCCGGACGGATCCACTCCCCGAGCCGCTCTTTCGCACTCTCGCCCATGGTCTCCCCTTGCCTGTGCGCCGATGACCCTCCATGCTTTCTGACGTCTCATCAGAAATCCAGAAGGGTGCGGACGATGACCGTCGCACAGCGCCATGGACGCCGGATCATGATGACCCCGGCCGAGCTCGATTCCTTCCTCGCCGAACAGCGCACCTGCCGGGTGGCGACGGTGTCGGCCGATGGCCGTCCGCACGTGAGCGCCCTCTGGTTCGCCTGGGACGGCCGGTCACTGTGGCTGTACTCGCTGACGCGCAGCCGCCGCTGGTCGGAGATGCGCGCCGATCCGAGGATCGCGGTGGTCGTGGACGACGGCGAGGAGTACGGCGAGCTGCGGGGCGTCGAGCTGTCCGGCACGGTCGAGTTCATCGGGGAGGCCCCCCGTACCGGCGAACCGTTCCCCGCGCTCGAAGCACCCGAACAGCTCTTCGCCGCCAAGAACTTCGGCCTGGACGCGATGCCGCACGACGGCCGCCACGCCTGGGCGAGACTGACCCCGGACGCCATCGCGTCCTGGGACTTCCGGAAGATCTGACGGCTGGGCTTCACACGTTCGTGCGGTAGGTCATGAACCAGTGAGTGTCGAAGTAGCGGGCCATGGTGAAGGGGTGGTCCTTCTCGACGAGGATGCGGCAGACGAACTCTGCGGTCGAACAGTCGAAGGGGACGTTCTCGCCGTCGTAGGTCTGGACGGTGACGGGCCAGAGGTCAGGATCTCCGTCGTCGATCCGCCAGCAGTACAGGTTCTTGTGCTCGGTGCCCGCCCAGACGAGCAGGCCGTCCTCCTTCCAGTCGGTCCAGGGTTCCTGGTTCAGATGGAGGTACTCGTCGAAGGCGCCCTCCCCGAACGTCTCCACCATGCGTTTGAAGTCGCGGGGAAGACGCGTGCCCGTGCGCGTCTCGACCTGCGCCCAGTCGACGTCCGGTCGCCGGGGCGGCAGGACCCAGCCGGTGATGCCGATGAGCCGCTCGACCCAGTCTTCGTCCTGGCGGGCGATCCCCGCGGACAGTGCTTGTTCCTGTCGCGGGGTGGCCGCCAGCATCGGCACGATGTCGCCCTGCGCATCCATTGCCGTACCCGCGCCGAGCCACTGTCCCCCATCGGCCCAGGCCACTACCGTCTCGGCACGGTCTTCGAGGAGGTCGAGGAGGTCGAGGAGATTCGCGCCATGAACCTCGCTCACGCCCGGGGCCATGACGCCGTCCAGGACCAGGGCCCGTGGTTCCCCGTGAAGGGAAGCCAGCTTCTCGACCAGCGCGTGCGGGTCGATGTCCTGCGAGAGGTGCAGAACCCCGCTCGGCCGGGGGACCCGGTCCAGCAGGTTGGCGAGCATCGACTGAGTCAACTCCATGGAGGACAGCAAAGCGCACCCCACTGACAAGGGCCCGCGATCCGACTCCTACGAGGATCGAACAGGCCGTGGCCGTCAGCTCCCGAGAGGCTCGGCCGCCGCCAGCAGTGCCGCGACGACCGCCCGTACGGAGGGTCGGCGGCCCGCGTCGGCGCGCCAGGTGGCGTAGATGTGGCGCCGCACCTGCTGGCGTACGGGCACGAACACGACCCCGTCCGGCACCGGGCGGCCGAGCCGGGGCGTGACGCACACGCCGAGCCCGGCCGCGACGAGCGCGAGCTGCGTGTGGTGCTCCCCCGCGAGGTGCCCGATGCGCGGCTCGATGCCCTGTGAGCGCAGCGTGAACATCAGCCAGTCGTGGCAGAACTCGCCCTCGGGCCAGGACACCCATTCCTCGTCGGCGAAGTCCTCCAGGTCCACGGCCTCCCGCCCGGCGAGCCGGTGCCCTGCGGGCAGCGCCACGTCCGCCGAATCGTCCAGGAGGTGCGCCCGCTCCAGGCCGCCCGGCACCGGTGACCGCTTGTTGCTCCAGTCCAGGACCAGCGCGAGGTCCGCGTCGCCGCGCAGCACCGCTCGCACCCCCTGCTCGGGCTCCAGCTCGGTCGTCCGGACCCGCAGGTCGGGGTGTCCCTCGCGCAGAGCGGCGAGCGCGGCCGGGAAGAGCCCCCGGGCGGCCGTCGGGAAGGCGGCGGCCCGCACCTCGCCCACCACCTGGCCCCGCTGGGCCTCGATGTCGGCCTGGGCCATCTGGACCTGGGAGAGGATGCGGGCGGCGTGCTCGGCGAGGAGCAGCCCGGCGTCGGTGAGCCGTACCCCGCGCCCGTTCTTGGCGAGCAGCTGCTGCCCCACCTCGCGCTCCAGTTTGGCGAGCTGCTGGGAGACGGCCGAGGTGGTGACGTGCAGCCCGTCGGCCGCACCGCTGACCGAACCGTGCCGGGCGACGGCGTCGAGGGTGCGCAGGCGCTCCAGATTCAACATGTAAGCGATACTAAGGGAAGGGGTCGACCAATTCTCGCTTATTCTACGAGGTCGGGCCCCTCACCCTGAGTGCATGAGCCCCGCAGCCCCGCCCTCCGCGCCCCCCTCCCCCCTCGCCCGCACCTCACGTCGGCTCGACTGGCGCGTCCGCTTCGGCGTCCTGGCCCTCATCTGGGGCTTCAGCTTCCTCTTCATCAAGGTCGGCACGGAGGGCTTCGCCCCCTTCCAGGTGACGTTCGGGCGGCTGCTGTTCGGTACGGGGGTGCTCGCCGTCGCGATGGCGGTGAAGCGCGACCGGCTGCCGCGCGGCGCCCGCGTCTGGGGCCATCTGACGGTCGCGGCCTTCCTGCTCAACGCGCTGCCGTTCTCGCTCTTCGCGTACGCGGAGCTGACGATCCCGTCGACCCTGGCGGGCATCTGCAACGCGACGACACCGCTGTGGGGCATGCTGCTCTCGCTCGTCGCACTCTCCGAGGACCGCCCGACCCGGGTCCGCGCCGCCGGCCTGGGCATCGGCTTCATGGGCGTGCTGACCGTCCTCGGCGCCTGGCAGGGCTTCTCGGGGCTCGACGTGACGGGCACGGCAATGGCCCTCCTGGCCTCCTTCAGCTATGCGGTGGGGTGGATCTACGTCCGCAGGACGCTGAGCGACACGGGCGTCTCGCACCTCTCGCTCGCCGGCTCGCAGGTGGGCCTCGCGACGCTCCAACTGGCCGTGGTCACACCCCTGTTCACCTCGATGCCGGAGTCGGTGGAGGTCGTGCCGCTGCTCGCGGTGATCGCGCTCGGCGCGCTCGGCACGGGGTACGCGATGCTGCTGCAGTACGGCGTCGTGGCGGAGGTCGGCCCGACGACGGCCTCCATGGTCACGTACTTCATCCCCGTCATCGCCACGGCCGCGGGCGTGGCCGTCCTGGACGAGCAGCTCACGTGGAACACCCCGGTCGGCGCCGTGATCGTCCTCGCGGGAGCCGCCCTCACCCAGACCAGGACGTCCCGCCGCACGCCCACGACGACACCGAAGACCCCGACCCTGGCATCGCCCGCACCCTCGGGCCCGCCTCCGGCCCCGACGCCGGCCCCGACGCCGGACCCGGCCCCCTCGACCGACTCCCGCACCACACGCCAACCGGCGACGCACTCCTGAACAAGGCCCGCCCCGAACCAGGCGACCAGGCATCCCCCTTGCCTGCCTACCCATAGCTCCGCGCGGGCGCAGGCCCCGCCGCCCGGGCGATGGCCTCGGCGATGGCCTCGACGTCACCGACGGCGAGGCCCGAGACGGTGACCCGCACGGCGGGCCCCGCGCTCATCCGGAAGCGCGCGCCCGGGGCGACGGCCCAGCCGTCGGCCACGAGGCGCGACACCGCGCCCGTCTCGTCCGCGACCGGCACCCAGACGTTCATGCCGCTGAGCCCATGGGCCTCGACGCCCCGCCGGGCGAGTGACCTCACCAGCCCGTCGCGCCGCTTCCCGTAGGAGCGGGCGACGGCGACGGGGTCGACCGCCCCGGCGGCCCACAGGTGGGCGACGGTCCGCTGGAGCAGCCGACTGACCCAGCCGGGGCCGAGCCGCTGCCGCCCGAGGACCCGGTCGACGGTCTCCGCGTCCCCCGTGAAGGCCGCGATCCGCAGGTCCGGCCCGTACGCCTTCGCGACCGAGCGCACGAGCACCCAGCGTTCGGCGACCCCGGCGAGGGGATGGAGGGGCTGGGCGACGATTCCGTGCCCGTGGTCGTCCTCCACGAGCAGGACGTCGGGGTGCGCGGCGAGGACCCGCCGCAGCTCCGCCGCCCGCTGCTCGGTCAGGCACGCGCCGGTCGGGTTCTGCGCGCGGTCGGTCACGATGACCGCCCGCGCCCCGTCGCGGCGGATCGCCCGCTCGACCTCCCCCGGCAGCGGCCCCTCGTCGTCGACGGCGACGGGCACGGGCCGCAGCCCGAGCGCCGGCACGAGGTCGAGCAGGCTGCCCCAGCCCGGGTCCTCGACGGCGACGGCGTCCCCGGGCCTGAGGTGCACGGCGAGCACGCGCTCGATGGCGTCGAGGGAGCCCGAGGCGACGCCGATCGGCCCGGCGGGCACGCCGTCGGCGTCGAAGGCGGCCCGCGCGAGCCGGCCGAACTCCTCGTCGACGGGGGCCTCTCCGTACATCCCGGGCTTCTCGGCATACCACCGCGCGACCTCGGCGAAGGCCTCGCCGAGCGGCGGGAGCAGCGCGGGGTCGGGGCTTCCGTTGCTCACGTCCCGGACCCCGGCGGGGGCGTCCACCCGGAGGGAGCCGCGCGCGGTCGTGGCGGGCCGCGGCCGCACCCGACTGCCGCGCCGCCCGTCCGTCTCGATGACCCCGCGCTCGCGCAGGGTGCGATAGGCGGCGGCGACCGTGTTCGCGTTCACGCCGAGCGTCAGCGCCAATTCCCGCATGGGTGGCAGCAGTTGGCCGGGCTCCAGGGCGCCCGTACCGACGCCGCGCTCGATGCTGGCGGCAATGTCCGATGCGCGACGACCTTCGATCCGATACTCTCCTAGCACAAACCACATTATGCACTAGTGCAATGGAGTACGCAATGACCGCCCCGGCCACCACCGACACCTACGCGCCGACCGAGCGGACCGTCCCCACCCGCTCCCGGGAGAGGGCCTCGTACGACAAGGCGCTCGTCCACTCGATACTCGACGAGGCATACGTCTGCCACCTCGGTTTCGTCCGTGACGGCGCGCCGGTCGTCCTCCCGACGCTGTACGGCCGCGTCGGCGAGCGCCTGTACGTCCACGGCTCCACCGGCTCGCGCCCGCTGCGCGCCACGGGCGACGGCGTGAAGGCCCCCGGCCTGCCCGTCTGCCTGACCGTGACCCACGTCGACGGCCTCGTGCTCGCGCGCTCCGCGTTCCACCACTCCCTCAACTACCGCTCCGTCGTCGTCCACGGCACCGCCCACCAGGTGACCGACCCGGAGGAGCTGCGCACCGCGCTCGACGCGCTCGTCGACCACGTCGTCCCGGGCCGCTCCACCGACTCGCGCCCGGCGAACGCCAAGGAGCTCGCCGCCACCGCCGTGATCCGGATCGACCTGGACGAGGTCTCGGCGAAGGTCCGCACCGGCGGCCCCAACGACGACGCGGAGGACCTCGGTCTGCCGTACTGGTCCGGCGTGGTCCCGGTCCGCACGGTCAACGGCACCCCGGTCCCGGCCGACGGCCTCGACCCGGCCGTCACCCTCCCCGACTACCTCTCCGCGCTCTGAGAGACACGGCACGACAGGAGCACCCCCGATGCTGATCCACCCCTGGGACGCGGCCCACGACGAGGGCGAGTGGCGCGACTGGCTCTCCCGCCACGACTTCGGCCAGCTCGCCGTCAACGGCCTGCCCGGCGACCCGCCGTGGGTGCAGCCGATGCACTTCCGGTACGAGGACGGGCCCGGCCCGCACGGCCGCGTCCTCGCCCACCTGGCCCGCCCCAACCCCGTCTGGCACGCCCTGGAGGCACAGCCGACGGTGCTCCTGAGTGTGGTCGACGACTACGTCTTCGCCCCGGGGACGTGGACGGCCCCCGAGGGCGCGCCGCCCTCGCACGGGACACCGACCTCGTACTACGCGGCCGTCCAGCTGCGGTGCACGGCGCGCGTGGTCGACGCCCCGGCGGAGAAGGCAGAGCTCCTCAACCGCCAGGTCGCCCACTTCCAGCCGGACGGCGCCACCGCCCTCGCGGTCCCCGGTGAGGCGCCGTTCGGCCGCCTCCTCTCCGGCATCCGCGTCCTGGACCTCGAAGTGACCGCGGTCCGGGCCAAGTTCAAGTACGCGGGCAACAAGCCCCGGGACGTGCAGGACCGGATCGCGGACCGCCTGGCGGAGCGCGCGGGCCCCGGCGACCTCGCCGCTCGGGCGCACCAGGTGCGGCGCCGCACCGCGAACTGACGGCTGCCGGGGCCGCACGGGCGCCCGGCAGCCGACGGCCCTACACGGCCACCGCTTCGCCCTCCGCCTGCGCCGGCCGCTCCACCCGCCGGCGTACCACCGCCGTCCTCGCCTCGGCGAGGGCGAGGCCCGTGACGGCGGCGAGCAGCAGCAGGGTCCCGAGGACGATCGCCGCGGTGAGCCGCTCACCGAGCAGCGAGACGGCGATCAGGGCGGCGCTCACCGGCTCCAGGAGCATGATCACGGAGACGGTGGCGGCCCGGACGACGGCCGCCCCGGCGAAGTAGAGCGCGTAGGCGAGGGCGGTCGGCACGGCCGCCACGTACAGCAGCAGGAGCACGACCCGCACCGGCGATCCGGTGTGCGGTACGAGTCCCTCCGCGACCGCGAACGGCAGGAGACCGACCGCTCCGATCGCGAAGGCCCAGGTGGTGGTCCCGAGGGCGTCCGTGGCGCCGCCGTCGCGCCCGAGCCACCGGGTGAGGAGGGTCATCGCCGCGTAGCCGGCCGCCGAGACGACCGCGAGGGCCACGCCGGCCGGCCGCACTTCGGCGGCCCCGCCCCCGAGGACGAGGACGGACAGTCCGGCGAGCGCCCCGGTGGCGGCGAGGAGCCCGCCGCGGCCGAGGCGTTCACCCATGGTCAGCCGGGCGCCGACGGCGATGAGGACCGGTCCGGCCCCCAGGGTGACGACGGTCGCGACGGCGAGGCCGGTGTGCTGGACGGCCGCGAAGTAGGTGCTCTGGAAGACGGTGAGCCCGATCCCCGTGCCGAGGATGCGGGCCGTCCGCCGGCCGCGCGGTTCCGCGGCGGTGCGCGCGACGGCGCGGCGGGGCCGCAGGGACAGCGCGCCGAGCAGCAGGACGAGCCCGCCGACACAGCGCCAGAAGGAGAGGGCCAGCGGGCCCAGGTCGCTGATCCGGTAGATCAGCGAGGCGGCGGCACCGGCCGTGCCCCAGGCGATCCCGGCGACGATCAGATAGAGCAGGCTCCGCCCGACGGGCAGGGCGGATTCCGAGGAGTTCGGCACGTGACTTCTCCGATGAGGAAGAGGGAAAGGTGGTCGCTCGGCCCCGCGCGCGGACAGCGACGAACCGCCCGGGGGCGCAGATCCGCCCACCGGGCCCGGTCCTCGTCAGGAGATGTCGCCGCGCGCTAGGAGGCGGACGGCGGCGGCGAAAGTACGGTCGCGTGCATGAGCGGCACGTTAGGAGCCGGCCCGCCCTGCCGACAACTCCTTTTCGTCCCGCCCGTCGGCTGCCTTCGCGCCGTCGCCCCCGGAGGCCGCGACGGGATCGGACGGCGGTGCCTTCGGCGTCGAGGACTGCGCGATGAAGGCGCCGACCAGGACCAGCGCTCCGCCGAGGATCTGCGGCGCGTCCAGGTGCTCGCCGAGCAGCACCCAGGCGAGGACGGTCGCGACGACGGCCTCCAGGCAGGCCACGACGCCCGCGACCTGCGGGGAGAGCCGACGGACCGAGATGACGCCGGTGACGTACGCGAGGACCGTGGCGATCAGCACGATCCAGCCGAGCAGCAGCCACGCGGGCACGCTGTTGCCGTCCATGTCGGCGCTGCCGCCCAGGATCGCCCAGTCCATGCCCCAGGGCCGGGCCACCACCGTGAGGACGAGCGCGCCGATGAGCAGCCCGTACGCGATGACGCCGAGCGGATCGGCCTGCTCGGCCTCGTCGGAGCCCTGGTCGGAGAGGACGAAGTAGCCGACCTGGCAGCAGGCGGCGGCGAGGGCGAGGAGCAGACCGACGAGGTCGAAGCTCAGCCCGGACCAGACCTGGACGACGCAGGAGAGGCCGCCGACGGCCAGGACGACACCGAGGGCGGCGGCGCGGGTGACGGGCCGGCGCTGGACGAAGCGGACCCAGCCGAGGACGAGCGCCGGGGCGAGGTATTCGATGAGCAGCGCGACGCCGACGGGGATGCGGGAGATCGAGGCGAAGTAGAAGGCCTGGACTCCGGCGACGGCGAGCAGGCCGAAGCCCACGAGGAGGGCGGGTTTGCGCCGCAGGAGGTCCCGGTGGCGCCAGGCCACGGGCAGCATGACGAGGGCGGCGCCGGCCACCCGGAGCCACACCACGTGGAGCGGGTCGAGTCCCGCCTCGATGAGCGGCTTGGCCGCCACTCCTGAACCACCGAATGCGAAGGCCGAGGCCAGGGCAAGTCCCAGGCCGGCGCTTCTCCCCTGAGACGCGTGCATCGGGCCATCATGACAGGGCGCGGTCAGGTGCGTAACCCCCGTTACACCTGTTGAGACGGCTCCCCACCGAAGGCGCCGTCTCGACCACGGATCCGGGGTTCGGCGGGGCCGCCCATCTCCCCGCCCGCGCCTGCCTCGATCCCCCCACCAGTGCACATATCGCCGCTCACACGTCCCGTCGGCGCGTCGATGCGCGCGAGCAGGGCGCCGGGATCGACACCGGCCCGCCGCAGCACCTCGACGGCCCGGTTCTCGGGGTCGGCGACGACGCCGGCGAGCAGGTCGAGCCCGCGGGCGCGTTCGTCGCCGCGCCCGGCGGCCCGCCGGAAGGCGCACTCCAGGGCGGCGGCGGCAGCCGGCGACCAGCCGAAGGCCCGACCGTCGTCACCCCGGGACGCACCCCGGGCCACACCCCCGGCATCACCGCGGGACTCGACCTCACGCGCGGCGGGCAGGAGACGCCGGGCGGCCGACTCCTCGACCGAGCGCTGCCAGCGCAGGCCGTAGCCGATGGATCGCTGGGCGAGATAGCCGAGGACGCGGGCGAGCTGGTGGCCGCTCTCGAAGACGGCGCCGACGTCCGGGTCCGACTCGACGAGCGCGTGCAGGAGGTGCGCGGTGTCGATCTGACGGTCCCCGTCCCGGAGGGCCCTGCGGCGCGCACCCGTCACGGCCGTCGCGAGCGAGGGCGTCAGGAAGGAGGCGAGTTCGGCGCGCGGGGCGGCGGGCTGCCGAGGCGGCTGCGGGAGGGGAACGGGACGGTGCACCCTTCCACCTCATCAGGCCGGGGCGACCGGAACATCACCAGGGAGAAGCATGTCCGCATCCCACCGGAGTTGGGCACACGCGCACGGTTCCTCCTCCTTACGAAGGAGATTGCCCGCGTTCGCCTCCGGGGGCGCGCGCCGCCTTGCATTGCGCCCCCTGTGCAACCGCAGGCCCGTTGCCGATCGTCCTCCGGTCGTGTTCTGGATGGTGGCCCTGCTCGCGCGCGACGGACGGCAGTACGTGTACCGGGTGTACGCACCCCGGGAGGCGCTGCCGGCCGATCTGTTCTGGGCCGCGTTCCACTGCCACGAGGAGGACGGGGGGCCGCGCGCCTCCGACTGCTTCGACTCGGCCGAGATCTGGTGGATCGGCGACGGCGCGGGGCCGACCGCCGCAGAACTGACGGTTCATCAGTATTGAATGTTCGCGCCCACCCGGCTACGTTCCGCGACACCGGAAGCAGTTGGCACGCCTGAAGGGGTGGTCGCAATGGCCGAAGTCAGCGCGGAGGCACGGATCGAGGCGCCGGCCGGGAAGGTCTGGGCGCGCCTGACGGACTTCCCCTCGTACGGCGAGTGGAACGCCACGCACACCAGCTTCCCGAGCGGCGGCCCGGAGACCCTGGAGACGGGCGCCACCTTCACGGAGAACATGAAGCTGATGGGCTTCCCCGCCGAGGTGCTCTGGACGGTCGAGGAGCTGGAGACGGACCGTGCGCTCGCCATCCGGGGCAAGGGGCCGATGGGGGTGATCGTCTCGACGCGCTACTCGCTCGCGGCGGACGGGGAGGCGACGACGGTCCGGATCGAGGGGGAGTTCACGGGCGCGGCGGTCTCCCTGATGGCGGGAAAGCTCAAGGACTCGGCGACGGCGGCACTGACGGAGTCGCTCCGCAAGCTCGCGGGCCTGGTCGCCTGACGAAGACACGAGCCGGGCCGCCCGGCCGAAGGCCTTCGCCCAGCCGCCCGACCGAGACACGAAGGGCCCCGCGGCACACGCCGCGGGGCCCTTCGTCGCCCACTCCCGCCGCTCCCCTCAGTCCTCGTCGGCGAGGATGAGGTACAGCTTCTTGCGGGCTTCGTTGATCACGCCCACGGCCTTCTGCCGCTGCTCGGGGCTGCCGGTCTTCCAGACCTGCCCGAAGGCCTCCATCAGACCGAAGCCGGCCTGCCGGATCTCGTTCACGGCATCCCAGTCGACACCGCGCCCGGCCTCCTCCCACGGGGCCTCCGGGCCCTCCTCGGCCTCGGCGCGCCCGGAGTCGGTGAGCGTGAACAGCTTCTTGCCACCCTCGCTCGCGCTGGTGATCAGCCCCTCGTCCTCCAGCATCTGGAGGGTGGGGTAGACGGAGCCGGGGCTGGGCTTCCAGGCCCCGTCACTGCGCTCGCCGATCTCGCGGATCATCTCGTAGCCGTGCATGGGGCGGTCCTTCAGCAACGCCAGGATCGACGCGCGCACGTCACCGCGCCGCGCCCTCCCCCGACCGCCACCGCGACCACGCCCGCCCCCGAAGGGGCCACCGCCGCCGAAGCCGGGCCCGAACGGCCCGAACGCGGACCGCCGCCCCTCGAAGTCCCCACGAGGTCCGGGGCCGCAGGCCCCACGCCCGGCTCCGTGTCCGTTTCCGTACTCGTGTCCATGTGAACGCATCGCAACGCTCCTTCCATCGGGTTTCCATCGTCGAACTGTCGCGATGCCTCAACGATATATCGGAACTGTTCACCGAGCAAGAGTCGATACCCGGCTCTCTTCGCAGGAGGGCCCGATGACGGCCGGGCCGGCCGCCCCGCGCCTGGCATGATCACGATCATGACGACGGCCCCGCTGAGCCCCAGCGCTCCCCTCTACGCACAGCTGACCTCCCCCGACGCGGCGAGCGACGTCCTCGTCGCGGCCCTCGCCGAGTGCTGGACCGAAGTGAGCGACGCGGGCGGCGCAGCCGGCTTCCCCTTCCCGCCGGTCGATCCCGCCGAGGTCGCCGCCGAGGTCGACCGCCTCGTCACCGGTCTCGCCCCCGCGACCAGTCGCCTCGTCGTCGCGACCCTGGACGGAGCCCTCGCGGGCTGGCTGAACCTGCGCCGCGACCCGGATCCCCTGGTCGCACACTGGGGCACGCTGCACCACGTCCAGACCCGCCTCGGGGTACGTGGACGGGGCATCGGAGCGGGCCTGGTGCGGCAGAGCCGGGTGATCGCCCGCGACGAGATGGCCCTGGAGCAGCTGAGGCTCGCGGCACGCGGCGGTGTCGGCCTGGAGGAGTTCTACGGCCGCCTCGGCTGGCGTGAGGCCGGCCGCTGGCCCGGTGCCCTCCGGCTGGCCCCCGGCGACGACCGCGACGAGGTCCTCATGGTCCTGTCACCCCTGTGACGCCGTCCGCCGCCGGCCGGCGTCGCGCGCGGACCGCTCGTACGGCCCGCACCACCCGCGTGATCCCCCACCCCAGCAGCCACGGCAGCACGGTGATGCCCAGGACGTACACGAGGACGTATCCCACGAGGTCATCGGTGCGCTTCGGCTGATCCAGCGGCAGCACCATGGCGATCGCGGAGACCGTCACCGGAAGCAGCGGCACCAGTACGGACCACAACCGCGCCCGCAGGCCGGGCCGGAAGGCGCACCACACCCCCATCCCGCCCATGACGAACGGTCCGAACGGCACCCACAGCACCACCGGAACGAAGAACAGCACCCACCACTCGTCCGAGTACCCGAACATCATCGAAGCCCCCCCGTACGCCGACGTCCCTGCTCCCCGCTCCCCGCTCCCCTCCGCCGGTCCGCACTTCCGGGGTCCACGGTTCCCTTCGGGGGACGCAGGACGGCCCGGTCCAGTTCTCCGCGATTGGCCTTGGTCCGCCTGTTCGCGCACCTTGTACGGTCGGCGGCATGCGGATCCGAATCGTCGACGCCTTCACCGACCAGCCCTTCTCCGGAAACCCGGCCGGAGTCCTGCTCCTCGACTCCTTCCCCGAGGACGCCTGGCTCCAGAAGGTCGCGGCCGAGGTCAACCTCTCCGAGACGGCCTTCGCCCACCCCCTGCCGGCCGGCGGCGAGGCGGACTGGGCGCTGCGCTGGTTCACGCCGACCACCGAGGTCGACATGTGCGGCCACGCGACCCTGGCCACGGCCCACGTCCTGCACACGACGGGCACGGCGAGCGGCACCGTCCGCTTCGCCACCCGGTCCGGCGTCCTGAGCGCCACCGCCGCGGCGGACGGCACGATCACCATGGACTTCCCGACCTCCACCCTCGCGCCCCTCCCCGTTCCCGACGGCCTGGAGAAGGCACTCGGCACCGAGGTCGTCGCCGTCCACGACACGGCCGCCCACGTCGGCGACCTCGTCGTCGAAGTCCGTGACGAGGCCACCGTGCGCGCCCTCGCGCCGGACTTCGCCGCCCTCAAGGGCCTCTCCTCGCGCGGAGTCATCGCCACCGCCGCCGCGGAGGACCCCGACCGCGGCTATGACTTCGTGTCCCGCGGCTTCTTCCCCGCCGTCGGCATCGACGAGGACCCGGTGACCGGCAGCGCCCACACCGCGCTCGCCCCCTACTGGTCGGCCCGCTTCGGCCGCGACGAGCTCACCGGCTTCCAGGGCGGCGCCCGCACGGGCCTCGTCCGCACCCGCCTGCGCGGCGACCGCACCCTGCTGACCGGCCACGCCGTGACGGTCATCGAGGGCGACCTCCAGGCCTGACGACAGCGAAGCGAGGAACGAAGGAATGAGCGGCGTACGGCACAAGCCGCACGCCCCTCACCAGTCACCGCCCCGCATCCCCGATGCCCCGGGCCGCGTCACCCCGTGGGCAGCCAGCCCACCTTCCCCGCGAGCAGCCCGTATCCGACGAAGGCCACGATGTCGAGCAGCGCGTGTGCCACGACCAGCGGCCCGACCCGCCCCCAGCGCCGGTAGAGCAGGACGAAGACGACGCCCATCACGACGTTGCCGATGAAGCCGCCGATCCCCTGGTAGAGGTGGTACGAGCCGCGCAGCACCGAACTCGCGACGAGCGCCGCCATCGGCGTCCACCCCAACTGCCCGAGTCTGCGCAGCAGGTAGCCGACGACGACGACCTCCTCCAGGACGGAGTTCTGCACCGCCGAGAGGATCAGCACCGGGTACTTCCACCACACCTCCGGCAGCGACTCCGGCACCACCGTCAGGTTGAAGCCGGTGGCCCGCGCCGCCAGGTAGAAGGCGAGGCCCGCGCTCCCGATCCCGGCCGCGACCAGCGCCCCGCGCCCCAGGTCGGGCCAGGGCCGGGTCCGGTCGAAGCCGATGGCCCGCAGCCCGGCCCCCTCCCGCAGCAGCAGGTGGGCGACGAGGACGACCGGCACGAGCGCCGAGGCGATGCCGAAGAGCTGCCAGGACAGGTCGAGCCACGGCCGCCCGGGAGCGTACGAACCGTTGAGCGTCGCCGCCTGCTCCTTCAGCGACCCGGGCCGGGTCAGCGAGCCGATGAAGCTGATGAGGGACGACAGCGCGCTCGCGCCGAGCGAGAGCGCGAGCACGATGAGGGTCTCGGAGCGCAGCAGCTTCCGGGGCAGGCCTCCGGGGGGCAGGGAAGCGTCCCTCACGTCTTGCTCCGACACCACACCTGTCTCCGCTTCCCCGTCGTGGGCCCATGCCGTTGTTCCGGCGGTCTCGCCGGCCGGGGTCGCCCCGGCCGGCCTCGACTACCTTGACATGATCACCCATGCGCGGGGGCTCCGCCCCGGACCACCACCAGACGTCAGCCGATCCCCACGGGCCAGGTGTGCACGGGCTCCCCCTCGTGCATGAGCGTCCGGTACCGGCGGGTGGTCGCGGCGAGCGCCGCCTCCCGGTCGAGGCCCGAGTCCAGCGCCTGGTGGAAGGTGTCGGCCTGCCAGGAGGCGCCGTTCACCTTCCGCAGACAGCGCTGCTCGATCACCCCGAGGTAGAAGTCCCGGTCCGCCGGCTCGATGTGCCAGGCGTCGAGCCCGGCGGCGGCGAGCGGCAGCAGTTCGTCGAGGACGAGCCGTACCGCCGGCAGGGTCGCGACGCCCCCGGCGCGCCCCGCCCGGGGCCAGCGCAGCTCCGCGTCGATGCCGTGGCGGCAGGCCGTGTCGAAGTTGGCCTCCGCGTCCTCGAAGGCCATCCGCTTCCAGACGGGCCGCGGTTCGTCGGCGAGCGAGCGGACGAGCCCGTAGTAGAAGGCCGCGTTCGCGATCACGTCGGTCACGGTCGGCCCGGCGGGCAGGACCCGGTTCTCGACCCGCAGGTGCGGGACGCCGTCGACCCAGCCGTAGACGGGCCTGTTCCAGCGGTAGACCGTGCCGTTGTGGAGGACGAGCTCCTGGAGCTTCGGGACGCCTCCCTCGTCGAGGACGAGCAGCGGGTCCTCCTCGTCGCAGATGGGCAGGAGGGCGGGGAAGTAGCGGAGGTTCTCCTCGAAGAGGTCGTAGACCGAGTCCACCCACCGCTCCCCGAACCAGGTGCGCGGCCGGACGCCCTGGGACTGCAGCTCGGGCGGCCGCGTGTCGGTGGCCTGCGTGAAGAGGGGCGGCCGGGACTCGCGCCACACCTCACGGCCGAAGACGAAGGGCGCGTTGGCGCCGAGGGCTATCTGGACGCCCGACACCGCCTGCGCGGCGTTCCAGACGGCGGCGAACCGGGCCGGTGTGACCTGGAGGTGGAGCTGGACGGAGGTGCAGGCGGCCTCCGGCACGATCGACTCCGAGGTGCACTGAAGGCTCTCGACCCCGTGGATGTCGAGGATGAAGTCCTCGCCCCTGGCGGCCAGGATCTGGTTGTTGAGGAGCGTGTAGCGGTCGGCGGCCGACAGGTTCTCGAAGACCAGGTCGCTCTGCGCGAGCGTGGGCAGTATGCCGATCATGACGACACCGGCGTCGAGTTCCGCGGCCTTGCGGTCGGCATATCCGATCCCGGTCCCGATCTCCTCGGCGAGCCGGTCGAATACCCTGCCGCCGAGCCGGTGGGGAGCGATGTTCACTTCCAGGTTGAACAATCCGAGTTCCGTCTGGAAATCGGAGCTCGCGATCCTTTCCAGGACCGGTGCGTTGAGCATCCGCGGCAGCCCGTCGGCGCCGGCGAGATTGAGTTCGATCTCCAGTCCCATGAGATTGCGGGGCCGGTCGAACCTCTTCTCCGCCAGCAGCCTCGCGAGCCCCGCGAGACACTGCTGGAGCTTGCGCCGGTACTGCTGCCGGTCGGCCGGGCCGAACCCGTCCGCGTCGACCTTCTCCCCCATCGAGCCGTCCCTCCCATGGTGGGCGGCCGCGGCGACGGCCGCGCGTCACGGACCATGATGCCCACCTCTCTGATCGACAACGCCTGCGGATCCGGGCCGTCGGCGGATAGGCTGGAAGGAGCTCTCCGAGGGCACTTACCGAAGGCATGACACGGTCGACATATACCAATGTCCTATTGTCCCTTGACAGGGGATCAGAATTCAGCCGTCCGACTCGGCGAGGACGACGCAGGTGAGCACCGCGCGGCCGTCATGATTCCGCTTGAACAGCCCATGAAATAAGGCCTGATGAGGCCTTGCCAGGAATATCGGCGCCGTCTAGCGGAAACACTCTGTGAACACGTGTCGTATAAACTCCGCGGACGAGGCAGAGTGTTGGTGCCCGGTCATGGACCCATGACCCCATGGCCCCTCTCTGGCCGCGCCGCCGACAGCGCCGTCGTACCTGCCCACGCATCACCGTGTCTCCTGAGTGAGAGGCGACCCACCATGCTCCGACCCTCCCCGGCCCCTGCGCCGGCCCTCCGCAGCGTCCTCACGGCCCTCGGCTCACCGACCGCCGTCCGCGAGGCCCGAACGCCCGCCCTGCGGGCCGCGCAGGGACCGCTGAGCCCCGAACTCCCGCTGCCCGTACACGTCCTCGGCGCCCCAGGAGCACCCGGACAGTGGCCCCGCACCCGGCTCGCCGGCTGGCGGTTCCTGATCCGGAACGGGGAGCGGGCGATCGCCGCCGCGGACACCATGCTCACCCCGGACGGCTGGACCTTCTCGCACTTCTTCGAGGGGCCGTACGTCACAGCGACGGAACGGGCCCTGCTCCAGGCCGAGGCGCTGCCCACCCCGTACCAGCCCCGGCTGCTCTCCGTACCCGAGCTCTACATGCTGACGCTCTGGCTGCACACCGAACCGGAGGCGGACGGCACGACCGACGCCCCGGCCGCGGCCGACCTCCTGGTACCCCTGGCCCCCGCACCGCCGGGGATCGCGGCCCACCGGCCCTACCAGGTCGCCGACCTCCTGCCCGTGCTCAGTACGCGTCTCGCGCCGCCGCCCCTCCTGGGCTCGGCGGCGCCCGCCTGATCCACCCTGCCCGGCCCGCCCCGTGACCCGACCGGGTCACGGGGCGAACTGCTGTCCGAGGACCATGCCCGAACGGTGTTCCCGAACAGCTCTCCCGGACGGACTAGCCCGCCTGGGCCACTCCGAACCACCCGAAGAGACCGTGCACTTGACCTGAACCGCCCCTGCGGGTGATGCGTCTTTCCCGGAGAGGACGAGCTGCCGCGAAATACCTGCGGAAGGCCGTCCGTGGAGCAAGACTGGGACCGGAACCGAACCGACCGACGGGGGCGGCGATGAGCGCGAAGAGCCGCAGGACATCCACCACGACGCAGCGAAAGAACCCACCCATGTGCCAGCACCAGCCTGCCTGTCCCACCGCCGACTCCAACGACCGGGAGGCGGCCCGACTGATGGCACACCACCCGGAACAGGGCTGGAGCCTGCTGTGCAATGGTGTCCTGCTCTTCGAGGACACCGGTGAACTGCTGCCGGACGGGCAGATCATCGCCCCTCACAGGGCACTGACGGCGGGACAGGTGACGACCGCCGCCTGAGCGCGTGCGGAGAGCCGTACGAGGGAGAGAAGCGCCGAGGGCCGGCCCGGAGGAAGATCCTCCGAACCGGCCCTCGGCCGTGCTCAGCGAGTGAAGCTCACCCTCACTGGTCGTACTCGTCCATCGGCGGGCAGGAGCAGACCAGGTTCCGGTCGCCGAAGGCGCCGTCGATGCGGCGGACCGGCGGCCAGTACTTGTCGGCGGCCGAGACACCGGTCGGGAAGACCGCCTCGTCGCGGGTGTAGGCGTGGTTCCACTCGCCGCCCAGCGCGGCCGCGGTGTGCGGGGCGTTGTGCAGCGGGTTGTCGTCGGCGGGCCACTCGCCCGCGCCGACCTTCTCGATCTCGGCGCGGATCGCGATCATGGTGTCGCAGAAGCGGTCGAGCTCGGTGATGTCCTCGGACTCGGTCGGCTCGATCATCAGCGTGCCGGCCACCGGGAAGGACATCGTCGGCGCGTGGAAGCCGTAGTCGATCAGACGCTTGGCGATGTCGTCGACCGTCACGCCCGTCTCCTTCGAGATCGGACGCAGGTCCACGATGCACTCGTGGGCGACCAGACCGGCCGGACCGGTGTAGAGCACCGGGAAGTGCGGCTCCAGGCGCTTGGCGATGTAGTTCGCCGCGAGCACGGCGACCTGCGTGGCGCGCTTGAGGCCCTCGCCGCCCATGAGGCGCACGTACGACCAGGAGATCGGCAGGATGCCGGCGGAGCCCCACGGGGCTGCCGAGATCGGGCCGACGCCCGTCTCCGGGCCGGCCGTCGGCTGCAGCGGGTGGTTCGGCAGGTACGGCGCGAGGTGCGCGCGGACGCCGACCGGGCCGACGCCCGGGCCGCCGCCGCCGTGCGGGATGCAGAAGGTCTTGTGCAGGTTCAGGTGCGAGACGTCGCCGCCGAACTTGCCCGGCTTGGCGAGACCGACCAGCGCGTTGAGGTTGGCGCCGTCGACGTACACCTGACCGCCGGCCTCGTGGACCTCGGCGCAGATGTCCGCGACGTGCTCCTCGAAGACGCCGTGCGTGGACGGGTAGGTGATCATCAGCACGGACAGCTCGTCGCGGTACTGCTCGATCTTCGCGCGCAGGTCCGCGACGTCGACCTCGCCGTCGTCGGCGGTCTTGACGACGACGACCTTCATGCCGGCCATCACCGCGGAGGCGGCGTTGGTGCCGTGCGCGGAGGAAGGGATGAGGCAGACGGTGCGCTGGAGGTCGCCGTTGGCACGGTGGTAGGCGCGGACGGCCAGCAGGCCGGCCAGCTCGCCCTGCGAACCGGCGTTGGGCTGGATCGACACCTTGTCGTAGCCGGTGACCTCGGCGAGGCGCTCCTCCAGCTCGGTGATGAGCGTGAGGTAGCCCTGCGCCTGGTCGACAGGGGCGAAGGGGTGGATCTGGCCGAACTCGGGCCAGGTCACCGGCTCCATCTCGGTCGTCGCGTTCAGCTTCATCGTGCAGGAGCCGAGCGGGATCATGCCGCGGTCGAGCGCGTAGTCGCGGTCGGCGAGCTTGCGCAGGTAGCGCAGCATCGACGTCTCGGAGCGGTGCGCGTGGAAGACCGGGTGGGTCAGGTACGCGTCGGAGCGCAGCAGACCGCTGGGCAGCGTGTCCTCGGCGGCGGCGTCCAGGGCCTCGACGTCGCCGTCGACACCGAAGGCGCCCCAGACGGCGACGATCTGCTCGCGACCGGTGGTCTCGTCACAGGAGATCGAGACGAGGTCGGCGTCGACGCGGTGGAGGTTCACGCCGGCCTCGCGGGCGGCGGCGACGACCTGGTCGGCCTTGCCGGGCACACGGACGGTGAGGGTGTCGAAGTACGAGCCGTGGACGACGTCGACGCCGCCGGCGGTGAGACCCGCGGCGAGGATCGTGGCGTAGCGGTGGGTGCGGAGCGCGATGCCCTTCAGCCCGTCCGGACCGTGGTACACGGCGTACATGCCGGCCATCACGGCGAGGAGCACCTGCGCGGTGCAGATGTTGCTGGTGGCCTTCTCGCGGCGGATGTGCTGCTCGCGGGTCTGGAGGGCCAGGCGGTAGGCGCGGTTGCCGTCGGCGTCGACGGACACGCCCACCAGGCGGCCGGGCAGGGAGCGGGCGTGCTTGTCCTGGACGGCCATGTAACCGGCGTGGGGGCCACCGAAGCCCATGGGCACGCCGAAGCGCTGGGTCGTACCGACGGCGATGTCGGCCCCGAGCTCACCGGGCGAGGTGAGCAGCGTCAGCGCGAGCAGGTCGGCGGCGACGGTGACGATCGCGCCGAGCTCGTGAGCGGCGTCGATCAGCGGCTTGATGTCCCGCACGGCACCGGAGGCACCGGGGTACTGGATGAGCACACCGAAGACACCGCGCTCGGCGATCTCGGCGGGGATGCCATCGCTGAGGTCGGCGACGACGACCTCGACACCGGTCGGCTCGGCGCGGGTCTCGATGACGGCGATCGTCTGCGGCAGGGCGTCGGCGTCGATGAGGAAGACGCCGTTCTTGACCTTGCCGACGCGCCGGGCGAGCGCCATGGCCTCGGCGGCGGCGGTTCCCTCGTCGAGCAGGGAGGCACCGGAGGTGGGCAGACCGGTCAGGTCGGCGACCATGGTCTGGAAGTTCAGGAGGGCCTCGAGGCGCCCCTGCGAGATCTCCGGCTGGTACGGCGTGTACGCGGTGTACCAGGCCGGGTTCTCCATGACGTTGCGGAGGATCACCGGCGGGGTGAAGGTCCCGTAGTAGCCGAGGCCGATCATCGGGGCGAGGACCTGGTTGCGGTCGGCGAGCGTGCGCAGCTCGGCCAGCACCTCGGCCTCGGTCCGCGCGGCCGGCAGGCCCAGCGCCTCGGCGTTCTTGATCACGTCCGGCACCGCGGCGGCCGTGAGCTCGTCGAGCGAGCCGTAGCCGACCTGGGCGAGCATCTTGGCCCGCGCCTCGGCGTCGGGCCCGATGTGCCGCTGCTCGAACGGGATGCCCTGCTCGAGCTCGGAGAGCGGAATGCGGTTGGCGGTCATGTACGGAGGCCTCCTGGTCGTCACGACCTGCGAGGGGCACCACGGCGCGGGTACCCGGACGGCCTCCCCCTCTGTCATCTCAACCTGAGAGTTTCACCGGCACGCCTTGCGGCACGCCGGCTTTCACCGTCGGTGAGAGCGCATGCCGTCGGACACCGCTCTGCTTTCCAGAGTGACCTCGTCCGCGCGGTACAGGGGCCTGAGAGATTCCGGGGAGGATTTGCTCCTTCGGCGCCCTCCGAAAGGTTTCTCCGGGGGACTCTCCCGCACAGGGTCGACAGCCACAGCCAGCCTACCAGCGCGGTTGCGGCTCCTGTCGCTCAAGTGGCCGACATCCCACTTGTGCACTTTGGTAGAGGTGTAGAGCAGTTGCGACCAGTTGGAGGGACCGTGCAGACCGACATCGATCCGCGCAGCCTGATCGGCCGCAAGGCGTTCGACCGGAACGGAAACAAGATCGGAACCGTGGACGAGGTGTACCTGGACGACGCGACCGGCATCCCGGAATGGGCCGCGGTCCGCACCGGCCTGTTCAGTCGGGACGCCTTCGTCCCCCTGGCACCGAGCGACCTGCTCGCGGACGGCCTCCACATCCCCTTCGAACGCGCACTCATCAAGGACGCCCCTGACTTCGGAGTGGGCCGACATCTCTCCCCGGAACAGGAACTCCAGCTCTACCGCCACTACAGCCTCACGCTTCCGCCCCCGACCCCCCAGGACACCGACTTCGGCCGCCTGGCAGGCCAGGAAGGCACCTGAAGCCCAAAGCCCTCTCCGCGGCACGGGAGCGCGACCACACCCTGCCCCCTCGGGCCGGGCACGCCCGCAGCCGGCGCGGCACCCCACCACGGAAAGCCCGCACCTCCGCCCACTGCGGGCAGGAACCCCAGCCCGGCCGCAAGGCCGGGCACACCCACCACCCCGCACCGGCCCACCGCCCCGTCAGGCCCCCGCCGGGCACTCCTTGCGCACCAGGGGCAACGGCTCCGAAGGCTCCAGTTCCGGATCGTCCACCGAGAACGTCCGCACGCGCCCAGGCGCCGACCAGGGCTCCTCGAACCGCACGGTGACGCGCCCGACCCCGCTCCCCTGCACCCACCCCGCCCCGTGCACCGCGTGCCGCACGTCGTGCCCGGGCGCCCACCGCCGCTCCACGGCGAGCTCCACGGCCCCACCGGGTTCGGGCTCGCCCGCACCACCACCGCCCTCCACCGGCTCCCCCGCGCCGGCCTCCGCGCCCGCCGCCCGCTCCTCCTCCGCCTGCGCGAAGAGGTCCTCCTGCGTGTAGTCCGCGAGCCCGCTCACGCCCACCCCGAGCAGCCGGACGCCTCCGGTCGTGTCGACCGCCTCCAGGAGCCGCCCAGCGGCCTCCCGGACGACCATCGGGTCGTCCGTGGGCCCCCGCAGCGTCTCGGACCGGGTCAGCGTCGAGAAGTCGTACCGCCGCACCTTGAGGACGATCGTCCGCCCCGAGTGCCCCGAGGCCCGCAGCCGGGCCACGCACCGGTCGGCGATCCGCTCCACCTCGGTCCGGATCCGCACGCGGTCGTGCAGGTCGACGTCGAAGGTGTCCTCGACCGACACCGATTTGGCGTCCCGCTCGGCCACCACGGCCCGATCGTCGTACCCCTGGGCCATCCGGTACAGCGAGGCCCCGTGCGCCCGCCCCAGCAGCCGCACGAGCTCGTCCTCGCCCGCCTCGGTCAGGTCGGAGACCGTGGTCATACCGGCACGCCGCAGATGCTCACCGGTCGCCGGCCCGACCCCGGGCAGGATCCGCACCGACCGAGGCCCGAGCAGCTCCCGCTCGGTCCCCGGCTCGATGAGCACGAGGCCGTCCGGTTTGGCCTCCTCGGAAGCGATCTTCGCGATCATCTTGGACCCCGCGAGCCCCACCGACCCCGTCAGCGCCGTGGTCGCGAGGATGTCGGCCCGCAGCCGCTCCCCGACGCCCCGCGCGCCCGCGCTGTCGTCGGCGAGGCCGCCGGCCTCCAGGTCCACGAAGGCCTCGTCGAGGCTGAGCGGCTCCACGAGCGGCGAGAGCCGGCCGAGCAGCTCCATGACCTGTTCGCTGATCGACCGGTAGAAGGCGAACCGCGGGACGAGATACGCGGCGTTCGGCGCGAGCCTCCGCGCCTGCCCCATCGGCATGGCCGAGTGCACTCCGAAACGGCGCGCCTCGTACGAGGCGGTGGCGACCACTCCACGCGGCCCGAGACCGCCGACGACCACGGGCTTTCCGCGCAGGCTGGGTTTCGCCGCCTGCTCGGCGGCGGCGAAGAACGCATCCATGTCGAGATGCAGGATCGTCGGCGCGGCTCTCACACTTCCGATGCTGCCCCATGCCACTGACAACGGGACCGGCAACCACCCGAAGAACCCCGAGAACCCCGGAAACCCCAGCAGCCGGAAGAGCCGCTCACCCCGCCCCGGTGCGAGCGACAGCAAGCAGCGCCCTCTCAGGGGCACCCCGAAGAGGCCCCCTCAGGAGCGCCCTCAGACCGCCTTGTCCCGCCGCCGCCTGGCCAGCTCGTCCCCCGGGTTGTGCCGGACGAGCGTCTCGCCGGTGTCGACCCGCTCCCCGTGCAGCTGGGAGAGCGCTGCCTCCACGTCCCGCCAGACGACCCCGACGGCGATGCCGAAGACGCCCTGGCCGCCCTGGAGGAGGTCGACGACCTCGTCGGGCGAGGAGCACTCGTAGACCGTGGCGCCGTCGCTCATGAGCGTCATCCGCTCCAGATCCCGGAAGCCCCGGGCACGCAGGTGCTGCACGGCCGCACGGATGTTCTGCAGGGCCACCCCGGTGTCGAGGAAGCGCTTGACGATCTTCAGGACGACGACGTCGCGAAAGCTGTAGAGCCGCTGGGTCCCCGACCCGTACGCGGGCCGCACGCTCGGCTCCACGAGCCCGGTGCGCGCCCAGTAGTCCAGCTGGCGGTAGGTGATGCCGGCGGCCGCGCAGGCCGTGGGGCCGCGGTAGCCGATCACGTCACCCGCCGGGCCGGTACTCGCGTCCGCTCCGAAGTCGCCCACACTGCCGTGAAGCGGATACGGACCGGACTCCCCGGACACGCGTCCGAGCGAGCTCCCTGCCGTACCGTCCGCGCTGCTCATCACGCCGACCCTCCGTCCTTGACCTGCCCACACGAAGGTAGGCAGTCACTCGGGGTGCGTCAACGATCGCCACACTCGGCACGCCGAGTGATAATCACCCTGAGAGTGGTTTGCCGTGTCTCTCCCCGGGGAAAGGCTACTCGAATGCTCTGACGGCACCCCGCGAACGGCTCGTACGGCCGACCGGACGGCCGGCCGCGCGAACGGCCTCGCAAGCGGCCTTCGGCCGCACGACTCACTGACTGTTGGTCCCGAAGTCCTCCGGTGAGATCTGGTCGAGAAACTCGCGGAACTTCTCCACCTCGTCCTCCTGCTCGTCCGGAATCGCGATACCGGCGTCGTCCAGCACACCGTCACTGCCGTAGATCGGCGTTCCGGTACGCAGGGCGAGTGCTATCGCGTCGGACGGCCGGGCGCTCACCTCGACGCCGCTGGCGAAGACCAGCTCGGCGTAGAAGACCCCGTCACGCAGATCCGTGATGCGGACCTCGGTGAGCTCCTGCCCCACGGCCTCCAGCACGTCCTTGAACAGGTCGTGCGTCAGCGGCCGCGGAGGGGCCATCCCCTGCTGGGCGAAGGCGATCGCGGTCGCCTCACCCGGTCCGATCCAGATGGGGAGGTACCGATCGCCTCCCACTTCCCGCAGGAGCACGATCGGCTGGTTGGAGGGCATTTCCACCCGGACACCCACAACGTCGAGCTCGTTCACACAGCAACCCTAGGACGTGCCCGACCTGTTTGGATAGTCGGGGCCCGTCCAAGATCACTGGAGCCGGATGCCCAGAGCCGTCTGCACGAAGGCCGCGTGGAGTCTCACGGAAAGCTCGGCGAGCTCCTTCGCGGTGGCCTCCGCATGCGCTCTGGTCTGCGGATTGCGGTGCCGGCGCAGCGGCGCGACCATCTGTTCAAGGAGCCCGGCCTCACGGTCCGCGGCCGCCTTGACGCCCCTCAGGTGACGGGGTTCGAGACCGAATCTCCCCAGATCCGCGACAAGTCTGGCGACGGTGACGGCCTCCGCGTCGTAGCCGCCGCCCCGCACCTCGGCGAGGAGACCGAAGGACTCCCACTCGGTGAGCTCGGCCTCGGTCACCTCGGCTGCGGCAAGCAGCTCGGCCCGGCCGATCCGGGCAGCGGTGGGCCGCTCCCCGTCCTGCTCCCAGGGTCCGTCGAGCAGCTCCCCGCGGCGCCCCGGCGCCGGAAGACTGACCTGCTCGCCCCGGGCGAGAGCGTCGAGATGCTCACGGATGACCTTCAGCGGAAGATAGTGGTCCCGCTGCATCCGCAGGATCTGAGCGAGCCGCTCCACATCCTGCGGGCTGAACTTCCGGTACCCGGACGCCGTCCGCCGGGGCTCCACGAGACCCTCGGCCTCCAGGAACCGGATCTTGGAGATCGTCACTTCGGGAAACTCGTCGCGCAGCTGGTTCAGCACCGTGCCGATGCTGACCAGCCGGTCGCCCTCGGTGGCGGTGCCGGATCCGGCACCGCCCGTCGGTGTTCGCAGCATGGACCTTCCCTGAAGGCTCCTCCGAGGCGTCACACGCCCCGCTGGCTCGAATAGAAGACCAGCCGGTACTTGCCGATCTGCACCTCGTCGCCGTTGGACAGCACGACCGACTCGATCGGCTCACGGTTGACGTACGTGCCGTTGAGGCTGCCGACATCGGCGACGGTGAAGCTGCCGTCCTGCGCCCGCCGGAACTCGACATGACGCCGGGAGACGGTGAAGTCGTCCAGGAAGATGTCGCTCTGCGGGTGACGGCCGGCCGTCGTCAGCTCTCCGTCGAGCAGGAACCGGCTGCCGGAGTTCGGACCCCGGCGCACCACGAGGAGCGCGGAGCCGAGAGGCAGGGCCTCCACGGCCGCGAGCGCCTCCGGGGACAGCGACGGGAGCGCGTTCTGGCCGGTGACCTCCGCGTCGTACGCCTCGAGCCCCGAGATGGAGATCGTCGACGTCGTCTCGGACGCACGCTCGGCGGCGACCCCGCCCCGAAGCGGCGTGCCGCAGTGGGAGCAGAAGCGGCTGTCGGCCGCGTTGCGGTGACCGCACCTCGTACACACCGGCATGGACGCATCCTCCTGCCGCGGCATCCCCGCGGAGGTCTGTGTCGCGTACGGGTCGGGCGTGAACCCTCCACCCGTACTTGAGGTTGATGGTTCCCCGAAACCTATGCGTGCGGCCCCGGCAGGGTCAACAGACGACGCGCCCTGCGCGCCCGAAATGTCACCGCCCTGACCGCCGACCTCATCGCGGAAGAGCGGACGCTCGCCGCTCTGCTCCTCGCTCTGGGCGTGGCGCGACGCGCGGTGCTTGGCGTTGCCACCGTCCTCGCGTCCGCTCTTGCCGAACAACTTCGAAAAAAAACTCACGGGCGATTCCCCTTGACCGAAACAGACCCGCCCGTGGGGCAGGACGAACCGAAATCCCTCACACCTGCCGACCCGGACACCTTCACAACGTCCGTATCCTCCGGACAGTTTCCACCACGCACCACCGTTGTGGTGCGCCGACCCCCCGCAACGTCATGCCCTTGTCGCGGGACCCTCTCGTCCCCCGTCTCACTGCGAGGACGACTGAGCGTAGTCAGGCCGCTTCGCGGGTCGCAAGGCATCGACGACGATCTTCGCCGACCGCTCCACCGTGGCTGTGGCCTGCTCCTTCTCCAGGGTCTGCACGACACCGCCGGGGATGTTGAGCGCGGGCTCGAGATCCTCCGGCTTGCCGATGACCTTGAAGACGTACGGAGCGGCCACCTTCGTTCCATCGATCCGCATGTCATCACCGCCACCGGTGAAATAACTGTCCGCCACCACACGCACACCGTTGACCTGGATCGCCTCGGCACCCGCCGCGCGCAGCTCCTGGATGGCGTCGAGCAGCATGTCGGACTCGACGGCCCCCGTGGGGTCACCGACTGTCAGGGTGATTCCCGGCCCCTCGGCGGCGACCGTTCCGGCCAGGACCCCGAGCTGCCCCTCCTTCTCCTGGGTCTGCTTCCGGGCCTCCTCGGCCTGGTCCGAGCTGGACTCCAGCTCGGTGCGCTGCTTCTCCAGACGCGCCTTCTCGTCCTCGAGGCGCTGCGTGCGGTCGTCGAGCTCGTCGAGGATCCGTACGAGGTCCTCCTGCCGCGCCCCTCGCAGCGCGCTGTTCTCGCTGGTCGAGGAGACCTGGATGGCCAGGCCCAGACCGAGGACGAACAGCAGCAGCGCGACGATGAGTTGGGCCCGGGTGACCCGCGGCGGCCACACGGCGTCCGCGAGCCGGCGCCGCCCACTCGGCTCGACCCCGCCGGCAGCGGCAGGCGCGGCGGGAACGGCAGCAGTCGCGGGCGCGTCCACGGCCTCGCCCTGCTCCGAGCTTCCGGCACGCTGCGAGCTCTCGGGCGTACGAGGCTGCTCGACGCCCTCACCCGGACGAGCCCGACCGGACTCCTGCGATCCCTCCGCGCTCTCCGGGCTCTGCGGGCTCAGAGGCCCCTGCGAACCCTCCGGGCTCTTCGGATCCCGCGGGCTCCGGGACTTGTCGGGGTTCTCGGCGTTCTCGTGGTCATCCGGGTTCTCGGACATCTGAGGGCCCTGGTCCTCGTTCATCGGCCTCACGCCCGGAAGACGTGACGCCGGATGGCGGCCGCGTTGGAGAAGATCCGGATACCGAGCACGACGACCACACCGGTCGAGAGCTGCGCGCCCACGCCCAGCTTGTCGCCGAGGAAGACGATCAGCGCGGCCACGACCACGTTCGAAAGGAACGACACCACGAAGACCTTGTCGACGAAGATCCCGTCGAGCATGGCCCGCAGCCCGCCGAAGACCGCGTCCAGGGCGGCGACCACGGCGATCGGAAGATAGGGCTCGACCACCGCCGGCACCTCGGGTCGGACCAACAGTCCGACCACGACTCCGACGATCAGGCCCAGTACGGCGATCACGATGTGCCCTTCCCTGTGTCGGCCGTGGCCCGACCGGACGGCGTCGCCGCCCCGGCCCCCCTCGGCTCTGCTGTACGTACGGTCAGGCTCGGCGCGGCCGGCAGGCGTACGTCGCCCTCGGCCGAGATGCTGCTCCTGATCCCGAAGTTCTCCACCAGCGCGTGCAGATACTGCCCGTCGGCGCTGTCCTGGAACGCTGTGCTCAGCCGCTGCCCGTCCCCGATCGCGAGGACGGTGTACGGCGGCACCAGCGGCTTATTGTCGACCAGTATGGCGTCGCCGGCGGCCCCGGATCGCGGAGAGCGACGTCAGCCGCTGACCGTTGATCGAGACGGCCTCGGCACCGGACTCCCACAGACCGTTGACGACCCGCTGCATGTCCCGGTCCCGGACCCGGCCCGTGTCGGAGAACCCGCTGCTCTCCCGCGGTCCCCCGCCACCGGTGTCGGTGCCCTTGGCATCGTCGACGACGAGCTTCACCCCGGGACCGTGCACCGGGGTCGCGCCCGAGAGCAGGGCGACGAGCTCGGCCTGGTCCCCGCCGTGCTGCTCCAGCGCCTGGCGCTGCCGCTGCCCGACCTCGGACCTGATGCGCTCGACCTCACGCTCCAGCCCGTCGGCCGCCGAGGTCTCCCCCTCGATCCGGTCGATCAGGTCCTGCCGCTCCTTGGCGACGACCGGCGCCGAGATCCGCGCCTCCGCGGCGCCCACGGTCACCACGGCGGCGGCGAGCACCAGGCCCGCGGCGACACCGAGCTTGGCACGCAGGCTACGGGGCAGACCGCCGCCCTCGGCCTCGCGCCGGGCCGTGGCCTCCGCATAACCGTCGTCGAGGGCGTGGTCGATCACGTTGTTCAGCAGCGACATCGACGCGTCCGGGCGCGGCGGCGGTGATCCGGTGCTCCGAACGGGGGGCTGCTGCGACATGCCGCACATCGTCGCACGTCGCACGGCCTACCACCGAATGGCCCCCGGAAAGCACCGGGAGGCACCCCGAAGGGCGCCTCCCGGCTTCACGGTCCACCGCGTCAGCGACCGGCGCTGTCGACCACTTCGGTCCACTCGTCGAGCAGGGCCTGCGCGGAGGCGTCGTCGGGCCCCTCCGCCCACAGATGGGTGACGGCCTCCGCCGGGTCGGGAAGCACCATCACCCAGCGCCCGTCGGCCTCGACCACCCGCACACCGTCGGTGGTGTCCACGGACCGGCTGCCCGCCGCCTCCACCACCCGACGCATGACAAGCCCCTTCACGGCCCACGGGGTCGCGATGTCCTTCTTCAGGACATGCGCACGCGGAATCCGGGCGTCGATCTGGCTCAGCGTGAGCTGCGTCCGCGCCACGAGACCGATGAGCCGCACGAACGCGGCGGCACCGTCGAAGACGCTGCTGAACTCGGGCACGATGAAACCGCCGCGCCCGTCACCCCCGAAGATCGTCGACTCCTCCCGGCCGACCCGCGTGAGGTCGTCGGGCGAGGTCGTCGTCCACTCCACCTGCGTCCCGTGGTACGCGGCGACCTGCTCGGCGATCCTCGTGGTCGTCACGGGCAGAGCGACCCGCCCCGACCGCCGCTCCGCCGCCACCAGGTCCAGCATCACCAGGAGCGCCCGGTCGTCCTCGATGATCCGCCCCCGCTCGTCGACGAGCGAGAGCCGTTCGCCCACGGGGTCGAACCGCACCCCGAACGCCGCCCGCGCCGACGCCACGATCTCCCCCAGCCGCACGAGCCCGGCCCGCCGACTGTCGGCCGACTCGGTGGGCCGGGACTCGTCGAGACCGGGGTTGATCGTCAGCGAGTCGACCTGGAGCCGGCCGAGGAGGCTCGGCAGGACGAGCCCCGCACTGCCGTTGGAGGCGTCCACGACCACCTTGAGCCCCGCCTCGGCGATCCCCGAGGTATCGACGTTCCGCAGCAGCGATCCGGTGTACGAGTCGAAGACGCTCGCCGGGAAGGACAGGTCACCGATCTCCCCCGGGAACGCCCGCCGGTACTCCTGCCGCGCGAACACCCGGTCGAGCTTCCGCTGCCCGGCCTGCGAGAGGTCCGCCCCTCGTTCGTCGAAGAACATGATGTCCACGGAGTCCGGCACACCGGGCGAGGTCCGGACCATGATCCCGCCGGCACTGCCGCGCGCGGTCTGCTGCCGGGCCACGGGCAGGGGTACGTTCTCCAGGTCCCGCACGTCGATGGCGCTGGCCTGCAAGGCCGAGATCACCGCCCGCTTCAGCGCCCGGGCACCCCTGGAGTGATCGCGGGCCGTGGTGACGGTCGCACCCTTCTTGAGCGTCGTCGCGTACGCCCCGGCGAGCCGCACGGCGAGCTCCGGAGTGATCTCCACGTTGAGGATGCCGGACACCCCGCGCGCCCCGAAAAGATGCGCCTGCCCCCGGGACTCCCAGATGACCGAGGTGTTGACGAAGGCGCCGGCCTCGATCGTCTTGAACGGATAGACCCGGACGTTCCCCTGCACGATCGATTCTTCGCCGACGAGGCACTCGTCCCCGATGACGGCCCCGTCCTCGATCCGGGCGGCCCGCATGATGTCGGTGTTCTTTCCGATGACACAGCCGCGCAGATTGCTCTGCTGCCCGATGTAGACGTTGTCGTGCACGACGGCCTTGTGCAGGAAGGCCCCGCTCTTGATGACCACGTTCGAACCGATGACGGTGTGCTCACGGATCTCGGCGCCGGCCTCGACCTTGGCGTAGTCCCCGATGTAGAGCGGCCCGCGCAGCACGGCGTCCGGATGCACCTCCGCGCCTTCGGCCACCCAGACACCGGGTGAGATCTCGAAGCCGTCGATGTCGACCTGGACCTTGCCTTCGAGCACATCGGCCTGGGCCTTCACATAGCTCTCGTGAGTGCCCACGTCCTCCCAGTAGCCCTCGGCGACATAGCCGTAGATCGGCTTGCCGTCCTTCATGAGCTGAGGGAAGACATCGCCCGACCAGTCCACCGACGTGTCAGCCGCGACGTAGTCGAAGACCTCGGGCTCCATCACGTAGATACCCGTGTTCACGGTGTCCGAGAAGACCTGGCCCCAGGTGGGCTTTTCCAGGAAACGTTCGACCTTTCCCTCTTCGTCCACGATCGTGATCCCGAATTCCAGGGGGTTCGGGACCCTGGTGAGACAGACGGTGACGAGAGCGCCCTTCTCCTTGTGGAAGGCGATGAGATCGGTCAGATCGAAATCTGTGAGCGCGTCCCCCGAGATGACGAGAAAAGCGTCGTCCTTCAACGCTTCTTCGGCATTCTTCACGCTGCCCGCTGTGCCGAGCGGCTTCTCCTCGTTGGCGTATGTGAGCTCCATACCCAGCTCTTCGCCGTCGCCGAAATAGTTCCTGACGAGTGAGGCGAGAAACTGCACGGTGACGACGGTCTCGTTGAGACCGTGCCTCTTGAGCAGTCGCAGGACGTGCTCCATGATCGGCCGGTTTGCCACCGGCAGAAGAGGCTTGGGCATGCTCGAGGTCATGGGGCGAAGTCGGGTTCCTTCGCCACCGGCCATCACGACGGCCTTCATGTCGGAAGCGTCCTCCTTGAAGAGACGACGGTCCTGCCGACTTCACCTGTCCGCTCGGTGGCCCTTCGGCGTCCTCGATCCTGCCGGCGACGTTGCTCGGCACGGGACGGACGGGCTCAATCGGCCGCGGTATCCGCCTTCACGAGTCGACGGACCTGGACCACGTAGAGGATCCCTGCCCACCAATACAGAGTTGTACCCCATCCGGCGAAGGCCCACCCGAAAACTTCAGCGAGTGACGAGAGCCATCCCGTTCCGTCACTGAGAAGCAGCAGCGGGAAGGCGTACATCAAGTTGAATGTCGCCGCTTTCCCGAGGAAGTTCACCTGCGGCGGCGGGTAGCCGTGCCGGCGGAGGATTCCCACCATGACCAGCAGCATCGCCTCACGCGCCAGAAGGGCGGCGGTCAGCCACAGCGGCAAGATCTCGCGCCAGGTGAGCCCCACGAGCGTCGACAGGATGTACAACCGGTCGGCGGCAGGGTCGAGCAGCCGGCCGAGGTTGCTGATCTGGTTCCAGCGCCGGGCGAGCTTGCCGTCGAGATAGTCGCTGACACCACTGAGCATCAGGACGAGCAGAGCCCACCCGTCGCTGTTGGGGCCGCCGAACTCGGGACGGAGAATGAGCCACAGAAACAGCGGCACGCCGAGAAGACGCGCCATGCTGAGAATGTTGGGGATGGTGAGGACCCGGTCGGTCTGAACGCGAGTCTCCTGGACCTCCACCCGGGGGCCTCCTGCTGGGATGATGCCGACGTTGCCCCCTGACCCTACCCGCAGCCAGGACGCGGCCGTGCACGGGGTCCCGGGCTGCCGGCAGAACGCCAAAATGCCTCAACCCCCGGACAGAAGTCCGGGGGTTGAGGCTAAAAATTGTTCGGCGGCGTCCTACTCTCCCACAGGGTCCCCCCTGCAGTACCATCGGCGCTGAAAGG
>NZ_BMSF01000022.1 GCF_014649015.1 Streptomyces narbonensis
ATCAACTAATCTGGCGTTGATTTTTGGCACGCTGTTGAGTTCTCAAGGTGCGGACGCTTCCTTCGTACTCACCCTCGCGGGCTTTCCTCCGGGCTTTTCCTCGGTATTTCGTGTTTCCAGCCTAGCAGATCCGATTTCTCGTTTCTGCCACCCGCTGGAGCGGGGTGTCGGGGCGGAATTCGCTTTCGCGTTTCCCGTTCCCGGCGGGGTCAAACATTACCAGGCTTTCTCGGTCCCCCTGACCACTCCCCCGGCGAGCTGACGCACGCAGAGGTGTAGACCACTGGGGTTAGGATCTGGCTTGATAGGTGCTGCCGACCCGCGACCCAAAGCCGCGTTGGGGTCAGGCAGGAGTACGACAGTACATCCCACCGTCAGTAGAGGCAAATCGTTTCGGGGTAGTCCTAGGCCCGCCCAACTGGTACGTCTCGTGCGGAACTAGGACTTCTTATGACTTACGCTTCTGAACAGTACGCCGTCCAGGACAGGTAGTGACGGCGCCACACAATCTCCGCCCCTGGGAGGCTTCCCATGACAACCGTGACGTCGCCGCTTGCTGGACGCGCCATCGGTCTCGCCGCAGTTCCCGACCCGGTCTTCTCCGGTGCGATGGTCGGTCCCGGTACCGCCATCGATCCCGTGCGTGAGGCCTCGGAGGCGGTGTCCCCTCTCGACGGGGTCATCGTCTCCATGCACCCGCACGCTTTCGTCGTCGTCGACAGTGAGGGGCACGGCGTGCTCACCCACCTCGGCATCGACACCGTTCAGCTCAACGGGCAGGGCTTCGAGCTGCTCGTCAACAAGGGTGACACCGTGACGCGCGGACAGGCCGTCGTGCGCTGGAACCCCGCTGAGGTCGAGGCCGCCGGCAAGTCCCCCATCTGTCCCATCGTGGCCCTGGAGGCCACCGCGGACTCGCTCTCCGGCCTCGTCGAGGACGGCGACGTGAAGGCCGGCGACCAGCTCTTCGGCTGGAGCTGAGCCCGATCGTCCTCGTGACGACCGCGAGTTCGACATTCAACGCGGCGGCCGGGGCCGTCGCTCAATCGGAGACGGGTGAGATGGAGACAACGCTGCGAGGCGTCGGCGTCAGCCACGGTGTGGCTATCGGCGAGGTCCGGCACATGGGCACGGCGGTTCTCGAGCCGCCGGCCAAGCAGATTCCGGCCGACGAGGCGGAGCGCGAACAGGGGCGCGCCCGCCAGGCGGTGGAAGCTGTGGCCGCGGACCTGAACGCGCGAGGCAATCTCGCCGGCGGTGAGGCCCAGGCGGTGCTCGAGGCTCAGGCGATGATCGCGCAGGACCCGGAGCTCATCGCCGACGTCGATCGCCGGATCGCGGTCGGCAGCACGGCTGAGCGCGGTATCTACGACGCGTTCTCGCACTACCGGGAGCTGCTCGCGGGCGCCGGTGAGTACATGGCCGGCCGCGTCGCCGACCTGGACGACGTACGGAACCGGATCGTCGCCCGGCTGCTCGGTGTCCCGATGCCGGGTGTGCCGGACAGCGACGAGCCGTACGTGCTGATCGCGCGGGACCTCGCGCCCGCCGACACCGCGCTGCTCGACCCGACGCTCGTGCTCGGCTTCGTCACGGAGGAGGGCGGGCCGACCAGCCACAGCGCGATTCTCGCGCGGGCGCTCGGTGTGCCCGCCATCGTCGCGCTGCCGGGCGCCGGTGAGCTTGCCGAGGGGACGCTCATCGCGGTCGACGGTTCGACCGGTGAGATCTTCGTCGACCCGAGCGAGGAGAAGAAGGCGGAGCTGACGCAGGCCGCCGCAGCGCGGAAGGCCGCGCTGGCCTCGTCCAGTGGTCCCGGTGCGACCTCGGACGGGCACAAGGTGCCGCTGCTCGCCAATGTCGGTGGTCCGGCGGACGTGCCGGCCGCTGTGGAGGCGGGAGCGGAGGGCGTCGGTCTGTTCCGGACCGAGTTCCTCTTCCTTGACGACAGCAAGCAGGCTCCGTCCGAGGAGAAGCAGTTCGAGGCGTACCGCAAGGTCCTCGAGGCGTTTCCCGAGGGCCGTGTCGTCGTGCGTGTGCTCGACGCGGGTGCGGACAAGCCGCTGGACTTCCTGACGCCGGCGGACGAGCCGAACCCGGCGCTGGGTGTGCGTGGGCTGCGGTCGCTGCTCGATCACCCGGAGGTGCTGCGGACGCAGCTGACCGCGCTGGCGAAGGCGGCCGAGGGGCTGCCCGTGTACCTCGAGGTCATGGCTCCGATGGTGGCCGACCGTACGGACGCGAAGGCCTTCGCCGACGCGTGCCGTGAGGCCGGGCTGCGGGCGAAGTTCGGTGCGATGGTCGAGATTCCCTCGGCCGCGCTGCGGGCGCGCTCGATCCTGCAGGAGGTCGAGTTCCTGTCGTTGGGTACCAACGACCTCGCGCAGTACACCTTCGCCGCCGACCGTCAGGTCGGTGCGGTGTCGCGGCTCCAGGACCCTTGGCAGCCCGCGCTGCTCGACCTCGTCGCGTTGTCCGCCGAGGCGGCCAAGGCCGAGGGCAAGAGCTGTGGTGTGTGTGGTGAGGCCGCTTCGGATCCTCTGCTCGCCTGTGTGCTGACGGGTCTCGGTGTCACCTCCCTGTCTATGGGCGCTGCGTCGATTCCCTATGTCCGGGCGACGCTGGCCAAGTACACGCTGGCGCAGTGCGAGCGGGCCGCTGCGGCGGCCCGTGCCGCGGACACCGCGCACGAGGCGCGGCTCGCAGCGCAGGCGGTGCTGTCCGGGGAGTGATCCCGGGCCTTCGCTGACGTAGGGATCGGAGGGGCTTCCCGTCATTGGTGGCGGGGAGCCCCTTCGGCGTACCCGGTCAGTGGTGGGTGGGCCACTCGTCGTCGGGGTCGGGGGCGAGGGGGAAGCCGGCGTTGTAGTCGACGCCGGGCTCCGGGGAGAGGGGTTCTCCTGTGCGGGCGTCGGTGCAGTAGGCGGCGAAGACCTCTGCTGCGGTGAGGGGTGTCAGGGTGCCGTCGGTGAGGCGCCAGCCGTGGAGACGGTCGGGGGCGTCGGGGTCCATGGTGCGCAGGACGAGTCCGCCGGGTGTCGCGAGGGCGATGCCTGCCGCCAGGACCGCGGTGAACTCCGTCGCCTCCGGGCCGGCGGGGTCGGTGTCGTCGTCGGCGCGGAGGACTGCAAGGAGTTGGTCCTCGCCGGCGGGGACGCTGCAGACGAGGTGGTGGGGGCCGGGGCCCGCTGCTTCGAGGAGGCGGGCCAGCAGGCGGGCGGCGCGGGTGAAGGCTGCCCTGCCCATGTCCTTGCCGCAGGTCGCGCAGTCGCCGGCGGTCGCGAGGACCGTGGTCGCGTACTCCCAGGTCGCGTGGCGGACCGCGGTGTCGACGAGCTCGGGCAGGAGGGTGCTGAGGGGCTGGCCGGTGTAGGTGATGCGGGCGCCCGTGGTGGCGAGGTGGGCGGTGAAGCGGCTGCGGCTCGTCGGGGTGTCGGGGTCGATCGCCGTGTCGGCGCAGTAGGCCTCGTACTCCTCGGGGTCGAAGAGGGTGACCGTGGTGTGTCCTCCCTGGGTCGCGAGGGACTTGAGGAGTGCTTCGATCTGCTGGAGGTAGGTCGTGTGGTCGTCGAAGGCGAAGGTGGTGTAGCGGCGCATGGCCGCGAAGTCGCGCGCGTCGGCGAGGAGGCCGACGGTGCTGGGGACCTCGCGGCGCAGGGCGCGGCGGAGGTTGGTCGTGGTTGTCGCGGTCCGGTTCATGCATCCCCCTGGTGACCGTCCGATCAGTGCTCACTCACCGTAACCGCCTGCGCTGACAGTGACGGTCGGGTGAGGCGTCGGCGGACCAGTCGGTTCTGGGCCGCGCAGGTCGCGACCAGGGCGGCGCCGAGGAAGGGCCAGCCCAGGGGGCCCGTCGCGACGAGTCCCGTCATGAGGAGGGGGCCGGCGAAGCGCTGGGTGGACTGGGCGAGGCCGTGGACGCCGAGGTAGGCGCCCTGGGCGTCGTCGGGGGCGAGGGCGACGGAGATCTCCCAGGAGGTGATGGTGTGGACCATCTCGGCGAAGGTGAGGGTGACGGCCGCTGTGACGAGGGCTGCGACGGAGAGGTTCGGGCCGCCCAGAGCGGAGGCCGCGACGGCGAGGGTTCCGACCGCGAAGAGCGCCGCGAGCGGGGTGTAGAGGCCGCGGGCCGCTTCGGTCGTCGCGCCGAAGCGTGAGAGCGGGACCTGGAAGACCACGACGAGGACGCTGTTGAGGACCAGCAGGAGGGGTGCGAGACCCACGGGGGCGTCGGTCGCGTGGACGATCCAGAGGGGCAGGGCGACCTGGAGGATCGAGTCGTGGAGGAAGAAGACGCCGTCGCCCGCTGTGAAGGCGAGGAATCCGCGGTCGCGCCAGGGGCTCGAGGGCTTGGCCGTGGGGGTCGCGTCGGTGGAGGCCGCGACGACGCGTGAGGGCGCGGGGGCGGGCGGCTCGGCGCAGCGGAGGGTGAGCGCCGCCATGACGAGGTAGGAGAGCGCGTCGCCGACGAGGAGGAGCTGGTAGGCGGTGGTGGAGCCGACCGCGAGTGCCGCCGCGGCTCCGAGGCCGCCCAGGGTCCAGCCGATGTTGGAGGTGGTGCGGTTGATCGCCTGGTAGCGGACGCGGTCGGGGCCTGCCACGCGGGCCGCGTAGAGCTTGGTGAGGACGTTGGTCGCGCGGTCGGGGAGCGCGCCGATCGCCGAGATCAGGACGAGGAGGGGGAAGTCGTCGGTCGTGAGGAGGGCCAGGAGGGCTGCCGCACGGAGGAGCTGGGTGCAGATGATCACGCGGACGAGGGGGAAGCGGTCCGCGAGGCGGCCTCCGAGGGGGGCGCCCGCGATGCCGAATGCCCCCGATACGGCGATGAGGAGGCCCACCTGTCCGAGGCCGAGCCCTGTGACGTAGGTGAAGTAGAGGGCCATCGCCGTGGACCAGAGGCCTGTGCCGCACTTGTCGATGAAGCCGATGACGAGCATCCGGCGGCCGTCTCTGCCGCCCGGGATGCGGTCCTTCAGTGGTGGGCGGGTCGTGCTCCTCATGGGTCCCCCTTGCACATTCTTTTGTATCGATACATAATGCGTTACGTGGCAGCACAATATGTGATCGCAGGGGCTACGGCCAAGGGGATTGCCGCGTCCGTCGAACGGGGCGTGGCCGAGGGCGGGCTCGCGCCCGGCGACGCGCTGCCGCCCGTGCGGCGGCTCGCCGACGATCTCGGGGTGAGTCCGGGGACGGTCGCGACCGCCTACAAGGAGTTGCGTCAGCGGGGGCTGATCGTCACCCGCGGCCGGGGCGGCACGGTGGTCGCCGACGTACCCTCGGTGGCCTCCCGGCGGCCCCCGCGCGTGCCCGCCGGGCTCGTCGATCTCGCCGGCGGTCATCCCGACCCCGCCTTCCTGCCGGTCCTGCGGCCGCCGTCGGCCGTCGCCCCCGTGTACGGCTCCCATCGCGCCGCGCCGCGCCTGCCGGCCCTCGAAGCACTGACCCGGGAGTGGTTCGAGCGGGACGGGGTACCCGCGGAGCACGTGACGTTCGCGCACGGCGCGCTCGACTGCATCGCGCGGCTCCTCTCGACCGAGCTGCGGCCCGGCGACGCGGTGGCCGTCGAGGACCCCGGCTTCCACCACCTGCTCGACCTCGTGCCCGCGCTCGGGCTGCGGATGGTGCCGGTCGCGGTGGACGGCGAGGGGCTCGTACCGGAATCGCTGCGGACGGCGCTGCGGGGCGGGGTGCGCGCGGTGGTGTGCAGTCCGCGCGGGCAGTGTCCGACCGGCGCGTTCTTCACGCGGTCGCGGCGGGACGAACTGGTCGCCGTGCTGCGGGAGTTCCCCGAGGTCCTCGTGGTCGAGGACGATCACAACGCCGAGGTCGGCGGGGCCGCCGCGTACACGCTCGCCGCGGCGGGGCTCGACCGGTGGGCGCAGGTGCGGACCGCGTCGAAGCACCTGGGGATCGACCTGCGCTGGGCCGGGGTCGCGTGTGACGCGGTGACGCTCGCGCGGCACGACGGGCGGATGCTGATGACCTCGGGCTGGGTCAGTCACGTACTCCAGGAGACGGTGGCCGGGCTGTTCGCCGACGGGGCCGTGGGCGAGCTGGTCGCCGCGGGCGAGGCCGCGTACGCGGAACGGCGCGCGGCGCTGATCGGGGCGCTCGGCGTGTACGGGATCCGTGCCGTGGGGGCGAGCGGGCTGAACGTGTGGGTGCCTGTGCGGGACGAGTCCGCCGTGGTCAACGGGCTGCGGACGCAGGGCTGGTGGGTCGCTGCGGGCGCGCGGTTCCGGATCGTCGCTCCGCCGGCCGTCCGCATCACGGCGGCGGCGCTCGCGCCGGCCGACGCGGTGCTGCTCGCCGCGGACTTCGCCGGGGTCCTCGGGGACTCGGAGGCCACGTACGGGGGGTGAAGCGGAGCGGAGGGGGATGGATGCGCGGAGCCCCAGGGCTGGTCTGTCTCCAGCCGGGGCTCCTTGATGTCCGGGGCGCATCGCGGACCGGTCCGGAGCGCCTCGCCTGCGCTGCGGCGTGCCGGTGTGGTCCACGTCACCGGAACTCGGGCGAACCGGCGCCCAGTGCCATATGTGGAATCACCTATGAGAGATCGTTTCCGCGCCGGAGACCCGGCGGCGCTGGGCGAGGCGTACGACGAGCACGCGCGGGTCCTGTACCACTACGCGTACCGGGTGTGCGGCGACCGGGCGGCGGCTGAGGACGTCGTCTCCGCCACCTTCCTGGAGGCGTGGCGCTGCCGCGGGAAGGTGCACGCCGACGGCGGGTCCCTGCGTCCGTGGCTGCTGGGCATCGCGACCAACATCATGCGCGGCGCCGCGCGGGAGGCGCGCCGGCGGGACGCGGCGCTCGCCAGACTCCCCGAGCGCGGTGTGCTGCCGGACTTCGCCGACGACGTCCTCGCCCGGATGACGGACGGCGAGCAGGTACGCGCTGCCCGGGCCGCGCTCGGCAGGCTCCGGCGCCGCGAGCGGGAGGTCTTCACGCTCGTCGTGTGGGCCGGCCTCGACTACGCGGCGGCCGGGGAGGCGTTGGGGATACCGGTCGGGACCGTACGGTCCCGGCTGTCCCGGGCGCGTGAGCGGCTTCGAAAGCTCGCCGACGCCGAACTGCGTGCGCTGCGGCGGCGACAGCGGGGCGCGGGGGCGGGGCCCGACGGGCCTTCCGTCGTCGGCCGTTCCCTCGTGCGGGCCGCGGGTGAGCGGCCCGGTCCCGAGCACGGCGCTCGCCCTGCCGGTCGACCGCCCGTCGTTCAGGCCGTTGGCCTCCCCGCCGGTCAGCCCGTCGTCCCGTCCGCCGTCCGCTCCGCCCTCGTGCCCCGAACGACCTCGGAGAACCCGTCATGAACGCCACCCGAAAGACGCACTCGACGCACTTCCCCTCGGACGAGCGCCTGCGCGGCGAGCTGGCGGAGCTGCTCCCGCCGCCGCCCGTCCCCGATCTCGAGCCCGAGCGGGAGCACGCGCTCCGGTACGCCGTCCTGCGCGACGCCCTGGCCTCCGGGCCCGCCGCGCGCCGTCCGCGTTCCGCCCGTGCCGTCCCCCGCTTCACCTGGATCGCCGCACCTGCCGCGGCCTGCGCGCTGGTGGCCGGTGTCGTCGTCCTCGCGCCGGCGGAGGCTCCCGCCGGGCCCACGGGCCGGATCGAGGCCGGGCAGCCGACGGCGCCCGACGCCGGGCGGTTGCTGTCCCGTGCCGCGCTCGCCGCCGCCGCCGCTCCGGCGCCGGACGCACGGCCCCAGGACTTCGTCTACATCAGGAGCCTGGCCGCCCACGCCGGGCGCAGCGCCGCTGGTGGCGTAGCCACGCTGTCGCCCGTCCGTCAGCGTGAGGTGTGGCTCTCCGCCGACGGCAGCCGGGCGGGCCTCCTGCGTGTGGCCGGCTCGGCCGACTCCGTGCTCTCCCCGAGCCTGCCCGTGTACGAGCTGGACCACCCGGGCGCGTCGCCGCGGCCGTCCACCCTGGGTGCCGGGGCGGCGTCCGTCACGAATCCGACGCACGCGTACGTGGCCACCCTGCCGACCGATCCCGAGGCGCTGCTGCGGCTGATCCGGGAGGAGACCCGCGGGGACGGGGGCGATGCAGATCAGCGGGCCTTCCGGGCGATCGGGACGCTGCTCGCCGAGACGTGGGCCCCTCCGAAGGTGACGTCCGCGCTGTACGAGGCCGCTGCGCGGATCCCCGGGGTCTCCCTCCTGCCGTCCGCGAAGGACGCCGCGGGGCGCGAGGGCGTCGCCGTCGCCCGTACCGCCGACGGCGAGCAGACCCAGTGGATCTTCGACCGGACCACGTCGGCGTTCCTCGGGGAGCGCACGGTGCTCGTCGAGACCACGGCCGCGGGGAAGAAGGGCACCGTGCTCGGTCTGTCGGCCGTCCTCGCCAAGGGCGCCGTCGAGCGGACCGGTGAGCGGCCGGGCGGCTCCGGCGGCCGGGCCCTGTAGGCGTGGAGGCGTCCGGTCGCGCGTGAGAGGAGGCCGGTTCCCTGTCGTGGGGGCCGGCCTCTTCTCGTGTGCCGCCTCAGGACCTGCGGGTGGCCGCCAGGGTCTCGTAGAAGTGGAGGAGACCGAGGTTGTCGACCGAGCCGGCGTTGACCGCCTTGGCCAGGGGGGTGCCCTGGAGAAGGCGCTTGACCGGGACCTCGATGCGCTTGCCGGTGAGGGTGTGGGGGACGCCCGGCACCTCGATGATGTCGTCGGGGACGTGCCGCGGGGAGAGCTCCGTGCGGATCGTCCGCTTGATGCGGGCGATCAGCTCGTCGTCCAGGGTGGCGCCGTCCACGAGGTGGACGAAGAGCGGCATCCAATACCCGCCGTCCGGCTCCTCCAGGCCGATCACCAGGGATTCGCGGATCTCCGGCAGGCGTTCGACGGCCTCATAGATATCGGCGCTCCCCATCCGCACGCCCTGACGGTTCAGGGTGGAGTCGGAGCGGCCGTGGATGACGACCGAGCCGTGGTCGGTGATCGTGATCCAGTCGCCGTGGCGCCAGACGCCCGGGAACATCTCGAAGTAGCTGTCGCGGTAGCGGCTGCCGTCGGGGTCGTTCCAGAAGTGGATCGGCATGGACGGCATGGGGTTGGTGACGACGAGCTCGCCGACCTCGCCGATCACCGGCTTGCCGGAGGGGTCCCAGGACTGGAGGTCGGTGCCGAGGCCGGCCGCCTGGAGCTCGCCGATGTGGACGGGGAGCGTGGGGACCGCGCCGGCGAAGCAGGAGCACACGTCCGTGCCGCCGCTGACGGAGGCGATCCACAGGTCCTCGCGGACCTCGTCGTGGAGCCAGCGGAAGCCGTCGGGGGGCAGCGGGGAGCCCGTGGTGGCCACGCACTTCACGGCCGAGAGGTCGAAGTCCCGGCCCGGGTGCACGTCGGCCTTCGCGCAGGCCATCACGTACGCGGCGGAGGTGCCGTACAGCGTGGCGCGGGTGCGCTCGGCGACGCGCCACTGGGCGCCGGTGTCGGGGTAGCCGGGGCTGCCGTCGTACAGGACGACGGTCGCGCCGGTGAGCAGGCCGGAGACGAGGAAGTTCCACATCATCCAGCCGGTGGAGGTGAACCAGAAGAACACGTCCTCGGGCCCGAGGTCGCAGTGGAGGCCGAGCTGCTTGACGTGCTCGACGAGGATGCCGCCCTGGGACTGGACGATGGCCTTCGGCAGGCCGGTCGTACCGGAGGAGTACAGGACCCACAGCGGGTGCGCGAACGGGACCTGCTCGTAGACCGGCTCGGCGTCGCCGGCGACGAGGTCGGCCCAGTCGAGGGTCCCTTCCGGGGCGGGGGTACCGAGGAGCGGGACGTGGACGACGGCGCGGAGGGTGGGCAGCTCGGCGCGGAGTTCGGCGACGGTCTCGCGGCGGTCGTGCTCCTTGCCGCCGTACCGGTAGCCGTCCACGGTGAAGAGGACGACCGGCTCGACCTGCTGGAAGCGGTCGAGGACGCTGCGGGCGCCGAAGTCCGGGGCGCAGGAGGTCCACACGCCGCCGACGGCGGCGGTGGCGAGGAGCGCGACGACGGACTGCGGGACGTTCGGCAGGTAGCCGCTGACGCGGTCACCGGGGCGTACGCCGATGGCGCGCAGTTCGGCGGCGAGGGAGCCGACCTGGCGGCGGAGCTCGGCCCAGGTGGTCGGCACGGGTTCATGTGTTTCGTCCACATGGAGCAGGGCCGTGTCATGGGGGCGCTCGTCGGCCGCGCGCAGGGCGTGCTCGGCATAGTTGAGGGTGGCGCCGGGGAACCACTCGGCGCCCGGCATCGAGCGGTCGCCGAGGACCCGCCCGTACGGCGTGGAGAAGCGGACGTCGAACCACTCGGCGACGGCCTGCCAGAAGGTTTCGAGCTCCTCGACCGACCAGCGGTGGAGCGCCGGGTAGCCGCCCTCGGCCGGGGCACCGTGGTGCTCGGCGGCCCAGGCCTGGAAGCGGGTGACGGCCGCGGCGGCGATGCGTTCGTCGTCCGGCTGCCAGAGCGGCTCGGTCTGCGCTGATGTCATGGTGCTGCTCCCTGGCTGTACGCGGGGTCGGCGTGTGTCCCGCGCACGTGCTGGGGTGTGCGCGTGACGCGGCTGACAGGACGATGCCATGTGATCGTCTTTCGCACCAGGTCTGCCTGCCCACGGTCGGCAAGCTGAACATGTGCTCCCACCACGGGTGAACGGATGTTGAACGGAGCTCGTATCGCTGCTGGTGGGTGGCAGGGTGATCATCATGGACGGTCGGGAACTGGTGCGTTCGATCAAGGTGTTCGGTTCGGCGCGGGGCTTGCGGACGGTGCGGGCGGCGTGGCGGCATCGTCGTACGGACGCGTGGGGGCTGCCGCCGGAGGGGGCGGAGCGGGCGCGGGTGCCGGGGCTCGCGACGGGGGCGGAGGCGCTGCCGGGCGGGGGGATCGTCCGGTTCGCGCGGTCCTCGTTGCGTATCCGTGTGTCGGCGGGCGGCGCGGTGTTCTGGGGGTGGGACGGGGCCGAGCCCCTGCCCTCGTACGCGCTGGCCGGTGAGGCGCCGGAGCCCGATCCGCGGGCCTCCCTGGAGCCGGACACGGACGGCGGGTGGCGGGTCGTCTCGGAGCGGGTGACGGTGGCGGTCTCCCGGCACGGAGCGGTGGAGGTCCGGACCCCGGGCGGGGTGATGCTGCGCCGGGACCTGCCGCCGCGCTGGTGGGAGCCGGTGGGGGCCGCGGGTGCGGAGGCGCGGTGGGTGCAGCGCAGTGAGGTGCCGGCGGACGCGCGCTTCTTCGGGCTCGGCGGGCGGGCGGCGGGGCCGCGGCTGCGGGACGGCTCGTACCGGCTGTGGAACACCGACCCCAAGGGGGGCTTCGTCCCCGGCGACGATCCGCTCTACATCACCATGCCCGTGCAGTTCGTCGTCTCGGACGCGGGGACGCACCTCGCGTTCCACGACAACTCCTGGGACGGGCAGGTCACGCTCGCCGAGGGCGAGGAGGGTGCGGGGTCGGGGCACGACCGGCCGGGGACCAGCGAGGTCCGGATGGGGGGCGGGCCGCTGCGGTGCTGGGTGGTGGTCGGCACCCCCGCGCGCGTGCTGCACGGCTGGGCCGCGCTGACGGGCGCGCCCGCGCTGCCGCCGTCCTGGGCGCTCGGGCCCCAGCACGCGCGCTGGGGGTTCGGCAGCGCGGCGGAGGTGCGGCGGGTGGTGGCCGGGTACCGGGAGCGGGGGCTTCCGCTGTCCGTCGTGCATCTGGACATCGATCACTACGACAGGCACCGGGTGTTCACGGTGGACGCGGAGCGGTTCCCGGATCTGCCGGGGCTCGCGGCGGAGCTGCGGGAGCAGGGCGTGCGACTCGTGTCGATCGTGGACCCGGCGGTGAAGGCGGAGCCGGGGAACGCCGTGTACGACGGCGGGCGGGCGGCCGGGGCGTTCGTGCGGGACGCCCGGGGCGGGGAGGTCCGCGGGGAGGTGTGGCCGGGCGAGTGCGCGTATCCGGACTTCACCGATCCGGCGGTACGGGAGTGGTGGGGCGGTCTGTACGAGGAACGGCTCCGGCAGGGCTTCTCCGGGGTGTGGCACGACATGAACGAGCCGGTGTCCTTCGTGCCCTTCGGGGACCCGACGCTGCCGCGGTCGGCGCGGCACGCGCTGGACGGGCGGGGCGGTGACCACCGTGAGGCGCACAACGTGTACGGGCTGACGATGGCCCGGGCCGGGTACGAGGGGTTGCGCCGGCTGCGGCCCGAGGAGCGGCCGTTCCTGTTCTCCCGGTCCGGCTGGGCGGGCATGCAGCGGTACGGCGGCACCTGGTCGGGGGACGTGTCGACCGGGTGGCCGGGACTGCGGGCCTCGCTCTCCCTGGTCCTGGGGCTCGGGCTGTGCGGGGTGCCTTACTCGGGGCCGGACGTGGGCGGCTTCGACGGAAGTCCGTCGCCCGAGCTGTACCTGCGCTGGATCCAGCTGGGGGCGTGGCTGCCGTTCTTCCGGACCCACTCGGCGATCGACGCGGGGCGGCGCGAGCCCTGGGAGTTCGGGCCCGAGGTCCTGGAGCACGCGCGCGTGGCGCTGGCCGAACGGGAGCGGCTGCGGCCGTACTTCGAGACGCTGGCTCGGCTCGCGCGGATGACGGGCGCGCCGTACGTCCGTCCGGTGTGGTGGGGGACGCCGGAGGACCGGGGGCTGCGCGACTGCGAGGACGCGTTCCTGCTGGGGGACGCGCTGCTGGTGGCGCCGGTCCTGACGCGGGGCGCGGACCGGCGGGCGGTGCGGCTGCCGCGCGGCCGCTGGTACGACACGGCGACGGGGCGGGCGTACGAGGGCCCGGGGCAGGTGCTCCTCGACGCGCCGCTGTCGCGGGTGCCGGTGCTGGCCCGGGCGGGGGCGGTGCTGCCGGTGCGGGGCGACGGGGACGGGCCGGCCCTGGAGGTGTGGGCGCCCGCGGCGGGGCGCACGGGTGGCGGGCTCGTCGTCCGGGACACCGGGGACGGCTGGGAGCCGGCCGAGATCGAGCGGTACCAGTCGCGGCTCGTGGACGGCCGGGTGGTGGTGGAGCGGGTCACGGACGACGGGGTGGAGCCGGTGGGGCTGCCGGTGCGGGTTCGGGGATGTGAAGGGGCGTAAGGGGAGAGTGAGGTCGGGCGTGCTCCCTTCCTCTCAGCCGTATGCCCCCGCGAACCACTTCCGTGCCGCCTCCGTGTGGAGCGGGAAGGCCAGTTGCCGTGGGCTGAGGATCAGGTGGTGGCCGCTGGTCTCGTCCGTGGGGGCCGAGGGTGGGAGGGCGGTGGCGGGGCGCGGCGGGAGGAGGCCGAAGAGGAGGAGGTGGCCGGCCGGGGAGCTCATCGCGTCGGCGAGGCGGACGTCCTCGGCGGAGGCCTGGATGCCGGTCTCCTCGCGCAGTTCCCGGGCGACGGCGGCGCGCCAGTCCTCCGCGTGGTCGATGAAGCCGCCGGGCAGGGCGATGCCGCCCTTCTGGGGCTCGATGGTGCGGGTGATGACGACGAGTCCCGTCCCCCGGTCCCCGTCCGTGACGGGGAGGAGGGCGACGGCGACGGGCAGCGGGTTGCGGTAGGCGGTGTGGCGGCAGGCCGGGCAGGTGCGGGGCCAGCCGGCGTCGGGCGTGTGCGCGGCGCCGCAGGCGGAGCAGTGGGAGTCCATCACGGGCCCGACGGTATGCGATCTCCCTTTCCCGGCGCTGCCGGAACTGATAGACGGTGCGCATGACAGGACTTGCTTCCGCTTTCCGTACCCTCGCCGTCGCCGCCGCTGCCGGGCTGCTCGCCGTGACGGGCGCCGTCGCCGCCCCCGCTCCCCCGGCCTCCGCCGCGCCGGAGCCCAAGGCCCCACGGGAGTTCGTGGCGCTGAGCTCGGTGGACCGGACGATCGTCCAGGAGATGCGCTACACGACGGCGCACAACTTCGTGGGCGAGCCGATCGACGGCTACCGGCAGCCGCTGTGCATCCTGACGCGGCCGGCCGCCGAGGCGCTGCACCGCGCGCAGGTGCGGCTGCTGGCCCGGGGCTACACCCTGAAGGTCTACGACTGCTACCGGCCGCAGCGGGCCGTCGACCACTTCGTGCGCTGGGCGAAGGATCTGGAGGACGAGCGCATGAAGGGGGAGTTCTATCCGCTCGTCGACAAGTCGAGGCTTTTCGCGGACGGTTACATCGCGGAGAAGTCCGGGCACAGCCGGGGCTCGACGGTGGACCTGACGATCGTGCGGCTGCCCGCGGTGCCCACGCGCGCGTACGTACCGGGCGAGGCGCTGACCGAGTGCTACGCGCCGCGGGTGGAGCGGTTCCCGGACAACTCCGTGGACATGGGCACCGGGTACGACTGCTTCGACACGCGCTCGCACACCGACGACCCGCGGATCCAGGGTGCGCAGCGGGCCAACCGGCAGCTCCTCAAGGGCGTGCTCGCGGAACAGGGGTTCGTGAACCTGCCCGAGGAGTGGTGGCACTTCACCTTCAAGCCTGAGCCGTTCCCGGGGACGTTCTTCGACTTCCCGGTGGCGCGGCGGTCGGTGGCCGGTCACTGAGTCTTCCCCGCCCCGGGCGCCCGTGCCACACTTCTGACGGTTCGTCAGGTCAGGGTGAGCGGTGGTACGGGTGGCTCGGGAGGGCTCGATGGCACGGACGCGCAGACCGGTGGTGGCCCGGTGGTTCACCGACGACACGGTGCCGGAGGAGGAGTTCCGGCTGCTCGGGACCCGCTGCACGGCCTGCGCCTCGGTCTTCTTCCCGCGCGAGGACGACTGGTGCCGCAATCCCGGGTGCTCCGGCGGCGGTGGGCTCGCCGAGGTGCCGCTCTCGCCGCGCGGCCGGGTCTGGTCGTACACCGACGGCCGGTACCGGCCGCCCGCCCCGTACGTCTCCGATCCGGACGCGCCCTGGGAGCCGTACACGCTCGTGGCCGTGGAGCTGGCTGCCGAGGCGATGGTGGTCCTCGGACAGGCCGCCCCCGGGGTCCGGCCGGCCGATCTCGCGGTGGGCACGGAGGTCGAGGTGGTGCCCGGTGTCCTGAACGAGGACGACCTGCACACCTGGACCACCTGGAACTGGCGGCCCGTCGCCCGGGACGAGCGGGAGGAGCGGTCGTGAACGACATCGCCGTCCTCGGGGCGGGAATGCACCCCTGGGGCAAATGGGGCCGGAGCTTCATCGGGTACGGGACGGCCGCCGCCCGCGCCGCGCTCGCCGACGCCGGTCTGGACTGGACGGACGTCGGCTCGATCGTCGGCGCGGACACCATGCGGTGCGGCTACCCCGGTTATGTGGCGGGGGCGACCTTCGCCCAGGCCCTCGGCTGGCAGGGCGCCCGGGTCACCAGCGTCTACGCCGCCTGCGCCTCGGGCGCGCAGGCCATCGGGACCGCCCGCGCCCAGATCCTGGCCGGGCTCGCGGACGTGGTCCTGGTGGTCGGCGCGGACGCGACGCCCAAGGGGTTCCTCGCCCCGTCGGGCCGCGAGCGGCCGGACGATCCGGACTGGCTGCGGTTCCGGGTGCTCGGCGCGACCAACCCCGCGTACTTCGCGCTCTACGCCCGCCGCAGGATGGCCCTGTACGGAGACACGCCCGAGGACTTCGCCCAGGTCAAGGTGAAGAACGCGGCGGCCGGCGCGCTCAATCCGCTGGCCCGCTACCGCACGCGCGTGACCGCCGAGGAGGTCGCGGCCTCCGCCGTCGTCGCCGATCCGCTGCGGCTCCTCGACATCTGCGCCACCTCGGACGGGGGCGCCGCACTCGTCCTGTCCAGCATGGATTTCGCGCGCAGGCACGGTCGGCCCGACCCGGTGCGGGTGCGCGCCGTGTCCACGGTCTCCCCCACGTACCCCAAGTCGGTGCTCGACCTGCCCGACATCGCCACCGACTCGGCGGCCGTCGTCTCCCCCGCGCCGCACGGCTTCCGCGCCTCGATCGCGCGGGCCGCGTACGAGGAGGCGGGGGTCGGGCCCGAGGACCTGTCCCTCGCCGAGGTGTACGACCTGTCCACCGCTCTGGAGCTGGAGTGGTACGAGGACATCGGGCTGTGCGGGACGGGAGAGGGCGCCAAGCTGCTGCGCGAGGGTGTCACCGCGCTGGGCGGCCGGCTGCCGGTCAACACCAGCGGTGGCCTCGCCTCCTTCGGGGAGGCCGTGCCCGCGCAGGCGATCGCCCAGGTCTGCGAGCTGACCTGGCAGTTGCGGGGGACGGCGGGCGACCGGCAGGTGCCCGGGGCCCGCGTCGGGATCACCGCGAACCAGGGGTTGTTCGGGCACGGGTCGGCGGTGGTGGCGGTGCGCTGAGCCCCCTCCGTGAGGAAGGGGCTCAGGACGGCCTCAGGTGGTCGCCGGCGCGTGGGTCCTGTCCGCGAGGACGAGGGCGTGCTGGACGACCGCCACGAGGACGTTCTTCACGGACTCCCGGTCCCGGGCGTCACACATCAGGAGCTCGACCTCGGGATCCAGGTCGAGCGCCCCGCGCACGCTCTCGGCGGGGAACCGCTGGGCGCCCTCGAAGCAGTTGACGGCGACCGTGAAGGGGATGCCGCGCCGCTCGAAGTAGTCGATGGCGGCGAAGCTGTCCTCCAGGCGCCGGGTGTCCGCGAGGACGACCGCGCCGAGCGCGCCCTGGGCGAGCTCGTCCCACAGGAACCAGAAACGGTCCTGGCCGGGCGTCCCGAACAGGTACAGGACGAGGTCCTCGCGGAGGGTGATCCGGCCGAAGTCCATGGCGACCGTGGTGGTGGTCTTGTTCTCGACGCCGTGGAGGTCGTCGACGGGCCGCCCCGCCTCACTGAGCATCTCCTCGGTGCGCAGGGGTCTGATCTCGCTGACCGCGCCCACCAGCGTCGTCTTGCCGACCCCGAACCCGCCCGCGACGAGGATCTTCAGGGTCACCGGCTCGACGAGCGGCTTCTTGCGGCTAGAGCGCCCGAAGGCCATTGATCACCTCGCGAAGGATGCTCACGTCCGGCAGCTCGGCCGGCGGAACGGGGCGGGTCACATGGACGAGTTCGTCCTCGACGAGATCGCCGACGAGGACCCGGACCACCCCGACGGGGAGGTCGAGTCCTGCGGCGAGCTCGGCGATCGACTGGGGCTGCTCGGAGCAGCGTTCGACGATCTCCACGTGTTCCGGGGAGAGCGTCTGGTCACGGCCGGGGTCGTCGGCGGCGGGCTCGGGAACCACCAGCGCGATCAGGTCGAGCCGGTGGCGGGTGGCGGCGCTGGTCCGGCCGCGGGTCATCGCGTACGGACGGACCACCGGCCCGGCGTCGGCGTCGAACCAGTGGTGGTGGCCGGGGGCCCGCCCCTCGGTCGCCTGGCTCGGCTCGGCTGCGTCACTCATGCCGTCCCACTCATCCTCCGGAGGGCAGGCCGGTCCGGGGGGCCGTCGTGAGGTGGGCCCCGACCCGCTTCACCATCAGCGTCATCTCGTAGGCGACCTGGCCGACGTCGGAGTCGGCGTCGGCGAGCACGGCCAGGCAGCTGCCGTCACCGGCGGCCGTGACGAACAGGAAGGCGTCCTCCAGCTCGACGACCGTCTGGCGGACCTTGCCCGCCTCGAAGTGGCGCCCGACGCCCTTGGCGAGGCTGTGGAAACCGGACGCGACGGCGGCCAGGTGCTCGCCGTCCTCGCGGGTCAGCTGCTGTGAGGCGCCGGTGGGCAGCCCGTCGCTGGAGAGCACCAGGGCCTTGCGGATGGACCCGACCCGCTGGACGAGTTCGTCGAGGAGCCAGTTCAGCTCGCCGTTTCCGTGGCCGAATGCGGAGGTGGTGCTGGGTGCTGCGGCGTTCGGTGCGGTCATCGACCGTCCCCCTCGGGTGTCGTTCCTGGTGCTGACGTGTCGTCCGGGTCCGCTGTGTGCCGTCGGCCGCGCTGCCAGCCCCGCTGCATGGCGGCCATGCGGGCGCGTACCTCCTCGGCGTCGCGCTCGAAGGATTCGGGCCCGGAGTCGCCGACGGTCGTACGGTCGTCGGCGCCCGCTCCCGCGGCCCGGTCGGCCGGCCGCTCGGTCTCGCGCAGCTGGGGCGCGAGGTTGGCCTGGCGGACGCGGCGCGGCAGCCCGCCGAACGACTCGGGGTCCGCCGAAGCCACGGGGCCCTCCGGGGTCACGCGTCCCTTCGAAGCCACGGGGCCCTTCGGCGGTACGGGACCCTTCGGCGGTACGGGAACGAGAGTGGGGCCCTGGACCGGGACCGGGGAAGCGTCGGGGACCGCGGGATGCGAGCGGCCGGGTTCGTCGACGCGGCGGCCGCGGTCCACGACCAGCGTGGGGGTGGAGCGGCGCGGCAGCGGGACCGGGGCGCGTACGACTCCGTCGGCGCGCGCGTCGTCCTCGCTCCGGCCGGTCGTCTGGTCGGGGGCCTGCTGGTGCTGCTCGCCGGCCGGCGAGAGGCCGGAGCGGCGGCGGTCACGGGGCCGGAAGAGGCCGCCGCGCTCGCTCTCGGTGTCGAGGATGTCGGCGGACCGGTCGAACAGCACGTCGAACTCGTCGCCGTCGAGCGGCGCTTCCAGCTCGACGGGACCGTCCAGGACCCCGGGGGCCTCGGCCACATCGGGGACCCGGGCCAGCACGGGACGACGGGTCGGCAGCGGCGTGGGGCCGGCGATGTCGCCGTCGCGGTGGTCGTCGCCATCGGTGTGGCCGCCGCGCTCCAGGGTCTTTCCGTCCGGAGTCCTGGCGTCCACGGACTTGCGGTCCAGGCGGAATCCGGCGCCCTGGGTCTCGGGCGCGTCGGTGAGCAGCGCCGCCGGGATGAAGACGACCGCGGTGGTCCCACCGTACGGGGAGGGCTGGAGCGAGACGCGGACGTTCTGCCGCTGGGCGAGCCGGCTGACCACGAAGAGGCCGAGGCGGTCGGTGTCCGAGAGCTCGAACTCGGGGGTCTCGGCGAGCCGGAGGTTGGCGTCGAGGAGCGCGTCGGCGTTCATGCCGAGACCCCGGTCGTGGATCTCCAGCGTGAAGCCGTTGGCGACGCGCTCGCCGAGCACCTGCACGGCGGTGTGCGGGGGCGAGAACACCGTGGCGTTCTCGAGGAGTTCCGCGATGAGGTGGGTGAGGTCGGCGACGGCGGGGCCGCCCACGCCGAGGCGGGGCAGCCTGCGTACCTCGATCCGCTCGTAGTCCTCGACCTCGGCGACGGCGGCGCGGACGACGTCCATGAGCTGGACGGGCTTGCGCCACTGGCGGGAGGGGGCGGCGCCGGACAGGATCACGAGGCCTTCGGCGTGCCGCCGCATGCGGGTCGTGAGGTGGTCGAGGCGGAAGAGGTCCGCGAGCTCTTCGGTGTCCTCCGTGCGCCGCTCCATGGTGTCGAGGAGGGTGAGCTGACGGTGGAGCAGGACCTGGTTGCGGCGGGCGAGGTTGACGAACACCTCGGAGACCCCGCGGCGCAGCTCCGACTGCTTGACGGCGGCCTCGACGGCGGCGCGCTGGAGGGTGTTGAGGGCCTGGCCCACCTGGCCGACCTCGTCCTCCCCGTACCGGAGGTGGGGCACCTCGATGCCGACGTCGACGTGTTCGCCGGCGGCGAGCCTGCGCATGACACTGGGCAACCGCACGCCGGAGACCTCCTGGGCCTCCTTCTGCAGGCGGCGCAGGTCGTGGACGAGGGAGCGGCCGATGCGGACGGAGATGACGACCGAGGCGAGCAGGGCGAGGAAGCCGAGGACGCCGGCGACGCCGACCTTGAGGAGCACGCTGTAGGCGGCGGGCTGGACGCGGTCCTGGTAGCGGTCGCCCGCCGCGGTGTTCTCGCGGGCGAGGTCGTCCAGGACGGGGCTCGCCTCCTCCTGCCAGTAGGCGGCGGTGACGGCGCGCGGCTCGTCGGTGGGGCCCTCGTCGATGATCGCCTTCTCGGCGGCCCGCAGTGCGGTGGTCTCAGGGCTGGCCCAGTACTTCTCGAACCGCTCGCGCTCGGCGGTCGGCAGGAGTTCGAGGTTGACCTCGTAGAACTGCTCGCGGTTGGCGATGAGGTTCGAGATCGCCCGGAGTTCAGGGGCGGTGATCCGGTCCGCGACGAGCGCGGAGAGGACGAGCGCGTCCTCGCGGGAGAGGACCTCGCGGGCGCGGGTGATGCCGACGAGGGCGCGGCCCTGCTTGTCCATCTCCACGTTCTCGAGGGCGTGGAGGGTGATGAGGAAGCTGTAGCAGGGGTCCACGAGCCGGTTGTAGAACTCGAGGGCCTGGATGCGGCCGATGCTGCGCTTCTCGACGGAGCGGCGCAGCGATTCGAGGTCGTCGAGCGCGTCGAGGAGGGAGTTGAGCCGCTGGGTGGTGACGGGCCGCATCTCCTCGCGTACGCCCGGATCGGCGGCGTTCGCCCGGATCCGGGATATCTGGAGGTCGGTGGCACGGCGGGTCTCGCGCAGGGAGGCGAGGGCCGTGGAGCCCCGGGGGTCGGCGAGGTAGACGAGCGACTGGCGGCGTTCGAGCTGGATGACACGGGCGGTGTCCTCCAGCGGGTAGCCGACCTTCTCGACGATGTAGCCGACGTCGAGGAGCTGGTCGGCCTCGCGGCCCGTGAGGACCGTCGAGAAGGCCCAGAGGCCGGTCAGGGAGACGAGCGGTACGAGGAGCAACGCCACGATCTTCCGGCGGATGGACTTCCCGCGAAAGCGCATGGCCTCCCCCAGCTCGGCCCCCGCGCGCCACGGAGGTCCTGCACGCTCGTGACGGCGCGCGTCAACACGCGGCGTCAACCTTCGGATTCAAACAAATGGCGGCGTGAGCCTACTACTGCATCACGGCCATCTCGAAGGCATGTCCGGACGATTTTCAGCCTGTCGAGTGAGCGTTGATCATGAGATGTCCCAGTATTCGGGGAGTTGGGATCGGCCACTGTGGCACAGGACACCTGATGGTGTGCCATTTCTCCGGCCTGCGGAGATGGCTGGAACTGTGCGTTCCGGTCAGATTCAGGCGAAACCTTTTCCCGCTCTCGTGCGTCATTAAGTACGGGGAGGGTCCTGTCCGCGTAAAGGCACTCACAACGGGCAGCCGTCCCTCAGGCGTTCAGTGGTGGGGAGTGACAGGACGATGGAACACGAGTCGCGGTCGGCGCGGCAGTTGTGGGTGGACGACGAGAAGGGCCGGCAGCGGATGCCGGATCCGGTGCGCAACGCCGCCGTGCGCGCCGTGATGATCACGTCGGTGACGCTCATCCAGGGGGTGGTGGCCTTCTACTGCTCGGTCGCGGGCTCCTGGCTGGCGTTCCCGATGACGATCAGCTCGGTGGTGTCGACGGTCGTGGCGACCTGGAGCGTCCTCGATGTCTGGATCACCCGTCAGGTGTGGCGCCAGCGCAACGGGGTCGTGTCGGAGCCGAGCAGTACGGCACGTCAGCTGCGGCGCGAGCGGCGCGCGGAGGAACGGGCGGAGGAGGAGGCCGAGGATCGGGCCGGAGAACGGGCCGGAGAACGGGCCGAGGACAGGTCGGATGCTCGTCAGGACGCCCGGACGGATGCCCGGGCGGACGGTCGGGCCCCCTCCCGGGCGAAGGCGGCCCGGTTGTCCGAGGCTGCCTGAGACCTGGTCCGGGCCTCGGTCCGGGCCCTGCTCGCCTGTCGTGCCGGAGCGGCCCGGCCCCCTCGCGGGGGCCGGGCCGCTCCGGCGTCGTGGGTCAGGCGGTGGGCTGCGGTGCGGTGGGGTCGTCGGACGCGTGCCGGCGGAACATCCGCGTCGCCGTGATCTCGCCGTGGATCGACTCACCCTCCCCGGCCGCCTGCGGCAGACCGGGACGCAGGTGCTCCTCCACGCTGATGTACTTGAGCCCGGCCCGCAGGTCGGCGTCGTTGCGCAGCCGGATCACCAGCGGGAACTCGGCCAGCGCCGTCGTGTCGAACAGGCCCGTCGTGTACAGCAGCTGAACGCCGAGCGCGTCCGACACGGCCCGCTGCAGCTCCAGCAGGTACGTGGCGTTGGCGCGGCCGATCGGATTGTCCAGGAAGAGCGTGCCCGCGTGGCGGTGCTTGTCCCGGCCCCGGTCGTTGGAGCGGAGCGCCGCCATCGTGCAGTACAGGGCGATCGCCGCGGTGAGCAGCTGGCCGCCGGAGAAGACGTCGCCCATCTGCCCGACGGGCACCCGCTCGGCGCGCAGCACGGCGTCCGGCTTGAGGATCTCGACGGAGACGCCCTTGGGTTCGAGGGCCGCCTGCACGCCCCTCAGCAGCAGGGACATGCCGTCGCGGCGCAGGTCGGAGTTCTTCTTGACGGCGGCTCGGGTCGCCTCGTCGACGACCTCGCCGAGCCGCTCCGCGAGGGTCGCCTGATCGGGCTCCTCGAAGCGGATCCGCAGGAACTCCTGGCCCGACCACTCGCCGAGCCCCTCGGGGAGCCGGGACAGCCGCTGCGCGGAGCGGAGTGTCGTGAGCGAGGACTCCACGAGGCCGCGCAGCCGGTCCACGATCGAGTCGCGGTTGCGCTCCAGCTGCGCCAGCTCGTCCGTGAGGACCCGGAGCCGGGGCGCGAAGGCCTCGGCCCACTTGGCGGCGTGCTCGGGCAGCGCGGACGCGGGGAGTTCGCGGATCTGCTGGCGTGCCGGGGTGCGGACCTGCTCGTAGCGGGTGGAGTTGGCGTGCCGGACGAGGATGTCGCTCGCCTCGCGCACGGCGGCGTCGGCGGCGGACAGCTCGGCCGTGCAGCCGCGCAGCGCGCGGCGCGCCTCGCCCGCCGTCGTGCGGGCCTCCTCCAGGGTGCCCGTGTACGTCTCGGACTCGTCGCGCTCCTCGTCGGCGTGGTCGCGGAGCAGGTCGCGCAGGAGGGCCGACGTCTCGTCGAAGCCGCCCGCCGCGTCCTCGGCGGACCGGTGGTCCCGGAGCAGCCCGGCGTGCGCGGCCCGTGCCGACTCCAGGGCGTCGGTACGGGAGGCCAGTTCGCCGGTCGCGGTACGCAGCAGCGCCTGCGCCTGCTCGGCGTCGACGGGCACGCGGTCCTCGGGCAGCTCGGTGTGCGCATCGCCGTCCTCGGGGGCCAGGCGCTCGGACTCGCCGCGGAGCCGGCCGAGCTTCTCGCTCGCCTCCGTGGCGCGCGACTCCAGCATCTGGACGAGGGACTCGGCGCGGGCGGCGGCCGCCTGCCGGGACGGGCCGTCGGCGCCGTCGGTGGACTCCAGGAGCTGTTCGGCTCGGGTGCGGACCTTGTTGGTGAGGCGGTCGAGCTCGGCGAGGGCGGCGGACTCGTCGCTCTCGGCGCGGGCCTGCTCGGCGCGCAGGTCGGCACCGACGCCGACCTTCTCGTACAGCTGGGAGGCGGCCCGGTAGGCCTCGCGGAGGGTGGGGAGCGCGGTGCGGGGCGCGGCCGGGTCCTCCTCGGGGAGGGTGTCGGGGGCGCCGGCGATCTCGGCACGCTCGGCGCGCAGGGCGCGGGCCGTGCGGTGGGCGTCGTCGGCGGCGCGCTGGGTCGCGCGGCGGTCCTCGTCGGCGGCGCGGGCGCGCTCCAGACAGGTCTGGGCGCGGGCCTCGGACTCGGCGGCGTCGTCGGCGAGTTCGCGGAGCTTGGCCTGCCAGGCGGGGCGCTCGCGCAGCCGGAAGGCCAGGCCCGCGAGGGCATCGGCGGCCCGGCGGGCGCGCTGGGCGGTCTCCTGGCGCTCGTCGCGGAGCTGCGCCGCCTCGGCGGCGGTCTCGTCGGCCTCGCCCCGTGCCGTGCGGGCCTCGGCGAGGGTCGCGGCGGCGGCCTCGGCGCTCTCGCGGGCGGTCGAGGCGACCGCCGCGAGCTCGGCGAGCATGCCGGGCGGGCAGTCCGCGCGCCAGGCGCCGATCCGGGAGGCGAGGGCACGGTCGCCGGCGAGGCGGGCGGCGAGGGTACGGATCTCCTCGTCGCGCGCGGTCGCGCGGGCGCGCAGGGCGTGCCGCTCCTCGTCGGCGGCCTGCTCGTCGTGCATGGCGGGGTTCGGCGTAACGAAGAAAACACTGTAGACACCGCTGTCCTCGCGCTCGCCCGTGTCCTGCGCCGGTACGGGGGCGAGCAGGGCGGCGGCGGTGCCGACGGCGACGGTGGAGCGGGGCAGCAGGGCCGCCGTGCCGAGGACCTCCCGGGCGCGGCCGTACGAGACGGGGTCGGTGATCACGACGCCGTCGACGAGCTCGGGGCGGGCGGCGAGGACGCGGGCGTGGTCGGCGGGGTCCACGGCCTGGGCGAGGTAGCGCCAGCCGGGGAGGGCGGGGATGCCCTGCTCTCCGAGGTACTCGACGGTGGCGAGGACATCGGGGCCGGGGGGCAGCAGTCCGCCGTCGCCGAGGGCGCCGAGGATGCGGGAGTCGTCGGCCGCGGCGGTGCGCAGGTCGAACAGCTGGCGCTCGGCCGAGGCGACGGCCTGGTCGAGCATGGTGCGGAGCTCGTCGGCGTACCGGTCGAACTCGGTGACGGTGAGCGGCCCCTGGGGGGCGGTCCCGGGCCCGGCGGCGAGCCCGAAGGCGGCGCCGGGGACGGCGTCGGAGGCGGGGTCGTCCTCGGAGTCGTCCCGCGAGGCGGAGACCTCCGGCGTGCCGGCCTGGCCGGTGGCTGCCGCGCGCTGGCCCGGGAGGGGCGAGCCGCCGGCCGGGAGGCTCAGCAGCTCGGCGAGCCGCTCCTCGGAGGCGAGGGACTCTGCGGCGCGGCGCTCCGCGTCGTAGGCGTTCCCCGCGGCCTCGGCGGCGTCCGCGGCGCGGGCGGCGGCCAGTTCGGCACGGGCCTCGGTGGCTGCGGCCTCGCGGGCGCGGTCGGCGGCGGTCCTGGCCGCCTCGCGGGCCGTGTCCCAGAGTGCGACCGCGGTCTTCTCCGCGTCGCTCGCGGCGAGGGCGGCCCGGGCGGGGTCGGCGTCGGGCGCGGAGTCGTCGAGCCAGCCGGCCCGTACCGCCTCCGCGGTCTCCTGCTCGACCTCGGCGAGCCGCTGGCGCAGGTGGCCGGCCTCGCTGCGGGCCCGCTGTGCCTCGGTGGCGGCGGCCGTGGCGTCGCGGTGCGCGGTCTCGCTCGCGTCCTGGAGGGCCGTGGAGCGCTCCTCCTCCTCGGCCGCGTGCCGCTCGCCCTCCTCCGCGGCGGCGGCGAGGGCCCGTACGAGATCGGCGGCGGCCTTCGCGCGGGCGGCGAGGGCGGGCGCGGCGTCCCGCTCGGCCTCGCGGATGGCTGCGGCCACGCGTGCGGAGCGGTCGCCCGCGGCGCGGTGGCGGAGCACGGCCTCCGCCGCCTGCCAGGCGGAGTGCAGGGTGCGGGCGTCCGTGAGCTCTCGGCGCTGGGAGGCGGCGCCCTTCTCGGCGGCGGTCAGGGCCAGGGAGGCGTGCCGGTAGGCGAGTTCGGCGGAGATGAGGGCGCTGCGGCCGCGGGCGGTCTCGGCCTCGGCGACGGCGTGGGCGGCGGAGGTGACCTGCTGGGCGAGCTCGGCCGCCCGGCCGCGCTCCTCGTCGGCGCGGCCGGAGAGCCGGCGGGCGAGGACGCGGGTGCGCCGCTCGGCCGCCGTGTGGACGTCCCGGGCGCGGGCGCGGGTCCCGGCGGCCTCGACGATGCGGCCGAGGAGGTCGACGGAGCCGGCCGTGAACTCGCGCTCGGCGGTCAGCTCGGCGCGGCGGCCGAGCTTGTTGCCGAAGCCGCCGACGAGGTCGGCGAGGCCGTCGGTGTCCCGGGTATCGGTGACGGCGCGCAGGAGGAGGTCGGTGAAGTCGGAGTCCTTCTTGACCGCGAAGAGGCCCGCGGCCTCGCCCTCGTCGGCGTTCATCTCGCGCTGGTAGCGGAAGAGTTCGGGGTCGAGGCCGAGTTCGCCGAGGTGTTCGTTCCAGCGGTCGTGGATCTCCTCCCAGACCACCTCCAGGTGCGGGTAGGCCTTGCCGGCCTCGGTGAGGGCGTCGCGGAAGCCCTTCATCGTGCGGCGGCGGCCGGTGGCCCCGGAGGCGCCCTCGACGGGCCGGCGGACGGAGGTCGCCTCGGCGACGGGGAGGTTGTCCAGGCTGAGCCCGGGGCCGGGGCGGAAGGAGTACCAGGCCTCGGCGAACTTCCGCGGGTCGTTGGAGACCTGGCGGCCGCGCCACTCGCTGGCCTTGCCGACGACGACGAGTTCGCCCGTGAGGGTGTGCTGCCACTCCAGGGCGACGTGTCCGCAGTCGTCGGCGAGGAGGAACTTGCGGAGCACGCCCGAGCTGGCGCCTCCGAGGGTGTTGCGGTGGCCCGGGAGCATGACCGAGAAGATCAGCTTGAGGAGCACGGACTTGCCGCCGCCGTTCTCCAGGAAGAGCACTCCCGCGGGCGCGGGGCGGCGCGGCGGGCCGACCGGCTCCTCCTCGAAGAACTCCGCCTGGGTGGGGGCGGGGTGGGGCACGGGTGCGCCGACCCCGCGCAGGTCCAGGACGGTGTCGGCGTAACGCGCACCGGCGGGGCCGATGGAGTAGAGGCGGACCCGGGACAGCTCGTACATGGCGGGGGACTCTCGTGCTCGTCGTGCTCAGGAAGGGCGTCGGTTACGCGGAGCGGGGGCGGGACGGGTGGGACGCGGCGGGGCGGCGGCCGCTACGCGTGGAAGGGGAGGCCGGCGTCGGCGGCGAGTTCCAGGTCGTCGCCCTCGGGCGGCGGGACGAGGGTCGCCGTGCCGTCGCTGACCGGCACGACGCCGAGTTCGAGGAGCTCGGCCATGGCGGCGGAGCCGGCCATGTCGCGGACCTGGAGCTGGTAGCGGGCGGTCGTGCGGTAGGAGCCGCCGCCCTCGTCGCCGGTGCGCTGGAGGAAGCCGGAGTCGGTGAGGAAGGCGGCGGCCTTGCCGACGATGCCGGTGGTGGATCCGGCGAGGCGGCGGGCGTCCTTGGTGGCTCCGGTGGCGCTCCGGCGGGCATAGATCCGCCAGCCGGCCTCCAGTCCGGGGGCGTCGGAGGCGGGGTCGGTGTTCTCGCCCTGCTCGTCGGCGCGCTGCTCCAGGCGCAGACAGGCCTGGCGTACGAAGGCGTCGACGCCGTTGACGGTCAGGCGGCCGATGTAGGCGTCGTCGGCGAGGTCCTCGGGGCGGGGGAAGGCCATGGCGGCGACGGCGAGGTGGGCCAGGCCGTGCAGGAACCGGTCGGCTGAGTCCGGCGAGGCACGGCGGGCGTAGTCGCCCATGCGGACGGCGAAGACGGAGTCCTCGCCGGCCGTGACGGCCATCCCGGCGCGCGGGGAGACCTCCAGGACGACGAGGCCGAGGCCGGTGGCCACGGCGTCGGCGAGGCGCGCGAAGACGGGGTCCTCGCGGTAGCGGCGGAGCAGCTCGGTGTACTCGGCGTCCCGGGCCGGGAGCAGCTTGGGCTGGAGCCCGAAGGAGACGAGCCGGGCCGCGTCGGCGGCGTCGGCGGGGGTGACCGCGGACGAGGAGGCCGGGGCGGGGCCCTGCTGGGGGTGCGGGGGCTCCTGCTCGCTCCACCCGTCGGCGTACTCGGCGTGGATCTCGCTCACGGCTGGGGCTCCTCGGTGCGGCTCTCGGTCGGTACGTCGTCGGTGACGGGGCGGGGTGTGTGCAGCGGCAGGGGTACGGGGGTGACGGCCGCCGGTGCGGGTGCGGGGCGGCGGGACGGCGTGACCGGGTCGGCCGTGAGCCGCACCGCGCGCACGGTCGGGACGCTCCGGCGCCGCGAGGCGGCGTCGGCCCGGGACGGCTCCGCCGCCGGTATGGCTCCGAGCCGGGGCGGCGTCCCGGGCTCCTGCGGCGACCTGGCGCCGGCCTGCCCGCGCGCGCCGACGGGCGGATCCACGAGAACGGCCCGCACGCGCGGCCCGGCACCGGCCCGGCCGGCCGCCGCCGGACGGGGGGACTCGGGCTCCGGTGCCGGTTCGGCCTCTGGCGCCGGTGCCTGTGCCTGTGCCGATTCGGGCTCCGGTGCGGATTCGGCCTCCGGCTGAGAATCCGGCTCGGGCTGCTGCGCCGGCTGCGGCTCGGGCGCTACCGACGCCGGCCTGGGGCCGGGTACGACGACAGCGCCGAGGCCGGTGGTCGCTTCGGCCGGGGCCTGCTCGGCGGCGAGGGCCGGAGCCGGCTCGGCCGGCCCGGCCGGCCCGGCCGGCCCGGCGGCGGACGTGTCGGGCACGCGTACCCCGACGGAGGCCTCCACCTGCGGGTGCGGCCCGGGCGCGGGCTCCGTGCGCGTGGGTGGCTCGGGTGTGGACGTGTCGGGCACGCGTACCCCGACGGAGGCCTCCACCTGCGGGTGCGGCCCGGGCGCGGGCTCCGTCCGCGTGGGTGGCTCGGGTGTGGACGTGCCGGGCACGCGTACCCCGACGGAGGCCTCCACCTGCGGGTGCGGCCCGGGCGCGGGCTCCGTCCGCGTGGGTGGCTCGGGTGTGGACGTGCCGAGTCCTGTCGCCTCGGACGGGGTGTCGGCCGTGGTCGGGGGTTCCGGCCGGGCCGGGGGGTCGGCGGGGTCGCTGGGGACGGTCGGGGTGAGGGTCACGTGGACTCCGAGCGGTCCGCGGCCATGCCCACCGCGTCGAGGAGGGCCGTACCGACGATGAGGTCTGCGCCGCCGAACTCCGGGTCGTCCAGCGGGGTGCCGTCGTCCACGGCGAAGAGGAGCCGCTCCTCGCCCTGGCGGTAGGCCGTGCCGACCGGCGGGCTGGCCGCGTGCACGGCGAGCAGGGCCACCAGGTAGGGCAGGTCGCCGTCGAGGAGTCGGGCCTCGGCCAGCAGGCCGGAGAGCCGGCGGGGGGCGTCGTGCTCCAGGTCGAGCAGGCGCATGGCGCTCGCGAGCTGCTCCTCGCTGAAGCGGGAGTCGTCGGGCGTGGCGATGAGGTCCGGCTCGGGCATCTCCGCGCCGAGGTGCTCGCGCTCCACGGGCGGGGTGAGGAGCAGGTCGACGAGGTCGCCGAGGCGGACGGAGGCGGGCGTGCGCAGTCCCGTGCCGTGGGCGAAGAACGCGTCGGTGACCTTGCCCGCCTGCTCGACGGGGAGCGGCAGGATCGGGGCGACGAGCTGCCCGTACAGGTCGAGGCCGGTGTACGCGGTGGGGGCGGCGAAGGCCTGCCGGTCCTGCTCGGCACGGAAGAGCGGCCCGGCCTCCAGGAGACGGGACTGGAGCTGGGTGTGGCGCCGGATGCAGTCCTTGACGATGTCGACGAGCTCGGCGGCGCGGCGCTTGTGCTCCTGGTCCTCGGCCTCGTCCCGGGCCTTGCGGATGTTGGTGAGGATCGCGTTCTCGTGGCGGTAGCGGTCGGCCACGTGGTCGAGCGCCTCGTCGATCATGTCCGGCACCGCCTGGAGCCAGTCCACCGCGCGGACGTTGCGCCGGGTGGCCTCCAGGGTCTTGCGGAGGGTCTCGGCGTACTGCACGGTCCGGTACCGCGCCTGCTCGGCGGCGAGCTGCGCGTCGGCGAGGCGGCCCCGGCTGATGAGGACCTCCAGCTTCACCTCGGCGGCGATCTGGGCGCTGGTGACGTCGGTGTCGAGGGCGCCGACGAGGACGTTGACCGCTTCGTCGGTGGTGCGGAGGTAGACGCCGCCCCCGTAGCCGGGGACCTCTTCGATGAGTTTGAAGTCGTAGTCCCTGCGGACGTAAACCCCGTCGGTGCCGAAGGTGCCGTAGACGGCACGGAAGCCCCGGTCGACGCTGCCGACGTTGATCAGGTTCTCCAGGACCCAGCGGGCCACCCGCTCGTGCTCGGCGGTGGGGCGGGAGGGGGCCTGGGCGGCGACGCGGGGCAGCAGGCGGGCGACGATCTGCTCGTGGTCGGCGCCGGTGTCGAAGTCCATGTTGAGTGTGACGAGGTCGATCGCGGAGAGGGCCACCTCGGCCATCGCGTAGACCGTGTACTCGCCGGCCAGGTTCGCCTTGCGCGCGTCGAGGTCGTGCAGCGGGGCGGTGCACGCGAGCGCGCGGAGGCGCCGCGCGAGCCCTTCGTCGGCGGCCGGGCCCTGCGCGGGCCGCGGCGCCGCGCTGAGCTGGGGCGGAGCGAGGTCCGTCGAGGCAGGCGAAGTCACGGTGGACAGATTAGGTCCTCGAACTGACAACGGTCGAAACGGCGCAGATGCGACCGGGCTCCGGGAGGCCGCCGGGCCGTCGGTCGGGGCGGCCCGGTACCCGGTCGCGGCACCGGTCGGAGGTCGTTCCAGGGGCCTGTCCGGTAGCCGATCGCGGCACCGGTCGGAGGTCGCTCCAGGGGCCGGTCCGGTAGCCGATCGCGGCACCGGTCGGAGGTCGCTCCAGGGGCCGGTCCGGTAGCCGATCGCGGCACCGGTCGGAGGTCGCTCCAGGGGCCGGTCCGGTAGCCGATCGCGGCACCGGTCGGAGGTCGTTCCAGGGGCCTGTCCGGTGTCCGGTCGCGGGACCGGTCGGAGGTCGCTACGGCGACCGTCCGGTGAACGGCCGGAAGCCCGTCCGGTCGCCGGTCTCGGCCCTGCCCGCCGGCGGTCAGGCGCCCCTCACGGCCCCGTCGGGTCGTCCACGGCCTGCGCGTAGGCCGCGGCGACTCGGGTGCGGGAGTCCTCGAGGTAGCGGGCCAGGAGGCGTTCCGCCGAGGCGCGCTCGCCGGCGCGCAGGGCGTCCAGGATCTCCCGGTTCCGCAGGAGGTAGGGCTCGTGCAGCGCACGCGGGTCGTCGACGACGTGGAACGCCAGCCGGAGTTCGGCGAGGACGCCGCGCATCAGCTCGTCCGTGCGCGCGCTGCCGGCGAGGGCGACGAGTTCGCGGTGGAAGTGGATGTTGGCCGTGGAGACGCCTCGCCAGTCCTCGGCGCGGGCCGCGCCCTCACCCTCCTCGACGGCGGCGACGAGGCCGTCGAGGGCGTAGGGCGGCTGTCCGAGGCCCCGGACGACGGCGCACTCGACGAGCCGCCGGGTCCGGTAGATGTCGTCCACGTCACCCACGGCGAGGACCCGGACGAAGACCCCGCGGTTGAGCTCGTGGACGAGCAGGCGCTCGTGGGTGAGGAGCCGGAAGGCCTCGCGGAGTGTGTTGCGGGACACACCGAGGGCGCCGCCGATGCTCTCCTCGGAGAGCCGGACGCCGGGCGGGAAGTAGCCCTCCGCGATCCGGGTCCGCAGGATGTCGGCGACCCGCTCCGCCGTGCTCGTACGCCCGAGCAGCGCGCGGTCGTCCGCCAGACCTCCGGTCCCACCACTCACGTCCACCGCGCCTCTCCCCTTCCGTCGCCCGCGGCCGAGTCAACCGCAGAATGCGGAAATCAGGAAGCGCCGACATCCCTCTTGTCGGATCGTTGAACAATCCCCTACCTTGACGGCACCGCACGGTTCCCCAGTACGTCTCTCAGGCACGCCTCCCCCTCCTGCGAGGTGCAGATGAGCACGACACAGATCCGGCAGCAGACCCAGGGCGGACCCCCCGACGACAACGCCACGGGCGCGTTCGCCTGGCTGCGCGCCCTCGGGCCGCGCGGCCGGCGCGCCTTCGGCGGCGCGTTCGGCGGATACGCCCTGGACTCCTACGACTTCTTCACCCTGCCGCTGTCGATGGTGGCCATCGCCGCCTACTTCAACCTCGACAAGGGCCAGACCGGCCTCCTGACCACCGTCACCCTCGTCGTCTCGGCGGTCGGCGGCGCGCTCGCCGGCGTCCTCGCCGACCGCGTCGGCCGGGTCAGGGCCCTGATGATCACGGTCGTCACGTACGCGCTCTTCACGGTGCTCTGCGGCTTCGCCCCGAACTACGAGACCCTGCTGGTCTTCCGGGCGCTCCAGGGCCTCGGCTTCGGTGGCGAGTGGGCCGTCGGCGCGATCCTGGTCGCCGAGTACGCCTCCGCCAAGCACCGGGGCCGTACCCTCGGCGCCGTCCAGAGCGCCTGGGCGGCCGGCTGGGCCCTCGCGGTGCTCGCGTACGCCCTGGTCTTCCAGTTCGCCGACGCGGACCTCGCCTGGCGCATCCTCTTCTGGACGGGCGCGCTGCCGGCGCTCCTCGTCGTGTACGTCCGACGGAACGTGGAGGACGCCCCACAGGCGGCCGAGCTCCGGCGGGCGGACTCGGAGCGCGGCTCCTTCCTGGCGGTCTTCCGTCCCCTGCTGCTGCGCACCACGCTCTTCGCGACCCTGCTCTCGACCGGCGTCCAGGGCGGCTACTACACGCTCGCCACCTGGGTGCCGACCTTCCTGAAGACCGAGCGCGGACTGACGGTCGTCGGCACCGGCGGCTATCTGGCCTTCCTCATCTCCGGTGCCTTCGCGGGCTATCTGACCGGGGGTTACCTCACGGACCGGCTCGGCCGGAAGAAGAACATCGCGCTCTTCGCCGTCCTGTCCGCCCTGTCCGTCCTCGCGTACACGAACATCCCCGTCGGCGCGAACTCCCTTCTGCTCGTGCTGGGTTTCCCCCTCGGCTTCTGCATGTCGGCCATCTTCAGCGGCTTCGGCTCCTTCCTGGCGGAGCTGTACCCGACGCCGGTCCGCGGGACGGGGCAGGGACTCACGTACAACACGGGCCGTGCGATCGGCGCCGTCTTCCCCACGCTGGTCGGCTTCCTCGCCGGCAGCTGGGGAGTGGGCGGGGCGCTGGTCTTCGGCGCCGTCGGCTACGGCCTGGCCGTCCTGGCCCTGTTCGGGCTGCCCGAGACACGCGGGAGGGAACTCCTGTGAACGGGACCCGCAGCACCTTCGCACCACCGCACGACCGCACGACCAGGTGAGAGAGGAAGCACCACATGACCTGGGCCTCGATCGATCTCAACGCCGACCTCGGCGAGGGCTTCGGCCGCTGGACGCTGACCGACGACGAGCGGCTGCTCTCCGTCGTCACCAGCGCCAACGTGGCCTGTGGCTTCCACGCCGGGGACGCGGCCACCATGCGGCGCGTCTGCGAGCTCGCGGCCGAACGGGGGGTACGGATCGGGGCCCAGGTCTCCTACCGGGACCTGGCCGGCTTCGGGCGGCGCGCGATGGACGTCCCGGCGGCGGAGCTGGCCGCGGAGGTCGCGTACCAGATCGGCGCCCTGGAGGTCTTCGCCCGGGCGGCAGGCTCGCGCGTCTCGTACGTGAAGCCGCACGGCGCGCTCTACAACCGGGTGGTCCGGGACGAGGAGCAGGCGGCGGCGGTCGTCGATGGTGTCCTGATCGCCGACCGGACGCTGCCCGTCCTGGGGCTCCCGGGGTCCCGGCTGCACGAGGCAGCGGCGGAGGCCGGGCTTCCGGTCGTCGCCGAGGCCTTCGGCGACCGGGCCTACCGGGCGGACGGCTCCCTGCTGCCACGGGGGCAGGAGGGGGCCGTCGTCAGCGATCCGGACCGGGTCGTGGAGCGCTCGGTCGCCATGGCCCGGTCCGGGGTCGTGACGGCGCACTGCGGGAGCTCCGTCGCCGTCCGGGCCCGGTCGCTGTGCCTGCACGGCGACACCCCGGGCGCGGTGGACCTGGCCCGCCGGGTCCGGGAGGGCCTGGAGACCTCCGGGGTCCGGGTGGAGGCCTTCGCATGAGCGTGCGGACGCTGCGCGTGGGCGACCGGGCGCTCCTGGTGGAGCTGGCCGGCGGCACGGAGACGGAGGCCTTCCACGCCGAGCTGCTGCGGCGACGGGCCGCGGGGGCACTCCCCGGTGTACGGGAGATCGTGCCTGCGGCGCGGACGGTGCTGCTCGACGGGGTGGACGATCCGGGGCGGCTCGCGGCCGAGTTGCCCCACTGGGAGGTCGAGCCGCTCCACGCGCGCGTGGAGGCGGTGGTGGAGGTGCCGGTCCGCTACGACGGGCCCGACCTGGCGGAGGTCGCCGACCTGTGGGGGGTGTCCGTCGAGGAGGCGGTGCGCGTCCACTCGGCGACCGAGTTCCGCGTCGCCTTCTGCGGGTTCGCGCCGGGCTTCGGCTATCTGACCGGTCTCGACGAGCGGTACGGGGTGCCGCGCCGGGCCACCCCGCGCACGGCCGTCCCGGCGGGCTCCGTCGCCCTGGCCGGCCCGTACACGGGTGTGTACCCGCGCTCCTCCCCCGGCGGCTGGCAGCTGATCGGCACGACGGACGTGGTCCTGTGGGACACGGGGCGGGAGCCCGCCGCGCTGCTCACGCCCGGGACCCGGGTGCGGTTCACGACGGTCGGCGGGCCGACGTGCGGGGCCGGGGACTCTGCGGCGGAGGGCGGGCGGTGACCGACCGTGCCGTCGCCGTGGTGCGTGCCGGGGCGCTGACCACCGTGCAGGACCTGGGGCGCGTGGGGTACGCGCATCTCGGCGTCCCCCGCTCGGGCGCGCTCGACCCCGGTGCCGTACGGCTTCTCAACCGGCTCGTCGGGAACCTCGGCGCCCGCGAGGGCGCGGCGGTCCTGGAGACGACCGTCGACGGGTGCGCGCTGCGGCCCCGGTGCGCCGTCACCGTCGCCGTGGGCGGGGCGCCCTGCCCGGTCCGGGTGGACGGGCGCCCGGCCGCCTGGGGGGCGGCGGTCCGTGTGCCGGCCGGCTCCCTCCTGGAGGTCGGCGCGGCCGTCCGCGGGCTGCGCTCGTACGTGGCGTTCGGCGGCGGGCTCGCCGTCGATCCCGTGCTCGGCAGCCGCTCCACCGACCTGCTGTCCGGGCTCGGCCCGGCGCCGCTTGCGGAGGGGGCGGTGCTGCCCCTGGGAGCGGACACGGCCGTACGGGGGTCGGTCGACGCTCCTCCCTGGCCGGGCCCGCCGGACGAACTGGTCCTGCGGGTCCGGCTGGGCCCCCGCGACGACTGGTTCACCGCCGCCGCCCTGCACGCCTTCGCCACGCGCGCGTACCGGGTGTCGCCGGCGAGCAACCGGATCGGGCTGCGGCTCGAAGGGCCGGCCCTTGAGCGGGTCCGGCCGGGAGAGCTGGCGAGCGAGGGCATGGTCCTGGGCGCGGTCCAGGTGCCGCCGGACGGGCGCCCGGTGGTCTTCCTGGCGGACCATCCGACGACCGGGGGCTATCCGGTGGTCGCGGTGGTCCGGGAGGCCGATCTGGGAGCGGCGGCGCAGGCGGTGCCGGGGACACCGGTGCGGTTCATCCCGGTGCGCTGACGCCCTTCGGCGGCGGGCCGTAGCCGCCTCCGCCGGGGGTGCGCAGGACCAGGACGTCGCCGGGTCCCATCTCGGTGGTCGCAGCGCCACCGAGGTGTTCGACGCTGCCGTCGGCGCGTTCCACGAGGTTCTCGCCGAGGGCGCCGGGCTCGCCGCCCGCCATCCCGTACGGCGGGACCCTGCGGTGTCCGGTGAGGAGGGCCACCGTCATCGGCTCCAGGAAGCGGATGCGGCGCTCGACGCCGTGGCCGCCGTGCCACCGGCCGCGCCCTCCGTCGTCCTCCCGTACGGCAAAGGAGTCGACCCGGACCGGATGACGCCATTCCAGGACCTCGGGGTCGGTGAGCCGGGAGTTGGTCATGTGGGTCTGGACGGCGTCGGCGCCGTCGAAGCCGTCCCCCGCGCCCGAGCCGCTGGCGACCGTCTCGTAGTACTGCACGCGCGTGTTGCCGAAGGTGACGTTGTTCATGGTGCCGGAGCCCTCGGCCTGGACGCCGAGGGCCGCGTAGAGCGCGCCCGTGACGGCCTGGGAGGTCTCGACGTTCCCGGCGACGGTGGCGGCGGGGTGGACGGGCGCGAGCATCGAGCCGGGCGGGACGCGGATCTCCAGGGGTTCCAGGCAGCCGCTGTTGAGCGGGATGTCCTCGTCGACGAGGGTGCGGAAGACGTACAGGACGGCGGCCATGACGACGGACGTCGGCGCGTTGGCGTTCCCGGGCAGTTGGGGCGAGGTGCCGGTGAAGTCGACGACTGCGGAGCGGCGTTCGCGGTCGACGCGGACGGCGACCTGGATGACCGCGCCGTCGTCGGTCTCGTAGCGGTACGCGCCGTCGTGGAGGCGCGCGACGATGCGGCGGACGGACTCCTCGGCGTTGGCGCGGACGTGCCGCATGTACGCCTGGACGACGTCGGCACCGAACTCCTCGACCGTCCGGCGCAGTTCCTCGATGCCCTTCTCGTTGGCGGCGATCTGGGCGCGCAGGTCGGCGATGTTCGTGTCGGGGTCGCGGGAGGGGTGGCGGGCGCCGGTGAGGAGGGCCCGGGTCTCGGTCTCGCGGAGCCGGCCGTCCCGGACGAGCAGCCAGTTGTCGAAGAGGACGCCCTCCTCCTCGACGGTGCGGCTGAAGGCGGGCATGGAGCCGGGGGTGATGCCGCCGATCTCGGCGTGGTGGCCGCGTGAGGCGACCAGGAAGCGGAGCTCCCGGCCGGTGTCGTCGAAGACGGGGGTCACGACGGTCACGTCGGGCAGGTGGGTGCCGCCGTGGTACGGGTCGTTGATCGCGTACACGTCGCCGGGCCGCAGGTCGTCGGCGCGCCGGTGCAGGACCTCCTTGATGGACTCGCCCATGGAGCCGAGGTGGACGGGGATGTGGGGCGCGTTGGCGATGAGGTTGCCCTCGGCGTCGAAGAGCGCGCAGGAGAAGTCGAGGCGTTCCTTGATGTTGACCGAGTGAGCGGTGTTCTCCAGGCGCACGCCCATCTGTTCGGCGATGGCCATGAAGAGGTTGTTGAAGACCTCCAGGAGGACCGGGTCGACGTCCGTCCCCGCGGCCACGCGCGCGGGGCGCGGGGTGACGCGGCGCAGGAGGAGGTGTCCGCCGTCGGTCGCGGTGGCCCGCCAACCGGTGTCGACGACGGTCGTGGCGTCGGCCTCGACGAGGAGCGCGGGGCCGTCGACGGTGTCGCCGGGGCGGAGGTCCTCGCGCCGGTGGAGCGGGGTGTCGTGGGGTGTGCCGCCGCTGTGCGTCCGGACGGTGGTCCGCGGGGTGAGGGGGTCCGTCCGGGCGCCGGTGTCGACGAGGACGGGGCCGTGGGGTCCGGCTCGTCCGACGGCCTCGACGGAGACCGCCTCCACGACGAGCGGCTTGTCCATGGTGAACGCGTACCGCGTCCGGTGGACGGCTGTGAACGCGGTTCTCATCGCTTCGGCGGGGGCGAGGTCGACGGGGAGGCTCGCGTCCGTCCCCGCGTACCGCAGGAGCACGCGCGCGTGGGTGGTGATCGCTCTGTCCGGCAGGCCGTCGGCGCGCAGCTCCTCGCGGGTCCGCTCGGCGAGTTCGGCGCAGAGGGCCGTCACGCGCTCGTGGGTGCCGGGGGCGTCGAGTTCGGCCTCGACGGACCGCTCCCGCATGGCGGTGGCGTCGGCGAGCCCGATCCCGTACGCGGAGAGCACCCCGGCCAGCGGGGGTACGAGGACGGTGTCGACGCCCAGGGCGTCGGCGACGGCGCAGGCGTGCTGGCCGCCGGCCCCGCCGAAGCTGGTGAGGGCGTACCGGGTGACGTCGTGGCCTCGCTGGACGGAGATCTTCTTGACGGCGTTGGCCATGTTGAGGACGGCGATCTCCAGGAAGCCCGCCGCGACCTCCTCCGGGGTCCGGCCGCCGCCGGTCTTCTCGGCGAGGGCCGTGAACCGCTCCCGTACGACCTCGGCGTCGAGGGGCAGGTCGCCGGTCTCGCCGAACACGGCGGGGAAGTGGTCGGGCTGGACGCGGCCGAGCATGACGTTGGCGTCGGTGACGGTGAGCGGGCCGCCGCGGCGGTAGCAGGCGGGGCCGGGCACGGCGCCCGCCGAGTCGGGGCCCACGCGGTAGCGGCGGCCGTCGTAGTGGAGGACGGAGCCGCCGCCCGCCGCGACAGTGTGGATGCTCATCATGGGGGCCCGCATCCGCACCCCGGCGACCTGTGTGCCGAGTTCACGCTCGAAGGCGCCCGCGTAGTGCGACACGTCCGTGGAGGTGCCGCCCATGTCGAAGCCGATGACCCGCTCGTGTCCCGCCTGGGCCGAGGTGCGGGCCATGCCGACGACTCCGCCCGCCGGGCCGGACAGGACGGCGTCCTTGCCGCGGAAGTGGGCGGCCTCGCGCAGCCCGCCGTTGGACTGCATGAACATGAGGCGGATTCCGGCGAGTTCGCGGGCGACCTCGTCGACGTACCGGCGAAGGATGGGCGAGAGATAGGCGTCGACGACGGTGGTATCGCCGCGCGGGATCAGCTTGATGAGCGGGCTCACCTCGTGCGAGCAGCTGACCTGGGTGAAGCCGGCGGCCCTGGCGGCGTCGGCGATCCGGGTCTCGTGGGCGGGATGACGGTAGCCGTGCAGCAGGACGACGGCGACGGAGCGGAGGCCGTCCCGGTGGGCGGCGGCGAGCGCCTCGGTGACGGCGGCCTCGTCCACGGGGCGGACGACGTGGCCGTGGGCGTCGACGCGCTCCGGGACCTCGGCCACGCGCGCGTACACCGCCTCGGGCAGCACGATGTGCCGGTCGAAGAGCCGCGGGCGGTTCTGGTAGGCGATCCGCAGGGCGTCGCGGAAGCCCTCGGTGACGAGGAGGAGGGTCGGTTCGCCGCGCCGCTCCAGGAGGGCGTTGGTCGCGACGGTGGTGCCCATCTTGACGACGGCGATCCGGTCGGCGGGGACGGGCTCGCCGGGTTCCAGGCCGAGGAGCGCGCGGATCCCGGCGACGGCGGCGTCCTGGTGCCGTAGGGGGTCGTGCGAGAGCAGCTTGCGGGTGACGAGCCGTCCGTCGGGCCGCCGTCCGACGACGTCGGTGAATGTGCCGCCCCGGTCGATCCAGAACTCCCAGCGCCCGTTCATCTCCCCATTGTGGCCGTGAGGGCGGCGGCGAGGGCGGCGTCCGCGCGCGCGTCGACGGGTTCGGTGCCGGTGCCGTCGGCCCAGTGGCGGAGCTCGGCTCCGGCGAGCCGACGAGGAGCTCGCCGCCGGGTGCGAGTTCGCGGCGCAGGCCGGCGTCGCGCAGGCCGGGGCGGAAGCGGACGGTGTCCACGCCGCGTCCCCAGAGCCGGATGCGGCCGATGCCGTGGGCCTCCAGGTCGCGTACGGCGGCGGACGAGGGGGCGAGGGTGCGGTCGGCGGCGCCGTGCACGGCGCGGAGCCGGCGCCATGCGGCGCCCTCACCGGTGCCCACGTACGTACGGGCGTATCCGGCGAGGTCGGTCTGGTAGACGGCGACGGCGGGGATGCCGAGCCGGGCGGCGGCCGTCATTCCGCGCACTCCGAGGACGAAGGGTCCCGCGAGGTGGACGAGGTCGGCGCGGTGCGCGGCGAGGGCGGCGGCGACCCGGCGGCTGGGCAGGGCGACCCGGACCTGGGGGTAGCCGGGCAGGGGCAGGGAGGGCACCCGGACGACGGCGCAGGGGGCGTCGGCGTCCGCCGCCGCCGGGTCGGCGACGGCGGGGGCGACGACGAGCGGGGTGTGGCCCCGGCGGACGAGGTGGCGCGCGGTCTGGAGGGCGCAGTGCGCCACACCGTTGACATCGGGAGGGAAGGATTCGGTGACGATGACGACACGCATAGGGGTGTTGTCGTCCCGCTTGGCGTGTACCCGCCGACGTCGATCTGGACGGTGGGGGAACGTCCCATGAGCGTTTCGCCGTGGCGGGCGGATGGTCCGTCGGGCGTCCGGTCACCGGACGCCCGGGGCGGGGCCACGATCGGCGGGATCTCCGCCGCAGGCCGCGCCGCCCCGGGGTCCGGGCGACGGGGTGGGAAGGGCCGGACCGGGAGCAGACCTGGGGAGGGGTCAGGCCTGGGACGGGAACGGGACCGGGGACCGGTGTCAGACCTGGAGATCAGGTCCTATCCGGTTGCGCACCGCCGTCTGGACCTCGGCCTCCTCGGCCGGGTCGGCGGCGAGGCGGCGGAGCCGCTCGGCGACCCGCACGTCGGCGGTCTCGGCATGCTGGGCGGCCACCTCGCGGGTGGTCTCCTCGCAGTCCCAGAGGCATTCGACGGCGAAGCCGGTCGCGAAGGTGGGGTCGGTGGCGGCGAGGGCCTTGGCCACTCGGCCGCGCAGCTGGGAGGAGGACGTCTCGCGGTAGACGTGGCGCAGCACGGGTGCGGCGACCGCGATGTCGAGGCGTCCCGCTCCGTCGACGAGGACGGCCAGCTCGGGAGCGTCCGGTCCGGCGGCGCGGATGGTGCCGCGCAGCGCTCCGAGGACGAGGCCGGCGTCCTGCGCCGTGCCGCGGCAGGCGAGGACCTCGGCGGCGGCGGTGCCGAGCTCGTCGGTGCGCCGGACCCACGCGCGGGCGCGGGCGACCGCGTCCTCGCCGCACATGCGCCGGTAGGCGGCGACGGCGGCCTCGGCGACCGGGCCGGAGCCTCCGTCGACGGCGGCCTCCACGAGGTCGAGGACCGCGGGGTCCCGCGATTCGGCGAGGTGGTGGAGTGCGGCGCCGCGCGCTCCCGTGGAGCCGTCGCGGGCGGCGGCCAGGAGTTCGGGGCGGTCCTCGGGACCGGCCACGGCGGTGAGGCAGCGGGCGGCGGGGCCGTAGAGCACGGCACCTCGCTCGTACCCCTCCTGCGCCCAGTCGAGGACGGCCCGCACGCTCCAGCCGGGCCGGGGGCCCGCGGGGCGCATCTGGCGCTGCCAGCGGTCGAAGGACCCCTGCTCCTGGGCGGCCCTGACCCGGGCGCCCACGGCGTCCCGCTGGTCCTCGGCCCACAGTCGCCAGGGGCGGGGCTCGAAGGCGTCGCGCACGACGCCCGCCAGCTCGGCGTCGCCGGCCGGGTCGGCCGGGAAGCGGGCGAGGACGGGCAGGGCGAGCCCGCGGAGCCCGGCGTCGTCGTCACGCAGGGCCAGCTCGTCCAGGGCCCAGGCCCAGTTCGTGCCGGTCGCCGCGTAGCGCCGGAGCAGGAGCAGGGCGTCCTGGCGGCCGTAGGAGGCGAGGTGCCCCAGGACGGCGAGCGCGAGCCCGGTCCTGGACTCCTCGGGGTCGAGGTGGTCCTCGGCACCGAAGAGGTGCGCCTCGATCTCTTCGAGACCGCCGTGGAGGTCCAGGTAGAGACGGGCGTAGTAGAGGGAGCGGTTCTCGACCTGCCAGTCGTGGCGGGGGTCGGCGAGAACGCAGTGGTTGAGAGCCGCGAGGGCCTCGGCCCGTGGCGCGGCGAGCGCGTGCAGGGTGCCGTCGCCGCGGCCCCTCTGCAGCAGACCGAGCAGGGTGCCACTCGGCGCTATGACTGGATCGAACATGGAAGACGCCTCACATCAAGCTGTCGACACGACCGGGGAAGACCGGGATGACCCGGGTCAGGCGATACATCTCTGTACGCCTAGGCCGTGCGGCAGCATGTCGGGCCGCTCGTCGTCCTGCGCTTGCCAGTGACCATCTTCCTCTGCCTCTCGTCGGTGGCCCGGTCTGCCGGGCTCGACGTCATGATGACCCACCCATTTCGCCACCGCGACCACATTTACGACGCTGCTCTCACCTGGGGTTCAGTACCCGTTCACCGGGTTCCGAAGAGCTCCAGCAGGTCAGCCTTGCCGAACATGCGTGCGGTGTCCACGGCGGACGGAGTCCCGGACTCCGGATTTGCGCCGCCGGCGAGCAGCGCGCGGATGACGGCGCCCTCGCCCTTGAAGACGGCACCCGCGAGCGGGGTCTGGCCGCGGTCGTTGGCGCGGTCGGCGTCGGCGCCGCGCTCCAGGAGGGCCGAGACCGCGGCGGCGTGGCCGTGGTAGGCGGCGAGCATGACGAGGGAGTCGCCCTTGTCGTTGGTGAGGTTCGCGGGGACGCCCGCGTCGACGTAGGCGGCAAGGGCCTCGGCGTCCCCCGTGCGCGCGAGGTCGAAGACCTTGGACGCCAGCTCGATGACCTCGGGGTCCGGAGTCTCGCTCATCGGGTGGAACCGCCTCTCTCTCCTGCAGTGCTGACCTGCGCACGGCAAGCGCGGCCGTACGAGTGAATCGACAGGGTACTGCCCGTCGGTCGACATGACCGCGCCCCGCCGAGGCAAAGATCACCGCGATCCACCCTTGACCGGTCCCTAGCGCACCACCGGGTTTTCGCCACCCGGCGAGGCATCCGCCTTGCGCCGGTGCAGTGAAATCAGGCGAATTTCACTCTAATGCACCTTTAGTCACATAGATACTTGCTGTGAACCTGGAAGGACTCATGGTGACTGTCCCCTCAACCAGGAGAACACCAAATGATCCTGTCCATCTCAGGCGTGGTCCTGCTCGGCATCATCTGCTTCCTGTTCTTCAAGAAGGACGGGATGAAGGCCTCGCACGCCCTCGTCAGCGCGCTGTTCGGCTTCTACCTCGCGGGCACCGCCATCGCCCCGAGCATCACGGCGGGCGGGCAGAGCCTCGCCGGCCTCCTGGGCGGAATCAAGTTCTGACGCCCCGAGGGGGCGCCCCGACCCTGCCCCCTCCACCAGCCCCTTCCACGAAACCAGGAGTACGACGTGGCCCGGCGACCACTCCCCCGCATTCTGAGCAGCGGCAGCGCGCAGATCGCTCGTAGCCGAGAGATCGCGCGCACGGCCGCCGACAGCGCCACCGATGTGCTCCAGCCGCTGATCACGGTCTCCCGTGGTCTGCGGAAGCTGGCCGCGACCGCGCGCGCCAAGTGGGCCGCGACCCCCAAGGAACGGCGCGGTCCCACGCTGCTCCTGGTCGCGGCCTGCGTCCTCGTCGTCGCCCTCGTGCCGTACGGGCCGCTGCTCGCGCTCGTCACGCTCATGGGCGCCGCCGCGTGGAAGGGGCGCGAACGCCCGGTCGTCAAGACCGGGCCCGACGACGCGGAGATCGCCCGGCTCAAGGGCCTGTACGAGGCCCTCGTGCCGTACTTCTCCGTCCCCGACGACCCCTCCCCGCTCTTCGCCCACGGCGGTGACTGGAGCGGCGCCTTCGGGGAGTTCACGTTCGACGAGGACGGACGGCCGACCCGGCTGAGCATCGCGTACCCCCCGTACTTCACCGACGGCGAACCGGCCGCGCGCGCCCGCGTCGAGCAGCTGCTGCACGCCAAGTCGGGCCGCGGCCGCGAGTACCACTTCGACTGGGACCAGGAGGGCAACCGGCTCGTCATGAGCGTGCTGCCCGCCCTGCCCACCACCATCGCCGCCCAGCGCTTCGTCACCGTCCCGGGCGAGACCGTGCTCGGCTTCACCGACGGGGACGCCGTGCAGCGGACCGTGCCCGTGGTCGCGACGGACGGCACGGAGGACGCCCCCGCCGTGGTCTGGCGCACCGGCCCCCGCTCCGCCGAACCGCACCTGCTGGCCGTGGGCCAGCCGGGCAGCGGCACGACCTCCCTGCTGCGCTCGATCGCGCTCCAGGCGCTCCCTCACGGAGACGTCCTGATCGTCGAGGGCGGCGGCACCGGCGAGTACGCCTGCCTGACCGGCCGCGACGGGGTCCTCGCCGTCGAGTGCGGGCTCTCCGGCGCTCTGGCCAGCCTGGAGTGGGCGGCGCACGAGACGGAGCGGCGGCTGATCGCCGCCAACCGCGCCCGGCAGGCGGGGCACCCCGCGCCGGAGGACACCCGGCGGCCGCTGTGGATCCTCGTCGACCGGCCTGGCGTCCTCGGCCACTTGGCCGCCGCCGACGGCCGCCCCGACCCGCAGGAGCTGCTCCAGGTGCCGCTGCGACACGGCCGGGCGGCGCAGGTCACGGTGGTGGTCGCCGAGCAGTTCGACAGCACGGACACGCTGAGCGAGACGGTACGGAGCCACACCCGGGCGCGGATCGTGCTCGGTCCCGCCACCGCCGAGCAGATCGCGTCCGTCCTCGGTTCCGCGCCGCACACCACGCCGACGCCCCAGGTGCCGCCGGGCCGCGGCTACGCCCGCCTCGGCACGGGACCGGTCATGCGGCTCCAGGTGCCGGCGACGCCCGACCCGTACGACGACGCGACGAGCGAGGCGCACCGCCAGGCGGTCCTCGCGCTCCTGCCGGAACGCCGCACGGCGGCGGACGCGGTGGCCGTCGAGACGGCCGGATCCGAAGCGGCGGGCGTCGGCACGGAGGGCTTCGAGTCGGCGGCGTTCGACACGGCGGCACTCACGAAGGTGTCGGTCGAGACGGTCCCGGTCTCGACCCCCGACCCGGCGCCCGCCACCGCCCTCGCTCCCGCCCCGGCGCCCGCCACCGCCCTCGCTCCCGCCCCGGCGCCCACGACCGCCCCCGCCCCGCCCCGTCACGAGCCCGACGTCGCCCCCGTCGCCCGCTACGAGGGGGAGCCGGCCCCGCGCCACTCCCCGGTCCCCGCCGAGGGCTGAGCGCACCGCCGACAGGCCGAGAGGCCGGTGCGGACCCGGGGTCCGTACCGGCCTCTCGGCCTGTCCTCTGCTCTCCTGGGCCCTACGCCACGAACGAGCGGGGCGACTCCACTCCCCCGCCCATGCCCGACTCCACCAGGCGCGCCGCGGCGGCGAGGCGGACGGCGGCCTCGTCGGCGACCGCGCCGCCGACCGTGAAGGGCAGCCGGACGAAGCCCTCGAAGGCGCCGTCCACGCCGAAGCGCGGACCCGAGGGGACCCGGACGCCCACGCGCTCGCCCGCCTCGGCCAGCCTGGACCCGGAGAGCCCGCCGGTGCGGACCCAGAGCGTCAGGCCGCCCTGCGGCACCGAGAACTCCCATTCGGGCAGCTCCCTGCGGACCGCGGCGACGAGCGCGTCCCGGTTCTCGCGCGCCTGTGCGCGCCGGAGGCTCACTGCCTCCTCCCAGCCGCCGGTCCCCATCAGCCAGTTCACGCCGAGCTGTTCCAGTACGGGGGTGCCGAGGTCCGCGTAGGCGCGCGCGGCCACGAGGGAGCGGATGACGTCGGGCGCGGCCCTGACCCAGCCGATCCGCATGCCGGCCCAGAAGGCCTTGCTGGCCGAGCCGACCGTCAGGACCGTCGAGCCCGCCGGGTCGAAGGCGCAGACCGGCCGGGGCATCTGCACGTCGTCGTCGAGGTGCAGCTCGGTCATGGTCTCGTCGACGACGAGGACCGTGCCCGCCGAGCGGGCCGCGTCCACGAGCTGCCGTCGCTGGTCCTCGTCCGCCAGCGCGCCGGTCGGGTTGTGGAAGTCGGCGACCACGTACGCCAGGCGGGGCGCCGCGTCCCGCAGCACCTGGCGCCAGCGGCCCATGTCCCAGCTGCCGAGCCCCTCGGACATGGCGACGGGGACGAGCCGGGCCCCGGCCTCCCGCATCAGCTGGAGGATGTTGGCGTACGAGGGCGACTCGACGGCGATGCGCTCGCCCCGCCCCGCGAAGAGGTGGCAGATGGCGTCGATGGCGCCCATGGCCCCGGTCGTCACCATGATCTGCTCGGGCATGGTCGGGATGCCCCGCGCCGTGTAGCGGTCGGCGAGCATCTGGCGGAGCGCGGGCAGTCCGGCCGGGTAGTCGCCGTGCGTGTGGGCGTAGGGGGGCAGCTCCTCCAGGGCGCCCTGGACGCCCCGGGTGAGCCAGGGCTCGGGCGCGGGGAGCGCCGCGCAGCCGAGGTCGATCATCGAGCCGAGGGCCTCCGGGGGCAACGGTTCGAGGCCGCGCGCGGGCAGCGGGTTCCCGGCCGGCACGGCCGTCCAGCTCCCGGCCCCGCGGCGGGACTCCAGGAAGCCCTCGGCGCGCAGCGCCTCGTAGGCCGCGGCCACCGTCGTGCGGCTGACGGTCAGGGCGACGGCGAGTTCCCGCTCGGCGGGCAGGCGGGCGGCGACGGGGACGCGGCCCTCCAGGACGAGGAGGCGGATGCCGTCGGCGAGGGCGCGGTAGGCGGGCGGCTTGCGGGCGCCGGGTCCCGCGGGCCTCGGCTGCTGCGCCTGGAGCTGCCGGGCGAGCTGAGCCGGCCCCACCGCCGAAGTCCACTGAGCCATCGAAATCAGTCCACCTTCATCGAATTGGCCATGGTTGGCACCGGATACCCCGCCACAGAGTGTCATGAGCCAGTCCACTACCACCACCCTGGGAGGGCAGTCCCTTGTCCATCGCCTCCGGCCTCCACGGCCGGCACCTCACCCGTCGGCTCGTCCAGCTGTATGTCGGCCTGACGCTGTACGGGGTGAGCTCGGCGCTCCTGGTGCGCAGCGGGCTCGGCCTGGAGCCCTGGGGCGTCCTCCACCAGGGTCTCGCCGAGAAGACCGGACTGACCATCGGTGTGGTGTCGATCGTGGTCGGGGCGGCGGTGCTGCTCCTGTGGATCCCGATCCGGCAGAAGCCGGGTCTCGGCACCGTCTCCAACGTCTTCGTGATCGGCGTGGCGATGGACGGCACCCTGGCGCTGGTCCCGGACGTCCACGGCCTGGCCGGGCAGGTGCCGCTGCTCGCGCTCGGCATCGTCCTGAACGGCGTCGCCACCGGCCTGTACATCGCGGCGCGGTTCGGCCCCGGTCCGCGCGACGGGCTGATGACCGGTCTGCACCGGCTCACCGGCCGGTCGATCCGGCTGGTGCGGACGGCGATCGAGGTGGCCGTCGTCGCGACCGGCTTCGCGCTCGGCGGTTCGGTCGGCGTCGGCACGGTCCTGTACGCGCTGGCGATCGGCCCGCTCGCCCAGTACTTCCTACGGTGGTTCGCCGTACCCGAGCCCGCGCCCCGACCGGAGCCGGCCCGCTCCCCGACCACCACCCTGCCGACGTCCGTCAGCCCCTAGGGGGTGTCGTCAAATTCCCGTCTGCCCCGCGGCGTCTGGTGCGTGCTCTCGGCGTGCCGGGTGGAAGCCCACGTACTGGACGTACGTGGGCTTTCTCCCGGTGCGGCGAGAGTGCGTGCCAGACGCCGCGGGGCAGACGGGAATTTGACGACACCCCCTAGGTCCTGCCCGGCCGATCATGGCCGGACAGGCCCTGGGACACCCCTGGGACACCGGGACAGGCCATACTGCGCCCGTGACTCGCGTACGCCACCCCTACCTCGACCACCCCTCCCCCCTCGCCTTCGCCCACCGTGGCGGCACGGCGAACGGCCTGGAGAACACCGCGGCCGCCTTCCGCCGGGCCTCCGCGGCGGGCTACCGCTACTTCGAGACCGATGTGCACACGACGGCGGACGGCGCGCTCGTCGCCTTCCACGACTCGACCCTCGACCGGGTGACGGACGTCTCCGGCCGTATCCGCGACCTTCCGTGGGCGGCGGTGCGCGAGGCCCGTGTGGCGGGCCAGGAGCCGCTGCCGCTCTTCGCCGACCTCCTGGAGGAGTTCCCGGAGGCCCGCTGGAACGTGGACCTCAAGACCGAGTCGGCCCTGGAGCCGCTGGTGGACCTGGTCCGGCGGACCGGCGCCTGGGACCGGGTGTGCGTGGGGTCCTTCACGGAGTCCCGGGTGGCCCGGGCCCAGCGGCTCGCGGGCCCCCGGCTCGCCACCTCGTACGGGGTGCGCGGGATCGTCGGACTGCGGCTGCGCTCCCTGGGCGTCCCGGCGGCGGTCCGGGCGGGCGCCGTGGCGGCGCAGGTCCCCGAGCGCCAGGCCGGCGTCCCGGTGGTCGACCGCCGCTTCGTGCGGGAGGCGCACGCGCGCGGGCTCCAGGTCCACGTCTGGACCGTGAACGATCCGGACCGGATGAACTCTCTCCTCGACCTGGGGGTGGATGGCATCATGACCGATCATCTGGAGACGCTGCGCTCGGTGCTGACCGAGCGGGGGGCGTGGGTCTGAGCGCGCGTCGAGCCGGCGCGGGGCGGATCACGGGGACGAGCGAGGGGGCGCGGCCTTGACCGCAGACACCACCGAACCGGAGGAGTACGCCTCCGGTCCCGCCGAACGACGGCGCGAGCAGCACGGCTGGTACTTCTACGACTTCGCGTGCTCCGTGTACTCGACGAGCGTGGTGACCGTCTTCCTCGGCCCCTACCTGACCGCGGTGGCGCGGGCGGCGGCCGACGCCGAGGGCTACGTGCACCCGCTCGGGATCCCCGTACGGGCGGGCTCCCTCTTCGCGTACGCCGTGTCGGCCTCGATCGTGGTCGCGGTGCTGGTGATGCCCCTGGTGGGCGCGGTGGCCGACCGTACGGGCCGGAAGAAGCCGCTGCTCGCGGCGGCGGCGTACCTGGGGGCCGCGGCCACGGCGGGGATGTTCTTCCTCGCGGGCGAGCGCTACCTCCTGGGCGCGTTCCTGCTGATCGTGGCGAACGCCTCACTCGCGGTGTCGATGGTGCTCTACAACGCCTATCTGCCGCAGATCGCCGAGCCGGACGAGCGGGACAAGGTCTCCTCGCGCGGCTGGGCCTTCGGCTACACGTCCGGCGCGCTGGTCCTCGTCCTGAACCTGGTCCTGTACTCGGGCCACGACTCCTTCGGCCTCACCGAGGGCGAGGCCATCCGGATCTGTCTCGCCTCGGCCGGCCTGTGGTGGGGCGCCTTCACCCTCGTACCGCTGCGGCGGCTGCGCGACCGGCACGTCCGCACGGACGCGCCGGGGGACGGGGGCGGGGGCGGCAGGGCGGGGGCGGTCGGCGGCGGCTGGCGGCAGTTGCGCGCGACCCTCAAGGACATGCGCCGGTATCCGCTGACGCTCTCCTTCCTGCTCGCCTATCTGGTCTACAACGACGGCGTGCAGACGGTGATCTCGCAGGCCTCGGTGTACGGCTCGGAGGAACTGGGCCTCGACCAGACGACCCTGATCACGGCGGTGCTGCTGGTCCAGGTGCTCGCTGTGGCGGGTGCTCTGGGGATGGGGCGACTCGCCCGGACGCACGGCGCCAAGCGGACGATTCTCGCCTCGCTCGTGGTCTGGACGCTGATCCTCGCGGCGGGATACTTCCTGCCGGCCGACGCGCCCGTGTTCTTCTACTTCCTGGCGGCCGGGATCGGTCTGGTCCTGGGCGGCAGCCAGGCCCTGTCGCGCTCGCTGTTCTCGCATCTGGTGCCGCGCGGCAAGGAAGCGGAGTACTTCTCGGCCTACGAGATGAGCGACCGTGGACTGAGCTGGCTGGGTCCACTCGTGTTCGGTCTCGCGTATCAGCTGACCGGGAGCTATCGGGATGCCATCATCTCTCTCGTGATCTTCTTCGCTGTCGGCTTCGTCCTGCTCGCCCGGGTCCCGGTGCGGCGCGCGGTGGAGGAGGCGGGCAACCCGCTGCCGGAGCGAATTTAGACGCGGCAGTGAAAGGCCGGTAGTGTACGCCTTTGGCCTGCCAGGCGGACCGTTACTGCGTGCTGCTTTGGTGAAGACAGTGAGTCACATCTGATGTCAGATGTGACAAAACGGGCACTGGTGGGTACAACAAGGGGCGGCACGACGGGCGACGCATGACCCGGCACGGGAATCTTTACCGCCGACCGGACGTTGACCGGATAACGACGACAGCGACACCTGTCCTGTGGGCGACAAGCCCGGGAGGCACGATTCATGAGTGAGCGAGCTCTTCGCGGCACGCGCCTCGTGGTGACCAGCTACGAGACCGACCGCGGCATCGATCTGGCTCCGCGCCAGGCCGTGGAGTACGCATGCGAGAAGGGCCATCGTTTTGAGATGCCCTTCTCGGTGGAGGCGGAGATTCCGCCGGAGTGGGAATGCAAGGTCTGCGGAATCCAGGCACTCCTGGTGGACGGGGACGGACCTGAGGAGAAGAAGGGCAAGCCTGCGCGTACGCACTGGGACATGCTCATGGAGCGGCGAACCCGCGAGGAGCTGGAGGAGGTCCTCGCCGAGAGGCTGGCCGTTCTGCGCTCCGGCGCCATGAACATCGCCGTGCATCCGCGCGACAGCCGCAAGTCCGCCTAGCGGACCACCGGTCGAACGACGCCGCGGGGCCCGGTACACACATCGTGTACCGGGCCCCGCGGCGTTTCCGCGTCTACGTCTACGTCTACGTCCAAGAGAAGCTCCGCGCACCCAGGAAGGATGCGCGGAGCGAGTACGGCGCCGGTTACGGCAGCAGGGGCGGGCGGGGCTCCTCGGCCCGACGCGGGCCCTGGCCCGCGTCCTCGCGGACGACCTCGCCCTGGACGACCTTTCCGCCCGGGCGGTGGATGCGCGCCTGCTGGAAGGCGTCCTGGAGGCTGCCGGGAGGCGCCGCGGTCATCCGGCGCTCGACGGCCTTCTCCGCGTACCGCCCGAGAAGGGAGCGGACCTGCGGGATCAGCAGCAGGAGTCCGGCCGCGTCCGAGACGAGGCCGGGGATCATCAGGAGCAGACCGCCGAGCATGAGGAAGCCGTTGCGGTCCTCCGCGCCGGCCCGCTCGTCCGGCGAGGGCGCCTGCCCCGTCTGGGCGGCCGCCTGGGCCTGCTGGAAGGTCGTGGTGAGGTTCCGGAAGGCGCGTCGGCCCGCCCGCTTCACGACGGTGGCGCCGAGGACGGCGCCGCCGATGAGCAGGGCGAGCACGGTCAGCGCGCCCGTCGCGTTCGCCACCACCGTCAGCAGCCAGATCTCCAGGACCAGCCACGCGGCGACGGCGAGGGGAACGAGGGTGCGCGCGCGGGAGCGCTTGGGGGCGAGAGGAGGCGGTGCGCCGGTCGTCATGGCTCCCAGTGTGCCTGGCACCCCGCCGGAACGTCGTAAAGAAAGGATCAGTACGCGCGACGGGGGCAGGACTCCCGGGAAGTGGTCAGGAGGGCTTGCGGCCGAGCAGCTTGCCGACCTTCTCCGCCCGCGCCGTGAGGCCCCAGCCGGTGACCCGCCACAGCGCCTCGACGACGATGTTCCGGCTCATCTTGGAGTCGCCGATCTCCCGCTCCACGAAGGTGATCGGGACCTCGACGACATGGAAGCCGGCGGCGACCGCGCGACGGGCCAGGTCGACCTGGAAGCAGTAGCCCGCGGAGGCCACGTCCTCCAGGCCCAGGCCCTCCAGGGTCTCCTTGCGGAAGGCCCGGTAGCCGCCGGTGACGTCACGGATCGGCACGTCGAGCATCACGCGGGAGTAGAGGCTGCCGCCCCGGGAGATGAACTCGCGGGACTTGGGCCAGTTCACGATGCGCCCGCCCGGCACCCAGCGGGAGCCGAGGACCAGGTCCGCGCCCTTGAGGGCGGTGAGCAGCCGCGGCAGCTCCTCGGGCTGGTGCGAGCCGTCCGCGTCCATCTCCACGAGGACGCCGTAGCCGTGCTCGATGCCCCAGCGGAAGCCGGCGAGGTAGGCGGCGCCGAGCCCCTCCTTGCCCTTCCGGTGCAGGACGTGGACGTGATCGTCCTCGGCGGAGATCTCGTCCGCGAACTTGCCCGTACCGTCGGGGCTGTTGTCGTCCGCGACGAGAACGTGCGCCTCGGGTACGGCTTCCCGCACCCGCGCGACGATCGGCTTGATGTTCTCCGCCTCGTTGTAGGTCGGAATGATCACCAAGGCCTTGCCGAGCGGGCCGTAACGCCTCTGGCCACCGTCGTTCACTACTGCCCCTTCGGATACATACGAGTACCCCACCATAGCGAGGTCCCCGGAGTGCTCCGGCGCGGTGGTCGTGCGGTTACGGGACATATGGGGGCGGTTGCCGTGCGGTGCGGGGCCCGACGTCCTTCGGTCCGACCTGGGATCCGCTGGCTGCGGGTCGACCGAGAGCCGTTGTCTACTGAACGTCCGGGCCCCACCCGGGTCGCACCTTCCGCCGGAGAAACCTTCCCTCGCGGCCGAGGCGCGGGCGGCGGTCGGCGACTGCGGGGCGGTGTGAACCGGTCGGACGTCCTGTGGTGGACCCGGCGAACCTACCCGCCCCCGACCGTCAGCTGTCAACACCCGCTTGACCTGCGAAGACTCCACAAAAGGCCAGGCCGGAGAGGAAGATCCGCAGGTCGGGGACAAGCGTACGGAGCGGTGCGCGGGGGTCGGAAATATCCCTACATCACTCGTTCGGCCGTACGAACACCGTCTGTCCGTACACGACCGTGCGCAGGCAGACCGGGAGCTCCGCTCCGGGCGACAGATCGGGCAGACCGGGCGTGCCGGAGCGGGGGTCGGTGGACCAGCGGGCCACCCGGTCGTCGGGGGCCTGGACGAGGAGTTCGCCGGTGCGCCAGACCGCGTAGTCGGCGGGGGCGCCGGGGACGAGCGTCCCGGCGTCGTCGCGGCCCACGGCCCGCCAGCCGCCCCGGGTGTGGGCGGTGAAGGCGGCCCGTACGGAGATCCGGTGCTCGGGGGTGTGGTGGAAGGCGGCCGCGCGGACCGTGCCCCACGGGTCGAGCGGGGTGACCGGGCTGTCGGAGCCGAAGGCCAGCGGCACACCGGCGCGCAGCAGCGCCGCGTAAGGGTTGAGGGTCCTGGCCCGCTCGGCGCCGAGCCGGTCGGCGTACATGCCCTCCTCGCCGCCCCAGAGCGCGTCGAAGGAGGGCTGGACGGACGCGGTGAGGCCCAGTTCGGCGAAGGCGGCGATCGTCTCGGGGGTGAGCATCTCGGCGTGCTCGACGCGGTGCCGGGCGGCGCGGATCCGGGCGAGGCCGAGCTTCTCGGCGGCCGCGCGGATGCCCTCGACGACGGCGGTGAGGGCGGCGTCCCCGATGGCGTGGAAGCCGGCCTGGAGGCCCGCCTCGGTGCAGGCCACGACGTGGGCGGCGACGGCGTGCGCGTCCAGGTGGGCGGCCCCCGTCGGGGCGGTGCCGGCGTGGGCCGCGTGGTCCGCGTACGGCTCGTGGAGGCAGGCGGTGTGGGAGCCGAGGGAGCCGTCGGCGAAGAGGTCGCCGGCCGCTCCGAGGGCGCCCAGGGCCCGCGCGCGCTCGATGTCGAGGTCCGCCCAGTAGCCCACGACCCGGGGCCCGGCCTCGGCGCGGGCGAGGTCCATGAGGCCCGTGAAGTCCGCCTCGGAGGAGATCTGGAGGCCGCCGCACTCGTGCAGGGTGCCGATGCCGAGGGAGGCGGCGTGGCTCCGGGCGGCGCGCTGTGCCTCCGTGCGCTGCGCCGGGGAGACGGCGGCGAAGGCGGCGGCGCGGACGGCGTGATGTGCGTCACCCGTGAGCGGCCGCTGGCCGTCGTGGAAGCCGTCGAGGTCGCGGACGCCGGGGACGAGGTCGAGGAGGGCGGTCGTGACGACGGCCGAGTGGACGTCGATCCGGGTCAGATAGAGCGGACGGCCGCCGGCGAGCCCGTCGAGCTCGTCCCGGGTGAGCGGGCGGCGCTCGGGCCAGCGGGAGGCGTCCCAGCCGTGGCCGATGAGGATGCGGTCCGCGGGGCGGGCCGCGGCGTGGATCCGGATCAGCTCCGCCGCCTCGGCGAGCGAGGCGGCGGAGGACAGGTCGAGGCCGGTGAGGGCGAAGCCGCTGGCCGTGGTGTGGACGTGCGCGTCGACGAACGCCGGGGTGACGAGCGCGCCCTCCAGGTCGACGACCTCGTCCACGCCGGAGGCGAAGGCGTCGGCCGCGCCCTCCGAGCCCACCCAGGCGACGTGCCCGCGCTCCACCACCATGGCGGTGGCGAAGGGATCGGCGGGGCTGTGGACTTCTCCGCCGCGCAGCAGCACCGTGCGCTGCTCGGCGGCGGAGGCGGGGGACACTGCGGACGCGGACTCACTCATGCGACCAGGCTAGGCCGTGCGGGGACCCGGTTTGTCCGGCAGGTCCCCCCCGGCGGGTGGCGCGCGGTCAGATGCGGGGCGGTCGGGCCTCGTACGGGGTGGACAGGACGACGGTCGTGCGGCTGGACACCCCGGCCTGCGAGCGGATGCGGCTGAGCAGGTGCTCCAACTCCAGCGGCGTCGCGACCCGGACCTTGAGGATGTAGTTCTCCTCGCCCGCGACGCTGTGGCAGGCCTCGATCTCCGGGATGTCGGCGAGCCGGTCCGGGGTGTCGTCGGGGGCGCTCGGGTCGAAGGGTTTGACCGAGATGAAGGCGGTGAGCGGCAGACCCACGGCCTCCGGGTCGACGACGGCGGCATAGCCGCGGATGACTCCGCGCTGCTCGAGCCGGCGGACGCGCTGATGCACTGCCGAGGTGGACAGGCCGGTGGCCTTGCCCAGGTCGGTGTAGCTCATGCGCCCATCCTTGACGAGCAACTCGACGATCTGACGATCCAGCTCCTCCATGCGGTGACCCTAGTGCGCCGCGAGCGCCATGGGGCAACCGGGGCCGACCTGTATAGGGCGCTATGGGCGGTCACGGGGCACCTGCGACGGGCATGTGACGAACGCCACAGGTTTGCACCCGGCCCGGGGTCCCGGCTCACGGTTATGCGGAGTTCCGCATGGGAAGTGCTTGCTGTGGTCGAGGCCGTCACAGACCCGGCCGACGCACCCGAGGGGGAGATTCTCCATGCAGGATCCTGTTGAATCCGTCGACACGTTCGACGAGCTCGACGCGTACGACACTTTTGAGATGTTCCGGGTCGTCTGCCCGGAGTGCGTGCAGCCGATCGCGCTGCTCGCCGACGAGGACGTGCTGCCCGAGCACGCCCAGTGCCCCACGCCGTGGAACCCCTTCGTCCTGACGGTCTGCCGGGGCACCGGCCTGCCGGCGTCCGCGGCCCGCCCGGCGGACGACAGCCTGGAGGTCCAGGAGCAGGACACCGCGCTGCTCCTGACGCTCCCCCAGGGGCTCGACTGGCGGACGCAGCCCTTCTCGCACGTCGGCGGTCCGGGCTCGCGCCCGCTGCGGGTGCCCCAGATGCGGCGCGCCGCCTAGGGGGTGTCTTGCCGATCAGGCCGGGCTCGCGGCGTGATCGACAAGACACCCCCTAGAGCCTGATCCACGAGACAGGCCCTGTCTCGTGATCGGCGGCGCCCGCTGCGGGCGCCCGCCTCACCAGTAGCTTCCCCGCACCATCGCCGCGAGCGTGGCGTGGTGCAGGATGAGAGCGTCCGGGTCGGCGGGCACCTCGACCTCTCCGAAGTGGGCCTGCCTGTAAGCGATCCTGAGCATCACGATCGCGTGCCGCAGCGCCGCGTAGAGCGTGTGGAACTCCATGTCGCGCGGGGTGTGCCCGGTCAGTTCCGCGTACCGCCGCTCGATCGCGTCGCGGCGCAGGAAGTCGGGCAGGCCCGGCTGCCCGAAGGAGACCGTCAGGTCCTGGAAGAAGCGCGCGAGGTAGACCGTCCAGCCGAGGTCGACCTCGCGCGGGACGCAGGACGCCATCTCCCAGTCGAGGACGGCGGCGGGCGTGAAGCCGTCGTAGACGATGTTCCCGATCCGGGCGTCGCCCCAGCCGAGGACGGCCGGGCCCTCGTCCGCCGGCCAGTGCGCCTCCAGCCAGTCGAAGGCGGACTCGATGAGCGGCGAGGGGGCGATCCCCTCCACCACCCAGGCGTAATAGGCGCGTTGGGCGTCGACGTGGCGGCGCAGCGGGGTGCCCGCGCCGTCGGGCAGCAGGAACTCGGCCTCCTTCGCGGGGAACTGGTCGTGCAGTCGAGCCAGTACGGCGACGGACTCGTCCTCCAGGAGGGCGCGTTCGGTGTCGGTGGCGGCGTGCAGCCAGTTCCCCTCGTACGTGTAGGGCATGACGTCCGGCGGCACCCGGCCCTCGGCGCGGGCCATCACGAAGAAGGGGGCGCCGAGCGGTTCCGGGTCCTCCTCCAGCCACAGCACGCGCGGCACGGGGACGTCGGTGTACTCGCCGACCAGGTGCATCACGCGGTGCTGCCGTGCCATGTCGTAGACGGGGAAGACGGTGTACGCGGCGGGGTCGGCGGCCAGCCGCAGGGCGCAGCCGCGCACGGAGGCGTCGGGGTGGTCCAGGTCGAAGAGCAGGGTCTCGCTGGACATGCCGTTGGACCCGGGCACGGCGAGGCCGGTGACGCGGGCGCCGGGGAGGTGCCGGTCCAGCCAGGCGGTGAGCCGCCGGCCGAGCTCCTCGGGGTCGCGGGTGCTGGTGCGGGGACGGGGCGCGGTCGCCATGTCAGCCTCCTCAGCGGGCCGTCGAGGTGTGGTCGGCGAAGCCGCTGGGGTCGTGGCGGCCGAAGGAGCCGTGCTCGAAGATGCCGTAGCCGGTGTGGCCGTCGAGGGTGAAGCGGGCGGCGTGGTCGGTGACCCCGTAGGCGGCCATGGGGTGCGCGGACGGGTCGGAGAGGTCGTAGACGCGCCGGTCGGTCCAGCCGCGGCCCTGCCAGGTGCCGTGCTGCCAGTCGGTGGCGGGCGGGTAGCCGGCGCCGACGGCGAGGGGCGAGGAGGCGAGGATCTCGACGCCGATCTCCAGCGGCTTCCCGGCCGGGTCGGCGAGGTGGACGACGGCCCGCTCGGGGTGGCGGGTGCCCGGGCGGTACGTGATGTCGGTGCGGGGCCAGCCGAGTTGGGTGTCACGGTGGCCGTTCCGCACGAGCAGGGCCTCGTTGAGCGTGCGGTAGCCGTCGGCGTTCTCCTGGGCGATGACCATGAGGAAGCGGTCCTCGAAGCGCATCGGGATCCAGAGCCAGTGGAAGCCCTCGGGGCGGAACTCGGCGGCGCGGCCGGGTTCTTCGCCCGGTATCGGGCGGACTCCCCAGCTGCGGTCGCGGGTTCCGGTCCACTCCCCCTGGATGACGGTGAACTCCTCGCCGCCGGCCCTGATCGTGCCCGCGCAGTGCCCGGCCTGGACGAAGCGGCGGCCTTCGATGGTGAGGCGGCCGCCCTGGCGCTGGGTGTGGTGGGGCTCCCAGACGGCGGGGAAGTCGCCGGTCCAGGTGAGATCGAAGGAGAGCCCTTCGGGGTCGTCGGGGGCGGCCTCGCAGTGGAGGGAGAAGCGCTTGAGGGGTTCGTCGACGGTGATGGTGAGGGGGCCGACGGTGAGCTTCGTACGGTCGTCGCCGAGGGCGTCGGAGGCGCGGACGGCGTGCAGCCGGTCGCCGGTGCGCAGGGTCGCGTAGGCGTCGATGACACCGGTGTTCGGGTAGACGCCGAGGCCGGCGATGAGAAGGGCCCTGCCCTCGTGGTCGAAGACGTGGAAGATGCAGCGGTCATAGGCGTTGCGGTCGCTGCTGACGTGGTGCTTCATCGAGAGCGGGGCCTGGTGCACGGGGTATTCGTCGAGCGCGACGGGCCGGTCCTCTACCTGCCGGTTCACCGACATGCCTGACCTCCTGATCGGCGGGTGGTTCCGCGTCGGCGGGTGCTTCCGCGATGAGAGCTGACGGTACGTCAGGTAAATGCCGGGGGACCAGAGTCGCGCACCGGGTACCGGGCGAACTGCCGCACGAATCCGGTCGGCGGTGACCCCGGCCGTCCGGAAAGCGTTGGTCCGGGCATGACCACGCTGTACACGACTCCCAACGGCTACGGTCGGCACCGGCAGGCCGAACCGCATGGTGAAGAATCGGTTCCTCATAGGGCGCCGGTGCCCCCGCAGGCACCCGCCCCGGCCCCGATGCCCGCACCCTCCCCGGCCCCGGCCCCGATGCCCGCACCCTCCCCGGCGCCGGCCCCGATGTCCGCACCCGTCCCGATGCCCGCACCCGTCCCGATGCCCGTGCCGGGCCCCGCCCCCGCCCTCGCCGACCCGCCCATCTACCAGGACGTCCTCAGCCTCTGGGCCAGCCAGGGCCGCACCCTCCCCGGCCGCCGCGACCAGGAGTGGAACCGGCTCGCCGCGGGCCCCGTCTGGGCCGACCGGACCGTACGCGTCAGCGGGACTCTGGTCCGACGAGGTGACGTGCGATGACCACCCGCTGGATCTGATTGGTCCCCTCGACGATCTGCAGCATCTTCGCCTCGCGCAGATACCGCTCCACCGGGAAGTCCGCGGTGTAGCCGTACCCCCCGAGCACCTGCACCGCGTCCGTCGTGATCCGCATCGCGGCGTCCGTGCAGAAGAGCTTCGCCATGGCCGCGGACCGCCCGAACTCCCGCCCCTCGTCCCGGAGCCGCGCCGCCTCCAGACAGAGCGCCCGGCCCGCCTCCAGTTGGGTCGCCATGTCGGCGAGCAGGAAGCGGAGCCCCTGGAAGTCGGCGATCGGCCGCCCGAACTGCCGGCGCTCGCGCGCGTACGCCACGGCCTCGTCCAGCGCCGCCCGGCCGAGCCCGACCGCGCAGGCGGCGATGCCGAGCCGCCCCGAGTCCAGGGCGGCGAGCGCGATGGCGAAACCCTGCCCCTCCGCCCCGAGGAGCCGCGCGTCGGGGACCCGTACACCGTCGAAGTGCAGCTGGGCGGTGGGCGAGCCCTTCATGCCCATCTTCCGCTCGGGCCGGGCCGCGCTCAGCCCCGGCGCGTCCCCCGGCACCAGGAAGGCGCTGATGCCGCGCGCCCCCGGACCGCCGGTGCGGGCCATGACCGTGCAGAAGTCGGCGATCCCGCCGTGGGTGATCCAGGCCTTGGTGCCGTCGATGACCCACTGGTCGCCGGCCCGGACGGCCCGGGTCCGCAGCGCCGCCGCGTCCGAGCCCGCGGACGGTTCGGAGAGGCAGTACGCGCCGAGAAGGCCGCCGCCGAGCATCGCCGGCAGGTGCTCGGCCCGCTGGTCCTCGGTGCCGAAGCCCGCGAGCGCGTGGCAGGAGAGGGTGTGGACGCTGACTCCGAGACCCACGGTGAGCCGGGCGGCGGCGAGCTCCTCCAGGACCTGCAGATACACCTCGTACGGCTGGCCTCCCCCGCCGTACGCCGGGTCGTACGGGAGTCCGAGCAGCCCCGACCGGGAGAGCAGCGCGAAGAGCTCGCGGGGGAACACGCCCACCGCCTCCTCCTCCGCGGCGCGCGGGAGGATCTCCCGCCGGGCGATGTCACGGACCAGGGCGAGCAGCTCCCGGGCCTCGTCGCTGGGCAGGCGGCGCTCCACGCCGCCGGCGGGGCTTTCGGACATGGCCGGGTGCTCCTCCCTGGCGGGCGGCGCGAGCGTGCGCGCACGGGGTCGCGGGGAGTATGCCCGTTCCGTCCGGGGGCATCACACGGCCTGCGTCACATGAGGCCCGCCCGGGTGACGAACCCGGCGAGCACGACGACCAGGGTCCAGCCGAGCACGTGCTCCAGGATCTTGGGGCCGTCTCCGTCCCGGGGGCCGCCCGTCCGGGCGCGGGAGAGGAATCGGGCGTAGGTGGTTGCGGTCATGGCCACCACAGTGCGGCACGGGGGCGGCCCCGGGGTAGAGACGTCGGTCACGTCCCCCGGGGCCGCCCGCCCCGGTCAGCCGATGCCGAGGGCCGCGAGGGCCCTGCGCTGGGCGGGCGAAGGACGGTCCGGGAAGTAGAGGTAGCAGACCCCGCCTGTGCCGGAGACCACTCGCCCGCTCGCGTTGTAGCGCTTGGTCCGGAGCCAGATGTTCTCCCACTCGCGTCGCGGGTAGATCCGGCGGACCGCCTCGTTGCTCGGGGAGGCGGGGTCGTTGGCGATGACGTCGCCGGTCGCCGTGAAGCCGATGACGGTCATGAGGTGGCCGAAGGTGCCGTAGCCGGCGCCGGTCAGTTCCTCCTTGAGGAAGGACTGGGACGTTATGGCCGGGATGCCCGCCCGGACCAGGGTTTCGAGCTCCGTGAGCGAGCGGAGCCGGGTGACCACGGCGTTCATGTCGGGGTACGTGGCCGCGTAGGCGGCGTTGAAGGGCCAGTTGCCGCAGCCCTCGTACTGGTGGTCGTAGGTGAAGCGGGCCGCGTGGCAGACCTGGGGGTCGGCGAAGTCCGGGTTCACCCAGGCAAGCTGTTCGGCCGAGGGGCGGCGTCCCCAGTACTCGACGATCATCTGGGAGGAGGTCGGGCTGCACCAGGCCTCGCCGCCGTTGTCGTACTCGGGGTACTGCCCGACGTGGGTGTTCTGCGAGTAGCGCGGCACGGTCAGCTCGCGGGCGGGTCCGGGTTCGGAGGCCGGGACGGTGAAGCGGTCCGGGACGTCCGAGGCCATCGCGCCGAGCCGCCACACCGTGGGGGTGAGGCCGCTGCCCGGGGTGCGGTACAGCGTCAGGCGGAGGCGGTAGGAGGTCAGCCGGAGGCCGCTCGCCGCGTCGTCGATGGCGAAGGTGTCGGTCCAGACGGAGCTCTTGCCGTCGGTCTGGTCGTCGACCGAGGTGCGCCGGATGTCGCCGTCGCCGGAGGCCCAGCGCCCCAGCACGTACCAGGGGGTGTCGGTGGCGTCGGAGTACGTGCCGGACAGCTCGACCTGGAGCCAGGTGCCGGGCGGCGTGTGGGCGTTCCAGGAGGCGATGACCTCGGTGGCGGGCACGGTCGAGGTGTGCGCGGGCGAGGTCCAGCTCGCGTACTCCCAGGCCGAGGTCCGGCCCGTGTGCGGGTCGGCGTACTCGGTGCGGCCCGCGGGGGTGGCGAGCACCAGCCCGGGGCGGCGTCCCGCGACCGCCTTCGTCCCGGCCGCGCTGCCGCACCTCCAGTCGGTGTAGGAGTGCCAGAAGCGGTTGTCGACCAGGCCGGGAGCCGGTGTGTGGCCCTGGGCGGCTCGGTCGGCCGCCGCGCCGGGGTCGGGGGCCGCGGGGCCGTCGGGGGCGGTCGCCGAGGCGGGGACGGCGGTGGCCGCGGCCGTTCCCGCGGCGGCCGCGAGAGCCGCGGCGAGGACGGTTCTGCGCGGGGTGGAGCTGGTCATGGGCGGTGACCCCCAGTCGAGAACGAGTCGAGAACGGTGGGCGTACGGGCCTGCTGCGCGGGCCCACTATCCCGGCTGGCGCGGGGCGTCCGCCAGCACTTCGCCCCGCGTCGCCGAACCAATATTGGTCTCGACCACTGACGGTGGTACCTCCCTGACCTGCGGCGGTCCCCGACTCCCCTACCCTGGGCCCATGACCGACCTCGACCACGCGGCACACGCCCTGCTCCGGCTCCCGCCCTCCTGCGGACCGGTCCGGCTCGTCGCGGTCGACGGCCACGCCGGCTCCGGGAAGTCCACCCTCGCGGCCCGCCTCGCCGGCGCCCTCGGCGGCGCCCCCGTCCTCCACCTCGACGACCTCGCCACCCACGAGGAGCTCTTCGCCTGGACCGGCCGACTGCGGCGGCAGGTCCTGGAACCGCTCTCCCGGGGCGAGACCGCGCAGTACATGCCGTACGACTGGACCCACCGCTGCTTCGGCGAGGCCCGCGCACTGCCGCCGGCCCCGGTCGTCCTCGTCGAGGGCGTCGGCGCCGGCAGGGCGGTGGTGCGGCCGTTCCTGGCGTGGCTGCTGTGGATGGAACGAGCGCCCGAGGAGTCCTGGACCCGGGGGCGGCACCGGGACGGCCCGGAGCAGACCGATTTCTGGGACGGCTGGACTCTGGCGGAGACTCGCCACTTCGCCGAGGACCCCTCCCGGCCCTTCGCCGACACCCTGGTACGGGAGCGTCGTGAGGGGTACGACTGGCTTCCCGGGCCCTCTGCGACAGCGGGCCAGGACCAGATCATCACGCACCGTGACGGCTCGATGTCCGCGAATTGAGGGGCTGGAAGTCCGCTTCCGCAAGTGCTTCAACACCGCTTGACCCCGGGGGCGTACAGGTCTTACGTTCTCAATGTGCGGCTTTTCGGAGCCGCCTCGGACACGAAGCCCCCGGTTGTTCCCCCGTGATCGGGGGCTTCGTTCTGTCCCGATCACCCCCTCGGAAGCCCCCTCGCGCCCCCCGACGCTCACCCAGGGTCACTGCTTCCGGATCATGCGCTTCTCCTTAAGCGCACACCCCCTGCGCAGGTACGATGCCCCCAGGTGCGGTCAAATCCCGTCCATGCGAAGACGGTTGTGGGGGACCCGATGGACATCGGCACGCAGGGCTCGCTTGCCCCCGCCGAGCTCGCCTGGCTGCGCGGAGTCGACGCCTACACGATGGGCGCCTATCCGCAGGCGGAGGACGAGTTCCGGACGGCGGTACGGATCGACCCCGGGATGGCGGACGCCTGGCTCGGGTTACACGCGCTCCGGGTCGACACCACGACCGCGCTGCTGCGCATGTACCGCAACCGGGAGCGCTTCGGCGAGCAGCGCACCCGGCACCGCCGCACGCTGAACTCCTGGTACTGGCTGGGCTGGTGGGTGCAGCCCGTCCTGGAGAAGCCGCGTGACCTCCTGCTCGCCCACGCCTCCCACTGGCTCGACGGCCGCCACGTGCCGGAGCTGGACCGGGCGCTCGCCGGACTCCCCCCGGTCGACACCGACCCGCAGGTCCGCTTCCTGCACGCCTGCCGCGCCTATCTCGTCAAGGACTGGGACCAGCTCGTCCGCCATACGGAGACCCTCGTCGACGACCCGTTGCTCGGCATCGAGGCGGGCCTCTTCGGCGGCATGGCCCGGGTCCGCCTGGAGATGTACGGCCAGGCCGAGCCGCTGCTCTCGGCCTCGCTGATGCGCTGCCGCAGCGAGCAGCCGCAGCGCAAGGAGCTCCGCTACTGGCTCGCCCGCGCCCACGAGGGCACCGGGCGCAGCGCTGCGGCGCTGCCGCTCTACCGGGCCGTGCACCGGATCGACCCGGCTTTCATGGACACGGCCGCCCGGCTCGCGGCCATCGCCGAGTACGACGGCTTCGAGGGGTACGACGGCGTGGACGACCCGTCCGGCCTCGCGACGGTCGCCCTCGGCACCGTCGGCGGCGGTCTCGGCCAGGAGACCGTGGACACCGCGCCCGGCCCGGACCCGGAAGCCGGGGCGCTGGGCGACGGACTGCGGCTCGCGCCGGAGCCCGCACCGCCGGTCGTTCCCGTCGCTCCGCCCGAGACCGTACGGCAGAAGGCGTCTTTGCCCGGGCAGCCGGGGCCGCCGCGCTTCCCCGCCGGGCCCACCGACCCCGTCCTGCTCGCGGAGGCGCTCGCCGAGCTGGAGGGCATGGTCGGGCTCGACCCGGTGAAGCGGCAGGTCAAGGCGCTCTCCGCGCAGCTGGAGATGGCACGGCTGCGCGCCGAACAGGGGCTCCCCGTCCAGCCTCCTAAGCGCCACTTCGTCTTCTCCGGCCCGTCCGGGACCGGCAAGACCACGGTCGCCCGGATTCTGGGCCGGGTCTTCTACGCCCTCGGGCTGCTCGGCGGCGACCACCTCGTGGAGGCCCAACGGGCCGACCTCGTCGGAGAGTTCCTCGGCCAGACGGCGGTCAAGGCCAACGAGCTCATCGACTCGGCCCTCGGCGGGGTGCTCTTCGTCGACGAGGCGTACGCGCTCTCCAACACGGGCTACAGCAAGGGCGACGCCTACGGCGACGAAGCCCTCCAGGTCCTGCTCAAGCGGGCCGAGGACAACCGCGACCATCTGGTGGTCATCCTGGCCGGCTACCCCGAGGGCATGGACCGGCTGCTCAGCACGAACCCCGGCCTGTCCTCCCGCTTCACCACGCGGGTCGACTTCCCCTCGTACCGGCCGCTCGAACTCACCGCGATCGGCGCGGTCCTGGCGGCGGCCAACGGCGACGGCTGGGACGACGAGGCCCGGGACGAGCTCCGCTCGATCAGCGGACACGTCGTCGAGCAGGGCTGGATCGACGAGCTGGGCAACGGCCGCTTCCTGCGCACCCTGTACGAGAAGTCCTGCGCCTACCGGGACCTGCGGCTCTCCGGCTACCCGGGTACACCGACCCGGGACGACCTCGCGACCCTCCGGCTCGCCGACCTCATGCAGGCGTACGGCGAGGTCCTGTCGGGCCGCGGTCCGATCGACCGCGGCCCGCAGCAGGAGCCCCCGGGCTACTGACCCACGGGCAGCCGGTGGGCGGGGTCACGGACTTCGCCCACCAGCATCTCCAGGACGTCCTCCAGGGCGACCAGGCCGAGGACCCGGCCCGAGCCGTCCGCGACCTGCGCCAGATGGGTCGCGGCCCTGCGCATCACGGTGAGGGCGTCGTCGAGGGGCAGCTCGGCGCGGAGCGTCGCCATGGGCCGCCACAGCTGGTGCGGTACGGCCCGCTCCCGGTCCTCCAGGTCGAGGACGTCCTTCACGTGCACGAAGCCCATGAAGGTGCCGCGCGCCTCGGCGCGGACCGGGAAGCGCGAGTAGCCGGTCCGTACGGTCAGGTCCTCGATCTCGCGCGGGGTGACGGACGGCGGGACCGTCACCAGGGAGGACTGGGCGATGAGGACGTCCGTCACCGGGCGGCTGCCCAGTTCGAGGGCGTCCTCCAGGCGCTCCTGCTCGGCCGGGTCGAGCAGCCCGGCCTGGCCGGCGTCCTCGACGAGCCGGCCGAGCTGCGTCCGGGTGAAGACCGCCTCCACCTCGTCCTTCGGCTCGACCTTGAACGCCCGCAGGACGAGCCGGGCGCAGGCGCCCAGCGCGGCCGTGACCGGCCGGCAGAGCCGGGCGAAGCCGACCAGTGCCGGGGCGAGCCAGAGCGCGGTCCGCTCGGGCGCGGCCATCGCCAGGTTCTTCGGGACCATCTCGCCGATGACGAGGTGGAGGAAGACGACCGCGGCGAGGGCGATGACGTATCCGAGCGGGTGGATCAGGCCCTCGGGGACGCCGACCGTGTGGAAGACCGGTTCGAGGAGCCGGGCCACCGTCGGTTCGGCGACGGCGCCGAGGGTCAGCGAGCAGACGGTGATGCCGAACTGGGCAGCCGCCATCATCTGCGGCAGGTTCTCCAGACCGTGCAGGACCTGCTGGGCGCGGGCGCCGGCGAGCGGTTCGATCTGGCTGCGGCGGACGGAGACGAGCGCGAACTCGGCCCCGACGAAGAAGCCGTTGGCCAGTACGAGGACGAGGGCGAACAGCAGCTGGAGCGTGCTCATCGGACGCCCTCCGCGACGAGCGGGGCGCCGGTGTCCGTCGCGAGCGGATCGGCGTACGGCTCCGGGGCCGGGGCCGGTGCCGACCGGTTGCCCCGGTCGAGGACCGGGGCGTGACCCGGCTCCGGCTCAGGGCCGGTGCGCACGAGCCGGACGCGCCCGGCCCGGTAGCGGTCGACCTGGCGCACCGAGAGCCGCCAGCCGGGGAGCTCGGCGCGGTCGCCCGGGGCGGGGATGCGCCCGAGGAGGTCGGCGACGAGCCCGGCGACGGTCTCGTACGGCCCGTCGGGCACGTCGAGGCCTATCCGGCGCAGGGTGTGGACCCGGCAGGATCCGTCGGCCTCCCAGGCGGGGCGGCCGTCCTCGGCGGGGGCGGCGGCCAGCTCGGGGTGGCCGTCGGCGGGGGTGTCGTGCTCGTCGCGCACCTCGCCGACGAGCTCCTCGACGATGTCCTCCAGGGTGACGACGCCGGCCGTACCGCCGTACTCGTCGACGACGACGGCGATCGGCTGCTCCCTGCGCAGCTGCTCCAGGAGGGCCTGGGCGGGCAGCGTCTCGGGGACGAGGAGCGGCGGGACCGCGATCCGGCCGACGGGGGTGCGCAGCCGGGCGTGCGGGGTGACGGCGAGGGCGTCCTTGAGGTGGACCATGCCGACGATCTCGTCGATGCGGTCTCGGTAGACCGGGAACCGCGAGAGGCCGGTGGCCCGGGTGAGGTTGAGGACGTCGGCCGCGGTGGCGTCCCACTGGAGGGCGCTCACCTTCACGCGTGGGGTCATGACCTGGCCGGCCGTGAGGCCGCCGAGGGAGAGCGTCCGTACGAAGAGGTCCGCGGTGTCCTGTTCGAGCGCGCCGGCCAGGGCGGAGTGCCGGGCGAGCGAGACGAGCTCGCCGGGGGTCCGGACGGAGTCCAGCTCCTCGGTGGGCTCGACGCCCAGGAGCCGTACGAGCCGGTTGGCGACGCGATTGAGCAGGGCGATCACCGGGCGGAAGAGCGCGGAGAAGCGGCGCTGCGGGGTGGCGACGAAGCGGGCGACCTGGAGCGGCCGGGAGACCGCCCAGTTCTTCGGTACGAGCTCGCCGACCACCATCTGGACGGCGGAGGCGAGCAGCATCCCGACCACCACCGCCACGCCGGAGACGGCCCCTTCGGGCAGGCCGGTCGCGGTGAGGGGCCCGTCCAGCAGGCCGGCGAGCGCGGGCTGCGCGAGCATGCCGACGACGAGCGAGGTGAGCGTGATGCCGAGCTGGGTTCCGGAGAGCTGGAAGGACAGCTCGCGCAGGGCGGTGACGACGGTGCGGGCGCGCCGGTCGCCGGCTGCCGCGGCTCGCTCGGCCTCGGCGCGCTCGACGGTCACGAGACCGAACTCGGCGGCCACGAAGAAGCCGTTGGCGAGGATCAGGAGAAAGGCCGCGGCGAGCAGCAGAAGGGAGATGATCATGCCGCCGCCTCCTGGGAGGGGGCGGCGCAGGTACTACCGGACGATCCGTCCATTGCTGGAGGGAGTCACTCCTCGGGTCGAAGGGCGGCCCCGCGGGCCGTGAAGACGCGGCCCTGCACACGCGAGGCGGTGGTGCCGCTCGGGCACCACCGCCTCCAGAGTAGTCACGCCAACGCCCCGGGGGGCAGGGGGTCCGACCCGGATGGGGGACGGATCCGGGTTCTCCCGCCCGGGATCCGTTCGCCTTCCGGTCCTCGTACGACCGCCAGGCCGGGTGTCAGACCCGCTCCGCGACCGTCCCGCGGCTGTCGGCCAGGGCCCGCAGGGCACGGGCGTCCCGGATGGCCGCTTCCCTGGCGATTCCGGGCTGGATGCCGAGCGCCGGCAGGCTGGTGCCGTCGCTCAGGTCGAGGAAGACCCAGGCGTCGCCGGGGCGGAGGTTGACCTTGACGATCTCCGCCCAGGCCAGCCGCCGGGTCCGGGTGATGTTGACGACCGTGACGCCCTCGTCGTCGGCGACGACCTTGGGGCGGCTCAGCAGGACGAGGATCCCGGAGAGCAGCGCGGCCGTGAAGACGAAGCTGGCGCGCTCCCCCGGACCCAGCCGCTCCAGCATCAGCGCCACGACGGTGACGACGACGAACATCGTGACGCTCAGGGTCAGCAGGACCGCCCGGGTCCGCCCGGGACGGAAGGTGACCGGAAGGGCGGGCAGCGGTGCATCGGACATCGGGGGCTTCCTCCGTGCCTCGGGGGGTGGTACCGGCTGGGCGGCCGTCAGAGGCGGCAGGCGTGGATGGCGGTGGTGAGGATGGCGCGCGCGCCGATCTCGTACAGGTCGTCCATGATCCGCTGCGCCTCCTTGGCGGGGACCATCGCTCGGACGGCGACCCAGCCCTCGTTGTGCAGCGGGGAGACGGTCGGCGACTCGAGGCCCGGGGTGAGGGCGACGGCCTGCTCCAGGTGCTCGGCGCGGCAGTCGTAGTCCATCATCACGTACGAGCGGGCGACCAGGACGCCCTGGAGGCGCCGCATGAACTGCTGCACCTGCGGGTTGTCGTCGGCGGCGCCGTGGCGGCGGACGACGACGGCCTCGGAGGTGAGGATCGGCTCGCCGATGACCTCCAGGCCCGCGTTGCGCAGGCTGGTACCGGTCTCCACGACGTCGGCGATGACCTGGGCGACACCGAGCTGGATCGCGGTCTCGACCGCGCCGTCCAGGTGGACGACGGAGGCGTCGATGCCCTGGTCGGCGAGGTGCTTGGCGACGATGCCCTCGTAGGAGGTCGCGATGGTCATGCCACCGAAGTCCTCCGGGCCGTTCGCCGTGCCCGGCCTGGTGGCGTAGCGGAAGGTGGAGCGGCCGAAGTTCAGCGCGAGGATCTCCTCGGCGCTGGCTCCGGAGTCCAGGAGCAGGTCACGGCCGGTGATGCCGATGTCCAGCTTCCCGGAGGCGACGTAGATCGCGATGTCCTTCGGCCGCAGGTAGAAGAACTCGACCTCGTTGTCGGGGTCGATGACCACGAGCTCCTTGGACTCCTTGCGCTGCCGGTAGCCCGCCTCATGGAGCATTGCCGACGCAGGTCCGGAGAGGGAACCCTTGTTGGGAACGGCGATGCGCAGCATGAGGTGAGCTTCCTTTGCCTGGGAGTTTTCGGAACGGTGGGACGGGTGTGCTCAGAGGTGGGCGTAGACGTCGTCGAGCGAGATCCCGCGGGCGACCATCATCACCTGCACGTGGTACAGCAGCTGCGAGATCTCCTCGGCGGCCGCTTCCTTGCCCTCGTACTCGGCGGCCATCCAGACCTCGGCGGCCTCCTCGACGACCTTCTTGCCGATGGCATGGACGCCCTTGCCCACCAGTTCCGCGGTGCGCGAGGTGGCCGGGTCGCCGGTCTCTGCCTTGAGCTTGAGCTCGTCGAAGAGCTCTTCGAAGCTCTTCCGGGTTTCGTTCGCCATGATGGTCCTAAGAGTACGGGGTGGGGGCGTGCTACCTAGCGCCAGGGTTCGCTGACCGTGCGCAGTGTGGTGGCGGTGGCGACAGCGGCGGTGACCGCTTCGTGGCCCTTGTCCTCGGAGGAGCCTTCGAGGCCGGCCCGGTCGAGGGCCTGCTCTTCGTTGTCGACGGTGAGGACGCCGAATCCGACGGGTACGCCGGTGTCGATCGAGACCTGGGTGAGGCCGTGGGTCACGCCCTGGCACACGTACTCGAAGTGCGGGGTTCCGCCGCGGATGACGACTCCGAGCGCGACGATGGCATCGTAACCGCGCCCGGCGAGGACCTTCGCCACGACCGGGAGCTCGAAGCTGCCGGGGACGCGCAGCAGCGTCGGCTCGTCGATGCCGAGCTCAGCGAGGGCGCGCAGGGCGCCGTCGACGAGGCCGTCCATGATCTTCTCGTGCCACTGGGCCGCGATGACCGCGACCCGCAGGTCGCCGCAGTTCTTCACGCTGAGGACGGGTGCGCCCTTGCCGCTCATGTTTCTCCTTGCCGGTGGATACGTACGTGATTACTGGTTGCCGCAGGTGGAGGCCGGGGAGCCGTCCAGCCAGGGCAGGTCGTGGCCCATCCGGTCCCGCTTGGTGCGCAGGTAGCGGAGGTTGTGCTCGCCGGCCGTGACGGGCATCGGCTCGCGGCCCTCGACGGTGAGGCCGTGCCGGGTGAGGGCGTCGATCTTGTCGGGGTTGTTGGTCATCAGGCGCAGGCTCCGGACGCCGAGGTCGGCGAGGATCTGCGCGCCGGCCGCGTAGTCCCGGGCGTCGGCGGGCAGGCCGAGTTCCAGGTTGGCGTCGAGGGTGTCGCGGCCCTGCTCCTGGAGCTCGTACGCGCGGAGCTTGGAGAGCAGGCCGATGCCGCGGCCCTCGTGGCCCCGGAGGTAGACGACGACGCCGCGGCCCGCCTCGGTGATCCGGTCCATGGAGGCCTGGAGCTGGGGGCCGCAGTCGCAGCGCAGCGAGTGGAAGATGTCGCCGGTCAGGCACTCGGAGTGGACGCGCACGAGGAGGTCCTCGCCGTCGCCGATCTCGCCGTGGACGAGGGCGACGTGCTCGACGCCGTCGACGGTGGAGCGGTAGCCGTACGCGGTGAAGTCGCCGTGTGCGGTGGGGAGCTGGACCTCGGCCTCGCGGCGGACGGTCGGCTCGGCGGAGCGCCGGTAGGCGATCAGGTCCTCGATGGAGATGATCGTGAGGCCGTGCTTGCGGGCGAAGGGCACCAGCTCGGGCAGGCGCAGCATGACGCCGTCCTCGCCGGCGATCTCGACGATCGCGCCGGCCGGGCGGAGGCCCGCGAGGCGGGCGAGGTCGACGGCGGCCTCGGTGTGGCCGTTGCGGACGAGGACGCCGCCGGCCTTGGCGCGCAGCGGGAAGATGTGGCCGGGGCGGACGAAGTCGGTCGGCTCGTGGCTGCCGCTCGCCAGCATGCGCAGGGTGGTGGCGCGGTCGGCGGCGGAGATGCCGGTGGTGACGCCGTGGGCGGGGGACGCGTCGACGGAGACGGTGAAGGCGGTCCGCATCGACTCGGTGTTGTGCTCGACCATCTGCGGGAGCTGGAGGCGCTCCAGCTCCTCGTCCTCCATGGGCGCGCAGATCAGTCCGCGGCACTCGCTCATCATGAAGGCGACGATCTCGGGGGTCGCCTTCTCGGCGGCGATGACGAGGTCGCCCTCGTTCTCGCGGTCCTCGTCGTCGACGACGACGACGGGGCGGCCGGCGGCGATGTCGCGGATGGCCTGCTCGACGGGGTCGAGGGCGAGGTCGGTGGCGTCCCAGAGGGGAATCGCGCTCATGCGTGGGCTCCTTCCAGGACTGTGGTGGCGCGGGAGCGCAGCCACCAGTCGCGCATGCCCCAGAGGACGAGTGCGCCGTAGATGATGTAGACGAAGCCGGAGAAGGCATAGCCGTTGGCGAAGTTCAGCGGGACGCCGACCAGGTCGACGAGGAGCCAGGCGAACCAGAACTCGACCATGCCGCGCGACTGGGCGTACATGGCGACGACGGTGCCGACGAAGATGTACGCGTCGGGCCACGGGTCCCAGGACAGGCTCGGGAAGGCGGTGAAGAGCATCGCGACGGCGACGGTGCCGAGGGCGGCTCCGCCGACCAGCAGGCCGCGCTCGCGCCAGGTGGCGAAGCGGACCGCGATGGAGCCGTCCTGGGCGTTCTGGCGGCCGCGGTTCCACTGCGCCCAGCCCCAGGCGGCGACGATCATGACGACGACCTGCTTGCCGGCGCTGCCCGCGAGGTGTCCGGCGGCGAAGGCGACGAAGAGGATGACGCCGGAGAGGAACTGGGCGGGCCAGGTCCATATGGACCGGCGCCAGCCGAGCGCCAGCGCGATCAGACCGATCGTGTTGCCGATCATGTCGGACCACTTGATGTGCTGGTCGAGGACGGTGAACGCCTCGGAGTTGAGCCAGTTCACTTGCCGTTCTCCTGGGCGTTCGGGCCGAGCAGCCGCTCGACGTACTTGGCGATGACGTCGACCTCGAGGTTGACCGGGTCGCCGCTCTGCTTGATGCCGAGCGTGGTCAGGGCGAGGGTGGTGGGGATGAGGCTGATGGTGAACCAGTCGTCGGCGACCTCGACGACGGTGAGGCTGACGCCGTCGACCGTGACCGAGCCCTTCTCGACGACGTAGCGGGAGAGGTGGGCGGGGAGGCCGACCTTGACGATCTCCCAGTGCTCGGACGGGGTCCGGTCGAGGATGGTGCCGGTGCCGTCGACGTGGCCCTGGACGATGTGGCCGCCGAGGCGGTCTCCGACGGCCATGGGCCGCTCCAGGTTGACGCGGGAGCCCGCTTCGAGGGCGCCGAGGCTGGACCGCTTGAGGGTCTCGGCCATGACGTCGGCGGTGAACTCGCCGTCGCCGTGCTCGACGACCGTGAGACAGACACCGTTGACGGCGATGGAGTCGCCGTGCTGGGCGCCTTCCGTGACCAGGGGGCCGCGCAGTCGGAAGCGGGAGGCGTCCTCCAGCTGCTCGACGGCGACGACCTCGCCCAGTTCTTCGACGATTCCGGTGAACACGGTCAGCGCTCCTTGGGGGTGGCGGTGATGCGGATGTCGGTGCCGATGCGCGCGGTCTCGATGACGTCGAGCCGCAACGCGTCGGTGATGGTGGTGATTCCGGCGTCGGCGAGGGCCTGCGGGCCCGCGCCGAGGAGGACCGGGGCGAGGTAGCCGACGACCTGGTCGACGGCGCCCGCGGCGACGAAGGCGCCCGCGAGGGTGGGGCCGCCTTCGAGGAGGACGGAGCGGACGCCGCGCTCGTGCAGGGCGTCCAGGAGGGCGGGTACGGACAGGCCGCGCCCGGCCCTGGGGAGGCGTACGACGTCGGGCAGGCCGGTCGCAGCGTTCTCGGCGTTCTCGGCGTTCTCGGCGATCGCGATCAGGGTGGGGGCCGCGTCGTCGAGGATCCGGGCGCCGGGCTTCACGGCGGTCGCCTCGGTGTCGACGACGACCCGCAGGGGCTGCACGGCCTCCTCGATCCCACGTACGGCCAGATGGGGGTCGTCGGCGCGGGCGGTGCCGGAGCCGACGACGACGGCGTCGGCCTCGGCGCGCAGCCGGTGGACGTCGGCGCGGGACTCCGGGGAGCTGATCCAGCGGGAGGTGCCGTCGGCGGCGGCGATGCGGCCGTCGAGGGTGGCGGCGTACTTCCACCGGACGAAGGGCCGGCCGTGGCGGACGGAGGTGAGCCAGGCGATGTTGCCCGCCCGGGCCTCGTCCTCCAGGAGGCCCTGCTCGACCTCCACGCCGGCGGCGCGCAGGGTGTCGGCACCGCCCGTGGCCTGCGGGTTCGGGTCGCCGACCGCGTACACGACCCGGCTGACCCCGGCCTCGATCAGCGCCTGGGCGCAGGGGCCGGTGCGGCCGGTGTGGTTGCAGGGTTCGAGGGTGACGTAGGCGGTGCCGCCGCGGGCCAGGACTCCGGCCTCGCGCAGGGCGTGGACCTCGGCGTGCGGGCCGCCGGCGCGCTGATGGAAGCCTTCGCCGACCAGGTGTCCGGAGGCGTCGGTGACGACGCACCCGACGACGGGGTTGGGGCTGGTGGCGCCGAGACCGCGTGCGGCGAGCTCGACGGCGCGTCGCATGGCGGTGATGTCGGCCTGCTGGGCCACCGGGTCCTCCTGCCTCTTCGGGCACGGACTCCGGGGCCTGTCGATGACGACAGAGAGCGGGTGGGACGCCTCGCACAGGGTGCGCCGAGGCCACGGCCCTCTGGGTACGCCGATCGGTGACGACACGGCGACCAGCGGACGTACGGCCGGCACACCCCTGGAAGGGTCACCCGCCGCGCACTGCCTCCCATCCGGACTTTCACCGTCGGTCCAGGAATTTCACCTGGTCAACCGGCCGCTGGCTGCGGACGGGTCGCGGACTATACCGCCGGTTCGGAATTACACCGACCCCGGAGTGCGCTGCTGCTGATACAGGGCCAGTGTGCCACGAGCCGCGCGAAGCGATGTGGCCGAGATCCTGTGGTCTGGCTCACAGAGTCCCACAGGATTCCTCTTTGGTCCAGACCTATTGACGCACTGGTCTAGTCCTCTTAATCTCCGTGTCACCTCCTAGGAACGGTCCGGCGGGGTGCGCACTCCACGGGCCCAACACGACCCACCCCCTTGTTCGTTGTGTTCCATCACTCCCCCCTACGCCCTGAGGGCGTGGGCGGACTCCGCCCCCAGGAGGAACCGATCGTGTTGTCCCCCACCGCGAAAAGAGCCTCGCTGCTCTCCTCCGGCGCGGCCGTCGCCGGGCTGCTGCTCAGTTCGCTCTCCGGCGGCGTCTCGTACGCGGCCGACAACGAGTCCTGTCGCCCCGACGGGCTCTACAAGACCCCGGGCGTCGACGTCCCGTACTGCTCGGTCTACGACACCGAGGGCCGCGAGAAGATGGGCGCGGACCACCAGCGCCGGGTCATCGGCTACTTCACCGGCTGGCGCGACGGCAAGAACGGCCAGCCCGCGTACCTGGCCAAGGACATCCCGTGGGAGAAGATCACCCACATCAACTACGCCTTCGGTCACATCGGCGGGGACAACAAGCTTTCCGTCGGCACGGACGGTCCGAACAACGCGGCCACCGGGATGACCTGGCCCGGCGTCGCCGGCGCGGAGATGGACCCCTCGTTCTCCTACAAGGGCCACTTCAACCTGCTCAACAAGTTCAAGAAGCAGCACCCGAACGTCAAGACGCTGATCTCGGTCGGCGGCTGGGCGGAGACCGGCGGCTACTTCGCGGACAACGGCGACCGGGTGAACTCCGGCGGCTTCTACTCGATGGCCACCAACGCCGACGGTTCGGTCAACCAGGCCGGGATCGACACCTTCGCCGCCTCGTCCGTCGACTTCATCCGCAAGTACGGCTTCAACGGCGTCGACATCGACTACGAATACCCGACGACCATGAAGGACGCCGGCAACCCGCTCGACTGGCAGCTCGCGAACGCGCGCCGCGCCGGACTCGTGCAGGGCTACGCGGCCCTCATGAAGTCCCTGCGCGAGAAGCTCGACGCGGCGGGCGCCGCCGACGGCAAGCACTACCTGCTGACCGTCGCCGCCCCCTCCTCCGGCTACCTGCTGCGCGGCATGGAGACCTTCCAGATGCAGAAGTATCTGGACTACGTCAACATCATGTCCTACGACCTGCACGGCGCCTGGAACGAGTACGTCGGTCCCAACGCCTCCCTCTTCGACGACGGCAAGGACGGCGAGCTCGCCGCCGCCAACGTCTACGGCTCGGCGCAGTACGGCAACATCGGCTACCTCAACACCGACTGGGCCTACCACTACTTCCGCGGCTCGATGCCGGCCGGCCGGATCAACATCGGCCTGCCCTACTACACCCGCGGCCACAAGAACGTGCAGGGCGGCACCGACGGTCTGTGGGGCAAGGCCTCCGCGACCACCTGCCCGGCCGGCGCCGGTCTGACCAAGTGCGGTGACGGCGCCACCGGCATCGACAACCTGTGGCACGACAAGGACACCAACGGTGTCGAGTCGCCCGCCGGCTCCAACCCGATGTGGCACGCCAAGAACCTCGAGAAGGGGATCGTCGGCGACTACGTCACCCAGTACGGCTTCCCGGCCAACACCACCCTGACCGGCACCTACGCCCGCAAGTACGACTCGACCCTGGTCGCGCCGTGGCTGTGGAACGCGCAGAAGAAGGTCTTCCTCTCCACCGAGGACGAGCAGTCGGTGGCCGCCAAGGCCGACTACGTGGTCGACAAGGGCATCGGCGGCACGATGGTCTGGGAGATGGCCGGCGACTACGCCTGGAACGCCACCAAGGGCCAGTACGAGATGGGCTCCACGCTCACCTCGCTGATGTACGACAAGTTCAAGGCGGCCACCCCGTACGGCGCCAAGAAGTCCAACGCGACGCTGCCGACCCAGGCCGTGAAGATCGACACCCAGTTCACCGAGTTCAAGCTGGGCGACTCGAACTACCCGATCACCCCGAAGATCAAGATCACCAACAACACGGCGACGGCGCTGCCGGGCGGCACCGAGTTCCAGTTCGACTACGGCACCTCTGCCCCGTCCAACGCCTCGGACCAGTCGGGCTTCGGCACCAAGGTCATCAGCAGCGACCACACGGGCTCCAACGTGGGCGGCCTGAAGGGCGACTTCCACCGCGTCTCCCTGAAGCTCCCGGCCTGGCAGTCGCTGGCCCCGGGCGCCTCGGTCGACCTGGCGTTCAACTACTACCTGCCGGTGTCCACCCCCTCCAACTGGACGGTGAACATCAACGGCACGACGTACGCCCTCGCCGGCGACCTGGCGCGCGGCACGACGGTCGTGGAGCCGGGTACGACGACCCCGCCCACCACCCCGCCGACCACGCCTCCCACCACTCCGCCGACGACCCCGCCGACCACTCCCCCGACCACGCCTCCGACGACGCCGCCCACGGGCTGCGGCACGGTCCCGGCGTACGTGGCCGGCACGATCTACAACGCGGGCAACGAGGTCTCCCACAACGGCCGCAAGTACAAGGCCCAGTGGTGGACCCAGAACGAGACGCCGGGCACGACCGGCGACTGGGGCGTCTGGAAGGACCTCGGCGCCTGCTGACCCCCTGCTGACCCAGTGCTGACGCAGCCCTGGGAAAAACCCGAAAGACCCCCGGCGGCGGATTCCCACGGCCCTTGCCGCCGCCGGGCCCCCACCGCGCCGCGCCCCCCTGTCCGGGGCGCGGCGCTCCGCGCGTGTGCGGACTGCCGCGTGTGCGGAGCGCTGTGTGGGCGGAGCGCTGTGTGGGCGGAGCGCTGTGTGTGCCGAGCGCCGCGTGTGCCGAGCGCCGCGTGTGCCGAGCGCCGCGTGTGCCGAGCGCCGCGTGTGCCGAGCGCCGCGTGTGCCGAGCGCCGCGTGTGCCGAGCGCCGCGTGTGCCGAGCGCCGTGTGGGCGGACCCCGCGACGACGGACCCGGCGTTCGCGCGCCGGGCGCCTCCCGCGTGTAGCGGACCGGGGCCGGGGCCGTCAGTCTGGAGAGATGAGCACGATCCTGGTGACCGGTGGCACGGGAACCCTCGGCCGCCCCGTCTGCGAGCGGCTGCGCGCGGACGGCCACGACGTACGGGTCCTCAGCAGGCACTCCCCGCCGTACGCGGTCGACCTGCGACAGGGCGGGCCGCTGCTCGACCGCGCGGTCGACGGGGTGGACGCGGTCGTCCACTGCAGCAACATCCTGCGCGGCGACCAGGACGCCACGCGGATCCTGCTCGAAGCGGCACGGCGGGCCGGGGTGCCGCACCTCCTGTACATCTCGATCGTCGGCGTCGACCGGGTGCCGCTCGGCTACTACCGCACCAAGTACACGGTGGAGCGCATGATCCAGGGCTCGGGCATCGGCTGGACGCTGCTGCGCACCACCCAGTTCCACGACCTGATCCTCCGGCTGTTCGAAGGCCTCGCCAAGCCGCCCGTGATGCTGCTGCCCAAGGAGGTACGGGACCAGCCCCTGGAGGTGACGGAGGCGGCCGCGCGCCTCGCCGGGCTGGCCGCGGGGCCGCCGGCGCACCGGGTGGAGGACATGGCCGGCCCGGAGATCCGTACCTTCGTCGAGCTGGCCCACTCCTACCTGCGGGCCAGCGGCCGCCGGCGCCGCATCGTCGAGGTGCCGCTGCCGGGCAGGGCGTACCGGGGGCTGCGGCGCGGCGAGCACCTGGCACCGGACCGCGCGGTCGGCCACGTGACGTTCGACGAGTTCCTGGCGCGGCGGTTCGGCGGGCCGGAGCGGCCGACGGGGGCGTAGCGGCCCATCAGGCCGGTCGGACCGTGACCCGTAGACATCTCGGCACGAATCCGCACGACTCCCCCTAGAGCCCCCTGGCCGGTGGCCCGAAGAGCGCGTCCTGGGCCGTGTCACGGGCGAGGAGGAGCGCGCCGCGCCGGACGGCCGCGTCGCCGAGCGCCGTCGGGCGGACCTCCGTGCGGAGCGGGGAGAGGGCCGCCAGCTCCGACTCGACGCGGGCCGCGAGCGCGGGGCCGCCCTGGTGCCCCGTCTCGCCCGCGAGGACCACGCAGCCCGGGTCCAGGACGGAGGCGATGGCCGCCGCGCCGACGGCCAGGCGGCGGGCGAGTGCGTCCAGGAAGGGGGCGTGGGCCGAGGCGAGTGCCTCGGACGGGGCGAGGCCGTGGGCGGCGGCCAGGGTCTCGACGGCGGCCGCGCAGGCCAGTTCGTGGAAGCCGCCGTCGCAGCCGGTGGCCGAGGGGAGCCCCGAGGTGCCGGGGACCGGCAGGAAGCCGATCTCGCCCGCGCCGCCGGAGGCCCCGCGGCGCAGCCGCCCGCCGAGCACGACGGCGGCGCCGACGCCCTGGCCGAGCCAGAGCAGGACGAAGTCCTCGCGGTCGTGCGCCGCGCCCTCGCGCAGTTCGGCGAGGGCGGCGAGGTTGGTCTCGTTCTCGACGAGGACGTGGGCGGGGAGCCGCTCCTGGAGGACGCCGACGAACCGCCGGTGCCAGGCGGGCAGTCCCGAGGAGTCGCGCAGCTCTCCGGTGGCCGGGTCGATGAGGCCGGGGGCGCCGACGGCCACGGTGTGCAGCCGGTCGGCGCCGGCCTCCTTCACGGTGCGCTCCAGGAGCGTGACCGCCTTCTCGACGGCCGATCCGGTGCCGCTGTCGTCACCGACGGGCACGGAGGCCTCGGCGAGGGTGGTCCCGAGCAGGTCTGCGACGGTGACGGAGACGGAGCTGGTGCGCACGTCGAGGGCGGCGAGGTGCGCCCGGTCGGCGACGAGTCCGTACAGCTTGGCGTTGGGGCCCCGGCGCTCGGCTCCGGACTCCCCCACGACATGGACGAGCCCGGAGCCCTGGAGACGCTCGACGAGGTCGGCGACCGTGGGGCGGGAGAGCCCGGTGAGGGTCTTGAGCTGAGTGGCCGTCAGCGGACCCTCGTCCTGGAGCAGTCGCAGGGCGAACCGGTCGTTGATGGCTCGTGCGGTGCTCGGGGATGCGGCCATGCGGCGATCCTCTCAGACGCGCTCCGGCACGGATGCCGTCCCGCGATCTATTTATCAGGCAGGGTTCCTGATAGTTTACGCGCCAGAGCACCGGCACAGCCCCACACACCACCCAGGGAGGGCACATGGCGGCGGAGACCGTCTTCAGCACCGAGCGTCTGCGGCGGGCGCGCTTCGCCGTCGCCGCGGTCTTCTGCGTCCACGGCGCGGTCACCGGCAGCTTCGCGACCCGCATCCCGTGGATCCAGGAGCACGCGGGCGTCAGCGCCGGACAGCTCGGGCTCGCGCTCGCCTTCCCCGCGCTCGGCGCCTCCCTCTCGATGCCGCTGGCCGGCGCCATCAGCCACCGCTTCGGCGCCCGCACGGCCCTGCGCGGCCTGCTCGCCCTGTGGACGCTCTCCCTGACGCTGCCCTCGCTGGCACCGAACGTGTGGGGGCTGTGCGGCGTGCTCTTCGTGTACGGCGCGACCGCGGGCATGTCCGACGTGGCGATGAACGCGCTCGGCGTCGAGACCGAGAACCGGCTCGGCAAGTCCATCATGTCGAGCCTGCACGGCATGTGGAGCGTGGGCGCGCTGCTCGGTTCGGCCGCCGGCACGGTCGCGGCCCACATCGGCGCCGACGCCCGCGTCCACCACCTGCTCGCTGCCCTGACCCTCACCGCGCTCGGCCTGGCCTGCTGCCAGGGCGTCCTGGACGTCCAGAGCTCCCCGGACGAGGAGGCACCGCCACGGTTCTCCCTGCCGCCGAAGTCCGCGCTGGTCATCGGCGCCATCGGCTTCTGCGCGGTCTTCGCGGAGGGCGCCAGCCTCGACTGGTCGGCCGTCTACCTCCAGGACGAGCTGGGCAGTTCGGCCGGGCTCGCGGCCGCTTCGACGACCGCCTTCGCGCTGACGATGGCCGTGGCCCGGCTGGTCGGCGACCGCGTCGTGGACCGCTTCGGCGCGGTCCGTACGGTACGGGTCGGGGGCGCCGTCGCCACCCTCGGCGGGCTCATGGTCGTCCTCGCCCCGCACGCCGCCGTCGCGATGGCCGGTTTCGGCCTCATCGGGCTCGGCGTCGCCGTCGTCGTCCCGCTCGCCTTCGCCGCGGCGGCCCGCAGCGGGCCGAACCCCAGCCAGGCCATCGCGGGCGTCGCCACCATCACGTACACCTCGGGTCTCATCGCCCCCTCGGCGATCGGCGGCATCGCCGACGCGACCTCGCTCCTCTTCTCCTTCGGCCTGGTCACCCTGCTGGCCCTGGGCCTGGTGCTCGGCGCGGGCGTGCTCCGGTCCGGCGCCCGCTCGGCGGCGGCCTCGACCCGCGCCGACGACGCCGCGGCGAAGAGCCCCGGCCCGGTCGCGTAACGGCGACCCGCGCAACGGCGACCGCGCCCCGGGTCCGTCCGGATGCGGACGGGCCCGGGGCGCAGGACGCGAGGCGGTTCCGAGACGCCGGACGCGAGGCGGTTCCGGCAGGTCGGGGCGCATAGCATGTGGCTGATCTTTTGCGGTCACGACACGGCCGCCGGAACCTCGGAACGGGAGCGACCTCATGAACCTCGGCGTGCGCTGGACCCTGCACGGCGACGGGAGAACACCTGCTCCCGGGGCCGTCGTCCGGCCGGACGAGCGGCTCTCCTGGCCCCGTACCGTCGGCCTCGGCGCCCAGCACGTCGTCGCCATGTTCGGGGCGTCCTTCGTCGCCCCGGTCCTCATGGGTCTGGACCCGAACCTCGCGATCATGATGTCCGGTGTCGCGACCGCGATCTTCCTCCTCGCGACCCGCGGCACCGTCCCGTCCTACCTGGGCTGCTCGCTCTCCTTCGTGGGCGTCGCCGCCGCCATCCGGGCCTCGGGCGGCACCAGCGCCACCGTGACCGGCGCGGTCCTCGTCGTCGGCGGGGTGCTCTTCCTCGCCGGTCTCGCGGTGCGGAAGTTCGGCGCGCGGATCATCCACGCGGCGATGCCGCCGATCGTGACCGGCGCCGTCGTCATGCTGATCGGCTTCAACCTGGCCCCGGTCACCGCGTCGACGTACTGGCCGCAGGACCAGTGGACGGCGCTGCTCGTCATGCTGTTCACCGGTCTGGCCGTGGTCTGTCTGCGCGGCTTCTGGTCCCGGATCGCGATCTTCCTCGGTCTGATCTTCGGCTACGCCATCTCCTGGATCTTCGACCTCGTCTTCGGCAGGATCCACTCGATGTCCCCGAGCGGCCAGGTCACCGACCACTGGCGACTCGACCTGTCCGGTGTGTCGCAGGCCGACTGGATCGGGCTCCCGTCCTTCCACGGACCGAGCTTCGAGTGGTCCGCCGTCCTGGTCGCGCTGCCCGTGGTCATCGCACTGATCGCCGAGAACGCCGGACACGTCAAGGCCGTCGGCGAGATGACCGGGGACAACCTGGACGACAAGCTCGGCACGGCCATCGCCGCCGACGGCGCCGCCTCGATGCTGTCGACCGCCGTGGGCGGCCCGCCGAACACCACGTACTCCGAGAACATCGGCGTCATGGCCGCCACCCGGGTCTACTCGACCGCCGCCTACTGGGCCGCGGCCGGCTTCGCGCTCCTCTTCGGCCTCTGCCCCAAGTTCGGCGCGATCGTCGCCGCCATCCCCGGCGGGGTCCTCGGCGGCATCACCGTGATCCTCTACGGCATGATCGGCCTGCTCGGCGCCCAGATCTGGATCAACGCCAAGGTCGACCTGCGCAACCCGCTCAACCTGGTCCCGGCCGCCGCCGGCATCATCATCGGCGTCGGCGGGGTGAAGCTCGCCTTCACCGACACCTTCGAGCTGGGCGGCATCGCGCTCGGCACGATCGTCGTCATCACCGGCTACCACGTGCTGCGGGCTTTCGCCCCGGCCCACCTGAAGGAGCAGGAACCCCTCCTGGACTCCGGCACGAGCTCGTACGAGAGCACCTCCGACGAGGATCCGCTGTCGAAGAGCTGACTGATTCGCCCGTTCTGGGGAAGCCGGGCCCGGGGAGTTCCCTCCCGGCCCGGCGCCTGGAAACCTGCCCCCATGGCGCAGACCCAGCAGCTCGGGCAGGACAGCGGTCATGACATCGGCGGGGACGTCGCCCGGGAGACCGGTCGGGAAGCCGGTCGGGACATCGGGCAGTTCGTGGCGGTCGATCCCGTGGTCGACCGCATGCGCACCCTTCGCACCACCTGGCATCCGGCCGACGGGGTCGCGGTCTTCAACCGCGTCTACCTGACGGTCACCGAGGAGATCGGCCACGCGATCCAGGCGGGCACCTTCGCCGACCGCACGGCCGCCGCCACCCTCGACGTGCGCTTCGCCGAGCGCTACCTCACGGCGGTCGACGCCGTCGCCGCCGGCGGCCCGGCGCCCGCCTGCTGGCGGCCGCTCTTCCACTACCGGCGCCACCCCGGCGTGCGCCCCCTGCAGTTCGCGCTCGCCGGGATCAACGCCCACGTCGGCCACGACCTGGCGCTCGCCGTGGTCGACACGTGCCGCGCCCTGGAGTGCACGCCGGCCGACCTGGAGGACGAGTTCGACCAGGTCGGCGACATCCTCCTGCTCCTGGAGGAGCGCATCAGGGAGGAACTGATGCCGGGCCCGGACCTCCTGGAGATCGCGGACCCGCTGACGCATCTGCTCGGCTGCTGGAGCCTGGACCGGGCCCGCGACGGGGCCTGGCTGGCCGCGCGCTCGCTCTGGCAGCTGCGCGGGCTGCCGGAGCTGGCCGGGGAGTTCACCGAGCGCCTCGACCGCTCGGTGGGCCTGGTGGGGCGGATGCTGCTCACGCCGCTCACCAGGCCGTGACCCGTACGGGGACTCAGTCCTCCGGCAGCTCGACCGGGGCGATCTCCTCGTAGACGTCGCCCGGGCCGGGGTTGGTGGCGTCGGTGCCGCCGCCGAAGTGGTGCATCACGCCCCAGACCGCGTTGAGCGCCGTCTGCACCGCGCCCTCGGCCCAGCCGGCCGTCCAGGAGATGTCGTCGCCCGCGAGGAAGATGCCGCGCTTGTCCTCGGGCAGCCCCTCCTGCATGAAGTGCGTGAACAGGCGGCGCTGGTAGCGATAGTGGCCCGGCAGGTTCGCCTTGAAGGCGCCCATGAAGTAGGGCTCGTTCTCCCAGGAGACCGTCACGGGGTTGCCGATGATGTGCTTCCGGATGTCGACCTTCGGGTAGATCTCCCCGAGCGACTTCAGCATGACCTCCATGCGCTCGTTCGCGGAGAGCGGCAGCCACTTCAGGCTGTCATCGCACCACGTGTACGAGAGGCAGATGGTGGCCGGCTTGTCCGGGCCGTCGTCCAGGAGGTACGTGCCGCGGGTCATCCGGTCCGTCAGCGTCATCGACATGACGTCACGGCCGGTCTCCTCGTCCTTGTCCAGCCAGAACGGCCGGTCGACAGGCACGAAGAGCTTCGACGACTCCATGTAGTGGGTGCGCTCGATCGCCGTCCAGTGGTCGATCGGGAAGAGCGAGTCGTCACAGGCGATCTTGGAGAGCAGCATCCACGACTGGGCGGTGAAGATCGCCGCAGGGAAGGTGCGGATGTCGCCGGAGGCGTCCGTGACGGTGATCCGGTTGCCGGCGGTCCGGTTGAGCCGGGTCACGGCCGGCTTCGGGGTGCCCTCGTGCAGGGAGCTGAGCGAGGTGCCCTGCGCCCAGTAGACGATCTTCTCCGGCTCGCGCTCCCACAGGCGCAGCGGCAGCTGCTGCGAGCCGCCCACGATGCCGCGGTGGTGGTCGTCGGCCTCGGTGTAGACGACGCGGAGGATCTCCAGGATGGAGTTGGGGAAGTCGGTGTCCCAGCCGCCGGTGCCGAAGCCGACCTGGCCGAAGATCTCGCGGTGCCGGAAGGACTTGAAGGACTCGGACTCGCAGAGGAAGCCGTAGAAGGTCTGGTTGTCGAGCTTCTCGACGAGCTTCGACCAGATCTCGCGGATGCGCGGGACGTCGCGCTCGCGCATGGCCTGGTTCATGTCGGAGAAGTCGGCGCCCTCGTCCAGACAGGCGTTCCACGCGTTCATCACGTCGCGGTAGACCTGCGGGAGGTCGTCGACGGTGGTGGCGTAGTGCGACTCGCCCTTGAGGTCGACGACGGTCGAGGGGGTCGACTCGGCCAGCGGGTTCGGGAAGGGCGTGGTCTCCAGGCCGACGAGGTCGATGTAGTGCTGGAGCGCGGTCGAGGAGGGCGGGAAGCGCATCGCGCCCATCTCGGCGGTGAGGCCCTCGGTGGCGGTGCCCTCGAAGCCCACGGTCCGCAGTCGGCCGCCGATCTGGTCGGCCTCGTAGACGACGGGCTTGAGGCCCATCTTCATGAGCTCGTACGCGGCGATGATGCCGGACAGACCGCCGCCGATGACGGCGACCTCGGTGCCGTGCTCGGTGGCCGGTATCTGACCGAGCCCGGCCGGGTGGGCCAGGAAGTCGTCGTAGGCGTACGGGAAGTCCGGACCGAACATGGTGATCGGCGGCTGGCCGTCGCTGTGGGGGACGGCGGTCGTGGGCACCGTGGACGTCATGGGGTACGGACTCCTTGCACGGAAAAAGGTGAGGCGGTCGGGAAGGCGGGGGGGCGGCTCAGACGAGGGGGCCGTAGAGGCCCGGGCGCCGGTCGCGGAGGTAGGGGTTCTCCGCGCGGGAGGCCGCCAGGAATTCGGGGTCGACATCCCCGATGACGAGCTCCTCGCCCCGCCCGGCGCGGGCGCGGGCGGTGCCGTCGGGGCCGGCCAGGGCGGAGAGGCCGACGAACTCGAAGTCGCCCTCGGGGCCGGTCCGGTTGGCGTACGCGATGTACAGCTGGTTCTCGAAGGCACGGACCGGCACCACGGACAGGGGCACGATCTCGGCGGGGTGCATGAGCGCGGTCGGCACGAGGAGGAGGTCCGTGCCGGCCAGCGCGTGCGCCCGTACGTTCTCCGGGAACTCGACGTCGTAGCAGATCATCATGCCGACGGTGAGTCCGCCGAGCTCGGCCTGGACGACGGCCTGGTCACCGGGGGTGAACCAGGTCGTCTCGAAGCCGCCGAAGAGGTGGGTCTTTCGGTAGTCGGCGAGCACGTCCCCGTCGGGGCCGACGAGCCGGGCCGCGTTGTAGAGGACTCCGTGGCGCTCGGTGTCCCGCTCCGGGTAGCCGTAGCCGACGGCGAGGCCGTGGCGCACGGCGATCGCCGCGACGGCGCGGGCGGAGGGGCCGTCGGCCGGTTCGGCCAGGCGCGCCATGTCGGCGCCGATGGCGTAGCCGGTGAGGAAGAGCTCGGGGGCGAGCAGGACGCCCGCTCCGGCGGCGGCGGCGCGGGCGGCGGCCTCGTCGAGGATCTTGAGGTTGGCGGCCACGTCACCGAGCTCGCCGGAGCTCTGGAGCAGGGCGGTGCGCAGCGCGGGCATGGGCGATCCTCGGGTGGGTCGGAGTACAAGGGGAAGACGTCAAAAACGGTACGGTTTCGCGCTCTGTTCGGACAAGGCGGGAGCGTTGCGGACCGACCGTCGAACCGTTGCGCGATCTCCGGCCACCACGGCGATTCGTTGCGCGGGGCTCCAGCGAGGGGCGCGGGGCTCCGCCCGAGGGCGGAGGGCTCCCCGCCGCGCGGCGGAGACGAGGACCGTCCTGCGGCGCGACGACCGGGCGGCGGCCGGCCGGAAGAGTGGTGCTCGTCCGGAAGACCCACCGGACGACCTGCCGAGAGGAACGGGAAGCCATGAACCGCCGTACGAAGACCGTCGCCGTCGCCGCCGCCGTCCTGCTGACTCTGGGAGCCGGGGGCATCGCCGCCGCCACGGTGGACGAGGCTCCCGCCCCGGCCGCGGCCCGGGCCACGGTCTCGGAGGCCGCCGCGCTGACCGGCACGGCCAAGCTGTACAGGCCGGCCGGGGACGACATCACCTTCACCTTCGACGCGCATCTCGCGGAGAAGGACCGGATGGACCCGATGAAGGCCACCGGCACGTTCCGCTTCAGCCACTACAAGGGCGACTGGGGCGGATACGCGAAGGTCAAGGTCGACTGCCTCACCACCGGCGGCAAGGTCGCCGTGGTGACGGGTGTCGTCGTCGAGACCGATGTGAAGGAGTTCAAGAAGGCGCGCGTCGGCGTCACGGTCCACGACGACGTGAACGGCGACCGGCTCGGCTACACGTGGATGACCGCCGACCCGAAGAAGGACAAGGTGCAGCCCTGCCTCAGCGGCGCACCCTTCGAGAAGGTCGAGAAGGGCACGGGCGACTTCGAAGTCACCCCCTGGGAGTTCGTCTACCCGACCGAGTAGACCGCCCCACGGGGGTGGGTGGGCGGAGGGCGGTGCGGGAACCACGGCCCGCGCCGCCCGGACCGCCGGCGCCCCGCGGGGTTACGCGGGTGAGCCCGAGGAGAACCGCCGTAGCAGCGGCGAGAGCACCAGCACCGACTTGGTGCGCTCCACGAAGGGCTCGCCCGCGATCCGCTCCAGGACGCGCTCGAAGTGGCGCATGTCCGAGGCGAAGACCTGGACGACGGCGTCCGCGTCACCGGTGACGGTCGACGCGGACACCACCTCGGGATACCGCTCCAGACCTCGCCGGATGTCGTCCGGCGAGGTGTTGTGGCGGCAGTAGATCTCGACGAAGCCCTCGGTCTCCCAGCCGAGCGCCGCCGGGTCCACCCGTACGGTGAAACCGGTGATGGCGCCCTCGGCCCTGAGCCGGTCCACACGCCGTTTCACGGCCGGCGCGGAGAGTCCGACGAGCGAGCCGATGTCGGCGTAGCTGCGGCGGGCGTCTTCCGCGAGGGCGTGGACGATGCGTTCGTCGAGGTCGTTCAGTCGCACTGCGGGTGGATCACTTCTCTGCTGGGGCCTCTGCCACGGCCGGGTCCGAGGCCAGTCGGGAGCGGCGCATGCCGTACAGGAAGTAGAACACGAGGCCCGCCACCATCCAGCCACCGAAGACGATCCACGTGGCGGTGTCCAGGCTGAACATCATGTAGCCGCAGGCGAGCAGGCCGAGGATCGGCGTGATCGGGAAGAGCGCGACCTTGAAGGTGCGCGGCAGGTCGGGGCGGGTCCTGCGCAGGATGACGACGGCGACGTTGACGAGGCCGAAGGCGAAGAGCGTGCCGATGCTGGTGGCGTCGGCGAGCTTGCCGAGCGGGATGAAGGCGGCGAGGGTGCCGCAGAAGAGGGAGACGATCACCACGTTGGCGCGGGGGGCGCCGGACTTGGTGTCGACCCTGGCGAAGACCTTGGGGACGAGTCCGTCGCGCGACATCGCGAAGAGGATGCGGGTCTGGCCGTAGAGGACGGCGAAGACGACGGAGGCGATGGCGACGACGGCGCCCGCGGCGAGGACGACGCCCCAGAAGGAGTGCCCCGACACGTCGGTCATGATCTTGGCGAGCGCGGCCTCGGTGTCCCCGAAGTCCTGCCAGGGCATGGCGCCGACGGCGACGAAGGCGACGAGGACGTAGAGCACGGTGACGATCAGCAGCGAGAGCATGATCGCGCGGGGCAGGTCGCGCTTCGGGTTCTTGGCCTCTTCACCGGCGGTGGAGGCGGCGTCGAAGCCGATGTACGAGAAGAAGAGCGTGGCGGCACCGGCGCTGATGCCCATGATGCCGAGCGGGGCGAGGGGGGTGTAGTTGCCGCCCTTGATGCCCAGGAAGCCGATGCCGATGAAGAGCAGCAGGGTGACGATCTTCACCGCGACCATGATCGAGTTGATCCGGGCGCTCTCCTTGGCACCACGCATCAGGAACACCATGGCGAGGAGCACCACGACAAGCGCGGGCAGGTTGATGAAGCCGCCCTCGCCCATCGGGGAGGAGACCTGCTCGGGAATCGTGATTCCCAGGGTGCCGTCGAGGAGTTCGTTCAGGTACTCGCCCCAGCCGACGGCCACGGCCGCGACGGAGACGCCGTACTCCAGCACGAGGCACCAGCCGCAGACCCAGGCTATGAGTTCGCCCATCGTTGCGTACGCGTACGAGTACGAGGACCCGGAGACGGGCACCGATCCGGCCAGCTCCGCGTAGGACAGGGCGGAGAAGAGAGCGGTCAGGCCCGCGATCACGAAGGAGATCGTCACGGCGGGTCCGGCCTTGGGGGCAGCGTCGCCGAGGACGACGAAGATGCCGGTGCCGAGCGTGGCACCGATGCTGATCATGGTCAGCTGCCACATGGAGAGCGAGCGGCGGAGGCTGCCGCCCTCACCCTGCCCACCCTCCATGACCAGGCGTTCCACCGGCTTGCGCCGGGTGAGAGCGCCGAGCGCGGAGGTCTTGGGGGTGGCCGTGTCGACGACCGGCGGGGCTGCGCCGTGGTCCAGCACTGCGGAGGCTCCTTATCGCTGCCTGTAGGCGGTGGGACGACCACGGCGGCACGTGGGCATGCCGGAACAAGCCCACGGGGGAGGGGAACCGCCGAGCAGGCGGTCGCCGCCACTCCTGGTACGGGGCACGAGCCTAAGGGGCTGAGGTTCGCACTCGTAATGCAGGGTTGTTGCGCAGTGCCGAATGATCATTGCGCTCTCGCGGCGCAGACGGGGAAACATTGCGCGCCCCTGCATGAATCGGCACATTGGGGTCTCCACGCCCTCCCGGGCGGCCCGGCGCGCCCACCCCCTCGGACGCCTGCGCGTGCCTTGACTCCTCGCGCCCCGTGTCCGACGCTGCGATCCCCCGGCAACCCCACGATCGGAGGTCTCGGTGGGCTGGCTCGCCCCGGCGCCCTTCCTGCGCGGCACGGCCTGGCTCGACGGCGGCCGGCCCGTCCGGGCGGACCCCGCCGACCTGGAGCGGCTCCCGTGGGACATCGCCGAGCGGGCGGCACTGCCCATCGGCGTACGCCTCGAGTTCACGGCGGAGCCCGGGACGCGGGCGGTGGAGCTGCGCTACCGCGCCGCCGTCCCGGATCCGGACGACCCGCTCGCCGCGCTGCGGCACTGCTTCGCGCTCTGGCAGGGCCGGCGGCTCGTCGGAGAGACCTGCGCCGTCCCGGCGCCGGAGGGCACGATCAGCCTCCCCCTGCCGCCGTGCGGCGGTGTCTTCACCGTCCATCTCCCCGAGGGCCAGTCCCCGGTCCCGCTCGCCCTGCGGGCCGTCGGCGGCCGCCTCTCCCCCGCTCCGGTCCGGCCCCGCTGGCTCGTCCACGGCGACTCGATCACCGAGGGCTGGTGGTCGACGCGCCCCGCGCACTCCTGGCCCGCCACGGCGGGACGGCTGCTCGGGCTCGATCCGGTCAATCTGGGGTACGCGGGCGGGGCGCGCGGCGAGCTCCCGCTGGCCGAGCACCTCGCGCGGCTCCCCGGCGAGGTGGTCACCCTCGCCTTCGGCACCAACTGCTGGTCCCGGGTGCCCGCGACGGCCGACTGGCTGTACGCGACGGTCCGGGCGTTCGTCGGTCTGGTCCGCCGGGGCCACCCGGCCGTCCCCCTGCTGCTCGTCTCGCCCGTCCTGCGCCCGGAGGCCGAGCACACCCGCAACGCCCTGGGAGCCACGCTCACGGAGCTGCGCAGGGCCATGGAGCGCGCGGGCCGCGATCTGGCCGCCGAGGGCGACGGGCGGCTCCTGGTCCTCCCGGGGCGCCCTCTGCTCGGCCCCGAGCACCTGGCGGACGGCCTGCACCCGAACGACCGGGGGCACGCCCGGATCGCGGCGGCGGTGGCGGAGGTCCTGCTCCCCCACGTGCCGGTCAGCGGCCGCGTACCGCCAGAGGCCTGACGAGGAAGGTGCACGCGTCCGCGCACGCGTGCGTGCGGCCCGCCGCGTCCGTCCAGGTCCAGCGGTCGGTGTAGGCGACGACGGGTTCGTAGCCGAGCCGCGCGTAGAGTGCCGCCGCGCGCGGGTTGTCACGGGCCACGCCGAGCCCCAGCCGGGTCCCGCCGCGCTCCCGCACCAGCTCCTCGGCCGCGTGGACCAGCGCCGTCCCGATGCCCTGCCCGCGCAGCCCCTCGGGCCACACGTCCAGGCCGTTGAGCTCGGGGCAGTCGCCGAGGACGGCCCGCACCTCGGGGGCGGCGCAGCCGTCCCAGCGGACCTGGCCGTGGCCGACGGGCACCGCGTCGCGCCACGCGAGGAGGTACGTCCCGGCGCCGGCCTCCTGGCGCGCGAAGCGGTCGGCGTGGCGGCTCGGCGCCCCGGGAGCGGGGATGTGGCGGTCGAGTACGGGCACGTCCTCGGCGCGGCAGGGCCTGATCTCCATGCGCCGAACCGTACGGGAACGCCGTGGGCCCCCGGGAGCGATTTCCCGGGGGCCCACGGCGCATGACGACGGAGGACCAGGGCTCCCTAGCTCCAGCTGGCGTGCAGCGGCTTGCCCTCGGCGTAACCGGCGGCGGACTGGATGCCCACCACGGACTTCTCCTCGAACTCGGCGAGCGAGCCCGCACCGGCGTAGGTGCAGGAGGAGCGGACGCCCGCGATGATCGAGTCGATCAGGTCCTCGACGCCCGGACGGGTCGGGTCGAGGAACATGCGGGAGGTGGAGATGCCCTCCTCGAACAGCGCCTTGCGGGCACGGTCGTAGGCGGACTCGTCGCTCGTGCGGTTCTTGACGGCGCGGGCGGAGGCCATGCCGAAGGACTCCTTGTAGAGCCGGCCGTTGGCGTCCTGCTGGAGGTCGCCCGGGGACTCGTACGTGCCGGCGAACCAGGAGCCGATCATCACGTTCGACGCACCGGCGGCGAGCGCCATGGCCACGTCGCGCGGGTGCCGGACGCCACCGTCGGCCCAGACGTGCTTGCCGTACTTCTTCGCCTCGGCCGCGCACTCCAGGACGGCCGAGAACTGCGGCCGGCCGACGCCGGTCATCATGCGGGTGGTGCACATGGCGCCGGGGCCGACGCCGACCTTGATGATGTCGGCGCCGGCCTCGATGAGGTCCTTGACGCCCTCGGCGGCGACGATGTTGCCCGCGACGATCGGGACCTGCGGGTCGAGGGCCCGCACGGCCTTGATCGCGGCGATCATCGACTCCTGGTGGCCGTGCGCCGTGTCGATGACGAGCGTGTCCACGCCCGCGTCGAGCAGCTGCTTGGCCTTGCCCACGAAGTCGCCGTTGATGCCGACGGCGGCGGCGATGCGCAGCTTGCCCTCGGCGTCGGTGGCCGGGGTGTACAGGGTCGCGCGGAGCGCGCCCTTGCGGGTCAGGATGCCGACCAGGCGCCCGTCCGTGTCGACGGCCGGGGCGTAGCGGCGGTTGGCGTGGTCCAGCGTGTTGAACGCCTCGCGCGGCTCGATGTCGGCGTCGATGAGGAGCAGGTCCTTCGACATGACCTCGGACAGCTGGGTGAAGCGGTCCACGCCGGACAGGTCGGCGTCGGTGACGACGCCGATCGGGCGGCGGTTCTCGTCGACGACGACGCCGGCGCCGTGGGCCCGCTTCGGCAGCAGGGAGAGCGCGTCGGCGACGGTCTGGTGGGGCTCCAGGACGATCGGGGTGTCGAGCACGTGGTGGCGGCTCTTGACCCACGAGATGACGTCGGTGACGACCTCGATCGGGATGTCCTGGGGGATGACGACCAGGCCGCCGCGGCGGGCGACGGTCTCGGCCATGCGACGGCCGGCGATGGCGGTCATGTTGGCGACGACGAGCGGGATCGTCGTCCCGGTCCCGTCCGGCGAGGCGAGGTCCACCGCCTGGCGGGAACCGACGGCCGAGCGGCTCGGCACCATGAACACATCGTCGTACGTCAGGTCGTAGGGCGGCTTGACGTCATTGAGGAAACGCACGTGCTGACATCCCAGTCGTTCGGATCGGCCCCTAGGCATTTCAGCCAGGGGAAAAAGCACGTAGTTCATTGTCCCACGGCGGTACGAATACCAGCCCCGGGCCATTCATCCGAGACTTGCGGCAGGGGGTTCGTCGGATCCTACGAGACCCTCCCCCAGGGAGAGGAGGACGGAGAGGCGGGTGGGGCTCTCGTCGACGGCCGTGGCGAAGACGTCCTGGGCGGTCCGCCACTCGCGGGAGCGCGTCCTGGCGTACTCCTGCCAGCCCGTGACGACGACGGTGACGGGTTCGGGGAGATCGGCCAGGCAGTCGGCCAGGGCGTCCCAGTTCCGGCCGAACCAGGCGGGGAGCGCGAGGGTCACGGCGCACCGGTCCATGAGGGCGGCCTTGTCCGTGACTCCGGTCAGGTCGAGGAGGACGGCGTCGTCGATTCTCATCCGAGCACCTCCCGGAACGTCTCGTAGTGGTCGTCGGTCCAGTAGATCTCGCCGTCCCGCCCGGTGACGATCCGGCGCGCCCCGCGGTCGCGCTCGCCGGGGGTCTTCACGGTGTACTCGCGGTAGTACCCCCGCTCCCTGCGCGGCAGGATCCGCTCGAAGTTCGAGAAGACGGCGCCGTCCTTGGCGTAGGGATAGGGGCCGCCGCGCGCGATGAGTTCGAGGGTGCGGCGGGCCTCGGGGGGTAGGTCGGCGGCCCGCACGGTGGGCAGGCCCGAGGTCCCGGTGGCCGCGTGGGCCGGGGCGGTGGCGGCGGGGGTGGTGGCAGTCGCGGTGGCGGTCTGCGGCGGGGAGACCGTGCCGCCCGCGGCGGAGCATCCGGCCAGGAAGACGCACAGGACGAGCGCGAGGAGTACGCGAAAGGGCCGGAGCAACATGTCCCGAAGATACCGTTACGGGATGGCTCCGGCCCTGGAGGACCGCGCGAGCGGGCGGTGGCGGCTCAGCTGCCGTCGGGGTCCGTCCGGTCGAGCGCCGGGTGCGTGCCCGGGCTGGACTCGGTCAGCAGGTAGTCCGCGGCGGCGCGGTCCGTGACCAGGCTGGTGACGAGTCCGGAGCGCAGGACCGCCCCGATCGCCGCCGCCTTGCGCTGCCCGCCGGCGATCGCCACGACCTCGGGGATGCGCCGCAGCCGGTCCGCCTCGACGGTGATGCACCGCTCGCCCAGGTCGCGGCCGACCCGGCGGCCCTCGGCGTCGAAGAGGTGCGCGGACATCTCGGCGGCGACGCCGAGCGAGGCGTAGTGGGCGCGCTCCGCGTCGGAGAGCATGTCGTGCACGGTCGAGATGCCCGGCTCCCAGGAGCCGATGGAGACGCAGGCGACCGTCACCTTGTCGAAGTACTCGAAGGCCCGCGCGATGCCGGTCTGGCTGCGCAGCGCCGCGGCGGTCGCCGGGTCCGGCAGCAGCATGGGCGCGTAGATCGGGTGCGCCTCGCCGCCGGAGACCTGGGCGGCACGACGTACGGCCTCGACCGAGCCGCGCTCGGCGGTCCCGGCGTCGTACACGCCGGTGAGCTGCACGACCGTGCAGGGCGGCAGCCGGTCGAGCGCCGCCGCCATGTGGATGGTGGAGCGGCCCCAGGCGAGGCCCAGGACGTCGCCCTCGGTGACCAGCTCGCCGAGCAGGTCGGCCGCGACCTCGCCGAGGTTCTCCGGGTCGGGCGACTCGTCCTCGCCCTCCGCCGGGGACTCGACGACGACGGCGTGGCGGAGCCCGTAGCGGGCACGGAGCGCGTCGGAGCGCTCGGCGTCCAGCTCGGCCGGCACGCGGATCTCGATGCGCACGAGGTCGCGCTCCAGGGCGGTCTCCAGGACCCGTGCCACCTTGAAGCGGCTCACGCCGAACTCCTCGGCGATCTGGATCTTGGACTTGCCCTCGAGGTAGAAGCGGCGGGCCATGGCCGCCGCCTGCACCAGCTCCGCGGGGCCCATCCGCAGGGCTGACCGTCCCGCCGACATACCGGCCACCGCGATCTCCTCACTGCTGTTCACGTACCGCTGTTCGCATACGGCTGTTCGCATACGGCTGTCGTTCACACTCTGGACTCGCCGTTCATCCTGTCAGATCCGGCGGGTCTTGATCGGTCCTGTCGGCGACCCGTCGGGCCGCGTTCATCCGACGGTGGTTCAGTGGCCACACGCCCACGCGGCCGAGGCCGTCGTGGCCTCGGCGCGGGCCCGCAGCGAGGCCACGGCGGCCGCCGGGTCCGCCGCTCCGTAGACCGCCGAGCCCGCGACGAACACGTCGGCGCCGGCCTCGGCGCACCGCTCGATGGTGGACTCGGCGACCCCGCCGTCGACCTGGAGCCACAGCTCCAGTCCGTGCTTGGAGATCAGTTCCCGGGTCCGGCGGATCTTGGGCAGCATGATGTCGAGGAAGGCCTGGCCGCCGAAGCCGGGCTCGACCGTCATGATCAGCAGCATGTCGAGCTCGGGGAGCAGGTCCTCGTAAGGCTCGATCGGCGTGGCCGGCTTGAGCGCCATCGAGGCGCGGGCGCCCTTGGCCCGGATCTCCCGCGCGAGCCGCACGGGCGCGGCCGCGGCCTCGACGTGGAAGGTCACCGAACCGGCGCCCGCCTCCACGTACTGGGGCGCCCAGCGGTCGGGGTCCTCGATCATCAGGTGGCAGTCGAGCGGCGTCCCCGTCGCCCGGGAGAGCGACTCGACGATCGGCACCCCCAGCGTCAGGTTGGGCACGAAGTGGTTGTCCATCACGTCGACGTGCAGCCAGTCTGCGCCCTCGACCGCCTTCGCCTCCTCGGCGAGCCGGGCGAAGTCCGCGGACAGGATGCTGGGGTTGATCTGCGCCATGTGCCAAGCCTCCCACGTTCTTGGGTACTTCTTTGCCGCTGAGCGGTTTCGGACCCGGTCCAGACCAATTTCGGTACGAAGCGACGAGCCGCGGACCGGGACGGACCGGGAGATTGCGGTCAGGTGATCGAGGGGTCGGACGGCCCGGGGTCAGGCGGTGCGACGCAGCAGCGCCAGATACATGGCGTCCGTGCCGTGCAGATGCGGCCACAGCTGGACGTCCGGGCCGTCGCCGAGCGCCGGGACGCCGGGCATGAAGGGGCGGGCGTCGATCAGCTCGGCTCCGCCGACCTTCTTGAGGACGTCGTCGACGACCACCCGGGTCTCGGCGAGGTGCGGCGAGCAGGTCGCGTAGCCGACGATCCCGCCGACGCGCACGGCGCTCAGCGCCTCGGTGAGCAGGGCGCGCTGCAGCGGGGCGAAGCCGTCCAGGTCCTCGGGGCGACGGCGCCAGCGGGCCTCGGGGCGGCGGCGCAGGGCGCCGAGACCCGAGCAGGGCACGTCCATCAGGACCCGGTCGAAGGAGCCGGGGCGCCACGGCGGGCGGGTGCCGTCGGCGGCGATGACCTGGTAGGCGCCGGGGTTGCCGGCGAGGGCGCGCTCGACGAGGCGGGCGCGGTGCGGCTGCTTCTCGGAGGCGAGCAGCGCGGCGCCGCGCTCGGACGCGAGGGCGGCGAGGAGGGCGGCCTTGCCGCCGGGGCCCGCGCAGCCGTCGAGCCAGCGGGCGTCGGACCCCTCGAGCGGCGCGTTGGCCAGGGCCAGGGCGACGAGCTGGCTTCCCTCGTCCTGGACGCCGGCCCGGCCCTCCTTGACCGCCTCGATGGCGCCGGGCTCGCCGCCCTCGGCCATCCGCAGGGCGTACGGGGACCAGCGGCCCGGCAGCGTCTCGGTGACCGCGGCGAGCTCCTCGGTGGTGGAGCGGCCGGGGCGGGCGACGAGGGTGACCTCGGGCCGCTCGTTGTCGGCCTCCAGGAGGTCCTCGATGCCCGCGCGGCCCCCGCCGAGGGCGTCCCAGAGCGCCGAGACGACCCAGCGCGGGTGCGAGTGGACGACGGCGAGGTGGTCCTCGGCGTCCTTCTCGTACGGCGGGGCGACCTGCGCCACCCAGGCGTCGAGGTCCTGCTGCGAGATCTTCCGCAGCACGGCGTTCACGAACTTGGCCCGTCCGTCGCCGAGCACCACCCGGGCGAGCTCGACGCTGGCGGAGACGGCCGCGTGCGTCGGGATCCGGGTCCCGAGGAGCTGGTGCGCGCCGAGCGCGAGCACGTCGAGCACGGGCGGGTCGACCTCGCGCAGCGGCCGGTCGATGCAGGCGGAGATGATCGCGTCGTACGTGCCCTGGCGGCGCAGCGTCCCGTAGACGAGCTCGGTCGCGAGGGCCGCGTCCCGCCCGTCGAAGTCGCCCTTCTCGCGGGCCTTCCTCAGGAGCGGCGGCAGCACCAGGTTGGCGTAGGCGTCGCGCTCGTCCACCGCCCTCAGCGCCTCGAAGGCCAGCATCCGGACGGGGTCCTTCTGAGGCCTCCGGTAGGGCTTGTGGGGACGGCGACGTGCCTGCTCGCTCAAAGGTGCTCCGCGTGACGAAATGAGGGGTCGAACCCCCTCAGCGTACGTCCGCCGACGTCCCCCGGGGAAAACGCCCCTGGCGGATCGCCCAGCCCTCGGCCGCGATCAGGCACCCGGCCGGCACCGTGCCACCGCCGTCCGCCTCGAAGGCGACGAGCACGGGCGGCTCGTCGCCGACGAGCCGGGTGACCTCCGCGCGCTCCTCGGGCGTGGGCGCGCGGAATTCCGGGTCCATGAAGTGCATCGGGCACCGGACGTAGAGGGTGTCCGTGAAGACGACCTCGAGCCCGTGGTGGTACGCGAGGTCGTCGTCGGCGACCAGGGTGAGCCGGCTGCCGTCGTAGTGACGGACCTCCCAGTCCCACCAGGGCCCTTCGGGAAGCGGCAGCAGCACGGGGTCAGGCCCCCAGCCGCTCCCCCGCGGTGATGCGGACGCCGCGGGCCCAGTCGGCGGCCTTCATCGGCTTCTTGCCCTGCGGCTGGACCCAGAGGAGCTCGACGGCGTACGAGCCGGTGCCGGCGTACACGTTGTTCTTGCCGACCACGAGCTCGCCCGGGGCGAGGTCGGTGCGGTCCGGGAGGGGGGTGACCTGGATCAGCTTGAGGCGCTCGCCGCGGAAGAGCGTCCAGGCGCCGGGGGCCGGGGTGCAGCCGCGGACGACCCGGTCGACGCGCAGGGCGGGGGCCGCGAAGTCGACGTGCGCGTCCTCGACCTGGATCTTCGGGGCGAGGGTGATGCCCTCGACGGGCTGCGGCACGGCCTGGAGCTTGCCTTCCTCGATGCCGTCCATGGTCGCGGCGAGCAGCCCGGCGCCCGCGAAGGCGAGCCGGGTCAGCAGGTCGCCGCTGGTGTCCGTCGGACGGACGTCCTCGGTGACGACGCCGTAGACCGGGCCCGAATCGAGCCCCTCCTCGATCAGGAAGGTGGACGCGCCCGTCACCTGGTCGCCGGCCATCAGGGAGTGCTGCACGGGCGCCGCGCCGCGCCAGGCGGGCAGCAGTGAGAAGTGCAGGTTGACCCAGCCGCGGGCGGGGATGTCGAGGGCGACCTTGGGAAGCAGCGCGCCGTAGGCGACGACCGGGCAGCAGTCCGGGGCGATCTCCCGGAGCCGGGCGAGGAAGTCCTCGTCGCGGGGCCGGACCGGCTTGAGGACCTCGATGCCGGCCTCCTCGGCCCGCTGGGCCACCGGACTGGCGACGAGCCGTCGCCCGCGCCCCGCCGGGGCGTCCGGGCGGGTGACCACGGCGGCCACCTCGTGCCGGCCGGAGGCGAGCAGGGCGTCCAGGGCGGGAACGGCGACCTCGGGGGTGCCTGCGAAGACGAGCTTCATGGGTGGCGGCTGCCTGTCTGTCCGGGGGCTTTACGGGCAGCGCACCAGTCTAGAGGGCCCACGCGAAGGGGGCGTACGGAAGGACGAGCGCCCCGCGCATATGCGTGTACGCCCCCGCAGCGTGACCCAACTCCCGGTGGCGCGTTGGTCAAGAGAGATTGACCGAATCGGGTCGCCGTTCCCCCCCCCTGCGACCCGCCCCCTTAATCGCCGGTTCGAGAGGCTTTCACATGGCCGACCACGCAACCCACGACGCCCAAGCCCGGGCGAGTCTGCACCTCTTGGTGCGGGACATCGAGCGGGTCCGGCGGCAGGTGGACGCACTGCGCACACTCACGGCCCAGCTGGGCAATGTCTACCGTCCCCGCCGCTCCGGCCCGTCGACGGGCTTCGTCGTCTACGGGCGCGCGCCCGCCCCGACCGTCCGCCTCGCCCAGGAGCTGCGGGACAGCGTCGAGACCCTGGTGACCGCGGCGGTCGACTTCGACCGCTCGCTCGGCTTCTCGTGGGACGCGGTGGGTTCCGCGCTCGGTGTCACCAAGCAGGCCGTCCACCGCCGTTACGGTGCCCGCCGCGCACCGCAGCCCGGCGTCCCCGCGGAGCAGGACCACGCCACGGAGCCGGGCGTGACCCGCACCCTTCCCGCGGTGCCCGCCGCCCGCTCGATGCCGCCGCAGCCCACCTCGGGCAGCGCCACCCTCCGCGAGGACCCGCGCCCCTCGGCCCTCCCCGGCCCGCGCAACGGCTGACCCGCTCCGGGCCTCCGACGGCCGCCCGCCCCACCGGGGCCGGCGGCCGTCGCGCGTCATGGCGGTGGAGACGCCGGGCGGTGCCGACGGCGGCGTCAGCCGATGTCCGGCGGGTCGACGCGGATCCGCACCGGTTCGCCGCCACCGCGAGCGAGCCCGGCCGCCCGGGCCTGCTTGAGGGCCGCCGCCAGGGCCGCCCCGCTGCCCGGCGGCACCCGGACCAGGGCGCGCTCCCACTGCTCGCCGGGGGGCGTGTCCCCGGGGCGCCGCGGCCCGCCGGGGCGGACCACCGGCAGCGGTACCGGACCGAGGACCTCGGCGTCGCCCGGCAGCCCGGCCGCCGCCAGGAAGCCCTCGACGGCCGCCGGCGGTCCGGACACCGCGGCCATCCGGGAGACCGGCGGGAAGCCCAGCTCGGCCCGCTCGGCCAGCTCCCGCTGGGCGTGGCCCACCGGGTCCCAGCGGACGAGCGCCTGGACCGGACGGAGCGTCGGCTCGGCGACCACGACGACCGTGCCGCCCTCGGGCTGCCCCCGCACCAGCGAAGCCGCGTCGATCCAGCGGCGCAGCGCCTCCTCGCCCGCGCGCAGGTCCGGCCTGCCGAGCATGGCCCAGCCGTCGAGGAGCAGCGCGGCCGCGTAGCCGCCCTCGGCGACGGGTTCGGCGCCGGGGGTGGAGACGACGAGCGCGGGGCGCCCGGGCACGGTGTCGAGGATGTGGTCGCGCCCCGAGGTCCGCACCGGCACCGCGGGAAACGCCCGGCCGAGCTCCTCCGCCGTGCGCCGCGCGCCCACGATCTGGGCCCGCAGCCGGTTCGATCCGCACGCCACGCAGTGCCAGTCGGGGGCGCCGCGCCCGCACCAGCCGCAGCGCAGCTCCTGCTGCTCGGGGGCTTCCAGGGGCCCGGCGCAGTGACGGCAGCGCGCGGGCGTCCGGCAGCGCTCGCAGGCCAGCCGGGGCACGTATCCGCGCCGGGGCACCTGGACGAGCACCGGCCCGGTCTTCAGCCCCTCCCGTACGGCCTGCCAGGCCAGCGAGGGCAGCCGGGCCGCGCGGGCGGCCTCGTCGCGGGCCAGTTCGCCGTCGCCGACGGTCCGGATCAGGGGGGCGGCCCTGCGGACCTGCTCGCGTCCGGCGCCGAGGGCCTTGGCCCAGCCGGACTCCACCAGCTGGGCGGCCTCGACGGTGCAGCTCGTGCTGCCGAGGAGGAAGGCGCACCGGTCGTGGGCGGCGCGCAGCAGCAGCACCTCGCGCGCGTGGGGCTGTGGAGCGTGCGGCTCGCTGTGGCTGCCGTCGCCGTCGTCCCAGATGACGGCGAGCCCGAGGTCCCGCACGGGGGCGAACATCGCGGCCCGGGTGCCGACGACGGCGCGCACGGAGCCGCGCCGGACGGCGAGCCACTGCCCGTACCGCTTCTCGGGGCCCGCTTCGGCAGTGAGGAGCGCGTGCCGCCCCTCCCCCAGGACCTCGGTCAGCGCCGCGTCGACCCGGCCGGCCGCCCGTCCGTCCGGTACGACGACGAGGGCGCCCCGGCCCGAGGCCAGGGTCGCGGCGACGGCACGGGCGATCTCCTCGGCCCAGTGCGGTCCCGGCAGCGCGTTCCACACGGCCCGGGGTGCTCCGCCGCGCGCGAGGGAGGTCAGGAAGGCGGGCCCCTGCTCGTACCGCTGCCAGGTCCCCGGCTCCGGGGGCTCCGGCGGTGGCATCGGCTCCGGGGAGGTCCGGCCCTCGGCGCGGGCGCTGCGCGGCGGCACGGCGAGCTGGAGCACGTCGGCGAGGCTGCCCGCGTACCGGTCGGCGACGGCCCGGGCGAGGCCGAGCAGCTCGGGGCCGAGCACCGGCTCGGGCGAGACGACGTCGGCGAGGGCGGCGAGGGGTCCGGAGTAGTCGGAGGTGGCCCGCCGCTCGACGAGGAAGCCGTCGATCAGCCGCCCGCCCTCACGGCGTCCGTTCCGCACCTGGTGGGCGCCCGCCCCGAACCGCACCCGGACGCGCACCCCGGGCCGGGCGACGCCGTCGAGCTCCTCCGGGACCGCGTAGTCGAAGAACTGGTCGAGGTGGAGCGACCCCTTGTTCACGACGACCCGGGCGACGGGCAGCTCCTTGGCCAGAGCGGCCCCCCGCCAGGTCCGCGGCTTGGCCCGCGGCACGTTCGCCTTCCGCACGGTCTCCCGGATGAGCGCGAGCTGCTCGGGCCCGTCCGTGGTCTCGTCGTGCTCCTTCTCGCTGCTCACAGCCCCATACCTACCAGACGGCACCGACAGTCAGGCAGACGGAAGCCCGGCGCCCCCCAAGGGGTACCGGGCTTCCGTCACGTACAGCCGGGAGTTTCCGGGATCCGGGTCGCCGGAGTCCGGGACCTACAGACCCGCGGCCTTCCTGAGGGCGTCCACGCGGTCGGTGCGCTCCCAGGTGAAGTCCGGCAGCTCGCGGCCGAAGTGGCCG
>NZ_BMSF01000023.1 GCF_014649015.1 Streptomyces narbonensis
CCTTGGAGAGCTCCATCGCCGACCTCCCGATCGACACGCGGGGCCGGACCGTATGGAGGTACGCCGTACCTCCGCGCCGCACGGACGGCGGCGCGGAGGTACGGCGACCTCCTCGCGGCTCCCTTGCGACCGGGCCCCGCTTGCGGCTGGTGGGCCCAGGAGGAGGGCCCTAAGCGGGGAACGGCGCAGAGCGAACATGTCCCACGTGTGATTTCCCCCTCCCTCGCCACCGCGAAACGGCCGCTTGCGGGATGCTGGAGATAACGTTCGTTCACCGCCCCGGCAATCAAGCGCGGGGGTCGCATGTGGAGGCAGTGATGGGTGTGACCGGTCCGATCCGCGTGGTGGTCGCCAAGCCGGGCCTCGACGGCCACGATCGCGGGGCCAAGGTGATCGCGCGGGCGCTGCGCGACGCCGGTATGGAGGTCATCTACACCGGTCTCCACCAGACACCCGAGCAGATCGTCGACACCGCGATCCAGGAGGACGCCGACGCGATCGGTCTCTCCATCCTCTCGGGCGCGCACAACACGCTCTTCGTGAAGGTCCTGGAACTGCTGAAGGACCGGGACGCGGAGGACATCAAGGTCTTCGGCGGCGGCATCATCCCGGACGCGGACATCGCGCCGCTCAAGGAGAAGGGCGTGGCGGAGATCTTCACGCCGGGCGCGACGACCGCTTCCATCGTCGAATGGGTGAACGCGAACGTCCGCGTGGCGGCCTGACCCGCCGTACACGTGTGCGCCTTCGGCGCCTGGTCCGCCAGGGCCCCTTCCCTTCGGGAGGGGCCCTTCGCCGTGTGCCGCCCGTCAGTCGGCGGCCCCGGCCGGCCCGGGGCCGCCGCCGAGCTCGGCGCGCATCGCGGCGCGCAGCCGGAGGGTGGAGACCAGGCGCTGGAAGGCCTCGGACCAGTAGCCGCCCGCGCCGGGCGCGGTGTCCTCCTCCTCGTCGGGCAGGGTCGTCAGGGAGTCCAGGTGCCGTGCCGCCTCCGGGGAGAGGCAGCGCTCGGCGAGGCCCATCACCCCGCTGAAGCTCCACGGGTAACTGCCCGCGTCCCGGGCGATGTCGAGGGAGTCGACCACGGCGGCGCCCAGCGGCTCCGCCCAGGGCACGGCGCAGACGCCGAGCAGCTGGAAGGCCTCCGACAGGCCGTGGGCGGCGACGAAGGCGGCGACCCAGTGGGCCCGCTCGTCCGCCGGGAGCGTCGCGAGGAGCTGTGCCCGCTCGGCCAGTGACGAGGTCCCGGGGCCCGTCGCGGGCGGTACGGCGGGGGCGCCGAGCAGGGCGCGCGACCAGGACGCGTCCCTCTGCCGCACGGCCGCCCGGCACCAGGCGGCGTGCAGTTCGGCCTGCCAGTCGTCGGCGACCGGCAGGGCGACGATCTCCTCCGGGGTCCGTCCGCCGAACCGGGCGATCCAGCAGGCGAGGGGAGCGGCCTCGACGAGCTGGCCCAGCCACCAGGAGCGCGCGCCCCGCCCCGCCGGCGGGGTCGCCACGACGCCGTCGCGCTCCATCGCCGCGTCGCATTCGTGCGGTGCCTCGACCGAGATCGTGGGCGATTCCGCCGTCCGGTCGAGGCCGACGCAGGTGGCGGCCCGGCCCGCCATCCGGCCCGCGAACGCCGAGGCGGGCAGGGCGGCGAGCAACTCGGCGGCGGTCGCGCGGACGTTGCGGCTGCGGTCGGCGAGGGCGGCCTCCAGGAAGTCCTCGTCCGCGTCGGAGAGCCCGGTCCGCAGGGAGTCCAGGAACATCAGCCGGTCCTCCGCCCGCTCGGCGGTCCAGGTGGACGCCAGAAGGGCGCGACCGGCCCCCGCGTCCCCGGTCCGGACGGCGGCCAGCAGCGCGACCCGCTCGGCGAACAGCCCCTCGTCCCACAAGGCCCTGACGCCCTCGGAGTCCCCGGGGGACGGGAGCCGGCCGGCCGCGCCCGAACCGCGCAGGGCGAACCGCCACTCGGGGTTGAGGGCGGCCAGCCACAGGCCGCGCGGCCCGGCGAGCCGGAGCGCCTGGGGCCGCAGGTCGGTGCGGGCCCTGGCCGCGTCGAGCAGGGCGGGCAGGGCGGCGGGCGGCGCCTTGTACCCGCGCTCGTTGGCGAGGGTCAGCCATTGGGGCAGCAGTTCGGCGAGGTCGGGAGCGGCACCGCGTCTCCCGGCGGCGGGCGACGGCGCGGCCCGCCCGGCGAGGAGCTGGTCGAGCCGCTTCCGGGCCGCCTCGGGCAGCGGCCGGCGCGGGTCCTCCGGCGCGAGGTCGAGCGGCGGCGCGGCGGGCCCGGGGCGCAGCCCCGCCCTGCGCCGTACGGTGTGCAGCGCGGCGGCGTCGAGCAGCGCACCCGCGAGGTCCCCACCCGCCGGGCCGACGCCGGGCGCGCCCGCGCCGCTCGTATCCGGGTCGGTCGTGCCTGTCGCTCCGGTCGTGCCTGTCGCTCCGGTCGTTCCGGTCGCTCCGGCAGCTCCGGCAGCTCCGGCAGCTCCGGTCGGTCCGGGCGCTCCGGCAGCTCCGGTAGCTCCGGTCGTCCCGGGCGCTCCGGCAGCTCCGGTCGCTCCGGACGCTCCCGCCGTGCTCGCGAGGACCGTGGGCGGCCGTCGGTCCGTGCCGAGGAGTGCGGAGGTGACGAGCTCCTCCCAGACGCGAGCGCTGTCGCCGGTGCCGCTGCCGGAGTACGGGGCCGGGGTCGTCGCGCGTGTGTTCATCGGAGTCCTCCGTGCGGTCGGGGGAGGTGGCGGGCCGTCATATGAGGGGCACCGTCTCGGCCGGGGACTCAGCCGACCAGGCGGCGAGCGGGGTGAAGCCCCGGTGGCCGCACTCGCCGAAGACGGTCAGCGGGGCGCCGCCGGAGAGGGCGACGAGGCGCCACAGCCCGGGCCGGTTCTGTGCGGCGGGCGTCAGCGGCAGGGCCTCGCGGCCGTCCGCGTCGGCGAGCTGCCAGCCGTACTCCGCCCGTGCCGGGACGACCTGGCGCAGCGTCACGGGCCAGGACTCCAGCCACGGGTCCTCGCTCAGCGCCCGCCCGTACGCGTCGAGAGCCTCGCCCACCGGCCCGCCGGGCGGCGGGGAGACGGGGGCGTCGACCGGGACGAAGTGCTCACCCGGCTCCGCGCGCAGCCGGCCCGCGCCCGTGTGCGGCGTCAGCTCTCCGTCGAGCAGCGCGCCCACGGGAAGCGCTAGTGCGGGGGCCCGGCCTGCCGCGCCGAAGGACAGGAGGAAGGCCGTCCGTCCGGTCGAGGCCCCGTGCAGCCAGACGCGCCGGGTGGTCAGCCGGGCGTCGGCCGTGTCGTACTGCGCGAGGACGAGCCAGTGGTCGCGCACCGGGGCGCCGTCGGCCGGGACGGTGAGACCGACCCGGGTCCGCACGGTCGTGGCGAAGCCGGCGGGCAGCCGGTCGGCGGCGAGCCAGGCCCGGTCGAGGAGGTGGGTCAGCGCGCACTCCTCCAGGAGGCGCACGGGCCAGCCGGGACCCGAGCCCGGTATCGCGCCCAGCTCCCGGACCCGGCCCGCGAGCCCCGGCGCCTGGGCGTCGACCATGCGGGCCGCGGTCTCCTCCCAGAGGCCGTACCCGCTCCGCTCCGCCGTGGCGAGGCCGCCGCGGAGCAGGTCGGCGAGCCGCTGCTCCAACTCCTCCGCGCCCGCGGTGATCCGGGCCGCCCTGCGCTCGGCCCTGCGGCGCGCGGCCTCGGGATCGGCCACGGCTCCGGAGGCGCCGGTCCCGGCCGGCCGGGTCGTGGCCCCGGCAGCTTCCTCCCGGCGCTTCGCGAGCCAGGGCGCCGCCCACTCGGGCGGGGCGCCGTCCGGGATCGCCGTCGGGTGGGACGCCTGGAGCAGCAGCAGGCCCAGCGCGTGCTTGCACGGGAGCTTCCGGCTGGGGCAACCGCATGTGTACGCGGGCCCGGTGAGGTCGACCGCCGTCGTGTACGACCGGCCGCCGCTGCCCCCGCACCGGCCCCAGAGCGCCCCCTCGTCGCGGCCGGTGTCCGACCACGGCCCGGCCGCGCCCAGCTCGCCCGCCGCTCTGCGTGAGGCATCGTCAGGAGCCAGTGCCAGCACCTGTTCAGCCGTCCAGCGCACCCCCATGGCATTCATGTCGACGACCGTAGACGCCGCCACTGACAACGCCCCCGACCTCGGGAAAGACGATTTGACTTTACTCTCTCTTTGCGATTCTCTGCGCGGGACCGAAGGCCGGCACCACCCGCCCAGGGGGAACCCCGTCATGAAGAAGCGCACCGTCCGTACCGCCGTCTCGGCCCTCGCCGTCGCAGGGCTCGCCCTCGGGCTCGGCGCCTGCTCGGAGGCGGCCGAGAAGGCCGTCGAGCAGGTCGACAAGTCCGTCACCGAGACCTACGAGGTCACGTACGAGGTCAGCGGCAAGGGCGCCGAGTCCATCGAGTACCACGCCGGTGGCGGCACCGCGACGGCGCCGAAGCTCGAGTCGGAGAAGAAGCCGGCCCTGCCGTGGAAGAAGACCGTGACGCTGAAGGGCATCATGCCGCCGGCCGTCATGCCGATGGCACTCGACCCGGCCGGCCTCACGTGCAAGATCGTCTACCAGGGCAAGGTCATCAAGGAGGCCGAGGGCGAGCAGGCGATGGCGGGCGGCTGCGTCGCCGTCTCCCCCGTCGTGGGCTGACCTCCGCCGCCCGCTGCCTCACCGCCGTGGGCTGACCTCCGCCGCCCGCTGCCTCACCGCCGTGGGCCGGCCCCCGTCGCGGGCTGACCCAGCCTCATATCCCTTTCCTCGCAGCGCTCCTGACCAGCGGTGGAAGGCGATTGTCAGTGCGATGGTGCACGGTGGATCGCACAACAGGTCGAGCGATCTGGAGGGGGATCCATGACCGTGCCCGAAACTGTCGCGCAGCCCGGCTCCGGTGTCGAGACGGACACCGGACCGGGCCCGCACGAGGCCACCGCCGAGGCTCTGAGGCCGCACGCCGAGCACGCCTTCGCCGACGAACTCACCGCACTCGCCGCCGCCGACGACAGGCCGAGGCCCGCCCGCTGGCGCCTCTCTCCCTGGGCAGTCGCCACCTATCTCCTCGGCGGCACGCTCCCCGACGGGACGGTGATCACGCCCAAGTACGTCGGACCGCGCCGCATCGTCGAGGTCGCCGTCACCACGCTCGCCACCGACCGGGCGCTCCTGCTGCTCGGCGTGCCCGGAACCGCGAAGACCTGGGTCTCCGAGCACCTGGCCGCCGCCGTCAGCGGTGACTCCACCCTGCTCGTCCAGGGCACCGCGGGCACGCCCGAGGAAGCCGTCCGGTACGGCTGGAACTACGCGCGGCTCCTCGCCCACGGCCCCAGCCGCGACGCACTCGTGCCGAGCCCGGTGATGCGGGCGATGGCGCGGGGCGCGACCGCCCGGGTCGAGGAGCTCACCCGCATCCCCGCCGACGTACAGGACAGCCTCATCACGATCCTGTCCGAGAAGACCCTGCCCGTCCCGGAGCTCGGCGAGGAGGTGCAGGCCGTCCCCGGCTTCAACCTCATCGCCACGGCCAACGACCGCGACCGGGGCGTCAACGAACTCTCCAGCGCGCTGCGCCGCCGCTTCAACACCGTCGTCCTGCCGCTGCCCGCGACGCCCGACGCCGAGGTCGAGATCGTCGCCCGGCGCGTCGAGCAGATCGGCCGCTCCCTCGACCTGCCCGCCGTGCCGGCCGGAGCGGCCGAGATCCGCCGCGCCGTCACCGTCTTCCGCGAGCTGCGGGACGGAGTCACCACCGACGGGCGGACGAAGGTCAAGTCGCCCTCGGGGACGCTCTCCACGGCCGAGGCCATCTCCGTCGTCACGGGCGGCCTGGCGCTCGCCGCCCACTTCGGCGACGGCGTCCTGCGCCCCGGGGACATCGCCGCCGGCATCCTCGGAGCCGTGGTCCGGGACCCGGCGGCCGACCGGGTGATCTGGCAGGAGTACCTGGAGACCGTGGTCAGGGAGAGAGACGGCTGGAAGGACTTCTACCGCGCCTGCCGCGAGGTGAGCGCATGACAGCCGCCCCCACGGCCCCGGCACCCGACATCCCCGGACCCGGCCGGAGCACGGTCCGGGCCGGAGGCCGCGGGCGGCGCGGGGAGCCCCTGCTCCTCGGGGTCCGGCACCACGGGCCCGGCTCGGCCCGCGCGGTGCGGGCCGCGCTGGAGGCGGAGAAGCCCGCCGTGGTCCTCGTCGAAGGACCCGCCGAGGCGGACGCCCTCGTCGCCCTCGCCGGGGACGAGTCGATGCGGCCGCCCGTGGCCCTGCTGGCACACGCCGTGGACGACCCCGGACGGGCGGCGTTCTGGCCGATGGCGGAGTTCTCGCCCGAGTGGGTCGCGATCCGCTGGGCCCTCGACCGGGGCGCCGCCGTCCGCTTCGTCGACCTGCCCGCCGCCCACACCCTCGCCGCCGCCGACCCCACCTGGTCCGACGGCGAAGGGGGCTACGGCGGCGGGGACGCGCACGGTGGCCGGGGCGCCGAGGGCAGCCGCGACGGTGCCGGTGGACGCGACGGTGCCGGTGGACGCGATGGTGATGGCGGGCGCGATGGTGATGGAGGTCGTGACGACGGCGGACCATGCGTCGGGAGTGACAGAAGGGACGGTGACGGCGGACAGGGCGAGGGGGAGGGGAGAGGCGACGGTGACGGCGGACGGGCCATGGACGGCCTGACCCTGCGGATCGACCCGCTCGCCGAGCTCGCCAGGGCCGCCGGGCACGAGGACGCCGAGCAGTGGTGGGAGGACGTCGTCGAACTGCGCGGCGAGGAGGACCCCACCGCCCCGTTCGAGGCCCTCGCCGAGGCGATGGGGGCCCTGCGCGAGGCGTACGGCCACGGGGGCCACCCCCGCGACCTCGTCCGCGAGGCGTACATGCGGCTCCAGCTGCGGGCCGCCCGCAAGGAGTTCGGCGACGAGGTCGCCGTCGTCTGCGGTGCCTGGCACGTCCCCGCCCTCACCTGGAAGACCACCGTCGCCGCCGACCGCGCCCTCCTCAAGGGCCTGCCCAAGGTGAAGACCGAGCTCACCTGGGTGCCCTGGACCCACCGCAGGCTCGCCCGGCGCTCCGGCTACGGCGCGGGCATCGAGGCACCCGGCTGGTACGGACACCTCTTCACCGCCCCGGACCGGCCCGTCGAGCGCTGGATGGCCAAGGTCGCCGGACTCCTCAGGGCGGAGGACCACCACGTCTCCACCGCCCACGTCATCGAGGCGGTCCGGCTCGCCGAGACCCTCGCCGCCCTGCGCGGCCGGCCGCTCCCCGGACTCGACGAGACGACGGACGCCGTCCGCGCCGTCCTGTGCGAGGGCTCCGACGTGCCGCTCGCCCTCGTCCGCGACCGCCTCGTCGTCGGCGACGTCCTCGGCGAGGTGCCGGCCGGCGCCCCCGCCGTCCCCCTCCAGCGCGACCTGAGCCGCCTCCAGCGCTCGCTGCGCCTCAAGCCCGAGGCGCAGCGGCGCGAGCTCGACCTCGACCTCCGCAAGGAGACGGACGGCGCCCGCAGCCGACTGCTGCACCGGCTGCGGCTGCTCGGCGTCGACTGGGGCGCCCCCGCCCCGGGACGGGCCGGCACCGGCACCTTCCGGGAGACCTGGCGGCTGGGCTGGGAGCCCGAGCTGCACGTCCAGGTGGCCGAGGCCGGGGTCTGGGGCACCACGGTCGAGGCCGCGGCCACCGCCAGGGCCGAGTCCCGGGCCGTGACCACGACCGCCCTCGCCGACATCACCGCCCTCGCCGAGCAGTGCCTGCTCGCCGGGCTCACCGATGCCCTGCCGGTCGTGATGCGGGCCCTCGCCGATCGGGCCGCGCTCGACACCGACGTCACCCACCTCGCCCAGGCCCTCCCGGCCCTGGCCCGCTCCCTGCGCTACGGCGACGTCCGCGGCACCGACACGGCCGCCCTCGCCGAGGTCGCCGCCGGGCTCGCCGAGCGGATCTGCGTCGGCCTCCCGCCCGCCTGCACCGGACTCGACGCCGACGCGGCCACCGCCATGCGCGAGCGGATCGACGAGGTCCACCAGGCGCTCGGCCTGCTGCCGGACACCGCGCGTCCGGCCGACCGCTGGACGGGCGTCCTGCGCCGCCTCGCCGGCCGCGACCGGGTGCCCGGCGTCCTGCGCGGCCGGGCCACCCGGCTGCTCCTCGACGAGGGCCGGATCGCCGAGGACGAGGCCGCGCCGCTCATGAGCCGCGCCCTCTCGCCCGGCGCCCCGCCGCAGGACGCCGCCGCCTGGATCGAGGGCTTCGCCGGCGGAGCCTCCGGCGGCGGACTGCTCCTCGTCCACGACGAGCGGCTGCTCGGCCTGGTCGACACCTGGCTCACGTCCGTACCGGCGGAGGCGTTCACCGACGTCCTGCCGCTGCTGCGGCGCACCTTCTCCGGATACGAGCCCGGTGTCCGCCGCACCCTCGGCGAGCTCGTCGCGCGCGGCCCGAAGGCCGAGGGGCCGGGGAGCGCGGCGCATGGCGGCGTACCCGGCTTCGCCACCGGCCTCGACCGGGACCGGGCGGACGGCGTCCTGCCCCTGCTCCACCTCATCCTCGGAACGGAGCCCACCACGTGAGTACGAGCCCCGGCACGAGTACGAGTACCGGCGCGGGCACGAGTGCCGGCGCGAGCCCCGGTGCCACGGCGGACCCGGGCGACGAGCGGCTGCGCCGCTGGCGGCTGGTCCTCGGCGGCGGGGACGCCGAGGGCACCGGCCGCGCGCTCACCGGGAGCGACGCCGCCATGGACCGCGCCCTCGCCGAGCTCTACGGCCGCGAGCCCCGGCGGGCCGACGCCAAGGGCAAGGACCGCGCGGGCGGACTCGGTGGCTCCGCGCCCTCCGTCGCCCGCTGGCTCGGCGACATCCGCACCTACTTCCCCAGCTCGGTCGTCCAGGTCATGCAGCGCGACGCGATCGACCGCCTCGGCCTCGCCACGCTCCTCCTGGAGCCGGAGATGCTGGACGCCGTCGAGCCCGACGTCCACCTCGTCGGCACGCTCCTCTCCCTCGACAAGGCCATGCCGGAGACCACCAGGGAGAGCGCGCGGGCCGTCGTGCGGAAGGTCGTCGACGACCTGGAGAAGCGCCTCGCCACCCGCACCCGCGCCACGCTCACCGGCGCCCTCGACCGCTCGGCCCGGATCAACCGCCCCCGGCACCGGGACATCGACTGGGACCGCACGATCCGCGCCAACCTGAAGAACTACCTGCCCGAGCACCGCACGGTCGTCCCGGAGCGGCTCGTCGGCCACGGGCGGGCGTCCAGGGCGGTCCGGAAGGAGGTCGTGCTCTGCATCGACCAGTCCGGCTCCATGGCCGCCTCCGTCGTCTACGCCTCCGTCTTCGGCGCGGTGCTGGCCTCCATGCGGTCGATCGCCACCCGGCTCGTCGTCTTCGACACGGCCGTCGTCGACCTGACCGACCGGCTCGACGACCCGGTCGACGTCCTCTTCGGCACGAGGCTGGGCGGCGGCACCGACATCAACCGCGCCCTCGCCCACTGCCAGGCGCGGATCGGCCGCCCGGCCGACACCGTGGTCGTCCTCGTCAGCGACCTGTACGAGGGGGGCATCCGCGACGAGATGCTGAAGCGGGTCGCGGCGATGAAGGCCTCCGGCGTCCAGTTCGTGGCGCTGCTCGCCCTCTCCGACGAGGGCGCCCCCGCCTACGACCGCGACCACGCGGCGGCGCTCGCCGCGCTCGGCGTCCCGGCCTTCGCCTGCACGCCCGACCTGTTCCCGGAGATCATGGCCGCCGCGCTGGAGAAGCGCCCGCTGCCGATACCCCCGGCCTGAGCGGGGGTACGGAATCCGCAGCCCAGGGACCACCCGCACGGGTGCTCCGGGGGTCACTGAGGCTCATATCACACCGCCCCCTGAAACCCCCTCACCCCGGAACCTGGCGCGTCGTGAGAAGCCCGCAGCCCAGTCCCCGCCTGCCGTGGAGGGTCCGGACGCCCGCTGCGCAACCCCTACGGAACGCCCCGTGGCCCCTACATTCTGTGACCCGTATCACCGCTCTGTTGTGATCTGCGATTTAGGGACCCACGTCCCTCGGGGATAACCTGCGAGACGGACATGCCGCGTCCACGGACACCGTGTACGCCTCCCTTGTGACAGCGCAGTCACGTTGCCCTCCGCGGCACGCCCACGCAGACAACGAACCGCGATCATCAGAAAAGGGACGGACGCGCGTGGACCTGTTCGAGTACCAGGCGAGGGACCTCTTCGCCAAGCACGGAGTACCGGTGCTGGCCGGTGAAGTCATCGACACGCCTGAGGCCGCGCGCGCCGCGACCGAGCGCCTCGGCGGCAAGTCCGTCGTCAAGGCGCAGGTGAAGGTCGGTGGCCGCGGCAAGGCCGGCGGCGTCAAGCTGGCCGCCGACGCTGACGAGGCCGTCGCCCGCGCGACGGACATCCTCGGGATGGACATCAAGGGCCACACGGTCCACAAGGTGATGATCGCCGAGCTGTCCCCGGAGATCGAGGCGGAGTACTACGTCTCGTACCTCCTCGACCGCACCAACCGCACCTTCCTGGCCATGGCCTCGGTGCAGGGCGGCATGGACATCGAGGAGGTCGCGGAGAAGACCCCCGAGGCCCTCGCGAAGGTCCCGGTCAACGCCGTCGAGGGCGTGAGCATCGAGAAGGCGCGCGAGATCGTCGCCCTCGCGAAGTTCCCGGCCGACGTGGCCGAGGGCGTCGCCGAGGCCATGGTCACCCTGTGGGACACCTTCGTCGCCGAGGACGCGCTCCTCGTCGAGGTCAACCCGCTGGTGAAGACCAAGGACGGCCGCATCCTGGCCCTTGACGGCAAGGTGTCTCTCGACGAGAACGCCGACTTCCGTCAGCCCGAGCACGAGGCGCTCGAGGACAAGGCCGCAGCCAACCCGCTCGAGGCTGCCGCCAAGGCCAAGGGCCTCAACTACGTCAAGCTCGACGGCGAGGTCGGCATCATCGGCAACGGCGCCGGCCTGGTCATGTCGACCCTGGACGTCGTCGCGTACGCCGGTGAGAACCACGGCGGCGTGAAGCCGGCCAACTTCCTCGACATCGGTGGCGGCGCCTCCGCCGAGGTCATGGCGAACGGCCTGGAGATCATCCTGGGCGACTCGGACGTCAAGTCCGTGTTCGTCAACGTCTTCGGTGGCATCACCGCCTGTGACGAGGTCGCCAACGGCATCGTCCAGGCCCTGGAGCTCCTCGCCTCCCGTGGCGACGAGGTCACCAAGCCGCTGGTCGTGCGCCTCGACGGCAACAACGCGGAGCTGGGTCGCAAGATCCTGTCGGACGCGAACCACCCGCTCGTGCAGCGCGTGGACACCATGGACGGCGCGGCCGACAAGGCCGCCGAGCTCGCGGCTGCGAAGTAAGGGACGAGGTCAGAACACCATGGCTATCTTCCTGACCAAGGACAGCAAGGTCATCGTCCAGGGCATGACCGGTGCCACGGGCATGAAGCACACCAAGCTCATGCTGGGTGACGGCACCAACATCGTCGGTGGCGTGAACCCGCGCAAGGCCGGCACGACCGTCGACTTCGACGGCACCGAGGTCCCGGTCTTCGGCTCCGTCGCCGAGGCCATGAAGGAGACCGGCGCCAACGTCTCGGTCCTCTTCGTGCCGCCGGCCTTCGCGAAGGCCGCCGTCGTCGAGGCGATCGACGCCGAGATCCCCCTCGCCGTCGTCATCACCGAGGGCATCGCCGTCCACGACTCCGCCGCCTTCTGGGCGTACGCGCAGTCGAAGGGCAACAAGACCCGCATCATCGGCCCGAACTGCCCCGGTCTCATCACCCCGGGCCAGTCCAACGCCGGCATCATCCCGGGCGACATCACGAAGCCGGGCCGCATCGGCCTGGTCTCGAAGTCCGGCACGCTGACGTACCAGATGATGTACGAGCTCCGTGACATCGGCTTCTCGTCCGCCGTGGGCATCGGTGGCGACCCGGTCATCGGCACCACGCACATCGACGCCCTCGCGGCGTTCGAGGCGGACCCCGACACCGACCTGATCGTCATGATCGGTGAGATCGGCGGCGACGCCGAGGAGCGTGCGGCCGACTTCATCAAGGCCAACGTCACCAAGCCGGTCGTCGGCTACGTCGCGGGCTTCACCGCGCCCGAGGGCAAGACCATGGGCCACGCCGGCGCCATCGTCTCCGGCTCCTCCGGCACCGCCCAGGCGAAGAAGGAGGCCCTTGAGGCCGCGGGCGTCAAGGTCGGCAAGACGCCGACCGAGACGGCCAAGCTGGCGCGCGCCATTCTGGCCGGCTAGCACAGCCTCGCGGGCTGACACCCGCGGTAGCTGTACGAGAGGGCCCCGCCCCCGCCCGGTCACCCGGGCGAGGGCGGGGCCCTCTCGCGTCCGCGCGCGTCCGCCGGCGGCTACTCCGCCGTCGGGATCAGGCGCTCGGGGCCCGGGTTGGGCTCGGAGCGCAGCCTGTCGCGGAGCTCCAGATCCTCCGGGCGGAGCTTCTGCGGGCCGCCGCGCACCGGCACGCCGTTGACGGTCTCGCCGGGGGCGTTGACCGGGACGTAGCGGGTCGGCGCGGTCGCCGCCGTGAAGCCGGTGACGCCGATGAGGACGGCCGTCACCCCGAGCACCGCCCGCGTCCAGGTACGGCTCCGCTTCTCGCTCCCCGCCCGGATCGTGCGGGCCGCCGGGAGGGCCGCCGCCGGAGTCTCCGCGACCAGCCGGCTCAGCTGCCGGTGCAGGGCCTCCGGCTCGGCGAGCTCGGGGATCCGCTTCCCGAGGACCGTCCGGGCGTGCAGCAGCCGGTTGGCGGCGGCGGGGGTGCTCGCCTCCGTCTCGGCGGCCGTCTCCGGCAGGTCCAGGCCGAGCCCGTCATAGAGCAGGACCGTGCGGCGGTAGGGCGGCGGCAGTTCGAGGAGCGCGCCGAGCAGCGCCCGCCGGTTCGCCTCGGCCGGCGGGGAGTCGGGGTGCTTGTGGGCGCGCCGGAACCGGTGCCAGGGGGAGAGGGCGTACTCGTACGAGGCCGCCCGCACCCAGCCCACCGGGTCCGGGTCGACGGCGACCTCGGGCCAGTGCTCCCAGGCGTGGTGGAAGGCGTACTCGACGGACTCGCGGGAGAGCCGGCGGCGGCCCGTGAGCAGATAGGTCTGGTGAACGAGGCCGGGCGCGGCGTACGCGTACAGCGCGTCGAAGGCCTCCGCCGGGGTGAGGCCCGGTACGGCGGGCGGCCGCGTGGGATCCGGTGTCACCCGCTCCCCGTCCGCCGTCTCGGCGGCAGCGGGTTTCAGGCGCTCCGGCGGCTTCGGGGCACCCTTGCGGGCGGGCCCGGAGGCGATGGCCGGGGCGGGGGCGGGGGCCCTCGGCGGCTTGGCGGCCCGCTTGGCGGTGGCCTTGGGCCGGACGTTGGCGGACACGGAAGCGAACCCGGAGGCGGGGGAGGGGGCCGTCTGGGGGACGGGCGCGGGCTGGGGCGCCGGCCTCGCGGGTACGGGGTGCGTGGCCGCGGGCTCGGCAGGTACGGACTCCGCAGGCTCCTCGGCCCTCCGTGCTTCGGGCCTCCGTGCTTCGGACCCCTGTGCTTCGGACCCTTGCGCTTCGGACCACTGCGCTTCGGCCCCCTGTACTTCGGCCCTTTGCGCCTGTGCTTCGGCCCTCTGCTCTTCGGCGCTCTCCGCCGCGCAGAGCAGCTTCGCGTACGCCTCGCGCTTGCGGCCCCGTGGCGCCGAGCGCCCGGTCTCCCAGGCCTTGACGGTGGCCTTCGTGACGCCCATGGCCTCGGCGACCTGCTCCTCGCTCAGGGCGAGGGCCTCACGCAACCTGCGCCGCTCCTTCGGTGTCGGCAGGGTGACGAAGGATGCGGAATCGGTGGTGCTCCGGCTCATCGGCGTCGACCTCCCGCAGAGCTGCTATGGGCGGAAAAGTACATAAACGTATCTTGAGCGACACAGCGGAGGTTTGCCTGTTACGCGGCTAAAGCGCGTGTCGTTGGGAGCATGGCCCCGTGACCCATCTGACCGAGCATCCCCTGGTCCAGGGCGGCCGTTCCGCGGCCCTGGCCACCGCCTGCGTCCGTGGCGGCGTCGCCGCCGGGCTCGGTCTCGGAGCCCTCGCCGTCCTGGTGACCGCCGCCTGGATCAGCTCCCCGTTCGCGGACGGCCCCGGCGGCGCGCTGCACGCGGCCGCGGGGCTCTGGCTCCTCGCCCACGGCGTGGACCTGGTCCGCACGGACACGCTGTCCGGGCTGCCCGCGCCCCTCGGCGTCGTGCCGATGCTCGTCGCCGTCCTGCCCGTCTGGCTCCTCCACCGGGCCGCCCGCGACACCCTCGACCCGGGCGACGACAGTGACCGGCCGCGCCCCTCCCCGAGCGGCGCGGTGGCCGCGGTGGCGGGGGGATATCTGATGGTCGGGGCGGTGGTGGTGGTCTACAGCGAGAGCGGACCGCTGCCCGCCGAGCTGATCAGCGCCGGTTTCTGGCTGCCCGCCGTCGTCTTCGGGGCGGCGGGCGCCGGCGTCTGGACGGCGCTCGGCCGCCCGCTGCCCGGCCGGCGGCAGGCGGCGGCCGCCCTGCGAGCGGCGGGGCTCGGGCTCGTGACGCTGTGCGGAGGCGGCGCGGTGCTCGCCGCGGTCTCGCTGGCCTGGCACGCGGGTGAGGCGCAGGCCTCCTTCGCGGGCCTCGCGGGGGAGTGGTCGGGGCGGGTGGCGGTCGTACTCCTCGTCCTGGCGCTGCTGCCGAACGCGGCCGTGTGGGGAGCGGCGTACGGGCTCGGTCCGGGGTTCACCCTCGGTACGGGCGCGCTCGCGACCCCGCTGGGGCTCGCCGGCGACCCGGCCGTGCCGCCCTTCCCGCTCCTCGCCGCGCTGCCCGCCGAGGGCCGCGGTACGTGGACGCACTGGGCGGCCGCGGCGGTCCCGCTGGCGGCCACCCTCGTGCAGGGCTGGCGCGTGGGCCGCACGGCCCCGGGCCGGCCGGCCCGGGACGCGGTCCTGACGGCCCTGGCGGCCGCCTGGGGATGCGGGGCCGTCGTGGCGGTCCTCGCCGCCGCCGCCGGGGGGCCGCTCGGCTCCGGGCGGCTGTCCGCCTTCGGCCCCGTGTGGTGGCAGGCGGGAGCGGCGACGGTGCTGTGGGGCGCCTGCGTCGGGGTGCCGACGGCCTTGGCCGTACGGGCGTGGGGGCGGCGGGCGCTTCGGCCCAAGCCGCTGCCGCTGCCCGCACCGGCACCCGCGAACGCCGACGCGGCCGCATCCGCGACGACCCCGGCGACCGCGTCCGTCGGAGCGGGGGCAGGGGCGGGAGCGGGGGCAGGGGAGGGTGCGGGAGCCGCGGCCGGGTTCGGGGAGCCCTTCGACCGTCAGGCGCAGCCGGCGGCAGCGCCTGACGCGGCGGGCTCCGGCGCGGCTTCCGGCGCGGTTCACGGCGCCGGCCAGGCGACGAGATCCACCGGGAAGCCCGACCCCGGCACCCAGGCCGGCACGGCGAAGGCCGCCGCCCCGGCCCTGGACCTCGACCTGGACGACGACCCGGGCTACGAACCGTACGACTACCTCCCGGCGGCGTGGGAGTCCTCCCCGCCGCCGCCGGACCCCGAGGCCTGAGCTACTCCCGCACTCCGAAGCCCGCGCGCAGCGGCTTCGGCAGGAGGTCGTTGCAGGCGAGCTCGCCCGCGTGGGTCAGGGCGTCGTCACGGCACTCGTAGAAGTCCTGGTAGACGAGCTGCATCGTGAAGCCGACCGCGACGATCATCAGTGCCACGCTCGATGCCACCAGACCGCTGATCGCGGCCGTCCGCATCGAGCGGACCGGCACGGCCGCGGGCGCGGGAGTCGGGGAAGCGGGGACGGGTGCCTCCGAGGGCGAGGCCGGTGAGACCGCCGGGGCCGCCGACGCGTCGGTCGGCGCGGCCTCCTTCGGCTTCGTCCGCAGGGAGCTGATGCCCCAGTAGAGCCCGAGGGCGCCGAGCAGCAGCGCCAGCTCCGGGATCTCGAAGATGGCGAAGAAGAAGGCCCACATGCCCGCGAGGATCGCGTAGCGCGCCCGTCGCTGAGCCGGGTCCGTCGGGTCCCAGCGCATCCCCTTCTCGCGCCCGGACCCGCCCTGGCCCGGGCCGCCCTCCGGGCCGCCCCGGCGGTCGGGGCCCCGGCCGAACCCGTCGGTCGAACGGCCCGGCTGCCGCGGGCTCCAGCGCCCGTCGGACGCCCCGGACGACCCGTCCGGCTCCTGTCCCGAACCGTCCGGCGACCCCGAGGAGCCGGACGCGTCGTCGCCCGAGCCCTCCGGCCGCCGGGGCTGCCACGGCTGATCCGGCCGGCCCTCGGGCGGCGGCGCGAACGGGTTGTTGTCGTTCGTGGACTGGCGTTCCGGCATGTGCTGGACGTCTTCCCTCTGTCGTCGCGACCGCGGCCGCACCCGCGGTCTCCGCTGTTGTCTCTTCCGGTGTCTCTTCCGGCGTCGGACCCTGACGCTACCGCCCTGCTCCGCCCCCGTCCCGTGGGGGCCGTCCGGTGTGCCGGTATCGTTGCTGACGGTCGAGCCATTCGTAGGGTTCCCCGTATCGAGCGACACGATTTGTTCGTACGACCGCACAAACACCACGGAAAGAGTGACCCAGTGGCTGCCGCCCGCCTCGTCGTCCTGGTCTCCGGGTCCGGTACCAATCTGCAGGCCCTCCTCGACGCCATCGCCGCCGACCCCGAGGGGTACGGGGCGGAGGTCGTCGCCGTCGGCGCGGACCGCGACGGCATCGTCGGTCTGGAGCGCGCCGAGAGTGCCGGGCTGCCCACCTACGTCTGCCGCGTGAAGGACCACGCGACCCGCGAGGAGTGGGACCGCGCCCTGACCGAGGCGACCGCCGCGTACGAGCCGGACCTCGTCGTCTCGGCCGGGTTCATGAAGATCGTCGGCAAGGAGTTCCTCGCCCGCTTCGGCGGCCGGGTCGTCAACACCCACCCGGCGCTGCTGCCCAGTTTTCCCGGTGCCCACGGGGTGCGTGACGCCCTCGCCTACGGCGCGAAGGTCACCGGGTGCACCGTCCACTTCGTCGACGACGGCGTCGACACCGGCCCGATCATCGCCCAGGGCGTGGTCGAGGTCCGGGACGAGGACGATGAAAGCGCGCTCCATGAGCGCATCAAGGAAGTCGAGCGCTCGCTGCTCGTCGAGGTCGTGGGGCGTCTGGCCCGGCACGGCTACCGCATTGAGGGACGAAAGGTAACAATCCCGTGACCGCCGAAGGTACGACGCGCCCCATCCGCCGCGCACTCGTCAGCGTCTACGACAAGACCGGCCTGGAGAAGCTGGCCCGCGGCCTGCACGAGGCGGGTGTCGCCCTCGTCTCCACCGGCTCCACCGCCGCGAAGATCGCCGCCGCCGGCATCCCGGTCACCAAGGTCGAGGAGCTCACCGGCTTCCCCGAGTGCCTGGACGGCCGCGTCAAGACGCTGCACCCGCGCGTGCACGCCGGCATCCTCGCCGACCTGCGACTGGAGGACCACCGCAACCAGCTCGCCGAGCTGGGGGTCGAGCCCTTCGACCTGGTCGTCGTGAACCTGTACCCGTTCAAGGAGACCGTCGCCTCCGGCGCCACCCCCGACGAGTGCGTCGAGCAGATCGACATCGGCGGCCCGTCGATGGTCCGCGCCGCCGCCAAGAACCACCCCTCGGTGCTGGTCGTCACCGACCCGGGCGCCTACGACGCGGTCCTCCAGTCGGTCAAGGAGGGCGGGAGCACGCTGCGCATGCGCAAGCTGTTCGCCTCCGCGGCCTTCCAGCACACCGCCGCGTACGACGTGGCCGTCGCCTCCTGGTTCGCCGACGACTATGCCGCCGACGACGACAGCGGCTTCCCCGGCTTCCTGGGCCACACGTACGAGCGCGCCAACGTGCTGCGCTACGGCGAGAACCCGCACCAGGGCGCCGCGCTCTACGTCGACGGCACGGGCGGCCTCGCCGAGGCCGAGCAGCTGCACGGCAAGGAGATGTCGTACAACAACTTCACGGACACCGACGCCGCGCGCCGGGCCGCGTACGACCACACCGAGCCCTGCGTCGCGATCATCAAGCACGCCAACCCGTGCGGCATCGCGATCGGCGCCGACGTCGCCGAGGCCCACCGCAAGGCGCACGCCTGCGACCCGCTCTCCGCCTTCGGCGGCGTCATCGCCGTCAACCGCCCCGTGTCGGTCGCGATGGCCGAGCAGGTCGCGGAGATCTTCACCGAGGTGATCGTGGCCCCCGGCTACGAGGACGGCGCGGTCGAGGTCCTGGCCAAGAAGAAGAACATCCGCGTGCTCCGCGCCGACGGCGCCCCGGCCAACCCGGTCGAGGTCAAGCCGATCGACGGCGGCGCGCTGCTCCAGGTCACCGACCGCCTCCAGGCCGAGGGCGACGACCCGGCGAACTGGACCCTGGCGACCGGCGAGGCCCTGTCCGCCGAGGAGCTCGCCGAGCTGTCCTTCGCCTGGAAGGCCTGCCGGGCGGTCAAGTCCAACGCGATCCTGCTCTCCAAGGACGGCGCCTCGGTCGGCGTCGGCATGGGCCAGGTCAACCGCGTCGACTCCGCGAAGCTGGCCGTCGAGCGGGCGGGCGAGGAGCGGGCGCGCGGCGCTTACGCCGCCTCGGACGCCTTCTTCCCCTTCCCCGACGGCCTGGAGATCCTGACGGCCGCCGGCGTGAAGGCGGTCGTGCAGCCGGGCGGCTCGATGCGCGACGAGCTCGTCGTCGAGGCCGCGAAGAAGGCGGGCGTGACGATGTACTTCACCGGGACGCGCCACTTCTTCCACTGATCGGTGACGCACTGACGCACTGACGGGCGGGCGGCCCGCCGGTACCCGACGGGTACCGGCGGGCCGCCCGCCGTTGCGTGGCGGTCAGTCGAGCCAGTGGTTGCAGCTCGACACCCAGTTGTGCGAGCTGATGCTGTTGGCGGCCGGACCGCCGTCGCTGAGCCGGTTGTCCCGCAGGTCGCTCGCGTAGAACTCGTTCGGGTGCAGGCATCCGTAGCCGTTGGGCGTGTTGTAGGCCGTGTAGTCGTGGAACCGGACGATGTGGTACGTACTGCCCGTCCCCTTGTTCATGACGGACTCGGCGTTGTTGGTGTCGCTGCCCCGGAAGGACCCGCTGGAGTCGCCCCAGTCGGAGTCGTTGTCCACGTCCCCGCCGAGCAGGCCGGAACAGTTGGGCAGGTTCCACGCGTACATGTATCCGGACCGGGCGGTGTTGTTGTAGAAGTTGTCGCACGCGGTCGACGCCTGGGCCGGCGAACCGATCAGTACGGAGCCGGCCGCAAGACCCAGCACCGCGGCGGCGCTTCCGATGAGACGCTTCATGGTTTCTCCTCCGTCCGCCCGCGGCCTCGCGCCGCGGGAGCTCATGTGAGGGAGCGGGCGCGGGTCAGCGCCTCGCGCTCCAGTCGTGCGTACGTGTCGAGCTCGTCGCCGTACTCGCCGCGCAGCCCGTCCACGTACCGGCGCTCCAGGGCCCGCCCCGCACGGGCGAAGCCGGAGGACCCGGCGCACTCGGCCTCCGCCGTCGCGAGGCGCACCTCCGCGGCGAAGGCCCTGTCGTCCTCGCGGTTCGCCGGGAGCGCGTTCCTGGCGTCCGCCGGGGTCGCGTACGGGTGGCCGGCCGCGCGCATGCATGCCGCCCAGGCCGCCTGGGCGGCGGTGAACTCCGGGTCGCGGCCCAGCTCGGAGACGTACAGCCGGGTCAGGTTGGTCGCGGTCCTGCTCGCCCGGAACCAGGTCGCGGGGTCGCCGTACAGCTGCTTCTGGGCGGTCTCCTCGCAGCCGCCGAGCCGGCGGCCGATCGTTCCGCCGCCCGGCACCTTCACCGCGAGAGTCCGGGCTCCGGCGCCGCCGTCCAGGGCCTTTCGGTAGGCCCCTCGGCGCTCGGGCGACAGCCCGTCGACGTACAGCTGGTTCGGGTCCGTCCTCCGCGCCGCCAGGACCCTGGCGGCGATGCGGCTGCCGTAGCCGTTCCGCCGGGCCCAGGCCGTGTCCGACAGCAGATAGCCGACGGTGAAGCTCTCGTCCGGGGTCGGGCGCGGCCCCGCCCGGTACGAGAAGCCCTCGGCCCGCATGCACCGCGCGACCAGGACCTGCTCCGCGTGGCGGAGCGACGCGCGGTCGGTGTCCGTGAGTTCGGTGTCCGTGAGTCGGGTGTCCGTGAGTCGGGTGTCCGTGTCACCGGATTCCGCGATGGGGCTCCGGGGGCCGGCGGCGGGCCGGTCCACGCAGCCGGTCGAGGTGACCATGAGGACGAGGGCGACGGCGCAGGCGCGAGCGAACGTGGACATCATGGTTCCGAGCCCCCCGAGGTGACCGGGCCGCACCGGTCGGGCGGCCCGGTCACACCCTCGCGGCGCGGCCCCGAGCGGGGTACCTCGGAAGTCCTAGGGGCACTCGCCGCCCCAGGTCACGGCCTTGATCGTCCGGCCGCCGGTGGTGAAGTCGCCGCGGCCGTCCGTCCAGCCGTGGTGGAGGCAGGACGTGCCGCCCTCCGTGAAGGAGACGTACGCGTGGTCGGCGCCGGCCTGCGGGTGGCCGTTGTTGAAGAAGGACCTGCGCAGGCCGCAGGTGCTCGCCGGCACGTTCCTGTCGGTCTTGCAGACCGTGCCCCTGCCGCCCGTCTCGGAGAAGAAGCAGACGGAGCCGTTGGGGCAGTTCCACGGCTGGTACGGGGCGGTCTGCGGCTGGGCGCAGTTGGCGCTCGTGACGCTCGCCCACTGGCGCTCGGCCCCGCTGTACTCGACCCCGTCGAAGTGGACCGGCCGGCGGTGGGTCTCGTCCGTGAACGTGCCGGAGGCCAGGTAGCGCTGCTCGTAGTGGAGGTGGGCCCAGTTGTTCGCCCCGCCGGACTTGCCCACGCGGCCGATCTGGGTGGCGCCGGTGACCCGGCTGCCGACCTTCACGTAGGCGGTCGGCGCCTCCTGGAGGTGGTAGTACGCCGTGAACCAGCCGTTGCCGTGGCTGATCTGGAGGGTGTTGCCGGAGCCGTTGTTCCAGTAGGCGGCCGAGACCGTGCCCGGGGCGGAGGCGTAGACGGGCAGGCCGTCGGAGCCCGGGTTGCCCACCTTGACGATATCGAGCGCCGGGTCGTGGCCCCACGTGTCGAGCTGCCACTTCGTACCGCAGGCGAACGGCAGTTGGAAGGCCGGCTTGCCGGCGGGCGGGGCGGCGGCCGTACGGGCCTCGGCGGCGCCCGCCGTGGTGGCGCCGAGCCCGAGGGTGAGGCCCAGGGCGGTCAGGAACGCCAGGAGTGCGGCGCGCAGTTGTGCGTAGGACACGAGCGTGTTCCCTTCTCGCGATCAGGTGGGTCCACGGTCCCGGGGTTCGGCACCCGGGCCGTACTCGGACATCAGAGGGCCACGGACTCCTCGCACGTCTTCGACCACGTGTGCGAGGCGATCGGCAGGCGCAGCGCGAGGTCGCGGCGCCCGCCCTGTCGTACGCAGCCGAGGTCGTCCTTCAGGTCCTTCGCCGCGAACAAGGCGACGTGGACGAGGCCTCGGGGGTCGGCGGTGCCGTTGTTGAACACGGAGCGGGGCCCCTCGTCCCGGGCCCAGTCGCAGACCGTGTCGCCGTCGAACCACTCCCTGTCGTCGTTCTCCCAGTCGCACATCCGGCCCTGGCCGCCCGTCTCGGAGAAGAAGCAGACGTACCCCGGCGCGCACCGCTCGTACCCGGTGGCGACGTCCGTCCCGTCCTGCCGGTCGCCGAGGGCGTACAGGCCGAGACCCGCCGCCGTCAGTCCCGCGAGGGAGGCGGCGAGGAGCGGGACGAGCCGTCGTCCGGGGCGTCTGCGGCGCGGCATCCGGCCGGCGGCCGCCTCCCGGACCCGGCGCAGGACGGTCGTGGCGTCGTGCGCGGCCCGTTCCTCGTGGGTGCGGCTCAGGCAGTCGGCGACGATCCCCCGCCAGACGTCGGGGAGCCCGGGGGAGAGGCGGAGCTCCTCCTCGCCGCGCGCGTAGCGGAGGGCGGCGTCGCGGCGGGCGGTCGGCGTGCCGCCGGGGAGCGGGGAGGCGCCGGTCAGGACGGTGTGGGCCAGGACGCCGAAGGCCCAGACGTCGGCGCTGGGGCGGATCCGCGTGCCCCGGTCGCCGACCTCCGACCAGAGCAGCTCGGGCGGTGTGTAGTCGGGTGTGGCGAAGCCGGCGGCGTAGGCGTGGGTGCCCTCCAGCTCGCTCGCCGTGCTGAAGTCGCCGAGCCGGACAGTGCCGTCCTTCATCAGCAGGACGTTCCCCGGCTTGAGGTCGCCGTGCACCCAGCCCGCCGTGTGCAGCTGGTGCAGGCCCTCGCAGATCTGGACGAGCAGCGCGGGACCGGCCGACGGCGGCGCCGCGCCCGAGAGGAGGGACTGGAGCGGGCGCTCCGCCTCCTCCAGTACGAGGACGGTGGCGCCGTCCAGCTCCGGGTGCGCCGGGTCGTCGACCGTGAGGGTCTCGTACAGCCGGATCAGGCGCGGCGAGCGCAGCCGCCTCAGCAGGTCGACCTCGCGGTCCGCGAGGTCGCGCAGGTGGCGCAGCTGGCGCGGGGTGTGGGTGCCGGTCGGCAGGAACTTGAGCGCGGCCCGGGCGGGGAGGTCGCCGCCCCCTCCGCCGCCCCCTCCGCAATGCCCTCCGGTGCGGCGTGCCGCGTACACGCTGCCGAACGCGCCCGCGCCCAGCGGCCGCTCGACGGTCCAGCCACCGACCTCGTACCCGGCGGGGACGGTCAGTGGGAAGCCGTTCACCGCGCCTCCGTCAGGGGAGCCGGGGCCGGCAGGGCCGTCAGCGTCACCAGGTCGTCCTCGTGGACGAGGTCGAAGCGGAGCGCGAGCGAGACCAGGGTCTCCTTCTTGCCGTTGAGGCGCGGCCCGGCGTCGGCTGTGTCGGGGCCGGGTTTGAGGCGTAACTTCACGGCCAGGTAGTCGATGTTCCACTGCACCGAGGCGCGGTTCACCGCGGGCCACAGGGGCCGCAGCCGCTCCACGATCCGGTCGACCGTCGGCAGCGGCGCGTGCGGGGCGCCGCGCAGCCGCGACTCGCAGAGCGCGGCGAGGACGAGGAAGTACCGCTTGGTGCGGTCGAGGGGAAAGGCGAGCGTGGTCGGCTCCCCGTCCCCGCCCCCGTCCCCGGCGCAGACGCAGACGCAGGCGGAGGTGGAGGTGGATGCGCAGGCGCAGGCCGGGTGCGCGCGCTCCAGGTAGTCGTGGCGGGGCGCCCAGACGCTGAAGTCGAGCAGGTCGCCGCCCGCGGGCAGGACGACCCGGGAGAACTCGAACGGTACGGGGGCGTCGAGCCGCCCCGGCGCGATCTTGATGTGCTCCCCGGCGCCCTCCGGGTTCTCCACGACGTACGTCGAGGTCGCGCTGAAGTTGCTGAGCGTCCAGTAGCTCGCCGTCGCACCGATCTCCCCGGCCGTGCGGGACACGCCGGGGTGCGGGATGGCCAGATGGCGCGGCGCGCCGGCCGTGTGCGGGGTGGCGGCCGTGTGTCGGGCGGTGGCCGTCCGGGGGGCGGCGCGGCCGAAGTGGAGCCTCTCGCCGGGTGCCAGCCTCACCTGGCTCCCGGAGGCCGCGGCGGGTGCGGGCACCACGATGATGCTGTACATGACGCTTCCTTTCCCCGAGGTCTGCGTGCGCGGTCAGGGTAGGAAGCGGCGATAAACGAACGCAGAACGTCACCCCTTGATCACGGAGAAGGGCCGGCGGCTCCCGGGCGTCCGGCCCCCGGCGACCGGTCCTCCGAACGGGTGGACTCTGGTCTAATGGGTTGCTCTTTTGTCGGCCGCCGGTGTGGGGGACGTGGTGTTGGACGTACTGAACAGGCCCGCTGCGGATGCCGCGGACACCAGCGACCCGAACGCGTCGGACGGCCTCTCCCCGGCGCCGCCGATGCCCTATGTGATCCTCGCGGCCGTCCTCTGCGGCCTGTACTTCCTCTACTCCTGGGTGCAGTACACGCATTTCCGCACCCCCTCCTGGGACCTCGGGATCTTCGGCCAGTCCGTCCGGGCGTACGCCGAGTTCCGGGCCCCGATCGTCGACATCAAGGGCCCCGGCTTCCACATACTCGGGGACCACTTCAGCCCGGTCACCGCACTGCTCGCGCCCCTGTACGGGGTCTGGTCCTCGCCCGCATCGCTGCTCCTCGGGCAGGCCGCGCTCTTCGCCGCGTCCGCCGTCGTCGTCGGCCGCACCACCCAGCAGGTCCTCGGCAGCCGGGCCGCCGGCATCGGTCTCACGATCGCGTACGGGCTCTCCTGGGGGCTCCAGGAGGCGGTCAAGTCCGACTTCCACGAGATCGCCTTCGCCGTCCCGATGCTCGCCCTGACCTGTCGGGCCCTGATCCTCAAGCGCTGGACGGCGGCCGTCGCCTGGTCCGCCCCGCTCGTCCTCGTCAAGGAGGACATGGGGCTGACCGTCACGATGGTCGGCGTGGTCCTCATCGTGAAGGGCCGGAAGCGGCTGGGCGCCGCGCTCGCCGGGTTCGGCGCGGCGGCCTTCGCCCTCACGGTCCTCGTCCTGATCCCGGCGGCGAGCCGGGTCGGCCAGTACGACTACTGGTCCAAGATCGAGAAGACGGGCGAGGGCGCGGAGACGTCCTTCGGGCAGGTCATCGGGGACGCCCTCGTCTCCGGCGAACGCTGGGAGATGGTCTTCTTCCTCCTCGGGATCGTCGGCTTCCTCGCCCTGCGCTCCCCGCTGATCCTGATCGTCCTGCCGACGCTGGGCTGGCGCTTCGTCTCCCAGGACGCCAACCACTGGGGCCTGCACTGGCACTACAGCGCCATCCTCATGCCGGTGGTCTTCCTGGCCCTCGTGGACGCGGTCCGGTCCGCACGCACCTCGCCGCACGCCTGGCTCGCGGCGTACGCGAAGGTCGTCGTGCCCGTCGCGACGGCGGTCGCGCTCGTCCTCGCCATGAACCTGCCGCTGCGGGAGCTGCTGAAGTCGGAGACGTACCGCACGGACACCCGGGCCGAGCAGGCGCGGGCGGCGGTGGACGCGGTGCCGGAGGGCGCGAGCGTGGAGGCGGACGTCTCGCTCCTGGCGCACCTCACGGCGGACCACCGGGTCTACTGGGTCGGCACCTCGAAGGGCGCGACCCCGGACTACCTCGCCTTCGACCTGCGCGGCTGGTCGCAGCAGGTCTCGGACCCGGCGCAGCTGGCTTCGCAACTGCATCCGGAGGCGCGGTACGAGATCACGCACCGCTCGGACGGCTTCGCGGTGCTCAAGCGGGTGTGACCCGCAGGAACGGCGGAGGGGCCGGGCCCCGTACTTTTCGGTACGGAGTCCGGCCCCTCGCGTTCAGCGGGTGATCAGTACTGCGCGTGCTTGTTGCGGTTGAACCAGGCGGCGCCGTCCGACTTGCCGACGAAGACCGCGACCAGGATGGCCAGCACGGTGTGCGCCAGACCGATGATGACGAACGGGTAGAGGCCCAGGATCGCGGTGATGATGCCGAAGACGAGCGCCGCGATGCGGACGCCGTTGCCGCCGCTGCCGAACTTGGCGCCGAGGACGATCGCGAAGACGCCCCAGGCCAGGATGAGCGCGGTCGCGATCCAGACGGCGCCGGTGGACATGTCGGCGATCTGCTGGAACTGGACGTCGCTCTTCAGCGTCGGGTCCTCCTTCGCGGCGGCGATGCTCAGCGCGCCGAGGACACCGAAGATCACGCCGATCATCTGCAGACCGCCGATGACGAAGAGCATGACGCGGGCGGCCTTGACCGAACCGGGCATCTCGGTGATCGCGCCGGGGTAACCGCCGCCGCCGTACGGGGAGACCGGCGGGGCCGCCGGGTAGCCGTAACCCTGCTGCGGCGGCACGCCCTGCGGGGCCTGCTGCGGGTAGCCGTAACCGGGCTGCTGCTGGCCCTGCGGCTGGCCGTAGGGGTTGTTCGAGTCGCCGAAGCTCATCGGGGGGTTCCTCCGTGAAGATCTCTGTGCGGGGACGACGCGGCCCGCGCGGAGGACTTTCACGGCATTTGAGCGGATTTCCCCCCGGCACTTTCCGCGGTACTTCGCCGGTCATCGTCGTCGCACCGTCGACTTTTTGTCCAGTCGATACCCGGCGGAGTTGTGCAAGTGCAATGTGTTGCTCCGCCTGACGAGCCGTCGGGCGGGAGCGAATTGGAACAAGGCGGGGGTCATCCGGGAGGATGTCTCCATGAGCGCCCAGATTCTCGATGGCAAGGCCACCGCAGCCGCGATCAAGACCGAACTGACCGCCCGTGTGGCGGCCCTCAAGGACCAGGGCGTCACGCCCGGCCTGGGCACCGTCCTCGTCGGTGACGACCCGGCCAGCCAGAAGTACGTGGCGGGCAAGCACCGCGACTGCGCCCAGGTCGGCATCGCCTCCATCCAGCGTCACCTGCCGGCCACCGCCACGCAGGAGGAGATCGAGGCGGTCGTACGGGAGCTCAACGAGGACCCGACCTGCACCGGTTACATCGTCCAGCTCCCGCTGCCGAAGGGCATCGACGAGAACCGCATCCTGGAGCTGATGGACCCGGCCAAGGACGCGGACGGCCTGCACCCGACCAACCTCGGCCGGCTCGTGCTCAACGAGCCCGCCCCGCTGCCCTGCACGCCGAACGGCGTCATCACGCTGCTCCGCGCGCACGGCGTGGAGATCAACGGCGCGGAGGTCGTGGTCGTCGGCCGCGGTGTCACCATCGGCCGCCCGATGCCGCTCATCCTCACCCGCCGCTCCGAGAACGCGACCGTGACGCAGTGCCACACCGGCACCCGGGACCTCTCGGCGCACCTGCGCAACGCCGACATCATCGTGGCGGCCGCCGGTGTGCCGCACCTGATCAAGCCGGAGGACGTCAAGCCGGGCGCGGCCGTCCTCGACGTCGGCGTCTCGCGCAACGGTGAGGGCAAGATCCTCGGCGACGTGGACCCCGGTGTCGCCGAGGTCGCCGGCTGGATCTCCCCGAACCCGGGCGGCGTCGGCCCGATGACCCGCGCGCAGCTCCTCGTGAACGTCGTCGAGGCCGCCGAGCGCGCGGCCGCGGCGCTCTGAGCGTGACCGCCGAGGGCGCGGCTCCCGGGAGCGGGGCCTCCGGCGACGAGGCCGCCGAGCGGGAGGCCGCAGCGGGCGAGGCCGCCGTGGGCGAGGCAGCCACGGGCGCCGATGCGACCAAGGCTGATGCGGCCAAGGCCGAGGCGGCCAAGAAGGCCCGTCGGCGGCGGTTCGGCCTCACCACCGACACGGCGCCACCCGAGGGCGGCGGCCGGGCGGCGCCCGGCGACGCCTCGGCGCCCGCGCGCCAGTGGCCCCTGCTCAGCGTCCTCGTGCTCGCCGGCATCGGCCTCGTGGTGGTGGGCGTCGACGCGTTCCCGCACTCCTTCCGGGTGGGCACGATGCTGGTCGGGGCGGCCCTGCTCCTCGGCGCCGTGATGCGCCGGGTGGTGCCGTCCGTGGGCATGCTCGCCGTCCGGTCCCGCTTCACGGACATGATCACGTACGGGGTCATGGGCAGCCTGATCGTGCTGCTCGCGCTCATGGTGCAGCCGAAACCCTGGCTGCGGATCCCGTTCCTGGAGGACGTCCTCCATCTCACCGTGACGTAGCAGCGGTGACGCGACGCCGGTGACGCGACACCGGTGAAGTGCCGGTGGCGACGAGCGTGTACGGCGCCCGCCCTCTCCCCCGTGGGAGGGCGGGCGCCGCTGTGATCAAGGGTCATGTACGCGCCAACGAGGTTCAAGTTCCGGCCGGTCGCTGTGGCACGGAAGTGACCATTCCGCCACCTCGCCTCCGCATCCGGGGCGCGGATCGCCCTCGGAGCTGCCATCCTTCGAGGACGCAGGGGAGGTCGCGGACAAGGGGGGCGTACATGCCTGGCTGGAAGGCGCTGTCGGACGAACTCGACCCGGACGTCCGCGCGTTCGCCGAGCGGCTCCGCCGGCTGGTCGACCGCAGCGGCCTCGGCGTCACCGCCGTGGCCGAACGCACCGGACACGACCGGAGCACGTGGGACGCCTATCTGGGCGGACGCCGTCCCGTCCCCAGGAGCGCCGTCGCGGCGCTCGCCGAGGTGACCGGGACCGAGCCGGGGCACCTCGCGGCGGAGTGGGAGCGCGCCGAGCGGGCGTGGGCGCGGATCGGCGACCGCGAGGGGGCGCCCGATCCCGACGGGTCTCGCGACGACCGGACCATGCAGATCCGGCGCCTCGAACCGGCCCGCGACTCGGCCCAGGCGCCGTCCCGGGACTCGGCCCAGGCGCCGTCCCGGGCGTCGGCTCCCGCTGCGACCGCCGACCCCCCGGCGGCCCCGTCCCCGTCCCGCCCCCGGCGGACCCTCCTGCTCTACGTCACCGCGACCCTCGGCGCCCTGCTCGTCGTCACCGCCGCCCTCCTCCTCGTCGACCTCGGCGGTACGGGCGACGGCGCCGACGACCGGGCCGCGACCCCGCCCTCGCCGACCGCCCCGACCGCCGCGCCGAGCACCGCCCTCCCCGCCGGGGTGAAGTGCGCGGGCCCCGCCTGCACCGGCCGCGACCCGGAGGCCATGGGCTGCGGCGGCCCCCTCGCGACCACCGTCGCCCGCACCCGCGCCGGCGCCGCCCTGGTCGAGGTCCGGCACAGCGCGACCTGCGCGGCGGCCTGGGCGCGGATCAGCGGCGCCGCGGCGGGGGACACCGTCTCGGTCGAGGTCGCGGGGGCCACCCGGCGCGCGTCCGTCCCGGCGGGCGCCGACACCGACGCGTACACCCCGATGCTCGCGGTCACGGCAGCCACGGACGCGACGGCCTGCGCCACGCTCGCCGACGGGACCGACGGGACCGACGGGACCGACGGGACCGACGGCGAGGTCTGCACCGCGAACTGACGCACGGTCCGGCCGCGGAAGGGTTCTCGGAGGGGTGGCAGTGAGCCGGACCACAAGGGGGTGGGGGTTCCTGGGCCCCCGGGTCCGATAGCCTGACCGCTGGAAATCTCTTCACGTCGAGACACCGATCGATCACACCGATCGATCGTCGATCGTCGATCAAGAAGGGACGTCCTGAACCCGGGGCAGGGACCCCCCACCGCCAGCTGTCTTACGGAGATCGCCATGACCCGCACTCCCGTGAATGTCACCGTCACCGGCGCGGCCGGCCAGATCGGCTACGCGCTGCTCTTCCGCATCGCCTCGGGCCACCTGCTCGGCGCGGACGTGCCGGTCAAGCTGCGCCTCCTCGAGATCCCGCAGGGCGTGAAGGCCGCCGAGGGCACCGCCATGGAGCTCGACGACTGCGCGTTCCCGCTGCTCAAGGGCATCGACATCTTCGACGACCCGAACCAGGGCTTCGAGGGTGCCAACGTCGCGCTGCTCGTCGGCGCCCGCCCCCGCACCAAGGGCATGGAGCGCGGTGACCTGCTCGCCGCCAACGGCGGCATCTTCAAGCCGCAGGGCAAGGCCATCAACGACCACGCCGCGGACGACATCAAGGTCCTCGTCGTCGGCAACCCGGCCAACACCAACGCCCTGATCGCCCAGGCCGCCGCCCCGGACGTGCCGGCCGAGCGCTTCACCGCGATGACCCGTCTGGACCACAACCGCGCGCTGACGCAGCTGGCCCAGAAGACCGGCGTCTCCGTCGAGGACATCAAGCGCCTCACCATCTGGGGCAACCACTCGGCGACCCAGTACCCGGACATCTTCCACGCGGAGATCGCCGGCAAGAACGCCGCCGACGTCGTCAACGACGAGAAGTGGCTGGCCGACACCTTCATCCCGACCGTCGCCAAGCGCGGCGCCGCGATCATCGAGGCCCGTGGCGCGTCCTCCGCCGCCTCCGCCGCCAACGCCGCCATCGACCACGTCCACACGTGGGTCAACGGCACCGCCGCGGGCGACTGGGCCTCCATGGGCATCCCGTCGGACGGCTCGTACGGCGTCCCGGAGGGTCTCATCTCCTCCTTCCCCGTCACCTGCACCGACGGCAAGTACGAGATCGTCCAGGGTCTGGAGATCAACGACTTCTCCCGCGCCCGCATCGACGCCTCCGTCCAGGAGCTGTCGGAGGAGCGCGACGCGGTCCGCGAGCTCGGCCTCATCTGAGCCACCCTCCATGCCGCAGGGCCTGACGGCCTGACCGCCTGACGGCCCTCCGCATACCCGGCGCCCCCGGACCGTACGACCGACCGTACGGCCCGGGGGCGCCGTTTTCGCGCCGACAGGCAGCCCCCGCCTCCCCTATGCTGTCCCACCGGTTCCCCGCCAAGTGAGCCGAAAACAAGGACAGTTCCGCACATCGGGGGAGTTTTGACGCAGTCGTTCGTACCGCAGCAGCCAGGGCAGCCACCGAGTACGCCACCGGGAACACCGCCCGGTACGCCCCCCGGTGCGGCGCCCGCCGTCGATCCGCGCCGCTTACCTTCCGCGAGCGAGTCGACCCGCCTGCTCTGCGCCGGCACCTACCTCGACGACGGCTTCCGGGACGCCGTCATCGAGCAGCTGTACGTCCACGAGGAGCGCTTCGCCGCACCCTCCCTCGGCTTCGACGCGAGCCGTGTCCTCGCGCACGCGCTGCGCGCCCGCCGCGTCGAACTCGCCTGGGCCGCCGGCATCCTCGCCCTCTGGATCATCGCCTTCCCGCTCACCAAGGGCCTGATCGTCCTCCTGGTCGTGCCGTTCCTCGTGCTCGGCCTCGCCCGCTGGGTCCGCGGCCGGGCCGCCGCCGCGCCCCTCTGGCGCACCGTCCCCGCCTTCCTCCTGCGCTGGTACGGGCGGATCTTCCTCGTCCAGTCGGCGCTGCTCCTGCTCCTGCTGGGCTTCGGCGACGACGAGTCCGGCTACGAGTTCCTCGGCGAGGTCTCCGAGGCGGGCGAGTTCGCCGGGCCCGCGCTCGGCCTCGCCGCCGAGGGGATGTTCGGCATCGGCCCGGTGGAGGTGTGGATCACCGTCGCCGTGCCGCTGCTCGTGGCCTGGGCGGTGGCGACCCAGCGCGGCCAGTTCGCCCGGGCGCTCACCCAGGAGCTCTCCAGGGACCGCTTCGCCGACCTGCGTTCCGACCCGGCCGAGCAGGCCGAGGGCGGCCGCTCCCGCCGGCTGCGCGACCGGATCCGCGTCGAGCAGCACGCGCGGCTCGTCATGTACGGCTCCGAGGACCCGTTCTGCGGCGCTGGAGCCCCGTACGAGCCCTGGTCGCTCTCCATCGAGCTGCGCCCCCGCAAGAACCTCGACGCCAAGGCGCCCGAGCCCCTCGACAACAGCGCGATCATGCGGCACGTCGTCCCGCTCGTGGAGGGGCTGCGCGTGCCCTCCCCGCACGGTTCGCCGCAGATCCAGGCCGCCGTACGGGACCGGCTGCGCGAGCTGGAGATCGACGAGGTCGTCTTCCTGCCCGTCGACGGGCTGCCGGCCCGCACCGCCGCCCCCTACTCCCCGGAGGGCTTCGAGCTGCACCGCTCGGGCGCCATCGAGGAGGGCGGCGAGACCCGCCGCCACTTCCTCCGCATCCGGGTCGGCGGCTGGGGCGAGGAGATCGTCGCCACGGTCTTCGTCCGCGTCCACACACAGGGCGGCATGCTGATGCTGGAGGTCGCCCCGCACGTCCTGCGACCCGTGAAGCCGCTCTACCGGTACGCCGACCGGATCGCCCACCGCTACCGGCACAACCACCACTTCGGCAAGGCCGTCTGGGCGCTCGGCCAGACCCCGCGCTCCGCCGGGCAGGCCGTCGCCACGCTCTGGCGGGCGCTCGGCCACGGCTGGCGGCTGCTCACCGCCGGCCACGCGAACGCGCTACCCGAGGGCCCCGTGGTCTCGGTCCGCGAGCTCGGCTCCGACGACGAGGCCTCCCTCTTCCAGGAGATGGACCTCAGCCGCTACCTCAAGAGCATCCAGGACCGGGTCGCGAACGGCGTGACCGTCGCGCTCCGCGAAGCCGGTTACGAGACCACCGAGTTCGAGCAGAAGATCATCCACGTCGCCGAGGGCGGCACCTTCATCGAGAACACCAAGGGCAACGTCACCCTCGGCAACCACAACACCGTCACCAGCAAGACCTTCACCACTTCCACGACCGGAGGCGACCGTGGCTGACACCGACAACTCCCGCGACCGCGGCGGCATTCACGTCACCAACACCGGCGGCAACGTCACCATCGGCGACAACAACACCGTCACCAGCACCGTGAACGGCACGCAGCCGGCCCGCGACGCGCAGCAGGAGGAGCTCCTCCAGGCCATCCGCAGGCTCCGGTCCGACCTCGGCGGTGTCGTCGCCTCCGAGCAGACGGCCGCCCTGGACGGCGAACTCTCGGACGCCGAGGACGAGATCGAGGGCACGGGGCGCGCCGGTGCGCCCCGCCTGACCCGGCTGCGCCAGGCACTCCTGGACGCGGGCGCCGTGACCGGGATCCTCGCCTCGGGCGTGGCCGTCGGGCAGGCCGTCGGCGCCCTGCTCGGAGGGTGACATGAGCGCCCGCTGGAACGACGAGACGCAGAGCTGGGAGCCGGTCGGGGGCGTACCGTCCCCGGCTCCGGCCCCGCCGCCGATGCCCACGACCGGCCCGGCGCCCGCTCCCGCTTCCGGCCCCGCCGCGCCCGTGCCGCCACCGCCCTCGTACACCCCCGAGTACGTCCCGGAGACGGGGCAGTGGCAGTACCCCACCGCGTCCCCGGCCGGGGACGCGGCCGGCCGCCCGCGGGCGCGCGGCGCGGTCGCGGCCGGGGTGGCAGTCGCCGTCCTGGCGGCGGGTTCGGTGGGCACGTGGCTGCTCTGGGGCAGGAGCGGGGACGGGAACGGCCCGGCCGCCGGCGGCCCGGCGGTCTCGGTCTCGGCCCCGGTGGAGACGACACCCTCCGCATACCCGACGGACGGTCCGGACGACGCGGAGCCCTCGTACGGCACGGACACGCCGACGGGCTCCCCGACGGACTCGCCCACGCCCTCCGGATCGGCCACCGCCCCCTCGGACGGTGTCGCTCCGCCCGGCTACCGCGTACAGAAGGACCTCAAGGGCTTCACGGTCGGCGTCCCCGAGGGCTGGGACCGTACGGAGTCCGACCAGGGAATCTTCTACAACGCGCCGGGCGGGAAGAGCCTCCTCCAGGTGTTCGTCGTCACCGAGCCCGGCATGACGCCGTACGAGGCCCTGCGCGGCGCCTCCGAGGACGGCAAGGCCAACAAGCCGGGGTACGTGGAGATCAGCCTCGACCGGGTCACCGGGGACCCGGCCGCCCCGGCCGACGCCGCCGAGCTGGTGTACTCGTACGAGCGCGACGGCGGCCGCCGCAAGGTCGTCGACCGGGCCTTCACTGCTGCGGACGGCAACCACTACGCCATCCTGGCCGCGGGTCCCGAGACCGACTGGCCCAAGCAGCGCGAGGTGCTGCGCGTGGCGCTGGAGTTCTTCCGCCCGGGCGCGTACTGACGGCACCGAGGCTGACGTCAGCGCCGCCGCCCCCCGCTCCTCACGAGGAGCGCGGGGTGTAGTGGCCGGGCGTCAGCCGGGTCGTCACGCCGATGCGGTTCCAGGCGTTGATGGTGACGATCGCGGCGATGACACGGGCGAGTTCGGTCTCGTCGAAGTGGGCGGCGGCCTTCGCGTACACCTCGTCGGGGACGAAGCCGTCGGTGAGGACGGTGACGGCCTCGGTCAGGGCGAGGGCCGCGAGCTCCCGCTCCGTGTAGAAGTGCCGGGACTCCTCCCAGGCGGTGAGCTGCACGATCCGCTCGACGGTCTCGCCCTCCGCCAGCGCGTCCTTGGTGTGCATGTCCAGGCAGAACGCGCAGCGGTTGACCTGCGAGGCCCGGATCTTGATCAGGTGGTACAGGGTCGGGTCGACGTCCTTCGCGGCCGCCGTCTCCAGCCGGATCATCGCCCGGTAGAACTCGGGGACCCGCTCGGCGAGGGCGAGGCGGGGCGCGTGCTCGTGTGCGTGCTCGTGCTCGTGCGAGGGTGCGGGGGCGGTCGTGTCTGCTGCCGTGGTGGTCATGTCTCCCACCGTACGAACGGGATGGCGCAGGAGTATGGTCCATTTTCATGGCAAACGACTGGGCCACTTTCGGAGCCGACCTCCACCTGGAGCTCCGCGGTCCGCGGCTGCGCGCCGGGCTCATGGACGCGCTCCGCGAGGCGGTCCGCAGCGGGCGCCTGGAGGCGGGCACCCGGCTGCCGTCCTCCCGGTCGCTCGCCGCCGACCTGGGCATGGCCCGCAACACCGTCGCCGACGCCTATGCCGAGCTCGTCGCCGAGGGCTGGCTGACGGCCCGGCAGGGCTCGGGCACGCGCGTCGCCCGCAGGGCCGCGCCCCGCAGGACGGCGCCCTCGTCCCCGCAGTCCCGGCCCGCGGCTCCGGCGCGGCCCGGCGCGCCCGCCGCTCCGGCGCACGACCTGAAGGCCGGCACCCCCGACCTCGCCTCCTTCCCCCGCGCCGACTGGCTCAAGGCCTACCGGCGGGCGCTCACCGCCGCCCCGAACGAGGCCTTCGGCTACGGGGATCCGCGCGGCCGGATCGAACTGCGCACGGCGCTCGCCGAGTACCTCGCCCGCGCGCGGGGCGTGCACGTCCGGCCCGGACGGATCGTGATCTGCGCGGGGTTCGTGCACGGCCTGATGCTCGTCGGCGAGGTGCTGCGCGGCCGGGGAGTACGGGACGTGGCGGTCGAGTCGTACGGGCTCGACGTCCACGCCGGCCTCCTCACCAGGGCCGGCCTCGGGACCCCGGTCCTGCCCATCGACGAACGCGGCACACGCGTCGAGGAGCTGACGGACCCCGGCGCCGTCCTCCTGACTCCGGCCCACCAGTTCCCGTTGGGCGGCGCCCTCCCGCCGGACCGGCGGGCGGCCGTCGTCGACTGGGCCCGCGCCTCGGGAGGCCTCGTCCTGGAGGACGACTACGACGGCGAGTTCCGTTACGACCGGCAGCCGGTGGGCGCGCTCCAGGGCCTGGACCCCGAGCGGGTCGTCTACCTGGGGACCGCGAGCAAGTCCCTCGCGCCCGGGCTGCGGCTGGGGTGGATGGTGGTGCCGGAGGGGCTGGTGGGCGAGGTGGTCGCGGCGAAGGGGGCCGCGGACTGGGCGTCGAGCGCGCCGGACCAGCTGGCCTTCGCCGAGTTCCTGTCCTCGGGGGCGTACGACCGGCACGTACGGGCCATGCGGCTGCGCTACCGGCGGCGCCGGGACCAGCTGGTGGAGGCGGTGGCCGCGCACTCGCCCGCGACGCGGGTCAGCGGCATCGCGGCCGGTCTCCACGCGGTGCTCGCCCTGCCACCCGGCACCGAACAGGACGTCCTGCGCGCCGCCGCCTGGCACGGGCTCGCGGTCCTGGGCCTGAACCGGTTCCGGCGACCCGGGGTGAGGGCGGACCTCGACGGCCTGGTGGTCGGATACGCCACGCCCCCGGACAGCGGCTGGCAGAGCGCACTCCGGACCCTGTGCAGGGTGCTGCCCTGACCGACCGGCGGGCGGGGTGGAGAGGGCCGGAAAGGGCCGGGGAGGGCCGGGGAGGGCCGGGGAGGGCCGGGAAGGACCGGGAAGGACCGGGAAGGACCGGGGAGGGCCGGGAAGGACCGGGGAGGGCCAGGGAGGGCCGGGAAGGACCCGGGCGGGGAGACCGCTCCGGCCCGTCAGGGCGTACGCGGGCCCCGTTCGGGGGCCGATGCCTGGTCCGTGTCCGTGTCCAGGGACTCGATGGGGGCGGCCGGCTCGTCCGGTGCCGGTGGTTCGCCGAAGCGGGCCAGGGTCAGGGAGCCCGCCACCGCGACCGCGAAGCCGAGGATCGCCAGCCACCCCAGGCCCTCCCTCGTGCTGTCCCCGAGCCAGACCACCCCGACCACCGCCGGGCCGATCGTCTCGCCGAGCACCGCGCCCGCCGTCGCCGTCGTCACCGACCCTCGCTGGAGCGCCGAGGTCAGCAGCAGGAAGGCCGCCCCGCCGCCGACGAGCAGCGCGTACCAGACCGGATCGGCGAAGTCGATGCCGTCGATCAGCCGGACCGCCACCTCCACCACCCCGAAACCGAAGCCCGCCCCGAGGCCGAGGACGAGGGCGCGCGGCTTCTCCGGCAGCCGGCCACCGACCACCCCCAGCAGCAGCACCCCGAAGGAGACGCCGAGCAGCGCCCACTCCAGCGCCTCCGAACCGTCCTTGTGCCCCTCCCTCCCCGCGGCGAGCGCCAGCATCGCGAGCCCCGCGCAGACCACGGCCACGGCCGCCCACTCCACCCGGCTCAGCCGCACGTGCAGCAGCCGGGAGGCGATGACGGCCGTGACCGCGAGGCTCGCGGCGAGCGCCGCGCCCACGACGTAGATGGGCAGCGTCCGCAGCGCCACGATCTGCAGGGCGAAGCCCAGCGCGTCCAGCCCCAGGCCGGCGATGTAGCGCCACTGGCGCAGCGCCCGCCAGAACAGGGCGACGTCGACGCCCCCGCCCGTCCCCGGCTGCGCGGCACGGGCCGCCATCGCCTCGAGGACAGAGGCCGCGCCGAAGCAGAAGGTCGAAGCAAGCGCACAAATCATCCCGAGAAGCACGAAACGACTCTAGGGCTTGAGGCCGGAAATCACCGGCCTACACTGTGCGGTCGCGACTGTCGTGCCCACGACGGTTACGACCGCGAAGGGGAGGCGACGGACATGCGGAGGCTGAGGTCGAGCACGGTGGTGCTCGGCGGGATGGGTGTGCTCGCGGCGACGATCACCGCGTGCGGCTCGGAACCGGACCAGCGGTGTGTGGACCCGCTGACCCGCGAGGAGCTGCCCAGCTACCGCTGCGAGAGCGGCGGCGTCGACGACGACGACGAGAACGGCAGCACGACCCGGGGCTCGTACTACTACGGCGGCTCCGTCCGGAGCGGCAAGGTGAGCGGCGGCAGCTTCAGCAAGTCGGCCGTCGACACCGGCGGCTTCGGCTGCTCGGGCTCCGGCGGCGGCTGAGGAGGCCCCGGCACATGAAGCGGCACACCATCGAGCCACGCCCGGACTGGCAGCGGATCGTCGAGGAGCAGGGGGTCGTCTACCCCCTGACCCGCTACCCGGACGGTTCGCTGCGTCCGTACTGGGACGAGAGCGCGTACTACTCCTTCACGCTGCCCGAGGTCGAGGCGCTGGAGGAGGTCGTCGAAGAGCTGCACGCGATGTGTCTGGCCGCGGCCGAGCACATCGTCGAGCACGACCGCTTCGCCGAGCTCGGGATCACCGACCCGAAGCTCGCCTCGCTGGTCGCCGAGTCCTGGCGGCGGCGGGCCGAACTGCCCTCCCTCTACGGGCGGTTCGACCTGCGCTACGACGGTACGGGCCCGGCCAAGATGCTGGAGTACAACGCCGACACCCCCACCTCGCTGGTCGAGGCCGCGAGCCCGCAGTGGTTCTGGATGGAGGAGCGGTTCCCCGGCGCCGACCAGTGGAACTCGCTCCACGAGCGGCTCGTCGACGCCTGGAAGCGTCAGGCGCCGCTGCTGCCGCCGGGCCCCGTCCACTTCGTCCACTCGGACGGTGACGAGCTCGGCGAGGACCTCATGACGGTCGCGTACCTGCGCGAGACCGCCCAGCAGGCCGGGCTGGACACCGAGGCGCTCTCCGTCGAGCGGATCGGCTGGGACCGGCTCTCGCGCCGCTTCGTCGACGACCGGCTCCGCTTCCTCCGTGCCTGCTTCAAGCTCTACCCCTGGGAGTGGCTGACCACCGACCGCTTCGGGAAGCACGTCCTCGACACCCTCGACAACGGCGGCGGGACCGGTACCACCTGCTGGATCGAGCCGGCCTGGAAGATGCTCCTCTCCAACAAGGCGCTGCTCGCGATCCTGTGGGAGCTGAACCCCGGTCACCCGAACCTGCTCCCCGCCTACCTCGACGGTCCGCGCGAGCTCGCCTCGACCACGGGCTGGGTCGCCAAGCCGCTGCTCGGCCGCGAGGGCGCGGGCGTCACCCTGCACGAGGCCGGTACGGACCCGTTCGTCCGGGACGGGGAGGCCTGCTGCTACCAGGAGCTGGCCCCGCTGGCCGACTTCGACGGCAACCGGGTGGTGCTCGGCGCGTGGGTCGTCGAGAACGAGGCGGCGGGCCTCGGGATCCGGGAGTCGGCGGGCCTCGTCACCGACGAGTACGCCCGCTTCCTCCCGCACGTGATCCTCTGACGGTCCGGCGGGTCCTACTCGGGGACGTACTCCCTGAGCGGCGCGGGCGTCAGGCCGGCCGCCTCGGCCAGGTCCAGGGCCCGCTCCAGGTCCTGCTTCACCGTCTCGTTGAAGTGCAGCAGGATGATGTCGCCGGCCTTGAGCTGCGGGGTCGGCGGGGTCCAGGAGCCCCAGGTGGTGAGGTCGTGCGTCCAGGTCACGACGGCCTTCGCCCCGCAGGCGCGCGCGGCGGTCCGGGTGGTCGCGTCGAACGTGCCGTACGGCGGGCGCAGCAGGCGCGGCCCGTCGCCGAACCGGGCGAGGTGCCGGTCGCGGGCCCCGCAGACCTCCGCCTGCTGGCCGGCGGCGTCGAGCGCGGTCAGGTCGGGGTGGCTGACGGTGTGGTTCTCGACGCGGGAGCGGCCCTGGTTCAGCAGGGTCTGGAAGTAGCCGGAGTCGTACGAGTAGGCGCCCGGCAGGAGGAAGAGCGAGGCGGGCACCCGGCGGTCGAGCAGCAGCTTCGCCGCCGCGGGGTCGTGGTACCAGCCGTCGTCGATGGTGACGAAGACGACGGGGTCGGTGGTCTCGACGTGGGAGACCACCGGGACGGGCTCGGGCCAGGCCGCCTCGGGGGCGGAGTGCGCGGGTCCCGTGGACGCGCCGAGGAGCGCGAGGGGGACGAGGGCGGCGAGCGCGGCACGCACGGCGTGACGCAGACGGAGTCTCGGCATGGCGGCATCATTGGCCTAGACCAACTCCCGTGTCAATGGCCCCACTTGTCCGCACTGTCCTGAGGCCGGCCCTCCGCTTCGACGCCCGGCAACCGGCATCGCCCGGTGCGGCATCCACGACTGAGCGCCGTGCGCGGTGGTCGCATCGCTTCGCCGATGCGACCACCGGCCGGTGCTCCCGCCCCGGGGGAGCCTGCCCGTCAGTCCGACAGCACCTCCCGCAGCTGCTCAAGGCCCCAGTCCAGGTCCTCCTTGGAGATGACCAGGGGCGGCGCGATCCGGATCGTCGACCCGTGCGTGTCCTTCACCAGGACCCCCCGCTCCATCAGCTTCTCCGAGATCTCCCGGCCCGTGCCCCGCGAGGGCACGATGTCCACGCCCGCCCACAGGCCGCGCCCGCGCACCGCCTCCACCGCACCGCCGCCCACGAGCAGCCTCAGCTCGGCGTGCAGGTGCTCGCCCAGCTCCGCCGCCCGCTCCTGGTACTCGCCCGTCCGCAGCATCGCGATCACCTCCAGGGCCACCGCGCAGGCCAGCGGATTCCCGCCGAACGTCGACCCGTGCTCACCCGGCTTGAACACCCCCAGCACCGCACGGTCCGCGACCACCGCCGACACCGGCACGACCCCGCCGCCCAGCGCCTTCCCCAGGATGTACACGTCCGGCACGACGCCCTCGTGCTCGCACGCGAAGGTCTTCCCCGTCCGGCCCAGTCCCGACTGGATCTCGTCCGCCATGAACAGCACGTTCCGCCGGCGGGTCAGCTCCCGCACCCCCGGCAGATAGCCGGCCGGCGGCACCAGGACCCCCGCCTCGCCCTGGATCGGTTCGAGCAGCACCGCCACCGTGTTCTCGGTGACCGCCGTCTCCAGAGCGGTCAGGTCCCCGTACGGGACGATCTCGAACCCCGGCGTGTACGGGCCGAAGTGGTCCCGCGCCTCGTGGTCCGTGGAGAAGCTGACGATCGTCGTCGTCCGGCCGTGGAAGTTGTTCCCCGCGACCACGATCTTCGCGTGCCCGTCCGGCACGCCCTTCACCTCGTACCCCCACTTCCTGGCGGTCTTCACGGCCGTCTCGACCGCCTCCGCCCCCGTGTTCATCGGCAGCACCGCCTCCTTGCCGCACAAGGCCGCGAGCTGCCCGCAGAACTCGGCGAAGCGGTCGTGGTGGAAGGCGCGCGAGGTCAGCGTCACCCGCTCCAGCTGCGCCTTCGCGGCCTCGATCAGCCGCCGGTTGCCGTGCCCGAAGTTGAGCGCCGAGTAGCCGGCGAGCATGTCGAGATAGCGGCGCCCCTCGACATCGGTCATCCACGCGCCGTCCGCCGAGGCGACCACGATCGGCAGGGGGTGGTAGTTGTGAGCGCTGTGCGCCTCCGCGGAAGCGATCGCGTCTTGCGTCCTCGACACGGGGTCTCCGTTCGTCCTGCGGCCCGGGAGCTCAGGGGTTGTGGGCTCCCCTTCTTATCGTCGCTCGCGCGCCGGAGGCGGAAACCTCGACGACGGCGCGCCCACCACACCGGAAGCGCCTTCGGCACGGCCACCGCCACCCGGAGCGCCAGCCGGACCACCAGCCGGAGCTCAGCCGGCGGACTCCGCAGCCCTGCGCGCCTCCTCCCGGTCCGGTATGCCCTCCAGCCGGAAGGTGAGCGCGCCCCCGCCCCGCGTCCAGAGGAGGGTGGGGCCCGCCGTGCGGACCTCATGGGTCCAGGTCCCTCCCGTCCCGTCCGTCATCGGGACGGCCAGCAGGTGCGGCGCCGCGAACCAGTAGCCCTGCGCCCCGTCCGGAAGATCCACCCACTCCGGCTGCGTCCTGACCTCCTTCGCGAAGCCGATGTCCAGCCGGGCCGGGAACTCGTCCAGCCGGACCGTCCGCTCCCCGTCGCGCCAGCACAGACTGATCACCGCCCGGCCCCGCTCGGCCGACCCCGTCACCGCGACCGCGTCCGGCGGTCCGAGCGCGCCCGGCACCACCGGCTCGAACCCGGCCCTGCGCCCGGCGTCCGCCAGGGGCACCGGGTCGGGACAGCCCGGCACCGCACCGCCCGGTGGCGCCGTGCGGCCCTCGGGGTCGTACCGCACGACCACCCCACCGAAGCCGAACCACTCCGCCACCGCCGCCCGCACCGGAGGGGTGAGCACCAGCACGATCAGCACCCCGGTCAGGCCGGCCGCCAGCACCCGCCGCTTCTCCCGCACCCACGCCCGCACCCCCGACCACCGCCGCCGCCACGGCCCCGGCGGCTCCGGCACGGGCGTCGGCACGTGCTCGGCGAGGAGCTGTGCGAGCACCCGCTCCGCCATGGACCCGCCGTCCACCTCGGGCACCCGCAGCCGCCGCCCCAGCTCCCGCAACTCCTCCGGAAGCCGCTCGCCCGGCAGCCCCTCCTCCCGAAGCGACCGCTCCTCCCGACGCGACCGCTCCTCCGGCAGAGGCTCCTCAGCCACGCTCCTCACCTCCCTCCAGCACCAGTCCCAGCTTCTTCAGCGCCCGGCTCAGCCGGGACTTCACCGTCCCCCTCGGCCAGCCCAGCGCCGCCGCCGTCTCCGCCTCGTCCAGCTCCAGCAGATAGCGGTGGATCACCACCTGGCGATGGTCCTCGGCGAGACCGTCCAGGGCGTCGAGCAGCCGCCGGCTCCGCTCCCGCTCCTCCGCGGCGACCGCCGGGTCCGCCGACTCCGGTATCAGCGGCTCGCCCCCGAGCAGGTCCGCCTCCCGGTCCGCGACGGCCCGCTGCCGACCCGCCGAGCGCACTGTGTTCCTGGTCTCATTGACGACGATCCTCAGCAGCCACGGCCGGAACGCAGCGCCTTCCTTGAACCGCCCCAGCGAGCGGTACGCCTTGAAGAACGCCTGCTGCACCACGTCCTCGGCCTCCGGCCCGGCGCCGCACGCCACGGCCGCCCTCAGCGCCACCGCCGTGTGCGCGCGGACCAGCTCCGCGTACGCCTCCGGCTCTCCGGCGCGCACCCGTGCGATCACCACGGCCTCGTCGTCGACCAGGCCCCCCTCCCGGGTCCCCTCCCGCGTCCTCACACTCTTGATACACCGGCAGTCGGGGATCGGTTCCCACACCTGAGAGAATGATGTGCATGGCCTCTGATCGTCCTCGCGCGCTCTCCGGAATCCAGCCCACGGCGGGCTCCTTCCACCTCGGCAACTACCTCGGTGCGGTCCGTCAGTACGTCGCGCTGCAGGAGTCCCACGACGCCTTCTACATGGTCGTCGACCTGCACGCCATCACGGTCCCGCAGGACCCCGCCGAGCTGCGGGCGAACACCCGCCTCGCCGCCGCGCAGCTGCTCGCCGCCGGGCTCGACCCGGACCGCTGCACCCTCTTCATCCAGAGCCACGTCCCCGAGCACGCGCAGCTCGGCTGGGTCATGAACTGCCTCACCGGCTTCGGCGAGGCCTCCCGCATGACGCAGTTCAAGGACAAGTCCGCGAAGCAGGGCGCCGACCGCGCCACCGTCGGCCTCTTCACGTACCCGATCCTCCAGGTCGCGGACATCCTGCTCTACCAGGCCAACGAGGTCCCGGTCGGCGAGGACCAGCGCCAGCACATCGAGCTGACCCGTGACCTCGCGGAGCGCTTCAACGGCCGCTTCGGCGACACCTTCACCGTCCCCAAGCCGTACATCGTCAAGGAGACCGGGAAGATCTACGACCTCCAGGACCCGACGATCAAGATGAGCAAGTCGGCGTCCACGCCGAAGGGCCTGATCAACCTCCTGGACGAGCCGAAGGTCACCGCGAAGAAGGTCAAGAGCGCGGTCACGGACACGGACACCGTGATCCGCTTCGACCCGGAGCACAAGGCGGGCGTCTCCAACCTCCTCACCATCCTGTCCACGCTCTCCGGCACGAGCGTCGCCGACCTGGAGAAGAGCTACGAGGGCAAGATGTACGGCGCACTGAAGACGGACCTGGCCGAGGTCATGGTGGACTTCGTCACGCCGTTCCGGGCCCGCACCCAGGAATACCTGGACGACCCGGAGACGCTGGACTCGATCCTGGCCAAGGGCGCGGAGAAGGCCCGCGCGGTCGCGGCCGAGACGCTGGCGCAGACCTACGACCGGATGGGCTTCCTGCCCGCCAAGCACTGAGTCCCGGGACCCTGGCCACGAGGGTGGTGCAGGACGCACACTGGCGGCTGCACCACCACAAGCACACGACTCGACGGACGACGGAGGAGAACGACGTGGGGACCGTAACGCTCGGCGTTTCGATCGCGGTCCCGGAGCCCTACGGCAGCCTGCTCCAGGAGCGGCGCGCTGGCTTCGGGGATCCCGCCGCGCACGGCATCCCCACGCACGTCACCCTCGTCCCGCCGACCGAGGTCGCGGAGGAGCGGCTCCCGGAGATCGAGGCGCACCTCGCCGGGGTCGCCGCCGGATACCAGCCGTTCCCCGTCCGCCTGCGGGGCACGGGGACGTTCCGCCCGCTCTCCCCGGTCGTCTTCGTCAAGCTCGCCGAGGGCGTGCCCCTCTGCAACCGGCTCCAGCACCAGATCCGGGACGAGGCGGGACCGCTCGCGCGCGAGCTCCAGTTCCCGTACCACCCGCACGTCACCGTGGCGCACGCCATCTCCGAGGAGGGGATGGACCGGGCGTTCGAGGAGCTCGCCGGGTACGAGGCGGCCTGGACGTGCCGCTCGTTCGCGCTGTACGAGCAGGGCCCGGACGGCGTGTGGCGGAAGCTGTACGACTACGAGTTCGGGAGCGGCCGCCCGATCTCGGCCGTCCCGACGCAGGGCGGCAGCCCCGTCGACACGCCGTCCGCCACCCCCGCCGGCTGACCCTCCCCGCTCCCGCTCCCGCCGCTCGTTCACACGGGCAGGAGGCGGAAGAGCGGCCTCGGCAGGTGCCGTACCGCCGCCATCACCATCCGCAGCGCCCCCGGCACCCACACCGTCTCCGAGCGGCGCCGAAGCCCCAGCTCGATCGCGGTCGCGACCTCCTCGGGAGTCGTCACGAAGCCGGACCGCCGGGCGCCCGACCGCCCGGAGCCGGAGCTACCGGCGGCGGCCCCGGGCCCTTCGGCCGCGGACCGCACGGACCCGGACCGCACGGACCCGGGCCGGACGGACCCGGGCCGGACGGACCCGGACCGCACGGATCCGGGCCGGACGACCATGACATGCACACCCGTGCCGTACAGCGCGTCCCCGAGGCCCTGGGTGAAGACGTCGAGACCCGCCTTCGACGACCCGTAGATGAAGTCGACGCGCCGGGCCCGCTCGCCCGCCACCGAGGACAGCACCACCAGCGAGCCGTGCCCCTGCGCCTGGAGCGCGCCCGCGCACACCAGACCGGCCGAGACGGCGCCCGTGTAGTTGGTCTGTGCGACGCGGACGGCGGCGACGGGGTCGGACTCGTCGTGCGCCTGGTCGCCCAGGACCCCGAAGGCGAGCAGGACCACGTCGACGGGCCCCTCCGTGAAGATCTTGCCGAGCCGCTCCTCGTGCGACTCGGTGTCGAGCGCGTCGAAGGGGACGGTGTGCACGTCCGTGCCGAGCGCGCGCAGCGAGTCCGCGGCGGCGGTGAGCGCGGGGGAGGGGCGGCCGGCCAGCCAGACCGTGCGGACGCCGCGGGTGATCATCCGGCGCGCGGTGGCGAGCCCGATCGCGGAGGTGCCGCCGAGGACGAGCAGGGACTGCGGGGTGCCGAAGGCGTCCTTCATCGTGGGGTACTCCTCAGAGGGCGGTGGGTCTCGACAGCCATCAGGGTGACCGTATAGCCGCACCTGTCGCTTATGCCGGTATTGCCGCTCTCCCCTCCGGGATGTCGGTCCCCTCCGGGATGTCGGTCACCGCCGCGCGCGTTCCGCCGGGGGATTCTCGTATCCGGGCGGCGGGTCCCTCCCGTGGCCAACGGATCAAGGGGTACGCGTACGACATGGACTGGCTGACCAAGCTCCCCGTCATCGGCCCCGCGGCCATCCGCCTCATGCGGACCCACGCCTGGCGCTCGTACGAGACCCTCGACCTGGTCCACTGGACCAGGCTCGCCGCCGCCATCACCTTCCTCTCCTTCCTCGCCCTCTTCCCACTGATCACCGTCGCCGCCGCGATCGGCGCCGCGCTCCTCTCCCAGAAGCAGCTCGACCGGATCGAGGAGAAGGTCGCCGACCAGGTGCCCGGCATCTCCGATCAGCTCGACATCGACGGGCTCGTCGCCAACGCCGGCACCGTCGGACTCATCGCGGGCGCCCTGCTGCTCCTCACCGGCATCAGCTGGATCGGCGCCATGCGGGACTGCCTGCGCGCCGTGTGGGCGCTCGACAGCATCGACGAGGGCAACCCGCTCGTCCGCAAGGGCAAGGACGCGCTCGTGCTCCTCGGCCTCGGCGGCGTCGCGGTCTGCTCCCTCGCCGCTTCCTGGCTCGGTTCCACCGCCGTCGGCTGGACCGCCGAGCGGGCCGGGATCTCCGGCGAGGGGGCGGGCGGCTACCTGCTCCAGGCCGCCGCCGTCCTCGTCGCCGCCGTCGCCGACTTCCTGATCCTGCTCTACCTGCTGACCCTGCTGCCCGGCGTCACACCGCCCCGGCGCCGCCTCGTGGTGGCGGCGGTCATCGGCGCGGTCGGCTTCGAACTGCTCAAGCTGCTGCTCGGCGGCTACATGAGGGACGTCGCGGGGAAGTCGATGTACGGGGCGTTCGGCACGCCGATCGCCCTGATGCTGTGGATCAACTTCACCGCGAAGCTCCTGCTGTTCTGCGCGGCCTGGACGGCTACGGGTTCACGTCGGGATCCTGCGGAGTCGGGGACTCCCGAGGAGCCCGGGCCTCCCGCGAGCGCTGCCGACGCGAGCCCGAACCGGCCAGCGGCCAGCGACGGTTGACCAGGAAGACGGCGCCGGCGAGCAGGACGAGCACCCCGCCCGCGACGCTCAGAGCGATCCCCACCCCGCCGGACTTCTCCTCACCGGCGGCGGCGGTGGCCGAGGCCGAGGCGCCGGGAGCCTCCTTCCCGGGCGCGGGCGCGGTACCCCCGCCCGATCCGGGCTCCGTGTCCGTACGGGCCGACGTGGGCGGCACGAGCTCGCCCACCGGGGTCACCTTCCCGGCTGCCGCGAAGCCCCAGTCGAGCAGCCGGGCGGTCTCCTTGTAGACCGCGTGCTGCTCCTTCGAGGAGGGGTTCATGACGGTGACGAGCAGCACCTTCCCGCCCCGCTCCGCGACACCGGTGAAGGTGGATCCCGCGTGCGTGGTGTTGCCGTTCTTCACGCCGGCGATCCCCTGGTAGGGGGCGACGCCGAAGTCGCCGGTGAGGAGCCGGTTGGTGTTCTGGATCTCGAAGGTCTCGCGCTTCTTGCCCGGCTTCAGCTCGCCGGGGAAGGCGGCGCGGGACGTGGCGGCGTACTCCCGGAAGTCCGGCTTCTGCATGCCGTTGCGGGCGATGAGCGTGAGGTCGTACGCGGACGAGACCTGGCCCGGGGCGTCGTAGCCGTCCGGGGAGACCACGTGGGTGTCGAGCGCCTGGAGCTCGGCCGCGTGCTCGTTCATGTCCTTCACGGTCTGCGGGATGCCGCCGTTCATGGCCGACAGGACGTGGACGGCGTCGTTGCCGGAGCGGAGGAAGACGCCGAGCCACAGGTCGTGGACGCTGTAGGTCTGCTTCTCCTTGATGCCGACCAGGCTGGAGCCGGAGCCCATCCCGGCCAGGTCCTGGGTGGTGACCAGGTGGTTCTTGGTCCTCTCGAACTTCGGCAGCACGGTGTCCGCGAAGAGCATCTTGAGCGTCGACGCCGGGGCGAGCCGCCAGTGCGCGTTGTGCGCGGCGAGGACGTCACCGCTCTCCGCGTCCGCGACGATCCAGGACCGCGCGGACAGCTCCTTGGGCAGCACGGGCGCACCGGGCAGCAGCTGAGCCTGCGTGCCGGGCTTCCCGAGCAGCGCGCCGCCGACCGCGGACATGGTGGCGGGCGGCTTGGGCTGCTTGTCCTTCGCGTCCTTCCCTTCGTCCGCGTGGGCCGAGGGCACGGCGACGACGAGCGGCAGGAGTACGGCAGCAGCGACCGCCCAAGCGGTCCTCTTCGAAGCAGACACGGTCGAGAACGTACAGGTACGGAACACATATCCGAACCCCACCGGGCGGTTCGACCGAGCTCGTCCACCCGGACGCGGGCCCTCGGAGGCGGACGGTGATACTGGGGCCATGAAGCTCAGCCGTCGCGTCTCCTGGTTCCTGCTCGCGTTCGGGGTGTGGAGCTGGTTCATCTGGATCACCTTCGTCAAGAACCTCTGGAACGACGGGAGCGGCCTCGCCTTCGACGACGCGGGCGACCCGACGGCCTACTTCTGGGTTCACCTGCTGCTCGCCGTCACGTCCTTTGTCTTGGGGACGGTGATCGGTGGGCTCGGGTTGCGTGGTGTGCGTTCCGCGCGCCGCGATACCGGTCACAGCTCCTAGACCTGTCCGGCCCCGGGCCGCGAAACGAGAAAGAGGGGTTCGGGGCGTGGTCGCCTTCCTGTTGGTTCTGGTCGTGGTGCTCGCCCTGCTCGGCGGGGTGCACTGGTACGTGTGGCGGCGGCTCGTCCGTGACGTGACCGTGCCCGGCGGGGTGGCGCGCCGGGTGGGGACGGCCGTCGTCGTCGCGCTGCCGCTGCTCTCGCTCGCGGCCCTGACCTCCTCGCGTGCCGGCGCGCCCTTCTGGTTCCAGCAGGTCGTCGCCTGGCCCGGGTTCCTGTGGCTCGCGCTGCTCCTGTACGTGACCCTGGCCCTGGTCGTCGGCGAGGCCGTGCGGCCCGTCCTGCGCGCCCGGCTCGCCCGGCGCGACGCGAAGGCCGCCCCCGCGCCGGCCCCGGTCGTCGAGCCCGCCCCCGCGGCGCCGGTCGTCGAGCCCGCCCCCGCGGCGCCGGCCCAGGCCGTCGAGCCCGTGGCCGTGGCCGTGGCGGAGCCCGAGACGGCCGCGCCCGCGGCTCCCGCGGAGTCCGGGTCCGTGCCCCCCGCCGACGTCTCCCGGCGGCTCTTCGTCTCGCGGGTCGTCGGCGGGTCCGCCGCGGCCGTGGCTCTCGGGACCGTCGGGTACGGCACGTACGGCGTGCTGCGCGGGCCCCGGGTCAAGCGGGTCACCGTGCCGCTCGCCAAGGTGCCGCGCGCCGCGCACGGGTACCGGATCGCCGTCGTGTCCGACATCCACCTCGGGCCGATCCTGGGCCGGGCCCACAGCCGGCGGATCGTGGACACGATCAACTCCACCCAGCCCGACCTGATCGCGATCGTCGGCGACCTCGTCGACGGCACCGTCGAGAACCTCGGCTCCGCCGCCGAGCCGCTCGCCCGGCTCCGCGCCCGCCACGGCTCCTTCTTCGTGACGGGCAACCACGAGTACTTCTCGGGCGCCGACGCCTGGGTCGACCACGTACGCGAGCTCGGCCTGCGCCCGCTGCGCAACGAGCGGGTGGAGATCGCGGCCGGCTTCGACCTCGCGGGCGTCGACGACGTCGCGGGGGAGAGCGAGGGGCAGGGCCCCGACTTCGGCCGGGCCCTCGGCGACCGCGACCGGGCCCGTGCCGCCGTGCTCCTCGCGCACCAGCCGATCGTCATCCACGACGCCGTGCGCTACGGCGTCGACCTCCAGCTCTCCGGCCACACCCACGGCGGCCAGCTCTGGCCGGGCGAGTACCTCGCGGACCTGGCCAATCCGACCGTCGCCGGGCTCGAACGGTACGGCGACACCCAGCTCTACGTCTCGCGCGGCGCGGGCGCCTGGGGGCCCCCGGTCCGGGTCGGCGCGCCCTCCGACATCACGATCGTCGAACTCGCCTCGAAACAGGCGTAATCGGAAGACGTGACTCCGTGCGCAGAGAGTGATACGTGCTGCTCATCGACTTAAATTCTCATATCCCGGACATATACCTGCTGTGTGAAAGTTTCCTCTTCCCCATGTGAAGGTCGTGTGATTGGCTGTCGGCAAATGCGGCGTTTTCGGGGGGCGTCGTGCCAGGGGTGGTACGAAAAAAGGAAGCACGGCAATGCGGTCGACGGTCCGTCTGCGGATCCTCATCATGTGTGGAGTACTGGTGGCGGCCGGAGTCGGGGGCTGGCAACTCCTGCCCTCCGACGAAGGCCGGACAGATCCCATCAGCGTCGGTACCACCGACGCGATCACTTCACTCGACCCGGCCGGTGCGTACGACGCCGGTTCCTGGGCCATGTACAGCAACATCTTCCAGTCGCTGATGACGTTCAAGCCGGGGTTCACGACGCCGGTTCCGGACGCGGCGGAGAGCTGCAAGTTCGTGGGCAGCAGGCTCACCACGTACCAGTGCACGCTCCGTGACGACCTCTCCTTCGCCAACGGGCGCAAGGTGACCGCCGAGGACGTCAAGTACTCCTTCGAGCGGATGCTGCGGATCAAGACGGACGTCGGCCCGAAGGCCCTCTTCCCGACCCTGAAGAGCATCACGTCGCAGGACCGCAAGGTCACCTTCCACCTGAGTGGCCGGGACGCGACCTTCCCGCTGAAGGTGGCCACGGGCGCCGGCTCGATCGTCGACAAGGACCAGTACCCGGCCGACAAGCTGCGTACGGGCTTCGGGGTCGACGGATCGGGGCCGTACGTCCTCAAGGAGTACAAGGAGGGCGAGTCCGCCCGCCTGGAGCCCAACCCGAAGTACAAGGGTGCGATCACCAGGACCGGCGGCCCGGTCGTCGTGAAGTACTACGGCCAGTCCGCGGAGCTCGCCGACGCCTGGAAGGCGAAGGACGTGCAGGTGACGCACCGGCAGCTCCCGCCGGATTTCATCTCGACGCTGGACGTCAAGGACGGGACGCGCGTCACCGAGGCGGAGAGCGCCGAGATCCGCAACCTCAACTTCAACGTCCGGCCCGGCAGGCCGCTGGCCGACAAGGCAGTGCGCCAGGCCGTCGCCGCCGTCCTCGACCGTCCGGCGATCACCACCGGCGCCTACAAGGACACCGTCGAGCCGCTCTACTCCCTCATCCCGCAGGGCTTCGTGGGGCACAGCACGGCCTTCTTCGACGCCGACCCCATGCCGAGCGCGAAGAAGGCGAAGAAGCTCCTGAAGGACGCCGGCGTCGCGACCCCGGTGAAGTTCACCTTCGGCTACCGCGCTGACGCCACCTACGGCGCCGAGACCGCCGAGATCAAGCGGCAGCTGGAGGCCACCGGCCTCTTCGAGGTCGAGGCCGTCGAGGTCAAGTGGACCGAGTTCCAGAAGGAGTACGCGAAGGGCACCTACGACGCGTACACCGTCGGCTGGCTCCCCGACTTCCCCGACTCCGACAGCTTCACCGCGCCGCTCGTCGGCACCGGGAACACCCTGCACAACGGCTTCTCCAGCAGGCGGATCGACGCCCTGATCGCCTCGACGCAGCAGTACAGCGACCGCTCCCAGGCGGCCACCGACTTCAAGGCGATCCAGGACGAGGTCGCCGAGGACGTCCCGCTCGTCCCGCTGTGGCAGAAGCGGGACTACGTCCTCGCCGAGGAGGCCGTGGACGGCTCGCAGTACCTGACGGACGGCACGGGCATCTGGCGGCTGTGGGAGCTCGACTGGATCTGAGCCCGGCGGGTTGAAGGACTGCGACCTGAAGGCCTGCGAGCTGAAGGCCTGCGACCTGAGGGCCTGCGAGCTGAAGGCCTGCGACCTGAGGGCCTGCGACCTCAGGTCGCAGGCCCTGAGGTCCACGGGTCAGGCGGTCGGCGGCTTCGCGGTGGCCCGCTTGGGCTTGCCCGAGGCCGCCATCCCGGCCGCCGTCGGCATGAAGTCGGAGAGCAGCTCGTGCGTCTCCTTCACGAGCGGCCGGAGGATCCGGAAGCGGGAGAGCGAGATGGCCCGGGCCGTGACCGGCGCGAGCCGCTCGACGAGCCGCCTGCTGTTCGCGGCGCCCTCCGAGCGGTCGTACACCCAGAACAGCACGAGGCCCATCTGCTGGAGCCACAGCAACTGCGGGAGGGCTTCCCTGAGTTCCGGGTCGACCTTCACCGAGGCGCCGGAGATGACCCGCCGGTGGACCTCGATCGCCGCCTCGCGCGGGCCCTCCGACTCCGGTGAGAAGGGGCTGAGCGGGCTGTCGGGGTCGGCGGCGTTCTTGAAGAACTGCGAGGCGAACTCGTGGTACGGCTCGGCGATGTCCAGCCAGCCGAGGTAGACGCCCCTGATCCGGGTGTTGAGGTCCTTCTCGGGGCCGTTCAGGATCGGCTCGACCGCGGCCTGGTGCTCCTCGGCGATCCGGTCGTAGAAGCCCTGGACGAGGTGCTCCTTGGACGAGAAGTAGTAGTACGCGTTGCCGACGGAGACTCCGGCCTCCTGGGCGATGGCCCGCATCGTCGTCTTGTCGTAACCGCGCTCCTTGAACAGCCGGAGCGCGGTTTCGAGGATGAGCGTGCGGGTCTGCTCGCTCTTCGGGGCCTTCTTCTCGTCGGCCTTCTTCTCTTGCGTCACGGGACTGAGCCTAGTCGGGCGGATCGGGCACTTCGCAGTGCCCGCCCTCGCAGTGCCCGCCCTCGGCGTGCCCGCCTTCCCGGTCCGGGCCCTTGAGGGCCTCGCGCCACTTGGCGGCGGCCAGGACGGTCACCCGGGCGAAGGGCTGTCCGGCGGGGGTGGCCAGCCAGTGGGCCTTGGCCCGGTGGTCGGCGAGTGCCCAGAGGCAGACGATCCAGGCGTTCGTCTCCCGGTAGACCTGGCCCCGGTCCCCGACCACGGTGATCTCCCGCAGGGTGGCGGAGTGGTCGAGGTCGGGGAAGCGGCGCCTGGCCTCGTGCGATCCGGCCGGTACGAGGTCGAGCGGGACGAGCTGCCGTTGCCGCAGCAGCCAGTGCCTGAGGTGCACGCAGAGCGGGCAGTCGGCGTCGTACAGGACGGTCAGGCGTCCCACGGGGGTCGGCATGGCCCGGCGGTCAGCGCTGGGGGGCCGGCGGGGCCCACGGACCGGCCTGGGGGGCCGCGGTCCAGCCCTGCGGACGGACCGGCGGCACCTGCTCGCGCTCCATCACGCCCCGGCGGCGGATCTTGTTGAGGACGTAGACGTTGCCGAGGTGCATCACGCCGAGGACCAGCAGGACCACTCCGAGCTTGACCGAGAGGGCCTCGAAGAGCGCGCGGGTGTCGACGACGGCCTCGTCCTGGCTCAGATAGAGGGCGACGAAGCCGAAGTTGACGAGGTAGAAGCCGACCACGAGGAGGTGGTTGACGGCGTCCGCGAGCTTCTCGTTCCCGTGCAGGACGTCGGCGAGGAAGATCTTTCCGTTACGGCTGAGCGTGCGGGCGACCCAGATGGTCAGGGCCACGCTGATCAGCAGGTAGGCGACATACGCGACGACAGTGAGGTCCATGCCCCACGCTCCCTTGAACGCGTTCAAAAGCTGACGGGCATGACTGTAGACCTCTCTTTGAACGTGTTCAAGCTGCTGTCGGGAAACGTGGTGGACCCCACCCGTGCCACCCCCTAGGGTCTGGCGGGTGACGCTCTCTCATGACCTGGCCGGTAATGGCCCCTCGACCGTCGTCCTGCTGCACTCCGGGGTCTGTGACCGCCGAATGTGGGACGTGCAGTTCTCCGCGCTCGCCGAGGCGGGCCACCGTGTCGTCCGCTGCGACCTCCGCGGCTTCGGCGAGACCCCCGTCGACGCCGCGCACACCCACGCCGACGACGTCAGGGACCTTCTCGACCACCTCGGCGTGGACGCCGCCGCCGTCGTCGGCTCCTCCTTCGGCGGCCAGGTCGCCCTCGAACTCGCCGTCCGCCACCCCGGACGCGTCTCCGCCCTCGCCCTGCTCTGTTCCGGCATGCCCGGCTTCGCGCCCAGCGACGAGCTGCGGGCCTGGGGCGGCCGCGAGGACGAGCTGCTGGAGGCGGGGGACCTCGACGGCGCCGTCGAGCTCAACGTCGACACCTGGCTCGGCCCCGAGGCCGACGAGGCCGCCCGCGCGCTCGTACGGGAGATGCAGCGGCGCGCCTTCGAGGTCCAGCTGGCTGTCCCCGACGAGTTCTCGCCGGTCCGGACCGGGATCACCGCGGACGACCTCGCCGGGATCAAGGCCCCCGCGCTCGTCGTCGCCGGCGGCCACGACGTGCCCGACTTCCGGGCGGTCGCCGACGAGCTGACCCGGATCCTGCCCGACGCTCGCCGCGTCGACCTGGACTGGGCGGGCCACCTCCCCGCCCTGGAGCGCCCGGACGAGACCGCGCGCCTCCTCACCGACTTCCTCGCCCGGACCACGGCTTCGTAGAACGTCACACCCGACGGACGGGCCCGCGCCCCACGGTGCGGGCCCGCACCCGTGTCAGCCCCCTGAGCGGTCGGCCGGTCCCTCGCGGGCCCTCTCGGCCCCTTGAGCGCCGTGCGGTTGCGGACGCACCGACGAGGCGCCCGGTCTCAGTCCTCCGCCCGGAACCCTCGTACCCCGGGCACGAGCGCCGTGCCGAGGCAGCAGCCCCCGACGATCACCGCGGCGGCGAGCAGCGGTACCTCGGGGCCCCAGGCCGAGGCGGCGAGCGGGGCCAGGGCGTAGCCCAGCGGCATCGCCGCGAGCGAGACCAGCCAGTCGTACGAGGTGACCCGGGCGAGCGCGTGCTCGGGTATCGCCCGCTGGACGGCGGTGTCCCACACGGGCGAGAGGAAGCCGAGTCCCGCCTGCGCGAGCCCGTAGGCCGCGATCGTCAGCGGCGCGGGCGCGGCCACGGCGAGCAGGACCAGCGGGAGCGCGTACGTGGCGAGCCCGAGGTTCGCCGTCAGGACCGGGCGCCGGGGGCGGGCCCGGCCGGCCAGCAGCGCCCCGAGGAGGAAGCCGACGGCGCCGACCTGGAGCAGGACGACCCAGGTGGTGCCGCCGCCGAGGTGCTGCACGGCGACGGCGGGCCCGAGGGTCATCAGGACGGCGGCGGCGCCGTTCCAGGCGCTGTGGCCGATGAGGCTGGCCCAGTACCAGTCCCGGGAGCGGACCTCTTGCCAGCCCTCCGCGAGGTCGGCGCGGAGCGAGCGGCGCGGGATCGGCACCCGCTTCACCCGAACGGCCGTCAGGAGCAGTGCGCTGAGGGCGAAGGTGGCGGCGTCCAGGACGAAGGCCCAGCCCGGCCCGACGGTCAGGACGAGGGTGCCGGCGAGCGCGGGTCCGCCGAGCCGGCTGGCGCTGCGGGCGATCCCCATCGCGGCGTTGGCGCGGTGCAGCGCCTCGGGCGCGACGGTCCCCTTCACCAGCGGCGAGCCGGTCGGCATCGCGAAGGCCCCGGCCGCACCGCCGAGCGCCTCGGCGACCGCGAGGACGGCGAGGCTCGGGGCGCCGCCGAGCAGCTGGATGCCGACCAGGAGCTGTGTGGCGCAGCGTACGAGGTCGGTGACGAGCGCGACCGTACGGGCGTCGAAGCGGTCGCCGACGACGCCTCCCAGGGGCAGCAGGAGCAGCCGGGGGACCATGGCGCAGCCGAGGACGAGGGCGAGCGCCGAGGTGGATCCGGTGGCCTCCAGGACGGCGAGGGCGAGGGCGGCCGGGATCGCCGCGTCGCCGAGGAGGGAGAGGGCGCGGCCGGTGAAGAGGAGGCGGAAGGAGCGGGTGCGCAGGGGGTGGGGGACGGTCGCGGGCGCGGCGGCGCGCGGGGGAGCGGCAGGCATGGATCGCAGAGTATTTCGGTTCCGAATAATTCGTCAACGAAATACTTTCTCGGGGGTGCGGCCGGCTCTCGACGTACGATCAGCTCATGGCGCTCCCCCACGAACCGCGTGCCCCGGGCGAACCAGGCGAACCTGGTGAATCCGGCGGGCCGGGCGAACCCCGCGAACCCCGGCGGCCCAGTGACTGGACCGACGGGCACGTCGCCCGCTGGCAGCCCGTCCTGCCGGGCCTCGACCCCGTCGTCGAGGGCGCCGTCACCCGCATGAAGAAGCTCTCCGTCCACCTCCGCCGGGTCAGGGAGCAGTCACTCGTCGACTTCGACCTGGAACGCCACGAGTTCGACACCCTCCACAAGCTCGCCGGCCGCGGCGGCAGCGCCGCGCCCTCCGAGCTCGCCCAGGACCTCGACCTCGCCCCCGCCTCCGTCTCCGGCCGCCTCGACGCCCTGGAGAAGCGCGGATTCGTCCGCCGCACCCAGTCCACGACCGACCGGCGCCGGGTCGTCGTCGAGCTCACCGGCACCGGCCGTCAGACCTGGCTCGGCGCGATGGACGTCCTCGGCCACGAGGAGTACCGGATCCTCGGCGTCCTCTCGCCCGAGGAGCGGAACCTGCTCAACGACCTGCTGCGCCGGATCATGGTCGAGGCCGAGAGCGTGGAGAACGCCCGCCACTGGGACTGAGCGGCCCCGCTCCCGGCGCTGTCTCCGGCGCGGTGTCAGATGCTCAGCGAGCGCGCGTAGTTGACCTGGGCCATCGCCCAGTGGATGGTGTCGGGCCGCACCGCCGGAATCATCGTCGAGTGGTGCTTGCCGCCGCTGTTCACCGTGATCTGCACGAAGCCCGTCGTCTGCTGCTCCTTCATCAGCAGGAACAGCAGCCCGAGGCCGCAGGCCGCGACGAAGAGACAGGCCAGCACGATGCCGACCGTCGAGATCTTCTCCTCGGTGCGCGACAGGTCCATCGCGTTCCACACCGCGCCCCGCAGCGGCATCGGCCCGGCCGGGGTGAGGATCTGGTCACCGACCACGCTGATGTCCCCGATGGCGAACGACGGCGCCCCGCCCGTCGGGTACTGCGGCGGCACGGCCACCCCGCCCGGCAGGGTCGGCTGGTAGACCGGCGCCTGGTACGCCCCCGGCCCCGGCGTCGCGTCCTTCGGGTACCCGTACCCCGGCGTGGCGTCCTGCGGATACCCGTACGCCGGCGTCCCGGGCCCCTGGCCAGGCCCCCACTGGTACTCCCCGTCCGCGTAAGGATTCGGCTCGCTCATCAGTCCCCGCTCTCCACACAGCTCCGCAACGGAAAAAGCCCGCTCCTGCACGCGCAGCGTACAGAAGCGGGCTTTTCCAGCCGAACGAGATGTCAGAAGCGACGCGTGATCAGCGCGCGCTTGACTTCCTGGATGGCCTTGGTGACCTCGATGCCACGGGGGCACGCGTCGGTGCAGTTGAACGTCGTGCGGCAACGCCACACGCCGTCCTTGTCGTTCAGGATCTCCAGGCGCTGCTCGCCGGCCTCGTCGCGCGAGTCGAAGATGAAGCGGTGCGCGTTGACGATCGCGGCCGGACCGAAGTACTGACCGTCGTTCCAGAAGACCGGGCAGGACGACGTGCACGCGGCGCACAGGATGCACTTGGTCGTGTCGTCGAAGCGCTCACGGTCCTCGGCGGTCTGCAGGCGCTCGCGCGTCGGCTCGTTGCCCTTGGTGACCAGGAACGGCATGACGTCCCGGTACGCCTGGAAGAAGGGCTCCATGTCGACGACAAGGTCCTTCAGCACCGTCAGGCCCTTGATGGCCTCGACCGTGATCGGCTTCTCGGGGTTGATGTCCTTGATCAGCGTCTTGCAGGCGAGCCTGTTCTTGCCGTTGATCCGCATCGCGTCCGAGCCGCAGATGCCGTGCGCGCACGAGCGACGGAAGGTCAGCGTCCCGTCGACGTCCCACTTGATCTTGTGGAGGGCGTCGAGGACGCGCTCCTTCGGGTCGATCTCGATCTGGAAGTCTTCCCAGACCGAGGCGTCCGAGATCTCCGGGTTGAAGCGGCGGATCCGCATCGTGACCGTGATGTACGGGGAGGCGGCGGACTCGGCCTCGACCTTGTCCAGTACGGGGGTAGCCATCAGTACTTACGCTCCATCGGCTGGTAGCGGGTCTGGACGACCGGCTTGTAGTCGAGACGGACGGTCTCGGAGCCGTCCTCGCCGACCTCGCGGTACGCCATGGTGTGGCGCATGAAGTTGACGTCGTCGCGGTTCGGGTAGTCCTCGCGGTAGTGACCGCCGCGGGACTCCTTGCGCGCGAGGGCCGAGACGGCCATGACCTCGGCCAGTTCGAGCAGGTTGCCCAGCTCGATGGCCTCCAGCAGGTCCGTGTTGAAGCGCTTGCCCTTGTCCTGGATGGACACGTTCTCGTAGCGCTCGCGCAGCTCGGCGATCTTCTCGACGGCCGTCTTGATGGTCTGCTCCGTGCGGAACACCATCACGTTGGCGTCCATCGTCTCCTGGAGCTCGCGGCGCAGGTCGGCGACCCGCTCGCTGCCCGTGGAGTTGCGCAGCTTCTCGATCTGCGCGATGACGAGGGACTCCGGGGCCTCCGGCAGCTCGACGAAGTCGGCCTTGGCGGAGTACTCGGCCGCGGCGATGCCCGAACGCTTGCCGAAGACGTTGATGTCGAGCAGCGAGTTGGTGCCGAGGCGGTTGGCGCCGTGCACCGACACGCAGGCGACCTCGCCGGCGGCGTACAGCCCGGGGACGACCGTCGTGTTGTCGCTCAGGACCTCACCCTCGACGTTCGTCGGGATGCCGCCCATGGCGTAGTGCGCGGTGGGCTGGATCGGGATCGGGTCCGTGTACGGCTCGATGCCGAGGTACGTACGGGCGAACTCGGTGATGTCCGGGAGCTTGGCGTCGAGCTGCTCCGGCGGGAGGTGCGTCAGGTCCAGGTAGACGTGGTCGCCCTCGGGACCGCAGCCACGGCCCTCGCGGATCTCCGTGTAGATGGAGCGGGAGACGACGTCACGGGACGCGAGGTCCTTCATGACCGGCGCGTACTTCTCCATGAAGCGCTCGCCGTCCTTGTTGCGGAGGATGCCGCCCTCACCACGGGCGCCCTCCGTCAGCAGGATGCCCATGCGCCAGATGCCCGTCGGGTGGAACTGGAAGAACTCCATGTCCTCCAGGGGCAGGCCGCGGCGGTAGCACGCGGCCTGGCCGTCACCGGTCAGGGTGTGGGCGTTGGAGGTCACCTTGAAGAACTTGCCGGTGCCGCCGGACGCGTAGATGACGGCCTTGGCCTGGAAGATGTGGATCTCGCCGGTGGCCAGCTCGTAGGCGACGACGCCCGCGGAGTGCTTCACACCGTCGACCTCGACGATGAGCTGGTCCAGGACGTAGAACTCGTTGAAGAACTCCACGCCCTCCTTGACGCAGTTCTGGTACAGCGTCTGGAGGATCATGTGGCCGGTGCGGTCCGCGGCGTAGCAGGACCGGCGGACCGGGGCCTCGCCGTGGTTGCGGGAGTGGCCGCCGAAGCGGCGCTGGTCGATGGTGCCGTTCGGGGTGCGGTTGAACGGCAGGCCCATCTTCTCCAGGTCGAGGACGGCGTCGATGGCCTCCTTCGCCAGGATCTCGGCGGCGTCCTGGTCGACCAGGTAGTCACCGCCCTTGACCGTGTCGAAGGTGTGCCACTCCCAGTTGTCCTCCTCCACGTTCGCCAGCGCGGCGGCCATGCCGCCCTGCGCGGCGCCCGTGTGGGAGCGGGTGGGGTAGAGCTTCGTCAGCACGGCGGTGCGGCTGCGCTTCGTCGCCTCGATGGCGGCGCGCATGCCGGCGCCGCCGGCGCCGACGATGACGGTGTCGTACTTGTGGATCTTCATGACGTGGATTACCTCAGCCCCGTGCCTAGCGGATGTTCGGGTCGAAGGTGAAGATCACCAGCGTGCCCAGAAGGATGGTGAACACCGTGGCGGTGTACAGCAGGCCCTTGAGCCACAGGCGCGTGTTGGCCCGCTCCGCGTAGTCGTTGATGACGGTACGGAGGCCGTTGGCGCCGTGCAGCATGGCGAGCCAGAGCATCAGCAGGTCCCAGACCTGCCAGAACGGGGACGCCCAGCGGCCGGCCACGAAGGCGAAGCCGATCTTGGAGACGCCGCCGTCCAGGAAGAGCTGGATCAGCAGGTGGCCGAGGACCAGGACGACGAGGACCACGCCGGACAGGCGCATGAAGAGCCACGCGGCCATCTCGAAGTTGCCGCGGGTCGCGCGCGGGGTCTTGCCGGTGCGCTTGCGCGGGGCCTCGATGTACGGCGCGGGGTTGTCCACGTCGTACTGGGCGCCCTCGACGGGGCCGATCGTGGCGGAGGTGGTGTCAGAGGACATATCTGGCGTCAGCTCCCGAACAGTTCACGTGCGGCGTGGCCGAGGACGGGGTACAGCGAGCCCGCCATCAGCACGACCCAGATGCCCACGACGGTCCAGAGCATCTGCTTCTGGTAGCGCGGGCCCTTGGACCAGAAGTCCACGGCGATGACCCGCAGGCCGTTCAGCGCGTGGAAGAGGATGGCTGCGACGAGGCCGTACTCCAGAAGAGCGACGATCGGCGTCTTGTAGGTCGCGACCACCTCGTCGTACGCCTCGGGGGAGACGCGGACGAGAGCGGTGTCCAGCACGTGTACGAACAGGAAGAAGAAGATGAGGACGCCGGTGACTCGATGAGCCACCCAGCTCCACATTCCTTCCCGGCCGCGGTACAGCGTTCCAGCCGGCACGGAAAAACCCTCCGGGAGCGGGGATCAGGGTCGGCCGGCTTCTCTGTCGGTCTGACCCGGCCGGGTACGGTCCACCGGCCCCGGTCATCGTAGCGACGACTTGTCGGTTCGCTCGCGCGGGGTCCATCGGTGTGATCAAACAGGCACGGACGGGCTATCCCACAAGCCGAAATCGCCCTGTTCCGGTCGGAATCACGCTTCGGAGTGTCGGCGCGTGAGGCCTTCGGAGAGCCGGAAGGCCAGTCGGACGCGGGTGAGGCGGCGCAGTTCGTCGGCGGCGATCACGCGCTCTTCCTCAGGTTCGTTGCCGAGACGTGACCGGATGCCTGCCAAAACCTGGTCGAGACGCTCTCCTGGCCTTACTCCTTCGAGGCTGATCACGAACGCGTGTCCGAAGCTGCTCTCGTACGCGGCGTGGGCGGCCCGCAGCGCGGTCCGCGCCGCCGGCGGGGCGTCCGGGTGCGGCGGGGCGGAGGACTCGGCGGCCAGTGCCCCGTCGAGATCGGCGCGGGACAGGTCGTAGCCCGCCTCGTCGGCGGCGGCGAGCAGGGCGTCGACCGTCGGGTACGGGCGGTGTGCGGCCACCCGTTCGGCCCAGCGGGGGCTGTGGCAGCAGGAGAGGAGCAGGGCCTCGGCCTCGGCGGGCGAGGCGGCGTTGAAGCCCGCGAGCCCGCGGACGGAAGGGCCCCGGTTCTGGGCGGGTATGGCAGGCGTGTCCGTGGAACCCGGTTTCCGGCAGGGGGCGTGGGTGTCGCTGGTCAGCGTGGGCTCCGGTACTCCGGGACGGGCGGGATGGGCGTGATCGGCGTGACTGAACGTTATCGACGGGACGTGAGAAGTGTCCGACGGATGCACGAATTTCACCCGGAAGGGAGAGTTTCGGAACAAGTGATGGACGATCGGCGACCGGTCCATGGTTCCGTCCCCGGTCCCGTCCCCCTTTCGGCGCGCCCCCGATTGGCCGGACCGTCTTCCGTAGGGAAGGATTCCGAATGATGCGGTACTCCATACGGGGGCCCCGCCGGGGCTCCGCACTGATGGCGACCGCGGTGGCACTGGCCACCGTGGCGGCCTGTTCGAGCGGCTCTCCGTCCGGAGCGCCGTCGCCCTCCGCGCCCTCGGGCGCCACGGCGACGAGCGCCGCGCCCACCAGCGCCGCGCCCACCAGCGCGCCCCCCTCACCGACACCGACACCGACGCCCAGCCCCACGCGGACCTATCCGCTCTCCACCGCGCCCCGCGTGATCCCGGCCGTCCGTGACCACGAGCCCGCCCGCGGCCCCGGATGGAAGCCCGCGCCCACGGCCGGGATCGTCCTCGGCGCGAACAGCGCGGGCCTCGCCGACGAGGGCCGGCTCCTCGCCGGGGAGCTCGGCGTCCCCTACCGCGGCGCCGTCGCCGCCGGACCCGGAGACGTCGAGCTGGCACTCGGCGGGACCGGTGCCCGCGAGTCGTACACCCTGACCGTCCGTGACGGCCGGGTCCGGATCGCCGGCCCCGACGAGGCCGGGGTCTTCTACGGCACGCGAACGCTCAAGCAGTCGGTGAAGGCCACCGGTGCCATGCCCGAGGGTGTCGTCACCGACGCGCCCGCGAAGCCCCAGCGCGGCCTGAACGTCGACATCGCCCGCAAGTACTTCACCGCCGGCTGGATCGAGGACCGGCTGCGCGAGATGGCCGACCTCAAGCTCAACCAGTTCGGGCTGCACTTCTCCGACGACCAGGGCTTCCGGATCGCCTCGGACTCCCACCCCGAGATCGTCTCCGCCCAGCACCTGAGCAAGGCCGAGGTGCGCCGGATCCTCGCCCTCGCGCAGAGCCTGCACATCACCGTCGTGCCCGAGATCGACTCGCCCGGACACCTCGGTGCCGTCCTGCGGGCCCACCCCGACCTTCAGCTGCGCAACGTCCAGGGGGTCCCGCGGCAGGGCGCCATCGACATCTCCAAGCCCGCCTCGGCCCGGATCGTCGACGATCTGCTGCGCGAGTACTCCGCGCTCTTCCCCGGCGGCTGGTTCCACGTCGGCGCCGACGAGTACCAGGCGCTGACCGTCCGCAGCCCCTCCACCTCCTACCCGCAGCTGGCCACGGCGGCCCGGCAGAAGTACGGGCCCCAGGCCGGCGTCCAGGACCTCGCGGAGGGCTGGCTGAACGACCGGGCCGCCGTCGTGCGCGAGGCCGGGAAGACGGCCAAGGCCTGGAACGACGGCTTCTTCCGCGGTGGCGTCGTCACCGCCGACCAGCGCATCGAGGTCGAGTACTGGACGGGCAAGGAGATCGGCGCGCGCCCGCCCGCCGAGTACCTGGCCGAGGGCCGCAAGGTCGTGAACCTCAACGACGAGTACCTGTACTACGTCCTCGGCGAGCCCAACCAGTTCACGTACCCCACGGGCCGCCGCATCTACGAGCAGTGGACCCCGCTGGTCCTGCGCGGCACGACGCCGGTCCCGGCGCGCTACGACCCCCAGATCCTCGGCGCCCGCTTCGCCGTCTGGTGCGACCTCTCGCGCGCGCAGACCCCGACCCAGGTGGCGAACGGCATCCGCCTCCCCCTGACGGCCCTCGCCCAGAAGGTCTGGGACCCGAGGAAACCGACCCTGACCTGGGACCAGTTCCGGGCACTGGCGGCGGAGGTGCGCTGAGCCGCGCCGCGGGACCTGTGACGCCCTCTATGCAGCGCGTCACGGCGCTGGCATGATTCCGGCCGCGCAGTGACGAAAAAGCGCCCTTCGGCGCAGTAAGTGGAAGTACTGCGTCCGCATTCGGGTGGCGAGGAGGCGTCCATGACGTCCGTGACGAGCACGAGCCTGCAGGATCTGATCGACCGCGCCGACGTGCGGGGCCTCGCGGCCGCCGGGCTCGCGTGCCTGGACCGGTGCCTGCCGCTGCTCGCGCCCGAGCGCGCCGAGGCGCTCCGGCCCGTGTGGGCCGCGGTGGCGCGCGGGGACGGCGGGGCGTGGGCCGAGGCCGTCGGCAAGGTGCGGGTCGAGCTGGGCGGCGTGGGAGGCGAGGACGCGGACGCCGGCGGGGTCGTGACGATGGTGCACGCGATGCTCGACGGAGTCCCCACTGAATGGGCCGATGAGCCCCTGCGGGCCTGGGCCGGGCAGTGCTCGGCGGTCGCGCTCGCCGTGCACCGTCTGTACGACGCGACCGAGGCCGGCCCGCTGCATGCCGGCGAACTCCGTCGCCAGCAGGCCGTCCTGGAGGTCGCCGCGCACGGACCGACCGGCCTGCGCCGGGCCCGTGAGCTGTCCATCGAGGGCGGACGGGTGCTGCGCGCGGTCGTCTCGCGCCGGGCGCGGACCGCCTGAGCCGCGAAGGAGCGCAGCGAGGGGGTGGCCGACGCCGGCCACCCCCTCGCTTCGTACGGACCTTGCTTCGTGCGGAACGTCAGCTCAGGCGTCCGGCTCCTGGATCGTCACCGAGGCGATCGTCTCGGCGATCTCCCGTTCCGCCGTGGCCTTGTCGAGGCCGAGGCCGGTCAGTACGCCCTCGCCGTCCTCGTGCTCCATGAGCGCCAGCAGGATGTGCTCGGTGCCGACGTAGTTGTGGCCGAGGCGCAGGGCCTCGCGGAACGTCAGCTCCAGGACCTTCTTCGCCGCCGCGTCGTACGGGACGAGCGTGGGCGGCTCGTCGACGGCCGGCGGCAGGGTCGCCGCGGCGGCCTCGCGGACCTGGTCGAGGGTCACGCCCTTCGTCTGGATCCAGAACGCCGCGAGCCCCTCGGGCTCGGCGAGCAGGCCGAGCACCAGGTGGGCGGTGGTGATCTCGCCGTTGCCGACGGCCGTGGCCTCGTTCTGGGAGGCCATCACCACGTTCCGGGCGCGGGGGGTGAAGCGGTTGAACCCCGCGCTCGCGTCCATCTTCTCCGCGTCCGGATCCTTGGGGACGAAGCGCTTCTGGGCCGCCTGGCGGGTGACGCCCATGCTGCGGCCGATGTCGGTCCAGGACGCCCCGGAGCGCCGGGCCTGGTCCACGAAGTGGCCGATGAGGTGGTCGGCGACATCGCCGAGGTGGTCGGCCGCGATGACCGCTCCGGAGAGCTGCTCCAGGGCGTCGGGATGGACCTTCTTGATCGCTTCGATGAGCTCGTCGAGACGGACGGGGACCTTCGGAACGACTGGATTCGTCATGAGGCAACCTTAGGTTGACACTCCTGGAGTGTCAACTGATGGTTGACAGTGAAATGGGTGCACCACGCCCAACCCGAGACGGGTGGCGCGAGAGGGAGGGGAGGGGCGGGAAAAGGGAGACGACCGGGGCCGCCACCCCCCACAGGAGAGGCCCCGGTCGTCATCCACGGAGCCGCAGCACGGCTCCGTACTCCATACAGCGCCGGTGCTGCGCTTTCTGTCACACCGGCACGTGCACCCGCACGTGCAGCACGACAGTCGTCTCGAAGGTTGCAACTTGTACAAAGACCCCGGACCGCGTGGACGCGGCGCGGGGGCACGACGTAGCGTGCAGGTGCGCGAGGCGGCGTGGCGGCAGTGACCAGCCGCGACGACGCGACGACGCGACCGACGAACAGGGTTTGGGGAGTGCTGGGGGACGACGCGGAGCTGACGGCCGCGGTGCTCGCTGCGCAGGACGGGGACGAGAACGCCTTCCGTACTGTGTATCGCGCCGTGCATCCTCGGTTGGTCGGCTACATACGCACACTGGTCGGCGAGGGCGACGCCGAGGACGTCGCCTCGGAGTCCTGGCTCCAGATCGCGCGCGACCTCGACCGCTTCAGCGGAGACGCGGACCGCTTCCGCGGCTGGGCGGCCCGGATCGCCCGTAACCGCGCCCTCGACCACATCCGGATGCGCGGCCGACGGCCCGCCGTGGGCGCCGACGACACCGAACTCACCGACAAGCCCGCCGACTCCGACACCGCGGACGAGGCACTGGAAGCCCTGGCCACCGGCCGCACCATGCACCTGATAGCCCAACTTCCGCAGGACCAGGCCGAGGCCGTCGTCCTGCGCGTCGTCGTCGGCCTGGACGCCAAGAGCGCCGCCGACACCCTGGGCAAGCGCCCCGGCGCCGTGCGGACCGCCGCGCACCGGGGTCTCAAGAAACTTGCCGAGCTCCTCGGGGCCGACGGGGCCCCGGACGAAGGGGCCGATGGGGCAGGTGGGGGCGTGGTTCCGCTGGAAGGTGTGCCTCCGCAACGCGGGCGCGGGGCGGGTCCCGCGGGTCCCGGCGGTGTGACGCATTCGCGTCCCCGTACGCAGAAGGACATGTGATGGCCGACGAGCGCTACCAGTGGCTCGACCAGGAGGCCGCGGAGCGGCTGCTCCGGGGCGAGCCGGTCGAGGCCCTCGACGACCCCGCGCGCGCCGAGGCCGGACGCCTCGCGGAGGCCCTCGACTCGGCCCGTACACCTTTCACCGCCCGCGCCGGACAGGCAGAGCTGCCCGGTGAGGCGGCGGCACTGGCCGCCTTCCGCACGGCCTCGGCCGAACGCGCCGCCCTCGCCGCGGCCCCGTCCGCCGCCGCCCGTACCGGTCACGCCGAACTGGGCCGCGTGCGGCTCGCCACCGCACCCTCCGCCGCCAAGCCGGCGCGCCGCCGCTGGGCCCGCTCCGTGCGCTCCGTGCGGTACGGGCTGGCCGCCGCGGTCGCCGCCGTCACGGTCGGCGGCGTCGCCGTCGCCGCCGGCACGGGCGTCCTGCCGCTGATGACCCCCGAGCCGGCGGCCTCCGTCACGGCGGCGGAGAGCCCGGAGCCGGTCGTCACGGGCTCGCACGGCGTGCGGAAGGACCCCGTGGCGCCCACGGCCGGACCGGACGGCGTCGGGCACTCGCCCGGCTCCTCGCCCTCGCCCGGGGCCACCACCTCCCCCGGCTCGGCCTCCTCGCCCCTGACCCCTTCGCTCTCCACGCCGCCGGCCACCCGGCACACCCCGGAACCGGGCCGGACGACGTCCCGCCCCGGCGGGGGCACGGCCACCGCCGGTCCGGTGACGAAGGAGAAGGCCCTCAAGGCCTGCCGGGACTACCGGTCCGGCCGGCTCGAGACCGCCGACCGCCGGCAGCTCACGAACACCCTGCGCGGCGGCGAGACGCTTCGCCGGTACTGCGACCGGATGCTCGCCGGCGACCCGGGCGGCGGCTCCCCCGCGTCCGCCGAGCCCCGCGAGGACGGCAAGGACGACGGCAAGGATGACGGCAAGGGCGACGGCAAGGACGACGGCAAGGACGACGGGGAGAAGGACGGGAAGAAGGACGACGGCCGGAAGGGCGCCGGGAAGGACCGCGACGGCGACCGCCGTGACGGCCCGGGCGACCGCTCCGGCCGTGGCTCCGGAAGCGCCGACGAGAGCGGCCGCGGAACCCGTTCCGCAGCAGGTGTGACACTTTCCGGCTCGTCGGCGCAGTATTGAGTGAGCCGACTGGTCATCGGCGGCGCCATGAGCCGGGGTTCCCCCCGTACCTACGGCTCTGCGCACCCGGCGCGGGTGGGGCACGTTCCCCCGGTCCCACCCGCGCCCCTTCTTCTCCGCGCCACTACCAGTGGACGACGACCTTGTCGCCGACCTTCACCTGGTCGAAGAGGGCCGAGAGCTTCGCCCGGTCCCGGACGTTGACACAGCCGTGCGAGGCCCCGTTGTAGCCACGGGCCGCGAAGTCCGACGAGTAGTGCACCGCTTGGCCGCCGCTGAAGAACATCGCGTACGGCATGGGCGTGTGGTAGATCGTCGACGTCCACTTGCGGGCCTTCCAGCCCACGCTGAACGTGCCCTCGCGGGTCGGGGTGTTCTCCGAGCCGAAGCGGACGTCCATGGACGAGACGACCCGGCCGTCGATCATCCAGGCCAGGGTCCGGCTCTCCTTGCTGATGCAGAGCACCCGGCCGGTCATGCAGCGGGCGTCCGGGGTGTCCAGCTTGTTCGTCGTCGACGGCTTCAGCTCGTCGGCGGTCGGCTTCCGGCTGGCCGCGAGCAGCCGCTCCCACGTCGTCCCGTCGACCGAACCCGTCCGGGGCAGCCCCTGCTTCTTCTGGAACGCCTTGACCGAGCCGGCCGTCATCGTCCCGTAGAAGCCGGTGGGGGCCCGGTCGAAGTATCCGAGCTGCCGGAGCCGCGCCTGGAGCTCGCGGACCTGCTCGGTCTCATCGCCGTCCTTCATGAGGGCCTCGGCCGCCGGGGAGCCGGTGCCGGTGCCGGTGGAGGCGGAGGCGGAGGGGGACGGCGGCTTGCCGTCCGTGGTCGGCGTGGCGGTCGCGCCGGGGGCGGTGGAGGCCGTCGCGCTCGGAGCCGTGGTCGACGGCCTCGGCGCCTTCGACGAGGGGCCGGCGCCCGGGCCCCCCGGATCGGCCGCCTGAGCCGTACAGCCCGCGGCGAGCGCCACCGCCGCTGCTGCCAGTACCGCTCTGCGTATGACGGACGTGGTCCGCTTCATCGTTGCCCCCCGGGACGAGTCGTGTGTACGTAGGGATGCTTCCCGCGCGCGTCCGGTTGCGTGCGCCCCCTCGCCGCTACAGTCCGACGCGGGGGTCCGCACCGCTGGTGGCAGCTCTATCGGAAGGCACAGCACATGGCGCGCGAGTCGGAGTCGGGGCTGCCGATCGAGCCGGTCTACGGGCCTGAGGCCCTGGAGGGTTGGGATCCGGCGGAGCGGTTGGGCGAGCCGGGGGCGTTTCCGTTCACGCGGGGTGTGTATCCGTCGATGTACACGGGGCGGCCGTGGACGATGCGGCAGTACGCGGGTTTCGGTACGGCGTCGGAGTCGAACGCCCGGTACAAGCAGCTGATCGCGAACGGCACGATGGGCCTGTCGGTGGCCTTCGACCTGCCCACGCAGATGGGGCACGACTCGGACGCGGCGATCTCCTCCGGCGAGGTCGGCAAGGTCGGGGTGGCGATCGATTCGGTCGACGACATGCGGGTGCTGTTCGACGGGATTCCGCTGGACAAGGTGTCGACGTCGATGACGATCAACGCTCCGGGTGCGCTGCTGCTGCTCCTGTACCAGTTGGTGGGGGAGGAGCAGGGCGTTCCGGCGGAGCGGCTGACGGGGACGATCCAGAACGACGTGCTGAAGGAGTACATCGCGCGGGGCACGTACATCTTCCCGCCCAAGCCCTCACTGCGCCTGATCGCGGATGTCTTCAAGTACTGCCGGGCCGAGATCCCGAAGTGGAACACGATCTCGATCTCGGGCTATCACATGGCCGAGGCGGGGGCCTCGCCCGCGCAGGAGATCGCGTTCACGCTGGCGGACGGGATCGAGTACGTGCGCACGGCGGTGGCGGCCGGTATGGACGTGGACGACTTCGCGCCGCGTCTGTCGTTCTTCTTCGTGGCGCGGACGACGATCCTGGAGGAGGTGGCGAAGTTCCGTGCGGCCCGCCGGATCTGGGCTCGGGTGATGCGGGAGGAGTTCGGGGCGCGGAACCCGAAGTCGCTGATGCTCCGCTTCCACACCCAGACCGCCGGTGTGCAGCTGACGGCGCAGCAGCCGGAGGTCAACCTGGTGCGTGTGGCGGTCCAGGGGCTGGCGGCGGTCCTGGGCGGTACGCAGTCGCTGCACACGAACTCCTTCGATGAGGCGATCGCGCTGCCGACGGACAAGTCGGCCCGCCTGGCGCTGCGCACGCAGCAGGTGCTGGCGTACGAGACGGACGTGACCGCCACCGTGGATCCGTTCGCCGGTTCGTACGTGGTCGAGAAGATGACGGACGACGTGGAGGCGGTGGCCCTCGACCTGATGGGCAGGGTCGAGGCGATGGGCGGGGCGGTCGCGGCGATCGAGCGCGGTTTCCAGAAGGGGGAGATCGAGCGCTCGGCGTACCGGATCGCGCAGCAGACCGACAGCGGCGAGCGGGTCGTCGTCGGCGTCAACCGCTACACGATCGACGTCGAGGAACCCTACGAGCCCCTGCGCGTCGACCCGGCCATCGAGGCCCAGCAGGCCGAGCGCCTCGCCGCGCTCCGTGCCGAGCGCGACCAGGAGGCCGTGGACGCGGCGCTGGCGGAGCTGAAGAGGGCGGCGGAGGGCACCGACAACGTCCTCTATCCGATGAAGGACGCGCTCAGGGCCAGGGCCACCGTCGGCGAGGTCTGCAACGCCCTGCGCGAGGTCTGGGGCACCTACGTCCCCAGCGACGCCTTCTAGCGACCAGGGGGCGCGTAGAGGCAGGTCACGCAGGTCACGCAGGTCACAGCGGAGTGTCGCACCCGTGTGCGACACTCCGCTCCATGCTGGGTGTCATCGATCTGCCGACCTATCTCGTGGGGCTCGTCCTCATCATCCTCCTGCCGGGGCCGAACTCGCTGTACGTGCTGTCCGTCGCCGCCCGCAAGGGCACGCGGACCGCGTACAAGGCCGCCGCCGGAGTCTTCACCGGGGACGCGGTCCTGATGACACTGGCCGCCCTCGGTGCGGCCTCGCTCCTCCAGACCACCCCGCTCCTCTTCACCGTCGTGAAGTACGCGGGCGCCGGCTACCTGGCCTGGATGGCGTACGGGATGCTGCGGGCCGCCTGGGCGATGTGGCGCGGACGGGGCGGTTCGGCGGACGACGAGGCGGAGCAGGCCCCGGCCGGGGCGGCGGAGCGTCCGTACCGCCGCGCGCTGCTCATCAGCCTGTTCAACCCGAAGGCGATCCTCTTCCTGATCTCGTTCTTCGTGCAGTTCGTCGACCCCGGATACGCCTACCCGGCGCTGTCCTTCCTGGTCCTCGGCACGCTGCTCCAGCTCGGCAGCTTCCTCTATCTGACGACCCTGATATTCGGCGGGACGCGGCTCGCAGCCGCCTTCCGGAGCCGTCGGCGGCTCTCGGCCGGGGCGACCTCGGCGGCGGGCGCGCTCTTCCTCGGCTTCGCGGTGAAGCTGTCCCTCAGCAGCGCCGCCTGACCGGTCGACCCTTCCGATCGCCCGGCCCTTCCGCCGCTCGATCCTCCGGCCGCTTGACCCTGACACCGTGTGAGGCCGTTCCGTAGGGGGCGTCATGTTCATCATCGGAGACTTCGCCCGGCACGGGCGGGTGTCGGTCCGCATGCTGCGTCACTACGACGCCATCGGACTGCTGCGCCCGGCCCGGGTCGACCCGCACTCGGGCTACCGCTTCTACACCGCGGAGCAGCTCGCCCGGCTCAACCGCGTCATCGCGCTCAAGGACCTCGGCTTCACCCTCGAACAGGTGGGGGCGATCCTCGACGAGCAGATCGACGCGGACGAGCTGCGGGGCATGCTGCGTCTGCGCCAGGCCGAGCTGGAAGCGGCCCTGGAGGCGGCGCGGGCCCGGCTCAACCAGGTCGGCGCGAGGCTCCGAGCCATCGAGACGGAGGGACGCATGTCCACCCAGGACGTCGTCGTCAAGAAGATCCCCGCCGTGCGGATCGCCGAACTGAGCACGGTCGCCGCGAGCTTCGGCCCGCACGACATCGGTCCGGCCATCGGGCCGCTGTACGAGGACCTGTGCGGCCGTCTGGAGGCCGCCGGCGTCACCGGCTTCGGCCCGGGGATCGCGTACTACGAGGACGCGGGCAAGGGGGACGGTTCCGTCCTGGTGCACGCCGGCATGACGGTCCCGGAGGGGACGGTCGTCGAGGGCGTCAAGGTGCACGTCCTGCCCGGCATCGAGCAGGCCGCGACCATCGTCCACCGGGGCTCGATGGACACCATCCTGCCGACGGCGCAGACGCTGGCCCGCTGGATGGACACCAACGGCTACGTGTCCGAGCACTACGCGCGCGAGCTGTACCTGGAGTGCCCGGAGGACCGTACGCAGTGGGTGACGGAGCTCCAGGAGGCGATCGTCCGCGCCTGAGCCGAGGGTGAGGAGGGGCCCGGGACCCCCGCACGGGTCCCGGGCCCGAGTGTGAGGAGGGGCTCGGGGCCCCCGCACGGGTCCCGGGCCCTGGCTCTGTCCGGGCGGCTCGCTCACGGCGCGCCGCCCTCCGGCCGTCCTACTTCCGGGCGGCGCTCCGCTTCCGCAGCTCCTTGCGCAGCCGCAGCGCGCGCCGGGCCAGGCGGCGGACCTTCGGGTGCCGGGGGATCGGGAGGCCGCCCGGCAGGTCGAGGACGGTGAGGCGGCGGCGGGTGAAGTGCTGCCGGGTGAGCTCGGCGTGCGGGCCCGACAGGTGCCGCGCCGCAGCCTCCCGCAGGTCCGCCCGGATCTTCGGCTGCATCGCGAAGCCGACCGCGGCGACCAGGTCGTTGAGCTCGGCCACGGACGGGACGGGTCCGGCCGGCTCGTCCGCGCCGCCCTCCTCCAGGGGCGGGACGACCGCGTCCACCACCGTGAGCGGGATCCGGTTGCTGTTCTGGAAGGGGGTGAGCCGCTCCAGGAGCGTGCCCGTGCCGACCCGGGCCACCGGCAGCCCGTAGAAGGACCGGGCCGTGAGCAGCGCCGTGGAGAAGCAGCCGACCACGAGCGCGGGCCGCAGCTCGCGGTAGAGCACCTCGGCGAGCACGGTCCTGTCCTCGACGGTCAGTTCGGCGCCGAGCCGCTCCGCCTCGTCCACCAGCGCCCGGGACCAGGCGTCGGGGGCCGTCGGGTGCGGCTTGAAGACGAGCCTGCGGTGGCCGCGGGCGACGGCCCCGCGGACCATCCGCAGGTGCAGCTCCTCCTCGTCGGCGACCGTCAGCAGCTTCAGGGCGGCCAGGTACTGGCCGAGGAGGAGCGCCGGGCCCTCCGCCGCGGCCGCAGCCGCCGGCCCGGCCGCCCCCGCGACCGGTCCGGACAGCTCCTCGACGACCTTCGTGAAGGCCTCCGCCGGTACGGCCTCCGGGACGGCCCCGAACTCGGCGAGCAGCAGGGGTTCGAGCCCGGGGACGAGGTCGAGGTGGAGGAGTCGGCGGACCCGCCCCCCGATCATCGGGTCGATCTTGTTCCGGGTCGGTCCGTAGCTCATCAGGCCGTCGGCGTAGACGGTGACGGGTGCGTCGGGCAGCAGCTGGGCGATGGCGAGCGCGGGCGTCACCTGGGGGGATTCCAGGGCCAGTTCGACCCGGTCGCCGCCGAGGTCCCAGATCCGCCGCAGATGGCGCTGGAGCATCGGCAGGTCGCTGCCGCGGGGCGTCCAGCCGGCGGGGTGGAGCGGGGAGATAGTCTCGTTCCAGGACAGCACGGAGTCGAAGCGGCCGCGCAGCCGCTCGAAGCCCTCGGCCTCGTCGACGGCCGGGGTGGTCTCCGGCACGGCGGCGTTGTTGGTGACGAGCAGGATCCGGCGGTCTGCCCGGCCGAAGCAGCCGCTGTCCAGCGCGGCGGCCAGGGTCGCGGCGCCGTAGAGGGTGGAGGCGCAGAAGATCTGGGTCGTACGTCGGGCGCTCATGCCGCCACCTCCGGGGAACCCTGCACGGAAGCCCCGGACACCGGCGCCGAGGCCTGCCCGGAAGCCGACGCCGAAGCCGAAGCCGACGCCGGACCCGACGCCGATACCGATACCGATACCGACGCCGGTGTCGGATCGGGTGCCGCCGGTGGCGGTGCCGGGCGCTGCTTCCGCAGCTTGCGCAGCATCGCCGCGCGGTCCCCGCCCATCGCGGTCAGCGCCTCGTCGAGGACGCCCTGCGGCATCCGGCGCAGCGCGCCCGCGCTCATCGCCTTCAGCAGGTCGGCCACTTCGGGTTCGAATCGTCCGATGCCGCCGATGTGATGGGAAATCAGTGCGCAATAGGTACGGACGGCCTTGGGGAGAAGGAGATCCGCGGCCGGATCCTTTGCCGTTTCCTCGATAACCTGGTCGAATGCGCGGATGAAATCCAATTGTCGGACGTCGCCGATCTGGGTGAGCGAGGTCGAGACTCCGCGCCGGTAGAAGACGCCGAGCTCGCCGATCGCCGCGAACGATTCCGCCTCGCGGTGCAGCTTCCAGATCCAGGGCCGGTCCTCGGCCGTCCGCAGGCCGTGCGGGAAGTGGAGGAGCCCGCGCTCCATGAGTCGTCGGTGGTAGATCCCGGCCCACGCGTACGGATAGTCGACGGAGGTCGTCCGGTGGGCCGGCAGTATCGCCTCGCGCGGGTCGAAGACCTCGCCGCGGCGGGGGACCGGGACGCGGCGGACCGCGCGGTTGCGGCCGGAGACGGAGACGTGGTCGGTGCGCAGGAAGTCGCAGCCCAGCTCGTCCATGGCGGCGACGAGCCGCCCGTAGTAGCCGTGGGCGAGCCAGTCGTCCCCGTCGAGGAAGGTGACGTACTCGCCGCGGGCCGCGTCGAGGCCCGTATTGCGCGCCGTGGCGAGTCCTTCGTTGCGTTCGTGCCTGAGCAGGACGGCACCCGGGACGTCGCGTACGGCCCGTTCGAGGATTTCGGGCGTCCCGTCGGACGAGCAGTCGTCGACGAGCAGGAACTCGAAGTCCTCGCGGGCGTTGGCACGCAGGCTTGTGAGGGTGTCGGGGGCATATGTCTGCACGTTGAAGAACGGCACGACCACGGAGAGCTTGACCACGCGGCCGACGCTAGGCGCCGCCCCGGCACTCCCTCCGACCGGTGGGGGGACATTCGGTGAACACCAAGCGGCGGGCCGATTAACCGCCTTTGCCCGAAAGGGAATTCACCTCCCGTCCGGGGAGATTCCGACGGGCCGACGACCCGATTAACAAGTCGGTGAGGCGCTGTTCACCCGTTGTTGTGTCTCAGTTGGGCCGGAAAGCGGAATGCCCTTCTAGCGTCCTCGACGTGCCAGCAAGTACCCACGAGGCAGTACGAGCAGCCGTACTCGCCGACTCCGACACCCGGTGGAAATGGGGGGCCCTCACGGCCCGCCGCATCACCACGGCGACAGCCGAACCCACCGGATTCGTCCTGCGCGGACGGGCCACCCCGACCCCGCGCCAGCTCGCCGAGACCGGGGTGTCCACGACCACCCCGAGCGAGGTGACGGGCGCGGACTTCCTCCGTGCCGTACGGGACGCGGAGGAGCGCGGAGAGGGATACGACGTCATCGTCCTCGCCCTGGTCGGCGGCACCGTCCGAGCCGTCCTCCAGGGGCTGGCCGACCTGGCCCTGACCCGGCGCCCGGTGATCGTCACCGGGTATGTCGGCGTCGTCTACGAGAAGCTCACCGACGGGCTCCTCCTGCGCCACGGCGCCGACGTCGTCCTCGCCAACTCCCGGCACGACGCCGAGCGGTTCCGGGCCGTCTACGAGGGCGTGGGCGCCGGCTCCGACTCGGTCGTCGAGGCCGCCCTGCCCTTCCTCGGCGGCGCCCCGCACGCCCCCGAACCCGGCCGCGACACCCTCGTCTTCGCCGCCCAGCCGTCCGTGCCCGCCACCCGGGCCGAACGCTCCTACGTCCTGCGGCGGTTGATCGACCACGCCCGCCTCCACCCCGGCCGCGAGGTACTCCTCAAGCTCCGCTCCAAGCCCGGCGAACACACCACGCACCTGGAGGAGTTCCCCTTCCAGAAGCTGGTCCGCGACCTCGACCCGCCCGCCAACTTCCGTCTCGTGTACGGGCACATGGGCGAGGTCCTCGACCGGACCGACCTCCTGGTCACCGTCTCCTCCACGGCCGCGCTCGAAGCCCTCCACCGCCGGATCCCCACCGCGATCCTCACCGACCTCGGGGTCCGCGAGGCGCTCGGGAACCACCACTTCGTCGGCTCCGGCCTGCTGGCCTCCTTCGACGGGCTCGACAAGGGGCTCGCCCCGACACCCGACGCGAGCTGGCTCGCCCGTCAGGGCGTGGCCTCCGACACCCCGTACGACGAAGCCTTCGACGCGGCCCGCGACCGGGTCGCCGCACTCCTCGCGCTCCCCGCGCTGCCCCCGATCACCCCCTACTACACAGCGGAGACGGCCCCCGGCTACCTGCCCGGGATCCTCGCCCGCCACCGCCTGGACGTCACCGCGCCCGAGCCCCGCGAGAGCGGCCTGCGCCGGGTCGTCCGGGAGGCGGCGCGGGGCGCGTACCGGCACGGCGTGCAGCGCGTGGCCCCCGTCATCCGCCGGCTGGGAGAACTCTGATGCCGACGACACCACCGCCGACCGCCCCCACCGTGCTCGCCGTGATCCCCGCCCGGGGCGGCTCCAAGGGCGTCCCCGCCAAGAACCTCGCCCCCGTGGCAGGCGTCCCGCTCGTGGCCCGCGCCGTGCGCGCCTGCCTCGGCGCCCGCCCGGTCACCCACGTCGTGGTCTCCACCGACGACGCGGCCATCGCGGCCGCGGCCCGCTCCGCCGGAGCCGAGGCCGTGCACCGCCCCGCCGAGATCGCGGGCGACACCGCGACCAGCGAGGCCGCCGTCCTGCACGCGATGGACGCCTTCGAGGCCACCCACGGCCGGCCGGCCGACGCCGTCCTCCTCGTCCAGTGCACGAGCCCCTTCCTCACCTCCGCCGAGGTCGCCGAGACCGCCGAGCGGATCACCTCGGGCGCCGCCGACACCGCCTTCACCGCCGCCCCCTCGCACGGCTTCCTCTGGCGCGATCCCCAGGACGGCGCGACAGGGGCCACCGGCGTCAACCACGACAAGGCGCACCGCCCCCGCCGCCAGGACCGGGAGCCCGAGTACCTGGAGACCGGCGCCGTCTACGCCATGGACGCGGCCGGCTTCCGTACCCACGGACACCGCTTCTTCGGCCGCACCGCGCTCGTCGTCACCGACCCCGCCCGGGTCCTGGAGATCGACGACCCGCACGACCTCGCCCGCGCCAAGGCCCTCGCGCCGCTCCTCGACGCGCCCGTCACGCCCGGCTTCGCCGACGTCGACGCCGTCGTCCTCGACTTCGACGGCACCCAGACCGACGACCGGGTCCACCTCGACGCCGAGGGACGCGAGTTCGTCTCCGCGCACCGCGGCGACGGCCTCGGCATCGCGGCCCTGCGCCGCGCCGGCCTCCCCGTCCTCATCCTCTCCACCGAACAGAACGCCGTCGTCGCCGCCCGCGCCCGCAAGCTCAGGATCCCCGTCCTGCACGGCATCGACCGCAAGGACCGGGCCCTCAAGGAGTGGTGCGAGGCCGAGGGCATCGACCCGCAGCGCGTGCTCTACGCCGGCAACGACGTCAACGACCTGCCCTGCTTCCACCTCGTCGGCTGGCCCGTCGCGGTGAGCAGCGCCCACGACTCCGTACGGGCCGCGGCCCGCGCGGTCACCGCCACCCCCGGCGGTTCCGGAGCGATCCGCGAGATCGCCGCCTGGCTCCTCGGGCCCGAGCTCGACACCCCCGCACCCCGCATCCCCAACTCCTAAGGAACAGCACCATGAGCACCCGTCTGCGCACCTTCGGCTCGAAGACCGCCGGCCCCGGCCGCCCCGTCTACATCACCGGCGAGATCGGCATCAACCACAACGGCGAACTCGACAACGCCCTCGCGCTCATCGACGTCGCCGCCGAGGCCGGCTGTGACGCCGTCAAGTTCCAGAAGCGCACCCCGGAGATCTGCACTCCGCGCGACCAGTGGGACATCGAGCGGGACACCCCCTGGGGCCGGATGACCTACATCGACTACCGCCACCGCGTGGAGTTCGGCGAGGACGAGTACCGCGCCATCGACGAGCACTGCAGGAAGCAGGGCATCGACTGGTTCGCCTCCCCGTGGGACACCGAGGCCGTCGCCTTCCTGGAGAAGTTCGACGTCCCCGCCCACAAGGTCGCCTCGGCCTCCCTCACCGACGACGAGCTGCTGCGCGAGCTCCGCGCCACCGGCCGCACGGTCATCCTCTCCACGGGCATGTCCACCCCGAAGCAGATCCGCCACGCGGTCGAGGTCCTCGGCTCGGACAACATCCTGCTCTGCCACGCCACCTCGACCTACCCGGCCAAGGCCGAGGAGCTCAACCTCCGCGTGATCGACACGCTGAAGGAGGAGTACCCGAACGTCCCGATCGGCTACTCCGGCCACGAGACCGGCCTGCAGACCACCCTCGCCGCCGTCGCCCTCGGTGCCACCTTCGTCGAGCGCCACATCACCCTCGACCGCGCGATGTGGGGCTCCGACCAGGCCGCCTCCGTCGAGCCGCAGGGCCTCCAGCGCCTCGTCCGCGACATCCGCACCATCGAGACCGCCCTCGGCGACGGCATCAAGAAGGTCTACGAGTCGGAGCTCGGCCCGATGAAGAAGCTCCGCCGGGTCCAGGGGCTCGTCGCCGCATGACCGGGCAGCTGGCGTTCGTCGAGAGTCCGGTCCAGCTCCTCAACGTCCTGGAGTGGGCGCACGCGCAGGCGCCCGACCGGGCGCCCGGCGAGCCGCCCGCGCCCGCCCCCACGGTCGTCGTCCTCTCGCCGACCGACCCCATGTCGCGTGGCCAGCTGCGCCGGATGGCCCAGCTGGCCCGCGACGAGGGCCTCACCGTCCACTGGCAGGAGGCCCGCGGCGGCCGGGGCGCGCTCGTCCGCACCCTGCGGCAGCTCGCCCCGCCGCTGCGCCGGGCGGAGCGGGTCATCATCGGCGACCCCTTCTCCCGCTACGTACAGCTGCTCCTGTCGCTCTTCTCCCCCCGACACCTGACGGTGGTCGACGACGGCACCGCCACCATGGAGTTCGCCGCCCAGCTCGGCCGGGGCGAGCGCCTGGTCCGCTGGCACCGCAAGGGGAGCCTGGGCCCGCGCGAGCTGGTCCTCGCCCCCGTGACCACGCTGGCCCGCCGCCGGCTCGCCCCGGCGCGTGGCCGTACGGTCGAGATCTTCACGTCGCTGCCCGTCGAGGCCCCGGCCGGCGTCGAGGTCACGGAGAACTCCTACGCCTGGACCCGGGCCCGCTTCGGCCCCCCGCTGCTGACCGGCGGCGCGGACCTGGTCGGCACCTCGCTCGTCGAGACGGGCGTCGTCGACGCCGACCACTACGCGCGCGTGGTCGCCGAACTGGCCCGCGCCCACGGCGCGACCCGCTACTTCGCGCACCGCCGCGAGAGCGCCGAGAAACTGCACCGCATCGCCGTCGAGACCGGCCTCCAGGTGGTCCGGCCCGATCTGCCCCTGGAGCTGATCGCCCGCCGTGGCCCGATCGGCCGCACCGTCGTCAGCTTCCCGTCCACGGTCGTCCACACCCTCCCGCTGGCCCTCGCCGGTACGGGGGTCAGGGTCGCCGTCATCGAGGTCGCGCCCGAATGGCTGCGGGCCACCGCCTCGCCGCGCGCCCAGGGCTTCCTGTCCGGGGTGGCGGGCACGGCGGCCCACGAGGTCGACCGCCTCACCGCACGAGCCGCAGGAGCCGCCGGAGCCGCCGGGGCCCCTGGGGTGGCCTGACCGGGGCGGCCTGACCGGCTTGTGCGGCCTGATCCCGTCGCTCGGCTCGAAACCGGCGCAGGGTACCCACATGGAAGGGGCTTCATGCCTGCCAAACCGAGATTCTTTCCCCTAACGGGCTGAACTTTTCGTGATCAACGGGCAGTTGACCCTCGAAGGGGCCTACCCTTCAAAAGGTGAACCAGTTGAAGTCCCGTGAGCCAGGCTCCGTCACCCTGCCCGGAACGCTGTCCGCACCCCTGCGCGCCGAACTGATCGCCTTCCGCAGGGACTTGCACATGCACCCCGAGCTGGGCAACCAGGAGTTCCGTACGACCGCAGCGCTCAAGGCCCGCCTGGAGGCGGCCGGCCTCGCGCCGAAGGTCCTGCCGGGCGGCACCGGACTCATCTGTGACATCGGCACCCCGGACCGCCGCCGCCCGATGCTCGCGATCCGCGCCGACCTCGACGCGCTGCCCATCCCCGACGTGAAGACCGTCGCCTACCGCTCCACCGTGGCCAACCGCGCGCACGCCTGCGGACACGACGTCCACACCACCACCGTCCTGGGCGCCGGGCTCGTCCTCGCCGAACTGGACCGGCAGGGTCTCCTCCCGCACGCGGTGCGGCTCCTTTTCCAGCCCGCCGAGGAGGTGCTGCCCGGCGGAGCCGCCGACGCGATCGAGGCCGGTGTGCTCGACGGGGTCGGCCGGATCATCGCCATCCACTGCGACCCCCGGGTGGACGCGGGGAAGATCGGGCTCCGCGTCGGCCCCATCACCTCGGCCTGCGACCGGCTCGAAGTGACCCTCGACGGCCCCGGCGGCCACACCGCCCGCCCGCACCTCACCACGGACCTCGTCACCGCCGCCGCCCGCGTCGCCACCGACGTCCCCGCCGTCCTCGCCCGCCGGGTCGACGCCCGCTCGGGCCTCTCCGTCACCTGGGGCCGCATCGAGGCGGGCCACGCCCCCAACGTCATCCCGCAGCACGCCGAGCTCTCGGGCACCGTCCGCTGCCTCGACCTGCCGACCTGGCGCGAGGCGCCCGACCTGGTCCACGCGGCGATCGACGAGGTCGCGACCCTGCACCGCGCGAAGTCGACCGTGAACTACGTCCGGGGCGTCCCCCCGGTCGTCAACGACTCCGTGGTCACGGAACTCCTCGTCGACGCGATGACCGCCCGCCGCGGGCCGTACGTCATCGAGGACACCGAGCAGAGCCTCGGCGGCGAGGACTTCTCCTGGTACCTGGAGCACGTCCCCGGCGCCATGGCCCGCCTCGGCGTCCGTACTCCCGGCGACACCCGTGTCCGCGACCTGCACGCGGGCGACTTCGACGTGGACGAAAGCTGCATCGAGACGGCCGTGGAACTCTTCACGGCCGCGGCCCTGCTCGACCGCAGGGGCTGAGCGGCCGAGTGCCGTGAACGAACCGAGCGGGAGGCCGCGGACGCGACCTCCCGCTCGGACGGCGGACGGCGTTCAGGTCAGGGCTGCAGGAACACCCGGACCTGCGTGACGCCCACGTTGGGGCTGTCGGAGCAGCGCGCGGCGGAGACGTATCCCGCGCGCGCCGGGTTGCCGTACCGCGTGAACGGCCCGCCGGACGGGCCCTGGCAGGTGACCTGCACCCGGTACTGACGGGCCTCGGAGAAGCCCACGCACTTCGCGTACCCGGTCCACGGGGCGCCCGACGACTTCCATGTCGTGCAGCTCGCGGCCTGCGCCTCCGGCGCCGCCCCGACCAGGCCGGCCGTCACGGCCAGGGCGGCGGAGGCGAGCGCCACGCCGCCGCGGACCGCGGCCGTCAGCGCGGTCACAGACGGACCCGCTCGACGCCGACCTTGTAGATCCCGACGCTGGGGCTGTCGGAACACTTCGCGCTCGACGTCTTGCCGTTGCCGACGGCCTTGCCGTAGATCTCCCACTTGTTGCCGCGCGGGTCGATGCAGGTGACCTTCACCTTCGCGGCCTCCAGCGGGTAGGGCAGCATGCCGGTGCACTTGGCGTAACCGGTGTACGGGGCGCTGCCCGACTTCCAGGTGTCGCAGTCGACGCTGGTCACGGCGCGCTGGGCGGCGGACGCGGTGGGAGCGGTGATCAGCGAGCCGGTCGCGAGTGCGAGGCCGAGCGCGGCGATGACGGTCTTCTTCATGGTTCCCCCTGAGGGCTGTGTGCTCGTGAGATGTCGTCGCGGGCCTGGTCAGGGCCCGCTCCGTTCGATCGGTCGGTCAGGCGCTGAAGGACACGCCGACGCGCAGGACGCCGACGTTCGGGTTGTCCGAGCACTTGGCGGTCGACGTCTCGGTGTTCCGCTTCCACGGGCCGTACACGGTGAACTGGCTGCCGCGGGGGTCCACACAGGTGACCTTCACCCGGAACTTGTCACCCCAGGCGATCTTGCTGCAGTAGGCCGAGCCGGTGTACGGCGCGCGGCTCGACGTCCAGGTGTTGCAGTCGCCGACACTGGCGGCGGAGGCGGCGGGCGCCAGGACCGCGGAACCGCCGAGCAGAGCCGCCGTGATGCCGAACGCGGCGAAGGAGCGTTTCATGGGACTTCCCCCTGTTGTTCTGTTGTTCTGTGGGCCGGTGGGGTGGTCAGCCACGCCGGCCCGATGTGGTCAGAGGAGAGGTATCAAGCCACACAGAGCGTGTGCAAAGGAATACGCAAAAGATCGTCATGTCGAGGTAATGCCGTCCGTCACGCGTGTCGGACCGTCTCCGCGTGGCTACCGTCTGGTACGACTCGCTGGCGTCGATCCGGTAACGACTCATGAACGGGTCTTTAACTGACATCTACGCGCGTTACGATCGCCCGAAACCAGCGCCGGAAGAGGCGCTTTCGGTCAGTCTTGAAGGGACCTCCTCGTGCGCCGGGTATCCAAGATCACCGCCGCGTGTGCTGTCACCGCGGCTCTCGCTCTCACTGCCACCGCCTGCGGGGAGTCCTCCACCGGGGACAGTGGCTCCGACAACGGCGACATCAAGGTCGGCATGGCCTATGACGTCGGTGGCCGTGGCGACAACTCCTTCAACGACTCCGCCGCGCGCGGTCTCGACAAGGCCAAGGCCGAGCTCGGCGTCGAGACCAAGGAGCTCACCGCGAAGAACGGTGAGACCCCGGCGGACCGCGAGCAGCGCCTCGCCTCCCTGGCCGAGGGCGGCTTCAACCCCGTCATCGGTGTCGGCTTCGCCTACAAGGACGCGATCGACAAGGTCGCGGCCAAGTACCCGAAGACCACCTTCGGCCTGGTCGACTCGGTCTCCGAGGCGAAGAACGTCGACTCGATCGTCTTCACCGAGGAGCAGGGCTCCTACCTCGCCGGTGTCGCCGCGGCCCTCAAGTCGAAGGACGGCAAGATCGGCTTCATCGGCGGCGTCGACATCCCGCTGATCAAGAAGTTCGCCGCCGGCTTCCAGCAGGGCGTCAAGGAGACCAAGCCGAACGCGACGGTCCAGATCCAGTACCTGTCCACCGGCACGGACATGTCCGGCTTCGGTGCTCCGGACAAGGGCAAGGCCGCCGCCAAGGGCATGCTCGACAAGGGCATCGACGTCGTCTACGCCGCCGCGGGCGGCTCGGGCGCCGGCGCGATCGAGGCCGTCGCCGCGAAGCCGGGCGCCTGGGCGATCGGTGTCGACTCGGACCAGGCCAAGGACCCGGCCCTGTCGAAGTACGCCGGCTCGATCCTCACCTCGGTCGTCAAGAACGTCGACACCGGCGTCTTCGAGCTCGTCAAGTCCGTCCAGGACGGCAAGCCGATGACCGGCACGCACACCTACTCGCTCGCCGAGGACGGTGTCTCCCTCACCACCACGGGTGACCACCTCAAGGACATCCAGGCCCAGATCGACGAGGCCAAGAAGAAGATCGTCGACGGTCAGATCAAGGTCGCCACGACCCTCTGACCCACGTCGAACGGGGGCCCGGAGAGCGGCTTCGGCCGACACTCCGGGCCCCCTTCACACGTATGTCCGCGGGCAGTTGAACGATTTTCCTGACGCTACGCGCGTAGCGTCAGGGGCTACAGGGTATTTTTCGCCACCGACAGCGCCTGCGTCCCCGCCTCGTCCTCCTCACGCTCCCTGCCTAGGAGAGTGCGTCATCAAAGCCTCCAGCACCAGCAGTCCCAACGCCGTAGAACTCCGCGGCATCACCAAGCGTTTCCCCGGAGTCGTGGCCAACCACGACATCGCCATCACCGTGCGCCGCGGCACCGTCCACGCCCTCGTGGGCGAGAACGGCGCGGGCAAGTCGACGCTGATGAAGATCCTCTACGGCATGCAGAAGCCGGACGAGGGCACCATCACCATCGACGGCGAGCAGGTGACGTTCAACAGCCCCGGCGACGCCATCGCCCGCGGCGTCGGCATGGTGCACCAGCACTTCATGCTCGCCGACAACCTCACCGTCCTCGAGAACGTCGTCCTCGGCTCCGAGAAGCTCTACGGCATCGGCGACAAGGCCCGCGCCAAGATCAAGGAGATCTCCGACGCGTACGGCCTCGGCGTCCGCCCCGACGTCCTCGTCGAGGACCTCGGTGTGGCCGACCGCCAGCGCGTGGAGATCCTCAAGGTCCTCTACCGCGGCGCCCGCACCCTGATCCTCGACGAGCCGACCGCCGTGCTCGTCCCGCAGGAGGTCGACGCGCTGTTCGACAACCTGCGCGAGCTCAAGGCCGAGGGCCTGACGGTCATCTTCATCTCGCACAAGCTGGGCGAGGTCCTGTCGGTCGCCGATGACATCACCGTCATCCGGCGCGGCACGACGGTCGGCACCGCCGACCCGAAGCACACCACCACCAAGCAGCTCGCCGAGCTGATGGTCGGCGCCGAGCTGCCCTCGCCGGAGACCCGCGAGTCGACGGTCACGGACGTCCCGATGCTGACGGTCCAGGACCTGGCGCTCAGCGCCGTCGACCCCGACGGCGTCGTCCGCGCGGTCCTCGGCGGGATCACCTTCACCATCCACAAGGGTGAGGTGCTCGGCATCGCCGGTGTCGAGGGCAACGGCCAGTCGGAGCTCGTCGACACGATCATGGGCATGCGCACCGCCGACGGCGGTGTCGTGACCCTGGACGGCCAGGACATCTCCGCCGCCCCGACGCGCAAGCGCCGCGAGGACGGCATCGGCTGCATCCCCGAGGACCGCCACCGGCACGGTCTGCTCCTGGAGGCCCCCCTCTGGGAGAACCGCATCCTCGGCCACGTCACCGAGAAGCCCAACTCCAAGGGCGCCATCCTCGACCTCAAGGCCGCCCGCAAGGACACCGAGCGGATCGTCCGCGAGTACGACGTCCGGACCCCCGGCATCGACGTCACCGCGGCCTCCCTCTCCGGCGGCAACCAGCAGAAGCTGATCGTCGGCCGCGAGATGAGCCACGACCCCAAGCTGCTGATCGCCGCCCACCCCACCCGCGGCGTGGACGTCGGCGCGCAGGCGCAGATCTGGGACCAGATCCGCGAGGCGCGCCGTGAGGGCCTGGCGGTCCTGCTGATCTCCGCCGACCTGGACGAGCTGATCGGCCTCTCCGACACGCTGCGCGTGATGTACCGCGGCCGGCTCGTGGCGGACGCCGACCCGGCGACCATCACCCCGGAGGAGCTGGGCTCGGCCATGACCGGCGCCGCCGCCGGTCACCTTGAGCACGATGAGAGCCCTGAGAGCCCTGAGGGCACCGACGGCCCGGAGGACGAGGCCCGATGAAGAAGTTCGACAAGGAGCGGGTGCTCCTCGCCATCGCGGCGCCGGTGCTCGCGATCGTCGCCGCGTTCCTGATCACCGCCCTGGTGCTCGCGGCGACCGGCAAGGAGCCGTTCAGCGCCTTCGGGATCATGTTCGACTACGGCGTCAAGTCGGACAGCCAGGTCTACATCATCAACAAGGCGACGACGTACTACCTGGCGGGCATCGCGGTGGCCATCGGCTTCCGGATGAACCTGTTCAACATCGGTGTCGACGGCCAGTACCGTCTCGCCGCCTTCTTCGCCGCCGCCGTCGGTGGCGCGCTGACCCTGCCGGGCATCGTCCAGATCCCGCTGATCATCATCACCGCGATGATCGTCGGCGCCATGTGGGCGGGCATCGCGGGTCTCCTCAAGACCACCCGTGGTGTCAGCGAGGTCGTCTCGACGATCATGCTGAACTTCATCGCGACCGCGATCATCGGCTACCTCCTCCAGCCCGGCCGCCTCGGCCACCTGGACGCGGCCGGGACGAAGGTGGCGACGACCCCGCTGCCGGAGTCCTCGCGCTTCTTCGAGTTCCCGACCACGCCGACCCCGATCTACGGCTTCGTCGTCGTCGCGGTCATCGCGGGCCTCGGCTACTGGTTCACCCTCTCCCGCACCCGCTTCGGCTTCGACCTGCGGACCGTCGGCCAGTCCGAGACGGCTGCCTCGGCGAGCGGTGTGAACGTCAAGAAGATGGTCGTCACGTCCATGCTGATCTCCGGCGCCATGGCCGGTCTGATCGGTATGCCGACGCTGCTCAACGACTCGTACGAGTTCGGCGGCGACTTCCCGGTCGGCATCGGCTTCACCGGTATCGCCATCGCCCTGCTCGGCCGCAACCACCCGATCGGCATCGCGCTCGCCGCGATCCTCTGGGCGTTCCTGGAGCGCGGCGGCCAGCAGCTGGAGTTCGAGAACTACGACCGCGAGATCGTCGGCGTCATGCAGGGCGTCATCGTCCTCTGCGTCGTCATCGCCTACGAGGTCGTCCGCCGCTACGGCCTCAAGCGCCAGCAGCGACAGGTCGGCGAGAAGCTCGCCGCCCAGGCCCGTTCCAACGACACGACGGAGGTGTCGGCGTGAGCGCCACGGCGACTTCCACTCCGCCGCCCGCGGCCCCCAAGGCGGCCGGCGGCAAGGGCGGCCGTACCCGCCTCACCCTGCCCTGGATCCTCCTGATCGTCGCGGGCGGGCTCATCGCCCTCTCCGCCGTGCGGGTCATCACCGGAGCGCAGGACCTCACCTCGGCCGGCCAGATCAGCGCCGCGCTCTCGCTCGCCGTCCCGATCGGCCTCGCCGGTCTCGGCGGTCTGTGGGCCGAGCGCGCGGGCGTGGTCAACATCGGCCTCGAAGGCATGATGATCCTCGGCACCTTCTTCGGTGCCTGGGCCGGCTGGCAGACCGACCCCTGGATCGGCATCCTCGCCGGCATCCTGGGCGGCATGTTCGGCGGTCTGCTGCACGCGGTCGCGACCGTCACCTTCGGTGTCGACCACATCATCTCCGGCATCGCGATCAACATCCTCGCGGTCGGTGTCACGACCTACTTCGCCAAGCTGTGGTTCAACTCCGGCGAGGCGGCGGCCAAGGGCGGCAGCCCGAAGCAGTCCCCGCCGGCCGAGGAGATCACCTCGGTCACCGTGCCGGGTCTGTCCGACTGGCTCGCCGACATCGAGCAGCACCACTGGTTCCTGCTCTCGGACATCGCCGGCATCCTCGGCGGCCTGGTCACCAACGTCTCGGTGGTCACGATCATCGCGGTGCTGCTGATCATCGGCACGTTCTTCGTGCTGTGGAAGACCTCGTTCGGTCTGCGGCTGCGCTCCTGCGGCGAGAACCCGATCGCGGCCGAGTCCCTCGGCGTCAACGTGTACAAGTACAAGTACATCGCCGTCATCGTCTCGGGCGGCCTGGCCGGCCTCGGCGGTGCCTTCCTCTCGCTGGTCACCTCGCACATCTACAACGAGGGCCAGACCGGTGGCCGCGGCTACATCGGCCTCGCGGCGATGATCTTCGGTAACTGGCGTCCGGGCGGCCTCGCGATGGGCGCGGGCCTGTTCGGCTTCGCCGACGCGCTCCAGCTCCGCAGCGGCGGCGAGTCCGTGCACGCGCTGCTCCTGCTGCTCTTCGCGATCCTCGTCGTCCTGGCGGCCTGGAAGGCGTACAAGAAGCGCTGGATCACGTCCTCGATCAGCATCGTCATCGGTGTCGGCGTCCTCATCTGGTACCTCGGTACGGAGACGGTCCCGGTCGAGTTCGTCAGCGCGACCCCGTACGTGGTCACCCTGCTGGTCCTCTCGCTCTCCGCGCAGCGCCTGCGGATGCCGAAGGCCGACGGCATGCGGTACCGCAAGGGCGAGGGCAAGTGACGACGGCCCTTCCCGAGGCCGACTGGGAGGCCCTGCGGGTCTCGGCGCGCGAGGCCATGTCCCGCGCGTACGCCCCCTACTCGGGCTACCCGGTCGGCGCGGCGGCCCGTGTGGACGACGGGCGGACGGTCTCCGGCTGCAACGTGGAGAACGCCTCCTTCGGACTGGGTCTGTGCGCCGAGTGCGGTCTGGTCTCGCAGCTCCAGGCGACCGGCGGCGGCCGTCTGACGCACTTCGTGTGCGTGGACGGCCTGGGCGAGTCCCTGGTGCCGTGCGGCCGGTGCCGCCAGCTCCTCTTCGAGTTCGGCGGCCCCGAGCTCGTCCTGGAGACGCCCGCAGGGTTCCTGACCCTGGCCGAGATGCTCCCGCAGGCCTTCGGCCCGGACCACCTCAGGAAGTAGTTCCTCGGAGCGGCCCTTCCGGCACGATGGAAGGGCCGCTCTTCCTTTCCCTCTCTATGCGCGTAGAAAGAGGCACCACCATGGACGTCATCTCCGTCATCCGCACGAAGCGGGACAAGGGCGAGCTGAGCCCGGAGCAGATCGACTGGGTCATCGACGCCTACACCCGCGGCGTCGTCGCCGACGAGCAGATGTCCGCCCTGGCCATGGCGATCCTGTTGAACGGCATGAACCGCGACGAGATCGCCCGCTGGACGGCGGCCATGATCGCCTCCGGCGAGCGCATGGACTTCTCCTCGCTCTCCCGCCCGACCTCCGACAAGCACTCCACCGGCGGCGTCGGCGACAAGATCACCCTCCCGCTCGCCCCGCTCGTCGCCGCCTGCGGCGCGGCCGTCCCGCAGCTCTCCGGCCGCGGGCTCGGCCACACCGGCGGCACCCTCGACAAGCTGGAGTCCATCCCCGGCTGGCGCGCGCTGCTCTCCAACGACGAGATGCTGCACGTCCTCGACACCACGGGCGCCGTCATCTGCGCGGCCGGTGACGGCCTGGCCCCCGCGGACAAGAAGCTCTACGCGCTCCGCGACGTCACCGGCACCGTCGAGGCCATCCCGCTGATCGCCTCCTCGATCATGTCGAAGAAGATCGCCGAGGGCACCGGCTCGCTCGTCCTGGACGTCAAGGTCGGCACCGGCGCGTTCATGAAGACCATCGAGGACGCCCGCGAGCTGGCCTCCACCATGGTGCAGCTCGGCACCGACAGCGGCGTGAAGACGGTCGCGCTGCTCACCGACATGTCGACCCCGCTCGGCCTGACCGCGGGCAACGCCCTGGAGGTCCGCGAGTCCGTCGAGGTCCTGGCCGGCGGCGGCCCCGCGGACGTCGTCGAGCTGACGATCGCGCTCGCCCGCGAGATGCTCGACGCGGCCGGCATCAAGGACGCCGACCCGGCGAAGGCGCTCGCCGACGGCTCGGCGATGGACCACTGGCGCCGGATGATCGCGGCCCAGGGCGGCGACCCGGACGCCACCCTCCCGGTCGCCCGCGAGCAGCACGTCGTCACGGCGCCGTCGTCCGGCGTCCTGACCCGCCTCGACGCGTACGACATCGGCGTCGCCGCCTGGCGCCTCGGCGCGGGCCGCGCCCGCAAGGAGGACCCGGTGCAGGCGGGCGCGGGCGTCGAACTGCACGCCAAGCCGGGCGACACGGTGACGGCGGGCCAGCCCCTGCTGACCCTCCACACCGACACCCCGGAGAAGTTCGACTACGCCCTGAAGTCCCTGAACGACTCCTGGGACATCGCGGCGGAGGGCACGTCCTTCACGGCGAACCCGATCGTGCTGGACCGCATCGCGTGAGGACCTGACCGCCTCTGGCATGTGCCAGTGACACCTTCGGGTGAACGGGACCGGTGGACCCCCACCGGTCCCGTTCGGCATGCTGGGGTCGGTGACGCACGGAAAGAGGAACGCCATGAGCGCACTCACCGTCGATCACTCGTCTTATGACTACGAGTGGGACGACCTGGTCCGGATCTGGGAGGAGACGGACGCACCCGAGGGCTGCAAGGTGGAGATCATCGAGGGGATCATCACCGTGTCACCATCGCCGGCTCGCCGTCACAACCTCATCGCCTCGCTCGTGCAGCGCCGACTGATCCGCACGATTCCCGAGGAATGGGCCGTGGTGCAGACTCAGGCGATCGCCACGCCCGCGCGACGGGGCATGTACATTCCGGATCTGGCTGTTCTCCCGATGGCGAGCCTTGACGCGCCGGGCCAGTACGTCGAGGCTGGTGACGTCGAGCTGGTCGCCGAGATCACCGCGCCCTCGAACGCGAACCACGACCGCATCAGTAAGGCCGCCGGATACGCCGCAGCCGGGATTCCCCTCTACCTCCTCATCGATTCCTTCGCCCCGGGTGGTCCCACCACCACTCTCTACGGCGAGCCGAAGGGAGACGTCTACCGCGTGCTGCGTGCGGCCCCGTTCGGCGAGGAGATCCACCTCCCCGCCCCCTTCGACCTCACCCTCGACACCGCCGAGTTCCCCGTCACATGACCAGCAGCCCCACCAGCTCCCGCATGTCGTCGAAGACCACCGTCCCCGGGCCCATCAGCCGGTCCGCCCTGGTCAGGCCCCCGCAGTAGCCGAAGGCTCGCATGCCGGCGGCGCGGGCCGCCTGGACGCCGTACGGGCTGTCCTCGACGACCGCGCAGCGCTCCGGGGCGACGCCCATCGTGGCCGCCGCGTGCAGGAAGAGATCCGGCGCGGGCTTGCCGCGCGCGACGTCGCGGGCGCTGAACATCCGGCCCTCGAAGCGGTCGAGCAGTCCGGCCCGGCCCAGGTTCTTGCGGATGCTGGTGTGGCTGCCGTTGGAGGCGAGGCAGTACGGGACCCGCAGGGCGTCCAGGACGTCCGTGACACCCTCCACGGCCGTCAGCTCCGCGTCCAGCACGTCCTCGTATCGCTGCTTGAAGGGGGCCTGCCAGTCCGGCTCCAGCGGACCTCCCCGGCGCTCCTCCACGATCGCCGTCAGCATGTCGTGCGAGGACCCGACGAAGTACTCGACCACCTCCGCCTCAGTGAAGACGGCCCCCACGGAGGCGAACACCTCCCGGTCCACACGACAGTAGAGCCGCTCGCTGTCCACCAGAACGCCGTCACAGTCGAAGATCACCAGTTCGACAGGGTCGAGAGTCATGATCGAGAGCCTACGCGCCGGAGATCACCGATGACTTCCGGCCCGAAAGGCGGTCTCACCCCATGTGGACACCAGTCAGCCGCTCGTCGTGACCCTGCCCGCCCGCCCCACCCGGGGCGAGGTGGCCCTCCTCTGCGCCGAGATCGGCGCGGCCCCGCCCGGTGACGTCCTCTGCGAGGTCGGCGCGCTCGCGCCCGCCGACCTCGCGGCCGTCGACGCCCTGGCCCGGCTGAAACTCGCCGCCGGGCGAAGGGGTCACCGGATCCGCTTCCACGGAGCGGGGCCCGAGCTCCGGGCCCTGCTCCTCCTCACCGGCCTCGACGGAACGCTAGGCGTCTAGGGCCTGTCCGGCGGATCAGGGTCGGACAGGCCCTAGCCGCGCCGGCAGGTCGAAGAGCGGGAACCACCGCTCGGTGTCGAGGAAGAAGTCCATCCCGGCGACCTTGCCCTCGCGGACCTCCAGGACGATCAGAGCCCACGGGGAGAAGCCGCCCGCCGGGTCCGGATGGTACTGCGCGAACGCCGGGGAGCCGTTCGCCACGGTCGGCACCAGCTTCGAGCCGGCGCAGACCTCGCCGACGCCCAGCATCCAGCCCACGATGTCGTCGTGGCCCTGGAGCCACAGGTCGTACGGCGGCATGGACATGGTCGCGTCCTCGTGGAGGAGCGCGGTGAGGGCCTTCATGTCGTAGCCCTCGAAGGCGGCCACGTACCGCTCGAGGAGCGCCTTCTGCTCCTCGTCCAGCGGGTTCGCCGGGTCGGAGGCGGCCGGTGCCTGCTCGGCGAGGGTCGCGCGGGCCCGCTGGAGGGCGCTGTTGACCGAGGCGACAGAGAGGTCGAGGAGCTCCGCGACCTCGCTCGCCTTCCAGGCGAGAACCTCGCGCAGGATCAGCACGGCCCGCTGCTTGGGCGGCAGGTGCTGGAGGGCGGCGACGAAGGCGAGCCGCACGGATTCACGGGCGAGCGCCGTCTCCGCCGGGTCCCCGGCCGTCGGCATGACCCGCCCGTCGGGGATCGGCTCCAGCCAGGTGATCTCCGGCTGCTTCACCAGCTGCGCCTGGGCGACCGGGGTCGGGGAGGTCAGATCCATCGGCCGCGCCCTCTTGTTGCCCGCGTTCAGCGCGTCCAGGCAGACGTTGGTCGCGATCCGGTAGAGCCAGGACCGCAGCGAGGAGCGGCCCTCGAAGGTGCCGATGGCCTTCCAGGCCCGCACCATCGTGTCCTGTACCGCGTCCTCCGCCTCGAAGGAGGATCCGAGCATCCGGTAGCAGTAACCGGTCAGCTCCCTGCGGTACTTGTCGAGATCTTCGGTCGTCACGGCCGCGGTGTCACTCATCGGGTCCACACCCCACTCACCCCTCACCGGCACCGTTCGGTGCCGGTGAGAGGGAAGCTACCGCAGCGGACTGACAGCGGGGGTCACGTTCCCGGCTTGCGCCCGTAGACGAAGACGTCGTCGCCGTTCCGGAGCATGCTCCAGTACTTCTTGGCGTCGGCCGGCCGCATGTTGACGCAGCCGCCCGAACCCGGCGGGTTCCACATGGACTTGGTCGTCGAGTGGAAGGCCTGGCCGCCGTCGAAGAACTGCGAGTACGGCATCGACACGTGGTAGAGCGTCGACCAGTGGTTGATGTTCCGCATGTAGATCTTCTTGGCGCCCGTACGGGTCTCGGTGCCGTCCTTGCCCGTACGCACCGGCACCGGACCGTACTTGAGGCGCGAGCCGTCCTGGATCCAGGACAGCTGCCGCGTCAGGTCGACGCAGGCGATCCGGCCCTTGTTGGTCGGACACTTGCGGTCCTTGTTCGGGTTGGTCCCGGCCGCCTTCTGCTGGAGCATCGTGTTCATCGTGCGCCAGGTGACCGTCCCCGCGTACCCCGCGGCCGGGGTGATGCCGTGCTTCGACTGGAACGCCTGGATGGCCTTGCAGTCGGCGAGCGACTGGCGGCCGTCGACCGTCCGGCCGAGGAACTTCTCCACCTGCTTCTGGTACGGCCCCGTCGTCACGTTGCAGGACGCGGCCTGCGCCGGAGCCGAACCGAGCGCGATCGTCATCGGCACCACCAGCGCCGTGAGACCGGCCGAGATGCCCGCTCTTCTGCCTATTCGGCTCGTCATTCGCTTCATTTCCGCCTTCTCCCCCTTGGGTCCTGACAAGGAGGACGTCGGAAGGAGCGGGTCAGTTGCAGGCCGCGGCGAGTTGTGGCCGACGGGCCGCGACCCGGGCGCTGTGGCTCCCGTAGAGGGTCACGGACACGACGCCGAGGACCGCGACGAGACCGATCACGACCGTGCCCGCCCAGCCGCCCGCGTGGTAGGCGATGGCGCCGAGCGTGCCGCCAAGGCTGCTGCCGAGGTAGTACGCGGACTGGTAGAGCGCCGAGGCCTGCGCCCGCCCCGTCTTCGCCGTGCGGCTCACCGAGGAGGAGGCGACCGCGTGGCCCGCGAAGAAGCCGGCCGTGATGAGGACGAGCCCCGCCAGGACAGCGGCGAGCGAGTCGGAGAGCGACAGCAGCAGGCCCGCGGCGGTCGTGGACACCGCCAGGTAGAGGGCCCCGCGACGGCCCAGCCGGCCGACGAGCTTCCCGGCGGCGGCCGAGGCGACCGTACCCACCAGGTAGACCAGGAAGATCGAGCCGATCACGCCCTGCGGGAGCGAGAACGGAGCCTCGACCAGGCGGTAGCCGATCACGGTGTACACCGCGCCGAAGACCGTCATGAACAGCGCGCCGATCACGTACAGCCGGACGAGCAGCGGGTCGGACAGGTGCGTCCGAACGGCGCCCGCCAGCGCCTTCGGGTTCAGCGTGCCCGGCGTGAAGTGCCGTGCCTTCGGGAGCAGCGCGCGGAAGGCGACGACGCAGAGCAGCGAGGTCAGGCCGACGGCGGCCAGACCCGCGCGCCAGCCCCACATCTGCGCGACCCAGCCGGTCACGATCCGGCCGCTCATGCCGCCGATCGAGTTGCCCGCGACGAAGAGGCCGATCGCCGCGACCAGCGCCTTGGGGCGGACCTCCTCGGCGAGGTAGGCCATCGCGGAGGCGGGGAGCCCGGCGAGCGCGGCGCCCTGGAGCGCGCGGAGGGCGATCAGCGACTCCAGGTTCGGCGCGAACGGCACCAGGAGCGAGACGGCGACGGCGACCGAGAGGGCGGCGGTCATCATCGCGCGCCGCCCGAAGCGCTCCGAGAGGGCGCTGAGCGGCAGGACACACAGGGCGAGGGCGCCGGTCGCGGCGGAGACCGTCCAGGAGGCGGCGGACGCGGTGGCGCCGAACTCGGCCGAGATGGCCGGGAGAAGGGCCTGCGTGGAGTAGAGGAGGGCGAAGGCGGCCAGTCCGGCGGCGAAGAGCGCGAGGCTCGTCCGGCGGTAGCCGGGGGCTCCGGGGGAAAGGCGGGTGTCGGCGGACGCGCTGGTGGCGGCCGCCTTGGTACTGGCGGGAGGCATGTCTCGAACGTAGGACGATCCGTTTCATGCGTCCAATGCACGGAACTGCTGTAATCGTTCCCATGGCGCATGAGTACAGGTCACAGCCTCGCCTGTCACCGAACAGTAACGAAGAAGACATGGGACTGCTGCTGGCCCCCCGGCTCGCGTACTTCGCGGCCGTCGCCCGGCACGAGCACGTGACCCGGGCCGCGGCCGAGATGGGCGTGCCGCAGTCGACGCTCTCCCGGGCGATGGTCCGGCTCGAACAGGACCTGGGAGTCGCCCTCTTCGCCCGCCGCGGCCGCACGGTCTCCCTCACCCCGGCCGGCCGCCGCTTCCTCACGGCCGCCGAGAAGGCGCTCACCGAGGTCGAGCGGGCCGCCGACACCGTACGGGCCGACGCCGACCCCACCGCGGGACGGGTCGCCTTCGGCTTCCTCCACACGATGGGCTCCGAGACCGTCCCCGGCCTCATCCGGGCCTTCCGCGTCGACCACCCGCGCGTCCGCTTCACCCTCGTCCAGAACTACGGCGAGGCGATGATCGAGCGGCTCAGGGCGGGGGACCTCGACCTCTGCCTGACCTCGCCGGTGCCGGACGCCCCCGACCTGGTGGCCCGGCGCCTCGACGAGCAGCGGCTACGGCTCGTCGTACCCGACGACCACCGGCTCGCGGGCCGCCGGCGCGTCCGCCTCGCCGAGGCCGCCGACGAGACCTTCGTGACCCTGGAGCCCGGCTACGGGCTCCGCCGCATCACCGACGACCTGTGCACCGAGGCCGGCTTCAAGCCGCGCGTCGCCTTCGAGGGCGAGGAGGCCGAGACCCTGCGCGGCCTGGTCGCGGCGGGCCTCGGCGTCGCCCTGCTGCCGCCGCCGGCCGTCCCGCGCCCCGGCGTCGTCGAACTGACCGTCACCGCACCCCGTGCGGTCCGCGAGATCGGCGTCGCCTGGCTCGACGGCCACCCGGACACGGCCCCGGTGGCCGCCTTCAAGAAGTTCCTCCTGAGCAGGCGCGGCCACCTGCTGCCCAAGGACTAGGGGGTGTCGTCACATTCCCGGCCGCGGGGCCGCCCTTCGGGCGACGACGGGAATGTGACGACACCCCCTAGGTGTATTGATCACGAGCGTTGTTGACACTCGGCAGGTCTTGAACATGGCGAAGACCTCCGGTGT
>NZ_BMSF01000024.1 GCF_014649015.1 Streptomyces narbonensis
GCACCGCAACCGCCGCAGCCCTCACCATCTGGCTCCGAACATGATCGGCCGGACAAGTCCTAGGCGGCTCGCGGTCGGCGGCCCCGTTGAGCCGGTGGGCAGGGTGTCCCCCGTTCAGCCTGCGGGCAGGGTGTCCCCGACCAGCCACATGGAGAAGAACTGCGCGCCGCCTCCGTAGGCGTGGCCGAGCGCCCGCCGTGCGCCGTCCACCTGGTGTTCGCCCGCCTCGCCGCGCACCTGGAGCGCGGCCTCGGCGAAGCGGATCATGCCGGAGGCTCCGATGGGGTTGGTGGAGAGCACTCCGCCCGAGGGGTTCACGGGCAGGTCGCCGTCGAGTTCGGTCACCCCGGCCTCGGTGAGCTTCCACCCCTCGCCCTCCTCGGCGAAGCCGAGGTTCTCCAGCCACATCGGCTCGTACCAGGAGAACGGCACGTACATCTCGACGGCGTCGATCTCCCGCCTCGGGTCCGTGATGCCGGCCTGGCGGTAGACGTCGGCGGCGCAGTCCCGGCCCGCCTGCGGCGAGACGAAGTCCTTCCCTGCGAAGAGGGTGGGCTCGCTGCGCATGGCGCCACCGTGCACCCAGGCGGCGGGGCGCGGGGCACGGGCCGCTCCTGCGCGGTTGGTGAGGACCATGGCGCAGGCGCCGTCGGAGGACGGGCAGGTCTCCGAGTACCGGATCGGGTCCCAGAGCATCGGGGAGGCCTGGACCTTCTCCAGGGTCAGGTCGTGCTCGTGGAGATGGGCGTAGGGGTTCTTGAGCGCGTTGCGCCGGTCCTTGTACGCGACGAGGGAGCCGATCGCGTCGGGGGCGCCGGTGCGGCGCATGTAGGCGCGGACGTGCGGGGCGAAGAAGCCTCCGGCGCCGGCGAGCAGGGGCTGCTGGAAGGGGACGGGCAGGGAGAGGCCCCACATGGCGTTGGACTCGGACTGCTTCTCGAAGGCGAGGGTGAGGACGGTTCCGTGGACACCCGCCGCGACGAGGTTGGCGGCGACGAGGGCGGTGGAGCCGCCGACGGATCCGGCGGTGTGGACGCGGAGCATGGGTTTGCCGACGGCGCCGAGCGCGTCGGCGAGGTACAGCTCCGGCATCATCACGCCCTCGAAGAAGTCGGGGGCCTTGCCGATGACGACGGCGTCGATGTCCGCCCAGGTGAGTTCCGCGTCCGCCAGGGCCCGGACGGCGGCCTCTCGGACGAGTCCGGCGATGGAGACGTCCCGGCGGGCGGCGACGTGCTTGGTCTGGCCGATGCCGACGACGGCGACGGGCTCTTTAGGCACGGGGGTCCCCTTCCAGGACGGCGACCAGGTTCTGCTGGAGGCAGGGCCCGGAGGTGGCGTGGGCGAGGGCGCGGTCGGAGGCGCCCCGGTGGATGCGGGCGGCGGCCTCGCCGAGGCGGATGAGGCCGGTGGCCATGACGGGGTTGGCGGCGAGGGCGCCGCCGGAGGGGTTGATCCGCACGCTCGCGTCGAGGCCGAGGGCCTTGGTGAGCACGACCTCCTGGGAGGTGAAGGGGGCGTGGAGTTCAGCGGTGTCGACGGGCCTCTCGAAGACTCCGGCGCGCTCGGCGGCGAGGCGGGTGGAGGGCGAGTCGGTGAGGTCGCGGACGCCGAGGGAGTGGGCCTCGATGCGGTGGTCCATGCCCCGGATCCAGGCGGGGCGCTCGCAGAGCTCGCGGGCCAGGTCGCCGGCGGCGAGGATCACGGCGGCGGCTCCGTCGCCGATGGGCGGGCAGTCGCCGGTGCGGAGCGGCTGGACGACGTACTCGCCCTGGGGGCGGGTGCCGGGCAGTTGGGCGTGCGGGTTGGCCGCCGCGTCGCTCCGGCTCCGTTCGGCGATGGCGGCGAGGGCGGGTTCGTCGGTGTGGCCCGCGTCGACGAGCACCTGGGCCTGGAGCGCGGCGAGGGCGACGGAGTCGGGCCAGAGCGGGGCGAGGTAGTAGGGGTCGAGCTGGCGGGTGAGGACGTCGCGTACGGAACCGGGCGAGGACTTCCCGTACGAGTAGACGAGGGCGGTGTCGGCCTCCCCGGTGAGGAGCTTCACCCACGCCTCGTACAGGGCCCAGGCGCCGTCCGTCTCGACGTGGGACTCGGAGATCGGCGGCCAGGCGCCGACGCCGTCGAGGGCCATGGTGAAGGAGAAGGCCCGTCCCGCGAGGTAGTCGGAGGAGCCGGAGCAGGTGAAGCCGATGTCGGAGGCCTTGAGTCCGGTCTGCCGGAGCACGTCGTGCAGGACGGGCATGACCATCTCGACCTCGGAGAGGTCGTCGGTGCGGCGGCGGTGGTCACTCTGGGCGAAGGCGACGATCGCCACCTCTCGTGCGGGCCGGTGCGGCGTCACAGCAGCTCCTTGTAGGTGTCGTAGTCGGCGTCGGGTTCGCCGGTGGGCCGGTAGTGGTCGGGGTAGCGCCCGTCCTCGCTCCACACGGGTTCGACGCGCAGGCCCATGCGGACCTCGTCGTAGGGGATGCCGGCGATGCGGCCGTGGAGGGCGAGCCCGGCGCCGTCGAGGGCGATGTGGGCGTAGACGTACGGCACCTCGATGTCCAGGTTCTTCGCCTTGATGTTGACGATGCAGTACGTGGTGACCGTGCCGCGCGGGCCCACCTCGACCTGGTCGGTGGTGGCGACCCCGCAGGTGGGGCAGGCGCCCCGGGGAGGCACGTAGACCTTGGAGCAGGAGGGGCAGCGCTCGCCGACGGTGCGGCGCTCGGCGAGCGCGTGGAGGTAGCGGGTCTGGGCGCGGCCGGGACTGTAGGTGTAGTCGAGGCGGGCGGCGGCGACGATGCCGGTGACGGGATCGGTGAACCGGCCGTCATGGGCGCCCGGTTCGACCACCGGGTCGCTGTCGTACGGCTCGAAGCAGGCGATGTCGGTGATGGCACCGGACCGTTCGGCGGCCCAGCGGATCCGGACGCGCAGTCCGGTGCGGACGGCCTCGGGGCCGGGGGCGTCGAGGGCGTGCAGGAGTGCGGTGTCGGCGCCGTCGAGACGGACGAGGACCCAGGCGAAGGGGGTGGTGAGCGGCTGGCCGGTGCGGGGCTCGGGGTTCCAGGCCCAGGTGGTGACGGTACCGGTGACGCCGACCTCGACGAGTTCGCGGAGCTCGGCGGCGGTGAGGGGGTCGTACTCGACGGGCGGGACGAGCACCTCACCGGCCTCGGTCCGCACCCCGAGCACGGTCCGCTCGCGCAGTCCGGTGAGGAAGGCGGACTGGACGGGGCCGAGGGAGCGGGTGAAGGGGAACTCGACGACAAGGGGTGCGCGGAGGGTCTCCGGGGGCGGGGCGGCTTCGGTGGTCATGGGGCGGCTCCTTGGTTGGGGGGGGTGGTGGGGGTGGGCGCAGCGGCTCACTCCCGCCGGTACTCCGGCGTCCGCTTCTCCGCGAACGCCCTCGCCCCCTCCTTCGCGTCCGCCGTGTCGAAGATCGGCCACCCCCGCTTCAGTTCGGCGGCCAGCCCCTCCGTCTCCGTCATCTCGGCGGTCTCGTAGACGGAGGCCTTCACCGCCTCGACGGCGAGCGGTCCGCACGCGTTGATGCGCTCGGCGATGTCGAGGGCCGCGTCGAGGGCCGTGCCGTCGGGGACGACCCGTCCGACGAGGCCGATCCGGGCTGCCTCCTCGGCGGTGTACGGGCGGCCCGTGAGGAGCATTTCGAGGGCGTGGGTACGGGCGATCTGGCGGGGCAGCCGGACGGTGGAACCGCCGATGGGGAAGAGGCCTCGCCTGACCTCGAAGAGGCCGAAGGTCGCGGAGGCGGCCGCGACCCGGATGTCGGTGCCCTGGAGGATCTCGGTGCCGCCGGCGACGCAGTACCCCTCGACGGCCGCGATGACGGGCTTGCGCGGGCGGTGGTGGCGCAGCATCGCCTTCCAGTGCAGGTCGGGGTCGGCTTTCAGGCGGTCCCGGTACTGCTCGCCCTCCATGCCCTTGCCGGCCAGGGCCTTGAGGTCCATGCCGGCGCAGAAGGAGCCGCCCGCGCCGGTGAGGACGATCGAGCGGATGCCGTCGTCGGCGTCGGCCTCCAGCCAGCCGTCGTGGAGGCCGACGAGCATCGGCAGCGAGAGCGCGTTCTTGGCCTCGGGCCGGTTCAAGGTGAGGACGAGCGTGGCGCCTTCGCGCCGCACGTCCAGGTGTTCGGTGCCACCCATGGGGTCTCCCGTCTCCAGTTCTGGAACAGGTTGCAGGAGTGGGGGATCCAGTTCAATAGTTTTCTGACACTCAGTCAGATTCTTCTGCGCACCCCCTTCCCCCCGTCGCCGGTCGGCGCTCTAATGACCGCCACGTCACTGCGCACCCGTACGAGTCAGCGCGAACCGGGATCAGGAGGAACGGTGGAGTACAACCTTGCCGACCTGTTCGAATCGGTGGTCGACGTGGTCCCGGACCGCGAGGCTCTCGTGTACGTCGATCACCCGGGCACGGGCGCGGAGCGCCGCCTCACGTACGCCGAACTCGACGCCGCCGCCAACGGGATCGCCCATCACCTCATCGACGCGGGCATCCGGCCCGGCGAGCACCTCGGCCTCCACCTGTACAACGGCGTCGAGTACCTGCAGACGGTCCTCGCCTGTCTCAAGGCGCGGATCGTGCCGGTCAACGTGAACTACCGGTACGTGGAGGAGGAGCTCGTCTACCTCTACCGGGACGCCGACCTGGCGGCGCTCGTCTTCGACGCCGAGTTCACGGATCGGGTGGCGGCGGCGCGGCCGCAGACGGAGAAGCTGCGGCACCTCGTGCGGGTGGGGACCCCGCCCGAGGGAGCGCCGGCCCTCGACTGCGTCCCGTACGCCGAGGCCGAGGCGGCCGGCGCGAAGGAGCGCGGCTTCGGCCCGCGATCCGGGGACGACCTCTTCATCATCTACACCGGCGGCACGACCGGCATGCCGAAGGGCGTCCTGTGGCGCCAGGAGGACCTGTTCTTCGCGGGCCTGTTCGGGGGTGAGCCCTCGGGCGAGCCCGTGAAGCGGCCCGAGGAGCTGGCCGAGCGGGTCGCGGCAGGCGGCCCCGGCATCACCTTCTTCCCCGCGCCACCGCTGATGCACGGCACCTCCACGCTGACGGCGTTCATCGCCTTCAACTACGGCCAGCGGGTCGTCCTCCACCGCAAGTACGTGCCGGAGGAGGTCCTGCGCACCCTGGAGAAGGAGAAGGTCTCCAGCATCTCCCTCGTGGGCGACGCCATGCTGCGCCCGCTCGTGGACGCCCTGCACGGCCCCCTCAAGGGCACCGACCTCTCCCAGCTCTTCAGCCTGTCGTCCTCCGGGGCGATCATGTCCGACACCGTCCGTGCCCAGCTCCAGGAGCTCATGCCGAACGTGCTGCTGCTCAACAACTTCGGCTCCACCGAGTCCGGTTCCAACGGTCGCGCGACGGACGACTCCGGCCCTGACAAGGGCTTCCGGCTCCACGTCAACGAACGGACGCAGGTCGTCGACCCGGCGACCCGCGAACCCGTCGCGACGGGCGAGATCGGCCGCCTGGCCCAGCGTGGTCACGTCCCGCTCGGCTACTACAACGACCCGGCCAAGACCGCCGAGACCTTCTTCGAGAAGGACGGCGTGCGGTGGGTGCTCCTCGGCGACATGGCGACCGTCGACGAGCAGGGCGTCGTCACCGTCCTCGGGCGCGGCTCGCAGTGCATCAACACGGGCGGCGAGAAGGTCTACCCGGAGGAGGTGGAGCAGGCGCTGAAGTCCCACCCCGACGTGTACGACGCCCTGGTCGCCGGGGTCCCCGACGCCCGCTGGGGCAACCACGTCGCCGCGGTCGTCCAGCTCCGCGCGGACGCCCCGCCGCTGGACCTGGAGGCGGTGCAGACCCACTGCCGCCCGCGCCTGGCGGGCTACAAGGTCCCTCGCCAGCTGGTGCTCACCGACCGGATCCAGCGCTCCCCCAGCGGCAAGGCGGACTACCGCTGGGCCCGCTCGGTGGCGGTGGAGGCGGACGCTGACGCGGGAACGGCCACGGAGGACGGGCGGGTCTAGGGGGTGTCGTCACATTCCCGTCGTCGCCCGAAGGGCGGCCCCGCGGCGTCTGGTGCGTGTTCTCGGCGTGCCGGGCGAAGGCCCACGTACTGGACGTACGTGGGCCTTCGCCCGGTGCGGCGAGAGTGCGTGCCCGGGGGGCGCCTCCCAGCGGTAGCTGGGGGAGCGTTGCGGCGCAGACGGGAATGTGACGACACCCCCTAGACCCCGAACTCCCGGAGCGCTGCCAGGAATTCGACCGGCCGGGCGTCATGGATCAGATGCCCGGCGTCGATCGTGACCAGGCGGGCGCCGGGGATGCGTTCGGTGAGCCGGGTGAGGTGTTCCTGCGGGAGGTGGCTGGACGGGCCGCCGGCGAGGACGAGGGTGGGGGCCGTGATCGCGTGGAGGCCCTCGCGCCAGGCGGGGTCGGGGGCGTTCAGCTGGGCGTCGGTGGTCGTGACGACCTCCCAGTCGAGGGCGAGCGGGCCCTCGGGGCGCTCGGCGACCGGGCGGGGCGGGTCGAGCGGGATGAAGGCGGGCGGCTCCTCTAGGACCAGGCGCCCGATCAGGCCGGGTTCGTGCTGGGCGAGGAGGCAGGCGGCCCCGCCGCCCATCGAATGCGCCACGACGGTCGCCCCGGCGAGGCAGAGAGCGCGCAGGAAGCCGCCGAGTTCGTCGCGGAGGTCCTCGAAGCCGTAGCCGCCGGGACGGTCGCTCAGTCCGTGGCCACGCAGGTCGGGGGCGTACACCCGGTGGTCGGCTGCGAGGCCCTCGGCGATGCCGTGCCAGGCGGTGCCGTTCTCGCCTCGGCCGTGGACGAGGACGACGGGCGGGGCCCCCTCGGGGCCGCTCACCCGGTAGGCGAGGCGCACGCCGTCCACGGTGACCGTGCGGACCTCCGGATCGAGGAAGGCGGCGACCGGGCGGACGAAGGCCTCCGCGTCGTCCACCCAGGGGAAGTGCCCGGCGCCGGGCAGGACGACGAGCTCGGCGTCGGGGAAGCGCGTCGCGATCTCGGCGGCCCTGGCCGGGGTGGGACCGGCGTCGTACTCCCCGGCCAGGATCAGCACCGGCGCCTCGAGCGCGGTGAGGGCCTTTCCGGTGGTCTCCGGGTCGTAGGCGCCCTCGCCGTGGTAGGCCGAGGCCGCCTCCCAGTGGATCTGCTCCTGCGCTGTCGCCGCGTGCTTCTGGGCGGCCTCGTCCCAGCGGCCGTAGGCGAAGGGCGCCACGATCTCCAGTTCGCGGGGCAGCGGGGTGTCGGGGCCGATCGAGGCGAGTCCGGCGCGGGCCGCCGCGTACCAGGGCCGGTCGGCGAAGACCTCGACGGCCTCGTCCCACTCCTCGTCGGTGGTGCCGAGGCCGAGCGCCCGCCCGGCGGAGGTGACGAGGACGAGGGAGCGGACGCGCTCGGGGTGGGCCGCGGCGTACAGCGTGGCGAGGTTCCCGGCGGCGGAGTGGCCGAGGAGGTCGATCCGCTCCAGGTCGAGGTGGGCGCGGAGGGCCTCGACATCGCCGACCTGACGGTCGCAGCGGTACGTGCCGGGGTCGGCGGGCTCGGCACTCGCCCCGGTGCCGCGCGCATCGAGCACGACCAGGGTGCGGTGGGCCGAGAGTCCGCCGAGGTCGCCGAGGTAGGCGGCGTCGCGCATGGGACCGCCGGGCAGGCAGATCAGCGGCTCGCCCTCGCCCTGCGTCCGGTAGGCGAGTTCGGTCCCGTCGTACGTGGTGAAGGTCGTGATGGTGGGCATGCGGTTGATCATCACGACCACTTGTCGATCTCCGCAACGGATTTCGCCTAGGGCGGGACTACGGGCGGGATGGTGGGCGGGACGAGGGCGGGACGACATGCGGGACAACGTGCGGGGGGGGGCTCGGGACGAAGCGTGCAACGACGTGCGGAAGGCCTGCTGAGGGCGCGATACGGTGGTTGGACCGTCCCCGACATGCGAAGGAACCGTTCCACCGTGCCCGAGACCCGGGAATCCGCGCTGCGCGGCGACTGCGCCGAGTGCTTCGGGCTGTGCTGCGTGGCGCTGCCTTTCGCGAAGTCGGCGGACTTCGCCGTGAACAAGTCGTCCGGTGACCCCTGCCGCAACCTCCAGGAGGACTTCCGCTGCGGCATCCACACGCGCCTGCGGCCCAGCGGCTTCCAGGGCTGCACGGTGTACGACTGCTTCGGCGCGGGCCAGCACGTCTCCCAGGTGACGTTCGGCGGGGTGTCCTGGCGCGAGGCGCCGGAGACCGCGCGCCAGATGTACGAGGTGTTCCCGGTCGTACGCCAGCTGCACGAGCTGCTCCGCTACCTCACCGAGGCCCTGGCCCTGCCGGCCGCCCGGCCACTCCACGCCGAGCTGCGCGCGGCGCTCGCCCGGGTCGAGGAGCTGACCGGGGGAACGCCCGACGCGCTGGAGAAGCTCGACGTGGCGCCCGTGCGGGCCGAGGTGAACCCGCTGCTCCTGCGGACGAGCGAGCTGGTCCGGGCGACGGCGGGCGGCAGGCCGAAGAGCCGTCGGGGGGCCGACCTGATCGGCAAGCGGCTGCGCGGGGCGAAGCTGCGGGGCGCGGACCTGCGCGGGGCGCTCCTGATCGCCGCCGACCTGACGGGGGCCGACCTGACGCTCACCGACCTCATCGGCGCCGACCTGCGGGACGCGGACCTGTCGGGCGCGGACCTGACCGGCGCGCTCTTCCTCACCCAGCCGCAGCTGAACGCGGCCCGCGGAAACGCGGCGACCCGTCTCCCGGCGGGCTTCGACCGCCCGACGCACTGGACGCCCTGACCCCCGCCCCTCCGGGTCACGAGGGTACGGTCACGACGATCTTGCCCACCTGGATCGGTCACGCCGGGCCCGGCGACCCGTCGAAGGCGAGGCCTGCGCCGCGCCCGCCGGTGAGGTCGAGGACGCGCTCGACGACGTCCTCCTCGTCGGTGACGACGACCTCGGCGGCGCCCGCCTCGAGGAGGGCGTCCCTCTTGGCGCGGGTGCGGGTGGTCGCGACGGGGACGGCGCCGACCCGCTGGGCGGTGCGGATCGCGGCGAGACCGACGCCGCTGGAGGCCGCCGTCAGGACGACGGTGTCTCCGGCCCGCATCCCGCCGACGTCCACGAGGCCGCCGTACGCGGTGAGGTACGGCATCCACACGGCCGCACCCCCGACGGCGTCGAGGCCCGCGGGGCGGGGGACGACCGAGGACGCCGGGACGACCGCGCGGTCGGCGTAGACACCGTGGTCGTTCATCGAGAAGGACGGGACGACACTCACCGCCTGCCCGACCGCGAGGCCGGTGGCCCCCTCGCCCAGGGCCTCGATGACACCCGCCGCCCAAGCCCCAGACGAGCGGGGAAGCGCCGGGCGGGTTCGATGTACCGGCCGCCGCGGAAGAGGGCCTCGGCGCGGTTGAGCGGCCTCATCCGCCAGCACTACGCGGGCACTTCCCGCATGAACGTCCTGCGCCGCGAGGAGATCGACGAGCGGTTCCCGGGCCTCCTGCTCGCCGTGGTCACGGCACACGACCGCGACGCCCCGTCAACCTGACGGAGATTCGGGTGACGGCCGCCGACCTGCCGTTTCCCGTGCCGCACGCGCGCGTCGCCACCGGGCTGCGCTAGATACACCGGGGTGCGGAACCTGGCCGGGGTGGACCCGACTCGGCGTCCGGCGACGTCTCGGTCGGCCGGACCGCCACCGGGATCGACCTTCAGCAGGGGGGTCGCCCGACGAGGGGACCCGCCAGGAGGAGCCGTGGCGCGCCATGAAGGACTTCCCCTCGATCCCTACCGCTCCCCGCGCGTTGCCGCTCATCGGACACGTCGTACCGCTGCTGCGGGACCCCTTGGCGTTCCTGAAGTCGTTGCCCGCACTCGGTGAGCTGGTCCGTGTCCGGCTCGGTCCGCTCAGCATGATCGTGATCTGCGATCCGGAACTGACCCGGCGAGCTCTGCTGGACGACCGCGTCTTCGACAAGGGCGGCCCGCTCTACGACCGCCTGAGAGAGGTGATCGGCGACGGCGTGGTCTCCTGTCCGCATCAGGCGCACCGCCGGCTGCGACGGCTCTCCCAGCCCGCCTTCCACCAGGCCCGGCTGCCGGACTACGCGCGGGCCATGACCGGTTGCGTGCAGGAGACGACCGATTCGTGGAGTCCCGGGCAGGTCCTCGACGTGCCCGCCGAGATGATGACGACGAGCTCCAGGATCATCACCGCCACCCTGTTCTCCGACGCCCTGCCCTCGACGGCGCACGGCCGGCTCACCGACGATGTCACCACCGTGGTCAAGAGCCTCTACCAGCGCATGTTCCTGATCCCGCCGCTCGATCGCCTGCCCACCCCCGGGAATCGCGCTCACCTCGCGGCCCGCGCCCGACTCCACGGCACCGTCGAGCGCGTCATCGCCGAGCGCCGCGCCGACGGCGCCGACTACGGGGACCTGCTTTCGGCCCTGGTGGCGGCCCACGATCCCGAGGACGACCGTCCCGGCATGAGCGGGGCCGAGATCACCGACACGGTCGTCTCCTTCGTCCTGGCCGGTATCGAGAGCACCGCCGCCACGCTGTCCTCGGCCCTTGATCTGGTGGCCCGCCACCCCGAAGTCGAGCAGGCCCTGCACGCCGAGGTCGACGCCGTCCTCGGCGGTGCGCCGGCCACCCACGCCGATCTTCCGCGCCTTCCGCTGACCGAGCGCGTCGTCACCGAGACCCTCCGGCTGCGCCCGCCGGGCTGGTTCTTCACCCGCGTGGTCACCGCCGACACGCGGCTCGGCGGGCATCTGCTGCCGGCCGGGACCAGCGTCGCGTACAGCCCGTACCTGATCCACCACCGGCCCGACATCTACCCGGATCCCGAAGCCTTCTCCCCCGATCGCTGGGCCGCCCCGCACCCCCAGCCGCCCCGCCACGCCTTCCTCCCCTTCGCCGCGGGCGCCCGCAAATGCATCGGCGACTCCTTCAGCATGATCGAGGCCACCCTCGCCCTCGCGACCATCGCCGCCCGCTGGCGCCTGGAGCACGTGCCGGGCCATCGGGGCCGCCTCGCCGCGGCGGTGACACTCGAACTCCGCGACCTGCGCATGCGGGCGCGCCCCCGCACGACCGTGCCCGCAGCGGCCCTGCGCTCGCCCGAAGGGGCGCCCTGATCGCCCCGCCCCACCTACGGGGTGTACGTGTACGGGGTCGTCGTCGAGAGCGTCAGGAAGCCCAGGCGCTGGAGGATCGGGCGGCTCGTGTCCGCCGCGTCGACCTGGACGTAGCGGTGGCCGCGGGCCGCGGCGATGCGGGCGCGGTGGGCGACGAGGGCGCGGTAGAGGCCGCGGCCCCGCCACGCCTCGACGGTGCCGCCGCCCCAGAGGCCGGCGAAGTCGGTGCCCGGGCAGAGTTCGAGGCGGGCCGCGCTGACGGGTTCGCCGGACGCGACGGCGACGACGGCGGTGACCGTGTCGGGGTCGGCGGCGAGGCGGTCGAGGAGCTGGCGGCCGATGTGGGAGCTGTCGGTCCCGAAGGCGCGTTCGTGGACCTCGACGACCTGGCGTACACCGGCCTCGTCGGTGACCGCGTGGAGCTCGACGCCTTCGGGGAGCGGCACGTCCCGGGGCAGGGCGGCGGCCTCGGCGGCCATCAGGGTCTCCGGGTCCTCGGCGGTGAAACCGGCGGCGAGGAGCCGGTCGGCGAGGTCGGCGGGGCCGTCGTGTCCGTACAGCTTCCACTCGAAGGAGAGTCCGGCGGCCCGGTAGTGGGCGATCTGTTCGTCGATCGCGGCGTCGGCGCCGGGGGCGTCGAGTCCGGACCAGAGCACGCCGTTCCAGGCGTGCGCGGGTCCGGTCTGCCGGACGACGGGGCCGACGCGCTCGACCCGGCAGCCGGGCCCGTCGGGGCGCGCCTCGCGGCGGAGTTGACGGTCGTAGAGGTCACGCAGGTGCTGAGGTTCCATGGGGGCCACTCCAGCAGCGGGTCCCGCCCGCGGCAACAGGTTTTGCCTGGCCAGGGTGGTCGGGGCGGCGGGCACGGCGTCGGTGGTGATCGGGGATCACCAGGTGACGGGCAGGGTCTCGGGGCCCCGGATGAGGGCTCCGCGCTGCCATCGGAGCCGGTCCTCGGGTACGGCGAGGCGCAGGTTCGGGAAGCGGGTCCACAGGGAGTCGAGGAGGATCTCCGACTCGATGCGGGCGAGGGCGGAGCCCGGGCAGTCGTGCGGTCCGTGGCCGAAGGCGACGTGCGGGTTGTAGCCGCGGTCGAAGTCGAGCCGCTCGGGCTCGGGGAAGACGTCCGGGTCGCGGTTGGCGGTCAGGTAGGAGACGTAGACCGGGTCCCCGGCCGGGATGGTGACGCCGCCGACCTCGACGTCCTCCGTGGCGATCCGGGAGAGGCCGACGGCGCTGCGGTGCGGGATGTAGCGGAGGAGCTCGTCGACCGCGTGCGGGACGAGTTCGGGTTCGGCGCGGAGCCGGGCGAGGTGCTCGGGGTGGGTGAGCAGCGCGTACACCATGTTGGCGCTGTTGTTGCGGACGGCGAGGGCGCCGCCGAGCTGGACGAGGAGGGCGAGTCCGACGGCCTCCTGCTCGGTGAGGGCGTCCTCGTCGACGGCGTCGGCGAGGACGGCGGCGAGGGTCTCCTTGCCGGTGCCGTGGCTGCGGCCGACGAGTTCGGTGAAGTAGCGGCCCATGTCGGCCTTGGCCTGTTCGCCGGCCTCGCGTCCGGCGCCGGCGGAGACGCCGGCGGAGACGATCGTGTCGGACCAGCGGGCCATGAGCGGCTGGTCGCCCTCGGGGACGCCCATGAGCTCGCTGACCACGGCGAGCGGGAAGGGACGGTTGACGAGGTCCATGAGGTCGGCGGGGGCGCCGTGTTCCTCGACGCGGTCGAGGAGCCGGTCCATGACCTCCTGGGCGTGGTCGCGGAGGGCGCGCAGGGCGCGGGCGCTGAACGCGCGGGCGACGACCCGTCGCATCCGGGTGTGGTCAGGCGGGTCTGCGAAGCCGACGGCCCCTTCCATCGGGGTGAAGTGCGGGGCGACCCGGGTGAGGGAGCGTCCCTGGACGGCCTGGCGGCTGAAGCGGGGGTCGGCGGAGACGAACTTGACGTCCTCGTAGCGGGTGACGAGCCAGGCGTGGCCCTCGCCGTTCGGGAGGCGGACCCGGGTGACGGGGTCCTCGTGCAGCAGCCTGGCGAGCAGCGGGTCGAACTCGAGGCCGGTGAGGTCGGGCACGGCCCAGAAGTGGACCCGGGGGGAGTCGGCGGTGTCGGAGGCGGTGGTGGTGGTCACGGGGCCACCTCCGCGGGGCCGGCGGGAGGGCACAGCACAGGCATGACGTCACTTTCGGCCGGGCTCGCGGGCTGGGCCCGCCCGTCCGGAGCCGGCGGCGGGGCCGTCCGGGACCGGGCCGGTATCGGACGGTCCACTCGTTCCCGTACGCCTCTGCGAGCGACCCCCGCTCCCCCGAAAAGCACCCCAAGGTGTGACGTACGGGCGAACCGGGCGATCCGGGAGCGTGGTGGGGGGGCGGTGGTGGGGCGCGCCCCGATTGGCCCCCTCCCACCCCTTGCCAAGCCCCGGGCACCTGCGGGTTTACTGGCCCGGACGCAACTACCGAATGATCGGTAGTCCGTTTTACGACTGCGGAGGAGTGGCGCATGACGGATCTTCTGGACAGCGGCGAACGGCTCGGGCGCGAGGAGCTGGCGCTGCTCCAGCTGGAGCGACTGCGCGCGACCCTGCGGCACGCGTACGAGAACGTGCCCTTCTACCGGGCGTCCTTCGACGCGGCCGGGCTCTCCCCCGACGACTGCCGCAGCCTCGCGGACCTCGCCCGCTTCCCCTTCACGGCCAAGTCCGACCTGCGCGACCACTACCCCTTCGGCATGTTCGCCGTCGACCAGTCCCGGATCCGTCGCGTACACGCCTCCAGCGGCACCACCGGGCGGCCGACCGTCGTCGGCTACACGGACGGCGACCTCGACACCTGGGCGGACGTGGTGGCCCGCTCCCTGCGCGCCGCAGGGGCGCGCCCGGGCCACAAGGTCCATGTCGCCTACGGCTACGGCCTGTTCACCGGCGGACTCGGCGCCCACTACGGCGCGGAGCGCCTCGGATGCACGGTCATCCCCGCCTCGGGCGGCATGACGGCCCGGCAGGTGCAGCTCATCCAGGACTTCCGGCCCGAGATCATCATGGTGACCCCCTCGTACATGCTCACGCTGCTCGACGAGTTCGAGCGGCAGGGCGTGGACCCGCGCTACACGTCCCTGAAGGTGGGCGTGTTCGGCGCGGAGCCGTGGACCGAGGCGATGCGGAAGGAGATCGAGGAGCGCTTCGCCATCGACGCGGTCGACATATACGGGCTGTCGGAGGTGATCGGCCCCGGCGTCGCGCAGGAGTGCGTGGAGACGAAGGACGGGCTGCACATCTGGGAGGACCACTTCTACCCGGAGATCGTGGATCCGTTCACGGGCGAGGTGCTGCCCGACGGGGAGGAGGGTGAGCTCGTCTTCACCTCGCTCACCAAGGAGGCGATGCCGGTGATCCGCTACCGGACGCGCGACCTGACGCGGCTGCTGCCGGGGACGGCGCGGGTGTTCCGGCGGATGGAGAAGGTCACCGGGCGCAGCGACGACATGATCATCCTGCGCGGGGTGAACCTCTTCCCCACGCAGATCGAGGAGATCGTCCTGCGCACGCCCGCCGTGGCCCCGCACTTCCAGCTGCGGCTCACCCGGGAGGGCCGGCTCGACGCCCTGACGGTACGGGCCGAGGCCCGCGCGGAGGCGACGGCGGAGCAGCGCGAGGAGGCGGCCCGGGCCATCGCGGCGGCCGTCAAGGACGGGGTCGGGGTCTCGGTCGGCGTCGAGGTGGTCGACCCGGAGACGCTGGAGCGGTCGGTGGGCAAGATCAAGCGGATCGTTGACCTCCGCGGCGCGTAGCCTGGAAGGAGGAGGTGAGTGCGATGCTGTCTGACTCTCCCATCGCCGCGATCATCCCGGTCAACGACCTGACCCGGGCCAAGCGCTTCTACTCCGAAACACTCGGCCTTCCCCTCACCAAGGAATCGGCCGAGGACACCCGATACGAGTGCGGGGGCACGACGATCGGACTCTACGAGACGCCCTACGGCGGCCAGGCCGGACACACCCTCGCGAGCTGGAAGGTCGCCGATCTCGACGCCGAGATGACGGAGCTCCGCTCCAAGGGCGTCACGTTCGAGGAGTACGACCTGCCGGGCATCAAGACGGTCGACGGCGTGGTCGAATCGGACACCATGCGTGGTGCCTGGTTCAAGGACAGTGAGGGCAACATCCTCTGCGTGGTGGAGGAGCTCGCGAGCTGACGACGTCACGACGTCACGACGTCACGACGTCAAACGGTACCGAAGCGGTCCCGCAGCTCGCGCTTGAGGATCTTGCCGCTCGCGTTGCGCGGCAGGTCCGGGGTGAAGTGGACGCGCTTCGGGGCCTTGAAGTGGGCGAGCTTCTCGCGTGCGTGCGCGAGGAGTTCGGCCTCCGTGACCCCGCCGCGCGGGACGACCACGGCCGTGACGGCCTCGATCCAGCGCTCGTCGGGGAGGCCGATCACGGCCACCTCGGCAACGCCCGGGTGGGTGTACAGGGCGTCCTCGACCTGGCGTGAGGCGACGAGCACTCCCCCGGAGTTGATGACGTCCTTCACCCGGTCGACGATGGTGAGGAAGCCCTCGGCGTCGCGCACGGCGAGGTCTCCCGAGTGGAACCAGCCGCCTCTGAAGGCCTCCTTGGTCTCCTCCGGTTTGCGCCAGTAGCCGTCGCACAGCTGCGGTGAGCGGTAGACGATCTCCCCGGCGGTGCCGTCGGGCACGTCGTTCCCGTCCTCGTCGACGACCCGGGCCTCGACATGGCGGACGGGCCTGCCGCAGGAGTCCATCCGGCCCTCGTGCTCCTCGGGCCCGAGGACGGTGGCGAGGGGGCCGATCTCGGACTGGCCGAAGCAGTTGTAGAAGCGCAGGCCGGGGAGCCGTGCCCGCAGCCGTTCGAGTACCGGTACGGGCATGATCGAGGCCCCGTAATAGGCCTTGCGCAGCGCGGACAGGTCACGGCCGGAGAAGTCCGGGTGGTTGGCGAGGCCGATCCAGACGGTCGGCGGTGCGAAGAAGCTGTCGGCGCGGCCCGCCTCGACGAGGTCGAAGAGGACGGCCGCGTCGGGACCGTCGACGATCGTGTTCTCCGCGCCGACGGCGAGATAGGGCAGCAGGAAGACGTGCATCTGCGCCGAGTGGTAGAGCGGCAGCGCGTGCACGGGCCGGTCGTCCTCGCGCAGGTCGAGGGCCTCCACGGCGCTCGCGTACTCGTGGACGAGCGCGCGATGGGTCATCATCGCGCCCTTGGGCAGGGCGGTCGTGCCCGAGGTGTAGAGCAGCTGGACGTACTCGCGGGCGTCGCGGTCGGTGTCGTACTCCTCCGGTACGGCGAGCGCGTCGAGGAGCGAACCGGGCGCGTCCCGCAGCGGCTTGACCGCGAAGCCGTCCGGGACGCGGTCCACGAGGGCGGGGTCGGCGAGGACGAGCGAGGTCTCCGACTGCTCCAGGAGGTACGCGAGGTCGTCGCCGGTCAGATGGTGGTTGACCGGCACGTGGATCAGGCCGGCCCGCGCGCAGGCGAGGAACGCGATGAGGTAGGCGTCCGAGTTGTGGCCGTAGGTCGCGACGCGGGCGGACTCGGGCAGGCCGAGGCCGTGGTGCGGCTCCCGCAGGACGGCGGCGGCGGTCGTGACGGCCTCGTCCAGCTCGGCGTACGTCCAGGTCCGGTCGGCGTACCGGACGGCGACGCGGTCCGGGACGCGCTGGGCGCTCATGCGCAGCACGCCGTCGACGGTGCGGCTGAGGAGTCGTTCCATGCCGTGATCCTCGGCGCGGGCCGGGCGGAAGGTCAAGTACCGTGCGGCGCGTCGTACATACCCCCGGCCTCACCCGACCTCGGATACCGAACGGGATGTTGACAAGCGGGTCACCCGGCTGCGTGCATGGTCCAACCAGCAGTGCGCATCCGTCCGTTGGGAGGCACCTTGCACCTCCGCACCCGCTTGACCCGTCTGAAACACCTGGCGCTCACCGGCGCGGCACTCGCCGTCGTCACCGCTTCCCTGCCCGGCGCGGCGGCGGCCGACTCCGAGGACCGGGGCGGTCACCGGCCGTCCGACCGGGGCCTGTCGGCAGTCATCCGGTACACCGAGTTCGGCATCCCGCACATCGTGGCGAAGGACTACGCGAACCTCGGCTTCGGCACGGGCTGGGCCCAGGCCGCCGACCAGGTCTGCGTCCTCGCCGACGGCTTCCTGACCGTGAACGGCGAGCGCTCCCGGTACTTCGGCCCGGACGCCGCCCCGGACGGCTCGCTGTCCTCGGCCGCCACCAACGTCTCCAGCGATCTGTACTTCCGTGGCGTCAAGGACGCAGGGACGGTCGACGAGCTGCTCCGGACGCCCGCGCCGGCCGGTCCGAGCCGCGAACTCAAGGAGCTGATGCGCGGGTGGGCGGCCGGTTACAACGCCTGGCTGCGGAAGAACCGGATCACGGACCCCGCCTGCGCCGGCGCCGACTGGGTCCGCCCGGTGAGCGGGCTCGACGTGGCCCGGCGCGGCTTCGCCGTCTCGGTGCTCGGCGGACAGGGCCGGGCCGTGGACGGCATCACCGCCGCGAAGCCGCCCGCTGCGCCCGCCCCCTCCGCGCCCACGAGCGCCCCGGATCCGGCGCGCACCGCCGAGGCCGCCCGGGCGCTGTTCGCCGCCGAGAACGCCACCATGGGCTCCAACGCCGTCGCGTTCTCCGGGGCCACGACGGCCGACGGGCGCGGGCTGCTCCTCGGCAATCCGCACTACCCCTGGCAGGGCGGCCGCCGCTTCTGGCAGTCCCAGCAGACCATCCCGGGCGAGCTGAACGTCTCGGGGGCCTCGCTCCTCGGCACGACGGTCGTCAACATCGGCTTCAACGACAAGGTGGCCTGGAGCCACACCGTCGCCACCGGAGTGCCGCTCAACCTCCACCAGCTGACGCTCGCCCCCGGCGATCCGACCTCCTATCTGGTGGACGGGCGCCCCGAGCGGATGACCGCGCGCACGGTCACCGTCCCGGTCAAGGACGGCACCCCCGTCACCCGTACCCAGTGGTGGACCCGGTACGGCCCGGTCGTCGGCGGCCTCGGAGCGCAGCTCCCGCTGCCGTGGACGGGCACGACGGCGTACGCGCTCAACGACCCCAACGCGGCCAACCTGCGCGGTTCCGACACGGCGCTCGGCTTCGGCAAGGCGCGCTCGACGCGGGACGTCGCCGACACCCTGCGCCGCACCCAGGGCCTTCCCTGGGTCAACACGATCGCGGCCGACTCGGCCGGCCACTCCTACTTCAGCCAGTCGCAGGTGCTCCCCCGGATCACCGACGAGCTCGCCCAGCGCTGCTCGACGCCGCTGGGCCGGGCCACCTATCCGGCCTCGGGCGTCGCGGTGCTCGACGGTTCGCGCTCCGACTGCGCGCTCGGTTCGGACCCGGACGCGGTCCAGCCGGGGACCTTCGGTCCGGCGCGGATGCCGGTGCTGCGGGACACTCCGTACGTCGAGAACTCCAACGACAGCGCCTGGCTGACCAATGCCGACCGGCCGCTGACCGGTTACGAGCGGGTCTTCGGCAACGTCGCGACCCAGCGCTCGCTGCGCACCCGGGGCGGGGTCGAGGACGTGGCGGCGATGGCGGACCGGGGGCGGCTGACGGTGGCCGACCTCCAGCGACAGCAGTTCGCCAACCGCGCTCCGGCGGGTGACCTGGCGGCGGCCGATGTCGCCGCGGCCTGCACGGCGGCGCTGCCGGACGATCCCGAGGCCTGCCGGGTGATCGGGGCCTGGGACAGGACGGTGGACTCCGAGAGCAGGGGTGCGCTGTTCTTCGACCGGTTCTGGCGGAAGTTCGCCGCTTCGGTGCCGCAGGCCGAGCAGTGGAAGGTGCCGTTCTCGGCGGCGGACCCGGTCCGGACCCCGCACACGGTGAACACGGCCGCGCCGGGCTTCGCGAAGGCGCTGCGGGACGCGGCGGCGGAGCTCCGGGCGGCTGGGATCCCGCTGGACGCGCCGCTCGGAGCCCACCAGTTCGTCGTGCGGAACGGGGAGCGCATCCCGGTGAGCGGCGGGACCGAGTCGCTGGGCGTCTGGAACAAGACGGAGCCCGTGTGGAACGCGGCCGGCGGCGGCTACGTGGAGGTCGCGCACGGGACGAGCCACGTCCAGGCGGTCGGCTGGGACGGGCGCCGGTGTCCGGTGGCCCGCACCCTGCTGACGTACTCCCAGTCCTCGAACCCGGCGTCGCCGCACTACAGCGACCAGACCCGGTTGTACGCGGGCGAGCGCTGGGTGACCTCCCGTTTCTGCGAGAAGGACATCCTGCGCTCGCCGGCGCTGCGGGTGGTGGTCGTCAGGGGCTGAACGAGAGGAAGACGAAGGCGGCGAAGATCGCGAGATGGACGCCGCCCTGGAGGAGCGTGGCCCGTCCGGGCACCACGGTCAGGGCGCTCACCACACCGGTGAGGACGAGCAGGACCATGTGGATCGGCCCAAGGCCCAGGACCAGGGGTCCGGACAGCCAGATCGAGGCGAGCGCGATCGCCGGAATCGTCAGGCCGATGCTGGCGATCGCGGAGCCGTACGCGAGGTTGAGACTGGTCTGCATGCGGTCGCGGCGGGCCGCGCGGACGGCGGCGAGGGTCTCGGGCAGCAGCACCATCAGGGCGATGACGACACCGACGACCGCCTTGGGCAGGCCCGCGGACTGGACGCCGTCCTCGATGGTGGGCGAGATCAGCTTGGCGTTGCCGACGACCGCGACGAGGGCGACGAGGAGGAGGCCCAGGCTGGTCCAGGTCTCGCGCCGGGTCGGCGGATCCGCGTGGTCGTCCTCCGAGTCGTGGCCGGGGCGCGGCACCGGCAGGAAGTAGTCCCGGTGCCGGACGGTCTGGACGGCGACGAACACGCCGTACAGGCAGAGGGAGGCGACGGCGGCGAAGGCGAGCTGGACGCCGGAGAACTCGGGGCCCGGATGGCTGGTGGTGAAGGTCGGCAGGACCAGCGTCATCGTGGCGAGGGTGCAGACGGTGGCGAGCGCGCCGCCCGAGCCTTCGGCGTTGAAGACGGCGACGCGGTTGCGGAGCGCACCGACGAGGAGGGACAGTCCGACGATGCCGTTGCAGGTGATCATGACGGCGGCGAAGACGGTGTCCCGCGCATAGGTCGAGGTCTTCTCACCGCCTCCCACCATCAGCGAGACGATGAGTCCCACCTCGATCACCGTGACGGCCACGGCGAGGACGAGCGAGCCGTACGGTTCACCCACCCGGTGGGCGATGACCTCGGCGTGGTGGACGGCCGCGAGGACGGCGGCCATGAGGCAGAGCGCGATGAGCCCGACGGCGAAGCCCGGGAGGTCCCGCCCCCAGGCCGCGACAAGCACAAGCGCCGCCACCACCGGCCCCCAGGTGGTCCACTGCCGTGTCAATGACGCCGTGCTCGAACTCATGATCCGCATCCTGCCACAAAGGGGGCTTTCGCCCGGTTCGGTCAGTCCAAGGGGTCGCTGAGGGTGCGCTCGTACGCCGTGAGGGTCTCCAGGAACATCCGCCGCCGCGCCCCGCGCCGGCGGTCCTCCGGACCGAGGTGGACCGGCTGGCGACCCGACTGGAGGAGCACGTCACGTACGAGGAGGCGCAGTTGGTCCCGGCGCTCACCCGCACGCGGGCCGTGCCTGGGACGTGACCCCGCACGCGGGTCAGTGCTCCAGGCCCCGGGCGGGGGCTTCGGCGGCGGCCTTCAGGTCCCGCAGCCACGCTTCGAGGCCCCCACGGAGGAGCGCGCTCGCGGTGGGCACGTCCGCTTCGACCTGGGGGCCCGTGTGGGTCTCCTCGGTGCTGACCCGCACACCGCCCTTGACCTCGGTGAAGTTCCACACGTGGACGCCGTCGATGTGCAGCCCGTCGCCGATCGCGGGGCCGGTCCAGCGGATGCACGTGTGGTGCTTGATCTGCCGCACGGTCGAGGTGATGTCCAGACTGGTGGCGGGGATGGAGGGAATGGGCGGGATCGGCAGTGTCCACCGGAAGGCCGAACCCCTGCGGAGGGGGCCGTGACCGAGGCGTTCGACGGACTCGACGGGGGCCTGCCAGGACGGCCAGCTCTCCACGTCGGTCTGGAGCTTCCAGACGGTGCGCATCGGAGCGTTGATCACGATCTCGGTGCGGTGGCGAACGAGGGCGTCGGGGGCGACGCCTTCCCCGCGGCAGGTGAGGGACGCCCGGGAGCCGACTGAAGCACCGGCGGGAGCGGCGGCGGTACCGAGCAGGCCGAGGACGACCGGGACGGTGACGAGGGCCGCGCGGATGACGGCGCGGCGGGCGCCGGAGGTGTGGCGAGTGCTGCGGGGACTGCGGGTGCCGGACATGGAGTTCTCCTCTGTCGGTCGAGTTCGCGAGAGCATCACGCTTTCGTTAGAGGTTGTAACTCGCCGCCCGGTGACGGGTCAACGGGTGCGTGATAACTTCTCGCCAACCCTTGAGGTTGTAGCAGGGATGAGCGGCGAGGAGGCGGGCGATGGCGACGACGGGCACGGACTCCCCACGGGAGCGCTATCGGGCCCAGGTGCGGGCGGAGATCACGCGGCACGCCTGGGAACAGATGGCCACGGCGGGAGCCTCGGCGCTCTCCCTCAACGCGATCGCCAAGCAGATGGGCATGAGCGGACCGGCGCTCTACCGCTACTTCGCCAGCCGCGACGACCTGATCACCGAGCTCGTCCGGGAGGCGTACCGAAGTCTCGCCGACACGCTGCACGAGGCCTCGGCTGCCGGTGCCGACCTGTCCGGCCTCGCCCACGCCCTGCGCGACTGGGCCCTGACGGACCCACATCGGTACTTCCTGGTCTACGGCACGCCCGTGCCCGGCTACCAGGCGCCCGCCGACACCACCGCCATCTCCTCCGAGATCATGACGACGCTGCTCGACGCGTGCGCGGCGCTCCCCCGTGCGGGCGCGGCGACCTCCTTCGACAGCCACCTGGAGGACCACCGCGACTGGGCCGCGGGACACCACGCCCCGTCCGGGGCCCTCCACCGGTTCCTGACCTTCTGGACCCGCCTGCACGGCGTCCTGTCACTGGAACTCGCCGGCCACTTCACGGGCATGGGTTTCGATCCGGCCCGGCTCTTCGCGGCCGAACTGGACGAGCTGATGAGCAGCTGACCCCTACGGTGTGCGGAAGCCGCGGAAGGTCACGTGCTTGCGGGTCTCGAAGCCGAGCTTCTCGTAGAGGGCGATCGCGCCGGTGTTCGCCTCGGCCACGTGGAGGAAGGCACCTTCGCCCCGCGACTCGATGCGTGCCGCGAGCGCGCCCACCAGGCGGGCGGCGTGGCCCTGCCCGCGGGCCTCGGGCGCGGTGCAGACCGCACTGATCTCGGTCCACCCAGGGGGCCGGAGCCGCTCGCCGGCCATGGCCACCAGGGCGCCCTTCTCACGGATGCCGAGGTAGGTGCCGAGTTCGGGGGTCCGGGACCAGAAGGGCCCGGGCCGCGTCCGCTCGACCAGGTCCAGCATCTCGGGCACGCTCTCCGCGCCCAGCTCGACCACGCCGTCGTCCGCCGCGTCTCCGCGAGTCGCGGACGCGGCACCGTCCGGCCGGATCATCTGGCGGCCTTCCAGGACGAAGACGGGCTCCCAGTGCGAAGGCGGGAGCACCGGGCAGCTGAACATGTCGGCGAAGGCGTCCCGGCCGAGGAGTTCGGTGAGGTCGTCCCACCGCGCCGGGTCCGGGTCGGTGGACACGGCGGCGAAGGTCGAGACGTCCGACAGATAGGTGACGGCGCGGCCGACGCTGCGCGCGAGATGGGCATGACGGCCCCGGAGGGACTCGCCCACGGGGTCGTCCAGTACGGAGTCGTCCAGAACGAACGGATCGCGGCCCACCATCGTGTCGTCCCTCTCGAGCTCCGTGCCGAACGGTGAGGCGGTCGCCTGGGGAGACCGCCTCGCGCACGAAGTCTAGAGCGGACGGTCGTGACCCTCCCAATACGGGTCGCGCAGACGGCGCTTGTACAGCTTGCCGTTGGGGTCGCGGGGCATGGTGGTGACGAAGTCGAGCGTCCTGGGGCGCTTGAAGCCTGCCAGGCGGTCGCCGCAGTGGGTCAGGATCTCGTCGGCGAGCGCGGGCCCGGGCTCGTACCCCTCGGCCGCCTCGACGACCGCCTTGACCTCCTCGCCCCAGTCGGCGTGCGGGATGCCGAAGGCCGCGGCGTCCGCGACGGCCGGGTGGGTGAGGAGCGCGGCCTCGATCTCGGCCGGGTAGATGTTGACCCCACCCGAGATGATCATGTCGATCTTGCGGTCACGGAGGAAGAGGTAGCCGTCCGCGTCGAGTACGCCGAGGTCGCCGACGGTGAAGAAGTCGCCGATGCGGTTCTTCGCGGTCTTCGCCTCGTCCTTGTGGTACCGGAAGCCGCCGGTGTTCATCTTCAGGTAGACGGTGCCCAGTTCGCCGGGCGGCAGGCGCTTCCCGTCGTCGTCGAAGACGGCGAGCTCGCTGATCGGCCAGGCCCTGCCGACCGTGCCTGGCCTCTTCAGCCACTCCTCGGCGGTGGCGAAGGCTCCTCCGCCCTCGCTGGCCGCGTAGTACTCCTCGACGCTCCGGCCCCACCACTCGATCATCGCCCGCTTGACGTGCTCGGGGCAGGGCGCTGCGCCGTGGATGGCGTGGCGCATGGAGGAGACGTCGTAACGCTCGCGCACCTCGGCCGGAAGGGAGAGCAGCCGGTGGAACTGGGTGGGGACCATGTGGGTGTGGGTGCACGCGTACCGGTCGATGAGCCGCAGCATCTCCTCCGGCGCCCACCGGTCCATCAGGACGAGCGGGTGCCCGATGTGCAGGGCCGCGGAGGCGAACTGCAGGACGGCCGTGTGGTAGAGCGGGGAGCAGACGAGGTGGACGTTGCCGTCGCCGGGCCGGATGCCGAAGATGCCGAGGAAGCCGCCGAGCGGGGTCTCCTCGGGGAGCCTGCCGGGCAGTGGGCGGCGGATCCCCCGGGGGCGTCCGGTGGTACCGGAGGTGTAGTTCATGACCCAGCCGAGCGTGCGGTCGGCGGGTGCGGCGTCGTCCTGGCCGTCGAGGAGTTCGGCGTACGGGCGGAATCCGGGGATCGGCCCGACGGCGTACCGGTGCGTGGCGGCGAGGCCGGCCTCGTCGGCGGCGAGGGTCACGGCCTCGGCGAAGCGCTCGTGGGCGAGCAGGACCTTCGCGCCGGAGTCGGCGACGATCCAGGCGATCTCGGGGCCGACGAAGTGGTGATTGACGGGGACCAGGTAGAACCCGGCCTGGGTGGCGGCGAGATGGGCCGCGAAGAACTCGGGGCCGTTGGGCAGAACGACGGCGAAGGCGTCGCCGCGCTCCAGACCGGCGGCGCGCAGCCCGTGGACCAGCCGGTTGGCCTCGGCGTGCAGCCGCCCGGCGGTCCACTCCTCGCCGTCGGGGGCGACGAGCACCGTACGGCCGGGGTCGGCTGCCGCCTGGGCCCAGAATCCGGTGGGTGTGACCGACTGGCTCATGCCTCACTCCGTCCGGCGATGCGGTTGATGCGGTCGACGGCCTTCTCGAAGCCCCGGGTGAGCTCGTCGACGACCTGCTGGACGCTGCGCTCCGAGTTCATCCGGCCGACGATCTGCCCGACGGGCGTGCCGAGGAGCGGATCGACCTCGTATTTCTGGATCCGGGAGACGGCCTCGGCCACCAGGAGTCCCTGGAGCGGCATGGGGAGCGGGCCGGGTCCCGCCGGGTCGTCCCAGGCGTCGGTCCACTCGGTGCGGAGCTGGCGCGCGGGCTTGCCGGTCAGCGCGCGGGAGCGGACGGTGTCGCCGGAGCCCGCCGCGAGGAGCTTGGCGGTCAGGGCGCGCGAGTGCAGGTCGGCCTCGGTGGTGGTGAGCCAGATCGAGCCGAGCCAGACGCCCTGGGCGCCGAGGGCCAGGCCTGCGGCGATCTGCTCCCCGCTGCCGATGCCGCCGGCCGCGAGCACGGGTAGCGGGGACACGGCCTCGACGACCTCGGGGGTGAGGACCATGGACGCGATCTCGCCGGTGTGGCCGCCCGCCTCGTACCCCTGGGCGACGACGACGTCGATGCCGGCCTCGGCGTGGTGGCGGGCGTGCCGGGCGCTGCCCGCGAGGGCGGCGACCAGGACGCCGTGGTCGTGGGCGCGGGCGACGACGTCCGGTGGCGGGGAGCCGAGGGCGTTGGCGAGGAGTTTGATCGGGTAGTCGAAGGCGACGTCGAGCTGGCCTCGCGCGACCTGCTCCATCCAGCCCGTGATGCGCCAGCCGGAGGCCTCGCCCTCGGCGAGTTCGGGTACGCCGTGCTTGGCGAGGGTCGCGCGGACGAACGCGCGGTGCTCCTCGGGGATCATGGCCTCGACGTCCGCCTCGCTCACGCCTTCGACCTTCTTCGCGGGCATCACGACGTCGAGGCCGTAGGGCAGCCCGTCGGTGTGTTCCTGCATCCAGTCGAGGTCGCGGGCGAGATCGTCGGGCGCGGTGTAGCGCACCGCGCCGAGGACTCCGAATCCGCCGGCTCTGGTGAGGGCGGCGGCGACCGCGGGGAAGGGCGTGAAGCCGAAGATGGCGTGCTCGATCCCCAGTGTGCGACTCAGCTCCGTCTTCATGGGCGGCAGGATGCCGCAGCCGCGCGACGGAGGGAAGAGATTTTCTGATGCAGCGTCAGATTGTTTTGTCACCGGTCCTGCGCGGACGGGTACGTCGACGTTTCGCCGCGGCCCGCCGTGGGAGAGGGTGGGCATGACGGAGGATGCGGTACGAGACGGAGTTCTGAGCCGCCGCGCGTTCGGCGGCGCGGTGCTGGCACTGGGAGGTGCGGTGATGATCGGTTCGGTGCCGGGGGCCGCGGCGGCTCCGGGGCCTGGGGACGCGGGGCCCGGGGGTTCGGGGCCCGGGGATGCCGAGCCCGGCCCTCGGTGGGCGGGGCCCGGGCGCACGGCGCGGCGGACCACGCTGCGGCGAGGGTCGGCCGAACGGGCCGGGCTGCTCCCCGCGCACCTGGACCGGCTGGTCACGGACGCCGAGGCCTTCCTCGCCCCCTCCCCCACACACCCCTGGTACGCGGGGGCCGTTCTGCTCGCCGGGCGCGGCGGGACCGTCGCCCTGCACCGGCCGATCGGCTCGGCGGTGCGCTACTCCGCGTACGACGAGAAGACGGACACGGGAGTCGAGCTGCCGCCCGGTGAGCGGATCCCGATGACCGAGGACACCGTCTTCGACCTGGCGTCGGTCTCCAAGCTCTTCACCTCGATCCTCGCGGTGCAGCAGATCGAACGCGGGGCCCTGGAGCTGGAGGCCAAGGTCACCGCGTACCTCCCGGAGTTCGGGGGCGGCGGGAAACAGGACGTCACGGTGCGTCAGCTGCTCACGCACACCTCGGGGTTCCGGTCCTGGATCCCGCTGTACCGGGAGCCGACCCGGGAGGGGAGGCTGCGGCTGCTGTGGGGAGAGAAGCCGGCGCACCCGCCGGGCTCGGCGTACCTCTACTCCGATCTGAATCTGATCTCGCTCCAGCTGATCCTGGAGGAGATCACCGCTCGCGGGCTCGACACCCTGCTCCACGACGAGATCACCGCTCCACTCGGGATGCACCGCACTCGTTTCAATCCACCGCTCTCGTGGCGGCCGGGGATCGCGGCGACCGAGGACGCCCGGAGCCCCTGGTCGGGGCTGGACCGAGGCATGGTGTGGGGCGAGGTCCACGACGAGAACGCCCATGCCATGGGCGGGGTCGCGGGCCACGCCGGGGTGTTCTCGCGCGCCTGGGACCTCGCGGTCCTGGCCCGCACCCTCCTCAACGGCGGGGCGTACGGCCGGGCCCGCATCCTCTCCCCCGACTCCGTCGACCTGATGTTCACCGACTTCAACACCGCCTTCCCCGGCGACGAGCACGGCCTCGGCTTCGAGCTGCACCAGCACTGGTACATGGGTGCGATGGCCACCCCGCGCACGGCGGGCCACACCGGATTCACCGGCACCAGTCTCGTCCTCGACCCGACGACCGACGCCTTCCTGATCGTCCTCGGCAACTCGGTCCATCCCGTGCGCTCGTGGCGCTCCGGCTCTGCACCCCGGGTCGCCGCGGCGAACCACCTGGCCCGCGCCGTCCCCGTCCGGCCCGCCCGGGGCCGGACGGCCTGGTTCTCCGGCATGGCGAGCGCCACGACGGCGACCCTGACGCTCCCTCAGGTGACAGGTGCCGCACACCTGGAGTGTGCCCTGTGGTGGGACACCGAGCCGGGCGCCGACACAGTCGCCCTGGAGGCCTCGGTCGACGGCGGCTCGAACTGGCGGACCGTGCCCTTCGCCACCGAGCGTCGCACCGAACGCCCCACCAAGCACGGCACTGATTACCGCCCCGAGCACCGCACCGAGCACCCGACGGGCACGGTCGGCGGCTGGTCCGGCCGCGTCTGGCACACCGTGTCCGCGCCCCTGCCCGGCATGCCCGCCCTCCTGCGCTGGCGCTACACCACGAACCAGCGGTACGTGGGACGGGGCGTGTACGTGGACGGTCTGCGGCTCCTCGACGGGGCGGGACTGCCGGTCTTCGACGAGGCCCGGCCGGCGGACGGGGCGCGGATCGAGTCCAACGGCTGGACGAGGTCGGCCGATTGAGTGGGCGCTGACGAACCGTCGGGACCGACTGCGCAATCATGATCATATGAGGTAGCGTCCCCGCCGGAAGATCTCACCGGGGGGATGGGACGAACGCCGCGGCGAGCGTCTGTCGCGTCGCCCGTTCGCGGTGCCTTCCGCTCCGCGGGGGCCGCCGCACCCGGCCCGCTGACGATCGCGGCACAACCGCGTCAAGGCCCAGCCGCCCCGTCGTCCGTCGCCTCCGCTTCGCTTTCGCATCCCTAACGAGGTCTTCCTTCATGCTGCCCCTGTCCGAGCGCCGTCCACCCGGTGCTCGCCGCTTCGCGCTGTCCGCATGGCTGTGCGCGCTGTCCCTCGCGGTCCTGGCCGCGGTCGTCCTCGCGGTCATGCCGACCTCGTCCGCCGTCGCGTCGACGACCACGACGACCGCGCCGCCGCTCGCGACCCAGGTGTCCACCACGCCGTTCAAGGCGCGCGAGAACTACTACTGCACGCGCATACCCGCCGTCGTCACCAGCAAGGCGGGCGTCCTCCTCGCCTTCGCCGAGGGCCGCACCCGGCTGGTGACGACCGGCTGCAACGACGTCGGTGACAACGACCTCGTCCTCAAGAGGTCTCTCGACGGAGGCACGACCTGGCAGGAACTCCAGGTCGTCGTCGGCGGCTCCGACGAGCTCGCCCACGGCAACCCCGCGCCCGTGGTGGACGCGGTCACCGGCCGGATCACCCTTCTGTACTCCAGCAGCGACTGGAACCGCGACGCGGCCAAGCCCAGCCGCAAGGGCTACTCGCGCACGGTCCACGCCGTCCACAGCATGGACGGCGGCCTGACCTGGTCAGCGAGCGTCCCGCAGCCGCAGCTCAAGGGCGCCGGCTGGGGCTGGGTCTCCACCGGCCCGGGCCACGGCATCCAGCTCGGCCGGGGACCGCACCACGGCCGGCTGATCATCCCCGGCGACTACACCGCGGGCGGCGACACGACCGCCGGCGGCCAGCTGTACTACAGCGACGACGGCGGCCTCACCTGGGCGCTCGGCGCCACCTCCTCGGCGAGCAAGACCGGCGCGTACCCGGCCGAACTGACGGTCGCCGAGACCGTCGACGGCGGCCTCTACGTCAACGCCCGCAACTCCGAGCCCATGCGCTGCCGGACCAACGAGCACCGACTGGAGACCGTCAGCACCGACGGCGGCGGCTCCTTCGCGGCCGACTTCACCCCGGTGGCCAACCTGGACACCTCCCCGGTGTTCGGCTCGCTGCTGCGCCTGCACGCCAAGGACCACGACGGCAAGCCCGACCAGCTGCTGTATTCGGGCGCCTCCCGGCTCGGCCCCAGCCCGCTGGAGGACCGGCGCGAGCTGGCCGTCCGCTCCTCGTTCGACGAGGGCAAGACCTGGAAGACGGTCGGCACCCTGATCTCGCCGGCCCGCACCGGCTACTCCGACCTGACGGTCCTGCCGAACGGCGCCGTCGGCGTCCTGTACGAGACGGCCGGCAACATCCCGCACGGCAACCTCGTCTTCACCGCCTTCACCGAGCAGGCCATGAAGGACTCCGAGACAGAGCTGCGCCGCCTGCGCACGGCCGACACCCGCGAGCGGGCTCCCCAGGAGCCCGGCAACCACGCCGTCGTCCACGGCGGGGCCCAGCTCGGGTACCGCAACGGCGGCAAGGCCATGGAGTTCGACGGGACGGACGACTACCTGCGCCTCGTCTGCTCGCCGACCCTGCGCGTCGAGGACCAGGACTTCACCGTCTCGGCCTGGTTCAAGCACGCGTCGACGACCGGCACGCTGCCGATCATCTGGGCGTACGGCATGCCGGGCACCGACCCGCTGAAGAAGGGCCGGCACTTCTCGGTCCGCGCCGAGCCGGGATCGGGTGTCCTGCGCGCCACCGTCGGCACGGACATCGGCTCCACCGAGGTGACGCTGCCGTCCGCCTACGGCGACGACGTGTGGCACCACGTCGTCTTCACGCGTAAGGGCTTGAACATCGGCCTCGCCGTGGACGGCGGAACGCCTGCCACCGCGACCATGCAGGCGGGCAACTCGGCGGCCGATCGGAACCTCACGCCGACCGCCGAGTTCAACATCCACATCGGGGCCCGCCCCGACTTCCCCAACCAGCCGGCCGGCGTGGCGGAGCTCTTCCGCGGCACCCTGGACGACGTGCGGCTCTACGGAACCGCGCTGACCGAGACCGAGGCGGCCGCCGTGAAGGCCGGCTCCCTCGAAGTGGCGAAGGACAAGGAGAGGCTGCGCCTCGGCTTCACCACCATCTGGTAGACGAGCGGCACCCCCGGCCGGCGGACGCACCTCCCGCAGGCCGGGGCTGGAGGACCCGGGAATCGGACTGCGAACCCGGGGCCCACGGGCTCAGACCGCCTCGGCGTACAACTCCTCGACCAGCCGCGCCACGAGCTCCGGCTCGCGCAGCGTCGGGTAGTGGTCGGAGGCGGTCAGCCGGACGAGACGGCAGCCGGGGATCCGTTCCGCCATCTCCTCGTTGCAGCGCACGACCTCCGGCCGGTCCAGCTCGCCGAGGGCGAGCAGGGTCGGCGCGGAGATCTCCCCGAGCCGGTCGAAGGCGGGCTCGCCGGGGAGCTGACGGTCGATGTTGCTGAACCAGGCGGGCAGCACGGCCCGGAAGAGGGCCGCCGCGACCGGGTCGGACTCGGGGCTTCCGCCGCCGGCCTTCCCCCACAGGCCCAGGCCGAGCCGGACGATGCCCTCGGTGTCGCCGGCCTTCGCCAGGGTTTCCAGACGCTCGAAGAACTCGCCCGTCACCAGCCCGTCGTATCCCGTGACACCCGGGACGAGGAGGGCCAGGCCCGCGACCCGGCCGGGCGCCTCCAGGGCGATGTTGACCGAGGTCGCCCCGCCCATGCTGGAGCCGACAAGGACCGCCCGCCCGATTCCGAAGTGGTCGAGGACCTCGGACAGGTCCCGGACCGGGGAGTACGCGGCGGTGGGCGCGGGTGAACGGCCGTAGCCGCGCACGTCGTAGCGGATCACGCGGTGCCGCGCGGTGAGCGCCGGCAGGACCGGGTCCCACACGGTGGAGTCACCGACGCCGGGATGGAGCAGGACGAGCGGCAGCCCGTCGCCTCCCGAGTCGTCCGCCCAGACTTCGCCCTGACTGACAGACACCATGGTTTCCATGACGCCCAGTCTGGTGGGGCGGTACGGGCTCCGCCAGGACGCGCGCGGCCATTCGGTCGGCGCGCGGCCACGTGCCCGCGCGTCCGTCGCGCGCCCTCAGACCCCCGGGGCCGCCGCGTCCCTGAGCGCCGCGAGGACCGGGCTGATCAGGGGGTGGTCCTCGGCGCCGCGGCGGACGGCCGCGAAGACCCGGCGGGTGGGGGCGACCCCGTCCACCGGGCGGACGCCGACGTCCGTCAGGTCCATGCCCCGGAGCGCCGACCGCGGGACGAGCGCCACCCCGGCCGCGGCCGAGGCGAGGGCGACGACGGCCCGGAAGTCGTCGGAGACATGGTCGAAGCGGGGGGCGAACCCTGCGTACTCGCAGGCCAGGACGGTCACGTCATGACACGGGTTGCCGGCGGACTGGCCGATCCAGGCGTCCTTCGCGAGGTCGCCGAGCGCGACCCGCTCGCCGGCCGACAGCGGGTGGCCGGACGGCAGCACCGCGTCGAAGGGCTCCGCGTAGAGCGGGACGCGGGTGAGCCGGGCGTCGTCCTCGCCGGGGGCGCCCCGGTACTCGACCGCGACGGCCACGTCGACCTGCCGGTCGAGGACCATCATCAGGCTCTCGTCGCCCTCGGCGTCCCGGACCCGGACCCGGATGCCGGGGGCGGAGTCGGCCAGCGCGCTGATGGCGGGGGCCACCACGAGCCCGATGCCGGTGGCGAAGGCGGCGACCGTGACCGTACCGGCCTCGCCCGATCCGTAGGCGGCCAGCTCGGACTCGGCGCGCTCCAGCTGGGCGAGGACGGCGTTCGCGTGGCTGAGCAGGATCTCGCCGGCCGGGGTGAGGCGCGCGCCGCGGGCACTGCGGTCGACCAGTCGGTGGCCGGTCTCCTGCTCCAGGGCGGCGAGCTGCTGGGACACCGCGGAGGGGGTGAGATACAGCGCGGCGGCCGCCGCCGTGACCGTGCGGTGGTCGGCCACCGCTCGGAGGATGTGCAACCGCCGCGCTTCGATCATGTTCCTAGTCTCGCAGGACCGGAGCCCTGCTCCCGCCGTCAGCCTTCGAGGGCGGCGCGGGCCTCGACGAAGGCGTCGACAGCCCGGTTCACGTCCTCCGTGGAATGCGCGGCGGAGAGCTGCACGCGAATGCGGGCCTGGCCCTGCGGCACGACCGGGTACGAGAAGCCGATCACGTACACGCCGCGCTCCAGGAGCAGCTCGGCCATACGGCCGGCGACGGCCGCGTCGCCGATCATGACCGGGGCGATGGCGTGGTCGCCGGGGAGGATGTCGAAGCCCTCCTCGGTCATGCGGGAGCGGAAGAGCGCCGTGTTGGCGTTCAGGCGCTCTCGCAGGTCGCCGGCGGACTCCAGCAGGTCGAGGACCTTGAGGGAGGCGGCGGCGATGACCGGGGCGAGGGTGTTGGAGAAGAGGTACGGGCGGGAGCGCTGGCGCAGCAGGGCGACGATCTCGGCGCGGGCCGCGACGTAGCCGCCGGAGGCGCCGCCGAGGGCCTTGCCGAGGGTGCCGGTGATGATGTCGACGCGGTCCATGACGCCGTGCAGCTCGGGGGTGCCGCGGCCGCCGGGGCCGACGAAGCCGACCGCGTGCGAGTCGTCGACCATGACCATCGCGTCGTAGCGCTCGGCCAGGTCGCAGATCTCGGCGAGCGGGGCGACGTAGCCGTCCATGGAGAAGACGCCGTCGGTGACGATCAGCTTGCGCCGGGCGCCGCCCTCCGTGGCCTCCTTGAGCTGCTGCTCCAGGTCGGCCATGTCGCGGTTGGCGTAGCGGAAGCGGCGGGCCTTGGAGAGGCGGATGCCGTCGATGATCGAGGCGTGGTTGAGGGCGTCGGAGATGACCGCGTCCTCGGCGCCGAGGATCGTCTCGAAGACGCCGCCGTTGGCGTCGAAGCAGGAGGAGTAGAGGATCGTGTCCTCCTGGCCGAGGAAGGCCGAGAGGCGCGCCTCCAGCTCCTTGTGCACCTCCTGCGTGCCGCAGATGAAGCGGACGGACGCCATGCCGTAGCCCCAGCGGTCGAGGGCCTCGTGGGCGGCGGCGACGATCTCGGGGTTGTCGGCGAGGCCGAGGTAGTTGTTGGCGCAGAAGTTGAGGACCTCGCCGGGGCGGCCTCCCGCGGTGACGGCGACGGTGGCCGACTGGGGGGTACCGATCACGCGCTCGGGCTTGTGGAGCCCTGCCTCGCGGATCTCTTCGAGGGTGGCGCGGATGTCGTCGCGTACGGAATCGAACATGGGTCAGGCTCCCGCAGTCCAGTCGAGGATGATCTTGCCGCTCTTGCCGGAGGCCGCGTCGTCGAAGGCGGCCTCGAAGTCGGTGTAGTCGTACCGGCCGGTGACGACGGGGGCGAGGTCCAGGCCGCCCTCCAGGAGCACCGACATCGCGTACCAGGTCTCGAACATCTCGCGGCCGTAGATGCCCTTGACCGTGATCATGGACGTGACGATCTTCGCCCAGTCGACGGCGAAGTCCTCGCTGGGCAGGCCCAGCATGGCGATCTTTCCGCCGTTGGTCATGTTGGCGACCATGTCGCGCATCGCGTGCGGGTTGCCCGACATCTCCAGGCCGACGTCGAAGCCCTCCTTGAGGCCGAGGATGCGCTGGCCGTCGGCGATGGTCTGCTCGGCGACGTTGAGGGCGAGGGTGACGCCCGTCTTGCGCGCCAGGGCGAGACGCTCCTCGCTGACGTCGGTGATGACGACGTTGCGGGCGCCGGCGTGCTTGGCGACCGCGGCGGCCATGATGCCGATCGGGCCGGCGCCGGTGACGAGGACGTCCTCGCCGACGAGCGGGAAGGAGAGCGCCGTGTGCACCGCGTTGCCGAAGGGGTCGAAGATCGCGGCGATGTCGAGGTCGACGGGGACGCGGTGCACCCACACGTTGGAGGCGGGCAGTGCCACGTACTCGGCGAAGGCGCCGTCCCGGCCGACGCCGAGGCCGACGGTGGCGCGGCAGAGGTGGCGGCGGCCGGCCAGACAGTTGCGGCACTTGCCGCAGACGAGGTGGCCCTCGCCGCTGACGAGGTCGCCGACGGCGATGTCCGCGACGTCACGGCCGACGGAAACGACCTCGCCGACGAACTCGTGGCCGATCGTCAGCGGCGTGGCGATCGTCTTCTGCGCCCAGCCGTCCCACGAGCGGATGTGGAGGTCGGTGCCGCAGATACCGGTCCGCTTGACCTTGATCAGTACGTCCCCGGGGCCGGTCTCCGGCTCGGGCACGTCCGTGAGCCAGAGTCCCGGCTCCGCCTTCAGCTTGACCAGCGCCTTCAATGCAACGGCTCCCGACGTGCGTGTCCTGTGATGTGGGGGCACGGGCACGACCGAGCGCCCAAGATCCCTGGAAGGGAATCTTCCGTACGGAGGGCTCCTGGTCCATCGAGGATTTCTTAAGCGCGCTCGCAGGTCAGCTTCACGCCGCCGGTGGGGGCGGTCCCGGCGTCAACGCGCGGGCTCGTCGCGTCAACGTCCGAGCGCCGCCATCGCCGCGTTGTGGCCGGGGATGCCGCTGACCCCGCCGCCCCGGACCGCGCCCGCGCCGCACAGCAGCACGTTGGCGTGGCGGGTCTCGACGCCCCAGCGGCCGGCGCTCTCCTCGGCGTCCTGGCCCTCGTCCCCGTACGGGAAGGAGAGGTCCCGGTGGAAGATGTGGCCGCCGGGCAGGCGGAGGTCGTGTTCGAGGTCGAGTGGGGTCTTCGCCTCGATGCAGGGGCGGCCGTCCTCGTCGAGGGCGAGGCAGTCGGCGATCGGCTCGTCGAGGTGGGCGTCGAGCTGGGCGAGGGTCGCCTTGAGGAGAGCGGCGCGGGCGCCGTCGTTGTCGGCGACGAAGAGGCGCGCGGGCGTGTGGAGCCCGAAGAGGGTGAGGGTGTGGGCGCCCTGGGCGGCGAGCTCGGGGCCGAGGATCGTCGGGTCCGTCAGGGAGTGGCAGTAGATCTCGGAGGGCGGGGCGGTGGGCAGGTGACCCGCGGCGGCCTCGGCGTGGGCGGCGGCCAGCTGCCCGTACCCCTCGGCGATGTGGAAGGTCCCGGCGAAGGCCTCGCGCGGGTCGACGGAGCGGTCCCGGAGCCTCGGCAGCCGGGTGAGCAGCATGTTGACCTTGAGCTGGGCGCCTTCCGGGGACGGCGGGGGCGTCTCGCCGAGCAGGCGCGCGAGCTCCTGCGGGGAGGCGTTGACGAGCACCCGGCCCGCCTCGACCGTGCCCTCGCCGTCGGCCGTGCGGTAGGTGACCGCGGCGCGGCGGCCGTCGGTCTCGATACGGGTGGCCTCGTGTCCGGTGCGGAGGTCCGCCCCGGCGGCCCGGGCCGCGTCGGCGAGGGCGTCCGTGAGGGCGCCCATGCCGCCGACGGGGACGTCCCAGTCACCGGTGCCGCCGCCGATGACGTGGTAGAGGAAGCAGCGGTTCTGGAGGAGCGAGGGGTCGTGGGCGTCGGCGAAGGTGCCGATGAGGGCGTCGGTGAGGACGACTCCACGCACGAGGTCGTCGGCGAAGGTCCGCTCGACGGTGACGCCGATCGGGTCCTCGAAGAGCATGCGCCAGGTCTCGGCGTCGTCGACGCGGTCGCGGAGCCCGGCTCGGGTGGGGAGGGGCTCGGTGAGGGTCGGGAAGATGCGGCGGGCGGCTCGGGCGGTGCGCCCGTAGAAGGCCTGCCATGCCTCGTACTCGCGGTCGGAGCCGGTGAGCGCGGCGAAGGAGGCCCTGGTGCGCTCGGGTCCGCCGCCGACGAGGAGGCCGCTGTCGCCCTTGGGGGTGTACGAGGAGACGGACCGCTTCCGTACGGCGAAGCGCAGTCCCAGGTCCCGCGTGATCTTCTCCGGGAGGAGCGAGACGAGGTACGAGTACCGGGAGAGGCGGGCGTCGACCCCGGCGAAGGGCCGCGTGGAGACGGCCGCCCCGCCGGTGGTGCCGAGCCGCTCCAGGACGAGGACGGACCGTCCGGCACGGGCGAGGTACGCGGCGGCGACGAGGCCGTTGTGGCCGCCGCCGACGATCACGGCGTCGTACGCGCGGGGTGCGCCGGGGGCGCCGGGCAGCGGGTCACGGGCGGTCATGGCTCATGCTCACACGGGACCTGTGGAGCGGGGAAGACCGGGAACGACCTGAGAGACCGGGGAGACCGAGGAGACCGGGGAGACCGGGGAGACCGGGGAGACCGGGAACCGGGGAGACGGAGAGACGGGGAGACGGGGAGACGGGGAGATTGGGAGATTGGGAGATGGGAAGACGGGGAGACCGGGAAGCGGGGAAGCGGACCGGTGGGTCTCGGTGGCAGGCCCGGGAGACCTGCGACGCCGTGAGGGAAGATCACCTCATGACTGAGATCATCTTGATGTCCGATCCGCGCGTCGCCGCGATACCCGTGGCCGAGTGCGGCGAGCGCCTCGTGGACGTCCGGCGCGTCGGAGAGCTGTCGGTCGACCCGCGCAAGCAGGACCCGGAAGGCTCCTTCGCCCACCTGCGCGAAGGCGTGGTCGAGCGGCTGCTCAAGGCCCAGTCGCTGCTCCCGGACGGGCTGCGGCTGCTGTTCGTCGAGGGGTACCGGCCGCCTTCCCTCCAGCGGGAGTACTTCGAGGAGTACGCGGACGAGTTGCGCGCGCTCCACCCGGAGTGGCCGGCGGACCGGATCCGTACGGCCGCGAGCCGGTACGTGTCCCCGCCCGAGATCGCGCCGCACAGCGCGGGCGCGGCCGTCGACCTCACCCTGGTCGGGCCCGACGGGCGCGAACTGGACCTGGGCACCCGGATGAACGCGGGCCCGGAGGAGAGCGCCGGAGCGTGCTACACCGACGCCGACACGATCGGCGCCGAGGCACGCGCGCACCGGGAGCTGCTCGGTTCCGTCCTGGGCTCCGCCGGTCTGGTGAACTACCCGACGGAGTGGTGGCACTGGTCCTTCGGAGACCGCTACTGGGCGCTCATGACCGGGGAGCCCGCGGCTCCCTACGGCCCGAAGGAGCTGACGCCGGGCGACTGACCCCGGGCGGCCTCGGTGGCGCGGCCCAGCTGCTCCAGGCAGCGGGACTCGTCATCGAGGGCGGCGCGGGTGTCGGGGTGGTCGGCGCCCAGCGTCCGGGTGCGCGCCGCGGCGATCGCCCGGTGTGCCGTCAGGGCCTCCTCCCAGCGGCCCAGCCGCCCGAGGGCGACGGCCGTCTCACGGTGGCTCAGGAGGGTGTCGGGGTGGTCGGCCCCCAGGACGCGCTCCCGGGTCGAGCGGACGCTCTCGGACTCGTCGGCCGCCTCCGCCCACCGCCCGAGGCGGCCGAGGTTGACCGCGAGGGCGTGGCGGGCGCGCAGGGTCTCGGATCCGTCGGAACCCTGCACGCGCGTGCGGGCCGCGACGACGTCGCGGCAGACGTCCAGGGCGTCCGCGGCCTGGCCGATGCGGCCGAGGCAGACCCCGGTCTCGTAGCGGGCGGTGAGGGTGTCCGGGTGCTCCTCGCCGAGGGCCGCGGCGCGCGCGTCGGCCACGGCGCGGTACTGGGCGAGCGCTTCCTGCCCGCGCCCCAGCCGCCCGAGGGTGTACGCGACCTCGTGGCGGGTCACCAGCGTGTCGGGGTGGTCCTCGCCGAGCAGCCGGGCCCGGGCCTCCGCGACCTCGTTCGCCGTGCGGTACGACTCCTCGAGGCGGCCCAGGCGTCCGAGCGTGAAGGCGAGGTTGTGGCGGCAGCGCAGGGTGTCGGGGTGGTCGCGGCCCACGGTGCGCTCGCGGGCGGCGAGCACCGCGACGTACAGCTCGTACGCCTCGGGGTGCCGGCCGAGACGGCCCAGCGCGTACGCCCGCTCCTGACGCGCGGCCAGGGTGTCGGGGTGGTCGTCGCCGAGGGTCCGGGCACGGCCCTCGGCGACCCGGTCGAAGACGTCCAGGGCTGCGGCGGGCCGGTCGAGCCGGGCGAGCGCGAAGCCGACCTCGTAACGGCTGGTCAGGGTGTCGGGGTGGTCGTCGCCGAGGACGCGGGCGCGGTGCTCGGCGACGGACCGGTGCACCGACTCGGCCTCGTCCCAGCGGTCGAGCCTGCCGAGGCCGATCCCGGCGCGGTAGCGGCCGGCGAGCACCGCGAGCAGCTCCGCGCTGGGCTCGGGCGCCGGGACGGCCCGGACGCCCGTCTCGTCGGCGAGCGAGCTCGCGTCCGACGCGCGCGTGGCGGTGGTCCATTCGGTGGTGAGCACGGCCGCGGCCGGGTCGTGGGCGACGGGGCGCGGCATCGTCGTGGCGACGCCGGCCGGAGCGCCCGCGGTGCCGGGCCGGTGTCCGCCGCTCATGCCGCGGGCCCACGCGGGCGCGCCGGGGCGGGGGCCCGGTCCCTGGGCTCCCTGGGCTCCCTGGGCCGGGTACGGCGCGGTCTCCACGAGCTCCTGTCCCGGGCGGCCCGGTCCCGGAACCGGCAGCGACACGGGCACGCTCAGGGGCGGCGGGACGGCGACGCGGCCCGAGACGATCCGACGTCGCAGGTCGCCCGCGTCGGCCGGCCGCTCCTCGGGGACCTTGGCGAGCAGGTCGACGACGATCCGGTCGAAGTACGGGGGCAGCTCGGCGCGGTGCGAGCGCGGCGGGCTCGGCACGGTGTCGCGGTGCCCGATGAGGATCGCCCAGGAGTCGTCCAGGTCGAAGGGCGGGGCGCCGGTGGCCAGTTCGTACAGCACGCAGCCCAGTGAGTAGAGGTCGCTGCGGTGGTCGACCTCGCCGCCGCCGATCTGCTCCGGGGACATGTAGTGGGGCGTGCCCATGGCGATGCCGGTCCCGGTGAGCTTTGAGGTGAAGCCCATGTCGGTGCCGAGCCGCGCTATCCCGAAGTCGCAGATCTTCACCGTCCCGTCCGCGAGCCGCATGATGTTCGCCGGCTTCAGATCGCGGTGGACGATCCCCTGGCGGTGCGTGTACGCGAGGGCGTCGGCGACCTGGTCGGCGATCTCGACGACGTCCTGGACGGGCAGCGGGTGCTTGGCGTTGGCCGAGAGGAGCTGGCTGAGGTTGCGTCCCTCCAGGAGCTCCATGACGAGGAAGAGCACGCCGTCGTACTCGCCGAAGTCGTGCACGACGGTGATGCCGCGGTGCTGGAGGGCGGCGGCGACGCGGGCCTCGCGGCGGAAGCGCTCGCGCACCACCGACAGGAGGTGGGGGTCGCGCTGCGGACCGAGCGGCTTGAGGCACTTCACGGCGACGCCGCGCCCGAGTGCCTCGTCCGTGGCACGCCAGACCTCGCCCATGCCGCCCCGGCCGATGACCTCGTGCAGGCGGTATCGCCCCTGGATCAGCCCGCTGTCCCCCATCGTGTGGTGTCGCCCCCGTCTTCTGTGCACCCTCCCCGACATGTCCAGTATGGCCGCAGCCTCCGACAGTGGGTACGGGTAGGGCGCGTGTCAGGGGTGGGAGCGTGCTCCGGCACCCGGCCGGCCCTGTGTGCCGCGGCGGGCGAAGGGGGCGGGGCGGGTGTCCTGGCCGAGGCGGTCCATGGCCCGGAGGATGTGCCGGGGCGGCAGCCGCCAGCGCAGGCGGTCGGGGATGCACCGGAGGAGATTGGCGGTCGCGGTGAGCCGGTGGGTGACGGTTCCGGGCGCCGGGGCGGGCGTGCCGTAGAGCGCGTGGGCGTACGGGGGCAGGGTGTCGTAGGCGAGCGCCGTCACGCGCCGCCAGATCACTTCGCGCGCCGGTACCAGGGCGGGTTTCACCGGCGGTCTGCGCAGGAAGGCCTCGACGGTCCGCGCGTCCGGTCCGGCTTCGAGGCGGGGCTGTATCGACGCGAAGTAGTCGGCGAGGGCGGCGGCGGAGCCCGGGACGGTGTCGGGGTCGAGGCCGACGAGACGGGCGGAGACGCGGTGCTCGTCGAGATAGCGGTCGGCCTCGGCGTCGGTGAGCGGGATGCCGGAGCGGCGGGCGACCGAGAGGTACGAGTCGACCTCGGCGCAGTGGACCCAGAGCAGGAGTTCGGGGTGGTCCACGCCGAGGAGCCGGTGAATGCGGCGGACGCGGGCGCCGGCCGTCTCCGCCGCCTCGGTGGTCCCGTAACTCAGCGTCCCGACGAAGTTCGCGGTCCGCATGAGCCGCCCCCAGGGGTCCTCCCGGAAGCTGCTGTTGATCATGACGCCACGGACGGCGACGGGGTGCAGTGCCTGGAGCCAGAGTGCGCGGACACCCGCGATCCACATCACGGGGTCGCCGTGCAGCTGCCAGGTGACGGAGCGGGGCCCGAAGAGCCCGGGGTCGGCGTCCTGCCTCATGGCGCCCAGGCTACGCCGGAAGCCGCCCGGGATTCCCGGCCCTTGGGAAACCGGTCGGACGCTCTCCGCGCCGTGTGCCGTCCGCGGGATACGGTCCTCGGCCATGGGCGAGTTGATATTGATCAGACACGGTGAGACCGCGTGGAGCCGCACCGGACAGCATGCCGGCCGCACCGACCTGCCGCTGACCGAAACAGGGGAGGAAGCGGCGCGGGCGCTCGCGCCTCGGCTGGCCGGACGGGAGTTCGCCGCCGTCTACAGCAGCCCGCCGGCTCGGGCCGTGCGGACGGCCGAGTGGCGGGGCTGAGCGGCGCGGAGCGTGATGCCGGCCTGATCGAGTGGGACTACGGCCGCTACGAGGGGCTGACCGCCGAGCAGATCCAGGAGCTCAAGCCCGGCTGGGAGTTGTGGCGCGACGGCGTCGACGCCGGCGAGGACCTCGGGCACGTGGCCGTGCGGGTCGACGCCTTCCTGGGCCGGGTCAGGCCGGTGCTGGACAAGGGTGACGTGGCCGTTGTCGCGCACGGCCACCTGTCACGCATCCTCGCCGCGCGCCGGCTCGGGCTCGACGCGTCCGCCGCGCGGCAGTTCGGGCACCCGCATCCAGGGACGATCAACACGTTGGGCTACGAGCACGGGCTTCCTGTCGTTCTCGGGTGGAATGTGCCGTAGTAGCGGATATGCAGTGGTGGCGGATATGCCTTAGTGGCGGTTGTGCCGTAGTGGCGGTTTGTGCAGTAGTGGCGACGCCAACCAGCCGATTTCCACCACGCGGGCCCATCCGGGCGGCGCTTCCAAGGAACCGAAGGGGGAACCGAACGCCATCGACATGCCGAGCTCCTGATGTGCAAGGGGAGGGTCCTCGTCTCACACACAGACCCGATGCCCATGCGTCCGCAATCGGAGCAGGGCCGTGGGCGGCTTCCGCCCGTTCGGCCGGGCGGCGGGGGACGTATCGTCACGGCGTGTGGATCATCCGCACATCGCCTGCCCCGAACCTGCTCCGATCACAGGGAGACTCCTGCCATGAACGTACCCGCATCCGGCCGGCGCGTGCTCGTCAGCGGCGCGTCACGGGGGCTCGGCCGCGCGGTGGCCCGGGCGTTCGCGGCAAACGGCGACCGCGTGGCCGTCCACTTCGGCTCGCGCGAGGAGGAGGCCGGTACGACCCTCGCCTCCCTGGCCGGCGACGGCCACGCCCTGGTCGGCGGCGACCTCGCGGACCCCGCCGGGGCGGTGGCCGTGGTGGACGCGGCGGCCGAGGCACTGGGCGGGATCGACGTCCTGGTGAACAACGCGGCGGTGAACATCCGGCACCCGCTCGCGGAGACCCCGTACGAGGAGTGGGTGGCGGTGTGGCAGCAGCACGTGGCCGTGAACCTGCTCGCCACGGCCCATCTGAGCCATCTCGCGGCGCGCCGGATGATCGGCCAGGGCGGGGGCGGCCGGATCGTGAACATCGGCTCCCGCGGCGCCTTCCGGGGCGAGCCGGACCATCCGGCCTACGGGGCGACGAAGGCCGCCGTGCACGCCCTGGGTCAGTCGCTCGCGGTCTCGCTCGCGCCGCACGGCATCGCCGTCGCCTCGGTCGCCCCCGGGTTCTTCGCGACGGAGCGGGTCGCTCCGCGCGTCGAGGGGCCCGAGGGCGACGCGATCCGGGCGCAGAGCCCGTTCGGCCGGGTGGGCTCGGCCGAGGAGATCGCGGCGGCAGTGCTTTGGCTCGCCTCCCCCGCCGCCGAGTGGTCATCGGGCACGATTCTCGACCTGAACGGAGCCTCGCACCTGAGGAGTTGATCCCGAGGGCCAGGAGCTGAGCCGACTACAGGTTCGCGCAGATCGTGCGGGCCTCGGCCAGGTCCTTCTTCGCCGTGGCGTCGAACTCGAACATCAGGGAGTGGCGTTCCTGCGAGCGGCGGATGGCCTGGGCGAGCGGCTTGTACGTCGCGTCGCCCGCCGCGGCGGACGCCGAGAGGGTCCCGGCCGCCGAATAGCGGTTGATGGCGATGTCGCCCCCGGCACCCTTCTCCGTGAACCGGTCCTCGTCGAATCCGTCGAGCGCCCGGCAGGCGGCCCGCGCGTCCGCCGCCGCCGAAGTCCCGTCGGCGAAAGCGCCGTCGGCACTCAGCGCCCAGACGCCGCCCATCGCCGCGGCACCGAGCACGAGGCCGCCCACTAGGGACAGCACCACGGCCTTGGTGCCGCCGCGAGGCCGCTCGGGGGCTGCCGGGGCGAATGCGGGGACGGGCGGGGTGTTCGGCTGCTGTGGCTGCATCCGGCCCAAGGTAGCGCGGCCGGCCCACGACGTCATCGGCGGGCCCGGCCGAAGGCGACTCCACTTGGCCGATCAGTCCCCTCTTCCCTTACGGGTCAAGGGTGTTGGAGGATCCCAGCATGAACCCGCATGCGACCGAGCCGACCGCCGACGCGGCGGCCGCGTACCTCGAAGCGCTCCACGGACGGCTGACGGCCGACGGCTGCACGGTGACCTCGCCCCCCTGGGACGACCACCGGGTGGTGGCCGGCAGCCGCGCCGACCGCAAGGTCCGCTGGTTCGGCACGAAGGTCGAGCTCTTCGTCTTCGCCGCCGCCGTCCCCGAGGTGGACGTGGCCACCCTGGGCGAGTTCACCGGGTGGGCCATGCGCTACGCCAAGGACCTGCGCAGGGGCATACCCGGCGCCCGCAACGCGGCCATGGTGCTCCCCGCCCTGGTGAGCACGCGCGTCCACCCCGAGGCGGTCCGGTGGGCCGCCGAGGACGCCCGGGTCATGGGCACCACGCTGATCAGCCGCCCCCTGACGATCGAGACCGCCACGGCCGCCAGACGGACCACGATGTACCGGGGCCGGGTGGTCGTGGGCGGCCTGTTCACGGGCCACGTCCTGCAGAAGGCCTCGCTGTACTTCCCGTGACCGCCCGCTTGTGACCAGGATTGCTACGTGGCACCAGGAAACAGGGCAGAATCAGAGGGATGGTTGGCACCGGTGCGGGCCTCAGGGCTTGATGTTCTGGTTCAGGTGGAACAGGTTCCCCGGGTCGTACGTCCGCTTGACCGCGACCAGACGGTCGTAGTTCGCCCCGTAGTTGGCTCTGATCCGGTCCTGGTCGTCGTCGGCCATGAAGTTGATGTAGCCGCCCTCCTCGGAGTGCGGGGCGGTGGCCTCGTAGTAGTCGCGGACCCAGCCGATGTTGGCCTCGTTGGCGGAGGGGTCGGGCCACATGCCGGCGATGACGGTGGCGAACGAGGCGTCCCGGTAGGCGAAGGCCGTGGCGTCCGGGGCGACCCGGTGGCAGGCACCGTTGATCGGGTAGATGTGGACCGTCGAGTTCACGGCGGGCAGCCCGGGTGCGTACTGGACGTGCGCCTCGATCGCGGCGTCGGTGAGCTCGCTCACGAAGTTGGCCTTCCAGTAGTGCTGGAGGCCGGGCGGCACGAGCGCGTCGAAGGCGCTGTTGAGCGCCGGGTACGGCATGGGCCCGACGTGCTCGGCGACCACCGGCGCGAAGTCGCGGAGGGGACGCAGGGCGCTCTCGCCCTCGTCGAGCGGTCCGGACCAGCACGCCACGACCAGGGCGAAGGTGTCACCGTGCCGGTCCTCCGGGATGAACGGGAGCGGCGGGGCGATCTGGAAGGCGGGGAACCCGCCCAGTTGCTCCGGTGCGTCGGCGATGTAGTCGGCGAAGGCGCGAAAGACGGTGGCCGCGTCCTCCAGCTCGAAGAGCATCGGTCCGCCGTAGATGTCCTTGACGGGGGCGAGCCGGTACTCGAACGACGTCACGGCGCCGAAGTTGCCGCCGCCTCCGCGCAGCGCCCAGAACAGGTCGGCGTTCTCCTCCTCGTCGGCGACGACGAGCCGGCCGTCCGCGGTCACCACATCGGCCGAGACGAGGTTGTCGCAGCTCAGGCCGGCCCCTCGGGCCAGATAGCCGATGCCGCCGCCGAGAGTGAGTCCGCCGACGCCGGTGGTGGAGATGATCCCGCCGGTGGTGGCGAGACCGAAGGGGTGCGTCGCCGCGTTGAAGTCGCCCCACGTCGCCCCGCCCTCCGCGCGGGCCGTCCGCCGCACGGGGTCGACACGGACACCTCGCATCCCGGAGAGATCGGCCACGACGCCGCCGTCGCACGTCCCGAAGCCGGGCACGCTGTGCCCGCCGCCCCGAACCGCCAGATCGAGCCCGTTCTCGCGGGCGAAGTCGACCGCGGCCATGACGTCGCCGGCGTTGACGCAGCGCACGACGACGGCAGGTCTCTTGTCGATCATGGCGTTGTGGACCGTGCGTGCCTCGTCGAAGGCGTCGTCGTCGGCTGTGACGACCGTCCCGCGTACCCGTTCGCGCAGCTGGTCGTTCGAGAGCTTGCCCATGGCCACCGCTCCTCGGTCGGATCATTTCCACGCTACGCCGATGACGCGGGGCCTCAACCGGAGCCCGGACTCACGGACACGGGGCCCCATGCGCTGTTCAGGGCTATCGCTCACCTCGCACGGAGGTTCCGGCTTCAATGCCGACCAAAAGGCCTCGTCACAACCCGCTCAGCGGCGGACGCGGGGCATGCCCAGGCCGATCCAGGAGATGATCTCGCGCTGGATCTCGTTGTTGCCGCCGCCGAAGGTGAAGATGACGGCCGAGCGGTAGCCGCGTTCCAGTTCGCCGTGGAGGACCGCGCCCGCCGAGCCCTCCTTGAGGGCGCCCGCCGCGCCGACGACCTCCATGAGGGCCGCGTACGCGTCGCGGCGGGCCTCGGAGCCGTAGACCTTGACGGCGGAGGCGTCCTGGGGGGTGAGGGTGCCGTTCTGGACGGCGTTGACCATCTGCCAGTTGAGGAGCTTCATCGCGTCGAGCCGGGCGTGGGTGCGGGCGAGCGTGCGGCGGACCCAGGGGAGGTCCAGGACGCGCCGGTCGTCGGTGAGCCGTGTGTCTGCGGCCCAGCGCTGGACGTCGTGGAGGGCGCGGATCGCCATGGTCCCGTGGGCCGCGAGCGTCACGCGCTCGTGGTTGAGCTGGTTCGTGATGAGGCGCCAGCCCTTGTTCTCCTCGCCGACGCGGCGTGACGCGGGGACGCGGATGTCGTCGTAGTAGCTCGCGGTCGTGTCGTGCGAGGCGAGGGTGTTGATGATCGTGCAGGAGTAGCCGGGGTCGCTCGTCGGGACGAGGAGCATCGTGATGCCCTTGTGCGGCGGGGCGTCGACGTCGGTGCGGACGGCGAGCCAGACCCAGTCGGCGGTGTCGCCGTTCGTCGTCCAGATCTTCTGGCCGTTGACGACGTACGTGTCCCCCTCCCGTACCGCGCGGGTCTTCAGCGCGGCCAGGTCGGTGCCCGCGTCCGGCTCGCTGTAGCCGATGGCGAAGTCGATCTCCCCGGAGAGGATGCGGGGCAGGAAGTACGCCTTCTGCTCCTCGGTGCCGTACCGCATGATCGTCGGCCCGACGGTGTTCAGGGCCATGAGCGGCAGGGGTACGCCGGCCTGGGCGGCCTCGTCGAAGAAGATGAACTGCTCCATCGGGGAGAGTCCGCGCCCTCCGTACTCGACGGGCCAGCCCACCCCGAGCCAGCCGTCCGCGCCCAGCCTGCGGACGGTCTCCCGGTAGAAGCGCTTCTGCGCGGCGGGGTCCTCGTAGCGGGTGTGGACGTCGTCCGGGACGAGCTCGGAGAAGTACGCACGCAGCTCGGCGCGCAGGCTGTTCTGGGCGGGCGTGTATTCGAGGTGCATGCGGGGCCTCCCGTGGCGGCGCGTCTGCGACGGCGGCCACGGTAGAACGTGTTTCACAAATGCGGAAGGCCGCGGCCCCGGTTCGGGCGAGCCGATCCGGGGCCGGGGGGGGCGGGAGAGAGACGAACGGTACGTCTTGGCCTAGACGAGCAAAGGGTGCGTGCTCCCGGCGTGCCGGGTGGAAGCCCACGTACTGGACGTACGTGGGCTTTCGCCCGGTGCGGCGAGAGTGCGTGCCTGGGGGTACCTCCCAGCGGTAGCTGGGGCCGCGGGGCAGACGGGAATGTGACGACACCCCCTAGGGCAGGAGCTCGTCCATGGAGGCGCGCCCCTTTTGCTCCATTCGGCGTTCGGCCCAGGCGAGGGTCTTCGGATTCACGTCACGACCGGAGGCGAGGACCAGGTCCTCCGCCGTGAACTCGCCCTCCGACCCGGCGTGGAGCAGCCGGTCGGGCGTCGGGCGATCCCCCATGGACGTCTTGTCGGGCTCAGCGTTCATGCCGCCTCCTACGTGTTCTTCCGGCACTCGCCATTCTCGTGTCCGGCCGTCGGGAGCGCATCCGGGGCGCCGCCCGCCCTCCTGTCGGACGGGTGTCGGTGGCGTGTCGGCGGGGCCCGGGAGGGTGGGGTGTGCCCGTTTCCCGGACCCGTCCGCGAGACCTTCGACCCCAGGAGTCAGCGATGTCCCAGCCCCCGGACTTCCCCCTGCGGCGCCTTCGGGTGACCGCCGTCCGCCGGATCACCCCGCGCACCCTCCGCGTCACCCTCGGCGGCTCCTCCCTGGCCGGGTTCACGCTCGCCGGGCCCGACCAGCAGGTGAAACTGTTCCTTCCCCGGATGCCCGGCACGGAGCCCGTCCTGCCCGCCGTCGGGGCGGACGGCGACGTGATGCGGTGGTACGGGGCCTACGCGGCGATCCCGGAGGAGGATCGGCCATGGATGCGGAGCTACACCCTCCGGGCGCACGACCCGGTGGCGGAGACGGTCGACATCGACTTCCACCTGCACGGGGAGGCCGGTTCGGCGGGCGACGAGGGGCCGGCGACGCGGTGGGCGCGGAGCGCGCGGCCCGGTGATCCGCTGGGCGTGTTCGGTCCGTCCGCCGCGTTCGCGGTGCCCTTCGAACCAGGGGCCGGCGACTGGACGCTCCTGTACGCCGACGCGTGCGCGGTGCCCGCCCTCGCCACGGTCGTCGCCGCGCTCCCGGCGGGCCGGCCGGCCCTCGCGTACGTCCAGGTCGACGACCCGGCGGACGTACAGCCCCTGGCGACGGCCGGAGACCTCACCGTGCGACTGCTGCCCCACGACGTGCCGGCGGCCGACGCCGTCCGGGCCGGGACGCTGCCGCCCGGCAGTCCGTCCGGCTGGCTCGCGGGCGAGGCCTCGGCGGTCCGCCGTCTGCGCCGGCATCTCGTGGAGGAGCGGGGCGTCGACCGCAGGGCCATCCACTTCACCGGCTACTGGCGCCGCCGCCTCTCCCAGGACGACGCCCCGACGTCCGAGGACCTCGCGGAGGCGCGGGAGCGGCTGTCGACCGGCTGAGCGGGCGGACCCGTCGTACCGCCGGCGCGACGGGTCCGCCCAGGCGGTGCCGGGGGCCGCTCAGGCGGTGCCGGGGGCCGCTCAGGCGGTGCCGGGGGACCGCTCAGGCCGTGCGGGGCTCCGCTCAGGCCGTGCGGGGACCGTCGCCTCCGGCTGCCGGACGAGGGCCAGGGCGGTGTCCAGCGGGAACTCCGTGCCCTCCGCGTAGTGGTGGTCGTACGCCTCCGGGGTGAGGCGCGCGCGGACCGTCTCCTCGGCGCGGGCGCGGATCGCGGTCTCCGTCTGCGGGGCGAAGGGTCGGAAGCCGCCTCCCGTCGGCGGGCCGATATGGGTGTCGTGGGCGCCGAGGAGCCGGGCTCCGGTCTCGGCGTCGCCCGGGCCGCCCCTGCCGCCGCGGGCCCAGGCGGCCGTCGCGAACTGGGCAACGACGAGGTAGGGCGCGACCAGGTGGGCGAGGGCCTCCAGGTCGACGACGGCACGGGCCAGGCGCTCCAGGGCCCGGTCGTGGGCGCCGTCCAGGCAGTCGAGCCAGGCCCACGCCCCGCCGGCCAGGCCCCAGAAGAGCGTCGGGGTGTGCTCGCCGAACTCCTCCTCCAGCCGGGTGAGCTGCGCGCGGGCCAGGGCCGTGCGCCCGGTGTGGCCGTAGTGCTGGGCGAGGAGCAGCCGGCCGGTGCCGGCGGCCTCGGCTCCCCACTGGCCCGCCTCGTCGGCGGCTTCGGCCAGGAGCCGTTCGGCCGCCTCGTCCCCCGGGCCCAGCCGGAGGCGTACGGCCGCGAGGCGGGCGGAGAAGAGCGGCACCTGCGAGCGGGCGCCCACGAGGGCGGCGGCGTGGGCGGCCCTTTCGAAGTCGGCGGCGGCCTCGGGGAGCCGACCGGCGCGCTCGTAGGCCTCGCCCCGCGCCGAGAGGGACTCCGCGATGCCCCAGGCGTCCTCGGCCGTCTCGAAGATGGCGAGCGCCTCGTCGGCGTCCTCGGGGCCGTGGCCGAGGAGCTTTCCCCGCATGAGGAGGGCGAAGCCGAGGTCCCAGCCGGTCCCGTGCTCGCGGCAGGCGTCGACGGTCAGGGTCAGGGTCTCGTCGAGGCCGGCGAGCTCTCCCGTCATCAGGCGGGCGAAGAACCACATCGTCCCGGGCTGGCGGCAGGTCTGCGGGAGGCCGGGGCGGTACGCGGTGATGAGGGCGGTGAGCCGGGCACGGGTCTCGGGCCGTTCGAAGGCGGTGGCGCCGTCGCTGCCGTCGGTCGCGAGCGCGTAGAGCTGCCCGCCGCGGCGGGCCTCCCAGAGCCGCTCGCCGCTCCACGGCGGCGGCACGTCAACACAGCGGCCCTCGAAGGGCTCGGCAGGACGGACGGGCTCCTGGAACGGGTCGGGGCCGAGCCCGGCGGCGGCCGCCGCCCACGTCCGGGCGTCGGTCCGGTGGTACCGCAGCTGCCAGAACCAGCTGAGGGAGTGGACGAGGCAGAGCGCCTCCTGCTCGTCGGCGACGGCCACGGCGGTGCGCAGGGCGGCCCGCAGGTTGCCGTGCTCGCGCTCCAGGCGTGAGATGGCGGCGACCTGCCCGGAGCCGCGAAGCTCGGGGTCGGTACGGCGGGCGAGTTCGCGGTAGTACGTGAGGTGGCGCCGCTCGGTCACGGCCCGCTCGCCCGCCTCGTCGAGGCGCTCCGCGGCGTACTCGGCCACCGTCTCCAGGAGCCGGTAGCGCATGCCGGTGTCGCCGGGGGCGGAGACGACGAGCGACTTGTCGACAAGAGCGGCCAGTACGCCCAGTACGTCTGCGCCCGTGCTCGCGCCCGTACCTGTACCTGTACCCGCGTCCGTGTCCGCGCCGGCTACCTGCGCCTCGTCGGCGCAGACCGTCTCCGCCGCCGCCAGGTCACAGCCGCCGGTGAACACCGCGAGCCGCCGCAGCACCGCCCGCTCCGGCCCGTCGAGCAGCTCCCACGACCAGTCCACCACCGCTCGCAGCGTCTGCTGACGCGGCAGCACCGTCCGTGCCCCCGACGTCAGCAGCCGGAAACGATCGTCCAGGCGGTCCGCGATCTGCCGCACCGACAGCATCCGCAGCCGCGCAGCCGCCAGCTCGATCGCCAGCGGCAGCCCGTCGAGGCGGCGGCAGACCTCCTCGGCGGCCCCCGCGTCGTCCCCGACCCGGAAGCCCGGCCGCGCCGCCGCGCCCCGCTCGCCGAGGAGCCGCAGCGCCATCTCCGCCGGCAGCGGCCCCAGCGGACGCAGCACCTCCCCCGGCACCCCCAGCGGCTCCCGGCTCGTCGCCAGGACCGTGACGCCGGGGCACCGCGTGAGGAGGGTCTCCGCGAGCTCCGCCGCCGCGGCGATCACGTGCTCGCAGTTGTCGAGGACCAGGAGCATCCGGCGCCCGGCGCAGTACTCGACCAGGTGGGCCAGCACGCCCTTCGGCCCGGCGGCCTCGGCGACGGCCGGACCGTTCCACAGCTGGGTCTCGCGGGCCCCCAGCGCGCTGAGGACGGCCGCCGCGACCGAGGACTCCTCGCGTACGGAGGCGAGTTCGGCGACGTGGACCGGTCCGCCCTCGTACGTCTCGGCCGCCTCCAGGGCGAGCCGGGTCTTGCCGACGCCACCCGGTCCCGTGAGCGTGACGAGCCGCCGGTCGGCCCACCCGGCCGCGAGTGCGCCGAGCTCACCGTCGCGGCCGATGAACGAGGTCAGCCGGGCGGGCAGGCGCCCGCTCCGGTCCGAGGGATGTCCGGGCACGGGTACGCGCGCGGGCGCGCCCAGGAGTTCGGTGTGCAGGGCGCGCAGTTCGGGCCCCGGGTCGGTGCCCAGCCGGTCGGCGAGGCCGGTGCGCACCTCCTCGTACGCCGCGAGGGCCTCCGCGGGGCGTCCGGCGGCCCGCAGGGCCCGGATCCGCAGGGCCTGGACCGGCTCGTCGAGCGGATGCCCGGCTGCGAGGGCCGCGAGCGGCGCGAGGACGTCCTGGGCGCGCCCCAGGGCCAGATCGGCCGCGTACCGGTCGCGGCGCGCCCGCGCGTGCCGTTGCTCGAGCCGTACGACGAGGGGGTCGGCCTCCCGGCCGGGCAGGTCCGCGAGGGCCGGTCCGCGCCACAGGCCGAGCGCCTGGTCGAGGAGCGCGGCGGCCCGGACGGCGTCCCCGTCGGCGAGGGCGGCCGCGCCTTCGGCGGCGAGCCGTTCGAAGCGGTGCAGGTCGACGGTGTCCGGGTCGGCGGCCAGCAGGTAGCCGCCGGGGCCGGAGAGGACGGCCTCGTGTCCGAGGGCCCGGCGCAGACGGCCCACGAGGGCCTGGAGCGCGGCCGTGCGGTCGAGGCCGGCGGCCGGGTCGTCATCCGCCCACACCTGGTCGATCAGCGCGCCGACGCTCATCGCCCGCGAGGGTCCCACCCGGCCGGCACCGCCCGGGCCGACCGCACCGCCCGTGCCGACGGCCCCGCCAGGGACGTCCGCGGCGCCGGCGGCGAGCGCGGTGAGCAGCGCCCGGAGCCTGGGGCCGTTCAGCACGACCTCCGTCCCGTCGTCGGAACGGAGCGCCTGACAGGGACCGAGAACACGGTAGGACGGCTGCACCGGCCCATTCTGCCCCGCCGTCGGCGCGTCCCCCTGCGCCCCGTGCTTCGAGGCGAACTTGCGCCACGCCGTGTCACCGCCATGGCGTCCACGGGGTGCGGGTTCGACAATGGGGGGGATGACCGATGACGACCGGCTTACGCGCAGTGGCGAGATCGGGCCCGCCGAGCGGCTCGCCATGAACCGGACCGGCAGCTTCGACTGGGATCTCGACACGGGCACCATCGATGTCGACGAGTCCGGGCTGCTGGTCTTCGGGCTGACCCAGGACGCCTACGACGGAAGCCCGGCGACGCTGGTCGCGCGCCTGGCACCCGAGGAGCGGACCCGACTCAAGGGCATCGTCCGCGAGGCGGTGAAGGGCGGCTCGGTGTCGTACAACGCGCATTTCCCGATCCCGCAGGCCGAGGGCGCACCCCACTGGACGCACGTGCAGGCGCGGATCCTGCGCAAGCCGGACGGACGGGCCCAGCGGATCGTCGGGGTCGTGCGGGACACGACCGCCGAGGTCTCGCACACCGCTTTCGTGCTGGAGCTGGAGAAGCGGCGCGAGGTGCAGACGAGCATCGTCGAGCGGACGACGAACGCGCTGTCGCGCGCGGTGACGGTGGACGACGTGACCGCCGCCCTGACCGGTCCCGGCGGGCTCGCCCGGCTCGGCGCGGAGGGCCTGGCGCTCGGGCTCGTCGAGAACGGCTCGCTCAACGTGATCGCGCTCAGCGGCGAATCCCTCGACGCCCTGAACGACTTCCGCACGCGGCGGCTCGACCGGGGGCTTCCGCTGGCCGAGGCGGTGCTGAGCGGCCGGCCGCGGTTCGTCTCGTCCTTCCAGTCGCTCGGGCGGGACTTCCCCGAGCTGGCGCCGTACCTGCCCCGGCTCCGGTTCAAGTCCGCCTGCTACCTGCCCCTGGTGGCGCAGGCCCGCTCGCTCGGCGGCATGGCGCTGTTCTACCGGGGCCGTTCGGCCTTCAACCCCGACGAGCGGAACCTCGCGCTCGGTCTCGCGGCGATCGTCGCCCAGTCGCTCCAGCGGGCGATCCTCTTCGACGAGGAGCGGGAGCTCGCGACGGGGCTCCAGGCGACGATGCTGCCGCGCCGGATCCCGGAGATCACCGGTGGCGAGATCGCCGTGCGCTATCACGCGGCGTGGAGCGGACGGCAGGTCGGCGGCGACTGGTACGACGTGATCTCGCTGCCCCGCGGCCGGGTCGGCATCGTCGTCGGCGACGTGCAGGGCCACGACACGCACGCCGCCGCCATCATGGGGCAGTTGCGGATCGCGCTGCGGGCGTACGCGGGTGAGGGGCACGCCCCGTCGACCGTGCTGGCCCGCGCCTCCCGCTTCCTCGCCGAGCTGGACACCAACCGCTTCGCCACCTGCACGTACGCGCAGGTGGATCTGGGGAGCGGCACGCTGCGCGCGGTACGGGCCGGGCATCTCGGACCGCTCATCCGGCACACCGACGGCCGCGTCGGGCAGCCCAATCTGCGCGGCGGACTGCCGCTGGGGCTCGCCACCGTGTTCGGCGACGAGGAGTTCCCGGAGACCCGGCTCGACCTGGTGCCCGGGGAGACGCTCGTGCTCTGCACGGACGGACTCGTCGAGCAGCCCGGCTCGGACATCGAGACCGGTCTCGACGTCCTTTCGGAAGCGATCAGCAGCGGTCCGCCACAGGCGGAGGCACTCGCCGACCACCTCTCCGAGCGGCTGTGGGAGCGATGGGGTTCCGGCGACGACGTCGCGCTCCTCGTGCTCCGGCGCAGCCCGGACCCCGGCACGCCCCGGGCGCCACGGATCCACCAGTACATCCACCAGGCCGACCCGCAGGGGCTCTCGGACGCACGGGCGGCCGTGGGGCAGGCCCTGCGCGACTGGGGTCTGCCGGAACTGGCCGACGACGCCGAGCTGTTGACGGGCGAGCTGCTCGTCAACGTCCTGCTGCACACCGAGGGCGGCGCGGTGCTCACCCTGGAGGTGCTGCCGGAGCCGGTGCGGCGGGTACGGCTCTCGGTGCAGGACCGGTCGAGCGCCTGGCCCCGACGGCGTACCCCTGGTGAGGCCGCCACGTCGGGGCGGGGACTGCTCCTGCTCGACGCGCTCGCGTCCCGGTGGGGCGTCGAGCCCCGTGGCGAGGGCAAGGCGGTGTGGTGCGAGATCGAGCCGGCTCCGCTCGTCGCGGGCGCCGGACCGGGCGGCGGGTGAGGAGGCACCGTGGACCCCGTGGCCGCGCTGAACCGGATCGCGTTCCTGCTGGAGCGCGCCCAGGCGCCTGGCTATCGGGCGCGGGCGTTCCGCACGGCCGCGGCCGCCCTCGGCGGCCTGCCGGAGGGCGAGGCGGACCGGCGCGCGACGGCGGGCACCCTGGAGTCCGTGAAAGGGATCGGGCCGAAGACGGCGGCGGTGGTGCGCGAGGCGCTCGACGGCCGGGTCCCCGAGTACCTGGCGGTCCTGGAGGCGGAGCTGGAGGAGTCCCTTCGGTCCGACGGCCCCGCGAGCGGGGGCGAGGCGCTGCGGGCGGCGCTGCGGGGAGACTGCCACCTCCACTCGGACTGGTCCGACGGCGGCGCCACGATCGAGGACATGGGCCGGACGGCGGCGGCTCTCGGCCACGACTGGGCGGTGCTCACCGACCATTCGCCCCGGCTCACGGTGGCGCGCGGCCTGTCGGCGGAGCGGCTGCGGGAGCAACTGGACGTGGTGGCCCGGCTGAACGAGGAGTGGGCGCCCTTCCGGATGCTCACCGGGATCGAGTGCGACATTCTGGACGACGGTTCGCTCGACCAGGAGCCGGAGCTGCTCGACCGTCTGGACCTGGTGGTCGGTTCGGTCCACTCGAAGCTCCGGATGGACGCGAAGGCGATGACCCGCCGTCTCGAACGGGCCGTCCGCAACCCGCTGATGGACGTCCTCGGGCACTGCACGGGCCGTCTGGTGGCGGGAGGGCGGCTGCGGCCGGAGTCGGAGTTCGACGCGGAGCGGGTGTTCGCCGCCTGCGCCGAGTCGGACACGGCCGTCGAGATCAACAGCCGTCCGGAGCGGCTCGATCCGCCGCGGCGGCTGCTGCGGCTCGCGGTGGCGGCGGGGGCGTACTTCGCGGTGGACACGGACGCCCACGCGCCCGGCCAGCTGGAGTGGCAGATCCTCGGCTGCGCGCGGGCCGAGGAGTGCGAGGTACCGGAGGAGCGGGTGATCAACACCTGGTCGGCGGACCGCCTTTCGCGGTGGACGCGGTCCTGAGCGGCGACGTCAGGCGCGCTGCCAGACCGTCGTCGCGTTGCAGAACTCGCGGATGCCGTGGCCGGAGAGCTCGCGACCGTATCCGGAGCGCTTGATCCCGCCGAAGGGCAGGGCGGGGTGCGAGGCCGTCATGCCGTTGACGAAGACGCCGCCGGCCTCCAGGTCGCGGACGAAGAAGGCGATGTCTTCGGCGGACCGGGTCCAGACGTTGGAACTGAGCCCGAACGGGGAGTCGTTGGCGACGGCCACGGCCTCCTCGATGTCGCGGACCGGGTAGACGGTGGCGACCGGCCCGAAGGCCTCCTCCTGGTGGATCCGCATCTCCGGGGTGATGCCGACGAGCACGGTGGGCCGGTAGTACCAGCCGTCGGCGAGCGCCGGGTCCTCGGGACGCCGGCCGCCGCACAGGGCGGTGGCCCCGCGTCGTACGGCGTCGTCGACGAGCTCCTCCAGGTCGGTCCTGCCCTGTTCGGTGGCGAGGGGGCCGATGTCGGTGGACTCGTCGAGGGGGTCGCCGACGGTGAGGGCGTTCATGGCGGCCGTGAAGCGCTCGGAGAAGTCGTCGTACACGTTCTGGTGGACGATGAACCGCTTGGCGGCGATGCAGGACTGCCCGTTGTTCTGGACGCGCGCGGTGACGGCCGTCTTCACGGCCGCGACGATGTCCGCGGAGGGCATGACGACGAACGGGTCGCTGCCGCCGAGTTCCAGGACGGTCTTCTTCACCTCGTCCCCCGCGACGGCGGCCACGGCCCGGCCGGCGGGTTCGCTGCCGGTGAGGGTGGCGGCGACGACCCTGGGGTCCCGCAGGACGCGCTCGACGTCGCCCGAGCCGATGAGGAGGGTCTGGAAACAGCCCTCGGGGAATCCGGAGCGCCGGAAGAGGTCGCCCAGGTACAGCGCGGTCTGCGGCACGTTGGAGGCGTGCTTCAGGAGGCCGGTGTTGCCCGCCATGAGCGCGGGCGCGGCGAAGCGGATCACCTGCCAGAGCGGGAAGTTCCACGGCATGACGGCGAGGATGGGGCCGAGGGGCCGGTAGTGCACGCGGGCCGTGTCCGCGCCGGAGTCCTGGACGTCGCTCTCCGCCGGGTGCTCGTCGGCGAGGAGTTGCTCGGCGTTGCGGGCGTACCAGCGCATGGCCTTGGCGCACTTGCCGGCCTCCGCGCGGGAGGCGGCGATCGGTTTGCCCATCTCGACGGTCATGGTGCGCGCGATGTCGTCGGTGTCCTCGTCGAGGAGCGTGGCCGCGGCACGCAGGAGGCGGGCGCGCTCGGCGAAGGAGGTGGTGCGGTACTGGCGGTACGCCTCGTGCGCGGCGGCGATGCGCCGCTCGACCTCCTCGGGCCCGTGGGCCTCGTAGGTACGCAGCGTCGCGCCCGTCGCGGGGTTCACCGTGGCGATGCCCATGACGTCTCTCCTCCTGCCGTCTACCCCCACCGGCAACCTCCCGCGCCGGGGGCGGCTGCGCAACAGGGGCGGGGCGGTGGGGTGACACGATCCATTGTCGTATCGGATGCATCTCTGTATCTTTTGGCGCGCCGTGCCCCACCCGCTCACCGAGGAGCCGCCATGAGCACCGTGCCGCCCGTTCTCGCCGCCGCCGTCGGGCCGCTGCCCGACGGGGTCGTGCTGCCGCTGCCGCCCACCTTCGACACCGTCGAGGAGGAGCGCCGGTACCGCAAGGAGCAGCTCGCCGCCGGATTCCGGATCTTCGGCCGGTTCGGGTTCTCCGAAGGGGTCGCCGGGCACATCACCGTCCGCGACCCCGGCGACCCGAACGCCTTCTGGGTCAACCCGTTCGGCATGAGCTTCAGCCAGATCAAGGCCTCCGACCTGATCCTGGTCGACCACGAGGGGACCGTCCTCGAAGGGCGCAGTCCCGTGAACCGGGCCGCGTTCGTCATCCACTCGCGCGTCCACGCCGCCCGGCCCGACGCCGTCGCCGCCGCGCACTCGCACTCCCTGCACGGCAAGGCGTTCTCCAGCCTCGGCATCCCGCTGGATCCGATCACCCAGGACGCGTGCGCCTTCTTCGAGGACCACGGGATCTACGACGACTACCGGGGTGTGGTCAACGAGACCGAGGAGGGTGAGCGGGTCGCGAAGGCCCTGGGCGAGCACAAGGCCGTCATCCTCAAGAACCACGGGCTCCTCACCGTCGGCCACTCCGTCGCCGAGGCCGTGTGGTGGTTCGTCACGATGGAGCGGTCCTGCCAGGCACAGCTCCTCGCGATGGCGGCGGGCACCCCGCAGTCGATCGACCGCGAGACGGCGCTCCTCACCCGGGGCCAGATAGGCAGCCACCTCGCGGGCTGGTTCCAGGCGCGCCCGCTGTGGGATCAGATCACCGCGTCCGACCCGGACCTGTTCGGCTGACCTTCGGGAGCGGCGAGTTCCCGGGTCGACACCTCCAGGAGCGGAGCGAGGAACTCGCGCTCCAGACTGCCGGGCGGCAGCGCCGCCGGTTCTACGTAGCTCTGCGCGAGTCCACCCTCGCGCAGGGCGACGATCAGCCGGGCGAACCGGTCCGCGTCCACGGTCAGCTCGCGCCCCGCCCGGCGCAGGACGAGCGTGAGGCCGCGGGCGATCTCGGCGCGCAGCCGCTCGTCGTGGCGGGCGAGCACCCAGGCGGCCTGCCGGTCGCGGATGGCGTGCAGCGTGAACTCGGTGGTCACCAGGTACCAGTCCCGCTCGTCCGGCTCGATCCGGGCGGCGAGCTCGGCCAGCCGCGTCAGCGTGAACTCCTCGGCGGTCAGCGCGTCGATCGCGTCGGCGAGCCGCCGCACGGTCCGGTCGCTGTGCTCGTCGAAGAGCGCGAGGAAGAGCTCCTCCTTGCTGGCGAAGTTCGAGTAGTACGCGCCCCGCGTATAGCCCGCGCGTTCGCAGACCTGCTCGATCGTCGTCGCATGGAAACCGTGCTCGGCGAAGGCCTCCAGGGCGGCCTTCAGCAGCGCCGCGCGCGTGCGGGGCCGTCGCCTGGTGACACCTTTCGGCACGGGTGGGCCTCCTTCGTCGGGCGCCGTGTCCGGCGGCGGAAGCGCCCACCCTACCGGCGCTCATCCCGGGCAGGGATCAGCGCCGACGGTTAGGATTCACGCATGGGAGAGCGGCCCGTCGCACCCGCCGCGCCCGCTCTGGTCCTCGAGATCGACGGGGACGCGACGCTCATGAACCCGGGTCGCGTCTATCGCATCGGGCGCGACCCCACCAGCGACGTCGTGCTCTCGGACGCCCGGGCGTCCTGGCACCACGCACTGCTCCGCGCCGTCGGCGGCCACTGGGACCTGACGGACGAGGGCAGCACGAACGGCACCTTCACGAACGGACTGCGGGTGGTCGGGGCCCGGGAGGTCGGCCCCGGGACGGTCGTGCGTTTCGGGCATCCGGAGGACGGCCCGCGTGCGGTGCTCTCGACCGCGCCCCGGGCCCGCCCGCCAGCGCCCCCGCCGCCGAGCCAGGAGGCGTCGGGCCAAGGAGGGTCGAGCCAGGAGCCGCCGGTCCCGACACCGCCGCCCCAGGTGCCGCCCGTTCCGACGCGGCCCGTCCCGGAGCCGCCTCCCCCCGCACCCCCGCTCCACGAGCCGCCGGTCCCGCGGCCCGTCCCGGAACCGCCGACCGCGGAGCCCCCCGCGTCCCCCGGGCCCGCCGAGCCCGCACAGCCGGTGCCGGCGGCGCAGCTCCCCGTATCCCCCGCCCCCTCCTCCCCCGGACCGCCGTCCGCCTCCGCGCCGGCGGCCGACCCGGCACCGCCGCTCCCCGAGCCCTCCGCCGCCGCGCTGCTCCGGCCGCCCTCCGTCTCGCACCCCGCCGCCACGGGCACCTTCCGGGCGCCGACGTCCGTGCGGCCCCTGCCCGCCCACAGCATCCGGATCGGCCGGGCACCCGACAACGACGTCGTCGTCGCCGACCTCGTCGTCTCCCGACGGCACGCCGAGCTGCGCGCCCGGCCCGACGGCACGTACTGGATCCACGACCTCGGCAGCCACAACGGCACCTTCCTCAACGGCCGCCGTGTCGTCGACGCGCGCGTGACGCCGGACGACATCGTCGGCATCGGCCATTGCGCGTTCTGCCTGATCGGCGGGCAGCTCGTCGAGTTCACCGACGACGGCGAGATCTCCCTCGACGTCCAGGAGCTCGCCGTCACCGTCGACCACGGCCACAAGACCCTCCTGGACGCGGTGTCGTTCCCCGTGGGCGAGAAGAGCCTGCTCGCTGTCGTCGGACCGTCCGGTGCCGGGAAGTCGACGCTCCTGAACGCGCTGACCGGCCAGCGGCCCGCCGACCGGGGTACCGTGCTCTACGACGGCCGCGACCTGTACCGGGACTACGCCGAGCTGCGACAGCGCATCGGGCTCGTCCCGCAGGACGACATCCTGCACCTCCAGCTCACCGTCCGCCGGGCCCTCGGCTACGCCGCCGAACTGCGCTTCCCGGAGGACACCGCACCCGCCGAACGGCGGGCCCGGGTCGACGAGGTGATCCGCGAGCTCGGTCTCGTGGAGCGGGCGGAGCAGCCGATCCACAGCCTCTCCGGCGGACAGCGCAAGCGGGTGAGCGTCGCCCTCGAACTGCTCACCAAGCCCTCGCTGCTCTTCCTCGACGAGCCGACGTCCGGCCTCGACCCGGGGATGGACCGGTCCGTGATGCACATGCTGCGCGGGCTCGCGGACGACGGGCGCACGGTCGTCGTCGTCACGCACAGCGTGCTCAGCCTGGACGTCTGCGACCGGCTCCTCGTCCTGGCCCCCGGCGGCCGGGTGGCCTACTACGGACCGCCCGCCGACACCCTCGGCTTCTTCGGCTACACACAGTGGCCGGAGGCCTTCGAGGCCTTCGAGAACGACCGGGACCGCGACTGGGCCGGGCAGTACCAGGCCTCCCGATTCCACCGTCGGTACGTCGCGGACGCGACGGCCCGACCGTTCCTGCCCACCGACGGCTCCCCCGACTCCGGTGGTTACGGCGCGGCAGGACAAGGACAGGGCGGACAGGGCGGACCGGCAGCAGGCCAGGCCGGGCAGGTAGCCCGGATGGCCCCGGAACTCGGCCCGCCGCCGAAGGCTCAGAGCTGGGGCTCCCAACTGCGGACCCTGGTCCGGCGGTACGCCGCCGCGCTCGCCGCCGACCGGACCTTCCTCGTGATCATGATCGCGCTGCCGTTCGTGATGGGCGCGATGGCCCGCGCGCTGTCCGAGGGCGGCTTCAACCCGGAGTCGGCCCTGAACGTCCTGCTCATCCTCTGTGTGGGCGGGGTCCTCACCGGCGCGGCGAACGCCGTGCGCGAGCTGGTCAAGGAACGCTCGATCTACCGCCGCGAGAGAGCCGTCGGCCTGTCCCGCTCGGCGTACCTCGCCTCCAAGGTGGTGGTCCTCGGCACGATCACCATCGTGCAGGCGGTGGTGCTCACCCTGGTGGCCCTGATCGGCGTCCCGCTGAACGTGCCCGGCGGCGACGGGGTCCTGCTGCCGCCGCTCGTCGAGATCACGCTCGCCGTCGCGTTCCTCTCCTTCACCGCGATGATGCTCGGCCTCCTCGTGTCGGCCGTGGTCCGCAAGGAGGAGGTGACGATGCCTCTGCTCGTCCTCCTCGCCATCGTGCAGGTGGTCTTCTGCGGCGCGCTGCTCACCGTGCGCGGTACGCCGGTCCTGGAGCAGCTGGCCTGGCTGGTGCCCTCGCGGTGGGCGTTCGCCGCGATGGGCGCGACGATCGACATCGAGACGCTCGCGCCGAGCGAGAAGACCGCCGATCCGCTGATGAACCACACCCCGGAGGCCTGGCTGTTCGACATGGGCATGCTGGTCGTGATCTGTCTCGCGCTCGGTGTGGTCGTGGCGCGGCTGCTGCGCCGCCACGAGCCCGTCGTGATGCGCAGGTAGGGAGACAGGACTGTGAGCTTCCCCGTACCCGACGGTGTGCCGGACTTCCGGCCCACCCACGTCGTGCCCCGCTCCGGTCTCCCCGCCTGGGAGGCCCCGGATCCGGGGCTGCCGACGGTGTCCCTCGACGCGTTCCTGCCGGTGCGGCTGACGGAGCGGGCCGGGGACTGGGGGCGGGTGCTGTGCTCGAACGGCTGGTCGGCCTGGGTCGACGCGCGGCTGCTCGTCACCGTCCCGGACGATCCCCCGGCGGCCGGCCGGCCGCTCACGAGGACCGCCGATCCGCGCCCCCTCCTCGCCCGCGCCGAGGACTCGCTGGGCCGGTACCGGCGGGCGGCCGAGGCGCTGGGCGCGGGCAGCCTGGACGGCGAGGCCTTCCGGCTGCGGACCCGCGGACTGCGGGTGGGGATGGTCGTCGACGGCGAGTCGGTCTGGCTGTACGACGCGGAGCACGAGCGCTGGGTGTTCTGCGACGGCCTCGGACTCAGTACGTACGCGGCGTCGGCGGCCCCGTCGGCCGCCGCACCGGCCCCCGGGTCCCCGAAGTCCCCCGGGTCCCCCGCGCCCGGGGCTGACGAGGACGCGGACTCCGCCGGGCCCGCGCCCGGTGACCAGGAGGCGGCCGGCTCCCCGGCGTACGAGCCGACGCAGGTGGTTCCCCAGGTCGACCCGGTGGCGGCGGCCGGGCCTCCGCCGACACAGCTCGTGAAGCGGCCGCCCGGACCGGCGGGTGAGGACTGATGGCCGGCGGCGAGGGCGACCGCGACCTGCCGGCGGACCTGTCGGCGAGCCTTCCGGCGGGCAGGGCCTCGGGGCTCCTCGGCAAGGAGATCGCGGGCTATCTCGTGGAGAGCGAGATCGGACGCGGCGGCATGGCCGTCGTGTACCGGGCGCGGGACCTGCGCCTGGACCGGACGGTGGCCCTCAAGCTCCTCGCGCCCGAGCTGGCCCGCAACGACACCTTCCGCAAACGCTTCGCGCACGAGTCGCGGGTCGCCGCCTCCATCGACCACCCGCACATCGTGCCGGTCTTCGACGCCGGTGAGACGGAGGGGGTCCTGTACATCGCGATGCGGTACGTGGCCGGGCAGGACCTGGTGGCACTGCTCGACCGCGAGGGGCCGCTGGCGCCCGCGACGGCGGGGCGGATCGCCGCCCAGGTGGCCTCCGCCCTGGACGCGGCGCACGCGCACGACCTGGTGCACCGGGACGTGAAGCCGGGCAACATCCTGGTCGCCGAGGGCACGGACCGCGACCACCCGGAGCACGTCTACCTCACGGACTTCGGGCTGACGAAGAAGTCCCTGTCGCTGACCGGGTTCACGACGGTGGGCGAGTTCGTCGGCACGCTCGACTACGTGGCGCCGGAGCAGATCTCCGGCAAGCCGGTCGACGGCCGCTGCGACGTCTACAGCCTCGCGTGCGTGGTGTTCGAGACGCTGGTCGGCGCGCCCCCCTTCCGCCGCGAGACCGACTGGGCGGTCCTGTGGGCCCAGCAGTACGATCCCCCGCCGCCGCTGTCCGAAGTCCGCCCGGGACTGCCGGAGGCCGCCGACTCCGTCTTCGCGAGGGCGCTGGCGAAGAGCCCCGAGGAGCGGTACGGGACGTGTCTGGAGTTCGTCGCGGCGCTGCGGTCGGCACTGGCCGGCGCGGGTACGGGCGGCGAGGTGGTGACGACGGGCACCCGTCCGCCGGGACCGCCGCCGGCACCGCCGGCCTGGGCGCGGCCGGTCTTCCGGGAACTCTGATGTGACTTCCGGGGACTCCGACCTCCGGGGGCTCCGACCTCCGGGGGCTCCAACCTCCGGGGACTCCGACCTCCGGGGGCTCCGGAGGGATGTCCACTGCCGCCGGGCTACTTCTTCTGCTCTGGCTGATCGGTCGGAGCGGTCTCGACCTCGCCCTTGCGGTGGACCCGCGACGCGAGGAGACCTCCGATGAGGCCGAAGACCAGGCCCCAGAGGAGGGCGAAGCCCACCGTCTTCCAGACGTCCGGCCGGAGCACCACCTCCCCGCCCAGCGCTTCGAGTTCGCCGATGCCGAGGATCGAGAGTCCGAAGCGGGCCTCGACCAGGGTGAGGGGCGCGACGACCAGCATCGTCAGGGCGAAGGCGACGCCCACGTGCAGGGAGTGCTGCCAGAGCCGTGTCCTGGCCGGGGAGCGGACCGCCGCCGCGAAGGCCGCGGCGAGCACGAGGACGACGGCGATGGGCAGCAGCCACCAGGCCCTCCCGTCCTCCGCGGCGAGCGAGGAGAGGTCGACCGTGGACAGGTCCGTGCTGTCGCCGCCCTCGCGGAGGACGGCGTCGAGGACCTGGGGCATGGGAAGGCCGAAGGGCCCCTCGACCCTGCCCTCCCAGGAGCCGCCGATGCCCACGCCGAGCCCCAGCCAGGCCACGTTGGGCAGGCCGAGCAGCAGGACGGCCAGGGTCTCCACCGCGTGCCCCTTGGTCGCCGCGACGACGATCCCGATGACCAGGCCCACGGCCACGTACGCGAGGAGGAGCAGGAGCATCGCGTGGGCGGCGGGCCGGACGGGCTCGTGGTAGCGGACGAGGCGGGGCGGCAGCGGGGTCCTGCGGGAGACCAGGAGCGCGACGACGAGCACGCCGAGGATCCACAGGAACCCGTAGAAGAGGGTGGGGCCGACGTCCGTGCGGAAGCCGACGGAGGGGTTGACGGCGTCCATGAGCTCCCCGAAGAGGTCCCCGAGGGGGTCCTCTGAGGTCTCCGAGGTGTCTCCGCCGATCGTGAGCGGGAAGTCGTGCCGGGCGAGGGCGGAGAGGCCCGCGAGGGCGGCCACCCAGAGGACGACGGTGGTCACGGCGCGGACCAGGAGTTCGCGGGTGTCCGCGACCGCGTGATGGCGCAGGGGCCGGAGGAAGCAGTAGCCGGTGACGAGTGCCCCCACCAGGGTGACGGTGAGCGGCATCGCGGTCAGTTCGGCCTGGGTTCCGGCGAGTGATCCGGCATCGCCGGAGAGCTCGATCTTGCCGCCCGTCGCCATGACGACGACCGCGGCGAGGACGGCGGTGAAGCCGCCCGGCAGGTCGGCCGCGCCCGCGGCCCAGAGGCCGAGCCCGGCGAAGACGCCCATGGCCACATACCCGGCGAACACCGCTGCCAGGGCCTGGACACCGACACGTACGAAGAGCCCGGTCGGGGTCGAGGGGCTCGCTGAGGTGGAGAGCCGACTGCTCACGCTGTCCACGCTAGTACCGGTCGCGGACGCCCGCTTGTGGACGGGCCGGCCTCCGCTTACGGGTGGGGCCGGCCTCCGCTTGTGGACGGCCCGGCCTCCGCTTGCGGGTGGGCGCCGTTCCGCGCACACAATAGGCGCGGAACGGAAGAAAGGGATGAACGTGACTTCCTACCCGCCGCCAGACCCGCCGTCCGGCCCTCCGTCGGTCCCGCCGTCCGGCCCGCCCTCCGGCCCCCTCTCAGGGCCGGGCAGCAGCCCGGGGAGCGCCGGAACCCCACCACCTCCCGGACCGCCCTCAGGCGGCGGAGCAGGGGGCGGCTCGTCCGGTGGAGGTTCGCCCGGGGGTGGTTCGCCCGGTGGCGGAGGCCCGTCCGGCGGCGGGCCGGACGGTGGCCAGGGCGGAGGCGGCCCGTGGTGGCGCTCCGTCCCGAAGGTCGCGTCGGTCACCGCCGTCATCGTGGCGGGCGTGGCGCTGGCCGTCGTCCTGACCAACCAGTCCGACGACAGCGGCACGAGCGCGTCGGGCGGGGGCGAGGTCTTCCTCCAGAACGCCGCCGCGTCCGGCCCCGACCCGTTCACCCAGTCGACGGCACGCACCAGCGGCGCTTCCGCCTCGCCGGCCTCGCTGCCGCCGCGCACCACCCCGGCCGAGACCGGCACGCCGCGGGTGTCGGGCTCCACGCCCGGCCTCTACGGCGGGACGCAGTCGGTGGCGAGCTGCGACGTCGAACAGCAGGTGCGCTACCTGAACGCCGACCCCGCGAAGAAGGCGGCGTTCGCCTCGGTCCAGGGGATCGGGACGAACGAGGTTCCCTCCTATCTCCGCTCCCTGACCCCGCTTCAGCTGCGCGCCGACACCCGGGTGACGAACCACGGCTACAAGAACGGCGCCGCCACCTCCTACCAGGCGACCCTCCAGAGCGGGACCGCCGTCCTGGTCGACAACCGGGGCGTGCCGCGCGTGCGCTGCGCGTGCGGCAATCCGCTGACCGAGCCGGTCGCGCAGAAGGCGCCGAAGACGACGGGCACGCCGTGGCCGGGGTACAACTCCTCCCAGGTCGTCGTCGTGGCCCCCTCGGTGACGGTCGTGAACGTCTTCGTCGTGTACGACTACGAGGACGACGACTGGTTCGCGCGGAAGCACGGCGACCACGGCAAGCACGACAAGCCCGCTCCGTCGCCGCCTCCGCCGCCCTCGCACTCGAAGTCCCCGCACGAGTCGCCGTCCACCTCGGCCTCCACGTCCCCGTCGGAATCCCCGTCCTCGCCGCTCGCCTGCGTGACGGTGACGGGTGACCAGGCGCCGGAGCCGCTCGACGGGATCACCCCGCCGGTGTGCCCCTCGACGCTCTCGCCCGCCCCGTCGACGTCCGAGCCGTCCGACACGACGAGCCCGACGGACACGTCGAGCCCGACGGACACGGGTCCGACCGAGGAGTCGCCGGCGACCGACGTCCCCCCGTCGGACCAGTCCGCGAGCGTCGAGTCCGCGCCCGTCACGGACGGGAGCTCGGCGATCTCCCCCGCCTCTCCCGTGTCGTCGCAGAGCCAGTCGCAGGCGCAGTCGGATTCGCCTTCCGTCTCCCCGCCGGTCTCGGACTCGCCTTCGGTACCGGCACCCGGTCCGGAGTCCGCGCTCTTCGTCTGACGCGGTCCGCCCCGGGCGTCATCCGCCCTGCGCCGACCCGCCCGTCGCGATACGTGACGGGCGGGTCGGCGCAGGGGCGATCAAGGGCGAGACGCGCGCGGCCCTCAGCAGGGCACGGAGCCAGGCTCCGATCGCCAGTGGCCGGGCCGTGCGCTCCTCGGCGCGCTGCTGCCACATCCGCTCGTCGCGGTCGGTGAAGTGTCCGGACATCGGTCGTCTCCTTTCCCGTGGGAGGTGGCCAGCCACCAGGCCACTGGACCGGAGTCTGTACGCTCATTGGCCTGGACAGCAGAGCCAATGAGGAGTGATTGGTATGGCAGTGGCCCGCGTGGTCCACACAGCGGACCGGACCCTGACGGGCCGCCAGCTCGCCTCCCTGCTCACCCCGCCCACCGAGGGCCGGTTCGGCTACCGGGAGCTCGCGCGGGCGGTCCGCGAGGCCCTGCTCGACGGGCGGGTGGCGCTGCGCCTTCGCCTGCCGGCCGAGCGCGAGCTCGCGACGGTGCTCGCGGTGAGCCGGACGACGGTCACGGGGGCGTACGACCTGCTCCGGGAGAGCGGTTACGCGCACAGCCGCCGCGGCGCCGGCACCTGGACCGCGCTGCCGGACGGCCAGGCGCCGACCCCGCTCGGCGCCTACCAGGACGACGCCGGGGCCACCATCGACCTCGCCCTGGCCGCGCCCCAGGCCCCTGACGAGCTCGCCGAGGCACTGGCGTCGGCCGCCGCCGAGCTCCCCCGCTACGCCGGCTCGCAGGGCTACCACCCGTATGGACTGCCCGTCCTGCGCGCCGCGATCGCCGAGCGGTACACGGCCCGCGGGCTGCCGACGCGGCCCGAGCAGATCCTCGTGACGACGGGCGCCCAGCAGGCGCTCTCGCTGGTCCTGACGCTGCTCGGCCGGACCGGCGACCGGGTGCTCGCCGAGAACCCCTCGTACACGAACGCCCTCGACGCGATGCGCGGGCGCATGCTCCGCATCACGCCCGTGCCGGTGACGGAGACCGGCTGGGACACCGGCCTGGTCGACGCCGCGCTGCGCCAGACAGCGCCCCGTCTGGCCTATCTGATCCCCGACTTCCACAATCCGACCGGACATCTGATGCCGCAGGAGCAGCGCCGGGAGCTGGCGCGGGCCGCGCGGGCCACCGGGACGTGGCTCGTCGCGGACGAGACGCTCGCCGACATCGCCCTGGACGTGCCCGCGCCGCTGCCCTTCGCGGCCGCGGCCGGCGGAGGCGACGGAGAGCAGATCGTCTCCGTCGGCTCGCTGAGCAAGAGCTGCTGGGGCGGGCTGCGGGTCGGCTGGGTCCGGGCCGCGTCCCGGGTCGTGACCGAGCTGGCCCGGGTCCGGATCACCGCCGACCTGTCGGGGTCCGTCCTGGACCAGCTGGTCGCGGTCGCGCTGATGGAGCGGCTCGACACGATCGTGCCGCGGCGCGTCGAGGAGCTGCGGCGGCGTCGTGAGGCGCTGACGACGGCGCTGGCCCGGCACGTTCCCGAGTGGCGCTGGGAGGTGCCGGCCGGCGGGATGTGTCTGTGGATCGACCTGGGCCGCCCGGTCGCCTCCGCCGTCTCGGCCCACGCCCTGCGGCACGGGGTGCGGGTGGAGGGCGGCGCACGGTTCGGGGTGGACCCGGGGACGCACGAGCATCGGCTGCGGATCCCGTACACGCTGCCGGAGGACGTGTACGAGCCGGCGGCCGAGCGGCTCGCGGCGGCGCTCGACGGGGCTCCGGGGCGGTACGCCGACCCGGCCCTGCCGGACTGGGTGGCCTGAGGCCGCCAGGTCGGAGGGGCGAGCCAGAACGGCGCCGGACGGGTCCATATTCGGATGCCCGCCCCCGCAGGTCCGTGTACGGTCCACCGAGTGGAACCTCTGACCGACAAACAGATCCGCTCGTCCTTCGTGAACTGCACCAAGGGCGAGGCGGCCCGGCTCAAGCTGCCGCTCGACTTCGCCGAACTCCCCTGGGAGGACCTGGACTTCCTGGGCTGGGTCGATCCGGGCGCGCCGCTGCGCGCGCACCTGGTCCTGCCCCGCGCGGACGGACCGCTCGGCGTGACCCTGCGGGTCCCGGCCACCAGCCGGACCAGTGCCGTGAAGTCGAGCATGTGCCAGGTCTGCCTGACCGGGCACGCCTCCTCCGGCGTCACCCTCCTCGTGGCGCCGCTCGCCGGGAGCCGCGGCCGCGAGGGGAACACGGTCGGCATCTACCTCTGCGCCGACCTCGCCTGCTCCCTGTACGTCCGGGGCAGGCGGCAGCCCAAGCTGCGCGGCCGACGCCACGAGGAGTCCCTCACGGTCGACGAGCAGGTGGCCCGGCTGACGGGCAACCTGGACGCTTTCGTCGACCGGGTGACGACCGGCTGACCGTCACCGGGTGAGCCGCCCGGCCGCCACGAAGGGGCCGGGGCTCAGCGGAAGGCCTGCTCGCCGGTGAGCGCCTTGCCGATGACCAGGGAGTGCACCTCGCTCGTTCCTTCGTAAGTGAGCACCGACTCCAGGTTGTTGGCGTGGCGCAGCACCGGGTACTCCAGCGTGATGCCGTTGGCGCCGAGGATCGTGCGGCACTCGCGGGCGATCGCGATGGCCTCCCGGACGTTGTTGAGCTTGCCCACGCTGATCTGCTCCGCCGTGATCGCGCCCGCGTCCTTGAGGCGGCCGAGGTGGAGGGCGAGCAGCATGCCCTTGCCGAGCTCGACGGCCATGTCGGCGAGCTTCTGCTGGGTCAGCTGGTAGGAGGCGAGCGAGCGGGCGAAGACGGTCCGGTCGCGAGCGTAGGAGATCGCGGTCTCCAGGCAGTCGCGGGCGGCGCCGAGGGCGCCGAAGACGATGCCGAAGCGGGCCTCGTTGAGACAGCCGAGCGGGCCCGAGAGACCGCGGGCCTCCGGGAGCATCGCGTCGGCCGGGAGGCGCACGTCCTCCAGGACCAGTTCGCTGGTGACGCTCGCCCGCAGCGAGAGCTTCATCTTGATCTCCGGGGCGCTGAAGCCCGGGGTGCCCGCCGGGACGAGGAAGCCCCGGACGCCGTCCTCCGTGCGGGCCCAGACGACGGCGACGTCGGCCACGGAGCCGTTGGTGATCCACATCTTGGTGCCGTTGAGCACCCAGTCCGAGCCGTCGCGCTTGGCGTTGGTCCGCATCGCCCCCGGGTCCGAGCCCGCGTCGGGTTCGGTGAGGCCGAAGCAGCCGATGTACTCGCCCGCCGCCATCTTCGGCAGCCAGCGCTGCTTCTGCTCCTCGGAGCCGTACTGCCAGATCGCGTACATGGCGAGGGAGCCCTGTACGGAGACGAGGGAGCGCAGTCCGGAGTCGACCGCCTCCAGCTCCAGGCAGGCGAGGCCGTACGCGACGGAGCCGGTGCCGGCGCAGCCGTACCCCTCCAGGTGCATGCCCAGGACGCCGAGGCCGCCGAGGGTGCGGGCGAGCTCGCGGGCGGGGATCTCGCCCTTCTCGAACCAGCCGGCGATGTGCGGTCGCAGCTCGCGGTCGGCGGCGGTGCGCACGGTCCGGCGGATCTCGCGCTCCTCGTCGGTGAGCAGACCGTCGACGGCCAACAGGTCGAAGGGGTGGACGGGGGTGGACGGCGACTTCACGGACGGCCTCCTGTGACGGGCGACGGGCGACTGTGCAACTCGGCGAGCCGTAGCGTAGCGCCAGATCGGATATTGGATCCAGTATGGAAAATCCGATCGCCGGGCCGTAGCGTCCCTGTCATCCGACGGGTCCGACGAGTCCGACGGCCGGCATCTTCGGCGAGGGAGAAGCGGAATGCGCGCAGACCAAGAGGGCACACCTGACACGTACCCGAAGGGCGCGCTGGACGGGATCGTCGTCGCCGACTTCGGCCGGGTGCTCGCCGGGCCGTACATGACGATGCTCCTCGCCGACCTGGGCGCGGACGTCATCAAGATCGAGCGGCCGGGCTCGGGCGACGACACGCGCGCGTGGGGGCCGCCGTTCGCCGGCGGGGAGGCCACGTACTTCCTCGGGGTGAACCGGAACAAGCGTTCCATCGAACTCGACCTGACGGACCCCGAGGACCTGGCGGCGGCGCGCGCGATCGTCGAGCGCGCGGACGTCCTGGTGGAGAACTTCCGGCCCGGCACGATGGAGAAGCTGGGGCTCGGTTACGAGGACGTGCGCGCCGGCAACCCCGGGCTCGTCTACTGCTCGGTGACCGGCTTCGGCACCGCCGAGGGCGCCCGGCTGCCCGGCTACGACCTGCTCGTGCAGGCCATGGGCGGACTGATGAGCGTGACGGGCGAGCCGGAGGGGCCCGGGACCAAGGCCGGCGTCGCCCTCGTCGACGTCATCACCGGACTCCACGCCGGACTCGGGGTCCTCGCCGCGCTCCGGCACCGAGAGCACACCGGCGAGGGCCAGCGCGTCGAGGTCTCCCTGCTCACCTCGCTCCTCTCGGCGCTCACCAACCAGTCCGCCGCCCACCTCGGGGCGGGGGTCGTGCCGCGCGCCATGGGCAACAGCCACCCGAGCATCGCGCCGTACGAGGTCTTCGAGGCCCGAGACCGGCCGCTGGTCCTGGCGGTCGGCACCGACCGCCAGTTCCGCACGCTGTGCGAGCGGCTCGGCCGGCGGGAGCTGGGCGAGGACCCGCGCTTCGCGACGAACACGGCCCGGGTCGCCCACCGCGAGGAGCTGGTCGAGGAGCTGTCCGGGCCGCTCGGCTCGCGCACGGCCGACGACTGGTTCGAGGAGCTCACGGCCTCCGGGGTGCCCTGCGGACCCATCAACGACGTGGCCGCCGCCTTCGGCCTCGCCGACCGGCTGGGGCTCGCGGCGCGGGTCCCCGAGGCGGCGGCCGGTCCCGGTCAGGTCGCCAACCCGATCCGGCTCGGCGCCACCCCGCCCTCGTACCGCGGCGCTCCCCCGCGGCTGGGCGAGCACACCGATGCGCTGCTCGCGGCGCTGGGACGCCCCGCGCGGACGCCCTGATCCATAGGAAGATGTGGTCACCGGCGCTTCGGGAAGCGCCGGTGGGCGACATCGGGAACGGAAGGTCACAGGCGATGAGCAGCGCGGTGCAGAAGCGGCGGCCGCAGACCGCCCAGCAGTTCGTCCTTGAGGAACTGCGACGCGCCATCACCAGCGGTGAGCTCAGACCGGGCGACCAGATCCGGCAGGACGCGCTGGCGGCACGCTTCGACGTGAGCCGCGTCCCGCTCCGCGAGGCGCTCAAGGCCCTGGAGGCCGAGGGCCTGGTCGTGCACCACATACACCGGGGGTACTTCGTCGCGGAGCTCTCACTGGCGGACCTGGAGGAGATCTACCGGATCCGGGAGCTGCTGGAGACGGAGGCCGTACGCATGGCCGTGCGGCGCATGCCGGACGGGACGTTCGAGACGCTCGAAGCCCTCCAGCGCGAGGTGGAGCGGGCGGCCGAGGACGGTGACGTGCCCGGGATGGCGGCGGCGAACAGACGCTTCCACTTCACCCTGATCGAGGCCTCCGGGATGCCGCGCCTCGTCCGCCTCATCGCGACCCTGTGGGACTCCACGGACGCGTACCGCTCGCTCTACTACACGGAGACCGCGCACCGCGAGCAGGCCGTCCACGAGCACCGCGCCGTGCTCTCGGCCCTCCTCCACGGCGACGAACACGCCGCCGTGCGGTGGCTCGACGAACACCGCGCCCACGCGGTGGCGGCACTCCGCGAGGTCCTGGACCTGGACCGCGGCTGACGCCCGGACCGACAGGCGGCGGCCGTCCGTCGTTACGCTCCGCGCTCCTCGCGCCTTACCCTGTCGCCGGACGCGAGGAGGAACCATGGCGCGGATGCCGTCGGCCGAACGACGCACGCAGCTCGTCGAGGCGGCGATCAGGGCGATGACCAGGGACGGTGTCGCGCGGACGACCACACGGTCGATCTGCGCGGAGGCGGGCGTCTCCCTGAGCGTCTTCCACTACTGCTTCGACTCGAAGCAGGCACTGCTCGAAGCCGCGATCGAGACGATCACCGGCAACTACGTGGCCCGCGTGAAATCGGCGGTCGAGCCGCGGGCCACGCTGCGGGAGACCGTGCGGGCCGGGCTGCAGACGTACTGGGACCACGTCACGGCACATCCCGGTGAGCACATGCTGACGTACGACCTCACCCAGTACGCCCTGCGCGAGCCGGGGTTCGAGCATCTGGCGCGCGCGCAGTACGCGCAGTACGTGGCCTCGGCCGCCGTCCTGCTCGACCAGGTGCGCGCGGTACTCGGCGTGGAGCCACGGGTGCCGGTGGAGGAGCTCGCCCGCTTCCTGGCCGCGTCGATCGACGGTCTCACGCTTCAGTACCTCGTCCTCAGAGACGAGCAAGTCGCGGACTGGCACCTGGACATGACGGCCGATCAGTTGACGGCGCTGATCGGGGGATAGCGGCCTACCCGTCGGTCACTTCGCCAACAGGTCGTTTGTCCCGGACTCTTGACTCACTGGCTCCGCACCGCGATTCTCGGGGCGCCCGGCACACCCCCACCGACCGGAGGCCTCGCCGATGACGACACGACCCTCACCGCGAAGGAGCGGCGGCCGATCCGCCCTCCTCGCGCTGTTCCTGGCCCTCGCGGCCCTTCTCTTCGGCTCGGGACCGGTCCCGGCGGCCGCCGCCGGAGCCGCGACCGGGGCGTGGTGGGAGCCGGCGTCCCGGCCCTCGCCCGACTCCGGGATCAACGTCACCGGTGCGCCGTTCACCGGGACCGACGCGCAGGGGAAGGTGCGCGGCTTCGTCGACGCGCACAACCACCTGATGTCCAACGAAGGATTCGGCGGCCGGCTCATCTGCGGCAAGACGTTCTCCACGGCCGGCATCGCCGACGCGCTCAAGGACTGCCCCGAGCACTACCCGGACGGCAGGGGCGCGCTCTTCGAGAACATCACCGGCGGCGCGGACGGCACTCACGACCCGGTCGGCTGGCCCTCGTTCAAGGACTGGCCCGCCAACAACTCCCTGACACACCAGCAGAACTACTACGCCTGGGTCGAGCGGGCCTGGCGCGGCGGTCAGCGCGTACTCGTCAACGACCTGGTGACGAACGGCCTGATCTGCTCGATCCTGCCCCGGGACCGCGGCTGTGACGAGATGGAGTCGATCCGCCTCCAGGCCAAGAAGACGTACGAGCTCCAGGACTACGTCGACGGCATGTACGGCGGCCCCGGAAAGGGCTGGTTCCGGATCGTCACCGACTCCGCCCAGGCCCGCTCGGTGATCGAGCAGGGCAAGCTCGCGGTCGTCCTCGGCGTGGAGACCTCCGAGCCGTTCGGCTGCAAGCAGATCCTCGACATCGCCCAGTGCGACAAGGCCGACATCGACCGCGGCCTCGACGAGCTGTACGGGCTCGGCGTGCGCAGCATGTTCCTCTGCCACAAGTTCGACAACGCGCTGTGCGGGGTGCGGTTCGACCAGGGGACCATCGGCGCGGCCGTCAACATCGGCCAGTTCCTCTCCACCGGCACCTTCTGGGCCACCGAGCGGTGCACCGGTCCGCAGCACGACAACCCGATCGGCCTGAACGCCGCGCCCGTGATGGCGTCGAAGCTGCCGGCCGGGGTCAGCGTGCCCTCGTACGCCTCGGACGCCAAGTGCAACACCCGGGGCCTCACCAGGCTGGGCGAGCACGCCCTGAAGGGCATGATCGACCGGGGCATGATGCTGGAGCTCGACCACATGAGCGTGAAGGCCGCCGGGCGGGCGCTCGACATCCTGGAGGCCGAGGAGTATCCCGGCGTCCTGTCCACCCACAGCTGGATGGACCTCGACTGGACCGAGCGGCTCTACCGCCTCGGCGGCTTCGTCGCCCAGTACATGCACGGCGCCGAGGGCTTCATCGGCGAGGCGGGCCAGAAGGCGGACCTCCGCAAGAAGTACGGGGTCGGCCTCGGCTACGGCACGGACATGAACGGCGTCGGCGGCTGGCCGGGGCCGGTCGGTCCGGACGCGCCGAACGCCGTCAAGTACCCCTTCCGCAGCGCCGACGGCAGCGCGATGATCGACCGTCAGGTGACGGGCGAGCGCACCTGGGACCTCAACACCGACGGTGCCGCGCACAACGGCCTGGTCCCGGACTGGATCGAGCAGATCCGGCTCAGCGGCGGCCAGGGGGTCGTGGACGAGCTGGCCGACGGGGCCGAGTCGTACCTGACCACCTGGAAGTCGACCGAGAAGCACGAGCCCGGCGTCAACCTGGCCACGGGCGCGGCGACTTCGGCGAGCTCCTCGGAGTGGCACCCGTTCACCAGCTACGCTCCGGGCCGCGCCGTCGACGGCGACACGGGCACTCGCTGGGCCAGTGACTGGTCGGACGGCCAGTGGCTCCGTATGGACCTCGGGGCCGTGCACCGGGTCGGCAAGGTGACCCTGGACTGGGAGCGCGCCTACGCGCGGGAGTACCGCATCGAGCTGTCGGAGAACGGCACGGACTGGCGGACGGCGTGGTCCACGACCGCCGGTGACGGCGGCTACGACACGGCGGAGTTCGACTCGCAGCCCGCTCGGTACGTAAGGATCCAGGGGGTGCGGCGCGCGACCCAGTGGGGCTACTCGCTCCACGAGGTCGCGGTGCACCGCACCTGACGCCCGGCCAGGCGCACCGCGCCTGACGCCGGGCGCCGCTCCGGCTCAACTCCCTGTGGGGCCCGTCCAGTCGGCGGGCACCCGGGCGAGCCGGACACGCTGGGGGTGGTCGCCGACATCGACGGTGGCCACCCGCTGCCCGGTCGCGAAGTCGATCGCGGTCACCCGGTCGGCTCCGCTCTCCGAGACGACGCAGGACCGCCCGTCACCGCTCACGGTCGCCCAGTAGGGCTTGGACACCTCGACGAGCGGGCCCTGCCGGAGGGTCGCACGGTCGACGACGGTGGCGTAGTCGTCCATCGTTCCGGCGACGCACAGCTTGGCGCCGTCTGGGCTGATCGAAAGGCCGTGGTGACGCGAGTCGTTGACCCAGGTCGTACGGTCGGGATCGGTGGCCGGACTGCCCGGGAGGTACTTGGCCCGGGTGATCCGGTCGGCGGCGATGTCGTACTCCAGGAACCCGCTGAGGAACGAGACCTGGAAGTACAGGGTCTTCTCGTCCGGGGTGAAGACGAGCGGCCGGACGGCGTCGGAGAGGTCGTCGCGGCCGAAGGCGTCGAGGCGCTCGCGCATGTCGATGACCCGGACGGTCTCGAAGGTGTCGGCGTCGACGACGGTGATGCGGCGGTCACCCTTCGTCCAGTCGAGCCAGGGTGCGTCGAGGGCGGTGGTGACCTCGCCGATGGACATGTTCCAGAGGCGCCCGTCGGAGGTGAAGACGTTCTCGTGCGGCTTGTCGCCGGTCTTGAACGAGCCGAGCTGCCGGCCGGTGGTGATGTCGAGGACGTGCACGGTGTTCGCCGTGGAGGCGGAGACCGCGACCCGGGTCCCGTCGGGCGACACGGCCATGTGGTCGGCGCGGTAACCGGCCACCGGGAAGCGCCAGTTGATCCGTCCGGTGCGCAGGTCGAGGGAGACGACGTCCGCGAAGCTGGGGCGGGAGACGACCATGGCCGCGCCGTCGGGGGTCGCGTACATGTCGTCGACGAACTGGTCGTGCCCCTCCCCCGGCCCGCTGCGGACGCCGAGGAAGAAGGCGAGCTTGACGGGGTTCAGATAGATCTCCCGCAGCCGCTCCTCCTTGTCCGGGACGACGTTCAGGCGCGCGATGCGGCGGAAGTCGCCCCGGGACTCGATGACGTCTGCCGTGCCGTCCCAGTTGTTGCCGACGAACATCACCTCCCGCAGCCCGGAGCGGACGCCGCCCTTGGGCAATCCGGCGGAGGCCGCTCCCGGGGTGGTGGCTCCCGGGGCCGCCCGTCCCGGGGCGGCCGTTCCGGTGGCGCCGGTCGTCGCGAGGAGCGCGAGGGCCAGCGCGAGGGTGCCGCCGAACCGGCGGCGGCGGAGGGTGCGAGGGGATGACATGTGGGGTCCTTCTTCCGTCTCGGAACCGCGACTTACCCGAAGTAACCATGTACATGTCATGCTCGCAAGCCCTCGTCGTACCCACGTTCGCCTGCCCCTCACGCCAGGACTACCTCCGGTGCGGGATCATGGAGTCCGGAACGCAGAAGGGACGGAACGGACGATGAGGAACCGCAGTGTCGCGGACCTGATGACGCCGGCCGCGGTCGCGGTGCAGCGAGGGACGTCATTCAAGGAGATCGCGCGGCTCCTCGACGAGTACGGCATCACGGCGGTCCCCGTCGTCGACGACGAGAACCGGCCCGTCGGCGTCGTCTCCGAGGCCGACCTCCTGCGGCGGCACACCGCGAAGGACGGCCCGAGCACGGCCGAGGCCATGATGTCGAGCCCGGTCGTGACGGCCCGCCCGTCATGGACGGCTGTCGAGGCGGCCCGGCTGATGGAGCGGCACCGCGTGAAGCGGCTGCCGGTGGTGGACTCGGAGGGCCGGCTCATCGGCGTACTGAGCCGGAGCGACCTCCTCCAGCTGTTCCTGCGACGGGACCGGTCGATCCAGGAGGAGATCCGGGAGGACGTCGTCGTCCGCATCCTGCGCCTCTCCCCCGCCGCCGTACACATCGACGTCGACGAGGGCGTGGTGACGCTCAGCGGCAACCTGCCGGACCCGGGCGTCACGCCTGTCCTGGTCCGGCTGTGCGAGACGGTGGACGGGGTGGTCGAGGTCGTGGACCGGCTCGTGCACGAAAACGAGGACGAGGACGAGGACGAGGACGAGGACGAACACGATGCCGGCGAAGGCGAACACGACGCCGGCGAGGGCGAGGACGGCAGCACGGACACCCCCTAGGGACCGGGCCCCCTAGAGAGGGGACACCCTAGGGAGCGGACACCCTAGGGAGCGGACGCCCTAGGGAGGGGTCCGGCCGGACCGAGATCGGGCCGGGCCCCCTGGGGGCTGGTGGCGGCTCCCTCGGAGCTCCCGAGGGTCAGGAGACCGCCTCCGGCCAGCCGTATCCGGGGCCGGTGTGCCGGGGTACGGTCCCCGCCCCCACCGCCTCCATCTCGCGGTTGGCCTCCCGCATGAGCTTGCCGGCCAGGTCCTTCATCGCCCGGCTCGCGGCGAGCTCGTCGCCGATCGCGGGGACGTCCACGTCCGACGGGTTGCAGCGGGCGGTGCCGTGGCCCGTGATGGTCGAGTTGCCGGTGCTCAGCCGCGCCTCGGCCTCCGTCCTGCCGCTCTCCTCGACCAGTTCCAGGCCGACCGTCCACTCCTGGGTACGTGTCATGGTCTGCCTCCTCGCACGTCGCTACCGGGATCCGTCCGCACGGTGGCTCCCGGCGGCCGTTCGCCCGGTTACTTCAAGGATCCACCGGCGCGGGCCTCAGGGCGCGCGGAAGAGCCGGGGGAAGCGGGGCGCGAGCCACGGCTTGCGCCCCCAGCCGAGCGCCTTGCCCCGGGCGATCACCGGCCAGGGGTCGAGCCGGCCGAGGGCGAGGAGCAGGAAGGCCACCGGCTCCGTCAGGATCGTGCAGTCCGGACGGGCGGGCGGCTCGTGGGCGACCCGGACGTCGCCGTCCGTGACGGTGACGCCGAAGCCCGGGCCGCCCCGGAGCCGTACGGCGAAGCGGGCGGTCAGACCGGCGACGGCGGCCGGATCGGCGACCCTCGGCATCGCGGTGACCATGAACGGGAGGGTGAGGGCGACCCTGCGGGCGTCGAGCATGTGGGGCCGCCCCAGGGCGAGGGCCAGGTCGTAGCCGTGGCCGAGCATGTGGGTCAGCAGATAGGAGCCGAGGACGGCCGGGCTCATCGTGCCGAGCGGGGTGGTGAGCACCTCGGCCGGGTCGCGGCGCTCGACGGCGGCGAGGAAGGCCTCGGCCTGCGCCGTGATCATGTCGGCGAGCGGCTCGGGGTCGCGCTCCGCGAACTCGGCGAGGGCGCGTTCGTTGGCCTCGGCCAGGCTGCCGGGGGTGCCGTCTCCGTAGGGGCGCTCGTGCCCGGCGGCGATGTCGGCCATGAGGGCGTTGGCCTGGGCCAGGTGCGCGGCGGCCTCGCCGACGGTCCAGACGGACCGGGGTACGGGCAGACCGCCCCGGTGCCCGGCGGCGTCACCACGGCCACCGAGCACCGCGGCGATGTCGCGGGCGGTTCCCCGTATCGCCTCCGCAAGATCCTCGGGAAGAACCCCGCTCGTGAGCCGCACCCTCGTCACCCCTCCCCGGACGCCGTCGCCCCGGGCGGAGCATCGGTCGGTGAGGGACCGTACCAGGGGTAAGTCCACGTGACGACGGTCTCTCCACAGATCGACGTTGCATGACCATGCAGGATGATGCATACTCTTCCCATGTCTAAGGTCCTCACCTCCCTCCCCGCCGGCGAGCGCGTCGGCATCGCCTTCTCGGGCGGCCTCGACACCTCGGTCGCGGTCGCGTGGATGCGCGACAAGGGCGCCGTCCCGTGCACGTACACCGCCGACATCGGCCAGTACGACGAGCCCGACATCGCCTCGGTGCCCGGCCGCGCGAAGACGTACGGCGCCGAGATCGCCCGTCTGGTCGACTGCCGCGCCGCGCTGGTCGAGGAAGGCCTGGCCGCGCTCACCTGCGGCGCGTTCCACATCCGCTCGGGCGGGCGGGCCTACTTCAACACCACGCCGCTCGGCCGCGCCGTCACCGGCACCCTGCTGGTCCGGGCGATGCTCGAGGACGACGTACAGATCTGGGGCGACGGCTCGACCTTCAAGGGCAACGACATCGAGCGGTTCTACCGCTACGGCCTGCTGGCCAACCCGCACCTGCGGATCTACAAGCCGTGGCTCGACGCGGACTTCGTGACCGAGCTCGGCGGCCGGAAGGAGATGTCGGAGTGGCTCCTCGCCCACGACCTCCCCTACCGGGACAGCGCGGAGAAGGCGTACTCCACCGACGCCAACATCTGGGGCGCCACGCACGAGGCGAAGACCCTGGAGCACCTGAACACCGGCGTGGAGACCGTGGAGCCCATCATGGGCGTCCGGTTCTGGGACCCCTCGGTCGAGATCGCCACCGAGGACGTCACGATCGGCTTCGACCAGGGCCGTCCCGTGACCATCAACGGCAAGGAGTTCTCCTCCCCCGTCGACCTGGTGATGGAGGCCAACGCCATCGGCGGCCGCCACGGCATGGGCATGTCGGACCAGATCGAGAACCGGATCATCGAGGCCAAGAGCCGCGGCATCTACGAGGCGCCCGGCATGGCCCTGCTCCACGCGGCCTACGAGCGGCTCGTGAACGCGATCCACAACGAGGACACCCTGGCCCAGTACCACAACGAGGGCCGGCGGCTCGGCCGTCTCATGTACGAGGGCCGGTGGCTGGACCCGCAGGCCCTGATGGTCCGCGAGTCGCTCCAGCGCTGGGTCGGCGCGGCCGTCACCGGCGAGGTGACCCTGCGGCTGCGGCGCGGCGAGGACTACTCGATCCTCGACACGACGGGCCCGGCCTTCAGCTACCACCCGGACAAGCTCTCCATGGAGCGGACCGAGGACTCGGCGTTCGGCCCGGTGGACCGGATCGGCCAGCTCACCATGCGGAACCTCGACATCGCCGACTCCCGCGCCAAGCTGGAGCAGTACGCCGGTCTGGGCCTGATCGGCACCGGCAGCCCCGCGATCGGTGCCGCCCAGGCGGCCGCGACCGGCCTGATCGGCACCCTGACGGAGCTGCCGGAGGGCGGCGCCGAGGCGATCGCCTCGCGCGGCGAGGTGTCCGGCGACGACGAGATGCTGGACCGCGCGGCGATGGAGATGGGCACGGACTGACGGTCCGAGCCACCCCGGCTCGGCTCGGAGAAGGCCGGCCCGGCGCGCAGTGCGCGCCGGGCCGGCCTTCTCTCTGCCCCGAACGACTCAGCCGCCGGCCGCCTCGTGGGCGATCCGGTCGAACTGGGCCCCCATGGCATCGGCGAGCGCCCGCGCCGCCGACAGGGGGCGGACCATGACGGTCAGGTCGTCGACCTTCCCGTCCTCGTCGAAGTGCAGGAAGTCGCAGCCCTGGATCTGCTTCCCGCCGACCGTCGCCGTGAAGACGAGGGCGTGGTCACGGCCGTCGGGGTTCGCGATCTCCCGTACGTAGGTGAAGTCCTCGAAGACGCGCAGCACGCCGCGCAGGATCGCGGCGGTCATCGCGCGGCCGGCGTACGGCGTGAAGGCGACGGGGCTGGTGAAGACGACGTCCTCGGCGAGCAGCGCCTCCAGAGCGTCCGGATCGCGGTCCTCCACCGCCTTGCGGAACGGATGCACGGCCCCTCCTCATCTCGGTTACTCAAATAATTGAATAGGTGAGTCGGAGGCTATGCCGGAGTGCTGCGACTGTCCAGCGGCGGGCGAGTGGGACCGGTGGGATAGCGTGCGGTGATTGATGAGCGGGCGCGATGCCCGCGCACGAGGCCGGGGACTGGGGCGGGGCAGGCATGAGCGATTCGGCGTGGGCCCGGTTCCGGCGGCACCGGTGGCTGCCGCGGGCGACGCTGGTCCTGCTGCTCGTGGCTCTGACGGCGGGATTCGTCCTGGTGCGAGCCGAGCAGCGTGACCGGCACAACGGCGACGCGCTCGCCCGGGGCTGTGGCGGGGTGCTGCCCCGGAAGGACGCGGCGAAGCTGCTGGCCGACGACGCCTGGTGGACGCTGCGGACCGGACCGGGGCCGCGCGGTCTCGTGTCCTGCACCCTCGGCGGGGACGGCGAGGACGACCCGTGGTTCACCGTGACGGCGGAGCCGGTGCTCGACCCGCCGCTGAAGGGCGTCCGGGTGGAGCACGTCATCGGGCGCAGCGCGTACGAGGACGAGCCGGACTGGGCCAGGGAGCACCAGCGGGCGGACCAGCTCGTCACGGTCCCCTGCCCGAACGGCCTGCCGGGATACGCCCGCCCCGTCACGTCCTTCCGGGTGCACGCCTCGACGAACAGCCCGGCGAACGAATGGCTCGGCTCGCTCGTCGCTGCCGTCGCCGAGGACGTACGCGCCGACGGGCGCTGCGGAGGGGCTGCCGTGCGGGACACCGACGTACGACCGGTGACGCCGCCCCCGCAGGAGGAGGCGCCGGACGCGCCTCCAGCGGAGTGCGCCTGGTTCCGCCCGGCGCTGCTCGGCTCCGCCCTGAAGGGCGCCGGGCAGTCGGCCCACGGAGCCACCCACGCCTGGGCCGAAGCCTGTTCCACGACCGTCTCGAAGCCGGGGGCGGCGGGCGGCGTGGTGGTGAGCTCGGCGAGCTGGTGGGGCGAGGTGCTGCCGGAGGTGCGCACCGAGTACGGGCGCGAGCTCGCCCTGGCCGGGCGCGGCGGACAGCCGGCCGCCGGAACGCCGGCGAAGACGACGACGTACGAGCTCGCGGTCTGGGCCGAGGGCCGGTGCGCGGGCGGACGGACCCTGCACCGTCTCGGCCTGGAGGGGACGGACCGCGAACTGCTCGCCGCCCGCGCCGACTCGCTCCTCGCGCGCTACCTCGACGCGTCGGGCGACTGCGGTGACACGAAGGTGCTCGGGAAGGTGTGGGGATGAACGAGGAGCCCATGAAGAGGGCGCGGACCGCACCGGCCACGCACACCGCGAACGTCCACCGGTCCGCCGAGTCCGCCGAGTCCGCCGAAACCCTCGACCACGAGCTCGCCCGGCTCCGCCGCCGTCGGCGGATCCGCCTCGCGGCGGGTCTGGCGGCGGGCGCGGCCGTGGTGGCGGGCGGCCTGTTCTGGCTGTCCGGGGGCCTGCAGGCCTGGCTCCACGACCGCGCCCTGGACTCGGCGTGCGACGGGGCCCTGGCGACCGATCCCGTACGGGAGTTGGTGGGCGGCGCCGAGGTGACTGCGGAGACGAGGACGGGCAGGGACTTCTGGCAGTGCCGGGTGAGCGAAGCCGACGACGTGGACGAGGAGGACGGCCGGATCGACCTGCGCGTGACGGTGAGTGACGCGCGGGACCGCTTCGCCACGTTCGAGGCGGACGCCACCGACGCACCCCTGGGCCACGGCTGGACCGGCGGCTTCGCGTTCGATCCGGACCGGGAGCGCCGGGGCCAGGCGACCGCGAGCGTCCTGCTCGACTGCGGCGGCGCACGCGGCGGCGGGTTGATCGCCGAGGCACGCGCCAGGATCGACCGGGCCGACTTCGGCCACCCGGAGGCTCGTACGGATCTCACCGCGGTACTGACGCGCACGGCGACCGCCTACGCGCGGCACCAGGGTTGCGAGGTCACCGAGGGCGCACCGGTGCGGAAGGTCGGCGCCTCCGTGAACGCCTGGGACCACGAGCCCTTCGACTCGGTGTCGGGCAGCTGCGCCGGCATCGTGGACCCGCGGACCGCCACCCGATGGGGTGTTCGTACGGCCGTGGAGACCGCGCCGGGGCCGAAGCCGGTCGAGGGCTGCACACTGGGCGGCCTGCGGGGCGCGCCGCTGTATACGTTCACCGCGTCGTACGGACCCGCGCTGGACCGGATCGCGCGGGACCGCCTCGAAGAACTGTCCGACCGGCGGGCGGGCGACGCCCCGGACGGCCGTTACGTGCTGTGGGCCGACTGCCGCGGCGGGGCGGACCGGGCGGCGTACGTCGTCGCACCCATCGGCGGCACCCTCGGCCGCACGTCTCACCTCGCCCTCGACCACCAGGGCCTCCGCACCGCCCTGTCGGCTTTCGCCGAACGCTCGGCGAAGGCCCACGACTGCACCGTCACCCCCTAGGTCCTGTCGTCAAACTCCCGTCTTCCGCCCGAAGGGCGGGCCCTGCGGCGTCAGGTGCGTGCTCTCGGCGTGCCGGGCGCGGGCCCGCGTACTGGATGTACGCGGGTCTGTGCCCGGTGCGGTGAGAGTGCGTGCATGGCGTCGCAGGGCAGGCGGGAGTTTGACGACAGGGCCTAGGTGTATTGACTCGCAGGGTTGTTGACTCGGGTGATGGGCGGGTGTCCGTCGAGTGCGGT
>NZ_BMSF01000025.1 GCF_014649015.1 Streptomyces narbonensis
GGTGACCTGGGTCTTGCCGTCGGGACGCAGGTACGGGATGGTCCCGTTCTTGCGGACCTCGGTGAGGCGGCGCGAGAGGCGGTGCGCGATGTGGATCGGCAGCGGCATCAGCTCGGGGGTCTCGTCCGAGGCGTAGCCGAACATCAGGCCCTGGTCGCCGGCGCCCTGCTTGTCGAGCTCGTCCTCGTCGCCCTCGACCCGCTTCTCGTACGCGGTGTCCACACCCTGCGCGATGTCCGGGGACTGCGACCCGATGGACACCGACACGCCGCAGGAGGCGCCGTCGAAGCCCTTCTTCGAGGAGTCGTACCCGATCTCCAGGATCTTGTTCCGGACGAGGGTGGGGATGTCGGCCCACGCCTTGGTGGTCACCTCGCCGGCGACGTGCACGAGACCGGTGGTGATCAGCGTCTCGACGGCGACGCGCGAGGTGGGGTCCTCTCGCAGCAGTGCGTCGAGGATGGTGTCGCTGATCTGGTCAGCGATCTTGTCGGGGTGACCCTCGGTGACGGACTCCGAGGTGAACAGACGACGGGACACAACGCTCCCTGGGGTTGCAGCGGCTGCTGGCTACTCGATACGGACCGGCAGGGGGCTGCGCCCCGCGACGTTCCACGAACAGTCTATCGGTCGTGCTCGGGCAATGGACCAGGTGTCTCGCCTGGCGAATGGTCCTGGGTGACCGGAACCGGCCTCCGGCCCGGCGGAGGGGCTCCTGCAGGTGGGGCGTAAATCACTCGTGAGTCGGCGTTTCCCGTACCCGCGAGTCCGCCTTCCGGCCCCCCGCGGCACGCTTCCGCAGGGTGACATCGCGCCGGCATCGGTCTCGTCCGGGCGGGGCGGGATCCGTCAGGTGGCGGTGGTCGCAGCGGGGCGCAGCAGCGGCAGGACGAGGTCCCAGACCGTCTCGGCGAGGGCCTCCTTCGGCCCGTACGGGACGGGGGTCTCGGCGCCGTCCGCGGCGAGCACGACGGCCTCGTTCTCCTCGGAGCCGAAGGTCTTGCGCTCTCCGACCTCATTGACGACCAGCAGGTCACAGCCCTTGCGGCGGAGCTTCTCACGCCCGTTGGCGAGGACGTCGTCGGTCTCGGCGGCGAAGCCGACGACGATCTGGCCCGGCAGGGCGCGGTCGGCGGAGAGCTCGGCGAGGATGTCGGGATTGCGGACCAGCTCGACGGTGGGCGCTCCCCCGTCGTCCTTCTTCTTGATCTTCCCGGAGGCGTAGGCGGCCGGGCGGAAATCGGCCACGGCGGCGGCCATCACCACGGCGTCGGCGTCACCGGCCGCCTTGAGGACGGCCTCGCGGAGCTGGAGGGCGGTGCCGACGTGGACGACGTCGACCCCGGCGGGGTCGGGGATGCCGGTATTGGCCTCGACGAGCGTGACCCGGGCACCGCGCGCGGCGGCGGCCTTGGCGAGGGCGTAGCCCTGCTTGCCGGAGGAGCGGTTGCCCAGGTAGCGGACGGGGTCGAGCGGCTCACGGGTGCCGCCCGCGCTGACGACGACGTGCCGTCCCGTGAGGTCCGGGGCGGCGGTGCCGCGCGCGAGGATCCTCCGGCAGACCTCGAAGATCTCGGCGGGGTCGGGCAGCCGGCCCTTGCCGGTGTCGACGCCGGTGAGACGGCCGACGGCGGGCTCGATGACGATCGCGCCGCGGCGGCGGAGCGTGGCCACGTTCTCCTGGGTGGCCGGGTGCTCCCACATCTCGGTGTGCATCGCCGGGGCGAAGACGACCGGACAGCGTGCGGTGAGCAGCGTGTTGGTGAGGAGGTCGTCGGCGAGGCCGTGGGCGGCCTTGGCGAGCATGTCGGCGGTGGCGGGGGCGACGACGACGAGGTCGGCGGCCTGGCCGATCCGCACGTGCGGCACCTCGTGGACCGACTCCCACACCTCGGTCGACACGGGGTTCCCGGAGAGCGCGGACCAAGTCGCCTCGCCGACGAAGTGGAGGGCCGAGTCGGTGGGCACGACGCGCACGTCGTGGCCCGACTCGGTGAGTCGGCGCAGCAGCTCGCAGGCCTTGTAGGCGGCGATGCCGCCGCTGACGCCCAGAACGACCTTCGGCTTCGTCACCACTGCCACTCCCCGCACTCGGATGCCTACGACTCCATGAGACACCAAAGGCCCGGCGGTTGTTCCGCCGGGCCTTCGGTGACAAGCGTTACGTGCTTACTGCGCCGGGCCCTCGATGGCCTCGGACGTCAGCAGACCCGCGTTGATCTCCCGCAGGGCGATCGAGAGCGGCTTCTCGTGGACGTGGGTGTCGACGAGCGGACCCACGTACTCCAGCAGGCCCTCGCCGAGCTGGGAGTAGTACGCGTTGATCTGACGCGCGCGCTTGGCCGCGTAGATCACGAGGCTGTACTTCGAGTCGGTTGCCTCGAGCAGCTCGTCGATCGGCGGGTTGATGATGCCCTCGGGCGCAGTCATGGAAGAGGACACGCTCTACCTTCCGAAGATGGAGAAAAAATCAGACATGCTGTGAAGATCGGGGGTCATTCCCCAGTTGACAGCAGCATCAACGTTAGCAGCTCGCGTGCGACGTCCTCGACGGAGGTGTTGACGAGCGTGGTGTCGAACTCGGATTCGGCGGCCAGCTCGATCTTCGCCGCCGCCAGCCGGCGCTCGATGACCTCGGGCGACTCCGTGCCCCGGCCGGTGAGCCGGCGGACCAGCTCCTCCCAGCTCGGCGGGGCGAGGAAGACCAGCTGGGACTCGGGCATCGAGTCCTTGACCTGACGGGCGCCCTGGAGGTCGATCTCCAGAAGCACGGGCTCGCCCGAGTCGAGGCGGTCGAGGACCGCGCGCCTCGGCGTGCCGTAGCGGTTGCCCGCGAACTCGGCCCACTCGAGGAGCTCGCCATTGGCGATCAGCTTGTCGAATTCGTCGTCCGTGACGAAGAAATAGTGGACGCCGTGCTTCTCGCCGGGGCGCGGCTTCCGTGTCGTGGCCGACACCGAGAGCCAGACCTCGGGGTGAACCTTGCGCATATGAGCGACGACCGTGCTCTTACCGACCCCTGAGGGGCCGGAGAGCACGGTCAGCCGCGGACGTACCTCTGCTGCCATGCAGCGATTATTCCAGCTTTACCGGTGTGCCCGGGACGCGCGTCCCGGATCAGGCGCCGGTGCTGCCGAACTCTCGCTCCAGGGAGGCGATCTGGTTGGAGCCGAGACCACGGACGCGGCGGCTCTCGGAGATGCCGAGGCGCTCCATGATCTGCTTGGCGCGGACCTTGCCCACGCCGGGCAGGGACTCGAGCAGTGCGGAGACCTTCATCTTGCCGATGACGTCGTTCTCCTGCCCGGTCTTGATGACCTCGTGGAGCGAGGCGCCGGAGTGCTTGAGTCGATTCTTGACCTCGGCCCGCTCCCGGCGAGCCGCGGCGGCCTTCTCGAGCGCGGCTGCGCGCTGTTCAGGGGTAAGGGGCGGAAGAGCCACGCCTACGTCACCTCGGATGTCGATCTGTCGGATACGGACCGGTGAGGAACCCAGCGCCCCACACCAGTGGAGCAACGTGCAACGGAGTGGCCGTTGAACGCCTGCTCTGCCCCGGAGACTAGCGGCCGAGGCCGCTCCAGTCAGCGAGAACAGCGGAAAAGTCCTGGTCAGCATCGACCGACCAGGACTTTTCCGGCATAACGACCCGGTTTTGAGCCAAGTTTTCGTCAAGTGACCGGACGACCGGTGAGACGGTTCCTCCCAACGGGTCGTTTCAGCGGGCCGATCCGCTCCGACCTGCGGATTGACCGCGAGCCGGTGGGAGCGGGCTCACGCGTCGACGGCCGCGCGGATCTCGTCCGCGTACCGGTCCGCCGAGGCCCGCAGGGCGGACACGTCGGGACCGTGACGGAGAACACCCCGGCTGACGTTCGGGACGACGTTGCGGACGGCCGCGCCGAAGACGGCGGGGAGGTCGGCAGGTGTCGCGCCCTGGGCGCCGATGCCGGGGGCGAGGAGCGGCCCGTTGATGTCGAGGTCGAAGGAGGACAGGTCGCCGAGGGTGGCGCCGACGACCGCGCCGAAGGAGCCCATCGGGTCCTCCCCCGCGTTCTCCTCGGCAAGGTGCGCCAGCATGGTCGCGCCGATGGTGCGGCCGTCCTCGCGGACGGCCCGCTGGACCTCGGAGCCCTCCGGGTTCGAGGTGAGCGCCAGGACGAAGAGCCCGGCGCCGGACTCCCGGGCCAGGTCGACGGCCGGCTTCAGGGAGCCGTAGCCGAGGTACGGGGAGACCGTCAGGGCGTCCGAGAAGAGCGGGGAGTCCTTGCGCAGGAAGGCCTCCGCGTACGCGGCCATCGTGGAGCCGATGTCCCCGCGCTTGGCGTCCATGACGACCAGGGCGCCCGCGGTGCGCAGGTCGGCGACGGCGCGCTCCAGGACGGCGACGCCGCGCGAGCCGAAGCGCTCGAAGAAGGCGGCCTGCGGCTTGAAGACGGCGACGGTGCCGGCGAGCGCCTCGACGACCGTGAAGGTGAAGCGCTCCAGGCCGGCGATGTCGTCGGTCAGGCCCCAGGAGTCGAGCAGGGCGGCGTGCGGGTCGATGCCGACGCAGAGCGGGCCGCGCTCGTCCATGGCGGAGCGCAGGCGGGTACCGAAGGAGAGCGTCACTTGGCGGCCTTTCGGGCGGTACGGGAGTCGGCGCCGACGGCTTCGGCGAGGGTGGCGTACGGCGAGGCGGCGAGGCGCGCGGCGAGGCCCTTGTGGATCGCGCGGGCGTAGAACGGGCCCTCGTAGATGAAGGCGCTGTACCCCTGGATCAGGGTGGCTCCGGCGAGGATGCGCTGCCAGGCGTCCTCGGCGTTCTCGATGCCGCCGACGCCCACGAGGACGAGCTTGTCGCCCACGCGCGCGTGCAGGCGGCGCAGGACGGCCAGGGAGCGCTCCTTGACGGGTGCTCCGGAGAGGCCGCCGGTCTCCTTGATCAGCGCGGGGTCGGACTTCAGGCCGAGTCCCTCGCGGGCGATGGTGGTGTTGGTGGCGATGATGCCGTCGAGGCCGAGCTCCAGGGCGAGGTCCGCGACCGCGTCGACGTCCTCGTCGGCGAGGTCGGGGGCGATCTTGACGAGGAGCGGGACGCGGCGGCCGGTGACCGCGCGGTCGGCCGCTTCCCGTACCGCCGTGAGCAGCGGGCGGAGGGACTCGGTGGCCTGGAGGTTGCGCAGGCCGGGGGTGTTCGGCGAGGAGACGTTCACGACCAGGTAGTCGGCGTGCGCGGCGAGGCGCTCGGTCGACTTCACGTAGTCGGCGGCGGCCTCGGCCTCCGGGACGACCTTGGTCTTGCCGATGTTCACGCCGACGACGGTCCTGAAGACCGGCACGCGCGCGTGGAGGCGGTCGGCGACGGCGGCGGAGCCCTCGTTGTTGAAGCCCATGCGGTTGATCAGGGCGCGGTCCGGGACCAGCCGGAAGAGGCGCTTCTTGGGGTTGCCGGGCTGGGCCTCGCCGGTGACCGTGCCGATCTCGACGTGGTCGAAGCCGAGCATGGCCATGCCGTCGATGGCGACGGCGTTCTTGTCGAAGCCGGCGGCGAGGCCGAAGGGGCCGTGCATCCGCAGGCCCAGGGCCTCGGTGCGCAGCTCCTTGTACCGGGGCGCGAGGACGGCGGCGACGAAGGTCCGCAGGACGGGGACGCGGGCGGCGAAGCGGATCCAGCGGAAGGCCAGGTAGTGGGCCTTCTCCGGGTCCATGCGCTTGAAGACGAGCTGGAAGAAGAACTTGTACATGCGGGAGGTCCAGGTGTGCTCATGAAGAGGGGGACACCGCGGTGTCTCCGGTGTCCCCCTCGTTCGTACGGGCTGCTAGTCGCGGGCCGCGGTCAGGTGCTCCGCGTGTTCCTGGAGCGAGCGGACGCCGACGTCGCCGTGGCCCAGCGCCTCGATGCCCTGGACGGCCGCGGCGAGCGCCTGGACCGTGGTGAGGCACGGGACGCTGCGCGCCACCGCGGCCGTACGGATCTCGTAGCCGTCGAGGCGGCCGCCGGTGCCGTACGGGGTGTTGACGATCAGGTCGACCTGGCCGTCGTGGATCAGCTGGACGATGGTCTTCTCGCCGTTCGGGCCCTCGCCCTCGCTGAGCTTGCGCACGACGGTGGCGTTGATGCCGTTGCGCTTGAGGACCTCCGCGGTGCCCGAGGTGGCCATCAGCTCGAAGCCGTGGGCGACGAGCTCGCGCGCCGGGAAGATCATCGAGCGCTTGTCGCGGTTGGCGACGGAGATGAAGGCGCGGCCCTTGGTGGGAAGCGGGCCGTAGGCGCCGGCCTGCGACTTGGCGTAGGCCGTGCCGAAGACCGCGTCGATGCCCATGACCTCGCCGGTGGAGCGCATCTCCGGGCCGAGGACGGTGTCGACGCCACGGCCGTGGATGTCGCGGAAGCGCGACCACGGCATGACGGCCTCCTTGACGGAGATCGGCGCGTCGATCGGCAGGGTGCCGCCGTCGCCGTTCTTCGGCAGCAGGCCCTCCTCGCGCAGCTCGGCGATGGTGGCGCCGAGCGAGATGCGGGCGGCGGCCTTCGCGAGCGGGACGGCGGTCGCCTTCGAGGTGAAGGGGACGGTCCGGGAGGCGCGCGGGTTGGCCTCCAGGACGTAGAGGATGTCACCCGCCATCGCGAACTGGATGTTGATCAGGCCGCGGACGCCGACGCCCTTGGCGATCGCCTCGGTGGAGATGCGCAGGCGCTTGATGTCGAAGCCGCCGAGGGTGATCGGGGGCAGGGCGCAGGCCGAGTCGCCGGAGTGGATGCCGGCCTCCTCGATGTGCTCCATGACGCCGCCGAGGTAGAGCTCGTGGCCGTCGTAGAGGGCGTCGACGTCGATCTCGATGGCGTCGTCGAGGAAGCGGTCGACCAGGACCGGCCGGGTGGGGCTGATCTCGGTGGACTCCGCGATGTACGACTCCAGGCGGGTCTCGTCGTAGACGATCTCCATGCCGCGGCCGCCGAGCACGTACGACGGGCGCACGAGGACGGGGTAGCCGATCTCGTCGGCGATGGCCTTGGCGCCGGCGAAGGTGGTCGCGGTGCCGTGCTTCGGGGCGGGGAGGCCGGCCTCGGCGAGGACCTGGCCGAAGGCTCCGCGGTCCTCGGCGGCGTGGATGGCCTCCGGGGAGGTGCCGACGACCGGCACGCCGTTGTCCTTGAGCGCCTGCGACAGACCCAGCGGGGTCTGGCCGCCGAGCTGGACGACGACACCGGCGACGGGGCCGGCCAGCGTCTCGGCGTGGACGATCTCCAGCACGTCTTCCAGCGTCAGCGGCTCGAAGTACAGGCGGTCGGAGGTGTCGTAGTCCGTCGAGACGGTCTCCGGGTTGCAGTTGACCATCACGGTCTCGTAGCCCGCGTCGCTGAGCGCGAAGGAGGCGTGGACGCAGGAGTAGTCGAACTCGATGCCCTGGCCGATGCGGTTCGGGCCGGAGCCGAGGATGATCACGGCGGGCTTGGTGCGCGGCGCGACCTCGCTCTCCTCGTCGTACGAGGAGTAGAAGTACGGGGTCTTGGCGGCGAACTCGGCGGCGCAGGTGTCGACCGTCTTGTAGACCGGGCGGACGCCGAGGGCGTGCCGGACCTCGCGGACGACGTCCTCGCGCAGGCCGCGGATCTCGGCGATCTGGGCGTCGGAGAAGCCGTGGCGCTTGGCCTCGGCGAGGAGCTCGGGCTCCAGCTTCTCGGCGGCGGCCAGCTCGTCGGCGATCTCCTTGATCAGGAAGAGCTGGTCGACGAACCACGGGTCGATCTTCGTGGCGTCGAAGACCTCCTCCGGGGTGGCGCCGGCGCGGATCGCCTGCATGACCGTGTTGATGCGGCCGTCGGTCGGGCGGACCGCCTCGCGCAGCAGCTCGGCCTTGTCACCGGGCTCGCCGACGAAGGTGAACTGCGAGCCCTTCTTCTCCAGGGAGCGCAGGGCCTTCTGGAGCGCCTCGGTGAAGTTGCGGCCGATGGCCATGGCCTCGCCGACCGACTTCATGGTCGTGGTGAGGGTGGAGTCGGCCTGCGGGAACTTCTCGAAGGCGAAGCGCGGGGCCTTGACGACGACGTAGTCGAGCGAGGGCTCGAAGGACGCCGGGGTCTTCTCCGTGATGTCGTTCGGGATCTCGTCCAGCGTGTAGCCGACGGCGAGACGGGCCGCGATCTTGGCGATCGGGAAGCCGGTCGCCTTGGAGGCGAGCGCCGAGGAACGGGAGACGCGCGGGTTCATCTCGATGACGATGATCCGGCCGTCGACCGGGTCGATCGCGAACTGGATGTTGCAGCCGCCGGTGTCGACGCCGACCTCGCGGATGATCGCGATGCCGATGTCGCGGAGCCGCTGGTACTCGCGGTCGGTGAGCGTCATCGCCGGGGCGACGGTGATCGAGTCACCGGTGTGGACGCCCATCGGGTCGAAGTTCTCGATGGAGCAGACGACCACGACGTTGTCGTTCTTGTCGCGCATCAGCTCCAGCTCGTACTCCTTCCAGCCGAGGATGGACTCCTCCAGGAGCACCTCGGTGGTCGGGGAGAGCGTGAGGCCCTGGCCGGCAATGCGGCGCAGCTCGTCCTCGTCGTGGGCGAAGCCGGAACCGGCGCCGCCCATGGTGAAGGACGGGCGGACGACGACGGGGTAGCCGCCGAGCGTCTCGACGCCCTTGATCACGTCGTCCATCGAGTGGCAGATGACCGAGCGGGCGGACTCGCCGTAGCCGATCTTGGCCTTGACGGCCTCGACGACGCCCTTGAAGAGGTCGCGGTCCTCGCCCTTGTTGATGGCCTCGACGTTGGCACCGATGAGCTCGACGCCGTACTTCTCCAGGACGCCCTGCTCGTGCATGGAGATCGCGGTGTTGAGCGCGGTCTGGCCGCCCAGGGTGGGCAGGAGGGCGTCGGGGCGCTCCTTGGCGATGATCTTCTCGACGAACTCGGGGGTGATCGGCTCGACGTACGTGGCGTCGGCGATCTCCGGGTCGGTCATGATCGTGGCCGGGTTGGAGTTGACCAGGATGACCCGCAGGCCCTCGGCCTTGAGGATCCGGCAGGCCTGGGTGCCGGAGTAGTCGAACTCGGCGGCCTGTCCGATGACGATCGGGCCGGAGCCGATGACCAGGACGGACTGGATGTCGGTGCGCTTAGGCACGCTCGGCCTCCATGAGGTCTACGAAGCGGTCGAAGAGGTACGCGGCGTCGTGCGGACCCGCGGCCGCCTCGGGGTGGTACTGGACGGAGAAGGCCGGCTGGTCGAGCAGCTGGAGGCCTTCCACCACGTCGTCGTTCAGGCACACGTGGGAGACCTCGGCGCGCCCGAAGGGGGTGTCGGAGATCTTGTCGAGAGGCGCGTCGACGGCGAAGCCGTGGTTGTGCGCGGTGACCTCGACCTTGCCGGTGGTGCGGTCCTGGACCGGCTGGTTGATGCCGCGGTGGCCGTACTTCAGCTTGTAGGTGCCGAAGCCGAGGGCGCGACCGAGGATCTGGTTGCCGAAGCAGATGCCGAAGAGCGGGGTCTTGCGCTCCAGGACGGCGCGCATGACGGCGACGGGGCCGTCGGCGGTGGCCGGGTCGCCCGGGCCGTTGGAAAAGAAGACGCCGTCCGGGTTCACCGCGTAGATGTCCTCGGCGGTGGCGGTGGCGGGCAGCACGTGGACCTCGATGCCGCGCTCGGCCATCCGGTGGGGCGTCATGCCCTTGATGCCGAGGTCGACGGCGGCGACGGTGAACTTCTTCGTGCCGATCGCGGGGACGACGTACGTCTCCTTGGTGGCGACCTCTGCGGAGAGGTTCGCGCCCTTCATCTGGGGCTGCTCCTGCACCTTGGCGAGGAGGGCCTCGTCGCGGACGCCGGTCCAGGCCTCGCCGGAGAAGATGCCGACGCGCATGGCGCCGCGCTCGCGCAGGTGGCGGGTGAGGGCGCGGGTGTCGATGCCGGAGATGCCGACGACGCCCTGGCGCTCCAGCTCCTCGTCCAGCGAGCGCTGGGCGCGCCAGTTGGAGGAGACGCGGGCGGGGTCGCGGACGACGTAGCCGGAGACCCAGATGCGGCCGGACTCGGGGTCCTCGTCGTTGACGCCGGTGTTGCCGACGTGCGGGGCGGTCATGACGACGACCTGGCGGTGGTACGACGGGTCGGTGAGGGTCTCCTGGTAGCCGGTCATGCCGGTGGAGAACACGGCCTCGCCGAAGGTCTCCCCCACGGCCCCGTAGGCGCGGCCGCGGAAGATGCGGCCGTCCTCCAGGACGAGTACGGCGGGAGCAGCCTTCTGCCTCTGAGAGGCGACTCCCTGGATGGAGGTCGTCATCGTGCGATGCCTTCCGTCGTGGTGGTGTGGTTCATGGAGTTGAGGGCCTCGACCCAGGCGGTGTGCTCGGCCGCCCGGTCGGAGCGGAAGCCGGAGTCGAGCAGCTTCTCGCCGTGGGCCCAGGTGACGATCAGCAGGCCGCCCTCGGCGAGGACCTTGCCCGCGATGCCCTTGTCGAGGCGGGCCTCGCGCAGGGCCTCCGCCGGGATGAAGAAGTCGTTCGCACCGGGGCGCACGACCGCGATTCCGGCGTCCGTGAGCGTCAGCTCGACGCGGCTGCGGGTGCCGAGGCCGTGGGCGACGATCCGGTCGAGCCACTGCCCGGCGGTCGTGGACCCGTGGTAGCGCCCGCTGAGAGTCAGTGTCGCCGCACCGGGAGCCTCCGGCGCGGTGGCCAGCTCGGGCAGGTCCGACTGGAGGCTGCCGCGCCACTTCCAGCCCTGGCGCATCAGCCAGTAGACGAGGACGACGAAGAGCAGCAGTCCGGCGACCCAGCCGATCCGTCCGGCCCAGTCGGTCACTTCCGCCGACTTCTGATCCGCAGCCTCTGCGGCGATTGCGATGAGTGGTGTCACGCCAGCTTCCCGTCCACGACCGTTGCCCGGCCCCGCAGGATGGTGTGGGTGACGCGTCCCGGCAGCTCACGGCCCTCGTAGGGGGTGTTGCGGCTGCGGGAGGCGAAGCCCGCGGGGTCCACGACACCACGGTATGCCGGATCGAGCAGCGTCAGGTTCGCGGGCTCACCAGCCGAGACGGGTCGTCCGTGGCCGGTGGCCCGTCCGATGCGGGCCGGGGCGAAGGACATCCGGTCGGCGACGCCGGCCCAGTCGAGGAGGCCGGTCTCGACCATCGTCTGCTGGACGACGGAGAGGGCGGTCTCCAGGCCGACCATGCCCATGGCGGCGGCGGCCCACTCGCAGTCCTTGTCCTCGTGCGGGTGCGGGGCGTGGTCGGTGGCGACGATGTCGATCGTGCCGTCGGCCAGCGCCTCGCGCAGCGCGAGGACGTCCTTCTCGGTGCGCAGCGGCGGGTTGACCTTGTAGACGGGGTTGTACGAGCGGACCAGCTCGTCCGTGAGGAGGAGGTGGTGCGGGGTGACCTCGGCGGTGACGTCGATGCCGCGGGACTTGGCCCAGCGGACGATCTCGACGGAGCCGGCGGTGGAGAGGTGGCAGATGTGGACGCGGGAGCCGACGTGCTCGGCGAGGAGGACGTCGCGGGCGATGATCGACTCCTCGGCCACGGCCGGCCAGCCGCCGAGGCCGAGCTCCGCGGAGACGATGCCCTCGTTCATCTGGGCACCCTCGGTGAGGCGCGGCTCCTGGGCGTGCTGGGCGACGACGCCGCCGAAGGCCTTCACGTACTCCAGGGCGCGGCGCATGATCACGGCGTCGTCGACGCACTTGCCGTCGTCGGAGAAGACGGTGACGCCGGCGGCGGAGTCGTTCATGGCGCCGAGCTCGGCGAGCTTCTTGCCCTCCAGGCCGACGGTGACGGCGCCGATGGGCTGGACGTCGCAGTAGCCGGACTGCTTGCCGAGGCGCCAGACCTGCTCGACGACGCCGGCGGTGTCGGCGACCGGGTGGGTGTTGGCCATGGCGAAGACGGCGGTGTAGCCGCCGGAGGCGGCGGCACGGGTGCCGGTGAGGACGGTCTCGGAGTCCTCGCGGCCGGGCTCGCGCAGGTGGGTGTGGAGGTCGACCAGGCCGGGCAGCAGGATCTGGCCCTCGGCCTCGATCACCGTCGCGCCCTCGGCGGACAGGCCGGTTCCACTCCAGTCGATTTCGCCCTGCCGGGCGGTGGCCGCGATGGTCTCGCCGTCGATCAGGACGTCCTGGACCTCGCCACCGAGCACCTGCGCACCACGGATAAGGATCTTGCTCATGATTACTTGCTCTCCTCGGTGCGGGTGGTGCTGGGGGCGGTGGCGGCGGAGTCGTTGCCGCCGAGCAGCAGGTAGAGGACGGCCATCCGGATGGAGACGCCGTTGGCGACCTGCTCGATCACGGTGCAGCGGTCGGAGTCCGCGACCTCGGCGGTGATCTCCATGCCGCGGACCATGGGCCCGGGGTGCATGACGATGGCGTGCTCGGGCATCCGCGCCATCCGGTCGCCGTCGAGCCCGTACCGGCGGGAGTACTCGCGCTCGGTGGGGAAGAAGGCGGCGTTCATCCGCTCTCGCTGCACACGAAGCATCATCACCGCGTCGGACTTCGGCAGCACGCTGTCGAGGTCGTACGAGATCTCGCAGGGCCAGGTCTCGACGCCGACGGGGACGAGGGTCGGCGGGGCCACCAGGGTGACCTCGGCGCCGAGGGTGTGCAGCAGGTCGACGTTGGAGCGGGCGACCCGGCTGTGCAGGACGTCGCCGACGAGCGTGATGCGCCGGCCGTTCAGGTCTTTGCCGAGGCCCTCGTCGCGGCCAACGAGCCGGCGGCGCATGGTGAAGGCGTCCAGGAGGGCCTGGGTGGGGTGCTGGTGGGTGCCGTCGCCGGCGTTGACGACGGGGGCGTCGATCCAGCCGGAGGTGGCGAGGCGGTAGGGGGCACCGGAGGCGCCGTGCCGGATGACGACCGCGTCGACGCCCATGGCCTCCAGGGTCTGCGCGGTGTCCTTGAGGGACTCGCCCTTGGAGACGCTGGAGCCCTTGGCCGCGAAGTTGATCACGTCGGCGGAGAGGCGCTTCTCGGCGGCCTCGAAGGAGATCCGGGTCCGGGTGGAGTCCTCGAAGAACAGGTTGCAGATGGTCCGGCCGCGCAGGGTGGGCAGCTTCTTGATGGGCCTGTCGGCCACCCGGGCCATCTCCTCGGCGGTGTCGAGGATCAGGACGGCGTCGTCGCGGGTGAGGTCGGCGGCCGAGATGAGGTGACGCATCATCGGGGTTTCTCTCCGTGGTGGGGAGGCGTGCGGGCATGCGGGAGCGCAGGGGTGTACCCCTGCCCCGCGGGGGAGCCGGTCCGGTTAGGAGGTGGTCCGGGTACCGAGCAGGACGGTGTCGCGACCGTCTTCCTCGGAGAGCTGGACCTTGACCGTCTCCCGCAGCGACGTGGGGAGGTTCTTGCCGACGTAGTCGGCGCGGATCGGAAGCTCGCGGTGGCCGCGGTCGACGAGGACGGCGAGCTGGACGGCGCGCGGGCGGCCGATGTCGCCGAGGGCGTCGAGGGCGGCGCGGATGGTGCGGCCGGAGAAGAGCACGTCGTCGACGAGGACGACGAGGCGGCCGTCGATGCCGTCACCGGGGATCTCGGTGCGGCCGATGGCGCGGGCCGGCTTCAGGCGCAGGTCGTCCCGGTACATCGTGATGTCGAGGGAACCGACCGGGATCTTGGTGCCGGTGATCGATTCGAGCTTCTCGGCGAGCCGGCGGGCGAGGTAGACACCGCGGGTGGGGATGCCGAGGAGGACCACGTCGTCGGCGCCCTTGGCGCGTTCGACGATCTCGTGGGCGATGCGGGTCAGGACCCGCGCGATGTCCGGGGCCTCGAGCACGGGCCGGGCGTCATCGCTGTACTGCTGAGCGTCCATGGGAAACGGACCTCCTTCTCCGCCTCACGGGACGGCTCTTAAAGGACGTCGGATTTGCGCGGTCAACACTACCAGGGGCATGCCGTCCCGCTTCCGACGCCCCCGCCGCCACCCCGGGCGACGTCCCCCGGGAGGGGGCGGTACGGACCTTTCGGCTTGACGGGAAAGAGTAACGCTGCGTAACCTCACAGTGAGTTACCAGCCGCGCGGCGCAGCCGCATGTCGTCACAGCGTCCGGGAGCGTTATGTCCAGCGAATACGCAAAGCAGCTCGGGGCCAAACTCCGTGCCATCCGCACCCAGCAGGGTCTTTCCCTCCACGGGGTGGAGGAGAAGTCCCAGGGCCGCTGGAAGGCCGTGGTGGTCGGCTCGTACGAGCGTGGTGACCGCGCGGTGACCGTGCAGCGTCTCGCCGAGCTGGCCGACTTCTACGGGGTGCCGGTGCAGGAGCTCCTGCCGGGCACGACCCCGGGCGGGGCCGCCGAGCCGCCGCCGAAGCTGGTCCTCGACCTGGAGCGGCTCGCGCACGTCCCCCAGGAGAAGGCCGGCCCCCTCCAGCGCTACGCGGCGACGATCCAGTCGCAGCGCGGCGACTACAACGGCAAGGTGCTGTCGATCCGCCAGGACGACCTGCGCACGCTTGCCGTCATCTACGACCAGTCCCCCTCGGTCCTCACCGAGCAGCTGATCAGCTGGGGCGTCCTCGACGCGGACGCGCGCCGCGCGGTCGCCCACGAGGAGAACTGACCCGCTGCCCTTCCGAGGCAACAGCAGAAACGTACCGCCGGGCCCGTGGACGTCATTCGACGTCCACGGGCCCGGTGCTTTCCCCGCCCTGTACGGGCCGCTCAGGCCCTCCGGGCCCGGGCTGGTGCCCGAGGGGTCCCGGACATGCCGAAGGGGCCCGCAGCGCCGGCTGCGGGCCCCTTCGGCGTACCTGGTGACGTCCTGGCCGTCCTGGCCGTTCCTGGCCGTCCTGGCCGTCCTGGCCGTCCTGCGGACTCAGACGTCCGCGTCGCGGCGCAGGCGCGGCTTCAGGTCCTTGAAGCGCGCCAGCAGACCGTTCACGAAGTTCGGGGACTCGTCGGTCGAGAACTCCTTGGCGAGCTGCACCGCCTCGTCGATCGCGACCGCGTCCGGCGTGCCGTCCTCCCAGATCAGCTCGTACGCACCGAGGCGCACGATGTTCCGGTCGGCGACCGGCATCCGGTCGAGGTCCCAGTCCACCGCGTAGGTGTGGATGAGCTCGTCGATGCGCGCGACCTGCGTCGCGTAGCCCTCGACCAGCTGCATGGTGAAGTCGCTGACCGGCGGCTGACGGTCGTCGGACCGCGCGAGCCGGACCTGGTCCGCGAGGACCTCCTGGACGGAGGCGCCGCGCTGGTCGGCCTCGAAGAGGATCTGGAAGGCCCGCTTGCGGGCCTTGCTCCGAGCAGCCACGGTTAGCTGTTCACCCGGCCGAGGTAGTCGCTGGTGCGGGTGTCGACCTTGACCTTCTCACCGGTGGTGATGAAGAGCGGGACCTGGATCTCGTGGCCGGTCTCCAGCTCGGCGGGCTTGGTGCCGCCGGTGGAGCGGTCGCCCTGGACGCCCGGGTCGGTGTGCTTGATCGTCAGCACGACGGCGGCGGGGAGCTCGACGTAGAGCACCGAGCCCTCGTGCTGGGCGACCGAGGCGGTGAAGCCCTCGATCAGGAAGTTGGCGGCATCGCCCACCGACTTGCGGTCGACGTGCAGCTGGTCGTAGGTCTCCTCGTCCATGAAGACGAAGTAGTCGCCGTCCATGTAGGAGAACTGCATGTCGCGGCGGTCGATGGTGGCCGTCTCGACCTTGACGCCGGCGTTGAACGTCTTGTCGACGACCTTGCCGGACAGCACGTTCTTGAGCTTGGTGCGCACGAAGGCCGGGCCCTTGCCGGGCTTGACGTGCTGGAACTCGACGACGGACCAGAGCTGGCCGCCTTCGAGCTTGAGCACCATGCCGTTCTTGAGGTCGTTCGTGGAAGCCACGGTTGCGGAATCTCCTGGACTCTGGACTGACGTGGGACCGTGGAGGCGTACGCGCCGCTACAGCGCGAGCAGCTCCTTGGTCGTGATGGTGAGTAGCTCGGGTCCGCCGTCCGCCTCCTGGCGCACGACGAGCGTGTCATCGATCCGGACCCCGCCCCGGCCCGGGAGGTGGACCCCCGGTTCGACGGTGACCGGCACACAAGCGTCCAGTTTACCCATGGCCGAGGGTGAGAGCTGCGGGTCCTCGTCGATTTCGAGCCCCACCCCGTGCCCGGTGAGCGGCACGGCGGCCTCCGCGTGGCCTCCGGAGTCCAGGATCTGACGGGCCGCCCGGTCCACGTCGCGGTACTCGGCGCCCGGTGCGAGGGACTCGCGTCCCGCCCGCTGAGCGGCGAAGACGAGCTCGTACAGCTCGATCTGCCAGTCGGCGGGCGCCGTTCCGATGACGAAGGTACGACCGATCTCGCAGCGGTAGCCGCGGTAGTCGGCGCCGAGGCAGACGGAGAGGAAATCACCCTCCTCGACGCGACGGTCGGTGGGCCGGTGCCGACGGCGCCCGGAGTGCGGCCCGGTCGCCACCGAGGTCGGGAAGGCTGCCCCGTCGGCGCCGTGGTCGACGAGCCGCCGCTCCAGCTCCAGGGCGAGGTGGCGCTCGGTCCGCCCCACCAGGATCGACTCCAGGAGCTCACCGAGGGCCTGGTCGGCGATCTCGGCGGCGATCCGCAGGCTGGCGATCTCGTCCTCGTCCTTGACGATCCTGAGCTGTTCCACGGCGCAGGCGAGGTCCGCGAGGTGGAGACCGGGCGCGACGGAGCCCATGGCGCGGTGCCGGGCCACGGTCAGGTCGTGCTCCTCGACGGCGAGCGCGTCGGCGCCCGCCCGGCGCGCGAGGTCGACGGCCGCGACCGCAGGATCGCCCCCGCCGGCGGGCAGGACCTGCTGCCGGAGCAGCTCGTCGAGCCGCCCGTCGGCCGGCTCGCCGCCGGGCGGTACGGGGCAGAGCAGGACGTCCGCGTCCGGCTCGGGGCCGATGAGCAGGACGGCCCCGGCGGGCGAACCGCCCGCGAGATAGCGGACGTTGGCAGGGCGGGAGACCAGGGCCGCCGGGCTGCCCGCGGCCGCGCACCGATCGCGCAGCCGTACACGGCGGTCCGCATACACCTCTGACATGCTCCGAGCCTACGAGGAGCTCGGCGAGGTGGCCTGTTCTGAGCGGCCGACCGTGCGGACGCCCGTCACGGTCGGTTCCGGGGACGGTCGGCGGCGGGCCGGGCGGGGCGATACCGGAGGCGCTCCCGAACCGGGGCGGTCCAGTGCCGGAACCGGTCCCGGGCCGGGGGTCCGGGCGGGGTCGGTCCCGGGCCGAGGCCTCGGCAGGTCCGGCCCGAGGCCGGAGCAGTCCCGGGCCGGGGGTCCGGGCGGGGTCGGTCCCGGGCCAAGGCCTAGGCCGCCGGCCCGAGGCCGGAACCGGTTCCGGGCCGGGGTCCGGCCGGGGCGGTCCCGGGCCGGAGGCGGATCCGCATCAGCCCCGCATCGGGTCACCAGGCCGGCGGGCTCGCTATCGCGCGGGCGAGGACGTCGTCGAGGACGCGCGCGGTGGTCTCGACGTCGTACGTGGAGTTGTCGATGATCGGCAGGCCGGAGCCGTACCAGCCGGCCATCCGGCCGTGGATGGCGGCGACCTCCTCGTCCGAGAGGCGCCGGTTGCCGCTGCGCTCGGCGTTGCGCTCCAGGACGATCTCCAGGCCCGGCAGGAGCACGACGGGCAGCAGGCCGGGGCCGACGTGCCGCTTCCAGCCGCCGAGGCCGACGACGGGCCGGTCGGGGAAGACCGCGTCGTCGACGATGCAGGAGATGCCGTTGGCGAGGAAGTTCCGGGCGGCGAACCCGCAGGTGCGGCGGGCGAGCCGGTACTGCGCCTCGGAGTTCTCGTTCCAGCCGGACTGCGGGTCGGCGAAGCCGGAGCACACCCACTCGCGTACGTCGTCGAGGCTGATGTGCGCGGTGGGCACGCGGCGGCGCTGGGCCCAGTGCCGGGCGACCGTCGTCTTGCCGGCGCCCGCGGGGCCGATGAGCAGAACGGCGAGGGTCGCCGCCCCTGTCCCTCCGCCGTGCTCCACGGGCGGCGCGACGGGCGCGCCCACGGGCGGCAGCGGGACGTGGCCGGTGAGGTCCGCGCGGAGCGGCGCCCCGGCCGAGTGGTTCGGGACCGTCGGATGCTGCGGGGCGGCCGGGGGCTGCGGTACGGCTCCGGGGGTGCCCCAGCCCGGTCCGCCGGGGCCCGGGGCGGCCGGAGCGGCGTGCGGGGGCGGCGAGGGATGCTGCTGCGGCCGGGGAGCGCCCGACTGGAGGGTCGGGTGCACGCCGAGCCGGGAACCGGCGTTCGGCGCGGGGTACGGGCCGCTCGGAGGAGGCGCGGACGGGAGGGGCGGGTGCCCTCCCTGCGCGCCGCCTGCCGGCGGTCCCGGGACGGCCCCCGGGGCCTGCCCGGGAGCCAGGGGAGCCATGTGCGCTATGGAAGCCATGGGGGCCGTGGGCGCCTGACCGGGAGTCATGGGAGCTCCGGGAGCCTGTCCGGAGACCGGCCCCAGGACGGGCCCAGGCGCGGCTCCTGTCACGGGTCCGGTGCCGGGCGCCTGGCCCGGCGACTGCTCGGGCGGTGGCAGCGGGCCCCCCACTGCGTGCTGCATCCGGTGCCACTCCGTCTCGTACGACTGACTGATGTATCAGGGACGCCGGAACGTTACCGCCCCTGCCCCCCACAGGGGGAACGGCCGGGGCGGACCCGGAGTGCCCGGCCCGCCCCCGCCCCGCTCGCCGTCCGGTCAGCCGTCGGTCAGTTCCTCGGCGAGCGCCCGCAGCGCCAGCCGGTAGGAGCCGATCCCGAAGCCGGCCACCGTCCCGGTCGCCACCGCGGCGACGACCGAGGTGTGGCGGAACTCCTCACGGGTGTACGGGTTCGAGATGTGCACCTCGATCAGCGGGGCCGTCCGCTGCGCGGCCGCGTCCCGCATCCCGTACGAGTAGTGGGTGAACGCCCCCGGATTGAGCACCACCGGGACCGAACCGTCCGCCGCCTCGTGGAGCCAGCGGATCATCTCGCCCTCGTCGTTGGTCTCCCGGACCTCGACGTCGAAGCCCAGCTCCGCGCCCAGGGCCCGGCAGGACTCCACGAGCCCCTTGTACGAGGTGGCGCCGTAGATGTCGGGCTCTCGGGAGCCGAGCCGCCCGAGGTTCGGGCCGTTCAGCACCAGTACGGGTCGGGGGTCGGTCACACCGCCACCTCACCGTAGGCCGCGAACAGCACGGCCGGGTCGGGGCCTTCCAGGACGGCCGGCTTGCCGAGCCCGTCGAGGACGATGAAGCGCAGCAGGTCGCCACGGGACTTCTTGTCCACCTTCATCGTCTCCAGGAGCTTGGGCCACTGGTCGCCGCGGTAGGTGAGCGGCAGGCCGACGGACTCCAGGACCGCGCGGTGCCGGTCTGCGGTGGCGTCGTCGAGCCGGCCGGCGAGCCGGCCGAGCTCGGCGGCGAACACCATGCCGACGGAGACGGCGGCGCCGTGCCGCCACTTGTACCGCTCGTTCTTCTCGATGGCGTGGGCCAGCGTGTGGCCGTAGTTGAGGATCTCGCGGCGGCCGGACTCCTTGAGGTCGCCGGAGACCACGTCCGCCTTGACCTGGATCGACCGGACGATGAGCTCGGCGGTGTGCGGGCCCGCGGGCGTACGGGCCGCCTCCGGGTCCTCCTCGACGAGGTCGAGGATCACGGGGTCGGCGATGAAGCCGGCCTTGATGATCTCGGCGAGACCGCTGACGTAGTCGTGCACCGGCAGCGAGTCGAGCGCGGCGAGGTCGCAGATGACGCCCGCCGGCGGGTGGAAGGCGCCGACGAGGTTCTTGCCCTCGGCGGTGTTGATGCCCGTCTTGCCGCCGACGGCCGCGTCGACCATGGCGAGGACCGTGGTCGGTACGGCGATCCAGCGCACGCCGCGCAGCCAGGTCGCGGCGACGAAGCCCGCGAGGTCGGTGGTCGCGCCGCCGCCGACGCCGACGATGACGTCGGTCCGGGTGAAGCCGGTCTGGCCCAGCGCCTTCCAGCAGTAGGCGGCGACCTCGGCGGTCTTCGCCTCCTCCGCGTTCGGCACCTGGATGGCAACGGCCTCGTAGCCCTGGTCGGCGAGGTCCGCGCGGAGGGCCTCGCCGGTGTCGGCGAGCGCCTCGGGGTGGATCACGGCGATCCGCTTGGCCCGCGGGCCGATCAGGGCGGGGAGCTCGCCGAGCAGCTGCCGGCCGACCAGCACCTCGTACGGCTCGGTGCCCGCGCTGCCCGCGACCTGGATACGGGTCGTTTCCTGGTCCGTCGTCATGCGTCCTTCTTCAGATCCAGTGCCGAGAGGACCGCGTCCGCGACCTCTTCGGGGGTGCGGTCGTCGGTGGTGACGACCACTCGTGCGACTTCGGTGTAGAGGTGGCGGCGCGCGTCCATCAGCTCGCGCCACTGGCGGCGCGGGTTGACGGCGAGCAGTGGCCGCGCGGTGTTGAGGCCGACACGGCGGACCGCTTCCTCGACGTCCATCGAGAGGTACGCGACGGGCAGCCCGGCGAGCAGGCCGCGGGTGCCCTCGTCGAGGATCGCGCCGCCGCCGAGGGCGAGGACGCCCTCGTGATCGGCGACGGCCGTGGCGACCGCGGCCCGCTCCAGGGCGCGGAAGTGCTCCTCGCCGTCCTCGACGAAGATGTCGGAGATCTCCCGGCCCTCGGCGGCGACGATGTCGGCGTCGGTGTCCCGGTAGGGCGCGCCGAGCCGTTCGGCCAGGAGCGCGCCCACCGTGGACTTGCCGGACCCCATGGGCCCGACGAGGACGACCAGCGGTCCGGCGGTCACCGGATGCGCAGGTTGTCGAGGTACGACTGCACGTTGCGGCGGGTCTCCGGGACGCTGTCGCCGCCGAACTTCTCGACGACGGCGTCCGCGAGGACGAGCGCGACCATGGCCTCGGCGACGATGCCGGCGGCGGGGACGGCGCACACGTCGGAGCGCTGGTGGTGGGCGGCCGTGGCCTCGCCGGTGACGACGTCGATCGTGGCGAGGGCGCGCGGGACGGTCGCGATCGGCTTCATCGCGGCGCGGACGCGCAGCAGCTCGCCGGTGGTCAGACCGCCCTCGGTGCCGCCGGCGCGGCCGGAGGTGCGCTTGATGCCGTCCTCGGTGCGGACGATCTCGTCGTGCGCCTTCGAGCCGGGCACGCGGGCGAGGTCGAAGCCGTCGCCGACCTCGACGCCCTTGATGGCCTGGATGCCCATGAGGGCGGCGGCGAGCCGGGCGTCGAGGCGCCGGTCCCAGTGGACGTGCGAGCCGAGACCGACGGGCACGCCGTACGCGAGGACCTCCACGACTCCGCCGAGGGTGTCGCCGTCCTTGTGGGCCTGGTCGATCTCGGCGACCATCGCCTTCGACGCGTCGGCGTCGAGGCAGCGGACCGGGTCGGCGTCGAGCCGCTCGACGTCGGCGGGGGTCGGGTAGACGCCGTACGGCGCCTTGGCGGCGGCCAGCTCGACGACGTGCGACACGATCTCGATGCCCGCGGCCTCCTTGATGAAGGAGCGGGCGACGGCGCCGAGGGCGACCCGGGCCGCGGTCTCCCGGGCGCTGGCGCGCTCCAGGATCGGGCGGGCCTCGTCGAAGCCGTACTTCTGCATGCCGGCGAGGTCCGCGTGGCCGGGCCGCGGCCGGGTCAGGGGCGCGTTGCGGCCCGTCTCCTTGAGCAGGGACGGGTCGACCGGGTCGGCCGACATGACCGTCTCCCACTTGGGCCACTCGGTGTTGCCGACCATGACGGCGATCGGGGAGCCGAGGGAGAGTCCGTGGCGGACGCCGCCGAGGAAGGTGATCTCGTCCTGCTCGAACTTCATCCGGGCGCCGCGCCCATAGCCGAGTCGCCGCCGCGCGAGGTGGTCTGCCACCAGCTCGGTGGTGACGGGGACGCCGGCGGGAAGACCCTCCAGCGTCGCGACCAGCGCGGGTCCGTGGGATTCCCCAGCGGTCAGCCAACGCAACCTGCTCAACGATGCTCCTCATGCTCGCGCCTGGGCACTGCGACGGCGCGGCCGGGTGCGCGGCCCTGGCCCGCCGTGTCCGATCCTCCCACGTCCGGGCCGGTCGCCCGGCCTCCGGTCCAGCTATCGGACGCGGGTCTCACCGCCTCGGACGGTCTCCTGGGTGTCCGGAGCGTCCGCCGCGGACTCGGAAGCGGTCTCCGGGGCGGCCTCCGGAGCGGTCTCCTCGGCCTCCGTGGCGGAGCCGGAACGGTTCCGCAGCCAGGAGACGAAGCCGTACACCAGGGTCGCGCCGAACAGCGCGAGCACGGTGTACCGCGCCCACGCGGGCAGGCTGCTGAAGAACCCCACCCAGAGAAAACGCACCACGTCGAAGCCGACGTCCCACTTGGACGCCAGCAGCAGTTCCTCGCCCATATCCCCCGTACCCCCTCGCGCACCGATCGGCCCGGCACGCGCAGGCGAGCCTACCTGGCGGCCAGCGCCTGCTCCCCCGCCGCCCGCATCGCCGCGAGCGGGGCGGGCGTGCGGCCCGTCATCTGCTCGACCTGGAGGACGGCCTGGTGGACGAGGAGGTCGAGGCCGCCGACGACCTTGCCGCCGCGGTCGGACCAGGCCGCGGCGAGCGCGGTCGGCCAGGGGTCGTACAGGACGTCGAAGAGGGTGCCGACCGCGTCGGGGACGGCGCCGGCGAGGGCGTTCGTGGTGCCGGCCGGGGTGGTCGCGATGACCAGCGGGGCGGCGAAGGCCTCGGCCGCGCGCTCCCAGTCGGCGGTACGGACGTCCACTCCGAGCCGCTCGCCCCAGCCGCGCATCTCCTCCGCGCGCGCCTCGCTGCGGACGTACGCGGTGACGGGGCCCGCGCAGACCCGGGCGAGGGCGGCCAGCGCGGAGGACGCCGTGGCGCCGGCGCCGAGGATCGCGGCCGATTCCACCTTCTCGACGCCCCGCTCCCGCAGGGCGGCGATCATGCCGGGGATGTCGGTGTTGTCGCCGACCCGCCGTCCGTCCTCGCGGAGGACGACCGTGTTCACGGCTTCCACGGAGGCCGCCGTGTCGCTGACCTCGTCCAGCAGCGGGATGATCGCCCGCTTGAGCGGCATGGTCAGGGACAGACCCGCCCAGCTGTCGTCCAGCTCGCCGACGAAGCCGGGCAGACCGGCCTCGTCGACCTCGAACCGGTCGTACGACCAGTCGTCGAGGCCCAGCTCGGCGTAGGCCGCCCGGTGCAGGACCGGGGAGAGCGAGTGGGCGATCGGCGAACCGAGGACGGCCGCGCGGCGGCCCGTCTCACTGGTTCGTGCTGGCATTGAACTTGTCCTTCAGCTTGAGGAAGTCCGCGTGTGTCTTGGCGAACTCGGTCTTGTTCATGCCGTCCGTGGCCACGAAGTAGAGCCAGCCGTCCTTGGTCGGGTCGAGCATCGATGCCAGCGCCGCGTTGCCCGGGTTGCCGATCGGCCCCGGCGGCAGCCCCTTGTGCTTGTACGTGTTGTACGGGTCCGTGTTGGTGTTCGCCTCTTGCTCGGAGATCTTGATCTCGCTCTGACCCTTCAGGTAGTTGAGGGTCGAGTCGAACTGGAGCAGCTGGACCGTCTCGCGGTACTCGGGCTTCAGACGGTTGTAGATGACCTCCGCCATCTTGCGGAAGTCATCGTGCGTCTTGCCCTCCGCCTGGACCAGGCTCGCGACGGTCACCAGCTCCCACGGCCCCTTCAGGCCGAGCTCCTTGGACTTCGCCTCCAGGTCGAGCTTCGAGTACTCCGCGTTCGCGCGGGACACCATCTTGCGGAGCACGTCCTCGGGCTTCGCCGTCTTGGAGACGGGGTAGCTGGCCGGGAAGAGGAAGCCCTCCAGCGGGTCCTTCACGTCGTCGTGGTTCACGGCCCAGTCGGGCAGCCCCAGGGAGTCCGCCTTCGCGCGGGCGATGCCCTTGGTGGTGCCCGCCTTGAGGTCGAGGCGCTTGTCGAGCTGGTCGTAGACCCAGGTGTTGCGCTTGCCCTCGGGGATGACGAGGTTGGCCTGGCTCACCGGGTTGAGCATGAGGGAGACCGCGCTCTCGGCCGACATCTCCTTCTTCAGCGTGTAGACGCCCGCCTGGATGGAGAGCCCCTTGGGGTTCTTTCCCTGCGCCGAGACGAAGGCGTCGACGCTCTTGACGACGCCCGCCTTCTTGAGGATGTTGCCGATCTGGTAGCCGCCCGAGTCCTTCGGGATCTCGACCTGGACCTCGCCGCTGCCGGCGCCCGCGTAGTCGGGTGCCGCGGCGAACTGGCCCTGCCAGAACTGGTAGCCGAAATAGCCGACGCCGCCGACGCCGCCGACCAGCACGGCCGCCACGACGAGGCAGGCCACGCCGTTCTTGCCCTTGCGTTTCTTCGCCTTGCTCCGGCGCTCGCGGTCGCCGCCGCGGGAGCCGCGTCCCGGTGCCGGCTCGTCGTCGTACTCGTCGTACTCGTCATGCTCGTCGCGACCGTCGTCCGAGTCGTCGGCGCCCGTGAAGAAGGGGTGCTGCTCCTCCTCCGGCTCCGGACGCACCTCTTCCTCCGGCGCCCAGTCGATCACCGGCTCCGGCGGGTTCTGCCGGTGGCCGGGAGGCTGGGGCGGCGGATACGCCTGAGGAGTGCCGTAGAGGTCGGGGTTCTGGCCGCCGTACGGATCGGCCGGGGGGCCGCCGTACGCCATCGCGGCCTGGCCCGACTCCCAGCTGCCGTCGTACTGCTGTCCGAGGTTCCCGGGCGTGTCGTAACCGCCCGGGTACCCCGTCCCGTACTGCTGCTGGGGGTGCTGGTGCTGCTGGGGGTGCTGCTGGTACTGCTGCGGCTGCACCTGCTGCTGGTACTGCGGATCCACGTAGCCCTGGTGCTGCTGCGGGTCCTGGTAATGGGGCTGCTGGTACTGCTGCTGCTCCTGGTACTGCTGCGGGTACGACTCCTCGTACCCGTGGCCGCCGCCCTGGCCGTACTGGCTCGCCTGCTGCGGATGCGGGTACTGCTGCTGACCTTCCCACCCCTGGTCCCCGTACAACGGGTCCGTGGGGTGCCACGGTTCGGAGCCGGGGCTCCGGCCATACTCAGTCATCGATCCCCAAACAGCCGCGAGGCTTCCGGACGATCCGCCTCTACGTAGTGCGGCAGTTGTTCGAACACCGCCGCATCGCGCGGAACGTTACCGTATCGCGATCAGATGACCACTTCGACGCCCTCGCCGGGCGGATTACCTGATACCCGTTCGGACTCAAGAGCAGCCTGCAGGATGATCACAGCGGCGGCCTGGTCGATGACGGACCGCCCCTTCTTCGCCTTCACTCCCGAGGCCCGCAAGCCCTGGGTCGCGGTGACCGTCGTCATCCGCTCGTCGACGAGACGGACCGGCACGGGCGCGATGCCCTTGGCCATCTCGCGGGCGAAGGCCCTGACCTTGGTCGCGGCCGGGCCCTCCCGCCCGCTGAGCGAGCGGGGCAGACCCACGACGACCTCGATGGGCTCGTACTCCTCGACGATCTGGCGGAGCCGCCGGTGGGCGGCCGGGACGTCACGTCCCGGCACGGTCTCCACCGGCGTGGCGAGGACCCCGTCGGGGTCGCACGAGGCGACCCCGATCCGGGCGTCCCCGACATCGACCGCGATACGGCGGCCGCGACGCATCGTCACGCCGTCTCCACCACGAGACGCTCGACGGCGGCGATGGCCTCGCCGACGGCCTGCGGGTTCGTGCCGCCGCCCTGGGCGACGTCCGGCTTGCCGCCGCCACCGCCACCGAGGGTCTTGGCGGCCGTGCGGACCAGCTCGCCGGCCTTGAGACCGCGCTCACGGGCGGCCTCGTTGGTGGCGATGACCGTGAGCGGCTTGCCGTTGGCCGTGGTGAACAGGGCCACGACGGCCGGGCGGTCGGACGGGAAGCGGCCGCGGATGTCGAGGACCAGCTTGCGCAGGTCGTCGGCGCCGGTGCCGTCCTGGACCTGGCCGGTGACCAGGGCGAGGCCGCGGACGTCCTGGGCGGAGTCGACGAGACCGGCGGCGGCCTGGAGGACCTTCTCCGCGCGGAACTTCTCGATCTCCTTCTCGGCGTCCTTCAGCTTGCCGAGCATGGCGGAGATCTTCTCCGGCAGCTCCTCCGGACGGCCCTTGACCAGCTCCTGGAGCTGGGCGACGACCGTGTGCTCGCGAGCGAGGAAGTTGTACGCGTCGACACCCACGAGGGCCTCGATGCGGCGCACGCCGGAGCCGATGGACGACTCGCCGAGCAGCTTCACCAGGCCCAGCTGGGCGGTGTTGCCGACGTGCGTGCCGCCGCACAGCTCCTTGGAGAAGTCGCCGATGGTGACGACGCGGACCTGCTCGCCGTACTTCTCGCCGAACTCGGCGATGGCGCCCTGGCGCTTGGCCTCGTTGATCGGCATGACCTCGGCGTGGACCTCCAGCTCGCGCGAGAGGACCTCGTTGATCTTCTGCTCGACGTCCGTGAGGACCGTGCCGGGGACGGCGTTCGGCGAACCGAAGTCGAAGCGGAAGCGGCCGGGCTGGTTCTCGGAACCGGCCTGGGCGGCCGTCGGGCCGAGGGCGTCGCGCAGCGCCTGGTGGGTCAGGTGGGTGGCCGAGTGGGCGCGGGCGATGGCCCGGCGGCGGCGCACGTCGATGGTGGCGTAGGCGGTGGCGCCCACGGTCACCTCGCCGACCTGCACGGAACCCTTGTGCACGGAGACACCGGGAACGGGCTGCTGGACGTCACGGATCTCGATGACCGCGCCGCTGTGCAGCTTGATCCGGCCCTGGTCGGCGATCTGGCCGCCGCCCTCGGCGTAGAAGGGGGTGCGGTCGAGGACGACCTCGACCTCGTCGCCCTCGGACGCGGCCGGCGAGGAGACACCGTTGACGAGGAGACCGACGACCGTGGTCTCGCCCTCCAGGTTGGTGTAGCCGGTGAACTCGGTGGCGCCGTTGCTGTCGGCGATCTCCCGGTACGCGGTCATGTCGGCGTGACCGGTCTTCTTGGCCTTGGCGTCGGCCTTGGCGCGCTCCCGCTGCTCCTTCATCAGGCGGCGGAAGCCGTCCTCGTCCACGGAGAGGCCCTGCTCGGAGGCCATCTCCAGGGTGAGGTCGATCGGGAAGCCCCAGGTGTCGTGGAGCAGGAACGCCTTGTCGCCGGAGAGGACCGTGCCGCCGGCGGCCTTGGTCTCGGTCACGGCGGTGTCGAGGATGTTCGTGCCGCCCTTGAGGGCCTTCAGGAAGGCGGCCTCTTCGGCGAGGGCGACGGTCTCGATGCGCTTGCGGTCGGTGACCAGCTCCGGGTACTGCTCGCCCATCGTGTTGATCACGGTGTCGACGAGGTCCTGGACGACCGGGCCGGTGGCGCCGAGCAAGCGCATGTTGCGGACGGCGCGGCGCATGATGCGGCGCAGCACGTAGCCGCGGCCCTCGTTGCCGGGGGTGACGCCGTCGCCGATGAGCATGACGGACGTACGCATGTGGTCGGCGACCACGCGGAGCGAGACGTCGCTGTCGTGGGCCTTGCCGTAGGCGACGCCGGTGAGCTCGGTGGCCTTGTCGATGACGACCTGGAGGGTGTCCGTCTCGTACATGTTCTGGACGCCCTGGAGGATCATCGCCAGGCGCTCGAGACCGAGGCCCGTGTCGATGTTCTTCGACGGCAGCTCGCCGAGGATCGGGAAGTCGTCCTTGCCCGAGCCCTCACCGCGCTCGTACTGCATGAAGACCAGGTTCCAGATCTCCACGTACCGCTCGTCGTTGACGGCCGGGCCGCCCTCGACGCCGAACTCGGGGCCACGGTCGTAGTTGATCTCGGAGCACGGGCCGCAGGGTCCGGGGACGCCCATCGACCAGTAGTTGTCCTTCTTGCCGAGGCGCTGGATGCGCTCGGCGGGGACGCCGACGACGTCGCGCCAGATGCGCTCGGCCTCGTCGTCCTCCAGGTACACGGTGATCCAGAGCTTCTCCGGGTCCAGCCCGTAGCCGCCGTGCTCCACCGAGGTGGTCAGCAGCTCCCAGGCGAGCTTGATGGCGCCTTCCTTGAAGTAGTCGCCGAAGGAGAAGTTGCCGCACATCTGGAAGAACGTGCCGTGGCGGGTGGTCTTGCCGACTTCCTCGATGTCGGGCGTCCGCACGCACTTCTGCACACTGGAGGCGCGCGAGAAGGGCGGCTTGACCTCACCCAGGAAGTAGGGCTTGAAGGGCACCATGCCGGCCGGGACGAGCAGCAGAGTCGGGTCGTCCGCGATGAGCGACGCCGAAGGGACGACGGTGTGCCCGCGCTCCTCGAAGAAGCTCAGCCAGCGGCGGCGGATTTCAGCCGACTCCATCAGTGGTCCTCATTCCGGTTGTACGAGATCGTGGGGATTGAATACGTCGTGGTCGGGCGCGCGGTGTGGTCGAGCGCCGCCCGGCGGGGTGCCGGAAGCTCGCGGTCGGGGTCGTTGTCGACCGGGGGGCCGTCCAGGCCGAGTGCCTCGCCCAGTTCGGTCTCCCGCTGGAGCATGCCCGCCCTCACGTCGAGGGCGAAGTCCTTGAGCCGGTGACCTGCCTCGACGGCCTTGTCCGCCGCCTGGGCGGCGAGGCTCTCGGGGGTCAGCTGCTTCAGCTTGCGGTTGACCTTGGTGGTGGCCCACACGCCGGCGGCTGCGCCGGCCGTGAACCAGAACGTGCGGCGGAACATGGCGTCTCAGCCCTTCTGCTTCCGGCGCCGTGCGGACGGCACCGTACGGCCGACGATCACAGTACGTCGCGCGGTGGCCGCGGGCACGCCCTCGGCCTCCCGACCGCGGCCGAGCGCCTTGCGCACGCCGTAGCCGAACGCGGCCACCTTGACGAGCGGGCCGCCGAAGGTGGAGGCGACGGTGGAGGAGAGCGCGGACGCGTTGGAGGTGACTTCCTGGACGTCCGAGGCGATGGCGTCGACCCGGTCGAGCTGGGTCTGTGCGGAGCGCACGGTCGCGGAGGCGTCCGCGAGCAGGGGAACCGCCTGCTCGGTCACGTCCGCCACCAGCTTGGTGGTCGCCTTGAGCGTCTGCGCCAGCCTCACCAGCACCACGGCGAGGAAGGAGACCAGGATCGCCCAGAAGACGGCCACCAGGATCCCGGCAACCTCTCCACCGGTCACTCTGCACCGCTCTCTGCTGTCGTCGGCCCTTCGGGCCCTTGTCAAAAGTAGTCACCCGACCCTATCGCGCCCGGGCTGCCCGGCCGTACCGCATTACCGCCGCTGGGAAGGGAGTTACGGAATCCGATTGTACGGAGCGCGTGCGAATGAGTACGCTCCGTGTCCCATGCGACGGAGCAATCTCCCGGCGGAGCCGAACCGGTTCGTCGGACGGGCCGCCGAGCAGGCCGAACTGGCGCGACTCATCGAGGACTCACGCCTCGTCACGGTCGTCGGGGTGGGCGGGGTCGGCAAGACGCGGCTCGCGCTGCGCGTTGCCTCGGGGGCGCAGAAACGCTACGGCGACGAGGTGCGGCTCGCCGAGCTCGCACCGCTGCGCGATCCGGATCTGGTGGAACACGCCCTGGTCGAGGCGCTCGGGCTGACCGATCACACGCTGCGGGGCCCGCGCGAGGTGCTGGTGGAGCATCTCGCGGAGCGGCGGCTCCTGCTGCTGCTCGACGGTTTCGAGCACCTGGTGGAGAGCTGCGCGCCGCTGGTGCGGGAGCTGCTCGCGCACGCTCCCGGGCTGACGGTGCTCGCGGTGGGCCGCCGCCCGCTGCGGGTGGCGGGCGAGGCCGTGTTCAGGCTGGCGCCGATGGGCGAGGCGGACGCGGTGGCGCTGCTCGCGGAGCGGGCCGCGGAGGCGGGCGCGCCGGTGGCGCCCGTGCACGACCACTCCGTGCAGGACCTTTCCGTACGCGCCTGTCCCGTACGCGACCGGCCCTTGCGCGACTCGGTGCACCGCTCCGTCCACGACGCCGCCCCACCGGACTGCGCGCACGACTCCCCCGCGTCCGCGGCCGTGCGTGAGCTCTGCCGGCGGCTCGACGGCATCCCGCTCGCCCTCGAACTGGCGGCCGGCCGGCTGCCGCTCCTCTCCGTCGAGCAGATGCTGTGCCGTCTCGACGACCGGTTCCGGTTGCTCACGGTCGGTGCGCGCGGGGCGCTCCCCCGCCACCAGACGCTGCGGACGGCGATCGGCTGGAGCCACGAGCTGTGCACCCCGGAGGAGCGCCTGCTGTGGGCGCGGCTCTCCGTCTTCGCCGGCCCCTTCGACCTGGAGGCGGTGGAGTACGTGTGCGGTGGCCCCGAGCTGCCGCCGGACCGGATCCTCGACCTGCTCGGCGGGCTGCTGGCGCAGTCGCTGGTGGCGCGCGAGGACACGCCCGCCGGCCCCGGCTACCGGATCCTGGACACGGTTGCGGACTACGGGGCGGAGTGGCTGGCCGCGCTCGGCGACACGGAGCGGCTGCGACGACGGCACCGCGACTGGTACATGGGCCTCGCGACCTGGTGCGAGCTGGAGTGGTTCAGCCCGCGCCAGGCGGAGGTGGCGGCCCGGACGGACGCGGCCCTGCCGAACCTCCGGGCGGCCCTCGACCTGTGCCTCGAACTCCCGGACGACGCGCATCTCGCGCAGCACCTGGCGGGCACGCTCTGGTTCGCCTGGGTGGGCTGCGGGCGTCTCTCGGAGGGGCGGCACTGGCTGGAGCGGGCGCTCGCGCTGGAGTCCGGGCACGAGGAGGCCCGGCTGAAGGCGCTGTGGGTGCTCGGGTACGTGACGATCCTCCAGGGCGACGGCACGGCCGCGGTGGCGGCGCTCCACGAGTGCCGGGAGCGGGCCAGGGCCTCCAGGAACGCGCTGGCGGAGGCGTACGCGACGCACCGGATGGGCTGTCTGGCGCTGCTCTCGGACGACATGCCGCGGGCGGAGGAGTTGATCGGGCGGGCCCTGGAGTCGTACCGCGAACTCGGCGAGCTGAACAGCAACGTGCTGATGGGGCAGGTCGAGCTGGCGATGGCGCGGGCCTTCGGCGGCGACCTGGAGGGTGCGGTCGCGATCTGCCGGGAGGTGCGGGAGGTCTGCGAGGAGCGCGGGGAGCGCTGGACCAGGGCGTACGCGCTCTACGTGCTCGCGTTCTCGGCGTGGACCCGGGGTGCGTTCGGGGAGGCGCGGGAGCTGCTCGACGAGTGCGTGACGATCAACCACGCCTTCCGTGACCAGGTCGGCCTGGTTCTCGCGATCGAGCTGCTCGCGCTGGTGACGGTGAGCGAGGGCGACGCGGTGGAGGCTGCGGTGCTGCAGGGCGCGACGGTGCCGGTCTGGGACACGGTGGGCATCCAGCTCTTCGGCTCCGCCTCGTTCAACGGGCCGAGGACGCTGTGCGAGCAGCACGCGGGGGCGGCGCTGGGGCCGGAGGCGTACGCCGCGGCCTTGCGTGAGGGGCTGGGGCTCTCCTTGGACGCGGCGGTGGAGCGGGCGCTCGCGCACCGTCGGGGTCCGGCCGTCGGCGGCCCGGCGGGGACGGCCGGGCGGGCGGCTCCGCGTCCGTTCCGTACGGCCAGGTCGGCGGCGGCGGTCCCGGGAACGCGGAAGCCCGCCGGCTCCCCCACCGGAAAGGGTGGGGAAGCGGCGGGCTGAACACCGCGTGGGTGGTACTGCGCCGTTGCCGGTATCAGCGGGCGTAGTACTCGACGACCAGCTGCTCGTCGCAGATGACCGGGATTTCCTTGCGGTTCGGGTCGCGGTCGAGGCGGAAGGCCAGGGCCTTCAGGTTGACCTGCAGGTAGCGCGGGGTCTCACCGTCGGCGGCGAAGCCACCCTCGCGGGCCATCTCGAACAGCGGCTTGGTGCGGCTGCGCTCGCGGACCATCACGACGTCGTCGGGACGGACGCGGAACGACGGCTTGTCGACCTTGCCACCGTTGACCTGGATGTGGCCGTGGACGACCATCTGGCGGGCCTGGTAGATGGTGCGGGCGATGCCCGAACGCAGGACCAGGGCGTCGAGGCGACGCTCGAGCTCGACGACCAGCGCCTCGCCCGTCTTGCCCTCGGCCTTCTTGGCACGGTCGTAGGCGCGCGCCATCTGGCGCTCGCTGATGTCGTACTGGGCGCGCAGACGCTGCTTCTCGAGCAGACGGACCTTGTAGTCCGAGTTCTGCTTGCGGCCACGGCCGTGCTCGCCCGGCGGGTAGGGGCGGGCCTCGAAGTACTTGACGGCCTTCGGGGTCAGCGCGATGCCGAGGGCACGCGACTTCTTGACCTTGGGACGGGACTGGTTCGGCATGAACCAACCTCTCTCATAAGAACGAAAACGGCTTCACCAGGGTTAGGGGAGGTCGCATCCGCAGCCGGGAAACCCGTCCGGTCCGTACGAGACGGACCTGTCGGGCAGCCGCTCCCAGGTCTGGGCACATACGTGCAGCACGCGAACGACCCATCGCCGCTCCCGGGAATCCGGGTGGTGATGGGTGGCCCGCGACACCTTCGAAGGTGCGCGACGCTCCTGGAAACCCCGCCCGAGGGCCGGGTCTCCGGCTGACTGTCCCGTTCTGGTGGCGCCGACCGGGGTCGGACACGGGACGCAGCAATCCGGACCAGTGTACCGGGTGCGCGGGGCACCCTCGCACCGGGACCGAGCGGCCTCAGTCGCAGGTGGCGAGGAGCTCCCGGACGGCCTCCTTCTCGGGCGGGGAGACCGTCAGGCCGTACTTCGCCTTGATCCCGGTCCAGCGTCGGCCGTACTCGCACCAGTACGCCGTGCGCGGGGGCTTCCACTTGTCCGGGGTCTTGCTGCTCTTCTCCTGGTTGGTCTGCTTGTCCGTGGCGAGCAGGACGTCCAGGTCGTTGGCGAAGACCAGGCGCCGCGCGGGCGTCCAGGCCCAGGCGCCCGCGCGCCAGGCCGCACCGAGCGCGACGACGTGGTCGGTCTGGATCTCGGAGGGCTTGCGGTACGAGTAGGGCAGCCGCTTGCCGGAGTACGGGTCGTGGAGGACGCCCGAGAGGACGACGCACGGGTTCCGGTCGCCGAGCCGCACCTCGGCGAGGTCCCGGCGCAGCACGTCGTCCCGGGTGTCACAGCCGTTGCGCCCGCCGGGGGCGTCGGTCTCATCGGACCAGCCGTCGCCGAAGGCGGAGCGCGCGTACGTCTGCCAGTTCCTCCCCCAGGCCACCGTCAGCGCGGCGAGCCGGGTCCTGGCCTCCGCCGCCGTCGGCGGGAAGCCCTGGGCGACGAGGGGGACGGCGGAGGGGCCGGCCGGCGGGTCCTCCGCCGGCGCCCGGGCGGGCACGCACCCGGCCACGGCGGCGGCCAGGACCAGCGCTCCGACGGTACGGATCATGAGGGGAGCGTAGGCACGCCGTACGACGGCTGCTACTCGTCGCCCTTCAGACGGGTCCGCACCCGCTCCACCACGTCCGCGTAGCGCGCTTCCGCCCCGTAGCGGGTGGGCTCGTAGTACTGGCGGCCCCGGACCTCGTCCGGGGCGTACTGCTGGGCCGCGATGCCGCCCGGCACGTCGTGCGGGTACACGTACCCCTGGGCGTGGCCGAGCTTGGCCGCGCCCTTGTAGTGACCGTCGCGGAGGTGAGGCGGGACCGAGCCCGCGAGGCCGTTACGGACGTCCGCGAGTGCGGCGCCGATCGCCGTCGTCGCCGCGTTCGACTTCGGGGCCAGGGCCAGGGCGATCGTGGCGTGGCTCAGGGTGAGCGCGGCCTCCGGGAAGCCGATCATGGCGACGGCCTGCGCGGCGGCGACGGCGATCGGCAGCGCGTTGGGGTCGGCGAGGCCGATGTCCTCGCTCGCGGAGATCATCAGGCGCCGGGCGATGAAGCGCGGGTCCTCCCCCGCTTCGATCATCCGGGCCAGGTAGTGCAGGGCCGCGTCCACGTCCGAGCCGCGGATGGACTTGATGAGCGCGCTGGCCACGTCGTAGTGCTGGTCGCCGTCCCGGTCGTACTTCACGGCCGCGCGGTCGACGGTCTCCTCGACCGTCTGGAGGGTGATCTCCGGCTCGCGCTTGGCGATGGCCGCGCCGGCCGCCGCCTCCAGCGCGGTCAGGGCGCGGCGGGCGTCGCCGCCGGCGACCCGGAGGAGGTGGGCCTCGGCGTCCTCCGGCAGGGTCACGGCCCCGCCGAGCCCGCGCTCGTCGGTGAGGGCGCGGGCGAGGAGGCCGCGCAGGTCCTCGTCGGTGAGCGGCTCCAGGGTGAGGAGCAGCGAGCGGGAGAGCAGGGGGGAGATGATCGAGAAGTAGGGGTTCTCGGTGGTGGCGGCGATGAGCGTCACCCAGCGGTTCTCCACGGCGGGCAGGAGGGAGTCCTGCTGGGCCTTGGAGAAGCGGTGGATCTCGTCGAGGAAGAGGACGGTCTCCTTGCCGTAGCCGCCGGCGGCGCGCCGGGCGCCCTCGATGACGGCCCGGACCTCCTTGACGCCCGCGGTGATCGCCGAGAGCTCCACGAAGCGCTTGTTGGTGGCCTTCGACACCACGTACGCCAGGGTGGTCTTCCCGATGCCGGGCGGGCCCCAGAGGATCACCGAGGAGGCGCCGGCGGGACCGCCGTCGCCGTCTCCCACGAGTCGGCGCAGCGGTGAGCCGGGCTTCAGCAGGTGCTGCTGGCCCACCACCTCGTCGAGGGTGCGGGGGCGCATCCGGACCGCCAGCGGGCTGCTGGACGGGTCCTTCTCCTGGCGGTCTTCGGCGGCTGCGGTAAAGAGGTCGGGCTCCACAGTCATGAAGCCTAGGTCACGCCACCGACAGTGCCGCCGCCGTCAGCTGGTCCAGAAGTCCCACCAGCGGGTCAGGATCAGCATCCCGATGATCCCGATGTGCAGGACGGGCAGGAGCCAGGTGAACTCGTCGAAGAAGGTCCTGAGGCCGCTGGGGGCGGGGATGACACCGCGCCGGACGTTGTGCGAGGTCACGTACCAGAACATGACGATGGTGGCGACCCAGGCCAGGCAGCACCACAGGCAGAGCGAGTTGATCTCGTACAGCGACTGGTACATGAGCCAGGTGCAGAAGCCGACGCCGAAGAGGGTGCCGGCGTTGAGGCCGAGCCAGTACCAGCGGCGGTAGCGGGCGCCCGCGAGGAGGCCGACGCCGATCGCGATGACCACGGCGTACGTGACGAGGCCGAGCATCGGGTTGGGGAAGCCGAAGACCGCGGCCTGCTCGCTCTTCATGATGTTGCCGCAGGAGACGATCGGGTTGAGGCTGCAGCCCGGGGTGAAGCTCGGGTCCTCCAGGAGCTTGATCTTGTCGATCGTGATGATCCAGGAGGCGAGCAGGCCGGCCGCTCCGGTGATCACGAGCAGCCAGGAGAAGGCCCGGCTCGCCCCGATCGTGCCGCCGCCGTCCCGGCCGGACGCGACCTCGTCCACCGCTGCCTTCGCCATGTCACCTGTTCCCTCGCTCGCCGGCCTTGTGGGCACGGACATTCTGCCGCACCGGGCTGTGTTCGGTGGACATAAGGACGTGGGCCGCCCCCTCCCGGACGCGCCCCCTCCCGGATCACGCGGAGGGGCCCGGACCGCTCCCCGCGGTCCGGGCCCCTCCGTCCGTACGGTCCGTCAGGCCAGCTTGGCCCGTACCGCGTCCAGCAGGGCGTCCACGGCGACCGCCTGCTGCTCGCCGGACTCCATGTCCTTGAGCTGGACGACGCCCTCGGCGAGGTCGCGCTCACCGGCGACGACGGCGAGGCGGGCGCCCGAACGGTTGGCGTCCTTCATGGCGCCCTTGAGGCCCTTGCCGCCGAAGGAGAAGTCCGCGGAGATGCCCTCGCGGCGCAGCTCGGTGACCTTGCCGAAGAGGATCCGGCGGGCCTCCTCGCCGATGGCCACGGCGAAGACGCTGGTGACGGCGGGGAGGTCGAGCTCGATGCCTTCCGCCTCCAGGGCGAGGACCGTGCGGTCCACGCCGAGCGCCCAGCCGACGGACGGCAGCGCGGGGCCGCCGATCATCTCGGAGAGGCCGTCGTAGCGACCGCCGCCGCCGACCGCCGACTGCGAGCCGAGGCCGCCGTGGACGAACTCGAAGGTCGTGCGGGTGTAGTAGTCCAGGCCGCGCACCAGCTTGGCGTCGTCCTCGAACTCCACGCCCGCCGCGGTGACCAGGGCGCGCACCTCCTCGTGGTACGCCTTGCACGCGTCGCAGAGGTAGTCGCCGAGCAGCGGGGCGCCGACGAGCTGCTTCTGCACGGACTCGCGCTTGTCGTCGAGGACGCGCAGCGGGTTGATCTCGGCGCGGCGCAGGGTCTCCTCGTCGAGGTCGAGCCCGCGCAGGAAGCTCTGGAGGGCCTCCCGGTAGACGGGGCGGCACTCCTTGTCGCCGAGCGAGTTCAGCAGGATGCGGAAGTTCCGCAGGCCGAGCGAGCGGTACGCCTGGTCGGCGAGGATGATCAGCTCGGCGTCGAGCGCCGGGTCCTCGGCACCGATCGCCTCGGCGCCGACCTGCGAGAAGTGACGGTAGCGGCCCGCCTGGGCGCGCTCGTAGCGGTAGTACGAGCCGGAGTACCAGAGCTTCACCGGCAGGTTGCCCTGCTTGTGCAGGTTGGCCTGGAGCGCGGCGCGCAGGACGGACGCGGTGCCCTCCGGACGGAGGGCGAGGTGGTCGTTGCCCTTCGTGGTGAGGGTGTACATCTCCTTGGTCACGATGTCGGTGGACTCACCGACACCGCGGGAGAACAGCTCGACGTTCTCGAAACCGGGGGTCTCGATGTAGCCGTAGCCGGAGTTCCTCAGCGGCGTGGAGATCGCGTCCCGGACCGCCAGGAACGTGGCGGAGCGGGGCGGGATCAGGTCGTACGTGCCCTTGGGGGCCTGAAAGGTGCTCACGAAAAGTCTCGTCACATTCCTCGTCGGGGAGCCTTCGTGCTCCCGAGGCCGGCGGCCACGTCCCGCAGATAGGGGTTCGTGGCACGCTCCTGGCCGATGGTCGTCTGGGGACCGTGTCCCGACAGCACCACGGTCGAGTTGTCGAGGGGCAGGCACACGCGGGCCAGCGATTCGAGCATCTCGTCCATGTCACCGCCGGGCAGGTCGGTGCGTCCGATGGAGCCGGCGAACAGCAGGTCCCCGGAGAAGAACACGGAGGGGATCTCCGTGGTCTCCGGCATCCTGAAGGTCACCGACCCCTTGGTATGACCGGGCGCGTGGGCGACGGAGAAGTCGAGACCGGCGAGCTTCAGCTCGGCGCCATCGGTGAGCTCGCGCACGTCGTCGGGCTCTCCCACGGTCAGCTCGCCCATGAGGGGCATCCCGATGGAGCGGCCGAGGGCCTTCTCCGGGTCGCTCATCATGTAGCGGTCGGACGGGTGGATCCACGCGGGGACGTCATGGGCGCCGCACACCGGGACGACGGAGGCGACGTGGTCGATGTGTCCATGGGTGAGGACGACGGCGACGGGCTTGAGCCGATGCTTCTTGAGCGTCTCCTCGACTCCCTGGGCGGCCTGGTGGCCCGGGTCGATGATCACGCACTCCTCGCCTGCGGCGGGGGCGACCAGGTAGCAATTGGTCCCCCAGGCCCCGGCGGGGAACCCGGCAATCAGCACGTTCGTCCTTAGATGTCGTCCGGCACGGGGGCGCGGAATTCGCGGCAATCACGAAATGTGGCAGATCAGAGCCTACCGGCGCTGCCGGTTCCACAGCCAACCCGTATACGGTACGGGCACATCCGGCCAGGCCGGGAACAGACGAGCGACGGGAGCGGACCCGGTGGTCACGAGCGATCAGCGGCGGCGGCAGCTTGCCAGGGAGAAGTACGCGCGGCAGCAGGAGCGGCGGGAGGAGAGGCGGCGCAAGGCGAAGCAGCGCAACATCGTCATCGCGGCCTCCCTCGCCGTGGTCCTGGCGGCCGGCGGCGCCGTGTACGCCTCGGTGGCGCTGACGGACGACTCGAAGGACTCGGACTCCGTCGCGGGCGACACGCCCACCACCGCGGCCCCGACGCCCACGCAGAGCGAGTCGGCGGCCCCCGAGCCGAAGATGGCCGTGGACGCCAAGGCCACGTACACCATGACCCTCAAGACCAACGAGGGCGACATCGCGATCGCGATGGACGCGGCGAAGACCCCGCGCACGGTGAACTCCTTCCACCACCTCGCCGCGAAGAAGTACTTCGACGGGAGCAAGTGCCACCGTCTGACGACCGACGGCATCTTCGTGCTCCAGTGCGGCGACCCGACCGGTCAGGGCACCGGCGGCCCGGGCTACAACATCCCGGACGAGAACCTGGACGCCCTGGGCAAGGCCGGCGCGGACGGCAAGGTGACGTACCCGGCCGGCACGGTCGCGATGGCCAACACCGGGCAGCCCGGCACCGGCGGTTCGCAGTTCTTCCTCGTCTACAAGGACAGCAAGCTGCCGCCGAGCTACACCCCCTTCGGGAAGATGGACGCGGCCGGTCTCAAGGCGGTCAAGGACGTCGCCGCGGCCGGTGGCGTGGACGGCGCCGCGGACGGTGCTCCGAAGAAGCCCGTCACCGTCGAGAAGGCCACTGTCGCGAAGAAGTGAGCCGGGCGTCCGCACCCGGGCGCGACCGTGGAATTTCGGTCGCGCTGAGTGCGGACAGCCGGGCCGCCGTTCGCCTAGATTGGGCGTTGTGCAGCGTGGGCCTGTCGGCCGCGCGCTGCGGAAGGCGGGCGAGGCCCGCCGGGAAACTGTGGACGATGCCCGGGGGGTACCACCCCGCGACGGCATCATGGTGAGGAGGCGCTGTGAGCAGCGACCCGTGGGGCCGCGTCGACGAGACGGGCACCGTGTACGTGCGGACGGCCGAGGGTGAGAAGGTCGTCGGATCGTGGCAGGCCGGCACCCCTGAGGAGGCCCTGGCCTACTTCGAGCGCAAGTACGAGGGCTTGGTGGTCGAGATCGGCCTCCTCGAGAAGCGCGTGAGGACCACCGACCTCTCGGCGAAGGACGCCACCACGGCGATCGAGCACATCCGCCAGCAGATCGACGAGCACCACGCCGTCGGCGACCTGGCGGCGCTCGGCGCCCGGCTGGACAAGCTCGTCACGTCGGTCGACTCGCGCCGCGAGGAGCGCAAGGCCCAGAAGGCCAAGCAGACCGACGAGGCGCGGGCGGCCAAGGAGGCGCTCGTCACCGAGGCCGAGGAGCTGGCGCAGAGCGAGCAGTGGCGCTCCGCGGGCGAGCGGCTCCGGGCGCTCGTGGACACCTGGAAGGGTCTCCCCCGGCTGGACCGCAAGTCCGACGACGAGCTGTGGCACCGCTTCTCGCACGCCCGCTCGGCGTTCTCGAAGCGCCGCAAGGCCCACTTCGCCTCGCTCGACGCCCAGCGCGAGGACGCCCGCAAGGCGAAGGAGCGTCTGGTCGCCGAGGCGGAGTCGCTGTCGAACTCGACCGACTGGGGCACGACGGCGGCCCGCTACCGCGACCTGATGACGGAGTGGAAGGCGGCCGGCCGGGCGCAGCGCGAGCACGAGGACGACCTGTGGAACCGCTTCCGCGGTGCCCAGGACGTCTTCTTCGCGGCGCGCGGCGAGGTCTTCGCCGAGCGGGACGCGGAGCAGACCGAGAACCTCAAGCTGAAGGAGGAGCTCGCGACCGAGGCCGAGAAGCTGCTCCCGGTGACGGACCTGAAGGCGGCTCGTGCGGCCTTCCGCTCCCTCAACGAGCGCTGGGAGGCCATCGGCCACGTCCCGCGTGACGCCCGTCCGAAGGTCGAGGGCCGGATGCACACGGTGGAGCGTGCGATCCAGGAGGCCGAGGAGACCGAGTGGCGCCGGACGAACCCGGAGGCGCGTGCGCGTGCCGCGGGTCTGACCGGTCAGCTCCAGGACGCGGTCGAGAAGCTGCGGAAGCAGATCGACGCGGCCCGCGCCGCCGGGAACGACTCCAAGGCCGACAAGCTCGCCCGCGAGCTGGAGGGCCGTCAGGCCCTGCTCGACCAGGCCATGAAGGGCCTGGAGGAGTTCGGCGGCTGACGTTCTCCGTGAGCGTACGAGGAAGGCCCCCGGCATCGCGCCGGGGGCCTTCCTCGTGGGTGCGTACCGCTACGGGCGACGGGCGCTGGTCACGCGGTAGACGTCGTAGACGCCCTCGACGCCCCGGACCGCCTTGAGGACGTGGCCCAGGTGCTTGGGGTCGCCCATCTCGAAGGTGAAGCGCGAGGTGGCCACCCGGTCGCGGGACGTCTGGACGGCCGCCGACAGGATGTTGACGTGCTGGTCCGAGAGGACCCGGGTGACGTCGGAGAGCAGCCGGGAGCGATCGAGGGCCTCGACCTGGATGGCGACCAGGAAGACCGAGGACTGGGTCGGTGCCCACTCGACGTCGAGGATGCGCTCCGGCTCGCGGGAGAGCGATTCCACGTTCACGCAGTCGCTGCGGTGAACCGATACGCCACTGCCCCGGGTGACGAATCCGATGATCGGGTCGCCGGGCACGGGCGTGCAGCAGCGGGCCAGCTTCACCCAGACGTCCTCGACGCCCTTGACGACGACACCGGGGTCCGCGTTGGAGCGGCGCTTGGAGCGGCCGCGGGTCGGCGGAGCGACCTCCTCGATGTCCTCGGTGGCGGCCTCCTCGCCGCCGAGCGCCTGGACCAGCTTCTGGACGATGGACTGGGCGGTGACATGCCCCTCGCCGATCGCCGCGTACAGCGAGGAGATGTCGGTGTAGCGCATCTCGTGGGCGAGGGTGACGAGGGAGTCGCCGGTCAGGATCCGCTGGATCGGCAGGTTCTGCTTGCGCATGGCCCGCGCGATGGCGTCCTTGCCCTGCTCGATGGCCTCGTCGCGGCGCTCCTTGGAGAACCAGGCGCGGATCTTGTTGCGGGCGCGGGGGGACTTGACGAAGCCGAGCCAGTCGCGGGAGGGGCCTGCGCCGGCGGCCTTGGAGGTGAAGACCTCGACCAGGTCGCCGTTGTCGAGGGTCGATTCGAGCGGTACGAGCCGGCCGTTGACCCGCGCTCCTATGGTGCGGTGACCGACCTCGGTGTGGACCGCGTAGGAGAAGTCGACGGGGGTGGCGCCGGCGGGCAGCGCGATGACGTCGCCCTTGGGCGTGAAGACGAAGACCTCGTTGCGGGAGAGGTCGAAGCGGAGGGACTCCAGGAACTCGCTGGGGTCCTCGGTCTCCTTCTGCCAGTCGAGGAGCTGGCGCAGCCACGCCATGTCGTTGAGGTGGTCGTCCTTGCCGGTCCTCTTCGGCACGTCGGCGCGGACCTTGGAGGCGCCGGCGACGGCCTCCTGCTTGTACTTCCAGTGCGCGGCGATGCCGTACTCGGCGCGCCGGTGCATGTCGAAGGTGCGGATCTGGAGCTCGACCGGCTTGCCGTTGGGTCCGATGACCGTCGTGTGCAGCGACTGGTACATGTTGAACTTCGGCATCGCGATGTAGTCCTTGAACCGGCCGGGGACCGGGTTCCATCGCGCGTGGACGGTGCCGAGAGCGGCGTAGCAGTCCCTGACCGTGTCGACGAGGACACGGATGCCGACCAGGTCGTAGATCTCCGCGAAGTCACGGCCGCGGACGATCATCTTCTGGTAGACGCTGTAGTAGTGCTTCGGGCGGCCGGTGACGGTGGCCTTGATACGGGCGGCGCGCAGGTCGGTCTGGACCTCGTCGGTCACTATGGCGAGGTACTCGTCCCGCTTGGGCGCGCGCTCGGCGACGAGCCGGACGATCTCGTCGTACATCTTGGGGTAGAGGATCGCGAAGGCGAGGTCCTCCAGCTCCCACTTGATGGTGTTCATGCCCAGGCGGTGGGCCAGGGGCGCGTAGATCTCGAGGGTCTCGCGGGCCTTCTTCTCCTGCTTCTCCCGCTTGAGGTAGCGCATGGTGCGCATGTTGTGCAGGCGGTCGGCGAGCTTGATGACCAGGACGCGCGGGTCCTTGGCCATGGCGACGACCATCTTGCGGACCGTCTCGGCCTGCGCGGCCTCGCCGAACCTGACCTTGTCGAGCTTGGTGACGCCGTCGACGAGCAGGGTGACCTGGTCGCCGAAGTCGCGGCGCAGGTCCTCCAGGCCGTACTCGGTGTCCTCGACGGTGTCGTGCAGGAGGCCGGCCATCAGCGTCGCCGGGTCCATGCCGAGCTCGGCGAGGATCGTCGTGACGGCGAGCGGGTGCGTGATGTACGGGTCGCCGCTCTTGCGCTTCTGGCCGCGGTGCCAGCGCTCGGCGACCTGGTAGGCGCGCTCGATCTGGCGGAGTGTCGCCGTCTCGATCTTGGGGTCGTTGGAGCGGACGATCCGCAGCAGCGGTTCGAGGACCGGGTTGTACGGGGACGAGCGCTGGACGCCGAGGCGGGCGAGGCGCGCGCGGACGCGGTTGGACGAGCCGCCCGAGCGGGCGGGCGCGGCCGGGGCGGGCCGGGCGGCGGGGGCCGGAGTGGGCGCCGGTGCCGGGGCGGGCGTCTCGGGCACGGGCCCGGTCTCCGCGGGCTTGTCCTGGGGCGTGCCGGTCCCCGGCGCGGCCTTTTCGGCCTTCGGGTCGGGCTGCGCGGCGGAGAGTGACTGGGCCTCGTCTGGCAAGAGCGCTCCTCGTGCGGTTCCGGGTCCCCCGGTCAGGCCCGGAAAGGCCATGGTATCGAGCCACGACTCGCTGTGCTCACGCGCCCGTGACGCGGACGGCACGGACGGCGGAGAAGGGCGCCTTTCCGGCCCCGTAAGGGGACACAAGGGAAAAACAGCGGGGGCGCTCCGGGGATTCCCCGGAGCGCCCCCTGTGGGCCATGGTGTGGGCCGTGCTGTCGGACCCTTGGGTCAGACCGTGATCAGTGCGTTGAGCGGGGCACCGTTCAGGACCGGTTCCAGCCGGGCGCGGCCCGGGAGGAAGCCGAGCTCCATGAGGACCGCGACGCCCGCGACCTCGGCGCCCGCGCGGCGGATGAGCTCGATCGAGGCCTCGGCCGTACCGCCGGTGGCGAGGACGTCGTCGATGACCATGACGCGGTCGCCCGCGGCGAGGTCCTCGGCGTGGATCTCGATCTCGGCGGTGCCGTACTCCAGCTCGTACGCCTGGCCGAGCGTGGCTCCGGGGAGCTTGCCGGCCTTGCGGACCGGGATGAAGCCCAGGCCCGCGCGGACGGCCACCGGGGCGGCCAGGATGAAGCCGCGGGCCTCCAGGCCGACGATCTTCGTCGCGCCGTGCGCGGAGCACAGCGCGGCGAGGGCGTCGGTGAGGGCCGTGAACGCCTCGGGGTCCGCGAGCAGCGGCGTGATGTCCTTGAACAGCACGCCCGGCTTCGGGTAGTCGGGAACGTCACGGATGCGGCTGAGCAGCAGCTCGGTGACGTCCTGCGTACCCGCGGTCATCCGCGGCGCTCCTGCGCCCCGTGACGGCCCGCGCGCGGGCCGACGACGGCGGCCTCGGCGGACAGCTCGTCGGCGGCGTCCAGCGGTTCGCCCTTGGCCGCGGCGGCGGCCCGCTTGACCATGATGCGCTTCTTGAGAGCCTTGATCGCCGGCTCGCGCTCCTTGAGGTCGGCGACGAGCGGGGTGGCGATGAAGATCGAGGAGTACGCACCGGCGGCGAGACCCACGAACAGCGACAGCGAGATGTCGTTCAGCATGCCGGCGCCGAGGACGCCGCCACCGATGAAGAGCAGGCCGGCGACCGGCAGCAGCGCGACGACGGTGGTGTTGATCGAACGGACCAGGGTGCCGTTGATCGAACGGTTGGCCAGCTCGCTGTAGGTGAAGCGGGTCTGCTTCGTGATGTCCTTCGTCTGTTCCTTGAGGGAGTCGAAGACGACGACCGTGTCGTACAGCGAATAGCCGAGGATCGTCAGCAGACCGATGACCGTACCGACGGTCACCTCGAAGCCCACCAGGGAGTAGATGCCCACGGTGATCGTGAGGTCGTGGATCAGGGCGATGAGCGCCGCGATCGCCATTCTCCACTCGAAGGCGATGGCCAGGTAGATCACCACGAGGATCATGAAGACCCCGAGGCCCGTCCAGGCCTTGGTGGCGATCTGCTCACCCCAGCTGGGGCCGACGAGCTCCGCCGCGATCTTCTCCTCAGGGACGCCCATGTCCTTGGCGAGCTCCTCGCGGACCTGGTCGGACTGCGCGGTGTCGAGACCGCCGACCTGGATGCGGAGGGAGCCGTTGCCGAGCTGCTGGACGATCGCGTCGTGGCCCGAGGCCTCTTCCGCGTACTCCTGGGCCTGGCTGACGGAGACTTCGCTCTTCGGGGTGGTGAAGACGGCGCCGCCCTGGAACTCGATGCCCATGTTGAGGCCGCGGACGGCCAGGGCGACGATGGCGGTGATGGTGATCAGGATGGACAGGCCATACCAGATCTTGCGGTTGCCGATGAAGTCGTAACCGACCTCACCGCGGTGGAGCCGGGCGCCGAGATCTCCGAGCTTCGACATCTCACGCCTCCTTCGGGTCGGCAGCGGCAGGGGTGGTGGCACGGCGGGAGCGGCGCAGCGGCGGCTTGGCGCCGAGACGCTTCGGGTCGAGACCCGACCACGGGTGACCGTTGCCGAAGAACTTGGTCTTCGCGAGCATCGTCATGATCGGCTTGGTGAAGAGGAACACCACGACGATGTCGAGCAGGGTGGTGAGGCCGAGCGTGAACGCGAAGCCCTGGACCTTGCCGACGGTGACGATGAAGAGCACGGCCGCGGCCAGGAACGACACGAAGTCGGAGACCAGGATGGTGCGGCGGGCACGCGGCCAGGCGCGCTCGACGGCCGGGCGGAGCGTGCGGCCCTCGCGGAGTTCGTCGCGGATGCGCTCGAAGTAGACGATGAACGAGTCCGCGGTGATACCGATGGCGACGATGGCGCCGCAGACGGCCGGCAGGTTCAGCGCGAAGCCGATGGCCGGGCCGAGCAGGGCCATGATCACGTAGGTGAGGAGCGCCGAGACACCGAGGCTGAGGATGGCGACCAGCGACAGGCCCCGGTAGTAGGCGACCAGGTAGATGATGACCAGGCCGAGACCGATGGCACCGGCGATGAGACCGGCTTCCAGCTGGTCACCGCCGAGCGCGGCGGTGACGGTGTCGACGCTCTGGGTCTCGAAGGTGAGCGGCAGGGCGCCGTAGGACAGGATGTTGCCGAGGTCCTGGGCGGACTGCTGGTTGAAGTTGCCGGAGATCTCCGCGCTGGCGCTGAGGGTCTGGCGCACCGAGGGCGCCGAGACGACCTGGCCGTCCAGGACGATCGCGAACCGGTTCTGCGGGTCGGCCTGCTGCGAGAGCTTGCCGGTGATCGACTGGAACTTCTTCGAACCCGCGTCCGTGAAGTCCATGGTGACGATCCACATACCGCGCTGCTGGTCGAACTGGCCCGCGGCGTCGTCGACGTCCTTGCCCTCGACCTCGGCGGGTCCGAGGAGGTACTTCGCCCACACGCCGGGGTTGTCCTCGCCGCAGGCCACGGCGGGCTCGGTCGGCTTGACGCCCTGGCCGGCGGCGGCGCGCTGCTTGGGGTCGAGGCAGTTCAGGGTGGCGAACTTCTGCTGCAGCGCCGCGGTGGCGGCGTCGGGCGAAGGGGTCGCCTGCGGGGTGCCGGTGGGCTTCGGCTTCGCGGAGGACGAGGCGGTCGCCGTGGGCGTCGGGCTCGGGGCCTTGAGGGCCTCGCTGACCGCGCGGCCCTGCGTGGTGGCGGTGGCCGTCGGGGTCGCCGACTTCTCACCCACGCTCGCGCCGGTGGAGGACGAGGCGGACGGCTTGGCCGAGGGGGTTCCGGAGGCGGAGCCCGAGGGGGTGGCGCTCGGCGCCGCCGGGGGCGCGCCGTCGGCGACGGTGAGAACGGGCCGGAAGTAGAGCTGGGCGGTGGTTCCGACCTGCTCGCGGGCCTGCTTCTCGTTCGTACCCCGGGGGATGTTCACGATGATGTTCTCGCGGCCCTGGGTCTGGACCTCGGCCTCGGAGACACCCAGGCCGTTGACACGGCGCTCGATGATGCCGACGGCGGTGTTCATGTTGGTCTCGTTGACCGCCGACTCCTGGCCGGGCTCGGCCTTCGCCTTGAGCGTGATCGACGTTCCGCCGGCGAGGTCGATGCCGAGGCGCGGGGTGGTGTGCCCCGACCAGAACATGCCGCCGGTGAGCGCGACCATGGCGATCAGGATGATTGCCAGGGCGCGGCCCGGACGGCTCTGTCCCCCCGCCGGCCCTCGGCCCTTCTTCGGTGCTGCCACCTGTCGTATCTCCCTGTCCAACCGTCTCCCGCCGGGTATGCGTGAGACGGCCACGAAGTGTGTGGTGGGGACCTGCCCCCGCAGACGTGCAACCGTTCCGGGGACCGCGCACGCCGGTGGGCGTGCACGGTCCCCGGCCGCGACTACTTCGCGTCGGCCTCGCCGTCGGCCTTGCCGTCCTTCTGCCCCTCGGAGGCGGCCTCGGCCGCGTCCGCCTTCTTCGTCAGGTCGGCCTTCGGGGCCGCGTCCTCGGGCTCCGCGGTCTCGGTGAGCGAGGAGGCGTCGTCCGGGACGACGGTGTCGGTGTCCGACTCCGGGTCGTCGCCGTGGACGATGCGGTTGTACTCGGAGTCCTGGAGGACCGCGCCGATCGCGTTCTTGGCGTAGACGGCGTGGACGCCGGGGGCGACCTCGAGGAGGACGGTCTCGTCGCCGATCTCCTTGACGGTGGCGTACATCCCGCCGATCGTCCGCACGCCGGTGCCGGGCTGCATCTCGTCGCGCATCTGCGCGGCCGCCTGCTGCTTCTTCTTCGCAGAGCGGGTCATCAGGAACATGGCCCCGATGAGGACGATGAAGGGGAGGAGGGTCACGATGCTCACGGGAAGGGTTTCCTTCGCACGGTCGCGGAGAACCCGCGGCCTGATCTTCGGGGGTGGGCGTGCCGGCCAGAAAGGTCGGCATCGGCGGAGTCTAGGCGAGTCCGCATCGATGGAACAACGTCCAGCATCGCACCCTGGTTCCGGTAGGGGCGAGTGTCCGGACGAGTGTCACACCGTCACGCCCCGAAGAGCCCCTGTTGTCCGCTTCCGTGTGCTCCCGAGCCCGCTGCCTGCGGCGGAACCAGTCCGAGGTGCGTCCATGCGGCGGGAGTAGCGACCCGGCCACGGGGCGTGCGGGCCAACAGTCCTTCGCGTACGAGGAAGGGTTCGGCGACCTCCTCGACCGTCTCGCGCTCCTCCCCCACGGCGACCGCGAGGGTGGACAGGCCTACCGGTCCGCCGCCGAAGAGCTTGAGCAGGGCCTCCAGGACGGCGCGGTCGAGTCGGTCGAGGCCGCGGCTGTCCACCTCGTACACCCGGAGGGCGGCCTCGGCAATCTCCCGGGTGATCATTCCGTCGGCCTTGACCTGCGCGTAGTCACGGACCCGGCGCAGGAGGCGGTTGGCGATGCGGGGGGTGCCGCGCGAGCGGCCGGCGATCTCGGCGGCGCCGGCGGGGTCGATCTCGACGTCGAGGAGGCCGGCGGAGCGGTGGATGACGCGCTGGAGCTCGCTCGGGTCGTAGAACTCCATGTGGGCGGTGAAGCCGAAGCGGTCGCGCAGCGGGGGCGGGAGGAGTCCGGCCCTGGTGGTGGCGCCGACCAGGGTGAAGGGCGGGAGTTCCAGGGGGATGGCGGTGGCGCCGGGGCCCTTGCCGACGATGACGTCGACGCGGAAGTCCTCCATCGCCATGTACAGCATCTCCTCGGCGGGCCGGGACATGCGGTGGATCTCGTCGAGGAAGAGGATCTCGCCCTCCTGGAGGGAGGAGAGGATCGCGGCGAGGTCGCCTGCGTGCTGGATGGCGGGGCCGGAGGTGATGCGGATCGGCGCGTTCATCTCGGCCGCGATGATCATCGAGAGGGTGGTCTTGCCGAGACCGGGGGCGCCGGAGAGCAGCACGTGGTCGGCGGTGGCGCCGCGCTGGCGGGCCGCCTTGAGGACCAGGTCGAGCTGCTGGCGGACCTTCTCCTGGCCGACGAACTCGCTGAGGTCCTTGGGGCGCAGGGCGGCCTCGACGGCCTGGTCGTCGCCCTCGGCGGCGGCGCCGACGATCCGCGCCTCGGCCTCGGCTGCCTCGGCGGTGGTCTCGTCGTCCCAGTTCACGGTGGATGCCTTCTCGTTCGTACGGTCGGGGTGGCGCCCGGCCCCTCCGGGGGCCGGGGGGTCAGCGGGCGCGGTTGAGGGTCTGGAGCGCTGCGCGGAGCAGCTGCGGTACGGGCGCGGTGCCGGTCTCGGCGAGGGCGGCCTCGGCCTGCGGCGTGACGGCGCTGACGGCCTCCTCGGCCTCGCGGCTCGCGTAGCCGAGCCCGATGAGCGCGGCGGAGAGCTGCTCGGTCCAGGGCGCGGGCCCGGAGGCGGCGGCGCGCTGGGCGCCGACCATGCCGCTGCTGCCCAGGGGGGCGCCGAGCTTGTCCTTCAGTTCGAGGAGGAGTTTCTGCGCGCCCTTCTTGCCGATGCCGGGGACGGCGGTGAGGGCCTTCTCGTCGCCGGTGGAGACGGCGATCCGCAGCGCGTCGGGGCTGTGCACGCCGAGCATCGCCTGGGCGAGGCGGGGGCCGACGCCGCTGGCGGTCTGGAGGAGCTCGAAGACCTGTCGCTCGTCGTCGTCGGCGAAGCCGTAGAGGGTGAGCGAGTCCTCACGGACCACCAAGGAGGTGGCGAGCCGGGCCTCCTGACCGATCCTCAGGGCGGAGAGCGTGTTCGGCGTGCACTGGACGGCCATGCCCACACCGCCGACCTCGATCACGGCGGTGCTGGGGGCGAGCGCGGCGACCGGGCCGCTGACGAAGGCGATCATCGGGTTCGGCCTTTCACGGCGGATGCCTGGTGCGGGGTGGTTGTCGGCTGCTGGGCTGCCTGGTGTTTGGCGACCGCCTGCTGGAGGCGGTTCTGGGCGACGGCCTGCTGGAGGCGGTTCTGGGCGGGGGCGCGCCAGATGTGGCAGATGGCGAGGGCGAGGGCGTCGGCGGCGTCGGCCGGCTTGGGCGGCGCGGAGAGCCGCAGGAGCCGGGTCACCATGGCCCCGACCTGGGCCTTGTCGGCGCGGCCGCTCCCCGTGACGGCGGCCTTGACCTCGCTGGGGGTGTGCAGGGCGACGGGGATGCCGCGGCGCGAGGCGCACAGCATGGCGACCGCGCTCGCCTGGGCCGTGCCCATCACCGTACGCACGTTGTGCTGGCTGAACACCCGCTCCACGGCGACCAGTTCGGGTTCGAAGCGGTCGAGCCACTCCTCGATGCCGCGCTCGATGCCGACCAGACGCACGCCGATGTCGGCGTCCGCCGCCGTCCGGACCACGCCCACCCCGAGCATGGTCAGGGGCCGGCCGGCGACGCCCTCGACGACGCCGATGCCGCACCGGGTCAGCCCGGGGTCCACCCCGAGAACGCGCACTGTGCCCCTCCCTGGACCGCTGTCGCTCAACTGTTTGTGCAGGCTATCGGGTGGCACTGACAACGCAGCGGGCCGACGGGGGTGTGTCCCCGTCGGCCCGCTGCGGAAGAGCCGTGATCAGGCGTCGACCTTCTCCATGACCTCGTCGCTGACGTCGAAGTTGGCGAAGACGTTCTGCACGTCGTCGCTGTCCTCCAGCGCGTCGATCAGCTTGAACATCTTGCGCGCGCCCTCCTCGTCGAGCTCGACCTGCATGGTCGGGACGAAGCTGGACTCGGCCGAGTCGTAGTCGATGCCGGCCGCCTGGAGAGCGGTACGGACCGCGACCAGGTCGGTGGCCTCGCTGATGATCTCGAAGGACTCTCCGAGGTCGTTGACCTCCTCGGCGCCGGCTTCGAGCACCGACTCCAGGACGTCGTCCTCGGACAGCTCGCCCTTGGGGAGGACGACGACGCCCTTGCGGTTGAACAGGTACGAGACCGAGCCCGGGTCGGCCATGGAGCCGCCGTTGCGGGTCATGGCGACGCGGACGTCGGAGGCGGCGCGGTTGCGGTTGTCGGTGAGGCACTCGATGAGCACCGCGACGCCGTTCGGGCCGTAACCCTCGTACATGATCGTGGCGTAGTCGACGCCACCGGCCTCGAGGCCGCCGCCGCGCTTGACCGCGGAGTCGATGTTCTTGTTCGGGACCGAGCTCTTCTTAGCCTTCTGGATGGCGTCGTAGAGCGTCGGGTTACCGGCCGGGTCATCGCCGCCGGTCCGGGCCGCGACCTCGATGTTCTTGATCAGCTTCGCGAAGAGCTTGCCGCGCTTGGCGTCGATCACGGCCTTCTTGTGCTTCGTCGTAGCCCATTTAGAGTGGCCGGACATCTGCCTGTCTCCTTCGCGTAACCCATTACTGCACGAACCCCAGAGATCCTACCGGGATCGGATCAGCCCGCGGCGCGCACCATGTCGACGAACAGGGCGTGGATGCGGTGATCCCCCGTGAGCTCGGGGTGGAACGAGGTCGCCAGGGCGTTCCCCTGCCGTACGGCCACGATGTGGCCGCCGTGCTCGGCGAGGACCTCGACCTGGGCGCCGACGGACTCGACCCACGGGGCACGGATGAAGACGCCCTCGACGGGGCCGTCCTCGATGCCCGTGACGCCGACGCCGGCCTCGAAGGACTCGTTCTGCCGCCCGAAGGCGTTGCGGCGGACGATCATGTCGATGCCGCCGAAGGTCTCCTGGCCCGAGCGCGGGTCGAGGATCTTGTCGGCGAGCATGATCAGGCCGGCGCAGGTGCCGTAGACCGGCATGCCCGCGGCGATGCGCTCGCGGAGCGGCTCCATGAGGCCGAAGAGCGCGGCCAGCTTGGAGATGGTGGTGGACTCACCACCGGGGATGACCAGGCCGTCGACCTCGGCGAGCTCCTCGGGGCGCCGGACCGGCCTGGCCACGGCGTCAGCCGAGGCCAGGGCGATCAGGTGCTCCCGTACGTCGCCCTGGAGGGCCAGGACACCGATCACGGGCGTGTTGCTCATCGGTGCTTACCAGCCCCGGTTGGCGTAGCGCTCGGACTCGGGGAGGGTGTCGCAGTTGATGCCGACCATGGCCTCGCCCAGGTTGCGGGAGGCATCCGCGATGACCTTCGGGTCGTCGAAGAAGGTGGTGGCCTTCACGATGGCGGCGGCGCGCTTGGCCGGGTCGCCGGACTTGAAGATGCCGGATCCGACGAAGACGCCCTCGGCACCGAGCTGGCGCATGAGCGCGGCGTCGGCGGGGGTGGCGACACCACCGGCGGAGAACAGCACGACCGGCAGCTTGCCGAGCTCGGCGACCTCCTTGACGAGCTCGTACGGGGCGCGCAGCTCCTTGGCGGCGGCGAAGAGCTCGTTGTTGTCGAAGCCGCGCAGCTTGGCGATCTCGTTCTTGATCTGGCGCAGGTGGCGGACGGCCTCGACGACGTTGCCGGTGCCGGCCTCGCCCTTGGAGCGGATCATGGCCGCGCCCTCGGCGATGCGGCGCAGGGCCTCGCCCAGGTTGGTGGCGCCACAGACGAAGGGGGTCGTGAAGGCCCACTTGTCGGAGTGGTTGACCTCGTCGGCCGGGGTCAGGACCTCGGACTCGTCGATGTAGTCGACGCCGAGGGACTGGAGGACCTGGGCCTCGACGAAGTGACCGATGCGGGACTTGGCCATGACCGGGATGGAGACCGCGCCGATGATCTCTTCGATCATGTTCGGGTCGGACATGCGGGCCACGCCGCCGTCCTTGCGGATGTCCGCGGGGACCCGCTCCAGGGCCATGACGGCCACGGCGCCGGCGTCCTCGGCGATCTTCGCCTGCTCGGCGTTGACCACGTCCATGATCACGCCGCCCTTGAGCTGCTCGGCCATGCCGCGCTTGACGCGGGCCGTGCCGGTCTCGGGGGACTGGAAGGTGGTGGAAGGCGTGGTGGACACAGGTACCTCACTCGTGACAACAGGGGTTGACGACAAGACGAGGTAACAGGCCACATGGGGTCCACATCAAGGGCCAATGTGGACCCGGTGGATCGTTTTCCCAGGTGACGTGGGGTCAGGCAGGTCGATCGGCAAGGGCCACAGGCGGCTCGTCGTCCATTTCGAAGGCCAGCGGGAAGGGTGCGTGGCCTGCGAGGCGGAACCAGCGGACCTTGCGGTGGCGGCGCAGGGCGCGGGCGGCCCGTACGGCGTCGTTGTGGAAGCGGCGCGCCATCGGCACCCGTCGGACGGCCGCGGCCAGCTCCTCGGCGGCCTCCGGGCCGCCGGGCGCCTGCCGTACGAGCTCCACCTGCTCGGGCTCGCCGAAGACGGCGCGCAGCGCCTGGCTGAGCTCGCTCTCGGCGACCTCCCGGTGGTCCTCCTCGGCCTGCCTGGCGGCGTGCGCGGCCTCGTACAGCACGATCGAGGCGGCAGGGTCGAGGACACCGGAGGTGGCCAGCTCCTGGGTGACCGAGGCCCGGCGCAGGAGCTGGGCGTCCAGGGCGGCGCGGGCGGCGTCGATACGGGAGTGGAGACGGTCGAGGCGGCCGGCGGTCCAGCTGAGATAGACGCCGATGAGGATCAGCGCGACGACGGTCCAGATCAGGGTTTCGGTCACGGGCGAACAGGCTACCGGGGCGGCGGCCGCGCCCCTGCCCCCGCGGGCACACCGGGACGGCGCCCCTTGCCGGGCCTGGGCTTCCGGGCAACACGGCGGTGGGCACCGCCCGGCCCGGGCGGGGCGCCGCCCCACACGGCGGTGCGCACCGCCGTAGACCGGGCAAGGCCCGGGCCGAGTGCGGCAAGGCGCCGCCCGGGGCCGGGCTCGCCCCGAGGGTTACAGCCCCAGGCGGGCCCGCAGGCCTCCGACTCGTTCGTCCGTGTCCACCGCCGCCGCGCCGTCCGTGACCGTCTCGTAGACAGCGAGGATGTCCGCGCCGACGGTCGACCAGTCGAAGCGGCGGACGTGCGACGAGCCCCTGGCGCTCAGTTCCGCGCGGCGCGCCTCGTCGCCCAATAGCCGGATCGCCGCGTCCGCGAGCGCGTCCGCGTCCTCGTTGGCGAAGAGCTCGCCCGCGCCGCCCTGGTCGAGGACCTGGGCGAAGGCGTCGAGGTCGGCTGCGAGGACCGGCGCGCCGGCCGACATCGCCTCGACGAGGATGATGCCGAAGCTCTCGCCGCCGGTGTTGGGCGCCACGTACACGTCGACGCTGCGCAGCAGCCGCGCCTTGTCCTCGTCGCTGACCATGCCGAGGAACTCGACGCGTGAGCGCATCTCGGCCGGCAGGGACGCCACCGCCTCCTCCTCGTCGCCCCGGCCGGCGACCAGGAGCCGGGCCCCGGGCCGCTCGGTGAGGATGCGGGGCAGGGCGCGCATGAGGACGGGCAGGCCCTTCCTCGGCTCGTCGATCCGCCCGATGAAGCCGAGCGTCTCGCCCTGCCACTCCTTCTTCGGTTCGGCGCGGGCGAAGAAGTCCACGTCGACGCCGTTGGGGATGAGGACGGCGTCGCCGCCGAGGTGCTCGACGAGGGTCCGGCGCGCGTACTCGCTCACCGCGATGCGGGCGCTGATCTTCTCCAGGGCGGGCTGGAGGATCGGGTACGCGGCGATCATGGCGCGCGAGCGCGGGTTCGAGGTGTGGAAGGTGGCCACGATCGGCCCCTGCGCCGCCCAGCAGGTGAGCAGGCCCAGGGAGGGCGAGGTCGGCTCGTGGATGTGGACGACGTCGAAGGTGCCGTCGTGCAGCCAGCGGCGTACCCGCGCGGCGGAGAGGAAGCCGAAGTTGAGCCGGGCCACCGAGCCGTTGTACGGGACGGGCACGGCCCGGCCGGCCGAGACCACGTACGGCGGGAGCGGTGTGTCCTCGTCGGCGGGTGCGAGGACGGAGACCTCGTGCCCGAGCCGGATGAGGTGCTCGGCGAGGTCGCGGATGTGGAACTGGACGCCGCCCGGCACGTCCCAGGAGTACGGGCAGACGATCCCGATCCTCACGCGGTCCGCTCCCCTTGCCGGTCCGGGCTCTGCGGAGCCTCGGGGCGTTCCTCCAGGTCGGCGAGCCACAGTCGCTGCAGCATGTGCCAGTCCTCCGGGTGGTCCGCGATGCCGGCGGCGAAGGCGTCGGCCAGCGCCTGGGTCGCGGCGGCGGTCCGCTCGGTGCGGGTACCCGACTCGGGTACGTCGACGGGCGGGTGGATCCGCCCGCGCATGACGGCCGTGTCGTCGTACCAGAGCGTCACCGGCAGCAGCAGCGCGCCCGTCTGCTGCGCGAGGATCGCCGGTCCCGCCGGCATCCGCGCCGTGTCACCGAAGAACGTGACCTCGACGCCGGACGCGGACAGGTCGCGGTCGGCGACGAGACAGACCAGGCCGCCGGCCCTCAGCCGCCGCGCGAGCGTCCCGAAGGCGGAGCCTCCGGTGTGCGGGAGGACCTCCATGCCGAGGGACTCGCGGTAGGCGACGAAGCGGTCGTACAGCGTCTCCGGCTTGAGCCGCTCCGCGACCGTCGTGAACGGCACGCCGAGCGCGCGGGTCACCCACACGCCCGCCAGGTCCCAGTTGGCCAGGTGCGGCAGCGCGAGGATGACGCCGCGCCCGGCGGCGAGACCGTCGAGCAGGTAGTGGGCGTCCTTGATGTCGACGTCGCGCTCGACCCGCTCCTTGCTCCAGGTCGGCAGCCGGAAGGACTCCATCCAGTACCGCATGTACGAGCGCATGCCGGCCTTCGACAGCTCGGCGAGCCGCTCCGGCGTGGCGTCCGGCACCACGCGCGCGAGGTTCGACTCCAGGCGCAGGACGCTCTTGCCGCGCCGCTTCCAGGTGAAGTCGGCGATCCGTCGGCCGAGGCCGGTCGCCACCGGCTCCGGCAGTTTCTTCACGGTCGACCAGCCGAGGCCGTACACCCCGTCGGTCAGCCTGTCCTTCAGCGCGCTCACGTGGTCGCCTCACTCCCCCTGGCCGCGGCGTCCGCCTCGGCCGACTCCCGTCGCACCGTCACCACGCGCTGCCCCAGCGTCACCGCGCTGCCGACCGCCACGATCCACAGGGCGATCGGGAGCAGCACCTGGACGCCGGGCACGCCGAAGGCGTGGAGTCCGGCGAGACCGGCGGCGACCAGCGAGATGACGAGGCGCTCGGCACGCTCGATCAGTCCGTTGACGGCGACCGGCAGGCCAATCGATTCACCACGGGCCTTGGTGTACGACACCACCTGGCCGCTCGCGAGACAGAAGATGGCGACGGCGCACAGCACGTTGTCGTCGCCCTTGCCCGCGTACCAGAGCGCGAAGCCGCCGAAGATCGCGCCGTCCGCGACCCGGTCGAGCGTCGAGTCGAGGAACGCCCCCCAGCGACTGGAGATCCCCGCCTGCCGGGCCATGTTGCCGTCGACGAGGTCGGAGAAGACGAAGAGGGTGATGACGATCGTGCCCCAGAAGAATTCTCCCCGGGGGAAGAAGACCAGCGCACCGGCCATCACTCCCGCGGTGCCGATGAGCGTGACCGCGTCCGGAGTGACGCCCCGGCGGAGCAGAAACGCGGCGAACGGTGTGAGGACACGCGTGAAAAAGGCACGCGCGTACTTGTTCAGCATGGCCTTCCCGAGGTTCGGTGGGCCGCGCGGCCCCTATGACCACCGGCTCACCCATCGTAGCCACGCGCGCGGCGCCGAAGTGGCGGGCACCCGTTCCCGTCGCGTCGCCGCCCTCCGGGGGCCGGTGCGTGTACGACGTATGGACGCGTCCCGAAGCCGGTGCAAAGCTCGAAGGAGCACCGCGGGCACCGCAGGAGCCGCACCGCGACATGCCACTCCCCCGCGCCCGCATCCCGCCGCACCGTGCGAGCAGTCGGGAGGAACACATCATGGGTGACAAGGCGAACACGGCCCCCGGAGCCGCCGGCAGGGCTTTGACGGCCGACCGGCCCGCGTCCGTACGGAACGTGGTGCTGGTCGGCCACAGCGGATCCGGCAAGACGACCCTCGTCGAGGCACTCGCCCAGGCCACCGGGGCGGTCAACCGGGCAGGGCGCGTCGAGGACGGCGGGACGGTCTCCGACTACGACGAGATCGAGCACCGCCAGCAGCGCTCCGTACAGCTCTCCCTCGTCCCGGTCGGCTGGGACGGATTCAAGATCAATCTCCTCGACACCCCCGGGTACGCCGACTTCGTCGGGGAGCTGAGGGCCGGTCTGCGGGCTGCGGACGCGGCCCTCTTCGTCGTCTCGGCCGCGCAGGAGGCCGATGCCGTCGCCGCCTCCACCCGTATGGTCTGGGAGGAGTGCGCCGCCGTCGGCATGCCCCGGGCCATCGTCGTCACCCACCTCGACACCGCCCGAACCGACTTCACCGAGCTCACGGCCGTCTGCGCCGACCTCTTCGGGCATGACGACCCCGACGCCGTCCTCCCCCTCTACCTGCCGGTGCACGGCACCGAGGGCGCCGACGGGCACGCACCCGCCACGGGGCTCGTCGGTCTGCTCTCGGAGCGGATCCTCGATTACTCGACGGGCGTGCGGCGCGAGGAGGAGCCCGACGAGGGGCAGCGGGAGCTGATCGCGGAGGCCCGCGCCCGGCTCATCGAGGGGATCATCGCCGAGAGCGAGGACGAGACCCTCATGGACCGCTACCTCGGCGGCGAGGAGATCGACGTGAAGACGCTCGTCGACGACCTGGAGAAGGCCGTCGCCCGGGGCAGCTTCCATCCGGTCCTGGCTGCCGCCCCCGCCGCCGACGGCGGGACGCAGGGCCTCGGCACCCTGGAGCTCCTCGAACTGATCACGCGCGGCTTCCCCTCTCCCCTGGAGCACGAGCCGCCCGCCGTCACCACGCCCGACGGCCTGCCCCGGCCGCCGGCCACCTGCGACCCCGACGGCCCGCTGGTCGCGGAGGTCGTCAAGACCGCGGCCGACCCCTATGTCGGCCGGATCTCCCTGGTACGGGTCTTCTCCGGGACCCTGCGCCCCGACGAGACCGTGCACGTCTCCGGCCACGGCCTGGCCGACCGGGGGCACGAGGACCACGACGTCGACGAGCGGATCGGCGGCCTCACCTCGCCCTTCGGCAAGCAGCAGCGGCCCATGGCGCACTGTGTCGCCGGGGACCTGGCCTGTGTGGCCCGGCTCGGCCGCGCCGAGACCGGCGACACGATCTCCGCGAAGAGCGATCCACTCCTCATGGAGCCGTGGAGCATGCCGGAGCCGCTGCTGCCGCTCGCCGTCGAGGCGCACAGCAAGGCCGACGAGGACCGGCTCTCGCAGGGCCTCGCCCGGCTGGTCGCCGAGGACCCGACCATGCGCCTCGAACACAACCAGGACACCCGCCAGGTGGTGCTGTGGTGTCTGGGCGAGGCACACCAGGACGTCGTCCTGGAACGGCTCCGGGGGCGGTACGGGGTCCAGGTCGACGCCGTGCCGTACAAGGTGTCGCTGCGCGAGACCTTCGGCGGCGCCGCGGCCGGCCGGGGCCGGCACGTCAAGCAGTCCGGCGGCCACGGCCAGTTCGCGATCTGCGAGATCGACGTGGAGCCGCTGCCGACGGGCAGCGGCGTCGAGTTCGTCGACAAGGTGGTCGGCGGAGCGGTGCCCCGCCAGTTCGTCGCCTCCGTCGAGAAAGGGGTGCGGGCCCAGGCCGCCCGGGGCGTCGCCGCCGGTCACCCGCTGGTCGACGTCCGGATCACCCTCCGGGACGGCAAGGCGCACTCGGTCGACTCCTCCGACGCCGCCTTCCAGACAGCCGGGGCGCTGGCGCTGCGCGAGGCGGCCGCCGAGGTCCCCGTCCATCTCCTGGAACCGGTCGCCGAGGTCCAGGTCCTCGTCCCCGACGAGTACGTGGGCCCGGTCATGAGCGATCTGTCGGGGCGGCGCGGCCGGGTCGTCGGCACCGAACAGGCGGGGCCGGGGCGGACCCTGGTCAGGGCGGAGGTGCCGGAGATGGAGATCAGCCGGTACGCGATCGACCTGCGTTCCGTCTCGCACGGCACGGGCCGCTTCGACCGTGCGTACGCCCGGCACGAGCCGATGCCCCCGCACCTCGCGGAGAGGATCCGCGAACAGGCCTGACAGGGTGCCCGTCTGACGGGGCGACAGCGAGGGACGTCCGCTCGGCGCAGGCCGGGCGGACGTCATTCGGCCGTCGATATCCACAGGCCGTGACGCATCAGGCAGTACCCGGTTACGCTGTGGTGCCCAGCTCAGAAGGTGTGCGGGGCGCGGCAGTTGGGAACAGCCCGCACAGGTGATCGCGGCGATGGGGGCGACAGTGGCTTTCGACGGATTCGGACCCGGGGCGCAAGTCCCCCTCATGGGCTCGGACGGGCAGACGGGGGCGACCCAGGCCCTCGCCTCGGCCGCGTACCGGGACAGCCCGCTCTCGACGATCCAGGAGGCGGACAACGACCTGTACAAGACGACGGTCAAGGAAGGGAAATGGGGGCTGTTCCGGCCGGACCTCGGTGAGGCCTTCTCCCGCGCCGTCCAGGTGCGGGTCCTCGGCGGCGCCCGCAAGCCGCTCATCCAGTCCTTCGGCGCCGACCCCCAGCCGGTCGTCGAGCACTGCCTCGCCGCCACGCACATCCGCAGGCAGCGCGACGTCAAGCTGACCCTGGTCACCTTCGTCTGCGGGGTGCTCTTCCTGCCCGGCATGCTGCTGTGGCTCGGTGTCATCCAGCTCCGCCGCCTCGCCTCCGGAAGCGAGAACAAGCGCGCGGGTGCCGCCGGCACCGCCCTCCTCTTCGGGGCCGGCCTCCTCGCGGCGATCGTCCTGATCAAGCTGCCCCTCGACGGCATCCTGTCCAACTACCTGCGCGCGATGATCGTCGCGCCGGTCGTGGGCTGGTTCCTCGCGCGCCGGATCTGCGAGCGGTACGCGGTCGACCTGCGGGAGCGGTGGACGGGTCTGCTCAGCGGCGGCGGCGTCGGTCCGCACGTCCCCAAGTCCGCTCCGCAGGACCCGGGCGAGAAGTCCGCGGAGGAGCTCCGGGTCAATCTGGAGAAGCTCTCCGCCGAGCAGCAGTCCAACATCGTCTTCTACGCGGGCGCCAAGGGTGTCCTCGGTCTCGGCACCCGCTGGGGCAGCTGGACGCTCGCCGAGGAGCTCATCCCCCAGGCGGGCCGGGAGATCCACGCCTTCCGCGCCTGGGACGTCATACGGAAGATCCACGACGAGCTCACGCTGCTGGAGCGCGGCTCCCTCAAGACGGGCTTCCCCAAGCCGACCGTCAAGCACTGGATCATCTCGCCGGTCGGGGAGGGCGCCGACGAGGTCACCCGTCCCGAGGGCGACAGCATCGTGCACTACCAGGTCAAGCCGCACGAGATACAGCGCATCTGCAACGACCAGCAGTTCGGGGCGGGCAACCGTCACTATCTCGGGGTGCAGTTCACGCTCTGGGACGGGAACCTCGTCCTGACGATGATGGTGACCGTGACCTCGCTCCTCCACACGCTGCGGATCGAGGTCACCGGCCACGCGCTCGGGCCCGTGCACGGCCTCTTCACCACGAAGCCGAAGGCGAAGACCAAGGAGGTCTCCAAGACGGTCCGCTTCTGGGAGACGAGGGAGATCCAGCAGCCTCTCCTGGAGACCGAGGACATCGTCCGGCTCGCCGTGCGCGCCCCGCTGACCTGGTATCCGCCGGTCCTGGAGTTCCTCGGCGGCAAGATGGTGCTGCCCGAGCCCTTCGGGCTCCGGCACGTCTGGGCGGGCCCGCTCTGGAAGAACCGCTTCATGGCCGACGACGCCATCCGCATGGCCACGCCGGTACTGCGGGCCGTCCACTCCGCGACCGTCGCGATGCTCGACGACCACGGCGTGGACACGGAGCGCTTCACCAACCGCTCGATGATCCTCGGCGGCGCCGTCCAGGACCCGGGCCCGAAGAAGGCCGACGTCTACGACGCCTGACCCGGGTCGCCCGTACGGACGGACGGATCAGATGGTGGCCGGCCAGGCGTCGGCCAGCATCTTCCGGGTGTCCGCGAGCAGCTGCGGAAGCACCTTGGTGTGCCCGACGACCGGCATGAAGTTGGTGTCGCCGCCCCAGCGCGGCACCACGTGCTGGTGCAGGTGCGCGGCGATTCCGGCGCCCGCGACGGCGCCCTGGTTCATGCCGATGTTGAAGCCGTGCGCCCCCGACGCCGTCCGCAGCGCGACCATCGCGCGCTTGGTCAGGTCGGCGAGCTCCGCCGTCTCCGCCGCGTCCAGGTCCGTGTAGTCGGCGACGTGCCGGTAGGGGACGACCATGAGGTGGCCGCCGTTGTACGGGTAGAGGTTGAGGACCGCGTACACGCTCTCGCCGCGGGCGATCACCAGCCCGTCCTCGTCGGACTTCGACGGAATCGAGCAGAACGGACAACCGTCGTCGGCCCCCGGTCCGGTCGGCTTGTTCTCCCCCTGGATGTACGCCATCCGGTGAGGCGTCCACAGTCGCTGGAACGCGTCCCGCGTCCCGACTCCGATCTGCTGCTCCGGCTCAGTCGTCATGCTGTGCAGCATATTGCGTAGCCCGTTCGGAACGTGTCGCCGGGGCGGAAGATCCATGCAGCCGCCATGCTGATCCGATGAGCGAAAGGTCACCGAACCCGCCCCGGCTGGAGCGCTGGGACCGCCGTATGGAGGCACCGCTCGCCGTGGCCTCCGTGGCCTATCTGGCCGGCTACGCGGTACGCATCCTCGCCCATAGCCACCTCTCCGCCGGATGGCTCGACGTCATTCTCGTGCTCACCCTGACCTCCTGGGCCCTCTTCGTCGTGGACTACGCGGTACGGCTCCGGCTCAGCGGCCTGGGCCCGCTCCGTTTCCTCCGCACCCATCTCCTCGACACGGTGGTCGTGATCCTGCCGCTGCTGCGGCCGGTGCGGATGGTCAGCATCTACAACCAGATCCAGCGCCGCCACGACGAGCCGCGGCTCGGCCTCTACGCGCGCGTGATGGTCTACTCCGGCCTCACCGTGGCCCTGCTGGGCTTCGCGGGCGCCCTCACCGTCTACCACTACGAGGCGGACGCCCCCGGGGCCTCGATCCTCACCTTCGGCGACGCGGTGTGGTGGACCTGCGCCACGCTCGCGACGGTGGGGTACGGCGACGTGGTGCCGGTGACACCCATGGGCAGGGTGGTGGCGGTGGGCGTGATGGCCTGCGGCCTCGCCCTCCTCGGCGCGGTGACGGGTTCGTTCTCGTCCTGGCTGATCCAGTCCTTCAGGCGGGAGGACGAGAAGGACGGGGACGGGGGGAGGCCCCCGGGGAACTCCCCGGGGGCCTCCTGACGTCGCTCCTGGGTCGTCAGACCTGGACGCGGTCCTCGACGATCTTGGCGATCTTGGCGATGGCCTCGTCGACGGGGATGCCGTTCTCCTGCGAACCGTCGCGGTAGCGGAAGGAGACGGCACCGGCGGCCATGTCCTCGTCACCCGCGATGATCATGAAGGGGACCTTCTGCTTCTGCGCGTTCCGGATCTTCTTCTGCATCCGGTCCGAGGACGAGTCGACGTCCACCCGCAGACCCTGCTTCTTCGCCTTGGCCGCGAAGTCGTGCAGGTAGTCGACGTGCGCGTCGCCGATCGGGATACCGGTCGCCTGCACCGGCGCCAGCCACGGCGGCATGGCACCCGCGTAGTGCTCCAGGAGCACCGCGAAGAAGCGCTCGATGGAACCGAACAGCGCGCGGTGGATCATGACCGGGCGCTGCTTGGTGCCGTCCGGGGAGGTGTACTCCAGGTCGAAGCGCTCCGGCAGGTTGAAGTCGAGCTGGACGGTGGACATCTGCCAGGTACGGCCGATGGCGTCCCGCGCCTGCACCGAGATCTTCGGGCCGTAGAACGCGGCGCCACCCGGGTCGGGGGTCAGCGGGAGGCCCTGCTTCTCGGCGACCTGCTGGAGGACGGCGGTGGCCTCCTCCCAGACCTCGTCGGAGCCGACGAACTTCTCCGGGTCCTTGGTGGACAGCTCCAGGTAGAAGTCGTTCAGACCGTAGTCGCGGAGCAGGTTGAGGACGAAGGTGAGGGTCTTGTCCAGCTCCTCCGCCATCTGCTCGCGGGTGCAGTAGATGTGCGCGTCGTCCTGGGTGAAGCCCCGGGCGCGGGTCAGGCCGTGCACGACGCCGGACTTCTCGTACCGGTACACGGTGCCGAACTCGAACAGGCGCAGCGGCAGCTCACGGTAGGAGCGCCCGCGCGCGTCGAAGATCAGGTTGTGCATCGGGCAGTTCATGGGCTTGAGGTAGTAGTCCACGCCCTCGTCGAGCTGCATGGGCGGGTACATGCCCTCGGCGTACCAGTCCAGGTGGCCCGACTTCTCGAACAGCTTGCCCTTGGTGGCGTGCGGCGAGTAGACGAACTCGTAGCCCTCCTCCTCGTGGCGCTTGCGTGAGTAGTCCTCCATGACCCGGCGGATGATGCCGCCCTTGGGGTGGAAGACCGCGAGGCCGGAGCCGATCTCGTCCGGCACGGAGAAGAGGTCCAGCTCGTTGCCGAGCTTGCGGTGGTCGCGCTTCTCGGCCTCGGCGAGGAAGTCGAGGTGGGCCTTCAGCTCGTCCTTCGACGGCCAGGCGGTGCCGTAGATGCGCTGGAGCATCGGGTTCTTCTCGCTGCCGCGCCAGTAGGCGGCGGCGTTGCGCATGAGCTTGAACGCCGGGATGTTCCGGGTGGTCGGCAGGTGGGGACCGCGGCAGAGGTCCTTCCAGCACAGCTCGCCGGTCTTGGCGTCGAGGTTGTCGTAGATGCTCAGCTCGCCGCCGCCGACCTCGACGTTGGCACCGTCGTCGGTGGACGCGGAGCCCTTGATGCCGATGAGCTCCAGCTTGTACGGCTCGTCGGCGAGCTCCTCGCGGGCGGCCTCGTCGGTCACCACGCGGCGGGAGAAGCGCTGGCCGCGCTTCTGGATCTCCTGCATCTTCTTCTCGATGACCTTGAGGTCCTCGGGAGTGAAGGGCTTCTCGACGTCGAAGTCGTAGTAGAAGCCGTCCCGGACCGGCGGGCCGATGCCCAGCTTGGCCTCGGGGAAGAGCTCCTGCACGGCCTGGGCCATGACGTGCGCGGTGGAGTGGCGCAGGATGTCGAGACCGTCCGGGGAGGAGATCTCGACGCCCTCGACGACATCGCCCTCGGCGAGCTCGTACGAGAGGTCCTTCAGCTCGCCGCCGACGCGGGCGGCGATGACGGTGCGGTCGTCGGCGAAGAGGGCACCGGCGGTGGTGCCCGCGCTCACCGCCCTCTCCTCTGCCTCCGAGGCGGACTGGACGGTCACACGGACTTCAGACACTGGTGTTCTTCTTCCATTGGGGCGCAGGCAGGCACGAGGTGCCGGCGCCGACGGTGCGCGGCAGAGACGAGGTGCCGCGTCGCCGCCGATCTTACCGATTCGACCGGCCCGCCCGCGAAATCCTTTCCGCGGCCCGTTGTCCCCGGAGCGCTCCCGCCGGCGCCCGGGACAGGTTCCCGCCCGTCGGCGCGGCCCTCACTCCTCGTCCGGGCCGCAGGCCTCCTCGAAGAAGTCGAGGTTCTCGTGGAGCGACTTCATCAGCCGGTCCCGCTCCGCCTCGTCGACCTGGACGGGGACGACCTCGGCGGCGTCGGTCAGCCGCCGGAAGCCGCCCCGGCTCTCCAGACGGCCCACGACCCGGATGGGCAGCCCGACGAGGTGGGCGTGGACGGCGGTGCGGTACGCCTCCTCGCCGAGGGTGACGCGGACGTGCGGGACCTCCGCCCCGCCGAGCACCCGCAGCCGGACGGTGCCGTCGCCGCGCGCCCCCGAGCGGCGCATGCGGACGACGGCCCCGGTGATCCGGACCGGTACGGAGGGCTCGTCGGTCAGATAGCGGGCGCTCGCCTCCCGCAGGGCGGGCAGGTCGCCGGGCGAGAACTCGACGGGTTCGGGGCGGGCCGCGCACCCCTCGGGCGCTCCGGCGGCCGGGGCCCATTCGAGGGCGACCCTGGCGCCCTCGGTGCCCCGGACCAGGGCGATGAGGGCCTCGGTGAGTTCGCGGCTGACGCCCGCCTCGACGGCGGCGTCGAAGGCCTCCATGCCGCCGGTGGCCCGCTGGTAGTCGGTGGCCTCCCGAGCCGCGTAGAGCGCGTGGTAGAGCCGGACGGCGATGGGCCGGCCCGGCTGGACGGGCAGGAAGGCGGTCAGGCCCCGGCCGCCGGGGGCGGCGCCCACGACGACGGTCTCCAGGGAGGCCTGGGCGGGCCGGCGGTGGCGGGCGCCGTGGTAGCCGGCCCGTCCGCGCACGGCGAGGGCGCCCGCGAGGAGCAGCTGGCGGGCCGCCGACCTGAGCTGTTCCTGCACGGTCCAGGGGACCGTGCCGGCCGGGCCCGGTGGGACGTCGCGCCACCAGCGGATCTCGTCGCTGGGGACGGAGAGGCCGGTGAGGACCTCGCGCGCGGAGGGAGTGCCGCTGTGGGCGAGGGCGGCGAGCGCCTCGCCGAGCAGGTCCTCGCAGTCCGGAAAGGCCCGGCTCTCCGGGACGAGGAGGCTCGTGCCGCCGCTTCCCGTGCCGGGGCCGCCGGGCGGGGTCCAGCGGCTGTAGCGTCCGGCGGCCCCGCCGCGCCGCCGCCAGCCGTGGCGGGCGAGGAGGACGCCGAGGACGCGCGGGTCGACCCGGCCGGGGTCCGGTGCGCCGTGGGCGTCGGCCCAGGGCCCGGCGGGCGGGGCGGGGATCCCGCTCCAGTGGCCGGGGGTGTCGCCGGGGGCAGGGTGGGGTCGGTAGGGCGGCGGAACGGAGACGGGGCCGTGCCCGGCCCCGTCCCTCTCCCCGAATCCTGGTTCGTCGACGGACCGGTGCATCAGGGTCTCCCTCCCACGCCGACCCGGGTCATGATCTCGCAGAGCGCCCGGTCGTCGAAGATCCGTGCCGTCGGGATGCGCACGGTGGTCCGGCGGCGTCCCGTGACCGGGTGTCCGGCCAGGTTGGTCCAGTAGCAGCAGTGCCGCAGGTCGAGCCGGTCGTGGCTCGCCCGCAGCCAGTCCTCCTGGGACCTCGGGGCGATCATCACGACCAGGATCTTGTGCACGGACACGGGCGTCCGGGCGAGTTTCACCAGGTGGTCGTTGTCGAGGGTGAAGGAGAACGTGCTCCCCGGCGGGCGGGGAGGGATCTGGTAGGTGCACTTGAGCTGCACCTTGATGGTGACTTCGTCGTCGACGGTGTGTCCGGGCGAACCGTGGCTCACGTGCCAGTCGATGCCGTTGTCCGGAAAGGGCTGGGACAGCGAGCAGCCGGCCGCGGCGGCGACGGCGTGCAGGTATCCCACCTGAAGGGTCTCCATGCATGCGGTGGTGGCGAGTGAGCCGCGCGTCGGTGCCAGCCCCTGGGGCGGCAGCCCTCCCGACTCGGGCTGGGCGAGCGCCATGTCGTTTTTCCTTCCCCGTCCCCTCTGTTGTGACCGGTCCGCGTACGGCGCAAACAGTGCGGGTATCACCGTTTCGGGGCAGGGGGTTGGCCATCTGCCGCACGTGTGCGAGGAGTTCGGGGATGACGACGCACTGGTTCGAGGGGCCCCTGGCCGCTTTCGACACGGAGACCACGGGAGTTGACGTCGAGGGGGACCGGATCGTCTCGGCCGCCCTGGTCGTGCAGGACACGGCGGGAGCGCGCCCGCGGGTGACGCGCTGGCTGGTGAATCCGGGCATACCCGTGCCCGCCGAGGCCATCGCGGTGCACGGCCTGACGGATGATCACCTTCAGCGGAACGGCCGGTGGCCGGCTCCGGTGATGGAGGAGCTGGCGCGCGCGCTGGCCGAGCAGGTCGCGTCGGGGCGCCCGCTGGTGGTGATGAACGCGCCCTTCGATCTGACGATCCTGGACCGCGAGCTGCGGCGGCACCGGGCGTCCACGCTCGGCACCTATCTGGCGAGCGCCCCGCTGTGCGTGCTCGACCCGCGGGTCCTGGACAAGCACTTGGACCGCTACCGCAAGGGCCGCCGCACGCTGACCGACCTCTGCGCGCACTACGAGGTCGAGTTGGCCGGGGCGCACGACGCGGCGGCGGACGCGGCGGCGGCGATGGAGCTCGTACGGGCTGTGGCGCGGCGATTCTCGTCCCGGCTGGAGCGACTGTCCCCGGCGGAGCTGCACACGCTCCAGGCGGTGTGGCACGCGGCCCAGGCGCGCGGTCTCCAGGCGTGGTTCACGCGGCAGGGGACGCCGGAGACGGTGGACCCGGCGTGGCCGCTGCGACCGGAACTGCGCACGGCGGCCTGACGGATGAGGCGGCGGGCCGGGTGGTGACCGCATGACAAAGGCCGGTCCGTCTTTCGACGGACCGGCCTTTCCCGGTGGGCGATACTGGGATCGAACCAGTGACCCCTTCGGTGTGAACGAAGTGCTCTCCCGCTGAGCTAATCGCCCGGGAACGGGTTGAACCATACAGGCCCGCGAGGGGTTCGTTCAAACCGTCCCGCCCGTCACGCGGCCGGCGCCCCTCATCGGCGCTCTCGCCGAGCGGCTTCCCCCATTTCGGCCGCGAGTCCCCGTCGGCCACCGCGCATCATCAGCGCGTGGTTGGCCCGGAAGAAGGGCCTGCCGGGGACGGCGAGCACCCGCAGGAGCCGGGCGCGGACCTCCACCTCCTGCTCGTACACGGCGCGGGTGCCCGTCCCTTCCGCCGTGAGGGTCCAGCGGACCCACCCCTCCAGGTCCCCGCCGAGGCCGACCTCCAGGATCCGGGCAACGGGGTCGCGGCGCAGGGCGCTGGCGGTGACGACGAGTTCGTACGGGAGGAGGGAGCGGAAGCGGGCGGTGCCGGTGGTGTCGTCGAGGGGGACGACCTCGCGGACCTGGGGCCACCAGCGCGGGTACTCCTCGGCGCGTTCGAGTACGGCGTAGACGGCGTCGGGCGGGGCGGCGAGCCGCCAGACGCTCCGGAAGCGGTACCGGCACCAGTCCATGCGCCCAGTCTGGGGTACTCAGGCCGGGATCTGAGTACGGCGACGCATTCCCGTCCCGTGTGGCCGGGGCCACACTCCCGGTATGAACACTCCCCTGCCGCCCGCGGACGAGCTGGCGCTCGTCGACCGCGAGCTGGCGCGACTCGACGCGCGCCGGACCGAACTGCTGGCCCGCCGGGCCTGGCTGATCCGGGCGCTGTACCCGCCGGTCGCCGCGATGGCGCCGCGGCTGCCCGGGATGGCACCGCCGCTGCCCGGGACCAGGGCGGTCGCGGACTCGACCCCGCGGAGCGCGCAGAACGTGCTGCTGACGCTCGGCGGGACGCTCCTGACGATCGCCGCGATCGCCTTCACGCTGGTGAGCTGGGGCTCGATGGGGATCGGCGGCCGCGCGGCGGTGCTGCTCGTGGTGACCTCCGCGGCCCTGGCCGCGCCGGTGGCTCTGCTGCGGAGGGGCCTGGTCTCGACGGCCGAGTCGGTTGCGGCGCTGGGCCTCGTCCTGATGATCCTCGACGCGTACGCGCTGCACCGGGTGGCGCTGGCGGGGACGGACGGCCTGGGCTACACGGCGGTGGCGTCGGCGGTCCTCGCGGGCGCGTGGACGGCGTACGGCTCGACGCTCCCCCGGCTGCGGATCCCGCTGCCGGCGGCGGTGGTCGCGGCCCAGCTGCCGCTGCCGCTGGGCGTGCTCGCGGCCGGGAGCGGACCGACGGCCTTCGCCTGGGCGGCGCTGGTCACGGCCGCGGCGGACCTGGCGGCGGTGCTGTGGGCCCGTCCGGCGTCGGTCCGGATCACGGCGGCGACCGGGGCTGCGGCGCTCGGCGGCTGGTCGCTCCTGACGGGCGGCTGGCTCTCCCTGACCTCTCCGTGGAGCGGCGCGCCGCTGCTCCTGGCGGGCTCGGCTCTGACGCTGTACGTGGCCTGGCGGCGGCCCGGGCTCGCGGCGGCGGCCTCGGCGATCGCGGGCCTGTCGGCGACGGCGGCCCTCGGCGGCCTGCTCCGCGCGGCACTGCCCTCGGACTGGACGGTCCCGGGCTACGTCCTCTGCGGCCTGGCCCTGGCGTGGCTGTGGCGCACGGACGGCACGCGGGACGCTTTGGGACCGGCTGTCGCGGCGACCGGGACGGCGTGGCTGCCTCGTGGTGTGCGGCAGGGTCTCGCGGCCTCCGGTGCCGGGGTCGTGGCGCTGGGTGGCCTGTGGGCGCTGCCGCCCGCGGCCGTGGGGCTCCTGGGGCCGCTGGCCCGGACGACGGACGTGTGGTCCGGTGAGCACGCCGAGCGGGTCCTGACCTCGTACCCGGCGACCGCCGCGCTGGTCCTCCTGGTGGCCGCCGCGGCGCTCGCGGCCGTCCCCCGGCTCTGGGCCCGCTGCGGTGCGCTCGCGGCGGGCTGGGCGCTGCTCACGGCCCTGCCGGTCTCGCTCGGCCTGCCGTACGCGGCGACGCTCGTCCTCCAGCTCTTCACCACCGCGGCCACCCTCTGGCTCGCCGTCCGCCCCGGCCCGCTCGCTCGCGGGCTGAAGCAGGGTGGAGCTGCGGCCGGACGGCCCACCGGCCCCGTCCTGCCGCCGCTCGCCGGCCCCGGGACTCCCTGGGCCGGCTGGGCGCCCCTGCGGCCCCCGACGCGGGCGACCGTCCTGGAGCCCGGCACCACGCTCGGCTGGTGCGCCTTCGCCGGCGGGCTCGCGTCCGCCGTGAGCGCGGTCGCGCTCGCCCTGGACGTCCGGGGGGCGACCTTCGTCTCGCTGGGGGTGCTGCTCGGGCTCTTCACGGGCGTCGCCGTGCTCGGGGAGGGTGCGCGCCGGGTGGTCTCCGCCTGCGCCGCCGTCCTCACGGCGACGGGGCTCGTCCTCGCGGTGGCGGCAGCCGCCGGGTTCGAGGACCACTGGACGGCCGTGGCGCTGCTCCTGGTCCCCGCGGGTACCGCGGCCGTGGGCGCCCGGGTGCGTACGGGCTCCACGGCCCTGGCCGTGGAGATCACCGGGGCTTGCGTGGGGCTGCTCGCCATGGGGGTCGCCGCGACCCGGCCCGCGTTCCTGGCGCTCGTACTGGCCCTCGCCGGGGTGATCGCCGCGGCTACGGCGGTCCGGCCGGAGCGACGGCGCTTCGCCTCGTGGACGGCGGCGGTCCTGTTCCTGCTCGCCACCTGGGTCCGGCTCGCGGTCTCGGACGTGACGACCCCGGAGGCGTACACGCTGCCGGTGACGGTGCCTGCCCTGGTCGTCGGGTTCCTGCGGCGGCGCCGGGACCGGGAGGTCTCGTCCTGGACGGCGTACGGCCCGGGTCTCGCGGCGACGCTGCTGCCGAGCCTCGTCGCCGCCTGGGTGGACCCTGACTGGCTGCGCCCGCTGCTCCTGGGGGTCGCGGCGCTCGTCGTGACGCTGCTGGGCGCGCGGTTCCGGCTGCAGGCTCTGCTCGTGCTCGGCGGCGGGGCACTGGCCCTGGACGGGCTGCACGAGCTGGCCCCGTACGTCGTGCAGGTCGTGGACGCGCTGCCCCGCTGGCTGCCGCCGGCCCTCGCCGGGCTCCTGCTGCTCGCGGTGGGCGCCACCTACGAGCAGCGGCTGCGGGACGCCCGGCGGCTGAAGGAGCGGCTGGGCCGGATGCGGTGAAACGCCGAAGGCCCGGAGACGGTGTTCCGTCTCCGGGCCTTCGTGCCGGGTGGTGGGCGATACTGGGTTCGAACCAGTGACCCCTTCGGTGTGAACGAAGTGCTCTCCCACTGAGCTAATCGCCCGGGCGCACCGCAAACATTACCCCATGTCAGCGGGGGTCCCGAACCATCCGCTGATCACCGGTCGACCTTCCACGGCATGACGAAGCCCCACTGCCAGAGGTAGACGCCGAGCAGGGCGGCGACGATCACCAGGCCGATGGTGGTGAGGATGATGTTCCGGCGGCGGACCTTGGGATCGAGGGCACGCTGGGCGGCCTCGGTGACCTTGCGCTTGGTCCAGCGCAGGACGAGCTGCGCCCAGACGAACTCGGTCGCCCAGATCGCCATGCCGCCGAAGATGACCAGCCAGCCGGGGCCCGGCAGCGGCAGCATCACGATGCCGGCGCCGACCACGGCCAGTCCGACGATGAAGACGCCGACCTGCCAGCTCAGGTGCAGGGTCCGACGGGACTTGATGAACTCCGGTGCGCGGGATCCCAGTTCGGCTTCCTGGCCGGCTGCGGAATCCCCTGTGCGCTCGTCACTCTCCGCATTCATACCCCCTAACCTACCGGATGCGGGGGGCCCACCGAGATGGCGGTATTACCCGAAGTTACACACCGCCGTTCGAGCTACCTGAACGATCACAAAACCGACAGAGGGGTTTACAACGGCACCTGAGGTGGCATGTCGATTTCGCCGACGTGCGAATCCCCGAGCGCACACTGAGCGAAAGGCCCTGGCGCTTATGAACACCACGGTCAGCTGCGAGCTGCACCTGCGCCTCGTTGTGTCGAGCGAGTCCTCACTGCCTGTACCCGCGGGCCTGCGGTATGACACGGCCGATCCCTATGCCGTGCACGCCACCTTCCACACCGGAGCCGAGGAGACGGTCGAGTGGGTCTTCGCCCGCGACCTTCTCGCCGAGGGGCTGCACCGGCCCACCGGCACGGGCGACGTCCGCGTCTGGCCATCCCGTAGTCACGGCCAGGGAGTCGTCTGCATCGCGTTGAGCTCACCCGAGGGAGAAGCCCTGCTCGAGGCCCCGGCGAGGGCCCTGGAGTCGTTCCTGAAGCGGACCGACGCCGCCGTGCCACCGGGCACCGAGCACCGGCACTTCGATCTCGACACGGAGCTCTCCCACATCCTGGCGGACAGCTGAGCCAGGCCGAGAGCCGTACGGCGCCGTCCGACTCGGGGCGACGGCGCCGCGCGGGCAGTCACATAGGCACGACGACGGCGTTCACCACCGCGCAGCCGGCGCGGTGGTGGGCGCCGTTGCCCTGTTCCCGGCCGCGCTAGAGTCAGCGCCATTCCGCGGGCGCCCGCCCGCGGCCGGCCAGGGAGCGAATCGTGCTGATCCCCCACGACACCCGGATCGCCCTCGACACCGTCGTCGATCTGATGAACACGGCCCCCCAGGGCGACCGTCCCGACGAGCTCGCGGATCTCGAAGGCCTGCGGGCCTTCGTGCACGCGCACAAGATCAGCGATGTGGGCCGGCTCGGAGCCGACGACCTGCGGGCCGTGCGCGAGGTCCGCGAGAAGTTCACGGCGGTCTTCTCGGCCCCCGAGCCCCGGATCGCGGCCCCGCTGATCAACCAGCTGGTGGCGGCGGCGGGCACGACCCCGCAGCTCACCGACCACGACGGCTACGACCTGCACGTGCACTACTTCGCGCCGGGCGCCTCGGTGGCGGACCACCTCGGTGCCGACTGCGGGATGGCCCTCGCGTTCATCGTGGTGGCGGGCGAGCAGGAGCGGCTGCGGCGCTGCGAGGCGCCGGACTGCGGCCGGGCCTTCGTCGACCTGTCCCGCAACCGCTCGCGCCGCTACTGCGACAGCCGCACCTGCGGCAACCGTCTGCACGTGGCCGCGTACCGGGCGCGCCGTAAGGAAGCCGCGGGCTGACGGCCCGGCCCGCCGGGCGCGCGAGGAGCCGACGCGCGCGCGGTCACAGCACGAAGAGGTCGTGCACGGCGGCGGTCAGCAGCAGACAGCCGATCACCGCAAGGAAGATCATCAGCGGCGGCTGGGACAGCGCGAAGAGACAGCCGCGCGCTTCCTCCGCGGGCATCGCGGGCATCGCGGGCAGCTCGACGGGTACGGCGGCATCGGGGGCGGCGGGGACGGGTTCCCGCGAGGTATCCAGCATCTCGGGGGGATGATGACGCACGATCCACCCGGGAAATCCCGCAACACGCCTGTTGGCAAGGGCTGTTCACCCCTTCCCGTGGATCACGGGAACGGGAATCGCCAGAAGTGATCAGATTCCGTGCTTCTTCAGAATCGCCTCGATGTCGCTGAAGTCCTCGCCGGCGGGCTGACCGGTGGACCGGCCGGCCTGCGGCTTCGGCGCCGCGGCACGCGAGGGCGAGGAGGCGGCCGGGGCCACGGCACGCGGCTCCGCTCCCCCGGTGGTCTCCTTGCGGCCGCCCCGGCGCCGCTCGACGGCCCTCGTGGACGAGAAGAGCAGCCAGGCGCCGCCGAGCACACCGAACCCGACCCAGGCCACCGGACTGAAGGCCGTACCGGCGATCCAGTCGACGGCGCCGATCATCACGAGGCCCAGCGGCACCAGCGAGTAGGCGGCGATCCGGGCGGCGGCCAGGTAGCGCTTCCGGTACGCCGTGATCCCGGCGATGCCGAGGCCCGCCACGGCCGCCGCGGAGCAGATGGTCTCGGCGAGCATGCGATCCTCCAGGTCCGGGTGATACGTCCCTTCCATCCTGCACCGCCGAGGGCGCCCGGGGCCATGTCCCGGCGCGGTTCTCAGGGTGATCTCCGGGTCGTCCCGGCCGGATCTCCTCCTCAGGGCCTGGTGAGGGAGACTGCTGCCATGAACGACTCCACCACCGCACCCGCCTCCCCCGTCGTCCTGGAGGCCTGGTTCGACCTCCAGTGCCCCGACTGCTTCGCGGCCCTCGACGACGTCCGCGCCCTGCGCGAGACCTACGGCGACCGCCTCGACGTGCAGCTGCGCCACTTCCCGCTGGCGAAGCACAAGCACGCGTACGCCGCCGCCCAGGCCGCCGAGGAGGCCTTCGACCAGGGCAAGGGCTGGCCGTACGTGGAGGCGCTGCTGGCCAGGACCGCCGAGCTCGGCGACCGGGGCGAGCCGGTGCTCCTGGAGATGGCGACCGAACTGGGCCTGGACGCCGAGGAGTTCGACACCGCCCTGATCGACGGCCGACACCTGCTGACCGTCGACGCGGACGAGGCCGAGGGCAAGGCGATCAAGGTCACCGGCACCCCGACGTATGTGATCGGCGGCGAGCGCCTCGACGGCGGCCAGAGCCAGGAGGGCCTGCGGCAGCGCATCGAGGAGATCGCCGACCGCCTCCTGAAGGGCTGAGCGTCCCGAGCGGCCGGCCCTAGAGCAGCTGCTTGGCGCTGTTCACATACGTCGTGCGGTAGCCCAGGGACTCGTAGAGCCGGAGGGCCGGGGTGTTGCCCGCGAAGACGTGGAGTCCGAGCAGTTCCTCCCCGGCCTCGCGCGCGACCCGCTCGGCGAGCAGCATGAGGGCCCGGCCGAAGCCGCGCCCGCGCTGTTCCTCCGCGACCTCGATGTCGTACACAAAGGCGGCCCACCGTCCCGGTTCGAGCTCGATGCGGCCGGTCCACAGGAAGCCGGCGGGGCTGCCGTCCCGGACGACCACGTGGATCGCGACGCCGGGGGTGGCCAGGCCCTGTGGGAGGAACCGGCGGTGGCTGTCGTCCGCCTTGGCGCGCGCCTGGTCCTCGGGGACGCCGCGGTCGATCCAGCTCTGTGCGAAGCCCTCCTTGGCCCGCACTTCCCACTCGGTGAACTCGCTCCCGGTCATGGGCCGGACCTCGACGCCCTCGGGCAGGGCCGGCGGCTCGGCGGCCAGTTCCTTGACCATGTTCCGGCTGCGCTCGGTGTAGCCGAGCGAGCGGGCCATCCGCAGCGCCGCCTCGGCGTCCGCGGGCACCGATATCTGCACCTCGGCGCAGCCCCAGCTCCGCAGCACCTCCTCGGAGGCGAGCGCGGCGACCGTGCACCGGCCCCGCCGACGGTCGGGCTCGTCGACCCGGAGTTCCCGGATCACGCCCGAGGCGGCGCCGAAGCCGGGATCGGTGGAGAGGTGGACCGCGCCGACGCGGCGACTGTTCACGCACACGTCGTAGGTACGGGAACGGCCGCCGTCGGGCGTCTGCTGAAGCGGCCCGGCCGGCCGCAGGGTGGTGGTCATCATGGGTGTTCTACCCACCCCCGGGCCGTCCGTCATCCGGATTTACGCGCGCCGGTTCACGCGAGGCGCGGGTCCCGGTCCCGGGCCGCGCGCTCGTCGAAGATCCGCATGGCCTTGGCCGTGACGGGCCCGGGGGCCCCGGCGAGCTCGCGCCCGTCGACGCGGTGCACGGCCTGGACGTCGCGGAGGGTCGAGGTCAGGAAGATCTCGTCGGCGCTCTCCAGCACGTCGAGCGGCAGGTCGGTCTCCTCGGCACCGGTCCACTCCACGGCGAGTGCGCGGGTGATGCCCGCGAGGCAGCCGGAGGAGACGGGCGGGGTGTGGATCGTGCCGTCGAGCACGACGAAGACGTTGGAGCCGGTGCCCTCGCAGAGCCGCCCCAGGGTGTTGGCGAAGAGCGCCTCGGAGGCCCCCCGCTCGCGCGCCCGGGCGAGGGCGACGACGTTCTCCGCGTACGAGGTGGTCTTCAGGCCCGCGAGGGCGCTGCGCTCGTTGCGGGTCCAGGGCACGGTGATCACCGCGGTGGAGTCGGCGCGGCGGCTGCTCTCGCCGAGACCGACGACGAGGCCGGCGCCGGCGTCGCCGCGCTCCGAGCCGAGCGGGGAGAGGCCGCCGGTGTACGTGATCCGCAGCCGGCCGAGCTCCATCGGGTTGGCGGCGAGGACGGCGGCGCAGGCGCGGCGGACCTCGTCCAGGTCCGGGTCGGGCAGGCCGAGGCCGCGGGCGGAGCGGGTGAGGCGCTCCAGGTGCAGGGTGAGAGCAAACGTTTCACCACGTACGGCCTTCACCGTCTCGAAGACACCGTCGCCGACGGTCAGCCCGTGGTCCAGTACGGAGATCCGGGCGGTCTCCGCGTCGTGCAGCCCGCCGTTGACCCAGAGTTTCATCGAGAGATGGCCTTTCCGCTCGCCTCGTAGGCGCCTGACTCGTAGGCACCCGACGCTATCGCGACCAGCCGGTCCGCCTTCAGCTCGGTCTCCTCCCACTCCCGCTCCGGGTCCGAGCCCCAGGTGATCCCGGCGCCGGTGCCGAAGCGGAGCACGCCCTCGGCGCGGTCGATCCAGAAGGTGCGTATGCCGACGGCCAGCTCGCCCGTGCCCGCGTCCGCGTCGACCCAGCCGACGCCTCCGCAGTACGGGCCTCGGGGCGCGGTCTCCAGGGCCTCGATGATCCGCAGGGCGCTGGACTTGGGCGCCCCGGTGACGGAGCCGGGCGGGAAGGTGGCGTCGAGGAGCTCGGGCCAGCCCGCATCCTCGCGCAGGAGGCCTGTGACGGTGGAGACGAGGTGGACGAGGCCGGGGTGCTCCTCGACCGCGCACAGGGCGGGGACGGCGACGGTTCCGGTCTCGCTGACGCGGCCCAGGTCGTTGCGGACCAGGTCGACGATCATCACGTTCTCGGCGTGGTCCTTGGGGAGGAGGTCGCCGACGGTACGGCCGGTGCCCTTGATGGGGCCCGAGGTGATCAGGGCGCCTTCGCGGCGGAGGTAGAGCTCGGGTGAGGCGGTGGCGATCTCCACGCCGTGCGCGGGCAGCCGGATCGTTCCCGCGTAGGGGGCGGGGTTGCCCCGGGCGAGCAGCGCGGTCAGGGCGTCGACGTCGGCGGCGGCCGGGTCCGGCAGCGGCGCGGTCAGCACCCGGCAGAGGTTCGCCTGGTAGACCTCGCCGCGCGCGATGTGCTCCCGCACGCGCCGGACGCCCGCGATGTACGCGGCGCGGTCGAGCGAGGACGTCCAGTCACCCTGCCCCGGCCCCCGCCAGGCTCCCGGCACGGGCGTGGGCACCGGGTCGCGCCGCACGTCGCCGAAGCGCGCGCAGGTCAGACGGCCCTCGAAGTCCGCGCAGACGGCCCAGAAGCCGGCGGAGTCCAGTGCCTCGGGGTCATGGGTGACGTCCCGGAGATCGGTCGCGACGAGGCCGCCGAAGCGAGCCAGAGGAGCAAAGTCGTACACATGTCGAGTCTAGGTCGCGTGGCACCGGTCCCCGGGTCCGCGTGCGCGGGGCCACGAGCCGGGGCGCACACGGGGCGCCGCGCCACAGGGGGAACACGGCGAGTGAACGCCACGCGAACCCTCCGGGGTCTCCCGGCGGGCACCCCGGTCGGCGCGCAGGTCAGCACGCTGCGGAAACGCGTTTTTGTACTGGCCCAGGAATCCGCTAGAGTTCAACACGTCGCCGGGACGCGCAAGCGAAACGGAAACGACAAGCGGACGTGGCTCAGTTGGTAGAGCATCACCTTGCCAAGGTGAGGGTCGCGAGTTCGAATCTCGTCGTCCGCTCGATGTGGGGGATCTTCCCGAACCCCCGTTATCACTCCTGGTGGAGTGGCCGAGAGGCGAGGCAACGGCCTGCAAAGCCGTCTACACGGGTTCAAATCCCGTCTCCACCTCCAAGGACGATTAGCTCAGCGGGAGAGCACTTCCCTGACACGGAAGGGGTCACTGGTTCAATCCCAGTATCGTCCACTGGACCTTCGGGTCCTGGATCCTCGGATCCCCCGCGCGATTAGCTCAGCGGGAGAGCGCTTCCCTGACACGGAAGAGGTCACTGGTTCAATCC
>NZ_BMSF01000026.1 GCF_014649015.1 Streptomyces narbonensis
CCGCCACCGCGCGGACGCCAAGAGCGCGCTCATCACCCTCGTCGAGCACGCCCTCATGGCCCGCCTGCGGTAGTCCCGACGGACGTCTGTACGGATCGTCTCGCGGAGGCCCCGCGCACCGGACCGGTGCGCGGGGCCTCCGTCGTGCCGCCCCCGGCGACAGGGCTACGCCGAAGGCGCTGCCCCCGAGGACAGGAGCTGCGTCGAAGGCCCTCCGCCCCGGGAACCGGGAGTACGCCGAAGGCCCCCGCTCCGGGTGGGAGCGGGGGCCTTCGGTGCGGCGGGGGTCAGCCCTGCCAGGAGTGGGAGGGGCGGAAGCCCGACTGGCGCTCCAGACGGCGCCAGCCGGCCGTGGAGCGGCCGTCGTGGGCTTCGGTGGGCTGAGCGGACGCGCGGGCGAGCAGGACCGCCGTGATGGCGGCCAGCTCCTCGGGGTCGGCGTGCCCCTTCTCGACGCGGAGGAGATTGGCAGGGGTGGTCACGAGTGTGGCTCCTCTTACTGAGGCGGGTTGCCGTGCTTGCGGGACGGCAGGTCGGCGTGCTTGGTGCGGAGCATCGCGAGGGACCGGATGAGCACCTGGCGGGTGTCGGCGGGGTCGATGACGTCGTCGACCAGGCCGCGCTCCGCCGCGTAGTACGGGTGCATCAGCTCGGCCTTGTACTCCTTGACCATGCGGGTGCGCATGGCCTCGGGGTCCTCGGCCTCGGCGATCTGCTTGCGGAAGATCACGTTGGCGGCGCCCTCGGCGCCCATGACCGCGATTTCGTTGGTGGGCCAGGCGTACGTCAGGTCGGCGCCGATGGACTGGGAGTCCATGACGATGTAGGCGCCGCCGTAGGCCTTGCGCAGGATCAGGCTGATCCGGGGCACGGTCGCGTTGCAGTAGGCGTAAAGCAGCTTGGCGCCGTGCCGGATGATTCCACCGTGCTCCTGATCGACGCCCGGCAGGAAGCCGGGTACGTCCAGAAGGGTGATGATCGGGATGTTGAAGGCGTCGCACATCTGCACGAAGCGGGCGGCCTTCTCGGACGCCTCGATGTCCAGGACACCGGCCAGCGACTGGGGCTGGTTGGCGACGATGCCGACGACCTGGCCGTCGAGCCGGGCCAGGGCGCAGATGATGTTGCGCGCCCAGCGCTCGTGGATCTCCAGGTAGTCGCCCTCGTCGACGAGTTCCTCGATGACCTTGTGCATGTCGTACGGGCGGTTGCCGTCGGCGGGCACCAGGTCGAGCAGGACGTCGGAGCGGCGGTCCGCCGGGTCCTCGGAGGTGACGGTCGGAGGGTTCTCGCGGTTGTTCTGCGGGAGCATCGACAGGAGGTAGCGGACCTCCGCGATGCAGGTCTCCTCGTCGTCGTACGCGAAGTGCGCGACGCCCGAGGTCTCGGCGTGCACGTCGGCGCCGCCGAGGCCGTTCTGCGAGATCTCCTCGCCGGTGACCGCCTTGACGACGTCCGGGCCGGTGATGAACATCTGCGAGGTCTCGCGGACCATGAAGACGAAGTCGGTCAGCGCGGGGCTGTAGGCCGCGCCGCCGGCGCACGGGCCGAGCATCACCGAGATCTGCGGGATGACACCCGAGGCCCTGGTGTTGCGCTGGAAGATGCCGCCGTAGCCGGCGAGCGCCGAGACGCCCTCCTGGATGCGGGCGCCGGCGCCGTCGTTCAGGGAGACCAGCGGGGCGCCGGCCGCGATGGCCATGTCCATGATCTTGTGGATCTTCGTGGCGTGGGCCTCGCCCAGCGCGCCGCCGAAGATCCGGAAGTCGTGCGCGTAGACGAAGACCGTGCGGCCCTCGACCGTGCCCCAGCCGGTGATCACACCGTCGGTGTAGGGCTTCTTCGCCTCCAGGCCGAAGCCGGTCGCCCGGTGCCGGCGCAGCTGCTCGACCTCGCTGAAGGATCCGGCGTCGAGCAGCAGCTCGATGCGCTCGCGAGCGGTCAGCTTGCCCTTCGCGTGCTGCGCCTCGGTGGCGCGGTCACTCGGGCCGCGGAGCGCCTGCTCGCGCAGGACGTGCAGCTCGGCCACTCGGCCACGGGCATCAGCGGGCTCGCTCGGGATCTGGTCCACAACGGTCATGTACCGACCCTACGAAGTCGAGCAAGAAAACTCTGCCGTCGACTCCGTACAGTCTCCCGTGTCGATTCCTGGTGGGGCTGGACAGAAGCGCCGCCCATCCAGCCCGAGTCAACAGCCAGGCACCCCCCGTGTTTGTGGGGTTCTCACATAGCGCTAGAGAAGGACCTCGCAACGGTGCGTGGCTCCGGCCGTACCGGGGGTGATCCGCAGGCGGAGCGATCCGCCCGTGCCCAGCACCTCCACCGAGGGGTCGTGGGCGAGCACCCGGCGGACCGGGCGGTCCCAGACCAACTCCAGCGGCAGACCCGTGCGGGGCGGCTCGGCGATCCTCAGGTCGAGGACCGAGCGGCGCCTGCGGGCGAGGACGCTCGCGGGGGCGGTGACGGTGAGGGGGCCCACCGTACCGGCCTGCCAGAAGTTCGCCGCGGTCAGTCCGAGGGACGGAACGGCGACCGCCTGACGCTCGGCGGTGTTGTCGAGAACGTGCAGCCAGTCCCGGTCGGCGGCGCGGGCGGCGATCCGGTACCGGGAAGCCCCTGGCATGAGGAGGTACGCGTACGAGGCCCCGACCGGGTCCGTCCCGTGGTCCAGCCAGAGCGTCCGGTAGCGGCGGGTGCGGCGCTCGGTGGAGCTGGTGGTGTTGATGTCGCCCCAGGCCCCGGTGCGGTCCTCCTGGACGGTGCGGAGGTTCCCGGTCCCTCCCCCGGTCCCTCCGGGGAAGACCCAGCCGCCGTGGCCCTCCAGGTGCGCCCAGCCGGCGCCGGTGGCGAAGGCCCGCGTCCCGGTCTCGCCGAGCAGGCGGTTGTCGACGACCGTCTCGACGGGCACGCCGTCGGTCGCGGTGATCCCGGCGCCGAGGCAGATGACGGCGTCGGCCGCGCAGAACCAGGACTTCCGGGCCTCCAGGGTGGATCCGAGGCCCTTGAGGTGCTGGCCGACGGCCGCGTATTCGCCGTCGGTGGCCCCGCCGACCCAGCGCACGGCCGGCCTGGGCGCGCCCCACTCGCCGCCGGCCCGGTCGGCGAGGCGCTTGGTGGAGACGGTGGTGCCGGGGAGGCGGTACGGATCGACGGTGGGCCAGAACCAGTCGGTGTACTGGTCGCCGAGGTCCGGGGTCCACCAGGAGAGCATGCCGGCGCCGGTGTGCCAGCCGCGCGGGTTCTCGCCGTTGCCGCACTCGTAGTACGAGATCCGGTCCGAGGCCATGGCGATGTTCGCGGCCCAGCCGGGGCGGCGGTGGACGGCCCGGTCCATGGCCGTGAAGAGCCGGTGGCCGGTGGGTTCGGGCGCGGCGGGGACGGGGGCGGCGGCCACGGCGTGCAGTCGGGCGAGGTCGGCGACGCCGAACTGGCGGGCGGCGAGGACCGGGGAGACGGTGTCCCGCTGTATCCACCCCTTCACGCGCGCGTGCCAGCGGTCGCGCTCGGCGGGCGAGGCCCCACCGGCGAGGAGGGTCATCGCCGCGATCACGCCCTGGCCGTGGAAGTGGTCGGAGCGCATGATCTGCCGGTCGTCGTTCTTCAGGAGGCCGCGGCTGGTCGCGCGGCCGTTGACGCTGTCCATCATCAGGCCGTCGTAGATCAGGGGCGCGTAGGCCTTCTCGACGCTGTCGAGGACGATCTGCCGGTTCGGGTCGGTGACTGCCCAGGCGGACCCGGCCAGGAGCGAGAAGAGGCGGCCGAGGCCGTCGAGCATGACCTGCCCGTAGGTGCCGGAGTAGGCGACCCAGGTGTGCTGGACGAAGGAGCCGTCGGCGTAGAGCCCGTCGCCCTTGGTCACGTACGGGAAGACGGGCGAGAGGGCGTCCCGGGCGAGGGCGATCTTGGCGGGGTTCGCGCCGAGGACCCCGCGCAGGGCGACCGAGCGGCACAGGTCGACGCGGTTCGCGCCGGTGGAGGTGCCGGTGTAGTCCGTGAGCACCGAGTCGGGGACGAAGTGGTCGACGGCGGCGCAGGCGGCGGCGATCCGTTCGGCGCCGAGGTGCGGGTGGAGTGCGGCGACGATGTCCATGAGGAGGCGGGGGCTGCCGATCTGCCACTCCCACCAGTTGCCGTAGCGGGGGGCGCCCGCGCGGTAGACCGTGGCGGAGAGGAGGTCGAGGCCGCGCAGGACGTCGGCGAGCAGGCCGGCGTCGCCGGTCAGGCCGGTGCCGGGCTGCGCGTACGCCTGGGTCATGGTCCACAGGCGGCTGTAGCTCTGGGTGATGCCGGCCGGCGGGTCGAAGGTGACGCCGGGCCAGAGCGAGGCGGGCGCCGGGGCCATGGAGGCGCGGAACGCCCTGGCGAGCGTGCCCGTCTCGGCGAGCCGGGAGGCGTAGGGCTCGGCCCCGGCGTCGAAGCCGGAGCCGAGCTGGAGGTCGAGCCAGCGGAGGCGGAGGGCCTCGAACTCCGGCTCTGCCGCGGCTGCGGGGAGCGGGAGTCCGAAGGCCGCCGCGGTGGCGGAGGCGGTGATCAGGAACGTACGGCGGGACCAGGCGGGGACGGGCACGGGAGCCTCCCGGGGGAAGTGGTGGAGACCGTTCGGCGCCTGGTGTAACACCGGTTCTCCGACGCAATCAATGAGCACGGCTAGGCTCGACGAAAGCGCTTACCCCCCTCTCCCGCCCGGTCAGGGGCCGCAGTGGAAGCGGGCGTTCCCCCAGTCCGCGTGGTCGTTGCCGTTCCCGTCGCCGCCGTCGTCGGCCACGAGCTCGACGTAGGAGGCGCCGGTGACGTCGGCGGTCAGCGACCAGGCCGTGTCCGTGGCCTTGAGGACCGGGGACTTCGCCTTCTCCGTACCGTCCGCGAGGACGCTGAAGCGGACGGTTCCCCGGCTGGTCTGGACGTCGTCGACGCCGACCTCGGCGGTGAGCGAGGTGCACCGGCCGCCCAGGTAGTAGCGGACCTTCGCGGGGGCGTGGCTGCCGAGCCCCTTGGCGTACGTCACTCCCCCGATCCGCAGCGGGGAGCCGTCCCCCGTCCCGGTCTCGCCGTTGGAGAGGTCGCGCTCGACGGGTCCCCAGCCGTTGGTGGCGGAGGTCCAGTCGAGGTCGCTCGCCCAGCTGTCGGCGGTGGGCGGCGGGGGCAGGGTGCGGACGGTGGTGGCGGCGGTGAGCTTCCGGGCGCCTCCCCCGAGGTCGTACGCGACCTCGGCGCCGAGGGTGTACGGCCGGTAGGCGGCGTCCACGGGCGGGGTGACCCGCCAGGTGACGGTCGTGGTGCCGCCCGCCGCGACGGGGTCGAGGGCGACGGGCGCGGCCGGTTCGGCGCTCCAACCCTCGGGGAGGGTGAGCGTGGCGCGGGCGCCGGTGACCGCGGCGGTCTCGTCGTTGCCGAAGGTCGCCCTGACCTCGTTGGCGCGGCCGGGCTCCAGGGTCTCGGGGGCGGTGACGGCGAGGGTGCCGCAGGCGGCCCGCTCGACGGCCGGGCCGAGGTCGGTGACGGTGAAGGCGTCGAGGACGAAGTCGGCGCCGTCGGGGGCGTCGCCGCGCTTGCGGAGCCCGGTCCAGGTGTCGCCGCAGCCGGCCGTGACGGTCTCGGAGAAGTGCCCGGTGGTCTGCTGCCGGCCGATCGGGGTGCGGCGGGTCTCGACGGCCGGCCCGTCACCGCTCGTCCGGTCGTAGCCGGTGACCCATTCGTACGCGCCGGCGTGGCTGGACTGGTAGTCGTACTCCACGCGGTAGCGGTGACCGTCCTCCATCGGGACGGTCCAGGGCGCGGTGCGGTAGACGAGGCCGCTGTTCTCGTCGTGCGACTTGAGGGACTCGGCGCCGCCGATGACGTCGTCGATCGGCTTTCCGTTCCAGCCGGCCTGGGTGTACGGGGCGTGCAGCTGGGCGATGTGGGTGCGCGGGTCGGTCGTCCCGCCGGAGTCCCCCTTGAGGAAGGGGCCCCAGCCCTGGTCGACGGCCTCGAAGTCCTCGTAGGCGGCGGCTCCGGGCTTGGTGGCCGGTGCGTTGGCCACGATCCGGACGTCGTCGATCCGGACGGTCGCCGTGCTGCCGCCCGCGGCCTCTATCCGCAGCCGGGCGGTCCCGTCGGCGGGGGCGGTGAAGGTGACCTTGGCGCGCTGGAAGCGGGTGCCGTTCCAGTCGGAGGCGGCGACCCTGTCGTCGAGGGCGGAGCGCTCGACGGTGACGGCCCTGCCGCCGACGGAGAGGGTGGTGGGGCGGGCCTCGCCGCGCTCGACCTCGACGAGGGCGGAGGCGGTGTAGCGCGCGCCGGGGGTGAGGCCGGTGATCCGCTGGCCCACGGAGGCCGTGGCCGCGCCGCCGAGCTTCGCGCTGTTACGGCCCTGGGCGTCGGTGTCCCGGGTGACGGTGCCCGTCCTGGTCCAGGTGCCGAGCCCGGCGTCGTTGAAGCCGGGGTCCTTGACCGGGGTGCCCTGGCCCCACTTCGCGGGGCGCTGCGCCGGGGCACGGTCGGGGTAGAGGACGTAGGGCCGCCCCGCGACGGCGTCGAGGGTGATCCTCCCGCCGACGGGCCGCACGGTGGCGGTCTTCACCCGGCCGTTGTCGGTGAGCTCGTACACGGAGTACGAGCGGGGGCCGGCGGGGACGGACCAACTGGTCGTGCCGCCGGACTTGTTGTAGTGGTAGAGCTTCTTGCCGCCGTCCCAGGGCAGCAGGTACCTCTCGCCGTCGAGGACCTTGCGGCCGTTCTCGTAGAAGGTGCGGCTGCCGTTCTCGACGGTGCCGCGGACGCCACCGGTGAAGGCGAGGTCGTTGCCGTCCCAGCGGGTGATCTTCTGCTGCTGGAGGTATTTGGCGGGGAGGTTGCGCTGCCAGATGTTGGCGGTGAAGTCGTTCCAGTCGGTCTCGCCGGTCCAGCCCTCGAAGTCGACGAGGGCGGTCTGGCCGAGGACGGGGTGGTTGTTCCAGACGTCCTTCTCGCCGTTGCGGATGAAGCGCACGATCTGGGAGTTGAGGCCCTTGTTGGTGGCGCCGCCGTAGTCGAGGTCGTTGGCCCAGTGCGACCAGAGGGAGGCCCGCTCGAACTTCTCGGACCACTCGGTGGCGATGTTCCAGCCCTGCTTCTGGACGGCCTGGACGGTCTTGTCGGCGATCCAGCCGTGGGTGTAGTAGACGTCGATGTAGAGGGCCGAGAGGTTGGGGTCGGTCTCGTCGCGCAGCTGCTGGAAGCGGCGGGCGAGGTCACCGCTGTTGATGTCCCTGCGCTGGTCGATGTAGTAGCTCTGGTTGAGCCAGTTCCAGCCGGGCTTGGTCTTGTCGACGAGCGTCTCGCTGAAGTTCTTCGCCTCGGGGTACGACTCGGTGGCGTTGACGTGGACGCCGAAGCCCGCGCCCCACTTGCGGCCCTCCTTGAGGAGGGTGTTGAGGTCGGCGAGGCCGCCGGCGCGCTTGTTGTAGTTGCCGCCGTAGTCGGGGTGGGCCGAGTCGTGGCCCTCGGAGCCGTACCCCTTGAGCAGCGCGAACTGGCCGAGGCCGTCGGTGGCGAGCGAGATCCGCTTGACGTCGTCGAGGGTGCGCAGGAAGGGGTGGGTGGCCTGTGAGGCGAAGTTGAAGGGGATGTGGGCGACGACCCGGTCGGGGGTCTGCTCGCTGCCGGGCGCCTTGATCCCGATCGTACGGAAGGCGATGGCGCCGTCCTGCCAGTCGGTGGCGCCGTCGGCGTTGGCGTCGGGGGTGACGACGACCTTCGCCCAGGGCAGGCCGTCGCCGCTCTCGGGCTGCGGGGCGCCCGCGCCGCGGTACGTCCACTGGCCGGACCAGACGCCGACGCGGGTCTCCGCGCCGCTCTTGCGGGCCTGGTGCCAGAAGCGGGCGCCGTCGCGGGCGGAGGCGCCGGCGGGCTTGTCGTAGCTGGAGTTGGACTCGACGGCGGCGGCCAGCTGCCCGGTGCTGACGATCGCGTAGCTCGCGCCGACCGGGTTCGCCTCGGTGGCGGTGGCGTCGGTGACCTGGGCGAAGACGTCGGCGGTACGGGTGGAGTCCGGGTCGAGGCGGGTGAAGGCAGTGGCGGCGCCGCCGTCCGCCGAACCCACGGAGACGAGGTCGTGGCCGGGGATGTCGAGCGTGCCGACACGGAAGGTGTCGGTGTCGCGGACGGCGGTGACCCGGAAGGTGGTGGTCCGGCCCTCGACGCGCAGGCTCGCGTCGATCTCGACGCCCGGCAGGCCGGGGAAGGCGAGGGTGTACGCGGCGGAGGAGGAGGCGAGGACGGGGGCGCCCTTGGCCTGGACGGCGTGCGGGGTGCCGTTGAGGACCACCTGCGTGACCGGGGCCGTACTGCCGAGGAGGCGGGCGCCGGTCGCGCGGTCGGTGTACGAGAGGACGCGGGGGAAGTCCTCGGCGACGGCGACGGAGAGCCGGGCGGAGGCGATGACGGGAGCGGCGGAGGCGGCCGGGGCGGGGCCGGCCGTGCGGTCCGCGGCGGCCGTGGCCGCGGCGTCGGCGAGGGCGGGCCCGGACAGGGCGAGCACGGTGGCCGAGGCCACCGCGAGTGCGCATGCCGCACGGATTCTTCGCGAAGGGGGGAGGGACATGCGGACCAGTCAGCCGCGCCCCGGCGGGGCCGTCAACGAGATCGCGCCGCGCGGGCCCCTCCAGTCCAAGAACCCCCTCCGGTTAGTCCAAGTGAACGCCGGAGGGGGCTCCTTGAGTGCGCTTCCGGTTGCGGAGGGGTCAGCAGCCGCCGCAGTTGTAGAAGGTCACGTCCCAGTGGTTGCCCTCGTCGGCGTAGACGTTGCCCGCGCCGGACCTCCACTGCGGGGCGCCGTCACCGCGGACGCCGATGTAGGTGAAGGTGTTCTTGATGTAGTTGCCGAGGCAGGTGTACTTGGCGAAGTCGAGCTTGTAGCCGTTCCAGTGCGAGTACGTGCCGCTCGCGTGCCCGGTCTCGGTGCCGCCCGTGATGTTGAGGGCGCAGCCGCTGGCGCTCCTGAGGGTCTGGGCGCCCTGGGCGGTGGCGAGGTTGAGCTGCTCGAAGGACGTGCACGTCGAGACGTTGCGGTTGGAGCAGTTGCCGGAGGACGACCAGGTGATGCCGGAGGCCCGGAACATCGAGGTCGCGGTGGCGTGGCTGATCTTGGTGACGGCGTGGGCGTCGGTGGCGGTGGAGAGGGCGCCGAAGCCGGGGGCGAAGAGGGCGCCGAGGACGAGGGCGAGTGCGGTGAGGACGGAGCGGAGCTTCACGGGGGTTCCTCCTGCTGGTGACCGTGACGGGTGGGGACGGCTGTGCAGGTGGTGCTCGTCGCGCAGGGAGATGGTGCCGCAGTTCTACGCGCGTCCGATAGGGGGCGTCGGGTGTCTTCCTGGGCCGTGCGGGTGAACTTCCTCCAGAGAAGTTGAAACTTGAACGGAATAGGTCTACAGTCGTTCTCGTTGAAGGTTCAACAAACACCGATCAAGGAGCTGTACGTCATGGGTCTCTTCAACCGCAAGAACAACGAGTCCGCCGTCGCCACCGCCACCCTCCCCGTGGACCCGGCCCTGGCCGGCCTGACCGGCGACTACAACATCGACCCGGCGCACAGCAGCATCGGATTCACCGTCCGCCACGCCATGGTCACCAACGTCCGCGGCACCTTCGCCGAGCACGAGGGCGCGCTGAAGCTCGACGGCTCGAACCCGGGCGCCTCCACCGCCTCCATCGACGTCAAGATCGCCTCCATCGACACCGGCATCGGCGACCGTGACGGCCACCTGCGCAGCGGCGACTTCTTCGACGCCGAGCAGTTCCCGCTGATGACCTTCCGCTCCACGGAGGCCGCGCAGCTGGGCGGCGACAAGTACCGGATCACCGGCGACCTCACCATCAAGGACGTCACCAAGCCGCTCTCCATCGACCTGGAGTTCAACGGCACGGCCACGGACGTCTACGGCAACGAGCGCGTCGGCTTCGAGGGCTCGGCCGAGATCCTGCGCTCCGAGTGGGGCCTCACCTGGAACGCGGCCCTGGAGACCGGTGGCGTGATGGTCAGCGACAAGGTCAAGCTGAACTTCGACATCTCCGCGATCAAGAACGCCTCCTGACCTGGGACGCCCCTCCGGACACACGAGCGCGCCCGCCCTCCGCAGCAGCGGAAGGCGGGCGCTCGGCGTTTCCCTGCCCGGCGCTTCCCTGCCCGGCGCTTCCCTGCCCGGCCGGGGGCAGAGGATCAGGCGGCCTTCGCCGCCGCCTCGACGACCCCCGGGACCGGGCGGTCGTTCTCGGCCGCGACCTCGTCCCGGGACGAGGTGGCGAAGAGGAGGCCGGCCGTGACGAGGACGCCCACGCCGGTGGCCGCGTGGATGCCGAGCGCGGCGGCGTACGAGCCGCCGTGGCTCAGGACGGCGAACGCGTCCACGAAGGGGACGATCGCGAGGAGCAGCATCACCCAGGCCAGCGGGCGACGCCTGCCGAGGGCCAGCAGGGTGAGCACGATCGCGCCGTTGTCAGTGGTGGCGCCTAGCGTCGGGGGCATGGAAATGCGAATCGACAGCGGCGTGTTGACCGATGCCGTGGCCTGGGCCGCGCGCGTCCTGCCGGCCCGTTCCCCGATGCCCGTGCTCGGCGGCCTGCTCCTGGAGGCGGCCGGGGGGCGGCTTCGGGTGTCCGGGCTCGACCACGAGGCCTCCGCGCGCGTCGAGGTCGAGGCCGACACGGGCGTCGAAGGTCGGGCGCTGGTCCTCGGCCGCCGGCTCCTCGACATCTGCAAGGTCCTCCCACACGGGCCCGTGGAGCTCGCGGTGGAGGGCGCCCGCCTCGCGGTGACCTCGGGCGGCGCCCGCTTCGGCCTCTCCCTGCTGCCGCTCGACGACTACCCCGCCGCGCCCGCGCTGCCGGAGGTCCGTGGCCTGGTGGACGGGGACGCGTTCGCCGCGGCCGTGGGCCAGGTCGCCGTGGCGGCGGGCCGGGACGACTCGCTGCCGGTCCTGACGGGGATACGGCTCGCCCTCGACGGTTCGACGATGACGGTGGCGGCCACCGACCGCTACCGGTACGCGGTCCGCACGCTGGAGTGGTACCCGGACTTCGGCGCGGGAGCGCCGGACGCGGCCACGTCACCGGAGCCCGGGGAGCCCGGCGACACCGCCGACGTGGTCGTCCCCGCTCGCCGGCTCACCGAGATCGCCCGCTCCCTCGCGGGCGGCGGGCCGGCCCGTCTCGCGCTCGACTCCGGGTCGATCGGCTTCGAGAGCGGGGGCCTGCGCACCACCACCCGGCTGCTCGACGGCCGGCTCCCCCGCCACGACAAGCTCTTCGCCCTCGGCGACCACGCCCTGGCGGTCACCGAGCGGGCGCCGCTGACCGAGGCCGTCAAGCGGGTGGCGGTGGTCGCCGAGGGCGACAGCCCGGTCCAGCTGACCTTCACCGGCTCGGGGGTCCACCTTCAGGCGGGGTACGAGGACGACGTGGCCTCCCAGCGCCTGCCGGGCAGCCTCGGCGGAGCCGACTCCATGACGGTCGCCTTCAACCCCGGCTACCTCCTGGACGCGCTGACCTCCCTCGACGCCCCCGAGGTCCGCTTCCACCTCCTCGGCCCCGGCCAGCGGGCCCTGCTCACCGACGCCGAGGACCCGGCCCACCGGCACCTGCTGATGTCGGTGAAGCCGCTGGTCTGATCACCTCGGCAGGAGCCGGGTCAGAATCCGCCGCCGCCGTCGAAGCCGCCGCCCCCGCCGAAGTCGCCGCCGCCGAAGCCGCCGCCCGAGCCGAAGTCGCCGCCGCCGAAGTCGGATCCGGAGAAGTCGGCGCCGGAGAAGTCGCCGCCGCCGAAGTCGCCGCCACCGTACTCGGAGGCGTACGCCGGGGTGGACAGCGCGGAGCCGAGCATCGTGCCCACGAGGAGGCCGGGGAGGAGGCCGCCGCCGAAGTAGCCGCCCGCCCAGGGGCCGTAGGCGGGGCCCGCCTCCCAGTAGGGGCGGCGGCCCGCGTCCGTGTCGACCGTACGGGCGAGGGGGTCGAGGCCGTCGTCGAGGCGGGCGGCGTCGGCCGCGCAGACGGGGACCTGGCGGGGGGCGCCACCGGCCGGCGTCCAGGTGCGGTCCTCGATGGAGAGGCCGTGGCGCGGGTCGAAGAAGCAGGGGGCGCGCCGCTCCGGCAGCGGGCGGGACTCGCGGCGGGCGGCGAGGAGGGCGAGGGAGAAGCGGCCGTCGTCCAGGGCCTGGGTGACCCCGCGGACGTCGTGCGGGTGGGCCGCGGAGGCCATGAGCGACTTGGCCTTGTCGTACGAGTCGAGCGCGTTTTCGTAGTCGCCGCGCTTGGCGTCGTCGGCGCCGGGCTCTGCGGGGTGGAAGTCGAGGCGTTCGAGCTCCTCGCCGAAGGCGGTGATGTCCTCGTCGACGACGACGCGCAGCTTGTCGAGGGCCTCCCGCTCCTCGGCCTCCTTGCGGAGCCTCTTGCGGCGGACGACGGCGTAGGCGGCTCCGCCGCTCACGGCGACGACCGCGCCGAGGGTGACGAGTCCGGCGACGGGGACCCCGGAGTCCGCCCCGGCGGTGCCCCAGGAGGCGGGGGCGGAGCCGCGGAGGGTGGGGAGGGCCTGGTCGGCGAAGTTGTTCAACTCGGTGGCCGCGTCGACGCCCGGCTGGCGTACGGAGGTGACGAGGTTCTGCACGGCCTGCTGCGACATGACGGAGGAGTCGGCCTTCGCGTCGAAGCCGTCGCCGAGACGGATCGCGTACAGGCCGGTGATGCCGGTCTGGGTGCGCAGGTTCTGGAAGAGGTCCTCCGGCGGGAAGTCGGCGTTCGCCGGCAGGACGGCCATGAAGAGAGGCTTGTCCGCGTCCTTGATCTTCTGGGCGAGGGCGTCCGCGTCGGCCTGCGAGAGCTGGTCGGCGGCGCCCGGGTCGACGTAGACCGGGCCCTGCTTGAGGGCGGCGGCCGCGTCGGAGATCCCCGAGGCCCTGGCGCCCACGGAGGGGGCCAGGGCCAGGAGCAGCAGAAGGATCAACCCGGAGAGGGCTGACAGGAGGGAAAACGGCCTGGTCCTCATATATTGAAGTTACCCGAATGGCAACAAACAAGACATAGAGGACCGAACCGATTCCCCGCGGCGGCTACTCGGCGGGCTCGATCCCGGCCCGCAGCAGCCCGTACGTGAAGGCGTCCTCCAGGGCCTGCCAGGAGGCGGCGATGACGTTCTCGCCGACGCCGACCGTGGCCCACTCGCCGTGGCCGTCGCTGGTGGTGATCAGGACCCGGGTCGTGGACTCGGTGCCGTGGCGGCCCTCCAGGATGCGGACCTTGTAGTCGACCAGCTCGAACTTGGCGAGCTGCGGGTAGATCCGCTCCAGGGCCACCCGCATCGCCAGGTCGAGGGCGTTGACCGGGCCGTTGCCCTCGGCGGTGGCGACGATCCGCTCGCCCTTGGCCCAGAGCTTCACGGTGGCCTCGTTGGCATGCGTGCCGTCGGGGCGGTCCTCGACGATCGCGCGCCAGGACTCCGTACGGAAGTAGCGTCGGGCGCGGCCCTCGGCCTCCTCGCGGAGCAGCAGCTCGAAGGAGGCGTCGGCGGCCTCGTACGTGTAGCCCTGGAGCTCGCGCTCCTTGACCCGCTCGACGACGCGGGCGACGAGGGCGCGGTCTCCGCCCAGGTCGACGCCGAGCTCCTTGCCCTTGAGCTCGATCGAGGCGCGGCCGGCCATGTCGGAGACGAGCATCCGCATGGTGTTGCCGACGAGCTCGGGGTCGATGTGCTGGTAGAGGTCGGGGTCGACCTTGATGGCGGAGGCGTGGAGCCCGGCCTTGTGCGCGAAGGCGGAGACGCCGACGTACGGCTGGTGCGTGGAGGGCGTGAGGTTGACGACCTCGGCGATGGCGTGCGAGATCCGGGTCATCTCGGCGAGCGCGCCCTCGGGGAGGACCTTCTTGCCGTACTTGAGCTCCAGGGCCGCGACGACGGGGAAGAGGTTGGCGTTGCCGACCCGCTCGCCGTAGCCGTTGGCGGTGCACTGCACGTGGGTGGCGCCGGCGTCGACGGCGGCGAGGGTGTTGGCGACGGCGCAGCCGGTGTCGTCCTGGGCGTGGATGCCCAGGCGGGCCCCGGTGTCGGCGATGACGGTGGAGACGACGGCCTGGATCTGGGCGGGGAGCATGCCGCCGTTGGTGTCACAGAGGATGACGACGTCGGCGCCGGCCTCGTACGCGGCGCGGACGACGGCCTTGGCGTAGTCGGGGCTCGCCTTGTAGCCGTCGAAGAAGTGCTCGCAGTCGACGAAGACGCGTCGGCCCTGGGAGGTCAGGTACGCGACGGTGTCGCGGACCATCTCCAGGTTCTCGTCGAGGGTCGTCCGCAGCGCGAGCTCGACGTGCCGGTCGTGGGACTTCGCGACGAGGCAGATCACCGGGGCGCCGGAGTCGAGCAGCGCCTTGACCTGCGGGTCCTCGGCCGCGTTGCCGCCGGCCCTGCGGGTCGCGCCGAAGGCCACGAGCTGCGCGTTCCTGAAGGTGATCTCCTGGCGGGCGCGGGCGAAGAACTCCGTGTCCCGCGGGTTGGCGCCGGGCCAGCCGCCCTCGATGAAGCCGACGCCGAAGTCGTCGAGGTGGCGCGCGATGGTCAGCTTGTCGGCGACGGTGAGGTTGATGCCCTCACGCTGCGCCCCGTCGCGCAGCGTCGTGTCGAAGACGTGGAAGCTGTCGTCGACATGGCGGCCGTCGAGGCGCGGGCTCTCGTCGTTCTCCGTGGTCATGACTGTGATGGCTCCTGTCGGATGTGGCTCCGGAAGGTCTGGATCCACTTGCCCCCATTCTCACGCGCTGTCCGCTTCCGGCGTGGGTGGGGCCGGAAAACGAAAAAACCCCTCGCGGGTGCGAGAGGTCTGCGCGCGGGTCTGAGGCACGGTGTCCACTGCCGCGGGGGTTGTGCCGCGGTTCAGTGGCCACTGCGGACCGGCGCGCTGCTGCCGATAATCATCGTGGTAGCAAGCACGCCGGAAGTCTGACACAGGTGGGGGGCCGCCGGGACGGCGGTCTCACGATACGGGCAGCTGATCCTTCTTCTGTCCGGGCAGGGTGCCGGGGCCGGACGAGCCGGCGGCGCCGACCCGGCCGAGGTCGATGTCCCGGGTCTCCCGCATCACCAGGTAGACGACCAGGGAGACGGCCGCGCAGCCCGCCACGTACCAGGAGAAGCCCGACTCGATGCCCGCGTCCTTGAACCAGAGCGCCACGTACTCGGCGGTGCCGCCGAAGAGGGCGTTGGCGATGGCGTACGGGAGGGCGACGCCGAGGGCGCGGATGCCGGTCGGGAAGAGCTCGGCCTTCACGCAGGCGTTGATGGAGGTGTAGCCGGTGACGACGAGCAGCGCGAGCAGGGAGAGGCCGAGGGCCGGCCAGAAGGAGCCCGCGTGCTTCAGCATCGCGAGGATCGGCACGCTGAGGACGGTGGATCCGACCGCGAAGGTGATGAGGAGCGGGCGGCGGCCGATCCGGTCGGAGAGGCGGCCGGCCAGCGGCTGCAGGCAGGCGAAGACGATGAGGGCACAGAAGGAGACCAGGGTCGCGGTCTGCTTGGGCAGTCCGGCGGAGTTGGAGAGGTACTTGGTGAGGTAGGTGGTGTACGTGTAGTAGGCCACGGTCCCGCCCATGGTGAGGGCGACCACGAGGAAGGCCTCGCGGCGGTGCGCCCAGAGCGCCTTGAGGGTGCCCTGCTCGCCGCTCGCGACCCCGTCGCCCGCGCTCTCCTCGTACACCTCCGTCTCCAGCATCGTGCGGCGCAGGTAGAAGACGACGGCCGCGCCGAGCGCGCCGATGACGAAGGGGATGCGCCAGCCCCAGCTGTGCAGGGCCGCGTCGGACATCGTGCGCTGGAGGACGATCAGCAGGCCGAGGCCGAGGACCTGTCCCGCGGTCATCGACACGTACTGGAAGCTGGAGGCGAAGCCGCGGTGCTCCGGCGCCGAGGCCTCCGTGAGGTAGGTGGCGCTGGCCGCGTACTCGCCGCCGACGGAGAGGCCCTGGAGGAGGCGGGCGATCAGGAGGACGGCGGCGCCGCCGTAGCCGGCGACGGCGTAGGTGGGGGCGACGGCGATCAGGAGCGCCGAGGCGGACATCAGGGTGACGGTGAGGGTGAGCGCCGTCTTGCGGCCCTTGCGGTCGGCGACCCGGCCGAGGAGCCAGCCGCCGACGGGCCGCATGAAGAAGCCGACGGCGAAGATGCCGGCGGTGTTCATGAGTTTGGCGGTGTCGTTCCCCTCGGGGAAGAAGGCCCCCGCGAAGTAGGTGGCGAAGCTCGCGTACACGAACCAGTCGAACCACTCGACCATGTTGCCGGCGGAGCCGACCCAGATCTTCTTCCAGTGCTCTCGTCCCATGGACCGGAACCGTGCCGGAGGTCACGCACGGGCAACAAGGCTGTAGCGCACAACGATCCTGTGTACTTACGTGCGTTACGGTCGTGGCAGCAGGTCCTGCTCGATGAACTCCCGTACGTGGCCGAGGACTTGCTCCCGTCCGGTGCCCGGGATCCCGACCGCGACATGCACACTGAAGCCGTCGAGCAAAGCCCTCGTACGGGTGGCGAACCGGTCCGGGTCGACCGACCGGAACTCCCCCCGCGAGACCCCTTCGGCGAGGATCGCGACCAGGTCCCGGTGCCAGGCGCCCTCGATGGCGGCCTGCCGGACGCGGGCGTCGTCGTCGGCGTTCTGCGAGCGGTTCCAGACCTCCAGCCACAGCGTCCAGTGCGGGTCGCGCGGGCCGGCGGGGACGTAGACGTCGACATAGCCGTCGAGCCGCTCGCGCGCCGTCCCCGGCCGGGCGAGCAGGGCGCTCCGTGCGGCGCCGAGCCGCCCCTCGCTCCACTCCAGGGTCTGGAGCAGCAGCTCGTCCTTGGTGCGGAAGTAGTAGAGCAGGTGTCCGCTGCTCATCCCGACCTGCCGGCCGAGCCCGGCCATGGTGAGCCCGTCGAGCCCCCGCTCGGCGATGGTGTCCATGGCGGCGGCCAGGACGTCCTCGCGGGGCGGGGCGGCCTGGTTGCGGCGGCGGGCGTGGGGTGGGGTCGGGTCGCTGCTCTGACTCACCCGTATGTTCTACAGGATGGCCTCGGCGGGTCCGTTCCCGGTCCACGCGCGGAGTTTCTCCGGGTTGCGGACGGCCCAGATGCGGGTGACGCGGTCCCCTTCGAGATCGAACGCGGCGACGGTCACGGTCACGCCGGTGTGCTGGGCGACGAGACCGGGACGGCCGTTGACCGTCCGCTCCAGGAGCTTCAGTCCCGGGGCCTTCTCGGCGATGTGGATCAGGTACGCGGCGATGCCCTCGGCGCCCTCGACCGGGTGGAGGACGGTGCCGACCAGGCCGCCGCCGTCGGCGACCATCGCGGCGTCGGGGTCGAGGAGGCCGACGAGGGCCTCGATGTCCCGGGCCTCCCACGCCTCCTTGAAGTGCCGCACCAGACCGGCCTGCCCCGCCGAAGGGGCGGCGGGGGCCTGCGCGGCGCGCATGCGCCGGCGGCCCGAGGAAGCCAGCTGGCGGCAGGCCGCGGGCGAACGGTCGAGGGTCTCGGCGATCTCCGCGAAGGAGTACCGGAAGACGTCGTGGAGGACGAAGGCCACGCGCTCGGCGGGGGTCATCGACTCCAGGACGACGAGGAAGGCCATGCCGACCGACTCGTCCAGGGTGACCCGGTCGGCGGGGTCGTCCGCGCCGCCCCACTCCGCGCGGTCGGGCAGCGGCTCGGGTATCCACGCCCCGACGTACCGCTCGCGGCGCGCCCGCGCCGAGCCGAGCACGTCGAGGCAGACCCGGCCGGCGACCGTGGTCAGCCAGGCGCCGGGCGAGGCGATGGCCTGCTGCTGCCGCGGGGACAACGCGTACCAGCGGGCGTACGTCTCCTGCACGGCGTCCTCGGCCTCGGCGAGCGAACCGAGCAACCGGTAGGCGACGTTGGTGAGATGGCGCCGCTCGCCGACGACGGCGCCCACGTCCGACTCGGGCTGTGTGCTCATGGTGCGACCGCTCCCCGTTCCCCCGTGGGTCCGACGTCTCACCTCACATTTCGCGGGGCTGTGTCGTCGGACTGTCGAGAGAGTACCGATCCACCGCCGCGAGGCAGAAGAAGGGACCACATCATGGCCGTACAGACGACTCCGGCACCGGGCAGGTTCACGTTCTCGCAGGTCGCGGTCGCCCTGCAGACCCTGGCCCTGTTCTTCCAGGCGGTCACCGCCGGCATGCTGCTGTCCGGTTCCGTCGGCGCGGTGCTGCACGACGCCGGCTCGAAGGTGATGTACGGCGCGTCGATGCTGTACGTGCTCGCCGCGGTCCTGGCGTGGCGGCCGGGCGGGGGCTCCCCCCGCCCGGTCCTCTACGCCTCCGGCTTCCTCGCGCTCGCCTCGGCACAGGTGGTGCTCGGCGTCGCGCACGTGCCGTCGGTCCACGTCCCCCTGGGCATCGTGATGTTCGCCCTGAGCGTGCTGGCCCTCGCCGCCACGGTACGGACTACACGCGCGGCTGCTGCTGGGTGATGCAGTGGATGCCGCCGCCGCCCGCGAAGATCGTGCGGGCGTCGACGAGGGTGACCGTGCGGTCCGGGAAGAGGCGGCGGAAGATCTCGGCGGCGAGTTCGTCGTGCGGGTCGTCGAAGGCGCAGAGGATCACGCCGTCGTTGCACAGGTAGTGGTTGATGTAGGAGTAGTCGACCCAGTCGCCCTCCTCGTCCTTGAGGACGGTGGGGGCCGGGATCTCGACGACCTCCAGGGGGCGGCCCTGCGCGTCCGTCTGGCCGCGCAGGATGCTCACGTACATCCGCGAGCGCTCGTAGTCCGGGTGGGCCGGGTCCTGCTGGCTGTGGACGAGGACCGTGCCGGGGCGGGCGAAGGCGGCGACGATGTCGACGTGGCCCTGGGTGCCGTAGAGGCCGTAGTCGCCGCTGAGGCCGTGCGGGAGCCAGATCGCCTTCGTGGTGCCGAGCCGGGCGTGGATCTCGGCCTCGACCTGCGCGCGGGTCCACTCCGGGTTGCGGCCCGAGCCGAGCTGGACGGTGTCGGTCAGCAGGACCGTGCCCTCGCCGTCGACGTGGATCGCGCCGCCCTCGTTGACGAGGGGGGAGGACAGGACCGGGACGCCGGCCGCGTCCGCGACATGGCGGGCGATCTTCGAGTCGTGCTCCCAGCGGGCCCAGTCCTGGCCGCCCCAGCCGTTGAACACCCAGTCCACGGCGGCGAGTTCGGTGCCGTTCGTGACGAAGGTCGGGCCGATGTCCCGCATCCAGGCGTCGTCGAGGTCGCGCTCGATCAGGTCGACGTCGTCACCGAGGAGGGCGCGGGCGGAGTCCTTGTCGCCGGGGGCGACGACCATCGTCACCGGCTCGTGGCGGCGTACGGCCCGGGCCACCGACGCCCAGGCGGCGCGCGCCTCGGCGAGCTCCTCCTCGTTGGTGAAGGTCGGGTTGGGGCTGGGCCAGGCCATCCAGGTGCGCTCGTGCGGCATCCACTCGGCGGGCATGCGGTAGGTCATGGTTCACGTCCTAGAGGAAGGAGAGGCGGGGGGAGACGGACCCGGCCGCCTCGCAGACGGTGTCCGCGACGTCGCGTTCCGTGGGGGTCGGTCGCACGTCGAAGCACCTCCTGTTTGAGCGCCACTCTAAATGTTGGGAAGCCTGCTGCCAAACATTGACGTGGCCGACGAGCATGGGTCACATTGAGCGTCACTCTAAACGTCTTCACGTGCGAGCCGCTCTCGCCCCGCTCCCCTCCCCAGGAGTCCTCATGCCGATAGAACAGCGCGGAGTCGACACCATCCCCGAGGCCGAACGCACCAGCGGTCCCCGCGATCTCGTGTCGATCCTGCTCGGTTCCAACCTCTGCCTGGGGGTGATCGTCTTCGGCTGGCTCCCGGTCTCCTTCGGGCTCGACCTCTGGGCCTCGGTCACCTCGGTCGTCACCGGAACCGTCGTCGGGGTCGCCGTCACCGCCCCGCTCGCACTCGTGTCGCTCCGCACCGCCACCAACCTCTCCACCTCCTCCGGCGCCTTCTTCGGCGTCCGCGGCCGGCTCGTCGGCTCCGTGGTCGGACTGCTGCTGTCGCTCGGATACACCGCGCTGACGCTGTGGATCGGCGGGGACGTCATGGTGGGGACGCTGGCCCGGCTGGTCGGCCTGCCGACCGGCGGCGCCTCGCACGCCGTCGTCTACGCCCTGCTCGCCGCCGGCACGGTCGTCGCCGCGGTCTTCGGCTACCGGCTGCTGCTCAAGTTGAGCAAGGCGCTCGCGGTCGGCATGACCGTGCTCCTCGCGATCGGTGTCGTCGCCTACGCCGGGGACGTCACGACGGCCGCCGTACCGGAGACCCCGTACCTGCTCGGCTCGTTCTGGCCGACCTGGCTGCTCTCCGCCGTCGCCGCCGGGCTCAGCGGCCCCGTCGCCTTCATCACCCTGCTCGGCGACTACACCCGGTACATCTCGCCCGCGCGGCACAGCGCGAAGAAGGTCTGGTACGCCACCTGTCTCGGCCTGCTCGTCGGCCTGCTGGTCCCCCAGCTCTTCGGTACGTACACGGCGCTCGCGGCCCGCGGGGCCCTCGACTACGCCGGGCCGCTCGTCGCCGCCTCGCCCGCCTGGTACCTGGTGCCGCTGCTCCTCGCGGCGACGGCCGGATCCGTCGGCAACGCCGGGCTGATGCTCTACTCGATGGGACTCGACCTCGACGCGATCCTGCCCCGCGCCACCCGGGCACGCGCCACGCTCGTGGTCGCGGCGGTGGCGACGGCCTTCGTCTTCCTGGGCCACTTCGCCTCGGACGCCCAGACGGCGATGACCTCGTTCGTCCTGCTGCTCACCGCGATCGGCACCCCGTGGGCCGTGATCACCCTGATCGGGCACGCGCGCTGCGGCGGGACGTACGACCCGGAGGCGCTCCAGGTCTACAACAACCGCTCGCGCGGCGGAATCTACTGGTTCTCGGCAGGCTGGCACCCGCGCGCCACCGCATCCTGGGCGATCGGCGCGGCGGTCGGCCTGGCCGGGGTGTCGACGCCGCTCTACGAGGGGCCGCTGCTCGCCCTGACGGGCGGGATCGACTGCAGCTTCGTGCTGTCGGGACTGGTGGGCGGCGCGCTGTACGCCGTACTGACGCCGAACAGGGCTCCCCGGACCGTCACGGCTCCGGAAGCCCTGGCTGCTACGGAGTAGCGGCCACCGCCCTGGCAGTGGCCGCTACCGCTACGGCGTGGCGGCCACTGCGCTGTGCGGCGTGCGGCGACCAGGGCCAGACGCCGTGGCCCCGGCCATGATCCGCCGGACAGGCCTAGCCCAGCTCGTGCATCCAGCCGTGGGCGTCCTCGGCCCGGCCGGTCTGGACGGCGAGCAGCGCGTCGCGCAGCTTCATCGTGACCTCGCCGGGCTCGCCGCCCGACTGCTGCCACTCGCCCCGCTCGGACTTGACCGTGCCGACGGGCGTGATGACGGCGGCGGTGCCGCAGGCGAAGACCTCGGTCAGGGTGCCGTCGGCGCTGTCGGCCTGCCACTGGTCGATGGAGACGCGGCCCTCCTCCGGCTTCAGGCCGAGGTCCGCCGCCAGCTTGAGCAGCGAGTCACGGGTGATGCCGGCGAGGAGCGAACCGGTGAGGGTCGGGGTGACCAGCTTGTCGCCGTACACGAAGTACAGGTTCATGCCGCCCAGTTCCTCGACCCACTTGTGCTCGACGGCGTCGAGGTAGGCGACCTGGTCGCAGCCCTTCTCCGCCGCCTCGGCCTGCGCGAGCAGGGAGGCCGCGTAGTTGCCGCCGGTCTTGGCGTCGCCGACGCCGCCGGGGACGGCGCGGACGCGGTTCTCCGAGAGCCAGATCGAGACGGGCTTCACGCCGCCGGGGAAGTACGGGCCGGCCGGGGAGGCGATGACGACGAAGAGGTACTCGTTGGCCGGGCGGACGCCCAGGCCGACCTCGGTCGCGATCATGAACGGACGCAGGTAGAGCGAGGCCTCGCCGCCGTGCGCCGGAACCCACGCCTTGTCCTGCTTGACGAGCACGTCACAGGCCTCGACGAAGGTCTCGACGGGCAGCTCCGGCATGGCCAGTCGGCGGGCCGAGGCCTGGAAGCGGCGGGCGTTGGCGTCGGGGCGGAAGCTGGCGACCGAGCCGTCGGGGCGGCGGTAGGCCTTCAGGCCCTCGAAGATCTCCTGGGCGTAGTGCAGGACGTTGGTGGCCGGGTCCAGGTGCAGCGGGCCGTACGGCACGAGCTGGCCGTCGTGCCAGCCGCGGCCCTCGGTCCACCGGATGGTGACCATGTGGTCGGTGAAGTGGCGGCCGAATCCCGGGTTGGCCAGGATCGCCTCGCGCTCCGCGTCGGACAGCGGGCTGGAGGAGGGCTTGAGCTCGATCGTGGGCGTCGTCATGAGTGCGTGTCCTTCACCGGTTGTGTGTGTAGGACCGCGCGCCCGACCCGGTCATCGACCGAAGTCCATGACTGCGTGGACGTCCGAGCATGCCCGTATGCCACGGCCCCACGTCCGATTATCGCTCGCGGGGACCGGTGCGGGAAACGGGTGAGCGCGGTCCAGAGTTCGATGGTGGCACCCTGCGGCCGCACAGGTACAGCCGCCGGGTGCAGGTGCGACCCGGCGGCTGCTGTCGTATGTCAGTCGGCTGCGCGGGTCAGCTCGCTACTCGCGCGGCGAGCGCGTCGCCGACCTGGGCCGTCGTGCGGACGGCGCTGCCCCGCTCGGTGAGGTCGGCCGAGACGGCCTCCTCGACCCGGACGGCCTCGGTCTCGTAGCCGAGGTGGCGCAGCAGGAGGGCGACGGAGAGGACGGTGGCCGTGGGGTCGGCCTTGCCCTGGCCCGCGATGTCCGGCGCGGAGCCGTGGACCGGCTCGAACATGGACGGGAACTCGCCGCTCGGGTTGATGTTGCCCGAGGCGGCGACGCCGATGCCGCCGGAGACGGCCGCGGCGAGGTCGGTGATGATGTCGCCGAAGAGGTTGTCGGTGACGATGACGTCGAAGCGGGCCGGGTCGGTGACGAGGAAGATCGTCGCGGCGTCGACGTGCAGGTAGTCGGTGCTGACCTCGGGGAACTCCGCGGCGACCTTGGTGAAGATGTCCGTCCAGAGGTGGCCGGCGAAGGTCAGCACGTTGTTCTTGTGGACCAGCGTCAGCTTCTTGCGCGGACGGGCCTGGGCGCGGGCGAAGGCGTCCCGGACGACCCGCTCGACACCGAAGGCGGTGTTGACCGAGACCTCGGTGGCGACCTCGTGCGGGGTGCCCTTGCGGATGGTGCCGCCGTTGCCGGTGTACGGGCCCTCGGTGCCCTCGCGGACCACGACGAAGTCGATCTCGGGCTGACCGGCGAGCGGGGTGGCGACGCCGGGGAGCAGCTTCGAGGGGCGCAGGTTGACGTGGTGGTCGAAGGCGAAGCGGAGCTTCAGCAGGAAGCCGCGCTCCAGGACTCCGGACGGCACCGACGGGTCGCCGATGGCGCCGAGCAGGATGGCGTCGTGCTTCTTGAGGGAGGCGAGGTCGGCGTCGGTGAGGGTCTCACCGGTGGCGTGGTAGCGCTTGGCGCCGAAGTCGTACTCCTCGGTCTCCAGCTTCACGTCCTGGGGAAGGACGGCCGAGAGGACCTTGAGGCCCTCGGCCACGACCTCCTGGCCGATGCCGTCGCCGGGAATGACTGCGAGATTGATGCTGTGAGACATGTCGGCACCCTACTCTTCGTCCCATCGTCTGACACGTTCCGTCCATCATGTGGACGAACGGACAGCCCGAACGGGCGAGCGGAGGCCCGAAGGGGCCCGTGCGGGGACCCTTCGGACCTTCGGATCAGTGGCCGGTCGAGCCGCCGTTGTCACGGCGGTCGAGGGCGCGCTGGAGGGCGGCGGCCGCGTTCTGGCGGGCCTCGTCGTTGGAACGGGCGGCGGAGTGGCGGACGCGGCGGGCGGTCTGAGTTGCCATGAGGGATCGACTCCTTGAGATCAGTGATGATCCGAAAGTGCGGAGATCAGTGGTGATCGAAGGTGCCGGCAGGGGCGGGGAGCGCCGCCGCAGGGGTTGCCTGCACAGGGGCGTCGCGCTCTCGACCGCCATTCGCTGATATAGCGAGACGTTCGGCTCCTACAAAGCTAGGGCAGGGAACCGCATCTGTCTCCACAGTTACTCGGACTTCCTACTATCTGAGACGGCGTGGGACCGAGAGTCCTCCAGGGGTCGCGCGAGGGTCACCCCGCGACGGCCCGCAGCTCCCGGATGAGGGCGCGCACGGCGAGGGAGGCCGCCAGCTCGGGGGTGGTGACGTAGCCCACCGAGCGGGTCGGGCGCTCCGGGCCGAGATCGGTGATCTCGACCGAGGACGGCGCTCCGACCAGGGAGAGCTCCGGCATCACGGCCATCCCGTATCCGGTGCTCACCAACGAGAGGACGGCTCCGTCGTCCTCCGCCTGCACCGTCGCCGGCGGCAGCCACTCCTGCCGCGCCCACCATTCCCTGGTGTACGAGGTGCAGTTCTCGGTCCAGTCGACCAGCGGCAGCGAGCGCGGCGCCGGATGCCCCGCCGGGTGCACCAGCGCGTACCCCTCCTCCAGCAGGGCGCCCCCGACCAGCTCGGGCGGCACGGGCGAGGTGGTCCCGATGGTCGCGATCCCCAGGTCCGCCCGCCCGTCGAGGACTTCACCGGCGGTGCCGCGCCCGACCTCCCGCACGATCCGCACCTCGGGCACGAGCTCGGGGTGGCGCGCCGTCAGCCGACCGAGGACGCCCGGCAGCAGATGCAGCGCCGCGCTGCGGAAGGCCGCGATGCGCAGCGGTCCGGCGAGGACGTCGGGTTCGGCACCGCTCCGCGCGCCGCGCACCTCGGCCGCCATCACGTCCAGGAGCCGGAGCACCCGTCGGGCGTGCGCGAGCGCCCGCTCGCCCGCGGCTGTCGCGGTGGCCCCGCTCCGCCCCCGCTCGAAGAGGACGGCGCCCAGCTTGCGTTCGCTGCCCCGCACCGAGTGCGAGACGGCCGACTGGGTCATGCCGAGGGCGACGGCGGCGGCGGAGAAGCCCCGCTCGCGGTCGACGGCCACCAGGACGCGCAGTTCGCGCGGGGCCAGGTCCTCGGTCATCACGGCTCCCACCTCGTCGTATGAGCGGCATTCATGGATGGGCCGCAGCCATCGACGCTACCCCCTGCCCGCGCCGCGGATCGCCTCCTACGGTCTGGTCCATGACGAACGACACCATGATCACCGTCCAGCAGACCGCCCGCCCCACCGGCTTCCCCACGCCCGGACACTTCGCCTTCGTCGAGTCCCCCGTCCCGGCCCCGGAGCCGGGCACCGCCCTCGTCGAGAACGTCCTGTGGTCCGTCGACCCGTACCACCGCGAGGCGATGGACTCGGACGAGATCTGGACCCTGAACTCCCCCATGGAGGGCCGCACGCTGGGCCGCGTGCTCGACTCCCGCGACCCCGCCCTGCGCCCCGGCGACCTCGTCCTGCACCGCAAGGGCTGGCGCACCCACGCCCTGGTCTCGAAGGACGAGACGCGCCCGGTCCCGGACCTCGGCCCCGGTGTGCCTCTCGCCGCCCACCTGAGCCTGCTCGGCGGTACGGGCCTGTCGGCCTACGTGGGCCTGACCCGGATCGCGCGGCTCAAGCCCGGCGAGGACCTCTTCGTCTCCGCGGCGGCGGGCGGGGTGGGCACGGCGGCGGGCCGGCTCGCCCGGCTGCTGGGCGCGGGGCGGCTCGTGGGCAGCGCGGGCTCGGCGCGGAAGGTGGCGTACCTGACGGAGCGGGTCGGTTTCGACGCGGCCTTCGACTACCACGACGGGCCGGTCGGCGAGCTGCTCGCGAAGGCGGCTCCGGCGGGGCTCGACGCGGTCCTGGACGGGGTGGGCGGCGAGCACCTGGAGGCCTCGATCGGCGCGCTGCGGCCGTTCGGCCGGATCGCCTGGGTCGGCGCGGTGGGCCAGTACCACTCGCTCTCCGCTCCGCCGGCCCCGCGCAACCTCTTCGACGTGGTCGGCAAGAGCATCCGGCTCGAAGGCTTCCTCGTCAGCAACCACACGGACGCCCTGGAGGAGCTGTACGAGCTCGCCGTCCCCCACCTGCGCAGCGGGGCGCTGCCCCTGGACGTGACGGTGGTGGAGGGCTTCGGGAACATCGTCGAGGCCTTCTTGGGGATGCTGCGCGGCGAGAACCTCGGAAAGATGCTGGTCGCCGCCTAGGTCCTGTCGTCAAACTCCCGCCTGCCCTGCGGGCGGACGACGGGAGTTCGACGACAGGACCTAGGGGGTGTCTTCGGGAAACCGAGCCCGACATCCCTACCTAGTTTGCATTCCTACCTAGCTGGTGCTCCAATACACCCATGGCCGCAGACCGCAGATCCAGCTGGCTCAAGGGAGTCCTCGACCTGCTCGTCCTCTCCCGCCTGACCGACGGCGAGAGCTACGGGTACGAGATCGCCAAGGCACTCGCCGAGGCGGGGCTCGGCGAGATCAAGGGCGGGACGCTCTATCCCGTGCTGAACCGCCTGGAGGAAGCCGGTCTGGTGGAGGCCGAGTTCCGCGCCGCCGAGCGCGGGCCGGGCCGCCGCTACTACCGGCTCACCGAGCGGGGGCGCGAGCACCTCGCCACCGAGAGCCGCGACTGGCTGCGCTTCCACCGCGCCGTCGAGACCACGCTGCACCCAGGGGGAAGAACGACATGAGCACCACCAAGGACGCCGAGCGGTACTTCACCGAGCTGACCGAGGCCCTGCGAACCGCGGGCGTGCCCGAGGAGCAGATCACCGCCACGGTCGAGGACCTCCGCGGACACCTCACCGAGACCGGAGCGCACCCGGAGGAGGAGTTCGGCCCGGCCGCCGCCTTCGCGGCGGGCCTCGGCGGGCTCGCCCCGCGGCCCGCCGAGCCGGACGAGCAGGCGGAGAACTGGACCTGGACGGCCGACATCTTCAACGACGTCCGGATGCTCACCGTCCACGGCGACGAGGGCTGGGAGGTGGAGTCCCTGGACTCGCTCGGCCGGTTCGTCTGCCGCCGCTCCACGACGGCGGCACTGCGGTGGGAGTACCGCCGCGAGGTCGTCACCGGCCGGCGCCGGACGAAGGTCCTGGCCGAGCTGGAGCCCGAGGGCTGGGAGCTGTGCGGCGAATGGATGGTGTACGGCTACTTCAAGCGGCCCCGCGCGGCGACGGCGGGCCCCGCCGGCGCCCTGGAGGCCCCGCCCGCCACCCCGCTCAAGCAGCTGTTCCTGAGCCGCCGCGGCAAGCTGGCGCTCGCGGTGTGGCTCGTGGTGGTCGGCTCCGCCGCCGCGGCCTGCTTCATCGGGGTGCTCGGCACGGGCGGGCTCGCGATCACGATCGCCCTCGTCTCGATGTTCTCGTCCTTGGTCACGTCCCACCTGGAGACGACCAAGGGCCGCGAGGAGCAGCGCCGCCCCACGCCCTGACCCTCGCTCACATCACGTCGCCGTCGCGCCAGTCGAAGACCAGCGGCGCGGCGGCCCCGGGCAGCTCCCGCCCGCCCGCCGCCCGCAGGAAGACCGACCCCTCCTCGTCCGCGAGCCGGACGATCCCCCGGGGAGCGAGGACCTCGATCCGCCCCTCCCAGACCCGCCAGCCGCGGGCCCGGTAGAGCGCGGCCCCCTCGTCCGAGGCGCTGAGCGCCCCGAAGGCGTACGTGCCGTCGATGACCCGCTCCAGCCCGGCCATCACGGCCCCGCCGAGCCCCCGCCGCCTGAGGTCGCCCCGGACGGCGACCCCCTCGACGTACCCGATCCGGTACGAACGCCCCTCGTGGAGCACCCGCCGCAGGACGACGGCGCCGTGCGCGGCGATGCCCCGCCCGTCCTCGATCCAGGCGTGGACGCCACCGAGGGTGTGGTCCCAGTCCTCGTCGGCGAAGTCGCCGTCGAAGGCGGAGTCCAGCATCTCGCGGACGGAACGGAGCCGGCCGGCCCCGAGCTCGTGGGTGGGCGCGATCCTCAAGGTCATGGGCTCACCCTCCCACAACCTCACCTAACCCTTTAAAAGCCATTGACAGGTTATCCCGAGCCTGATTGGGTCAAGCCGTAACCAGTCACGCGCATGTAAGGGGTTAGAGGGATGACCGTGCTGCCGATCCACCACCGCACCGCCACCGTCCGCGGCCACGAGATCGCCTACCGCGAGGCCGGCCCGGCCGGCGCGCCCGTCCTGCTCCTGCTGCACGGCTTCCCCACCAGCTCGCACATGTTCCGCGACCTGATCCCGCTGCTCGCCGACGACTACCGGCTGATCGCCCCCGACCACCTGGGCTTCGGCCGCAGCGCGGCCCCCTCGGCAGCCGACTTCGACTACACCTTCGCCGAGCTTGCGGCGCTCACCGACGAGTTCACCCAGGCCCTGGGCCTCGACCGGTACGCCCTCTACGTCCAGGACTACGGCTCCCCCATCGGCCTGCGCCTCGCCCTCGCCCACCCCGAGCGCGTCACCGCGATCATCAGCCAGAACGGCAACGCCTACGAGGAGGGCCTCGGCGCCGAGGCCTGGGCCCCGGTCCTCGCTCTCATCGAGAACCGCACCCCCGAGACCGAGGAGCCGGTCCGCGCCATCCGCTCCCTCGACGGCATCAGGTGGCAGTACGAGACCGGCGTCCCCGCCGAGTACCGCGACCTGCTCAGCCCCGACGCCTGGCACCACGACGCCACGCTCATGGCCCGCGACGGCCAGGACGAGATCCAGCTCGGCCTGATCGCCGACTACGGCTCCAACTTCGCCCTCTACCCCGCCTTCCAGAAGTACTTCCGCACCTCCCGGGTCCCCCTCCTCGCCGTCTGGGGCGAGGGCGACCAGGTCTTCGTCCCGGCGGGCGCCGAAGCCTTCCTCCGCGACCTCCCGGACGCGGAGATCCACCTCCTCCCCACGGGCCACTTCGCCCTGGAGACCCACGCGCCGGCGATAGCGGACCTCATCGGCGACTTCCTGAAGCGCCGCGCCGGGGAATGAGAACCGCCCCCGTCCTCAGTTGGGGGACCGAGGAGGGGGGCGGTGTCAGGGGGTGGGCCTCAGGGAGGCCCGGAGGGGCATCAGCCCATGTGCGGGTAGCCGTACTCGGTCGGCGGGACCAGCGTCTCCTTGATGGCGCGGGTCAGCGTCCAGCGCATCAGGTTCTGCGGGGCGCCGGCCTTGTCGTTCGTACCCGAGGCGCGGCCGCCGCCGAAGGGCTGCTGGCCGACGACGGCGCCGGTCGACTTGTCGTTGATGTAGAAGTTGCCCGCGGCGAAGCGGAGCTTCTCCATCGTGTACGCGGCGGCCGCGCGGTCGCCGGAGATGACCGAGCCGGTGAGGGCGTAGTCCGAGACCGACTCCATCTGGGTCAGCATCTCGTCGTACTTCTCGTCCTCGTACACGTGGATCGCGAGGATCGGGCCGAAGTACTCGGCCTTGAAGACCTCGTTCTCCGGGTCGGTGCACGCGATGACGGTCGGGCGGACGAAGTAGCCCACCGAGTCGTCGTAGGTGCCACCGGCGACGATCGTGCAGGTCGGGTCGGCCGCGGCACGGTCGATCGCGGCCTTGTTCTTGGCGAACGAGCGCTCGTCGATGACGGCGCCGATGAAGTTCGACAGGTCGGTGACGTCACCCATGGTGATGCCGTCGACCTCGGCCGCGAACTCCTCCTTGAAGCCGTCGTTCCAGATGGAGGCCGGGACGTAGGCGCGCGAGGACGCGGAGCACTTCTGGCCCTGGAACTCGAAGGAGCCACGGGTCAGCGCGGTCTTCAGGATGGCGCGGTCGGCGCTCGGGTGGGCGACGACGAAGTCCTTGCCACCGGTCTCGCCGACGATCCGCGGGTACGAGCGGTACTTCTCGATGTTCGTACCGACCGTCTTCCACAGGTGCTGGAAGGTCTTGGTCGAGCCGGTGAAGTGGATGCCGGCCAGGTCGGGGTGGTTCAGGGCCACCTCGGAGACGGCGATGCCGTCGCCGGTCACCAGGTTGATGACACCCTTCGGCAGGCCGGCCTCCTCCAGGAGCTCCATGAGGAGCACGGCGGAGTGGGTCTGCGTCGGGGACGGCTTCCAGACCACCACGTTGCCCATGAGGGCGGGGGCGGTGGGCAGGTTGCCCGCGATGGCCGTGAAGTTGAACGGCGTGATCGCGTAGACGAAGCCCTCCAGCGGGCGGTGGTCCAGACGGTTCCACACACCCGGGGAGTTGGCCGGCGGCTGCTCGGCCAGGATCTGGCGGGCGTACGCCACGTTGAAGCGCCAGAAGTCGACGAGCTCGCACGGGGTGTCGATCTCGGCCTGCTGGGCGGTCTTCGACTGGCCGAGCATCGTGGACGCGGCCAGCGTCTCGCGCCAGGGGCCGGCGAGCAGCTCGGCGGCGCGCAGGATGATCGCGGCGCGGTCGTCGAAGGCCATCGCGCGCCAGGCCGGGGCCGCGGCGAGGGCGGCGTCGACGGCGTCCTGGGCGTCCTGGGTGGTGGCGCCGCGGAAGGTGCCGATGACGGCCTTGTGGTTGTGCGGCTGGACGACCTTGAACTCCTCGCCGCCGCCGAGGCGCTTCACGCCGCCGATGGTCATCGGCAGCTCGCGCGGGTTCTCGGCCAGCTCCTTGAGCTTGGTCTCCAGACGGGAGCGCTCGGGGGAGCCGGGGGCGTAGCTGTGCACCGGCTCGTTGACCGGAGCGGGGACCTGGGTGACAGCGTCCATGAGTCTCGATACTCCTTGTGAGAGGTGGGGGGCTCAGCCCTTGGTGAGGATGGAGCGGACGAAGAAGAGGAGGTTGGCCGGCTTCTCCGCGAGACGGCGCATGAAGTAGCCGTACCAGTCGGTGCCGTACGCGGTGTAGACACGCATGCGGTGGCCCTCGGCGGCGAGACGGTTCTGCTCCTCGCTGCGGATGCCGTACAGCATCTGGAACTCGTACTCGTCCAGCTTGCGGCCGGCGCGGCGGGCCAGCTCCTGGCCGATGGAGATCAGGCGCGGGTCGTGGGAACCGATCATCGGGTAGCCCTCGCCGTCCATCAGGATCTTCATGATCCGGACGTACGCCTTGTCGATCTCGGGCTTGTCCTGGATGGCGACGGAGGCGGGCTCCTTGTAGGCGCCCTTCACGATCCGGACGCGGGAGCCGTTCTCGGCGAGGCGGCGGGCGTCGTCCTCGGTGCGGAAGAGGTACGCCTGGATGACGCAGCCGGTCTGCGGGAAGCTCTTCCGCAGCTCCTCGTGGATGGCAAACATCGAGTCGAGGGTGGTGTGGTCCTCGGCGTCCAGGGTGACCGTGGTGCCGATCTCGGCGGCGGCCTCGACGACGGGCCGGACGTTCGCGAGAGCGAGCTCGTGGCCGTTCTCCAGCGACTGCCCGAACATCGACAGCTTGACGGACATCTCGGCGCGGGCGCCGAGGCCCAGCTCCTTGAGGCGGCCGATGAGCTCCAGATAGGCGTCCCGGGCGGCGTACGACTGCTCGACGGTGGTGATGTCCTCACCGACGACGTCGAGGGTGACCTCCAGGCCGCGGTCCGTCAGCTCCTGCACGATCGGGACGACGTCGCCGACCGTCTCACCGGCGATGAAGCGGGCGACGACCTGCTTGGTCCCGGGCGCGGCCGAGACGAGACGGCGCATCTTGTCGCTGCGCGACGCGGCGAGAATCACGGGACCCAGCACGGGGCACCTCCAGAGAGCACAGGGTGACGAAGGGTGCTCTACCCGATCTTTCGTAAGAAAACGGGAACAGCACGGAGAACCACCGTGAAACCTATGGATCGCTCCGATCCTCTGCCATCGACAGCTGTCACGCATCCGTGCGCGGCACCTCATACACATGTCTGAAGGGGTGCGAGAATGACGCTGTGAAGGGCGATTACCAAGAACTGGTCGACGAGATCTCCGCGCTGCTCGGCGCCCCGGCGACACTGGAGAACCGCGACTTCGGGCTGATCGCCTTCGGGGCCCACGACAGCGACGACGACACCGCGATGGACCCGGTCCGGACGCGGTCGATCCTGACCAGGAAGTCGACCCCGGCGGTCCGCGCCTGGTTCGAGGGCTTCGGCATCACGCGCGCGACGGGCCCGGTCCGCATCCCGGCCGCCCCGGACGCCGGGGTGTTCCGGGACCGGATCTGCCTTCCCGTACGCCACCGGGGCGTCGTCCTCGGATACGTCTGGCTGCTGGACGCCGAGCCCGGACCGACGCCCGCCCAGCTCGCGGCAGCGATGGAGGTCGCCACCCGGATCGGCGGGCTCCTCGCCGACGAGGAGCGCGCGGACGCCGACCTCTCCCGCGAGTTCGTCGCGGTCCTCACCGCCGGGCGCGGCTGGCAGAGCGACATGGCCGTCGCGGCGCTCCGGGCGGCCCTGGGCCCGAGCGCGGACGGGCTGCACACCGTCGTCTGCGTGACCCCCTGGCAGGGCGACGCCCCCGCGATCCGGGCGGTACCCGGCGCGGCGGCGGTCGCCACCCTCCCGGAGGCCGAGTCCCTCGCCGTGCTCGTACGGCTGCGCACGGCGGAGGACCTGGCCCCCGCCCACACGGCCGCGGAGCGGCTGCGCGGTGCCGTGCCGGCCGGCATCGCGAGCCCCCGCCGCGGTCTCACGGAGCTCCCGGCGGCCTGGCGCGAAGCCAGTACGGCGGCCCGCGCCGCCACGGCGCAGCCGACGCTCGGTCCCGTCGCGGAGTGGTCCGGGATCGGCCCGTACCGCCTGCTCGCCGCGCTCTACCACCCCGAGATCGACCCCGCCGTCGCGCCGCTGCTCGCCCCCGCCCACAGCGAACTGGCCCGTACCGCCGAGGTGTTCCTCGACAACGCGGGCCAGGCGGGCCGCACGGCGGCGGCCCTGGGCATCCACCGGCAGACCCTCTACTACCGGCTGTCCCGGGTCGAACAGCTCACGGGACTGGACCTGGACGACGGCGAGGACCGCCTCCTGCTCCACATGTCGCTGAAGTCCGCCAAGCTCTAGGCCCTGATCCGCCGGACAGGCCCTAAGCCTCCGGACTGACGTCCCCTCAGGGTCATGTCGGGGTCGCCCCCGATAGCCGGGCGCCCCCGGCCGCCCTACCGTCGTCCTTGTACGACCGGGAGAGAGTGAGGGGGCGTCATGAAGGCCTGGGTGCAGGACCGGTACGGATCGACGGACGTACTGGAGTTCACGGAGGTCGAGAGGCCGGCACCGCGCGAGCGGGAGGTCCTCGTCCGCGTCCACGCCGCCGCCGTCAACGCGGCGGACTGGCACCTGATGCGCGGCGACCCGTACGTGGCCCGGCTGGCCCTCGGCCTGCGAAGACCGAAGGAGCGGATCCGGGGCCGGGACTTCGCGGGCCGGGTCGAGGCGGTGGGCCCCGGGGTGACCGGCCTGCGTCCCGGCGACGAGGTCTTCGGGGAGGCCCCCGGGTCCTTCGCCGAGTACGTGTGCGCCCCGGAGACGGCGACGGAGCGCAAGCCCGCCGGACTCACCTTCGAGCAGGCGGCCGCGATCCCGCTGGCCGGCAACACCGCCCTGATGGGGCTGCGGGACCTGGGGAAGACGCGCCCCGGCATGAAAGTGCTGGTCAACGGCGCCTCGGGAGGAGTCGGCACCTTCGCCGTGCAGCTCGCGAAGGCGTTCGGCGCCGAGGTGACGGGGGTGTGCAGCGCCCGGAACGCGCAGCTGGTCCTGGGGCTCGGCGCGGACCGGGTGATCGACTACGCCCGGGACGACTTCACCACCGGCCAGGACCGCTACGACCTGGTGTTCGACCTGGTCGGCAACCGGTCACTGTCCGCGCTGCGGCGGGTCCTCTCCCCCGCCGGGACGCTCGTCCTGTCCGGCGGAGGCGTCTTCGAGGGCGGCAGCGTCTTCGGGCCGATGGGGCTGATCGTCAAGGGACAGCTGCTCTCCCTGCTCCCAGGCCGCCGCCTCCACGTCCTGACGGCCGTACCGCGCCGGGAGAACCTGGCGGCGCTGCGGGAGCTCGCCGAGACCGGCGGCATCACCCCGGTGGTCGAGCGCACCTATCCGCTGGCCGAGGCGCCGCGGGCCCTCCGGTACGTCGAGGAGGAGCACGCCCGCGCGAAGGTCGTCCTCAGCTGTCCTCCCCCATCAGGACCCTGAGCCCGGCGGTGAGGTCCTCGGCGCTCGGCGCGGTCTCCGGGTCGACCATCCACTGGATCATCACGCCGGTCGCGAGGGCCTGACAGAGCAGCCCCGCCACCCGGGCCTTCTCCGGGTCCGCCTCCGGGTCGATGCCGAGGAAGCCCTCGGCCATGCCGAGGCGCCCCTCCCGCTGGGGCTCCTTGATCGCGTCGCGCAGCTTCTCGTCGTCGTCGAGCCGGGTGACGATCTCGGTCTGGAGCTTCCAGACGGGCCGGCTGGCCTCGGCCGCCCCGATGACCTGCTCCCACACGGCGTGGAAGCGCGCGTACGGATCGGCCGGCAGCTCCCGCTTCTCCTCGCCGCCCGGGCCGACCTGCTCGCCCCACTCCTCGGTGAGCGAGAGGAAGGCCTGCTGGAGCAGGGCGTCCTTGGAGCCGTAGTGGTAGCCGATGGAGGCGAGGTTGGTGCCCGAGGCGGCGACGATGTCACGGGCCGTGGTGCGCCCGTACCCCTTCTCCAGGAGGCAGCGCTTGGCGCCTGCGAGCAGGTCTTCCTTATGTCCCATGACAGCACTGTACCCGGACGCTAGACGCTCGTGTAAGACGAATGTCTAGAGGCCGGGTACAGTCCCTGCGAGCAGCGGTCAGATCAGGTTGACCGAGCGGGCCGAGGCGGCACCGATCTCCTCGGCGATCTCCGCCAGGACGGCCGCCGGCAGCGTGTCGTCCACGGTGAGCACGACGAGCGCCTCGCCACCCTCCTCCGCGCGGGAGACCTGCATGCCCGCGATGTTCAGACCGGCCTCGCCGAGGATCCGGCCGACCGTGCCGACGACGCCCGGGCGGTCCTCGTAACGCAGCACGACCATGTGGTCGGCGAGCGCCAGGTCCACGTCGTAGTCGCCGACCGCGACGAGCTTCTGGAGGTGCTTGGGGCCGGCCAGCGTGCCGGAGACCGCGACCTCCTCGCCGCCGGCGAGGGTGCCGCGCACGGTGACGACGTTGCGGTGGTCGGGCGACTCGGAGCTCGTCGTCAGACGGACCTCGACACCGCGCTCCTGCGCGAAGAGCGGGGCGTTGACGTACGACACGGTCTCGTCGACCACGTCCTCGAACACGCCCTTGAGCGCGGAGAGTTCGAGCACCTTCACGTCGTGCTGGGTGATCTCGCCGTAGACCTCGACGTCGAGCCGCGCCGCGACCTCGCCCGCGAGGGCGGTGAAGATGCGGCCGAGCTTCTCGGCGAGCGGCAGACCCGGCTTCACGTCCTCGGCGATGACGCCGCCCTGGACGTTGACCGCGTCCGGGACCAGCTCGCCCGCGAGCGCGAGGCGCACCGACTTGGCGACGGCGATGCCGGCCTTCTCCTGGGCCTCGTCCGTGGAGGCGCCGAGGTGCGGGGTGCAGACGACCTGGTCGAGCTCGAAGAGCGGGGAGTCCGTGCAGGGCTCCTTCGCGTACACGTCGAGGCCCGCGCCGGCGACCCGGCCCTCCTTGAGCGCCGTGTAGAGCGCCGCCTCGTCGACGATCCCGCCGCGCGCGGCGTTCACGATCCGGACCGCGGGCTTGACCTTGTGCAGCGCCTCGTCACCGATGAGGCCGATGGTCTCCGGGGTCTTCGGCAGGTGGACGGTGATGAAGTCCGCGACCTCCAGGAGCTCGTCCAGGGCCAGCAGCTTCACCCCCATCTGGGCGGCGCGGGCCGGCTGCACGTAGGGGTCGTACGCGACGATCTTCATGCCGAAGGCGGACATGCGCTGGGCGACCAGGACGCCGATGCGGCCGAGGCCGACGACACCGAGGGTCTTCTCGCTCAGCTCGACGCCGGTGTACTTGTTGCGCTTCCACTCGCCGTTCTTCAGCGCGGTGTTGGCCTGCGGGATGTTGCGCGCGGTGGCGACCAGCAGACCGCACGCGAGCTCGGCGGCGGTGACGATGTTCGAGGTCGGGGCGTTGACGACCATGACGCCGGCCTTGGTGGCGGCGGAGACGTCGACGTTGTCCAGACCGACGCCGGCACGGGCGACGACCCGGAGCTTGTTCGCGGCGGCGAGGGCCTCGGCGTCGACCTTGGTCGCGGAGCGGACCAGGATCGCGTCCACATCGGCGATGGCGGGGATCAGCTCGGCGCGGTCCGCGCCGTTGCAGTGCCGGATCTCGAAGTCCGGGCCCAGCGCGTCGACGGTGGCGGGCGACAGCTCTTCAGCGATGAGTACGACAGGTTTCGAGCTCACGTGAGTCCTCACAGATCCAGTGCGGACGGCCGTCCCGACGGCCGCAGGCGGTGGAGGGGGCTTGCCGCGTGAAAGCGCACGACGCTGTGGGCCTGACGCGTATGTTGTTGAGAAGTGTAGTGGTGTGTCGGCGCAGCTCATACGCCTCGTTGGAAGGATCACCCGTCCGTGGTTGGACGGGGTGTCCAACGATGTGGAACGGGGCCGGACACACTGTCCGGCCCCGCCCCGGAAGGCTTACGCCTCCTCGTCGTTCACCCAGCTCATGAGCTTCCGCAGCTCCTTGCCGGTGGTCTCCAGGAGGTGGTTCTCGTCCTGGGTCTTGTACTCGTTGTACTTCTTCAGGCCGCCGTGGTACTCGGCCATCCACTCCTTGGCGAAGGTGCCGTCCTGGATCTCCGCGAGGACCTTCTTCATCTCGGCCTTGGTGGCGTCGGTGATGATCCGCGGGCCGGTGACGTAGTCGCCCCACTCGGCGGTCTCGGAGACGGACCAGCGCATCTTCTCCAGGCCGCCCTCGTACATGAGGTCGACGATGAGCTTCAGCTCGTGGAGGCACTCGAAGTACGCGATCTCCGGCTGGTAGCCGGCCTCGGTCAGGGTCTCGAAGCCCGCCTTGACCAGCGCCGCGGTACCACCGCAGAGCACGGCCTGCTCACCGAACAGGTCGGTCTCGGTCTCTTCCTTGAAGGTCGTCTTGATGACGCCCGCGCGGGTGCCGCCGATGCCCTTGGCGTACGAGAGCGCCAGCGCGAAGGCGGAGCCGGTCGCGTCCTGCTCGACGGCGGCGATGCACGGAACGCCGCGGCCCTCCTCGTACTGACGGCGGACCAGGTGGCCCGGGCCCTTCGGGGCGACCAGGGCGACGTCGATGCCCTCGGGGACCTCGATGAAGCCGTAGCGGACGTTCAGGCCGTGGCCGAAGAAGAGGGCGTCGCCCGCCTTCAGGTTGTCCTTGATGGACTCCTCGTAGACCTTGGCCTGGATCGGGTCCGGGGTCAGGATCATGATGAGGTCGGCCTCGGCCGCCGCCTCGGCGACGGAGACGACGCGCAGGCCCTGCTCCTCGGCCTTGGCCTTGGACTTGGAGCCCTCCTGGAGGCCGACGCGGACGTCGACACCGGAGTCACGGAGCGACAGCGCGTGGGCGTGGCCCTGGCTGCCGTAGCCGATCACCGCGACCTTGCGGCCCTGGATGATGGACAGGTCGGCATCGTCGTCGTAGAACAGCTCGGCCACTGGGATTCTCCTTGAGGTGCTGATGTTGCGTCCCACCGTACGGGGGAGCGCTTGAGGGAAGCTTTGGGGTCTCGTCAGTCGGACCGCCGGATGGACCTGCGGTTGACCTCCGATGACTCTCAGGCGCTGCGGTCGAGGGCCCGCAGGGACCGGTCCGTGATGGACCGGGAACCACGCCCTATGGCGATCGTGCCGGACTGGACGAGCTCCTTGACGCCGAACTGCTCCAGCATCTTGAGCATGGCGTCGAGCTTGTCACTCGAACCGGTGGCCTCGATGGTGACGGCCTCGGGCGAGACGTCCACGGTCTTGGCGCGGAACAGCTGCACGATCTCGACGATCTGGGAGCGGGTCTCGTTGTCGGCGCGGACCTTCACCAGGACGAGCTCGCGCTGGATCGCAGCGCTGGGCTCGAGTTCGACGATCTTCAGGACGTTGACCAGCTTGTTGAGCTGCTTGGTCACCTGCTCCAGGGGCAGGTCCTCGACATTGACCACGATGGTGATGCGGGAGATGTCGGGGTGTTCAGTGACACCGACGGCGAGCGAGTCGATGTTGAAGCCACGGCGGGAGAAGAGCGCGGCGATCCGGGCGAGGATGCCGGGCGTGTTCTCGACGAGGACGGAGAGCGTGTGCTTGGTGGACATGTCTGGGTCTCTTCCTTTTCGCTCTTCGCTGTCAGTCGTCTTCGCCGTCGCCGAAGTCGGGGCGGACGCCCCGCGCGGCCATGACCTCGTCGTTCGAGGTGCCCGCGGCGACCATCGGCCAGACCTGGGCGTCCTCGTGGACGATGAAGTCGATGACGACCGGACGGTCGTTGATGGCGTTCGCCTCGGCGATGACCTTGTCCAGGTCGGCCGGGTCCTCACAGCGCAGGGCGACACAGCCCATGGCCTCGGACAGCTTGACGAAGTCGGGGACGCGGGTGCCCTTGTTCGCCTGGACGTCGTCCGGGCCGGAGTGCAGGACGGTGTTGGAGTAGCGCTGGTTGTAGAACAGCGTCTGCCACTGGCGGACCATGCCGAGGGCGCCGTTGTTGATGATGGCGACCTTGATCGGGATGTTGTTCAGCGCGCAGGTGGTGAGTTCCTGATTGGTCATCTGGAAGCAGCCGTCGCCGTCGACCGCCCAGACCGTGCGGTCCGGCATGCCGGCCTTGGCGCCCATCGCGGCGGGGACCGCGTAGCCCATCGTCCCGAGGCCGCCGGAGTTCAGCCAGGTGGCCGGCTGCTCGTAGTCGATGAAGTGGGCGGCCCACATCTGGTGCTGGCCGACGCCCGCGGCGAAGATCGTGCCCTCGGGGGCGAGCTGGCCGATGCGCTGGATGACCTGCTGCGGCGAGAGGCTGCCGCCCTCCGGCACCTCGTAGCCGAGCGGGTAGGTCTCGCGCCAGCGGTTGAGGTCGCTCCACCAGGCGGTGTAGTCGCCCTTGTTGCCCTCGCTGTGCTCGGCCTGGACGGCCTGGACCAGGTCGGCGATGACCTCGCGGGCGTCACCGACGATCGGGACGTCGGCGGCGCGGTTCTTGCCGATCTCGGCCGGGTCGATGTCCGCGTGGACGATCTTGGCGTACGGGGCGAAGCTGTCGAGCTTGCCGGTGACGCGGTCGTCGAAGCGGGCACCCAGGGCGACGATCAGGTCGGCCTTCTGGAGCGCGGTGACGGCGGTGACCGCGCCGTGCATGCCGGGCATGCCGACGTGCAGCGGGTGGCTGTCGGGGAAGGCGCCGAGGGCCATCAGGGTGGTGGTGACCGGGGCGCCGGTGAGCTCGGCGAGGATCTTCAGCTCGCCGGTGGCGCCGGCCTTGATGACACCGCCGCCGACGTACAGGACGGGCCGCTTGGCGGCGGAGATCAGCTTCGCGGCCTCGCGGATCTGCTTGGCGTGCGGCTTGGTCACCGGGCGGTAGCCGGGCAGGTCGGTCTGCGGCGGCCAGCTGAAGGTGGTCTTCGCCTGGAGGGCGTCCTTGGAGATGTCGACCAGGACCGGGCCGGGGCGGCCGGTGGAGGCGATGTGGAAGGCCTCGGCGATCGTCCGCGGGATGTCCTCGGCCTTGGTGACCAGGAAGTTGTGCTTGGTGATCGGCATCGTGATGCCGCAGATGTCCGCCTCCTGGAAGGCGTCCGTGCCGATCGCCTTCGAGGCGACCTGGCCGGTGATCGCGACGAGCGGCACGGAGTCCATGTGCGCGTCGGCGATCGGGGTGACGAGGTTCGTCGCACCGGGACCGGAGGTCGCCATACAGACGCCGACCCTGCCGGTGGCCTGCGCGTAGCCGGTCGCGGCGTGGCCCGCGCCCTGCTCGTGACGGACCAGGATGTGGCGCACCTTCTGCGAGTCCATCATCGGGTCGTACGCCGGGAGGATCGCGCCGCCCGGAATGCCGAAGACGGTGTCGGCGCCGACTTCCTCGAGAGAACGGATGAGGGACTGCGCGCCCGTGACGTGCTCGACGGTGGGCTGCGCGCCGCTACGGGGCCGCGGCTGCGGATGGTGCCCGGTGGCCTGGTCGGTCATCAGCATCTCTTCTCGAAGCAGAGGGTTTTTGCGAGGTGTTTTGAGAGGGTTTACGTCGACTTGGGGGTGATCCAGTGCAACAAAAAACCCCTCGTGCCGTGAGGCAAGCGAGGGGAGCGCGTCGGATGCTTTCTCAGCCGGGCCTACGGTGGCCCTGCTTTAGCCGACGCGCTTTCCAAGTACGAGAATTCGGGTGCGCATGGCACTGACCCTCCCTCTCCCACCTCACCGGTGTCAAGTGGGTGGGACGGGCGTCTCAGTATTTGAGCGGATCGGGGGACGGTTTCCGGCCCTCACGGGGACCGCTCCGGGGAGCGGGTACTCGTCCCGTACGAGGGCCCTGCGCAGGCGGTATTCGTCGAGCGGGCCCGAGAAGGCCATGCCCTGGGCGTGACTGCATCCCATGGCGCGCAGCGCGAGCACCTGCTCCGGTACGTCGACGCCCTCGGCGACGGTCTGCAGGCCGAGCTCGCCGGCGATGCGGAGCACCCCTCGGGTGATCTTGCGGAGCCGGGCGGACTCGACCACACCCTCGACGAGCCCTCGGTCCAGCTTCAGTATGTCGACGGGAAGCCGCCGAAGGGCGTCGATCGCCACATGTCCGCTGCCGAATCCGTCGAGCGCGATCCGCACGCCGAGGCGGCGCAGGGTCACGAGGCGCTGTTCCAGCTCGTCGAGCGAGGCCCGGGGGTCGCTGTCGGCGAGCTCGATGATCAGCGAGCCGGACGGCAGGCCGTGCCGGGTGAGCAGCGACTCGACGGAACCGAGCGGGAGCGAGCGGTCCAGGAGGCGGCGGGCGGAGAGCCGAATGGACACGGGCGTGCGGTGGCCGATTCCCGCCCGCTCGGCGGCCTGCTCCACCGCCTCTTCGAGGAGCCAGCGGCCGAGCTCGGCCGTGCGCTCGCCGTCGTCGGTGACGCGGAGGTACTCGGCGGGGGTGAAGAGGATGCCCTGGGTGGAGCGCCAGCGCGCCTGGGCGCTGACGGCGGAGATCCGGCCGGTGGTGAGGTCGACGACCGGCTGGTGGAGCAGGGCGAACTCACCGTCGTGGAGGGCGGTGCGCAGCCGGGCGGCCAGCTCGGTGCGCCGTACGACCTCGGCCTGCATCTGGGGTGCGTACAGCTCGACGCGGTCCTTGCCGGCCGCCTTGGCCCGGTACATCGCGAGGTCGGCGTTGCGCAGGAGGTCGCCGGCCTCCATGCCGGGCTCGGCGAAGGCGACGCCGATGGACGCGGCAACCCGCACCTCGTTGCCGCCGTCGACGCGGTACGGCCGGGAGAGCGTGAGCCGGAGCCGGTCGGCGATCTCCTGGACCTGGGCCTCCCGGGCGGCCTGCTCGCGGCCGCCGTCGCCGAGGATCAGGGCGGCGAACTCGTCGCCGCCGAGCCGGGCGGCGGTGTCCCCGGCCCGCACGGACTCCTGGAGGCGGCGGGCGGCCTGGACGAGGAGGTCGTCGCCGGCCTGGTGGCCGAGGCGGTCGTTGACCCCCTTGAAGCCGTCGAGGTCGATGAAGAGCACGGCGGTGCCGGGGTCGGAGGACCTGCGGCCGCTGAGCGCCTGCCGGACCCGCCGGGTGAAGAGCGCCCGGTTGGGCAGGTCGGTGAGCGGGTCGTGTTCCGCGTTGTGCTGGAGCTGGGCCTGGAGGCGGACCCGTTCGGTCACGTCCCGGCTGTTGAAGATGAGGCCGCCCTGGTGGCGGTTGACGGTCGACTCGACGTTGAGCCAGTCTCCACCGCTCTCGGCTTCGCTCGACCGTGAGGCACCCCCGTGGCCCGAGCGGAAGCGGCACTCGATGCGGGTGGTGGGCTCGTCGGCGGGCGAGGCCGCGAGGAAGCGGCGCACCTCGTGGACGACGGCCCCGAGATCCTCGGGGTGGATGAGGGAGGCGAGCTCGGAGCCGATGAGCTCGTCGGCCTCGCGCCCGTACACACCGGCGGCGGCCGGGCTGACGTAGCGGAGGATCCCGGTCGGCGCAGCGATCATGATGACGTCGCTGGAGCCCTGCACGAGGGACCGGAAGTGGTTCTCCTTCTGGGCCAGTTCGTGAGTCAGCGCGATGTTGTCGAGAAGCATGATGCCCTGCCGGACGACGAGCGCGAGGACCACGGCGCAGCCGGTGAGGACGACGACCCGGTCGACCCTGCGGCCCTCGACGACGTTGTACAGGATGCCGAGGGTGCAGACGGCGGCGGCGAGGTACGGGGTGAGCGCGGCGAGCGAGCCCGCGACCGGGCGGCTGTGCAGCCACGGCCCGCGGGCGGCCACAGCGGAGTCGGGCACCCGCCGCACCCCCCAGGGCGCGTAGGCGAGGAGCAGGGAGCCGGCGAACCAGCCGGCGTCGAGGAGCTGGCCGGAGGCGTAGTTCTCGCGGAGCAGCGGCGAGGTGAACAGCGCGTCGCACAGGACGGTCAGGGCGAGCGCGGCGATCGCGGTGTTGGTCGCCGAGCGGTTCGCCTGGGAGCGCCGGAAGTGCAGCGCCAGGACCATGCTGACCAGGACGATGTCGAGCAGCGGGTACGCCAGCGACAGGGCGGCCTGGGCGACGGACTCGCCCTCGAAGTGCGCGGTACGGGCGAGGGCGAGGCTCCAGGAGAGCGTGAGCAGGGAACCGCCGATGAGCCAGGCGTCGAGCCCCAGGCAGACCCAACCGGCCCGGGTGACGGGCTTCTTGGCCAGGACGAGGAGCCCGACGACGGCGGGCGGTGCGAAGAGTAAGAAGAAGAGATCCGCGACGGAGGAGTCGGGCACCTGCGTCCGCAGGACGACCTCGTACCACCCCCACACCGCGTTCCCCGAGGCGGCCATGAGGGAGGAGAAGGCGAAGAGCAGCCACGCGGGGCGGTCGCTGCCGCGGTGGACGCGGCCGTAGAGGAAGCAGGAGACCGCAGCCGTGAGCGCTGCGGCGCTGAGTCCGAAGTCCCCCATGAAGAGGGCCAGTTCCGGTGACCCCCAGCCGAGCGAGGCGCCGGTCGTGTAGCCCGCGCAGATGAGCCCCAGGGCGACTTGAGCGACGATCGAGCCGATGCCGGAACGATCCCGGCGGGGATGCCCGGAGTCGCCGCCGACGGGGCTGCGCGCGATGACGGCCCCGGGCGCGCTCACCGGCCCCTCCGGCGCCGCGCCGCCGCACCCGGACGGCTCGTGCGGGCGCGCGGGCGGCTCCTCGGCACTCCCTGGGGCGTGCCCGTCGCAGTCGTGCGGTCCGGCGGCGCGTGGCGCACGGGACGGCGTGGCCTGGTCCGGCACCGAACGCGCGAGGCCGGAAGCGAGGCGCGGGAGGCCGGCCGGCGGCGTCGCCGCCGCGTCGGATCGTCGGTCCTCCGGCCGTGCTTCACCCGTCGCCCCCCTCGAAATCTGATGACCCGTCACTTCGCTCCCCAGCGTCAGCCCGTCATCGACGCAGTCCCCCCGCTTCGGGACGATACACCAGGGCCGTCACTCAGGGACAGGGTCGCAGTACTCTCCGTGACTAGCTGGGGGCTTGTGAGCGGCGCGCGTCGGGGGCGCACACCCCCCGCCCCGGCCGGCCGCGTCCCCCGGGGCTCAACCGGTCGTGAGGAGGACGTTCGCCAGCTCCTCCCCCGCCGCGAACCGCCGCAGCTGGCCCGCGATCAGGCGCTTCGCGCGCGGCATGAACGCCGAAGTGGAACCGCCCACATGGGGACTGATCAGGACACCGGGAGCGTGCCACAGAGGATGCCCGGCCGGCAGCGGTTCCGGGTCGGTGACGTCGAGCGCCGCCGTGATCCGGCCGCTCTCGACCTCCTTGAGCAGCGCGGCCGTGTCCACGACGGGCCCGCGGGCCACGTTCACGAGCAGCGCCCCCTCCTTCATCCTGGCCAGGAAGTCCGCGTCGGCGAGGTGGTGGGTCGCGGGCGTGAGCGGAGTGGACAGCACGACCACGTCGGCCTCCGGAAGGAGGGCGGGCAGATCCGCGAGAGCGTGGACCGGACCGCGCTCCGTTGCGCGCGCGGAGCGCGCGACGCGCGCTACCCGCGCGCACTCGAACGGCGCGAGCCGGTCCTCGATGGCGGCGCCGATCGACCCGTACCCCACGATCAGCACGGACTTGTCGGCGAGCGCGGGGTAGAAGCCGGCCCGCCACTCCTCGGCGTCCTGGCCGCGCACGAAGCCGGGGATGCCGCGGAGCGAGGCCAGGATCAGCGCGAGCGTGAGCTCGGCGGTGCTCGCCTCGTGCACGCCCTTCGCGTTGCAGAGGGCGACCCCGGGCCGCAGGGCGGGGATGCCGGGCGTGACGTGGTCGATGCCCGCGGAGAGCGTCTGCACGGCGCGCAGGGAGGTCATCGCCGCCAGCGGCCGTACGGCGATCTCCGACCCCTTCATGTACGGGACGACGTAGAAGGCGCAGCGGGCGGGATCGGCCGGGAAGTCCGCTCCGCCGTCCCAGAAGCGGTAGTTCAGGCCGGACTCGGCCGGTGCGGGGAGTCCCTCGATCTCGTCCGCGGGAACCGGAAGCCACACGTCGGCGGCGCTGTCTTCGAATCTCATGACCGGGAGGCTATGCGAAGAATCCCGCGCTCCATTGGTTACTTTGGGGGACGGCACAGGGAGGGGTACCGGCAGGTGGAGCGCAGGACTATCGGGGCGACGGCGCTCGACGTGGGTGCGATCGGCCTGGGGTGCATGCCGATGAACTGGGCGTACAGCCGTTCGCAGCAACGGGGGGACCGCTCACTGCGGGCCGTGCACGCGGCACTTGACGCCGGCATGAGCCTCCTCGACACCGCCGACATGTACGGACCGTTCACCAACGAGCTGCTTCTGGGGCGGGTGTTGAAGGAGAGGCGGGCCGAGGCCTTCGTCTCGACGAAGTGCGGACTGCTCGTCGGCGACGGCGGCGAGCGTCGGCACGTGGTCGCCAACGGCAGGCCGGGATACGTGCGTCGGGCCTGCGACGCCTCGCTGCGGCGGCTCCAGACCGATGTGATCGACCTCTACCAGCTGCACCGAGCGGACCCCGAGGTGCCGGTCGAGGAGACCTGGGGCGCCATGGCCGAGCTGGTCTCGGCGGGCAAGGTGCGGGCGCTCGGGCTGTGCGCGGTCGGCGCCCGGTCGGCCCGCAGGGGCGCGACCGGGACCGCCCGCGACGGCTATGAGGGAACGATCCGCCAACTGGAGCGGATCCAGCAGGTCTTCCCGGTGGCGGCCGTCGAGGCCGAGCTGTCGGTGTGGTCGCCGGAGGCGCTGGTCCGGCTGCTGCCGTGGTGCGCGGCCCGCGGAGTGGGCTTCCTGGCGGCGATGCCGCTGGGGAACGGTTTCCTCACGGGGACGCTGACCCCGGGCGGCGGCTTCGAGTCGGACGATCCGCGCGCCCGGCACCCCCGGTTCACGGCCGAGATGATGGCGGCGAACCAGCCGCTCGTGGCGGGGCTGCGACGGGTCGCCGCGCGGCACGGGACCGACGTCACCCCGGCGCAGGTCGCGCTGGCGTGGGTGCTCGGCCGTGGACCGCACGTGGTGCCGGTGCCGGGAGCGAAGCGGGAGGGCTGGGTCGTGGAGAACGCGCGGGCGGCCGGGCTGCGGCTGACGGCGGGGGATCTCGCGGAGATCGCGTCGCTGCCGGCGCCCCGGGGGTCGTGGGACTGAGCGCCACGGCGGAATCGGGGTCCGCGGGCGGGAACCCGATCGGGTCGGGCGGTGTATGAAGAGTGAAGGGATGCCGCTCGACTCGTCGAAGGGGACCGTTGACCATGAGCCGTCCTGTTGTGCTGAAGGCCCTGTGGGGCGCCGCCGCGCTGATGCTCGTCGCGGGCTGCTCCTCGGGCGATTCCTCGGAGGGTGCCGGGGAGCGTCCGGGTACGGCTCCGCCCGCGTCGGTGTCGCCATCGGCGTCGGCCTCGGCGTCCGGGGCCGCTTCCCCGGGTGGCCGGGTGTCGGTGGCGGGCACGCTCACCGAGGGACTGAAGTCGCCCTGGGGCCTGGCCGAGCTGCCGGGAGGCGACCTGCTGGTCAGCTCGCGGGACGAGCGGACCATCACCCGGGTCGACGGGAGAAGCGGCGCGAAGACCTCCCTCGGCGAGGTGCCGGGGGTGGAGCCGGGCGGTGAGGGCGGGCTCATGGGGCTCGCCGTCCACGACGGCTGGGTCTACGCATACCTGACGGCCGCCTCGGACAACCGCATCGTGCGCATGCGGTACGGAGGCGGGGACGGCGACCGGCTCGGGGCCCCGGAGCCGGTGCTGACCGGCATCCCGAAGGGGACCGTGCACAACGGCGGACGGATCGCCTTCGGACCGGACGGAATGCTGTACGCGGGCACGGGCGAGACGGGGGTGACCGGTCTCGCCCAGGACCGGGCCTCGCTCGGCGGGAAGATCCTGCGGATGACGCCGGAGGGCAGACCGGCCCCGGGCAACCCCTTCCCCGACTCGGTGGTCTACACGTACGGCCACCGCAACGTGCAGGGGATCGCCTGGGACGCGGACGGGCGGCTGTGGGCGGCCGAGTTCGGGCAGAACACCTGGGACGAGCTGAATCTGATCGAGTCGGGGAAGAACTACGGCTGGCCCGAGGTCGAGGGGCAGGCGAGCCGGGAGGGGTTCGTGGACCCGGTGGCCCAGTGGCCGACCTCGGAGGCCTCCCCGAGCGGCATCGCCTACGCGCGGGGCGCGATCTGGATGGCCGGGCTCAGGGGCGAGCGACTGTGGCGCATCCCGATCTCCGGCGCGGAACGATCCGGAGACCCGGAGGCGTTCCTCTCAGGGGAGTACGGACGCCTGCGCACGGTTCTCGCCGGAAGCGGCGGCCGGCTCTGGCTGGTGAGCAGCGAGACGGACACCCGGGGCACGCCCGAGCCCGGGGACGACAGGATCCTCCGGCTGGAGGTGAGGTGAAGGAGGCGGTGACCGTGTTCGATCCGATCGCGGAGGTCTTCGCACCGGGGCGCCGGCACGCCGAGGACGAGCTGCGCCGACAGGCCCTCACCCGGGAGGATCCGGGGGACGCGGACCCGGGACGCGGCCCGATAGACCTCACCTCGGGCCGCGTGATGATACGGATTCCGCAGCCGGGGTCAGAGGGCCGTGTGGAGGAGGTGGAGGCGGTGGGCGAGGGCGGCGGCCTCGCCCCGGCCGGAGACGCCGAGCTTGGCGAGGATGTTGGAGACGTGGACGCTCGCCGTCTTCGGTGAGATGAAGAGCTCCTCGGCGATCTGCCGGTTGGTGCGGCCGGCCGCGACCAGGCGCAGGACGTCCTGCTCGCGCGGGGTCAGGCCGAAGCCGTCGTCGCCGGGCTCCGCGGGCGCCGGGAGCTGCTTCTCCGGCGCCAGGGAGAGGCGGGCGCGGGCGGCGAGGAGTTCCACGTCCTCGCGGAGCGGGCGGTCACCGAGGCGGAGCGCGGTGGCGTGGGCCTCGCGGAGCAGGGCCGTGGCCTCCTCCCGGCGGCCGCCCTCGACGAGCAGGGCGTCGGCATGGCGGTGGCGGGCGCGGGCGAGGTGGGCGGGGCGGTCCAGCGGCTCGTAGGCGGCGACGACCTCGGCCCAGCGGGTGGCGGACTCGCTGCCCTCGGCCCGGGCGAGCTCCTGGGACACCTGGAGGGAGTGCGCGGCCCAGACGGGGGCCGGGGCGGCGAGGTCGCGGACACAGCGGCGGATGAGGGCGAGGGCCTCGGCGCGGCCCTCGTCGGCGGCGGGCAGTCCCCGGCTGTCGGCCTCCGCCGCGGCGGCGGTGAGGACGAGCGGCCAGCCGTAGCGGGGGGTGCCGGGCGGGAATCCGCCCTTCTGGGCGTCGGCGAGCTGGGCGCGGACGTCCGCGAGGCGCCCTTCGGCGGCGGCGACGGAGATCGCGACCTGCGCCATGGGCAGGGTGTACTGCGGGATCGGGTCGCGGTTGCCGTAGACCGCGCGGGCGTCGGCGAGGTGGCGGCGGGCATCGTCCAGTTCACCCCGGGCGGCGGCGAGCTGGGCGAGGCGGAGCGAGGCCGAGGCGCGGGGCTTGGTGCTGGTCGCCGAGCGGAGGAGCTCCTCGGCGGCCTCCCGGGCCTCGTCCCAGCGGCCCAGGGAGAAGAGCGACTCGGCCCGGTTGCCCTCGATCCAGCCGACGCTGTCGACGAGTCCGTAGGAGCGGGCGAGCCGGATGCCGGCGTCGGCGATCTCGACGGCCTCGCGGGAGCGGCCGAGGGACTCCAGGGAGGAGGAGATGTTGGTGTGGGCGCGCGAGACCTCGTTGAACTGGCCGAGGGCCGTCTTCCGTTCCCGTACCTCGTGCATCTCGGCGAGACCGGCCTCGACGTCGCCGGCGGCGACCATGATGGTGCCGTGGGTGAGGCGGGCGTTGAGCTCGATCGACTCGGCCTTGACGTGCCGGGCGTACGCGACGGCGCGTTCGGCGGCGGCGAGGGCCTCGGGGCCGGGGTTGCGGAGCATGCCCCAGCCGGCGGCGCCGACGAGGACGGTGGCGTGGACGGCCGACGGCGGGAGGCCCTTGACGAGCTCCTGGGCGCGGGCGATCTCCTCCCAGCCGTCGCCGCGGCCGAGGTTGGACTGGAGGCGGGCCTTCTCCGTCCAGAACCAGGCGGCGCGGAGCGGGTCGTTCTCCTCCTCGCTCCCGAGGAGGCGCAGCGCCATCTTGCCGATCTTGAGGGCGCGTTCGCGTTCGCCGCTGAGCCGGGCGGCGACGGCGGCCTCGGCGAGGAGGTCGAGATAGCGGAGCGGGGTGGTCTCGGGGTCGCAGCCGCAGGGTGGGTAGGCCTCGGCGTAGTCCATGGGCCGGAGCGCGCTGCGGATCTCGGCGGGCGCCTCGTCCCAGAGCTCCAGGGCCCGCTCCAGGAGGCGGAGCTGCTCGGCGTACGCGTAGCGCTTGCGGGTGGCGACGGAGGCGCGGAGGACGGCCGGGAGAGCCTTGGCCGGGTCGTGCGCGTGGTACCAGTACGTGGCGAGGCGGGTGGCCCGCTCGTCGGGCCGGACGAGCGAGGGGTCGGCCTCCAGGGCCTCGGCGTAGCGCCGGTTGAGGCGGGAGCGTTCGCCGGGGAGCAGGTCGTCGCTCACGGCCTCGCGGACGAGGGAGTGGCGGAAGCGGTAGCCGTCGCCGTCGGGGACGGCGAGCAGGATGTTGGCGCCGACACAGGCCCGCAGCGCCGCGATGAGTTCGTCCTCGGTGAGCCGTGCGACGGCGGCGAGCAGACCGTGCTCGACGGTGGAGCCGCCCTCGGCGACGATCCGGGCGACCCGCTGGGCGTCCTCGGTGAGCGCCTCGACCCGGACGAGCAGGAGGTCGCGCAGGGAGTCGCTGAGCTGGCCGGGGGCGCAGCCGGCCTCGTGGGAGACGACGAGCTCCTCGACGAAGAAGGCGTTGCCGTCGGAGCGTTCGAAGACCTCCTCGACGAGCCCGGGGGCGGGTTCGGCGGCGAGGATGCCGGTGAGCTGGCGGTGCACCTCGGTGCGGGTGAAGCGGGAGAGCTCGATGCGGCGGATGCTGCGGAGCCGGTCGAGTTCGGCGAGGAGGGGGCGCAGCGGGTGGCGGCGGTGGATGTCGTCGGCGCGGTAGCTGGCGACGATCACGATCCGGCCGCGGCGCAGGGTGCGGAGGAGGTAGGTGAGCAGGTGTCGGGTGGAGGTGTCGGCCCAGTGCAGGTCTTCGAGGACGAGCACGATCGTGCGGTCGGCGGCGAGCCGCTCCAGGAGTCGCACGGTGAGTTCGAAGAGGCGGGCGGTGGCGTCCTCGTCGGAGGGCTCGTGGCTGCCGGGGTCGCCCAGTTCGGGCAGGAGCCGGGCGAGTTCGCCCTCCTGGCCGTCGGCGGCGGCGGTCAGTTCGTCGGGCAGCCGGCGGTGGAGCGAGCGCAGGGCGGTGGCGAAGGGCGCGAAGGGCAGGCCGTCGGCGCCGAGTTCCACGCAGCCGCCGAGGGCGACGACGGCACCGCGGTCGCAGGCCTCGTCGAGGAACTCCTCGATGAGGCGGGTCTTGCCGACCCCCGCCTCACCGCCGACGAGCAGCGCCTGGGGCTCTCCCGCGGTCGCGCGGGAGAGCGCCTCGGCGAGGGCGGTGAGTTCGCCGGCGCGGCCGACGAAGACGGGGCTGACTGACCTGGTCTCCACGGCGCCGAGCATCGCACAACCATCCGTACGGTCGCTCATACGGGGGTCACGCGGCCCGGACGAAGCGGCCCCGGTCGCCGCCGGTCACCCGCCCCTCCGTGCCGTGGCCACCGTGCCGGCGACCGAAGAGGCGCAGACCCTTGGCGACGGCGGCCTCGTGGCCGAGGCGCTGGGCGGCGGCCTCGCGGACGAGCTGGGCGTGGTTGATGCGGTGGAGTTCGTACGCGAACATCGGGTGCTCCCTGGTGGCTTCGGGTTTCGGTATCGCTCCTTGCGATGCCTCTACTCTCGATTCCCAGGGGGTCCCGTCACATCGGGCGAGTGCCGCATGTTCGGCGTACGGGGGGCCTTAGGCGTACCTCAGGGGGTCCTTAGGCCGCCCGGGTACCCCGCTCAGGACCCGGTGGTGGGCAGGCTCAGGAAGAGGTCGAAGTAGGTACCGACCGACAGGAGCAGCCCGAGGCCGCCCAGGACGGCGCCGCCGAGGGCGACCGCCCGGACCCAGACGGGGCGCTCGGGGCGGGCGAGGACCAGGACGAGGACGGCCGTGACCAGCGCCAGCAGCGAGAAGACGCCGTTGACCAGGGCGGTGCTGTGCCAGGCGTCGCCGTAGATCTCGGAGATCTGCTGGGCCGGGGGGCCGGACTGGCTGGTGATCTGTCCGATGAGCGTCTCGCGCTCGGAGACGACCTTGCCCGTCCAGGTGCCGGTGAGCGCCACGGCGCCGAGGGCGGCGGAGACGACGGCCGCGCCGCCGGCGCCGACGCCGGTGCCGACGGGCGCCTCGGCCAGGAACTCGTCGTCGGCCAGGTCGTCGTCGCCCGGCTCGTCGTCGTCCGAGGCGTCGTCGCGCGGCTCGGCCGCGGCGGCCCGGGCGTCCGGCTTGTCCAGCGCGTCCGGCTCCGCGGTGGTCTCCGCGGTGGCCTCGGTGGTGGCCTCGGTGGCCGCCTCGACCTCCGAGGAGGCCTCGGTCTTCGGCTCGGGCGCCGTCTCGGCGGTCTTCTCGTCGGTCTTCGTGATGTCCATGCGGCGCACGCTAGGCGGCCCACATGAGAACGGCCTTAAGACGCCGACCGCTCTTTCGCCGCACGCCACTCGGGGGCGAGGACGGCCCAGACCTCGGTGTCGGTGCGGGTGCCGCGGTGCGGGTAGTTCTCGCGCAGCACGCCCTCCTTCGTCATGCCGAGGCGGCGGGCGACGGCGATGCTCGGCCCGTTCTTCGAGGAGGCGTGCCACTCCACGCGGTGGATGCCGCGCTCCTCGACCGCCCAGTCGATGATGACCCGGCAGGCCCGGGTGATCAGGCCCTTCCCGGCGGAGGAGGGCTCCAGCCAGCAGCCGGCCTCGGCGATCCCGTTCGGCACGTCCATGGTCCGGAAGAGGACGCCGCCGACGAGCGTGCCCTCGGTCCAGATGCCGTAGATGCGTCCGGCGTCGTTCGCGGCCTTCTCGGCGTACGAGCGGAGGAATGAGCGGGCGGAGTCGAGGTCCGCGACGAAGTCCGGGAGCGCGATGTGCTCTCCGACGAACTCCCGGCCCCGGTCCATGTGGGCGAGGAACTCCTCCGCCTGCCAGGGCTCCAGGGGCCGCAGCTCGGCGCCGTCGTCACCCAGCGATATCGCGAACATCGTCGTTCTCCTCGACCGTCGAAGCCGTCACACGTTGCCCCGGGATCTTCGCACGGGCGTCCGCGGCGGCGCGGCTCTCGGGCGGTTCGATGCTGATCCGGGGCAGGATCCGGTCGAGCCGCTTCGGCAGCCACCAGTTCGCGCCGCCGAGCATGTGCATGAGGGCGGGGACGAGGAGGGTGCGCAGGACGAAGGCGTCGAGGGCGACGGCCGCGGCGAGCGCGATGCCGAACATCGCGATGACCCGGTCACCGGAGAGGACGAAGGCGAGGAAGACCGCGATCATGATGACGGCCGCGGAGTTGATCACCCGGCTGGTCTCGGCGAGGCCGACCCGTACCGCCCGCCGGTTGTCCCCGGTCTCCAGCCACTCCTCGTACATCCGGCTGACCAGGAAGACCTGGTAGTCCATGGAGAGCCCGAAGAGGACGGAGACCATGATCACGGGGAGGAAGGGTTCGATCGGTCCCGCGCTGCCGAGGCCGAGCAGCTCGCTCCCCCAGCCCCACTGGAAGATCGCCACGACGATGCCGAAGGCCGCGGCGACTGCGGCGACGTTCATGGCGGCGGCCTTGAGCGGGATGCCGATCGAGCGGAAGGCGAGCAGGAGCAGCAGGCAGCCGAGCGCGATGACGACGCCCACGAAGAGCGGCAGCTTGCCGACGATGATCTCGGCGAAGTCGTCGTAGGAGGCGGTGACGCCGCCGACGTGCACGTCCAGGGAGGTGCCGGCCTCGGTCTTCGGGAGGACGTCCTGGCGGAGCCGGTCCACGAGCTCGCTGGTCGCCTTGGACTGGGGCGAGGAGTCGGGGACGACGGTGAGGACGGCGGTGTCGCCGGAGCTGTTGTAGGTGACCGGGGAGACGGACGCGACCCCGCGGGTGGCGGAGAGCGCGGCCGGCAGCTGGTCGAGGGCGACCCGGTCGTCGGCGCCGTCGAGCCCGGCGACGAGGGTGAGGGGGCCGTTGACGCCGGGCCCGAAGCCCTCGGCGATCAGGTCGTACGCCTGCCGGGTGGTCGCGGTGGCCGGACCGTTGCCCTGGTCGGAGGTGCCGAGGTGGAGCGAGAGCGTGGGCAGCGCGAGGACGGCCATGACGACGGCGGCGACGGCCCCGAGGAGCTTGGGGTGGCGCTCGACGAAGGCGGACCAGCGGGCGGCGAAGCCGGTGGGGAGCTCCAGCTGCGGCCCGCGCTCGGCGAGGGCCCGCCGCTCGCGCCGGGAGAGGGCGCGCATGCCGATGAGGGAGAGCAGTGCGGGCAGCAGGGTGACGGAGGCGGCGACCGTGAGCACGACGGTGAGGGAGGCGGCGATGGCGACGCCGTTGAGGAAGCTGAGCCGGAGGATCAGCATGCCGAGCAGCGCGATGCAGACGGTGGCTCCGGCGAAGACGACGGCGCGGCCGGTGGTGGCGACGGCGATCTCGGCGGCCTCGGATACGGGGAGGCCGCGTTTCAGGCCCTTCCGGTGCCGGGTGACGATGAAGAGCGCGTAGTCGATGCCGACGCCGAGGCCGACGAGCATGCCCAGCATGGGCGCGAAGTCGGCGACGGTCATCAGATGGCCGAGCAGGACGATCCCGGAGTACGCGATGCCGACGCTGACCAGCGCGGTCGCGATGGGGAGCACGGAGGCGGCGAGCGAGCCGAAGGCGAGGAAGAGGACGACGGCCGCGACGGCGACGCCGACGATCTCGGCGATGTGGCCGCCGGGGGCCTCGGTGAGGGCGACGGCGGTGCCGCCGAGCTCGACCTGGAGGTCGTCGGAGGCGACGGCCTTCGCGGTGTCGACGAGGGCCTTGGCCTGGGCCTCGGGGATGTCGTCGGCCTGCGCGTCGAAGGTGACGGTGGCGTAGGCGGTGTGCCCGTCCTCGCTGATCTGGCCGGGCGTGGCCCCGTACGGGGAGGTGACGGCGGCGATCCCGGGGAGCTCGGCGACCTTGTCGAGCATCGCGGTCGTGCGCTGCTCGACGGCGTCGGCGCGGACGCTGCCCTGCTCGGTGTGCCAGACGATGGTGTCGCTGTCGCCGCCGAGGCCCTGGAAGCCCTGGTCGAGGAGGGCGGTGGCCCGGCCCGATTCGGTGCCGGGGACCTCGTAGTCGTTGGAGTAGGCGCTGCCGGCGAGAACCGCACCGGTGCCGACGCCGACGAGCGCGAGAAGCCAGAGGACGACGACGACGAGACGGTGCCGGATGCACCATCGGGCGATGGCTGCCAAAGGACGTGCTCCCTGGGTGGTTCGTGGATCTTGCACGGGAACAGCCCGAGAAGAACGCATGACCTAATTGCGCCCACTCTTGCAGCCAAACGTGATCGTTTGCCCCTTTCGTGTCGATGCTCACAGCGGTGCGCGGGGGTTCGGGACCGAGGTCCTGACCCCCGCGCACGGAGTGGAACCGCCCGGAGACGGTGGGGTCATCCGGAGACGCTGGGACGCCCGTTCTCGATGTGGCCCATGAGGCGGCGGCGGAAGCCACCGGGCGCGGTGACCTCGACGTCGTACCAGCCGTGCGCGTCGGCGGCCGAGTGCACGACCGTACGGGTCTTCCCGGGCTTCACCCCGACCGTGCGGGTCCAGTCGGCGAGGTCGCGCTCGTCGACGTATCCGAGCGGCCGGACGGTGAAGACGAGCGGGGCCGTGCCCGTGTTCCGCACGGTGAGGTGCAGGTCACGGTCATGGTGGTCGAGGCGCGTGGCGAGCTCGGCGCCGCCTGCCGCGGGGCCCTCGAACTCGCGGCGGAAGCCGTTCGGGCCGGTGATCGTGAAGCGGTAGCGATCACCCGTGACGGGGACGGTCCACTCCCCCGCCCCCTTGACGTCCCGGTGCTGCGGGACGGCGAACTCGCCCGCGTACGGATAGAGGGCGAAGTGCGCGCTCGCCCTGCCGGTGTTGCGCAGGGCCACGGTCACGGCCCCGGGCGCGACGGTCGCGGAGGCGTCCGGCTGGTACGGCAGGGGGCGGGCCGGGCGGGCGCCGGGCTCCTGGACGGGCATCTGCTGGACGGTCGGGGGCTGCGGCCGCCAGCGGCCGGTGAACGGCGGGATCGGGCCGGGCTGCTCGACGGGCGGCTGCCGGCGGCCGCGCTTGAAGTCGAAGGCGGAGGTGAGGTCGCCGGTGACGGCCCGGCGCCAGGGCGTGATGTTGGGCTCGGCGATGCCGGTCAGCTTCTCCAGGAAGCGGATCACTGAGGTGTGGTCGAAGGTCTCGGAGCAGACGTAGCCGCCGACGGACCAGGGGGAGACCACGAGCAGCGGGACGCGGATGCCGAGCCCGGTGGGCTGGCCCTTCCAGCGCTCGTCCGTGTTCTCGGCCGGCGGGACCGGCGGCGGCACGTGGTCGAAGAAGCCGTCGTTCTCGTCGTAGTTGATCAGGACGACGGTGTGGCGCCAGACGTCCGGGTGCGAGCCGAGGGCGTCGAGCACCTTGTAGACGAGGCTCGCGGAGGCGATCGGCGAGGAGGAGCCGGGATGCTCGGAGTCGATCGCGGAGGGCACGAGGTAGGAGACCTCGGGGAGGGTGCCGGCGGCGATGTCGGCGCGGAAGGCGTCGGCGAGGGTGCCGCTCTCGACGCGGCGCAGTCCGCGCTCGAAGAGGGAGCGCTCGGCCTCGGTGAGCGTCGCGACGCCCTCCTCCAGGAGGCCGAGCAGGCGGTTCCGCTCGGTGAGGTCCTCGGTGTCGCGGACGGCGGCGTAGAAGGACTCCATGAAGGTGTGGCCGCCGGTGGGCGCGAGGGCTTTCCGGGCGATCTTCTTGAAGGTGGTGAAGAACTCGATGTTGTTGTCGGTGAAGTTCTCCCACTCCGTGTACGTCTTCCAGCTCCGCCCGGCGGCTTCGAGCCGCTCGGCGTAGGTGGGCCAGCCGTAGCCGGGGTGGGTGCCCTCGGCGTAGGCGGCGTTGGTGACGGCGCGGGTGCCGTCGGCCTCGAAGCCGGTCCAGCCGGACCAGAGGTGGTTGCGGTTCGGGCTCGTCGAGGTGTGGATGGACGAGTGGTAGGCGTCGCAGATGGTGAACGTGTCGGCGAGCTCGTAGTGCAGGGGGATGTCGCGCCGGTCGTAGTACGCCATGGTGGCGGCGGTCTTGGCCGAGACCCAGCCGTCCATCCAGCCGCCGCGCCAGGCCTTGCCGCCGCCGCTCCAGGAGTGGTCGAGGTCGCCGATGTACTGGAGGTCCTTCTGCTGCGTCTCTGCGGCGCCGCGGATCGGGAAGGGCAGCACGGTCCTGCCGGGCGCGGCGGGCTGCTCGAATACCGGCTTTCCGGAGGGCAGCTCGATGGCGTTGCGGTCGCCGAAGCCGCGGACACCGCGGAGGGTGCCGAAGTAGTGGTCGAAGGAACGGTTCTCCTGCATGAGGATCACCACGTGCCGGACCGCCCCCATCCCGCCGGCCGGGGGCTCCGCGGCCATCGCGGCCTGCAGGGACGGCGGCAGCAACGAGCCGGCCGCGGCGACGCCGAACGCGCCTCCGCCGAGTGCGAGCAGCCTTCTGCGCGAAATCTCCGGTGTCACGGTCCCGACCTCCAGTCGACGTCCCATGGTTCGCCTTCGAGCCATGAGGATCAGTACGGCGGGGACGGTAGTGACGCCGGGTGGCCGGGAGGAGGCCCGACCGCGTCCCGACGATGAACGTCCCGGACGACCTGCCCGGCCCCTACCGGGACCGTCGGCGGGTAACGATCCGGATTCGCCGTGGCCGCAAGGCACTTCCCGGACAGAGGGAATGCAGCCGTCCGGCCACGAGGAGTCCACCTGCTGGACACCGCCGCACCTGTGCCTCGTTCGCCGACCGAAACCCTCGCCGCCCACATCTCCGCACACCAGAGGCGCGGCCCCGGGGCGCGTTCGCGCATGCGCAGGGGGAAAGGAGCGGAAGGCGACCTTCAACGCTCCCTCGCCATACACGCCTTGCACGACCGGCCGCCAGTGGACGATTCTCCGTACCTGCCCCACCCAGGGGCTCAACAGTTTGTGGCAGTCGACGATATCTGTGGTGCTCCCCACAGGCGTTCAATTCCGGACACACGACCGGAGTGCGCCGGAAACACCGCGCGACTTCGATGACGTGAACGCACGGACAACCCTGGCGGATCAACGGGATGACGACCCACTCCGAGCAGGGACAACCAGATCTCACTCATTCCCTCTCAGTCACCTACCTCCTTGAAGGGCAAGGCAGAGATGGCACGTGTCGCCGCCCGGCTTTCCGCCAACGGAGAGCAGAGCTCGCACCCGGTCGACGAGGTGCTCCCCCTCCCCAAGCTCGCGCTGTACGGATTCCAGCACGTACTCGCGTTCTACGCCGGTGCTGTGATCGTCCCGATCATCGTCGGCAGCGCACTGAAGCTGAGCCCCGAACAGCTCGTCTACCTGATCAACGCGGACCTCTTCACCTGCGGTATCGCCTCGATCATCCAGGCGTGGGGCATCGGCCGGGTCGGCGCCCGGCTGCCGCTGATCCAGGGCGTCACCTTCACCGCGGTCTCGCCGATGATCGCCATCGGCCTCGGCGCGGGCGGGGGCACCGCCGCGCTGCTCGTCATCTACGGTGCCGTCATCACCGCCGGCATCGCGACGTTCGCCTTCGCCTGGCTGCCCCCCAAGGCGTTCCGGGCCGTCATGCGGCTGTTCCCGCCGGTGGTCACCGGCACGGTGATCACGGTGCTCGGCATCGTCCTCATCCCGGTCGGCCTCCGGGACGCGGTCGGCGGCGCCACCACGGTCGGTGACGGCGGTGTACCCACCCAGCTCGCCTACGCCGGCGGCACGATGCTCTTCATCCTCGCCCTGATGAAGTTCGGCGGACCGTTCCTGCGCAGCATCGGCATCCTGCTCGGTCTGGTCGGCGGCACCGTCGTGGCCGCCCTGCTCGGCGACGTCGAGTTCGGCGGTGTCTCCACGGCCGACTGGGTCGGTGTCACCACCCCGTTCCACTTCGGCGCCCCGAAGTTCGAGTGGTTCCCGATCGTGCTGATGCTCATCGTCATGCTGATCACCATGGTGGAGACCACCGGGGACACGTACGCCGTCGGCGACATCGTCGGCAAGGACGTCGACAGCGAGACCGTGGCCCGCGCCCTGCGCGCCGACGGCGCCGCCACCGCCCTCGGCGGTGTGCTGAACTCCTTCCCGTACGTGGCCTTCGCCGAGAACGTCGGCCTGGTCCGGATGACCAAGGTCAAGAGCCGCTTCGTGGTCGTCGCCGCGGGTGTGTTCATGATCGTCCTGGGTCTGCTGCCCAAGGCCGCCGCGATCGTCGCCGCCGTGCCCCACGGCGTGCTCGGCGGCGCCGCCACGGTGATGTTCGGCATGGTCGCCCTGGCCGGTATCCAGACCCTGGCCAAGGTGGACCTGAAGGAGGAGAAGAACGCACTGGTCGTCGGCGTCTCGCTGGCCTTCGCGCTCTTCCCCGCCACCGTGCCGCTCTACTTCGACGAGCACATGGACGCCGACCTCTCCTCGCTGCTCAACAGCGGTGTGACCCTCGGCGCCACCGCGGCCATCGTCCTCAACCTGGTCTTCAACGGTCTGGGCAAGGACGACGCCCACGGCCCGCGGGTGGAGATTCCGGCCCCGGCCGCCGCCCCCGCAGCCGAACGCGCCGGGTCGCCCGCCGCCGAGTCCGCCGAGCCGGCCACCGCCGGCGGGGCGGAGGAGGCGGGCACGACTCCGGCCCCCTGACCCTCCCAAGGGGTGTCCCCGGCCGGGCGGTCGCCGCCCGGCCGGGGACGCTGCCGTCTCACCGTCCGGAGGGAGGGACGAGACGCCGTACGACGAGGGCGGCCCCGCACCGGAAGTCCGGTGCGGGGCCGCCCCCTTGAGCCGTACGAGAAGGGGATCAGCCCTCGCTGACGCCCAGCTTCTCCAGGATCAGGTCCTTGACCTTCGCCGCGTCCGCCTGGCCGCGGGTGGCCTTCATGACCGCGCCCACGAGGGCGCCGACCGCGGCGACCTTGCCGCCGCGGATCTTGTCGGCGATGCCCGCGTTGCCCGCGATGGCCTCGTCGACCGCCGTGCCGAGCGCGCCGTCGTCGGAGACGACCTTCAGACCGCGCTTCTCGACGACCTCGTCCGGGGTGCCCTCGCCGGCGAGGACGCCCTCGATGACCTGACGGGCCAGCTTGTCGTTCAGATCACCGGCGGAGACCAGGGCGGAGACCCGGGCCACGTCCGACGGGGTGATCGCCAGCTCCTCCAGCGCGACGCCCTGCTCGTTGGCGTTGCGGGCGAGCTCGCCCATCCACCACTTGCGGGCCGAGGCCGAGTCCGCGCCCGCCTCGATCGTGGCGACGATCGAGTCGACCGCGCCCGCGTTGAGGATGGACTGCATGTCCAGCTCGGACACGCCCCACTCCTCACGCAGCCGGTTGCGGCGCACGCGCGGCAGCTCGGGGAGGCCCTTGCGGAGCTCCTCGACCCACTCGCGGGCGGGGGCCACCGGCACCAGGTCGGGCTCCGGGAAGTACCGGTAGTCCTCGGCGTTGTCCTTGATGCGGCCGGAGGTGGTGGAGCCGTCGTCCTCGTGGAAGTGACGGGTCTCCTGGATGATCGTGCCACCGGAGGTGAGCACGGCCGCGTGGCGCTGGATCTCGAAGCGCGCCGCACGCTCCACCGAACGGAGCGAGTTGACGTTCTTCGTCTCCGAGCGGGTGCCGAAGGTCTTGGTGCCGTTCGGGCGCAGCGACAGGTTCACGTCGCAGCGCATCTGGCCCTTGTCCATGCGCGCCTCGGAGACGCCCAGGGCACGGATCAGCTCGCGCAGCTCGGCGACGTACGCCTTGGCGACCTCGGGGGCCCGCTCGCCGGCGCCCTCGATCGGCTTGGTGACGATCTCGATGAGCGGGATGCCGGCGCGGTTGTAGTCGAGCAGCGAGTGCGAGGCGCCGTGGATGCGGCCGGTCGCGCCACCGATGTGGGTGGACTTGCCGGTGTCCTCCTCCATGTGGGCGCGCTCGATCTCCACGCGGAAGATCTCGCCGTCCTCCAGCTGGACGTCCAGGTAGCCGTTGAAGGCGATCGGCTCGTCGTACTGGGAGGTCTGGAAGTTCTTCGGCATGTCCGGATAGAAGTAGTTCTTCCGGGCGAAGCGGCACCACTCGGCGATCTCGCAGTTCAGCGCGAGGCCGATCTTGATGGCGGACTCGACGCCGATCGCGTTGACCACCGGCAGCGAGCCGGGCAGGCCGAGGCAGGTCGGGCAGGTCTGCGAGTTCGGCTCCGCGCCGAGCTCGGTCGAGCAGCCGCAGAACATCTTCGTCCTGGTGCCGAGCTCGACATGGACCTCCAGGCCCATGACGGGGTCGAACGCCGCGAGGGCCGCGTCGTACGACAGCAGTTCAGTGACAGTCACGGTGAGACTTTCCCTCTCAGCCCAGCAGGACGTCGTCGTCGCCCAGGCGCTTGAGCTCCCGGTAGAGGATCGCCAGGCCGGTAACGATGGCGGCGGCGGACACGGCGGAGTCGATCAGCCGCAGCATGTCGTTGTCGTTGCGGGCCATCTTGGCCTGCTTCGCGACGCTGATGGCACCGAACGCGGTGGTCGCCAGCGAGACGTAGACGCCGGTCTTCGACTTCTTGAAGTTCTTGGCCTTCTTTGCCATGGCACTCACAGCGACGGAGCCTCCTCAAGCAGCGGGTGCCCCCACTTTTCCACGAAGGCGGCCTCGACGGCGGCGCCGACCTTGTACAGCCGGTCGTCCTTCATGGCGGGAGCGATGATCTGCAGGCCGACCGGCAGACCGTCCTCGGGCGCGAGGCCGCAGGGCAGCGACATCGCGGCGTTGCCGGCCAGGTTGGTCGGGATGGTGCACAGGTCCGCGAGGTACATCGCCATCGGGTCGTCGGCGCGCTCGCCGATCGGGAAGGCGGTGGTGGGGGTCGTCGGGGAGACGATCACGTCCACCTCCTCGAAGGCCTTCTCGAACTCGCGGGTGATGAGGGTCCGGACCTTCTGGGCCGAGCCGTAGTACGCGTCGTAGTAGCCGGAGCTCAGCGCGTACGTACCGAGGATGATGCGGCGCTTGACCTCGTCGCCGAAGCCGGCCTCACGGGTGAGAGCGGTGACGTCCTCGGCGGACCGCGTGCCGTCGTCGCCGACCCGCAGGCCGTAGCGCATGGCGTCGAAGCGGGCCAGGTTCGAGGAGCACTCGGACGGCGCGATCAGGTAGTACGCCGACAGGGCGAGGTCGAAGGTCGGGCAGTCCAGCTCGACGATCTCGGCGCCCAGCGACTTGAGCAGCTCGACGGACTCGTCGAAGCGCTGCACGACACCGGCCTGGTAGCCCTCGCCGCGGAACTGCTTGACGACGCCGACGCGCATGCCGGCGACCGAGCCGTTCCGGGCGGCCTCGACGACCGGCGGGACCGGGGCGTCGATGGAGGTCGAGTCGAGCGGGTCGTGCCCGGCGATCGCCTCGTGCAGGAGGGCCGCGTCCAGGACCGTACGGGCGCAGGGGCCGCCCTGGTCGAGGGAGGAGGAGAAGGCCACCATGCCGAAGCGGGAGACGCCGCCGTAGGTCGGCTTGACGCCGACGGTGCCGGTGACGGCGGCGGGCTGGCGGATGGAGCCGCCGGTGTCCGTGCCGATGGCGAGCGGGGCCTCGTACGCGGCGAGGGCGGCCGAGGAGCCACCGCCGGAGCCGCCGGGGATCCGGGTCAGGTCCCAGGGGTTGCCGGTCGGGCCGTAGGCGCTGTTCTCCGTGGAGGAGCCCATCGCGAACTCGTCCATGTTGGTCTTGCCGAGGATGACGACGTCGGCGGCCTTGAGGTTCTTCACCAGGGTCGCGTCGTACGGCGGGATCCAGCCCTCGAGGATCTTCGAGCCCACGGTGGTCGGCATGCCGACGGTGGTGAAGATGTCCTTGAGCGCGAGCGGGACGCCGGCCAGCGGGCCGAGCTTCTCGCCACGGGCGCGCTTCTCGTCGACGGCGCGCGCCTGCGCGAGAGCGCCCTCGCGGTCGACGTGCAGGAAGGCGTGGACCTTCTCGTCGACGGCCTCGATGCGGGCGAGGTGGGCCTCGGTCACCTCGACTGCGGTGAGCTCGCCTGCGGCGATCTTCCCGGCGATCTCGGCGGCGGTGAGCTTGATGATGATGTTGTCCGTCATGACTTCTTAGTCCTCCCCCAGGATCTGCGGCACCTTGAAACGCTGCTGCTCCTGGGCCGGGGCGCCGGAGAGCGCCTGCTCGGGGGTGAGCGACGGACGGACCTCGTCCGCGCGCATGACATTGGTCAGCGGCAGCGGGTGGGAGGTCGGAGGTACGTCTTGGTCGGCGACCTCGGAGACGCGGGCGACCGCGCCGATGATGTCGTCGAGCTGGCCGGCGAAGTGATCGAGTTCTTCGCCCTTCAGCTCCAGACGCGCCAGCCGGGCGAGGTGGGCGACCTCCTCGCGCGTGATGCCAGGCATGCGGTTCCTCACGGGGTGAGCTTGATGGTTTGGTCCATCCTATGGGGCCGGTGCCGCTCCCCGTGAAACGGTCGGCCCGGGGCGGGACGCTTCTAGGGCCTGTCCGACCCTGATCCGCCGGACAGGCCCTAGGGGGTGTCTTGTCGATCGAGCCCGGCCTGATCGGCAAGACGCCCCCTAGGGGACGACCTGGCCGGGCTGGTCGAGAGCGACCTCCGCGGCGATGTCGGCGGGGCGGCGCCAGCCGTGCTCGCCTCGGGCCAGGAGCCAGGCGGTCGCCTCGGCGGGCGGCATCGCGGCGGCGACCAGCCAGCCCTGGACCGCGTCGCAGCCCAGGTCGCGGAGGCGCTCCCAGGTCTCGTCGTCCTCGACGCCCTCGGCGACGACGAGGAGGCCGAGGGAGTGGGCGAGGTCGAGGGTGCAGCGGACGATCTCGGCGTCCTCGGTGTCGACGGCGAGCCGGGCGACGAAGGAGCGGTCGATCTTCAGTTCGCTGACGGGCAGCCGCCGCAGGTGGACCAGGGAGGAGTAGCCGGTGCCGAAGTCGTCGAGGGACATCTTGACGCCGTGGCCGGTGAGGCCGTTGAGCGTGTCGGCGGCCCGCTGGGGATCCTCCAGGAGCACGTGCTCGGTTATCTCCAGTTGGAGGGCGCCGGCCGGGACGCCGTGGCGGGCGAGCCGGGCGGCGACGGCGCCCGCGAAGCCGGGGGTGTGGACGTCGCGCGGCGAGACGTTGACGGCGACCGGGACGTTGAGGCCCTGGGTGCGCCAGCGGGCGACCTGGGCGAGCGCGGTCTCCAGGACGTACTCGGTGAGGTGGGGCATCAGGCCGGAGGACTCGGCGATGGCGATGAACTCGTCCGGCGGAACCTTCCCGCGCTCCGGGTGGACCCAGCGGACGAGCGCCTCCAGGCCGGCGACCTGGCCGTCGAAGCGGACCTTGGGCTGGTAGTGGAGTTCGACCTCGCCCGCGTCGAGGGCGCGGCGCAGGTCGCCGAGCAGGCCGAGCCGGTCGGGGGTGTTGGAGTCGCGCTTGGACTCGTAGACCTCGACGCCGGTGCGGTCGCGCTTGGCCTGATACATGGCGACGTCGGCGCGGCGCAGCAGGCCTTCGGCGTCGAGGGCGTGGTCGGGGAAGACGGCGACGCCCGCGCTGGCCTCCAGGACGAGGGTGAGTCCGTCGAGGTCGAGCGGGGAGGAGAGTTCGGCGACGAGGTGGCGGGCGACGCGCTGGGCGCTGGTGGTGGAGTCGGCGGTGGGCAGCAGGACGGCGAACTCGTCGCCGCCGAGCCGGGCGGCCTCGGCGCCGTAGGGCAGGGCGAGGCGGAGCCGTTCCGCGATCTGGAGGAGCAGCCGGTCGCCCGCGAGGTGTCCGAGGGTGTCGTTGACCGACCGGAAGCGGTCGAGGTCGATCAGGACGAGGGCCGCGCGGGCGCCTTCGCCCTCGGCCTCCTCCAGGGCGGTCCAGGCCCGCTCCAGGAGCCACTGGCGGTTGGGGAGTCCGGTCAGGGGGTCGCGCAGCTGTTCCTCGGCGCGGGCCCGGGCGATCCAGAGGGTGGAGTCGAGGGCGATGAGGGGGACGGCGAAGAGGGGCAGGAGCACGGGCCGAGTGGCGGCGACGACGCAGATGAGCGGGGCGATGCCGAGCAGGGCGACGGCGACGAGGCCCTGCCGGAGGAGGGCGGTGCGGGCGATGGTGGGCAGGCCGCGGCCCTGCGGCGCGAGCGTGTACCACAGCAGGATCCGGGTCACCACGAGGTAGGCCGCCGCGGCGAGGACGACTTCCGGGAGGTCCCCGATGGTCCAGTCGAGGGGCTGCCAGGGCTCCTCGACGGTCGGTACGTCTCCGAAGACGGCGAGGACGAGGGCGGCGGCGCCGACCCCGAGGACGTCGGCGGCGCCGTGCAGCAGGCCCTGCCGCCAGCGATGCCGGCGGGCGGCGCCGACGAGGGCGACGACGGTCAGCGAGACGAGTCCGGCGGGCACCCAGCCGTACAGCAGGAGCACGGCGAGGGTGAGAGCGGCGCCGGAGCCCGTGCCGCCCCACCAGCGGTCGCGGCCGAGCGCGACCAGGTGGCCGACGATGAGGCCGGTGAGGACGGCGAGGGACCAGCCCGCGGCTCCGCCGGGGAAGAGTCCGTGTCCGGTGGTCAGGGCCCGCTGGAGGCCGGCGACGAGTACGACGGCGGCGATGCCCACCACGGCTGCGGGCAGCCGGGAGGTGCGGCCCGTGGGGACCACACGGCCGTACGGCCGTGGGGCCGGGGCGACGCTCTCGGTCGGTTCCATTCCCGTCCCTCTCACAGGCGGCGGTGCCGTCGGTGTGCGATGGGCCGCGCTCGCGCGGCCGTCCGTCGTCGGGCCGTCCGTCATGCGGCCGCCACCGGGCGGCCGTTCCTCATGCCACTGGGCCGTTCGTCCTGGCGCGTACGACCGGCAGCCCTCGCGCGGACATGCGGGACAGGACGCACGGTCACCACAGTAGGCCGCCGAGGGCTCCGACGGGCAGCGCTCTCCCTCTCTTGCCCGAATGCGACCCGGCCACCCGTAACGATCTGGTATGCGCCGAACGGGTGACCTTTCGCGGGGACGGCGGAGGCTACTCGGCGACCGGTACCGCGGCCTCGCGAGCGGCTTCGGGACCTTGTTCGAGCAGGACCGAGAAGCCTTCCTCGTCCAGAACCGGAACCTTCAGCTGCATCGCCTTGTCGTACTTCGAACCAGGGTTTTCGCCGACGACCACAAAGGCGGTCTTCTTTGAAACGGAACCCGTGACCTTCGCTCCGAGGGTCTGGAGGGACTCTTTTGCGCCATCCCTGGTGAACTTCTCCAGGGTGCCGGTCACCACGACCGTGAGACCTTCCAGCGGACGCGGTCCCACGTCCTCCCCCGCGCCCTCGTCCTCCAGCGACACTCCGGCGGCGCGCCACTTCCGCACGATCTCGCGGTGCCACTCCTCGGCGAACCACTGCTTCACCGCGGTCGCGATGATCCCGCCGACGCCGTCGACGGCCGCCAGCTCCTCCTCGCTCGCCTGCTCGATCCGCTCCAGGGAGCGGAACTCACGGGCCAGCGCCTCGGCCGCGACGGGCCCCACGTGCCGGATCGACAGGCCGTTGATGAAGCGGGCGAGCGGACGTGCCTTGGCCGCCGCGATGTTCTCCAGCATCGCCAGGGCGTTCTTCTTCGGCTCGCCCTTCTGGTTGGCGAAGACCGTGACGATCTTCTCCTCGCCGGTCTTCGGGTCCCGCCTGGGCAGCCCGCTGTCCGGGTCCAGGACGTACGCCTTGATCGGCAGCAGCTGCTCGATGGTGAGGTCGAAGAGGTCGCCCTCGTCCGCGAGCGGCGGCTCCGCCGGCTCCAGGGGGCGGGTCAGCGCCGCCGCGGCGACCGCGCCGAAGTTCTCGATGTCCAGGCACTGCCGCCCGGCGAGGAAGAACAGCCGCTCGCGCAGCTGGGCCGGGCAGGTCCGCGCGTTCGGACAGCGGAGGTCGATGTCGCCCTCCTTCATCGCCTTCAGCGGCGTCCCGCACTCCGGGCACTCGGCGGGCATCACGAACTCCCGCTCGGTGCCGTCCCGCAGGTCGGCGACGGGCCCGAGGATCTCGGGGATCACGTCACCGGCCTTGCGCAGCACGACCGTGTCGCCGATCAGCACGCCCTTGGCCTTCACCACCTCCTGGTTGTGGAGGGTGGCGAACTCGACCTCGGAGCCGGCCACGGTCACCGGCTCCACCTGCGCGTACGGCGTGACGCGGCCGGTGCGGCCGACGCCGACCTTGATGTCGACCAGCCTGGTGTTGACCTCCTCCGGCGCGTACTTCCAGGCGATGGCCCAGCGGGGGGCGCGCGCCGTGGAGCCGAGCCGGCCCTGGAGCGGGATCTCGTCGAGCTTGACGACGACCCCGTCGATCTCGTGCTCGACGGAGTGGCGGTTCTCGCCGAAGTACGCGATGAACTCCCGCACGCCTTCGAGCGAGTCGACCACGCGGTTGTGCCCGGCGGTCGGCAGGCCCCACTCGTGCAGCAGCTCGTACGTCTCCGACAGCCGGGAGATGTCGAAGCCCTCGCGGGCGCCGATGCCGTGCACCACCATGTGGAGCGGGCGGGAGGCGGTGACCTTGGGGTCCTTCTGGCGGAGCGAACCTGCGGCCGCGTTACGCGGGTTGGCGAAGGGCTTGTCCCCCGCCTCGACCAGGCGGGCGTTGAGCCCCTCGAAGCCCTCCATCGGGAAGTAGACCTCGCCGCGGATCTCGACGAGCTCCGGGACGCGGTCGCCGCGCAGCCGGTCGGGGATGTCGGCGATCGTCCGGACGTTGGGCGTGATGTCCTCGCCGGTGCGGCCGTCGCCGCGGGTCGCGGCGCGGGTCAGCCGCCCGTGCTCGTACGTGAGGTTCACGGCGAGGCCGTCGACCTTGAGCTCGCACAGGTAGTGGAAGTCGGGGGTGCCGACGTCCCGCGCGACCCGCTCGGCCCAGGTGGCGAGCTCCTCGTCGTCGAAGGCGTTGTCGAGGGAGAGCATGCGCTCCCGGTGCTCGACGGAGGTGAAGTCCGTCTCGTACTGCCCGGCGACCTTCTGGGTCGGAGAGTCGGGCGTCCGCAGCTCGGGGTACTCCTCCTCCAGCGCCTCCAGCGAGCGCAGGAGCTTGTCGAACTCGCCGTCGCTGATGACCGGCTGGTCCTTCACGTAGTACCGGAAGCGGTGCTCCTCGATCCGCTCCGCCAGGTCGGCGTGCTTCTCCCGTGCCTCGGCGGGCAGGGCCCCCTGTTCGACTGCCACCTTCGTCCGTCCTCCCGTGCCTCGAAACCCGGTCACTCTGGGTTGTCCGCGAGCGATCTCGCCGCCCGGGCGCAGTGGGCGAGGGCCGCGCGGGCATAGGCGGGCGAAGCGCCCGCGAGCCCGCACGTGGGGGTGACGACCACGGACTCCGCGAGAGTCCCCGGATTCAGCCCCAGCCTGCGCCACAGCGTCCTGACACCCATGACGCTACCGCCCGGGTCCGACAACGGGCCGTCGGTGGACGGCACCACACCGGTGAAGAGCTTCGTGCCCGCCTCCACGGCCTCGCCGATCGACTCCTCGTCACGTTCGGTGAGGAGCCCGAAGTCGAACGAGACCCCGGCGACGCCGGCCCTGCGCAGCAGCGCGAAGGGGACGTCGGGGGCGCAGGAGTGGACGATCACCGGCCCGTCGTGGGCCGCGATCACGTCCCGCAGGGCGCTCTCCACGACCTGCCGGTCGACGGCCCGGTAGGTGCGGTAGCCGCTGGCGGTACGGACGTGTCCGCGCAGGACCGCCGTGAGCGAGGGCTCGTCGAGCTGGAGGACGATCCGGGCCCCGGGGACGCGCTTGGCCAGCTCCGCGAGGTGGGTACGGAGCCCCTCCGCGAGGGAGCCGACCAGGTCGCGGCAGGCGCCCGCGTCGCCGACGGCCGCCTCGCCGCCGCGCAGCTCCAGGGCCGCGGCGAGCGTCCACGGGCCGACAGCCTGGACCTTGAGCGGGCCCTCGTACCCCTGGGTGAACTCCTCCAGGGCGTCCAGGTCCTCGCCGAGCCAGGACCGTGCCCGCTTGGTGTCCCGGCCGGGCCGGTCGCTGATCCGCCAGCCGCTCGGCTCGACGTGCGCGTAGAGGTCGACGAGCATCCCGATGGTCCGGCCGATCATGTCGGCGCCGGGCCCGCGGGCGGGCAGCTCCGCCAGGAAGGGGAAGTCCTCGAAGGAGCCGGTGACCGTCTTCGCGGCCTCGCGGGCGTCGCCTCCGGGCATGGACCCGACGCCGGTGGCGGGGCCGAAGAACCGCGTACCGCCCTTGTCCGAGTCGTCTGTGGCGCCTGTGTCGCTCACGTCTACCGCCCCGGACGGACGGTCAGGTCGTTGATCTCGGCGTCGCGCGGCAGGTCGATCGCGGTGAGGACCGCCGTCGCGACCGACTCCGGGTCGATCCACTTCGACGCGTCGTACTCCTTGCCCTCCTGCTGGTGCACCTTCGCCTGCATGGGGCTCGCGGTGCGGCCCGGGTAGACGGAGGTGACCCGCACGCCGTTGGCGTGCTCCTCGTGGCGCAGCGAGTCCGCGAGGGCCTTGAGGCCGTGCTTGGAGGCGGCGTACGCGCTCCACTCGGCGTGGGCGGCGAGCCCGGCGCCCGAGTTCACGAAGACGACGTGGCCCTGGGAGACCCGCAGCTGGGGCAGGAGGTGCCGGGTCAGCTCGGCCGGGGCGATCAGGTTGACGTTGAGCTGGTGGTGCCAGGTCTTCGGGGTGAGGTCCCCGACCGGACCGAGGTCGACGACGCCCGCGATGTGCAGCAGGCTGTCCACCCGCTCGGGCATGGTCTGGTGCGAGAAGGCCCAGGACAGCCGGTCCGGGTCGGCCAGGTCCCCGACGAGCGTCCGGGCGCCCGGGAACTGTGCGGCGAGCTCCTTGGCCCGCCCCGCGTCGCGCGCGTGCAGCACGAGTTCGTCCCCGCGCGCGTGGAGGCGGCGCGCGACGGCCGCGCCGATGCCGGAACCGGCTCCGGTGATCACATGTGTAGCCATGGGAGCCATGCTCCCATCAGCGGGGGCCCGCGCTCTCCCCCAGGCTCTCCTCCAGGTACGCCAGGGCCGTCGGGCCGTCCTCCGCGAAGAAGACGAGGTCGGTGAGCGGGACCGGGAGGAAGTTCTCGTCCGCCATGCGGCGGAGCTGGATCTTCAGACCGTCGTAGAAGCCCGCCGTGTTGAGCAGGACCACGGGCTTGGTGTGCTTGCCGTGCTTCTTCAGCTCCAGGATCTCGGTGGCCTCGTCGAGGGTGCCGATGCCGCCGGCCATGATCACGATCGCGTCGGACTTCGCCAGGAGGAGCGCCTTGCGCTCGGCCAGGTCCCGGGCGACGACCATCTCGTCCGTGCTCGGGTGGGCCTTGTGCTGGAGGAAGTCGACGGAGACGCCGACGAGCCTGCCGCCCGCCTCCTGGACGCCGTCCGCGACGACCCCCATGAGACCCGCGTCGGAGCCGCCCCACACGAGGGTGTGGCCGGCCTTGCCGAGGCGCTCGGCGAAGTCACGGGCGGGGACCGTGTAGCGGTCGTCGAGGTCGGCGGCGGAGAGGAAAACGCAGATGTTCATGCGCTCCACCGTAGGGGGTGACCAGCGGCTTCGAAGATTCTTCGGGAATTCCCGCCGTGCGGCGATGAGTTCCGGGGACGGCCCCGGTCTGCACTGCCATGGACGAGGTGAAGACCACGCTGGGCAGGGTCGGGGGACGGGTCACGTCGCGGGACGGGACGACGATCGCGTACGAGAGGCACGGGGACGGGGCCGGGCCGCCGCTGGTCGTGGTGAGCGGGGCCCTGGGCACGGCCGCGAGCGAGCGGCCCCTCGCCAAGCTCCTCGCCCGCCGCTTCCCGGTCGTGGCCTACGACCGGCGGGGGCGCGGCGGGAGCGGCGACACCGGGCCGTACGCGGTGGAGCGGGAGATCGAGGACCTGGCGGCGGTGACCGCGGAGGCGGGGAGCGGCGCGGCGCTGTACGGGGCGGGCACGGGCGGCGCCCTGGCGCTCGCCGCGGTGGCCGCCGGGCTCTCGGCCGGGCCGGTGTCGGTGTACGAGCCGCCGTACTCGGCGGAGGCCGCGGCGCGGCACGGCCGGGCCGCGGAGCTGCTCGGGCGGGGGCAGCCGGGCGCGGCCCTCGACGTGTTCCTCGCGGAGTGGGGCGTGCCGGCGGAGGCGTGGCCGGGTGGGGACGCGTCGGCGTCGACCCTCGCGTACGACCATGCCCTCCTCGGTGACGGGACGCTGCCGGAGCGGCGTCTCGCCGGGGTCCACGCGCGCGTGCTGGTCGTCGACGGGGGTGCGAGTCCGGCGTGGGCGCGCCGCGCGGCCCGCGCGCTGACGGCGGTGCTCCCCCGCGCCCGCCACCGGACCCTGACGGGTCAGACGCACGAGGTGGCCCCGCACGTCCTGGCGCCGGTCCTGGCGGACTTCCTGGCGGAGGAGCGGGAGACGAGCGAGGCCGCCTAGGGCCTGTCGTCACATTCCCGTCTGCCCCGCAACGCCAGGCACGCACTCTCGCCGCACCGGGCGAAAGCCCACGTACGTCCAGTACGTGGGCTTCCACCCG
>NZ_BMSF01000027.1 GCF_014649015.1 Streptomyces narbonensis
GCCCGCCGACGCCGCCCGCTACCAGGCCGAGCAGGAGGCCGAGGCGCGCCGCATCGCCCTGGTCAAGCAGGCCGAGGCCGACGCCCAGCGGGACAGGCTCACGGGTGAGGGTGAGAAGGCGCGCCGCGCGGCCCTCGCCGACGCCGTACGCATCGAGGGCGAGGCCGAGGCCGCGGCCATCGCCGCGCGGGGCTCCGCAGAGGCCGAGGCCATGGAGAAGAAGGCAGACGCCTTCGCTCAGTACGGTGACGCCGCCGTCCTCCAGATGCTGGTCGAGGTGCTGCCGCAGGTCGTCGCCAAGGCGTCCGAGCCGCTGTCGGCCGTCGACAAGCTGACCGTCATCTCCACCGACGGCGCCGGCCAGTTGACCCGTACCGTCACCGACAACGTCGCCCAGGGCATGGAACTCCTCTCCTCCACCACGGGGGTCGACCTCGCCCAGCTCCTCCAGGGCATCACCCAGCGGAAGCCGGTCCCGGCGCCGGCCCCGGGACAGTCCACCACCGGCACTCCGGTCGAGATCGGCGAGTAGGGCACACTCGTCGTACGGGTCGGGAGCGGACTCCCGGAGACAGGATCGTGAGGCGGACGTGCCATTCGAGGCGGACGGGAGCCGTCCGGACGCGGGGCCGCGCGCCCAGCCCGCCTGGGAGTTGCTCCTGCCGGCGGCCGGCGCAGCGGCCCGGCGGCGGGGGCGGGCCCTCCAGGAAGCCCTGCGGGACGCGGTGCGCTCGGGGCGGCTGGCGCCGGGGACCCGGCTTCCGTCGAGCCGTGAGCTCGCGGCCGACCTCGGTGTCTCGCGAGGTCTGGTCACCGAGACGTACGAGCAGCTCACCGCCGAGGGGTACCTGCGCAGCGACCGGGGCGCGGGGACCTGGGTGGGCGGTGCGGCGCGCTCCGCCGTACGCGGGGTCCGCGACCCGGCGCCCGGGGTGCCCGGGGTCCTGGTGGACTTCCGACCGGGCACCCCCGACCTGTCGCTGTTCCCGAGGGCCGCGTGGGCGGCGGCCCAGCGGTCCGTCATGGCGCGGCTGCCGCACCCCGCGCTCGGCTACCCGGACCCGCGCGGGCTGCCGGAGCTGCGCGAGGCCCTAGCCGGGATGCTGACGCGGCGGCGGGGCGTGGTGGCCGATCCGGAGCGTCTCGTGGTCTGTTCGGGCGTGGCGCAGGCGTCGACGCTGCTCGGCTTCGTGCTGCGGGGGCGGGGTCTGCGCGCGGTAGGCGTCGAGGATCCCGGCAGCCCGGAGCACGGGCGGCTGTTCGCGGCGACCGGGATGGACACCGTGTGGCTGCCGCTCGACGAGGAGGGACTGCGACCCGGGCCGCTCGCAGAGTCCGGGGTGCGCGCGGTGGTCGTGACTCCCTCGCACCAGTTCCCGTCCGGGATCAGCTGGTCGGCGGAGCGGCGTGCCACGCTCCTCGACTGGGCGCGGACGGTGGACGGGTACGTCCTGGAGGACGACTACGACGGCGACTTCCGGTACGACCGGGCGCCCGTCGGCGCGCTCCAGGGCCTCGACCCGGAGCGCGTCGCGTACGCGGGCTCGGTCAGCAAGTCGCTGGCCCCCGGGCTGCGCCTGGGCTGGATGCTCGTCCCGGAGGCGCTGCTCGACGAGGTCGTCGAGCGGAAGCGGACCATGGACCTCGGCAATCCCGTACTCGATCAGGCGACGCTCGCGGAGTTCGTGACGGGTGGCGGCTACGACCGGCAGTTGAGGCACTGTCAGCGCGCCTACCGGGAGCGGCGGGACGCGCTGCTCGCCGCGCTCGCCGAGTATCTTCCGGGCACCGGCGTGAGCGGGATCGCGGCCGGGCTCCACGTCATCGCGCGTGTGCCGGGCCGGTACGGGCCACCCGCACGGTTCCTGGCGCGGGCGGCGGAGGCGGGCGTGGCGCTGCGGCCCCTGGAGGAGTACGGCACGCAGCGGCCCGCCGACGGAGACGTACGGCTGGTCGTCGGGTACGCGCATCTGGCGCCCTCGGCCATCGAGCGGGGTGTCCGGCTGGTGGCGGAGGCGGCGGGCCGGAAGTGACCGGGCGGGAGTGACCGGGCGGGAGTGATCTGTTCACGCGGGGTTCGCGCGGGCGCCGTCCCCGGCCGTTAGGCAGGGTGCGGCGGCGCGAATCGCGCGCCCGGACACGCTCCCGGAGGTCTTCCATGTCCCACCCCGCACCCGGTACGTCTCCCTCCCCCGCACGGCGCGAACTGCTGCGCGGCTCGCTCGCCGCCTCGGCGGCGCTCGCGCTCGGCGGCGCGGGCCTGACGGCCCCGGCGTTCGCGCTGTCGGGACGGCCGCGGGCCGGCTGGGGTGTGCAGACGGGAGACGTCACGGCCTCCTCCGGTCTGGTGTGGGTGCGCTCGGACCGGCCCGCGCGCATGCTCGTCGAGACCTCGGCGAGCGAGTCGTTCCGACGGGTACGCCGGCACCACGGGCCACTGGTCGGCGCGGGCACGGACTTCACCGGTACGACCGCGCTGCGCGGGCTGCCGGCCGGCGAGCAGATCCACTACCGGGTGACGCTCGCGGACCCGGACGACCCGCGCCGGACGGGCGAGCCGGTCGTCGGTACCTTCCGCACGGCCCCGGAGCGGCGCCGTGACGGGGTCCGCTTCCTGTGGTCCGGGGACATCGCGGGCCAGGGCTGGGGCATCAACCCGGACATCGGCGGCTTCCGCGCGTACGAGGAGATGCGCCGCCTCGACCCGGACTTCTTCCTGTGCAGCGGCGACTCGATCTACGCCGACGGGGTCGTCCAGCCGAGCGTGACGCTGCCCGACGGGCGCATCTGGCGGAACGTCACGACGCCGGAGAAGTCGAAGGTCGCGGAGACGCTCGCGGAGTACCGGGGCAACTTCCGCTACAACCTCCTCGACCACAACGTCCGGGCGTTCAACGCGCAGGTGCCGTCGGTGGTGCAGTGGGACGACCACGAGGTGCGCAACAACTGGTACCCGGGCCAGATCCTGGACGACGCGCGGTACACGGAGAAGGACGTGGACGTGCTCGCGGCCCGCGCGCTGCGGGCCTTCGGCGAGTACACGCCGGTGTCCACCCTCCACGCGCGCGGGAGTGCGGGCAGGGGCGTCGGCGCGGGTGCGGGCGGGGGCTCGCGGGCCGGGCGGATGCACCGGGTGGTGCGGTACGGGCCGCTGCTCGACGTGTTCGTGCTCGACATGCGGTCGTACCGGAACGCCAACTCCCCCGGCCGGCAGGCCGACGACACCACGGGCATCCTGGGCGCGGAGCAGCTCGCCTGGCTGAAGCGGGAGCTCGCCGCGTCGACGGCGGTGTGGAAGGTGCTCGCGGCGGACATGCCGCTCGGGCTCGTCGTGCCGGACGGCTCCGCGAACTTCGAGGCGGTCGCGCAGGGCGACCCGGGCGCGCCGCTGGGCCGCGAGCTCCAGATCGCGGAGCTGCTGCGGTTCGTGAAGCACCGCCGGATCACCGGCACGGTGTGGCTGACGGCGGACGTGCACTACACGTCGGCGCAGCACTACGCGCCGGAGCGGGCTGCCTTCCAGGACTTCGCGCCCTTCTGGGAGTTCGTCTCCGGGCCGCTGGCGGCGGGCGGGTTCCCGGCGAACGCGCTGGACGCGACCTTCGGCCCGGAGCGGGTCTTCGTCCGGGCGCCGGAGCGGGCGAACGTGTCGCCGATGGAGAGCCCGCAGTACTTCGGGGAGGTCGACATCGACGGACACAGCGGCGAACTGACGGTGCGGCTCCGGGCCGAGGGCGGGTCGGTGCTGTTCAGCAAGGTGCTGCGGCCGGGGCTCGTCGGACAGTAACCGCCGGGCGGGGCGCGGTGCGGAGAGGACTCGCGGGGGGATTGTCAGTGGGGGGTCCTACCGTTTTCCTCATGACGCGATCCGTACATGCGCTCGCCTACGCACGCCCTTCCGTGCTGGAGTCAACGGGCTCCGGCCGGCTGCTCGGCCTGGAGACGGCGGGTGGTCTCACGCCCCGGGGTGCCGAGGCCCGTCCCCGTTTCTTCTCCGGTTTCCTGGCCGCTCCTCAGGCCGCCGCGCGCGGTCTGCTCGCGGTCGCCGACGTGGCCGCGGCCCGCTACCACCAGCGGACGCGGCCGGGTTCGCTGGACCCTGTGGTGACGGGGAACGGGGACCGGCTGCGGTTCGAGTCCTTCTCCGGCTGCGGCGGGGTGTACGCGCGCCTGGACGTGCTCTCCGAGGGACTCGACGGCGCGGAGACGGGTCACGGCACGACCAACGTGGATGTCAACGACCCGCTGCGCGAGGCCCTGTCGCGGATGACCGGGGACGAGCCGCTGCATCTGCGGGTCGGCCCCGAGGAGTTGGCGGTGACCACTCTGGCCGGGGCCGTCGTGGAGAAGAAGGTCCCGCTTCCGGACCGGTGGCTGCGGGGCTTCGCCGAGGCTCAGGTCGCCTCGACCCGGTTCGACCTGCGGGCCGAGCTGGCGGGAGCGGAAGCCGTACGGTTCCTGCGCTCGCTGCCGCGCGGACAGGGCCGGGGGCGGGGTCCGCTGTGGATCGCCCCCGCGGGCCGGACGCTGCGTCCGACGACGCGGCCGGGCCCGGGTGCGGTGTGTCTGCCGGGCCCCGACCGGCTGGCCGCCCTGGAGCGGGTGCTGCGGCACGCGACGGGGCTGCGAGTGTACGGGCCGGTGCCGGACGGCACGGCGGCGACGGCGAGCGCCTGGGAGGTGACCCTGCCGGGCATGCGGCTCACGCTGACGCTGTCGCCCGACCCGGCGCGGGGCTTCTCCGGCGAGGGCGGCGTCCTGGAGGCGCTGGCGACGGAGGACGCGGCGCGGGACGCGGAACTGGTGGCGGTGCTGCTGGCCTGGGAGCCCCGGATCGACCCGGCGGACCTCGCGGCGCAGTCCGGTCTCACGGCCGACCGGGTGCGGGCGGCGCTGACCCGGCTGGGCACGGCGGGCCGGGTGGGGTACGACGTGGCGGAGGCCGCCTACTTCCACCGCGAGCTGCCGTACGACGCGGACCGTGCCGAGCGGCACAACCCCCGGCTGGTGAGCGCGCGCAGGCTGGTCGCGGAGGGCGCGGTGGAGCTCGAAGGGGAGGCGGCGACGGTGACCTCGGGCGAGCGGCGCTACCGGGTACGGGAGTCGCACGGGTCGCTGACCTGCACGTGCCAGTGGTGGGCGGACCACCAGGGGCGGCGCGGCCCGTGCAAGCACGCGCTTGCGGTTCGGATGGTCCGGCGCGGCGCGTCGGCCGCCGAGCCCGTGCCGGGCGGGGAGCCGAGAGCGGGTCAGGAGGTTGCGGGGTGACGGGTCACGAAGCGGAGCAGCGGAAGTCGGGGGCCGGGGCAGTGACACGAGGGACGGAGAAGGCCGTGGGGACGGGGAAGGGCGAGGGGGCCGAAGTGACCGTGGTGACCGCAGAGAGCGCAGAGAGCGCGGAGACCACAGCGACCGCAGCGAGTGGAGCGAGTGGAGTGTCCGCGGAGATCGCGAAGTTGATGGAGGCGGTGCGCGGTGGGCGCGCCGAAGACGTGCCCGCGCGGCTGGAGGGGCTGGGTGCGGCGGAGCGGCGGACCGTCCTCGCCCGGCTGAAGGTGCTGCGCGCCGAGGTGCGGGGCTGGGAGTCGAAGCGGCCGAGGGAGGCGGCCGACGTCCGGCGCGCGCTGTACGTCGCGGGGGCCGGCTGCCACCCGGGGGCCGCGGGGGCGGCGACCTGGCTCGGCGGCCGCGATCTGCTGCCCTGGCGCTCGGAGGGCGGTGACCTGGTGCTCCGGGCGGTCGCCGGGCAGACGCCGGAGTGGCTGGCCGAAGTGGCGGGCCGACTCGCCGCGCGGCCGTCCGTGGCGGAGCACAGCTACCGGGTGATCCGCGGACTGGCCGAGCGTGCGGGCTGCCCGGTTCCGGCGACGGACGGCTACGTCCTCGGCTGGGCCTGGGAGTTCCGGGCGGGCAGCCGCTGGCGGCGGTCGGCCGACGCCCCCGCGCTCCTGGACCGGCTGCGGGAGGACCCGCAGACGCCGGTCCTCGTGGTCCACGCGCTGTCGATGGCGGAGAGCCCCGACGAGCTGACCTGGACGCTCACCGAGGCTCCCCGGGCGCACTGGCCCACCGCCGTCGCGGCGCTCGTCGCGGAGGGCGTGCTGGACCGGGCGGAAGTCCTGGGCGCGGCCGTCTCCCGGCTGCTGCGGGGCGGTCGTCCCCGTGACCTGCGGTTCCCGCTGGACGTCCTGCGGCTGGTCGGGCCGACGGCGGCGGAGTTCCGTGAGCGGGTCCCGGACCTGGTCGGGATGGTGGCGGACGGGCCGTCGCCGATCGCGGGGTACGCGCAGGAGGCCCTCTCCGGGCTGGCGGCGGACGGGACGCTGTCGACCGGCGCTCTGGCCGAGATGACGGGGGCGGCGCTCTTCCGGACCGAGAAGAAGCTGGTGCGGGCGCAGTTGACGCTGGTCGGCAAGGTACTGGCGCGGGATCCGGGTGCGGCGGCCGAGCTGCTGCCGGCGGTGTCGGAGGTCTTCGGGAACGAGGACACCGAGCTCCAGGGGCGCGGGCTGAAGCTTGTGGGTCGTCATCTGCCCGCTGTGGACGGGTCCGTACGGCTGGAGCTGGCCGGTCGGGCCGGGCTGCTGAGCCCGGTGCACCGACAGGCCGCCGTGGAGCTGTTCGGGGGGTCCGTGGAGTTCGGGGCCGGGCTCCCCTACGAGGAGATCCTGCCGCCCGTGCCCGAGCCGCAACTGGTCGGACCCCCGGCGGCGACGGTCGAGGAACTGGTGGAGGAGCTGCTGGCGAAGGGTGTCTCCGACGATCCGGTGCGCTTCGAGCGGGCCCTCGACGGGCTGGTGCGCCACGCACACCGGGACCGGGAGGCGCTGACCTCGGCGGTGCGGGAGGCGTTCGCCACGGCGGGCTGGGAGGAGCCGTACCACTTCGCGTACGGCAGCCACGGCGTGCACGCGGTGCTGGCGGGGCTGCTCGGGACGGTCGACCGGTCGTGGATCGACTCCCGTCTCGCGCGGGAGCCGGAGGCGACGGCCTGTCTCCACGAGGGGCTGACGGGCATCAGGGACACCCGGCTGTGGGAGGCCGCCTCCCTCGTCGGTACGGACGCGCTGCCCTTCCTGCTGGCCGCGCCGACCCTGAGCACCGGCGGCATCGATCCGGCGACGCTCGTGGAGCGGCTGCGCGCCTACCGGGACGCGGGCGTCGAGCACGCCCCCGTCGACCTGGCCCAGGCCCTGCTGCGGGTCCTGCGGGCCGATCCGGGGGCCGGGCGGGCGGCCGAGGAGGCCTGGGAGCTGGACACCCCGGCCGGGCTGCGGCTCGCAGCGTGGCTGCGGTCGGAGACGCCGCTGGCGGCGGACGTGCGGGTCCTCGGGCGGGAGGAGGACCGTTCGCTGCTGCGGTGGCACGTCGTGCACCGGCTGGTCGTGGACGTCGCGGACAGCGCCGTGGTGCGGGAGGAGTTCCCGCCCGCCTTTCGGTGGCTGGGCGGTGTCCTGGAGGCGGCGCCCCGCTCGTGCTCGCACTGGATCGTCGGCGGGGAGCACTGGGCCTCGGTCCTGCCGGCCGACCGCGAGGTGCTCGCGGCCTGCCTCGTGCCCTCACTCGCGCGGTCCGTCGGCGGCGGCGCGCGGGAGACGACCGAACCGCTGACCGGGACGGCCGAGGCCGAGGGCCCCGTGGGCCGGGGCGTCGCGCTCGCGCTCGCGCTCGGGCTGGGCAACGGGGACGCGGACGACCGGCTGCGGGCGGTGGACGCGCTGCTCGTGCTCGCGTCCCGGGGCGACCTGGACGCGCGGCGGGTGGGTGAGGAGCTGGGCTGGCTGCTCGCCGAGGGTTCGGTGAAGCCGAACCGGCTGGCGGACGCGGCCCGGACGGCGGCGGCCACCGGGGCGTACGGGACGGTCTGGGCGGTCCTCGCCGCGGCGCTCCCGGAAGCGCTGGGCGACGGGAAGCCGGTGCGTGGCCTGGGCGAGGTGCTCGCGGTGGCGGCCGACTGCGTGGAGCGGTGCGGGGCGCGGGGCGAGCTCGCGGGCCTCGACGGCGTCGCCTCGGCGAAGGGCTCCACCCAGCTGGTCGCCCAGGCGAAGCGGCTGCGGGACGCGCTCCGTCGGTGAGCCGATCGGCGCCCGGTCATGGGCCCGATCAGACCTTGACCCAAACGGTCTGAATCGGGCCCTAAGGCACCAGATCGGCGCTTAACCCGTCAGTCACAGAACGTTCGTGATCACGCAACACCGCTGGGTCACAGTGAGGTCATGACCGACGTGACGTCTTCGAAGAGCAGCCGCCGCCCGCACCACTGGCGGCACGACCTGATCGAGCTCGCCGCCCTGTTCACCGCCGTGGTGGTGGCCGACACGATCGCCAAGACCATCGCCAAGGGGCCCGACGGCGCCTACCTCCTGGTGTTCTCGGCGATCGCGCTGGTCGCCACCGCGGCGTTCCACACCTGGTGGGCGCGGAGGCACAGCCATGCTCCGCCCCCCGGGACCGCGGGCGGGGACGCCGACGGGCGTTCCCCCGCCGCTTCGACGGCCGAAGACGGCGAGGACGCGACCGGTGGAGGCGAGGACGCGGAGGGCGCCCCGAGGCCGCCCGCCGAGACCGCGCTCTGGCGCATGCGGACCACCGTCGAGGACACTCCGGGCAGCCTCGCCGCCCTGTGCACGGTCCTCGCCCGGCTGGGCGTGGACATCCTCACCCTCCAGACCCACCCTCTCGCGCGGGGCACGGTCGACGAGTTCCTTCTGCGCGCCCCCGCCGAGCTCTCCGCCCAGGACCTCGCCCGCGAGACGGCGGCGGCCGGCGGCCGTGACACGTGGACCGAGCGGGCCGACGCCCACGACCTGGTCGACACGCCGACCCGGGTCATCGGCCTCGCCACCCGTACGGCTCTCGACGCTGCCGAACTGCCCCTCGCGTTGCGCGGGCTCCTCGGCCGCTGCACGCTCCACTCCGTGCCGGCGCTGTCCCTCACGGGCCGGCCGATCGGCGAACAGGCCCCGGTCGAAGGAGTGCTGGAGGAGACCGTGATGCGGCTGCGCGATCCGCACGGCGGCACGCTCATCGTCGAGCGGCCCTATCTGCCCTTCACCCCGACCGAGTTCGCCCGCGCCCGCGCGCTCGTCGAGCTCGACGCCCGGCTCGGCCCGCGCGTGCCGCGCAGCCAGGACGTACTGACCCTTCCGGAGGGCAACGAGATCACGGTCCGCCGCGCCGACCAGCGTGACCTGCGGGCCGCACGGGCGATGCACGACCGCTGCTCGGCCCGCACGCTCGGCCTGCGCTACCACGGCCCCGTCGGGGACGCCGACCGCTACCTCGACCATCTGCTCAGCCCCCGCTTCGGGCGCACCCTCGCCGTGCAGACGGCCTCCGGCCGGCTCGTCGCCCTCGGCCATCTGCTGTGGGACGGCGACGAGACCGAGGTCGCCCTGATGGTCGAGGACGACTGGCAGCGGCGCGGGATCGGCGCCGAACTCCTCGGCCGCCTGGTGGCGATGGCCGAGGAGGCCGGCTGCGCGAGCGTGTACGCCGTGACCCAGGCGTCCAACACCGGGATGGTGGCCGCCATGCGGGCGCTGCGGCTCCCCCTCGACTACCAGATCGAGGAGGGCACGCTCGTCATCACCGCGCGACTGGCCGCGGCACCGCACCGGAGCCCGCGGTCAGAGACTCGGCCCCTGCCTCACGAAGAGGTCCGGCGGGCGGAGCGCTGAGCGCCTGCGTCAGGTCCCGCCACAGGTCCTCGACGTCCTCCAGGCCGACCGACATGCGCAGCAGCCGGTCGCTGACGCCCGCCGAGCGGCGGTCTCCCTCGGCCACGATCCGGTGGCTGATGGAGGCCGGGTGCTGGATGAGGGTGTCGACGCTGCCGAGGCTGACCGCCGGCGTGATCAGCCGTACTCCGGCGATCACGTCGTGCGGGTCGCCGTAGACCTCGAAGGCGATCATCGCGCCGCCGATCCGCGGATAGTGGACGCGGGCTATCCGGGGGTCGGTGGCGAGCCGCCGGACGAGCTCGGCGGCCGAGGAGGACGCCGCCCTGACCCGTACGGGAAGGGTGGAGAGGCCGCGGAGCAGCAGATAGCCGGCGAGCGGGTGGAGCACCCCGCCGGTCGCGAAGCGGACCTGGCGGAGCGTACGGGCGAACTCCTCGTCGCAGGCGACGACGCCGCCCATGACGTCGCCGTGCCCGCCCAGGTACTTGGTCGCGCTGTGCAGCACGATCCGCGCGCCCTGCTCGACGGGGCGCTGGAGGACCGGCGTGGCGAAGGTGTTGTCGACCAGGAGCGGCACGGAGCCGCAGGAGTGGGCGAGGGCGCGGATGTCGGCCTCGGCCAGCGTCGGGTTCGCCGGGGACTCCACCATGACGAGGCCCGTGTCGGGGCGGATCGCGTCGGCGATGCCCGCCGGGTCGGTCCAGGTGACCTCGGTGCCGAGCAGCCCGGCCTCGAGGAGGTGGTCGCTGCAGCCGTACAGCGGACGGACCGCGACCACGTGACGCAGCCCCTGGCTCGCCCGGGCGAGCAGGACGGCGGTGAACGCCGCCATGCCGCTGGCGAAGGCGACGGCGGCCTCGGTGCCCTCCAGGCGGGCGAGGGCCTCCTCGAAGCGGGCCACGGTGGGATTGTCGAGCCGGGCGTAGACGGGCGGACCGTCGAGCCTCGCGCCGGTGGTCGCGAACTCGTCGATGCGGGCGGCCTCCGCCCGGGCGTCGTACGAGGGGTAGGTGGTCGACAGGTCGATCGGCGGGGCGTGCAGACCGAGCGTGGCGAGGTCCTCGCGGCCGGCGTGCACGGCTTCGGTGGCGAGCGCCCTCGGGGTGGCCGAGGGGTCGCGGTCCATGGCGTCCATGGCGGCACTGTGAACGTTTACCGGAAGGTAGCGGGAACGAGCCGTGCTACGTTCGACAGATGGCCGAATCTGTCGTACTGGACGCGGTCGATCTGCACATTCTTCGCCTCTTGCAGAACGACGCCCGGACCACCTACCGCGAACTCGCCGCCGAGGTCGGCGTGGCGCCCTCGACCTGCCTGGACCGAGTGGCCCGGCTGCGCCGCACGGGCGTGATCCTGGGCCATCAACTACGACTGGATCCGGCCAAACTCGGTCGTGGGCTGGAAGCCCTTCTCCTCGTCCAGGTCCGGCCCCATCGGCGCGAACTGATCGGTCCGTTCGTCGACCGGATCCGGGCCCTTCCCGAGTCCCGGGCGCTCTTCCACCTCACGGGTCCCGACGACTACCTGGTCCACGTGGCCGTGGCGGACCCCGCCGACCTGCAACGACTCGTACTGGACGAGTTCACGTCCCGCCGCGAGGTGGCCCGCGTCGAGACGCGGCTGATCTTCCAGCAGTGGGAATGCGGCCCGCTCCTGCCGCCCTCGGCGGGCCCTTCCTTGTCAGCCGACTGAGGCCGGACGAGGGTGACGGACCCGGCGCAAGACGCCAGGATGACCCCCATGCCAGAGACTTCCAGCAGCCCGCTGCCCCGCCAGGTCGCCGACGCCCACGTCGACGCACTCATCGCCCTCGACCCGATCACCGGTACGTACCTGGGAGTCAAGGAGAGCGCCGGTCGTCTGCCGGACTTCTCGCCCGCCGGGCAGAAGGCCGTGGCCGACCTCGCCCGGCGCACGCTCGCGGCGCTGGACGCGGCGGAGCTCGCCCCCGGCGCCGAGAGCGACGCGGAGCGGCGGTGCGCGCGGCTGCTGCGGGAGCGTCTCACGGCCGAACTCGCCGTGCACGAGGCCGACGAGGGCCTGTGCGTGGTCAGCAACCTGCGCTCGCCCGCCCACAGCGTGCGCATCGTCTTCACGATGATGCCGACGGAGACCGCCGAGGACTGGACGGCGGTCGCCACCCGGCTGCGGGCCGTCCCCGCGGCGCTGGAGGGGTACCGCTCGGCGCTGGCGCTCGGCCTGGAGCGCAAGCTCTACGCCGGGCCGCGCCCCACCGCCACCTTCGTCGGCCAGCTCACCGAGTGGGCCGGCGCGACGAGCGAACGGCGGGGCTGGTTCGAGGAGTTCGCCGCGGCCTGTCCCGACACGCTGCCCGAGGAGCTCAGGTCCGAGCTCGCGGAGGCCTCCCGGGGTGCCACCGGGGCGGTGGCGGCGCTGCGGGACTGGATGCGGGAGGTGTACGCACCGACCGTCGCGGACGCGCCGAACACGGTGGGCCGTGAGCGGTACCAGCGCTGGAGCCGCTACTTCAACGGCACCGACCTGGACCTCGACCAGGCCTACGCGTACGGCTGGTCCGAGTACCACAGGCTCCTCGGCGAGATGCGGACCGAGGCCGACCGGATCCTGCCCGGCGCGGGCCCCTGGGAGGCCCTCGCCCACCTCGACGAGCACGGCACGCACATCGAAGGGGTCGAGGAGGTACGGGTCTGGCTCCAGGCGCTGATGGACGAGGCCATCGAGGCGCTCGACGGCACCCACTTCGAACTGGCCGAGCGCGTACGGCGGGTGGAGTCCCGGATCGCCCCGGCCGGCGGCGCCGCGGCCCCGTACTACACCGGCCCGTCCGAGGACTTCTCGCGCCCCGGCCGCACCTGGCTCCCGGTGGACGGCCTGAACCGCTTCCCCGTCTACGACCTGGTGTCGACCTGGTACCACGAGGGGGTGCCGGGCCATCACCTCCAGAGCGCCCAGTGGGTGCACGTCGCCGACCGGCTCTCCCGCTACCAGGCGACCATCGGCAAGGTGAGCGCCAACATGGAGGGGTGGGCGCTGTACGCGGAGCGCCTGATGGACGAGCTCGGCTTCCTGCCCGACGCGGAGCGGCGCCTCGGCTACCTCGACGGCCAGATGATGCGCGCGTGCCGGGTGATCGTGGACATCGGCATGCACCTGGGCCTGGAGATCCCGGCGGACTCGCCGTTCCGGCCGGGCGAGCGGTGGACGCCGGAGCTCGCGCAGGAGTTCTTCCAGCTGCACAGCAGCCGGCCGCCGGCCTTCGTGGAGAGCGAGATGACCCGCTACCTCTCCATGCCGGGGCAGGCGATCGGCTACAAGCTGGGCGAGCGCGCCTGGCTGCTGGGCAGGGCCAACGCGCGGGCCGCGCACGGCGACGCGTTCGACGCGAAGACCTGGCACATGGCGGCCCTCTCGCAGGGCCCGCTGGGTCTCGACGACCTGGTCGACGAGCTGTCGCGGCTCTGAGAAGCAGGACGCGAAGCCTCGTACCAGCGCATGAGAATCCCCGGCCGTCGCCTTGATCGGCCGGGGATTCCCCTGCTACCTCTGGTGCATGACCAGCGCATACACTCCGGACGCCACCGACTGGCGCATTCTCGACGCCCTGCAGTCCGAGGGCCGGGCCAGCTTCGCCGAGCTGGCCCGCGCCGTGTCGATGTCGCCGTCCGCCGTGACCGAGCGGGTGCGGCGCCTGGAGGACGCCGGGGTGATCGCCGGATACACGGCGATCGTCGACCAGGACCGGCTCGGCCTGCCCATCCTCGCCTTCGTCCGGCTGCGCTACCCGCACGGCAACTACAAGCCGTTCCACGACCTCATCGCCGCCACGCCCCAGGTCCTGGAGGCCCACCACGTGACGGGCGACGACTGCTTCGTCCTGAAGGTCGCCGCCCGCTCCATGCGGCACCTGGAGGAGATCTCCGGGAAGATCGCCACCCTCGGCTCGGTGACGACGAGCGTCGTCTACTCCTCGCCGCTGCCCCGGCGCTCCATCAGCCGCTGAGCGCGTCCCCGCCGGTGCGCAGCCGCACCGCGGAACCGTGCCGCGCCTTGACGACCTCCAGCTGAGCCGGGACGCGGCGGCGCAGGTCGCCGACGTGGCTGACGATGCCGACGCTGCGGTCGCGCTCGCGCAGCGAGTCGAGGACGTCGAGGACCTCGTCGAGCGTCTGCTCGTCGAGGCTCCCGAAGCCCTCGTCGATGAAGAGGGTGTCGAGGCGGACGCCGCCCGCCTCGTCCGTCACGACGTCGGCGAGGCCGAGGGCCAGCGCGAGGGAGGCGAAGAAGGTCTCGCCGCCGGAGAGCGTGGCGGTGTCGCGTTCGTTGCCCGTCCAGGCGTCGACGACGTGCAGCCCGAGGCCGGCCCGCTTGCCGCCGGAGCGCGCGTCGGAGTGGACGAGGGTGTAGCGGCCTGAGGACATGCGCTGGAGGCGGGCGGTCGCCGCGGCGGCGACCTGTTCGAGGCGGGCGGCCAGGACGTACGACTCCAGGCGCATCCGGCGCTCGTTCTCCGCGGACGTCCCCGCGGTGAGGGCGGCGAGCCGGGCCACCCGGTCGTACTCCTCGCGGACCGGACCGAGCCGGTGGACCTCGGTGCCGGCCTGTCGGGAGAGGCCGGTCAGTCCGGTCGCCCGGGCGCGGGCCGCCGCCAGGTCGGAGGCCGCCTGCCGGAGGCGGCGTTCGGCCGCCGTGTGGGCGGCGTCGGCGGTTGCCGGGTCGGCGGGCGGGAGGGCGGCGGCCGCGGCGGTGCCGGGCTCGGCGAGCCGGTCCGCGACGGCGGCCGCCTCGGCCTGCCAGGCGTCCACGCGCCGCTGGAGGTCGCGGCGTTCGGCCTCTCCGACGAGCGCTCCGCGGGCCTCGGCCGGAGTGGCGAAGCCCGCGCGGTAGGCGGCGTCGGCGAGCCGGTCGTCGGCCTCCTTGAGCCGCTGGGCGGCCTCTTCGGCGGCTCGGACGGCCCGGGCGGCCTCGACCAGGAAGGCGATCTTCCGCTCCAGCCGGGTGGCGTGCTCGGCCACACTGCCGAACTCGCCCCGCCCGCGCACGAGTTCCTCGTCGAGCGTCGCCTGCTCCCCTTCGATGGCCTCGCGGCGCGAGGTGCGCGCGGCGGCCCGCCGCTCGGCCTCCCGCTGCGCGGCGACCCGCCCCTCGTACTCCCGCTCGGCCCGGGCGAGCGCCTCGCGGGCGCTGTGCGTCTGCCCGGCGAGCGCGTGCGCCTCGCCGTGCAGGTGGGTCAGCTCCTCGACCTCCCGGGCGAGTTCGCCGACGACGGGATCCGCGCCCGTCTCGTCGCAGCGGACCTCCGTGCGGGCCGCCGACCAGGCCGCCCGGTTGAGGTCCCGCTCCCGCTCGGCGGCGGTACGGGCCTCGTCGGCGCGGGTGTAGGCCGCGTAGGCCGCGTCCTCTGTGGCGCGGTCGACGTGGTCGGCGGTGGTGCGGGCCGGGGCGGGGTGGGCCGTGGAGCCGCACACCTGGCAGGCTTCGCCCTCGGTGAGGGTGGCGGCGAGTTCGGCGGCGATGCCCTGCAGGCGGCGGGACTTGACGTCGAGCCAGGTCTCGTGGGCGGTGTTCCGGAGCTCTCGGGCCTCCGTGAGGCGCGCCTCGGCGGCTGCGGTGTCCCGCTCCAGGGTGTCGCGGCGGCGGGCCGCGGCGAGGCGGCGGCGGGCGGGCTCCAGACGGCCCGCGAGGTGCTCGGCGCGGGTCGCGGCGTCCGCCGTGGCCTGGACGCGTTCGGCGAGGGCGGTCCGGCGGGGCTCCCAGTCGGCGAGCCAGCCGGCCGCGTCCTGGAGGGCGCCCTCGTCGGCCCGGGCCTCGCGCGCCAGGGCGGTCCGCTCCTCGGCGAGCGCGGCGGCACGGCGCTCGGCGCGGCGGGCCGCGTCCAGGCCGCCGAGCTCCCCGCGCAGCCGGTGTTCGAGGGCGGAGAGGTGCTCGGCCCCCTGGTCGGCGAGGTCGGGGGGCAGGAGCGCGCGGGAGCGTTCGCGGGCCGCCTGCGCGGTGGCGTGCTCGCGCTCGGCGTCGGCGCGCAGGCCCAGCGCGGGAGCGACGCGCTCGGCCTTGAGGGACCGGTCGAGGGCGGCCTGGTGGCGGTCGCGCTCCGGGGTGCGGGCGGTGAGCTGCTCGCGGCGGCGGAGCGCGTCGGCGTGCCGGGCCTGGCGGTCGGCGAGCTCCTTCTCGGCGTCGAGGGCCGCGCGCGCGGAGACCTGTCCGCGCTCGGCGGCGGCAAACCGCACGCCGGCGATGTCGAGGGCCTCGCGGGCCTCGGTGCGGGCGACGGCGGCCCAGGTCAGGACGGACTCGGCGAGGCCGGGGTCCCCGGGGCGCCCCTCGACGGGAGTACGGGCGGCGTCGAGGCCGCCGGCGGCCTGCGCCATGCGGTGGGCGAGGGTGAGGAGCCGCTCGTCCCCGTCCCGTACCTGCTGCTCGGCGGCGCGCCGGAGGTCGGCGAGGCGCTCCTCGACGGCGGCGAAGCGGCGGGTGTCGAAGAGGCGGCCGAGGAGCTTGCCCCGGGCCTCGGCGTCGGCGCGCAGGAACTTCGCGAAGTCGCCCTGCGGGAGGAGGACGACCTGGCAGAACTGCTCGCGGCTCATGCCGAGGAGCTGGGTGATCTCCTCACCGATCTCCTGGTGGGAGCGGCTGAGTCCGGCCCAGGTGGCGGTCGCGGGGTCGTACTCGCGGAGCCAGGTCTGGGCCTTCTCCGTGGTGAAGCCGGGGGCGCCGCGCTTCTTGGGCCGCTGCTGGGCGGGCCTCCGGGTGATCTCCAGGCGCCGGTCCCCCACGGTCAGTTCGAGGAGGACCTCGGTGGAGGTGCCGACGGGGGCGTGGTCGCTGCGCAGGGAGGTGCCCGGGCTCTGGCGGACGCCGGGCACGCTTCCGTACAGCGCGAAACAGACGGCGTCGAGGACGGAGGTCTTCCCGGCGCCGGTCGGGCCGTGGAGGAGGAAGAGACCGGCGGCGGAGAGCGTGTCGAAGTCGACCGTCTGCGTGGTGCCGAAGGGCCCGAACGCGGTGATCTCCAGACGGTGCAGCCTCACCGGCCCACCTCGCGCTCGGCCGAGTCGACCCGTACGTCCTCGAAGGCGCCGTACAGCACCGTCCGCTCGGGGCCGTCCAGCCCTTCGCCACCGCGTACGTGGGCCACGAAGTCCTCCGCGATCTGCTGGTCGCTGCGGTCCCGGAGCCGCTGGGCGTAGGAGGCGTCGGCGCCGTCCTCGGTCCGCTCGGGGTCGAAGACGAGGTTCAGGGTGTGCGGGAAGCGCTCGGTGAGCCGGGCCATGGGCTCGGCGGGCCGCGCGGGGTCGGTGAGGGTGGCCTCGACCCAGGACTGCTCGTGGGGCGCGAGCGCGGGGTCGGCGAGGAGGTCGTCGAGCCGCCCCCGGATCCGGGCGAGGGGGCGTGGGACGGGGCAGTCGAGGCGCTCGGCGCCGGTGATCGCCCCGTCGGGGCCGCTCGGGCCGAGGTCGACGAGCCACATCGTCTTGCGGTGGTCGGCCTCGGAGAAGGAGTACGCGAGCGGGGAGCCGGAGTAGCGCACCCGCGGGGTGAGGGTCTGGCTGCCGTGGAGGTGGCCGAGCGCGACGTAGTCGACGCCGTCGAAGACCCCTGTGGGGACGGCGGCGACGCCGCCGACGGTGATGTCCCGCTCGCTGTCGCTGGGGGCGCCGCCGGCCACGAAGGCATGGGCGAGGACGACGGAGCGGGTGCCGGCGGGGCGGTCCGCGAGGTCGGCGCGCACCCGGTCCATGGCGGCGGCGAGCACGGCCTCGTGCCCGCCCTTCGCCGCGCCGAGCTGTTCGCGCACGAGGGCGGGTTCGAGGTACGGCAGGCCGTAGAGGGCGACGTCGCCGTGTTCGTCGGTGAGGACGACGGGGGTGCCGATGCCGGCCGGGTCGGTACGGAGGTGGATGCCCGCCCGCTCGATGAGCCCCGCGCCGACGCCGAGGCGGCGGGCCGAGTCGTGGTTGCCGGAGATCATGACGGTCGGCACGCCGGCCTCGGCGAGGCGGTGGAGTGCCGTGTCGAAGAGCTCGACCGCGGGCAGCGGCGGGACGGCCCGGTCGTAGACGTCCCCGGCGACGAGGACGGCGTCCACGCGGTGCGCGTGGACGGTCGCCACGAGGTGGTCGAGGAAGGCGGCCTGGGCTTCGAGGAGCCCGACGCGGTGGAAGGACCGGCCGAGATGCCAGTCCGAGGTGTGCAGGAGCCTCACGATGCCGTCCCACCCCGCATGTGCCCCGCTCCTCGCCGCCGCTTCCCGTCGTGTGCGCCCTCCACGCTATCCCGGCCGGAGGGGTGGGTGGGGCCGGTCGGGATTCCGGGGGCGGGGTGGGCGCTCACGGCCGGCACTGCCGGACGCGGTGCTCGGGCGGGTGGTGCTCCGGCGCGCGGTGCTCGGGCGGGTGGTGGACAGGCGGGTGGTGCACGGGCGGGTGGTGCACAGGCGGGTGGTGCACAGGCGGGTGGTGCACAGGCGGGTGGTGCTCAGGCGTCGCCGTACGCCTCGCCGCCGAGGGCGAGCAGGGCCGTGCCCGCCGTGGTGTCCGCGAGCCAGGCCTCGAAGGCGGGGACGTCGGCGTCCGGGAGGCCGATCTCGATCGTGACGGCCTCGGCGTACCGCACGTCCCGGACGGCGCGACCGGTCGCCCGCAGGTCGTTCTCCAGCTTTCCGGCCCGCTGGTGGTCGACGGTGACGGTGGCGAGCCGGAAACGCTGCCGGGTCACCGTGCCGAGCTCGTCGAGCGCCTCCCCGACCACCCCGCCGTACGCGCGGATGAGACCTCCCGCACCGAGCTTCACTCCGCCGTAGTAGCGGGTGACGACGGCGGCGACGTAACGCATCTCACGGCGCAGGAGCATCTGGAGCATCGGCACGCCCGCCGTGCCGCCGGGCTCGCCGTCGTCGCTCGCCTTCTGCACGGAGGCGTCCGCGCCCAGGACGTAGGCGAAGCAGTTGTGCGTGGCGGTGGGGTGCTCCTTGCGGATGCGCGCGACGAACTCCTGCGCCTCCCGCTCGTCGGCGACGGGCGCGAGCGCGCAGAGGAAGCGCGAGCGGTTGATCTCGGTCTCGTGCACACCCTCGCGGGCCAGAGTGCGGTACTGCTCCTGCATCCCGCCAGCCTACGTTCCGCCCACCTCGTACTCCCCGGCGGCCGGTTCGGGAGAGTCCCCCAGGCCCGCGTACGGCAGCGCGCGCAGCGCCAGGGCCCAGCCGAGGCGTGCCTCGCCGGACTCGCTGGAGCGACCTGTGAGCTCGGCGATGCGGCCGATGCGGTTGAGGACGGTGTTGCGGTGGCAGTAGAGCAGTTCCGCGGCCCGGGCGGCCGAGCAGCCGTGGTCCAGCCAGACCCGGAGCGTGGTCAGGAGCGCCGCCCGCTCGCCGCCGGTGGCGAGGACGGGCCCGAGGTGGACCGTGACGATCCGCTCGGCGATGTCGGCGCGCCCGCTGAGGAGCACCTGCGCGAGCCGGTCGTCGAAGGCGGCGGCCTCCCCGCTGCCCGCCGGGAGGGTACGGAGCGTCTGCTCGGCGAGCCGGAGGGCCCGGCCCGCGTGGGAGAGCCGCTCGAACTCCGGGGAGATCCCGGCCGTGGCGCCGGTCAGCTCCCGCAGGACGTCGAGGAGGGCGCCCGCGGCCGGGTCGGCGGAGCCCCGGGGGCCGCTGGCCGGGCCGCCGGCGGGGGTGTCGCGGCGCGGCAGCCGGACGATCCCGGCGTACCGGCCGGAGCGGGGCCGCCAGTACGACCACATCCCCCGCGCCTCCAGGACGGGCGCCGGGTGCGGCGGGGCGGCCGGGTCCTGGGCGGCGACCACGACGACGTACCGGTCGTACGCGGGGACGCCGAGCGCGGCGGCCGCGGCGGAGGCGACGGCGGGGTCGTCGGCGCGGCCGTCGAGCAGCGCCTCGAAGAGGGCGACGCGCCGGGTGTCCTGGCGGCTCTGGAGCTCCAGCTGGGCGAGCCGGTACGCGTCGGCCATCGCGACGGAGTAGCGGTCGATCGTCTCCCAGACACCGCTCGCCATGTCGAGCTCGACGTCCCGGCTGTCGGCCTCCCGGCCCGCCCGGGCCCTGAGGTGCTCGGCCATGACCTGCCAGAGGACCCGGCCGCCTCGGCGGTAGGCCTGGAGGACGGTGTCGAGGGGGACGCCCTGCTCGGCGCGGCGGCGGCCGGTCTCGCGTGCCGCCCACTCGAAGTCGCCCCCGGTCGGGGCGAGGCCGCCGAAGTCCTCCAGGGCGCGCAGGAGGTTGTCGCGGCAGATCTCCCAGAGGTCGTCACGGGTGACGGGGGCGTCGGCCGCGTACGTACCGGAGTGGGCGCGGATGTCGTCGACGGCCCGGTCGGTGAGCCGGTCCACGTCGGCGAGCATCGTCGTGGCCAGCGCCCGCCGAAGCGCCCCGGACCCGGCGTCGGACCCGAGGGGGGTGTGGGCTCCGCCGGACCGAGGGGAGGCGGAGCGCTGGGCGGCGGCACGGGCGGGGGCCGAGCCAGGCCGGGCGGCGGGAGCGGCGGGACGGCCGGAAGTCGGAGCGGGGCGAGCGGCGGGAGCGGGACGGCCGGAAGTCGGAGCGGGGCGAGCGGCGGGAGCGGGACGGCCCGCAGAAGCGGCGGGGCGGCCCGCGGGAGCCTCCGCGCCGGTCGGGCGTGGGGCGTCCGGCCCGTGCCGGCGACGGGCATCCGCGCCGGCCTGGTCGGCGGCGTCCGGGCGCACGGCCTGCGTGCGGGGTTCGCCGCCGGGGAGAGGGGCGGCCGGGCTGTGCGTCATGGCTCGCACCGTAGCCCCGGGATTTGGCGAATGCCACGGGTCGCGCGCGGCAGCGGGGCCGCTGCCCACCCCGGCACGGCACATGGTGGGCATCTGCACATGGCATCCGGGCTGTGCGGCGTCGGATTCTTTGCCGTGTCAGCCGATCGTCGAAGCGCGGACAACTCCGCGTCCCTGGAGCGTGTCATGTCACTGAGCGTCGCCGGCATCCTGGGCGAGTCGGCCCGTCACTTCCCCGACCGGATCGCGGTGGTCGAGGGCGCGGCCCGGCTCACCTACCGCGAGCTGTGGACGGAGGCGCTCCGCTGCGCGGCCGGGCTGCGGGAGGCGGGCCTGAAGCCGGGCGACCGGCTCGCCGTGCTGCTGCCGAACACGACCGAGTTCCTCCGCGTGTACTACGGCGCGCTCGCGGCCGGCGTGACCGTCGTGCCGGTGCACGCGCTGCTCGTCGCAGACGAGGTGCGGTACGTCCTGGAGCACAGCGGCGCGGTGGGCGTCGTGAGCGGCGGGCCGCTGTGGGCGGTGGCCGACGAGGCGGCCCGCGCTGCCGGGGTGCGCGCGTTCCAGGGGGCGCCGTCGGCGGCCGAGCCGCTGCCCGCGGCCGAGCCGGCCGACCCCGCCGACGCAGCCGTGATCCTCTACACGAGCGGGACGACGGGCCGCCCCAAGGGAGCCCTGCTGACCCACCTCAACATCGTCATGAACGCCTCCGTGACCTCCCGGGACCTCCTCGGCCTCGGCGAGGGCGACGTCGTCCTCGGCTGTCTGCCGCTCTTCCACAGCTACGGCCAGACCTGCGCGATGAACGGGACGCTGCGCCAGGGCGCGACGCTCGTGCTGATGCCCCGGTTCAGCGGCCCGGCGGCCCTGGAGGTGCTCGCCGCCGAGGACGTGACCGTCTTCATGGGGGTGCCGACGATGTACCACGCGCTGGTGGAGGCCGCGGCGGCATCCGACCGGCGCCCGACGGCCCTGCGCGCCGCCGTCTCGGGCGGTGCGGCCCTCCCGGTCGCCGTCCTCGAACGCTTCGAGGAGGCCTTCCGCACGCAGGTCCTCGAAGGCTACGGCCTGACGGAGACGTCACCGGTCGCCACCTTCAACCAGCCGCACCTCGGCCGCAGGCCGGGGACGGTCGGGCACGCGGTGTGGGGTGTGGAGGTAGGGATCGCGGACGCCGCCGTGGACCGGGAGGTCGTGCTGCTCGCGGACGGCGAGGTCGGGGAGGTCGTGGTGCGCGGGCACAACGTCTTCGCGGGCTACCTCGACGACCCCGCGGCGACCGCCGCCGCGATCGTGGACGGCTGGTTCCGCACGGGCGACCTGGGCGTCCTGGACGAGGACGGCTTCCTGCGGATCGTGGACCGGAAGAAGGACCTGGTCATCCGGGGCGGCTTCAACATCTACCCGCGCGAGGTCGAGGAGGTGCTCGTGCGCCATCCCTCGGTCTCGGAGGTCGCGGTGATCGGCGTGCCCGACGACACGAAGGGCGAGGAGGTGTGCGCGGTGGTGGTACGCCGGGCGGGCGCGGCCCCGCTCGCCGAGGAGGAGCTCGTGGAGTGGTCGCGGGAGCGCCTCGGCCGCCACAAGTACCCGCGGATCGTGCGCTTCGTGGAGGCACTGCCGCTCGGCCCGACCGGGAAGGTCCTCAAGAGGGCGCTGTTGGCGGGGGGTTGACCGTAAGCCCTCCCGTAACCCCATGATCTGGACGGTGCGTCACCGTCGACCCACGGAAAGGTGAATCGATGTCGGAGTACGTCGCGGACCACGTCCAGGACGGTCCCGGGGTCCGTACGAGGAACGGCGTCCTGCGGGGTTCCCTGAAGGACGGTGTGGCGTCCTTCCTCGGCATCCCCTACGCGCAGGCCCCCGTCGGGGAGTTGCGGTTCCGCGTGCCGGAGCCGGCGGAGTCCTGGGACGGGATCCGGGAGGCCACCGCCTTCGGGCCGACGGCGCCCAAGCGCCCGTACGCCCCGCCGCTCGCCGCACTGCTCCCCGACCCCGAGGTGCCGGGGGACGACTGCCTGAACCTCAACGTCTGGGCCCCCTGGCCGGCCACCGGCCCCGGTGACGGGGGCGCCCCCGGCGGCGGGCGCGCCGTCATGGTCTGGATCCACGGCGGGTCGCTGGTCCACGGCTCCTCGGCGGTCCCCGTCTACGACGGCACCGCCTTCGCGCGGGACGGCGTCGTCCTCGTGTCGATCAACTACCGCCTCGGCATCGAAGGGTTCGGAGTCTTCCCCGACGCGCCCGCCAATCTCGGTCTGCGCGACCAGATCGCCGCGCTGACCTGGGTACGGGAGAACATCGCGGCCTTCGGAGGGGACCCGGAGCGGGTCACCGTGTTCGGCGAGTCCGCCGGTGCGATCTCCATCGGCGCCCTGCTGGCCTCGCCGCTCGCGAAGGGGCTGTTCCGGCGTGCCGTGCTGCAGAGCGGCGCACCGACCGCCAAGTCGATCGGCTTCGCCCGGAAGACCACGGAGGCGATCGCCGCGCGGCTCAGGGTGCCGGCGACGGCGGAGGCGTTCGCCGGTGTGGACCGGGAGCGGCTGCTCGCGGCGCAGACAGCGGTGACGGGCAAGGGATCGCCCCTCATCAGCGGCAACCAGTTCCACCTCGCCGTGGACGGCGAGGTCCTGCTGGAGGACCCGGGGGACGCGCTCGCGGACGGCGCCTCGGCGGAGGTGGAGCTGCTGATGGGCACGAACACGGACGAGTACCGGCTGTGGTTCGTCCCGGACGGCCACGCCGACCGGGTGGGTCCGCTGGTTCAGCGGCTCCTGCTCCGGAAGGGACGGATAGCCCCCCACACGGCGAAGGTGTATCGGGCTCGCCGGCGGCAGGAGAAGCCGGGTGAGGTCCTGGGCGCGATCGCGACGGACTGGATACTGCGGGTCCCGCTGAACCTGCTGGCGGACTTCCGGCTGAACTCCGGAAGGGCCGCCGCGACCTACCTGTACGAGTTCGGATGGCCCTCCCCCGTCCTCGGCCTCCGCGCCTGCCACGCGCTCGAACTCGGCTTCGTCTTCGACACGCTCGACGCGCCGGAGACGCGCATGCTGACGGGCCCGAACGCTCCCCGCGACCTGGCCACGGCCATGCACGCCGCCTGGGTGGCGTTCGCGAAGACCGGCAACCCGGGCTGGCGTCGATGGGGCCCGGCCCGCCCTGTGATGACCTTCGGCCCGGGCGGCCCGGCCCTGGTCGAGGCCCCGCGCGAGGAGGAGCGTCTCGCCTGGGGGAGCTGATGGGGGACGGCGAGGCCGAGCCGGACGACGCCGACTATCAGCCCGATCAGGCCGTTCGGCGCCGCTGCCGACTCTCGGGCGGCAGCGGGAATCGCCTCGCGACCGCGCCTGTTGGACACGGTGACGGCGCCGGCCCGGCGCCGTCGAGTCACGGCCCTCAGGAGGCATGCGTGCACGGCAACCCGGAGACCATCCGCCGGATCCTCACCCAGAGCGGCGACACGTGGGCGGTCGTCGGCCTGTCGTCGAACCAGCGCCGGGCCGCGTACGGAGTGGCTGCGCTGCTCCAGCAGTACGGCAAGCGGATCGTCCCCGTGCACCCGAAGGCCGAGACGGTCCACGGCGAGCAGGGCTACGCCTCCCTCGCCGACATCCCGTTCCCGGTCGACGTCGTGGACGTGTTCGTGAACAGCGAGCAGGCGGGCGCGGTCGCCGACCAGGCGGTCGCGATCGGCGCCAAGGCGGTCTGGTTCCAGCTGGACGTGGTCGACGAGGCCGCGTTCGACCGGACCCGCGAGGCGGGCCTGGACATGGTCATGGACCGCTGCCCCGCGATAGAGCTGCCCCGCCTCGCCTGAACGGGACCCGCGCGGGCACGGGTCCCGTGAGGCCACGACGGGTCGCGCGGACCCCGGGGCCGTAAGACCGAGACGGGCCGCGGGGACCCGGGCCTCGCAGGACCACGACGGGCCGCACGGGACCCGCGCCTCGCAGGGTCCGCGCGGGCCCACGGTCCGCCTCAGGCGACCGGGACGCCGAGGCCCTCCAGGACGACCGCGCCGGGGAGTTGGGCGAAGGCCTTCCCCGGCATGATCAGCTTGCCGCGCCGGCGGCCGCTGCCGACGAGGACCCACTCGGTGTCCACGACGGCGGCGTCCACGAGGAGGGCCCAGTCGGCGGGGAGGCCGACGGGGGTGATGCCGCCGTACTCCATGCCGGTCTCGCCGGTCGCGGTGTCCATGGGTGCGAAGGAGGCCTTGCGGGCGCCGAGGTGCTTGCGCACGACCCCGTTGACGTCGACACGGGTCGCCGACTTCACGAGGCAGGCGGCCAGGGTCGTCGTCTCGCCGCGCTTGCCCGCGACGACCACGCAGTTGGCGGACTCGTCGAGCAGCGCGGGCCCGTAGTGCTCCAGGAAGACGGCGGTGTCGGCGACGTCCGGGTCGGTGTCCACGTACACGAGCTGGTCGGCGGGTACGGGGCCGCTCCAGGCGCGGACGGCGGCGGCGACGGGGCCGGTCAGCTCGTCGAGGCAGTCGGCGGCGGGGCGGGCGTTGTCGAAGTCTCCGATGGGTGCGCGCATGCCTGTCACGCTAACAACCCGCTCCCGGGGCGTGGACGTCCGTCTCAGCGTGCGGGCGGGATGGAGACGGCCATCGTCATCTCGACCGTCTCGTCGCCGTCGTTGCGGTAGGTGTGCGCCACGTTGGCCTCGAAGACCGCGGACGTGCCGGCCGGCAGGGAGTGCTCCACCTCGTCGACGACGAGGGTGAGGACGCCGGCGGAGACGTGCAGGAGCTCGGTGGTGCCGTCCGGGTGCGGGTCCGAGTCGCTGCCCTCGCCCGGCATGAGCGTCCAGGACCAGAGCTCCAGGGGCCCGCGGGCCTCGGTGCCGACCAGGAGGGTGGTGTGGCTGCCGGTGGCGGTGGACCACATGCGGACGGCCTGGTCCGGCGGGACCAGGCGGACCTGGGGGCCCTGCTCGTAGTCGAGGAGGGTGGTGATGGAGACGCCGAGGGCGTCCGCCAGCTTCACGGTCGTGCCGACGCTGGGGTTGGTCCTGGCCTGCTCAATCTGGATGATCATGCCCCGGCTGACTCCGGCCCGGGCGGCGAGCGCGTCCAGGGTGAACCCCCGCTCCTTGCGCCAGCGCTTCAGGTTCCGGGCGAGCGACTGCGTGAGCTGATCGAGGTCCGACACATTCCGTCCAATATTCTGGATGACAGAGTTCAATGCACTGAACTACGGTGGGGTGTACCCGACTGTTCACTGCACTGTACTGCGTGCTGCCGTACGCGACTGCGAGGATCCATGACCGCCCTGTTCGCCCTGGCCACCGCGCTGCTCTGGGGCCTCGCCGACTTCGGCGGCGGACTGCTCACCCGCCGGATCCCGGCCCTCACGGTCGTCGTGGTCTCCCAGACCCTCGCGGTCCTCGTCCTCGGCACCCTCGTCCTGGCGACCGGGGCCTGGACCGAGGCGGGCCCCCAGCTCTGGTACGCGGTCGGGGCCGGCGTCGTCGGCCCGGCGGCCATGCTCGCCTTCTACAAGGCACTGGCCCTCGGCCCCATGGGCGTGGTCTCGCCGCTCGGTTCGCTCGGCGTCGTCGTCCCCGTGTCGGTCGGCCTGGCCCTCGGCGACCGCCCCGGGCTCCTCCAGCTCGCGGGCGTCGTCGTGGCGATCGCCGGCGTGACCCTCGCGGGCGGCCCCGAACTGCGCGGCGCGCCCGTGCAGCGCCAGGCGGTCCTGCTCACCCTCTTCGCGGCCTTCGGCTTCGGCTCGGTGATGGCCCTCATCGCGGAGTCGTCCACCACCGTCACCGGCCTCTTCCTCGCCCTGCTCGTCCAGCGCGTCACCAACGTCCTGGTGGGCGGCGGCGCTCTGTACGTCTCCGTGCGCCGGGGCGGCCGGGCCCTCCCCGAGGGCGGCCCCGCCGTCATCCGCGCGGCCCTCCCCGCCCTCGCCTTCGTCGGCCTCGCGGACGTCGCGGCCAACGGGACGTACGCGATCGCCGCCCAGCAGGGACCGGTCGTCGTCGCGGCGGTCCTCGCCAGCCTCTACCCGGTGATCACGGCCCTGGCCGCGTTCGCGGTCCTCAGGGAACGGCTCCGCCCGGTGCAGGCGGCCGGCGCGGCCCTCGCGCTCGGCGGCACGGTCCTGCTGGCAGCGGCCTGACGTCCCGCGGAGCGGGCCACGACCTACGAGGACGTGCCCGCCTGTTCGACCTCCCAGGCCGCGAGCGCCGCGAGCTGCTCCGAGGTCACGTGCTCCGGGATCGGTTTCGGGGCCGGAGTGCGCAGCGGCGGCTGCCAGCCCTTCTCCGGGTCCCAGCTGCGGACGACCCTGGCCGGGGCGCCGGCCACCACCGAGTGGTCCGGCACCTCGCCGCGTACGACCGCACCCGCGGCGACGACCACGTTCCTGCCGATGCGGGCGCCGGGCAGGATCACCGCTCCCGTGCCGAGCCAGCAGCCGGGCCCGATGGAGACCGGCTCCGAGCGGGGCCACTGGCGGCCGATGGGCTCGTCGGGGTCGTCGTAGCTGTGGTTGGTCGAGGTGATGTAGACGTACGGCCCGCAGTAGGTGTCCGAGCCGATGGTCACCGTCGTGTCGGCGATGACGTGGCTGCCGCGCCCGAGGACGACCCCGTCGCCGAGGGTCAGGACCGTCTCCGTGCCGAGGTCGAGGCCCGGCAGCATCCCCGCCGTGAGGGTGACCTGTTCGGCGATGATGCAGCACTCGCCGATCTCGATCCACGGCTCGCCGAAGACCGTGCCCTGCGGGAAGGCGAGCCGGGTCCCCGCGCCGAGGCGGCGGAAGCGCAGCTTCCCCGGATGCTCGGCGGTGACGGAACCGGCCTGCTGCGCCCAGCGCCAGGCGCCCTGCACGGCAGCGGCGACGGCCTTGCGCCGCCAGGCGGCGAGGGATGAGAACGTGTTTCTGTTCCTGGGCACCCGGCCACGGTAGTCGGCGCCGTCGTGCCTGATCAGTGCGGTGCGCTGTGATGTCGGTCATGAGCACCGCATAGGGTGCGGCCGGGGGCCACCCCCGGGCGTGACACGACGGCTGAACGATCAGGAGCGAACCATGGCAGAGGCGTTGATCAAGGGTGTGGGCGGTAAGGAGCCGCAGATCGACCCGACCGCGTTCACGGCCCCGACCTCGGTGGTGCTGGGCGAGGTGACCCTCGGCGCCCGCGCCAACATCTGGTACCACACCGTGCTGCGGGCGGACTGCGGTCCCATCGCGATCGGCGAGGACACCAACATCCAGGACAACTCCACGGTCCACGTCGACCCCGGTTTCCCCGTCTCGATCGGGGCCCGGGTGACCGTCGGCCACAACGCGACCGTGCACGGCTGCGTGATCGAGGACGACGTCCTCGTCGGCATGGGCTCGACGGTCCTCAACGGGGCCAGGATCGGCGCGGGTTCGCTGGTGGCCGCCCAGGCCCTCGTCCCGCAGGGCATGCAGGTGCCGCCGGGTTCGCTGGTCGCCGGCGTCCCGGCGAAGGTCCGCCGCCCGCTCACCGAGGAGGAGAAGGCGGGCATCAAGCTGAACGCCGAGGTCTACCTGGAGCTCGCCAAGAGCCACGCGGCGGCCTTCGAGGACTGACCGTACGGTTCGGACACGGACAGGAGGGCGGCACCCGCGCGGGTGCCGCCCTCCTGTCCGTGGTCCTGTGGATCTCAGTCCCCGACGGTGACCGGCTCCGGCTCCACGGCCTCCGGCCGCTCCGCCGCCGCCTTCTTGGCGCGGTTCTTGATGATCAGCATCGAGGCGACGCCGATCAGCACGGCGAGGACGAGCCCCAGCCAGGAGAAGCGCTTGAGCCAGGCCTCGGCGACGATGCCGACCGAGTAGATGACGGCCGTGGTGCCGCCGGCCCAGAGGATGCCGCCGAAGACGTTGGCGATGAGGAACTTCCAGTACGGCATGTGCAGGACGCCCGCGAGGGGCCCGGCGAAGATACGCAGCAGGGCGATGAAGCGGCCGAAGAAGACGGCCCACATGCCCCACTTCTGGAAGGAGCGCTCGGCGAGCGCGATGTTCGCCTCGCTGAAGTGTTTCGGGAACTTGTTGCCCAGCCAGGCGAGGAGCGGTCTGCCACCCCTGCGGCCGATGGCGTAGCCGATCGAGTCGCCGATGATCGCGCCGGCCGTGGCGCAGGCGCCGAGTACGTACGGGTTGATGTCGCCGTGCTGCGAGGCGAGCAGCGCCGAGCTCACGAGCACGATCTCACCGGGCAGCGGGATGCCCAGGCTCTCCAGCCCGATCACCACGCCCACCAGCGCGTAGATCGCTACCGGCGGGATCGTCTCCAGCCATTCCTGCACGTGCAACGCGGTTCCTCCCGTGTCGGCCGCCCGGCGTGCACCGCGTCGGGCACGCCGGGGCAGCCTACCCGGTCGGGAGGGGCGGACCTCGACCCGGAGGATGGGCCGGGGTCGGCCGAGGAGGAGCCGACGCGGACGGTCCGGCGCCCCGTGCCGAGGAGCCGGCCGTGCCGTGCGCCGCCCCAGGAGGACAGAAGTCGATCTTGGCGTGCCCTAGAGTCCTCGCCTCAGGCAGTTCATGTGGGAGGAGCGGGGACCATGGAGGATCACGCGCGGACTCGAGTCTCCGCGTATGCCGTCGCGGTGGAGGACGGCCGGATGTTGCTGGCTCGCCTGTCGGAGGCGTCTCCGATCTTCGATCCGGGGTCGTGGCACCTGCCGGGCGGCGGGATCGACCCGGGCGAGCAGCCGGTGGAGGCCCTGGCCCGCGAGCTCCGGGAGGAGACCGGACTCGAACTCACCACGGCCCGGCTGCTCGACGCGCGGACGTACGCGGTCCGGCGGGGCGGCGTGAGCTGGCACCTCACCGGGCTCTTCTACGCGGTCGGCCTCGGGGCGGGGGCGCCGGCCGTGGTCGAGGTCGACGGTTCGACCGACGCGGCGACCTGGATCCCCCTGGCGGACCTCCGGGACTCCATGCTGTCCCCGGCGGCCGCCGACGCCCTTCGCCTGCTCACATCCGGGGCGGCGGAGTGAAGTCCCCGGTCACCGCGGCCCGTTGAGGACGGCGACGGCCCCTGACCTCGGGAGCCGCCCGGTCGACGGCCGGCAGGGCGGCGAGGGACGCGCCCCCGCCGCTCCGCTCACTTCGCCGGGTTGTGGGGGCGCAGCGTCCAGAGGACCGTCATCTCGCCGGTCACGGCGCCGTCCTCGCGGGTGATGTCGATCCGCACCGGGAACTCCGGCCGCTGTCCGGCGTCGAGTTCGGCGACGACCTCGGCCACGGGGCGGCCCAGGGTCGCGGTGGCGGTGACGACGCCCATGGCCAGCTTCTTGTAGCCGATCTCGGCGCTGACGGCGAGCGGCACGGCGCGGGTCAGCTGGTCGCCGAAGGCGGCGAGCACGATGGCGCCACTGGCGGACTCGGCCAGGGTGAACATCGCTCCGGCGTGCGGGCCGCCGACGTGGTTGTGGTAGGCGGGCTGGTCCGGCAGGCGCACGACGGCGCGCTCGGCGGTGGTCTCCAGGAACTCCAGGTTGAGGGTTCCGGCCATGGGGACCGTGGCGGCGAGCATCTCGCCGACGGTCATCTGGTCTGCGCTCATGGCCGTGATGTTACCCACCGGTAGCAGCCTTGGCCATCCCTCTCGTGGCCCCTCCGCCGCCGCACCTCTATCGTTACTGGCCATGTGGCCAGGACAGCAGCCGCCCGGGGGCGAGCAGAACCCGCAGGACCAGAGTCAGAACCCCTACCAGCAGTCGGGGTACCAGCAGCCGAACCCGTATCAGCAGCCGCCGGCCCAGCCCGGTTACCCGCAGCAGCCGACGCAGCCCGGGTATCCGCAGCAGCCCGCTCAGCCGGGCTACCCGCAGCAGCAGGGGTACGGCCAGCAGGGCTACCCCCAGCAGCCGGGGTACCAGCAGCCGAACCCGTACCAGCAGCCGACCGTGGCGCAGTACGCGGTCCCGGGGCAGGGAACGGGTCCGGGGCAGCCCGGGGCGCCCGGCCCGGGCGGCGGCAGGAAGAAGTCGACGCTCGTGGCGATCGTCGCCGCGACCGCCGTGGTCGTCGCGGCCGGCGTGACCGGCTTCCTGGTGCTCTCCAAGGAGGACGACGAGAAGCCGGTCGCCGACGGCAAGACACCTTCCGTCTCGGCGCCGCCCTCCGGAGCTCCGTCCGAGGCCGCCGAGCCCTCCGCGCCGCCGCTCGACAACCCGCGGGACGGCGCGGCCCAGCAGCCGACGATCCCCGGCTGGAAGGTCGTCCACAATCCGAAGTACGGCACCCTGTTCGACGTACCGCCCGAGTGGGAGGTGCTGAAGCCGGGGTCGTCTCTCTCCTTCCCTGACGAGAAGAAGAACGACGGCCTGCCGCTCATGACGATGTCGAGCCCCAGCGTCCTGAAGAGCAAGTGGTGCAGCTACGACACCGACAAGAACGGCACCGCGTCGAACTGGTCGCTGAGCGCCGCCGGCACCAAGGGCGGCCAGGGCGCGAAGAGCACGACCGAGGCCGCCCGCGGCGAGGCCGGCTCGTGGGTGTGGGGCGCCTACGCGCAGCACATGCCCAAAAACACCGTCAAGATCAGCAAGCCCGTCCCGTACACGACGGCGTCCGGGCTCACCGGCAGCATGGCGACGGCCACGGCGCCGGGCGTGAAGAAGCGCAACAAGTGCGAGTCGGACGGCAAGTCGATCGCGTTCACCTTCAAGAACGCCAAGGGCGACTTCGCGTCCTGGGTGCTCTACGGCGCCGACGGCGTCAAGGACGAGCTGCCGGACGCCACCATGAAGAAGATCCTCTCCACGGTCAGGCTGACCTCCGCGTCCTGACCCGGCCGGTGAGGGAGCGCCGCACGGCGTTCCCCACCGTCCGGATACCGGTTTGGCAGGAAGGGGAGGCGGCAGGGATAGTCCCGGGGTGACGAAACCCGCCGCCTCCCCCCGCCGCGCCCCCTCCGCCTCCCGCCGGCCCGAGTGGGCGGGCCGCAACTACGTCCTGCTCACGGCCGCGACGGTGGTGACCAACCTCGGCGCGCACGGCGCGCTGATCGCCACCACGTGGGCGGTCTTCGAGAGCGGGGGCAGCGCGGGCGACGTGGGACTCGTCGCGATGGCCCGCTTCCTGCCGCTCGTCCTCTTCCTGCTCATAGGCGGCGCGGTGGCGGACCGGATACCGCGCCACCGGGTGATGGTCGCGGCCAACGCCCTCAACTGCGTCTCGCAGGCCGTCTTCGCCGTCCTCGTGCTCTCGGGCGGGGCGCAGATCTGGCACATGATGCTGCTCACCGCCCTGTGCGGCGCCGGGCAGGCCTTCTTCAACCCGGCCGCCGAGGGCATGCTCCTGACCAGCGTCACCGGGGAGCAGGCCGGCCGGGCCTTCGCCGTCTACCGGATGGCCATGCACGGCGCCGGAGTCGGCGGCGCCGCGCTGGGCGGGGCACTGGTCGCCTTCGTCGGGCCCGGCTGGGTCCTCGCGATCGACGCGCTCGCCTTCGCCGTCGCGGGCGGGCTGCGGGCCTTCCTCGATGTGAGCGGCACTCCCGAGCGGGCCCCTGGCGGCGGGCTCTTCGCCGATCTGCGCGAGGGCTGGGACGAGTTCGTCGGCCGGCCGTGGCTGTGGTCGATCGTCGCCCAGTTCTCGGTGGTCGTGGGCCTGATCGGGGCGGTCGAGGCGGTCTTCGGGCCGCTCGTCGCCCGGGACGAGTTGGGCGGCGCCCGCCCCTGGGGCATCGCGCTCGCCGCGTACGGGGTGGGGACCCTCGCCGGAGCCCTCCTGATGACCCGGTGGAAGCCGCGCCGGCTGCTGTTCGTCGGGACGCTCTGCGTCTTCCCGATCGCGCTGCCCTCGGCGGCGCTCGCCGTCCCGCTGGACGCGGTGGGGCTCACGGCCGCCATGTTCGTCAGCGGCGTGGCGATCGAGGTCTTCGGCGTCTCGTGGATGACGGCCCTGCACCAGGAGATCCCGGAGGAGAAGCTCTCCCGGGTGTCCGCCTACGACTGGTTCGGCTCCACCGCCCTGCTGCCGCTGTCCACGGCGCTCGCGGGCCCGGCCGAGAGCGCGTTCGGCCGGAGCGAGGCCCTGTGGGGCGCGGCGGCGCTGATGGTCTTCGTCACCGCACTGGTCCTGTTGGTGCCGGACGTGCGGAACCTGACCCGTCGTTCGCACTCCAAGGAGGTCGCGGTCAAGGCGCCGGCCGCGGTGAAGACGCCGGCTCCGGCTCCGGCTCCGGCTCCGGCTCCGGCTCCGGCTCCGGAGAAGGCACTCGCTCCCGCACCGGCTCCCGCGACGGCCCCCTCAGCCGACGCCGAAGGCGCCCTCGGGCGGGACGGGTGACGGTACGGCCCCGGCGTCCAGGACCGGTTCCGCGTCGCCGGTGAACCGGTCGAGCGTCGCCCCGTGCTCCACGCGCGCGGGGAAGGCGTCCGCTGCGGCCCGCCGGGCGAGATGGGCGATGTCGATCTCCCGGGCGGAGGCGACCAGCACCGCGTTCCCGAAGCGGCGGCCGCGCAACACGGCCGGCTCGGCGACGAGGGCCAGCTCGGGGAAGACGGCGGCGAAGGTCGCGAGCTGGGAGCGGAGGAAGGCGAAGGGCGCGCCGTCGGCCAGGTTGGCCGCGTAGAGCCCGCCGGGCCGCAGGACGCGGCGGACCTCGCGGGCGTACTCGGTCGACGTGAGGTGCGCGGGCACCCGCGAGCCGCCGAAGACGTCGCCGACGATCAGGTCGGCCGAGGCGTCCGGCGCCGTCTCCAGCCAGCGCCGGGCGTCGGCGCCGTGCACGGCGACCCCCGATCCCTCGGGCAGCGGCAGGTGCTCGGCGACGAGGGCGAGCAGCCCCCGGTCCGCCTCCACGACGTCCTGGCGCGAGCCGGGCCGGGTGACACAGACGTACCGGGGCAGGGAGAGCGCCCCGCCGCCCAGGTGAAGGACGTCCAGCGGTGCGCCCTCGTCGGCGGCGCCGTCGACGACATGGGCGAGTCTGCGCGCGTACTCGAACTCCAGGTACGCCGGATCGTCGAGGTCGACGTACGACTGGGGCGCGCCGTCGACGGTCAGGAGCCAGGCCCGCTCCCGGTCCACGTCGGGCATGAGGCGCGCGGTGCCCTGGTCGACCTCGCGGATGACGGGGATGTGCTCGTTCACGCTCTCATTGTGCCGGGGCGGCAGACGTCGACCGCGGACGGGGCGGGCCGGGACGGCCGGAGCCCGGCGGGACGTCAGAGGTTCTTCAGGGCCTCGCGTACGGAGAGCGGCGAGAGGAGAGAGGTGTTCGCCGTGACGAAGGCCCGGACCTCGCCGGGGGCGGTCTTGCCGTACTCGCGCAGGCTCCAGCCGATCGCCTTGCGGACGAAGAAGTCGGGGTGGGCTGCGCGGCGCAGGCAGTAGGCGAAGAGCCGGTCGGCGTCGGTCGCGTCCTTGTAGCGGAGCTGGTGGAGGAGCGCGGTGCGCGCCACCCACAGGTCCTCGTCCTCGATCCACTCGTCCATCCGGGCCGCGAGGGCCGGGTCGGCCGCGACGAGGCCGCCGACGACGTGGGCGGCGAGGTGGTCGACGGTGTCCCACCACGAGACGGTGGTGACGAGACGGCGGGCGACGGGCAGGAAGCCGGAGGAGCAGCGCTTCACATGGCGGCGGAGGTAGTCGACGGCGAAGTAGTGGTACTCGCGCTCCGGCAGGGCGAAGCAGCGCAGGGCGATCGCGACGCAGTCGTCCTCGTCGGGGTGGGGGGTGCCGTCGAGAACCGTGCGGGACAGGGCGCGGCGCTCGGGGGTCCGCACGCCGAGGAAGGGGGCGACGCCCTTCATGTACGCGACCATCTCCTGGGCCCGGAAGGGGTTCCCGGCCGCCGGGTAGAGGGTCGTGAGCCGTTCCAGGACGGTGTCGGCGAGGGCGCTGCCGGGGACGTCGTCGGTCGGCGCGGTCTCGGTCATGGGGGCCTCTCGGTCACGGCACGGCCCGGGGCTCCGCCCGGACGGACATGACGCACATTACGGCGATCATACGGACCCGTCCGCTACTCTCCCCGAATGCTCGCTCCCGTGCCCCGGCCGCCGGGCTCCTTCGCAGTCCGCTGTTCCCAGGCTCTGCTCGCGCCCCGTTCGCGGCTCTCGATCCTCGCTCTGCTGCTGGTCTCCGCGGCGGGCCTCGTGCTGCTGTACGAGCCCCAGCGACTGCTGGCCTCGGGCTGGCCGCCGCAGACGAGCGGTACGGACGCGGTCCTGCTCTTCGGCCTCGCGTACGGCGTGTGCACGGCGGCCTTCGTTCCGCGCCCGGTGCTCAATCTGGCCGCGGGGGCGCTGTTCGGATCAGCGGCCGGTCTGACGGCGGCGGTGGCGGGGACGGTGCTCGGCGCCGGGATCGCCTTCACCCTCGGCCGGTTCCTGGGGCAGGACGCGCTGCGGCCGTTCGTCCGGGGCCGGTGGCTGACGGCGGCGGACGGGCAGCTGAGCCGGCACGGCTTCCGCTCGATGCTGGCGATCCGGCTCTTCCCGGGCGTTCCGTTCGCGGCGGCCAACTACTGCGCGGCGGTCTCCCGGATGAGGTACGTGCCGTTCCTCCTGGCGACGGCGATCGGGACGGTGCCGAACACGGCGGCGTACGTGATCGCGGGCGCCCAGGCCGGTTCGCCGGGGTCGCCGGCCTTCCTCTTCTCCGCGGGGTTCATCGTCCTGTCGGGTCTCGGCGCGGCGGTGGTGGCCTGGCGCAAGCGCCACGCGCTGCGAGCCGCGTCCGGGTCGCCGGCCGCGGCCCCTGACCCGGCTCCCGCGCAGGAGCGGGAGCCGGTCGGCACGGCCTGACGGCCCAGGGCCTGCTCTTTAGGCTCGGGCCCTGGCCGTCCGCCGCTCAGAGCGCCTCGACGATCATCGCGTTGGCGAGACCGCCCGCCTCGCACATCGCCTGGAGGCCGTAGCGGGCGCCCCGGGCCCGCAGGGCGTGCACCAGGGTCGTCGCGATGCGCGTGCCGCTGGCGCCGAGCGGATGCCCGAGCGCGATGGCCCCGCCGTGGACGTTGACCCTGGCCGGGTCGGCTCCGGTCTCCTGCTGCCAGGCGAGCACGACGCTCGCGAAGGCCTCGTTGATCTCGAAGAGGTCGATGTCGGCGAGGGAGAGGCCGGCGCGGCGCAGGACCTTCTCGGTGGCCGGGATGACGCCGGTGAGCATCAGGAGCGGGTCGGAGCCGGTGACGGCGAAGCCGTGCAGCCGGGCGAGGGGGCGCAGGCCGAGGCTCCGGGCGGTGTCGGCGGCCATGACGAGGACGGCGGACGCGCCGTCGTTGACGGGGCTGCTGTTGCCGGCGGTCACGGACCAGTCGATCTGCGGGAAGCGGGCGGCGAAGCCGGGGTCCTCGAAGGCGGGCCGGAGTCCCGCGAGGATCTCGGGGGTGGTGGCCGGGCGGACCGACTCGTCGCGGCGGACACCCTCGTACGGGACGGTCTCGGCGTCGAAGAGTCCGGCCTCCCAGGCGCGGGCCGCCCTGGTGTGCGATCCGGCGGCGAACTCGTCCATGGCCTCGCGGCCGATCGACCACTTGGCGGCGATGAGCTCGGCGCTGACGCCCTGCGGGACGAGTCCTTCGGGATAGCGCTCGGCGACGCCGGGGCCGAAGGGGTCGGCGCCGGGCGGCACGTTCGACCACATGGGGACCCGGCTCATGGACTCGACCCCGCAGGCGACGGCGATGTCGTACGCCCCCGAGAGGACGCCCTGGGCGGCGAAGTGGACGGCCTGCTGGGAGGAGCCGCACTGCCGGTCGACGGTGGTGGCGGGCACGGACTCGGGGAAGCCGGCGCCGAGCCAGGCGTAGCGGGTGGTGTTCATGGCCTGCTCGCCGACCTGGTCGACCGTTCCGCCGATCACGTCGTCGACGAGGGCGGGATCGATGCCGCTGCGTTCGATCAGGGCGCGCAGGGTGTGGGAGAGGAGGGCGACGGGGTGGACGTCGGACAGGGCTCCCCCGGCCTTGCCCCTTCCCATCGGTGTACGGACGGCTTCGACGATGACGGCGTCGCGCATGACCAACTCCTGAGTTGGAAAACTGGACCAACACTCGTCGGTAACGTATCCCAGTGAGTTGGATTTTCAAACCCTCTTGCTCGGCCCTGCCCTAGGCTGACCCCATGAAGGCCGCCCCCCGCCCCTGCTCGATCGCCGACACGCTCGCGCTCGTCGGCGAGAAGTACGCACTCCTCGTGCTCCGCGAGGTCTCCCTCGGCGTGCACCGCTTCGACCGGATCGCGCGCAACACCGGCGCCCCGCGCGACATCCTCACCGCCCGCCTCAAGCGGCTCGTCGAGGCCGGGATCCTGGAGAAGGTGCCGTACAGCGAGCGCCCTCAGCGCTTCGAGTACCGGGCGACGGCCGCCGGCGAGGAGCTCCAGCCGGTGCTCCTGACCCTGATGGCCTGGGGCGACCGCCACCTCAACGCGAACGACCGCCCCGTCGTCCTGGAACACGACTGCGGCGAGATCCTCAGCCCCCGCGTCATCTGCGCCCACTGCGGCGGCGAGGCCGACCGGCGGAGCCTCAGCCACCACGTCCGGTCGCCGGGATGGACGACCGCGGGCCCCTCGGGGCCCGACGAAGCCTCATGAGGCCTGGTCACAGGAGCGTCACGGGCCTCAGCACGAACACGTCATCTTGGGGCGGTACGCTGCGCTCGACCTTCTGACCGCACACGTACATAACGGGACGGCCCTAGCCCCATGAGTTGGTTCGAATCGTTCATCCTCGGACTCGTACAGGGGCTGACGGAGTTCCTTCCCATCTCCTCCAGCGCGCACCTCCGGCTGACCGCGGCCTTCGCCGGCTGGGAGGACCCGGGCGCGGCCTTCACCGCGATCACCCAGATCGGCACGGAGACCGCCGTCCTGATCTACTTCCGCAAGGACATCGCGCGGATCGTCTCGGCCTGGTTCCGCTCCCTCACCGACAAGTCGATGCGCTCCGACCACGACGCCCAGATGGGCTGGCTGGTCATCGTCGGCTCGATCCCGATCGGCGTCCTGGGCATCACGCTCAAGGACCAGATCGAGGGCCCCTTCCGCGACCTGCGACTGATCGCGACCACCCTGATCGTCATGGGCATCGTCCTCGGCATCGCCGACCGGCTGGCCGCGCGGGACGAGGCCGGCGGCCGGCACCGGGTCGTCCGCGAGCGCAAGACGCTCAAGGAACTCAGCGTGAAGGACGGCCTGATCTTCGGCCTCTGCCAGGCGATGGCGCTGATCCCGGGCGTCTCCCGCTCGGGAGCGACGATCTCCGGCGGCCTGCTCATGGGCTACACCCGCGAGGCCGCCGCCCGCTACTCGTTCCTGCTCGCGATCCCGGCGGTCCTCGCCTCCGGCGCGTACGAGCTGAAGGACGCGGGAGAAGGGCACGTCTCCTGGGGCCCGACGATCTTCGCCACGATCATCGCCTTCGCCGTCGGTTACGCCGTGATCGCGTGGTTCATGAAGTTCATCACCACCAAGAGCTTCATGCCCTTCGTGATCTACCGCATCCTGCTGGGCATCCTGCTGTTCATCCTGATCGGCACGGACGTCCTCAGCCCGCACGCGGGCGAGTCCGCGGGCTGACCCTCACCCCTGGTCGTCCGCGGGCCGGCCTTCAGGCCTGGTAGGGCACCCTGGCGATCTCCTTGATGCCGCCCAGGGTGCCCCACTCGTTCTTGCCGAGGCGGGTCAGCGGGCGCATCAGGGACATCTCGGGGTGGCCGTCGACCATGACCGACTCGTCGACCGCCGCGTGCACGACCCGACCGAAGACGACCGTCGAGTCGCCGATCCGCACCGTGCTGTGCAGCACGCACTCCAGCGCCACCGGTGACTGTGCGACGCGCGGCGGCTTCACACGCAGGCTCTGCTCCCGCTCGACGCCGGAGGCGTCGAACTCGCTCACTCCGCGCGGGAAGTCGGTCGCCGTGGCGTTGATCTGCTCGAAGAGCCCTTCGGGGGCGAGGTTGACCACGAACTCCCCCGTCTCCTCCACGTTCCGCAGGGAGTCCTTGCGGCCCACCGACGTGAACTGCACGACCGGCGGAGTGACCGAGGCGATCGTGAAGAAGGAGTGCGGGGCCAGGTTGTCCGTCCCGTCCGCCGAGGACGTCGAGACCCAGGCGATCGGCCGGGGCACGACGGTGGCGGTGAGCAACCGGTAGAAGGACGTCCGGTCGGTCAGTTCGGGATCTATGTTCACGCGCATCCGGACAGTATGACGGTGCCATGACGACGTCATGACGGCCCCCGGGAACTCACCGCCCGCACGACCCTTGGCCTCGGGACCCCGCTGCCCGAGACTGAACCGATGACGCAGCGCGTGGACCTCGCGACCGTGATGGACCGGCTCGCCATCGACGACCTCATCACCGGGTACGCGGCGGCCGTGGACGACGCCGACTGGACCGCCTACCGGGCCCTGTTCACCCCCGACGGCCGGGCCGACTACCGCGGCTCGGGCGGGATCGAGGGCCCGGCGGCCGAGGTCGCCGACTGGCTCGCCGAGACCCTCACCCTCTTCCCCGTACGCCAGCACCTCATAGTGAACCGGCGGGTCCTCTTCCGTGAGGCGGGCGGCTACCAGGAGTCCGGGGACGGCGCGGACGTCCGCGCCGACTACGTGAACCCGATGCGCTTCGCCACCGGCGAGGACTTCGTGTGCGGCGGCCGCTACGCCTTCGCGGCCGTGCGCACCGGCGACGGCTGGCGGCTCTCCTCGGTCGTCGTCGACGAGCGGTGGCGCCGGCTCTGACCCGGCGGGCCCCGGCTCGGCCGGCCGCCACGGGGCCGCCGTGCCGCGCGGAGGCCGGTCACGTCCGACACTTGAGGCGAGGGCGGGAGGCCGCCATGCGCATGCCGTTCGTGAAACGGGACCGGGACGACCGGGCCGCGCGTCGGCGCGGGCTCGGCCGTTCCCTGCTCGCCGTCGGCTGCGGCGCGCTGCCCGCGCTCGCCTTTCCCGCGCCCGGCCTCTGGTGGTGGGCGTACCTGTCGCTCGTCCCGTGGCTGCTCCTCATCCGTACGGCTCCGGGGGCGCGCCGCGCCGCACTGGACGGCTGGCTGGGCGGGGCCGGCTTCGTCCTCGCCGTCCACCACTGGCTGCTGCCCAGCCTGCACGTCTTCCTTCTGCCGCTCGCCGCGCTGCTCGGTCTGCTGTGGCTGCCGTGGGGTTTGCTCGTGCGCTCTCTGCTCGGTGGTGTGCCGTCACCGGCCCGGGCCGCCGCCGCCCTGCTCGCGGTGCCCTCCGGCTGGCTGCTGATCGAGCTGGTCCGGTCCTGGGAAGGCTTCGGCGGGCCGTGGGGGCTGCTCGGCGCGAGCCAGTGGGAGGTGCCGGCGGCGCTGCGGCTCGCCTCGGTCGGCGGGGTGTGGCTGGTGTCCCTGCTCGTGGTGGCGACGAACACGGCCGTGGCCCTGCTCGTCGCGGTGCCGGGGCTGCGTGCCGTCGGGATCGCGGGGCTCGCCGCCTGCGCGCTCGTGGCCGGTGCGGCGGCCTGGGGCGTCGGGGCGCCGCGCGAGCGGGGGACGGTGCGGGTGGCCCTCGTACAGCCGGGGGTCTTCGGCGGTCCGGACGGGGCCGAGCGGCGGTTCGACCGCGCCGAGGAGCTGACGCGCTCGCTCGCGGGGCAGCGGGTCGATCTGGTGGTCTGGGGTGAGAGCGGCATCGGCTCCGATCCGGCCGGGCGGCCCGAGCTCGCGGCCCGGCTCACCGAGCTGGCGCGGGTCGTCGACGCACCGCTCCTGGTGAACGTGGACGCCCGGGGGGCCGACCGCCCTGGCATCTTCAAGACCGCCGTCCTGGTCGGTCCCGCGGGGCTCACCCGCGAGCGGTACGACAAGATGCGGCTCGTGCCGTTCGGCGAGTACGTGCCGGCACGCGGCACCCTGGGCTGGGTGACCTCGTTCGGGAAGGCTGCCGAGGAGGACCGGCGGCGGGGCGGCGCACCGGTCGTGATGACGCTGCCGGCCGGAACGGGTGCCGCAGGGCTGCGGGTCGGGCCGCTCATCTGCTTCGAGTCGGCCTTCCCCGACATGAGCCGGCGCCTCGTCCGGGACGGCGCCGGGCTCCTGGTCGTCCAGTCGGCGACCAGCACCTTCCAGGACAGCTGGGCGCCCGCCCAGCACGCGTCCCTGGCGGCTCTGCGGGCGGCGGAGACGGGCCGGCCGGTCGTGCACGCGACGCTCACCGGGGTCAGTGCCGTGTACGGTCCCGACGGCCGCCGGATCGGTCCCGTCCTCGGCACGGACGCGAGCGCCGTCGCCGTCCGTGAGCTGCCGCTCTCGACGGCGACGACGGGCTATGTCCGCTGGGGCGACTTGGCGTTGTACGGGGCGATCGCCGTGGTGGGCGCCGTGTGCGCCGCCGCAGGCGCGGGCGCCCTCAGGAGGCCTGGACCAGAGCCTCGCGCACCACGCGCTCGCAGAGCTCGTGGGTCAGCAGGGCGTCGCGCGCGCTGAGCGTCCGGCCCTCGCGCACGGCGTCGAGGAAGTACAGGACGGCCTGCTCGATCCCGCGCTGGCGGGCCACCGGCACCCAGTCGCCGCGCTTGCGCACGGTCGGCTGGCCCTTGTGGTCGACGACGTCGGAGAGGTTGAGGACCTGGCGCTTGGTGTCCTGGCCCGAGACCTCCAGGATCTCCTCGGTCGAGCCGTTCAGCCGGTTCATCATGCCGATGGCGGTGAATCCGTCGCCGGAGAGCTGGAGCACGACGTGGTGCATGAGCCCCTCGCGGATCCGGGCGCGCACGTCGACGTGCTCGATCTCGCCGGGGGCGAGGAAGCGCAGGGTGTCGACGACGTGGATGAAGTCGTCGAGGACGAAGGTACGGGGGTCCTCGGGCAGGCCGATCCGGTTCTTCTGCAGCAGGATCAGCTCGCGCGGGTGCTCGACGCACTGCGCGTAGGAGGGCGCGAGGCGTCGGTTGAAGCCGACGAAGAGACTGACCGAGCGCTTCTCGGCGAGCTCCACGAGCCGCTCGGAGTCCGCGTACTCGTAGGCGAGGGGCTTGTCGACGTACGTGGGGACGCCGGCTTCGAGGAGCCGGCCGGCGATCTCGGCGTGGGCGGCGGTCGCCGCGTGGACGAAGGCCGCGTCGAGTCCTGCCGCGATCAGCGAGTCGAGGTCGCGGTGGCGCTGCGCGGCGGGCAGGTGGAGGGATTCGGCGACCCGGTCCAGGGTCGCGGCGGTGCGGGTCTGGAGGTGGAGTTCGACCCCGGGGAGGGTGGCGAGGACGGGCAGGTACGCCTTCTGCGCGATGTCGCCGAGTCCGATGCAGCCAACCTTCACGGGGGGTCTCCCTTGTCGTGTCGCTCGTGTCGCGAGTGCCGCACGTGTCGCGAGTGCCGCACGTGTCGCTCATGTCGCGCGTGTCGCTCTTACCGCCATCGGCCTTGCTCGCGCGGGCCTTTCGCGCTGGTCAGCTTACGCGGGACGGCGGGGCCACCGGCGGGTGCCAGTCGGCGATGCCGTCGAAGCCCCGCAGGACGAGTCCCGGACCGAAGCGGGAGACCGCTCCGACGAGCGCGGAGCGGAGGGCGACGGCGGGCCGGGCGGAGAGCAGGGTGAGGGCTCCGGTGCGGGCGGCCTTGCGGACGATGGCGGTGGTGCGCGGCAGGCGGTCGGCGGTGTAGGCGCCGAGCGCACGGCCGGGGTCGAAGCCGGCGGAGCGGGCGTGGTGGGCGAGGACCACGGCGTCCTCGATGGCCTGGTTCCCGCCCTGGCCGAGGCTCGGCATCATCGCGTGCGCGGCGTCTCCGAGGAGCGCGACCCGGCCCCGGTGGAAGGCGGGCAGCGGGTCGGGCAAGTGGTGGACGTCGTGGCGCAGGACCTGGTCGGGGTCGACGGCGGCGAGGATCTCCGGGACGGGGTGGTGCCAGTCGCCGAAGAGGCGGAGCAGTTCGGCCTTCTCGTCGTCGGGCGCGCGGCCGCCGGCGGGGGCGGCTGCCATGGCGTACGCGTAGATCCGGCCGTCCTTGAGGGGCTGGGTGCCCCAGAGGCGTCCGGCGCCCCAGGTCTCGTGCGGGGCGAAAGGGCGGGCGGGGGCGGGGACGACGACGCGCCAGGTGGTGCAGCCGGCGTAGCGGGTTCCGGGGTGCTCGGGGAAGAGCGCGTGGCGGATCGCGGACCGGATGCCGTCGGCAGCGACGACGAGCTCGGCCTCGATCTCGCCCTCCGGGGTGGTCAGCCGGGCGGGTCGGTGGTCGTCGCCGGGGTCGGCGAGCGTGGCGGCCGCTCCGGTGCGGACGGTGCCTTCGGGGAGGGCCGAGGTGAGGATCTCGACGAGTGTGGCGCGGTGGAGGAGGACGAGCGGTCCGCCGAAGCGCGCGGCGGCGGCCTTGGCGTTCGTCCGGGCGAGCCAGCGGCCGTCGGGGGCGCGCATGCCGCCGTCGCCCTGCCAGGCGGCGAGTTCGCGGACGCGGTCGCCGAGACCGATGACGTCCAGGGCGCGCTGGGAGTTGGGGGCGAGGCCGATACCCGCCCCGACGGGGGCGAGGTCCGCGGCGCGCTCCAGGACGGTGACCTGCCAGCCGTCGCGGTGGAGGGCGACGGCGGCGGTGAGTCCGCCGATTCCGGCTCCGACGACGACGGCGCGGTGCTGTTCCATGACTGCCCCCTGAGCTCCGACTACAGATGTAGTGACTCCGATGCCAGAACCGTACTACAGGTGTAGTCAGTCGGGTAGTGGCGGGTAGTAGGTTGTCCCCATGAGCGCATCGACCGCCCCGGCCGAGGAGCCCGTCACCTCCCCGGCCTCCGTTGCCCAATCGGCCCCGTCGGCCCCTCCGGCCGCTCCGGCCCCTCCGGCAGCGATGCCCGCCGCCGCCTCGCGCGCCGAGCGGATCGGCGACGCCGCCCTCGACCTCCTCGTCGAGCGCGGCATGCGGGGCCTGACGCACCGCGCCGTGGACGAACGGGCCGGTCTGCCGCAGGGGTCGACCTCCAACCACGCCCGCACCCGCCAGGCGCTCCTGGAGACGGCCGTACGCCGCCAGGTCCACTGGGAAGCACGCGTGCTCACCCCGGACGAGCTGCCCGGCGGCGGCCCGGACGCCGAGGGCGGCTCGGGTACGCCCCCGACCCCCGAGGCCCTCGCCGACGCGCTCGCCCTCGCTCTGCACCGATACCTCACGGACCACCGCGCGCTGCTCGTCTCCCGCTACGAACTGGCCCTCGAAGCGACCCGTCGTCCCGAACTCCGCGCCTTCTTCGACGCCGCCGGCTCCGCCTTCCACGGCCCTGTCATCGCGATGATGGCGGCGGCCGGCTCCCCGGCACCCGAGCGGCACGCACTCTCGCTCGTCGCCTGGTGCGAGGGCCTGATGTTCTCCTGCGCCGCGGGTTCCTTCCACGCCGCCGTGCCCAGCCGTGCAGAGCTGCGCACCGGCTTCGACGAGCTGCTGCGGGGCATGCTCGGCACCGGCTGAAGGCTGCCGGCCCCGGGCTTCCGCCGATCCGCCGGCTCCGCGGATTCCGCTGACCCCGCGGATTCCGCTGACCCCGCGGGTGCCGTGGACGGGGCGCACGGCGCGAAAGCACTGGCGGGGCCGGCTGATCTTGAGGGACGATGCCGCGCATGACCACCGAACGCATCGAAACCGTCCCCCGCGTCGACCCGGACACCACCACGGGCGAGCGCGAGGCGCTGGAGCAGTGGCTCGACTTCCATCGCGTGACCCTCGCGAGGAAGTGCGAGGGGCTCGACGAGGCCCAGCTGCGCACGCTCTCCGCCCCGCCGTCCGACCTCAACCTGCTGGGTCTCGTCCGGCACATGGCCGAGGTCGAGCGCGGCTGGTTCCGCCGTGTGCTGACCGGCGAGGACCAGGGCTGGATCTACGCCAACGAGGAGGACTGGGACCGCGACATCCACGTCACGGACGAGGACACCTACGAGGAGGCCTACGCCACCTGGCAGGCCGAGATCGACCACGCGCGCACCGTGGCCGCCCGACACGGCCTCGACGACCTCGGGGTGGGCAGGCACCGCACCGGGAAGACCTTCAACCTCCGCTGGATCTACCTGCACATGATCGAGGAGTACGCCCGCCACAACGGCCATGCGGACCTCATCCGTGAGCGGATCGACGGCGCCACCGGCGACTGAGGACCGTCCCGCGGGTCAAGGGGCCCGCGGCACCTCACCCGTGCGGGGCATTCCCGGCCGGTAGGGGCGCGAAGATCACCGCCGGACCAGCAGAGTGGCGCGGTGCATGGAACCCGAACCACAGCGAAGATCCTGGTCGGGGCGGCGGTCGCCGCCCTGGCGGGCTGCGCCTCGGTGGACGCGCCGCCACCGGCGCCCTCCCCCGCGCCCGCCGCGGAGAGCTCCGTCCTCCCCGCCCGGGAAGTGGCGCCGCAGATCGTCGAGGGACCGGCCCGCGAGGCACTCGAAGCGGCGCTCCCCGCTCCCCCGCCCCCCGCCGCGCCCCCGCCGTCCGCCGCCCCCCGCGCGACACCCGCACCCGCCCCCGCACCCGAGCAGCACCGGCGGACGACGGCCGCGCCACAACCGCCGGCGCCGCGCACCGCTCCCACGCCCTGGCACCGCGAGGTCCCGGACCCGATGCCCCGGCCCGCCGTACCGGACCTGAAGGAGCTCAGAGAGCTCAAGGACCTGCCGAAGGAACCCCCGCGCTCCCGGGCGGAGGTCTGCGACCTGGGCGAGCGGTACGGAGGCTGGGAGCCCCGCAGCGACCAGGCCAGGATCTGCCACGGCACGTACGGCCGGTGAGCCGCCGCCCCGCCCGCCTCGGACTCCTCGGCCTCGTCACATGGCCCTGAGCCGCAGCTCCAGGCGCTCGATCGCGGCCCGGACCCCGTTTCCGTAGCCGTCGTCATCGAGCGTGTCGGACGCCGCGCGAGCCCGGTCCAGGTGGACCCGCGCGGCGTCCGGCTGCTGGAGCTTGACGTAGTCGGCGGCGAGGTTGAGGTGGAGCGACGGGTACAGCGCGCGCAGCGCCACGGCCGAGCCGTGCGCGGCGAGCCGCTCCTCCGCGAGCCCCTCGGCCGCACTGAGCGCCCGGAGGTCCCAGGCCAGTTCGGTGTCGGGATCGTCCTGGGCGTCCGCCATGTAGTGGGCGAGGGTGCAGCGGTGCAGCGGGTCCCCGTCGGGGCCGATCTGCTGCCACAGCACCCCGAAGCGGTTGCGGGCCTCCTCGCGGTCGCCGCCGTGGAGCAGCATCATGGCCTGCCCGATCCTGGTCATGACCCCGTCGTCCGCCGCCTGCTGCTGTTCCGTCACGCCGACCTCCGCCCGTTTCGCCCCATGGGAGAGCCGACGCTAGCCGCACCCGGCCCCGATCCGGCCGAGGCTCAGCCGAGGTCGGGAACGCGCCAGTCGATCGGCTCGTGTCCCTGGGCCGCGACGGCCGCGTCGATCTGGGTGAAGGGCTGCGATCCGAAGAACTTCTTCGCGGAGAGCGGCGAGGGGTGGGCGCCCTTGACCACCACGTGCCGCTCCTCGTCGATGAGCGGCAGCTTCTTCTGGGCGTAGTTGCCCCAGAGGACGAAGACGGCGGGGTCGGGTCGCGAGGCGACGGCGGTGATCACGGCGTCGGTGAACTTCTCCCAGCCCTTGCCCTTGTGCGAGTTCGCCTCGCCGGAGCGGACCGTCAGCACGGCGTTGAGCAGCAGGACGCCCTGCTCGGCCCACGGCATCAGATAGCCGTTGTCCGGGATCGGGTGGCCGAGCTCGGCCTGCATCTCCTTGTAGATGTTCCGCAGGGAGGGCGGGGTCTTCACGCCGGGGCGGACGGAGAAGCAGAGACCGTGTCCCTGGCCCTCGCCGTGGTAGGGGTCCTGGCCCAGGATCAGGACCTTCACCTTGTCGTACGGGGTGGCGTCGAGGGCGGCGAAGACCTCGTCCTTCGGCGGGAAGACCGGTCCCTTCGCGCGCTCCTCCTCGACGAACTCGGTGAGCTGGGCGAAGTACGGCTTCTGCAGCTCCTCGCCGAGGACTCCCCGCCAGGACTCGGGCAGCATGCTGGTGTCGGTCACGGTCAACAACCTCCGGTGGACGTTCCTGTCTACGCCCGAAAACCTACCGGGGGCCACTGACAGTGGCCCCCGGCAGGTATGTCGACCTCTGGCTCCCGGACTTCTACCAGCTGGCGCGGCGGTGCAGCTCCCACAGCTGCATGACCGTCTGCGGGTCGAGGGCGCGCTCGCCGCCGCCGATGTCCTCGCCTGCCGCGATGTACAGCTTGCCCTGCCACAGGGGCAGCAGCCGGACGTCCTGGACCATGATCTCCTGGGCCTCGACGAACTCGTCCGTCACGGTCCCGCGGTCGCTCTCGCGGCGGGACTTCGGGAGGAGCTCGCCGGTGATCTTGGGGCTCACGTACGGCGTACCGAGGACGTTCTCCTCGCCGATGAAGGGCGCCACGAAGTTGTCCGGGTCCGGGAAGTCGGGGAACCAGCCACGCCCGAAGACCGGGTACTCGCCCTTCTGGTAGCCCGCCTGGAACTCCTTCCAGGGCTTGCCGTTCAGGGTGACGGTGAAGAGGCCGGACGAGTCCAGCTGGCGCTTGAGCTCCGCGAACTCGGCGCCCGTCGAGGAGCCGTACCGGTCCGTCGTGTACCAGAAGGTCAGCTCGACCGGCTCGGTGATGCCCGCGTCGCGGAGGATCTTCTTGGCTTTCTTGTTGCTCGGCGTGCCGAAGCGGTCGAAGAACTTGGTGGTGTGAGCGCCGATGCCCTTGGGCACCATGGAGTACAGGGGCTCGGCGGTGCCCTGGTAGACCTTGTTGACCAGTTCGTCGCGGTCGACGATCTGGGCGATGGCCTTGCGGACGGCGAGCTTGGCGACGGTCGGGTCCTGGGTGTTGAAGACCAGGTAGCGGATGTCGGCGCCGGTCGACTCGACGAGCTGGAGGCCCTTGTTCTCGGGCTTGTCGTCCTGGAGGCCGACGACCTCCTCGGCGGTGAGACCGCGGTAGGTGGCGTCGATCTCGTCCTTGCGGAGCGCGGCGACCATGTCGTCGGACCGGTCGTAGTACTTGATGGTCACGCCGCCGTTCTTGCGGGCGGCGAAGCCCTTGTAGCTCTGGTTCTTGGTCAGCTCGGCCGTCTTGCGCTCCTCGTACGCGTCGAGGACGTACGGGCCGGAGCCGACGAGCTTGCCGTCCGTGCGCAGCTTGTCCGCCGGGTACTCGGCGGGGTCCACGAGCGACATCGCGGGGGTCGCGAGGACGAAGGGGAAGGTGGCGTCCGGCTTGTTCAGGCGGAAGACGATCGTGCGGTCGCCGACGGTCTCGATCTTGTCGAGCGAGCCGAGCATTCCGTTGGGGCCGCCCTTGTGGTTGATCGTGCGGATGCGCTCGATCGAGTACCGCACGGCCTCGGCGTCCAGATTGTGACCGTTCGAGAACTTCAGTCCGTCCAGGAGTTTGCACTCGAAGACCCGGCTCGACGTGTCGGTGAACTTGCAGTCGGCGGCGTCCGACTGCGGCGTCGTACTGCCGGTCGGGAAGCTCACCAGGGTCTGGAACACATTCCGGAAGAGCTCCCAGGAATTGTCCCAGGCCGCAGCCGGATCAAGCGTGGTGGGAGAACTCGTCGTACCGATGACGATTCTCTGATCCCCGGCGGATTCGCTGTCCGAAAACACACCGCATCCGGACACCAGGGATATGGACGCAAGGGCTGCAGCGGCCTGCAGACTGGTCCGGTTGAACACGTGCACGCTCCTCGTTCAGCCACGGGTCGGCCGACGATACCGCAGCACCCCGTCAGGTCAATGTTCGAGTCTGACGGGGCACTTGCGTCATTCGACGTTTAACCGGGTCCAATCCGGACACGAAATCCGGAAAGTGTCCGGATATCGGTCAGCCGACTCCGGCGTTCAGGAAAATCCCACCGTCCACGACGAGCGTCTGGCCGGTGATCCACTCCGACTGCGGCGAGGTCAGGAAGGCGGCGGCGCCTCCGATGTCCGCGGGGACGCCGAGCCGGCCGAGCGGGTAGGAGGCGGCCGCCTCCGCCTCACGGCCCTCGTACAGCGCCTGCGCGAACTTCGTCTTCACGACGGCGGGGGCGATGGCGTTGACCCGCACCAGAGGCGCGAATTCATGGGCGAGCTGGAGGGTCAGATTCACCATCGCGGCTTTGCTCATGCCGTACGCACCGATGAAGGGAGAGGCGGACACGCCGGCGATCGAGGCGATGTTCACGATCGCACCGCCGTGATCCTTCTGCCAGGCGTGCCAGCTCCGCTGGGCGAAACCGAGCGCGGAGATCACATTGGTCTCGAAGACCTTGCGGGCCACCCCGAGATCCAGATCGGCGATGGGGCCGAAGACCGGGTTCGTGCCGGCGTTGTTGACCAGGAAGTCCAGTCGGCCGAACCCGTCCATGGCCGCCTCCACGGCCGCGGCCTGGTGGTCCAGGTCGTGGGCCTTGCCGGGGACACCGATGACCCGGTCCGCGCCGAGCCGGTCCACGGCCTCCTTGAGGGCCTCCTCGCCACGCCCTGTGATGACGACCCGGTCGCCGCGGGCGACGAGCGCCTCGGCGATGCCGTAGCCGATGCCCCGGCTCGCGCCGGTGACCAGGGCGACCTTGCCGGAGAGCTCCGGCTGTTCGTTCGCGGTCATGACCGCTTCCTCTCGCTGGGTCCGACTGATCAGTTGAGCGGGCCGCCGGCCACGTACATGACCTGGCCGGAGACGAAGCCGGCGTCGTCGCCCGCGAAGAAGGCGATCGCGTTCGCGACGTCCTCGGGGCGGCCGACCCGCTGGACCGGGATCATGGAGGCGGCGGCGGCCTGGAAGTCCTCGAAGCCCATGCCGACGCGCTCGGCGGTCTGCGCGGTCATCTCGGTGACGATGAAGCCGGGGGCGACGGCGTTGGCGGTGATGCCGAACTTGCCGAGCTCCTTGGCGAGCGTCTTGGTGAGGCCCTGCAGACCGGCCTTGACGGCCGAGTAGTTGGCCTGGCCGCGGTTGCCGAGCGCCGAGGAGGAGGAGAGCGAGACGATCCGGCCGAACCCCGCGTCCACCATGTGCTTCTGACAGGCCTTCGACATCAGGAAGGCACCCTTGAGGTGCACGTTCATGACGAGGTCCCAGTCGGACTCCGACATCTTGAAGAGGAGGTTGTCGCGGAGCACGCCGGCGTTGTTGACGAGGATCGTCGGCGCGCCGAGCTCGGCGGCGATCCGCGCGACGGCGGCCTCCACCTGGGCGCCGTCGGAGACGTCGCAGCCGACCGCGAGGGCGGTGCCGCCCGCGGCGGTGATCTTCTCGACCGTGTCCTTGCAGGCCGCCTCGTCGAGGTCGAGTACGGCGACGGCGCGGCCCTCGGCCGCGAGGCGGAGCGCGGTGGCGGCGCCGATGCCTCGTGCGGCACCCGTGACGACGGCTACGCGCTGCTCGGTGGTGGACATGCTTGGTTCTCCTCGCCCTTGGATCATCCCTTGACCGCGGACGGACCGAGCGCGCCGCTCAGGCGTCCCGCACATGAGCGACCGCTTAGTATCGTCCGCAGAACGAGACGCTAGAAGCGATGGCACCCGGTGTCAACGGCCCACCGGGTGCCCCAGGTCACGCCCCGTGGCGGAACGGCGACGGACACCTCCCGCCGTCGGCTCAGCGCACCAGCAGATCGAGGAGGCGCTCCACCTCGGCCTCCGGGTCGGCGGTGAGGCCCGTGTGCACGGGACCCGGCTGCACGACCGTGGAGCGCGGCGCGATCAGCCAGCGGAAGCGCCGGCCCGCGTCGTCTCGCGCGGCCTGCCCGGCGTCGTCGCCGCCCAGGCAGACCCCTTCCACGGCGCGCAGCGCGGCCCGGACGCCCGTGACGTCCGCCGCCGGGTCGAGGACCGCCAGCTTGGCCTCGTCCAGGTGGGTGCGGGCGGCGACGTAGGACCGGGCGCGGCAGTAGACGACCACGCCCGCGTTGAAGCACTCGCCGCGCTCGACCCGCGGCACCACGCGCAGCAGCGCGTACTCGAATACATCGCGCTGGGTCACGTGGTGCTGTCCTTCTCGGTGGAGTGCGTCCGGGGCGCGAGGCGCTCGGCCAGCCAGCCGGGCGGCTGCTGGGGGCGGTTCTCGGTGCGGGGGCCGAGCGTGATCCGCTCGTGGATGGTGGCGGCGCGGGGCAGGAGGGCCTCGACATAGGCGGCGCGCACCTCGTCGGTGCCGGAGAAGCCGGGCTCTTCGACGAGCCACTCGTCGGGTACGTCGGCGGCGACCGCTTCGAGCAGCTCGCGGGTGACGAGCGGCGCCAGTTCGGCGGCCGCGGCGGCGACGTCCGGCGCGAAGGGCGCGAGCGCGTGGTCGGAGGCGTCGTAGGGCTTGGCCGCGGAGGCCTGCGCGCCCGGCCAGTTGTGGTGCCAGATCATGGTGGCGCCGTGGTCGATGAGCCACAGATCGCCGTGCCACACCAGCATGTTCGGGTTCCGCCAGGACCGGTCGACGTTGTTGATCACGGCGTCGAACCAGACGACCTTGCCGGCCTCCTTGGGGTCGACCTCGTACGCCAGCGGGTCGAAGCCCAGCGAGCCGGGGAGGAAGTCCATGCCCAGGTTGAGGCCGCCGCTCGCCTTGAGCAGCTCCTGGACCTCCTGGTCGGGCTCGGAGAGACCGATGACCGGGTCGAGCTGGATGGCGACGAGCTCGGGCACGCGCAGCCCGAGCCTGCGCGCGAGCTGTCCGCAGACGACCTCGGCGACGAGGGTCTTGCGACCCTGGCCCGCGCCCGTGAACTTCATGACGTAGGTGCCGAGGTCGTCGGCCTCGACGATCCCGGGGAGCGAGCCGCCCTCACGCAAGGGCGTGACATAGCGGGTCGCTACGACTTCTTCCAACACTTTCCCAGGCCACCCATCTTTTCCATCTTATGATCCACGGACGACTTCTCCGGGGCGTAGAGGCAGGAATCGCCGGTCAACGGCGCTGGGGAGAACCTGGGGAGTTCGGCCGGCGAGCCGGGATCCCCGCTCCCCGAGTAGACCGCCGATGGTGCCGCGCCCCTCGCTGCCGGCCTCCGACATGAAGTGAGCATAGTAACCGAGGGTGATCGCCAGGGAGGAGGTCCGAGCCACCGCGCCTGGGCCAGGGGGTGTCGAGGGTGCGGGCGGCGAGCGCAGGGCGCGGCCTGGACAGCCGTTTCGCGCCCTGCTCGAAGCCCGGCCGCAGCAGGAGCAGGTGAACTCGTCCTACCGGGAACAGAACCTAGGGGGTGTCGTCACATTCCCGTCGTCGCCCGAAGGGCGGCCCCGCGGCGTCTGGTGCGTGCCAGACGCCGCGGGGCAGACGGGAATGTGACGACAGGTCCTAGTGCGGCGGGACCCGGGGTGCGGCCTCAAGTGCGGCGGCCACCGTACGGATCGAGGCGTTTTCGAACAGCCGAACCAGAGGCAGCTCATGGCCGAACGCCGTGGACAGCCGCTGCCGGATGGCGATGAGCTGCACGGAGTCAGCCCCGAGGCCGAAGAGATTCTCCGTGACTCCGGCGCGGTCAAGCCCGAGCGTCTCGGCGACGATCGCCGCGACCCGCGCCTCCGTATCGGATCCCGGTTCGACGGCCTCGACGCCGGTCTCGGGTTCGCCGGCCAGTTCCTCAAGACGGCGACGGTCCACTTTGCCCTGGTCGGTCAACGGCAGTTCGTCGATCACGCGGATCCTGCTCGGCACCATGTGCGCGGGCAGCGCGTTCACCGCGAGTTCGCGCACCTGGCCGGCCAGACCGGCCGGCCCCGCCCCCCGAGCCGACGGGACGCCGACGCCGACGCCCATGGCCTCGCCCGGTTCTGGAAGCGCCACTCCGCCGAGCAGGCCGTGCAGCAGCACTTCGTCCTCGCCCAGGCTGAAGAGCGCGCGTAAAGGCTGCTCGTCCCGCAGCAGTCCGATCTGGCACAGCCCCAGCGGGCCCTCGGTGGCCGACTCGGCCAGCAGCTGACTCATCGCGCCCGCCTCGATGAGGCAGAAGTCGTGGGCGCGCCGCCCGTACATCGGCTCGACCTCGGCCATCGGGCCGACGAGAAACAGGTGGAACGCTGCCGAGGAGAAGGCGTCCTGGTTCATCGAGAGGTGTACGGACGCCGGCAACTCGACACCACTACCCAAGGTGCACAGCCGGTGTGTCATCGGGTCGTAGTAGTAGGAGCCGCCGGGCAGCCCGTCGACTCGCCCGGGGCGGACGTAGACATAGGTCCGCACCGGGTACAGCGATCCGGCCGAACCGTACCGGTACTTCGGCACCGGGCGGTGTTCGGCGCCGACGGCCCGCAAGCAGTGGAGCAGCCGGGCGAGTTCGGCCAACGGAACCTCGGTCGCCGCGAACCGCCGATGGCTGCGCCGCCGGTTCCACCGGCGGTCGGTCCGCTCCGGGTCATGGAAGTCGGGCAGTCCGACCGCCGGCGAGGTCAGGTCGGCACGCCGGCCACGCTGGGCCGCGGTGACGGCCGCGCGGTCGGCGGCATCGGTGATCACGGCGCCGAGCAGGCTCTCGTACTCGGCACCCTCGCCACCGGCTTCCTCAGCCGGGGCCGGCCGTCGCACACGGTCCGGAACGACGAACGTGGTGAGGTGCGGGTGGTAGCGGGTCCCCGTGGCCGTGGTGACGGCCCTCGCGATCGCCGGGTGCCGGCCGAGCGTGGCGTCGATCTCGCCGAGCTCGATCCGGAAACCACCGATCTTGACCTGACCGTCCGTCCGTCCCAGGAACTCGATCGTGCCGTCCGGCCGCCACCGGCCCAGATCCCCGGTGCGATAGAGCCGCTCTCCGGACACGGGGTGGATGATGAACCGCTCCGCAGTGCGCACCGGGTCGTCCCAGTACCCCTCGGCCAGCCCCAGGCCGCCGATGTACAGCTCGCCCACCACCCAGACCGGGCAGTTCTCCAACCGGTCGTCGAGGACATGGACACGCTGATTCGTCAGCGGCCGGCCGTACGGGATGGAGTCCCACGCGGGGTCGACCTCGCCGATCTCGTAAAAGACGGACCAGATGGCGGCCTCGGTGGCCCCGCCCAGCGAGATCAGCCGGCACCCGGGCGACCACGCGCGCCAGCGGTCGGGCAGGCCGACGGGGATCCAGTCACCGGACCACAACGCCACCCGGACACCGGCCAGCGCAGTGGCCCGCCGACCGCCGGCACCCAGCTGAGTGACGACCATCTCCGCGACCGCGGGCACACTGTTCCACACCGTCACCGCATGCTCGGCCGACATTTCCAGCCAGTGTTCCGGATCCCGCTGCGAGCCGGGACGCGGCAGCACCAGCCGGCCGCCCGCCCCCAACACCCCGAACACATCGAACACGCTCAGGTCGAAGCTCAGCGACGACAGACCCAGCACCGTGTCGTCGGCCCCGATCCCGAAGCGGTCGCAGACGTCCGTACACGTGCCCAGCGCGGCCTGATGCGAGACCGCCACGCCCTTGGGCGCACCGGTGGAGCCGGAGGTGAAGAGCACGTACGCCACATCCGTGGCCTTCGCCGGCGATGTGGCGAGCCGTCGGGCCCTGTCCCGGCAGTCCTCCACTTCCACGACCCGAACCGTGTCAGGCCACTGTCGGTGGTCGTCGCCCGCGCGGACGAGGACCACTGAACAGCCCGCCGCCGCCAGCAGTTCGGCACGCCGCCGCGGAGGCAGATCCACATCCACCGGCAGATAGGCGCGGCCTGCCAGATGGACGCCCAGCACAGCCACCACCTGCTGTGCCGACTTCGACATCCCCACCGCGATCAACGCGCCCGGGTCGGCGTCCGAGTCCAGGAGGGTTTCCGCGACCCCGGACGCCCACCACCCCAGATCCCCGTACCGCAACAGGTCGCCGTCGGCCGTCACCACCGCCACCCGGTCCGGCTCGCGCTCGGCCCAGCCCATCACCCCGTCGGCCAACGACGCCGACGGAGTCACCGCACCGTCCGTCGCGTCCACCCGGGCCACGAACTCGTCCAGGCCGGCACCGCGGGCATCCGCGCCGCCCGACCACGCCCCGGCGTCGACCAGACCGTCGAGCAAGCCGCAGTAGGCGTCGAACATCTCGTCCCGCACGCCGGGCAGGAACGCGTCGCCCGGCGAGTCCCAGTTGAACTCCAACGCCCCGGCGTTCTCGTACACCTGATGGTCCAGAAGCACCTGCGGGGTCTGCGAAATGCTCAACGTGGTCCGGCCGAGCCAGTTCTGGCCCAACGTTCCGGTGTCCCGACCCTGCTGGTCCCAGCCCTGGTCGCGGGCGCTGGCGAAGACCACCGGGCAGTGCGGGACACCCGTGGCCGAGCGCGCTCCGGCCAGCTCCCGCTGTACCGCCACCCCGTCGAACGAGCGGTGTTCCAGGTCGCGCCACAGCTGCCGGTGCAACCGGTCGGCCAGTTCGGCGATGCCGGGGCGGCCGCGGAGGTCCACTTCGAGCAGGACCACGCTGGTGAAGTCGCCGATCAGAGCATCGACGTCCGGATGCACCGGGCGCCGGCTGAACAGCGGCAGGTTCAGCAGGAATCGGTCGCTCGTGGACCAGCGCCCGAGCACGGTCGCGAAGGCCGCGAGCAACACCGACGTCGGGGTGAGCTCGTGCTGTCGCGCCAGTTGCCTGATGCGTGACCAGGACCGGGCCGGCAGCCGGTGAGCCCTTCTGCTCCACCGTGCGGGCGCGGTCGCCCCGCGCCGCCACGGCAGCCGTGGCCCCTCGGGAAGTTCGGGCACCCGTCGCAGCCAGTAGTCACGGGCGGCGACATACTCCGGATCTTCCGGATCGACGGCATGGGCGTTGACACAGTCCCGAAAGGTGGTCCGCAGCGGTGGGAGCCGCTCACCGGCGTACAGCCGCCGCCAGTCGTCGAAGAAGAGCCTGATGCTGGCCACGTCGGCGATCAGCAAGTCGATGCTGATGGCCAGGCGGATCCGGTCGCCCGGCAGGATCAGCGCCCGCACTTCCCACATCGGCCACTGACCGATCGGCCTGATCTCGTGGGACATCTCCTCGCGTACGGCGGCGGCGGTCCGCGCGCCGGACTCCGCGGAGCAGTCGGTGACCGAGAACGGGACCGGTGTGGCATCGGCTTCCGGGAGCACCCACTGGGTGCCGTCCTCCGCCACCACCGCGCGCAACATGTCGTGCCGGGAGACCAGCGCGGTCAGCGCTGTCTTCAACCGGCGCAGGTCCAGGTCGCCCGCCTCGATCTCCAGGTAGAGGTGGGTCGCGACATCGCCCCGTTCGTCGCCGGCGTGCCTGCCGACGAGGTAGGCCTGCTGGAGACCGGTGAGTCGAAAGGGCTCGAACCGATGCTCCGGGTCGGCGTGGAAAGTCTCGGACTCCGACGACGCCTGCCGAGCGTCGAGCCGGTGGACCATCAGCTCGGTGAGCTCCTCCACGGACGAACGGAGGAAGGTGGCCAGCGGAAGATCCACCTGAAGGTCCCGTTCCAGCATGGCGCGCAGTTCCATGGCGCGTATCGATTCGAGCCCCTGGGCGACCAGCGGCACGGCGGTGGGAACCTCGTCGGCGGGAACGTCGAACACATCGCCGAGGCGTCGACGCAGTTCGGCCGATATCACTCCCGCCCGCAGGGACGGGTCCAGGGCCGCGAGCAGACCGGGCAGGGCGGCGCTCCCACCGGCGGGTCGACGGTTCGCCCGCCGATCCGGTACGGACGCGGACGCGGACGGCGGACCAACCTGGAGCGGTTCGAGCAGTGTCTCGAGCTCGTCGGCAAGATAGCGGCGTCGGCACTCGCCGCGTTGGATCTTGCCGCTGATCGTCTTGGGGATCTGAGCAGGCGACACCAGAACCAGGTGGTGCACGTCCACCTCGTGCTCCGCGGTCACCGCGGAGCGGATACGCCGGGCCAACTCCGGCAGCGGAATGGGGAGCGCGTCCGTGTCCGGCACGGACTGTACGAGGACCAGCTCCTCGCCGGCGTCGCGGTCCACGGAGAACGCCGCCGCGGGCGCGCCTCGAAGCGCTGGGTGTGCCCGCTCGCCGGCCGACTCGATGTCGTGGGGGTAGAAGTTGCGGCCCCGCACAATGATCATCTCCTTGCGCCTGCCGCACAGCACCAGCTCGCCGTTGTGCAGGAAGGCCATGTCGCCGGAACGGAGATACGGACCCTCGCCGTCGGACAGCCGCGCGCCGAACGTCTCCTCGGTCAGCTCCGCACGCTTCCAATAGCCCTGGCACACGACCGGGCCGCGGATCCACACCTCGCCGATCTCGTGCTCGCCCAGCCGCCGCCTGCTCTCCGGGTCGACCACGATCACTTCGGAGTACGGACCTGGCTGACCGACCCCGACCAGGCGCAGCCTGCGTTCGCCCTCGGCGGCGGCTGCTACCGGGGCCGCGTCCGGCTCGCCGAGTACCACCGCTCTGCCCCGTTCCAGCTCGGCCGCGTCCACGTCCAGCACGAGCGGCCGGCCCCGGCGCTGCCCGGTCAGCACCATGGCCTCGGTCATGCCGAAGCCGGGGCACATGGCAGCCGTCCGGAAGCCGTGCGGCTGGTAGGCCTCGATGAACCGGGCCATGCCGTGCGCCTGGACGCGCTCGGCGGTGTTGAGGGTGGTGCGCCAGCCGGACAGGTCGAGCCCCGCACGCTCCTCCTCGCCGACCTGATCGGTGCAGAGGCCGAAGGCGAAGTTCGGCGCGCAGGACAGCACCGGCCCCGGCGTGTCGGAGATGGCGCGCAACCAGCGCAGGGGGTGTCCGACGAAGTCCTCCGGCGCCAGGAACACCGCCTGGCCGCCGAGATACTGCGACAGCATGAGGTGCACGACGATTCCGAGCGCATGGTAGGGCGATATCCAGCTGACCACGTTGCTGCCGGGCGGGAGTTGGAAGATCGTCGCCGCCTGCGGCAGCTGGTGCACCAGATTGTCGTGGCTGATCATCACACCCTTCGGCCCTCCGGTGGCCCCGGAGGTGTACTGCAGCAGGGCCAGATCGCTCCGGTCGATGGCAGGGAGGGCGAGTGGCCCGATCGCCGAAGGTTCCACGTCGTCCACCGCGATCCACGGCACGTCGCCGAACCGGCGGCGCAGCTCCCCGAGCCGGTCCCGAACCTCGCGGGTCGTCACCACCGCCGACACCTGCGCGTCGGACGCGATCTGGACCGCCCGCTCGGTGCGCGGATCGCTCTCGTCGCTCACGGGTGGCGGGCAGGTCACGACGACCGCGCCGGCGTAGAGCGTGCCGAACAGACCCACGATGAAGTCCAGGCCCGGCGGGGCGAGTATCAGCACGCGGTGGCGGGCGAGTTCGTGCGCGCCCAGCACGTCGGCCAGCGCGCGGCACAGGCCGTCCAATTCGGCACGGCTGAGCGAGACGCGCTGCCCGTGCTCGGGTCCGCCGACCGGGAACGTCAGGTGGGTGAAGGCGACCGCGTCCGGATCGCGAACCGCGTTGGCCCGCAGCATGTCGACGACGGTGCCGCTGTGGACCGTAGCGGTGACATCGGTCAAGGGACGCTCCTGTCGATGGTCGGCCCTGCGTCCGCCGGGCGCGGCCACAGTGGGCGGAGTATCTTCACCGTCCCAGGTTCCAGGCGTACGTCGCGTCCTGGCAGCTCGGGAAAGATCTCGGCAAGAGATCAGCCTGCGCGGGGCACGGCGCAGCAACGATGCGGGTGAGGAGGGACCGGGGCGATGCCGTCGACCGGTCCCGGCGACGAGGGAAGTGATCATGATCGATGGCTTCGTCCCGTGCCCCGACGGACTTGCCCAGGAGTACCACCGGGCCGGCTACTGGCTCGGTCGCCCGCTCGGCGATCTGTTCCAGGAATCCTGCGCGCTGCACGCCGACCGCGTGGCCGTCGTCTGCGGTGAACGCGAACTGACCTACGCCGAGCTGTGGGACAGGGTGCAACGGCTGACGTGCGGGCTGCTGGAGTTGGGCATCAGGCCGTTGGACCGTGTCGTGGTGCAGATGCCGAACATCCCGGAGTTCGTCGTGCTCGTCCTGGCGCTGCTGCGCGCCGGCGCCATTCCCGTCCTGGCCCTGCCCGGGCACCGGCGCGTCGAGATGGCGCATGTCGGCGCGCACAGCGACGCCGTCGCGTACGCGGTCAAGGACGAGTTCGGCGGCTTCGACTTCCGGCGGCTCGCCCGCGAGGTCCCCTTCGACGGGCATGTGCTCGTCAGCGGTGACGCCCAGGAGTTCGTCGCTCTCGACGCCCTCGAGGGTCCCCCTCGGGAGCTGCCGTCGGTCAATCCGTCCGACCCGGCGCTGTTCCTGCTGTCCAGCGGGACGACGGGGCCGCCCAAGCTGATCCCGCGGACCCATGACGAACTGGCCTACCTCATGCGGGCGACCGCCCGGGCGATGGGGGCGGGCTCGGACCTGGTCTACCTCGCGGTGAACCCGGTGTCGCACATGGCGGCCCTCACCTGCCCGGGGGTACTGGGAAGCCTGCTGCTCGGCGGTAAGGCCGTGCTCACCTCCAGTGTGCGGCCCGATGAGGTGTTTCCCCTGATCGAGCGGGAGGGGGTCACCGTCACCTCGCTCGTGCCCGCTGTACTGCGGCTGTGGGCCGACTCCGGCCGGCATCACCACGACCTCTCCCGGCTGGCGGTGCAGGTCGGCAGTGCCCCGCTCGACTCCGCCCTGGCGACGCGGGCCCGCAAGGTGTTGGGGTGCGGGCTGACGCGCTGGTTCGGCACGACCGAGGGGTTCCTCGCCCACACCAGGCTGGACGACCCGGAGGAGGTGATCGAGAACACCGAGGGCAGGCCGCTTTCCGAGGCCGACGTGATGCTGGTGGTGGGGCCGTCCGGAAAGCCGCTGCCCGACGGGGAGGCCGGCGAGTTGCTGGTGCGCGGGCCGTGCACCGTCCACGGGTACTACCGGGCGCCGGAGCAGAACGCGCGGTCGTTCACGTCCGACGGGTTCTACCGGACCGGCGACCTGGCCTGTCGACGTCCTGACGGAAACCTGGTGATCCTCGGAAGGATCAAGGACGTCATCAACCGGGCGGGCGAGAAGATCTCCCCGGAGGAGGTGGAGCGCCATCTGTGCGCCCATCCCGCGGTGCGGGACGCGGCCGTCGTCGGCGTGCCGGACCGCACCCTGGGTGAGCGGACGTACGCCTTCCTCCTGCTGGGAACCGACGTTCCGTCAGCCGCCGTCAAGACCCATCTGCGCGAGCGCGGCCTCGCCACGTACAAGATCCCTGATCGGATCGTCACGCTGGCCGAGCTGCCGCGCACCGCGATGGGCAAGATCGACAAGGAAGCGCTGCGCTGCCTGGCGCGCAGCTCGTGATGCATGCCGACACTCATCGAACGTCGAGAGACCCGGAAGGGGCGGACATGTTCGTCCCCGCAGCCTACCGTCAGCCCGATCTGAGCTGGACCGTCGACATGATCCGGTCGAACCCGCTGGCGCTGCTGGTCACCGCGGACCCCCTGGGGCCTGGTGTGCACGCCACCCACGTGCCGGTGATCCTCGATCCGACAGCCGGCGATCCGACAGCCGACGGCGCGGCGGAGATCGTCCTGCTCGGCCACATGAACCGCGCGAATCCGCATTGGGAGGCCGCGGACGCGGGCGAGGCGCTCGTGGTGTTCACCGGGCCGCATTCCTACGTCTCCCCGACCACCTACCAAACCACGCCCGCAGCGCCGACCTGGAACTTCACCTCCGTGCACGTTCGCGGTCCGGTGCAGCGACTCGGCCGGAGCGAGCCCACGCTGGCCGTCGTGCAGGCGACCGTACGTGCCTACGAGGCCGAATTCGGCACGGGCTGGGACATGGCGGAGTCGGTGGACTACTTCCGCAAGATCCTGCCCGGGGTCGGGGCCTTCCGCATCCACGCCCGACGTACGGAGGCGATGTTCAAGCTCAGCCAGGACCAACCATCCGAGATCAGGGAACGCGTCCGGGAGTCCTTCGGCAGCGACCCGAGCGGCCGCCGCGGCGAGGTCGCCGACCTGATGTGCCGCTGGCGTCGGGAAGCGGGGCCTGCCGCGCGGTGAGGAATTCCTCGCCGCCTCCGCGTCGCGCTCGTTTTCTCCACCTGGAACCCTACGCGCCCGCACCGATGCCGGAACGCGGGCGGAAAGAAGCAGGAAAGAGCGATCGTGTGACCGGCCGACACGTGGTGAACTCCGGCTGTGGGAACGCGACGCCCGTACCACCGCCCGGCGTTTCGACCCGAAACCCGGTTGCGACCTCCCGCCGAGCGCTGACGGAGACGGGCGGCAGGCTTCGGCGTCCTCGGCCGACACGCGATGTCGTGCTGTCCGACGCTCCATAAGCACACATCGAGGTGAGTGGAAATGTCATCGCTAGCCCTCTCGGCCGCCCAGGAACGCATGTGGTTCGCACACGCCATATCGCCCGACGTGCCGAACAACGGTTTGGCTTTGTGGCAGATCGACGGCGAGGTGTCCCGCTCGGAGCTCATCTCCGCGATTCGCGGGGCCGTGGCGGATGCCCGCACGCTGCTGGTCAACTTCCGCGAAGACGACGACGGCGGCCTCAGGCAGGTGTTCCGGGAAATCGGCGACTGGCAACCGTTCTCGATCGACGTCTCCGGAAGCGCCGATCCGCACGCCGCCGCGGGCGAGATCGTTTCGGACCTGGTGGGACGGCCCTTCGATTTCGGGTCGGATCTCCTGCTGCGCGCGGGGGTGATCGTCCTCGCCGAGGACCGGCTGCAGCTGGTGGTGGTGTGCCCTCACCTGACCTCCGACGGCTTCGGGATCATGAACCTCCTCTCCCGGCGGATCGCCGACATCTACACGGCACTGCGCAAGGACCTGCCGATCCCGCCGAGTACCTTCGCCGCGCCCGAAGCCTTCCACCAGGCCGACCGGCGATATCGCGGCTCGGCCCGCTCCGCCGCCGATGCGGCGTTCTGGCGCGATTACCTCGCGGGTGCCGACGAAGTGGTCCGGCTGCCGAACGGCGTCTCGAAGACCGACGTCACCGCACTGGAACCGCCCCGGCTCTCGACTGCCGCACGAATCCGGATGCGCGATTTCGAATCATGCGTTCCCGCCGCGGAGTACGCGAAATGGCAGGACGTCGCGGAATCCCTGGGTGTCGCCATGACATCGCTGACGACTGCCGCGGTCGCGGTGTTCTTCCGGCGGATGTGCCGACAGTCCGAACCGCTCTTCTCGCTCAGCGTGAACAACCGGTTCGGCGAGACGAGGGCGACCCCGGGGATGGTCCAGAACGTCCTGCCCATACGGATCGCGTTCCGGCCCGGAATATCGCTGGCAGAGCTGGCCGAGGTGGTCACCGACGAAGCCCGGGGCATCTACCGCCACTCGTCGCTGCAGATATCCGGCATCCGGCGTAACGCCGGCTTCAGCCACGAACCACGCAGTCCGTTCGGCGCAATTCTCAACCTCATCCCGTTCCTTGAACCGCTCGATTTCGACGGCACCCCGGCACGCCTCGCCGGCAGCTCGTTCGGTGTCACCGACGAGCTGATGATCTCCGTCTATGTCGACGGCACCAGTGCCACGGGCGACCTGTGCATCCGGTTCGACGCCCCTGAAGCGCTCTACGATCGGGACGACCTCGCGGCGCTGTGTTCCCGTCTGATCGAATGCCTGCGGTCGGTGATGGCCGACCCGCACGCGCCGGTGGACGTGACCCAGACCCTGAGCCCGGCGGAACTGTCCTGGCTGACCGCGCGCGAGGACACGACGACAGCGGTCCCGGACGCCACCCTCGTGTCGTTGTTCGCCGAGCGGGCGAGCGCGACGCCCGATGCGACGGCGCTGGTGTGCGACGGCGCCACCGTCTCGTACGCGGAACTGGACCGGCGCGCGAGCGGCCTGGCACAGGCGCTGGCCGCGAGGGGCGCGGGCGAGGAGCAGTTCGTGGCCGTGGCGTTGCCGCGGTCGATCGACCTCGTGGTCTCGGTGCTGGCGGTACTGAAGACGGGGGCGGCCTACGTACCGGTGGACCCGGGATATCCGGCGGACCGGATCGCCTTCATGCTCGACGACGCCGACCCGGTCCTGGTGATCACACGACCGGACGTCGACCTGCCCGCGACCGGGCACCCTCGGATCTCGCCCGATGAACGCGGCGGAGGTGTCGCGGTCCCGCCGCGACACGGCGACCAGCCCGCGTACCTCATCTACACCTCGGGGTCAACCGGGACTCCCAAGGGCGTTGTCGTTCCGCACGCGAACGTGACGCGCCTGTTCGCCGCCACCGAATCGTCGTTCCACTTCGGTCCGGATGACGTCTGGACGTTGTTCCACTCGCCGTCGTTCGACTTCTCCGTGTGGGAGATCTGGGGCCCGCTGCTGCACGGCGGACGGCTCGTCGTCGTGTCCCACCAGACCAGCCGCTCCCCCCGGGACTTTCGGCGGCTGCTGGCCGCCGAAGGCGTCACCGTGCTCAACCAGACACCGTCGGCGTTCCAGCAGTTGGCCGAGACGGACGCGGATTTCCCGGACGACCTCGCGCTGCGGCTCGTGATCTTCGGTGGAGAGGCGCTCGATCCGCGGACGCTCAGCGGCTGGTACGCACGCCACGGAGACCGGAAGCCGCGGCTGGTGAACATGTACGGGATCACCGAGACGACCGTGCACGTCACCTGCCGTCCGCTCGACGCGACCACGGACGGCAGTGTGATCGGAACTCCGATCCCGAACATGCACACGCGTGTTCTGGATGCCGGTCTGCGTCTGGTTCCGGTGGGTGTGGTGGGTGAGTTGTATGTGTCCGGGGTGCAGTTGGCCCGTGGTTATCTCGGGCGTTCGGGATTGACGGCCGGCCGGTTCGTGGCGGATCCGTTCGGTGTGGCCGGTTCGCGGATGTACCGGACCGGGGACCTGGTCCGGTGGACACGCGAGGGCGAGTTGGTCTTCGTGGGCCGGGCCGATGACCAGGTCAAGATCCGCGGATTCCGAGTCGAGCCCGGCGAGATAGAAACCGTCCTCGGCTCACACCCCGGCGTGTCACGGACCGTCGTGGTAGCCCGTGACGGTGTCGGCGGGAAACAGCTGGTCGCCTACGCCGCCGGGATCGACGGAATCCTCCCGGACGGGCAGGAGTTACGGCGGTTCCTCGCCTCCCGACTGCCGGAGTTCATGGTGCCGGCCGCAGTCGTCGTACTCGACGAACTGCCACTGACCGTGAACGGGAAACTCGACCGACGAGCCCTGCCCGAACCCGCATTCACCGGCGACACCTACCGCGCTCCCCGGAACCTCCCCGAGGAAATGCTCGCCGGACTGTTCGCCGAAGTACTGGGCCTCGACCAGGTCGGCATCGACGACAGCTTCTTCGCACTCGGAGGCCACTCCCTCCTCGCCACCCGACTGACCTCACGCATCCGAACCGTCCTCGGCACCGAAGTACCCATCCGCGCCGTATTCGACAACCCCACAGTCGCCGGACTGGCACCCTCACTCACCCACAACAAGCCAGTACAAATCCCCCTGGTGGCAAAACCCCGACCGGAACAACTGCCCTTGTCGTTCGCGCAACGCCGTCTGTGGTTCCTGCACCGCTTC
>NZ_BMSF01000028.1 GCF_014649015.1 Streptomyces narbonensis
ACACCGGAGGTCTTCGCCATGTTCAAGACCTGCCGAGTGTCAACAACGCTCGTGATCAATACACCTAGGGGGTGTCCGGCCGTTCACTCCGATCTCCGTCGGCCACGACGTGCGCGTACGGGCGAGCCCGCTCCTGCCGGTCCCCTCGCCACGCCACCGTCTAGGCTGTCGCGGAGGTCGAGCGGCAGGACGCCGGAGGGCCTCCCGAGGGGGTACCCGTGGAGTGGGAAGTCGGCGTCGCCGGCCTGATGGTCGGGCTGCTGACAGCCGTGGTGACGACGCCGGTCGGAGTGTCCGGTGCCGTGTTCCTGCTCCCGGTGCAGCTCAGCGTCTTCGCCGTGCCCAGCCCCGCCGTCACGCCCACGAACCTGCTGTACAACGTGGTGGCGGGGCCCGGCGCCCTGCTGCGCTACCGGCGCGACGGCGCTCTGACCGGACCGCTCGTACGCCTCCTCGTACTGGGTTCGCTCCCCGGAGTCGTCCTCGGCGCGATCATCCGCGTGTTCGCCCTGCCGGGCCCCCGTGTCTTCCGCCTCCTGATCGCCGCGCTGATGCTGCCGCTCGGCGTGTGGCTCATCGTCAGGACCCTTCGCCCGGCGCACTCGACGGCCCCCAGGCCCGGACCCGCGCCCCGGACGGTCGTGTCGATGGCCCTGGCGGTCGGGGTCGTGGGAGGCGTCTACGGGATCGGCGGCGGATCGATCCTCGGCCCCGTTCTCGTCGGTCGCGGTGTCCCCGTCTCCACCGTCGCGCCCGCCGCGCTCGCCTCGACCTTCGCCACGTCGGTCGTCGGCGCCTGTACCTACGCCCTCCTGTCCCTGACGCACAGCGGCACCATCGCCCCCGACTGGCCGCTCGGTCTGGCCTGCGGTCTGGGCGGACTCATCGGCGGCTACCTCGGAGCACGCCTCCAGCCACGCATGCCGGACACCTTCCTGCGCGTACTCCTCGGGTCCCTGGCCGTCGGACTCGGCGCGCTCTACGCGGTCGAAGGCCTGCTCTGACAGGGCTGCTCCGACAGGGCGGTTGCGACAGGGCAGTACCGCACCCCGCAAGCCCGCTTCGCCGACGGGACCGCGCGACGGCGGACGTGAGCCGGTCGCCGCGGCGGACCCCGAAGGGGGAAGGTCAGGAGGTCCGCCCGTCGCCCGGTCGCGGGTCCGCGGCGGCGCGGAACGAGATCCAGACGTCGGGCGGCAGGTCCGGACGGCCGGGTACGGGCCTGCGCTCTTCGGACCACGCCTCCCCGGCGACCTCGGTCGCGACCCGCCGCCAGAAGTTCACCGCTGCCGCGTTGGTGTCCTGGAAGGCCACTTCCCACGGCCCCGGGCGGCCGGCGACGAGCTGCTGGACGGCGCTCAGGCCGATCCCCGCCCGGCGGGCTCCACGGACCACGAAGAAGCTGTTCAGCACGCGCGTCGGCTCGGCCAGAGCGCGAACGACGGCGAGACCGACGGGTCGATCACCACTGGTCAGCAGGTACGGAGCCCAATCGGCGTCCGTGAAGGCGGCATCGATCCTCTCCTTGCGGAACGTGCCGTCCGGGAAGGGAAGCACCTCGCTGAACTCCGACATGTCATGGCGGAACATGAGCCACAGCCGCTCGACGACAGGACGGTCGTCAACGGTCGCACGGCGCACGGAAACGTCGGACATGACACTCCTTCGATACGGGCGACCGCCCCCGGGGCATGGGTGTGCCGATCTCATGGGGCGGTGCGACGGGGAACGCCCGAGAAGGGCGAACAGGCCCCGCGTGCTGTCGCCGACAGGGCATGAAAAAAGCCTCCCCAGGGATACGTGTCCGCCCGGGAAGGCTCAGGTGATACCGCGCATCATAGCCCAGATTTCGATGTCCTCGTCCGTCGCGCCGTGCCGCGCAGGAGCCGACAGTCGTCGGCCGGCTCCTGCGCGTCACGCGCCCGTCGTGGTCAGCGGAGGGCGAGGGCGACGATCTGGGTGACCGCGTCCGAGACGAAGTTGTCGTCGCTGACGAGGATCAACGACCTTTCACCGGAGGGCAGTTCCGGCCCCCACGTCATGCCTTCGGTGTTGTCCACGGTGGAGAGGCCCAGGGTGTCGAAGTCCGCGACGAGCTTCTTGCGCATCGCCACGACGGGCTGCCCCGCCAGCGACTCCATCCGCTGGACGTCGGTCGCGCCACGGGTGGTGGCGTCGTAGAGACGGATCTTGTATCCCGAGCCGGCGACCCAGGTGCGTTCGAGGACGAGATAGCGGTGGGGGTTGTCGGGGAAGGCGAGGAGGGACGGGACTCCGGTGTCCGGGCCCCAGGGGCTGGTCGGGTCGGACGGGGCGAAGATCTTCTCAAGGGGGTACGCGAACTGGCCGAGCACCCGTCCCTCGCGGGTCTGCCGCGTGACCCTGACGAGAGCGCCGTTCTCCAGGTCCGGCACCGGGCCGTCCTGGATCAGCGGACCCTCGACCGCGCTGGTCACCACACGGCCCTGGGAGCCGAAGGTGATCGCCTCGATCGCCTGGTTCCGGCGCGGACCGCGCTCCTCCATGGTGATCTCGTAGTTCGACGGCAGCGGCAACCGGCCGAGGTAGCCCCCGGTGGGCCCGGCGAACTGGACGGACGGCTGGATCACCGGTCCGGCGCCGACCTCCCTGGGCCGGTCGCCCTCCTGCGCCCACCAGTAGTCGCAGGTGCGCGGATCGACACGGATCTCCTCCGGATCGATGGCCTTGCCGTCGCCGACGGACGGCGCGGGGTACGTCGAGCCGTCGGGCTGGAGGAGGGCGTGCGTACCGGTGAAGTCGACGGAGTGCACGCCGGCCGCGTCCACGTCGAGTCGGGCGGTGTAGAAGCGGGCGGGCTGCAACTGCGAGCGGTCGTCGCTGAGGAACACGTACTCCCCGGTGCACCGGTTGCGGTCGACACCGGAGAAGCCGCCGACCGTGGTGCCCCGGAAGTCGAGCTTGTGCGGAACGATCTTCTCTCCGAGAAGACGGGCGGGTGCCGCCGCGCGCTCCGACTGCCGTCCGCTTTCCGCGGGTTGCGCGGCCACGGCCACCGCCGGGGCGAGCGTCGACGTCACGAGCAGGGCTACGGCGCACGCGCGGCGCGTCAGGGAAGCTCTCATGCGGATGATCTTGCCCGTACCCATCCGGCGGCACAGTCACCCAACCGGGTACTCCTCCGGCCCCGTCGGACGCATGTCCGAGTGCCGGCTCAGGCCCGCGCCGTCGGCTCCGCCGCGTCGCACCGGCACCGCTGGTCGGCGGGGCCGATGAACCTGCGTGGCGCGCCCCGGCGATCGGCGGGTTCGGGCACCGCGGGCGCGTACGGGGCGGAGAACAGCGCGAGTACGCCCGGGTGGACGGCGCACAGCGGCATCCGGCCGTTCTCCGCGGCCGCCGCCCGGAGCCGCTCGTCGGCGGCGAGCCGCTCGCCGCTGACGTAGAGGAAGGCGTTCTGCGCGTACCAGGGCTCGATGGCGTGGTCGTCCCACAAACGGGTGCGCAGGCAGTCGACGAGCTCGTACCCCCACTGCCCGAAGCGCTCGCGCCAGTACGGCGGCCACTGCTCGTTGCGGTGATCCGTTCCGGTCTGGCCGGGGATCGCGGCGGAGAACAGGACGACGTCCGACATGGCGCACAGGTCCGCGACCAGGGAGTCGGCGCGGGACTCGTCGAAGTGCTCGGCGGCCTCCATGCACATCGCCAGGTCGAAGCGCCGGTCCAGGCGCAGCGGGGTGCTGAGGTCCTGCTTCATGAAGCACTGTGGGGGGATGTGGAGCGCGTCGGAGGACACCCAGGGTCCGTCGAGGCCCAGGATCTCCTCCACTCCAAGGTGTTGGGCGGTCGCGAGCCAGGAACCGGTGCCGCACCCGACGTCCACGACGCTCGCCGGCCTGACGAGATCGAACACCAGCGGCAGCACGCGCTCGGCGGAGCGCCGCGAACCATCCTGCTGGCCGGCGTAGAACCACGCGCCGTAAGCACTCGTAGAGACAACACCCATCAGACATCTCCTAGCGCCGAAGGTCCTGGCGGACGGATTCACGAGGACGAATTCCTGGAGGACGAATTCCTGGGAACGAACATTTGCAGACGAATCAGACTTTCGATGAGACGCGCGCGACGGATCGGCCGGGCTATGACCTGTCCGGCCGATCACCGCGAGGTCGTCGATGACGCGCGGTCAGCCGGACTCCTCCAGGCGGACATCGGCGTTTCGGCCACCACGCCCGCCCGTGTCGGGCCGCGGACAGCAAGGGTCGGTGTACCCGGCACGAACGCACATTCGCCTGCCCCTGGGGTTCGTGCCCCGTCCGAAACACGTGTGTTCGAAACGGCGAGCGGGTCGTTGAACGCCGCGACACCTCAGACCACTTCCTCCCGGAGGCCGCCGTGTACCCCCTTCCCGCCGTGACGACTCCCCTCCCCGCCCCCCTTCGGCCCGGACTCGCCCCCCTTCGGCCCGGACTCGCCCGGCTCGCGGCCGACGCTCACGGCGCTCTCCGCCGCGCGGGTGCCTTGCTCGTGGCCGGCCCGGATACGAGGTGGGGGGCATGAAGCGACGCACCGCGGACGACACGTCGTCCACAGACGGGACGGAGACCCATTCGGCCTCCGAGGAGCTCCTGTTCGGCGGCCGGCTCGACTACGACCAGGGGTGGAACCAGTACCGCGGGACCTGGGTGAAGCTGGGCATGTGGAGCATGGCCGTGAGCTTTCCCCGGCAGGTCGCCGTGGCCGTCCGGCTGGCGAGGCAGGCCGACCGGAAAGCCCTGTACACGGTGGCGGTCAGCGAGTTCTGCCGGGGTCTTGCGCAGGCGTTCACCCTGGTCGCGGTGAACGCGCTCCTGACCGAGCTGCTGGCGGCCGGGACCCTGGTCGACCGGCTCCGGGGGTCCGTGCCGGCGCTGGTGCTCGTATCGGTGCTGGCGGTCGTCTCCTCGCTGCTGGAGTCGGCGTCGACCGCCTCCACGGGCGTGCTGGAGCCGAAGGTCCAGCGGGTCGCCACCGAGCGGTACCTGAGCCTGGTCGCCCGGGTCGAGATGGACGCCATCGAGGACGACGCCTTCCACAAACTGATGGACTCGGCGCAGTGGGGCGCCGACGGGGCCCGGCGGATGGTGGGCTACTGCACGGCCGTGGTCGCCTCGGCGATCTCGCTGATCGCCGCGGCGAGCGTACTGACCGTGCTGCACTGGGCACTCCTGCCGCTGCTCATCGCGATGGCGCTGCCCAGCGCGTGGGGGGCGCTGACGATGGCCCGGGCGCGCTACGCGAGCTGGCACCGCTTCGTCCAGCACGCACGGGCGGCGCAGCTGATCAGTCGCCTGCTGATCGACCAGCAGGCGGCGGGTGAGGTCCGGGTCCATGACGTGGGGCCGTTTCTGCTGGAGCACTTTCGGGGCATGGCGGAGACGAGCGAGCGGGAGCAGACCCGGCTCGCCTGGGTGGCGGCCCGGACGGGCCTGCTCGCCGACGGGGCCCGTGGCGTGGCGACGGTGGCCGCGTACGGCGTGCTCGGTCTGCTGCTGTGGAACGGGCAGATGGCGCTCGCGGTCGGCGGCACCGCGGTCCTGGCGATCCGGGCCGGGTCGGCGAGCATCACCGACCTGGTACTGCGGGTCACCGACATCCAGGAGGAGTCCCTGTTCGTCGCCGACCTGGAGCGGCTGTGCGTCGAGGCGGAGCGGCGTGCGATCCCGGAGACGGGTGTCGACGTGCCGGACGACTTCGACGCGATCCGCTTCGAGAAGGTCTCCTTCTCCTACCACGGCGCGGACGAACCCTCCCTGCGGGAGGTGGACCTGGTGATTCCGCGCGGCAGGACGGTGGCCCTGGTGGGGAGGAACGGATCGGGCAAGTCGACGGTCTCGAAGCTGCTGTGCGGCCTGCACCTGCCCGCCTCCGGGCGGGTCCTGTGGGGTGACGTGAGTGCCGCCGACGCCTGCCGGGCCCGGATCTTCTCGCGCGTGGCGATGGTCGCTCAGGACTTCCAGCGGTGGCCGTTCACGGCCCGGGTGAACATCGGCATCGGCCGCACCAGCGTCCCGATGGACGACAAGGCCATCGAGGCGGCGGCCGCGTACGCGGGAGCCGATGAGGTCGTCAAGGGCCTCCCGCGCGGTCTGAGCACCCTGCTGGCCCGCGGCTACCGGGGCGGGCAGGAACTCTCCGGCGGACAGTGGCAGGCCTTCGGCCTGGCCCGGAGCAAGGCCCGCAACGGTCAGGTGCTGATCGTCGACGAGCCGACGAGCGCGCTCGACCCGGCCGCCGAGCAGCGCGTCTTCGACCAGATCCACCGCCTCGCCGGTACGGGGCAGACCACGGTCCTGATCACGCACCGCCTCCACAGCGTGCGCCATGCCGACCTGATCTACGTGCTGGACGAGGGACGGGTCGTCGAGCACGGCACGTTCGCCCAGCTCATGGACCCCGCCACGAGCACGGGCGCGTTCCGGGAGGCGTACGAACTCCAGGCCCGCCAGTTCGCGAAACCTTCGGTACCGGCCCAGGCCACCACCCGGGTGAAAGGCACGCCGAGCGAGCCCGACGCCCTCCTCGGCGAGGGGGAGGCGCAGTCGTGAAGCCCCTCGGCCGGCTCCACCAGGTCCGCCAGCCCGCCCACTTCGCCCATCTCGCCCCCTGCCGGTGCCCGAGCTCAGTGAGGTTCTGACATGTCCCCTTCCTCCACCCACATCCGCACCCTCCTCACCGCCTACCTCGACCGGCACCCCGGCGAACGCGACGCCCTGGTCGGCCTTCGGGCCACGCTGGACGCCGCCGGCGACCCGACCGGCCGCACCACCCTCCCCGGCCACATCACCTGCAGCGTCGCGGTGATCGACCGCGACGCCCGGGTCCTGCACGTCCTGCACCGAGGGCTGGGGCTGCTGCTCGCCCCGGGCGGCCACGTCGAGGCCGACGACGAGACTCTGCTTGCCGCGGCCCTGCGGGAGGTCGAGGAGGAGACCGGGATCCCGGCCGCCGCCCTCGTCCTCACACCGGAGTTCCAGGAGCTGCCGATCGACATCGACGTCCACGACATCGACGTCCACGACATCGACGCCCGCCCGGACAAGGGCGAAGCGGCGCACCGGCACTACGACTTCCGCTTCGTCTTCCACCTCGCCGACGACGCACCGGACCTCAGGCTCCAGGCCGAGGAGGTCGACGGCGCCGCCTGGCTGCCCTTCGACGAGGTCACTTCCCCCACCCTGCGCGCCAAGCTCGTCGCCTCCGGGTTGGACGGGGCGATCCGTCCGGCGAATGCGCCGGCGGGGACCGTGCCGAACGTGGTCGGCGTCCACCTGTACCTGGAGCGCGAGGGCCACGTCCTGCTGGGCCTCCGTCATCCCGACTCGGCGTACGCGGGCGGATCCTGGCACACCCTGGCCGGGCACCTCGGGGCGGAGGCCGCGACCGCCGGGATGGTCCGGGAAGCGCACGAGGAGGCCGGGCTGGTGATCGACCCGGCCGACCTCGAACTCGTCCACACCGTGCATGTCGTCGACCGGCCCGGGGGCCGACCTCGTATCGGTTTCTTCTTCCGAGCCCGCCACTGGGAGGGCACGCCGGAGGTACGGGAGCCGGACAAGTGCGTCGCCTGGCAGTGGTGGAGCGCCAAGGACCTGCCCGAGCCGATCGTCCCGTACACGCGCGCCGCGGTCGAAGGCATCCTGGCCGGCCGCCCCTACACGGAGATGGGCTGGTCGCGTTGACCGACTTCGCCACCGTCGGCGCCGCCTACGCCACCCACTCCCGCACCGGCCGGGGTCGCCTGCGCCACGATCTCGTGGCGCGCCGCGTGCTGGCCGAGCTTCCCGCATGGCCGGTGCGGGTGCTGGACGTCGGCTGCGGCGACGGCGAGATGACGCTTCGGATCGCCGCGGCGGGACACCGGGTGACCGCGACCGACCCGTCAGCCCTGATGCTCGGCGCCGCGGCCCGCCGCCTGGCCGCCCGGCCCGAGCTCGCCCCGCGGGTCCGTCTCCTGGAGGCAGGTGTCGAGGACCTCTTCTTCGACGGGGACCAGTTCGACGCGGTGTGCTGCCACGGCGTGCTGATGTACCTGGACGACACGCCGGGCTCGGTCACCCTCCTCGCCGGTCTCGTCGCGCCGGGCGGGGTGCTGAGCATCCTGACGAAGAACCGGGAGGCGATCGGCTTCCGCGAAGCGTTGAGCGGCGACTGCGCGTCGGCGCGCCGCCTCATCGCGTACGGCTCCGACACCAGCGTCGGGACCTCGGCCTGGACACACGGGGGGACACGGCCGAGACCCTCGACCGGCTCGTGGCCGAGCACGGCCTCACGCCGCTGGACTGGCAGGGAATCCGGATCTTCCACGACCACCTGACCGGTTGGGACCCGGCCCCCTCCGCGTACGCACAGGCGCTGGAAGCGGAGTGGGTCGCCTCGTCACGCGACCCCTACCGACGGCTCGGCCGCCTCGTGCACACTCTGGCCCGCCGCCCGCCGGAAGGGGGCGCGCCGTGACGGATTGACCGGCAGGACGCGGCGCGGCCGGCCGGGGCGGTTCACAGGGTGCGGTCGGCGAGCAACCGGGACGGACCGTCGGCGACCCTGCCGACGGGGATCACGCCGTCGTGGCGGAGGACGGGCCAGTGCGCGCCGTCGCGCAGGAGCCGGCCGTTCCTGCTCCCGAGTGCCTCGGTGACACGGGGCAGGGACGCGCGGGCGAGGAGCCCTGTGGGGCAGGGGGACGGCTCACACGCTCTTCCTGAGGTGGGCGTCCAGGAGCTCCCGTACCTCGGCGGTGGTCATGGGCCCCGCGGCCTGCGCCACCGCCTCTCCGTCCTCGATCAGGACGCAGGAGGGAGCTCCGGTGATCCCGTAGCGCTTGGTCGCGGCCGGACAGCGCGTCATGTCGGTGCGGACGGCCGTCAGGCGGCCCGTGTACTCATCGGCCACGCCCCCCACGACGAGGTCCATCGCCCGGCAGGGCTCGATGGCCTTGGGCCATGTCCCGATGAAGTACGCGAGGACCGGGACTCCGCTCATCCCGAGGATGAAATCGAACTCCGCGTCCTCACGGGGCTGGTGTACCTGCTTCGCCATGGAAGCTCCTGACCTCGTGTTCCGTCTCTCTTCCCTCCCATCATCCCTCCCATCGTCCCCTCCCGTCCGCTGCCCCGGACGCCCGGCGAACCGTGGACCGACTAAAGGCCCACGTCCCGGACCCGGAGATCCTCCAGGGTCTCCCGGCGCACCAGGACCCGGGCCCGGCCGTCGAGGACGGCGACCACGGGCGGGCGGCCGACGAGGTTGTACGAGGAGGCCATGGCCAGGTGGTAGGCGCCCGCCACCGGCACCGCGAGCAGGTCGCCCGGGTGGGTGTCGGCGGGCAGCGGGACGTCCTCGGCGAGGATGTCGCCGGCCTCGCAGTGGCGGCCCACGACCGTCACGCGCTCGGCTCCGGCGCGCGAGTGACGGCCGATCAGACGGGGCGCGTACCGCACTCCGTACAGCGCGGGCCGCGGGTTGTCGCTCATCCCGCCGTCCACCGCCACGTAGGCCCGCCCGGGGGTGCGTTTCACCGCGAGGACCCGGTAGACGGCGATTCCGGCGGGGCCGCGACGTGACTTGGCGTTGCCGTGGAGCAGGATCCGGTCGGCCGGGAATCCGGTGGTGACGGCGAGTTCCAGCTCGCCGGCCGAGCACACGTCCAGGCCGAGTCCCTCCTCCTCGACCCAGCGGGCGAGGGCACGGCACAGGAACGCCTTGGCCGCGTAGTGGATCCCGGCCTCGGGGAAGGCGACGCGGTAGGTGCGGCAGCGCTCGCGGACCTCGGCCTCGTCCAGGACGTAGACAGGGGTGCCGTGGCTCTCGGCGATCTCGGTGAGGGGAACGCCTCCGACGTGGACCTCGCCGCGGGGCCGCTCGGTCGTGGTCGCGGGCCAGAGGGGGCGGAGGTCGGCGGGACCGGGGCCCGGCGGGGTGACGGGGACCGTGTCGGTCGGGACGGTGGGCGGGGGCAGGATCGTCATCGCGGGGGCTCCCTTCAGCTCGCGAGCCGGGCGAGGGGCCACGGGGTCGGCACGGACTCCGGGCGGGCGTCCGGCCCGGACTCCGGCCCGGACTCCGGCCCGGAAACGGACTCCGCCGCGGAACAGGTCACGCCGAGGGCGGTGTCGGCGGGCGTGCCGTCGATCGTGGCCGCGGGAGTCGCCGAGGGAGTGGGCGTGGGAGTGGCCCCGGGAGTCCGGGCGGTGAGGACGGGGTCGATCCGCAGTTCGCGGACGCCGAGCGGTTCCACGAGCGCGCGCAACGCCGGTTCGGCCAGGACGACCCACGGCTGGGCGGCCCCCAGGACGGCCCTCAACCGCTCCGGACCGGTGAACGCGACGGCGGTCCGGCCACCGACCGGCGTACGGAAGAGACGGGTCACGTACCCCCGGGATCCCGGCCGGACGGGCACGCAGAGCCGTCCGGCCGGGAGCTGTTCTCGGGGCTCGGGCTCGTCTCCGTAGAGGACAGCTGACATGGGTTCCTCCGAGGAAGGAAGCGAGGTTTCCGGGCGTGGTCGCGGCGGGGCGTCTCCGACGCTGTTCCCGTCCCTCACCGGTCCCGGCCGCCTCCTGACGCTCCTCTGACAGCATCCGTCGGGATGTATACGCCGCACATACACCGCTCCCCGCGACCGGCCCCGGCTCCTGCGAACCGAGGAGAATTGATAATGGCAACCATTTTCATATAGCCTCGCCGTGACAGCACCGAACCGAGGAGTCTCACGAATGGCCGTTCCCAAGCGGAAGATGTCCCGCAGCAACACCCGCCACCGCCGCGCCCAGTGGAAGGCGACCCCCGCCCAGCTCGTTCCCCTCACCGTGGACGGCTCGGTGTACCTGGTGCCGCAGCGCCTGGTGAAGGCGTACGAGCGCGGCCTCATCCACCCGGAGGGCTGAGGTCTCATGACATCCACCGACCGGCTGCCCGTGACCGTGCTCTCGGGGTTCCTGGGGGCAGGGAAGACCACGCTGCCCAACCATGTGCTCGGCAACCGCGAGGGGCTGCGCGTCGCGGGCGTCGTCAACGACATGAGCGAGGTGAACATCGACGCCTCACTCGTGTAGGCAAGGCCAGGAACTCGTCTTCATCGGCACCGGGCTCCGCGCCGAGGCCCTGCACGCGACACTCGACGCCTGCCTCCTCGCACCGGGCGAACCCGCACCCGCCGACGACCACTTACCGGTGTGGGAGACGTACGGCATCGAGGACGCCTGCGAGCACGAGCAGACAGCCTGATACCCGGCCCCCGACTACGACCGACCACGACCGACTACGGAAAACCACAGGGCTCTCATTACGGGAACCCGCAGGGGTAGGACTGCGGAAAGCAGTGCCTGACCAGGCGGTTTACCTCGTGTCCGCGCTCTCCGCCCATGACTAGCGTTCCACTCGTCGAACGTCAGCCGCCCCAGCGGAGTCCGCAGCAACGGGAGGAACCAGAAGGTGCGAAAGAAGCCTGCAACGGTACGGATCGCGCGATGGAGCGCCACGCATCCGTGGTCCGCCATCGGCCTGTGGGTGGTCTTCGTCGCTCTGTGCCTCTTCTTGGGCGGAGCCGCCGGCACGAACAAGATCAGCGACGAGGAGTCCGGAGTCGGCGAGTCCGGCCGGGCGGGCCGGATCACGGCCTCGGGGCACTTCACCGAGAAGCCCGAGGAAAGCGTCCTCATCAGCGCCGCGAACGGCGGGAAGCTCGACATCGTCACCGGGCGCAAGGCCGCCGAGGAGCTCGCCGGGAAGATGAAGGCCCTGCCCGAGGTGGAGAGCGTCGGCGCCGCCTTCCCCTCCCCCGACGGCAAGGCCCTGCTGCTGCCCGTGACCATGACGGGCGACACCGAGAACGCCGACACGCGGGTCCAGCCGCTGCTCGACGCGAGCGCGACGACCGAGAAGGCCCACGAGGGCATCAGGATCGACCAGGTCGGCACCGGATCCACCGCCCAGGGTCTCGGCGAGACCCTGGGCGAGGACTTCGAGAAGGCCGAGCTGATCAGCCTTCCGCTGACCCTGCTGGTCCTGCTCGTCGTCTTCGGCGCGGTCATCGCCGCCGGTGTGCCGGTCCTGCTCGCGATGTCCTGCGTCGGCGCCTCGATCGGCCTTTCGACCCTGGCCTCGCACGTCCTGCCCGAGACCAGCGCGGTGAGCAACGTCATCCTGCTCATGGGCATGGCCGTCGGCGTCGACTACTCGCTCTTCTACCTCAAGCGGGAGCGGGAGGAGCGCCGCAAGGGCGCCTCGCACCTGGACGCCATCGAGATCGCCGCCGAAACCTCGGGGCACACGGTCGTCGTCTCCGGCACCACCGTCATCGTCTCCATGGCCGGCCTCTACCTCGCGCAGGAGGCCACCTTCGCCTCCCTCGCCACCGGGTCGATCATCGTCGTCGCCGTCGCGGTGCTGGCCTCGCTGACCGTGCTCCCCGCGCTCCTCGGCAAGCTCGGCCGCTGGGTCGACCGGCCGAGGGTGCCGCTGCTGTGGCGGCTCACGATGCGCTCCCACGACTCCCGGCTCTGGCCCGTGCTGCTGCGCCCCGCCCTCGTACGGCCGGTGCTCACCCTCGTGGTCTCCGTCGGCGCCCTGCTCGCCCTCGCTCTGCCGGCTCTCGACATGAAGCTGAAGCAGCCCGGCTCCGACGACCTGTCACGCGACATCCCGGTCGTCCAGGCCATGGACCGGCTGACCTCCGCCTTCCCCAGCAAGGGCACCGTGCACCAGGTGGCCGTCCGGGCCCCCGCCGAGCGGGCCGGTGAGGTCCGGGCCGCGCTCAAGACCCTGCTGAGCCGTACCGCGGGTCAGGAGCTGTTCGCCCACGACCGGACGTCCACGATCCGCGCGTCGGCCGACGAGACCGTGCACACGGTCGCCGTCGGCACACCGCACTCGCCGAGGAGCGACGGGGCACGGCAGTCCCTCGAACTGTTGCGGGCCTGGGTGCCCGAGGCGATCGCCTCCGTCCGGGACGCCGAGGGCGCGGTCGGCGGCAAGGTCGCCCAGGGGGCCGACTTCACCGGTCACCTGGAGGACCGGATGCCGTGGGTGGTCGGCTTCGTCCTGCTGCTGACCTTCGCCACCATGATCGTCATCTTCCGCTCCCTCGCCGTGGCACTCTCCGCGATCCTCCTCAACCTGCTGTCGGCGGCCGCCTCCTTCGGTGTCCTCGTCGCGGTCTTCCAGAACACCTGGGCGGAGGGCCTGCTCGACTTCCACAGCTCCGGGGCGGTCGTCTCCTGGCTCCCGCTCTTCCTCTTCGTGGTGCTGTTCGGCCTCTCGATGGACTACCACGTGTTCGTCGTGAGCCGGATCCGGGAGGCCGCCCTCGACGGGGCGAACGTCCGCGACGCCGTCCGCGACGGCATCACCCGGTCCGCCGGCGTCGTGACCAGTGCGGCAATCGTCATGGTGGCCGTGTTCGCGATCTTCGGCACCCTCAGCATGGTGGAGTTCAAGCAGCTGGGCGTGGGCCTGGCTGCGGCGATCCTGCTGGACGCCGTGGTGATCCGCATCTTCGTCCTGCCGGCCCTGATGACGGCCCTCGGCCGATGGAACTGGTGGCCGGGCAACCTGAACTCCGCCCGCCGCGGCCGGCACGCGGACGGCTTCGCCGAGACCCGACAGCTGCGCCTCCCGCAGCCGGTACCGGCGGCCTCGACGCAGTGCGGCCGGGGTTCGGGTTACGGTGACGGGCAGGCCTCCTCCCAGGGGGAGGCGTACGCGCCCCGACATCACCAGCGGACTCACGGCCTTCAGGACTTGTACGGCCCGCGGGACTCGTACGGCCCTCAGGACTCGTACGGCCCGCAGGACTCGGACAGCCCTCGGAACTCGTACGGCCCTCAGGACTCGTACGGCCCGCGCCCGCAGTCGGGCTGGACGCAGCAGGAGCAGCAGGCCCACGACGGCCGACCCGACCCCTACAAGCGGTAGACAGGTACAAGCGGTAGACACGTCCCTCCGCCGAGGAGGGAGAGGTGCCCGCAATCCCCCATCGGGCACGTCTCCCTCCTCGCTCCTCTTCCTGGCTCCTCGCTCCCCTTCCTCGCTCCTCGCTCCTCGCTCCTCGCTTCTCTTCCTCGCTCCACTTGCCTTGCTTCCGCTTCGTCCGGGCCGCTCACTGCGGCCCGGACGAAGGCACGGCCGTCGCGCTCAGAGCAGTCGGAGAACCTCCGCGAGCCCGTCCGGCCGCTCTCCGACCGGCAGGTGCTCGACGAAGTGCACCCGGCACCCGAGCGCTGCCGCGCCCCCGTCCGCCTCCCGGCTGTCGCCGACCATCAGCACGGCCTCCGGCGGCAGCCCGAGCGCCTCGCACGCCGTCGTGAAGATCGGCGCGTCCGGCTTCTGGACCCCCTCCTCGTACGAGAGCACGTACGCGTCGACCAGCCCGTCCACGCCGTGGTGGCGGAACACGGGCCGCAGGTCCCAGCCGATGTTGCTGACCACGGCCACCGGCACCTCCCGCTCCCGCAGTGCGCGCAGCGTGCTGACGGTGTCGGGGTACGGCTGCCAGGCGGCGGGCGTGTAGTGCCGCTCGTACAACGGCTCCACGAGCTCAGGCCAGGGCAGCCCGGACCCGCGGGTCAGCGCGGTGTACACGGCGCGGTGGTCCTCGGCGCTGAGATCGCGGGCCTCCCACAGCTCCGCGAGCTCCTCCGGCAGCCGCACGGGCGGGGCCCCGCCGGGCAGTGCCCCGGCCTCCTCCAGCCGCTCGGCCCAGACGGCGAGTTCCGCCGCGGTAGCGGCGGTTCCGGCCTCAGCGGCGACGGCGGACAGCCACCCGGCCGTCGGCTCGACCCGGAACAGCGTCCCCGAAAAATCGAACATCACACCTTTGATCATGGTCGGATCCTCGCCCCGGCTCCCCGCGGCGACAAGCCCCCGGCGACGCGGCCGACCCGCCCGAACCCGCCGCGCCGGACGTGCCTCCACGGGGGCGGGCGCTCACCCGCCCGCCCGCGCCCGGGGGTTCGGGCGGCGACGGTCACGCAGGTTCAGTACGAGCGCGCCCGCCGTCACCACCCACGCCCCGAGGGCGATCCAGAGCAAGAGGAGCCCGGTGGAGTGCAGCCAGCGGACCCCCGTGGCATCCGAGACGGCCAGGCAGGCCGCGGCGGACATCCCGAGAGGGAAGACGGTGGACCAGCGGCGGATGTCGTACGCCGGGCGGGGCCAGCGGGTCTCGGCCGCGAGCAGCACGACGTACCAGGCCAGATCGAGCACGATCAGGACCAGGGTCAGCCACCGCAGGGCCTCGTGCCCGCTGCCGGACCACTGGGGGAGCACGTACAGGTGGGAGCCGGCGAGCGCCGAGATCGCGAGCGCGCCGCCCGCGATCCACTGGTCGCCGAACCCGCGGCGCACCTCCCGGAAGTCGAAGCGGACCAGCGCCTCGGCGTAGAGGAGCAGCCCCAGCGCGAACGCGGCCAGCGCCGCGTCCCCGAGCCAGGCCACCTCTTCGTCCCCGCAGAGGGTCGCGGCGAGGGTCGCGAGCCCCTGGGTCGCCACGCACACGAGGAAGGCCGCCCCCGGCATCCGGCGCTGCCAGTGGCGGATCACCGTGAAGATCAGCACGGGCCACGCCAGCGCCGCCACCGCGAGCAGCCCGTACGCGAGCCCCGCCCAGCCCTCCTGGGAGCAGCGCACGCCGACCACGGTGGTCGCGGCCACCGCGGTCAGGGCCGGCGGGGTGTCGGCCTCGGTGAGCCAGCGCCGCCGGTCGCCGATCAGCCGGGCCAGGAACTCACCCGCCAGCAGGACCCAGCCCAGTCCCGCCAGGGCGAACAGCGCCAGCGACAGCGCCTCGAAGCCGGTCAGATGCAGACCGACTGACAGGATGCAGGTGGCCATGACCGCGGCCCCCGCGGCCGGCGGCAACTCGGCCCACCACGGACCGGGACGTTCGTTCATGCCCCCAGCGGACCCCACCGTCCCCTCCGCCGCCGTCCGACACCCCGTCACCCGTCCCCCGTCATAAGGCGTTCGGTCGACCGGAGCCGTGCCCGCGGGCCTTGAGAAGCGTGCCCGATCCTGATGGGTACGGGTACTCATGTGAGCCCGGGAGCCGGGTCGCAGACTCGTGTCCGCGACGCAGAACGCCGTTCCGGCCCCCCGCTCCGCCGCCAGAAGGCCCGCGGCGGCTTCCGAGTTCCTCCCCGCCGAACTGCCCCGGTCGTCAGTGCCATGCCACAGTTGCCAGATATGTGCGGCCGCTGCACCGGTCCGGATACAGCCGATGTCCGGGAATTCGAGCCCGCCTCTGTGGGCCGGTCTCTCAGGAATCACCCACCTCTGCCGCGTAGAGCGGCGCCAGCACGTACTCCTCCACCGCTCGGGCCGGTTCCGCACCAGGCGGCATCCTCGGCGGGCTGCCGGTCACCGCCCGGTCGGCGAACCCTCCGTCGAGGTGCGGCATGCGGACGTCGACGACGCGGATCCCCCGGCTGCGCTGTTCACGCCGCACCACACCGAGCCAGGCTGCGAGCGCCGCCTTCGACGCTGCGTAGTCGGCAGTCTCCAGCGGCGGCTTGTCGACGACGATCCCCGTGACGACCACGACGGCTCCTGCCGCCTCCAGGGCCGGCAGGGCTCCTCGTACGACGGCCATGGGTGCCAGGGCGTTGACGGTCATGAGGTGCTCGGCTGCCGCCTGGCCGACGTGCTCGGCACGGCCGAACCCCGCGACGCCGATGGCGACGACGACGGCGTCCAGCCCGCCGAGAGCCGTCGACGACCACGGTGCCAGGGCGGCACATCCGTCCAGGTCGTAGGCGTCGAAGGCGCGGAACGGGCAGTCGCCCAGCAGCCGTGACCGCTCCGCCAGCCGCTCCCCGTCGCGTCCGGCGAGGGCGAGCGAGGCGCCTCGCCCGGCCGCCATCCGCGCGGTCAGACCCCCGATCATCCCCGTCGCTCCCACGACGAGCGTCCTCGCTCCGGTCATCGGCGGGCCTCCTCCGAGGCTGAGGCGGATCGCCTCCTGATACGGGCCATTCCGCATACAGGCCATTCCGCGTGGAAGCCCCTCCGGGATGCGCCCACCCGCTTCCGCATGCATGCATCCGCCGGAGGGGATCGGGAGGAAATACCGGACGAAAGGCACCGCAAAGGTGCCTGACCAGTGTCGAGGCGTCGGGAACGTGCAGGTCACAGACCTCAGGATCCCGATCCTCCCGTGCCGAAGCAGGAGTGACCGTTGAACATCTACGTGATCGAAGCCGGCTCTCTGACCGAGACGGCCGGCGTCTGGCAGACAGGTCTCGCGCAGGTCCTCGGAGGACTGGTGCTCGTCGGCGTCATCATCGGGGCGTTCGTCCTCGGGATGCGGATCAGGGACAAGGAGTCCCCGCCGCCCGCCCCCGAGTCCCAACCGCTCCGGCCCGAGACCGACCGGCTGCCGGGAGAGGTGACGGAGTACCGACGCCCGGCCGAGGTCCCCCACACGGACGGGGCCCATCGGCTCACGCCGCACAACCTGAAGAACTCGGGCGAGGCCGACCCCGAACCCCAGAGTGAGGAGAAGCGCAAGTGGCGCGGCATCTCCAGCGGCGGCTTCGGCAGCGGAGGCACCGGCCACGGGGACTGACCACCGACGGCGCACCCGCTCCAACTCCCGGAGCAGTCATGTCCTTCCGACGCCGTTGTTGCCCCGAGCGATACGCCAGGCCCGCCCTGTACGTCGGCGGACACGGCCCGACGCCCGCCGGCTCCGTCACCGCCGGGGCGGACCCGCCTGCATCGCGGTGTCGGCTTCGGTGCCGGTGTCCCGGAGCTCGGCAAGCAACTCGCTCTGTCCTGCGAGCATTTCGGTGAGAATGCGCCGCGCGGCGCGCAGCAGGTCCGCCACGTCGCCGCCGGCGAGTGCGTAGCTGACGGTCGAGCCGTCACGGACGGACACGACGATGCCGGACCTGCGGAGAACGGCAAGCTGCTGGGACAGGTTGGACGGCTCGATGTCGATCTCGTTCAGAAGCTCCCGTACGGGTACCGGGCCGTTCTGGAGCAGTTCGAGTACGCGGATCCGGGCGGGGTGTCCGAGCATGCGGAAGAACTCCGCCTTGGCCTGGTAAAGCGGCACCTGCATGCGACAACACTCCCACCCGGGTACGACGAATCCAAGGGCTACCGGCCAGACCTGCCGGTCTCTCCATGCCCAGCTCCTGTCATTCTCCCGCCCCCCGGCTCCGGCACGCCCCCCGGCTGATCACTTTCAGATGTGTCGAGTTGAAGAATCTTTCAACTCGTGGGCGCACGAAGCCGGGAACAAGAGAGAGGGACTAGAGCTCCAGTTCCGCTTCGATGCGCTTCAGCTGGTGCCTGGCCATGGCCAGATTCGCCCTGGCCTTGTCCAGCACGAGGTACAGGAACAGACCGTTGCTCCCACGACCGCCCAGCAGCCGGATGAGGTGGTACTGGCTCCCGAGGGTGATCAGCATGTCCTCGATGTCGTCCCTGAGGTCCAGCATCTCCATCGTGCGGACCTTCGCGCGGATCACGTCGGTGTTCCCCGCGGCGGCCACCGACAGGTCGAGGTCCTTGCCCCCGCCCAGCGTCCCCAGCGCCATGCCGCTCGTGTAGTCGACGAGCGCCACCCCCAGACTCCCCTCGATCGAGGTCATCGCCTCCTTGAGAGACGTCTCCACAGTCAACATCAGTACTCGCTCTCTGTGTTCACGACCGCCCGGCCGACCTCACGCCGCAGCCGGATCTTGAGCGCAGACGCTACCGACCTTCCGCGGGGCCGTCAGGGACATCGGGAATCCGGCCGGAATCCGTCCTCGTGATCAGCCATCCGACGTGCCCACGCGAACCACCCGACCCGGGCGCGCTCAACGTCCTGACCAACGAGGACAGGCAGCCGGAAACTCGGGTGCCGTAAACGCCTCACATCCCTACCCTCACCCCTATGCACCATAAATCCGCCCTGCTGAACGTCATCGACGTGGAAGCCACCTGCTGGAACGGACAGCCGCCGCCGGGGTCCCTCAACGAGATCATCGAGATCGGCCTCACCGTCGTGGACGTGTCGGCCCGCCGGCGCGTGTCCCGCCACCGCATCCTGGTCCGCCCGGCCCGGTCGACGGTGAGCGACTTCTGCACCGAACTGACCGGCCTGACCCAGGCAGAGGCGGACCAGGGCGTCACCTTCGCCGAGGCATGTCGGATGCTCGCCGACGAGTACGAGGCCGGGGTACGCCCCTGGGCGAGCTGGGGCGAGTACGACCGCCGGCAGTTCGCCCGGCAGTGCCAGGCCGACGGGGTCCCCTACCCCTTCGGGTACCCGACGGAGCACACCCACACCAATGCCAAGGCCGTGTTCACCGATGCCCACGGGCTGCGTAAGAGGCCCGGCATGGCCTACGCCCTGCGCATCGCCGGCCTGCCCCTCGAAGGCCGCCACCACCGCGGCGAGGACGACGCGTGGAACATCGCGGCACTCGTCCTCGACCTCGCGGCCCGCGAGGCGTGGCCGACGACGGTCCCGCTCTCCTGAGGGCTGCCCCGGAGGGGGCTCTTCTCGGACGGGCGGAGTACGTCCACGTCGAGTCAGGCCGGGCGGGGCAGGCATCCGACCTCCTCTCCCTCCGGGGCTCTCGGGGCCCCGACCGCGGTCGGCTTGCGGGGCGGCGGCGACGGTCGCATAGTCCGAGGTATGGACGCGCGTGAGGCGGCGCTCCGACGGGCGTACGACCATGCTGTCCGGTGGCTGGCGAGTCTGCCCGACCGCCGGATTCCCGCCCGCGCTTCGGTCGACGAGATCGTCAGCGCGCTCGGCACCGAACTGCCTGGCGACCCCGGCACGCCCGCCGACGTGGTCGACCTGCTGGCCACGGCCTGTGAGCCGGGGCTCACCGCGTTCCCCAGCGGCCGCTTCTACGGGTTCGTGGTGGGCGGCACCGAGCCGGCCGCGCTGGCTGCCGACTGGCTGGTCAGCTCCTGGGACCAGAATTGTGTGATGCGTACCGTCTCGCCCGCGTACGCGGCGGCGGAGGAGATCGCCGAAGCCTGGTTGCTCGATCTGCTGGGCCTGCCGCGGGACGGCTCCGTGGGCTTCACCACGGGCGCGACGATGGCGAACTTCACCTGCCTCGCGGCCGGGCGGGACACGGTGCTGCGGCGCACCGGCTGGGACGTCGCCCACGACGGCCTCACGGGGGGCCCGCGCGTGCGTGTCATCGCCGGCCGGTCCCGCCACATGGCCATCGATCTGGCCCTGCGCTACCTCGGGCTCGGTCGACCTGACCTGGTGGCTGCGGACGATCAAGGCCGCATCGAGCCCGAGGCCCTGCGGCAGGCGCTGACGGCCGACGGGCAGAACCCGACGATCGTGATCCTCCAGGCCGGCGACATCCATTCCGGCGCCTTCGATCCCTTTGCCGCGTGCATCCGTGCGGCGCGCGAGGCAGACGCCTGGGTCCATGTCGACGGGGCGTTCGGACTGTGGGCAGCCGCCTCGCCGCGCTACGCCCATCTGACGGCCGGCTGCGCGGAGGCGGACTCCTGGGCAACGGACGCCCACAAGACGTTGAACGTCCCCTACGACTGCGGACTCGCGATCGTGCGCGACGCAAGCGCCCTCCGGGCGGCGATGGGCCAGCGCGGCGACTACCTCATCCAGCACGAGCACGGCGACCCCATCGACAAGGTGCCCGAGCTCTCGCGGCGCGGCCGAGCGTTCACCGTGTGGGCCGCCCTCAGATCCCTCGGCCGGTCAGGGATCTCCGACCTCGTCGAGCGGCTGTGCCGCCACGCCTCGGCGTTCGCCGCCGGCATCGCCGAGATCGACGGCGCGACCGTTCTCAACGAGGTCGCGTTCACTCAGGTCTGCGCCGAGTTCGGCAGCGACGGACGGACCGACCGGATACTCGACCGGCTGCTCGACGACGGCACGGCGTGGATCAGCGGCTCCACCTGGCACGACAGACGCGTCATGCGGATCTCGGTGAGCAACTGGTCGACCACCGACGCCGATGTGGCGCACACGCTCGACGCCATCCGACGCGCGGCGTCCTGAGCAATGCGCAACTCCCCCCCGGAAGCGTGCGTACGGTCGAAACAGGTACTGAACCGCCAGGTTCCGACCGTCCTCGCATCCCACTGAACCGCTCCCGCCGACGTTTTTGATCTTGCTCCGCGGAAGGGTCGTTCGGCGTAAGGTCGGTGCCGTATGCGGGATTGCCGAAGCCCTGGTTCGGGCACCGAGGAGCCGTCGATGCCGGACCAGGATGTGCTGCGCGCCGCGCGCCTGGCTGGTTACGGGACCGTGAGTACTCGGCTCTCCCTGCTGAGCGACCACCGGCTCGGGGAGGTCGTGGCAGCCGCCACCCCGCTCGGGTCGGGCATCGGCGGCAGGTCGGCAGAGCTGGACGTCAACGGAACGCGCGTCTTCGTCAAGCGGATCCCTTTGACAGACACCGAGTTGCGCCTGGAGAACGTGCGGTCGACGGCGAACGTCTTCGTTCTGCCGATGTTCTACCAGTACGGAGTGGGCTCGGCAGGGTTCGGTGCCTGGCGGGAGCTTGCCGTGCACACCATGACGACGAACTGGGTTCTCGGCGACGAGTACGCGGGATTTCCCCTGATGTACCACTGGCGGGTTCTGCCTGACTCCCCTCCCGAAGGATTCACCGACGTGTTCGGGGGCCTGGAGGGAGCCGTCGCGCACTGGGAGGGATCACCCGCCGTTCGTGACCGACTGGAGGCCATCGGCCGGTCGTCGTGCAGCCTGGTGGTCTTCCTGGAACACGTGCCGCACACACTCGCCGGATGGCTGGCCGACCACCGCGAGACCGCCGTGCCGGAAGGCGGGGACGGCTCGCCCTTCCCGTGGGTGGAGGCAGCGCTGACGAGCGGAGCTGCCTTCATGAGTTCTCGCGGACTCGTCCACTTCGATGCTCACTTTACCAACAGGCCCTCGCAAGGGAACTCTCCGAAGAGCTCGACCTGGACATCGACCAGGCCGAAGGCGGCGACCTCCTCTGGGTCGTCGACCAGCGCGTCACCCGCCCCGGCCCCACCCTGCCGCCGCGCAAGCTCCACCTGATCTACCGCCTCCACATCACCCCCGAACTCCGCGCCACCCTCGCCGAAGTCGAACTGGACGAACTCCCCGACGGCAGCCACGAGACCGGCGTCATCGAATGGATCGACTACCGCAAGACCGCCGAACTGCCGATCTTCCCGCCGGTCGGCCCCGCCCTCGCCGCCCTGCCCGACCCCCGCGCCGCCGTCACCGACGCGGCCCTGCCCCCCGTCACCGACGAGAACTACACCTGGGTGTGATGGCCGGGCCCGCCCGCCGAGCGACCGAGGGCGAGGCATCAGACTCACCCGCCTTCGGCAGGGACCTGATCCCCACGGTCGCCGCGGCGGCGGCCTCCACCCGACGATGGTCTGAGTCCGCTACCAGCCCCTCGTTCAGGTCGAGTTACCCTAGCGCCGCCCGCTCTCCGTGCGCGGCGTGACTGCTCAGCCCCGGGGCTCGCCGAAGTTCGACCCCTACGCCAAGCCCACCACGATCGGGCCTGCGGGCCCTGACGCGAGTGGGGTGGGACGCCTGGCGGGAGTGACCAAGTCCTCCTGGTAGACGCTGCCGTCGCCGCACACCCGCGGGCTTCCTGCCGGAACCGGCTCCGCCGCACCCGGCCTGGAGCCCGGCAGCCAGAACGGGGCCCCTCGGGGCCCGTCTCGGCGCGGTCGCTCGTCGGTGCCGTCTTCGGTACCTGGGCGGTCCGCCGCCAGGTCTACTTCTCGGGGTCCAGGGAGTCGCGGACACCCTTGGCGCGGTCGCGGACCGCTTCACCGACTTCCCGGGCCTTGCCCTTCATCTGGTCCGTCTTGCCTTCCGTCTCCAGGCGCTTGTCGCCCGTCGCCTTGCCGGCGGCTTCCTTCAGCTTGCCCTTCGCCTTGTCCGTGTTCTTGTCGGCCATGACAGATCGCTCCTTTCGTGGGGGTTCATTCCAGGGGTCACGCTAGTCACGCGGCGGGAGTCCCGCCCGTCGACGGAACGTCATGACGGAACGTCATGAGGAGCGTCTGGGCTCCGGTACAGCCCGTGTCCGTCTTTCCCTCCGAGACGGCGGAGCGACTCGTTCAGAACGTCTTGCGGCGCCGCATCCCCAGCGGACGGCCGTCCGGGTCGACCAGGACGTGGTGCAAGGGGGTCGCCAGTACCCTCTGTGCCCCGGAGAGGTCCGGAGGTGCGTAGCGGCGCAATCGTCCCGGCGGCCGTGGGCCACGACCACCGGCTTCATGCCAGGCGTCGAGCGCGGCGGCAGCCTCCTCGAAGACGCCGAAGGCGGTCGCCGGGTCGCACAGCGCGTCCGCGGCTGTTGCCCGCTGCCCCTCGGCCCCCTGCGCGTCGAGGTGCTCGCCCATGAGGCCGAGCCGCAGCTCCCGGGCGAAGACGCGTGCGCCGTCTCCCAGCCCTCCTGGGTCGCGTGGCCCCCGGAGGTCCCGGCTCTCGTCGATCACGGCGCAGCTGAGTTCGGAGTCGTGGGTCCACGAGCGGAGGTTGATGTTGTCGGAGCCCACGGAGGCCCACACGTCATCGACCACGCACACCTTGGCGTGCACGTACACGGGGGTCCCGGCGTGGTTCTCCAGGCCGTACACCGCGACCCGGTCGCCGCCCGCGCGGCGCAGCTCCTCCAGGGCGGTGACCCGCCCGACCAGGTTCATGGGCCCGCTGAGCCGGCCGTCCTGCTCCGGGACCGTGGGGATGACGCCGATCATCAACAGTCCGGGGTTCTCGGACAGTGCCCGGGCGAAGCAGGCCACGACCCTCGGCGACCACAGGTACTGGTCCTCGACGTAGATCAGCGACCTGGCCCGTTCCAGCGCCTTGAGGTACCCCCGTGCGATGCTCCGCTCCCCGTCGGGGGCGAAGGGGTACCCGCGCAGCAGCCGGTTCGGATAGGTGCGCAGCAGTTGCACGGTGTGCGTGCCGCACGGCTCCGGATCGGTGGCCTGCGGCGGCAGGCTGTCCGCGTCGGGGTCCTCCCGGTGCATCAGCGCGCGCAGGCGGGTGACCGGACTGCGGCTGAGCGGGGCGGGGTCCTGCCATCGTTCACGGAACACGACTTCGACATCCCCGACGACCGGGCCGCGAAGGGCGAGCTGGACGTCGTGCCACGGTGGGTGCGGACCGTAGGCGGACGCCATGGGCGTCGACTGGCGGTCGCCGCGGTGGGTGGCGTCGTCGTTGCGGTTGCGGCAGAGGTCGATTCCTCCGACGTACGCCACATCGAGCTCCGGGCGGCCGGGGTGACGCAGCACCACCATCTTCTGGTGGTGCGAGCCTCCGGGCCGCACCCGCATGTCGAGCAGGCACTCGCCGCCCGCTTCCTCGATCTCCGCTCCGAGGCGGCGGTTCTCCTTCTCGCTGAACCGGAGCCCGTCCAGGTGGGACCGCCAGAGCAGCCCCTTGACGACGACGTGACGCCTGGCTGCCTGGCACAGGACCGTGGCGATCTCGGTGCCCTGTCCGGCGAGCCGCTCCTCGGGATCGCCGCGCCAGTCGGTGAACAGCAGCAGGTCGCCCGAGTGCATCTCGCGGATGCCGGCCAGGAGTTCCCTGAAGTACGCGGCGCCGTGGACCAGGGCGCGTGCCTGATTCCCGTCGGACCAGGCTTTTCCGTCCGGTCGGCGCACGTCCAGGCGCGTCGCGGTGTTGTCGCGTTCATCGGTGGCCAGAAGCCATTCTGCACGCGTCACGTCGGCTCTCCGGGATGTTCCTGCCACTGGCTGCGGCAGACGGGGGATGCCGCAGTCCCGTTCGGCTCTCCCGAGCCCCGTCGGCACCCTCACCTTTCAGCGTCCCATTCCGGGGCGGCCCGCGCCCTCAGGGTGCCGGGCGGTGTCCGCTCGGTGGCGGACCGGAGCGGATCACCCGTGCGGCGGACCGGGCACGCACTGCGGGCACAGCCCGCGGTAGGTGATCTCGGCCGCGAGGACGGTGAAACCGAAGCGCTCCTCCTCCGGGAGGGCGGTCAGGGGATCGCCGGTCGGGTGGACGTCGCGCACGGTGCCGCAGCGGGTGCACACCAGGTGCTCGTGCGGAGGGTGCGCGTTGGGGTCGTAGCGTTTCGCGCCGCCCAGGGCCGAGACTTCCGCCACCTCACCGAGCAGGACCAGTCCGCCCAGGACGTTGTAGACGGTCGCGCGGGAGATTTCGGGCAGCCGCTGTGCGGCGCGGGCCTGCACCTCGTCGGCAGTGAGGTGTACGTGGTCGCCGTCGAGGACCTCGGCGACCACACGCCGCTGGGGCGTCATCCGCCAGCCACGAGCTCGCAGTCGCTCCAGCAGGTCGCTCATATCGGTTCACCTGTTCACGCTCGGTGGGGTGACGGGAGTGTACCGGTGGGTGTACGGGTTTCGAGGGGAGGCGGGATCGGTGATTTCGCGAAGGCTGCTTCGTCTTCTCGCACTCCGGCGGCGCGATCACGATGACCAGAAAATGACACGTCCCTTCGGACCTCCCCTCGTCCTCCCTCGGAATTCGGCTTCGTTATGCGTGAGCGCCCTGCGTGTTCCCCTGCCGGCGCGGTCCAGGTGCGCGACCATACGGACGCCGATGCGGTCCCCACCGACGGCAGACGGAAACACCGATACGGAAAGAAGGACGGACGTGCCCGGCAGCGAAAGCGAGAACCCGGTAATCCCCGCCCCCACCCCCACGTCGACCCGACCCAGCACGAACCGGGACTGGTGGCCCAACCAGCTGGACCTCTCGGTTCTCCACCAGCACTCCCCCCAGTCCGATCCGATGGACGAGGACTTCGACTACGCGGAGGAGTTCGCGGCCCTCGACGTCGACGCGCTGAAGCGCGACGTCATCGAGGTGATGACGACGTCGCAGGAGTGGTGGCCGGCCGACTACGGACACTACGGACCGCTCTTCATCCGGATGAGCTGGCATGCCGCCGGTACGTACCGCATCGCCGACGGCCGAGGCGGTGGCGGCTCCGGCGCCCAGCGCTTCGCTCCCCTCAACAGCTGGCCGGACAACGCGAGCCTCGACAAGGCGCGTCGGCTCCTCTGGCCGGTGAAGAAGAAATACGGACGGAAGATCTCCTGGGCCGATCTTCTGGTTTTCGCCGGCAACTGCGCCATGGAATCGATGGGCTTCAAGACGTTCGGATTCGGATTCGGACGAGAGGACATCTGGGATCCCGAGGAGATCTTCTGGGGGCCCGAGGACACCTGGCTCGGAGACGAGCGCTACAGCGGCGACAGGGAACTCGCCGGTCCTTTCGGCGCCGTACAGATGGGATTGATCTACGTCAATCCGGAAGGGCCCAACGGCACCCCGGATCCGATCGCGGCCGCCAGGGACATCCGCGAGACGTTCGGGCGCATGGCGATGAACGACGAGGAGACGGTCGCGCTCATCGTCGGGGGCCACACCTTCGGCAAATGTCACGGTGCCGTCGATCCCTCGCACATCGGTCCGGAACCCGAGGCCGCGCCCATCGAGCAGCAGGGCCTCGGCTGGAGGAACAGGTACGGCAGCGGTCATGGCGCGGACACGCTCACCAGTGGGCTCGAGGGCGCGTGGACGTCCGAGCCGACGAAGTGGGACAACGGATACCTGGACAACCTGTTCCGGTACGACTGGGAGCTGACGACGAGCCCGGCCGGTGCCCAGCAGTGGACGCCCAAGGATCCCTCGGCGAAGGGCAGCGTGCCCGACGCTCATGACCCGTCGAAGCGGCACGCGCCGATGATGCTGACGACGGACCTCTCGTTGAAGCTGGATCCGGTCTACGCGCCGATCGCGAAGAGCTTCCACGAGAACCCGGAGAAGCTCGCGGACGCGTTCGCCAAGGCCTGGTACAAGCTGCTGCACCGCGACATGGGGCCCCTCTCGCGCTACCTCGGCCCGTGGATCCCCGAGCCGCAGCTGTGGCAGGACCCCGTGCCGGCGGTCGACCACCAGCTGGTCGGGGACGAGGACGTCGCCGCCCTCAAGGCGAGGATCCTCGCCTCGGGACTCTCCGTCTCCCAGCTGGTCACCACCGCCTGGGCGTCCGCGGCGTCCTTCCGCGGCACCGACAAGCGCGGCGGGGCCAACGGGGCGCGGATCCGACTCGCACCGCAGAAGGACTGGGAGGTCAACGACCTGCCGGAAGTGGCCGAGGCCGTGCAGACCCTCGAACGGCTCCAGCAGGACTTCAACGGCTCCCGCTCCGACGGGACGAGGATCTCGCTCGCCGACCTGATCGTCCTGGGCGGGTGCGCGGGCGTCGAGCAAGCCGCGAAGGACGCCGGGCACGACATCACGGTCCCGTTCGCACCGGGGCGCACGGACGCCTCGCAGGAGCAGACGGATGTGGAGTCGTTCGCCGTGCTCGAACCCAGGGCGGACGGGTTCCGCGGCTATCTGCGGGCCGGGGAGAAGCTGTCGCCGGAGACCCTCCTCCTGGACCGCGCCGTCCTGCTGACACTGACGGTTCCCGAGATGACGGTCCTGATCGGCGGAATGCGGGCCCTGGACACCGGCTTCGGGCAGTCTCCGCACGGCGTCCTCACCCGGCGGCCGGGGAAGTTGACCAACGACTTCTTCGCCAACCTGCTCGACATGGGCACGGAGTGGCAGCCGTCGGCCTCGGAGGAGAACGTTTTCGAGGGCAGGGATCGCGGCACGGGCGAGACCACGTGGACGGCCACTGCCGTGGACCTCGTCTTCGGTTCGCACTCGCAGCTCCGCGCGGTCGCGGAGGTCTACGCGTCCGAGGACGCGGCGGAGAAGTTCGTGCGTGACTTCGTGGCGGCGTGGGACAAGGTGATGAACCTCGATCGGTTCGATCTCGCGTGACACCGATGTCCCGGTCCGCCGTCCGTCGGCGGACCGGGACGTCCTCCCCCGCCCGGACCGGCTCACCGCGCCGCTCCGTGGTCTCCGCCCTACGCTCGGCACATGCGACGCCGCCAGATGCACATGTCCCCGGAGGCCCAGGCCGCTCTGCTCGAAGCTCTGCAGCAGCTCCGGGCCGAGCTGAAGGCCTCCACGGAGTTTCCCGCGCACGTGCTCGCGGCGGCGCAGCAGGCCGTGGACGAGCTCCAGCTGCCCGAGAAGGACGCCACCCACCTGCCGCTGTTCACGATCGATCCGCCGGAGTCGAGGGACCTCGACCAGGCCATGCACCTGGAGCGGCGGCCGGGCGGCGGGTACCGCGTGTACTACGCCATCGCCGATGTGGCGGCCTTCGTCAAGGCCGGCAGCGCGTTGGACGCCGAGGCCCACGACCGGATCGAGACGCTGTACTTCCCCGACCTGAAGGTGCCCCTGTACCCGCCCTTGATCTCCGAGGGGCCGGCCAGCCTGCTCCCCGGCCAGGTCGTCCCCGCTCTGCTGTGGCAGCACGACCTCGACGCCGAGGGCAACGTGACCGGCTCGCACGTGAGTCGGGCCAAGGTCAGCAGCCAGGCGAAGCTCAGCTACGCGGAGGTCCAGCGGAAGATCGACGCCGGCACGGCGGCAGAGCCCGTCGCCCTGCTGCGCGAGATCGGCAAGCTACGGGAAGCCGTCGAGGCGAAGCGCCACGGGGTCTCGGTGAACCTGCCGGACCAAGAGGTCACGGTGACGGACGGAATCTTCCGGCTGGGCTACGTGGCGACACTGCCCGTGGAGGGCTGGAACGAGCAGATCTCCCTGATGACCGGAATGGCCGCGGCCCGGATCATGCTGGACAGCGGTACCGGGATCCTGCGGACCCAGAAGGAGCAGGACGACCCGCGGGTGATCCAGCGTGTGCACGACATCGCCGAGCTCCTGGGCATCGAGTGGAAGTCCGGAGTCCTGTACGCCGATCTGGTCAACTCCCTCAACCCGGCCGACCGGAAGCACATGGCCTTCCTCAACGAGGCCACAGCCATGCTGCTCAAAGCGGAGTACACCAACTTCCGCGACCACCAGATCCCGAAGCACACGCTCCACGCGGCGATCGCGGCCCCGTACACCTACTGCACGGCCCCGCTGCGGCGGCTGATCGACCGCTACACCGGTGAACTGTGCGTGGCCGCGTGCGCCGGCCAGGCCCCGCCGGAGTGGGTGCTCGACGCCATGTACTGCCTGCCGTGCGACATGGCGCGCGGGAAGGGGAAGGTGGCGGACCGGCGCGCGGTGGACCTCGTGGAGGCCGCGGTGCTGAAGCACCGGGTGAACGAGGTCTTCGGCGGCACGGTCATCAACACCGACGCGGAGGACGGCAGGCCCAAGGAAGGCACGGTGCACCTTGCGGAACCCGCCGTGATGGGCAAGATCACGTCCGGAGCGCCGCTCGACCTGAGCGCGAGCGTCCAGGCCAAGCTCACGAGGGCCGACCCGCTCTTCCCCAGCAAGAACAAGATCCTCTTCCGTACGGAGTAGCGGCCGGCGTCGGACGCCGCGCTCGGCAAGCAGCGCGCGGAGTCCGGTGCCTGCGCGGTCGGCGTCAGGACGGGATCTCGGGGTCGGCGTACCGCAGCAAGGCGCCCATGCCCTCGTGCAGTCTCAGCTCGCTCTCCGGTACGACGACCAGCTCGGCACGGGTGCCGACGAGGGCACGGACGAGGGCCTCGTCGGCGCGTTCCTCGCGTGGGGCTCGCACGCCGAAGGACGTCAGCTCCGCGTCGGTCAGGGCGAGCTGGGTGGGCTGGGGGCCCACCCAGAGCCGCGGTGAGGACCCGGGCGGCCGGTTCAGCAGCAGTGCTGCCACCTGGCCCCGCTGGAGGGCGGTGACCGTGGCGGCCAGACCCTCCGCCACGGGCCCGTTCAGGGCACGCCGACCGATGAAGACGTCCACGAGCTCCCGGTCGTGCGCGGCCATGCGGCCGCGGAAGACGCCGTCGAGCTGTGGCTCCAGCAAGGCGCGTCCCGTGTGGGTGGGGGTCGGGCCGCCCACGCGTACGGTCTTGTCCCGCAGGGTGTGCGGTAGGCGGCGGAGCAGTACGTTGCACGCCCACTCGTCCCCGCCCACGACGACGGCGTCGGCATGGGCGCGCCGCGCCCGTTCGTCCAGCCGGTGGCCGAGCCGGACGCAGGTGCGGTGCCAGGTCGCCACCGGGACCCTGTGGCGCAGCCGCTCACCCGGGGTGACCGTGGACGTGGGCCAGCTGCCAGTCTCCGCCTCCAGCTCCACCCATCCGTGGGTCTCGGCGGTCGGAAGGCCGCCGTAGTGGACGACCACGGCCATGTACGGGATCTCCGGAAGGTGCTGGGTGACCAGGGGCATGGCGTCCGGCAGGGTGCTGTACCGCGCGGAGTCGCGCTCGGGCGGCCTCGGGAGCTCCCCGTCCAGGACGAGCGTGCGGTGAGCGGCGAAGACGGCCTGCCCGTGCGCCCCCGGAACCGCGGCGTCGGTGCCGACGACCTCCTCCAGTACGTTCGTCAGAGCCCGGTCCGCGCCCTGACGGGACAGGCTCTCCCGCAGCCGCTCCCAGCGCAGCGCGATCTCCCGCTCGGGATGTTCGACGTCCCGGGAGGTGTCCAGATACACGGATGCGTACGGGCCCGGCTCCGCGTAGAGGGGTTCAAGGAACGACAGCCTCATCGCCACTCCACCGATCATCACGGGTCGTTGTCCGACGTGCCGGTGTGAAGGGGTTGTTCGGTCCAGATGACCTTGCCGTCCGCGGTGTAGCGGGTGCCCCAGCGGTCGGCGAACTGGGCCACCAGGAACAGGCCCCGGCCGCCCTCGTCGGTGGCGGCCGCGCGCCGCAGGTGTGGCGCGGTGCTGCTGCCGTCCGAGACCTCACAGATCAGGACGCGGTCGCGGATCAGACGTACGCGGACGGGCTCGGCGGCGTAGCGGATGGCGTTGGTGACAAGCTCGCTCAGGATCAGTTCGGTGGTGAAGGACGCCTCCTCCAGACCCCATTCGGCCAGCGTACGGGTGACCGCGGCCCGCACCTGGCCGACGGCCGCCGGATCGGACGCGACGTCCCAGGCGGCTGTACGGGCGCCGGCGAGCGCACGCGTACGGGCGACCACCACCGCGATGTCGTCCGAGGGCTCCTCGGGCAGCAACGCGTCCAGAACCGCGCCGCAGGTCTGCTCGGGTGTGCGGCCGGGGTGGGCCAGAGTGCGCCGCAGCAGTTCCAGTCCCTCGTCGATGTCGCGCGTGCGGTCCTCCACGAGACCGTCGGTGTACAGCACGAGGCTGCTGCCCTCGGGGAGTCGTATCTCGGCGGTCTCGAAGGGGAGTCCGGAGAGCCCGAGGGGTGGGCCGCCCGGTACGGCGGCGAACGCCGCGCTGCCGTCGGGACTCACGACGACGGGCTCGAGGTGGCCGGCGCGGGCCATCGTGCACATCTGTGAGCCCGGGTCGTAGAGCGCGTACAGGCAGGTGGCGCCCGTGACCGGCGCGACGTCGCCCTCGCCGCTCTCGTCCTGGTCGATCCGGGTGACCAGTTCGTCGAGGTGCCAGAGGAGTTCGTCGGGCGCCATGTCCAGGGAGGAGAAGTTGTGGACCGCGGTGCGCAACCGGCCCATGGTGGCGGCGGCGTGCAGCCCGTGGCCGACCACGTCCCCCACGACGAGCGCGACGCGGGCGCCTGGCATCGGGATGACGTCGAACCAGTCCCCGCCGACACCGCCGCTGCCCGCTTGCGCGGGCAGGTAACGGTGGGCCACGTCGAGCGCGTTCTGCTCCGGCAGGGCACGGGGGAGCAGGCTGCGCTGCAGGGCGACCGCCATGGTGTGCTCGCGCGTGAAACGACGGGCGTTGTCGATGGTGACCGCCGCGCGGGCGGCCAGTTCCTCCGCGAGTGTCACGTCGTCGTGCTCGAACGGCTCGGGCTTGCGCGACCGCCAGAACGTCACGACACCCAGGATGACGCCGCGGGCGCGCAGCGGAGCCGCGATCATCGAATGGATGCCGGCCTCGACAAGTCCCCGGGCCCGTTCGGGGTCTTGAGCCTGCCAGCCGGAGAAGGCGGTCATGTCCGCCTCCAGGACCGTCTCGCCCGAGCCGTATCCGAGGCTCTGCGGGGTGGACGGGACGAAATGGATCAGCTTTCCGGGTGGGTAGAGCGGTGTGTCGTCCCGGATACCCCGGAACGCCACGCGGCGCATCGCCGCACCGCGCTGCGACGGCTCCTCGCCCCGCAGGACCGGGTCGGCCAGGTCGACGGTGACGAAATCGGCGAACCGGGGGACGGCGAAGTCCGCCAGCTCCTGGGAGGTCCGCTCGACGTCGAGGCTGGTACCGATCTCCAATCCGGCGGCGAACAGGAGCTTCAGGCGTTCCTGCGCCACATCGGCCCGGCCGGTGACGGTCTGCAGCTCGGTGGTGTCCCGCAGTGTCGTGACACAGCCGTACGGCCCGCCTCCAGGGTCGGTCGGCCGCTGGTTGACGGCCAGGAGCCGGTCCCCGGCCAGGTGTACCTCGTCGGTGGCCGGGCGCCCGGAAGCGAGCAGCCGGGCGATGTCCGGGGCGAGGCCCAGCTCGCGGGCAAGCCTTCCTTCCGCCTCCGGGCTCAGGTCGAGCAGCCTGCGTGCCTCGTCGTTGGCCAGCGCAAGCCGGCCGTCGCCGTCGAGGATCAGAACGCCCTCGCGCACGGCGTGCAGCACCGCGTCGTGGTGCTCGTACATACGGGTCATCTCGGCGGGCTCCAGGCCGTGGGTCTGGCGGCGCAGCCGCCTGCCGACCAGAGCGGTACCGAAGGTGGCGACCGCCAGCGCGGCCGCCGCGGCACCGAGCAGCAGCGGCAGCTGGTTCTCGACGACTCCGCTCACCGCTTCGAGCGTGACCCCGGCGGACACCAGGGCGATCACGTCGCCCTCGGCGTCGGTCACGGGGACCACGGCGCGGGTGGACGGGCCGAGGGTGCCGGTCACGGTCTCCCTGACGATCCCGCCTGCTACCGCAGGGCCGATCGTGCCGATGTAAGGCCTTCCGATCTGTGCCGGATTGGGGTGGGTGATGCGGATCCCGTCCGTGGTCATCACCACGACGAAGTCCACGGCGGACGCCTCTCGCGCTCTTTCGGCGCGTGGCTGGAGCACCGCGGCCGGGTCGGGGCCGGCCAGGGCCTCCTCGATGCCCGGCGCGCTGGCGAAGGTCTCGGCCACGGCGAGGGCACGGTTGCGCGCTTCCCGCTCGCTGTCGGCCCGGGACTGCAGTACGAGAGCGACCACGGCGGCCACGACGAGGAGCACCACGATCGCCGCCTGTAGGGAGAAGACCTGGCGGGCGACGGTGCGGACACTCAACGCGGAGCGCAGGCGGCCGAGGAATCCGGCCATAGTCCATGTCTAGCACCGGCCCGAAGGGTGGGCGAGCGGGTGGCCCGGGCAGGGAAACGGGCCGACCCACGACCGCCGACCCCCCGGCGTGGTGCCCGGAATGACCGGCCGAGCGCACCCCACCGGCTCCCCCAGGCCCAGGTACGGGCGTACGCCCGGCGGACGCCTCCCGGGTGCGATGCGCACCGAGGGTGGTGAGACTGGTGCCATGACGCACAAGGTATTGCTGGAGGGCGGGCCGCACGACCTCCCCGAGCGGATCGTCACGGTCGAGACTCCCGGCGAGGACGTGAAGATCCCGCACCTCGGCGGATACGAGCACTTCACGGAGACCGAACGCCGGAGCGACACCGCAGAGGGAACCCTGCGGGTGTACGAGTGGTGGGAGCGTACGGAGATCGCCGAGTAGGGCGGCTCCCAGGTCCACGATCGCCCGCTCTCGGGAGACCTGACGGGAACGGGGGCCGCTTCGGCTCGTGCCGCACGTTCCACCGACTCCCGGCTTGGGCATAGTGGTGGAGTGATCGCCAAAAGTGACGGGGCCGGCGGCGGCCCCGACGCCGGTAGCTCGGGCTCTGAAGGCGCCGGTGACGAGGAGGCACAGGTCATCGTCGTGGGGGCGGGTCCGGCGGGTTCCGCCGCCGCGGTGCACCTCGCGCGAGCGGGCGTGGACGTGCTGCTCCTGGAGAAGAGCGGTTTCCCGCGGGAGAAGGTGTGCGGCGACGGCCTGACACCGCGCAGCGTGTACCAGTTGGTGCGGATGGGCATCGACATCGACGCACCGGGCTGGATGCGCAACAAGGGCATGCGCTGGGTCTGCGGCGGCCACCAGGCCGAGCTGGACTGGCCGCGCCTGGGCGCCCTTCCCGATTTCGGACTCACCCGCAGTCGCCACGACTTCGACGACCTGCTTGCCACCCACGCCTGCGCGACCGGCGCGCGCCTCCGTACCCACGTCAAGGTGACGGGCCCTCTGACCGACCGGGCAGGACACGTCATCGGCGTGTCAGCCTCCCGTGGACCCGGGCAGGAGCCGGTCCGCTACCGGGCGCCGTTGGTGGTCGCCGCCGACGGAGCCTCGGCGCGCACGACTCTCGGTCTGGGGTTCGAACGAGACGGCAGGAGACCCGTCGCGGCCGCTGCCCGGCGGTACTACCGCAGTGAGGCCCGTACGCACGACCCCTACCTGGAGCTCTGGGCCGACCTGCGCTGTCCTCGTACCGAACGCGATCTGCCCGGATACGGATGGGTGTTCCCGCTGGGGGACGGGCGTGTCAACGTGGGCCTCGGCGTCCTGCCACAGCAGCGGCGACGCAGGCCGGTGGACCTGCGAGCGGCACTGGAACACTGGCTGCCGCGCCTGCCCTCGGACTGGGGGCTGTGCGAAGAGAACGCCGACTCCCCCTTCCGCAGCGCCCCGCTGCCGATGGGACTGAACCGGCGTCCGCAGTACCGGCAGGGCGTGCTGCTCGTGGGCGACAGCGCCGGCATGGTGAGTCCGTGGAGCGGCGAGGGCATCGCCCAGGCGATGGAGGCCGCCGAGGTGGCGGCGGACATCATCGCCCTGGCGCTGGCCCGGCCGGCCGGGCCGCGCCGGGAACACGCGCTGCACCAGTATCCGGCCGAGATCGAGCGACGCTGGGCGCGTTACTACCGGCTGGGCAACCTCGCCGGCGATCTGGTCTTCTCCCGTTACGGCTTCCGGCCGGTCCTGCACCCCCGTGTGATGGCCTCACCCCACGTGTTGCGCACCCTGGCACGCCTCCTCACCCATGTGACCGACGAGCCCGCACAGGACACCATCGACGCCGTCCTCCACGGGCTGCTGCGCCTCGTTCCCACTCCACGGAGGTAGGGCCCCGCTCGGGCCGACGCTCCGGACTCTCTCCGACGGCGTCACGCAGCACGTTCCGGTGCCGGCTGACCCGGCTGTCCGGGTCAGGCTCGGTTCACAGCGGTGGCGCCGGGCGTCGAAGGCGTCCAGCGCCAAGGACGACTTTCCCGTGCACAGCCGATGACCTGCTCACACGCAGGCCACGGCCCATCTGCAAGCCTCGCGAGGAGATACGCATGAAGATGCTGATCAACGTTCCGGAGACCGTCGTCGCCGACGCGCTGCGGGGGATGGCCGCCGCTCATCCTGAGCTGACCGTCGACGTGGAGCGGGGAATGGTCGTGCGGCGGGATGCTCCCGTGGCCGGGAAGGTCGCCCTGGTGTCCGGCGGCGGGTCCGGGCACGAGCCGTTGCATGCCGGGTTCGTGGGGCCGGGGATGCTGTCGGCCGCGTGCCCCGGGGCCGTTTTCACCTCGCCCGTTCCCGATCAGATGGTGCGGGCCGCCGCGGCCGTGGACAGTGGCGCCGGGGTGTTGTTCGTCATCAAGAACTACACCGGTGACGTGCTCAACTTCGAGATGGCGGCGGAGCTCGCCGAGGACGAGGGCGTCCAGGTCGCGAAGGTCCTCGTCGACGACGACGTCGCGGTCACGGACAGTCTGTACACGGCGGGGCGGCGCGGGACCGGAGGCACGCTGTTCGTGGAGAAGATCGCGGGGGCCGCCGCCGAGGAGGGCGCCCCGCTGGAGCGGGTGGAGGCGATCGCCCGTCGGGTGAGCGCGCGCTGCCGCTCCTTCGGGGTCGCTCTGAGCGCGTGCACCACCCCAGCCAAGGGCAGTCCGACCTTCGAACTCCCCGAGGGCGAGCTTGAGTTGGGTGTCGGGATCCACGGCGAGCCCGGGCGGGAGCGGCGCGGCATGATGACCTCGCGGGAGATCGCGGACTACGCCGTCGACGCGGTGGTCGAGGACCTGCGCCCGTCCGGGCCGGTGCTCGCGCTGGTCAACGGGATGGGCGGGACCCCGCTGCTCGAACTGTACGGATTCAACGCGGAGGTGCAGCGCGTGCTGTCCGAGCGCGGGATCCCGGTGGCGCGGACCCTCGTCGGGAACTACGTGACCTCGCTCGACATGGCCGGCTGCTCGGTGACCCTGTGCGAGGTGGACGAGGAGCTGCTGCGGCTGTGGGACGCGCCGGTGCGGACGCCCGCGCTGCGCTGGGGACGGTGATGCGGCGCATGGGAGGGGGAGAGGACATGGGCATGGGCTTGGGCATGGACGAGACGTTCGATGCGGGGTTCTTCGTGCGGTGGCTGGAGGCCGCGGCCTCGGCCGTGGACCGTGAGGCCGGTCGGCTCACCGAGCTCGACTCGGCGATCGGCGACGCCGACCACGGCGCCAATCTGAAGCGCGGGTTCGCGGCCGTGGCGGAGCTGCTCGCCGAGGAACCGCCCGCGACGCCCGGCGCGGTCCTCGTCTCCGCCGGACGGCAGCTGATCTCCACGGTGGGAGGGGCTTCCGGGCCTTTGTACGGGACACTGCTGCGCCGCACGGGGAAGGCTCTGGGCGAGGACCGGCGCGTCGGCCGGGAGCGGTTGGCGGAGGCGTTCGCTGTCGGGGTGGCAGCCGTGTCCCAGTTGGGCGGCGCCCAGGTGGGCGACAAGACGATGCTGGACGCGCTCACCCCTGCCGCGGAAGCGCTGCGGACCTCATTCGGGGCCGCGCGCACGGCGGCCGAGGAGGGTGCCCTCGCGACCGTACCCCTCCAGGCGCGCAAGGGAAGGGCCAGCTATCTCGGAGAGCGGTCGATCGGGCACCAGGATCCTGGGGCGACGTCCTCCGCGCTGCTGTTCGCGGAGCTCGCCGAGACGGCCCGTGCGGAGGGTGCCGCGTGAGCGGGGCCGCGCCGGTCGGCATCGTGCTGGTCTCGCACAGCGCGGAGGTCGCGGCCTCGGTCGCGGAGCTGGCCGTGGGCCTCGCGGGCGGTGGTGGTACGGCGCCGATCCTCCCGGCGGGCGGGCTTCCCGACGGCGGCCTCGGGACCAGCGCCGAGCTGATCCTCGCGGCGGCGGAGGCCGTCGACGGCGGCGCCGGGGTGGCGCTCCTGGTCGACCTGGGCAGTGCGGTCCTGACGGTGAAGGCGCTGCTCGCGGAGGGCGACGAGCTGCCGGAGGGCGCCCGGCTGGTCGACGCGCCGTTCGTCGAGGGCGCGGTCGCGGCGCTGGTCACGGCGAGCGCGGGCGGGGATCTCGACGCGGTGGCCGCCGCGGCCTCGGAGGCGTACGCCTACCGCAAGGAGTGAGTGAGGGATTCGTCCGGAAGGGGGAGCGATGGGAGCCTCCACTTGATAGGCAAGTGGAGAGTTGCCTATTCTGGAGTCGTGGCCGACGACCTCTTCAAAGCATTGGCCGACCCCACCCGCCGCACGATCCTCGACGAGCTCGCCGAGAAGTCCGGACAGACACTGTTCGAGATCTGTTCGCGACTGAGCATGAAGCACCAGCTGAGCATCTCGCGCCAGGGGGTCTCCCAGCACCTCGCGGCGCTGGAGGCCGCCGGGCTCGTCGAGACCAGGCGGGAGGGGCGCTACAAGTTCCACGACCTGAACACGGCCCCGCTGCGGCACATCGCCGAGCGGTGGCCCGTGCGCGACACACCCGGACCGGAGAAGAGCACCTCATGAAGATCCATCTGACCAGCGTCTTCGTCGACGACCAGGCCAAGGCCGAGCGCTTCTACACCGAGATCCTCGGTTTCGTGAAGAAGCACGACGTCCCGCTGGGCGAGACGGACCGGTGGCTGACCGTCGTCTCCCGCGAGGAGCCCGGCGGCACCGAGCTCCTTTTGGAGCCCTCCGGCCACCCGGCGGTCAAGCCCTACCGTGACGCGCTCGTCCAGGACGGCATCCCGCTGGCCCAGTTCGCGGTCGACGACGTGCGGGCGGAGTACGACCGGCTGCGCGGCCTCGGCGTCCATTTCACGCAGGAGCCCCTGGAGATGGGCCCCGTCACCACCGCCGTCTTCGACGACACCTGCGGCAACCTGATCCAGATCGCCACCATCTCCGAGTAGGGCACGGGGGCGGGCCGGTGACGCCCGGCCCCGCACTCCCGGCCGTCAGTCGACGATCGCGTCGACCTCGATCTCGACGAGCCACTCGGGGTCGATGAAGCGTGAGACCTCAACGAAGGTGGTGACCGGCCGGACGGTCGCGAACCGCTCCCCGTGCGCCCGCGCGGCCTCCTTCCAGAGGGTCACGTCCGTGAGCATGATCCGCGTACGGACCACGTCCTCCAGCGACGCCCCCGCCGCCTTCAGTGCCGCCTCGGCGATGTCCAGGCACCTGACGGTCTGCCCGTACACGTCCCCTCGCGCGACGAGCGTCCCGTCGTCGCCGAGGGGGGCGGTGCCGGCGAGCGCCACGTGCGCCCCCTTGCGCACGGCGCGGGAGAAACCGATCTCAGGTTCGAGCGGCGAACCGGAACTGACCGTCTGTCGTGTGTCGTCCATCGCCCGATGCTCTCAGACCCCCAGCTCGTGAGCCCGGGCGCCCTTGCGCGCCTTCGCGCCGGTGCCGGTGTCGGGATCCGGGACGGTGAGGCCGCCGCGTTGTGATGTACCTGGTCAACGCACTAGTGTCACAGGGCCTTGGTGTACGGGAAACCGGTGCAGTACCGGTGCGGCCCTCGCCACTGTGATCGGGAGTTCCGGCTCCACACCCGCGGGAGACCCCCTCGGGCAAGCCACTGGACCGTTGCGGGAGACCGCCGTGGTGTGGGAAGGCGGAGTCGGGACGTATGACCGTCAGCCAGGAGACCGGCCAGGGTGCGTTGTCCATCCACGAGGTGCTGGAGAGGGTCTCCCAACCATGCATATAGCCGAGGGGTATCTGCCCCCCGTACACGCCGCCGCCTGGGGCGTCGCGGCCGCTCCGTTCGTCGTCCACGGGGTCCGCGCGCTCACCCGCGAGGTGCGGTCCAACCCCGAGTCCACCCTGCTGCTCGGCGCCTCCGGCGCCTTCACGTTCGTCCTGTCCGCACTCAAGCTGCCGTCCGTGACGGGCAGTTGCTCGCACCCGACGGGTACGGGCCTCGGCGCGATCCTCTTCCGGCCGCCGATCATGGCGGTCCTCGGGACGATCACCCTGCTCTTCCAGGCCCTGCTGCTCGCCCACGGCGGGCTCACCACGCTCGGCGCGAACGCCTTCTCGATGGCGATCGTCGGCCCCTGGGCGGGGTACGGGACCTATCTGCTCGTGCGCCGGCTCGGCGCGCCGCTGATGGTGGCCGTCTTCTTCGGCGCGTTCGTCGCCGACCTGTCCACGTACTGCGTCACGAGCGTGCAGCTCGCGCTGGCCTTCCCCGACCAGGGCAGCGGCGTCATGGGCGCGCTGGCCAAGTTCGGCGGCATCTTCGCCGTGACCCAGATCCCGCTGGCGGTCAGCGAGGGCCTGCTCACGGTGCTCGTGATGCGCCTGCTCACGCAGTCCAGCAAGGGCGAGCTGAGCCGACTGGGCGTCCTGACCCGGTCCGCCACGAAGCGACCCGAGGAGGCGACCGCGCGATGAGCTTCACCGTCAGCCGGAACACGAAGATCAACGCCCTGCTGCTGCTCGTCGTCGTCGCGCTCGCGGTGCTGCCGCTCGCGCTCGGGCTCGGCGACCACAAGGAGGAGCCGTTCACCGGAGCGGACGCGGAGGCCGAGACCGCGATCACAGAGCTCCAGCCCGATTACGAGCCCTGGTTCAGCCCCCTGTACGAGCCGCCGTCCGGGGAGATCGAGTCGGCGCTCTTCGCCCTCCAGGCGGCGCTGGGCGCCGGCGTCCTCGCGTACTACTTCGGTGTGCGGCGCGGGCGACGGCAGGGTGAGGCCCGTGCCCTCGCGAGGGCGGCCGATCTCGATGAGGGAGGGGACGGGGGCGGTGCCGCTCCCGTGTCCTCGGTCCCCTCGGCCGGCAGCAAGGACGCGTAGCCGCCCATGCTGCCGATCGACGCGGCGGCGCACAGCAGTCGTTGGCGCCGCCGCCATCCTGCCGAGAAGGCCCTGCTCGGTTTCGGTCTCACGCTGTGCGCGGTGTGTCTGCCGCCGTGGCCGGGTGCCGTGCTCGTCGCGGCGGCCACGCTCGTGGTCCTGCTCGGCCCTGCCGGGGTCGCGGGCCGTCAGCTGTGGCGGGCGTTCCGCGTGCCGCTCGGCTTCTGCGTGACGGGCGCGGTGCCACTGCTCTTCGAGGTGGGCGGGGCGCGGGGGTTCGTGGCCCTCGCGCCGGGCGGTCCCGTCCACGCGGGCGAGCTGCTGCTGCGGACCGCCGCCGCCTCGCTGGGGGTGCTGCTCTTCGCCTTCACGACGCCCGTGTCCGACGTGCTCCCCCGGCTCGTCCGCGCGGGGGTGCCGGCTCCCGTGGTGGACGTGGCGCTCGTGATGTACCGGATCATCTTCCTGCTCCTCGACTCCCTGTCCAAGATCCGGCAGGCGCAGGCCGCCCGGCTCGGGCACACCACCCGGGCGGCGACCTGGCGTTCGCTCGCCGGGCTCGGCGCGACCTCGTTCGTGCGAGCCTTCGACCGGGCGCAGCGCCTGCAGTCGGGGCTCGCCGGGCGGGGCTACGACGGGACCCTGCGGGTGCTGGTGCCCGCCGCCGCGGTCTCCCGCCGGTTCCTCGTTGCGGCCGTGGGGCTGCTCTGCGGGCTCGTCGCCCTCACTCTCGTACTCGAAAGGTTCCTGCCGTGACGTCTCCGACGACCCCCACGAGTCCCGCGACCCCCGTGGTGGAGCTGGTGCAGGCGGGTTTCGCCTACGAGGACGGGCCGGCGGTCCTGTCCGGCGTCGACTTCGCCGTGGCGGAGGGGCGCGCCATCGCGCTCCTCGGGCGGAACGGCAGCGGCAAGACCACGCTGCTGCGGCTGCTCAGCGGCGGGCTGCGGCGCGGGAGCGGCTCGCTGCTCCTGGACGGGGCGGAGGTGACGTACGACCGGAAGGGGCTGACCCGGCTGCGGACGACCGTGCAGCTCGTGGTGCAGGACCCGGACGACCAGCTGTTCGCGGCCTCGGTCGGCCAGGACGTGTCCTTCGGGCCGATGAACCTGGGGCTGCCGGAGGAAGAGGTGCGGCTGCGGGTGCGCGAGGCCCTGGAGGCGCTGGACATCGTGGCCCTGGAGGACAGGCCGACGCATCTGCTGTCGTACGGGCAGCGGAAGCGGGCGGCGATCGCCGGGGCCGTGGCGATGCGGCCCCGGGTGCTGATCATGGACGAACCGACGGCGGGCCTCGATCCGCACGGTCAGGAGCGGCTCCTCGACGCCCTCGCGCGGCTCCGCGCATCCGGTACGACGGTGGTGATGGCGACGCACGACGTGGATCTCGCGCTGCGCTGGGCGGACGAGGCCGCGGTGCTCTCCCCCGCCGGTCTGCGGACGGGTCCCGTCGCCGAGCTCCTCGCGGACGACGCCCTGCTCGACGCGGCGCGGCTGCGGCGGCCGTGGGGCACGTCGGTGGCCCGGCTGCTCCGCGCCCACGGGCTGCTCGCCCCGGACACACCCGAGCCCCGGACGCCGGAGGAGCTGGATGCCTGGGCGGCCGCCCCGCCGCTTGCTACCGAGTAGTAGACATCACGTTCCGAATCTTCTGCAACTAGTTGCAGAAGGGTGGGGGGTCCCCCGAGACTGAGGTCGACCGATCCTGCGCGAGGAGGCGCCCTCATGACCGCGACCCCGACCCCCACCACCCCGTACCCGCATCTGCTGAGCCCGCTCGACCTCGGGTTCACGACCCTGCCCAACCGGGTGATCATGGGCTCGATGCACGTCGGCCTGGAGGAGACGGAGCACGGCTTCGAGCGCATGGCCGCCTTCTACGCGGAGCGGGCCCGCGGCGGCGTCGGCCTCATCGTCACCGGCGGCATCGCGCCCAACGAGGCCGGCCGCCCCTGGGACGGCGGGGCCAAGCTCACCACCGCGGAGGAGGTGGCCGAGCACCGGCTGATCACCGACGCCGTGCACGGCGCCGGCGGCCGGATCGCGATGCAGATCCTGCACTTCGGCCGGTACGCGTACCACCCCGCCCTCGTCGCGCCCAGCGCGATCCAGGCCCCGATCAGCCCCTTCGTACCGAACGAGCTGACCGACGCCGAGGTCGAGCAGACCGTCGAGGACTACGCCCGCTGCGCCGAGCTCGCCAAGGAGGCGGGCTACGACGGCGTCGAGGTCATGGGCTCCGAGGGCTACCTCATCAACGAGTTCATCGCCGCGGCCACGAACCAGCGCACCGACCGGTGGGGCGGTTCGTACGAGAACCGCGTCCGCTTCCCGCTGGAGATCGTCCGCCGGATCCGGGAGCGCGTGGGCGAGGACTTCATCCTCGTCTACCGCCTCTCCATGCTGGACCTCGTCCCCGGCGGCTCCACCCTGGAGGAGGTCGTCCAGCTCGCCAAGGAAATCGAGGCGGCCGGCGCCACCATCATCAACACCGGCATCGGCTGGCACGAGGCGCGCATCCCCACCATCGCCACCTCCGTGCCCCGCGGCGCCTACACCTGGGTCACGAAGAAGCTGATGGGCGCGGTCTCCGTCCCGCTCGTCACCAGCAACCGCATCAACACCCCGGAGGTCGCCGAGGAGATCCTCGCCGACGGCCGGGCCGACCTGGTCTCGCTGGCCCGCCCCTTCCTCGCCGACCCCGCCTTCGTCGCGAAGGCCGCCGAGGACCGCGCCGACACGATCAACACCTGCATCGGCTGCAACCAGGCCTGCCTCGACCACACCTTCAACCTGAAGATCACCTCCTGCCTGGTCAACCCGCGCGCCTGCCACGAGACCGAACTCGTGCTCTCCCCCACCCGGCTCGCCAAGCGCGTCGCGGTGGTCGGCGCCGGCCCCGCCGGGCTCTCCTGCGCGGTGTCGGCGGCCGAGCGCGGCCACTCCGTCACCCTCTTCGACGCCGCCGCCGAGATCGGCGGCCAGCTCAACGTCGCCAAGCGCGTGCCGGGCAAGGAGGAGTTCGACGAGACCCTCCGCTACTTCCGCGTGCAGCTCGCCGAGCGCGGTGTCGACGTACGCCTGAACACGTACGTCACTTCGACCGATCTGGCGGACTACGACGAGGTCGTCGTCGCCACCGGCGTCTCCCCCCGCACCCCCGACATCGCGGGCGTGGACCACCCGAGCGTCGTCAGCTACCTGGACGTGCTGCGCGACGGCGCACCGGTCGGCGAGCGCGTCGCGATCATCGGCGCCGGCGGCATCGGCTTCGACGTCGCGGAGTTCCTCACGGACGGCGGGGAGGGCGCGAGCCAGGACGCCGAGACGTACTTCCGCCAGTGGGGCGTGGACACGTCGTACGAGAACCGGGGCGGACTGCGCGCCCCCGAGCGCACCGCGCCGCCGCGCCAGGTGCACCTGCTCCAGCGCAAGACCTCCAAGGTCGGCGCGGGTCTCGGCAAGACGACGGGCTGGATCCACCGCACCGAGCTCAAGCACCGGGGCGTCGCCATGGTGGCGGGCGTGTCGTACGAGCGGATCGACGACGAGGGCCTGCACGTGACCATCGACGGGGAGCCCCAGCTCCTGCCGGTGGACACGATCGTCCTCTGCTCGGGACAGGACCCCCAGCGGGCCCTGCACGAGGAGCTGGTCGCCGCCGGCCGCTCGGCGCACCTGATCGGTGGCGCGGACGTCGCCGCCGAGCTGGACGCCAAGCGGGCCATCGACCAGGGCACGCGGCTCGCCGCCACCCTGTGATCCGGGTGCGGGGGCCACGGAGCCGTGATCCCCGCACCGTGATCCGTCCGGCCCGTCGAACCTAGGATGCGAGCATGTCCCTCCCGCACGCGATCCTCACCGCGTTGCTCGAAAAGCCGTCCTCCGGCCTCGAACTGACGCGCCGCTTCGACAAGTCGATCGGCTACTTCTGGTCGGCCACGCACCAGCAGATCTACCGCGAGCTGGGCAAGCTGGAGCAGGCGGGGCACATCCGCGCCCTGCCCGCTCCGGTGCCCGCGCGCGGGCAGAAGAAGGAGTACGAGGTCCTGCCCGCCGGCCGGGCGGAGCTCGGCGACTGGGTCGCCAGGTCCGAGGACCCGAAGCCGATGCGGTCCGCCCTGTTGCTGCGGATGCGGGCGGCCGCGATCGTCGGGGCCGAGGGGCTGCGGGCCGAGCTGGAGCGCCATCTCGCGCTGCACCGCGAGCAGTTGGCCGAGTACCTCGCGATCGAGGAGCGTGACTTCCCGGCGGAACGGCGCAGCACGGAAGCGGACCGGCTGCGCCTTCTCGTCCTGCGCGGCGGAGTGGATCTGGAGCGGTTCTGGGTGGAATGGCTGACGAGTGCGCTGGCGGAGCTCGGACGGCCGGAGGCGTAGGAGCGGGCGGCCCGACCGGGCGCGTCACGCGGGGTGCCCCGGGGCCAGGTCGCGGACGTCGCCGTACCGCAGCGGTGCTGTCGGCGGCTCGTCGCCCGGATCCGCCTGCTCGACGGGAGTCAGGAGGAAGCCCTCGTGATCGCCACCCGGGAGGACCGCCTCGACCCGGCCGGTGAACCAGACCCGCACCTCTGACAGGACGGGGCTGCCGTCGTGCCCGGGCCGCCATGCGACCCGGGCGAACTTGTCGACGCGGTCCCCGGTCTCGCCGCCGAAGAGCTCGGCGAGGGCCCGTTGCTCGCGGGCGAGCACGTGGACCGTGAGGTGGCGGGCTTCGCGTGCCACGCCGTGGGTGTGGTTCGCGGTGGACAGCCACACCACGAACCGTTCCGGTCGGATGGAGCAGGGGGAGGCGAAGCCGACGAGGCAGCCGGCCCGCCGCCCGCCCGAGGCCGCCGTGACCACGTACATGGTGTCGTCCAGGGCGGTGGCGAAGTCGCCGAGGTCCGGCATCTCGCCTCCCTCCTCGGGCTCGTGGTGGCCAGGGAACCCGGGCCCGTGGCGGCCAGGTACCGACCGCCGTCAGGCAGCTTCCGGCAGGGCTCGGTTACCGGTACTTCCGGCAGGGGTCGGCTACCAGTAGTGGGCTCGGCCCCCCACCGAGTGGCCGACGGCTCCGAGGATCCAGAGGACGGCCCCGATGACGAGCAGGACGATGCCGATGGTCCAGATGATGGAGACTCCGGTGAGGAATCCGATGAGAAGGAGAATGAGTCCGACGAGGATCATGGTGTGTCCCGGTCTCTCGTAGGGAGCCTGGCTCGTGGTGGGCCCACGGGCTTCACGGCCGGTGGTGTCGCTGTCTCGCGTCACCCATGGACCGCGTCTGCCCGCGATCCACGGGATGTATGGGTCCGAATTCGTACGTTCTCGGATTCGGCGCGGAAGGCCGCCCTCCTACGGGACGGGAGGCCACGTCAGTCAGGGGGCTCTTCGACCGCCGGTCGCTCCGTCGGTCGCTCCGTCGGGGACCGATCGGGGTCCGGGTGCGTCCGGTCCGACGGCCCGTCGGTCCTCTCGCCCGGATCCCGCTCCCGCGGGACGGGGTTCGGCCCGTCGGGCGTGCGGCCCGGGCCTTCGGATTCCGGAGCAGGGGTCGACGGCATGTGGATCACCACCTCTCGGTGCGTCATGGGCGCGCGGGTCGCGCGCCGGGGAGCCGACACGCTGCGCCTGCCCAGCCGCGCGAGGCCCAAGCGGTGGCACGGCGACCGACCTCGCGGGCCCACCGGCCGGCATCACGGGCCCGCGGGCCGGCATCACGGGCCCACCGGCCGGCGTTCGCTGCCCGCCCTGCGCCGGCTCGGGCCGCCGTCCGGCACCCAGGGAGCGTTTCGCGGCCCGGGATCGCGGCTAGTCGCCCGGTATGACACGAATCGGGTACACGATGATGACCGAGCAGGCCGGTCCGCGTGAGCTGGTGTCCCACGTCGTGGGGGCGGAGCGGGCCGGTTTCGACTTCTCCGTCGTCTCCGACCATTCGTTCCCGTGGCTGGAGGCGCAAGGACACGCCCCGTACGCCTGGAGCGTCCTGGGTGCGGCCGCGCAGGCCACCCGCGAGATCCCGCTCATGACGTACGTGACCTGTCCGACCTTCCGCTACCACCCGGTGGTCGTCGCGCAGAAGGCGGCCACGATGCAGCTCCTGTCCGAAGGGCGGTTCCGGCTGGGGCTCGGCTCGGGCGAGAACCTGAACGAACACGTCGTCGGAGCCGGCTGGCCCGCCGCCCAGGTGCGTCTGGAGATGCTGGAGGAAGCCGTCGAGATCATCCGCCGCATGTTCGCCGGCGAGGACGTGACCCACCACGGCGCCCACTTCGACACCGCGAACGCCAGGCTCTGGGACCTCCCCGACGAGCCGCCCCCGATCGGGATCGCCGTCTCGGGGCCGCGCTCCTGCGCGCTCGCCGGGCGGCTCGCGGACCTCGTGATCGCCACGGAACCGGAGGGCGAGCTCCTGAAGGCCTTCGACGAGCACGGCGGAGCGGGCAAACCGCGCAGCGGTCAGCTCCCCGTCTGCTACGACCCCGACCGCGAGGCCGCTGTGAACCGGGCGCACGAGCAGTTCCGCTGGGCGCTGGGCGGCTGGAGGGTCAACGCGGAGCTGCCCGGACCGGAGAGCTTCGACCAGGCTGCGGAGCACACCCGGCCGGAGGACACCGCCGCGGCCATCCCGTGCGGCGACGACGTGGAGACCTTCGTGGACGCCGTACGACCGTACGTGGAGGCGGGGTTCACCGAGGTCGCCCTGCTCCAGATCGGCGGCGACCGGCAGATGCCCTTCCTGGAATGGGCCGAGGCCGAGCTCCTGCCCGCGCTCCGGAAGCTCTGAGGAGGCCACGGCCATGGACCGCGCCGCTCTCTTCGACGTCGACGGCACCCTCACCGACACCAACCACCTCCATGTCGTCTCCTGGTGGGAGGCGCTGCGCCAGTCCGGGCACCGGGTCCCGGCGCACGCCATCCACGGGGCCATCGGTCTGCCCGGGGCCGACCTCCTCGATCACCTCCTGGGCGAGGACCGGGACCACGAAGGCGACGACCGGCTGAGCGCCGCCCACGACACCCTGTACGCCACGTACTTCGACCGGCTGTCCCCGCTGGACTCCGCCGCGGAACTCCTCCGCGCGCTGTCGCACGACGGGTGGAAGGTCGTCCTCGTCACCTCCGCGCAGGACCGCGAGCTCAAGGCGCTGCGGCGGGCCGTCGACGCCGACGACGCCATCACCGACACCGCGACGTCGGACGACGTGGAGCGGGGGAAGCCCGCGCCCGATCCCGTACACCACGCCCTCGACCTGGTCGGGGTGCGGCCCCGCTCCGCCGTGTTCGTCGGCGACGCCGTCTGGGACATGAAGGCGGCTGCCCGTGCCGGTGTGACCGGTGTCGGACTGCTGTGCGGCGGCACGCCCCGCGCGGAGCTGGAGGAGGCGGGCGCGGCCGCCGTCTACGGCGACCCGGCCGAGCTCCTGGCCCGCCTCGGCGACAGCCCGCTCTCCCGGCTGCCGTCCGCCTGAGCGGGCGAGTGGACCGACGGTCGACCGCCCGGTGTCGACGGCCGCTGCCGACGGCCCGGTGTCGACCGCCCGGTGCCGACCGCCCGGTGCCGACCGCCCGGTGCCGACCGCCCGCCCGGAAGGTCACGAATGACCCGTGTGTCACGGGGTACGCGCGAGGCGACCCCGCATTGTCCCGCGACGACGAGCAGGAGGAAGCACCATGAGCATGGTGAAGCAGACCATCGACGTCGACGTTCCGCTGCGGAACGCGTACAACCAGTGGACGCAGTTCGAGGCGTTCCCGAGCTTCATGGAGGGCGTCGAGGACGTCACACAGGTCGACGACCGGCACTGTCACTGGCAGACCAAGGTCGCCGGCGTCCGTCGCGAGTTCGACACCGAGATCGTCGACCAGCTGCCCGACGAGCGCATCTCCTGGCGCACGGTCGGGGGTGACGTCCAGCAGAAGGGCGTCGTCACCTTCCAGCGCCTCGACGAGAGCCACACCCGGGTGAGCCTGGCGATGGACATGGAGCCGACCGGTATGGCGGAGAAGGCCGGTGACGCCCTCGGAGTCCTGGACCGGCGGGTCAAGGGCGACCTGAAGCGGTTCAAGGGCTTCATGGAGGAGCACGGTCACGAGACCGGCGCCTGGCGCGGCCGCATCCGGCCCTCGGACAGCGCCACCGGCGCCACCGCATCGCCGACTCCGACCGACGCGCCCGTACGGGAGGCTCCCGGCCCGATGCGCACGCCCGGCCCCGAGAGCACGCCCTCGCGCGGGCAGGAGTCCTGGCCGCTCCCCGGCGAGCCCGGCGACCCCGGACTGCGCTGACCTCTTCCTCGCCGGCCTCTCGGCGTAGGCCGCCCCCACCGGCGGCCTGCGTCGACCCTCCGCCCCGGGCGTCCGCAGCGAGCCCGGCGTGATCCAGAGGCAGACCCTAGGGGGTCGCGATGATCTCCCCCTCTCCCCCGGGGCGTCCCTCCCTGCTCGGCCGGATGCTCCGGGGGATCCGCCGGTTCCGGGCCGGGCACCGCTGGGGCCCCGTCAGCGAATTCGCGCTGTGGCAGCGGTCGCTGGGGTTCGCGGCACTCGCGTTCCTCACACTCGTTCCGCTCCTGATCGTCGTGTCCGCGGCGGGCGCGGGGAGCGGGCAGGGCTTCGCGCAGTGGCTCGGTGACGCCCTCGGGGTGTCGGATGCGGCCAGGGAGGAGATCGGGCGGCTGTTCGCGCTGCCGGGCCAGGTGCGGAGGACCACGACGGCCTTCGGGCTCGCTCTGCTCGCCGTGTTCGGGCTCTCGTTCTGCACGGTGATGCAGAGCGGCTACGAGAAGGCCTGGGACCTCGCGCCGGCGCGCTTGCGGGCGCGCTGGCGGCACGTGCTGTGGCTCGCCGTCCTCATCGGCACCCTCTACCTCTTCGCGGTCTCGTCCTTCTGGCGCGGCGTCCCGCTGCGCGGCCCCCTGACCCTGGTCGGCGGCACCCTCTTCTTCTGGTGGTCGCAGCGGCTGCTGCTCGGCGGCCGCGTGGCGTGGCCGGCGCTGCTGCCCGGAGCGGTCGCCACGGTGCTCGGACTGCTCGGACTGAGGGTCTTCTCCCGCTTCGTCTTCTCCCCGCTGATCGCTTCCAGCGCGGTCACCTACGGCCCCTTCGGGGCGTTCCTCGTCATCCAGACCTGGCTCGTCGCCGTCGGCGTGGTCGTCTTCGGGGGTGCGCTGACCGGTCGCCTGGTCAGCGACGAACTGCCCCGCGCGACGGACGCGCTGAGGCAGTGGCGGAGGTGACCCGGGGGTTCGGGGAAGGTGACCGCCCCGGCGGTTCCAGGCGGAGGGTGACCCGGCGGTTCAGGCCGTGGCGTTCTCCGCTCGTCGCCAGGCCGCTTCCCGGAGCAGCCGCAGACCGTTGAGTCCCACGAGCACGGTCGAGCCCTCGTGGCCCGCGACGCCCAGGGGCAGCGGCAGGTGGCCGACCAAATCCCAGACGACCAGGGCGCCGATGCAGGTGCCCGCGATCACCAGGTTCTGGACGACCAGGCGGCGGGCGCGGCGCGAGAGGGCCACGACGGCCGGGATCGCGGTCAGTTCGTCGTGGACGACGACCACGTCGGCGGTCTCCAGGGCCAGGTCGGAGCCGGCCCGGCCCATGGCGACGCCCGTGTGGGCGGCCGCGAGGGCCGGGGCGTCGTTGACGCCGTCGCCGACGAGCAGGACCTTCGCGCCGGCCCGTTCCCACTCCCGTACCGCCTCCGCCTTGTCGTGCGGGAGGAGTCCGGCGCGGACGTCGTCGATGCCCGTCTCCGCGGCGATCCTGACGGCGGCGCCCTCGTTGTCACCGGTCAGCAGGGTGGGGGCCGTGCCGGTGAGCCGGGCGAGGGCGGCGACGGCCCCGGGGGCGCCTTCCCGGAGCCGGTCGGAGAACTCCAGCACGGCGGCCGGGGCGCCGTCGACGACGACCTCGACGGCGGTGTCGCCGTGGTTGCCGGGCGCCCTGTGGACCCGTACCTCATGGCCGTCGACCACGGCCCGTACGCCCCGGCCCGGCTCGGCGGCGAAGTCGGTCGCCTCGGGCAGGCGCAGCCCGCGTGCGCGGGCCTCGGCGACCACGGCGCGTGCCAGTGGGTGCTCACTGGGGAGTTCGGCCGCGGCGGCGAGCGCGAGGGCGGTTGCGTCCCCGCGTACGGCGGTCACCCGGGGCGCGCCCTCGGTGAGGGTGCCCGTCTTGTCGAGCGCCACCCGGTCGACCGCGCCGAGCCGTTCCATGACGACGGCGGACTTCACGAGGACGCCGTGCCGGCCGGCGGTGGCGATGGCGGAGAGCAGCGGCGGCATCGTGGCGAGGACGACCGCGCAGGGCGAGGCGACGATCATGAAGGTCATCGCGCGCAGGAGTGCCTCGGTGAGGTCCGTACCGAAGGCGACGGGCAGGCCGAAGAGCGCGAGGGTGGCGACGACGACGCCGACGGAGTAGCGCTGTTCGATCTTCTCGACGAAGAGCTGGGTGGGGGCCTTGGTGGCGCCGGCCTCCTCGACGAGGGCGACGATCCTGGCGACGACGAAGTCGCCGGGGTCCTTGTCCACGCGGACGCGCAGTGCGCCTGTGCCGTTGAGGCTGCCCGCGAAGACCTCGTCGCCCGGTGCGACGGGGGCCGGGAGGGGCTCGCCGGTGATGCTCGCCCGGTCGACGTCGCTCGTGCCGCCGAGGACGGTGCCGTCGGCGGGGAGGCGCTCCCCCGGCCGTACGAGGACGGTGTCGCCGGGGCTCAGCGCGGTGGCCTCGACGGTCTCCTCGCGCGCTTCCGCTCCGGTGAGGCGTACGGCGGTGGCGGGCGCGAGGTCGAGGAGGCCGCGTACGGAGTCGGCCGTGCGGCGGGTGGCGAGGGCCTCCAGGGCTCCGGAGACGGCGAAGATCACGATGAGGAGCCCGCCGTCGAGGTACTGGCCGATGGCGGCGGCGCCGAGCGCGGCGACCACCATCAGCAGGTCGACGTCGAGGGACCGCTCGCGCAGCGCCCGGAGGCCGGCCACGGCCGGTTCCCAGCCGCCGGCGGCGTAGCAGACCGCGTAGAGCGGCCCCCAGGCCCAGGCGGGAGCGCCGGCCAGGTCGAGGGGGAAGGCCGCGAGGAAGGTCAGGGCGGCGAGCGCGGCCCAGCGCACCTCGGGGAGGTCGGTGGCGCGGGTGCGCCCGACGGCTCGGACGGGGACCGACGCGGGGGTCGTGACCTGGGCGGTGTCCAGCTCCGGGAGGGCCATGGGGCGAGCACCTCGTTCTCGGGGGTGTACGGGTGGGGCGTGCATGACTGTGCGGGGGCCATGCGAGGCCATGCGAAAGCCATGCGGGGCTTCACCATACCCGAACACATGAAGAGGTCTTCACGTATTGACATACAAGCGCGGCTACGATGAGCGCATGGGACACGGAGTGAACGGCGAGACGACCCCCGCAACCCACCTGGACGCCGAGTCCGCGGCGACCATCGCCGCCACCCTCCAGGCCCTCGCCACCCCGTCACGGCTGATGATCCTGACCAAGCTCCGCCAGGGCCCCTGCGGCGTGACCGAGCTCGCCGCGGCCGTCGACATGGAGCAGTCCGCCGTCTCCCACCAGCTCCGCCTGCTGCGCGCTCTCGGCCTGGTCAGCGGAGTCCGTCAGGGCCGCCGGATCGAGTACAGCCTCTACGACAACCACGTCGCCCAGCTCCTCGACGAAGCCGTCTACCACATCGAGCACCTGCGTCTCGGCGCACGCGACGCGGCCCGCGCCTCCGTGGATACTGGTCAGTTGTAAATCCACGCAACGAAAGGGCGGGCATGGCCGACGACTTGGGGCGCCGCGCGACACGTCACGCGGTGGTCATCGGGGGAAGTCTCGCTGGACTCCTCGCCGCACGGGTCCTCGCGGAGCACGCGGAGAAGGTGACGGTCGTCGAGCGCGACCGCTTCCCGGAGGGGCCGGAAGCCCGGCCGGGCGTGCCACAGGGGCGGCACGTCCACGTCCTGATCTCGGGCGGACAGCGGGCGTTCGACGAGCTGCTCCCGGGGTTCACGGACGAGCTGCGGGAGCTCGGCGCGCCCAAGGTGGGCGTGCCCCAGGACATGGTCCAGTGGCAGAACGGCAAGTGGTTCAACCGGACGCCTTCGACCCTGCACTTCTACGCGGGTCCGCGCCCGCAGCTCGAGTGGCTCGTACGGCAGCGGGTGTTCGCCGACCCCCGAGTGGAACTGGTCGAGGGCCACGAGACGGTCGGCCTGGTCGGTGACTCCTCGCGCGTCCGGGGCGTACGGCTCCGGGAGCGCGGCGCGGGCACCGAGAAGGAGACCCGGGTCCTGGAGGCCGACCTGGTCGTGGACGCCTCCGGCCGGTCCACGAAGGCTCCGGACTGGCTGGCGGCCATCGGCGCCGAGGCCCCGCACGAGGAGACCCTCGACACCGGTCTCGCGTACAGCACGCGGGTCTACCGGGCACCGTCCGGCGCCCTGGACAGCGACACCATGGGGTACTTCATCGTGCCCAACCCCGCCCAGCAGTACGGCGCCGTGGTGCTGCCCGTCGGCGACGGGCACCACCTCGTGACCCTGTCGGGGCTGCGCGACGACCGGCCGCCGACGGACGAGGGCGGCTTCGAGGAGTACACGAAGCGGATGCCCCACCCGGTGATCAGCGAGTGGCTGGCGACGGCCGAGCCGGTCTCCCCCGTCCACGGCTTCCGGAAGACCGCGAACATCCGCCGCCGGTACGACCGTCCGGGCCGCCGCCCGGCCGGCTTCCTCGCCACCGGCGACGCCCTGTGCGCCTTCAACCCGATCTACGGGCAGGGCATGGCGGTCGCCGCGATCACCGCCCTCGCCCTGCGCCGGGCGCTCGCCGACCCGAAGCGCACCCCGACCACCCGGCGGGTGCAGCGGGCGCTCCTCGACGCCTCGAAGCCCGCCTGGGACATCTCGGCGGGCTCCGACAAGAAGATGCCCGGCGCCCTCGGCGACGCGACGAAGCCCGGGCCGCTGGACAAGGCGGTCGGCTGGTACATGGGCCGGGTGCAGGAGCGGGCGGCGGGCGACCCGGCCGTCGGCGCGGCCTTCCGGGAGGCCCTCCACCTCACCGCCCCGATGACACGGCTGTTCGCCCCCGCGGTGGCACGCGCCGTGCTCTTCGGACCGGTCGCCGATTCCCCGGCCGGACCGCCGCTGCGGCGCGACGCGTAGCGGCCTCGGGCAGGCCCTAGGGGGTGTCGTCACATTCCCGTCGTCGCCCGAAGGGCGGCCCCGCGGCGTCTGGTGCGTG
>NZ_BMSF01000029.1 GCF_014649015.1 Streptomyces narbonensis
GAGGACCGCGTAATCACCGCAGCCGGGGCACCACCGCACCTCCTGGTCGGACTTGAAGTCCTTTGCCGCGAGGGCGACTTCGGAGCGGGGGACGAGGGAAAGGGCCTCAGCGGGCATCGTTGGCCTCCTGGATGCGGACCGCGAGCTGCTCGGCCTTGAAGGGCATGCCGTTGACCTGGGTGAAGGACTCGGCGTCGATCAGGTACTCGGCTCGGATGAGGGTGGCGAGCTGGCCCAGGTTCATCTCCGGGATCAGGACGCGCTCGTAGCGGGCGAGTACCTCGCCGAGGTTGCGGGGGAAGGGGTTGAGGTGGCTCAGATGCGCCTGGGCGACGACGCCGCCGGCGGCCCTGACCCGGCGCACCGCCGCGGTGATCGGTCCGTAGGTCGAACCCCAGCCGAGCACCAGGAGCCGGGCCCCGTCCCCGGAGCCGTCGCCGCTCGTGTCGGGTCGTGCGCTCCGGGTCGGGTCGTCCACGTCGAGGTCGGGTACGCGGATGCCGTCGATCTTGGCCTGCCGGGTGCGGACCATGAAGTCGTGGTTCGCGGGGTCGTACGAGATGTTGCCGGTGCCGTCCTGCTTCTCGATACCGCCGATGCGGTGTTCGAGGCCGGGGGTGCCGGGCACGGCCCAGGGGCGGGCCAGGGTCTCGGGGTTGCGCTTGTACGGCCAGAAGACCTCGGTGCCGTCGTCCAGGGTGTGGTTGGGGCCCTGGGCGAACTGCACGCGCAGGTCCGGAAGTTCGTCGGCCTCGGGGATCCGCCACGGCTCGGAGCCGTTGGCGAGGTAGCCGTCCGAGAGCAGGAAGACCGGGGTGCGGTAGGTGACCGCGATGCGTGCGGCCTCGATCGCCGCGTCGAAGCAGTCGGCCGGCGTCCTGGGCGCCACGACCGGCACCGGCGCCTCCCCGTTGCGGCCGTACATGGCCTGGAGGAGGTCGGCCTGCTCGGTCTTGGTCGGGAGCCCGGTCGAGGGCCCCCCGCGCTGGATCGCCACGATCAGCAGCGGCAGCTCCAGGGAGACGGCCAGGCCGATGGTCTCCGACTTGAGCGCCACGCCGGGCCCGGAGGTCGTGGTCACCGCGAGCGAGCCGCCGAAGGCCGCGCCGAGCGCGGCGCCGATGGCCGCGATCTCGTCCTCGGCCTGGAAGGTGCGCACGCCGAAGTTCTTGTGCCTGGAGAGCTCGTGGAGGATGTCCGAGGCCGGCGTGATCGGGTACGAGCCGAGATACAGCGGCAGGTCCGCCTGGCGGCCGGCGGCGATCAGACCGTACGAGAGGGCCAGGTTCCCGGAGACGTTGCGGTACGTGCCCGGCGGGAACGCCTTCGTCGCCGGCGCCACCTCATAGGAGACCGCGAAGTCCTCGGTCGTCTCACCGAAGTTCCAGCCCGCCCGGAACGCGGCCACGTTCGCCTCGGCGATGTCCGGCTTCCTGGCGAACTTGGTCCGCAGGAACTTCTCGGTGCCCTCGGTCGGCCGGTGGTACATCCAGGACAGCAGCCCCAGGGCGAACATGTTCTTCGAGCGTCCCGCGTCCTTGCGCGACAGCGCGAAGTCCTTCAGTGCCTCCACGGTCAGCGTGTTCAGCGGCACGGGATGCACGTGGTACGCGTCGAGCGAGCCGTCCTCCAGCGGCGAGGTCGCGTAGCCGACCTTCTGCATCGCCCGCGGGGTGAACTCGTCCGTGTTCACGATGATCTCCGCGCCCCGCGGCACATCCCCGATGTTCGCCTTCAGGGCCGCCGGGTTCATCGCCACGAGCACGTTCGGGGCGTCGCCCGGCGTGAGGATGTCGTGGTCGGCGAAGTGCAGCTGGAAGGACGACACCCCCGGAAGGGTGCCGGCCGGTGCCCGGATCTCGGCGGGGAAATCGGGCAGCGTCGAGAGGTCGTTGCCGAACGAGGCCGTCTCCGACGTGAAGCGGTCGCCCGTGAGCTGCATACCGTCACCGGAGTCACCAGCGAACCGGATGATCACCCGGTCCAACCTGCGGACTTCCTTCACGTTCACCGTTCTCCTCACCGTGATGCTTCCCGGAGTCGCCTGGGGCAGAGGCGACGGCTTCTACCCTGTTCGGTCCCGGGCGCCGGTTCAATACGTCCCGGATCAGCCTTCGGTGAGGTTCTTGCGGTGTGCTCCAAGTGGGTCCGGCGGGCGTCAGAAGGCGGTCAAGTCCGGTGCGGACCGGTGCGGACAGGAGCCGGACCCGTGTGGACCCGGAGCCGTACCGGTGCGGACCCGGAGCCGTACCGGTGCGGACCCGGAGCCGTACCGGTGCCGTCGCGGCGTCCGGACGAACGAGATCAGGGGCACACCCGGTCTGCCGAGTGTGCCCCTGGTGTCGTCATGGAGGAGATCCCGCGAGGGTGCCGGGCAGGCACCGCTCGCACGGTCGTACGGGCCTCAGGCGTGGTCGCCCGGGACCGTTTCCTTGCTGTGCGCCTCGACCGCCTTGCGCAGGGTGGCGGCCACCGTCAGGACGTCGGCGTCCGAAAGCCCGGGATGGATCGGCAGGCAGAGCGTCTCCCCGGCGGCCTGGTCGCTGCCCGGGAGCACGGCGTCGGAGCCGTAGGTGGGCACCTTGTGCAGCGGGGCGTACCGGAAGGTGGTGTAGATGTCGGCCGCGAGCAGGTCGGAGGCGACCTGGTCGCGGATGGCCGCGCTCATCCGCACCCAGTAGAAGTAGTACGAGGACTCGTGTCCGGCCGGCAGTTCCGGGGGGAGCCGGAGCCCCTCGATGTCGGCCAGCTCGGTGTTGTACAGGTCCACGATCTCGCGCCGGCGGGCGATGAACTCGCCGAGTCGGCGGAGCTGTACCTGGCCGATGGCGGCGGTGAGGTCGTTGCCGATGACCCGGCGCCCGATCTCGGGCACCTCCAGCTCCCACCATCGGTGCGAGACCTTGGCGTAGGCGAGACCGGTCGCCTGCATCAGGCCGTGGTAGGCCAGTCGCCTGGCCCGCGCGGCCTGTTCGGCGTCGCGGACGTAGAGCATGCCGCCGTCTCCGGTGATCATGACCTTCGCGGCGTCGAAGCTCCACATGGCCAGGTCGCCGAAGGTGCCGACCGCCTTGCCGTCCACGCGGGACGCCGGGGAGCAGGCGGAGTCCTCGATCAGCTGGATGCCGAGGGCGCGGCAGCGCTCCGCGATCTCCACGATGTGGCCGGGGTAGCCGCCGTAGTGCAGGACGACCACGGCCTTGGTGCGCGGCGTCACGGCCGCCTCGATGTCCTGCCAGGAGGGGTTGAGGGTCTCCGCGGCCACATCGCAGAAGACCGGACGCCCGCCGTGCGCGACGATGGCGTTGGCCGCGGCGAGGAAGCTCGTCGACGGCAGCACGACCTCGTCGCCCTCGGACAGGTTCAGCAGTTCCATGGCGAGGAACAGCCCGGCCGTGCCGGAGTTGAGGAAGACCAGCCGGTCCGCCTCGACGCCGAGGTGTCCGGCGAACTCGGCTTCGAACGCCTTGGTGCGCGGGCCGTGCCCCAGCCACCTGCTCTCGAAGATCTCGGCCACGGCGGCGAGTTCCTCCTCGCCCACTTGCGGCTGGAAGAGATTGATCACGTCTGTCTCCTGGATGAGTGGGTCGGGGCGGTCCGCTCGGGGGCAGACGGTCAGCCCTGGTTCCGGGCGGCGAGCTTCTCCAGTCGCCCGACCATGTCGGACGGCAGCGGCAGGGCGGCGATCTGCTGGGCCAGTTCCTGCGCGCGCTCGGTGTAGGAGGGGTCTGCGAGCAGTTCGGCGACGGCCGAGGCCACCCGCTCCGGCGTGGCCTCGGCCGGCTGCAGCGTGAGGGCGGCGCCGTGGTCGGCGATGCGCCGGGCCGGCGCCTCGAAGACCACGGCCTCGGGGATGATGAGCTGTGCGACGCCGGCGTTCAGGGCGGTCAGGGTGGTGGCTCCGCCGGAGTGCTGGACGATCAGGTCGCAGGTCGGCGCGAGGACGTCGAGCGGTATCCAGCCGGCACGGACGCCGGGGATCACCTTGCGCAGCTCGACGGCGAGCTTCTCCGGCGCCGGCATGACGATCTCGACGCCCAGCGGTGCGATGTTCCGCGCGACGGCCTGCAGGAACTCGAAGGTGTGCTCGCGCTCCTTGCTGGCGCGGCTGCCAGAGGTGACGCAGACCCGGCGCCGCTCGCCCTTGGTGAACATCCAGGGCTCCAGCGCGCTCTGCACGTTGCCGGGGAGCCAGCGCATGAGCTCGGCAGGGGCGACCTCGGGCGGGGTGAGGCTGGGCGGGCAGAGCTCGATGCGCAGGTCCGGCTCGGGGAGCCGGTCGAGGCCCAGGGCGTCAAGCTCCGGGCGGAGTTCGAGTTCGGCGCCGCGGTCCTGGATGTTGGAGTCGTCGATGTCCCAGGCCTGGCGCACGTAGGGAATGTCCAGGTGGGCGGCGACCAGCGGGGCCACGTACGACATGGATCCGCCGACGACCAGGTCGGGTGTCCAGCCCTTGGCCATGTCGAGGAGGGCGGGGAGCCAGTCGGCACCCATCTGCGCGAACCAGCGGCCGGTGGAGAGGGCCTGCCCCTCCAGGTCGAGAGGCGTCTCCTCCTTGCGGTTCCCCTCGCGGTCCGTGGTGACGTAGTGCCAGATGTCGCGCGAGCTCACGGCGGTGCCGGGGATGCCGGTGCCGGTGACGACCGGCATCATCTCCTCGTTCGAGGCCATGATCACCTCGTGGCCGGCGCCGCGCAGCGCGTGGGCGAGCGGGACCAGTCCGAAGACCGTGGCCGCGCTGCCGCCGGGGATGAACAGGACCTTCATGACTTCTCCTCGGAAGTAACGGGTTCACGGGGGGCCTGCTCGGCCTCGCCCTCCCGCGCCAGGGCCGGATCGTCGATCCGGACGGCCAGCAGGATCAGGAGCAGCAGCGTGGCCGCGCCGCCCGCCGCCAGGTATCCCGTCTGCACGGAGGTCCTGTCGATCAGCGGGCCGAGGACGAACGGGGAGGCGAACTGCCCGGCGAAGGAGGCGGTACCGGACAGGGCCATGGCCTGGCCGCGCAGGGAGGGCGGCGCGGTGTCGCCGATCAGTACGGTGACGGCCGGCATCAGAATGCCCATGCCCAGGCCGAACAGGCCGGAGCCCACGACGACCATCGGGACGTTGCCGGTCAGTCCGAGCGAGGCGAAGGCGAGGACCCAGGAGGCGGCGGTCAGCCGCAGCAGGGGGGCGTAGCCCATCGAGGCCCGGAGTTTGGCGTACGCGAAGCCGACGGCGCTCATGGCGACCGACACGGTGGCGCCGATGGCGGCGACGAGGAACGGCTGCTCCACGCCGATCTCCCCGAGCCGGATGGGAAGGAACACGGCCAGGCCGTAGAGCAGTACGGAACCGACGGCGAACAGTGCGTAGTAGCCGAGCAGTGCGGGGCGCCGGCCGAGCACCGGAAGGATGCGCTCCTTGGGCGCGCCCGCCCTGTCGCCGGTGCCCTGGGCGGCCGGCAGCAGCACCAGCGCGGCCAGGCCCAGCGGGATGCCGACGAAGTAGATCGCGAAGGGGGCGTGCCACGAGAAGCCGCCGATGGCGCCGGCCAGCAGCGGCCAGATGACGCCGCCGAGGCTGATGGCCGTGGAGCGCCAGCCCATGACGCGGTCGCGCTGCTCCCCCGTGTACAGCGACAGGAGAGCGACGGTGGTGCCGGCGAACACCGCCGCGGCACCGACGCCGAAGGCGACGCGGGTGGCGATGAGGGCCGCGTAGGAGCTGGTGAACGCCCCGGCGCCGCCGGCGATCCCGTACACCAGCAGTCCCCAGACGAGCGGGGTGCGGACGCCCCAGCGGTCGATCATCCAGCCGACGACCGGGCTGGCCACGGCGATGGAGAGGCCGTGGGTGGTGAGGATCAGGCCGGCGGCCGTGGCGCTGAGTTCGAGGTCGCCCCGGATGATCTCCAGGACGGGGGAGATGACGGCCCCCGCCATGACGGAGAGGGTCGAGGCGAGCATGAGGATGGGGAGCACGCCGCTGCGGCCGGTGCTCGTCGGTGCTTTCATGGCGGGGTACTCCCGGGTATCGCAAGGACTTGGGCACGGCATACGGGAAACAGCGCCGGGCACCAGCGGGGTGACCGGTGCCCGGAACGTCGTACGGAGCGGGCCTGGCCTCAGCGCAGCTTGTACGTGCCCTTGCTGCGGGCCTCGCGCAGCGCGTCGGCCCACCAGGCGACCTGCTTCAGCAGGTTCGCGGCCGCTTCCTCGCTGCCCGCGGGGCTGACGGGCTGACCGTCCTTCTGGAAGTCGCCCCAGGCGTTGTGGAAGCTGAGCATGTCGCGCACGGTCGTGGCGTGGACCTCGGCGAAGATCTGGCGCAGGTGCTCGGCGGCGCGCAGGCCACCGCCCATGCCGCCGTAGGAGACCAGGCCGACGGGCTTCAGGCTCCACTCCTCGAAGTACCAGTCGATGGCGTTCTTCAGCGACGGGCCGACCGTGTGGTTGTACTCGGGGGTGACGACCGCGAAGGCGTCGGCGTCGTGGAGGCGGGCGGAGAGCCGGTCGGACACCGCCTTCGTCGCGGCGTCGGGCTCCTCGCCGAAGGCCGGCATCTCCATGGGGAGCGGGAAGTCGACGAGGTCGATGAGGTCGACGGTGAATTCGCCGCTCTTCTTCGCCTGCTCGACAAACCAGTTGGCGACTGTCGGGCCGAATCGGCCGCCGCGTACGCTGCCGATGATCACGGCGAGCTTGATGGGGTTCTCCTGCATAGCGAAATCTTCCAATCCTTGTAGCATCCTGCGTGGCCGGGGCCGAGAGATTTTGGTCCGAGGGGACAATCGCCGGATTCCGCTCATTGGATCGGCGTGGAGTGTGGTGCCAGGCGCGCGCGATCTCTGGAATCCAGATTCTCCCAGCTCAACCGAAACCACTAGTTAGCTTCTTCGACCCGGAATCCGGCGTCAAGGGAATGCAGTTCATATCCGGGTGGTGTTCTACAGATCTTTGTGTTCCATGTCAGAGGAACGTCCGATCCATGTCAGGTGGCGGCCGTCCAGGGGTGCCGGCCGGCCCTGGGGGGTCACGGGATGAGGCCGAGTCCGGGGACGGGAATGCGCTGCTGAGCCGCCTGGGCCGCGGCGGCGTAACGCGGGTCGGGGCGCAGGCCGTTCTCACGCAGGCACGCCTCGGTGAATTTGATGACGTGCTCGTCCTGGTGCTCCACCGACCGGGCGACGAGTTCGACAAAAGGCGGGACCTCGGTTTTCAGTGCGGTTTCGAAAGCCTTTTCCTCGCCGCGCCGATTTCCGGTGAAAGAGAGAAGGAGTGCCACGTGGAGCTGCCAGACGAATGCCACCGTCGGCAGATGCATTTCCACCGGCAGATGGGGCAGGACGATCCGGACCGCGGCCGGAAGTGTCACACCGTGGAGCAGGGGAATGGGATAGATCTCGGTGTGGACGAGATAGAGGCCGGCGAATTCGGCCGTCATCTCGCTCAGGAGGAACTGCGGGTCCCGCAAGGCGACGGCCCGCAACGCCTCGGTGTACCCGGGGAGTTCGCCGATCCGGCCGAGCCTCTCCCGGGAGGCCACTCGCGCCTTCGGCGGGTGCAGGAAGTCCTCCAGCCGCTCGCGGGGGAGCTCCGCGACGGCCTGCGCCAGGCTGATGGTTCCGTGGAAGTCCGCCTGCCCCGGGAGGCCGCGGTGGCGGGCCGCCCAGTAGGCGAGCCCGCGCGCGAACTCGGTGAGCTGCGCCCGGCTCGGGTCCCGGGTGCCGGCCAGGCTGCGCACGGCGTGCGCCGTGCGGATCGCGCCGTGCGTGATGCCCGCGAGGAGGCCGGAGACGAGCCGTGGCCACCAGCGGACGAGCACCTCGCGCCAGGGGGCTTCGGCGAGCTCCTGGACGAAGAGCCGTTCCCAGTCGCCGGCCCGGCTGAAGTCTCCCAACGCGGCGCGCCAGGAGGCTTCTTCGGACGCGTCGAGGGGGAAGGAGGGGGCGGGCCTGTCGTGATGCGGTTTGGCCCGGTAGACCTCGACCCAGATGCCGATCCGGTCGCCGTGGCCCAGGACGGCGAGCGTTTCGGCCGCCATCGGGCCGTGGTTGACCAGTTCGCCGCGTTCCCCGCGCTCGTAGCCCAGGTCGTCGAGGCGTTCCAGCGCTTCGTTGACGGCGTCGAAGTAGGTGGTCAAAGGGATCCTCCTGCTGTCTCGGGTCAGTCGATGCCACGGAAGATGTGGCGGTCGGGGAAGTCCGCCTCCTCGCCGGCCAGGAGGACGGGCCGCCCGGACACGAGCTCGACGGCCGGCCTTCCCGAGTCCTCGCTCCGGCCGGCGCGGCCCGCCGGGCGGTTCTCACGCGTACGTGTGTGCTCGATGGGCGTCTGCATGCCGGGTGTCCGCTCCTCCGCTGTCGGGTCGTGCCTGTCTGCTCCGCGGCCGGTTCCCGGGTGGTGCCGCGTCCTTCGCCAGCAGGCACTCCTCCAGGAACCCGAGCGCCCTGAGGTGGTAGGTGCGGGCCGCCCAGCCGAGGCTGATGTTGTGGCCGGCGTCCGGCTGGAGGTCCACCGTCGTCTTCGCGCCCGACAGGGGGCGCCGCAGGGCGGCGATGGCCTCCTCGTCGAACAGCCACCACTGCTCCTGCTCGGCGAAGGTGAAGCGCACCGGCACCCGTACCAGCGCCGCGATGCCGGGATACAGCTCCGGCCACAGCGGGCCCTGCTGCGCTTCGGCGGCCGGAACGGGGCAGATCAGCGCGCGGCCGAGCCGGAAGGCGTCCGGCGGATAGAGCCGCAGGGCTCCCCAGTGCCGTCGCCAGTCTCCGTGCCGGCCGTTGCCGGGCAGCTGGTGCGGGGCCACGGCGAGGCGGTTGCCGAGTCCGGAGATGTCCAGGCCGATCAGGTCGCCACCGCGTTCGTCCGCGGCGGCGGCCAACGCGAGCTTGCCGCCGTTGGAGTGGGCGACGAGGAAGAACCCCGCCCCGGTGTCATGGGTGGCGGCGAAGTCGGCCAGCGCGGCGTGCAGGGTGACCGCCTGGTCGATGACGCCCTGCCCGTCGGGCAGTCGCGCGAGGGACAGGCCGTAGCCGGGGCGGTCGACGGCCAGCACGGTGTAGCCGAGTTCGGCCCCCAGGGCCAGGAGCGAGAGGCCGGGGCGGGAGCGGCTGTCGAAGTAGCCGGCCCGCATGCCGCCGCCGTGGATGGCGACCACCACCGCGCGAGGCGGCTGCGTGGCCGGTTCGGCGAGCAGCGCGGAGATCGGGACGCCGTCGGCGTCGAGGGTGATCTCGCGGATCTCCGGGGCACCGGAATGGGGTGGCTGGGCCATGTGATCAGCACTCCTCGCGCACGGACGGATCGGAAGGTCCCGGGGAGGGGTGACCGGGGGGCCGGCAGTCGGCCCTGCCCGGCGGCCCCGGGCGGCGGCCGAGGCTCCACGCGATGCGGCGGCGGACGAGCGTGCGCAGGGGTGTCACGGTGTACGGCCGTGTGGCCGGGCCGGTGTGGGAGGGCATCGTCGGGGCTTTCTCGAGTGTCGTCATCCGGGATCACCGGCGCCCGGCTCGGGGCGGCGCACTCCGGAGCGCCAGCTGCGGGGTGCGCGATGGCCGTGAGCGCGGTCGGGGCTGCGCCAGTGGGCGGGCGCGGGGCCCTGCTCCTCGGTGGCGTCCTGCGTGCCGGACATGCGCATGAGGAGGACCACGGCGAGCGCGGCCATCTCCTCGTCGGTGGGCACGCCTCTCTCCACGCGGAAGAGGTGCTCGGCGTCGAGGGCGGAAGTGGGGGTCTGGGTGGTCAAGTTCTGTGTCCTTTCCGGACGACTCCTGTTTCGGATCCGTGAGGGGCGGGCCGTCGGACCGGCCGGGCGGGCCGGCCGGGCGGGCGGGCGGGCGGGCGGGCCGGGCGGGCCGTCGGACCGGCCCCGGACGGAAAGACGCCGCCCGCCCTGCGGAAGGGCGGACGGCGCTGCGTCGGGTCGTACGAGGGGGGGATCACCCGGGGGCCGCGGTCACCCGGGGGCAGCAGTCACTCCGCCGCCCTTGCCCGGACGGCCTGGAGCAGCCGGGCCTGGGTGAGCACCATCGGATCGGGGGCGTCGCCGGAGCGCACGGCCCGGGCGAACGCGGCCACGGTGCCCGCCACCTGGTCGTCGGCGGGCAGCACCAGTTCCTCGGTGCCGCCGCGCCGCTCGACACGGACCCGGGGGCGGTGGTCGGCGGGCGGGGTGAACGCCCTCTCGACGGTCACCCTTCCCTCGCTCCCCCACAGCTCGTACATCGACCGGTATCCGTGGTCGAGGCCGAAGGAGAGCTGGACGCCGGTCCCCTCCGGGGTGCGCAGCAGCACCGCACCCGAGGTGTCCACCCTGTCGGCGGGGCCGTGTGTGAGGGCGGCGCCGACGACGTCGAGCCGCTCGCCCAGGAAGTGCAGGGCGGCCCGCAGCGGGTACACCCCGGTGTCCCACAGGGCGCCGCCGCCGAGTTCGGGGCGGTAGCGGATGTCGTCGTCGGGCAGTCGGGGTACGGCGAACGAGGCCTGGAAGCCGCGGAGTTCACCGACGGCGCCGTCGGCCACGAGCTTCTCGACGGCCGCGTGCTGGGAGTGATGGACGAACATGACGTTCTCCATCAGGAACAGGCCCGACTCCGTCGCCAGGTCGAACAGCCGCTCCGTGGCGCCGAGGTCGGTCGTGAGCGGCTTCTCCGCGAGGACGTGCTTACCGGCGCGCAGCGCCGCCTCGACCCACTCGGCGTGCAGGGCCGCGGGCAGCGGGACGTACACCGCGTCGATGTCGTCCCGGGCCAGCAGGGCGGCGTAGCCGTGCACCGGGCGGGCGTCGAACCGTCCGGCGAGCTCGCGCGCCCGGTCGGCGTCACGGCCCGCGACGGCGGCGACCCGCACGCCGGGCGTCGCCGCCATCGCCGGCAGCATGCGGCGGCGTGCGATGTCCGCGCAGCCGAGGACGCCGATCCGCAGGCCGTCCATCAGGCACCGGCCCCGGTGGCGTGGAGGCAGGCGAGCAGGGTGCGGGCCTGGACGTTGACGTAGTGGCCGTGCCTGACCAGCGAGGTCAGCTGGCCGGGCGTGACCCAGCGGTACCCGGCGGGCGGGTCGATCGGAGCGGTCTCCTCGTCCGCCTCGACCAGCAGGTAGCGGCTCTCCGCGTTGAGGAACCTGCCGCCCTCCTCCGAGTGCAGCGCCTCGTAGCGGATCCGGTCGGGCCCGGCCGCCAGGACTTCGTCGAGGTAGCGGGGGCGGCCGTCGCCGTCCAGGTGGGAGTAGTTGTCGGGGGTGTACTGGACGGTGGGGCCGAGCTCGATGGTGTCGAGGAAGCCGCCCTCGACCCGGGCGTGCACCAGGACGTGGAGCGCCCCGTCGATCCACCGGGTCAGGAAGGCGGCGACGCCGAGGCCGTACGGCTCGAACAGCGGCTGGGTCCAGCCGGAGACCTCGCGGCTGCCCGCCTGGACGGACACCGCGACGACGCGGAAGTACCGGCCGTCCTCGCGGTCGATGGCATCCTCGCTCCGCTGCCAGCCGGGGAGCCCGTCCAGCGGCACACGGCGGGTGCTCACGTCGTGCCGGGAGCGCTCGGCGGTGATCCACGACAGCAGCTCCGTGTCGGAGTGCAGTGCGCCGGTGGCCGCGTCCGGGAAGGGGGCGCAGGCCAGGACCGTACGGGAGTCCATGTTGACCACGTTGTCCCGGTGCAGGAGCTCGCCGATCTGCCCGAGGGTCAGCCAGCAGAAGTCGTCGTGGAGCGGGACGTCGCCGACGGCCTCGACGATCATGTTGCGGTTGCTCTTGTGCAGGAACCACGAGCCGTGCTCGGACTGGAGCACGTCGGCCAGGACGCGGCCCTTGCCGGGCCTGACGAAGTACTCGATGTACTTGACGTCCGCGCCCTCGTGGACCTTGGTGTAGTTGCTGCGGGTGGCCTGCACGGTCGGCGAGAGCTGGAGCAGGTTCCGGTTGCCCGGCTCCATCTTGGCCTGCATGAGGAAGTGCAGGACCCCGTCGAACTCCTTGACCAGGATGCCCAGGATGCCGATCTCGGGCTGCTTGATGATCGGCTGGTGCCACTGGGGGAAGACGCCCCCCTCGTGGGTGACGTGCAGTCCCTCCACGGAGAAGAACCGGCCGCTGCGGTGCACCAGGTTCCCGGTGCCCTCTTCGAACGACCAGCCTTCGAGGGCGTCGAAGGGGATCCGGTCGACCCGGAACCGGTGCGCCCTGCGGCGCTCCTCGAGCCAGTCCGGGAAGGCCTCGGTGCTCAGCTGCGCGCCGGCCGTGCTGGCCGCGGACCGGGCTATCCGGTCGGCGATCGCGGCGTCCTCGCGGGCTTGCAGGGCAGTCTGGCCGACTGCGGTCGTGACGAACGTAGCCGACATGGCGTACTCCTGAGGTGGGGATGAAGGGATATGACGGTTGATCAGGTGGGCCTGGCGTCCGGGGCCTGGTACGGCAGGAGCAGCCCTGCCTCCTCGGCCTCCCGCAGCGACATGGCGTTCGCGTCCTTCTGCGACATCAGGGGCGGCCGGGTCCAGCCCCAGGGCAGGGCCAGGTCGGGGTCGAGCGGGTTGATGTCGATCTGGGTGCCGGGCACGTACACACTGGACAGGACGTAGGAGATGCACGAGTCGTCGGCGAGGGCGAGGAAGCCGTGGCCGACGCCTTCCGGGACGAAGACCGACAGGCCGGACTCGGGGTCCAGGATGTTGCTCGCGGACTGCCCGAAGGTGGGCGAGCCGGGCCGCAGGTCGACCACGAAGTCACGCAGTGCCCCCCGGACGCAGGTGACGAACTTCGCCTGGCCCGGGGGGCTGGTCACGCTGTGGATGCCGCGCAGGGTGTTCTCCTGCGACACCGAGTAGTTGATCTGGCGCGGTACGAAACTCCGCCCCATGACCTTTTCGAACTCGTCCGCCCGCATTCCTTCGAAGAAGGATCCGCGGTCGTCCTTACGGAGTTCCGGGGTGACGACGAACACCCCGGGTATTTCCAACTCTGCTATGTGCACTGCCGTTCCACATCCCTGTCGAGGTAATCCTCAGATGGCGCCGCACGGCGTCTGCCAGGGGGGAAGCGGCGCACACGTGCCCGCTACGCTCTACTCGGCGAAGTAATGATGCAAGCCAATTACCGGAGTTTTCACGTCAGTTGACGGGTGCGTTGCTCGATTTGACGAGGATCTGCCGGAAGACGTCCTCGCTCTGCGCGCCGGTGAGGATGGGGCCGGCGCTGAACGCGAACACCGGAACGCCCCGCACGCCGAGCCGACGCACCCGGTCGAGTTCCGCCTGGAGCGCTTCGCCGGCCGGCTCCCGGACGGTGACGCCGAGTTCCTCGGCCAGGGAGGCGAGGACGGCCGGGTCGCCGATGTTCAGCCCGTCGGTGAAGTGCGCGCGGAAGAGCCGCTCGACGGCCTCCTCGCCCTTGCCCTGCCCGCTCGCCACGGCGATGAGGTGGTGCGCGCCGAAGGTGCTGGTGGCGATGGCCCGGTCGTAGTTCAGCTCCAGGCCGTCGTGCACCGCGTCCGCGGCGACCTGGGTGGTGTGCGCGGCGGCTTCCTCGCCGAACACCTCGCGCAGTGCGTCGAGCAGCGGCTCGCCCTCACCGGTTGCCTCCGGTGCCAGCTGGAAGGGCCTGAAGGCGAACTCGACCTCGCCGCCGGACGCGCGGTGCCGGGCGACCGCCTTGGCCAGCCTGGTGTATCCGATGTAGGACGCGGCGCAGATGACGTCGAGGACCATCTCGATGCGTACGGGCTGCGGTTGTGCCGGCATGGGGGTCTCCTGCTTCGTGGGACGACGGTGGGGAGTGAGGGGTCGGGCTGGTTCGATCATGCCGTGGCGTCAGGCGTCAGACGGAGTTTCCGTCGCCTTCGTCACGTCGCGACGGGAAGGTGCGCCGCTCCAGTTCGGCCACGATGTCGGCCGGGCCCGGCTGGTCGAGGAGGTCCTGGTGGAGCACGGCGGCGCCCTCGCGGAAGCCGGGCTCGGTGAGGATCCGGGCGAGCTGGTCCCGGACCGCGTCCACGGTGAAGTTGGGCGTGTCGACGACGAGTCCGGCCCCGCGCTCCTCGACGTACCTCGCGGTGTCGAGGAAGTCTCCGCGCACGCCGGGGGCGATGAGCTGGGGAACCCGGTGGGTCGCGGCGGCCGTGAAGGTGCCGCCGCCGCCGTGGTGCAGGATCGCCGCGCAGGTCGGCAGCAGCAGGGTCAGCGGCACGTAGTCGACTGCCCGGACGTTCTTGGGGAGGGTGCCCAGGGAGGCGAGCTGCTGCGCGTTGGCCGTGACGACCAGCTCGGCGTCCAGCTCCGCGAGCCCTTCGAGGAGTTCGCCGAGGGGGATGTGCCCCTCCTTGGAGCGCTCCCGGGTGGTGACCCCGAGCGAGACGCACACCCGCGCCCGCTCCGGCTCTTCGAGGAGCCACTGCGGTATCTCCGAACCGCCGTTGTACGGGACCATGCGCACCGGCACGGTCGGCAGGCCCAGCGGCAGCGCCAGCCGGGGCGGCACGGGGTCCACCGTCCACCGGCCGAGGAGCATCTCCTCGTCCACCTCGTATCCGTGTCGCTGGGCGAGGGGGCGGACCACACTGGTCAGCGGGTCCTCACCGGGGGCGAACAGCGTCCGCGACCAGGCGAAGTAGTCCAGGCCCCACAGCAGGCGGGCGTGCGCCGCACCGGCGGCCCGCGCGGCGATCGGCGAGGGGATGCACGCGGGGTCCCAGAGCACCAGGTCGGGCTGCCAGCGGCGGGCGAAGGCGACCAGTTCGTCCGTGAAGGTGACGCCGCCCGGGCCCGGCTCGGCCGGGTAGTAGAAGGGGAGGGCGGGGAGTATCCGGCGGTGGAAGAAGTCCCAGAGGTGTGCCTCGGACTCCGAGGGGACGACGGTCTCCCACGGGTCCGGCTGCTCGCCCTCGCTCTCGTCCTCCCCCTCCGCCTTCGGCGTGTGGTCGAGCGGCTCGCCCAGACCCACCGCGGTGAGTCCGGCCACCGTGATCGGGCCGACCAGGTCCGGCTGGCTGACCACGCAGACATCGTGCCCGGCGCTCTTGAGCGCCCAGGCCAGCGGCACGACGGGGTAGAGGTGGGCCGTCGCCGGGAGGATCGTGAACATGACGCGCATCGCGCACTCCTGGGAAATGGTGGTGGGGCTCTTCGGTGGTCGTCCGGGCGCCGGTGACGCGTCGGCGACGTGGTCAGGCCGGGGGCGGGCCGGCACGGGTAGCGGGTGGGGACACCGCGTCCGCCGCTCGCCGCCCGGCCCCGACTCGTCTTCCGTCCGGCGTACGTCTTCCGTCCGGCACTCGTCGTCCGTCCGGCACTCGTCGTCCGGTCGGCGCACGTCGTCCGTCCGGCGCACGTCTTCCGGTCGGCGCACGTCTTCCTGCCGGCGCACGTCTTTCTGCCGGCGCCTCGGAAGGGGTCTGCGCGGTCATCCGCGAGCCGCCACGAACTCCCGTACGGAGGAGGCGATGTAGTCGATCATCTCCTCGGTCAGTGCCGGGTAGACGCCGACCCAGAAGGTCTGCTCGGTGATGATGTCGCTGTTGGCGAGGTCGCCGACGATGCGGTGCGGCTGGTCGATGTAGGCCGGGTGGCGGGTCAGGTTGCCGGCGAACAGGCGGCGGGTGCCGATCTTCCGGTCCTCCAGGAAGTCCACCAGCTCCGCCCGCTTGAAGGGCGCCTCGGGGTCCACGGTGAGCGCGAACCCGAACCAGCTCGGGTCGCTGCGCTCGGTGGCACGGGGCAGGACCAGGTGCGGGACGCCCTCCAGGCCGTCCCGCAGCCGGCGCCAGTTGCGGCGGCGGGCGTCGACGAAGGTGTCCAGCTTCTCGAGCTGGGTCAGCCCGAGGGCGGCCTGGATGTCGGTCGCCTTCAGGTTGTAACCGACGTGCGAGAAGATGTACTTGTGGTCGTAGCCCTCGGGCAGCGTGCCCATCTGGTATTTGAACCGCTTGAGGCACTTGTTGGTCTCGCCCGGCTCGCACCAGCAGTCCCGGCCCCAGTCGCGCAGCGACTCCACGATCCGGGCGAGGGCCAGGTTCGACGTCAGTACGCAGCCGCCCTCCCCCATGGTCAGGTGGTGGGCCGGATAGAAGCTGACGGTCGCGAGGTCGCCGAAGGTGCCGGTCAGCTGTCCGTCATAGGTCGAACCGACCGCGTCGCAGTTGTCCTCGACCAGGAACAGGTCGTGCTCTTCGGCGAGTTGGGCGATCTCGGCGACCTCGAAGGGGTTGCCCAGAGCATGCGCGATCATGATCGCGCGGGTGCGGGGGCCGATCGCCGCGGCGACCCGGGCGGCGGTGGTGTTGTAGGTGCCGAGCTCCACGTCGACGAAGACCGGGATGAGCCCGTTCTGGATGATCGGGTTGACCGTGGTGGGGAAGCCCGCCGCGACCGTGATCACCTCGTCGCCCGGCCTCAGCCGGCGGTCCTCGAGCAGGTGCGAGGTGAACGCCGTCATGGCGAGGAGGTTGGCGGAGGAGCCGGAGTTGGTCAGGTGCGCCTTGCGGCGCCCCATCTTGCGGGCGAACCGCGACTCGAACTTGCGCGAGCTCGGTCCGGCGGCGATCCGCATCTCCAGGGCGGCCTCGACCAGGGCCGTGCGGTCGCTCTCGTCGAGGACCGCACCGGCGGGCCAGATCTCCGTGGTGCCGGGCACGAACTTGCCGTCGGGCAGGGTGTCCTGGTGGAACTTGCGGACCTCGTCCAGGGCGATGTCCTTGTGGACGCTCATGTCTTCCTCTCCATGGCTGTCTGCGTGGTGAGCTCTGTGCGTGCGGCGCCGAGCAGGTCGCTCAGCGAGGTGTCCAGGTCGCGGGCGGGCGACCAGTTCAGGACCCTGCGGGCCCGGGAGATGTCGAGCTGCTGCCACTCGGCGTCCGTGCGGAGCGGGTCGCCCGCGTCCTCGACGATCCGCACCGGCAGTCCGCTCAGCGCGACCAGCCGGTCGATGATCAGGCGCATCGGCCGGGCCGCCCCGCTGCCGATGTTGATGACCGGGTGGTCCTGGCGCGGCGCCCCGGCCGCGGCGAGAACGGCGTCCACCACGTCCCGCACGTCGACGAAGTCGCGGTGCGCGCGCAGCGGTGCGAGCCGCAGCTCCACCGGGTCCGCCGCCGGCCCGGCCGCGACGGCGGCCTCGGCCAGCCGGGCCCCCACCGCACCGAGCAGGCTGCCGCGATGGGTGCCGGGTCCGCAGACGTTGGCGAGGCGCAGCACGATCGCGTCCAGCCCCTCGGTCCGTACGGCGTCGAGCACCGCCCGGGTGCCGCCGAGCTTGGAGCGCCCGTAGTCGGTGACGGGAGCGGGCTCGTGGTCCTCGCGGGTTCCGGCGCCGACGGTGCCGGGGCCGTACTCGTGGACGCTGCCCAGGTGGATCAGGCGGGGTGGGACGGGAAGTCCGGTGAGGGCTGCGGCCAGGGTGGCGACGGCGTCGGAGTTGGCCGCGGCCATCGCCTGCGCGCCGGCCGCCCAGGCCCGGCCGGACGCGTTGACGACGACGTCGGGGCGGACCTCGCGCAGCAGCGCGGCCAGCGGGGCCGGGTCGGCCGCGGTGAGGTCGACCCGGTGGGCGCCGTGGCGGGCGGACGGGACGGCCCGGGCGCCCCTGGCGGCGAAGCCGGCCGTGATGTGGCGGCCCAGGAATCCCGTGCCGCCCAGCACGAGCACCGTGGGGGCGCCGGTGTTCACCCGGCCGTCCCGGGCGCGGCGGCCGCGTCCGTGCCGTGCTTGGTGCCCTTCCACCAGTTCGGGTTGTCGCCGTACCAGGCGACGGTGGAGGCGAGGCCCTCCTCGAAGGGGATGCGCGGGGCGTACCCGAGCTCCTCGCCGATCTTCGTCTCGTCGAGCGAGTAGCGCAGGTCGTGCGCCTTGCGGTCGGCGACGCGGCGGACCTTGGACCAGTCGTTCCCGGTCAGCTCCAGGAGCCGCTCGGTGATGGCCAGGTTGGTCTGCTCGTTGCCGCCGCCGACGTTGTAGATCTCGCCCGCCCGGCCCCGGTTGAGCACCAGGTCGATGGCCCGGCAGTGGTCGTCGACGTGCAGCCACTCGCGGATGTTCCCGCCGTCGCCGTACAGCGGGACCTGCTCGCCCTCGATGAGGTTGGTGACGAACAGCGGGATGAGCTTCTCCGGGTGCTGGTAGGGACCGTAGTTGTTGGAGCAGCGGGTGATCGAGAGGTTCAGCCCGTGGGTGCGCCAGTAGGAGCGGGCCAGCAGGTCGGAGGAGGCCTTCGACGCGGAGTAGGGGGAGTTGGGCTCGAGCGGCCACTCCTCCGTCCAGGAGCCCTCGTCGATGGAGCCGTACACCTCGTCGGTGGAGACGTGCACGACGCGGGGGATCTTGGCGGCCAGGACCGCGTCGAGGAGCCGCTGCGTGCCCGTCACGTTCGTCCGGACGAACTCCTCGGCGGATTCGAGGGAGCGGTCCACGTGTGACTCGGCGGCGAAGTGGACCACCGCGTCGTGGCCGGGCAGCACCTCGCGCAGCAGCTCGGTGTCGCAGATGTCGCCCTGGACGAAGGTCATGCGGGGGTGCGAGGCCGGGAGGTTGTCGCGGTTGCCCGCGTAGGTCAGCTTGTCGAGGACCGTGACGTGGCAGCCCGCCCAGTCCTCGTACCCGTCGGCCAGGAGGGTCCGGACGTAGTGCGAGCCGATGAAGCCCGCACCGCCGGTGATGAGGATCTTCTTCATGCCGCTACCTCGACTCGGGTGTGGTCGCCGACGACCAGCCGGTGGTGGACGGTGTCGTTCTCGGCGGGCACCACGGCGGCGGAGCGTCCGATGAGGGAGTGGTGCAGGCCGCGCACCTCGGAGACGGTCGCGCCGTCCAGGACGATGGACTGCTCGATGTGCGTGTCGCTGAGCACGCAGTCCTTGCCGATGGAGGTGTACGGGCCGATGTAGCTGTCGGTGATGACCGTGCCCGTGGCGATGACGGCCGGGCCCACGATGCGCGAGCGCACCACCCGGGCGCCCTCCTCGACGACGACCGGTCCGACCAGGGTGCTGTTCTCGTCGACCTGGCCGGCCGCGTGCGGCTTGAGGTCGTCCAGCAGGGTGCGGTTGCACTCCAGGACGTCCTCGACGCGGCCGGTGTCCTTCCAGTAGCCGTCGTACTCGCTGGCCCGGACGTCGGCCCCCTCGGTCACCAGCCACTGGATGGCGTCGGTGATCTCCAGCTCGCCGCGTGCGCTGGGCTCGATGGCGTCGACCGCCGCGTGGATGGCGGGGGTGAAGAAGTAGACGCCGGCCAGCGCGAGGTCGCTGCGCGGCTCCTTGGGCTTCTCGACCAGCCGCTCCACCCGGCCCTCGGCGTCGAGTTCGGCGACTCCGAAGGCGCAGGGGTCGGCGACCTTCTGGACGACGATCTGCGCGGCGGGTCGGCCGGCGGCGAACTCCTCGGCGATGCGCTGGACTCCCCCGGTGAGCATGTTGTCGCCGAGGTACATCACGAAGTCGTCGTTGCCGAGGAAGGGACGGGCCAGGCTCACGCAGTGGGCGAGACCCAGGGGCTTCTCCTGCGGGATGTAAGTGATCTTCACGCCCAGTTCCGAGCCGTCTCCGAGGACGGCGCTGATCTGCGGCAGCCGGTCGCCCACGATGATGCCGATCTCGGTGACGCCGAGATCGGAGATGTTCTCGAGGACGTGCTGGAGAACCGGCTTGTTCGCAATGGGTATGAGCTGCTTCGGCATGGAGTAGCTGAAAGGCCGCAGACGGGTCCCGGACCCGCCCGACAACACCAGGGCTTTCATCGCAGAAACTTCCTCTCGCCCCTGTTTCGGGGACATGCTCGACATTTCTCTTCGCTGGGCGGACAAGTGAGATCGCGAGGGCCGGGGGTCACCCGCGCCCTCCCTCGGTCCACCGCACGGTCACGTTCAGCTCCGCCATGCGCCAGCCCTGCGGGGTCCGCTCGGCCCGTACGTCGTAGTGGGCGCCGCCGGTGAAGAGCGGGGCGGATCCGTCGTGCGGGACGTGCACCGCGTGGACGTTGGCCCGCATCGAGGCGACGTCGCCGTTCGCGTCGACCGCGCAGTCGACGACGCAGTTGGTGGCGTAGTGCTGGGTGCCCGCCCACATCGCCTTGGGGGCGCTCATGAACCCGGGCAGGCCGTCGATGCCCCGGTGGCTGCCGTTGGGGAGGTTCAGCCGGACGTCCTCGGTGAGGAGCGCGCGGTACCAGTCCTCGTCCAGGGGGTCCGATTCGTCGAGTCCGTGGACAAACCGGTCGACCAGGCCGACCAGTTCGTTCCGGTCCTCCAGGGCGCGCAGTCTCTCCTCCAGGTCGGCGGGAGCGGGAGCAAGAGCGAGAGCGGAAGGGAGGGAAGTCATACGGGTCTCCTTGTCGTGTCTGCACACGTCATGGGCGTACGGAGAAGGCCGGGCTGTCCGCCGCGGTGGGGGAAGGCGTGGGGGGGATCGAGGCGTGAGGGGTGGGGGGGTGAGGGGTGGGGAGTGAGGGGTGGGGGGTGAGGGGTGGGGGGTGAGGGGTGGGGAGTGAGGGGTGGGGAGTGAGGGGTGGGGATGCGCGTTCAGGGGGTGGTGGTGCCGAGGACCTGCGGGGCGCGGCTTCCGGCGCTGCGGTCGTCGGTGACGGGGCCGTACTCGCGCTCGGTGCGGGCGCCGGTTCTCCAGGGGCTCGGGCCTCGTCCACGGCCGGAGAACAGCTCGTCCTCACCGGCCGGACGGCCTGGGTGTCGGACTCTGGTGACCAGCCTCTTCGGACCGTCCGGGAGAAGCAATCGAATTGCCGTAGAACTGACGGCTCCTGTCCGACACCTGACGTCGGGGCCGCGAACGCCTGCTCGGCCGGCCCTGCCGGCCGGTCCGGGGTGCGGTCAGACGGCGAGGCTCCGGTAGAGGTGGTAGCGCCGGAAGCCGAGGGGACGGACTCCCGGCATCTCGTTGGCGATCTCCAGCGACCTGCGGCTCAGTTCGCCGCCGAGGAATTCGATGTGCGCCTCGTCGTCCGTCCACTCCGCGAAGTTGAGCACGCGGCTGCCGTCGAGGCTGAGGTGGAAGTGCGCGGCGATCAGCCCCGCCTGCTCCTCCGCCGACGCACCCTCCACGTTGGCGACGATCGCCTCCACGATGCTCCGCTGCCGCTCCGAACCGTCCACGTCGAAGCTGGCGGCGACCATGGCGCCGGGAGCCGGCTCCGTCGGGTCGATGAGCACGTCGCGGTGCAGGCGGTACTCGATCGGGTCCGTGCTCGCCGGGCCGGCGGGCAGGTTCAGGCCGCGCGTGAAGGGCCGGTAGACGGAGTCGTCCGTGCACTGCGCGTAGGTCAGGACGACGTCGTTCCCCGTGCTGAGGTAGCCGGCGACCGACAGGATGCCGTCGGGCCGGGGCGTGCTGTCCCAGGCGTCCATGATCTCGTCGAGCACCGCGCGTCCCTGGTCCGCGCCCTCCACGAACCAGTAGCCGATGTAGACCGCGTGGGAGTCGGGGCGGGTGATGTCCGGGTCGGTGGCGAGCGGGGCGGTGGCACTGGGCATGATCGTCGTCTCTCCTGGTGTGGTCGGGTCTTCGGTTCGCACTCGGCGGGGCCGGCCGCCCGGAGGGACGGCGCGCGGCCCCGTGTGTCAGAGTCGGTTCCAGGCCTCGGCGGCCGGGGCGAAGAACTCCCGCAGCTGCGGCATGAAGGCCCCGGATCCGGCCGCCGTGCTGACCAGTTCGCGGACGTAGAGGGCCAGCTTCTCGACGTCGGCGTCGCTCAGGGCCGTGTACGGCGCCCGGTCCAGCCGGCAGGTCTCGCGCTCCATCTCCTCCCGCAGCGCGACCCCGCGGGCGGTCAGGGTCCCCGCACCGTCGATCAGCCCGCGGTCGACGAGCCGCTCCTGCGCGGCCGACCAGTCCTGCTCGGACCAGCCCCGCTGGGGCATCACGACCTCCTTCGGCATGCCCAGCTCACTGGCGCAGTCGAGGACGAGCGCCTCGACCCCGATCAGTTCGAGGTTGCCGAGCACGAGGGCGTGCCCGTCGCCCCGGTGCTCCCGGAGCATGGTCGCGGCGTGCCACAGTGCGACGTGCGGCTCGTCGGGCTGTTCGAGGGCGGCATTGGCCGCGTACAGCGGGCGTCCGGGGAAGGAGGCCCCCCACGCCGCGGCCGTGGCCAGCTTCGCCGCTTCCGCCATCTGCTCCGACCGGACGGCCTCGGAGCCGAGCAGCCGCTCGAGCGCCGTGCCGATGGCCTTCTGGCGGGCGAGGATCGCCTGCTTCGGCGTCACGGACTCCCAGACCGCGGGCACGCGCTCCGCGACGAACGCCGGGGCGAAGCCGTGGAAGACGGCGGTCACGACCGGGGCGTCGACCGCGCCGAGCGGTGCCGAGCGGCACGCCATGTAGACGCTCAGGGGGTCGGTGACGCCGAAGCGCTCGAGTTCCACTCCGAGATCGGGGGTGAAATACGAGATCGAATGCAGCGCATTCACCGCCTGCGCACACCGCTGCTCATAGGAACGCTCACCACTTTGTCCTGCAGTCATGACATCCTTAAGACCTGGAAGAGAGACGGGAATTCTGCGAGGGGCAGACACGATCGAGCTTCTGCGGCAATTGCGGCCCGGGCAAGGGAATTGACCAAGGAATGACGCGGGCTGACAGGGTTCTTTCGGGTCACTGCGGCGGGTTGCCGTGCTTGCGCGAGGGCAGGTCCGCGTGCTTGGCCCGCAGCATGGCGAGCGACCGGATCAGCACCGAGCGGGTCTCGCGCGGGTCGATGACGTCGTCGATCAGTCCGCGCTCGGCCGCGTAGTAGGGGTGCATGAGCTCGTCCTTGTACTCCGCGATGCGCTGCCGGCGTACGGCCTCGGGATCCTCGGCCGCGTTGATCTCCCGGCGGAAGACGACGTTGGCCGCGCCTTCGGCGCCCATCACCGCGATCTCGTTCGTCGGCCAGGCCAGGGCCAGGTCGGCGCCGATGGAGCGGGAGTCCATGACGATGTAGGCGCCGCCGTAGGCCTTGCGCAGCACCAGCGAGACCCGCGGCACGGTGGCGTTGCAGTACGCGTACAGGAGCTTGGCGCCGCGCCGGATGATGCCGTTGTGCTCCTGGTCCACGCCGGGCAGGAAGCCGGGCACGTCGACCAGGGTGACCAGCGGGATGTTGAAGGCGTCGCAGAACTGCACGAAGCGCGCGCCCTTCTCGGAGGCCTCGATGTCGAGGACGCCGGCCATGGAGGCGGGCTGGTTGGCGACGATGCCGACGACATGGCCGTCGAGCCGGGTCAGCGCGCAGACGATGTTGGTCGCCCAGGCCGGATGCACCTCGAAGTACTCGCCGTCGTCGACGACCTCCTCGATGACCTTGCGGATGTCGTACGCCTGCCCCGGCTCGGCCGGGACCAGGTCGAGCAGCGACTCGTTGAGCCGGTCGGCCAGGTCGCCCGAGCGCTCGACGGGCGAGAGCTCGCGGTTGTTGGCGGGCAGCAGCGAGAGCAGGTAGCGCACGTCCTCGATGCAGCTCTCCTCGTCGTCGTACGCGAAGTGCGAGACGCCGGAGACGGCCGAGTGCACGTCGGCGCCGCCGAGGCCGTTCTGGCTGATCTCCTCGCCGGTGACCGCCTTGACGACGTCCGGGCCGGTGATGAACATCTGCGAGGTCTCGCGGACCATGAAGACGAAGTCGGTCAGCGCGGGGCTGTAGGCCGCGCCGCCGGCGCACGGGCCGAGCATCACCGAGATCTGCGGGATGACACCCGAGGCCCTGGTGTTGCGCTGGAAGATGCCGCCGTAGCCGGCGAGCGCGGTGACGCCCTCCTGGATACGGGCTCCCGCACCGTCGTTGAGCGAGACCAGCGGCGCGCCGGCCGATTCGGCCAGGTCCTGGATCTTGTGGATCTTCTGCGCGTGCGCCTCGCCGAGTGCGCCGCCGAAGACCCGGAAGTCGTGGGCGTACACGAAGACCGTACGGCCGTGGACACTGCCCCAGCCCGTGATCACTCCGTCGCTGTACGGCTTCTTGTTCTCCAGGCCGAAGCCGCTGGCCCGGTGCCGGCGCAGCGGCTCCACCTCGTTGAAGGAGCCCTTGTCCAGGAGCAGCCCGATCCGCTCGTGGGCGGTCAGCTTGCCCTTGGCGTGCTGGCGCTCGGTGGCGGCCGGGTCGGGGCCGCTGCGCGCCGTCTCCTTGATGTCGGCCAGCTCGGTGATGCGGCCGTGGATCGTCTCGTCTACTGGGGACATGCGGGTCCACACTCTCCGTGGGTCGATGGTCAGACGGTGCTGTCCGTGGCGGTGAAAGCACCGGTGGTCAGGGCGAGTTGACGCGCGCTGTTCGTGGCGTGGACGCGGGCGTGCGGTGCGATGCGCCGGACCAGGCCGCCGAGCACCAGGCCCGGCCCGGTCTCGACGAACCGGTCCACTCCCGCCGCGCCGAGCTCCTCGACCGCCTCGGTCCAGCGCACCGGGCGGGTCAGCTGGCCGGCCAGGGCGACGATCGCCTCGGCGGCGGTGGTCACCCTGGTTCCGGTGACGCTGGAGACCAGCGGGATCTCGGGGTCCCGGAACTCGGTGGTGATCAGCGCCTCGGTGAACTCCGCCTCGATGCCGCGCAGCAGGCTGGAGTGGAAGGGGCCGCCGGCCCGCAGCTCCGCGACCCGGGTGGCGCCGGCCTCGTGCGCCGCTCGCGTCAGCCGGGTCACGGCCTCGGCCTCGCCCGAGACCACGGTCTGGCCGGGGCCGTTGTCACCGCTGATCTCGACCGTGCGGCCGGTGGCCTCGGAGACCTCGGCGCACAGGCGGGACACCGTGGGACTGTCGAGGCCGAGCACCGCGGCCGTGGCGCCCCGCACCCGGTCGTCGACCGTCGCGACGAGCTCGCCGCGCAGCCGTACCAGACGCAGCGCGTCCGTCCACTCCAGGACGCCCGCGGCGACCAGCGCCGCGTACTCGCCGAGGCTGTGCCCCGCGACCGCGTCGGGCTCGACACCCTGCCCGCGCAGCACCTCCAGGGTGACCAGGCTGGTGAGCAGGATGGCCGGCTGCGAGACCGCCGGGTCGTCGAGGTCGCGGGCGGGACCGTGCCGGCTCAGCCTCGACAGGGGTATGCCGAGCACGTCGTCGGCGGTGCGGTAGTAGGTCTCCACCAGATCGGGCCGCTGGGCGAGCAGGTGCCTGCCCATGCCCACGCGCTGTGAGCCCTGCCCGGGGAAGACGAATGCGGTGCGGTTCATCCAGTCACGTCCTTGTCATCGGTCGGGCGCCGGGCGCCGGTGCGCTCAGCAGGCGAGGGCCGGTACGGCCGGCTCGGATGGCTCCGCTCCGCCGACGGTGTCGAGGGTGCGGAGCCAGTCCCCGTTCAGCCAGCGGACGTTGACCGAGCGGGGTGCCGCCCCCCGGACCGCTGCCGCGGCGGAGTGCGTGGCGGTGCAGGGGATGTCGAGCACGGTCCATCCGGCCGGGTGACGCCGCTCGTCGGCGCCGAGGTAGTCCTCGGCGGGGGACCGGCTCAGTCCGGTGCCGATCCCTTTGAGGAAGGCCTCCTTACGGGTCCAGATCCGGCCGAAGAGAGCCTGCAGCTCCTCCGCCGTGGCCTGCGCCAACTCGCCCTGCTCGTCCGGGTGCAGGGCCTCGCCGCAGATCTCCACGCTCTCCGGGCGCGGCAGTCTCTCCACGTCCACCCCGACCGGGGCGGCCGCCACGCCCACCAGCGCGACTCCGCTGCTGTGTGACAGGGAGAAGTGCAGGGGCGGCCGGGCCCGCGTCGGTGCGACCGCCGGCCGGCCGTGCGCTCCCCCGCACCCCGGGCAGGGCTCACGGAAGAAACGGACGTCCTGGGGCGGGGTGCCGGTGTAGCGGCCGAGCAGCCTGCGCAGGGCGACGTGCGCGGTGGCGTACAACAGCCCGTCCGCCGGGCGGATGAACGAGGCGGCCCTGCGCAGCTCCGCCTCGTCGAGCTCCGAGGTGTCGAGCGCCGCCCCGTCGGTCTCGTCGGGGCGGCGCACCAGCCACAGGTCGAGCCGGCCCTCGGAGACCGTGAACTCCTGCTCCTCCAGGCGGGGGTGACGCGGGGCCCGGCCGGGCAGCGCTCGGTGCGCCGCCGTCATGCCATGACCCCGGAGTCGCTCCAGGGCGAGGTACGGGCCCCTCCGAGCTGGCCTGCCAGACAGTCGACCAGCTCGGCGGCGCTGTTGGCCAGCAGCAGCATCTGCAGGTTCAGTTCGACCTGGAGGGCGGCCTCCATCCGGTGCTGCAGTTCGAGTCCGGCGATCGAGCCGATGCCCAGGCTGCTCATGGGCCGGCCGGTGGTGTCCACGCTCTGCGGCGGAATCCCCAGGATCCGGCCGAGCTCCTGGCGTACGTAGGTGTCGAGCATGCTGCTGCGCTCGCTGTGGTCCGCCGCGGCCAGGGCGGCGCGGTCGGGCACGCTCACCTCAACGGCGGACGGGCGTGTCCGGCCGGCTTGTGGCATCGCTGTCATGTTCTGTCCTGAGCTCGGTGGCGTGGTACGTCCATGGGTCCGGCCGAAGGGGCCCGGGGAGCGGCGGTGTCCCCCAGCCGCCGTGTCGCGAGGCCGCGGAGCGCGACGAGCAGGCCGGCGATGCCGACCGCCGTGATCAGCGCGAGGACCGGCCCCCGGCCCGCCGCGTACAGCGCGGCGCAGAGCACGGTCATGAGCGCCGCCGCCAGCTGGACGGCGGTCTGGTAGAGCCCGCCGGCCATCGCCTGCTGCGGAGCCGGAACCGACCCGGTGGCCTGCACATGGAAGGCCGTGAAGGCGAGGACGAACGCGGCGCCGACGAGCACCAGGGTGGGGAGCACGTCCGTGGCGTAGTGGACGGTGCCGCCCTCGCGCGGGTAGAGCGCGTAGCCGAGGGGTGCGGCCGCGGCTCCCGCCGCGATCAGCCGGGCCGGCCCGAACCGGGTGACGATCCGCCCGGAGTGCAGCGCGGTGAGGGCGAGCGGTACGGCGGCCGGCAGGAAGGCGAGCCCGGTCCGCAGCGGACCGAAGCCCGCCTGCTGCTGCAGGTGCAGGGTGCTCACCAGGAGCAGCCCCAGATAGGAGCCGTTGAGGGCGCCGGCGCCGAGCGCGGAGCGGACCAGCGGCTCGTGGGCGAGCAGCTCCAGCTTCAGCAGCGGTTGCTCGGTGCGCAGTTCCACGCGTACGAAGGCCACCGCGAGGAGCGCCGCGAGCAGGAAGGCGCCGATGGTGCGGGGGTGGTTCCAGCCTGCGGCCGGCCCGGAGGCGATCGCGTACACCAGGAGCAGCATCGCCCCGGTGAGGCTGAGTGCGCCTGCGGCGTCGTACCGCCGCGGGGTCTTCGGGTCGGGCCTGTCCCGGGGGATCAGGCGCAGCCCTGCGACGAAGAGGAGCAGGGCGACCGGCGCCGGGAAGGCGAAGGTCCAGCGCCAGCTCACCTCGGTGAGCGCCCCGGACAGGAGCAGTCCCACCGAGAAGCCGCTCGCGCCGAAGAGGGTGTAGACCGAGAGCGCGCGGCTGCGCGCCGGGCCCTCGGGGAAGGTGGACGCGATGATCGCGAGCCCGGTGGGCGCGGTCAGCGCGGCGCAGAAGCCCTTCACGAAACGGGTGGCCACGAGCAGCGTCGCGCTGTCCGCGAGGGCGCTCACGAGGGATGCCGCGGCGAAGACGAGCAGCGCGGCCAGATAGACCGGCCGGCGGCCCAGCAAGGCCACGACCCGGCCGCCGAAGAGCAACAGCGCTCCGAAGCCGACGGCGAATCCGGAGACGATCCACTGGAGTTGGGAGGTGGCCAGGCCGAGGTCCTCGCCGATGGAGGGCAGTGCCACCAGGGCCACCGACACCTCGAGGGCGTCGATGAGCATGTTTCCGGCGAGTACGAACAGCAGGCCCCACAGGGCAGGGCTCCACCGCCCGTCGGCCGCGGCCGGCGCGGGGGCCCGGGGTGTCCTCGAACGTGTCATGGTCCCGTCCGCCGTAGGGGTCGAGTAAGGGTCTTCGGTCAGGGGGCGGGCCGGCCGCGGAGGGGGTTCCACGGCCGGCCCGGCCGGCGCGACGGGGGAAGTACGCGCCGGCGGTCTGTCGGGACGGGCTGCTCAACCGAGCAGCGTGCCGCCCGTGGCGTCGACGAAGGAGCCGGTGATCCAGCGGGCCTCGTCACTGGCGAGGAAGGCCACCACGTCGGCGACGTCCTCCGGCTCGCCGACGCGGTTGAAGGTGGACATCTTCGCCATCTGCTCCACCACTTCGGGGATGCCGAAGATGGGGTTGTCGTTGCGGGTGATGCCCGGCGCGACGGAGTTGACGGTGATGTTGCGGGAGCCGAGGTGCTTCGCGAAGTGCAGGGCGAGCTGGTCGACGGCGCCCTTGGTCATCGCGTACGCGATCTCGTCCGGGTTCGCGAAGCGGGTCAGGCCGGAGGTGATGTTGATGATGCGGCCGCCGTCGGGCATGTTCTTCAGGGCCCGCTGGATGAGGAAGAACGGCGCCTTGGCGTTGACCGCGAACAGCTCGTCGAACTTCTCCGGCGTGGTGTCCTCGGGCTTGACCCCGCCCATCACACCGGCGTTGTTGACCAGGATGTCCAGGTCGGTGCCGCCGGTACGCTCCCGCAGGCCGCTCTCGAGCCCGAGGAACAGCTCGTGCACGTCACCGGGGACGCCGAGCTCGGCACGGACCGTGAAGGCCCGGCCGCCGTCCTTCTCGATCGAGGCGACGACCTCGTCGGCCGCGTCCTTGCGCGAGGTGTAGTGGACGGCGACCAGCGCGCCGTCCGCCGCGAGGCGTACGGCGGCCGCGCGGCCCATGCCCCGGCTCGAGCCCGTGACGAGCGCGGTCTTGCCCGTGAGCCTGCCCATATCTGTTCTCCACTTCTTCACCGTTGCTGTGTCCGACGACTTCGTCGGTACCGAAGTCGCCGGGGTCTTCCGGGATCCGGCGGATGCCGGATCCCTCCGGGCCTGCCGGGACTCGGCCGACGCCGCGGACGCCGGCGCGCCGAACCAGCGGTCCATCGCACGCTCCAGGCCCGCTCCCCCGGTGCCGGCCCAGGCGATGTAGCCGTCGGGGCGGACCAGCAGGGCGTCGGCGCCCGCCACGGCCTCGGGGTGCGAGGTGGCGGTCACCGTGTGCACCGGACCGGCCCAGCGGGCGGCGACGGTGCGCACCTCCTGCCGCCCGGCGTGGTCGCCGGGCAGCAGGAACAGGGCGCCGCGCCCGGGGCGCAGGATCTCGGTGCTGGTGAGCGGCCCCTCGTCGGTGGTGAGCCGCCAGTGCGGCAGCCGTACGCCGAGCAGGGGGTGGTCGCCCGCACCCATGTCGTGACGGATGTCGAGGCCGGAGACCATGCCGGCCAGGTGGGCCCGGACGTTCTCGCTCTCCTCGGCCAGCTCGGCGAAGACCTGCCGGACGGCGTCGACCTGCTGCGAGCCGAGCAGCAGCAGCGCCTGGGTCCTGATGTTGCTCAGGACCTCCTGGCCGACCGCGTGGCGTTCGCCGTGGTAGCTGTCGAGCAGGCCGGCCGGGGCGCGCCCGGTCACCTGCGCGGCGAGCTTCCAGCCGAGGTTGGCGGCGTCCTGCAGCCCGAGGTTGAGGGCCTGGCCGCCGATCGGCATCTGCTGGTGTGCCGCGTCGCCCGCCAGGAGGAGCCGGGAGGCGCGGTAGGTGGCCGCCTGCCGGGAGGCGTCACCGAAGGAGTTCACCCACAGCGGTGTGCCGCCGCTGATGTCCTCCCCCGTGACGCGCTTCCAGGTGTCGGCGATGTCCGCGAACCCCGGCTGCGTGCCCTGTGGTCGGGCTCCGAACTCGTGCACCATCACCCGGGTCACCCCGTCGGGACGCCGGGCGGCGATGGCGAGTCCTCCGTCGAGCCGCTCGAAGCGGCGGTTGCGGATGTCGATGCCCGCCACGTCGGCGCGCAGCAGTTCGCGTTCCGCGTCGGCGCCGGGGAAGTCGAAGCCTCCCAGCCGGCGCACGGCGCTGTTCTCCCCGTCGCAGCCGACGACGAACGCGGCCCGGAAGAACTCCGTCGTTCCCCCGGCCGTGCGCACCTCGGCTTCGGCGTGGTCCTCGGTCACGGTCAGCCCGGTCACCTCGTGACCGCGCCGGATGTCCGCGCCGAGGTCCTTCGCCCACTGTCCCAGCAGCTCCTCGATGCGGGTCTGCGGGACCTTCCACTGGCCCGGGTAGGGGCTGGGAAGCGTGAGGTCGAGCGGGATCCCCCCGAAGTGGCCCTTCGGCTCGTTCGGTACGTCACCGAGCGGGGCGAGCAGGCCGCGGGCGTCGAGGATCTCCATGGTGCGGGCGTGCAGGGTGGACGCGCGCGACTCGGTGGTCGGCGCGGTGAGCTGCTCGAGGACCACCACGTCCGCGCCGGCGAGCCGCAGCTCGCCCGCGAGGAAGAGCCCGACCGGGCCCGCCCCGACCACGATCACCTGGGTTTCGGTGCAGTCCCCGGCCATGGTCATGCCGCCTTGCGCTCGGCGTAGTCCTTGGCGTGGCCCAGGGTGGCGCGGCTGTTGGTGCTCAGGGCGCTCTGGACGTACTTCTTGGCGTCCTCGACGGTCGCGTCGGCACCGAGGATCCTGGTGATGTTCTCGGTGTTGATGGTCACCGTGTGCTGGGACGAGGCGGCCACGCCCTGGTCGTTCGGGGCGAACGTCCAGTAGCCGGTGTGCAGCGTCATCAGCGCCGGCAGGGTCACCTGCTTGTAGGCGATCTTGTCGTGCGGGAAGGTCACCCGGTACGACTTGGTGGTGTGCACCGAGCCGTCCTTGGCGCGGGTGTCCATCTCGAGCTCCTGCAGGCCCGGGGAGGGCTCCGAGAAGCGGACGGTGGCGACGTGCGGCAGCCGCTCGGGCCACTCCCCCGCCTCGTTGACGAAGTCGAAGACGTCCTTGGCCGAGCCGTTGATCTGGACGGTGTCCTCGAAGGAGAACGTCAGGTCCTCGGCCGCGTGCGCCGCCTCGACGTTCTGCTTCAGCGCGGCGAGCTCCGAGCGCGAGTTGCGGTCGACGGCCTCGTCGATCCAGGCGAGGCTCTCGGCGTCGTCGTCGATGGCCCGGTAGTCGTGCAGGAGCCGGACGCGGGACTCGTCCGCGGAGAGGGACTCAATGATCCAGGTGCCGCCCATCGAGGCGATCGGGGGCGCGGAGACCTCCTGGCGGAAGGTGATCCGCAGCTGCTCCGCGTCCAGGGTTCGGCGCGAGGTCCAGTTCTTGGCCTCGCCGTTGGCGGTGGCCCAGATCCGGATGCGCTCCTCACCCTCGCCCTGCTCCACATGGTCGACGTAGATGGTCGGCGGGAAGATCCGGGGCCAGTTCTGCACCTCGGCGATCAGGCGGTAGACGGCGGCGGCCGGGGCCGAGACCGTGATCTCGTGCTCCACCTCGCGCAGGCCGGGCTGCGACATGCTCATGCTCCTCGGTTCAAAGATCGGATACGAATCGGGGCGGCCCGATCGACGGGCTGCCCGCGCGGACGGTCGGCTCAGAAGTTGCCGAGGCCGCCGCAGACGTTGAGCGCCTGCGAGGTGATGGAGGCGGCGGTGTCGGAGGCCAGGTAGCCCACCAGGCCGGCGACCTCCTCGGGCGTGGAGTAGCGGCCCAGCGGGATCTTCGACTGGAACTTCTCGAGGATGGCTTCCTCGGTGGCGTCGTACGCGGCCGCGTAGCCCTGGCGGACACGCTGGGCCATGGGCGTCTCGACGTAGCCGGGGCAGACCGCGTTGACGGTGATGCCGGTCGGGGCCAGCTCGTTGCCGAGGGCCTTGGTGAAGCCGACGACGCCGTGCTTGGAGGCCGAGTAGGGGGCGCCGAGCACGACGCCCTGCTTGCCGGCGGTGGAGGCGATGTTGATGATGCGACCGCGGTCCTTGTCGCGCAGACCGCCGGTGGTGAGCACCTCGCGGGTCAGCCGGAAGACGCTGTTGAGGTTGGTGTCGATGACGTCGTTCCACAGGTCGTCGTCGATGTCCGCGGTGACGCCGCCACCGCTGCGTCCGGCGTTGTTGACCAGCACGTCGACGGTGCCGAAGCGGTCGACGGCGGCCTGGACGAAGGCACGGGCGTCGGCCGTGGAGCGGACGTCCAGGGTGGTGCCGTCGACGTCGAGGCCCTCGCTCTGGAGCTGCTTGACGGTCTCGGCGACGTTCTCGGCACTGCGTGCGCCGATGAACACCCGGTGGTTCTGGGTGGCCAGGAGACGGGCGACGGCGAGCCCGATTCCGCTGGTGGCGCCGGTGACGAGGGCGACCCGCTTGTCCTGCTGCGACATGACTCTCTTCTCCAAGGGAAAGGGGGGACTCGATGGCTTGGGGCACCGCCGCGCCGCGCTACGGCGCGGCGGTGCCACCAGGGGGTGTGGGGGCCCGGCGGTGCGCTACGCGGCGGACGCGAGCTCCCCGAGGTAGGCGTTGATCGCCACTACGAGGGACCGCGGGGTGCGGTTCTCGGTGAATATCTCGTCGTCGAGGGAGATGCCGTACTCGCGCTCGATGCGGCCGCCGGTCTCCAGGAGCGCGAGGGACTCGTAGCCCAGCTCCTCGAAGTCGGCGTCGAGGATGTCGCCGTCGAGGTCGACGCCCTCGTCGGCGCCGGCGCCCTCCAGGAGGATGCGCTTGAGGTCCTCGATGGTGAATTCCTGCTTCGACATGGGGGTCCCTTCATCGGTTGCCGCGCCAGATGGACGGGCGCGGGATCGGGTGGCGCACCCGCCGCCCCTGTGGGGGAAGGAGGGGGTGCGGTGGAGCGCCCGCCGCCGCTCCCCCGGAGGGAGAGGGACGGCGGCGGAGTTCTGGTCGCCGGAGAGCTGGTCGACGGAGTTCTGGTCGCCGGAGAGCCGGTCGACGGAGAGCTAGTCGACGGAGTTCTGATCGCCGGAGAGCCGGTCGACGGAGAGCCGGTCGACGGAGAGCTAGTCGACGGAGAGCTAGTCGACGGAGTTCTGATCGCCGGAGAGCCGGTCGACGGAGAGCTAGTCGACGGCGCGGACGACCACGGCGGAGTTGAAGCCGCCGTAGCCCCGGGCGAGCACCAGCGCGGTACGCACCGAGGCGGTGCGCGGCTGGCCGGTCACCAGGTCGATGTCGTAGTCGGGCGACAGCACCACGTTGGTGGTCGGCGGGATCAGGCCCTCGCGGATCGCCAGGACCGCGGAGACGACGTCGACCGGGCCCGCGCCGGAGTAGAGGCGGCCGATCATCGTCTTGGGCGCGGTGACGGGGACACCGCCGGGACCGAACACCGCGGTGATGGCGTCGGCTTCCTCGCGGTCGAGCCGCGGGGTGCCGGCGGCGTCGGCGAAGACCACGTCGACCTGGCCGGCCTCGACGCCCGCATCGGCGAGTGCCACCTCGATGGCGCGGCGCAGCCCGGGCTCACGGCCGCTGCCGGGCTTCGGGTCGAAGGTGGACCCGTAGCCGGCGACCTCGCCGTAGACGTTCTCGGCGTCGCGCTCGAGGGCCGACTGCCGGTCCTCGAGGATGAGCAGCGCGCCGCCCTCGCCCGGCACATAGCCGCTCGCCGCCGCGTCGAAGGGCAGGTAGGCGCGCTCCGGGTGGTCGCTGGTCGACAGCCGGCCGCCGGCGATCTGCGCGACCCAGCCCCAGGGGCAGATCGACGCGTCGAAGCCGCCGGAGAAGATCAGCTTGCTGCCCTTGCGGATCTGCCGGCGCGCCTGGGCGATCGCGTCGAGGCCGCCGGCGTGGTCGCTGACGACGACACCGCTGGGGCCGCGCATCCCGTTGCGGATCGAGATCTGGCCGCTGTTGACGGCGTAGAACCAGGCGAAGGACTGGTACGCGCTGACGTACTGGCTGCCCTGGCTCCACAGCTTCTGCAGCTCGTTCTGGCCGAACTCGAAGCCGCCCGACGTGGACGCGGTGACGACGCCCATGTCGAACTCGGGGATGTCGCCCGGCTTGACGCCCGCGTCCTCGAAGGCGCAGTCGGCCGCGACGAGGGCGAGCCGGGTCATCCGGTCGGTCTGCGGGATCAGCCTGCTGGGCAGGTGGTCCTTGGCCTCGAACCCCCTGATCTCGCCCGCCAGTTGCGAGGGGTAGGACGAGGCGTCGAAGCGGGTGATCCGGTCGATGGCGTTCTTGCCGACCCGGGTCGCGGCCCAGAAGTCGTCCACGCCGAGCCCGTTGGGGGTGGCGACACCGATGCCGGTGATGATCGTCTTGGCGCTCACGCCTGGCTCCTCTCGGGACGGGCCAGCACCATCGCGCTCTGGAAACCGCCGAAGCCGCTGCCGACCGTCAGCACCGCGTCGGTGCGGTGCTCACGCGCGGTGAGCGGGACGTAGTCGAGGTCGCACTCGGGGTCGGGGGTGTGCAGGTTCGCGGTGGGCGGCACCACGTGGTTCTCCATCGCCAGTACGGAGGCGGCGATCTCGATCGAGCCGATCGCGCCGAGCGAGTGACCCACCATCGACTTGATGGAGCTCACCGGCGTGCGGTACGCGTGCTCGCCGAGGCTCAGCTTGAACGCGGCGGTCTCGTGCCGGTCGTTCTGCTTGGTGCCGGAGCCGTGGGCGTTGATGTAGTCGATCCGGTCCGGGTTCATCCGCGCCTCGGCGAGGGCCACGTCGATGGCCTCGGACATCTCCCGGCCGTCGGGGCGCAGGCCGGTCATGTGGAAGGCGTTGCAGCGCGAGGCGTAGCCGGCGATCTCTGCGTAGATGTGCGCTCCGCGCTTCTTCGCGCTCTCGAGCTCCTCGAGGACGAAGACGGCGCTGCCCTCGCCGAGGACGAAGCCGTTGCGGGTGCCGTCGAAGGGCCGCGATGCGTGCTCTGGGTCGTCGTTGCGCGGCGTGGTGGCCTTGATCGCGTCGAAGCACGCCATCGTGATCGGTGAGATCGGGGCGTCCGTCGCGCCGGTGATCATGACGTCGGCGGTGCCCTCGCGGATCAGCTCGACGGCGTGGCCGACCGAGTCGAGACCGGACGTGCAGCCGGTGGAGACCACGGTGGCCGGGCCCTCGGCGCCGACGGCCCAGGCCACTTCGGCGGCGAAGGAGCTCGGCACGAAGTGGTTGTACAGGTGCGGCGGCGCGTAGGTGTGGTCGACCAGGTCGAGGCGGCCGTCGTTGCTGACCACGCGGTACTCGTCGTCGAGCCCGGTGGTCGCGCCGACCGCGCTGCCGATGGTGACACCGGTGCGGTGCGGGTCGAATCCCGCGAGGTCGAGACCGGAGTCCGCGAGCGCCTCACGCGCGGTGACCACGGCGAACTGGGCGGCGCGGTCCATGCGGCGGATGTCCTGCGGGGTCAGTCCGTGCAGCGCGGGGTCGAAATCGGCCTCGGCCGCGACCCTGGAGCGGAAGGAGGAGGGGTCGAAGAAGGTGATCCCCCGGGTCGCTGTGCGTCCTTCGCTGAGCAGGCTCCAGAAGTTCTTGGCGCCGATACCGCCCGGCGCGAGCACTCCCAGTCCTGTGATTACTACCCGGCGGCCCACTAGCGGTGGCCTCCCCTCGTGTTGGCGCGGACCGGCATCACTGAGCCGCCGTCCAGTTGTAGAAGCGGGTGGCCATGGCATCGGCCGGGGACCGCCAGGTCGCCGGGTCGTAGGCCTCGATGAACGGCTTGAGGTCCTGGCTGATCTGGACGAACCTCGGGTCGGTCTTGGCGTCCTCGATCAGCTCGCCGCCGTTCTCGCCGTCGAAGTCCTGCAGGTGGAAGTACAGGCCCTTGTACGAGAACAGCTGGCGGCGCCGGGTGCCCATGCGGTGCGGCATCTCGGTCCGGTCGAACTCGCCGAAGAGCTTGGCGACCTCGACACTGGACTCCACGTCCATCCGGGCCACGATCAGGGTGCTGTGCATGTCTTCTCTCTTCCGTGGGTGGGCGGCTGTTCGCCGTTCAGAGGACGCGTGCGGGGCTGAACAGGCGAACGAAGTCCGCCACCCCGTCGGCGATCAGCGCGTCGGTTTCGAAGTCCGCGAGCGGCAGCGCGCCGTGGAACGACCGCTGCACGACCTGACCGGCGACCAGCTGGATGAAGCGGCCGGCGGCGTGGTCGGCGTCGGCGATGTCGAGGAGTCCCTCGACGGCGACGAGCGCCAGTCGGCGGGCCAGTTCACGCTGGGCCTGGCGAGGTCCGGCGGTCTGCCACATCTCCAGCACCCCGGCCGGCAGCCGGTCCACCTCGGCGCTGAGGTGCCGCACGATGGCGAAGTGCTCGGGGTAGGTGGTCAGCGGGGTCAGCCAGGCGCGGCCCAGGGTGGTGAGGTCCCGCTCCAGGTCGGTGACCTGGCCGAGGTGCTCCTCGGCGACGACCGTCAGCGCTGCGGCGACGGAGGCGGCGCTGTCCAGCAGGACGGAGAGCAGCAGCTGCTCCTTGTCCTTGAAGTAGTGCTCGACCATGGCCTGTTCGAGGCCGGCCTCGACGGCGACGGCCTCGATGGTGGTGTGTGTCCAGCCTTCCCGGGCGAAGACGGTGCGCGCCGCCCGTACGACGGCCTGGCGCTCCTCCGCCGGACCGGCCTGGACCCGCGCGATCGTTGCCTGCGGCGTAGCCATTCGGTGTTCCTCCCTGTGACGTGCTGGTCTGAGCGGATGCGCGGCGGTGTTCAGGCGGCCGACGGCTTGCCGAACCAGCGCTCGACGGCCATCGGCAGGTCGTGGTGGCTGCCGGGGGCGGCCCAGGCGACGTAGCCGTCGGGGCGTATGAGCACGGCCGTGGTGCCTTCGAGTTCGGCGGCTGCGGAGCCGGCGCCCGGGGTGGCGGTGACGATGTCGAGACGGTCGGACCAGGCCCCGGCCCGTGCGCGAAGGCGGGGGTTGTCCGTGAGGTCGAGCAGCACACCGCGGGCGGAGTGGAGCAGTTCGGTGCTGGAGGTCGTGCGGCCCGAGGCGGTCTGCAGCTCCAGGTGGGGCATGCGCTTGCCGAGCAGCGGGTGGCTGCCGGTGCCGACGTCGTACGTGATCTCCAGGCCGCTCACCATGGCGGCGAGGTGCTTGGCGACCTCCTCGTACTTGATGAGCTCGCCCAGTACGTCGCGCAGGGGCTGCACTTCGGGTCCGCTGAGGAAGAGCAGGCCCTGGGCCTGGGTGTTCATCAGGAGCCGCTTGCCGACCGCGTGGCGCTCGCTGTGGTAGGTGTCCAGCAGGTCCTGCGACGCGGTGCCGTTGACCACGGCGGCGAGCTTCCAGCCGAGGTTCACCGCGTCCTGGATGCTGGTGTTCATGCCCTGCCCGCCGGCGGGCAGGTGGATGTGCGCGGAGTCGCCTGCCAGGATGACGCGGCCGCGCCGGTACTCGGTGACCTGGCGGGTGGCGTTGCCGAAGGCGCTGACCCAGACGGGCTCGGCGTGCGAGATGTCGTCTCCGGTGAGCCGCTTCCAGGCGTCGGCGACCTCGTCGAAGGAGGGCGGGGTCTCGCGGCGCCGCGGCGGGGTGCCGCGCTCGCAGACGATGATGCGGGTGATGCCGCCGGGCAGCGGACCGACCATGACCATGCCGCCGGGCAGTGTCTCGCCGATCATGCGGGGCGCGAGATCGATGCCCTTGATGTCGGCGAGGTACATCTCCATCGTGGCGGGGGTGCCGGGGAAGTCGAAGCCGGCGGCCTTGCGCACCAGGCTGCGTCCGCCGTCGCAGCCCACCAGGTAGGCGGCGCGCAGGGTGTGTTCGCCCTCGGGTCCGCGCACCTCGACGGTGACGCCGTCGCCGTCGTCGGTCAGCGAGAGCACCTCGTGACTGCGGCGGATGTCGGCGCCGAGGCTGCCGGCCCACTGCTCGAGGTGGGTCTCGGTGACGGACTGCGGGACCGTCTTGGCCGCCTGCAGGGCGCCTTCGAGGACTCCGAAGTCGATCGGCAGACCGCCGAAGTGCCCCTGGTTGCTGGTCTCGACCTCGCCGAAGCGCGGCAGGATGCCCCGCTGGTCGAAGACCTCCATGGTGCGGGCGGTGAAGCCGAGCCCCCGCGATTCCCCGGTGCGCTGCGCGAGGCGCTCCAGGACGACGACATCGACTCCCGCGAGCCGCAGTTCGCCCGCCAGCATCATTCCGGCGGGGCCCGCGCCCACGACAATCACTGCTGCGTCCATGTACCTCTCCTTGGCCATCTCGGGGTTTCCTTCAGGGGTTCACGCATTCACGCTTCCCCGGTCGCACGAATGCGGAAGCACTCGCGTCTCAAGACAGAACTGCGGAAGCTAGTAATGAGCTTCTTCGCTTCGGAAAGGAATCACAAGGCCTGCCTGTTCAGGTCTCCGTGATGTTCCGTCATGCAGCTACATGACGGGAATCAGCTGGTCAGAAGAGCTACAGGGGTATGCAAACTCCACTCGTCGGGGACGGCCGACGTCAGCTTCCCCAAGCCATGCGAGAGAACCTTGAAATGCATGTCAGAGATTCCACAGATTGCCCTCTGATGCTTGTCCGGTACTGAATACAGGAATTACGTTGACATTCCTGCAGACAATGACGAGTGGGGGGCTACGGTGATCCACGGAACGATCCGAACAGCCAGGGGGACCACGGTGTGCACGGGCGCGGAATGCCGGCGCCGGGAGTCCGCGGGGCAGGCCAGACGCCTCGCTGTCACCGGCACCCGGCTGTGCCTGACCTGCCGGGAGCGCCTCGTCCAGGTGCTCGGCCGGCTGCCCGCCCTGTACGAGGAGTGCGCGCGGCGGATCGACGGCAGCTCGAACGGTGTGCGGGAGAAGACCTCCGGCGGCGCGCTGCCGGGCATGCCGCTCAACACCGCCGCGCTGGAGGTCCGTTCATCCATTCTGGCGGTGCTCTCCTCCTGGGCCGCCGTGGTCGCCGAACAGCGCCGCGTTCCCGGGCCGCGGCGCACGGTCCCGCTGCTCACCGCGTTCCTGCGGCGGCACGCCGACTGGCTCGTCACCCATGAGGCGGCCGGCGAGCTCTCCCAGGAGGTCGCCCGGTTGGCGCGCGGCGCCTGGCGGGTGATCGACCCGGGTCCGCAGCGGCGCGTGACCATCGGCGACTGCGTGGAGCACGGCTGCCCCGGCGGCCTCACCGCCGTGGTCCGCCCGGACCGTCCGGCGGTGCCGGCCGAGATCAGCTGTGACGCCTCCCCCGAGCACCACTGGCTCGGTCACCAGTGGCTCCAGTTGAGCCGTCGGCTCGGTGCGCGTGCGGCTCTGACCGCGCCCGGCGAGGACACCGGCGGGATCCGGGCCGACCGGCATGAGACGGGCGAGCCCGAGGCGCAGCCGGTGACCTGGTTCACCGCGGCCGATGTCGCCCGGCTGTGGAGCATCCCGTCGGGCACGGTCTACCGCCACGCGAGCCAGCAGAAATGGCGCCGCCACAGCAAGCAGGGCCGTACCTACTACCACCACGCCGACGTGCTGCGGACGCTCAGCGCCCTGCGCCGCTCGCCCTGACGGCAGACCCTACGGCCGCGCCTGGAGAGGAAGGTGGATGTCGACGCTGGTGCCCTCTCCGGGCCTGCTGTCGATCGTGACGCGCCCGCCGATCTCGGCGATGCGGTCCGCCATGCAGCGCAGTCCGTTGCCGTCACGCGCGTCCGGGCCGGTGCCGCAGGCGTCGAAACCGACGCCGTCGTCCTTCACGCGGACGTGAGCCCAGCGGCGTGTGACGCGGCTGGTCACCGTGACCCGGTCGGCCGCCGCGTGCTCGAAGCAGTTGCGCAGGCATTCACGTACGGCCAGGAAGATCTGGTGCCGGGAGGAGTCCGGCACCTGGCGCTCGGCGCCGGTCGCGGAGAAGGTGACGCTGACCGAGTCGGGCGCCGCCTGCGCGGCGAAGGATTCGACCGCCTCCCGGAGGGGTGGCACCACGGTCTCCTCGCGCAGGCCGGTGACCAGGTCGCGCGCATGGCCAAGGGCCGAGCGCAGGCAGGTTCCGGCGGCGGCGAGATGTCCGTCGGGGTCCTCGTCGTGCTCGGCCCGGAGCTCCAGGCGGCGGAGCGCGACGGAGAGGTTGGTGCCGAGCCCGTCATGTATCTCCCGGGCCAGCCTGCGCCGTTCGTGCCACAGGTCGCGGTGCGCGTCGGCCGTAACGGGCCGGGCGATGCTCTGCCTGCGGACGGCCCGGCCGATCGGCTGGATCAGCGAGATCGCGCGGGCGACGGCCTGGGTGGAGTGCGTGCCGGCCATGACGTGCAGCAGGGCGCACTCGGTCAGCAGGCTGCCCGCCGCGGCGGTCAGTTCCGGGGTCAGGGCCGGCAGGGCGGGACTGTGTGGTGCGGGTTCGGCGGCCGCCCCGTCGGTCTCCACCCCGGCGTCGTCGAGGATCCGGTGCGCGCAGGCGGTCAGCGCTGCCCGTACCGCGAGGGTGTCCAGTTCGAGCTCGCGGTCGGACTGGAGCGCCGAGTGCAGCCGCTGCTCGAAGAGGCGGAGGATCGCGCCGGCCTCGTGGGGCAGCAGCACGCCCTGGGGTAACTCCGCACTGTCGGAGTGCTGTTGGGTGCGGTCGTGACGCTCCAGCGGACCGAAGCGTCGGCCGGATCCGCTGCGGGGCGCGGAGGCGTACGGCGAGACGGACCGGCTGAGGCCGTCCTGCAGGGCGGCCGCGAACCCCTGTCCCACAAAGGATTCCAGCATGGCGATCCCGGGCCGGCCGGCCGGAAGAGGTCGTATCTCCATGATCAGCCTCGCTCGAGTATGCCGACGGAGGTCTCCGAGGGCTGAGGTTGAAGTAGGGCAGGTACGAAAAATAACAAACCGGTCTGCCCGTTTGTCAAGCACTCGCACTCCTGAAGCGCCAGGATCACCCTCCATCAGCCTGCCTATACACAGACAAACTGCCCGAGCTAAACCGGTTGACCGGTTTAGCTCGGGCAGCATCTGCGGGGGCATCTCGCCCGCCCAGCCCCTGAAGGCATCAAGTCCTCACGTACGTCAGTGGGGCCGGGTGTCCCTGACGGGCGCGAACTGCCCGGGAACACCCGAGGCGCCGTCGTACACCGAGCCCGTACCGCTCGGATCGAGCCCTCCCAGCACGCGCGGCGAGGCCACCGCCGGCAGCAGGAGCTGCCAGAACCCGGCGAGCGCGTAGTGGGACAGCCACTCCCTGTCGCTCCTGCTCAGCACCTCGAAGCCGGTGGTCGCGGCCACCACGGTGGCGACGAACCGCTCCTGCGACACCCCCGCCGCGAGCACCTTCTCGCGCGCGGCCTGGGCCACGAGCCTCTGCACGCACCGCTGCCACTGCCGACGGAGGCTGAGCTCCGTGTGCAGCCCCGTCTCACAGTTGAGCCGGAAGCCCGCGCGCACCACCACCTCCTTGTGCAGCAGGCGCGCCAGCGCGTGCGAGAGGTCGACCAGGGCCTGCAAGGCGTTCACGTGCGCCGCCCCCGCATCGTCCGCCGCCAGGCGCAGCGAGCGGGCGGCGGCCGTCTCGACGGCGTCGGCCACGGCGGCCTTGTTCGCGAAGTGGAAGTGCAGGGCGCCGCGGCTCACACCGGCACCCGAACTGATCTCGTCCAGGCTGGCCTTGACATAGCCGTGCCGCTCGAAGAGATCGGCCGCCGAGTGGATCAGCGCGTTGCGGGTACGGGCGGCCCGCTCCTGTTTGCTCACTGCATGACTCCCGTCGCGAACGTGTACCTCACGGATGTATCAAACCAGCATGCCGGTTTGATCTCTACCAGTTGGGCACCGTCGCTCCCGAATGGCCGAGTACTGATCATTCCGCTTGACGGAACGCCAGGTCGACCAAGCGAGGGTCATGTTTGCATGAAGGATCGCACAAGGGTCTCAGGAAATGTGGCCAACCGTTTCAATTCGGACAGCAGTGCGACCGATGCCCCCCGGAAACCGGGGGGTGGGGCCTGGGAATCTTTGACAAACCGCCAACGCGGTTTGTATTCTCTTGTCGAACGTCTACTTAGGATGCGCCCGGTGCGCTGACATGGGGGAGAGACGAATGGATGGGCAGCCGACAGACCTGCTGGCTCCGCGGATATCGGGACACCGCGACCCGGAGTCCCTGGCGGGGCAGGACCCCTACGGACCAGCGGCGGAACCCGCCGCCCGTCCCCGTCGGGAGGCACTGCGGATCCTCGTGGTGGAGAACGAGGCCCGAGCCGCCGACTCCTTGGTGCTCGGGCTGCGCCGCCACGGCTACCAGGCCGAAAGCGTCGCGACCGGCGCCAAGGCGCTGCAGGTGCACCGGAGCGCCGACCTGATCCTGCTCGACCTCGATCTGCCCGACCTCGACGGTCTCGAAGTCTGCCGCAGCGTCCGGGCCACTTGCGAAACCCCGATCATCGCCGTCACCGCGCGCGACTCCGAACTCGACCGGGTGCTGGGCCTGCAGGCCGGAGCGGACGACTACATGGTCAAGCCCTACGGCTTCCGTGAGCTGATGGCCCGGATGGAAGCGATCATGCGCAGGGTCAGGCCGCCGCAGCCGCTCGAACAGGTCATCATGCGCGGTCCGCTGAGGATCGACGCCGGCACGCGCGAGATCCGGCTCGACGGCCGGTCCGTGGAGGTCACCCGCAAGGAGTTCGACCTGCTGCACCTGCTGGCCTCCCAGCCCGAAACCGTCATCTCGCGCAAGCAGTTGATGACCCAGGTCTGGGACGACTCCTGGTCGCGTCCGGGACGCACCATCGACACGCACGTCAGCAGCCTGCGCAACAAGCTGGGCGCGAGCAGCTGGGTCATCACCGTACGAGGCGTCGGCTTCCGGCTCGGCCACCCCTGAGCGGAGCGTCCATCGCGGCCGGGCCCGGCTCACCCGTCAGGCGCGGCACGGGAGTTGACCAAGGTCTGTACTCAGGGGCGTTGATCCCTGAAGCGCGCTCCGGTGAGGGTGAGCGAGATATCCGGAGCGTCCGGAGAAGGGAGCCATCGTGCGCAAGGTACTCATAGCCAACCGTGGCGAAATCGCTGTCCGTGTGGCCCGGGCGTGCCGGGACGCCGGTATCGGCAGC
>NZ_BMSF01000030.1 GCF_014649015.1 Streptomyces narbonensis
CCCATGTCCACATCAACGACCCCGACGCGGAGTAGTCACATGATCGGCCGGACAAGTCCTAGGTGAGCCGGGGAGCGGGGCCTCAGGGGTCTCCCTCCCGCTCCTCGGACCGGACCCCGACACGCAGGTCGGGGTCCGGTCCGGGTCACGGCCGGCGAGGAGGGAGGCGCGGCCCGCGTCCTGATCCCGGACCCCCCGTCCCCCCCCGCTCGCGGCCCCCTCACGCCAGGGTGACGAGCTCCCGGTACTCCTTGCTCCACAGGTCCTCGTCCGCGTCCGGGAGCAGCAGGACCCGCTCCGGGCGCAGCGCGTCGATGGCGCCCTCGTCGTGCGTGACCATGACGATCGCGCCCGGATAGATGCCCACAGCCGCCAGGACCTCGTCCCGGGAAGCGGGGTCCAGGTTGTTCGTGGGCTCGTCCAGGAGCAGCACGTTCGCGCCGGAGTGGACGAGCGCGGCCAGCGCCAGCCGGGTCTTCTCGCCGCCGGAGAGCACCCCGGCCGGCTTGTCCGCCTCGTCGCCCCGGAACAGGAAGGCGCCGAGCACCGCCCGTACCTCACCGTCCGTCAGGTGCGGCGCCGCCCCCGCGAGGTTCTCCCGGACCGTGCGGCCCGGGTCGAGGGTCTCGTGCTCCTGGGCGAAGTATCCGAGGCGCAGCCCGTGCCCGCGTACGACCCGCCCCTCGTCGGGCGTCTCCGCCCCGGCGAGCAGCCGCAGCAGCGTCGTCTTCCCGGCTCCGTTGAACCCGAGGACGACCAGCCTGCTGCCCCGGTCCACCGCCAGGTCCACCCCGCTGAGCACGGGGCGTTCCCCGTACGCCTTGGTGAGCGAGACCGCGCCCAGCGGCGTACGGCCGCAGGGCGCGGGTTCGGGCAGCCGGATGCGGGCGACCCGCTCGGCCTGCCGCGCCGGGTCGAGGTCCGCGAGCATGCGGTCGGCCCGGCGTGCCATGCTGCGGGCCGTCGTCGCCGTCGCCACCCGGGACTTCATGCGCTCCGCCTGGGCGTGCAGCGCGGACGCCTTCCGCTCGGCGTTGGCCCGCTCGCGCACCCGGCGTCGCTCGTCGGCGTCCCGCTGCGCGAGGTAGGTGCGCCGGTCGGTGTTGTGGATGTCGAGCGCGGCGCGCTCCGGATCGAGGTGGAAGACGCGGTTGACGGTGTCGGTGAGGAGCCGGACGTCGTGGCTGATCAGCACCAGCCCGCCCCGGTGCGCGGTCAGGAAGCCGCGCAGCCAGCCGATCGAGTCGGCGTCCAGATGGTTGGTCGGCTCGTCGAGGAGCAGGGTGTCCTCCGGGCCGTGGCCCGCGAAGAGGATCCGTGCCAGCTCGACGCGGCGCTTCTGCCCGCCGGACAGCCGGCCGACGGGCCGGTCCAGCACCTCGGCGGGCAGGCCGAGCCCGGCGGCGACCCGGGCCGCCTCCGCCTCGGCCGCGTACCCGCCGCCCGCCTCGAACGCGACTTCCGCCCGGTCGTACGCGGCGAGCGCCCGCGCGTCGGTAGTCTCGCCGAGCCGGCGGGCCGCCTCCCCGAGCCGCCGGACGGCCTGGTCGAGGCCTCGCGCGGAGAGGATCCGGTCGGTGACGGAGACGGCGGGGTCGGCGGCCCGCGAGTCCTGCGGGAGGTGGCCGACGGAGCCGGTACGGGTCACGGTGCCGGCGGCGGGGGCGCGCAGTCCGGCCAGGGTGTCGAGCAGGGTGGTCTTGCCGGCGCCGTTGCGGCCGACGAGGCCGATCCGGTCGCCGGGGGCGACGTGGAAGGAGACGCCGGACAGCAGGAGCCGGGCGCCGACGCGCACGTCGGCACCACGAACGGTGATCATGGGATAACGCTCCGAAACAGCTGGGGGACACACGGGTGGCGTGGAAGTGGGTCCGCAGCTAGGAGATTCGGGGCGTGGACATGTGTCGAGGCTAACGGAGCGGTCTGCCTCGACGCATGGGCATTTCCGTCCGGCCGCGCTCTCAGTCCTCGGAGAAGGCCAGGTCCAGGGCGCGCACACGCTCCTCCCCGGTGGTGATGTCCAGGACGGCGATCCGGTCGTGCCGGAGCGTGAACGCCACCGCGGAGACCGGGGCGCCGGCCACGAAGGCGACGAGCCCGACGGACCCGTCGACCAGCGCGGGCCGCGCCACACCGGCGAGGCGGGCGAAGGCGACGGCCGCCTCCGCCACGGCCGGGGCGCCGTGGACCGGTCCGCGCTCGGAGTACGCCACGACGTCCGGGGCGAGGACGGCGGCCAGCGCGCGGGCGTCACGCGCGCGTGCCGCCGCGAGGAACCGTCCCACCACCGCACGCTGCCGCCCCGGACCCCCGTCGGCCCGCGCGGCGCCGCCGCCCCGGATCCGCTCCCGGACCCGCCGGGCGAGCCGCGCCGCGTCCCCGGGGGAGCCGCCGGTGACCCGCGCGGTCTCGTCCGGCGGGAGCCCGAACAGGTCGTGCAGGACGTACGCGAGCCGCTCCTCGGCGCCGAGCCCCTCAAGCACCACGAGCAACGCGAGCCACACGGAGTCCGCCCCATCAGGACCCCCGGCCCCCCGCCCCCGCCCCGCACGACGAAGGTCCCCACCACGGACACCCCCACCACGGACCCCCGCACGACCGACGCCCCCACCACGGACACCCCCACCAGGGGAACCCACGCCCCCCGGCCGCTCCGCGCCCGCGGCGCGCTCCCGGAGCCCGCGCACGCACGCCTGCCCCACATGGGCCGCCAGCCAGGCACCAAGTACCCCCGCGCCGTCCCGCCCGAGCTCGGCCCGTGCCGCCGCGAGGACGTCATCGGCCTCGCCCGGCGACCCCATCAAGCGCAGGGCCAAGCCCCGCAGCTGCTCCTGATCGGCATCGAAGCGCCTGGTCAGAGCGGTGAGCAACGTGTCGTCGTGCATGGGGCCTCACTCCTCGTCGGTTCCGTCACCGCGTTGACGCGAGGACACGCCCCGATGTGACACGGCCCGCACGGGACGACCCCTATCCGCGTACGACCTCACGGGCGATGACCCGGCGGGCCTCCGCGAGCTCCGCGTCGACCCCCGCGGCCCGCGCCGCGTCCAGGACGATCAGGGCCTCACAGGGCTCGCCCCCGGTGAGCAGCCGGTGGCGCAGATGGGTGGGCGGGTGCGTGGAGTCCACGCTGTGCCCGCGCCGCTCCGCGACCTGCCGCAGCCGCTCGTACTCGTGCTCCGGCACCGACGCCGCGTGGGCGGCGAGCCGCTCCCACAGCCCCTCGGCCGGATCCTCCCGGCGCGCGCCGCCGATCCGGGTCCGCGCGGCCACGGACTCCCTGCGGAGTTCACCCGTGACGCCTTCGGCGACGAGCAGCCGGTCCATCAGGCCGGCCGCCGCCTCCGTACCGGCGGCGCGGGCGGCGGTCGTGTCGGCGAGGTACTCGGCGCGCTGCGAGCCGCGCAGGGTCAGTTGGTCCAGGAGGACGACGACGCCCTCGACGAACAGACGGGGCAGCGCGGTCATGAGGTTCACGACGTGGTCCATGAGGCTGTCGGCGGGCTCGTGGGCCAGCGCGTAGCGCCAGGTGGACAGCGAACGGAAGGCGTTGCCGATGATCAGGGAGTGGCGGGTGTCCCCGTGGGCGTAGTGCCCGAACTCATGGCCCAGGAGCGCGATCCGCTCCTGCGGCGACAGGGTCTCCCACAGGCCGAGCCCGAGGTGGAGCACCCGGTGCTGCCTGATGCCGTACACACTGACCGAGGCGTTGGTGTCGGCGTCGATCACCACGGCCCGTACGCCGGTGGTCCGGGCGCCCGCCGCGACCTCGTCGAGCAGCGCGAAGAGCCGCGGGGCGTCCGCCCGGCGCAGGACGGGCAGGCGCTCCTCGACCTTGGAGAGGCGCGCGAACCGGGGCCGCAGCCCGAAGGCCACGACGAGGAGGAGACCGCCGAGCACGGGCAGGGCGCCCCCCCCACCCGGCGACGACCAGCCACAGGCCGCCCGCGAGCAGCGCGAGCGTGACTCCGTGGACGGCGAGGGCGAGCGCGGTGGCGAGGAATCCAGCCGCCCCGCGCCGGGGCGGCCGCCCTGCCCCCGTACGGCCGGACTCGTCGCCACGCTCACCGAAGGCACCGAGCTCACCGCGCTCCGAGAGGTCGCTGAACAGCTGCTCCCCGAAGCGCTGAGCGAGCCCCCGCCGCATCCTCTCGACGCGCCCGGGTGTCTCCTCGACGCGCCCGTCCGGATCGACGTTCCACTCGCAGGCGGCGCACCAGGCGACGAACCGCCCTCCGCCCGTCACCGGCGTCCCGCACTCCGGGCACTGCCGCTCGGCCCCTTGGACGACGTCCGTGGTCACCGTCATGTTCTTGTCCCTCCCCTGCGGTCCTGACGGGACCGCCGTTCACGGCGGAGAGGGTATCGGCCCTGGTGACCGAGTGCTTCGGATGTCTGGAGCCTGGTGGAACGGGCGAGTCACGCGGGGACGTGGAGTGGCGGGTGCTCGAGTACGCGGGGCTTGTACTCGACCAGCTGGATGCGGCCGTCGAAGGTGCGGTGTTCGGTCATCTCGAGGGCGACGTCCGGGTAGCCGTCGTAGATGCGTTCCTCGCCCGTGGCCCCGGTGATCACCGGGAACATCACGACCCGGAAGCGGTCGACGAGTCCGGCTCGCAGCAGGGACCGGCACAGGCTGAGGCTGCCGATCGTGCTGAGGAGCCCCGAGCCGCTCGACTTCATGGCGCGGACCGCCTCGACGGCGTCGTCGCGGACGAGCGTGGAGTTGGCCCACGTCAGCGGCTCCTCGAGCGAGGAGGAGAAGACCACCTTGGACGCCTGCGTGAGTTCGTCGACGGACGCCTCCTCCTCGGGCCTGAACTCGTCCTGGCCATCCGGGACCTCGCCTGCGGCGAAGCCCGACATCAGGCGGTAGGTGTTCGCCCCCATCAGGTACGTGACCTTGGGCTGCTCGCCGAGCCATGCGAGGTACTCCGGGCCTTCGAGGCCCCAGAACCCGGGCCAGCCCTCTCCCGACGCGTAGCCGTCGAGGGAGGTGATGAAGTCGACGAGAAGCTCCGACATGGCGGTGTCCTTTCCTGGGGTGCCACGAGCTTGGACCGGCCGGGAGCCGCAAACTCATCGGCCACGCCGTGGAGGAACGAGAAACCCTCGACGCGCGCGAGCCCGCCGGGGACGGTGCCCTCGACTCGCGCCGTTGCATAAAACTGCGGGCGCACGTATAGTCATGCCATCTATGAGGAGGGTTTCGATGAAGGTACGAGCAGCGGTCGCGGGTGCGAGCGGATACGCGGGCGGGGAACTCCTGCGCCTGCTTCTCGCGCACCCCCACGTCGAGATCGGCACCCTGACGGGCCACTCCAACGCGGGCCAGAAGCTCGGAGCCCTCCAGCCCCACCTGCTTCCGCTCGCCGACCGCGTCCTCGCGCCGACCGCGGCCGAGGAGCTCGCGGGGCACGAGGTCGTCTTCCTGGCCCTGCCGCACGGCCAGTCCGCCGCCGTCGCCGAGCAGCTCGGTCCCGACGTCCTCGTCGTCGACATGGGCGCCGACTTCCGGCTGGTGGACCCCGCCGACTGGGAGACGTACTACGGCTCCCCGCACGCAGGGACCTGGCCCTACGGGCTCCCCGAACTCCCCGGTGCCCGCGCCGCGCTGGAAGGCTCCAAGCGCATCGCGGTGCCCGGCTGCTACCCCACCGCCGTCTCGCTCGCGCTCTTCCCGGCGTACGCGGGCGGCCTCGCCGAGCCCGAGGCCGTGATCGTCGCCGCCTCCGGGACCTCCGGCGCCGGCAAGGCCGCCAAGCCGCACCTCCTCGGCAGCGAGGTCATGGGCAGCATGTCGCCGTACGGCGTCGGCGGCGGCCACCGCCACACCCCCGAGATGATCCAGAACCTCAGCGGACCGGCGGGGGAGCGGGTCACCGTCTCCTTCACGCCCACCCTGGCCCCGATGCCCCGCGGCATCCTCGCCACCTGCACCGCCGCCGCGAAGCCGGGCGTCACCGCCGAAGCCGTGCGCGACGCCTACGAGAAGGCCTTCGCGGACGAGCCCTTCGTCCACCTGCTCCCCGAGGGCCAGTGGCCGGCGACGGCGTCCGTCTACGGTTCCAACGCCGTTCAGGTGCAGGTCGCGTACGACCCCGCCGCGAAGCGGATCATCGCCATCAGCGCCATCGACAACCTCACCAAGGGCACCGCCGGCGGTGCGGTGCAGAGCATGAACATCGCCCTGGGCCTCCCTGAGGACACCGGGCTTTCCACGATCGGAGTTGCGCCGTGAGCGACGCACGCGCAGCCGCCGGTCTGCAGACAACGACGATGCCCGCACCTCTGCGCTGCGCGGGCGGAGAAGCGAACGGAGAAGCACAGTGAGCGTGACCGCAGCGAAGGGATTCACGGCAGCGGGCATCGCCGCCGGGATCAAGCAGAACGGCAACCCGGACCTGGCCCTCGTGGTCAACACCGGGCCCCGCCGCGCCGCCGCGGGAGTCTTCACCTCCAACCGCGTCAAGGCCGCGCCCGTCGTCTGGTCCCAGCAGGTCCTCGCCGACGGCGAGCTGACCGCCGTCGTCCTCAACTCCGGCGGCGCCAACGCCTGCACCGGACCGAAGGGCTTCCAGGACACCCACGCCACCGCCGAGAAGGTCGCCGAGGTCCTGAGCGCGAAGGGCACCGAGGTCGGCGCCGGCGAGGTCGCCGTCGCCTCCACCGGCCTCATCGGCGTCCTGCTCCCCATGGACAGGCTGCTCCCCGGCGTCGAGAAGGCCGCGGCCGAACTCTCCGAGCACGGCGGCGAGAAGGCCGCCATCGCCATCAAGACCACCGACACCGTCCACAAGACCTCCGTGGTCACGAAGGACGGCTGGACGGTCGGCGGCATGGCGAAGGGCGCCGGCATGCTCGCCCCGGGCCTCGCCACCATGCTCGTCGTCCTCACCACCGACGCCGACGTCGACGCCAAGGGCCTGGACAGCGCGCTCCGGGGCGCCACCCGCGTCACCTTCGACCGGGTCGACTCCGACGGCTGCATGTCCACCAACGACACCGTCCTCCTCCTCGCCTCCGGCGCCTCCGGCGTCACCCCCGCGCAGGACGCGTTCACCGAGGCCGTACGGGAGGTCTGCGACGACCTCGCCCGCCAGCTGATCGGCGACGCCGAGGGCGCCAGCAAGGACATCCGCATCGAGGTGATCAACGCCGCCACCGAGGACGACGCCGTCGAGGTGGGCCGCTCCATCGCCCGGAACAACCTCCTCAAGTGCGCCATCCACGGCGAGGACCCCAACTGGGGCCGGGTGCTCTCCGCCATCGGCACCACGGCGGCGGCCTTCGACCCGGATCAGCTCGACGTCGCCATCAACGGCGTGTGGGTCTGCAGGAACGGCTCCGTCGGCGAGGACCGCGAGCTCGTCGACATGCGCTACCGGGAGGTCGTCATCACCGCCGACCTCGCCGCCGGCACCGAGTCCGCCGTCATCTGGGCGAACGACCTGACCGCCGACTACGTCCACGAGAACAGCGCGTACTCGTCATGAGCAACACCGCGCGGAAGCACACCGCCCTCCCCAAGGCAGAGATCCTCATCGAAGCCCTGCCCTGGCTCACCCGCCACCACGGCAAGACCGTCGTCATCAAGTTCGGCGGCAACGCCATGATCGACGACGACCTCAAGGCCGCCTTCGCCCAGGACGTCGTCTTCCTGCGCCACGCCGGCCTCAAGCCGGTCGTCGTCCACGGCGGCGGCCCCCAGATCAGCGCCGCCCTCGACCGGCACGGCATCGTCAGCGAGTTCAAGGCGGGCCTGCGGGTCACCACCGAGGACGCCATGGACGTCGTACGGATGGTCCTCGCCGGACAGGTCCAGCGCGAGCTCGTCGGGCTGCTCAACCAGCACGGCCCGTTCGCCGTCGGCATGACCGGCGAGGACGCCCACACCATCACCGCCACCAAGCACCAGCCGGTCATCGGCGGCGAGACGGTCGACATCGGCCGGGTCGGCGAGATCACCGCCCTCGACACCGGCGCCATCGAGGCGCTCCTGGAGGACGGCCGGATCCCGGTCATCTCCTCCATCGCCCGCTCCCAGGACGACGGACATGTCTACAACGTCAATGCTGATACGGCGGCTGCGGCACTCGCTGCGGCGCTGGGTGCCGAGACGCTGATGGTCCTGACCGACGTCGAGGGCCTGTACGAGGACTGGCCCCACAGCGACGAGGTCATCAGCAGGCTCACCGCGAGCCAGCTGGAGAAGCTGCTGCCCGACCTCTCCAGCGGCATGGTCCCCAAGATGGAGGGCTGCCTGCACGCCGTACGGAACGGGGTCACCACGGCACGCGTGATCGACGGCCGCGTCCAGCACTCGATCCTGCTGGAGATCTTCACCGACGAGGGCATCGGCACGATGGTCGTGCCGGACGGACAGGGGGAATGATGAGCGGCACCGGCAACGAGCAGCTGACCCAGCGGTGGCAGGGCTCGCTCATGAACAACTACGGCACCCCCCGGCTGCCCCTCGTCCGCGGTGAGGGCGCCAAGGTCTGGGACGCCGACGGCAAGGAGTACCTGGACTTCGTCGGCGGCATCGCGGTCAACGCCCTCGGCCACGGGCACCCGGCGATCGTCGAGGCCGTCACCCGGCAGATCCGGACCCTCGGCCACGTCTCGAACCTCTTCGTCGCCGAGCCGCCCGTCGCCCTCGCCGAGCGGCTCCTCGCCCTCTTCGGCCGTCCCGGCAAGGTCTTCTTCTGCAACTCGGGCGCCGAGGCCGTCGAAGGAGCCTTCAAGATCGGCCGGCTCACCGGCCGCTCCCACATGGTCGCCACCGAGGGCGGCTTCCACGGCCGGACCATGGGCTCCCTCGCCCTCACCGGCCAGCCCGCCAAGCAGACCCCGTTCCTGCCGCTCCCCGGCGACGTCACCCACGTCCCCTACGGCGATGTCGAGGCGCTGCGCGCCGCCGTCACCGAGGACACCGCGCTCGTCGTCATCGAGCCGATCCAGGGCGAGAACGGCGTCGTCGTCCCGCCCCCGGGCTACCTGAAGGCCGCCCGGGAGATCACCCGCGCCACCGGCACGCTCCTCGTCCTCGACGAGGTCCAGACCGGCATCGGCCGCTGCGGCCACTGGTTCGAGTACCAGGCCCACGAAGGCGTCGACCCGGATGTCGTGACCCTCGCCAAGGGCCTCGGCGGCGGCCTCCCGATCGGCGCGACCGTCGCCTTCGGCCCGGCCGCGGAGCTCTTCGGCCCCGGCCACCACGGCACCACCTTCGGCGGCAACCCGGTCGCCTGCGCCGCCGGACTCGCCGTCCTGGACACCCTCGGGGCCGACGCGGCCCTCGACCACGTCAAGGTGGTGGGGGAGCGGCTGCGCCAGGGAATCGAGGGTCTCGGCCACCCGCTGGTCTCCCACGTCCGTGGTGCGGGCCTCCTGCTGGGTATCGTGCTCACCGGACCCCTCGCACCCCAGGTGCAGCAGGCGGCCCAGGACGCCGGCCTCCTGGTCAACGCGCCCGCCCCCGACGTCATCAGGATCATGCCTCCGCTGGTCCTCACCGACGCCGAGGCGGACGCCTTCCTCCAGGCCCTCCCCGGAGTCCTCGACGTGGCGAACGGGCAAGGACGAACCGGAGAATGAGACGACGATGACCGACGCGCAGGAGAACGAGCACGGCGGGCCGTCCGTTCCGCAGACCCGTACCGCACGCCACCGCAGGATCGTCGACATCCTCAACCGCCAGCCGGTGCGCTCGCAGAGCCAGCTCGCCAAGCTCCTCGCGGACGACGGACTGAGCGTCACTCAGGCGACGCTCTCCCGCGACCTCGACGAGCTCGGCGCGGTGAAGATCCGCAACACCGGTGGAGAGCTGATCTACGCGGTGCCCAGCGAGGGCGGCTTCCGCACCCCGCAGGCGCCGCTCGGCGAGTCCGCCAAGGAGGAGCGCATGCGGCGCCTCTCCGGCGAACTGCTGATCTCCGCCGAGGCCTCCGCCAACCTGGTGGTGCTGCGGACCCCGCCGGGCGCGGCGCAGTTCCTCGCGTCGGCCATCGACCAGGCCGAACTCCACGCGATCCTCGGCACGATCGCGGGCGACGACACGCTCCTGCTGATCAGCCGGGACCCGACGGGCGGCCAGGCGCTCGCCGACCACCTGCTGCGCCTCGCGCAGAAGGACCGCTGAGGACCGTCGACCTGACGTAGTACAGGTCAGTACCGTGTGATCGCCGTCGGACCGCTCCGCGTGCCGACGGCGATGTGCGGCCGGCGCGCGGGGTCCGCCCAGGCGAGGACCGCACGCATGGCCTCGGCCGGTACGGATACGCAACCGGCCGTCGCCCCGCGGCCGTTGACGTGCAGAAAGATCCCGGCACCGCGTCCGCGCACCGGACGGTCGTAGTTGAAGCCGATGACGAGCGCGTGCGCGTACTGCGTCCCGTACGAGACGAGGTGCTCGGCCTCGGCGGCCCGGCAGTCCCGGGGCAGGCCCTCGACCTGCCGGTTGTACGCGCGTGAGTCGTTGTCCTGGCACCACCAGGAGCGCTCGGTGACCCGGACGTACGGGAAGCGGGTGCCGGCGGGCCGGGCCCGAACCCCGAAGGCGTACGGCAGCCGGTAGAGCCCGGTGGGCGTGGTGTTCGTGCCCTGCCGGCGCCGGTTTCCCTCGACGAGCCCGTTCGTGCCGAAGCGCGCGGGCGCGGATCCCGCCTTCACCCACCGCCCACCGCGCCGGTCCCACCAGGTGAGCGTCCCCGTGGTGGCACCGGTGCGGGCGGCCTCGGCCGTGATCAGCTGCGAGCCCCCGCCGGTGTCCGCCATCCGCGCGGGCAGCGGTACGGGAGCCGGCGCGGCACCCAGGGAGAGCAGGGCGGCACCGAGGACGAGGAGGACGCGCATGGGCGCGACGCTAGGGCCTGTCGTCAAATTCCCGTCTGCCCCGCGGCGTCTGGCACGCACTCTCGCCGCACCGGGAGAAAGCCCACGTACGTCCAGTACGTGGGCTTCCACCCGGCACGCCGAGAGCACGCACCAGACGCCGCGGGGCCGCCCTTCGGGCGACGACGGGAATTCGACGACACCCCCTAGACGGGACCCGTCGGCGCCGCCCCTCGTGCACGGCTATTCGGCGGCGGTCGTGCGCCTGAGATCACGCCGCCGGACGAGCCGGAGCACCCGCCCGACCCACGAGCGCGGCTCGGGGACCGGCGCGGCGATCGGCACACGTACCGGCACCGGCACCGGGGGCGGGTCGCCGACCGGCCGATGGTCGTCCCACGGGGCCAGCGCCTTCAGGGTCTCCCGTACGACCCGGGGCGAATCGTCGTCGAGCAGCGGTACGAGCCGCGGGAACCGTACGGCGTCGAGCAGCCGCAGCCCCACCACGGCACCGGCCCGCACCCGGGGCCGCTCGTGCCCGGTCAACGACCAGAGCACGGGTGCGTCCACGGTCCGGTCGCCGCACTCGCCGAGTCCCACCGGAGCGAAGTCGGGCGTCGGGTCCCCGGACGCGCAGGCGGCCCGGTAGAGCGGCAGCGGATCCGTGCCCGTCTGCCGCAGGGTCCAGCGGGCGCAGGCGCGTACGAGCGCGGAGCGGTCGTAGAGGAACGGCTCGGCGTCGGCGGCCCGCCCGCCGCGGCGCAGAGCCGTCACACCGGCCGCCCGCACGCGGCCGACGCGGGATCCCAGCAAGGGAGCGAGGACCGACTCGTCGACGGTGTCGCCCGCGGCGGCGATCGCCGCGTTCGCGCACACGTCCTGGACGATCACGTCGAGGTCGGTGGCGGCGATCGTGGCGAGCCGGGCGGGGGAGAAGAGGCCGCGCTCGATCGCGACCCGGTGCGCGAGCCGCCGGAGGGCCCGGTCCTCGGCGGCGAGCGGCGGGGCGAGCCACTCCGCAGGAACCTCGTGGAGCCGTGCGCTCAGCAGCTCGCACGCGGCCTCTCCACGCAGCCGTCGGCCTTCCCGGAGGGCGACGGAGGCCACGGCGGCGAGCGCCTCGGGCGCGAGTCCCGGCAGCTCGGCGCGCAGCAGGACCCGGGCCCGTTCCCGTACGGGCTCGGCCCAGTCGGCGCACCGGATGACGACGAGGGGGAGGAGCACGGGGGTGCGGGCGACATGGGGAAGGGCCGCCTCCCGGATCCGGCCGTCGGGGGCGCAGAGGGCGAGGGCCAGTTCGAGGGCGGTGGGCGGCGCGGCCGGGGCGGTGGCGAGCCACTCACCCGGCGCCGGCGTGAGGCGGCCCCACCGGGCCAGACCGCGGATCTCCTCGTCCAGATCGCCCCACGCGCCGGGGTCGGCACCCTCCAGGGCCCGGGCGAGACGGTCCGTGACGTCCGCGTGCGCGTTGCTCGACATGGCCGGAGCCTAGGTCCAGGGGGTTCGGGAGTCCCGTGAATTACCGGGTCACCGTCCCCGGCCGCCCCGACGGAGACCGGATTGACAAAACATACGGTGCACTGCATAGTTATGCCTACTTGAGGGCGCGCGACGGCCGCCCGGCGCGACCCGCACACGTACCCACCCTCCCGAGGAGCAGCAGTGAGCAGCAACAACGGTGACGTCCGGCTCTGGGGCGGCCGGTTCGCCGACGGCCCCGCCGAGGCCCTCGCGAAGCTGTCCGCGTCGGTCCACTTCGACTGGCGTCTCGCGCCGTACGACATCGCCGGCTCCCGTGCCCACGCGCGTGTGCTGCACAAGGCGGACCTGCTCACCGAGGACGAGCTGACCCGCATGCTCGCGGGCCTCGACCAGCTGGAGGGGGACGTCGCCGACGGCTCCTTCGTCGGCACCATCGCCGACGAGGACGTCCACACCGCCCTGGAGCGCGGCCTGCTGGAGCGGCTCGGCCCGGACCTCGGCGGCAAGCTGCGCGCCGGCCGGTCCCGGAACGACCAGGTCGCGACCCTCTTCCGGATGTACCTCCGGGACCACGCCCGCATCATCGGCGGGCTCATCGCCGAGCTCCAGGACGCCCTCGTCGGCCTCGCCGAGGCGCACGCGGACGTCGCCATGCCCGGCCGTACGCACCTCCAGCACGCGCAGCCGGTGCTCTTCGCCCACCACGTCCTGGCCCACGCCCAGTCCCTCTCCCGGGACGGCGAGCGGCTGCGGCAGTGGGACACCCGGACGGCCGTCTCCCCGTACGGCTCCGGCGCCCTCGCGGGCTCCTCGCTCGGGCTCGACCCGGAGGCGGTCGCCAAGGACCTCGGCTTCGAGCGCGGCTCGGTCGGCAACTCGATCGACGGCACGGCCTCCCGTGACTTCGTGGCGGAGTTCGCCTTCATCACGGCGATGATCGGGGTGAACCTCTCCCGGATCGCGGAGGAGATCATCATCTGGAACACGAAGGAGTTCTCCTTCGTGACCCTGCACGACGCCTTCTCCACCGGCTCGTCGATCATGCCGCAGAAGAAGAACCCGGACATCGCCGAGCTGGCGCGGGGCAAGTCGGGCCGGCTGATCGGCAATCTGACGGGCCTGCTCGCCACCCTCAAGGCCCTCCCGCTCGCGTACAACCGCGACCTCCAGGAGGACAAGGAGCCGGTCTTCGACTCCTGCGACCAGCTGGAGGTCCTGCTGCCCGCCTTCACGGGCATGATGGCCACGCTCACGGTCAACCGCGAGCGCATGGAGGAGCTGGCCCCGGCGGGCTTCTCCCTCGCGACGGACATCGCGGAGTGGCTGGTCAAGCAGGGTGTGCCGTTCCGGGTGGCGCACGAGGTCGCCGGCGAGTGCGTGAAGGTCGCCGAGTCCGAGGGCAAGGAGCTCGACGAGCTCACGGACGAGCAGTTCGCCAAGATCTCCGAGCACCTCACCCCCGAGGTCCGCACGGTCCTCAACGTCCCCGGCGCCCTCGCCTCCCGCGACGGTCGCGGCGGCACCGCCCCCTCGGCGGTCGCCACCCAGCTCGTCGAGGTCAAGGCGGACCTGGTGATCCAGCACGCCTGGTCCACCGCCAAGCAGAAGTAACCCGCAGAGCTCACCCCCGGCCGTCACAGCGCCGCCGCCCATCCCGGGCGGCGGCGCTGTCGTCGTCTCTCCGTGTCGCGGGGCCTTCCGGCCACTTTTTGAGACACTGAGGAATTGAGTGAGACATTGATGTCTCATTCGGTGTATGGTCGTCTCATGTCAGTCGATCGCACCCAGGTGCTCCGTGCCGCCGCCGCCCTGCTCTCCCGCAAGGCGACCGCCACCATGGACGAGGTCGCGCGGGCCGCCGGGATCGGTCGGGCCACGCTGCACCGGCAGTTCGCCGGGCGGGACGCGCTCGTGCGGGCGCTCGAAGAGCTCGGCCTCCAGGAACTGGAAGCGGCTCAGGACCGGGCGCGGACCGACGAAGGTCCCGCGGATGAGGCCGTACGGAGGCTCGTCGCCGAGGTGGAGCCCGTCGCGCCCCTGCTGTCGTTCCTCGTGACCGAGAACCAGCTCTTCGAGGGCGACCAGCAGAACGAAGGCTGGGCCCGCCTCGACGCCCGGGTCTCCGACCTCTTCCGGCGTGGCCAGGAAGAGGGCACCTTCCGGATCGACCTGACCCCCGCCTGGCTCACCGAGGCCCTCTACGGGCTCATCGGTTCCGGCGCCTGGGCCGTGCAGGACGGCCGGGTCGCCGCCAAGGACTTCCAGTACATGATCGTCGAGCTGCTGCTCGGCGGAGCGCGCAGGAGCGTGGAGAAGTGAGCATCAGCACCGTCAAGCACCCGGACCATATCGAGGGCGTGCGCCGCCCCGGTCGGTGGCTCGCCCTTTCCGTTCTCGTCCTGGCCGTCCTCCTCGTGGCGGTCGACGCCACGGTCCTGGGCCTCGCCACCCCCTTCCTCTCCGAGGACCTCGAACCGTCGGGCACCCAGCTGCTCTGGATCGGCGACGTCTACTCGTTCGTCATCGCCGGACTCCTGGTCTCCATGGGCAGCCTCGGCGACCGCATCGGCCGCAAGAAGCTGCTGCTGGTCGGCGCCACCGCCTTCGGCACGGTCTCCGTACTGAACGCCTACGCGACCAGCCCCGAGATGATGATCGTGGCCCGCGCGCTCCTCGGCGTCGCCGGCGCCACCCTGATGCCGTCGACCCTGGCGCTCATCCGGAACCTCTTCCACGACCCGCGCGAGCGCAGCCTCGCCATCGGCATCTGGGGCGCCATGGCCTCGGCCGGTGCCGCCGTCGGTCCGGTCGTCGGCGGATTCCTCCTGGAGCACTTCTGGTGGGGCTCGGTCTTCCTCATCAACCTGCCCGTGATGGCGGTCCTCGTCCTCGTCGGCATCAAGCTGATCCCCGAGTCGAAGAACCCGAACCCGGGCCCCTGGGACCTCCCCAGCGTCGGCCTGTCCCTCGTCGGCATGATCGGCATCGTGTACGCGATCAAGGAGCTGGCCTCGCACGGCCCCTCCCTGGACGCCGGCGCGGCGGCCCTCATCGGTGCCGGCGCCCTGACCTGGTTCGTCCGTCGGCAGCTCACCCTGCCCGCGCCGCTCCTGGACATGCGCCTCTTCCGCAACCGCGGATTCTCCGGCGCCGTCCTCGCCGACCTGCTGACCATCCTCGGCCTCTCCGGCCTGGTCTTCTTCCTGTCCCAGTTCTTCCAGCTGGTCCAGGGCCGCCAGCCCCTGGAGGCCGGTCTCGCCGAGCTCCCCGCCGCGATCGGCGCGGTCACGGCCGGCCTGATCGCGGGCCTCGTGGCCCGTCGCTTCTCCGTGCGGGCCGTCGTGGCCGGCGGCCTCGCGGCGGTCGGCCTCTCCCTCGCCGTCCTGACGACCCTCGACCAGCAGACGGGCTACCCGCTGCTCGGTGCCGCCCTGCTCGTCGTCGGTGTGGGCGCCGGCTTCGCGTTCACCGTCACCGCCGACGTGATCCTCTCCAGCGTCCCGAAGGAGCAGGCCGGATCCGCCTCCGCCGTCTCCGAGACGGCGTACGAGCTCGGCGCCGCGCTCGGCATCGCCGTCCTCGGCTCCATCGTGACCGGCGTCTACCAGGGCTTCGTCACCCCGGCCGGCGTCCCCTCCGAGGTCGCGTCGGCCGCCCACGAATCGCTCGGCGGCGCGGTCGAGGCCTCCGGCACCCTCGCGCCGGACACGGCGACGGCCCTGGTCACGGCCGCCCAGGACGCGTTCGTCGACGGCCTGCGGATCGCGGCCGGCGTGGGCGCAGCGGTCCTCCTCGCGACCGCGGTCGCGGCCTGGTTCCTGCTGAGGGGCCAGAAGCTGGCCGACGGCATCGAGCACTGACGCCACGCCACGCCACGCCGCACAGCCGCAGACATGACGGTGCCCCCGTACGGCAGGACCGTACGGGGGCACCGTCATGTGCGTCAGAGCGTCACGCGGCCTTCGCCTTGGTGGCGTACATGTCCACGTACTCCTGCCCGGACAGCCGCATCACCTCGGCCATCACCGAGTCCGTCACCGCCCGCAGGACATAGCGGTCGCGGTCCATCCCGTCGTACCGCGAGAACTCCATCGGCTCGCCGAAGCGGACCGTCACCTTGCCCGGGCGCGGCAGCCCCGCGCCGCCCGGCTGGATCTTGTCGGTGCCGATCATCGCGAACGGCACCACCGGCGCGCCGGTCATCAGCGTGAGGCGCGCGATGCCCGTACGGCCCCGGTACAGCCGGCCGTCGGGGGAGCGGGTGCCCTCCGGGTAGATCGAGAAGATCTTGCCCTCCTCCAGGACCCGCCGCCCGGTCATCAGTGCCGCCACACCGCCGCGCCCGCCGTCCCGGTCCACCGGGATCATGCCGACGCTGGTGAAGAACCAGGCCATCGCCCGGCCCTTGATGCCCTTGCCCGTGACGTACTCGTCCTTGCCGATGAAGAAGACCTGACGGTCCAGGCAGATCGGCATGATCATCGAGTCGATGAAGGTCAGGTGGTTGCCGGCGAGGATGACGGGACCGTCCCCGGGGATGTTCTCGGCGCCCTCCACGCGGGGGCGGAACATCAGGCGCATGACCGGCCCGAGCACTGCCTTGATGATCGCGAGACGGGACAACGGTTCCTCCGGGGTGACGCGGCGCGGGGTCGGACCAGCTGACGGTGCAGCTGGCGACGATACTCGCGGGTCACCGCCGTACGCACATCGGGTTCACCGAATGGATACACGGTGTTGACGCGTGTTTCCGCCATGTTCGACGCAGGTCTGCCCTTTGTAGGGCCTTCTTGCCTAGCGTCGGAGCTCCCGTTGACAGGTGCGGGACATCACACAGGAGGAGCCTTCATGACCCAGGGCGAGCACCGGACCCCGGCACGGCGGACCGTTCTCGGAGCGGCCGGAGCCGCTGCGGTACTGGGGGCCTCGACGGCCCTCCCCACGGGCACCGCCCACGCCGCCGAGGCCCGGGGCGACGCCCGCGGCCGTGGCCACGGCTACCGCTCCCTCCCCGTCCCCACCGTCATCGCCCACCGCGGCGCCAGCGGTTACCGCCCCGAGCACACCCTCGGCTCCTACCGGCACGCCCTCGACCTGGGCGCCCACGTCATCGAGCAGGACCTCGTCCCCACCCGCGACGGACACCTCGTCTGCCGCCACGAGAACGACATCACCGGCACCACCGACGTCGCCGACCACCCCGAGTTCGCCTCCCGGAAGACCACGAAGAGCGTCGACGGCACCTCGTACACCGGCTGGTTCACCGAGGACTTCACGCTGGCCGAGCTCAAGACGCTGCGGGCGAAGGAGCGGATCCCCGGCACCCGCCAGGAGAACACCCTCTACGACGGCCGCTGGACGATCCCCACCTTCGAGGAGGTGCTGCGCTGGGCCGAGGACGAGGGCCGCCGCCGCGGCCGCGAGGTGTGGCTGCACGTCGAGACCAAGCACCCCACCTACTTCCGCTCCCTCGGTCTCGGCCTGGAGGAGCGGCTGGCCAAGCTCCTGCGCCGGTACGGACGCCACCGCGCGAACTCCCCGGTCTTCCTCCAGTCCTTCGAGCCCAGCAGCATCCAGCGGCTGGCGAAGCTGGTGGACTCCCCGGGGGTGGTCCTGCTCTCCGCCGCGAACAGCCGCCCCTGGGACTTCGTCCAGGCCGGGGACCCGCGCACGGTCGCCGACCTGGTGACGCCCGCGGGCCTGCGCTGGATCGCCTCGTACGCGCGGGGCATCGGCCCCACCCTCGACCTGGTGATCCCGAAGGACGCGACCGGGCGCCTCGGCACCCCGACCACCCTCGTCCGCGACGCGCACGCCGAGGGACTGGTCCTCCACCCGTACACGCACCGCAACGAGAACAGCTTCCTGCCCGCCGACTTCCGCCGGGGCACCGACCCGACGGCCTACGGCGACTCCTTCGGCGCCCTGAAGCGGTACCTGGAGACGGGGATCGACGGCATCTTCTCCGACAACCCCGACACGGCACTGCTCGCCGCGGACGACTTCACCGCCGCGGCCCGAGGCTGACGGAGCCCGAGAGGAGCCGTTCGGCCCGGCCGCCGCGGCGAACGGCCTCCTCCCGGGTGGTTTAGGACCCGCATCGCAACCGAGCCCGCGCACCCGGACATCGTGCCGGTCATGACGACCCCCGACACCACCTCCACCACGTCGGCCCCGGCGACCACCCCCACCACGTCGGCCCCGGCGACCACCCCCACCGCCTCGGCCCCGGCGACCACCCCCACCACGTCGGCCCCGGCGACCACCCCCACGGCCTCGGCCACGGCGACCACCTCCACCACGTCGGCCACGGCAACCACCCCCACCGACGCCGAGACCCCCGGTCTCCTCGCCGCCCTCGCCCCGCTGCTCGCCGCCGAGTCGGACGCCGAGGCCCCGGCCGCCGGCGTCGACCCCGGCGACCTCGAACAGGCCGTCTGGCTCCGTCTCCTGGAGCGACTCCAGGAGACGGGCGCCCCCGAGCGCCCCGCCGACTGGCTGCGCCGCGCCGTCCGCGCCGAGGCCCGCCGCGCCCGCCGGACCACCGACCGGGAGCGGCCCTACGAGGACGAGCCCGCCCCGCCGCCGGACACCGAAGGGCCGCACGCCTCCCCGGAGACCTCCCTGCTCGTCGCCGAACGCCACCGCACCCTGCGCGCCGCGGTCACTCGAACGCCCGGCCGGTGCCCGAGCCTGCTCACCGCGATGCTCGATCCGCAGGACCCCACCTACCGGGAAATCGCAGGAGAGTTGGGTATCTCACAAGGCAGTTTGGGGCCGATGCGTTCCCGTTGCCTGGGATGCCTGCGCAGAATGCTGGCTGCAGAGGTTCCCGCCCCCGGCCGACGGGGAAGGGTGCGATAAACCGACGGCGAACCACATGAGCGGGAGGCGTGCACACATGGGCCTGAGTGTGACCATCTCAGCAGCGGACGCGCAGGACGCGGAGCACATCCTGAAGCTGCAGTACCTCTGCTACCAGAGCGAGGCGGAGCTGTACGGAGACTGGTCCATCGAACCGCTCACCCAGCCGCTCGACGCCCTGCGCGCCGAACTGGACGAGGGGTACGGCCTGGTGGCCCGGCTCGGCGACGAGGTCGTCGCCTCGGTGCGGGCCCGCCTCGACGAGGACGGCACGGTGCACATCGCCAAGCTCATCGTCCACCCGCGCATGCGTCGCCACGGCCTGGGCGGCCGCCTTCTCGACGGCATCGAGCGCCACTTCGCCGACGAGATCCCGCCGGCCGAGCCCTCAGCCAAGCGCTTCCAGCTCTTCACCGGCCACCGCAGCGAGGGCAATCTGCGGCTCTACCGCAGCAAGGGGTACGCACAGGTGTCCGCCCGCGAGCTGGGCCCCAAGCTCACCCTGGTGACCCTGGAGAAGGCCGCCGCCTGACGGCGCGGCGGCCGTCGGGCCGTCGCCTCAGGCGGCGGCCGTCACCGCGCGCGACCTCCGCAGCCACCAGATGCCGGTCAGCGGCAGCAGGACCGGGATGAAGAGGTAGCCGTAGCCGTAGTCCGACCAGACCGTCGCGTCCGGGAAGGCGGACGGCTCGGCCAGCGTCCAGGTCCCCACGATCAGCACGCCCGCGAGTTCGGCGGCGCAGCAGACCAGCGCCGCCCTGCGGGCCGTCTCCCCGCCCCGTACGAGGGTGTAGGTGATGAAGGCGTAGACGACCGCGGCCACCGCCGACAGGCCGTACGCCAGCGGCGCCCGGTCGAACTCGGTCGCGATCTGGTAGATCGAGCGGGAGACCGCGCCGACCGACATCACGCCGTACAGCCAGACGAGCAGGATGCCCGGACCCGAGACGAGACGGGACCTCTTGCCCTGCGCCGCCTTCTCCTGCGTCTCGGTCATGGTCAGCCCACCGTCCAGATGTCGTAGAGACGCACTTCGAGCACGGCCAGGACGACCGCGCCCGCGGCCACCGTCGCCGAGCCCCACCGGCTGCGCTCCGCGAGCGACATGAAGCCGGCGATCGGCACCGCGCACAGCGCGCCCAGCAGATAGGCGACGAAGATCGTCGCGCCCTCCTCGGCCTTCTCGCCGCGCACCAGCTGCACGATGCCGACGACCAGCTGGGTCAGGACCAGGAAGGTCACGACGGCCATGCCGATGAAGTGCCAGTCCTTGGTCGGCTGGTCCCGGAAGGCGGCGAAGCCGCACCAGGCGGCGAGGGCGAGCGCGGCCACGGAGACCGTGACCGTCAGGGCGTCGAGCATGCGCCCGAGGGTATTACGGTCCGAAAGGCCCGATGCGCGCGCCCCCCCGCCTCCCGGCCCGATGCGCGCGCCCCCCGCCTCCCGGCCCGGTGCGCGCGCCCCCCGCCTCCGTCCGATGCGCTTCCCACCCTCCCGGCTCCCGCGACCGGCGAAGTGGTCTTGACCACACGGGCTCCCCCGCCGCCGCTCTCCAGCCGTGCCGCCGGCACCCCCGGTCCGCCCCGTCCTCCCAGGCCACACCGGGCGGAAGCGGCCCCCCGCCCGTCCCGCCCCCTGTCCGCATGTCATCTCACCGGCGTCCGGTATTCGGACACCCCCCTTTCGTTCGCGAGTGCGCATGCTTTACTTGCAGACATGACCACGACGAGCAGCCGCACCCTTGCGACCGAGGCGATCACGACGCCCGGTGCTCGTTGTATGTGTCGAATGTGCGCCTTCTGAGGGCCCCCGCCAGCGTCTCGCGCCCCGAAGCGAGACTCGACGGCCGAGCCGATCCTCCCGCCATCCGGCGGTGGACCGCGCCTGCCCCGCGCACCCGCTGCCCCCGGCCATCCGCCGGACGGCCTCCGTGCGCCTGACTGCCCGAACGACGAATGCCCCGTGCCCGGCGGACCCCGCGCCGCGCACTCGACAGTGACGGAAACCCTGTGATCACCACTTCGGGCCTGACCAAGGTCTACGAGTCGCGCGGCCGCCAGGTCACCGCTCTGGACGGCGTCGACCTGCACGTCCGCGAGGGCGAGGTCTTCGGCGTGATCGGCCAGAGCGGCGCCGGCAAGTCCTCGCTCATCCGCTGCGTCAACCTCCTGGAGCGCCCCACCTCCGGCACCGTGACCGTCGACGGAGTCGACCTCACCGCCCTCGCCGGAAAGGGCCGCCGCGCCGGGAAGGACCTGCGCCGGGCGCGCAGCAGCATCGGCATGGTCTTCCAGCACTTCAACCTGCTGTCCTCCCGCACGGTCAAGGACAACATCGAACTCCCCCTGGAGATCCTCGGCGTCTCCGGTGCCGAGCGCTCCCGCCGCGCCCTCGAACTCCTCGACCTCGTCGGCCTCGCCGACAAGGCCAAGTCCTACCCGGGGCAGCTCTCCGGCGGCCAGAAGCAGCGCGTCGGCATCGCCCGCGCCCTGGCCGGCGAGCCCAAGGTCCTCCTCTCCGACGAGGCCACCAGCGCCCTCGACCCGGAGACGACCCGCTCGATCCTGCAGCTCCTGCGCGACCTCAACCAGCAGCTGGGCCTCACCGTCCTGCTCATCACGCACGAGATGGACGTCGTCAAGACGATCTGCGACTCCGCCGCCCTGATGCAGCACGGCCGCGTGGTCGAGTTCGGCACCGTCACCGAACTGCTCGCCACCCCCGGCTCCCAGCTGGCGGCCGAGCTCTTCCCGGTCAGCGGCGCCCCCACCGGCCCCGACCGCACGGTCGTCGACGTCACCTTCCAGGGCGAGTCCGCGACCCAGCCGGTCATCTCCCAGCTCTCCCGCACCTACAACATCGACATCTCGATCCTCGGGGCGGCGATGGACACCGTGGGCGGGAAGCAGATCGGCCGGATGCGGATCGAGCTCCCCGGGCGGTACGAGGACAACGTCGTCCCGGTCGGCTTCCTGCGCGAGCAGGGCCTCCAGGTCGAACTCGTCGAAGCCGAAGAGGACGCCGCCGCGGCCACCGTGCCCGTACTGGCCAAGGAAGGTGCCAAGTGACCTGGTCCGAGATGCAGCCACTGCTGGAGCAGGGCACCGTCGACACGCTCTACATGGTCCTCTGGGCCACCGTCGTCACCGTGCTCGGCGGCCTGCCGCTGGGCATCCTCCTCGTCCTCACGGACAAGGGCGGACTGCTGCAGAACCGGCCGGTGAACAAGATCGTCGGTGCGATCGTGAACGTCGGGCGTTCGCTGCCCTTCATCATCCTGCTGATCGCGCTGATCCCCTTCACCACCTTCGTCGTCGGCACCTTCATCGGTCCCACCGCGATGATCGTGCCGCTCGCCATCGGCGCCATCCCTTTCTTCGCCCGACTCGTCGAGACGGCGATCCGCGAGGTCGACCACGGGCTCGTCGAGGCCGTCCAGGCCATGGGCGGCGGCATCCCCACCATCGTCCGCAAGGTGCTGCTCCCGCAGGCCCTGCCCTCGCTCGTCTCGGGCGTCACCACCACGGTGATCGTGCTCATCGGCTACTCGGCCATGGCCGGCGCGGTCGGCGGCGAAGGCCTCGGCTCCAAGGCCGTCACCTACGGATACCAGCGCTTCGACACGACGTTCATGCTCGTCACGGTCGTCGTCCTCGTCCTGATCGTGACCGTCGTCCAGCTCATCGGCGACGGAGTCGTCCGACTCCTCGCCCGCCGGGGCCGTACCGCGTAACGGCCCCCCGGCCACCCAGACTTCGTTTTTTCGAAGAACAGCCCGGACTTGTTGTCCAGGCGTCCACCGCACCACCGGAAAGAGGCACTCTTCGTGCGTAAGAACATCAAGCTCACCGCCGGTATCGCCGCCACCGCCGCCCTCGCCCTGGGCCTCACCGCCTGCGGCACCTCCTCGGATCCGTCCTCCGCCAAGGACTCGGCCGGCTCCGGCGACACCTCCAAGCCGCTCGTCGTCGCCGCGTCCCCGACGCCGCACGCCGACATCCTCAACTACGTCAAGGACAACCTGGCGGAGAAGGCGGGCCTGAAGCTGGAGGTGAAGGAGTTCACGGACTACGTCCTGCCGAACACCGCCACCCAGTCCGGCCAGGTCGACGCCAACTTCTTCCAGCACAAGCCGTACCTCGACGACTTCAACCAGAAGAACAAGACCACCATCGTCCCCGTGGTCAACGTCCACCTGGAGCCGCTGGGCCTCTACTCCAAGAGCCTGAAGTCGGTGAAGGACATCAAGGCGGGCCAGACGATCGCCGTCCCCAACGACACCACCAACGGCGGTCGCGCGCTCCAGCTGCTCGCCGAGAACGGCCTGATCACCGTCAAGCCGGGCGTGGGCACCAACGCCAAGATCTCCGACATCACCGACAAGAAGGGCCTGGAGTTCAAGGAGCTGGAGGCCGCCACCGTGCCCCGCGCCCTGAACGACGTGGACGCCGCCGTCATCAACGGCAACTACGCCATCGAGGCCAAGCTCTCCCCGGCGAAGGACGCCCTCGTCCTGGAGAAGGCCGAAGGCAACCCGTACGCCAACTTCCTCGCCGTCAAGGAGGGCAACGAGAAGGACGCCCGCGTGCAGAAGCTCGCCGAGCTCCTCAACTCGCCCGAGGTGAAGAAGTACATCGAGGACACCTACAAGGGCTCGGTCATCCCGGCCTTCGGAGCCGTCGCCAAGTAAGGCTTCCGGAATCCGAGGACCCGTCAGACCGGTTCCCTCGTACAGTTCTTGTGCAGAAGGCCCCCGCACCCCGTCCGGTGCGCGGGGCCTTCGCCACTTCCCCACCCGGCCATGCGCGCCGACGGCCGCATGCTGCATGCTGTGCGTTCACGGTCGATTCGGACGGTCCACGGCATGGAGCTGAGCATGACTACCACCTTTCCGGACATCTCCATCAACACGGACCGGTTGGTGCTGCGCGCGCTCGAAGCGGGTGACGCCCCGGCGCTCGCCGAGATGATGAACGACGAGATGGTCGGCGCCTGGACGGCCGTCCCCCAGCCGTACACCGAGGACGCCGCCCGCCGCTGGATCACCGAGTACGCCCCCACCGAACGCGCCGCCGGCCGCGGCCTCGACCTCGGCGTCAGCGAGTTCCTCACCCAGCGGCTCGTGGGCATCGTCCAGCTGACCAACACGAACTGGCGCGTGCGCTCCACCGAGCTCTCCTACATCGTCGCCCCCTGGGCGCGCGGTGAGGGATACGCCTCCGAAGCCGCGCTCGCCACCGCCCAGTGGCTCTTCAACGACCAGAAGTTCGAGCGCATCGAACTGCGCACCGCGGCCGACAACACCGCCTCCCAGCAGGTCGCCCAGAAGATCGGCTGCATCAGCGAGGGCGTCCTGCGCAACGCCTGCATAGCCCGAACCCGCACCGAGGACGGCAGCTGGACCGAGCTGCGCACCGACTTCATCCTCTGGGGCCTCCTCCCCGAGGACCTCGACGGCGTCGCCGACCAGATGGCCGAAGCCGGATACTCCTCGTACACCGACTGGAGCTGAGCCTCGGCGACCGACCCGGGGTACGCTCGGCACGCTCCCGACCTGCGACGACACCAACAGGAGACAGACGACGATGGCGGACCGGGTCACGGTGATCGGCTGGGACGGCTCGCCCCTCACCTCGGCGGCCAGATCCGCGCTCTCCGCCGCCACCCTGGTGGCCGGCGCCGCCCACCACCTGGCGCTGCCCGAAGTCCCCCCCGCCGCCGAACGCGTCCGTCTCGGCAGTGTCGACCTCGCCGCCCGCCGCATCGCGGGCCACCGCGGCACCGCCGTCGTCCTCGCCGACGGCGACCCCGGGTTCTTCGGCGTCGTCCGGACCCTGCGCGCCCCCGAGCACGGCCTGGAGGTCGAGGTCGTCCCCGCCGTCTCCTCCGTCGCCGCCGCCTTCGCCCGCGCCGGGATGCCCTGGGAGGACGCCCGGATCGTCGTCGCCCACCAGCGCACCCTGCGGCGCGCCGTGAACGTATGCCGCGCCCACCCCAAGGTCGCCGTCCTCACCTCGCCCGGCGCCGGACCGGCCGAGCTCGCCCTCCTCCTCGAAGGCGTCCACCGCACCTTCGTCATCTGCGAGGAGCTCGGCACCGACCGCGAACGGGTCTCCGTCCTCACCTCCGACAGGGCCGCCGACCACGCCTGGCGCGACCCCAACGTCGTCCTCGTCATCGGGGGAGTGGGCGGCGCCGGCGCCCCGGCAGCCCCCTGGCTCATGGGCCAGGACCCGGCCGTGCGACCCGTACGGGGCTGGGGCCTGCCCGCCGAGGAGTACGCCCCCGAGGGATACGCCCCCGAGGGATCCGGCCCCGAGGGTCACGGCGCGCGAGGGCACGGCCCCGCCGGCGCCGCCCCGCCGGACAGGCGCGGAGCGGGCGAGGACCCGGCGCTGCGCGCCGCCCAACTGGCCCGCCTCGGCCCCCGCGTCGGCGACCTCGTCTGGGACATCGGCTGCGCCGGCGGGGCCTTCGCCGTCGAGGCCGCCCGCTTCGGCGCCGCCGTCATCGCCGTGGACGCCGACCCGGCCGCCTGCGCCCGCACCGAGGCGGCCGCCCGCCGCCACGGCGTACTCCTCCAGACCGTCCCTGGCCGCGCCCCGCACATCCTGGAGAGCCTGCCCGAACCGGACGTCGTCCGTATCGCGGCCGGCGGTGTCCCCGTCGTCACCGCCTGCACCGACCGGCGCCCCGAGCGCATCGTCGTCCACGCCTCCACGCGCGACGAGGCGGAGGCCTTCGGCACCGCGCTCGCCGAGGGCGGCTACACGGTGGAGAGCCTCCTGCTCCAGACCGTCGGGCTCGACCCGGACGACTGGTCGGAGCGCGAGCGTTCGGTGGTCTTTCTGCTGGCCGGACGCAGGAACGACAGCGCCCCGTGACCCCGCCGCCCCGCGGGGGCAGGTAGGCTGGCCGATTGTTGTACCGCACCGGGACGTTCGGCATTTGGTTCTCGAATGTCTCGAATCGGCAGCCCCTCCGGCTCGCTGATGTGGTACGCAGCAAAGGGGGGACCGCGCGACGTGGCGCAGTCCACAGCACGCCGTGGCGGATCTGCCTGCCACGACGGCCGAGGGCCGCGACAATGAGTGGGTGTCCGCGCGTCCTTCGTGCCGCGCGGCGCGTGCGCTCGTTGTTCTCGACGGGCGCAGGTCTGAAGGAAGCACAAGCGATGGGCGAGGGGTACGCATGACGGACACCGGCCAGGTCCCGGGCGAGGGACTGCCGGAGAACGCAGGCATGGTCGAGCAGCCGGGCATCCCCGCACCGGGCGCGTACACCTTCCTGGACCCCTCCGAGCACGCAGCCGAGGACGACGACATCCTTCTCATGCCGGGCGCCCAGGGCGCCTGGAGCGAGCACCCGCCGGGCGTCGCGCCCGCGCCCCCGGTGGCCGTACCGGCCCCCCTCGGGGCCCCCGTCGTCCCGCACCAGGGCGTTCCGCCCGTGACCGCCGCTCCGCCGGCGGCCCCGGAGGCGGCGCCGATGGGCGACCCGCTCACCGACCCCCTCACGGGCCCGCTCCCGGACTCCTTCGTCCTCGCCGACGTCCTGACCGCTCCTCAGGGCCAGACGCCGCCGCAGCCCCAGAACGCCGGAACTCCGCCGCACGGCACCCCGGCGCACGGCACCCCGGCGCATGGCATGCCCGCCCAGGGCACCCCGGCGCACGGCGTTCCCGTCGCCGCGCAGGAGCCCGTCCTCGCCGACCACGGCTACGAGCCCGGCATCCTCGACACCGGTGCCCACGAGGCCGCGGGCCGCGACTCCGGCTCCGTCGACCTCGGTGGCGTCCGCGTCCCGCCGCCCGTCGGCGCCCCGGTCCCGCCGCCCGCCCGCCGCCCGCTGCACATGGGCCCGCCCGTCCCCGAGGCCGGCGGCGTCGTGCTCTCGCTCGCCGACCGCGGCCCGGCCGCCGCGCCCACCCAGGCTCCGCAGCCCGCGCCGGTCGTGGCCACCGCGCCCGCGCCGATGCCCCTGCGGAACCAGGGACCGCCGACGACGGGCCCCGAGTACTTCGACATCCCTCAGGACCAGCAGCTCGCGCCGCAGGGCGCCGAGCCGTGGGCCGCGCAGCCGCAGGAGGCGGTGGCGCCCGAGCCGGTCCTCCCCGCAGAAACGGTCGTCCCGCAGACCGGACAGTTCGTCCAGGTCGAGGGTTCCGTCCCGACGGCCCCGCACCTGGCCCCGACTCCGGCCGAAGAGCCCGTCGAGCCCTTCGAGCCCGCCGAGGCTGTCGAGCCCGCCGAGGCCGTCGAGGCCGTGGCGCCCGTCGAAGCCGCGGTGGCCCCCGTCGCTCCCGTGGCCGTGGCTCCCGAGGCGCCGGCGGAGGAGCCCGCCGAGGCCCCCGAGCACCAGCCGGAGCAGGCCGAGGCCGAGGTCCAGGCCACCGTGCCCGCACCGCGCGAGGCCGAGCCCGCCGCCGAGGCCCCCGCTCTCGTACCCGAGACCGAGGCCGAGGTCCTGCCCGAGCCCGCCGTGGAGCTTCCCGCCGAGCCGGCCGTCGAGGCCGTCGCCGTGGCCGACGCTCCGGTGGAGCAGGCGCCGGTGGAGACCCCCGTCGTGGCGGAGGCCGCCCCCGAGCCCCTGCCCGAGCAGGCTCCCGAGGCCGAGGTCCAGGCCGAGGTCCAGGCCGAGGTTCCGGCCGATGCGGAGCTCCAGGCGGAGCCGGCGGCTGCGGCCGAGCCCGTGACGCCCGAACAGCCCGAGCAGCCCGAACAGCCGGCGCAGCCCGTCCTCGCCGAGCCCCACGACCCGGTGGCCGCGCAGCCCGAGGCCGTCACCGAGGCGGAGACGGACCCCGAGGGCTTCGTGGACGCCGCGGAGCTGGTGGAGGCCGACGAACTCCCGGCCGCCGACGAGGCCGTCGCCCCGGCCGAGCCCCCGGTCGCCGACGAGCCGCCGGTCGCACCCGAAGCCCCGGTCGCCGACGAGCTCCCGGTCGCGGCCGAGCTCCCGGTCACCGAGGGACTCCCGGCCGCCGACGGGCTCGCCGTCACCGAGCAGGAGCCGGCGGCCGACGAACCCGTCGTCGCCGAGGACCTCGCCGTCACGGACGCCGTCCCGGCCACCGACGAGCCCGTCGTCACCGACGAGGAGCCCGCTGTCGCCCCGGAGGCCACCGCCCCGGCGCCCGGCTACGACGACGCCGAGCGCGAGGCCGTCCTGCGCGTGATGCGCGAGCGCCGCGACATCCGCAACGGCTTCCGCTCCGACCCGATCCCGCACGAGGTGCTGCTCCGCGTCCTGGAGGCCGCCCACACGGCCCCCAGCGTCGGCCACTCGCAGCCCTGGGACTTCGTCGTCATCCGCTCCGCCGAGACCCGGCAGACGATGCACGAGCTGGCCCAGCGGCAGCGCGAGGCGTACGCCAAGTCGCTGCCGAAGGCCCGGGCGAAGCAGTTCAAGGAACTGAAGATCGAGGCCATCCTCGACACCCCGGTCAACATCGTCGTGACCGCCGACCCCACCCGGGGCGGCCGCCACACCCTCGGCCGCTACACGCAGCCGCAGATGGCCCCGTACTCCTCCGCGCTCGCCGTCGAGAACCTCTGGCTCGCCGCCCGCGCCGAGGGCCTCGGCGTCGGCTGGGTCAGCTTCTTCGACGAGCGCGAGATGGTCCGCACCCTCGGCCTGCCCGAGCACCTCGAAGTGGTCGCGTACCTCTGCGTGGGTTACGTCGACGAGTTCCCCGACGAGCCCGAGCTGGCCCAGGCGGGCTGGTCCAAGCGCCGCCCGCTGGCCTGGGTCGTCCACGAGGAGACGTACGGCCGCCGCGCCCTGCCCGGCGAGGAGCCGCACGACCTCCTCCAGGAGACCGTCGCCAACATCCGCCCGCTGGACGCCAAGGCACTCGGCGAGGCCTGGGAGCGCCAGAAGCGCATGACCAAGCCCGCGGGCGCCCTGGGCATGCTGGAGATCATCTCCGCGCAGCTCTCCGGCCTCTCCCGGGTCTGCCCTCCGCCGATCCCGGAGCCCGCGGCCGTGGCGATCTTCGCCGGCGACCACGGGGTCCACGCCCAGGGCGTCACGCCCTGGCCGCAGGAGGTCACCGGCCAGATGGTGGCCAACTTCCTCGGCGGGGGAGCGGTCTGCAACGCCTTCGCGAACCAGGTCGGTGCCGAGGTCTGCGTCATCGACGTGGGCGTCGCCTCCGAGCTCCCGGCCACTCCCGGTCTCCTGCCCCGCAAGGTCCGCCCAGGCACCGGCGACTTCACCACGGGTCTCGCGATGACCCGCGAAGAGGTCCTTGCCGCGATCGAGGTGGGCATCGAGACGGCCCGCGACCTCGTGGCGGCGGGCAACAAGGCGATCCTCACCGGTGAGATGGGCATCGCGAACACCACCGCGTCCGCCGCGCTCATCTCGGTGTACACCGGGGTGGACGCAGCCGAGGTCACCGGCCGCGGCACGGGCATCAACGACGAGACGCACGCCCGCAAGGTGGACGTCGTCCGCCGCGCCCTCGACCTGCACAAGCCGGATCCGGCGGACCCGATCGGCGTCCTCTCGGCGATCGGCGGCCTGGAGCACGCGGCCCTCGTCGGCCTGATCCTGGGCGCGGCCTCGCTGCGCACCCCGGTGATCCTGGACGGCGTCTCGACCGGAGCGGCGGCCCTGGTGGCCCGCGCGATCGCGCCGGAGTCGCTCGCGGCCTGCATCGCCGGCCACCGCAGCGCCGAGCCGGGCCACGTGGCGGCCCTGAACAAGCTGGGTCTGCGCCCTCTGGTCGACCTCGACCTGCGCCTCGGCGAGGGCACGGGAGCCCTGCTCGCCCTGCCCCTGGTCCAGAGCGCGGCCCGCGCGATGCACGAGGTGGCCACGTTCGACTCGGCCGGAGTCACCGAGAAGTAGCACCATCGGCGCGTCCCCCACCCTTCCCAGGGGGGAGGGGAGACGCGCCGGGGTGCGTCCTCCCTCCGGAGCGCCCCCACGCCCGGACGCGCACGGACGCCCCCACCGGGAGATCCGTCACAGCGTGACGGCCACGCACCCCCGATATCGTGTGCACCAGGCGTTCCCGCCCACCCTCACCAGCCGCTTCACCGCAGCAGCGGCCCGCACCCGCACAGCCCCTCCGAGGAGCCGCTCACCCATGGCCGAGCACACCGAGCACGCGGCGCACCCCGCCTACCCCGTCGGTCTCCGTCTCGCGGGCCGTCGCGTCGTCGTCCTGGGCGGCGGCCAGGTCGCCCAGCGCCGGCTGCCCGCACTGATCGCCGCGGGCGCCGACATCACGCTGATCTCCCCGTCCGCGACCCCCTCCGTGGAGGCCATGGCCGAGGCGGGCGAGATCACCTGGGTGAAGCGCCGGTACGAGGACGGTGACCTCGCCGAGACCTGGTACGCACTGGTGGCCACCACCGACGCGACCGCCAACGCCGCGGCCTCCGCCGAGGCCGAGCGCACCCGCACCTGGTGCGTGCGCTCCGACGACGCCGAGTCGGCCACCGCCTGGACCCCGGCCACCGGCCGCGACGCGGGCGTCACCGTCGCGGTGCTCACCGGCCACGACCCCCGTCGCTCCGCCGCCGTGCGCGACGCGATCGTCGAGGGCCTCCGGGACGGCTCCCTGGCCGCGCCCGCGCACCGTTCCCGTACCCCCTTCGTCGCCCTGGTCGGCGGCGGCCCCGGCGACCCGGACCTGATCACCGTCCGCGGACGCCGGCTCCTCGCCGAGGCCGACGTGGTCATCGCCGACCGACTCGGCCCCCGCGACCTCCTCGACGAACTGCCCCCGCACGTCGAGGTGATCGACGCGGCCAAGATCCCGTACGGCCGTTTCATGGCCCAGGAGGCCATCAACAACGCGCTGATCGAGCACGCGAAGGCGGGCAGGTCCGTCGTCCGCCTCAAGGGCGGCGACCCCTTCGTCTTCGGCCGCGGCATGGAGGAGGCCCAGGCGCTCGCCGTCGAGGGCATCGCCTGCACGGTCGTCCCCGGCATCTCCAGCTCGATCTCGGTCCCCGGCGCGGCCGGCATCCCGGTCACCCACCGGGGCGTGGCCCACGAGTTCACCGTGGTCAGCGGACACGTCGCCCCGGACGACCCGCGTTCCCTGGTCGACTGGGCCTCGCTCGCCAAGCTCACCGGCACGCTGGTGATCCTCATGGGCGTCGACAAGATCGGGAAGATCGCCGAGGCGCTCATCGCCCACGGCAAGGCCCCGGACACTCCGCTGGCGCTCGTCCAGGAGGGCACCACGGCGACCCAGCGCCGGGTCGACGCCACGCTCGCGACGGTCGCGGAGACGGTCAAGGCCGAGGAGGTCCGCCCGCCGACCGTCATCGTCATCGGCGACGTCGTCGCCGAGGGCCCCGGCAAGCTGGTGAAGTAACCACAGGTAACGGAAACCTGTCACCCGCCGTCGCACCCCATTGGCACCACACCCCGGACAAGGCAGTATCACCCCGTGGCCGAACTCATCACGATCGACGACCCCGACGACCCGCGCCTGCGCGACTACACCGGCCTGACCGACGTCGAGCTCCGGCGCAGACGCGAGCCCGCCGAGGGCCTGTTCATCGCGGAGGGCGAGAAGGTCATCCGCCGGGCCCGGCAGGCCGGTTACGAGATGCGGTCGATGCTGCTCTCCGCCAAGTGGGTGGACGTCATGCGCGATGTCATCGACGAGGTCCCGGCACCCGTGTACGCGGTCCAGCCGGACCTCGCCGAGCGGGTCACCGGTTACCACGTGCACCGCGGGGCCCTCGCCTCGATGCAGCGCAAGCCCCTCCCGGGCGCGACGGAGCTGCTGGCCGGCGCCCGCCGGGTGGTGATCATGGAGTCGGTCAACGACCACACCAACATCGGCGCCATCTTCCGCAGCGCCGCCGCCCTGGGCATGGACGCGGTCCTGCTCTCCCCGGACTGCGCGGACCCGCTCTACCGTCGCTCCGTCAAGGTCTCGATGGGCGCGGTCTTCTCCGTCCCGTACGCCCGACTGGACACCTGGCCCCGGGGCCTGGAGGCGGTGCGGGAAGCGGGGTTCAAGATCCTCGCGCTGACCCCGGCGGAGAAGGCGACGTCGATCGACGAGGCGGCCCCGCACCGGCTGGAGCGGGTGGCACTGATGCTCGGCGCGGAGGGCGACGGCCTCTCCACGCAGGCGCTGCGCGCGGCCGACGAGTGGGTGCGGATCCCGATGGCCCACGGCGTCGACTCCCTCAACGTGGGCGCGGCGGCGGCGGTCGCCTTCTACGCGGTGGCGACGGGCCGCCCGGACTCCTGACGGCGTGAACCAAGCCGCAAGCCGACCGAGGTCCGACGACCTCCGGTCGGCTTGTCGCTTTTCCGGCCCCGTTCGGCCCTGCCTCTAGCCCTGCCCCTAGCCCTGCAGAGCCTGTGCGGCGGCGATGCCCAGGGCCACGACCAGGGTCACGACGACGAAGACGAAGAGCCGCTGGCGCAGCAGACGGGGGTTGGCCGGACGGCGTCCCGTGGACGTCGAGCGGGCGCCCGGCCGGGTGCCGGGACGGGACTGGGGAGCCCGTGAGCCGCCGGTCCGCGGCCCGGCCGAGGGCCGCGAGGCAGGGCTCGCACCCCGCGCCTGTCCCCGCTGCTCCCGCTCCGCGTCCCGCTCGGAACCCCGGCCGCGGGTGTCCCGCTCCGTGTACCGCTCGGTCGGCCGGGCCGGATTCCGCTCCTCGGTCCGCTCCCGCTGGACGGGCGGCCGCGCGACCGGCAGGCCCTGGGCCTCACGGGCGGCGATCTCCTTGAGCCGCATCGACAGCTGGAGCGTGCTGGGGCGTTCCTCCGGGTCCTTCGCCAGACAGGCCCGGATCAGCGGGGCCAGCGCGTCCGGGACGCCCTGAAGATGCGGCTCCTCGTGCACGACCCGGTAGAGCATGACCTCCGAACTCCCGTGCCCGAAGGGGGAGTCGGCCATCGCCGCGTACGCGAGGGTGGCGCCGAGCGAGAAGACGTCCGTGGCCGGGGTGACGGCCGCGCCGCGCACCTGCTCCGGGGCGAGGAAGCCGGGCGAGCCCACGGCCGTCCCGACGTGGGTGAGCGTGCTGGCACCGGTGGCCCAGGCGATTCCGAAGTCGATGATCCGGGGGCCCTTGGGGGAGAGCAGGATGTTCGAGGGCTTCAGGTCGCGGTGGACGACGCCGGCCTCGTGGACGGCGACCAGGCCCTCGGAGAGCGCGGCCCCGATGGAGGCCACGTCGGCGGCGCGCAGTCCGCCCTCCTCGGCGACCCGGTCGTGGAGGGAGGGGCCGGGCACGTACTGGGTGGCGAACCAGGGGCGCTCGGCCTCCAGGTCGGCGGCGACCAGCCGGGCCGTGCAGCCGCCGCGGATCCGCCGGGCCGCGGACACCTCGCGGGCGAAACGGGACCGGAACTCCTGGTCCTCGGCGAGATCGGGCCGGATGACCTTGAGCGCGACGCGCTGACCGCGCCGGTCGGACCCGAGGTACACGACCCCCATCCCGCCGGCCCCCAGCCTGCGGTGGAGCCGGAACGACCCGACGATCCGCGGATCCTCGCGCCGGAGCCGCATCATCGCCATGTCCGTCCCCTCGTCCGTTCGACGTGGCACAGCTTACGTAGTGGCGCCCGAACGTGCTCATAGGCCGCGCCCTCGCACCGGGATCGATTGTCAGTGCTGAGGGGGACGGAAGGGGGAAGCGGGCACCCGGCTGCACCCTCAACCCCCTTTTCCGGCTGATCACTTGACGGAGGCTCGCGAGAACCCCGGCACGGCTCGAAGGGCGTCTCGCGGCCCCGGGGGAGGGCTCGGGCAAGCCTGAGATCCGGACGGGCCCCGGCGAAGTGAGCGATGTCACGCCCGGTGACCTGCCCGACACCCCTGGGGAGGGGGACGACCCCTCCGGGAAGACCCCCAGTTCCGGGTGCCCGTCTCCACCCAGGGGAGTACTCCGTCCGGCCGGTCGTCATCCTCCGGGAGGCCCGCAAGTCGGTACGCGGGCATGACGCCCGGGCGCCCCCCGCTCCCTAGTGTTGTTGTCAGCGGCGGGTGCAGCACTCGTCCCCCGAGGTCACGCACCCGCCGCGCCGACCACGACAGGAGAGGAACCATGGCGTACACGGCACCGCGGTCGACCACCAGCCCTTCGGGCCGCCGTCACCCCTTGGTGGCCACGGCCATGGTCCTCCCTCTCGCGGCCCTGCTCGTCGTCGTCTTCGGCGGCTGGGAAGCAGTGGTCACACAGGCGTCGTCCGTGGGCGTGTTGTTGGGGCGCTGAACAGCGCCCGGACCTGGGAGAGCGGCCCGGGTCGGGGACACACGGCCATCAGCCCCGTGGGGACGGGGGTGTGGCGGACGGCAGCGTGAGGCCGGTCAGCTGGGGAGCTGACCGGCCTTCGCGCTCTCCGGAACAGCGCGTACGCTCCCCGCGTGGACCCCGCAGACCCGCTCTCGCCCGCCCCGACGCCGCTCGGCCGGTCGGCCGTGGAAGCACCGCCGGACCCGCCGGACCCGTCCGACCGACGCGAGGGGTCCGACGGGATCGACCGGTCCGAGTCGTACGAAGTCCTCGACCGGCTCGCCGCCGTCGCGCGCGCCGCCGCTCACCGCCCCGGCGCGCCCTGCCGCTGCGCGAGCGGCCTCGTCGGGGTGCTCGCCGACCGGGACGACGGGACCGTCGTGCGCCACGGGCGGCTCGTCGCCAAGGCGCACGCGCCCGACACCGACCCCGAGGCGCACCGTGCGCGCCTCGCCCTCGCCGCCCACCCCGACGTGGCCGGCGTCCTCCTGCAGCCGCTCCCGCTCCCCGTCCCGTCGCAGCGCGGCGCCGAACTCGACGGCCGTCCCGTCAGCCTCTGGCCGTACGGTGCGCCCGTCGCCCCGGACGACCCCGACGCCGCCCCCTGGGAGGAGGCGGCGCGGCTCCTCGCGCTGCTCCACCGCACGCCGCCCCCACGGGAGCCGGCCCCGCGGCTCCCGGAGATGCGGGCCCCGCTCAAGGTCTCGCTCGCCGTGGACCGGATGCTCCGCACGGCACCGGACCACCCGGCCGCCGCCGTCGTGCTGAGTGCCTGGCGGACGATCCCCCGCGGCGGGGAATCGGGCCCCCGGCTGCTCTGCCACGGCGACTTCCACCTCGGCCAACTGGTGCGCGAGCCCCGGCCGGTCGGTGACGGGCCCTGGCGGCTCATCGACGTCGACGACCTGGGCCTCGGCGATCCCGCGTGGGATCTGGCCCGCCCCGCCGCCTGGTTCGCCGCGGGCATCCTGCCGCCGGACGTGTGGTCGCGCTTCCTCGACGCCTACCGGGAAGCGGACGGGCCGGCCGTCGGAGGCGACCCCTGGGTGCAACTCGACGTCCCCGCCCGGGCACTGACGGTCCAGACGGCGGCCCTGGCCGTCGCCAAGTCCACGGTCGAGCGCCGATCGCTCGACGAGGTGGAGGACGTGATGATCGACACCTGTGGGCGGATTGCCGGACATCGAACCGATTCGGCTCCTTAGGCGTCCACGTAAGGTGAAGCCACCATTCGAACGGCAATGTCAGGGAGTTGAGCCGAGCATGCAGTGTCCCAAGTGTCATGCGGCCATGCACACGTACAACCGCAACGGCGTCCAGATCGAGCAGTGCAGCGGCTGCCGCGGCATATTCCTGGACTTCGGCGAGCTGGAGGCCCTGACCCGCCTGGAGTCCCAGTGGGTCCAGCAGGCGCCGCCGCCGCAGGCCTACCCGGCGCAGCAGGCCCCCGCGGCTCCCGCCTGGGGTGCCCCGCACCAGGGTGGCCACCACGGCGGTCACTACCGCCAGCGCGGCTTCGGCCGGATGCTCTTCTCCTCCTGAGCGGAGCACGAAGAAGCCCCCGGCCGCGAGCTGCGGCCGGGGGCTTCTTCAGGTGGTGCGCGATACTGGGATTGAACCAGTGACCTCTTCCGTGTCAGGGAAGCGCTCTCCCGCTGAGCTAATCGCGCGGGGGTGGTGCACACGTCGTACCCGAAGATACTACGTGCTGCGTGCGCGATACTGGGATTGAACCAGTGACCTCTTCCGTGTCAGGGAAGCGCTCTCCCGCTGAG
>NZ_BMSF01000031.1 GCF_014649015.1 Streptomyces narbonensis
GGTGACCTGGGTCTTGCCGTCGGGACGCAGGTACGGGATGGTCCCGTTCTTGCGGACCTCGGTCAGGCGGCGCGAGAGCCGGTGCGCCAGGTAGATGGGCAGCGGCATCAGCTCGGGCGTCTCGTCCGAGGCGTAGCCGAACATCAGGCCCTGGTCGCCGGCGCCCTGCTTGTCCAGCTCGTCCTCCGCGTCCCTCCGGGAGGCGCCCTCGACGCGCTGCTCGTACGCGGTGTCCACACCCTGGGCGATGTCCGGGGACTGCGACCCGATGGACACCGACACGCCGCAGGAGGCGCCGTCGAAGCCCTTCTTCGAGGAGTCGTACCCGATCTCCAGGATCTTGCCCCGGACCAGCGCGGGGATGTCCGCCCACGCCTTGGTGGTCACCTCGCCGGCGACATGCACGAGACCGGTGGTGATCAGCGTCTCGACGGCGACGCGCGAGGTGGGGTCCTCCCGCAGCAGTGCGTCGAGGATGGTGTCGCTGATCTGGTCAGCGATCTTGTCCGGGTGACCCTCGGTGACGGACTCCGAGGTGAACAGACGACGGGACACAACGCTCCCTGGGGTTGCAGCGGCTGCTGACTACACATGACGGACCGGAAGCGGACCGGCCGGCAGACGGCCGAACCGGATCACATTGAATCCGGCCCGCTCCTGACATCGCCAGAGCACCTGCCCCCTGAAGCGGGCAACAAATCCCCCTGCCCCACCCCCTATTGGCGCACGGGGAGCGCACGACGGGCGGCCGCGCGCCCACCCCCCTACCTAGGGGCGTTGACCGGTGGCAGCGGGGCTGATGTGGTCCCTGTTGCGCTGGTCCTGTTGCGCTGGTCCCCGTCGGTCCCGACCGACACGACACGCGTGACCGACACGCTCGTGACCAACGCGCTCGTGACCGACACGACGCTCATGACCTGCGTGCTCCCGACCGACACGCACCTGCCGACACCCGCGGCCCGGCCGCGCGCGACCCGTGGAGAGCGCCCCCATGCCCTCGACCCGCACCACCGGCGAGCCCGGACGCACCCCGCCCCGGATCGCCGTCGCCGCCGCGCTGGCCCTGGCCCTGGGACTGCCCCTGGCCCACCCGGCGAGCGCGGCCCCGGCGGCCCCCGCGCCCACTCCCGCTCCCACTCCCACTCCCACCCCCGCGCCCGCGCCCGCGCCCACGCCCACAGCGAAAGCCACCGCCGACACCAGCCCCGTCGCCGTCACCCCCGCCCCGCAGCGGTTCGCCCAGCGGGCCGACGCCGTCACCGTCACCCCGACCGTGACGCTGGTGACCGACCCGCGGACCGATCCGGCCGCCCTCCAGGTCGTCGAGAAGGCCCTGCGCGACGCCGGCGCCCGCACCCTCCAGAAGGCCGCCGCCCCCGTCCGCGGCCAACTGGCCGTCCACGTCGGCGGAGTGCGCGAGAACCCGTCCTCGGCGGACGCCCTGAGCGCCCTCGGCATCCCCGGCCCGGCGGGGCTCCCCGCCGACGGCTACGTCCTCGCGGCGGGCCGCGCCGCCGACGGCACGGAGCGGATCGTGCTCTCCGGCGTCGACGCCCGGGGCACGTACTACGCCGCGCAGTCGCTGCGCCAGCTGCTGCCCCGCACCACCCGGTCGGGGGCTCGCCTCCAGGGCATGACCCTGCGGGACTGGCCGGCCGCCGCCGCGCGCGGTGTCGTCGAGGGCTTCTACGACACGCCGTGGACCCACGCCACCCGCCTCGACCAGCTCGACTACTACGGCGAGCACAAGCTCGACACGTACATCTACTCGCCGAAGGACGACCCGTACCTCCGGGCCAAGTGGCGTGAGCCCTACCCGGCCACCGAGGTGACCCGGATCCGGGAGCTGTCCGACCGCGCCCGCGCCCGGCACGTCGACCTCACGTACGCCGTCTCCCCCGGGCTCTCCGTCTGCTACAGCGCGCCCGAGGAGGCGCAGGCACTGGTCGCCAAGCTGGAGAGCGTCTGGGACATCGGGGTCCGGTCCTTCTCCGTACCGCTGGACGACATCAACTACACGACGTGGAACTGCGAGGCCGACAGGGAGCGGTTCGGCACGGGCGGCGCCGCCGCGGGCGAGGCCCAGGCGCTGTTCGTGAACCGGGTGAACGAGGGCCTGCGCACCGCGCACCCGGACGCCGCCCCGCTCCAGACGGTGCCGACCGAGTACTACGACCTCGAAGCGACGCCGTACAAGAAGGTCCTGGAGGAGAAGCTGGCGGAAGGGGTCCTCGTCCAGTGGACCGGCACCGCGGGCATCGCCCCGGCCATCACCCGCGTCCAGGCGGCCGAGGCCCGGCGGCTCTTCGGCCACGACGTGCTGCTCTGGGACAACTTCCCGGTCAACGACTACGTCCCGGGCCGGCTGATGCTTGGCCCGCTGGAGGGCCGGGAGAAGGGCCTCCCCCAGGACCTCGCCGGCTACACCGCGAACCCGATGCCGCAGGCCGACGCCTCCAAGATCGGGCTGTTCACGGTCGCCGAGTACCTCTGGAACGACCGCGCCTACGACCCCGGGGCGGCCTGGACCGCCGCGCTCGCGGAGCGGGCGGGCGGTGACCGGCGCGTCCGGCAGGCGCTGCGGACCTTCGCCGACGGCAGCTTCTTCTCCCGGATGACCGGCCGCCAGTCCCCCGAACTCGCCGCCGCCGTCGCCCGCTTCCGCAAGGCGGCCACCGGCGACCGGACCGCCGCCGCCGTCCTCGACGCGAAGTTCGCCGCGTTCGAGAACGCCCCGGCGGTGCTCCGCTCCGGCCTCCCCGACCGCCGCTTCGTCGAGCAGACCGGCCCCTGGCTGAACTCCGCCGAGGCCTGGGGCACCGCGGCCCGGACCGCGCTCGCCCTGACCGGCGCCGTGCGCGAGGGCGACACCGCCGAGGCCGCGCGGCTGCGCGCGCTCCTCCCCGGCCAGGTCGCGCACGCCGGGTCGTTCACGTACACCCACCTGTACGGGCTGAAGATCCCCGTCATCGTCGCGGACGGGGTGCTGGACGCCTTCGTTCTCGACGCGATCGCCGAACAAGACGTGTCCCTCGGAGTGACCCCTCGCCCGAAGGCCTTCACCAACCTGGAGGCGGACCAGGAGAACCTGATCCCGCGCGCCGTCGACGGCGACGACTCGACGCATTTCCGCGGCCTCTGGGACCCGAAGCCCGGCGCCCACGTCGGCCTCGACCTGCGGGCCGAGCGGACGGTCGGCAAGGTCGAGCTGGCGCTCGGCGCGAGCGACCGGCCGCAGGGCTACCCGCGGCGCGGTGTGGTGGAGTACTCCCTCGACGGGACGGGCTGGCAGCCGCTCGGCGAGCTGTCGGGCGGCCCCGACACCGTCCTGACGGCCCCGGCCGGGACCAGGGCGCGGTATGTCCGGCTGCGGACCACCGAGGCGCAGACCGGCCTGGAGACGTGGCTGACCGTGCGGGAGTTCCGCGTGAGCTGACGTCCGCACCCGGTCACGGGGAGGGGGCCGGGGCGGCGGCACGCCCCGGCCCCCTCCGACGCCGTCCTGGTCCGTCCGCCCCAGTCCGTACGTCACCGGCCTCGCCGACGCCGTCCCCGTCAGTACGTCACCGGCCCCTCCGACCCAGTCCCCGTCAGTCCGACCCAGTCCCCGTCAGTACGTCACCGGCTCAGATCGTCGACGTGTCGATGACGAAGCGGTAGCGGACGTCGCTCGCGATGACCCGCTCGTACGCCTCGTTGATCCGGTCCGCGCCGATCACCTCGATCTCGGCGCCGAGGCCGTGCGCGGCGCAGAAGTCGAGCATCTCCTGCGTCTCGGCGATGCCGCCGATCATCGACCCGGCGAGGGTCTTGCGGCCGCCGATGAGGGAGAAGAGGTTGAGCGCGACGGGCTCCTCGGGCGCACCGACGTTGACCAGGGCGCCGTCCGTCTTCACCAGGCTCAGGTAGGCGCCGAAGTCCAGCGGGGCGGAGACGGTGGAGATGATCAGGTCGAAGGTGCCGGCGAGCTTCGTGAAGGTCTCCGGGTCGCTCGTCGCGTAGTAGTGGTCGGCGCCCAGCTTGAGGCCGTCCTCCTGCTTCTTCAGCGACTGGCTGAGGACGGTCACCTCGGCGCCGAGCGCGTGGGCGATCTTGACGCCCATGTGCCCGAGGCCGCCGAGGCCGACGATGGCGACCTTCTTGCCGGGGCCGGTCTGCCAGTGGGCGAGCGGCGAGTAGAGGGTGATGCCGGCGCAGAGCAGCGGGGCGGCCTCGTCGAGGGCGATGCCCTCGGGGATGCGGAGGGTGTAGTTCTCGTCGACGACGATGTGGGTCGAGTAGCCGCCGTAGGTGGGCTCGCCGTCCTTGCCGAGCGCGTTGTACGTGCCGGTCATGCCCTGCGTGCAGTACTGCTCGAGCCCCTGCAGGCAGTACTCGCACTCACGGCAGGAGTCGACGAAGCAGCCGACGCCGACCCGGTCGCCGACCTTGTGCTTCGTGACCCCGGGGCCGACCTCCGCGACGACGCCCGCGATCTCGTGGCCGGGGACCATCGGGAAGATGCCCTCGCCCCAGCCGTCGCGCGCCTGGTGGATGTCCGAGTGGCAGATGCCGGCGTACTTGATGTCGATGAGGACGTCGTGCTCGCCGACGGCCCGGCGCGGGACGGTGGTGCGCTCCAGCGGGGCGTGGGCGGCGGGTGCGGCGTAGGCGGGGACGGTGGTCGCGTTCGTGGTCATGGCATCAGCCTGCCGGAGTCCTCGGACATCACCCAGACACCTGCTCTGCCTACGACCGGCGTGCCTACCACTGGCAGGGACAGGCAGACCCGCCCGTCCGGTCGTGCGGCCTGGGATAATCGGGTCACATGGATCAACGCATGGATCTCAGTGCCGAGCTCAGTGAGTTCCTGCGCTCGCGCCGGGCCCGGCTGAAGCCGGAGGACGTGGGTCTGCCGGAGTTCGGGCGCCATCGCCGGGTCCCGGGGCTGCGCCGGGAGGAGCTCGCGCAGCTGGCCGGTGTCTCCGTCGCGTACTACACGCGTCTCGAACAGGGCAACGGCCGCAATGTGTCCATGGAGGTCCTGGACGCGATCGCGCGGGCACTGCGGCTGAACGACTCGGAGCGGGCCCATCTGACGCATCTGGCGAAGCCGACGGCGAAGAAGCGCCGGCACGCGGCGGCCATCGCCCGCCCGCAGCACGTGCGGCCCGGTCTGCGGCATCTGCTGGACTCGATGGACGGCGTCCCTGCGCTGGTCGTCGGCCGGCGTCTCGACATCCTCGCCTGGAACCGGATGGGACGGGCGCTGCTCGGCGACTTCGCGGCGATGGACCCCGACGAGCGCAACGTGGCGCGGCTGGTCTTCCTCTGGGAGAACACGCGGGACCTCTACCAGGACTGGGAGTGCAAGGCGACCGAGGTCGTGAGCCTGCTCCGGCTGTACGCGGGGTGCTATCCGGACGATCCGAAGCTGCTCGCGCTGGTGGGTGAGCTGTCGGTGAAGAGCGACGAGTTCCGCTCGCTGTGGGCGGCGCACACGGTGGCGGACAAGGGGCACGGGACGAAGCGGCTGCGGCATCCGCTGGTGGGCGAGATGACGCTGGCGTACGAGAGCCTGAAGGTGGCGGGTGGGGACCCGGACCTCGTGCTCGTGACGTACCACGCGGAGCCGGGCTCGGCCTCGGCGGACGCGCTGCGGCTGCTCGCGCAGTGGGGCGTGGACGAGCCGGCGGCGGCCGCGCGGAAGTAGCCCACGTACGCGGACGCGGAAGTAGCCCACGTACGCGGACGCGGAAGTAGCCCACGTACGCGGATGGCCCCCTCCATCAGGAGGGGGCCATCCGCGTACGTACGAGGGGGGCGGGATCAGGCCTCCGAGCCGGCCTTCCAGTCGGCCCAGCTCATGTTCCAGCCGTTGAGGCCGTTGTCGGGGGCGATCGTCTTGTCCTTGGAGTTCTTGACGATCACGACGTCACCGACGATCGAGTGGTCGTAGAGCCAGGCGGCCTGCTGGTTCGGGTCGCCGGCGCCCTTGACGTCGTTCAGGCCGACGCAGCCGTGGCTGGTGTTGGCGGAGCCGAAGATCGAGTCCGGGCCCCAGTAGTTGCCGTGGATGAAGGTGCCCGACGTGGACAGCCGCATGGCGTGCGGCACGTCCTTGATGTCGTACTCGCCCTTGCCGTCGTCGTCGGTGAAGCCGACGGTCGCGCCGTTCATCCGGGTCTCCTTGAACTTCTCGGAGATCACCATCTGACCGTTGTAGGTCGGGTTCTCCGGGGAGCCGGCGGAGATCGGGATCGTCTTGATCGTTTTGCCGTCCTGGGTGACCGTCATGGTCTTGGTGGCGACGTCGACGGTCGAGACCTGGTTGCGGCCGATCTTGAAGGTGACGGTCTTCTGCTGGACGCCGAAGACGCCGTCGGCGCCCTCGACGCCGTCGAGGTCGAGCTTCAGCGTGACCGTGGAGCCCTCGGTCCAGTACTTCTCGGGGCGGAAGTCGAGGCGCTGGCCGTTGAACCAGTGTCCGACGACCTCCTGGCCGGCGCTGGAGGTGACGGTGATGCCGCCCTGGACGGCGGCCTTGTCGGTGATCGCCTTGTTGAAGTTGATCGAGACGGGCATGCCGACGCCGACGGTCGAGCCGTCCTCGGGGGTGAAGTTGCCGATGAAGCTGTTGGCCTTCGAGACCGTCGTGAAGGACGAGTTCTCGTGGGCCTCCAGGCCGGCCGCGTCCGTGGCGGTGGCGGCGATCTTGTAGACCGTGGCCCTCTCCAGCTGCTCGGTCGGCTTCCAGCTCAGCCCGTCGGCCGCTATCTCGCCCTTGACCGCGGTGCCCTCGGCGGACGTCATGGTGACGTCGGTGAGCTTGCCCTCGGTGACGGTGACCTTGGCGTCGTTGTTGATCGACGCGTTCTGGGTACCGGTCTTGGGCGCGATGGTGATCTGCGCCTTCGAGGTCTTGGCCGCCTCCGCCGCCTCGTCGACCTGGGACTGGGACGGTGGCGTCGCGGACCCGGAGGCGCTGCCACCGTTGTCGTCGTTGCACGCCGAGAGCACCAACACGCCGCCGAGCACCGCGGCCGCGACCGCCAGGCTCTTGCGGCGCTTGCCGTCCGTCATCACACGCATCTCCATCGTCGCCGAATCCCAGGCCAACGCTCAGCAGCGCTTGCCAACGCTTACCTAAATACCCATGACACCCCGTCCGGTTCCGGAACCGGTCGGTTTGTGGGGAACGCCACTGCTCGACACGCACGAGTGGAGCGTTCGGTTCCCGAGGGCGTGAGAAAGGCCCCGGGACACCGTCCCGAGGCCATGTGAGCTGCTGCTCCGCTCTCTAGGCCCGGCCGCCGTCCACGTCGTCCGTGCCGTCGGTGCCGTCCGTGTCCTCCTCATCTTCCTCGCCCAGGTCCCACTCCAGGGCATCGGGGTCGTACTCGACCTCCTCGGTGCTCCAGGAGGCCTGGACCATCTCGATCCCGGGGACCTCGCGGATCAGGTCGAAGGGCTCGACGAGGTAGGCGAGGGCCTCGGCGCTGTCCTCGCGGGCGGCGGAGCGGGCCTGGACGCGCTCCTCCTCGGGCATGAACTCGTCGCCGTCGATCCGGCCCTCGGCGGCCTCGGTCAGCTCGGCGGGACCGTCGATCTCCAGGACGAGATCGACACGAAGTCGCACAAAGCGCGTTGTCTCGGAAGTACTCATGCGACGGAGCGTAGGGTCAGCGGGCTCCCGGCTTTCCCGCGACCCGCTGTTTTCATTAGCATCTGCGGACCGACCGATGCGCGGTTTCCGCAAGGGGGATCGAAATTTCCGTGTCCGCCGCCCGACGCCCACTTCTCACCGCCATCGCGGCGGGAACACTGCTGTGCGCCCTGTGGTTCGTACCGTCCGCCAACGCCACCGCCGAGCAGGCCGGCGTACAGGTCGGGGTCGGCATCGTCCACGACGACCCGGCCGAGGACGGGTCTCGTCTCGCGGAGACCGGAAACCTGGACACGACGCCGTACCTGCTGGGCGGGACGGGCTTCCTGGGGGTCGGCGCGGGCTTCGTGGCCCTGGCGATGAGACAGCGGGGCAGGGCTTCCTGAGCCGCCGATCACGCATGCCGAAGGGCCCACCCGGGGAGCTCCCGGGTGGGCCCTTCGTCGTCTGTGCGGACAGGCCCTAAGCCAGCGGCCCGGTGACGGGCTCCACGGCGGCGACCAGCTTCCCGGCGGCCACGAAGGCGTCGGCGGCGGCCAGGTCGGGCGCGAGGAACCGGTCCGGCCCGGGACCCTCGACACCGGCGGCGCGCAGCGCGTCGATGGCGGCCTGGGAGGCGGGCGCCGGGGTGAGGCCCTCGCGGAGCTCGATACCCCGGGTCGCGGCGTACAGCTCGACCGCGATGATCCGGTTCAGGTTGCCGATCGCCGTGCGCAGCTTGCGGGCGGCGGACCAGCCCATGGAGACGTGGTCCTCCTGCATGGCGGAGGAGGGGATGGAGTCGGCGGAGGCCGGGACGGCGAGCCGCTTCATCTCGCTGACCAGGGCGGCCTGCGTGTACTGGGCGATCATCAGGCCCGAGTCGACGCCCGCGTCCTCGGCGAGGAACGGCGGCAGGCCGTGCGAGCGGTTCTTGTCGAGGAGCCGGTCGGTGCGGCGCTCGGCGATCGAGCCGAGGTCGGCGGCGGCGATCGCGAGGAAGTCGAGGACGTACGCGACGGGGGCGCCGTGGAAGTTGCCGTTGGAGGCGACGCGGCCGTCGGCGAGGACGACGGGGTTGTCGACGGCGGCGGCGAGCTCGCGCTCGGCGACGAGCAGGGCGTGGGCCATGGTGTCGCGGCCGGCGCCGGCGACCTGCGGGGCGCAGCGCACCGAGTAGGCGTCCTGGACGCGGGGGGCCTCGCCGGCGAGGGCGTGGCCGGTGAGGCCGGAGCCCTTGAGCACGGCCAGCATGTTGGCGGCGGAGGCGGCCTGGCCCGGGTGCGGGCGGATGGCGTGCAGCTCGGGTTCGAGGACCTTCTCGGTGCCGAGGAGGGCTTCGAGGGAGAGCGCGGCGGTGATGTCGGCCGACTTGTAGAGGGTGTCGAGGTCGGCGAGGGCCATGACCAGCATGCCGAGCATGCCGTCGGTGCCGTTGAGGAGGGCGAGGCCCTCCTTCTCCTTGAGCTCGACGGGCGCGATGCCGTGCGCGGCGAGCAGCTCGCCGGCGGGCTTCAGCTCGCCGTCGGGGCCCTCGGCGTCTCCTTCGCCCATCAGGGCGAGGGCGCAGTGGGAGAGCGGTGCGAGGTCGCCGGAGCAGCCGAGGGAGCCGTACTCGTGGACGACGGGGGTGATGCCGGCGTTGAGGACGTCGGCCATGGTCTGCGCGACCTCGGGGCGGACGCCGGTGTGACCGGAGGCGACGGTCTTGAGCCGGAGGAACATCAGCGCGCGCACGACCTCGCGCTCGACGCGCGGGCCCATGCCGGCGGCGTGCGAGCGGACGATGTTGCGCTGGAGCTGGGCACGGAGCTCGTGGCTGATGTGCCGGGTGGCGAGCGCGCCGAAGCCGGTGGAGACGCCGTAGACGGGTTCGGGCTTGGCGGCGAGCGCGTCGATCACGTCCCGGGCGGCGGAGAGGGCGCGCACGGCCTCGGTCGACAGCTCGACGCGGGCGCCGTGGCGGGCGACGTCGATGACATCCTGCGGGGTCGTGCCGGACGTGCCGAGGACGACTGTCTGCATATCCATATTCAGCACCCTACGGACTGAAGACCAACCTGTCACTAGGTGATGGGTCACCGGCTCGCCCCGGGGCGGCCCCTTACCGCAGGAGGGCCGCCGGGCCGGTGGTCACCGCTGGGCCTCCAGTCTGCCGCCGGAAACGGTGGGCGGCGCAGGATGCGGCGCCAGAGGAGCCTCCACGGGTGCCGCATGACCGCGAGGAGCTGCCGGTCGGCGAGGGTGCCGGGATGCTCGGGGCCGAGAAGTCGTTCGGAGTCGGCGATGGTCCGATTCATGAGGGACAGGGCTTCCCCGGTGCGTCCCACCGCCCAGTAGAAGGCGGCGAGAAAGGCCCGATGGGAAAGAACCTCCACATGGTCCGGCCCGAGGAGGCGCTCGGCGTCGGCCAGGCTCCGTTCCCGCAGGGCGACGGCTTCGAGAGATCGCCCCGCATCCATGTAGCAGTCGGCGACGACACTGCGCGCGTGGGGGAGATCCGGGTGGTCCGCCCCGAGAGCACGCTCGCTGTCGGCCAGAATCCTCTCCGCGAGAACAACGGCTTCGCCGACTCGCCCCACTTGTCGGTAGAGCTCGGCGAGATGCAGCCGCGTGGGCAGCGTGTCACGGTCTTCCAGCCCGGCACGCTCGCCGTCGGCCAGGACCTGCTCCGTCATGAGGACGGCTTCCCCCAGGTGCCCGGCCCCGGCGATGGCGACGGCGACGTTGGCCCTCGCGGCGAGGGTGTCGGGGTGGCCCGGCCCGAGCACTCGTTCGCGATCGACGAGAACCGACTCCGTGAGGGCCACCGCCTCGCCGACGCGCCCCTCCACGGCATGACAGGCCGACAGATTGGTCCGGCAGCCGAGGGTGGTCGGGTGCTCGGGACCGAGCAACCGCTCGGCCCTGGAGGCGAGGCCGCTCCAGTGTGCCGTCGCGGACTCGGCGAGCCCGGCGTGGATCAGGCTGGTGCCGGCGCGGAAGAGGACCTCGTGGCCGTCCGGATCCCACAGATGGTCCCCGGCCGTCCGGGTGAGGACATCGGTGTTGGCGCGCAGAACGGCGGCCAGCGCCCTGTGCGGCTGGTCGGGCTCGGGCCAGATCTCGTACAGACCGTCGGCAGCCGTGAGGGCCAGGTACGGGACGACCTCCTCCGGGGTGACCTCTCGGACCGCACGGGCCGTCAAGGCGTGGATACGGACCGCGTCCCCGTCGCAGGTCAGCAGCGCGTACCGGTGCAGGACGCGCAGGGTCGTGCGGACCGTCGCCGCATCGCAGTCGCCCAGGGACGACAGAACCGACTCCGTGGCCCACAGGGCCGCCGGGTGGCCCGCCGGGTCCAGGAACGCCGCCAGGCTCAGGACGGCCCGGGCGAGGCCCGCCGGATCCGCCTCCGAGGCCGCGCCCAGCGACAGCAGCAGCGTCGTCGCGATCTGCCGCCCGTACCCCTCGGCGTCGGCGGACGGCGGAAGGACCTCCGCGATGGACCGGCTCCCCCGGAACAGCCCCAGGTAGGCCGCGCACCCCACCCCGTGATTGATCATGTACGCGGCAGCGTGCCCGAGCGCGAGCGGCAGGTACCCGAGTGCCTCCGCCAGCTCCTCCACCGCCCCGTCCACGAGTCCGTCGTCCTCGGCGAGCCGCGCCCGCAGGTACGCGACGGCCTCGTCCGGCTCGTACACGTCGACGGACACCCGCCGCCGCCCGCCCCCGGTCAGCCGCGCGTCGTGCAGCCGCGTGGTGGCGAGCACCCACCCGCTCCCGGTCCGGCTCACAGGCCACCACCCCTCCACGGCACCGGGGTCGGCGATGTCGTCGAGGACGACCAGCCAGCGCCGCGAGGTGGTCGCCAGCCAGGCGAGGAACGCCCGGGCGTCGGCCTCGGGGTCCGAGCCGGTCACCCCGGGCGCCGCGACCCGCATCCCCGCCTCGGCGAACCGCGTGACGACCTGCTGGAGTTCGCCGGCCGGCGCCCACACGACGAGGTCCACGCCCTCGGCGACGGCCTGGCTCGCATAGGACGCGGCGAGCTGCGACTTCCCGACTCCCCCGCCACCGGACAGCACCTGCGTGAGGACCGCCGTCCCGCCCTCCTCCCGCACGGCGTCGATCCGCTCGCGCAGCCCGGTCCGAGGCTGGAAGGCGGAGGCGAGCGCGGGCACGGCGCCCACCTCCAAGGGCCAGTCCACGCCGGCCGGGGCGACGGCCTGCTGGACGACGACGGAGCTGTACGGCCCGACCGCGCTGTACGAGGAGTCCCCACCGACGGAGACGCCCCCGGTCCCGCGGCCTGACCCGCGCCCGGACCCGCGCCCGGTCCCTCGGCCGGTCCCTCGGCCGGCCCCGCCCTTCCGCCAGAAGGTCACCGACGCTCGCTCTCGTCGCCGAGCGCGCTGTCCGTCACGTCCCCGAGGACCACCTTGCCGCCGGGCGCCGCCCGCACGTCGTCGTCAGCGCCACGGGCGCGCGGAGGCCCGGTACGGGGCGCCGTGGGCGGCCCGACGACCTTGGCCCCGCGCCCGACGGCACTGCCGCTGACATCCCCGTCGATCACAGTGGCGCCCCGCCCGGCCCTGATGCGCCGCCCGGACGAGCCTGAGGGACCGACGAAGGTGTACGCGGCGACCACGAGGCCCACCACCGCCCCGACGACACTGGCGATCCGGTCGCCGCTGTCGAGGTCGACGAAGACGGCGACCCCGATCAGCCCGAGCGCGACGACCCCGGCCGCCCACGCCACGACACGCCCTGTCGTCGTCATGCCCCACCCCGCTCACAAGTCGGCCAACACACCTTCACATCAGGCTAGGTGAGGGCACCGACATAGGGTCGCCCCATGAGGAGAACCACCCCGCCGCGCCCGCTCGACGTCGAGTCGCTCTTCCCGGAACTGGCCGTCCACCGGAGCACGACCACCCGGCTGCACCCCCGCCCGGGGAAGCCCGACGTGTCGGCGAGCTCGGTCGGCGGACCGATGCTGTGGCCGGCGGACGAGCCGTGGCCGGTGTGCACGGAGGCGCACGGACGGGGACGGGGGCGGCGCCCGGCGGACGTCCGCGCGGAACGCGAGCTGATGGCCGAGGCGTGGGCGCGGGACCCGTACGAGGGCCTGACGGACGAGGAACAGCGCCGGATGGAGGAGTTGCGCCGCGACCACCGGATGCCGGAGGCGGGCGACACCGACCCGCTCCCCCTGCTCGGCCTGGCGCAGCTGTACGCACGGGACGTCCCGGACCTCCCCCCGGGCCCGGACGGCGCCGACCTGCTCCAGGTCTTCTGGTGCCCGTTCGACGCGCACGCCCCGACGGGCTACAGCATGCACGTCCACGTGCGCTGGCGCAGGTCGGCGGAGGTCGGGGACATCCTGGCGTCCCCGCCGCAGCCGCAGGTCGTCGGCTACGAGGGGTACGTCCCCGAGCCCTGCGAGCTGCACCCGGAGCAGGTGGTCACGTACCCCTTCGCGGGCCTGCTGCCCGAGGAGCTGTGCGAGCGGATCTACGCGTGGGAGGAGGAACTGGAGGAGGAGGCGGAGGACGAGGGGTCCGAAGACGACCCGCCGACCTACCAGTTCGACCTGTCGATCCCGCCGGGCTGGCGGGCCGGCGGATACGCGTCCTGGCACGTGACGGACCCGTACACGATGGACTGCGGGACGTGCGCGACGCCGATGCGCCTGCTGCTGACGGTGGGCACGTCCGAGTGGACCGGCGGATACGAGAGCTGGACCCCGATCGAGGACCGGGGCCTGCGACCGCACCCACACGCCGTACCCACCGCGGTCGTCGTGGGCAACCACGGACAGCTCAACGTCTTCGGCTGCCCGACCGATCCGAACCACCCGGCGCGCTGGAGCGTGCAGTAGGGGTCAGAGCGCGTGGTCCCGAGCGAACGCGGTGAAGGCGGCCCAGGCGGCGGGGGTGGTGGTGACCTCGCCGCGGGAGTGGTCCTTGGTGTCACGGACGCGGACACGGGGGAGGTTGTCGGCGACCTCGATGCAGGCGTCGTTGTCGTTGCCGCTGTACGTGCTCTTGTGCCAGTTCGGGGAAGTCTCAGTCATCGTGTTCCTTCGCGATCGCGCGCATCAGTTCCAGGGACGCCCGGACACCCAACGCACCCTGCTGCAACAGATCATAGACACGCTGGAAACGCATCACCTCGGCTGGTTCTTCGGTGTAGTTGCCCGTGCTGAACCCCTCTGTGTACGCCCCGCGCTCCCCCTTCGGAAGGGTGAGGAGCGCGACGGAACCTGCCACGGGAGTGCCCTTCATGGGGAGCACCTGGATGTTCACGTTGGGGCGGTCGCACATGGCGAGAAGGTGCTCGATCTGCTCCCGCATCACCTGGCCGCCGCCCATGTCGCGGCGCAGGGCGGCCTCGTCGAGGACGATCATCATCCAGGGCGGGTCGGGCTGGTCGAGGACGGCCTGCCGCTCCAGTCGTCTGCCGACGAAGCCGCCGATCTGTCCCGAGTCGCCGGCGAGGCCCGCCTCCATCGCCGCCCGGGCGTAGTCGGCGGTCTGGAGGAGGCCCGGCACGACGATCGAGAACTCGTGTATGGCGGTGGCTTCGAGCTGCCGCCGCATGTACGTCTTCGCGTAGTCGCGCACGTTCTGGTCGGTGAGGATCTTCACGAGGTTCACCAGAGAGCCGGGCGGGAGTCGCAGGACGATCTCCAGCTTCTTCGCCAGGTCCCGGTCCGGGGGGTCCTCGCCGCGCTCGATCTCGGACAGCCGGGTGCCGCTACTGAAGACCTGCTTCGCCACGTACGCCTGCGTCCACTCACGCCCCAGCGCCAGCCTCGCCTCGCGGACCATGTTCCCGAGGTACTGCTCGATGCTGTCCCCGGGGTCCAGATCTTGCGCTCCTGGCATATGCCCCGTTCCTCACCTGTGCACGGGAACTCAACTCCTGGAAAGCGTAGGGGCGGTCACGCCATCGTGGAGGCAGTCCGGTGGAGATCCATCAGAAAGTGAGCCCTCCATGCGCACCCCCACACCCACACCCCCCATCCGCCCCGCCAACGAGCCGGAGGCGGCCCGGGTCTACCGCGAACTGAAGGCCGCCATGGACACCGCCGGACTCCCCACCAACGGCCTCTACCGGGACGTCACGCACGCGCCGGGCGGAGACATCCACCGGTACGGGCTCGGGACCGTCGGCCTCGGCGGCGCCAAGCGGCTCACCGCACTCCTTCGCACCGCCATCGCCCGGCACACCCCGTGAGGTACCGCGTCGGTGACGTCGTGATCGACGCTCAGCGGGCGCTGACGGGGCGAGTGCTGGGCGTACGGGGGAAGTCGCTCACGCTGGTCCGCCCCAGCGGCTATCTCTGGGAGGCGGCTATCGACGAGTGCTGGACCGCGAGCCCCGAGGAGCGCGCGAGCCTGACGCCGCGCGGGGCGGTCCGGGTCATCAGCACCTCGGCGCCCGGGCGAAGCGACGGCAGGGCGCCCGGAGTTCGGTGACGACCCCCGAGGCTTGCCGCGCGAGCTTAGTAGCCACCGACTCCTGTCCGAGGGAACGGACCGGCCTCTGACTGATGCCGGAGGCCGGTCCGTTACGAGGTCATTCGGCGGGCACCCGCCACAGGCGGCTGACTTCCGGCCGATCAGCCGCAGCGAGCGACACCAGGTGCCGAACACATTCTCGACGACCGCTCCCCCGTACGACACGACCGACCGCGGCACCCGCGCCTCCGCCCCGCCGTTACGCACCCTCACGACACGGGGCGAGCGCCACCGAGACGGACTCCACCCCGTTCGGGTGGCGACCACGCACGGCCCGCACCCCAGACACCCTGCCCGACCAGGCACGACGGACCCACACCCCACGAGTTGGCCGAGAACACCCCGATGCGGCGCACACCCTCTGGAAGATCACCTTCCGAATCTGCCTGAATACGGAGCGTTACACCTCTCCCGCTCTCCAGGTACAGACGAAAGGGCACAGCCATGTCCACGGCCACGCGCAAGACGAAGAAGACCCCCCTGGCACGGCGGCTGACCACCGCGGCCGTCGCGCTGGGCAGCTGCCTGGCGCTCGCCGGTCCGGTGGCAAGCGCCGGCGCGGCACCCGCCGACCCCGTACCGACCGTCTTCTTCGGCGACTCGTACACGTCCAACTACGGCATCGCCCCCTTCCACCAGGACGACCCCAACAGGTTCTTCTGCTTCCGGGCGAACGAGAACTACCCCACCGTCGCGACCCGGCGCCTCGCGGACAAGGGCGTCACGCTCACCGTGCAGTCGGACGTCTCCTGCGGAGGCGCCCTCGTCCACCACTTCTGGAACGAGCAGGAGACGTTCCCCGGAGCCGATCTGAAGGTCCCGGCACAGCAGGAAGCACTCAAGGCTGACACCCAGCTGGCCGTGGGCAGCATGGGCGGCAACACCCTGGGCTTCACCCGCATCCTCAAGCAGTGCTCCGACAAGCTGCGCGCCCCGGAGAACGCCCTGCTGCCCGGAACGCCCGTGGACGAGGACGAACCGGCTGCCAAGTGCGCCGAGTTCTTCGGGTCCGGGGACGGGAAGCAGTGGCTGGACGACCGGTTCGAGCAGGTCGGCTGGGAGCTGGAGGAGCTGCTCGACCGCGTCGGGTACTTCTCCCCCGACGCCCGGCGCGTCCTGGTCGGCTACCCCCGGCTCGTACCCGAGGACACCGACACGTGCCTGACCGCCGCGCCCGGCCAGACGGAGCTGCCGCTCGCGGACATCCCACAGGACGCCCTGCCGTTCCTGGACCAGATCCAGAAGCGGCTGAACGACGTCATGAAGAAGGCCGCCGCGGACGCCGAGGGCGGCGTCGACTTCGTGGACCTCTACGCCGAGACCGGCGGCAACACCGCCTGCGACGGCGCCGACCGGGGCATCGGCGGCCTGCTGGAGCCTTCCCAGGTCAGCGTGTTCGAGACCACGCTCCCGTGGTACGCCCACCCGAACGAGAAGGGCCGCGACCTCCAGGCCGAGCACGTCGCCGCCAAGATCGAGGAGGCCCTCAACCGGTAGGGCCGCATACGACCTCGGGGAACATCGGTACAGCGGTCGCCGGTGAGAACGATCGTGGTCCGGGCGGCGGTTCGGCCCGGGCCCGGTCGAGAGGACCGTGCGGTAGACGCCGCAGCCCCGGCCGACGGTCTTCGTCGATCCACTGGCCGTCGACCCGGCCGGCGAAGTCCAGTCGGCCGTTCTCGTGGAGAGTCCACGCGCCGTAGCCGTTCCCGTCGGCGGTGTTGTCGACGGGGATGCGGTCGGCGAGGTCCCGAGTGATCGACCCCGTCAGGCCCGCCCGTGACGAGGAGCGGGCCCCGGCGGTGCCACCCGTCGGCCGCCCACCAGGGCCGACGCAGGCTCGGCGCACGATCCGACACCGATGTTCCCCGAGGTCGGCATACGCCTCCGCCGGAAGACGAGTCCGCGTGGCGACCGGGTGAGGGCAGCCGGTACCTTCCCCCTCGCGGCACGCCTCGAAAGCGTGTGCGTGCCGCGTTCAGGGAGGGAAACGTATGCGTAAACCCCTGTTCCGGCGCCTGGCCTCCACGGCCGTCGCGCTGGGACTCACCTCGGCGGCTCTGCTCGGCTCGGGCATCGCGCCCGCGCAGGCCGCGGTCGGCGACTGCCCCACGGGCTACTTCTGCGCGTGGGCGGACACCCACGGCACGGGCTCGATGTTCAAGACGAACGCGAGCAAGGCATCGCTGGGCACCTGGGACAACAAGTTCCGCCTGGTCATCAACCGCTCGTCGCTCATCGCCTGCACCTACGAGAAGCCGAACTACGAGGACGGCGTCTCCTGGTACGAGAACGAGGGCTATCCCACCAGTATCGCCAGCACGTCCGTGAGCTCGGTGAAGATGGTGCCCACGCTCCGGGAGTGCGAGACGGACGCGTACCCCTACTGGAGCGCGGAGACCTCGCCCACGGCGGCCACGTTCGGCGACATGAACGGCGACCGGACGTCGGACGTCCTCGTCCGCGACCTGGTCGGGCGCCTGTGGTTCCTGCCCGGTGACGGCACCGGCCGGAAGGTCGGCTCCGGCGGCTGGAACGCCTTCGACGCCATGGTCCGGCACGGCGACTTCAGCCGTGACGGGCGCGAGGACGTGATCACGCGCGAGAAGGCCACCGGCAAGCTGTGGCTCTACCCCGGGACCGGCACGGGCGGCCTCGGCGCGCGCAAGCTGATCGGCGCGGGCGGCTGGAACGCCATGAGCCGGATCGCCGCGTTCGGCGACCTGACCGGCGACGCGAAGTCGGACCTCCTCGCGGTCGAGAGGTCCACGGGCCGGCTGTGGCTGTACCCGGGCACGTCCACGGGCACGCTGGGTGCGCGCAAGCTCATCGGCAACGGCGGCTGGAACGGCATGAACGCGCTGACCGGCGTCGGTGACATGAACGGCGACGGCCGGGCCGACCTGTACGCCCGCGAGGCGTCCACCGGCAAGCTCTGGCTCTACCCGGGCAAGCCCGGCGCGCTGGGCTCGCGGGTGCTGGTCGGCAGCGGCGGCTGGAACGCCATGACGTCCCTCATCGCCAACGGCGACTGGTCGGGCGACGGCAAGCCGGACCTGATCGCAACGGGGGACTACGACAAGCTCCTCCAGTACGAGGGCACCGGCACGGGCGGCCTGCGCGCGGGCGACTGGACCACCGGCACCTGGTGGCTCCTGAACGGCGCCTTCTGATCCCGGAGAGGGTCTCCGCCTGCGGGCGGGGGCCCTCTTCTCGTGCGCAGGCCGCTCCGGTCCGGTCAGGTCGGGGAAGCAGGCAGGCGCCGTGCCCGTGTTAACGGGCGTTTACACCTCCTGGGCCAAGGTGGCCACCTTCGTGTGAACCCTCGCGCCCGTCACTGTCCGTGACGGCTGTTCACTCCCTAGGGTCGGTTTTCGAGGTCAGCCGTTCGGCGAACCCGTGAACGATTCGAGGAGTCAACTCATCATGCGCACCCCCGTCGTTGACATCTGGGGCCCGATCTCCCCCGAGCCCCGCTCCGCGGCTCCCTCCGCACCGGAGCCTCACGACGAGTGGCCGCTCACCGGCGGAACCGCGTGGGTCTACTACAGCCCGCTGAACCGTCGGCAGCTCATCCGGCCCGTCATCCTCTCCGACGGCTTCTCGAACGGCACGAGCGAGCTCGACACGCTCTGGCACGGCCTGGAGGAGAACGGCGACTACCGCTTCATCTCCGAACTCCACGCGACCGGCCGGGATGTGATCATCCTCGGCTACAACGACCGGACGGCGCCGATCAAGGACAACGCCGACACCGCCATCGACTGCATCCGCCGCGCCCTCAGCGAGCGGGTGGGCCGCTCGAAGCTGGTCGTGGGCGGCTTCAGCATGGGCGGCCTGATCACCCGCTACGCGCTGGCCAAGATGGAGCGGGACCCCTCCCTTCCCGACCACGAGACGGCCGTCCACCTCTCGTACGACTCGCCTCACCAGGGCGCCTGGCTTCCCGTCTCACTCCAGGCGTTCGTCCACTTCGCGGCGGACAACTTCAGTGAGGACCCTGTCGTCGGGGATTCCCTCCGCCTCTTCTCCGGCCTGCTCAACAGCCCCGCCGCGAAGCAGATGGCGCGCTGGTACATCGCGAAGGCCGACGACACCCCGGCGGCGGCTGCGGAGCGGGTGGCCTTCCTCAAGGAGCTCGAAGAGCTCGGGAGCTGGCCGCGGAATCTCCGCAAGATCGGCGTCGCCAACGGCATGGACACCGGCAACGGCAACGGCATCCAGCCCGACGCGACCGCGGTCCGGGGCAACGGCCTGACGCTGAACGACACCTGGCTCAAGACCCAGGCCCAGGGCGACCCGGTCGTCGCCCGCCTGCAGAAGAAGGGCGGGGAGCCGTTCCTGGTCGACACCAGCGGGCTGCCCGAGATCGACGGCGCTCCAGGCGGCGTCTTCACCCTGCCGCTCCCGGACGGCAGCGACCCCGGCAGCTTCGGCCTGGCCGGCCTCCTCATGCTGGGTCTGCGCAACATCGTGGACAAGGACCGCATCCCCACGTCCTGTTTCATCCCCAGCATCAGCGCCGTCGCCGCCGGTGACATCGACGACCAGCAGGCGCTCTACAAGCCGATCACCCCGGATGCCAGCGAACTCGACGCCTTCCTCTGCGCGAGCCGCAACGAACCGCACACCACCATGACCGAGGAACTCGGCTCGTGGCTCGTGAACGAGATCGCCTCCACCGACTGACCGCCGTCGGCCCCGCGGGCCGTCTCCCCTCCCCCACACGGGCGGATCGGGACGGCCCGTGGGGCTGACGCACCCGCCGGGCACTCCCTAACCCTCGCGCACGACGCGGTGGCGGAGCAGGATCGACCGGCCGTCGAAGGTGCGGGTCTCCACCGTCTCCAGCTCCGTGCGGTTCTCGGCGGGGTGGAAGGTCGGGGTGCCGCCGCCCAGGACGACGGGGTGGACGACGACCCGGTACTCGTCGATCGCACCGGCCGCGCCGAGGTGGGCGGCCAGGTCCGCACCGCCGAACAGCACCAGGTTCTTGCCGCTCGCCGCGAGCGCCCTCAGCTCCTCGGCGACGTTCTCGGAGACGAGGGTGGTGTTCCAGTCGAGGTCCTGGCCCGCGAGGCTCCGGGAGACCACGACCTTCGGGGTCTCCAGCCAGACCGGCGCGAAGGCCAGGTCGTGCGGGTCCTGCGAGTACGTCTCGGCGTTCGGCCAGAAGCCGGACATCAGGTCCCACACCTTGCGGCCGTAGAGGAAGACCGTGTCACCGGCGATCAACTCGTCCGTGTAGGCCGAGAGTTCCGGACCCATGGCCGGCCAGTCGAACTCCCCGTTCGGCCCGGCGATGAAGCCGTCGAGGGACTGGTGCACGAAGTGAATGATCTGGCCCATGGTGTCTCCGCCTGACGTCCGTGTCGCGCACCGCCCTTGCGGCTCGCTCTCGCCATGAAGTCGGAGCCGGGCGACGCCCTTCGACATCCCAGGAGGAATTCTTTCGGCCAACTTGTTTCGGCCAGAGAGGCCCCTGAGTCGAGGTCACTCGTACGGGCGGTCTTCACCCAGCGTGTCGTCGCGGGCATATGCCGTGCGGTACGTTCGCAACAAATCGGCCCCCGACGACGGCTGCAACCGTCCGCGAGGGCCTGAACCACTAGTGGAACAAGGCCTCCACCGTGATCTACCGCAACTTTATCGCGCCCTCGCGCGACTTCACCCAACTGACCAACGCCCTCATCCGGCATCCGCGTCTCGACTCGCATGCCACGCGCCTCCTGACCTGGCAGCTCTCCCTCCCCGCCCACGCCCGCGAAACCCTCTCCGAAACCGCCAAGCGCGCCCGGATCGGGGCCACTTCCTTCACCACGGCCAAGCGGCAGCTCAAGGCAGAGGGATACGTGCACGAGCGCAGGGTTCAGCTGGCCGGCGGGCTCTGGGCCACCCAACAGCTCGTCTCCAGCACGCCGTTACGCCCCGAGGAAGCCGCCAAGGTCTTCGCCCGCATGCCCGCCCACACCGGCATCGAGCGGGTCCATCCGCAGGTGGCGCCGAGCGCCAGCCCTCCGGCCGTCGGTCGTCCGACGAGCCCGTCGACCGACGGTCATCCAGAGAAAACACCGGAGGGAAACACCTCCAACCCTCCGCCCGAGCCCGAGCCCGAGCCCGAGTCCGAGCCCGAGCCCGAGTCCGAGCCCGATCCCGAGCCCGAGTCCGAGCCCGATCCCGAGCCCGAGTCCGAGCCCGATCCCGAGACGGAACCGGGAGCGACCCCCGACCCACAACTCACCGAAGAAGCCCGCGCCCTCGTCGGCGCCCTCCCCGCCCTCTCCCCCGCCCTCCGGTACATCCCGCCCGGCATGCGCGACGAACTCACCCTCCTCGTCTCCCGCTGGCTCGCCGCCGGGCACACCTCCGCCGGCGTCCACGAGCACATCCGGCGCGGCCTGCCCGGTGCCGGGACGCCCGTACACCGGCCGGGAGGGCTCGTGCGGTACCTGCTGCGGGACGTGCCGCCCCTCGCGCCGCCACCGGCCCCGCACGGGCCCCCGCGCCTCTCCGCTCGGCTCGAAGGCGCCGTGGAGTGCTCCGGGAGACACGTCCAGCCCATGCTGTTCCGGCCCGTCGCGGGTGAGATCCTCTGCCCGGCCTGCGCGGCGCCCGACCCGGACCCCGACCCCGGCCCGAACCCCGGCCCCGTACCGCCTCAGGGCTCCTGAGGCGGCGGCTCCACCGGCGGTGCGTCGCGGAAGCGACGGCGGTCGCGGGCTCCCGGCGGGGCGTCGGCCAGGCGGATGACCGTGCCGTCCCGGCCCGCCACGACCGGCTTCGCCGAGCGCGCGGCCTTCGCCTGGTACTGGGCGGCGTCCGCGAGCCGGAAGAGGCGGCGCGCCGACCTGAGCGGGCCGATCGGGTCGCCCGTGGACGCGACCCCGCAGGCCACGCCCTCGCCGAGCTCCAGCTCCGCCGCCCGTACGCAGAGCTCCTCGGCGACCGCGACCACCTCGTCCGCCGTCGGACCGACCGTCAGGAGACAGAACTCGTCGCCGCCCAGACGCGCCGCGAGCGCGCCGGGGAGCCGGGCGCCGCAGCGGGAGAGGACCGAGCCGAAGCGTTCGAGGAGCCGGTCGCCGACGGCGTGGCCGTGGGTGTCGTTGACCCGCTTGAGGCCGTTGAGGTCGCAGACCATCAGGCTGACGACGGAGCCGTCGGCCCGGTAGCGCTCGATGGCCTCGTCCAGACGGGTGTCGACGGCCCGCCGGTTGGCGAGCCCGGTGAGCGGGTCGGTGAAGGCCAGCTTGCGGACCTCCTCCAGGCGCTCCGCCTGGGCGATGCCGGCCGCGACGACCGCCGCGAGGACGGTCGCGAAGTCGGCGTCCGCCCGGGTGAAAGGTTTCGTCTCGGGAGGCCGCGCCACGTACAGCTCGCCCCAGGCCCGGCCGTGCAGCACGATCGGGGCGACCACGCAGCAACCCCGGCCGCGCCTGCGCAGGCCCGTCACGCGGCCGGTGGGGACCCGGTCGTCGGCCGTCTCCACCCAGGCGTCCGGCTCGCCGCCACCGGCCCACTGCTCGTGGAGGAACTCGGTGATCTCGGGGAACTGGTGCACCGGATACGTCTCCGAGTCCGGGAACTCCTCCTCGCCCACGGCCCGCTCCCCGGCGTTGACCAGGACCTTGAGTCTGCCGTGGTCCCGCTCCCAGACGGAGAGGGCGGCGAACGTGCCGTCGAGCCCCTCGCAGGACCCGAGCGCCGCCGCCCGCCAGAACTCGCGTGGAGTGTGCGCCGCCGCCATCCCCTGCGCCAGCGCCACTACGGCCCGCAGCCGTACGTCCTCACCCATTCCTCCAGCTTAGGGAGGTTTGACCCGTTTTCCTCTGCGAGACGTCACGGAAAGTGACATTTAGTGCAAATAGGGATGCGGGGGGAGTGTGTGGCGGGGAGGATCACTCGCCGGGCCACTCCGGCTTCCGCTTCTCGTTGAACGCCGCCACGCCCTCCGCCCGGTCCCCCGAGAACGCCACCGAACGCCACGCCGCGTCCTCGACCTCCAGGCCGGCCCGCAGGTCCAGGCCCTGGCCGAGCCGCATGGCCTTCTTCGCGGCGCGCAGCCCGACCGGCGAGTTGACCGCGATACGGCCTGCCAGCTCCAGGGCGCCCGTCCGCGCGTCCTCGGCCAGGAGGTCGACGAGGCCCAGCTCGCGGGCCTCCTCCGCCTCCACGCGGCGCGCCGTGAAGACCAGCTCGGCGGCGCGCGCCGCGCCCACCCGGCGCGGGAGGAGCTGCGTACCGCCGCCGCCCGGGATGACGCCGACGGAGACCTCGGGGAGGCCGACGACGGCGGTCCCGTCGGCGACGATCACGTCGCAGGCGAGCGCCAGCTCGAAGCCGCCGCCGAGGGCGAAGCCGTGCACGGCCGCGACGGTCGGCATCGGCAGCTCCAGGACGCCGGTGTAGGCGGCGCGGGCGGTCGGTCGCTGGCGGACGAGCTCAGCGTCGGTGAAGGAGTTGCGCTCCTTGAGGTCGGCGCCGACGCAGAACGCCCGGTCGTTCGAGGAGGTGAGGACGGTGACGCGGACCGAGGCGTCGGCGGCGAGCGCGTCGCAGGCCGCGCCGAGGGAGCGGGCCATCTCGGAGGAGACCGCGTTCATCGCCTTGGGCCGGTCGAGGACCAGCTCGGCCACGTGGCCGTCCTTCCGGACCACCACGAACTCACCAAAACGCTGCTCGGACATGCCGCAGACCCTCCCGACGGACCGGAGCCCGTTAACGATGGTTAACGGGCGTTCACCCGAGATCCTAATTCGGTCGGCGGGTCAGGAGCCAGGGTTCGACGACGCCGAGGCCTCGGACCGGCCTCTGCCACATCGGCTGGAGCGCGAAGCGGTACGTGGCGGCCTGCCGGCCCTCCTTCTCCGCGCGGACCGCCTCCTCGGCCGCCTCCGCCTCGGAGGCGGGCGCGTCCCCGGTCCTGGACAGCTCCGCCGCGAGCGCGCCGTCGACGAGCACGGCGTCCTTGGGGGCTATCGAGGTGAGGCGGCTGGCGAGGTTCACGGTCGTGCCGAAGACGTCGCCCATGCGGGTGGTCACGGTGCCGAAGGCGATGCCGACGCGCAGTGCGGGCATCGTCTCGTCGTGGCCGAGGGTCTCGATCAGCCGGAGGGCGATCTCGGCGGCCGTGCCGGGGTCGTCGGCGCAGTAGAGGACCTCGTCGCCGAGGGTCTTGATGAGCCGGCCGCCGTGCGCGGCGACGAGGTCGGCGCAGGTCGTCTCGAAGGCCTCGACGAGCTCGCCGAGCTCCTCCTCCTCAAGGCGGCGGGTGAGGCGCGTGAAGCCGACGAGGTCCGCGAAGCCGACCGCGAGCCGCCGGTCGACCATCTCCTCGTCGTCGGCGGCCTGCACGACCCGGCCGGTCGCGGCGGCGAGCTGCCGCCGCCACACGTAGATCAGGAACTCCTCCAGCTCGGGCAGGAGCAGCTCGACGAGGGGGTATGTCACCTCGGTGCGGGTCATGCCGGGTTCGGGCGGCTCGGTGAGGCCCTCCAGGAAGGAGTCGATCTGCCACTCGGCGAGCCGGGCGGTGGTCTGGCCGGTGGAGCGGGCGACCTGGACGGCCATGGGCTCGCTGAGCAGTCCGGCCTCGACGAGACCGGCGAGGCGGCGCAGCGCGAGGACGTCGGCCTCGGTGAGGGCCTTGGCCTGGCCGATGTCGGCGAAGCCCATCGCGCGCCAGAAGCGGGAGGCGAGCTCCATGGAGACCCCGGCGGTCCGGGCGGCCTGGAACGGCGTGTAGCGGCGGTCGGCGCCGAGGATCAGCTGTTCCAGCCGGATGGCGAGCGGGTCGTCGCTCGGCTCGGCCGTGTGGTCGACCTCGTGGTGCGGGGTGGGGTAGGTGGGCGGTTCGGGGGTGGGGTTCGCGGTCGGCTCGGTGCCGTCGCCCGCGTTCGCGTCGTCGACGGTCACCGGCCGCCTCCTGCCCGTTCCCTGCCGCTGCCCACGTGTCCTGCCGATCTGTCGCTTGGATCGCGCTCCACGATACGGCAGGTGTGTGCTGGCTCACGCGCGAACGGCTGCCGCCTTCGCGCGGTGGGGGTGTGCCCACCCCGTCCCGGAGGGTGGGCGTCCACGTCCCAGGTCAGCTCGGGGTCCGCAGGTGGACGATGTCGCCGGCGCCGACGGCCTCCGTGCCGCCGCCCTCCGTGGCCACGACGAGGCGCCCGTCGCCGTCCAGGGCGACCGCCTCGCCTTCCAGCATCCGCTCGCCGGGCAGGTCGGCCCGGACACGTCGGCCGAGGGTCGCGCAGCCGGCCGCGTAGGCCGCCTGGAGGCCGGAGGCGGCGGGGTCGCCGTCGGCCCGTACCCAGTCGCCGTACCACTGCTCCAGGGAGCGCAGAACGGCCCGCAGGAGGGTGTCGCGGTCGGTGGAGACGGCGCCGGCGAGGAGGAGGGAGCCGGCGGCCGGGACGGGCAGCTCGTCCTCGCGGAGGGTGACGTTGATGCCGAGGCCGACGACGATGGCGTCGTCTCCGGCACGCTCGGCGAGGATGCCGCCGGTCTTGCGCTCCTCGCCTCCGACGGAAACCAGCAGGTCGTTCGGCCACTTGAGGGACATGTCGGTCCCAGCGGCCTTCGCGAGGCCGGTCGCGGCGGCCACGCCGGTGAGCAGCGGGAGCCAGCCCCAGCGGTGCACGGGCACGTCCGGCTTGAGGAGGACGGAGAGGAAGAGTCCGGAGCGGGCGGGCGCCGTCCAGGTGCGGTCGAGGCGGCCGCGGCCCGAGGTCTGCTCCTCGGCCACGAGCACCGCGCCCTCGGGCAGCTCGTCGGCGCGGGCGGCCAGGTCGCTGTTGGTGGAGCCGGTGGTGCTGACCACGTCGAGCGAGGTCCACAGAGCGTCGGGTTGCACGAGCGCGCGGCGCAGGGCGGGGGCGTTCAGCGGGGGCCGGTCGAGGTCGGACCAGGGCCGGTCGGAGCCTTGAGAGGTCGTCATGCAAGCCAGAGTAGGTGTGGCAAAGACCGCAGTGCCGAACCGTATCCGCGTCGATACGCTACGGGTCAGTAGGCCAGCAGTAGCCCATTCGTAGTCAACGAACCCCCCGTGACCAGGCAGGGAGCCGCATCCCGATGTCCGAGCCGGCAGAGCAGTACGAGATCGACATTCACACGACCGCGGGCAAGATCGCGGACCTCAAGCGCCGTATCGACGAGGCCACGCACGCCGGCTCGGAGCGCGCGGTGGAGAAGCAGCACGCGAAGGGCAAGCTGACCGCGCGTGAGCGCATCGCCCTGCTGCTCGACGAGGGGTCCTTCGTCGAGCTGGACGAGCTGGCTCGCCACCGGTCGACCAACTTCGGTCTGGAGAAGAACCGCCCGTACGGAGACGGTGTCGTCACCGGCTACGGCACGGTCGACGGGCGTCCCGTCGCCGTGTTCTCGCAGGACTTCACGGTCTTCGGCGGTGCGCTCGGAGAGACCTACGGCCAGAAGATCATCAAGGTGATGGACTTCGCGCTGAAGACGGGCTGCCCCGTCATCGGCATCAACGACTCCGGCGGCGCCCGCATCCAGGAGGGTGTGAGCGCGCTCGGCATGTACGGCGAGATCTTCCGCCGCAACACCCACGCGTCCGGGGTGATCCCGCAGATCTCCCTGATCGTGGGCCCGTGCGCGGGCGGCGCGGTGTACTCCCCCGCGATCACCGACTTCACGGTGATGGTGGACCAGACCTCGCACATGTTCATCACGGGACCGGACGTCATCAAGACGGTGACCGGCGAGGACGTGGGCTTCGAGGAGCTGGGCGGCGCCCGGACGCACAACTCGACCTCGGGCGTGGCGCACCACATGGCGGGTGACGAGAAGGACGCCATCGAGTACGTGAAGTCCCTGCTGTCCTACCTGCCGTCGAACAACCTCTCCGAGGCGCCGGCCTTCCCCGAGGTCGCGGACACCGAGGTGACGGACGAGGACCGCGAGCTCGACACGCTGATCCCGGACTCGGCCAACCAGCCGTACGACATGCACAAGGTCATCGAGCACGTCCTCGACGACGGCGAGTTCCTGGAGACGCAGGCGCTGTTCGCGCCGAACATCGTGACCGGCTTCGGCCGTGTCGAGGGCTTCCCGGTCGGTGTCGTCGCCAACCAGCCGATGCAGTTCGCCGGCTGCCTCGACATCAACGCCTCGGAGAAGGCCGCGCGGTTCGTCCGGACGTGCGACGCCTTCAACATCCCGGTGCTGACGTTCGTCGACGTGCCGGGCTTCCTGCCGGGTGTGGACCAGGAGTACGGCGGCATCATCCGGCGCGGCGCGAAGCTGATCTACGCGTACGCCGAGGCGACGGTCCCGCTGATCACGGTCATCACCCGGAAGGCCTTCGGCGGCGCGTACGACGTCATGGGCTCGAAGCACCTGGGCGCCGACCTGAACCTGGCGTGGCCGACCGCGCAGATCGCGGTGATGGGCGCGCAGGGCGCGGTCAACATCCTGCACCGCCGGACGATCACGGAGGCTGAGGGCCGGGACGATGCGGACGCAGTGCGGGCGCGGCTGATGCAGGAGTACGAGGACGCCCTGCTCAACCCGTACATCGCGGCCGAGCGCGGCTACATCGACGGTGTGGTCATGCCCTCGGACACCCGCCCGCAGATCGTGAAGGGGCTGCGTCAGCTCCGCACGAAGCGGGAATCCCTTCCCCCGAAGAAGCACGGCAACATCCCGCTGTAGCCGCGTACGAGCGATGAAGGAGCCGTTGTGATCAAGGTCGTACGAGGAAACCCGACGCCCGAGGAGCTGGCCGCCGCACTGGCGGTGGTCCAGGCCCGGGCCGCGGCCACGGCGGCGGCGTCCGCCGAGGGCGGCGGCCCGGCCGTACCGGAAGGATGGTCGGATCCCTCGCGGATCGCGCGTGCGGTACGGCACCGGCCGGGCCCCAGGGCCTGGGCCAGGTCGTACTGGCCCGTGTAGCCGTCGGATGCCGGAAGGCCGGACCCCGTGTGCGGGGGGTCCGGCCATTCGCATGCCCGGGGCCTCGCGCGGGCCCGGGGCCTTTCGCGTGTCGTCCCGGTGACGGGCGCTCACGTACGGCGGAGGAAGACGCCGGCAAGTACGGCTCCGACCGCGACGATCGCGGCGTTGACGAGGACCGCGAGGCCGATGCCGTCGAGGAGGACGGGCGCGGTGACGACGACGGCGCTCATGACCGGCGTGCCCATGGTGATGCCGATCTGCTGGGTCATGGTCGCGAGGCCGGTCGCCATGCCCTGCTCGCCGTCGGGGATGCCCGAGGTGGCGGTGACCATGAAGCCGACGATGGCGAGCATGTTGCCGACACCGCCGGCGAAGGTCGCGGCGAGCAGCAGTCCGAGGCTGCCGCGGTCGTCGCCGAGCCCGTACAGGGCCAGGGTGGCGGCGGCCTGGAGGAGTCCGCCGGTGACGAGGGCGGCGCGGGCGCCGAAGCGGCCGATGAAGCGCGAGGCGAGGACGCCGCCGAGGATCGTGCCGGCGCCGAGGACGCCGAAGGACAGGCCGGCGGCGAGCGGCGAGAAGCCCAGGACGTCCTGGAGGTACAGCGTCATGAGGAAGACCAGCGAGGTCTCGGTGACGAAGGCGACGAGCCCGGCGAGGTTGCCCCAGACGACGGTGCGGCGCTTCAGGACGTGGACGGGGACGAGCGGTGAGGCGGCGCGCCGTTCGACGAGGACGAAGGCGACGAGGAGGGCGGCTCCGGTGGCGAGGGCGGTGAGCGCGGTGGGGTCGGTCCACCCGTGCTCGCCGGCGACGGTGAGGCCGTAGACGAGGGCGAGGAGTCCGCCGGTGACGCTGACCGCGCCGGGGACGTCGAGGCGGGGGCGGACGGCGGGGCGGCTCTCGCTCAGGACGGCTGGGGCGACGAGGAGGACGGCGAGGGCCACCGGCACGTTGACGAAGAACGCCCAGCGCCAGGAGAGCAGGTCGGTGAGGACGCCGCCGAGGATGGCGCCGGTGGTGAAGCCCGCCGACATGAGGGCGCCGTTCAGGCCGAGGGCCTTGGCGCGCAGCGGGCCCTCCGGGAAGGAGGCGGTGAGCAGGGAGAGCCCCGCGGGGGTGACGGCGGCCGTGGCGAGGCCCTGGGCGACCCGGGCGGCCATGAGCATCTCGGGGCCGGTGGCGAGGCCTCCGACGAGCGAGGAGACGCCGAGGAGGGCCATGCCGCCGAGGAAGAGGCGGCGGCGTCCGATCAGGTCGGCGACGCGCCCGAAGAGCAGGGTGAATCCGGCGGCGGCGAGGGCGAAGGCGGTGGCGATCCACTGGAGGCCGCCGAGGGTGAAGCCGAGTCCCTGACCGATGACGGGCAGGGCCACGTTCAGGATCGAGAAGTCGACGGCCAGCATGAACTGGGCGAGGAGGAGCACGACGAGGACGAGCCGCATCCGGCCGGTCATCCGGTCCTCGGCGCGTTCGGTGGGGGTGGGGAGATCCAGGGCGACCATGCGGAGAACTCCTTAATGGGAGACTGGTTCCGTTAAGATGTCCCGTACCGTAGCAGAGTCGAAGGACTTAATGGAACAGGAGACCCGTTTGACTGAGAGCCGACCGGCCTCGCCCGGCACCCTGCGCCCCGGCGGCCGCACCGCGAAGGTCCGCGGGGCCGTCCTCGACGCCACCCGCGACGCCCTCGCGGAGACCGGCTTCCACGCCCTCAACATGGACCGGATCGCCGCCAGCGCCGGTGTGGGCAAGACGACCGTCTACCGCCGCTGGGGCTCCCCCGTCGGCCTCGTCACCGACCTCCTGCACGACATGGCGGAGCAGTCCCTGCCCGCCGCCGACACCGGCGGCCTCGCGGGCGACCTGCGGGCCAACGCCGAACTCGTACGGGACACCCTGGCCGATCCCCGGGTGGGCGCCGTCTTCCACGCGGTCATCGCCGCCGCGGCATGCGACGAGGAGTGCGCCCGCGCGCTCGCCGGCTTCTACCGGACCCGGCTCGCCGAATGGGCCCCGGTCGTGGCCAGGGGCGCGGAGCGCGGCGAGATCCCGGCGGAGACGGACCCGCTGGAGCTGCTCCGCGCCGTCTCCGCGCCGCTCTACTACCGCTTCGCCGTGACCCACGAGGAGCTCACCGCGGACGTGGCGGAGCGGGCCGCGGAGGCGGCGCTCGCGGCGGCCCGCGGCGGGGTGTTCACCCGCCCGCAGGGCGCGTCCGGCGACCCCATCGGGCAGGAATAGTCCCTCGGTACGGGGGCGCTTGAGTATCCGTACTCAGGCGCCCCGCGCGCCCCGCGCGGAGGATCGGAGCATGCTGTGGTCCGACCCCAAGAACCAGCCGCCGAAGTTCCTGCGCGACATGCAGGAGATGCTCCGCCGCGGCGGCATCGTGCTCGGCGTCGCGATGGTGCTCTTAATGCTCGTCGTCGGTGCGCGCTGAGGAGCGCCGGCACTGACTACGCTGGCCTCATGACTGCTGATCCGCGCCGCGTCGTCCTCGCCTCCGCCTCCCCCGCCCGGCTCGGGCTGCTCCGGCAGGCCGGGATCACCCCCGAGGTGATCGTGAGCGGCGTCGACGAGGACAAGGTCCAGGCGCCGACCCCGGCCGAGCTCGCGCTCGCCCTCGCCGAGGCCAAGGCCGCCCATGTGGCCGCCCGGCCCGAGGTGTTCGGCGCGCTCGTCATCGGCTGCGACTCGGTCCTGGAGCTCGACAAGCAGGCCCTCGGCAAGCCGGCCGACGCCGCGGAGGCCACCGCCCGCTGGAAGGCCATGCGCGGCCGGACCGGCATCCTCCAGACCGGCCACTGCGTGTACGACACGGCCGCGAAGCGCTACGAGTCGGCCACGGCCTCCACCGTCGTCCGCTTCGGCGAGCCGACGGACGCGGAGATCGCCGCCTACGTGGCGAGCGGCGAACCGCTCCACGTGGCGGGCGCGTTCACCCTGGACGGCCGCTCGGCCCCGTTCATCGACGGCATCGACGGCGACCCGGGCAATGTGATCGGCCTGTCGCTGCCGCTGCTGCGCACGCTGCTCCGCAAGCTGGACGTCGAGATCACCGACCTCTGGACCTGACGGTCAGACGGCTGCCGGTGCCTCCTCCGGGGCACCGGCACCCTCGCCGTCCGCCTTCCCGTACGCCACCAGGGTGAGGACGACGAGTCCGACGACGGCCATCAGGAAGGCGAACGCGCCCCAGCCGATCAGACCGACGGCGACCGCGCCGAGGATGCCGTGCACGACCGCGCAGCCGATGAGCAGACCCCGGCCCGCACGGCCGGGGCGGCGGTCGCGGATGCCCGCGACGAGGGCGACGAGGGCGCACAGGACGAGCGCGACGCCGGAGCCGATGCCGAGGCCCCAGGTGCCGGCGACCATGGCGTCGGGGTCCATGCCGTCGAGGGACATCGACTGGGCCTCCACGAAGCCCGCCATGATGCCGTTGATCGCGACGATGCCGGGCGCTTCGAGGAAGAGCACCGCCGCCGTGACGAGAGCTATCGGTCTGCGGGCCACCTCGGCCACCCCCTGAATTCGCCTGTTACCGGCAGTACGAACGACTGCGCGAAGGCTACTGGCCGGTAAACCCCCGGACAAGAGTTCGCACACGGACGGCGGTGGCCGACCCTCCGGCAAAGAATCGCCGGGCCATTCGTAGAGACCCGACAAAGAAACCCGAATCGCGACTGGCCGCACGAACAGAGACCTGCGCCACACCTCGGAGCTACTGTGCCGTAAAGGAACCCTGCGTACCGTGGTGCGACAAGGGAATTCACGACCCGAGCAGGCCCGGGGTCACGCTCCGTGTGGGCAAGCTCACCACTGGGGACGGGTCGAAAGGCCGTGTCGGCAGTCCCTAAACTCAGCTTGTTTCAAGGAGAGGGAGCCATCGTGCGCAAGGTGCTCATCGCCAACCGTGGCGAAATCGCTGTCCGTGTGGCCCGGGCGTGCCGGGACGCCGGTATCGGCAGC
>NZ_BMSF01000032.1 GCF_014649015.1 Streptomyces narbonensis
CCTTTCAGCGCCGATGGTACTGCAGGGGGGACCCTGTGGGAGAGTAGGACGCCGCCGAACAATTTTTAGCCTCAACCCCCGGACTTCTGTCCGGGGGTTGAGGCATTTTTGCGTTCTACGCTTTGTCCATGCGATACGACTTGGTCATCTTCGACAATGACGGTGTGCTCGTGGACAGCGAGCCGATTTCCAACACGCTTCTCGCCGGCTATCTGACGGAGCTCGGGCACCCGACCTCGTACGAGGAGTCGGTGCGGGACTACATGGGGTCCGCCATGCACCGCATTCACGAGCTGGTCGAGGAGCGGACCGGGGAGCGGTTGCCCGTGGACTTCGACGAGACGTTCCACGCGCGGGTCTTCGACGCCTTCGAGCGGGAGTTGGAGGCGGTGCGTGGGGCCGCGGAGGTGCTGAAGGGGCTGGTCGAGGCCGGGGTTCCGTACTGTGTCGCCTCGTCCGGGAGCCATGAGCGGATTCGGGTGGGGCATCGGAAGACCGGGCTCGACGTGTGGTTCCGGGACGAGAACATCTTCAGTGCTGAGGACGTCGGGCGGGGCAAGCCGGAGCCGGACCTGTTCCTGTACGCCGCGGAGCGGATGGGGGTCGCTCCGGAGCGGTGTGTGGTCGTCGAGGACAGCGGGCTCGGGGTCCAGGCCGCCGTGGCGGCCGGGATGGACGTGTACGGGTTCACGGCGATGACGCCGAAGGGGAAGCTCGCGGGTGCCGCGGGGTTCTTCGGGGCGATGGACGAGCTGCCTGCGACATTGGGTCTGTGATCCATCTACCCAGCGGTAGGTCCCGGCCCTACGCTGTGCCGCCATGACGGATGCGCGGTTGCGGCGTGGGCGGGGATCCCTGGGGGTCAGTTTCTTCGTACAAGGGGTCACGTTCGCCCTGTTGGTGACTCGAATACCGGGGATCCAGGACCGGTACGGGATCTCGGACGCACTGTTGCCGGCGTTCCTGGCCGCCGTTCCGATCCTGGCCGGGGTGGCGAGTGTGGTGACTGAGAAGGTCGTCGCCCGGGTGGGGGCCGCGGTGGTGCTGCGGTGGGCGCAGCCCGTCGTCCTGCTCGCGCTGCTGGGTGTGGGGGCCGGCACGGAGCTGTGGGAGGTGGCGGTCGCCCTCGGGCTCTTCGGGTTTGCGGTGGGGGCTTTGGACGCCTCCATGAACATGCTGGGGGTGAACCTCCAGCGGGCGTACGGGCGGAGCATCATGCTCGGCTTCCACGCCTCGTACAGCCTGGGCGGGATCGTGGGTGCGTCGCTGGCCTGGGTGGGGGCGCACTGGCACCTGTCGTTGTTCGTGTCGTACCTGCCGGTCGTGGCGGTGCTGCTGCCGGCCGCGTTTGTGGGGAGCCGGTGGTACGGGGCCGGGGAGCAGCGGGCCGTGAGGGGTGTGGTGGGGGAGAGCGGGGACGGCCGGGGGAGTGGGGTCGCCTTCGCGTTGCTGCTGCCGCTCTGTCTCGTCATGACGTTCGCCTATATAGGGGACTCGACCGTCTCCAACTGGAGTGCCAAGTACCTCCAGGACGTGCTCGGCGGTTCGGAGGAGCTGGCGACCGTGCCGTACAACGCGTACATGGTGACGACGCTTCTGGGGCGGGCGGTGGGTGACCTCGGGGTGCGGAAGCTGGGGGCGGCGGTGGTCGTGCGGTGCGGGGCGGTGCTCGCGGCGCTCGGGTTCGCGGTGGTGGCGGTGGCGCCGGGGGCGTGGGCGGGGATCGCGGGGTTCACGGTGCTGGGCTTCGGGCTGAGTGTGATCGTGCCGCAGACGTTCGCGGCGGCGGGGCGGTTGGCTTTTGAACGTCACGGTCCGGGGGCGAGTGACGCGGCGGTGGCGCGGCTCAACGCCTTCAACTACGTCGGGTTCCTGATCGGCTCGCCGTTGGTGGGGGCGCTGGGGGATGCGTGGAGTTATCGGGGGGCGATGCTGGTGCCGATGGTGCTGGTCCTGGTGACGGTGGTGTACGCCACGTCGTTCGGTTCGAGAGAGGCCCGATACGGTGGCGGGCATGAGCGGCCGCGCACTGTTGATGTGGGATGAAGCTGTCACGCAGTACGACTTCGGGTCCGAGCATCCGATGGACCCGGTACGGCTTGCGCTGACGATGTCGCTGGTGCGGGCCTTCGGGCTCGACCGGGCGATGGACGTGGTCTCGGCGAAGCCGGCGGGGGACTCGACGTTGCGGCTCGTGCACCGTGAGGACTATGTGTCGGCGGTGCGGGCTGCCTCGGTGGAACCGCGTCGGGCGGATCAGGCGTACGGGATCGGGACGGTCGACGATCCGGCGTTCGTGGGGATGCACGAGGTGTCGGCGCTGATCGCGGGGCAGTCGGTCGGGGCGGCGGAGGCGGTGTGGCGCGGGGAGGCCGCGCACGCGGTGAACTTCGCGGGCGGGCTGCATCATGCGATGCCGGGGAGCGCGTCGGGGTTCTGTATCTACAACGACGCTTCGCTGGCCATCGCCCGGCTGCTCGAGCTGGGGGCGGAGCGGGTCGCGTACGTGGATGTGGACGTGCACCACGGTGACGGGGTGCAGGCGGCTTTCTGGGAGGATCCGCGGGTCCTGACGGTCTCGCTGCACGAGCATCCGCGGACGCTGTTCCCGCAGACGGGGTGGCCGGAGGAGACGGGTGCGGCGGGGCCGGGTGAGGGCGGGGCCGTGAATGTGGCGCTGCCGGCGGGGACGGGGGACGCGGGGTGGCTGCGGGCCTTCCACGCGGTGGTGCCTGAGCTGATCGCGGACTTCCGGCCGCAGGTGCTGGTGACGCAGCACGGGGCGGACACGCACTTCGAGGATCCGCTGGCCCATCTGGCGGTGTCGCTGGACGCGCAGCGGGCCGTGCAGGAGGCCTGTCACGAGCTTGCGCACGAGTACGCCGAGGGGCGCTGGGTCGCGCTGGGCGGTGGGGGGTACGCGGTGGTGGACGTGGTGCCGCGGTCGTGGACGCATCTGGTGGGGATCGCCGCGCATGCCCCGGTGGAGCCGGGGTCGGTGATCCCGTCGTCGTGGCGGGACGAGGTGTACGCGCGGACCCGGCAGTTGGGGCCGGCGCGGATGACGGACGGTCGGTGGCCGGTGGGCTACCGGGACTGGGCGGCGGGGTACGACCCGGCGGACCGGCTGGACCAGGCGGTGCTGGCGACGCGGAAGGCTGCCTTCCCGCTGCGGGGGCTGCTTCCCTGAGGAGCGGCTTGTCGGTCGGGCCTTTGTCCGATCGGCGCAGGGTGGCTTGTCGTCGTTACGCCGACTGTGCGCTGTCCGGGGGGTTTCGGCTCCGGTGGCGGTGTGTTCCGGCAGCATCGGGAGGGTGTTGAGTACCGGGGCGCTGCGGGCGCATCTTTTGGCGGCGGGGTTGGCGGGGACGGTGGCGACGTCGCGGGAGGAGAGTCTGCGGAGCTATCGGCTCTTCGCCGCGCGTGATCCGCGGGTGCTGCTGGGGCTCGATCCCGCCTGGGGGTGGGGTGAGGCCGATCTGCTGCGGTTGATGGCCGACAAGTGCGGGGTGTCGGGGGATCCGGAGCACCGGTCGGGGCCGGACGTCATCGATCCGGAGCGGACGCTGAGGGGGCTCGACGCGTTCGCGGCGAGGTTGGGGGCTGCGGCCGCGCGGCGGGTTCCGGTGCTGTTCGGGACGGGGCATCCGCATCGTCTGCTCGGTTTCTACGTCGCACTCGCAGACGCTTTGTCGGCGGCGGGATGTCTTGTCCTCACCCCGGCGCAGGGGCGATGTGTCGACATAACGACCCGGTTCGGCGTACGTACGTACCTCCTGGACTACGTACGGGGGGTCGCGCTGGTGCGTGAGCCCGGGCTGTCGGGGGGTGGCGCCGAGGTGGGGGCGCACTCGCACTCCGCGCTGCCGGTTAGGGCCGCGCTCGAAAGTGCGGCCGAGGGTGGCGGGCCGCTGCCCGAGCTCGTGGTCGGGGACCATGGATGGGTCTGCGGTGCAGGTCAGCTGGGTATCGAGGCCATCGGTCTTGCCGATACGGATGATCCGGCGCTGTTCGTCGGTGAGGCGGAGGGGCAGGTGTCGGTGGCCGTTCCGCTTGATGACGGCGTGCGCTCCGACTACTACCGTCCGCTCACGCGCTATGTACTCAATCGAGCGTGTCTGTCACGGTAAACGGCCGGTGGTAGCTCCTCTTCCCCACTCGTACCACCCGCCCCTAGTCTGGCGAGTGAGCGCTTGGCGACGAAGAGTCACCGGAGGGGAAGCCGGTGGGCGTCGCGGCGGAAGGTACAGGTGGGTCATGGCTGCTGGCGAGCGACCTCTCAACGAGGTCAAGTTTCTGACCGTGGCGGAAGTCGCCTCGGTGATGCGCGTGTCGAAGATGACCGTGTACCGCTTGGTGCACAGCGGTCATCTGCCGGCGATCCGGGTGGGCAGGTCCTTCCGGGTGCCGGAACAGGCGGTTCACGAGTACCTGAGGGAGTCCTTCGTGGGGGTGGGGACCGCGTAGCGAGCGCGCGGCCGGTATCGCCGGGAAAGTCGCGTACGGCCCTCGGATTACAAGCGCGGTGCTCGGGACGGTAGGCTAGGCCGACGTAGGTCGTGTGGGCCCAGACGCCCCGCACCGATCCCCGCCGGGAGGCGGGGATGTTCCGAGAAGTGAGCGAGGGTAGTCGTGGGCTCTGTTATCAAGAAGCGGCGCAAGCGGATGGCGAAGAAGAAGCACCGCAAGCTGCTTAAGCGCACGCGCGTTCAGCGTCGCAACAAGAAGTAAGGCGACAGCTGCACCGCAGCGATTCGTGCGTCAGGCGTGGCCCTTCACCGTTCGCGGTGGAGGGCCACGCCTTATTCGCGCCGAAATACGGAGGCGCTACGGTGGCGACCAACGGAAGACGGACGGAAGGCGCTGATCTTGGGCAGGGTCGTGCTCGTCACCGGTGCCGCCCGGCACCTCGGGGGCCGTTTCGTACGGCGGATCCAGCGGGACCCGGAAGTGGAGCGGGTGATCGCGGTGGACGCGGTCGACCCGGCGCACGAGCTCGGCGCCGCCGAGTTCGTCCGTGCGGACATCCGCAGGCCGGCCATCGCGAAGGTCCTCGCCGAGCACGAGGTCGACACGGTCGTCCACATGGACGTCACCGGTACGGCGCTCGGGGCCGGCGGCCGTGCGTCGGTCAAGGAGACCAACGTCATCGGCACCATGCAGCTCCTGGGGGCCTGCCAGAAGTCGCCGCGGATCCAGCGGCTCGTGGTCAAGTCGAGTACCAGCGTCTACGGCTCCGCGCCGCGCGACCCGGCGGTCTTCACCGAGACCACCGCGGCGAAGTCGCTGCCGAGCGGGGGCTTCGCCAAGGACGCCGTCGAGGTCGAGGGGTACGTGCGGGGCTTCGCCCGGCGCCGGCCCGACGTGGCGGTGTGCGTGCTGCGCTTCGCGAACATCCTCGGACCGCGGGCGGAGTCCCCGCTGACCGAGTACCTGTCGCTGCCGGTCATGCCGACCGTCCTCGGCTACGACCCGAGGCTCCAGTTCGTCCATGAGGACGACGTGATCGACGTCCTGCGCCTGGCGGCGCACGAGCCCCGCAGGGCCACCCTGAACAGCGGGACGTTCAACGTGGCCGGGGACGGGGTGCTGCTGCTCTCCCAGTGCGCGCGGCGGCTGGGGCGGCCGACCGTCCCGGTGCTGCTGCCCGCGGTCACCTGGGTGGGGACGGCGCTGCGCACGGTCGGGATCACCGATTTCGCACCCGAGCAGATCCGGCTGCTCACCCATGGCCGGGTCGTCTCGACGGTGCAGATGCGCGAGGTCTTCGGGTTCTCGCCGCGCTACACGACCGCGGAGACCTTCGCGGACTTCGCCGACAGCAGGGGGCCGGGCCTTCTGCCGCCGGAGATGCTGGCCGGGGCGGTGGACCGGCTCGCCGGCCGGCTCGCCCCGGCCGCCACCGACTCACTTCATCACGGCGCCTGAGGAGACCGGACAGCGATGGCGGACGCCAAGGTCATTCCGTTCGACGACGACCGCTCGCGAGCCCGTCGTCGGCCCAGCAGGGCCGACGGGGAGGCGGCGGCTGTCAGGGCCCTGCCCGGGGCGCAGCACGGCCCTGAGGAGCCGGAGGGGCCCGGGGAGGGGCCGGCCGGTGCGGAGGCGGCGGGGGGCGACGGACGCGAGGCGGCGGCCGGGGCCGGAAGCGGTGTCGGTGGGGACGCCGGGGGCCGTGCCGGGGGGTGGGAGCGGCGGCTCGCGGGTGGGCTCGCGTTCCTGCGGCGGCGGGTCACCGGCGAGTACGAGGTCGACGAGTTCGGTTACGACGAGGAGCTCACCGACCAGGTCCTGATGTCGCTGCTGCGCCCGCTGTACGAGAAGTACTTCCGGGTCGAGGTGAAGGGCATCGAGAACATCCCCGACAAGGGCGGGGCCCTGATCGTCGCCAACCACTCGGGGACCCTGCCGCTGGACGGGCTGATGATGCAGGTCGCCGTCCACGACCGGCACCCGGCGGGGCGGCACCTGCGGTTGCTCGCCGCGGATCTGGTCTTCGTCCTGCCGGTGGTCAACGAACTGGCACGGAAGGCGGGGCACACCCTGGCCTGCGCGGAGGACGCGGAGCGCCTGCTGCGGGCGGGCGAGATCGTCGGTGTCATGCCCGAGGGCTTCAAGGGCATCGGGAAGCCGTTCTCGGAGCGGTACAAGCTCCAGCGGTTCGGGCGGGGCGGTTTCGTCTCGACGGCGCTGCGGGCGGGGGTGCCGATCGTGCCCTGCTCGATCGTGGGTGCCGAGGAGATCTACCCGATGATCGGCAACGCCAAGACGCTGGCGAGGGTGCTCGGCATCCCGTACGTGCCGATCACGCCGACCTTCCCGTGGCTGGGGCCGCTCGGGACGCTGCCGCTGCCGACGAAGTGGACCATCCAGTTCGGGGAGCCGATTCCGACGGACGGGTACGCGCCGGAGGCGGCTGAGGACCCGATGCTGATGTTCAACCTGACGGACCAGGTCAGGGAGCAGATACAGCACACGCTGTACAAGTTGCTGGTGCAGCGGCGGTCGGTGTTCTTCTGACGGTGCACAGAGAGGAGGGGCGCCCCCGTCCGTGGGGCGCCCCTCCTCTCTTGCTAGCGAGCGTCCTCGCTGTCGATGCCGAGGCCTGGAAGCAGGCCCGGCAGGAGTGGCGGAAGGGTCACGTCCGGTACGTCGGGGGGTGCCGGGGTCGTGGGTGAGGGTGCCGTCGGCGGGCCGGTCGGGGACGGCGGCTGGAGCAGCCCCCCGGTGTCGCCGCCGAGGAGACCGTCGTCTTCCGGTGAGGTGGTGACGCCGCCGTCCGGGCTCGCGCTCGTGCTCGTACCGGTGCTCGGGGTGGGACCGGACGGGCGGGGCGGTGCGGAGGTGCTGCCGGTGGGCGGCGCCTCGTGGGTGGACGACGGACTCTGGGTGTCCGGGTGGCGGGTGTCCTGCGGGCTGCTGGTCCCGCTGGTCGGGCGCTCGGTGGTGATGCCGTCCTTCTCCAGGGTGCGGGGAAGCACCGACTGGAGCGGTTCGACTTCTTCGTCCATGGCGTCGAAGACCCCGGTCACCTCGCTGCCGACGTCCGCGAGCTGCACGGGGAGCCGGTCGCGGAGGCCGTTCCAGGTGTCCCTGTGGGCCTGGGCGAAGGAGTTGAGACGGGCCATCGGGCCGATCTCGCCGTCCTGCTCGTATGCCTCGCGGAGCAGCCGGTGGCCCTCGCTTGCGTCGTGCTTCATTCCGCCCAGGACGCGGCGGATCTCGGTGAGCGACTCGTGGTCGAGGTCGCCGGCGCGGCCGCGCTCCATGAGCCTGCGGGCCTCGCTGAGCCGGGTGGACGCCTGGTCGAGGTAGATGCCGCCGCGGTCCGCGGCGTCGTCCGCCATGCCGAGCTTGATGTCCTCCATGCCCCGCTTGAGCCCGTACAGCGAGTCACCTGGGAGGGCGTCGGAGCTGGCGGCGGCGACGCCGCCGAAGGCTCCCGCGGCCACGCCGACGGTGAGGCCGCCGGCTGCGAGGCCCTTGGACCAGCGGGAGCGTGGGCGGAGCTTGCGGAGCGGGGAGGCCCGGTGGGCTCCCTTGGCGCCCTGTGACCGTTGCTCCGGGACCGTAGGTCCCGCGGCCGCGCTCCCTTCCATGAGCATCGCTTCCATGGCGGCGACGAGCTGCGCTCGCTGCACCACCTTGACCTCGGGGTCCAGCTGCGGCTTCGGCAGGTCGCCGAGGCCGTTCGCCAGGGCCAACAGCCTTCCGTGCTCGGCCGGTTCGGCCGGAGCTTCGGGCTGTTCGGCTGCCGCGCCCTCGGCCGCCCGGTCCTCCAGGGCCTGGGCGAAGGCGTTCGCCCGCCGGTGCGCCGATACGTTCGCGATCACTGGCGGCACCTCCTCTCGTCATGACGGTCGACTCCCCGGGGTGTCCGGAAGGTTGCACACCTTGAACACATCCACACGAACGAGTGAGTGGCTGCGGGCATGGCGTGACCACAGGGAGCCTGCATTCCGCACAACGAGCGGCGCGGCACTTGGGTTACGCGCGAAAGATGATCGGACCAGTGCGTCACGGAGGCGTCACCGACTGTGAGTCGTACGGGGGTCGTGGGATGTGGGGGGAGGAGCGGGGGGCGGGGCGTGGACCGGTGGGACCCGGACCGGTGTCCGGGTGCGCGTGTGGGGGGCGCGTACCGGTCAGCGGGCGTCGTCCGGGAGGAGGCGGGCCAGGGTGCGGACGGCCCGGTACTGGAGGGTCTTGATGGCGCCCTCGTTCTTCCCCATGACGCGGGCGGTCTCGGCGACCGAGAGGCCCTGGAGGAACCGCAGGGTCACGCACTCCTGCTGCTGGGGGTTGAGGCGGCGGACCGCGTCGAGCAGTGCCGCGTTGGAGAGGGACTCGAGGACGGAGTCCTCGGGGCTGCGCTCCACCTCGTTGGCGTCGAGCATCTCGCCGGTCGTCACTTCGAGGCGGAAGCGGCTGGACTTGAAGTGGTCCGCGACGAGGTTGCGGGCGATGGTGACGAGCCAGGCGCCGAAGTCGCGGCCCTGCCAGGTGAAGGTGGAGATCCGGCGCAGGGCGCGCAGGAACGTCTCACTTGTCAGGTCCTCCGCGGTCGCCTTTCCGCCGACGCGGTAGTAGATGTATCGGTAGACGGTGTCGCTGTACTGGTCGTACAGGCGGCCGAAGGCCTCGGCCTCGCCGGCCTGGGCGCGCTCGACCAGGTCCATCATCCGAGCGCTGTCGCTGTCGGCGGTGGGGCGGCGGGCGGCGGTCGAGGTTCCGGCGCCGCCGCGGGTTCCCCGTCTGCCCACGGCGGCGCTGCCGTCGGCCAGGGCATAGCAAGGGCCGGCGGGTGCCGGTGAGGCGAAGGCGAAGGCGGGGACAGGGCCGGCGTACGCGGTGGGGACGAAGCCGCGCAAGTGGTCGAGGACCGTTGCGCGCAGCGTAGCCAGGCCCGAGGTGTCAACCCCGACGTGTGGGTACACGGGACTCCCAGAGGCAGAGCTTCCATCACGTGCAGTGCGGGACCGTTCACTCGTCGTGGCGACGGGAGGGGTCCTTTGTGCGTCTGAGGAGAATAACGCTTCGTACAGGCAGCGCTACACCCAGTTGCTCAAATCACCGATTACGTCGTTTCCATTACTGCTTGCAGTCGTAACTGGCCACTGTTCGTGACCGGTTGTTGATCGAATTGCTTCCGAGTGTGACTGCGCGGGCGTTGCGTTGTGCTCAAGTGCAGAACGCGTGAGTGATCGGGGCCGCTGTTGGGTAAGGAGCCCGGAATGCCTGGGAGTCGACCTGTGCGGTGGTGTTCGACCACGGACGGGTGAGGGCGCCTGGTCCGGGGTTGTCGCAGATGATCGCAGCCGAAACGTATCGGCAGGGCCGCGGCGCGTACGCCGCGGCCGGTCGGGTCAGCGGCGGCGGCGGTGCAGGGCGACGGCGGCGGCGGTGCCGCCGGCGAGCGCGCCCAGACCCGCGGCGGCGGGGATGCCGACCTTGGCCGCCTTGCGGCCGGTCCGGTAGTCGCGCAGGCGCCACTCGCGGGCCTTGGCGTGCTTGCGGAGCTTGGTGTCCGGGTTGATCGCGTACGGGTGCCCGACGAGCGAGAGCATCGGAATGTCGTTGTGCGAGTCGCTGTAGGCGGCGCAGCGGCTCAGATCGAGGCCCTCGGCGGCGGCGAGGGCGCGTACCGCCTCGGCCTTGGCCGGTCCGTGCAGGGGCTCGCCGACCAACTTGCCGGTGTAGACGCCGTCGACGGACTCGGCGACCGTGCCGAGCGCGCCGGTCAGGCCGAGCCTTCGGGCGATGATCGTGGCGGTCTCGACCGGGGCGGCCGTGACGAGCCACACCTTCTGGCCCGCGTCGAGGTGGGCCTGGGCGAGGCCGCGGGTGCCCGGCCAGATGCGGTCGGCCATGTACTCGTCGTAGATCTCCTCGCCGATCGACATCAGTTCGGAGACGCGGTGGCCCTGCACGATGGACAGGGCGCTGTCGCGGGCGTCCTGCATGTGCTCGGGGTCCTCGACGCCGGCGAGCCGGAACCAGGCCTGCTGCCAGGCGAACCGGGCGAGCTCGCGGCGCTGGAAGAACTTCCGCTTGTAGAGGCCGCGGCCGAAGTGGAAGATCGCGGCGCCCTGCATCACGGTGTTGTCGAGGTCGAAGAAGGCCGCTGCCCGTACGTCGCCGACGACCGGGAACTCCGGTTCGGCCGGGGTGGTCTCGGCGGCCGCGGTCTCGGCCGCCGCCTCCTCCCGCTCCCGTTCCAGCTGGAGCGAGGACTTCCGCGCTGCCTCGGCAGCGGCCTCGCCTGCGAGGACGCTGCGCGCGGTGGCGGAGCGCCTACGAGGGGTGAGCCATCCCAGAGCGGCCATGTCGTGAGCATAGCCAGTCTGTTCGGTACTTCCCGACTTGTGACGATGCCGGGGCGTGAACACTGCGGGGCTCCCCTGTTAATTGGACAGAATGGACGTCATGTTCGGACGGACGAAGAAGAAGGACGCCGCATCGCGCACCGTGACGCTGATCGGCAAGCCGGGTTGCCATCTCTGTGACGACGCCCGGGTGGTGATCGAGGCCGTGTGTGCGGAAACAGGGGCACGATGGGAGGAGAAGGACATCACGCTCGACGAGGATCTTCACCGGGCGTACTGGGAGCAGATCCCCGTCGTGCTCATCGACGGCGAACAGCACACCTTCTGGCGGGTGGATCCCCAGAGGCTCCGGCGCGAACTGGGTGCGTGACCGAAAGGCGGTTACCATCGTGGACGTTTTGTTGGGTTTCGGGGGCGGCGTCGTGAGGAGTGTGTACGGTTTTGCCCCCTTCGGGATCTCAACGCTGTGACCTGCTCCGCGGTTCGGTGACGATGGGAACCAGCCGCGTGACCCCGGTCACTTTGGCCGGACAAAACGGACACCATCTTTGTGCACGCGTTCACAAAGACATAGCCTGCATTCGACGGGGCGGTCTTGGGACATATGGCCGCCTGCAGCCCCGCTCATCCCGCAGGAGCACCGTGGCAACTGGCCGAACTCACCGACCGGCGACCCGTAGCCGAGGAATTCCCGAGGCCACCGTCGCCCGGCTTCCGCTGTATCTGCGCGCACTGACCGCGCTGTCGGAGCGCTCCGTACCCACGGTCTCCTCCGAGGAGCTCGCGGCCGCCGCGGGCGTCAACTCCGCGAAGCTGCGCAAGGACTTCAGCTACCTCGGCTCGTACGGCACCCGTGGTGTCGGCTACGACGTCGAGTACCTCGTCTACCAGATCTCCCGTGAGCTGGGGCTCACCCAGGACTGGCCCGTCGTCATCGTCGGTATCGGTAACCTCGGCGCCGCGCTCGCCGGCTACGGCGGCTTCGCCTCCCGTGGCTTCCGGGTCGCCGCGCTGATCGACGCCGACCCCGCCATGACCGGCAAGCCGGTCGCCGGGATCCCCGTCCAGCACAGCGACGACCTCGAGAAGATCATCAACGAGGACGGCGTCTCCATCGGCGTCATCGCGACGCCGGCCGGCGTCGCCCAGCAGGTCTGCGACCGGCTCGTGGCCGCCGGGGTCACCTCCATCCTGAACTTCGCCCCTACCGTGCTCTCCGTGCCCGACGGCGTGGACGTGCGCAAGGTCGACCTCTCCATCGAGCTCCAGATCCTCGCCTTCCACGAGCAGCGGAAGGCCGGCGAGGAGGCGGGCGCCGAGAGCGGCCCGGACTCGGGCACGGACACCGGTGCGCCCGCCGCGCCGCCCGCCGCCCGCACCGCGGGCGGCAGCCGCAAGGGACCCGACGGGGACGTCCCCGCCGTGATGCCGGCATGAGCCTCCTCGTCGTCGGGCTGAGCCACCGCAGCGCCCCGGTCTCCATCCTGGAGCGGGCCGCGCTGCCGGGGGACACCCAGATCAAGCTCCTCCAGGACACCCTCGCCGCCGAGCCGGCCGCCGAGGCCACCGCCCTGGCCACCTGCAACCGCATCGAGCTCTACGCCGACGTCGACAAGTTCCACGCCGGTGTCGCCGAGCTGTCCACGCTCCTCGCGCAGCACAGCGGCGTCGGCCTCGACGAGCTCACTCCCTATCTCTACGTGCACTACGAGGACCGGGCCGTCCACCACCTCTTCTCGGTGGCCTGCGGGCTCGACTCCATGGTCGTCGGCGAGGGCCAGATCCTCGGCCAGATCAAGGACGCGCTCGCGCTCGGCCAGGAGCAGCACACCGCCGGACGCCTCCTCAACGACCTCTTCCAGCAGGCCCTGAGGGTCGGCAAGCGCGCCCACAGCGAGACCGGGATCGACCGGGCCGGGCAGTCGCTCGTCACCTTCGGCCTGGAGCAGCTCGCCGACGGCGAGGGCGACGCGGACGTCGACACCTGGGCCAAGGGCAAGCGGGCGCTCGTCATCGGCGCCGGATCGATGTCCTCGCTGGCCGCGGCCACCCTCGCGCGCTCCGGCGTCTCCGAGGTCGTGATCGCCAACCGCACCCTCGGCCGTGCCGAGCGGCTCGCCCAGATCCTGAACGAGCCCGGTGGTACGGGAGTGGCCGCACGCGCGGTCGAGATGGTTGCCGTCGGCGACGAACTGACACGTGCCGACGTCGTCGTCTCCTGCACCGGCGCCACCGGACTCGTCCTCAGCGCCGAAGCCGTCGAGGCCGCCGTCCAGGGCCGCCGTACCCCGCTCGCCCTGCTCGACCTCGCCATGCCCCGCGACATCGACGCCGCCGCGCACCGGATCCCCGGCGTCCGGCTCGTCGACATCGAGTCGCTGGCCGAGGCCTCCGCCGACGCGCCCATGGCCGCCGACGTCGACCAGGTCCGGGGCATCGTCTCCGACGAGGTCGCCGCCTTCGGCGCCGCCCAGCGCGCCGCGCACATCACCCCGACCGTCGTCGCCCTGCGCACGATGGCGGCCGATGTCGTGGCCAACGAGGTCGCCCGGCTCGAAGGGCGGCTGCCCGGCCTCGACGAGAAGCAGCGCGCCGAGATCACCCAGACCGTGCGACGCGTGGTCGACAAGCTCCTGCACGCGCCGACCGTGCGGGTCAAGCAGCTGGCCAGCGAGCCCGGCGGCGCCGGGTACGCGGACGCGCTGCGGACACTCTTCGACCTCGACCCGGAGACGGTCGCATCCGTCAGCCGGGCCGACCTGAATGACGCCGACGTCAAGAACCGAGGGCGAGTATGACCGAGAGGGCACTGAGGCTCGGGACCAGGCGCAGCAAGCTCGCCATGGCCCAGTCCGGGCACGTGGCCGACGCCGTCCGGCAGCTGACCGGCCGGCCCGTCGAGCTCGTGGAGATCACGACGTACGGGGACACCTCCCGGGAGCACCTCGCGCAGATCGGCGGCACCGGCGTCTTCGTCGCCGCCCTGCGCGACGCGCTGCTCGCCGGTGAGGTGGACTTCGCCGTCCACTCCCTGAAGGACCTGCCGACCGCCCAGCACCCCGAGCTCGTGCTGGCCGCCATCCCGAAGCGCGAGGACCCGCGCGACGTGCTGATCGCACGGGAAGGCGTCACGCTCGACCGGCTGCCCAAGGGCGCCCGCGTCGGCACCGGCTCGCCGCGGCGCATGGCCCAGCTCCACGCGTACGCGCGCAGCCACGGTCTGGAGATCACCTGCGTCCCGATCCGGGGGAACATCGACACCCGGGTCGGCTACGTACACAGCGGTGAACTGGACGCGGTGGTACTCGCCGCGGCCGGTCTCAACCGCATCGGCGGGACCGCGGAGCTGACCGGCTCCCTGTCGCTCGACCACCTGTCGGTCGACTCGGTCCTGCCCGCCCCCGGCCAGGGGGCCCTGGCGATCGAGTGCCCGGCGTCCGACGCCGAGCTCGTCGCCACGCTCGCCGCTCTCGACGACCCGCACACGCGGGCCGCCGTGACGGCCGAGCGATCCCTGCTCGCCGCCCTGGAGGCCGGCTGCTCCGCACCCGTGGGTGCGCTGGCCGACCTGCTGGCCGACGACCCCGGTCACGGGCAGGTTGTCACCGAAATGCGCCTGCGCGGCGTCGTCGGCACCACCGACGGCTCGACGCTGGTGCAGCTGTCCACCACCGGTCCCGTACCCACCTCGCACGACGAGGCGATGCAGCTCGGACGCGAACTCGCGGACGAGATGCTCGCCAAGGGTGCGGCTGGTCTTATGGGGGAGCGAGCACTTTGAACCCCACCCGCCCGACCACCAGCCCTGTGTCCTCGGCCTTCACCGGCCACGGGCACGTCACGTTCCTCGGCGCAGGACCGGGAGACCCCGGACTGCTGACCCTCAGGGCCGTCGAGGCCCTCGCGGGCGCGGACGTCCTGATCGCCGAGCCGGAGGTGCTCGAGGTCGTTCGCGACCATGCGCGTGCGGGGGTGAGCACGCCTGAGCTGACGGTTGTTGACGAGGCGTCAACAGCCGCCGGAGTCCCCGTGTTGAGGGATGCCGCCAATCTTGTCATGGAGGCCGCGAGGGGCGGCAGGCGGGTCGTCCGTGCGGTGACCGGCGACCCCGGTCTCGACGGGAACGCGGGAGCCGAGATGCTCGCCTGCGCCGCCGAGGGCATCCCCTTCGAGGTCGTCCCCGGTGTCGCCACCGCCGTCGGCGTGCCCGCCTACGCCGGTGTCCCGCTGCGCGACGCGCAGGGCACGGACGTGCGCTTCGTCGACGCCAGGACCGCCGACGAGCGGTGCTGGGCCGAGGTCGGCGCCTCCGACGGGACCGTCGTGGTGTCCACCTCGCTCGACTCGGTGGCCGCGGCCGCCGGTGAACTGGTGGCGGCTGGCCGTAAGCCGGACACCCCGCTCACCGTCACGATCGCGGGCACGACCACCCGGCAGCGGACCTGGACCGCGACGCTCGGCACGATCGCCCAGGTCTTCAAGCAGGGCAAGATCCTCCCCTCGCCCGAGGGCCACCGACCCGTGATAGCCGTGGTCGGCGAGCGCAGCGCCCCGGCGCAGCGGGACCAGCTGTCGTGGTTCGAGTCGAAGCCGCTCTTCGGGTGGCGGGTGCTCGTGCCGCGTACCAAGGAGCAGGCCGCCTCGCTCTCCGACCAGCTGCGTTCCTACGGCGCGGTGCCGCACGAGGTGCCGACGATCGCCGTCGAGCCGCCGCGGACCCCGCAGCAGATGGAGCGGGCGGTCAAGGGGCTCGTCACCGGACGGTACGAGTGGATCGCCTTCACCTCGGTGAACGCGGTCAAGGCCGTGCGCGAGAAGTTCGAGGAGTACGGACTCGACGCCCGCGCCTTCGCCGGGATCAAGGTCGCGGCGGTGGGCGAGCAGACCGCCGCGGCGCTGGTGGACTTCGGTGTGAAGCCGGACCTGGTGCCGAGCGGTGAGCAGTCGGCCGCGGGGCTTCTGGAGGACTGGCCGCCGTACGACCCCGTCTTCGATCCGATCGACCGCGTCTTCCTGCCGCGGGCCGACATCGCGACCGAGACGCTGGTCGCGGGGCTCATCGAGCTCGGGTGGGAGGTCGACGACGTCACCGCCTACCGGACCGTGCGGGCGTCGCCGCCGCCGGCCGACACGCGTGAGGCGATCAAGGGTGGCGGGTTCGACGCCGTTCTCTTCACGTCGTCGTCGACCGTGCGGAACCTGGTCGGTATCGCCGGGAAGCCGCACAACGTGACCGTGATCGCGTGCATCGGTCCTGCCACGGCCAAGACGGCCGAGGAGCACGGGCTGCGGGTGGACGTGCTGTCGCCCGAGCCGTCCGTGCACAAGCTGGCCGAGGCGCTGGCGGACTTCGGGATGCGGCGGCGGGAGGCTGCGCTGGAGGCGGGGGATCCTGTGACCCGTCCTTCCGAGCGGCGGCCGGGGGCGCGGAGGCGGCGGACCACGTAGGTGCGGTGCTCGTCTGCTCGGGGCGCGGGTTCCTTCTCGGGGCCCGCGCCCCGACGTTTTTCGGGCCCTCCTGTCCTGGGGCCTGTCAGAGCGGCGCTTCGGTGGGGCGTGGGGGGCTGGTGGTGCGGGTCCGAGCAGGGGCGCCGCGCGCGTGGGCGTTGTGCCCACCCTCCCCCAGAGGGGGGACCCCCAGCCCCGGCGGAACGCATGCTCACAACGCGGTGGGCGGGGTGCGTGCGTGCAACGCGGTGGGTGTGACCGTGTGGGGTTCGGCGGCAACATGGTGTCGGTAAGAGCAGGGTTGGGGCGGGCGTAGCCTCGGGATTATGAACTCGTACGGATCCTTTCCCGGGACGCGGCCGCGGCGGCTGCGGACGACGCCCGCCATGCGGCGCATGGTTGCCGAGACGCGGCTGCAGCCGGCCGATCTGATCCTTCCCGCGTTCGTGCGGGAGGGCGTCAGCGAGCCGGTGCCGATCAGCGCGATGCCCGGCGTCGTGCAGCACACGCGGGACACCCTGCGGAAGGCCGCCGTGGAGGCGGTGGAGGCCGGGGTCTCCGGGATCATGCTCTTCGGTGTGCCCGAGGACGCGAAGAAGGACGCGGCGGGAACGGCCGGGACCGATCCGGACGGCATCCTGCAGGTCGCCATCCAGGACGTGAAGGCCGAGGTCGGCGACGACCTCGTGATCATGTCCGACCTGTGCCTCGACGAGTACACGGACCACGGCCACTGCGGTGTCCTCGACGGGAACGGGCGGGTCGACAACGACGCCACCCTGGAGCGGTACGCCGAGATGGCGCAGGTCCAGGCCGACGCGGGCGTCCACGTGGTCGGGCCCTCCGGAATGATGGACGGCCAGGTCGGGGTGGTCCGCGACGCCCTGGACACCATCGGCAAGGAGGACGTGGCGATCCTCGCGTACACCGCGAAGTACTCCTCCGCCTTCTACGGCCCCTTCCGCGAGGCCGTCGGCTCCTCCCTCCAGGGCGACCGCAAGACCTACCAGCAGGACCCCGCCAACCTCCGTGAGTCGATGCGCGAGCTCGCACTCGACCTGGAGGAGGGGGCGGACATGGTGATGGTCAAGCCCGCCGGGCCGTACCTGGACGTGCTCGCCAAGGTCGCCGAGGCCGTGGACGTGCCCGTCGCCGCGTACCAGATCAGCGGTGAGTACGCGATGGTCGAGGCCGCCGCCGAGAAGGGCTGGATCGACCGGGACAAGGCGATCTTCGAGACCTTGACCGGCATCCGGCGTGCCGGGGCGCAGATGATCCTGACCTACTGGGCCACCGAGGTCGCCCAGAAGCTGGCCGCCGCACGCCGATAGGCACCCGGTGGGTCTGGTCTGGTGGGCTCAGTCCCACCAGAACGTCCAGACGGGGCTGTCCAGCAGCCCCGCCCGGGCGTAGTCGCGGAGGTTCGTGTGGCTGCCCTGGTCGATGTTGTCCGGGCAGAACGCAAAGTGTTCGGCCGCAACCGCCTCGGCCTCCTCCAGTGTCCCGGGCGGGGACGCCACCGAGACCACCAGCTGGTCGAAGGTGAGCGCGACGACACGGGCCCCGAAGCGGTCCTCCCAGGACCGCAGCACCGCACACAGCCGGGCCACGTCGTTCTCGTGGTTCAGCGGCCCGGTCCAGCCGATCGCCGCTGGGATGTCCGCGCTGCGCCGTGCCGGCACCAGGGCCGGGCGGGCGTCCTCCAGCCAGAAGCCCGGCTCCGTCAGCATCTCGGCGACGGCGGCCGCCGTCCCGTCGGGCTCCGTGTCATACGGCTGTGCCGGGGCCAGGCCCGGCCAGCCGGCACTCCCGGGCATCTCGTCGGACGCGTACGCGTCCCAGAAGCCGGCGAGGACCTCGTCGGCCTCGTGGTCGGCCGGATCGCTCATCCGCTCCGGCATCAGCTCCCACCGGTCCAGGCCCCACTCACCGCCCAGCAGCACCGGCAGCAGCCCAGCCGTGCGGGCCGCCGGGCGCAACGCGCTCCAGCCGGCGGGCCCCGCCGCGCCGTGTCCCGACCAGAGGTACGGGGCCTCCGCGGGGCCGGTGAGGGCGCCGGGCGGCAGGTCGAGGCCGAGGGAACGGCCGGTCGGATCGGCTGCGAGCCGAGGCAGCTGGTTCGGGATCATCGCCATGCGCAGAACGTACGGGGCACCACTGACAACGGGGCGAGTGGTGGGGCGGCACCGGGCGGCGCACTCTGGAGGGGTAGCCGACAGGTACCTCGGTGGAGGTGGTCCTCATGATGCACACGCTTGTCGGATGGCATGTGGAGATGGAGTTCAAGGAGGAGGGCGACCGGACGCGGGCGGCGGCCATGGTCCGGCTCACCGACGGCACCGAGTTCCGGGCCCACGGCACGGCCAACCGGCACCCCTCGGATCCGGACCAGCTGCGGGTCGGCGAGGAGATCGCGGGCGCCCGCGCGCTCATGGATCTCGCCTCCCAGCTGCTCCAGAAGGCCCACACGGAGATCGACGAGGTCTCGGGCAGGACCTCCCACAATCTTCGCTGACGACGAAGCCCCCGGTACGGGTTCCCGTACCGGGGGCTTCGCCCCGGAATCCCGCCCAGGGCGTCAGAGGCGCTCGGGGGTGCGGATGCCCAGGAGAGCCATGCCCTGGTGGAGCGTGCGGGCCGTCAGGTCGCAGAGGAAGAGGCGGTTCTCCGCGACCTCCTGCGCCGGCTCCGGCTTGATGACCGGGCACTGGTCGTAGAACGTCGTGTACAGCGAGGCCAGCTGGTACAGGTACGCGGCGAGCTTGTGCGGCGCGTACTCCGCGGCCGTCTCGGAGAGCACCTCGCCGAACTGGTCCAGGTGCAGGCCGAGCGCGCGCTCCGCCGGGGCCAGCTCCAGCTCCGGGTGGGCCAGCGGCGTGCGGTCGCCGGCCTTGCCGAAGATCGACCTGATCCGCGCGTACGCGTACTGCAGGTACACCGACGTGTCGCCGTTCAGCGACACCATCTGGTCCAGGTCGAACTTGTAGTCGCGCGCGGCGGACGTCGACAGGTCGGCGTACTTGACCGCGCCGATGCCCACGAACCGGCCGTTCTCGACGATCTCCGACTCGCTCAGGCCCACCTTCTCGGCCTTCTCGCGCACCACCGTCGTCGCCCGGTCCACGGCCTCGTCCAGCAGGTCCACCAGCCGGACCGTCTCGCCCTCACGGGTCTTGAACGGCTTGCCGTCCTTGCCGAGGACCGTGCCGAAGGCCAGCTGGACGGCCTTCACGTCGTCGTTCAGCCAGCCGGCCCGGCGGGCCGTCTCGAAGACCATCTTGAAGTGCAGCGACTGACGGGCGTCCACCACGTACAACAGGGACGTCGCCTTCAGGTTCTGGACACGGTCACGGATCGCGGACAGGTCCGTCGCCGCGTAACCGAAGCCGCCGTCGGACTTCTGGACGATCAGCGGCGTCGGGTTGCCGTCCGGGCCCTTCACGTCGTCGAAGAAGACGCACAGCGCACCCTCGGAGCGGACGGCGACGCCCGACTCCTCGAGGATGCGGCACGTCTCCGCCAGCATGTCGTTGTAACCGGACTCGCCGACGATGTCGGGGTCGTCGATGTCCATGTCGAGCTTCTCGAAGACCGAGTAGAAGTAGATCTTCGACTCGTCCACGAACCGCTGCCACAGGGCCAGCGTCTCCGGCTCGCCCGCCTGGAGGTCCACGACCCGGGCACGCGCCCGCGTCTTGAACTCCTCGTCCGAGTCGAAGAGCGTCCGCGAGGCCTTGTACAGCCGGTTGAGGTTCGACATGGCCTCCTCACCGGAGGCGTCGGCGCTCTCGCCGTCGGCCTTGTGGTCCAGCTCGTGCGGGTGCTCGATCAGGTACTGGATGAGCATGCCGAACTGGGTGCCCCAGTCGCCGATGTGGTGCCGGCGGACCACGCTCTCGCCCGTGAACTCCAGGATCTCCACCATCGCGGCGCCGATCACGGCGGAGCGCAGGTGCCCGACGTGCATCTCCTTCGCCACGTTCGGCTGGGCGTAGTCGATGACCGTCGTCCCCGCCGACTCGTTGAACGGCACGCCGAGCCGGGCGTCGGCGGCGCGCGCCGCGAGGGTCTCGACGATCGCGGAGTCCGTGACCGTGATGTTCAGGAAGCCGGGGCCCGAGACCTCGATCTCCTTCAGCACGTCGTTCGCCGGGATCGCGTCGACGACCTTCGTCGCCAGCTCACGCGGGTTGCCCTTGAGCTGCTTGGCCAGCGCCAGGATGCCGTTGGCCTGGAAATCGGCCCGGTCGCTTCGTCGCAGCAGCGGGTCGGCGGACGCGGCCTCCGGCAGAGCTGCCGAGAGTCCGTCCGCGAGGCGCTGCTGCACGGTCGAAGCGAGGGAAGGGACCGAGGCCATGAGCTTCCGTTCCTGTTGAGTCCGTCAGGTCTATTTCGCTTGTCAAGTGTCCCATGGGAGAGCAACGTGTTTTCTCCCCCTGTGGACAACCTCGGACCGTGTGCTTCCGTCTGGGAGAATGGCTCGGGTAGGGCCGTAGCCGTAGGGCTGTCAGGCAGCACCCCTCAGGAAGAAGGACGTACCGACCGTGGCTCAGAGCAGCACCGAGACCGACTGGGTCTCCCGTTTCGCGGACGAGGTCATCGCCGAGTCGGAGCGACGTGCGCCTGGCAAACCGGTCGTCGTCGCCTCCGGTCTCTCCCCGTCCGGCCCCATCCACCTCGGCAACCTCCGCGAGGTCATGACCCCGCACCTGGTCGCCGACGAGATCCGCCGCCGCGGACACGAGGTCCGTCACCTCATCTCCTGGGACGACTACGACCGCTACCGCAAGGTGCCGAACGGCATCGAGGGCATCGACGCGTCCTGGGCCGAGCACATCGGCAAGCCGCTGACCTCGGTCCCGGCCCCCGCCGGCTCGCCCCACCCCAACTGGGCCGAGCACTTCAAGGCCGCCATGGTCGAGTCCCTGGCCGAGCTGGGCGTCGAGTACGACCCCATCAGCCAGACCGAGCAGTACACGGCCGGCACCTACCGCGAGCAGATCCTGCACGCCATGAAGAACCGCGGTGCCATCGACGCCATCCTCGACCAGTACCGGACGAAGAAGGCCCCGAAGAAGCAGTCGCAGAAGCCCCTCGACGAGGCCGAGCTGGAGGCCGAGGAGGGCTCCGGCGCCGCCGCCGAGGACGACGGCTCCGGCGGCGCCTCCGGCTACTTCCCGTACAAGCCGTACTGCGGCCGGTGCGAGAAGGACCTGACCACGGTCACCTCGTACGACGACGAGACCACCGAGCTCGCCTACACATGCACGAACTGCGGCTTCGCCGAGACCGTGAAGCTCAGCGAGTTCAACCGCGGCAAGCTGGTCTGGAAGGTCGACTGGCCGATGCGCTGGGCCTACGAGGGCGTCATCTTCGAGCCCTCCGGCGTCGACCACTCCTCGCCCGGCTCCTCCTTCGTCGTCGGCGGCCAGATCGTCCGCGAGATCTTCGACGGCGTCCAGCCCATCGGCCCCATGTACGCCTTCGTCGGCATCAGCGGCATGGCCAAGATGTCCTCCTCGCGCGGTGGCGTGCCGACCGCCGCCGACGCGCTGAAGATCATGGAAGCGCCGCTGCTGCGCTGGCTGTACGCCCGCCGCAAGCCCAACCAGTCCTTCAAGATCGCCTTCGACCAGGAGATCCAGCGGCTCTACGACGAGTGGGACAAGCTGGAGGCCAAGGTCGCGGACGGCACCGTGCTCCCCGCCGACGCCGCGGCCCACACCCGCGCGGCCCGCACCGCCGCCGGCGAGCTGCCGCGCACGCCGCGCCCGCTGCCCTACCGCACGCTCGCCTCGGTCATGGACATCACGGCCGGCCACGACGAGCAGACCCTGCGGATCCTGACCGAGCTCGACCCGGAAAACCCGGTCACCTCCCTGGACGAGGTCCGGCCGCGCCTCGACCGCGCCGAGAACTGGATCACCAACCAGGTCCCGGCCGACCAGCGCACCATCGTCCGCGAGGAGCCCGACACCGAGCTCCTCGGCACCCTGGACGACGAGGGCCGCGAATCGCTGCGGCTGCTCCTGGAGGGCCTGGACACCCACTGGTCGCTCGACGGGCTCACCACGCTCGTCTACGGCGTCCCGAAGGTCCTGGCCGGGCTCGACCCCGAGGCCAAGCCGACGCCCGAGCTGAAGCTCGCCCAGCGCGCCTTCTTCGCCCTGCTCTACAAGCTCCTCGTGAGCCGTGAGACCGGGCCCCGCCTGCCCACGCTGCTCCTCGCGGTGGGGGCGGAGCGCGTCCGCAAGCTGCTGGGCGCGTGAGATCCGCGTGACCGCGTGAGTACGTGAGTACGTGAAGGGCCGCCATCCGGAATCCGGGTGGCGGCCCTTTCGCGTTGCTTCACGGGGTGTCGGCGGCCCTTACGGGGTGTCGACGTCGGCCCTCGCCTGCTGGACCCGCTCCTGCGCCCTCGGCATCGCCTGCCGCAGCAGGTCGATGTCGGTGGCGGGGAACTCCTGGAGGCCGTACTGCTCGGCCACCAGCTGCGCCAGCTCGGCCTCGGCGGGGAGCCGCTCGTGCTCCATCACGTACGCGCCCAGGACCTTGTAGACGACGTCCTCGAACTCGTCGGCCTGCGGCTCCGGCCGCTCGACGTACTCCGGGTACTCCACGAACTGCTCGGGGCCCGGCGCGGGGACGTCCTCAGGCCCCTGCGGCACCGGGACCGGCGTCGGCTCCAGGCCCTCCACGATCCGAGGGTTGTAGGTGCCCTCGTACGACTCAGTGGAGACCTGCTGCGCGGCGAACCACTGGCTCTCGTGGTTGTCACCCGCCTCGCCGGGATAGCCCGGCTGACCCGGATGCCCGGGCTGACCCGGCTGACCCGGAGGCCCGGGCTGACCCGGAGGCCCGGGCTGACCCGGCGCACCCTGAGGGAGCTGGGGCTGCTGCGGGTGCTGCGGCTGGGGAAGCTGCTGGGGCACGGGCGCCCCGACCGCCACCGGTACCGCGGCCCCCTGCGCCTGCGCGGGCAACACCGCGGGCTCGATGCCCGCCGCCGCGAGACCCGCCGCCGCCGTCTCCGCAAGCGGCACCCCGTACCGGGCCAGCCGCAGCGGCATCAGCGCCTCGACCGGGGCCTTGCGCCGCCAGCTACGGCCGTAACGGGCCTGCAGCCGCGCCTGGTAGATCAGCCGCTCCTGCTCCAGCTTGATGACCTGCTCGTACGAGCGGAGCTCCCAGAGCTTCATCCGGCGCCACAAGCGGAAGGTCGGCACCGGGGAGAGCAGCCAGCGGGTGAGCCGCACGCCCTCCATGTGCTTGTCCGCCGTGATGTCCGCGATCCGGCCCACCGCGTGACGCGCGGCCTCCACGGCCACCACGAACAGGATCGGAATCACCGCGTGCATCCCGACACCCAGCGGGTCCGGCCAGGCCGCCGCGCCGTTGAAGGCGATCGTCGCCGCCGTCAGGACCCAGGCGGTCTGACGCAGCAGCGGAAACGGAATCCGCAGCCAGGTCAGCAGCAGGTCCAGGGCGAGCAGGACACAGATGCCCGCGTCGATGCCGATGGGGAAGAAGTACGAGAAGGTACCGAAGCCCTTGGCCACCGCGAGCTCGCGCACAGCGGCGTAGGAACCCGCGAAACCGATTCCCGCGATGATCAGCGCACCGGCGATGACGAGGCCGATGAGTATTCGGTGTGTGCGTGTCAGCTGCATCGCGGCCACCCGCGATCCCCTCCCCGTCAAACGACATCTCGCGCGCACAGACTGGCACATGCGCGCGGAGCCCGGCCCTCGGGGGAGGGACGGGCTCCGCTCACCGGTCTGTGTCTGTGCCGGTTTGTGACTACTTGTTGGCTGCCGCGACGGCGGCCACGGCCTCCTTGGCCGCCTTCACCGCCCCGTCCATGATCTTCTTCTCGGACGGAGCGTCGGCACCCGCGTAGCCGGCGCCGTTGTACGACAGCAGGACCAGGACGTTGCCCGTACGCGCGACGACCGAGGCGTAGACGAAGTCCTCGTCCGTCTTGCGCAGCTTGTACGCGACCGCCTTCGCCTCCTCGCCGATCCCCGAGGCCGTCGTGGTCTTGAGCTTCTTCGCGCCCGGCGTCTCCTGGACCTTGGCGAGCTCCTTCGCCAGGTTCTCCGTCGCGCGCTCCTCACCGCTGCCGAGCGACACGTCCGACGCGTACCGGTAGAACGACACGTCCAGCCAGCGGTACTGCGAGCCGTCCACGCCGTTGTCGTCCAGGCCGTTCCAGGAGCAGCCGCCACGGCTGGCCAGGTCGCTGGAAGCCGCCGCCGTGCCCTTCTTGCTCTTCGCCTTGGGCACCAGGGAAGCGGTCGTCTTCGCCGAGATCGCCTTGCAGACCTCGGGCAGCTTCGCGAACTTCGCCGGCGCGACCGTCGGCGTCGGCGAGGGAGTGGGGGTCGCGGACGCCGAAGCGGAGGCCTTGTCCTGCGGCCCCGTCTTGCCGGAGTCGCCGCTGCCGCCCGAGTCCGAGGAGCAGCCGGCGACGACGAGCATCACCGGGACGGCTGCGCAGGCGAGTATGCGGGGGAGTCGCGAGGCTGATCGCTGCATGGTTCCTTCAGTCGCTTGTCGTACGGTCCGGCCGGCCGGTCGGCGGCCACGGCCATCGGGCGGCCACGGGTACGCCGACACGTTACGTGGTCGCCGTCCGCTCACGGATCGGAGCGGAACGGCTACTCCTCCAGGCGCTCGGCCAGCTTCCGGGCCAGATTCCGGGCCCTTTCCTGCAGTTCCTGGCTGTCGGGGGCCGCCGCTGAACCGGTTGTCTGCTCCCGGTAGGAGACGGTCACGATGACGTTGGATGTGCGGAACACCACGCTGACGACGCGCTGATGGCCACTCGCGCCGACGGTGCTCAGGGCGTCGTCGAGGTACGCGATCTCGCCGAGGCCTTCGAGGACGCGGGGCTCCAGACCGGTGGAGGCGGGGGTGGGGGTGGTCGAGGGGGTGCCGCCGGAGGGCGCTCCCGATGCCGGGGCGGTGGGGGTCTTGCCCGTCGGCGCGGTGGCGCTCGGGGTACCCGTGGTGCCCTTGGCGCCTGGGGTGCTCGGCGTGCTCGGCTTGTTCGCCGGGGGAGGCGTCGCCGTGCCGGAGGCGGTGCCCGTGGCCGTGCCGGTGGGGGTGGGCGGGGTCGTGGGGGGTACGGGGATCCCCGCCGCGAGCTGCTTGCGGAGGTACACCTCCTGCGCCCGGGAGTCGTCGCTGACGGCGGGGTCGTACGACACGACCCGCTCGATGTCGAGGGCGAGCCGGTGGGAGGTCTCGGGGCTGTCGGCCTTCCAGGTGCAGCCCACGCGCCGGTCGGTGTCGTACGTGACGGCCGCGACGCCGCGGTACGCCTTGCCGCGCTCGGCGTCGGGCAGGGCGGCCGCGCCCGGGAGCAGGTCCTTGAGCGTCGCCTGCGGGACGGCGCCGCAGGGCTCGAAGAGCGTGCGGTAGCGGCCGGGGGGTGCGACGGGCGAGACGGGGCCGGCCTTGGCGTCGACGGCGAGATCGTCCGTGGTGGGGCCTGCCGAACATCCCGTGAGACCGAGCCCGAGGCCCAGTCCGATGACGCTGGTGAGGACGACGGCGGTGCGCGCCGTGGACCCGGTGCGGCCGGGTGCGTACCTCTTTCGCTGCACGGTCCCAGGCTCCCTTCGCCCGAAGTCTTTCCGGAAAACTGTTTGCCGCGCGAACCCGGCCGGTGGACACAATGTCTATCGCACACGCAGCTGTTGATGCCGGTCCCCTGTCACCTGTACGGGCTTTGGCTCCGGTTTTTGCGTTATCAGACTTTTCGGGGGAATCGAGGAAGTATGTCGTATGTAGAGGTACCAGGGGCGAAAGTACCGATCCGGATGTGGGCCGACCCCGCCTCGGTCGAGGGCGGCGCCATGCAGCAGCTGCAGAACGTGGCGACGCTGCCGTGGATCAAGGGCCTGGCCGTGATGCCGGACGTGCATTACGGCAAGGGTGCGACGGTCGGTTCCGTGATCGCGATGCAGGGTGCGGTGTGTCCGGCGGCGGTCGGTGTGGACATCGGCTGCGGGATGTCGGCGGTCAAGACGTCGTTGACGGCGAACGACCTGCCGGGTGATCTGTCGCGGCTGCGGTCGAAGATCGAGCAGGCGATTCCGGTGGGGCGTGGCATGCACCGGGACGAGGTGGACCCCTCGCGGCTGTTCCAGTTCCCGACGGCGGGCTGGGGCGACTTCTGGTCGCGCTTCGACGGCATCGCGGAGTCGGTCAAGTTCCGTCATGATCGCGCCCAGAAGCAGATGGGAACGCTCGGATCCGGAAACCACTTCATCGAGTTCTGTCTCGACGAAACGGGCGCGGTCTGGCTGATGCTGCACTCCGGGTCGCGGAACATCGGCAAGGAGCTCGCCGAGTACCACATCGGCGAGGCACAGAAGCTGCCCCACAACCAGGGGATCGTGGACCGTGACCTCGCGGTCTTCGTCGCCGACACCCCGCAGATGCAGGCCTACCGCAACGACCTCTTCTGGGCGCAGGAGTACGCGAAGTACAACCGCGCGATCATGATGGCGCTCTTCCAGGAGGTCGTACGGCGGGAGTTCCGCAAGGCGAAGGTGACCTTCGACCCGGTCATCTCCTGCCACCACAACTACGTGGCGGAGGAGCGGTACGAGGGCATGGACATGCTCGTCACTCGTAAGGGTGCGATCCGGGCCGGCTCCGGGGAGTTCGGGATCATCCCGGGCTCGATGGGCACGGGCTCGTACATCGTGAAGGGCCTCGGGAACGCGGCGTCCTTCAACTCCGCCTCGCACGGCGCCGGCCGCCGGATGAGCCGGAGTGCGGCGAAGCGGCGCTTCACCGTGCGGGACCTGGAGGACCAGACGCGGGGCGTGGAGTGCCGGAAGGACTCCGGTGTCGTGGACGAGATCCCGGGCGCCTACAAGCCGATCGAGCAGGTGATCGACCAACAGCGGGACCTGGTGGAGGTCGTCGCCAAGCTGAAGCAGGTCATCTGCGTGAAGGGCTGACCTTCGGGTGACGACAAGGGGCCGGTGCCGTGCGCCGGCCCCTTTCGCGGTCCTACAGCTCGCGGTGGACCTTGGTGTTGGAGGCCTGGGCGCGGGGGCGGACGACCAGGAGGTCGATGTTGACGTGCGGGGGGCGGGTGCAGGCCCAGGTGATGGTGTCGGCCACGTCGTCCGCGGTCAGGGGCTCGGCCACGCCGGCGTAGACCTTGGCGGCCTTCTCGGTGTCGCCGCGGAAGCGGGTCGTGGCGAACTCGTCGGTCTTGACCATGCCGGGGGCGATCTCGATGACGCGGACCGGGGTGCCGACGATCTCCAGGCGGAGGGTCTCGGCGAGGACGCGGGCGCCGTTCTTGGCGGCGACGTAGCCGGCGCCGCCCTCGTAGGTGGAGTGGCCCGCCGTGGAGGAGAGGACGACGACGGTGCCGTCGCCGCTCGCGGTGAGGGCCGGGAGCAGGGCCTGGGTCATGTGGAGGGTGCCGAGGACGTTGACCTCGTACATCTGGCGCCAGTCGTCGGGGTCGCCGGTGGCGACGGACTCGGCGCCGAGGGCGCCGCCGGCGTTGTTGACGAGGACCGCGAGGGTGCGGAAGGCGGTGGCGAACTCGTCGACGGCGGCGCGGTCGGTGACGTCGAGGGCGTAGGCGGTGGCCTGGTGGCCGGCGTCGTTGAGCTCGGCGGCGAGGGCTTCGATGCGGTCCTTGCGGCGGGCGGTGAGCACCACGCGGTAGCCGGCGGCGGCCAGCTGCCTCGCGGTGGCGGCGCCGATTCCGCTGCTCGCTCCGGTGATGACGGCGATGGGGGTACCGGGGCCGGTCATGGCGTGCTCCTCGCGCAGGTGGTCGATTACGTGGATCGCCCGGTCAGGATAGGTGGGGGCGGGGATCAGCGGCCGCGTGGGGCGTACATGATCACGGCCATGCCCGCGAGGCAGACGAGGGCGCCGATGACGTCCCAGCGGTCCGGGCGGTAGCCGTCGGCGGCCATGCCCCAGAGGAGCGAGCCCGCGACGAACACGCCGCCGTAGGCGGCGAGGACGCGGCCGAACTCGGCGTCGGGCTGAAGGGTGGCGACGAGGCCGTAGACGCCGAGCGCGAGGACGCCCGCGCCGATCCAGATCCAGCCTCGGTGCTCCCGTACGCCCTGCCAGACGAGCCATGCGCCGCCGATCTCGAAGAGCGCGGCGAGGACGAAGAGGGCTACGGAGCGGGCGATCAGCATGGGGTCAGCGTGTCATGGGACACGCTGACTGATGGGGTATCAAGGGATTTGGTGTGATGTGGGTATTTTGTGCTTATGCGTGGAATGTCGAAGGTCGTGCTCGGGGTCGTGCTGGCGGGCTCGGTGGTGGCGGGTACAGGGGTGAGCGCCGGCGCCGTGGGGGCCGAGGCGGATCTTGCCCATCACGGGCACGTCTCCCTGTGGGACGGGCGGGTCGGCGTCTGGCTGGTCAGTGAGAACCACGGGCCCTCCGATCTCCCCCAGGCGACGGTCCGGCTCGCCTTCTCCGAGCCGATGGCGGGCGGTCACGAGCTGCCGGCGGCCTGTCTGTGGAGCAGCGACCGCGTGGTGTCCTGCCGGACGGGCGAGCTGCGGGCCGCCGGGAGCGTCGGCGAGCTGGCGCTCGACCTGCGGACCGCCGGCCTTCCGGACGAGCTGACGGTGGAGATCACCACGGCCTGGCGGGACGGGGCGGCCGACCGGAACCCGGGGAACGACCGGCATCGCGTGCTGGTGCTCGCCACCGGGGATCCGTACGTCTTCTGATTCACTTTCCGCATGCCGCAGAAGAGTTCCGCCCGGCGTGACGCGCTGATGACCGAGCTGTACGGGGAGGCCCGCCGCTACATGGCCTCCTATGCCCTGTTCAACCAGGCCGTCGCCGATCATCTGCGGCTCCACCCGACCGATGTGCAGTGCCTGAACCTGCTCAGCCTGGAGGAGGGGCCGGTGACGACCGGCCGGGTGGCCGAGCTGACCGGGCTCACCACGGGCTCGGCGACCCGGCTCGTCGACCGGCTGGAACGGGCCGGGTACGTGACGCGCGAGCGGGACACCGAGGACCGGCGTCGGGTCCTGGTGGCGCTCGTGCCCGCGCGGATGGCCGAGCTCGCCGCTCTGTGGCGGAAGCTCAACGGCACCTGGGGCACGATGTTCGACGTCTACAGCGACGCCGAGGTCGCCCTGCTCATCGCCCATATGCGGCGCACCGTCGAGGTCAGCGCCGTACAGATCGAGCGGCTGCGCGGCGGCGAACTCGACTGACCACGGGGCCTTGGGGAGCCCCGCGTGCCGGGTCTGATCGGGGCAGGACACCCCCTAGGACTTGTCCGGCCGATCATGTGACTACTCCGCGTCGGGGTCGTTGATGTGGACATGGG
>NZ_BMSF01000033.1 GCF_014649015.1 Streptomyces narbonensis
CATCGACCTGGTCCGCGAGATGTTCCGCATCGCCGACGGCGAAGAGCTCGGCTACGGCGACCCGGCGGTCCGCGGCCACTCCTTCGAGTTCCGCATCAACGGCGAGGACCCGGGCCGCGGCTTCCTGCCGGCCCCCGGCACCGTCACCGTCTTCGACGCCCCCACGGGCCCCGGTGTCCGCCTGGACGCCGGCGTCGAGTCCGGCTCCGTCATCGGCCCCGCCTGGGACTCCCTCCTCGCCAAGCTGATCGTCACCGGCGCCACCCGCGAGCAGGCGCTCCAGCGCGCCGCCCGCGCCCTGGCCGAGTTCAAGGTGGAGGGCATGGCCACGGCCATCCCGTTCCACCAGGCCGTCGTCGTCGACCCGGACTTCACCGCGGACCCGTTCCGCGTCCACACCCGCTGGATCGAGACCGAGTTCGTCAACGAGATCAAGCCGTTCGCGCCGGCCGGTGCCGACGTGGACGAGGACGAGTCGGGCCGCGAGACGATCGTCGTCGAGGTCGGCGGCAAGCGCCTTGAGGTCTCCCTGCCGTCCTCCCTCGGCATGACGCTGGCCCGCACCGGCCTCGCGGCGGGCGCCAAGCCGAAGCGCCGGGCGGCGAAGAAGTCCGGCCCGACCGCCTCGGGCGACACCCTCGCCTCCCCGATGCAGGGCACGATCGTCAAGGTCGCCGTCGAGGAGGGCCAGGAGGTCAAGGAGGGCGACCTCATCGTCGTCCTGGAGGCCATGAAGATGGAACAGCCGCTCAACGCCCACCGCTCCGGCACCGTCAAGGGCCTGAGCGCCGAGGTCGGCGCCTCGGTCACCTCCGGCGCGAGCATCTGCGACATCAAGGACTGACCCGTCGCGGCACGTACGGTGTGAAGGGCCCGCAGGCAGCAGCCTGCGGGCCCTTCCGTCGATCCCTAGAGGAGGACCCACGTCATGCGAGCCGACGCGCGCCGCAACCACGAGCGGCTGCTCACGGAGGCCAGGGCCGTCTTCGCCGAACAGGGCACGGACGCGCCCCTGGAGGAGATCGCCCGCCGCGCGGGCGTCGGGATCGGCACCCTCTACCGCCACTTCCCCACCCGGGCCGCGCTGCTGACCGCCGTCTTCCAGGAGGCCCTGACGGCGCTGCTGCACCGCTCGCACGAGCTGGCGGAGGCGACCGAGCCGTGCCGGGCACTCGTGGACTGGCTGCGGGCCCTGATCGCCCACGCGGGCGAGTACCGGGGGCTCGCGCACGCGCTGATGTCGGCCTCGTACGACCGGAGTTCGGCGCTCGCCTCGTGCAGCGTGCCCCTGCGCGACGCGGGCGAGGCGCTGCTCGGGCGCGCCCAGGAGGCGGGTCAGGTCCGGGCCGGCGTGTCGATCGGCGACCTGATGCAGCTCACCAACGCGATCGCGCTGGCGGCGGAGCAGTGCCCGGAGGACGCGGAGCTGGCGGACCGCCTGCTGGCGCTGACCCTGCGGGGACTGAAGAACTGACGCACGCGGCCGTGGGACCCCTGGGGGAGGGTCCCTCGCGACGCGGTGCGGTGGTGCGGTGAGGTGCCGTGGACCGCGGGCTCAGCGGCGGCGCATGTCCGCGACCCGGGCCGTGCGCTCCAGCGTCTCCGCCGCCATCCCCCCGCCGGGCCCGCGGAACTGACCGGCCGCCATCCGTCCGCGCTGGACGGGGAGCGGCATGTCACGGCGGGGCCGGACGCCCGGGGGGTGGTGCTGCTCACCGCCGGTGGCACCGGGCCCCGCGCCCGTACCCGCGACGGCGATCTGGACGCCCTGGTCGGCGAGGGCCTGGAGCTCGGAGGCGGCCCGCTCGTCGTGGGCCGGGGGCTCGTCGGTCACCAGGCGGGTGATCACGTCCGTCGGCACCGTCTGGAACATGGTGTCGGCACCGAGCTTGGTGTGGTCGGCGAGGACCACGACCTCCGCCGCCGCCTGCACGAGGGCCCGGTCCACGCTCGCGGAGAGCATGTTGGACGTGGAGAGCCCGCGCTCGGCGGTGAGCCCGCTCCCGGAGAGGAAGGCCCGGGAGACCCGCAGCCCCTGGAGCGACTGCTCGGCCCCGCTGCCCACGAGGGCGTAGTTGGAGCCGCGCAGGGTGCCGCCGGTCATGACGACCTCGACCCGGTTGGCATGGGCCAGGGCCTGGGCGACGAGCAGCGAGTTGGTGACGACGGTCAGACCGGGCACGCGGGCGAGCCGGCGGGCCAGCTCCTGCGTGGTCGTCCCGGCGCCGACGACGATGGCCTCGCCCTCTTCGACAAGGCTCGCGGCGACGTCGGCGATGGCCGTCTTCTCCGCCGTGGCGAGATGGGATTTCTGCGGGAAGCCGGATTCTCGCGTGAATCCGCCCGGCAACACCGCACCGCCGTGACGGCGGTCGAGGAGTCCTTCTGCCTCGAGTGCCCGTACGTCCCTCCGTACGGTCACCTCCGAGGTCTGGACGACGCGGGCGAGCTCGCGGAGCGACACGGCCCCATTGGCTCGCACCATTTCGAGGATCAACTGGCGACGTTCTGCAGCGAACACGAAACTGACAGTAACGTGAGCGGCCGATACTTTTCAGCAGTATGCGCCGAATTGCAGAAGATGCGCACAGACGGGGCCTCCAAGTGGTATGGGAGGCCCCGTCGTTGTCCGGCTCTGCGCCAGGTCTATGCCCCGGCTTGCCGGGGGTTGTCCGAGTCGGCGAACCGTTCCCGCAGGCGGGAGCGTTCCCCGGCCGGGGTGTTACGCCTCGCCCGCCGACTTTCGGGTGTGCAACTGCCGTGCCACTTCCGCGATCGAGCCCGACAGGGAGGGGTACACGGTGAAAGCATTTGCGATCTGTTCGACCGTCAGATTGTTGTCGACCGCGATCGAGATCGGGTGGATCAGTTCGCTCGCCTTCGGGGCGACGACACAGCCGCCGACCACGATGCCGGTGCCGGGACGGCAGAAGATCTTCACGAAGCCGTCCCGGATGCCCTGCATCTTCGCGCGCGGGTTGCGCAGCAGCGGCAGCTTGACGACCTTGGCGTCGATCTTGCCCGCGTCCACGTCGGCCTGTGTGTAGCCGACGGTGGCGATCTCGGGGTCGGTGAAGACGTTGGAGGAGACCGTCTTCAGGTTGAGCGGGGCCACCGCGTCACCGAGGAAGTGGTACATCGCGATGCGGCCCTGCATGGCGGCGACCGAGGCGAGCGCGAAGACACCGGTGACGTCACCGGCCGCGTAGACGCCGGGGGCGCTCGTACGCGAGACCCGGTCGGTCCAGATGTGACCGGAGTCCTTCAGCTTGATCCCGGCCTCCTCCAGACCCATCCCGGCCGAGTTGGGGATCGCGCCGACGGCCATGAGGCAGTGGGTGCCGGAGATGACGCGGCCGTCCGCGAGCGTGACCTCGACCCGTTCGCCCACCCGCTTGGCGGACTCGGCACGCGAGCGGGCCATGACGTTCATGCCGCGGCGGCGGAAGACGTCCTCCAGGACGGCGGCGGCGTCCGGGTCCTCGCCGGGCAGGACGCGGTCGCGGCTCGACACCAGGGTGACCCGGGAGCCGAGGGCCTGGTAGGCGCCGGCGAACTCGGCGCCGGTGACGCCGGAGCCGACCACGATGAGCTCCTCGGGGAGCTCCTTGAGGTCGTAGACCTGCGTCCAGTTGAGGATGCGCTCGCCGTCCGGCTTCGCGTCGGGGACCTCGCGCGGGTGGGCGCCGGTCGCGATCAGCACGGCGTCCGCGGTGAGCGTCTCCTCCGTACCGTCGGCGGCGGTGACGATCACCTGGCGGGAGCCGTCCACGGCCTGCCGGCCGGAGAGCCGGCCGCGGCCGCGCAGCACCCGGGCGCCGGCCCGGGTGACGGAGGCGGTGATGTCGTGCGACTGGGCGAGCGCGAGGCGCTTCACCCGTCGGTTGACCTTGCCGAGGTCCACGCCGACGACGCGGGCGGCCTGCTCCACGTGCGGGGTGTCGTCCGCGACGATGATGCCGAGCTCCTCGTAGGAGGAGTCGAAGGTGGTCATCACCTCCGCCGTGGCGATCAGCGTCTTCGAGGGAACACAGTCGGTCAGGACGGACGCGCCGCCGAGGCCGTCGCAGTCGACGACGGTCACCTCCGCGCCGAGTTGGGCGCCCACCAGGGCCGCCTCGTATCCGCCGGGTCCGCCACCGATGATCACGATCCGGGTCACTGGGATCTACGCCTCGCGTCTCGTTCTGCCGGGGGGTCCCCCCGCTGGGGTGCAGTGCGTACGCCATTGTCCCGCACGCTTCAAGTGCGTACCCCATTCTCCCGCACGCCCGGCGCGACCTCGCGCCGGGGCTCCGTACGCGGCGCGCCGGAGCACGACCGGGCTGCCGCCGACCGCCGCCCCGGCAGTCGACCGGGCTCGCCACGACCACCGCCCCGCAGTACGGCCGGGCTCCCGCGGCCCGGACGGCGGAGTCCGGCGGAGACGCCGCCCGCTCCCGTACCCTCGGTGCCATGTCGCTCTACGCCGCTTTCGCCGGCAACCTCGACGCGCGGCTGATGAGCCGCCGCGCACCGCACTCCCCGCTGCGCGGCACCGGCTGGCTGAACGGCTGGCGGCTGACCTTCGGCGGCGAGCAGATGGGCTGGGAGGGCGCGCTGGCCACGATCGTGGAGGCCCCCCGCTCCCAGGTCTTCGTGGCGCTGTACGACATCGCTCCGATGGACGAGGACTCCATGGACCGGTGGGAGGGCGTCGGCCTGGACATCTACCGGCGGATGCGGGTCCGGGTGGACACCCTCGACGGCGAGGAGCCGGCCTGGGTCTACGTCCTCAACGGCTACGAGGGCGGGCTGCCGTCCGCGCGGTACCTGGGCGAGATCGCGGACGCGGCCGAGTCGGCGGGCGCGCCGCACGACTACGTGATGGAGTTGCGCAAGCGTCCCTGCTGAGGCACGGACGGGGAGTGTGCGAACGCCCGACGGACGGCGGCGAGGCCTCCTTCGCCCCATTCGTCGGAAACGACAAGACAACGATCGCAAGTCCGTCAGCATCGTCATCTACGCGCGTAGGCAATCTCCGGCTAGGCTTCTGCGGGTACCAAATCCGTCCGGGGCTCCCCTCGGACTCCCCTCCCCGAGGCGAGAGAGTCAGTGAACGCAACTGCCACCCCGTACGAGGCCGCCGAGGCCGCTGCCGCCCGTCTGCGCGAGCTGACCGGCGTCGACAACCACGACGTCGCCCTGGTCATGGGCTCGGGCTGGGCGCCCGCCGTCGACGCGCTCGGCGCCCCCGAGGCCGAGTTCCCGGTGACCGAGCTCCCCGGCTTCCCGCCGCCGGCCGTCGAGGGCCACGGCGGCAAGGTCCGCTCGTACAAGATCGGTGAGAAGCGCGCGCTGGTCTTCCTCGGCCGCACCCACTTCTACGAGGGCCGCGGTGTCGCGTCCGTCGCCCACGGCGTCCGCACCGCCGTCGCCGCCGGCTGCAAGACGATCGTCCTGACCAACGGCTGCGGCGGCCTCCGCGCCGGCATGCGCCCCGGCCAGCCGGTCCTGATCAGCGACCACATCAACCTGACGGCCGCCTCGCCGATCGTCGGGGCGAACTTCGTGGACCTCACCGACCTGTACTCGCCGCGGCTGCGCGCGCTGTGCAAGGAGGTCGACGAGACCCTGGAGGAGGGCGTCTACGTCCAGTTCCCCGGGCCGCACTACGAGACCCCGGCCGAGATCAACATGGTCCGCGTCATGGGCGGCGACCTCGTCGGCATGTCCACGGTCCTGGAGGCCATCGCGGCCCGCGAGGCGGGTGCCGAGGTCCTGGGCATCTCCCTGGTCACCAACCTGGCGGCGGGGCTCTCGGGCGAGCCGCTGAACCACGAGGAGGTCCTCCAGGCGGGCCGCGACTCGGCCGCGCGGATGGGTGAGCTGCTGACCCGGGTGCTCGACCGCATCTGAGCCACCCGGCTCAGGGGTGGGCCGCTGCGCGGGGGCCGTCTCCCCGTCCCGCCCCTTCCCGTCACCGGGGCAAGCCCCGGACCCCCGTACGGCCTACGGCCGTGCCCTCAAACGCCGGGCGGGCCGGATTTCGCCCGCAGGGCGGAAAATCCGGCCCCGCCGGCGTTTGAGGCGCGGGGTCCGGGGCGGAGTCCCGGTTTCGGGAAGGGGCGGGGTGGGGAACAGGCCCCGCGCAGCGGCCCACCCCCACCGGCTTGCCCCCGCCCCACCCGGCCCGCACACCGAAAGGCACCCCGTGACGCAGGACGACCTCCTCACCCGCGCCCAGACCTGGCTCGCCGAGGACCCCGACCCGGAGACCCGCGAGGAGCTCGCGAAGCTCATCGAGGCCGGCAACACCGACGAGCTCGCCGCCCGTTTCAGCGGCACCCTCCAGTTCGGCACCGCCGGCCTCCGCGGCGAGATCGGCGCCGGGCCCATGCGGATGAACCGCTCGGTCGTCATCCGCGCCGCCGCCGGCCTGGCCGCGTACCTCAGGGCCAAGGAGCCCTCCCAGAGGGAAGGAGGCGCCGGCCTGGTCGTGATCGGCTACGACGCCCGCTACAAGTCGGCCGACTTCGCCCGCGACACCGCCGCCGTGATGATCGGCGCCGGCCTGCGCGCCGCGGTCCTCCCGCGCCCGCTGCCGACGCCCGTCCTCGCGTACGCCATAAGGCATCTGGGCGCCGTCGCCGGCGTCGAGGTGACGGCGAGCCACAACCCGCCGCGGGACAACGGCTACAAGGTCTACCTGGGAGACGGCTCGCAGATCGTGCCGCCCGCGGACGCGGAGATCGCCGCCGAGATCGACGCGGTCCGCTCGCTGCACGACGTGCCCCGTCCGGAGTCCGGCTGGGAGACCCTCGGCGACGAGGTCCTGGAGGCCTACCTGGCCCGCACGGACGCCGTCCTGACCCCCGGCTCCCCCCGCTCCGCGCGGACCGTCTACACGGCCATGCACGGCGTCGGCAAGGACGTCCTGACGGCGGCCTTCGCCCGGGCCGGCTTCCCGCCGCCCGCGCTCGTCGCCGCGCAGGCCGAGCCCGACCCGGCCTTCCCGACGGTCGCCTTCCCGAACCCGGAGGAGCCGGGTGCCATGGACCTCGCCTTCGAGGCGGCCCGGGCCGTGGACCCCGACATCGTCATCGCCAACGACCCCGACGCCGACCGCTGCGCGGTGGCCGTGCCGGACGCCGCCGTCGAGGGAGGCTGGCGCATGCTCCGCGGCGACGAGGTCGGCGCGCTGCTCGCCGCGCACCTCGTGCACAAGGGCGCGACGGGCGTGTTCGCCGAGTCGATCGTGTCGTCCTCCCTGCTCGGTCGGATCGCCGAGGCGGCCGGCGTCGGATACGAGGAGACGCTGACCGGCTTCAAGTGGATCGCCCGCGTCGACGGGCTGCGGTACGGCTACGAGGAGGCGCTCGGCTACTGCGTCGACCCCGAGGGCGTCCGCGACAAGGACGGCATCACGGCCGCGCTGCTCGTCGCCGAGCTGGCCTCGGTCCTCAAGGAGCAGGACCGGACCCTCCTGGACCTGCTCGACGACCTGGCGGTCGCCCACGGCCTGCACGCCACCGACCAGTTGTCGGTGCGGGTCGAGGACCTGAGCATCATCGCGAACGCCATGACGGCGCTGCGCGAGCGCCCGCCGGTCTCCCTCGCCGGTCTCACCGTCGTCTCGGCGGAGGACCTGACGAAGGGCACCGAGTCGCTCCCGCCGACGGACGGGCTGCGCTACCACCTGGAGGGCGACTACAAGGCCCGGGTGATCGTCCGCCCGAGCGGCACCGAGCCCAAGCTCAAGTGCTACCTGGAGGTCGTGGTGCCGGTCGCCGCGGCGGTCGACCTGGCCCCGGCCCGGACGACGGCCCACGAGGTGCTGGTCGCGATCAAGCGGGACCTGAGCGCGGCCGCGGGTCTCTGACCAGGGGCCGCTCCACCCGGAGCGTGAGGAGAGGGCCGGTGCGGAAGCGATTCCGCACCGGCCCTCTCGTCTGTACCGGTGTCCCGGTGGAACACGCGCGGGGACGGGTCAGCCCGTCGCGAGGAGGATCACGAAGAGCAGCAGCCCGGCGGCCGCGGGGCCGATGATCTCGTAGGCCCAGCGCACCCGCGGCTCGCCCTGCGAGCCGGGGGCCCCGGCGCGGAGCTCGGCGAGCTCGCGCAGGTCGGCGACGGTCCGGTCGGTGGGCGCGCTCCGGGACGCGCTGTCCCGCACGTCGGCGGTGACGGAGGTACGGCCGTGGGGGTCGTCCTGGGAGGCGCGGGAGGCGTTCCGGGCCGCCTTCTTCCGCTGCCGCAGCGAGACGGGGACGGCCCACAGCTGGTACTTGGAGCCGTCCTGCGTGAAGACCTCGCTGGAGTACCCGGCGCGTACGTCGGCGACCGAGGCCCAGGGCAGGGTGATCGTCCGGAACGGGTTGCGGACGCGGAGCCGGTTGTCGTTGGCGTACACCGCGGGCCGGATCGTGAAGGCGACGATCAGCGGGATGGCGAGGACGAGCCCGGCGAGCGCGAGCCAGGGGGTCCGGCCCTCGCCGCGGATCAGCGCGTCGCCGGCGAAGAGGCACGCGAGGATGATCAGGAACACGCCGCCGGCGATGCCGAGGGGTGAGCGGAAGACGCGGTCGGCGAACTGCTCCTCGGCCGGGGCGGGCTCGTGGCTCGCCTCGGGCGTCGGCTTCGGGTCCGGCTCAGGGGTCGGCTCGGGGGTCGGCTCCGGGGTCGTCATGCCGCCGATTCTGCCTCAGCGGGCCGGTGGGGGCTCAGGCGGCCCGCGTGGCCACGAGATCCGCGTACAGAATGATGTTGTCGGGCCGGTGGCCGTCGACCAGCTCTCCGCCGCAGGTGATCAGGCGCAGCTCGGCGCGCTGGGTGTCGCCGTACACCTTGGCCGTCGGGAAGGTCTTCTTGTCGACCTGCTCCAGCTCCCTGACCCGGAAGACGGCGATCCTGCCGTCCGCGCGCGACACCGTGATCTCGTCGCCGGTCCGGACCTTCGAGACGTTCTTCAGGACGGCCGGGCCGCGGGCGGTGTCGAAGTGGCCGATGAGAACGGCGGGGCCGGTCTCGCCGGGCGTGACGCCCTTCTCGTACCAGCCGACGCGGTCGGCGTCCGCCTCGGAGGGCACCTCGACGGTGCCGTCGGCGTTCAGGCCGAGGCTCAGGACCGGGCCGGTGTCGACCCCGGCGGCGGGGACTCGGACCCGGACGGGCAGGGACCGGGCGAGCGGGCGGACGGGGGCGGTGCTCTGCACCGGCGCGGGGGCGGTGGCCTCGGAGATCCGCGCGGGCGGGGTGGTGGGCGGGGTGGTCCCGCCGTCGGCCGAGCAGCCGGTGAGGGCGGCGAGGACGGCCACGAGGAGGAGGGGGGCGGTACGGACGCGGCGAGGGCGGCGGTTCACGGGCGGGCTCCGGGCGGACGGGCAGGCGGACGGACGGGACGGCGAAGGGGTCCGGCCGGCCGCCGCGCGGGACGCGGCGACCGGCCGGGGGGTGGGGTGTGTTCCCGCTCGGGTCAAAGGGCAGGGAACTGGTGGGACGGGGTACCGGTGGGGACGGGGTACCGGCGGGGCGACGTACCGGTGGGACGGCGGGCCGGTCGGACGGGGCGAGGATCAGGCGCGCGAGGCGGCGTTCCGGCGGCGCAGGACGACGAAGCCGAGACCCGCGGCGGCGAGCGAGGCCGCGCCGGCGCCCGTGGCGAGCAGGGCCGTGGAGTCCCCCTCGGTGCCGAGTTCGGCGCCGGCCGCGACGCCGCCGCGCGGGACGACGGAGGTCTGACCGCCGGTGTTGACCGTGAGGCCCTTGCTGTCGTTGCTGCCGGTGGTGCCGGTGGTGCCGGTGACGGGGGTGCTGGTGCCCTTGACCGGGTTGAGCGTGCAGCCCTTCGGCATCTTCGGGAAGGCGTGCGTACCGCCCTTGGCCGTGCCGCCCTCGACCTTGGTGTAGAGGGTGGGCGTGGCGCTGAAGGGGTTGTCGATGCGGGCGATGATGCCGGCGCTCTTCGGCAGCGAGGGGTGGTTGCGGTCGAGCTTCGTGTAGACCTGCTTGTCGCTGCCGATGTCGCGGAGGGTGGCGGTCGGGCCGTTCGGGCTCATGGTCAGAGCAGCCTTGGTGCCCGCTCCGATGCCGACCTCGGTGTAGATGGTGCAGGCGTCGTCACGGGTGTACGGCAGCGGGGCGGACTGCTTCGCGGCGCCGGGGATGTAGGCGGCGAGGCCACCGTCCCGCTCCAGGACGACGAGGCCACCGCCGGTGAAGCCGTAGACCTGGCGGTCCCCCTTCAGGTAGGAGACGCCCGTGCCGACGCCCAGGCGGATCTCCTGGATGCCGTAGCGGCCGTCCTTCTTGACGAGCTCCAGGCGGACGCCGTTGGCCAGCTTGTACTGGCCGGGCTTGGCGCCCGGGAGGTAGTTGCCGACCCAGTTGTAGGTGGTGCCGTCGGAGTTGAGGATGAGGAAGGCGCCGTTGTTGTTGGCGGCGACCGACCAGTGGTCGGCGTCGAGCGTGCCGACCCGCTTGCCCTGCTGGAAGAGCTCGGCGCGGTGGTGGCCGTCGCCGACCTTGTAGATCTTGGCGACCGTGCCGTCGACGAGGGTCTGGGTGCGGACGAGGGTGCCCTGCGGGGTCCCGCCCGCGGTCGCCTTCGCGGTCACCTGGCCCTCGAAGGTCAGGGTCACCGCGTAGCCGGCGAAGACCTGGGTGTCCTCCCCGCCGTAGCCGGCGCCGGCCTTCAGCTCACCGAGCGTCCGGCCGTCCTTGACGACGGTGGCGGTGTAGTACGGGTGCTGGTCGCCCTTCGCGTACACCTTGGCCGACAGCCCGCCCGCGAGCTGGACGGTACGGAGGAGGGTGCCGTTCGCGGCGTCGACGGCGACCGCGGTCACCTTGCCCTCGGAGGTCAGGGTCACCGCGTAGCCGACGAAGATCCGGGTGTGCTCCCCGCCGTAGCCGGCACCGGCCTTCAGCTCACCGAGCGTCACGCCGCCCCTGATCACGGTGGCGGTGAAGTACGGGTGCTGGTCGCCCTTCGCGTACACCTTGGCCGACAGCCCGCCCGCGAGCTGGACGGTACGGACCGGGGCGGTCGCGGCCCCGGCCTGGGCGGTGGCGCCCTTGGCCGGGGTTGCGGTCGAGGTCCCGGCCGGGGTCTCGACCGGGGTCTCGGCCTGGTTGGCAGCCTGCTCGGCCGGGGCGATCGCAGCCGGAGCGGAAGGCACGGCGGGCGCCGCGGGCGCGGCGGGATTCACGGCAGCCGGACCGTCGGCGGCGAAGGCGGTGCCGGCGGTGAGGGCCGGGGTGATCGCGACACCGGCGACGAGGGCGGTGGCGATGGCGGTGCGAAGGGCGGTGCGCATAACGACTCCTGTGATTCAGGCAGGTGGTTGGGTGAGTCGCATGCCGCTTTTTCTCGGTCCGACTGGTTCCGGTGAGGTCTGGCTGGCTGCTGATAAGAATCTATTAATCTTGTATTCAGGACTCGTCCGCTCCATGTCACGGGCGTGTGACAGGAGTCACGGCCCCGGTCGCGCGACCGTCACCACGCCGACCGACCCCCCTGACCTCGGGCTCCGCGAAGCACCTCCCCTGTACAGGTCGCTACGCGCGTAGATATGCTCGACTGGTGACCATGCCCACCACTGCATCCGCAGCATCCGCATTCGCCGACGTGACCGCGTCCGACGGTGCGCTGCGCCGCTTCCTCCACGGGCTGCCCGGCGTCGACGCCGTCGGCCTGGAGGCGCGCGCCGCGTCCCTCGGCACCCGCTCGATCAAGACCACGGCCAAGGCGTACGCCATCGACCTGGCCATTTCCATGATCGACCTGACGACGCTCGAAGGCGCGGACACCCCGGGCAAGGTCCGGGCGCTCGCCGCCAAGGCCGTCAACCCCGATCCGACCGACCGCACGACCCCGACGACCGCCGCCGTCTGCGTCTACCCCGACATGGTGGCCACCGCCAAGGCCGCCGTCGCGGGCTCCGGCGTCAAGGTCGCCTCGGTCGCCACCGCCTTCCCGGCCGGGCGCGCCGCGCTCCCCGTGAAGCTGGCCGACACGGCCGACGCCATCGCCGCGGGCGCCGACGAGATCGACATGGTCATCGACCGTGGCGCCTTCCTCGCCGGCCACTACCTGAAGGTCTACGAGCAGATCGCCGCGATCAAGGCGGAGTGCGGCGACCGCGCCCGCCTCAAGGTGATCTTCGAGACCGGCGAGCTGTCCACGTACGACAACATCCGCCGCGCCTCCTGGCTCGGCATGATGGCCGGCGCGGACTTCATCAAGACCTCGACCGGAAAGGTCGCGGTCAACGCCACCCCGGCGAACACGCTCCTCATGCTGGAGGCCGTGCGTGACTTCCGCGCGCAGACCGGCGTGCAGATCGGCGTGAAGCCGGCCGGCGGCATCCGCAACACCAAGGAAGCGATCAAGTTCCTCGTCCTCGTCAACGAGACCGTCGGTGAGGACTGGCTGGACAACCACTGGTTCCGCTTCGGCGCCTCCAGCCTGCTCAACGACCTGCTGATGCAGCGCCAGAAGCTGGCGACCGGCCGCTACTCCGGCCCCGATTACGTGACGGTGGACTGATCAACATGGCATCTGCATTCGAGTACGCGCCGGCACCCGAGTCCCGGTCCGTCGTCGACATCGCCCCCTCCTACGGCCTCTTCATCGACGGCGAGTTCGTCGACGCGGCCGACGGCAAGGTCTTCAAGACCGTCTCCCCCTCCTCCGAGGAGGTCCTGTCCGAGATCGCCCAGGCGGGCTCCGAGGACGTGGACCGCGCGGTGAAGGCCGCACGGAAGGCCTTCGAGAAGTGGTCGGCGCTGCCCGGCTCCGAGCGCGCGAAGTACCTCTTCCGGATCGCCCGGATCATCCAGGAGCGCAGCCGCGAGCTGGCCGTCCTGGAGACCCTGGACAACGGCAAGCCGATCAAGGAGACCCGCGACGCCGACCTCCCGCTGGTCGCCGCGCACTTCTTCTACTACGCGGGCTGGGCCGACAAGCTCGACCACGCGGGCTACGGCGCGAACCCGCGCCCGCTGGGCGTGGCCGGCCAGGTCATCCCCTGGAACTTCCCCCTCCTGATGCTGGCGTGGAAGATCGCCCCGGCGCTCGCGACGGGCAACACCGTCGTCCTCAAGCCGGCCGAGACGACCCCGCTCTCCGCCCTGTTCTTCGCGGACATCTGCCGCCAGGCCGGGCTGCCGAGGGGTGTCGTCAACATCCTTCCCGGTTACGGGGACACGGGCGCCGCCCTGGTCGAGCACCCGGACGTGAACAAGGTCGCCTTCACCGGCTCGACCGCGGTCGGCAAGTCGATCGCGCGCTCCGTCGCCGGCACGCACAAGAAGGTCACCCTGGAGCTGGGCGGCAAGGGCGCCAACATCGTCTTCGACGACGCCCCGATCGACCAGGCCGTCGAGGGCATCGTCAACGGCATCTTCTTCAACCAGGGCCAGGTCTGCTGCGCGGGCTCGCGCCTGCTGGTCCAGGAGTCGGTCCAGGACGAGCTGCTCGACTCGCTCAAGCGCCGCCTGAACACGCTGCGCCTCGGCGACCCGCTCGACAAGAACACCGACATCGGCGCCATCAACTCCTCGGAGCAGCTGGCCCGCATCACCTCGCTCGTGGAGCGCGGCGAGGCGGAGGGCGCCGAGCGCTGGACCGCCTCCTGCGAGATCCCGTCGGCCGGCTACTGGTTCGCCCCGACGCTCTTCACGAACGTCACGCAGGCGCACACGGTCGCCCGCGACGAGATCTTCGGTCCGGTCCTGTCGGTGCTGACGTTCCGCACGCCGGACGAGGCCGTCGCGAAGGCCAACAACAGCCAGTACGGCCTGTCCGCCGGCATCTGGACGGAGAAGGGCTCCCGCATCCTCGCGGTCGCCTCCAAGCTCCGCGCCGGTGTCGTCTGGGCCAACACGTTCAACAAGTTCGACCCGACCTCGCCCTTCGGCGGATACAAGGAGTCGGGCTTCGGCCGCGAAGGCGGTCGCCACGGCCTGGAGGCTTACCTCGATGTCTGAGCAGCAGACGCGTCTGAACGTCTTCAAGACCTACAAGCTGTACGTCGGGGGCAAGTTCCCCCGCTCCGAGAGCGGCCGGGTGTACGAGGTGAGCGACTCGAAGGGCAAGTGGCTGGCGAACGCGCCGCTCTCCTCCCGCAAGGACGCCCGTGACGCGGTCGTCGCCGCCCGCAAGGCCTTCGGCGGCTGGGCCGGCGCGACCGCGTACAACCGCGGCCAGATCCTCTACCGCGTCGCCGAGATGCTGGAGGGCCGCCGGGACCAGTTCGTCCGCGAGGTCGCGGACGCGGAGGGCCTGTCGAAGTCGAAGGCGGCCGTGGTCGTCGACGCGGCGATCGACCGCTGGGTCTGGTACGCGGGCTGGACGGACAAGATCGCCCAGGTCGTCGGCGGCGCCAACCCGGTGGCCGGCCCGTACTTCAACCTCTCCTCCCCCGAGCCGACCGGCGTCGTCACCGTCGTCGCCCCGCAGGACTCGTCCTTCCTGGGCCTGGTCTCGGTGATCGCCCCGGTGATCGCGACGGGCAACACCGCCGTCGTGATCGCGAGCGAGAAGTCCCCGCTCCCCGCCCTCTCCCTGGGCGAGGTGCTGGCCACCTCCGACCTTCCGGGCGGCGTGGTCAACATCCTCTCCGGCAAGGCGGCCGAGATGGGACCGCACCTCGCGGCCCACCAGGACGTCAACGCGATCGACCTCACGGGCGCGACCGAGGGCGACCTCGCGCGCGAGCTGGAGATCGCGGCGGCGGACAACCTCAAGCGCGTGCTGCGTCCCCGTTCCGAGGACTTCAACGAGTCCCCCGGCACGGACCGCATGACCGCCTTCCTGGAGACCAAGACGGTCTGGCACCCGACGGGCTCCCTGGGCGCGAGCGGCTCCTCGTACTAGTCGGACCTTTCCCCGCAAGGCCCCCGGGTGCCCGTCCGCACCCGGGGGCCTTGCGCTTGTCCCCCCGTCGCACGCAAGATCCGGTCATGCTCAGGGGATTGATCAAGGGAGACAACGCCTACGTCCCGACGGCGGCACTGCGCCTCGCCGTCCGGAGCGGCGTCGACGTCGCGGCGCTGCTCGTCACGGAACAGGGCAGGGTCCGGGGGGACGCCGACATCGTCTTCGACGGCGCTCCGGCGCACCCGTCGGGCTCGGTGCGGCTCACCGAGGGCGAGGACGGCACGGTGTGGCTGGACACCGACCTCACGGGCGTCGAGGGGGAGATCCCCCGCGTCCTCGTCGTCGCGTCGACGGAGGAGGGCGCGCTGCGGGACGTCCGCGGCCTCTCCGTGGAGGTCTTCGGGCCGGACGGCACGACGGTCGTCGGGTACGAGGTGACCGACGCGGGCGGCGAGACGGCGATGGTCCTCGCGGAGCTGTACCGGCGGGCGGGCGGTTGGAAGTTCCGCGCGGTCGGCCAGGGTTACCTGGACGGCCTCGTCGGCCTGGCGGCGGACCACGGCGTGGTGGGAGAGGAAACGCCGACGGAGGACTCCCCGACGGTGGACTCCCCGGAGACGGAGACGGAGACGGAGATGCAGGCGCCGGAGGCGCCCCAGGTCGCGGAAGCGCCGTCTGCTCCGGCCTCCATGCCGGCCCCCGCCGAGATCCAGGCCACCTCTCCCCAGGCCCCGGCATCCCTCCCGTACGCGTCCCCGGCCCCGTACTCGTACCCACCCGGCACGCAAGGCCCCGCGGAGTGGACGTTCGGGGCCGTCTTCGAACCGCACGTGCTCACCGGAACGGGCAACGAGGTCATCAACGTCGACGGAGTCCCGCCGGGCCCGGTCGTGGTCGAACTCGCCGTCGAGACCGACGGCCACACCAGCGTGTGGACCCTCGACGCGCGCAACAAGGATGAGGACCTCCTGGTCAACAGCACGGAGGTGAACTTCCGGGGCCGCCTGCTCGTCGTCGTCCCCGAGAACGGGCGGCTGCGGCTGAAGCTGGGGGCGAAGGGCCCCTGGCAGGTCGTGGTCCTGCCGCTGGCCGCGGCCAGGCTCCTGACGGAGGACACCCTGGAGTGCTGGGGCCCAAACGTCCTGCTGCACACGGGAGGGACGACCGACGTCGCCTTCCACTACCGCGGCAGCAGCAACTTCATCGTCGACTCCTACGACCTGGCGGGCCGCGACGACCACACGACCCTCCCGGACTACCGGTGGCCGCACATCAACGAGATCGGCAGACGCCGGGAGAGCCTGCCGCTGCCCGAGGGCCCGGTCCTCGTCCATGTGAAGCGGGCGGACGGCCCCTGGCGCGCGCGCCTGAAGCAGCCGAGCGCGGCGACGGCCTGGCTCCGCCGCGCCAGGCGCTGAACCGCCTTACGGCAGCAGCCCCTGCGTCAGCGGACCCGCCACCGGCAGGTCCGCCACCGCGCCGCCCTGAGTGAGGTGGTCGGTGACGAGGTTCGTGCCGACCGGCTTGAAGTCGGCGACCTGGGTGCCCAGCCCGTTGTCGAGCGGGTCGACGCCCGTCTTGGCCAGCGGGTCGAGCTGGAGGCGGGTCAGCGGGCCCACGCCGTGGGTGACGCCGCTCAGCGCGCCCGCCCCGGCCGCGGCGGCGTCCGTCCGGGTCAGCGAGTCGACGGGCAGCGGCACCGGGGCGACCGCCTGGGCCGCCGCGCCCGCGCCGAGGACCGCGGCACCCGCCGCCGTGACGGTGAGCCCGGCCTTGAGCAGGGCGCTGCGGCGGGGGGTCCGGGGTTCTGCGTGACGCGCCATGAGGATCCTTCCAGGGGGTGATGGGGCGGCCACCGACAGTAGTTGAGGTGTGATGCTCGATACCAACGGCCTTCCTCGGTGGTCCCCTGGACGGGGGAATGCCTCACACTGGTGTTCCGTGAGTTCCCTACCGATTCCGACCCGCGTCGTCCTGCTCGCCGGCCCCTCCGGCTCCGGCAAGTCGTCCCTCGCCGCCGTCGCCGGCCTCCCGGTCCTGCGCCTCGACGATTTCTACAAGGAGGGCGACGACCCGTCGCTCCCGCTCGTCGACGGCAGCACGGACATCGACTGGGACTCGCCGCAGTCCTGGGACGCGGACGCCGCCGTCGCCGCCATCGTCGAGCTGTGCCGCACGGCACGGACGGAGATCCCCGTCTACGACCTCGCCACCAGCTCCCGCGTGGACCGCGAGCGGTTCGACATCGGGCGTACCCCGCTGTTCGTGGCGGAGGGGATCTTCGCGGCCGAGATCGTGTCCCGCTGCCGTGACCTCGACGTGCTCGCCGACGCGCTCTGTCTGCGCGGCCGCCCTTCGACGACCTTCCGCCGCCGGCTCGCCCGGGACCTCAGGGAGGGCCGGAAGTCCGTGCCGTTCCTGGTGCGCCGCGGCTGGCGACTGATGCGCTCCGAGCGGGCGATCGTGGCGCGCCAGACGGAGTTGGGCGCCCATCCCTGCGCCAAGGACGAGGCCCTGGGCCGTCTCGCGGCCGCGGCGGCGGGCCGCCACCGCACACCGGCCGCCGGCTGACCCCGGGCGTCCGCGCACAGCACGAAGCGGGTCGTACAGGCCCCCCGGCCCTGTACGACCCGCTTCGTGTTTTCCCCGTACCCCCGTACGTTCCCCCGTGTCCCCCGCAAGGCCCCCGTTTCCCCCGTGGGCCCCCGTGGGTCGTTCCCCCCGCCTTCAGGCCACCAGCTCGCCGAAGGACTCCTCCTCGTCACGGCCGAAGCTCAGCACCTCGTCCTCGCGCAGTCGCCGCAGCGAGCGCCAGATGCTCGACTTCACCGTGCCGACACTGATGTCCAGGATCTCCGCGATCTCCGGATCGGTCCGGCCCTCGTAGTAGCGCAGCACCAGCATCGTCCGCTGGAGCTCGGGCAGCCGGGCCAGCGCCTGCCACAGCACCGCGCGCAGCTCCGTGCCGCGCATCGCGTCCGTCTCGCCCACCGTCTCGGGGAGCTCCTCGGTCGGGTACTCGTTGAGCTTGCGCCTGCGCCACGCGCTGATGTGCAGATTGGTCATCGTCCGGCGGAGGTATCCGCCGACCGCGGCCTTGTCGCTGATGCGGTCCCAGGCGCGGTACGTGGAGAACAGCGCGCTCTGGAGCAGGTCCTCGGCCTCGAAACGGTCACCGGTCAGGTGGTAGGCGGTGGCGTACAGGGAGGCACGACGCTCCTGGACGTAGGCCGTGAACTCGGCCTCCGAGCAGGAACGCTCCCCCGTGGCCTCCCCGTACGCCGCTCCCCCGTCAGCAATGGCCACCATGTACGGCGCCTTGCGCTGACGCCCGACGCTGCGAACGCACCCCCGCCCGTTCACCGCGCCGGACTTCTCCGTGCTCCGAACGACGTCGTGGAGACGCGTGACAACTGCGCTTCCGGTGGTGCTGTGCAGTGCGTTCATCTCGCGCCCCCCGTCGGTTGGAGTCTGTTTCGGTCCGTGTGCCAAGAAGCTTGCCCGGCGGACTTCATGGCGTTGTCCGCCGACTGTCACAGCCGTGTCACAGGAGCCGGAACAGAAGCGAGTCCACGAGCGGTCGTCCTCGGACGGCCGCATGGGACAGAATGACGGCGTGCCTTTTCTGTTGCTGATCGAGGACGACGACGCCATCCGTACGGCCCTTGAGCTGTCCCTGTCCCGGCAGGGTCACCGGGTGGCCACCGCCGCGACGGGTGAGGACGGCCTCCAGCTGCTGCGCGAGCAGCGGCCGGACCTGGTCGTCCTCGACGTCATGCTGCCCGGCATCGACGGCTTCGAGGTCTGCCGGCGGATCCGCCGCACCGACCAGTTGCCGATCATCCTTCTGACCGCCCGCAGCGACGACATCGACGTGGTCGTGGGCCTGGAGTCCGGCGCCGACGACTACGTCGTGAAGCCGGTGCAGGGCCGGGTGCTCGACGCCCGCATCCGGGCCGTACTGCGGCGCGGCGAGCGGGAGTCGACGGATTCGGCGACGTACGGCTCGCTCGTGATCGACCGCTCGGCCATGACGGTCACGAAGAACGGCGAGGACCTCCAGCTCACCCCGACCGAGCTGCGGCTGCTCCTGGAGCTGAGCCGGCGTCCCGGACAGGCGCTCTCCCGGCAGCAGTTGCTGCGGCTCGTGTGGGAGCACGACTACCTGGGCGACTCGCGGCTCGTGGACGCCTGTGTGCAGCGGCTGCGCGCCAAGGTGGAGGACGTGCCGTCCTCGCCGACGCTCATCCGCACGGTCCGCGGCGTCGGTTACCGGCTGGACGTTCCTGCGTGACCAAGGGGATCTTCACGCGGCTGCGGCTCTCCAGCCTGCGGCTGCGGCTCGTCGTCGTCTTCGCCCTGGTCGCGCTCACCGCGGCCGTCGCCGCCTCCGGCATCGCGTACTGGCTCAACCGCGAGGCGGTGCTGACCCGCACCCAGGACGGGGCGCTCAACGACTTCCGGCAGGAGATGCAGAACCGGGCGGCGACGCTGCCGCTGCGGCCCACCGAGGACGACCTGCGGCGGACCGCCGAGCAGATGGCCGGCGGCAGCTCCGCGAACTACCAGGTGCTGCTGCTGGGCGAGCGGGCCGTGGGCAAGCCGATCGTCGGCGCCTCGGACCCGGACGACTTCACGCTGGCCGACGTGCCGCGCTCGCTGCGGGACGCCGTGGACACCGAGCGGCCGGTGACGGAGGCCAACCCGTATCCGTACCACCTGTTCTGGCAGCGGACCGAGCGGGACGGCACGCCGTACCTGGTCGGCGGGACGCGGATCGACGGCGGCGGGCCCGCCGGCTACATGTTCAAGTCGCTGGCCGCTGAGAAGGCCGATCTGAACTCGCTCGGCTGGTCCCTCGGGATCGCTACCGCGCTCGCGGTGGCCGGTTCCGTGCTCCTCGCGCAGGTCGCGGCGACGACCGTGCTGCGGCCGGTGCACCGGCTCGGCGAGGCGGCCAAGCAGCTCGGCGAGGGGAAGCTCGACACCCGGCTGCGGGTCACCGGCGCTGACGAACTGGCCGATCTGACGCGGACGTTCAACAGCGCGGCCGAGTCGCTGCAGAAGAAGGTCGCGGACATGAGCGCGCGGGAGGAGTCCAGCCGGCGCTTCGTGGCCGACATGTCACACGAGCTGCGGACCCCGCTGACCGCGCTGACCGCCGTCACCGAGGTCCTGGAGGACGAGCAGGACTCGCTCGACCCGATGATCGCGCCGGCGGTGGCACTGGTGGTCAGCGAGACCCGGCGTCTGAACGACCTGGTGGAGAACCTGATGGAGGTGACCCGCTTCGACGCGGGCACGGCGCGGCTCGTGCTCGACGAGGTGGACATCGCCGACCAGATCACCGCGTGCATCGACGCGCGGGCCTGGCTGGACGCGGTCGACCTGGACGCCGAGCGCGGGATCGTGGCTCCGCTCGACCCGCGCCGCCTCGACGTGATCCTGGCGAACCTCATCGGGAACGCGCTGAAGCACGGCGGTTCGCCGGTCCGCGTCTCGGTCCGCACGGACGACGACGAATTGGTCATCGCGGTGCGCGACCACGGCCCCGGCATCCCCGAGGAGGTGCTGCCGCACGTCTTCGACCGCTTCTACAAGGCGAGTGCCTCCCGGCCGCGGTCGGAGGGCAGCGGGCTCGGCCTCTCCATCGCCATGGAGAACGCGCTGATCCACGGCGGTTCGATCACGGCCGCGAACTCGGTGGGCGAGGACGGGACGGTCGACGGCGCGGTGTTCGTGCTGCGGCTGCCGCTGGACGCCTCGGGGATCACCCGCGAGGTGCAGACCCGCAGCAGCCAGGGCGAGGTGGAGGAAGCGTGAGACGCCGGACCTTCGGCCGCAAGGCCGGTACGGGCGTCCTGGCGGCCGCCGCGCTCACCGCGCTCGTCACCGGCTGCGGCATCAGGACGACGTCGGTGCCGGTCGACGCGGGGGCGGCCCCGTCCCGGGTGCCGTGCAGCGTGACCGGGGACAACGCCTCGACGCCGGCCGCGCAGGGCGTGCCCGTCCGGGTGTTCCTGGTGTGCGGCTCGCAGCTGGAGGCCGTGGACCGCAGGACCCCGCTGCCGGACGAGAAGACGGACGGTGATCCGGTGGCGACGGCCGAAGGGCTGCTCACGCAGCTGCTGGCCGAGCCTTCCGACGACGAGCGGCAGGCCGGGTTCACGACCGCGGTGCACGGTCCGCTCGTGGTCGGCGGCGGGCACCGGGGCGACCCGGCGGGCACGCTGCGGCTGAGCCGCCAGCCCGAGGACCTGCCACCGGTCGCGCTCTCGCAGATCGTCTGCACGTTCGCGGGGAGTTCGGCGGGCGCGGGCGACCGCACGGTCCTCCTCGGCGGCCCCGGCCCGTACGCGCCGAAGCGGTACCAGTGCACGACGGAGCTGCGCGAGCGCCCGGAGTCCACCCCGCCGACGGCCACGCCGCAGGCTACCGGGACGGCCACGCCGTCGGACGGCGCGACCGGTGGGGCGAGCCCGGCGACGACGCCCACGCCCACCGGCTGAGCCCGGTCGCCCGCCCGTCCTCGCGACGGTTCCGTCCTGCTCGGCGGGCCGGCTCGCGGGCGGTCCCATCGGTCCGGATCCGGACCGGATCCGGACCGGCGGAACCGATTCCGCCGTGATGGGCGTCTTGGGGGGCGTGCAGCGTCAAGGTTCGGGCGGCAATGCCGCCGTGGTCGTCCGCGTGGCGGGGTTCGTCCTCCTCCTCGCGCATCTGCTGCTCGTCGCCTGGGTCAGCCTGCGGCCACGGGACGTGGCCTGGGTGACCGCGCCGAACACGATCCCGCTGGCCGGGCTGCGGGCCGATCTGGCCCTCGGCGGCGCCGAGGCGGCCCGGCTGATCGGCGAGGGACTGCTGCTCCTGGCCCCGCTCGGGGTGCTGCTCCCGATGGCCGACTGCCGGCTCGACGTCTCCCGCTGGGCTTCGCTCGCCCGGACGACCGCCGCCGGCGCTCTGGTGTCGCTCGCCGTCGAACTGCTGCAGACCGCCGTGCCGGGGCAGGTCGTGGACGTCGACTCCGTACTCCTGAACACCGCCGGGGTGGCGCTCGCCCATGTCCTGCTCGTGCCCGTCGGGCGGTCCCGGCTGCGCCGCTGGTCGGAGGCCGGGCGGGTCGAGTCATCCGTGGGTACGGGGTCGGGTGAGGGTTCTCCCCTGCTGCGGAACGAGACGGCTCAGGGTTCGACCCCGAGGATTCCCAGGGTCCCGATCGCCCGGTAGACCGACGCCCCGGACCCCCTACCGGGAGCAGTATGGAGTCATCGGGAGCCCGACGGAGCGGCTCCCGGAGACGACTCCGAAGGAGCCCACCATGGCCGCTCTCGCCCGCCCTCGCAACGGACGGATGATCGGTGGAGTGTGCGCGGCGCTGGCCCGGCGCTTCGGCACCTCCGCGACGACGATGCGCGTGATCTTCCTGGTCTCGTGCCTGCTGCCCGGCCCGCAGTTCCTGCTCTACCTGGCGCTGTGGATCTTCCTGCCGGCCGAGAAGAGCACGGCCTCGACGGCCTGGTAGTCGGCGCGCACGCCGAAGGGGCGCGTGCCCGGGAGAACCGGGTGCGCGCCCCTTCGGCGTGTACGGGCCGGGGTCAGCCGAGGAGGCCGCCCACCGGCAGGCCGCCGAGGAGGCCGCCCAGCGGGGTGGCGCCGAGGCCGCCGGCCGCGGCGTCGAGCGGCAGGTTCTGGGTGGCCTGGCCGGCGGCGGCCGGGAGGGTCTTCACACCCTGGTCGAGGCCCTGGCCGAGGGCGCCCTGGCCGGCGGCGAGGGACTCGCCGGCGCCGTCGGGGAGCGTGGTGAGGCCGTCGCCCAGCGGTACGGCCTTGGTCACCGTGCCCAGCGCGTCGGCGTCGAGCGGCAGGGACGACGCTGCGGAGGCCGTACCGGCGGCGGTGACGGCGAAAGCGGCACCGAGGGCGGCGACACCGAGCTTCTTGGCGGCAGACTGCTTCATCTGAAAATCTTCCTTGGGGAATCCGGGGGCTTCAGGGGAAAAGCCGGGAGGGGAAATCCTGGGAATGCAGAGCGGCTCTGCAACCTAACCACCGGGCATCGCCATCGCAAACACCGGAAAGCGGCCGGGTGTCGTGGACACCCGGCCGCTTCCCCTCTCTCCACAGCGCCGTGATCAGACCGCCGGGCGGGAAGACTCGCTGGTCGCGGCGGTCTGCTGGAACAGCCATTCGGACCGGAGCTCGGCATATCCGGGCTTGATGACCTCATTGATCATGGCCAGCCGTTCATCGAAAGGGATGAACGCTGATTTCATCGCATTGACAGTGAACCACTGCATGTCGTCGAGCGTGTACTCGAACGCCTCGGTCAGCAGCTCGAATTCGCGGCTCATGCTCGTACCGCTCATGAGCCGGTTGTCGGTGTTGACCGTGGCCCGGAAGTGCAGCTTGCGGAGCAGACCGATCGGATGCTCGGCGAAGGAGGCGGCGGCGCCGGTCTGGAGGTTGGAGGAGGGGCACATCTCCAGCGGGATCCGCTTGTCGCGGACGTAGGCGGCGAGCCGGCCGAGGGTCACCGAGCCGTCCTCGGCGACCTCGATGTCGTCGATGATCCGGACGCCGTGCCCGAGCCGGTCGGCGCCGCACCACTGGAGCGCCTGCCAGATGGAGGGCAGCCCGAAGGCCTCGCCCGCGTGGATCGTGAAGTGGTTGTTCTCGCGCTTGAGGTACTCGAAGGCATCGAGGTGGCGGGTGGGCGGGAAGCCCGCCTCGGCGCCGGCGATGTCGAAGCCGACGACGCCGGAGTCGCGGTAGCGGTTGGCGAGTTCCGCGATCTCCAGGGCGCGGGCCGCGTGCCGCATGGCGGTCAGCAGGGCGCCGACCCGGATGCGGTGGCCGTTGGCCCTGGCCTGCCGCTCGCCCTCCCGGAAGCCCTCGTTGACGGCCTCCACGACCTCTTCGAGGCTGAGACCCGCCTCCAGGTGCTGCTCCGGCGCGTAGCGCACCTCCGCGTACACGACACCGTCCTCGGCGAGGTCGACCGCGCACTCTGCGGCGACACGGACCAGGGCGTCACGGGTCTGCATGACGGCGCAGGTGTGCGCGAAGGTCTCCAGGTACCGCTCCAGGGAGCCGGAGTCGGCGGCCTCGCGGAACCAGATGCCGAGCTTGTCGGGCTCGGTCTCGGGAAGCTGTTCGTAGCCCTGCTCACGGGCGAGTTCGACGATCGTGCCGGGGCGCAGCCCGCCGTCGAGGTGGTCGTGGAGCAGCACCTTCGGGGCACGGCGGATCTGGTCCGCGGTGGGGACGTTGGGGGTCTGGCTCGTCATTGCCGCACTCTAGCCCCTACGCGCGTAGAGCGCGCGGTTTCCGACGCCGTGGCCGCGGCGGTGGACGCCTCGCGGATCGCCTCGCGGATCGCCTCGCGGATCGCCTCGTACCGCGTCAACAGCGCGGGGAGCAACGGGGAACGCGTTCGGACCTCCGCGCATACGACTTATTGGGCCGTTGAGACGACTCCGCCATCTCAGGTCCCTCCGGGCCCGGCCGACTCGCGGTTACGTGAGCCCCTTACGGCGGGAGCCGAATCCCGCCCACACCATGGAAGGACGTGGCATGCGATACATCCGTGGACTGCTCGTCGCAGTCTCGGCAGGCGCACTGACGCTCGGCATGGTCGGCGCTTCGCAGGCCCTCGGCGGCAGCGCCGGAACAGTGGCGTCCGTGCGTGGCGGAGAGGACCACGACAAGGGCGGTGACCACGTCATCGACAAGTCGAAGCACGACCTCAACCACAGCTGCAAGGGCACGTTCGGCTACTGCACGCAGAAGGTGAGCTTCGCCCCGAAGATCCTGGGCGACGTCTCACTCACCGGTACGTCCGGGCTCATCGGCCTGATCGGCACGACCGGAACCACGGGCACCACCGGCACGAACGGTACGACCGGAACCACCGGTACGACCGGCACCACCGGCACGACCACCCCGCCCCCGCCCGCCCAGTGGTGCTCGCCCGGCTACTGGCGGCAGGACCAGCACCTGGACTCGTGGGTGGCTACCGGGTACAGCCCCGACACCACCTTCTTCGCCGCATTCAACCGTGAGCCCACGCTGTCCCCCTTGGGAGAGGACCAGGCCCCGGACAACCCGACCCTGCACGATGTCGTCGACAACCCCCAGTGGTTCGGCGGTGACGACACCAACGCGGTCGCCGACCTGCTGAGCGACGCCCACCCCGACATCAACTTCACGGGCGTACGTGTCCAGAACAGCTGCCCGCTGAACTGATCGAAGCAGCGGCGGCCCGCGTGTCGGGCCGCCGCCCCGAAGGAACCCGATGGAAACCTCCAGCGACGCCACCGCCGTACGTCCGACCAGTGCGGTTCCGCCGCAGTCTCCGCCTCCGCCGGGCCCGGACGGCGGGGAACCGGCGCCCCCCTCGCGTGACGAGGCCCCCGGGTGGTCCCGCGCCTCGGTCGCCGCGCTGACCGCGACCGCCGTGCTGCTGGCCTCCGCCCTGGTCACACACCTGGGCATGCTCTTCCTGAGCGTCGCACCGCCCAACGCCCTGACCGTGGAGCACCACGAGGCCATCGACGCCTACGTCCAGCCGGAGTTCGGCCAGGACTGGAAGCTGTTCGCGCCGAACCCGATGCAGCGCAACGAAGCCGTCGGAGCCCGGGTGAACACCCTGTCCGCGGACGGCCGTCCCCACGCGAGCGAGTGGATGAACCTCACGGACCAGGACATCGAGACGATCCACGGCAACCCGGCCCCCAGCCACGCCGACCAGAACATGCTGCGCCGCGCCTGGGACACGTACGTCGCCACGCACACCCTGACGGACGACCGCCCGAAGGGCGTGCGCGGGACGATGAGCCGGGACTACCTCAAGCGCGTGGTGCTCCAGCGCATCGGGCGCACCTGGAACGGCGAGCGCGTCGTGTCGCTCCAGGTCGGAGGCCGGTTCACGATGGTCGACCCGCCGGCATGGAGCTCCGAGCAGCCGTCCGACACCACCGACTACCGGCTGCTGCCCTGGTGGAAGGTGACCGATCAGGACTACAGGAGCCTGTGACATGACCACCCCCACGGCCACGCGGCCCGCCGAGCGTCTCGCACGGCTCCTCCCCCGGTTCCTGGCCGCGATCACCACCGTCCGGGTCCCCTACCAGGCCGCGTTCTTCCGGATCGGCCTCTCCTCGGTCGTCCTCGCCTTCCTCCTGCGCGAGTGGCCCAACCGCCACGTGCTGTACGGGAACCACAGCCCCCTCTCCTTCGATCTGGCCCAGGTCCTGATCCGCGAGGAGGGCACCTTCACCGCGCTGGCGTGGGGAGACGGCGGCCTCTGGTTCGAGGCCGTGTACACCGTCACGATCGCCGCCGCCGTCGCCGTCCTCCTGGGCTGGCACACCCGCGGCGCCTCCGTCCTGCTCATGGCGGGCGTCCTGTCGGTCATCAACCGCAACACCCTCGTCGGGGACGGCGGCGACAACGTCGTCCGGATCATGGTCATCTACCTGGTCCTCACCCGCTGCGCCCGGGTGTGGTCGCTCGACGCCCGCCGCGCGCGCCGCCGGACGCCGCGACCGGCACCCTCACGCCTGCCGGGCCACGATCCCGTCGGCCTGACCCTGTGGGTGGCGGCGGTGGCGGTGCTCGTCCCGCTGTCCTCGTACGCCACCCCGGGCTGGTCCCTGGCCTTCTGGACCCTGTGGGCCGTGCAGGGCCTCTGGTACGCGGCGGAGCTCTGGTTCCCGCGGCACGAGGCACGGGCCGTGCTCGACGCGGCGGCCTCGATGCTCCACAACGGCGCGATGATCGTGATCGCGGCCCAGGTCTGCCTCATCTACGCGACCGCCGGCTGGTACAAGATCCAGGGAAGCCGCTGGCAGGAGGGCAGCGCCCTCCACTACGCCCTCCACCTCGACTACTTCACCCCCTGGCCCGCGCTCTCGGGGCTCCTCGCGGGCAGCACGCTGATGATCCTGGCGCTCACCTACCTCACCGTCATGGTGCAGGTGGCCTTCCCCTTCACCCTCGCCAACCGCAAGGTGAAGAACGTCCTGCTGGCCGTGATGATCGCCGAACACCTCGGCATCGCCGTCGTCCTCGGCATCCCCTTCCTGTCGCTGGCCATGGTCGTCTGCGACGCGGTGTTCCTCCCCACAGCCTTCCTGCTCGCGCTCGGGGTCCGCTGCGGACGACTCGCCGAGCGGCTGCGCGTCCTCACCGCGCGGGCGGGCCGCACCGCCGTCCCCGTCTGACCGAGTCCGCCCCGGCCTCCTAGGCCGACGGGATGACCTCACCGGCCGGCGACTCCCGACTCCCGCGCATCCACGGGTTCCTGTCGCGCTTCCACCGCCGACAGGCAGCCCGTACGGTCGACTTCCCCGGCGACTTCCCCGGCGGCTTCGCCGGGCTGGACGACGCGTACGCGCACTCCCGGGGGAACAACCACCTGGTCGTCGACGGGGTGATGGACCCCGAGGCGAACGCGCTGCGCGGGCCGCTCGCCGTGTCCTGGCGCCGATGGCTGCGCCCTCCGCTTCCTGACGGCGCACCCCGACGACTGGCCCCACACGTGGTACGCGCGGAAGGGCTTCACCACGATCGGCTCGGTCCACGTCTTCGAACGCGCCTAGCAATGGCGGACGTTCGGCCTCCGGCGATATGTAACAGTGACCGCGCGTACGGCTGGTGTACACCTCGGCTTCTGAGACTGTTCCACCATGGCGCACTACGCACTCGTGGGGCCGCCCGAGACCCGGAGACCCCGGCTCGGCCGCCCCGTCGGAGGTTCCCGGTCGTCGGCGGTGGGCGGCGTGGTGCTGCTCCTGCCGGACGGTGAGCCGTTGTCGGGACGGCGCGCTTCGGCGCGGGCGCACCTGGGCGTCCTGCCCGTCGGGCGCGCGCTCGTCAGGGCCGGGCGGGCGGAGGCGCTCGTCGGCCATGTGGTGCGCTACCGGGGGCGCGGCTGGAACGGCGCGGACGCGGAGCTCGCGGCGGACGCCGGCTGGGCGGTCGCCGAGGCGGTACGCCGCTACGGCGACGTCCCGGTCTGTCTCGTCGGCCACGGGATGGGGGCGCGGGCGGCGCTGCGGGCCGCCGGGCACGACGCGGTCGGCGCGGTCGTCGCGCTGGCCCCGTGGCTCCCGGAGGACGACGTGGCGGCGGAGCCGGAGCCGGTGCGCCAGCTGGCGGGGCGGCGGGTGCTGATCGTGCACGGCACGAACGACGTCCGCACGGATCCCGAACTCTCCTTCCGCTTCGCGGCCCGGGCCAAGAAGACGAACCGCGACACGTGCCGCTTCGAGGTGCACTCGGACGGGCACGCGCTGCGCCAGTACGCGGCCGAGGTCCAGGCGCTCGCCGCGGACTTCGCGCTCGGCGCGCTCTTCGCCCGGCCGGTGGCCCGGCCCGTGACGGACGCGCTGGCGGCGCCCCCGCCGCTGGGCCTGCGGATGCCGCTCGCGGTGGGCTTCGGGGGCTCCTCCCGGCGTTAGGGCCTGTCCGGCCCGGAGCCGAAGGGCAGGTCCTAGGTGTATTGACTCGCAGGGTTGTTGACTCGGGTGATGGGCGGGTGTCCGTCGAGTGCGGT
>NZ_BMSF01000034.1 GCF_014649015.1 Streptomyces narbonensis
TTCGGCGCCGAGCTCGACAAGGGCGTCGTCCGCGACCCGGCCACCGGCGACCTCCAGGTCGTCATGGTCACCCCCGAGAACGAGTCGCGGATCCTCGTCCACGACGCCCACGCCAAGTCCCCGACCACGGCCTTCGCCCTGTCCCGGCTCGCCGACCCCGACACCCTGCACCACACCCCCATCGGCGTGCTGCGCAGTGTCGACCGGCCGGTCTACGACACCCAGATGTCCGACCAGCTCGACGCCGCCGTCGAGCAGCACGGCAAGGGCGACCTGCGAGCCCTGCTCGCGGGCGGCGACACCTGGACGGTCGTCGGCTAGGGCCTGTCCGAGAACCGCCCGGCCGGGGCCCCTGGCGAAGGGGCCCCGGCCGGCGTTGGAGCGGTGGTCCGCTCCTGGACGTGTCAGTGCCAGAGGGGGTCCGGGCGGGCCCACTCGTCCGCTGCGTCCCCGAGCCGCCGGTCGGCGGCGATCGGGAGGGCTCCGAGGTACTCGGACGGCAGGTCGAAGGCATCGGCCAAGGCCGCCATGTGGGGGGCCAGACCGGCGACGACCCCGTTGACGAGGTGGGGGAGCGCGCGGACGTGATCAGCGCTCACATGGCCCTCCGCGAGCAGATCCCCCGTGTGACCGTCGATCTGACGGAGCAGGAACAGCCGGCACAGCTGCTCGAGGAGCGCGCGCGTCTCGTCGCTCTCCGCCTGGGCCACCGCCTCGATGAACGCGTCGGCTGCCTTGAGGCCGGCAAAGGCCGAGACCATCTTCAGGGCGGGGCCGGACGCCTCGTTCCACCGGCCGAGCGGGTCGCCCTTGGGCCCCTGACGCAGTGCCGTACGAGCCCGCGCCTGCCAGAGCGCCACGACCTCGGTGAGGAGGTCGCGGAGGCAGGGAAGGCTCGTCAGCGACATGTCGGAGGGCAGGTCGGGGTGGTCGGCACCGCGCTCCACCTCCTGCCCGAAGAGCATCTCGGATCCTGCCTTCACCCAGATGACGAGGTTGTCCCCCTCGGCGGTGATCCCGCCCTCGATGTTCTGGGTCAGCTCGGAGATGCCGTTGACGGGGAAGAAGCCCTGCGCCCCGCAGCGCTCGCGGGCCTCGGTCGTCAGGGCCCGGGCCTGCCAGGTGATCCAGCCCTTCACGATGGCGACGAGCCGCTCCACGTCCGCCCGCTCCTCGGGCGCGTGCTCCGTCCAGCGGGACACGGTCGCGCGGTGGAGGAAGGTCATCGCGTAGGCCGTGGCGAGGCTGTGGAGGAGCCGGCCGTGGTGGCTGCGGTGCGCCGCCAGGGGGACGCGCTCACCGAGCTTCGGGCCGCTGATGTATCGCGAGTGGGCGTGGCGTACGGCGATGGCCAGGGCCGCGCGGGACATACCCAGAGTGCCGGCGCTCATACAGAGCTTTCCGGCGGTGACACGGCCGACCGACTGCAGGAAACGCTTGCGCGCGCTGCCGATTTCGCTGTCCAGACGGCCTTCGCCGTCGAGGCGGCCGTGGGCTCCCTCCAGCAGGGCCTCGCGGGGGATCCTCACGTGCTCGAAGGCGGTGAGGCAGTGGTCCACGGGGGTGCCGGTGCGGTCGGGGAGCTTGCGGACGTGGACGCCGGGAAGGTGGCCGTTCCGGTCGCTCAGCCGGGTGAGGAAGAGGAAGACCCCCTGGTCCTCACCGTCGATTATGAGGCGGGCGGCGACGACGGCGCTCTTGGGCCCGCCGGCCAGGCTCGTGTTCGGCATGAACTTCTGGGCGCCGGGCGTCGGCGTGTGAAGGATGAAGCCACCCGTCTCCGGGTCCAGCGTGGCGGTCGTCCGGAGCGCCGCGGCGTCGTTGCCGTGGTCCAGCTCCGTACAGAGAAACGTTCCGGTGCTGCGCATCGCGGTGAACTCGGAGAGGTCGCGCCCGCCGGTGCCGTTCCGGTGGTCCAGCAGGCTGCCCAGGAACAGGTTGTAGTGGATGCTGGCGAGGGTGCACACGCCCCCGTCCGCGACCCCGACCCACTCGTGCAGAGCGGCGAGCGACCGTACGTCCCCGGCGAGGTCCAGGGGAGAGTCGACGCGGGTGTTGACCATGCGCAGGCGCTCGTACGCGAGGGCCGTGCGGGCACCGGGTGACAGCTCGGCGCGGTGACGGAACTCCTTGGCGGCGAGCAGTTGCCGCCACGCGCCGTGGACGCGGTTCCGGTCCTCCTGGTCGAAGAGCAGGTGGGTCAGTTCCTGCTGGAGACGAGAGGCGCCGGCGACCGGCTGGACGTTCGTGCGGCGCTCCGGGCGACGCTGTTCGGGTAATGGCTTCGGCTCCGCTTCCCGCGCCGGATGCTCGGCACGGAAGGTCAGGATGCTCATGATCAAAGTCCCCCTCTGAACACTGTCAGCATTGATGGGACCATAAAATACCTACCAACCGGTTTAATCAACTGCAGGACACGCTTGAAAAACCGGCTGACTGGTTTTATCCTGAGGTTGCCCGCAGCGCTCCGTGACCATTGGGTGCCCATAAGTGCCTGTTTGGGGCGTTTATGGTGACTGGTTGTTTGCCCAGTAAGGGTCCGTCAGGCCTGAGTAAGATTGATACCGGATGGTTTCTTTCTCTGGAGGTGGGCTGTGGTACGGCAGGAACGGGCTGTAAGAACGCGCCAGGCGGTGCTGGTGGCGGCTGCGGAGGTCTTCGATCAGGTCGGGTACGACGCGGCGTCGATCTCCGACATCCTCACCCAGTCCGGCGTGACCAAGGGCGCCCTCTACTTCCACTTCCCGTCCAAGAAGGATCTGGCTCAGGGCGTCCTGGACGCACAGGTCGACGCCCTGCCGGCGGTTCCCGCACGGGAACTGAAGCTGCAGCAGTCCATGGACGAGGCGATGCTGATGGCCCATCTCCTCCAGAAGGAGACGGGTGATCCGATCGTCAGCGGCAGCGTGCGCCTGACCGTGGACCAGGGGTCGAGCAAGGACGGGCTGGACCGGCGCGTGCCGATGCAGCGGTGGCTCGATCACACCCAGGGCCTCTTCGAAGAGGCCAAGCAGGCGGGGGAGATCCTGCCGCACATCGACGTGGAGGCCATCACCAAGCTCGCCGTCGGCGCCTTCACCGGAGTCCAGGTGCTGTCGAACATCATGACGGAGCGCGAGGACATGCCGGAGCGGGTCGTCGACCTCTATCAGAACCTCATGGCGGCCATCGCGGCGCCCGCGGTCCTCGCCCGCCTCCAGTTCGACGTGGGGCGAGGCGCGGAGGTGTTCGAGGAAGTCGTACGACTACGGGACGAGAAGGCCGAGCTCGCCTCACCGTGAGCCGGTCGGCGCGATCCGTCACGGGGACTCCCGCGCCGAAGGCGGAGTGTCCGTACCGGATCGCGCTCACACCACACCAACACGAACGGGGACAGCACGATGACAGCACCTGCATGCCCTTACGCACTCGACGTCCTGGGACGTGACCTCGCGGGCGAGGCCGTCATGTTGCAGGGGCAGGGTGCCGCGGTGGAGGTGGAACTGCCCGGGGGAGTGCTCGCCTGGGCGGTCACCCGGCAGCGGTACATCAAGCAGGTCCTCGGAGACCCGCGCGTCTCCAAGGACGCCCGTAGGCACTGGCCGGCATTCCGCGAGGGACGCATCACCGAGCAGTGGCCCCTCTACCCCTGGGTGGCGAACGAGAACATGCTCTTCGCCTACGGCGAGGACCACTCCCGCCTCCGCCGCCTGGTCGCGGGAGCGTTCACAGCCCGCCGCACGGAGGCGCTCCGCCCGCGAGTGGAGGCGATCGTCGAAGAACTGCTGGACGGCCTGGAGCTGCTGCCCGGCGACGAACAGACCGATCTGCGGGCGGTGTTCGCCAAGATCCTGCCCGTACGGGTCATCTGTGAACTGTTCGGGGTCTCGGAAGCCGACACGAACCCCCTCTGCTCCGCCCTGGACACCGTCTTCGACACCACCGTCAGCGGCGAGGAGATGGAGGCGGCGCGGCTGCGGGTCTTCGGGATCCTGGGGAAGATCGTCCAGGAGAAGCGGTCGGCACCCGGTGACGACCTGACGTCCGCCCTGATCGAGATCCGCGACAACGGCCGCCGGCTCCAGGAGCAGGAACTCCTCGGCACCCTCTACCTCATGATCGCGGCAGGGCAGGAGACGACCTGCACGCTGATCGTCAACGCCCTCGCCGCCCTGCTGACCCGCCCCGAGCAGCTGGAGCACGTCCGGGCGGGCCGGGCGGACTGGGACGACGTCATCGCCGAGACCATGAGGACCCACAACCCGGCGGCCTTCTCGCCCATGCGCTTCGCCGTGGAGGACATCGACCTGGACGGTGTGGCGATCAAGAGGGGCGACCCCATCGTGGTGTCCTTCGCCGCCCCCGGGATCGATGCGGAACACCACGGGGCCGACGCCGCCTCCTTCGACCTGATGCGTCCGGGCCGCCGCGACAACCTGGGCTTCGGGCACGGCGTCCACCACTGTGTCGGAGCCCCGCTGGCCCGGCTGGAGGCCTCCGTCGCGCTGGCCCGTATCGTGGAGCGCTTCCCGCGGATGGCGATGGCCCGCCCGGTGGAGGAGCTCGACCCGATGGGGTCCTTCATCGTCAACGGATACAGCTCGCTGCCCCTCTACCTGGACCCGGTGGCCGGCTGACCGTGATCCGCGCGCTCCCGACGGTCATGCGTCCAGGTCCGGGCCCGGGACGGCTCCGGGTCGGCGTCCGGATCGGCCGACCTCCGGCTGGTAAACCGAGCACGCGGTTTGTTAACGGCAGGTGAACTCCTCGTCGGGCATGCGCCGGTCGGCCGGTGGCCCGCGGCGAGGAGAGCCCGGACCGTCACGTGAGGGACAGCGACGCCCGCTCGGTCAGCGCGCGGAGGAAGTCGGGCGCGTCGAAGACCGCACCCGCGGAGGCGACACCGATCGTCCGGGTCCGGCCGGTGAGGACGCGGTCGACCGCCTCCACCGCGAGCGGCGCGCTGAAGGCGTAGATGTCCCGGCCGCTCGCCGTGGCGCGCCGCTCCTCGCCGCCGGAGCGTACGACGACGTCGACGAGGAAGGTCTGGTCCGAGCGACCGGACCCGTCGGCCGCCGTCGGCGCCGGCGTCTCCGGGGCCACCACGTCCTTCGCCGCCTCGACCGTCATGTAGGTGCGCACCTCGGGGACGGCCAGGTGGCTCGGGACGGTGACGACATCGGCCATGGTGAACTCGCCGATCACGGATCGGACACCGACCGGTTCGGGGAAGGACCAGGTCGTCGTCGGCGGAGCGTCGTCGCGGTACTGCATCCGGCCCTCGCTGAACACGGCCCGCCGGCCCTCCCTGCGCTTCCGGGAGACGGTGCCCGCGCTGCGGGTTCCCGCGGTGGGGTGCCAGCTGCTCAGCGCGTACGCGACATGGGCCTCGTCGGCCGAGGTCCAGTCGCCCATCGCCGCCGTGACCAGCAGGTCGCCCAGGCCGCCGAAGAAGGCCATCGCCGGGATCACGACCGTGCCGGCCTCGTCGGCGCGCTCCGTGAACCGCGCGAACGTGTCGGCGTTGGCCTCGAGTTCGGCGGCCACGTCCACGTACGGGATCCCGGCGCGCAGGGCCGCCTCGATCACGGGGGCCGCCGTCGAGGCGAAGGGTCCGGCGGCGTTGATCACGGCGGCCGCGCCGGCCAGGGCGCGGTCCAGCGAGGCGGCGTCGTCGACCGTGGCCGGCCGGACGGCGAGCCCCGGGTGGGACGCGCCGAGCGCCGCCAGCTTCTCCGAGTCGCGCCCGGTGAGGATCGGCGCGAACCCCCGGTCCAGCAACTCCGCCACCACGAACCGTCCGGTGTGCCCGTAGGCACCGAACACCGCAACCGCCTGACCTGCCGCCATCGACTTCTCCCGCCGCTCGCTTACCGCTCTTGCCGTTCCCGTTCGTTCAACTGTGAACATCCTGCGCGGTGGTGAGTGCCCGGCGTGAGTGTCCGGAACGCCATGCTGCGTACAATTACGGACATGAGGACCGTCGCGCTCGCCGTCACCGAGGGAATGCTGCACTTCGAACTCTCCGTGGCGTTCGAGGTCTTCGGCTCCGACCTGGCCCATCTGGTCGACCCCTGGTACGACTTCGCCGTCCACGGGCCCGGCGCCGTGCGGGTCGGCAGGTTCCGGCTGGAGCCCGACCTCGGGCTCGACCGCCTCCCGTACGCCGACACGGTGATCGTCCCCGGCTGGGCCGACGTCGACGTGGCACCGCCCGCCGAGCTCGTCGACGCCGTACGCGCGGCCCACGAGGCGGGCGCGCGGGTGGCCTCCCTGTGCACGGGCGCGTTCGTCCTCGCCGCAGCCGGGCTCCTCGACGGGCGGCGCGCGACCACGCACTGGGCACACACCCGGGCCCTCGCCGCCCGCCACCCCCGGGTCGAGGTGGACCCGGACGTGCTCTACGTGGACAACGGCACCGTGCTCACGTCCGCCGGCAAGGCCGCCGCGATGGACCTGTGCCTGCACCTGGTCCGCCTCGACCACGGCTCGGCGGTCGCCAACACGGTCGCCCGCCGCCTGGTCGTGCCCCCGCACCGGGCCGGCGGGCAGGCCCAGTTCGTCACCGCCCCCGTGCCCGCCCAGGACGACCACCCGCTCACAGCCCTGCTGCCCTGGGTCGTCGAGCGCCTCGACCGGCCGCTGACCGTGGAGGACCTGGCCCGCCGGGCGCGCATGAGCTCGCGCAACCTGGGGCGCCACTTCAGGGCGGCGACCGGCACCACCCCGCTGCAGTGGCTGCTGACGCAACGCATCCGCCGGGCCCAGGAGTTGCTGGAGGCCACCGACGACAGCGTCGAGGCCATCGCGACGGCCACCGGCATGGGCACCGCCACGACGCTGCGCCGGCACTTCAACCGCACGGTCGGGGTGCCCCCGGACACGTACCGCCGCACCTTCCGCGCACGGTCGCGCCCCGAAGGGTCCGGCCTCGGCTCCCTTACGCCTCCGGGGGTGTGACCGGCGGAGTCAGCGCACGGGCCATTCGGTCGAGGGCTGCTCCGTCGACGGGCGCCGTGCCCGTGAGGGTCCCGACCAGGGCCTGGGCGAGGACCGTCGCGGTGCCGATCCGGGAGTCCTCGCGCTCGTCCCCGGTGGCCTTGCCGATCACGGCGTCGCGCACCGCCCACGAGATCGCGTCGTCCGCGAACAGCTCGGGGAACGACAGCGCCATCATGCACACGCCCACATTGGCGGCGAGGATCGACTGTCCGGCCAGCTCGGGGGCCATGCGCAGCCGTCCGGCGTCCCGGCAGCGCTCCACGGCCGTCAGGAGGATGGCCTGCGCCTCCTTGATCGCCTGCGGCTTGGCGTCGCCCGTCGGCGTGAACATCAGGCGGTACAGGTAAGGGTTCCGCAGCGCGAACGCGACGTGGCTGTCCCAGGCCGTCCGCAGGTCCGCCACGGGATCGTCGGTGAGCGGATTGCGCCTCTTGGCGGCGAGGAAGCGCTCGAAGCCGATGTCGGCGACGGCGGTCAGCAGTCCCTGCTTGTCGCCGAACTGGCGGTAGATCTCGGGCATGCCGACCTTCGCCCGGTCGCAGATGGCCCGGGTCGAGATGGCCAGGGCGTCCTTGCCGGCGAGCAGTTCCTCGGTCGCTTCCAGGATGCGCTCTCGTGCCGTCGACATGGCTCCCACGATAACAGCGCTAACACCGGGACCTGGGGGTTTGCGTCGCCCGAGGCCGCTGGGGCCGTTCCCGCCGCCTCGTTGTTATCGGTGATTACGAGATGTGTTAGCGTGATGAACGCCCCGGGGGGTGGCCGCCCTCCGGGACGCCGTCGCCCGTTCGCCACCAGAGAGCCGGTAATCCCCGATGAACCGTTCGACGTTCCTGCGCGCGCCGCTGACCCTCGTCGACCTCGCGCCCGACGGCACCGAGAAGGACCTCTCGTAGGCGCTCGGCGCCCCCTCGTCCCGTGACCAACGAACGGAAGGAACAACCTCCGATGACCGCTTCCACCACCCTGCGCGATGTGATCGGCCTGCCCCAGGACCTCCCGCGCCTGGCCGAGTCCATCCTGATCATGATCGACTTCCAGAACACCTACCGCACCGGCGTCATGCTGCTCGACGGGGCCGAGGAGGCCGTGGCCGCCGGAGCCCGGCTGCTCGCGGCGGCCCGCGCGGCCGGCACGCCCGTCGTGCACGTCGTCAACGACGGGGGCGAGGGCACCCCCTACGACATCAGGGCCGAGATCGGCTCGATCAGCACCGAAGTCGCCCCGGTCGAGGGCGAGAAGGTCGTCGTCAAGCAGGTCCCGAACGCCTTCCACGCCACGGACCTGGAGCAGACCCTCAAGGGCCTCGGCGTAGGCGCCGGCGCCGACCTCGTCATCGCCGGGTTCATGACGCACATGTGCGTCCTCTTCACCGCGCAGGGAGCCTTCAACCTCGGCTACCGCCCGACCGTGGTCGCCGAGGCCACCGCCACCCGCCCCCTCGCCGCCCCGGACGGCACCGTCCTCGCCTCGGACGCGCTGCAGGCCGCGAGCCTGGCGACGGTCTCCGACCTCTTCGGCACGGTCGCCCGCACGGTCGACGAGCTCGTGGCCCTGACCCAGGCCGGCTGACCCGGGCACGGCCGACCCAGGACAGCCGATCCACCCATAGCCGACCCACAACACCCACCGCCGATCCACCCATAGCCGACCCACAACACCCACCGCCGAGCCGCCCATAGCCGACCCACAACACCCACCGCCGAGCCGCCCATAGCCGACCCACGCGCGGCCCACCCACGAAATCACCGACCGCACCGGGAGTTCACCCGGGGTGTACCGGAAAACCGCCTGATGATCGGTTACGGGTCGCCCGCCTCGGCGGTAATGGCGGTCGGCCCGTGACGACTCCACCCCCGGGCGTTCCTGCTCCGTGCGCCCCCTGGAGGACGTGTGCCCCCCGCCGCCGAGACCGTGCTCGACGAGGTCGACGGCGAGGAGGGGGACGGCGGGGCCCGGCGCCGGCCGGGCCCTCGGCCGTGGCGCCGACCGGGCCCGGCCGGCGCCGCCGCGCTCGCCGCCTCCCTGTTCACCGCCGTACTGCTCTGCCTCGCGACCGCACTGTCCCGCACGTACCCCTTCGGGCCCGTGACCAGGAACGTCGTCGACCTCGGCCAGCAGTACCTGCCGTTCCACGCGTACTGGCGCGCCCTGCTCCTCGGCGAGACGCACGGCGACGCCTTCCTCAACTGGAACTCAGGCTTCGGCTCCAACTTCCTCGGCGACATCGGCACCTACCTGAGCAGCCCCTTCGGCCTGCTGGTCATGGCCTTCCCGGCGGACCGGATCGAGCTCGCCCTGTACGTCGTCACGGCCGCCAAGATCAGCGCCGCCGCCGGCGCGGCGGCGCTGCTGCTCGTACGGCTGCGCCCCGGCCCCTGGCCCGTCGCCGCCGTGCTCGGCACCGCGTACGTCCTCTCCGGCTGGACCCTCAACCACGGCGCCACCGTCCCCATGTGGCTCGACGGGCTCCTCGCCTTTCCGCTGCTCTGTCTCGTCGCCGAGTGGGCCCCCGCCGGCCGCCGGCCCGTCCTCGGCCCCGTGATCGTCGCCCTGGCCTGGATCGCCAACTTCTACACCGCCTACATGGCCACCCTCGGCGCGGCCGCCTTCCTCGCCGTCAGGCTCCTCGCGTCGGACGAAGCCGTGACCGCCCGTCAGCGGATCGCCGGGACCCTCCGGGCCACGCGCAGCGTGCTCATCGGCATCGGCCTCGCCGCACCGCTCGTCGTGGTCGTCTTCCTCGGCACCAAGGTCGCCGACCCGACCCCCGTGACCACCTTCGCGCCCGCCGCCTGGACGGATCTCCTCGCCCGGTTCCTGCCCGCCACCGAGGGGGTGACCAGCCCCGCCCTCTTCATCGGCACGCCCGCCCTGGCCCTCGCGCTGACCCTGCCCTTCAACCGGGCCGTCGCCCCGCGCGTCCGGGCCGGCTGGACGGCGGCGGTGGTCCTCGCGACGCTCTCGCTCCAGTGGGAGCCCACCCATCTCCTCTGGCACGCGGGCGCCTCGCCCAACGGCAATCCGTACCGTCAGACCTTCGTCCTGAGCGGCCTCCTGCTGATCGCCGCATGGCTGTCGGTCGCCCGCGGAGTGCCCCGGCCGAGCGCGCTCCTCGCGGGCGGCGCACTGCTCGGGACCCTGGCGTGGGCGGCCCGGGGCAGCGTCGAGATCGACGCGTGGACCTTCCCCGCGTTCCTCGCCGCCGCGACCCTGTCGCTGGCGGCGGCCCTCCTCGCCGCCCTCCCCGCCCGCCGGAAGGCGGCCGCCCTCCCCGCCCTCCCCGCCCTCCCCGCCATCTCCGCTCTCCCCGCCCTCTCCGCCGCGGCAGTCGTCCTCTTCGTCGCCGCCCAGGCCGGCGAGACGGTCGTCACCGGGAAGCGGATCGAGGAGCGGCAGCGGAACGAGGTCTCCTGGTCGCCCCTGACCGGCCCCTGGCACGCGGCCGCCGCACGCGAGGTCGCCCGCGCGGACGCCTGGCCCCGCCACCGCACGGAGCCCGGAGAGGTGCCCGGCGGCAACGACGTCCTGCTCGTCGGAGGCCAGGGCGCCGACTACTACAGCAGCCTCACCGCCGACGTGACCTCCTCCACCCTCACCTCCCTGGGCTTCGGCCACTACGCCAAGGGCCGGCACCCGGTCACCCTCGACAACCCCGTGACCGACGCCCTCTTCTCCATCGGCACCCGGCTGCGCTCGGAGCCCACGGAGCCGGTACGCCAGGACGCACGGCCCCGCGCACGGGTCACCGTCACGACGACACCCGTGCCGCCCCTGGTGACCGTCCGGCCCCGCCCTGCACGTGCCCCGTGGCCGGGGGACTCCGCCTTCGTCCGCCAGGAACTCCTCCTCGGCTCCTCGGTGTACGAGCTGCCGCGGGACGCGCGCCGCACCGGACGCACCCTCACCGCCCGCTGCCCGGCGGGCTCCGAGGTCTGGCTCTGGGCCCCCGACTACGAGGGCACGGCGACGCTCGCGGGGAAGGGGACGAGCGCCGTGAGGATGGTGGAGGGGACGAGCGCCGTGAGCGTGAGCGTGAGGGAGCGGGAGGGGCCGGCCACCGTCGACTTCGACGGCAGGCCTCCCGCCGTACGCGCGCCCATGCAGGCCCTCGGGACCGTGCCCGCCTCCGGCGAGGTGAGCGTCGACCTGCTGCCCGATAAGGCAGGGATCAGGCTGCCCCGGCAACCCGTCGGCTGCCTCGTCCGGGCGCGGCTCGACTCCGCCGTACGCCGACTCACCGCCGACGGCGCCGCCCGCGTGAGCGCCGGCGGCCACGGCGTCACGGCCGAACTGCCCCCGGGCAGCACGGGAGTGGCCGTGCTCGCCGCGCCCCGCATCTCCGGCTGGCGCTGCGCCGCAGGCGACGCGGAAGCCGTACCCGCCCGCGCGTACCAGGGGCTCGTCGCCATCCCGCTCGACGGGCGGGCGACCACGGTGAGCTGCTCGTTCCGGCCCCCGGGCCTCCGTCTCGGCGGCGCCGTGGGAGCGGCCGCGCTCCTCGCCCTGGCCGCGACGGCGGGTTTCCACCGGAGACGACAAGAGTTCACCCGGAGTGCACCCGCGGATCGTTCAGCCGGAAATGCGGACGGCTAATCTGCCCGCCGTACCGGCGTTTACTTGTTCGATTCAGTGTGGGGATTCCGAGTGCCAAAGCTGTCCGTCGTCGTCCCGTTCCACAATGTCGGGCCCTATGCGCCCGACACCCTGCGCAGTCTCGCGAACAACGCGGACCCGGAATTCGAGTTCCTGCTGATCGACGACTGCTCGACCGACGACACCCCGGAAATCCTCGCCCGCTGGCGCGACCGCCTCCCGAACGCCACCGTCATCCGGCACGAGACGAATCTCGGCGTCGCCCAGGCGCGCAACACCGGGATCGACGCGGCGAGGGGCGACTACCTCACCTTCCTGGACGGCGACGACTGGTACGCGCCCGGCCACCTGAGCGCCGCCGTGGCCGGAATCTCCCGCCTGGACTGCGACTTCGCCCGCACCGACCACGTCCTGGCAGAAGGCCGGAAGCGGCAGATCCGCTACGCCCCCGCCAAGCTCCGCGACGCGGTGATGGACCCCAGGGACGGCATCTCGCCCGCCAGCATGGTGACGATGGTCGACTATCCCTTCGTTCCCTTCGGCATTTACAGCGGACGACTCTTCGAGAACGGCTCCTCGCGTTTCGAGACCTCGCTGAAAACGGCCGAGGACCGGCTCTGGATCTGGCGCCTCCACCTCAAGGCCCGGACGTTCGCTGCGCTTTCCCTGCACGGTGTGTTCTACCGCCGGGGCGTCACGACCTCGCTCACCCAGATCACCGACAACCGTCAGCTGGACTTCATCACCTCGTACGACCTCCTGCTCGACGACGTCTCCCGGGACGCCGAGGCGGACCGCTTCCTGCCGAAGGCCGTCCGCACCTACTGCGCGATGATCGCCTTCCACATGGGCAAGGTCGGGAAGTACGAGCCCGAGGTCGCCGCGCGGCTGCGCACCGATGTCGGAGACGCCCTGCGCCGCATGCCGCAGCAGGTCCTCGACGAGACCCTCACCACCATGGACACCCCGCGCAGCACCCTCCTCCGGAGCCTGCGCGAAACCGGAAGGACCGTCTGACCCATGGCACCCGACACGCACTCCGCCATGGCCTCCGGCCCGGCCCCCGACCCCCGACGGGTGCAGATCTTCCAGGTGTCCACCCTCTACGGCGCGGCCACCCTCGCCGCCGCCCTGGACGCCGGACAGTTCGGCCCCCGCGAGCACGCCCGCCGCCTCCTGCTGATCTCGCACAACGCCGAGATCCCGGAGACCGCGCTGCGCCTGGAGACCATGACCGGTTACGAGCGGATCGCCGCCCGCTTCGACGGCACGCTCGACTGGAACGAGACGATCCACCCGTACCACCCCGCCACCTGGGCGCCCCGGCCCGAGGAGACCCCGCTCTGGCAGCGCGTGCTGCGGACCGCCTGGGACCTCGGCACGGCGCGGGTCGAGCTGGTCGTCGAGTCGATCCAGGTCAACCCGGCGAAGGCGCTGGCCGCCGCCTTCCCCGAGAGCTCGGTCGACGTCTACGCGGACGGCCTCATGAGCTACGGCCCGACGCGCTCCGACCTCGCGCAGTCGATCGCCATCCGCATCCGTCGGGTCCTCCACCTCGACCTCGTACCGGGGCTGCGGCCCCTGCTCCTGAGCGAGTACGGGGTCGAGCCCGAGATCGTCCCCGACAGCGCCTTCCGGGCGGTGCTCGCCGAGATCGCCGAAGCGTCCCTGGCCGACGGGCGGGCGGGCGCGGAGGCGGACTCGCCGATCGCGCGGGCCGTCGCCGCCGAGCCGACGGCGCTCCTGCTCGGCCAGTACCTCGCCGCCCTCAAACTCCTCACCGCCGAGGAGGAAGAGGAGCTGCACGTACGGATGCTGCGGGGCGCGGCTGCCGCCGGACACCGCTCGGTGGTCTTCAAACCGCACCCGACCGCACCCGTGCGTTACTCGCAGGCCCTCGACGAGGAGGCCGTGGAACTCGGCGTGCGGCTGACGGTGCTCGACGGGCCGCTGCTGGCCGAGACCTTCTACGAGCGGTGCCGGCCGCGGCTCGTCGTCGGCTGCTTCTCCACGGCGATGCTCACCGCCGCCGTCTACTACGGCATCCCGATCGCCCGCGTGGGCACGGTCGAGGTCCTCGAACGGCTCACCCCCTTCGAGAACAGCAACCGGATCCCGCTCACCGTCGTCGACCACCTGGTCGCGGACCTGGAGGCGGGCGAGGAGCCGGCGGTCCCCGGCACGGCTCCGGACTCGCTCTCGCCCCTGGTGCGGGCCGTCGGCTACTGCATGCGGCACAAGAGCCATCCGGGGCTCCGCGAGGAGGCCACACGCTTCCTGGCCGAGCACCACGCGGAGCCGGGCATCGCGCACCACTTCACCGAGCTGCGGCTGACCCAGCTCGGTCTCCCGGGCGCCCCGGAGCCCACCGCGCCGGAGCCGACGGCCGCCCCCGCCCCGGCCGCCGCCACCGGCACGTCACTGTTCCGCAGAGGCTTCGCGAGGGCCCGCCGGACCTGACCGGGAAGTCAGGGCACGGCGGCGCGAGACCGGTCAGGGGGACGGGTCAATGGTCGGTGGACCTGACGAGCGTGAACACCGCGCCCTCCGGGTCCGTCACCAGGGCCTGGCGCCCCGCCGTGCCCTCCCGCGGCGGCTTCAGCACGTGCCCGCCGAGCTCCGCGACGAGACGTGCGGCCCCGTCCGTGTCCTCGACCTCGAAGTACGTCATCCAGTGCGCGCCCCGCTCCCGGGGCAGCGCGTTCCCCACGCCGTGCAGGGAGGCCACCGGGCGGTCGTCCAGGTGGAGCGTGGCGAAGTCGAAGTCGGCCGAGACGACCGGCTCCACCTCGTAGCCGAAGATCGACCGGTAGAACTTGGCGACCGAGGACGTCTCGTACGTGAGGAGCTCGTTCCACACGGGGGTCCCGGGCGGTCCGGCGGTCGCCGTGCCGTGGTGTGCCTCCGCCTGCCAGATGCCGAAGACCGCGCCGACCGGGTCGGAGCAGAGCGCCAGGCGGCCGGCCTCGCCCGCGTCCAGCGGCCCGACCGCGACCGTGCCGCCGCAGCAGCGGATCGTCTCGGCGGTCTCGTCGGCGTCGTCGGTGGCCAGGTAGGGGGTCCAGGCGATGGGCAGATGCCGGTCGGGCGGCAGCTGGCCGATGCCCGCCACCTCCTCGCCGTCCAGCAGTGCCCGGACGTACGGGCCGAGGTGCTGCGGACCGGGCTGGAACTCCCACCCGAAGAGCGCGTTGTAGAACTCCTGTGTCCCCTCAAGCCCGTGCACCATCAGACTCACCCAGCAGGGCGTGCCGGGTGTGTGCCGGGTCGCCTCGGTCATCGTCACTCTCTCCTCGGACCATCGTCGCGGCCGTGCCGCCTCATGGCCGATGGTCGCACCGACGGGCGGGCGGCGCGTCCCGGCCGCACCGACCGTGGGGGGCGCGTTGTGGCGCGAGGGCGCCGGGATGTCCCTCCGCGGCCGTGCCGGCTGCGCGAGGATGGCACCCATGAAGCCCATCATCTCCGCAAGCGAACTTCTGAGCGAGTCGGCCGGGGCCCGGCCGCCGGTCCTCCTGGACGTCCGCTGGACGCTCGGCGGCCCGCCCGGACGGCCCGCGTACGAGGCCGGTCACCTCCCCGGCGCGGTCTACGTCGACCTGGACGCCGAACTGGCGGGACCGCCCGGGAGCGGCGGACGGCACCCGCTGCCCGACGTGGCGGCCTTCGGGGCCGCGATGCGCCGAGCGGGCGTCTCGGCCGACCGGCCCGTGGTCGTCTACGACGGCGGCCTCGGCTGGGGGGCCGCCCGAGCCTGGTGGCTGCTCCGCTGGACGGGCCACCCCGACGTGCGGGTCCTGGACGGAGGCCTCGCGGCCTGGACGGGAGAGCTCTCCGAGAAGTCCCCCGAGCCGGAGCCGGGTGACTTTCAGCCGGAGCCGGGCGCCCTGGGGCTGCTCGACGCCGACGGGGCGGCCGAGCTGGCCCGTGCGGGGCTGCTCCTGGACGCCCGGGCGGCGGAGCGCTACCGGGGCGACGTGGAGCCGATCGACCGCGTCGGCGGGCACATCCCGGGAGCGGTGTCGGCCCCGACGACGGAGAACGTGGACACGGACGGCCGCTTCCTGGGCGCCGCCACCCTGCGGGACCGCTTCACCGCCCTGGGCGCGGCCGAGGACACCCCGGTCGCCGTCTACTGCGGCTCGGGCGTCTCCGGCGCGCATCAGGTCCTGGCCCTGGAGATCGCGGGCATCCCCGCGGCGCTCTACGCCGGCTCCTGGTCGGAGTGGTCCGGCGACCCCGCCCGCCCGGTGGCGACGGGCCCGGACCCGCAGTAGGACCGGGACCACGCCCGTACGCACACGGGAAAGGGCCCGCGCCGGCCAAGCTGCCCGGCGCGGGCCCTCTCCCGTATCGCTCTCATCCGCGTACGCGGATCACTCCTGCTTCTTGCGCCGGGTGCCGAAGACGATCTCGTCCCAGCTGGGCACCGCGGCGCGGCGGCCGGGGCGGACGCCGTCGGCCTCGGCCTGGCGGTCGGTGGTGCCGGTGAGGCGGTCGCGGTGGCCGGAGACGGCGCGCGGCATCAGGACGTCGGCGTACGCGGCACCCGCGCCCGCCGAGGCGGCCGGGGCCGGGGGCTCCTCCGCCTCCTGCTCCTCCGAGGGCTCCGTCTCCGGAGGCTCGGGCACGACCATGTCGCCGCGGAAGCTCGGGACGGCCTCCAGGAGGCTCGTCAGCGTGTCCCGCTCCTCCTCCGGCTCGGGCGCGGGCGCCGGGGCGGGCCGCTCCAGCCGCTCCAGCTGGCGGTCGAGCGCCCGGTCCAGGGGCCGGTCCCGGGGCAGCCGGGCGATGCGCGGCACGAAGGGGAAGCTCGGCTCCGGGGCGGCGGCGATCGTGTCGTCCGTCTCGCCGATCAGCGCGCGCGCCTCGTCGTCCACGGCCTGGACGAGCCGCCTGGGCGGGTCGTACGTCCAGCTGGCCGTGTGGACCTCGCCCGCGACGCGGTAGACGAGCAGCACCTCCCAGGTGCCGTCGTCGCGCCGCCACGAGTCCCACTGCACGGTGTCCTTGTCGGCGCCGCGCAGCAGCAGCCGCTCCTGCACCGCCTCGCCGAGCTGCGGGCCGCTGTTCTCCCCGGGCCTGCGGACCGGGGTCTTGCGGGCCCGCTCCGCCATGAAGGCGCGCTCCGCGAGGACGGGGCCCTCGAAGCGGCGCACGCGGTCGACGGGGATGCCGGCGAGCTGGGCGACCTCCTCGGCGGAGGCACCGGCCCTTATACGGGCCTGGATGTCACGGGGGCGGAGGTGGCTCTCCACCTCGATCTCGATCTGACCGAGGCGCGCGCGGTCGTTGCGCACGGCGGCGCGGAGCCGCTCGTCGATCGGAAGTGTGTACTCCGTGCTGTCAGCAGCCTTCAGCACCAGTCGTGTGCCGTCGTTGGAGACGGCCACGACACGCAGTTCGGGCATGGGGACCTCCCGGGTGGTGCCTGCCGACGTCACGTGCGTCGCTGCTTCCGCTAGTCGAGTGTGGCCTGCCCGGGTGCAGCCTGCCACTACCTTGCCGAGTTGCCCGGCGTGTCGGGCATGGACCCTGGAGCGCCGTTATGGCACGGTTACCTGTTCGCCACTCAGAGTGACTGACGGTCACGCTGTGCAGCGGGTCTCCGTGCGGTGCAGCGGCGCCGCCGGTTCGAGTGCCACGTTCGGCCCCCTCCCCGATCCCGGGCACCCGTGAAGGCGTCCGGTCCCAGGGTTCGCCAATGTACTCCATTCGGGCCACTTGGGTGGACCGGCGCGCCGCCCAACTTCTCGGGCGGTACGGGAGTTGAGTCTCCGCGATCTTGCCCCTTACGTGTCCCTCTTCACAGAACCGGCAGAAGCGGAACCATTCCCTTCGCCCATTTGTCCCTTCTGGGTGCAAGCCGAACGGATGAGTCATCAGGGGTTGGAGATGCGTCACAGGCCGGAGACCGACACGGACGAGCCGGGAATTCCGGAGAAGACGGAGGTGGGGCGGGGCGCGGACGCGGCAGCGGAGAGCGGTCCCGGCAGGAGAAGGATCGACCTGAGCGTGGCTCAGGTCTCGGGCAGCGCCCTGGCCGCGGTCATCGCCGCCAAACTCGCCTCCACCCTCGGGGTGTACGGCACGATCCTCGGCGCCGGCGTGATCAGCGTCATCGCCACCTGCGGCGGCCCGCTCTTCCAGCACCTGTTCCGGCGCACGGGCGAGCAGGTGCGCGACGCGACCGCCGCCGCCAAGCCGAAGGCCCGTCAGGTGCCGCTCCCGGCCGCCCACGCGGCGGGTGACAGGGACCGGCACACGCTGATGCTCGGCACGGTCCCGCCGCCCGCCCCCACGGACTCCGTCCCGTTCGACGGGGAGTTCGGCGCGGCGACCACGCACGGCACCCGCGTCCGCGGCTGGAAGCGCCCGGCGATCGCCGCGGCCCTGGTCTTCGGCGTCACCATGGGCGGGATCACCGCCTACGAACTGGTCTCGGGCCGGGACTTCAGCGGCACCCAGGGGACGACCACGTTCGGATCCGTCGTCCGTGGCGGCGGGAGCTCGGGGCAGGACGCCCCGGACCGGGGAGGCAACCCCGCGCCGACGCCCTCCGGCTCCGCCGACGGCACCGGGCAGCGGGAGGACGGCGACGGCACGCCCGAGACGGGCGCCACGCCGGACCCGGAGAAGCCGGGCACCGGCGCCGGCACCGTGACCCCCGACCCGGACCCGACGTCCTCGGACTCCACCGACGGCGGCACGACGCCCACGCCGGACCCGACCGGCCCCACCACCGGCCCCACGACGGGTCCGACCGACCCGGCGGAGCCGACGGAGCCCACGACCGGCCCGACCGGGCCCACGGCCCCCGTGACGCCGACGGCACCGACCCAGGCCCCGACCACCGGGGCCGCCGACCCCGGGGCCCCGACGGCTCCGGCCACGGGCGACGCAGGCTGACGGTCAGTCGCCCAGGACCCGGCGCAGGTAGTCGTTGGCGAAGAGCCGGTCCGGGTCCAGCCGGTCGCGCAGCGCCGTGAACTCGGCGAAGCGCGGATACACCTCGGAGAAGTAGGCGGCGTCACGGGTGTGGATCTTGCCCCAGTGGGGGCGCCCCCCGTGCGCCGTCATGATGCGCTCCACCGCGGTGAAGTAGGCGCGGTGGGGCGTTCCCTTGTAGAGGTGGACGGCGATGTAGGCGGTCTCCCGCCCGGAGGCCGTGGACAGCACGATGTCGTCCGCCGGGGCGGTGCGCACCTCCACCGGGAAGCTCACCTTGAGCGGCGAGCGCTCGACCATCTCCTTGACCTCGCGCAGCGCCGAGACCGCCGCCTCACGCGGCAGCGCGTACTCCATCTCCAGGAAGCGCACCCGGCGCGGCGAGGTGAAGACCTTGTACGGGATGTCGGTGTACGTACGGGCCGACAGGGCCCGGCTGGAGACCTTGGCGATCGAGGGGATGACCGGCGGGACCGCGCGGCCCACCGAGCAGGCGAGCTGGAAGATCCCGTTGGAGAGGAGCTCGTCCTCGATCCAGCCGCTGACCTTCCCGGGAGGAGCGGCGGGGCCGGCGCTGCGGTTGTTGCGCTTGGTGTTGCAGTTGTCCGTGTGGGGGAACCAGTAGAACTCGAAGTGCTCGTTCTCCGCGTGCAGCGCGTCGAACTCCGAGGTGACCCGGTCGAAGGTCATCGGCTCCTCGCGGGCGGTGAGGAAGAAGACCGGCTCGACCGCGAAGGTGAGGGCGGTGACCACGCCGAGGGCGCCGAGCCCGATCCGGGCGGCCGCGAAGACCTCGGGATTCTCCTTCTCCGAGCAGGTCAGCAGCTGCCCGTCCGCCGTGACCAGTTCCAGCTCGCGGATCTGCGCCGCTATCGAGGCGGAGTCGCGGCCCGTGCCGTGGGTGCCCGTGGAGGTGGCCCCGGCGACGGTCTGCTCCATGATGTCGCCCATGTTCGTGAGCGACAGGCCCTCCCGGGCCAGTGCCACGTTGAGCCGCTTGAGCGGGGTGCCCGACTCGACCGTGACGGTCATCGCCTCGCGGTCGATGCGCCGGATGCCGGTCAGCAGCCCCGGCCTGATCAGCACGCCGTCGGTGGCCGCGATCGAGGTGAAGGAGTGGCCGGTGCCGACCGTCTTCACCCGCAGCCCGTCCGCGGCGGCCCTGCGCACCACCTCGGCCAGCTCCTCGGCCGAGGCCGGACTCGCCTCCCGCACAGGACGGGACGTGACGTTCCCCGCCCAGTTACGCCACGGGCTGCTCGCCGTCCTGGTGCTCCCCGACCCCGCTGTTGTCCCGCTCACGCTTCCCCTCCCGGTCCGGCGCCGGCCTGCGCAGCCGGCGGTGTCCGAGGAGACCCACCGCGACCGCGAGCGCGCCCGAGACGACAGGCACCACGTACCCCGCCTCCGCCCCGGACGCGTCGACCACCCAGCCGGCGGCCGAGGAGCCGAGCGCCACACCGATCGCGAGCCCGGTACCCGTCCAGGTCATGCCCTCGGTCAGCTTGGTGCGCGGTACGTGCGCTTCGACGAGGGCCATCGTGGTCACCATCGTCGGTGCGATGGACAGGCCCGCGACAAAGAGCGCCACGGCCAGCAACGGCAAGTTCCCGGCCAGTAGGAGGGGGATCATACTCACGGCCATGGCGCAGACGCCCAGAAGCCAACGGCGGGACGGTTCGCCCTTGAGGTGCAGGAGTCCGAAGACCGCGCCGGCGAGGCAGGAGCCCAGGGCGTAGACGGCCAGGACGAGGCTCGCGGCGGCCTTGTGCCCCTGCTCTTCGGCGAAGGCCACGGTCACCACGTCCACCGAGCCGAAGATGGCTCCGGTGGCGACGAAGGCGAGGGCCAGGACCTGCAGGCCGGGGGAGCGGAGCGCGGACACGCTCTTCTCGCCGCTCACCCGGGGGTGCGGTACGGGCTCCGTGCCGCGCTGGGCGGTCAGCCAGAAGACGCCGATCGCCAGGAACATCCCGGCGAACAGCGGGCCGGCTTCGGGGAACCAGGTCGTCGACAGGCCGATGGAGATGATCGGGCCGAAGATGAAGCACACCTCGTCGACGATCGACTCCCACGAGTACGCGGTGTGGAGGCGCCGCTCGTCGCCCCGGTAGATCTCCGCCCAGCGGGACCGGGTCATCGCGCCGACGCTCGGCACGCAGCCGATCACGGCCGTGAAGACGAAGAGCGTCCAGTCCGGGGTCCGCTGCTGCACACAGACGAGGAGGCCGGCGCCGGCGGCGAGCGAGACCAGCGTCACCGGGCGGAGGACCTGCCGTTGTCCGTGGCGGTCGACCAGGCGCGACACCAGCGGCCCGAGGACCGCGGCGGACATCGCGAGCGTCGCCGCGAGGGCGCCGGCGAGTCCGTACCTGCCGGTGACCTGCGAAATCATGGTGACGATGCCGATGCCCATCATGGACAAGGGCATGCGTCCGAAGAATCCGGCCACGGAGAACGAGGTGGTGCCGGGCGCGGCGAAGATCGCGCGGTAGGGGCTGGGCAAGAGGATCTCCGGATCTCCGTGCTTCGGAGCACGGCTCCGCGCGACGAATCAACACGTGTAATTAATAGCTAAAGCCTACGGTGTTGAAGTCGATCGGTCATCCCCCATTCTTCCGGACGACGACCGCCTTCGCGGACGAGTACCGCTTCACGCGAGCCGTCCGACGGGCCGCGCCCTCCGGCACCGGAAGCGGGTGGGAGGATCGGGCCATGTCCGATCAGCACGATCCCGCCCCGTACGACGCCCTGCTGCTGCTCTCGTTCGGCGGCCCCGAGGGCCCGGACGACGTGGTCCCGTTCCTGGAGAACGTGACGCGCGGCCGAGGCATTCCGAAGGAACGGCTCAAGGAAGTGGGGCAGCACTACTTCCTCTTCGGCGGCGTCAGCCCGATCAACGACCAGAACCGCGCGCTGCTCGACGCGCTGCGGACGGACTTCGCGGAGGCCGGCCTCGACCTCCCGGTCCACTGGGGAAACCGGAACTGGGCGCCGTACCTCACCGACACCCTCCGCGAGATGATCACCGACGGCCGGCGCCACATCGCCGTCCTCACCACCAGCGCGTACGCCTCCTACTCGGGCTGCCGCCAGTACCGCGAGAACCTCGCCGACGCGCTCGCCACCCTGGAAGCGGAGGGGCTCCCGCTGCCCCGCGTCGACAAGCTCCGGCACTACTTCAACCACCCCGGCTTCGTCGAGCCCATGGTCGAGGGCGTCCTCGCCTCCCTCGCGGAGCTCGACCCGTCCGTCCGCGACGGGGCCCACCTCGCCTTCACCACCCACTCCATCCCCGACTCCGCCGCCGACAGCTCGGGACCGGTCGCCGAGCACGGCGAGGGCGGTGCCTACGTGCGCCAGCACCTCGACGTGGCCCAGGTGATCGTCGAGGCCGTCCGCGAGGCGACCGGCATCGCGTACCCCTGGAAACTCGTCTACCAGTCCCGCAGCGGCGCCCCGCACATCCCGTGGCTCGAGCCCGACATCTGCGACCACCTGGAGGAGCTGCACGGCGCCGGGGTGTCCGCGGCCGTCATGGTCCCCATCGGCTTCGTCTCCGACCACATGGAGGTCCTCTACGACCTCGACACGGAGGCCACCGCCAAGGCGGCCGAGCTCGGCCTGCCCGTCCGGCGCTCGGCGACCGTCGGGGCCGACCCGCGCTTCGCCGCGGCCGTCCGCGACCTCGTCCTGGAGCGGGCCGCGGGCGAGCGGGGCACCCGGGTGGAGCGGTGCGCCCTGGGCGCGCTCGGCCCCTCCCACGACCTGTGCCCGATCGGCTGCTGCCCGGCCAGGACGGAGCGCCCCGCGGCGGCCGGCGCCGACAGCCCGTACGCGTAAGGAGCCCTTGTGACCGACCTGAACGGCATGACCGACGTGAGCGACCCGCTGCTCGCCGAACTGCTCGACCTCGGCCTGGAGGCCGCGCGGCGGGCCGGAGCCCTCCTCCGCGACGGCCGGCCGGACGACCTGGCCGTGGCGAAGACCAAGTCGAGCCCCATCGACGTCGTCACCGAGATGGACATCGCCGCCGAGAAGCTCATCACCGGCTTCCTCTCCGAGCACCGGCCGCAGGACGGCTTCCTCGGCGAGGAGGGCGCGTCGAGCCCCGGCAGCAGCGGCATCCGCTGGGTGATCGACCCGCTCGACGGCACCGTGAACTACCTCTACGGCCTGCCCACCTGGGCGGTCTCCATCGCCGCCGAGCGGGACGGCGAGACCCTGGTCGGCGTGGTCGCGGCGCCGATGCGCGGCGAGACGTACCGCGCGGTCCTCGGCGGCGGCGCGTACGCGGGGGAGCGGCGCCTCGCGGCCCGTCCCTCGCCCGAGCTCGACCAGGCCCTCGTGGGCACCGGCTTCGGATACATCCAGTCCCGCCGCGCCCATCAGGCCGACGTGGCCCAGCGCGTGATCCCGCGCGTCCGCGACATCCGCCGCGGCGGCTCGGCCGCGATCGACCTCTGCGACGTCGCGGCCGGCCGCCTCGACGCGTACTACGAGCGCGGACTCAACCCGTGGGACCTCGCCGCGGGAGCGCTCATCGCCCGCGAGGCCGGTGCCCTCACCGGTGGCCGGCCGGGGGAGCCGGAGTCGGGCGAGCTGACCCTGGCGGCCTCCCCGGGCCTCTTCGCGCCCCTCCAGGAGCTCCTGGAGGAGCTCGGCGCCTGGCACGACTAGCGGTTCCCCGGTTCCGCGGTCTCCCGCGGGACCGGAACGCGCGAGGGCCCGGAGCCGCTATGGCTCCGGGCCCTCGACACGTGTGAGGCCGGTCAGTGGCCCGGCGCGACCTCCACGCCGTGCTCGGCGGCCAGGCGGTGCAGGTCGTCAAGCTCGGCCTGCTCGACGTCCGCGAGGAAGTCGTCGCCCGTCTCACGAGCGCGCGTGAGGTCGGTCTGCGTGGCCTTGATCCGGTGCAGCAGTCCTGCGGTGAAAGCGTCCATCGTGCGCCCCCTCGTCGTGGGTCCGGTGGCACGGGGGTGTGCCGAGGGTGGGTGGATCACACGCTGCTGCCTCTGGGGGACAGAGGGCGGTATGTGGCGCGCCACATACAGGGCGTGATCACGGGGTGTGCAGTCGTCCTCCCCACCCCCTTCCTCACAGAAACCTCAACTGGCCCGTGAATCAGGTGAATTCTTCGGGAGCCGCTGACGGAGGGGTCACGCGCCCGCCGCGCGCCCCCGCCGCACCACCCCCCGAGCCCTGGGCCCCGCACACCCGTCTTACAGCCGGTTTACGCGCGTTCGGGGCAGGATGGACACGCACAGTCAGTGCTCAGGTTTTCAGCCGGTCCCCCTTCGGACCGCGGCTCAAGGGAAGGACTACGACGTGCGTGTACTCGTCGTCGAGGACGAGCAGCTGCTCGCCGATGCGGTGGCCACCGGACTGCGCCGGGAGGCCATGGCAGTCGACGTCGTGTACGACGGCGCCGCGGCCCTTGAGCGCGTCGGGGTGAACGACTACGACGTCGTCGTCCTCGACCGCGACCTCCCGCTCGTCCACGGTGACGACGTCTGCCGCAAGATCGTCGAGCTCGGCATGCCCACGCGCGTGCTGATGCTCACCGCGTCCGGAGACGTCAGCGACCGCGTCGAGGGCCTGGAGCTGGGCGCGGACGACTACCTGCCCAAGCCCTTCGCCTTCACCGAGCTCACCGCCCGCGTGCGCGCGCTCGGCCGGCGCACCACGGTGCCGCTCCCGCCCGTCCTGGAGCGCGCCGGCATCAAGCTCGACCCGAACCGCCGCGAGGTCTTCCGCGAGGGCAAGGAGGTCCAGCTCGCGCCGAAGGAGTTCGCCGTCCTGGAGGTCCTCATGCGCAGCGAGGGCGCCGTCGTCTCGGCCGAGCAGCTCCTGGAGAAGGCCTGGGACGAGAACACCGACCCGTTCACCAACGTCGTGCGCGTCACCGTCATGACCCTGCGTCGCAAGCTCGGCGAGCCCCCGGTCATCGTCACCGTGCCCGGCTCCGGGTACCGGATCTGACCCCGATGCCCACGACCTCCGCGCCGCACCCCCAGGCGCCGCCGAAACCGACCTGGGACCCCCGGGACCCCGTCCGGCCGCTGCTGCGCCCGACCATCCGGATACGGCTCACGCTGCTGTACGGCGGAATGTTCCTGATCGCCGGCATCCTGCTGCTCTCGATCATCTACCTCTTCACGGCGCAGGCCCTGAGCGACAGCGCCGCCCATCTGCCGTTCAAGATCGTCGAAGGCAAGGTGCAGCCCACCACCTCCTGGTGCGAGCTGCCCGTGCAGGGCACCGGCGAGCAGTTCAACGACGCCGTGTCGGTCTGCCTGCAGTACCAGAGCGACCGGGCGCTCGAGGACCTCCTGCGCCGCTCGCTCTTCGCCCTGCTCGGCCTGAGCATCATCGCCTTCGCCTTCGGCTACGCCATGGCGGGCCGGGTGCTGTCCCCGCTGGGCCGGATCACCCGCACCGCCCGTCAGGTGGCCGGTTCCGACCTGGCCCGCCGGATCGAGCTGGACGGCCCCGACGACGAGCTCAAGGAGCTCGCCGACACCTTCGACGAGATGCTGGAGCGCCTGGAGCGGGCCTTCACCGCCCAGCAGCGCTTCGTCGCGAACGCCTCGCACGAGCTGCGCACGCCGCTCGCGATCAACCGCACGCTCCTGGAGGTCCACCTCTCGGACCCCGGGGCACCCGTGGAGCTCCAGCAGCTCGGCAAGACCCTGCTCGCCACCAACGAGCGCAGCGAGCAGCTCGTGGAGGGCCTGCTGCTGCTCGCCCGGAGCGACAACCAGATCATCGAGCGCAAGGCCGTCGACCTCGCCGAGGTCGCCGACCGGGCGATCGACCAGACGCACGCCGAGGCCCTGGCCAAGGGCGTGGAGATCCGCGGCGAGCGCGGGCCCGCCGTCGTCCAGGGAAACGGCGTTCTGCTGGAGCGGATCGCACTGAACCTGCTCCAGAACGCCGTGCGGTACAACGTGCCGGAAGGAGGCTGGGTGCAGGTCGACACGGAGGCCCAGCACGGGCAGGCGGTCCTGGTCGTCTCGAACACGGGACCGGTGGTCCCCGCATACGAGATCGACAACCTCTTCGAGCCGTTCCGGCGGCTCCGGCAGGAGCGCACCGGCAGCGACAAGGGGGTCGGTCTCGGCCTGTCGATCGCCCGATCCGTGGCTCGCGCCCACGGCGGCCGTATCATCGCGGAGCCCCGCGAGGGCGGAGGTCTCGTGATGCGCGTCACTCTGCCGATCTGACACACTGCACGAGCCGACCGGTTCCGTTCGCTTTGCGCGGAATTCCCGGGCCCCGATTCTGAGACGCTCATGTGTGATCGATCACAGGAGAGGGTGTCCGGACCTCCACTCTCCGTGACCGAGAAATCCCTCGGAAAACCAGGAAAAGTCCGGGTTTCCGGGGCCCGGAATGACGGGAAGTACACGGGGTGGCGCCTGTGAAGGGCGCCCGGAGGACCGTGTACGGTCCGGTTCGCCACCCGAAGCCGATCACTCGTGAGAGGGCGCGACGGGTGTCGATTGAGTAACAGACCTTGATGTGAGGCAAAATCTCCGCCTCAGGTCGGGCACAAGTCCGACCTCTCACGCGTTACGTGCGCTGGAGACACCGCAACTACCCAGAGGGGGAGAGCGACATGGCAACGGATTACGACACCCCACGCAAGACCGACGACGACGTCGACTCGGACAGCCTTGAAGAACTGAAGGCCCGCCGGAACGACAAGTCGACCTCGACCGTCGACGTCGACGAGTTCGAGGCCGCCGAAGGCCTGGAGCTTCCCGGCGCCGACCTCTCGAACGAGGAGCTGGCCGTCCGGGTCCTGCCCAAGCAGGCCGACGAGTTCACGTGCATGAGCTGCTTCCTCGTGCACCACCGCAGCCAGCTGGCGCGAGAGAAGAACGGCCAGCCGATCTGCCGCGACTGCGACTGAGACCGCTCGGCCGTGGCAGGCGAGACACCGTCCCGGAAGCGGCGTCTGCGGCTCCCTGGGAGCCCGGAGACGCGCAAGGGCGGCACGAGCCCGGCAGAGGGTGCCCAGGAGGCCCCTGACGCCGCGCAGGCCGCCCCCCTGCCCTCCCTCGGCGTACGTGACGACGAGCGAGGCCCTTCGGCCTCGCTCGAAGCGGTCGTCGCGGACATCGAGGCGATAACCGGTGTGCGCGGCGAGCCGCTCCCCGGTCGGGCCGCCGGACCGGACACGACGCCGTTCCCCGTGGAGCGGGCCGAGGGTGGCCGGGGCGAAGCGCGCCAGGCACGACTGGGCGCCGTCAGGCGGCTGGCCAACCCGACGCGGGCCCGACTCGACAAGATCAAGATCGACTCCGACCGGATCGAAGCCGTCCGGCGCGGCGTCGCGCGCAGCGTCAAGGACGGCGTGAAGCGCAGCGGCGACAGTGCCAAGGCCGGCATCGGCCATCTGGCCGACCGGCTGATCGACCTCGCCCCGCGGATCCCGGTCCGCGACCTGGCGACCCTGCGCAGACATTTCCCCGGGCTCGGCCCCGAGGAGATCGCCGACAAGCTCGTCCTGGGCGCGGCGAACGCGAGCTCGACCGTCGGTGCCGGCGTCGGCGCCGCCGCCATGCTGCCCGTACCGCCGGCCATGCCGGCCGAACTGGCGGCCGAGATCACCGGCGTCGCCGCGGTCGAACTCAAACTCATCGCCGAACTGCACGAGGTGTACGGACTGCGCCCGCCCGGCCGGATCACCCAGCGCTCGATGGCCTATCTGACCTCCTGGTCCGAGGAGCGGGGCATCGACCCCTCCAAGCCCACCACCGTCAACGCGGCGCTCGGCGGGCAGCTCAAACGCGAACTGCGCCAGCAGATCATGAAGCGCATGGTCCGCAACCTGCCGAACCTCACGCCCTTCATGGTCGGCGCCGCCGTCGGCGCGGTCATGAACCGGCGCGACACCAAGAAGCTCGCGGCGCACATCCGCAAGGACCTGCGCGCCCGCCAGATCCCCTGGGAAGCCCTCGGGGACCTGCCCCCGCTGGAGCAGCCCGAGAACCCGAAGGAGCTCGGCTTCTAGGGGGTGTCTTGCCGGTCAGGTCGGATCAGGGAGCGGGGTCTGGTGCCGTGCATCGCAAGGCGGAGGAGGGAGTCATGGCGGTGGGGGAACCTCCCGTGCCCGAAGGGCTACGGGGGACCATGGCGAGTGACGACAACGCGGCGTGGGGGTACCTCCCGTGCCCGAAGGGCTACGGGGGAGCGCGGTGCCAGACCCCGCGAGCCCGACCGGATCGGCAAGACACCCCCTAGGGGGTGTCGTCAAACTCCCGTCTGCCCCGCAACGCTCCCCCAGCTACCGCTGGGAGGTGCCCCCAGGCACGCACTCTCGCCGCACCGGGCGAAAGCCCACGTACGTCCAGTACGTGGGCTTCCACCCG
>NZ_BMSF01000035.1 GCF_014649015.1 Streptomyces narbonensis
GAGGACCGCGTAATCACCGCAGCCGGGGCACCACCGCACCTCCTGGTCGGACTTGAAGTCCTTCATGGACTGCTGCGCCTCGGCCTTGGGCACCAGGCTCAGCAGCGTCTCCGTGGGCTCAGGCATCGATGGCCTCCTTGAGGGCGGCGGCGAGCTGCTCGGCCTTGAACGGCATGCCGTTGACCTGGGTGTGGCTGCGGGCGTCGACGAGGTACTTCGCCCGGACGAGGGTGGAGAGCTGACCGAGGTTCATCTCGGGGACGACGACCTTCTCGTACCGCTTCAGCACCTCCCCGAGGTTCTTCGGGAAGGGGTTGAGGTGGCGCAGGTGGGCCTGGGCGATGTGGCCGTTCTCCCGGCGGATGCGGCGGACGGCGGCGGTGATCGGCCCGTAGGTGGAGCCCCAGCCGAGGACCAGGGTGCTCGCGCCGTCCGGGTCGTCGACCTCGATGTCCGGGACGTCGATCCCGTCGACCTTGGCCTGCCGGGTGCGGACCATGAACTCGTGGTTCGCGGGGTCGTACGAGATGTTGCCGGTGCCGTCCTGCTTCTCGATGCCGCCGATGCGGTGTTCGAGGCCGGGGGTGCCGGGCACGGCCCAGGGGCGGGCCAGGGTCTCGGGGTTGCGCTTGTACGGCCAGAAGACCTCGGTGCCGTCGTCGAGCGTGTGGTTCGGCCCGGTCGCGAACTGGGTCCGCAGGTCGGGGAGCTCCTCGACGTCCGGGACGCGCCAGGGCTCGGAGCCGTTGGCGAGGTAGCCGTCGGAGAGCAGGAAGACGGGGGTGCGGTAGGTGAGGGCGATCCGTGCGGCCTCGATCGCCGCGTCGAAGCAGTCCCCGGGCGTCTTGGGGGCCACGATCGGGACGGGCGCCTCGCCGTTGCGGCCGTACATGGCCTGGAGGAGGTCGGCCTGCTCGGTCTTGGTGGGCAGACCGGTGGACGGGCCGCCGCGCTGGATGTCGATGATCAGCAGCGGCAGCTCCAGGGAGACCGCGAGGCCGATCGTCTCCGACTTCAGCGCCACACCGGGGCCGGACGTCGTCGTCACGCCGAGCGAGCCGCCGAAGGCCGCGCCGAGCGCGGCGCCGATGCCGGCGATCTCGTCCTCGGCCTGGAAGGTGCGCACGCCGAAGTTCTTGTGCTTGGACAGCTCGTGGAGGATGTCCGAGGCGGGGGTGATCGGGTACGAGCCCAGGTAGATCGGCAGGTCCGCCTGGCGGCCGGCGGCGATCAGACCGTAGGAGAGGGCCAGGTTCCCGGAGATGTTGCGGTACGTGCCCGTGGGGAAGGCCCGGGTCGCCGGGGCGACCTCGTAGGAGACGGCGAAGTCCTCGGTCGTCTCGCCGAAGTTCCAGCCGGCCCGGAAGGCGGCCACGTTCGCCTCGGCGATCTGCGGCTTCTTCGCGAACTTGCTCCGCAGGAAGGTCTCGGTGCCCTCGGTCGGCCGGTGGTACATCCAGGAGAGCAGCCCGAGCGCGAACATGTTCTTGCTGCGCTCGGCCTCCTTCCGGGACAGGCCGAACTCCTTGAGGGCCTCGATGGTCAGCGTCGTCAGCGGCACCGGATGCACGTGGTACGCGTCGAGCGACCCGTCCTCCAGTGGCGAGGTCGCGTAGCCGACCTTGGCCATGGCGCGCTTGGCGAACTCGTCGGTGTTGACGATGATCTCGCCGCCGCGCGGCACGTCGCCGATGTTGGCCTTGAGCGCGGCCGGGTTCATCGCGACCAGCACGTTCGGGGCGTCGCCCGGGGTCAGGATGTCGTGGTCGGCGAAGTGCAGCTGGAAGGACGAGACGCCCGGCAGGGTTCCGGCGGGTGCGCGGATCTCGGCCGGGAAGTTCGGCAGCGTGGAGAGGTCGTTCCCGAAGGACGCCGTCTCCGAGGTGAAGCGGTCACCCGTGAGCTGCATGCCGTCACCGGAGTCGCCCGCGAAGCGGATGATCACCCGGTCGAGACGGCGCACTTCCTTCTCGGCGCCGTGGTGGGCCGTCGCCGGGGCGCTGCGCTGCTCCCCGAGCAGGGCCTCACCGGCCTCGCTACTGACCTGGCTGGTCACTGAACTGGACCTCCCTCGTGGCAAGGGGACTCTCCGCCGGAGGCGGGAGAAGGCTCGGGAGACGCCGGCCGATCACCGGTCGTCCCGTGGCCCACCCTACGACGGTAAGGGGGGCCCTCCGGGGACTTCTCGTATAGCGGACCTCTTTTTGAGACGCCCTCTTGCCCTGAATTGTCACGTTCTGTCGCCACCCGGATTGTTCCGGAAGGTCGCGTTGCGCCTCATCCTTTGGACGTAGGGGGTGTCTTGCCGGTCAGGCCGGGCTCGCGGCGCCTGGCACCGCACCCCTGACCCGGCCTGACCGGCAAGACACCCCCTACGACCCTCCGGCTGTCGGACGCACCGTAGCCTCCCGGATCTCACTCCGGCCTCACTCCGGCCTCGCTCCAGCCACACTCGGCCCGGCTCGACCGCGCTCGACATCTGACAGGGTGTCAGATTTTCAGGACTTCAGATACGTCAACACCGCGAGTACCCGTCGGTGATCGCCATCACTCGGGGACAGGCCCAGCTTCAGGAAGATGTTGCTGATGTGCTTCTCCACCGCGCCGTCGCTCACCACCAGCTGCCGCGCGATCGCCGAGTTCGTCCGGCCCTCCGCCATCAGACCGAGGACCTCCCGCTCGCGCGGGGTCAGGTTCGCCAGCACGTCCTGCTGCCGCGACCGGCCGAGCAGCTGCTGCACCACCTCGGGGTCCAGGGCCGTACCGCCCCCGGCGACCCGGACGACCGCGTCCACGAACTCGCGGACCTCCGCGACCCGGTCCTTCAGCAGATAGCCCACGCCCCGGCTCGAACCGGCCAGGAGTTCGGTGGCGTACTGCTCCTCCACGTACTGCGACAGGACCAGGACCCCGAGACCCGGGTACTCCTTGCGCAGCCGCACCGCCGCCCGTACGCCCTCGTCCGTGTGCGTCGGCGGCATCCGTACGTCCGCCACCACCACGTCCGGCAGTGCGCCCTCGTCCGCGAGCCCGGCCACCAGCTTCACCAACGCCTCGCCGTCCCCCACCCCGGCGACGACCTCGTGCCCCCGGTCGGTCAGCAGCCGGGTCAGCCCCTCGCGGAGCAGCACCGAATCCTCTGCGATGACCACTCGCACCCGGTCCGTCACCTCTTGTACGACCACGTTGCGCAGCCCCCTGTTCTGAAGGTCAAAGGCCAATGAGACCCCCAGCATCGCAAAAAGCCGTCCGCCCCGGGCGAGGCCCGGGGCGGACGGTGAGCGTCCGGATCTATCCGCGCCAGGGCAGCTCGACGGTCACCGTCGTCGGCCCGCCGACGGGCGAGTCCACCGCCAGCACGCCGTCGACCGCCCCGACCCGGTCCGAGAGCTTCGCCAGGCTCCGGCCCGCCGCCGCCTCCGCGCCGCCCACACCGTCGTCCCGCACCTGGAGCATCAGCCGGTCACCCGTCCGCCACACGTCCACCCAGGCGCGCCGGGCCCGGGCGTGCTTCGAGACGTTCTGGAGGAGCTCCGAGACGGTGAAGTACGCGATGCCCTCGATCGCCGCGACCGGCCGGGCCGGCAGGTCCACGTCCACCGACACCGGGACCGCGCACCGGGAGGCCACCGAGGAGAGCGCCGCGTCCAGGCCCCGGTCCGTGAGGACGGCCGGGTGGATGCCCCGGGCCAGGTCCCGCAGCTCCTGGAGCGCGACCTTCACCTCGCCGTGCGCCTCGTCGACCATCACCGCCGCGGCCTTCGGGTCCTCCGCCAGCTTCTCCTTCGCGAGCCCGAGATCCATGGCGAGCGAGGCCAGCCGGGCCTGCGGGCCGTCGTGCAGGTCCCGCTCGATGCGCCGCAGGTCCGCCGCGGCCGTGTCCACGACCACGCCCCGGTCCGACTCCAGCTCCGTGACGCGGGAGGCCAGCCGCGAGGGGCCGAGCAGCCCGGCCACGAGGAGCCGGTCGACGGTGACGACCCCGCGCAGCACCCACGGCCCGACCAGGACGAACAGCAGGCCGATCGCGCTGGTGACGCCGGTCTCGAAGGGCGAGTCGAGGTAGAAGTTGTGCGTCCCGTCCCCGTAGAGCTGGATGCCGTCCTGGCCCACGTACGCCGGGAAGATCCACTGCCACAGCGGGTACGTGAAGAGGCCCCAGCCCCAGGCCCACAGCGTCACCGTCACGGTGAAGCCGAAGATCGCCCACGGCATGTGCAGGACCGCGTACAGCAGGTGGCGCCACGACGCCCCGTTCTTCAGCATCGCGCCCATCCAGGAGAAGGGCCCGCTCGTCTTGCCCCGCACCGGCTCCGGCGCCTTCACGTCGAGGTCGAGGAGCGCCTTCGCCCGAGCCCGCTCGACCGTGCCGAAGCCCCGGCACATCGCGAGCGCCCCGGCCAGGATCGGCACCCCGAGGAAGGTGATGAGCAGCCCGGCGCCGGCCGAGACGAAGGCGATGGAGAGCGAGAACCAGAGGACGCTGAGCGGCAGCCCGATCAGCACGTAGCCGAGCGCACGCCAGGTGCGGGCCTCGAACGGCGCGCGGATCGCGGCGGGGAGTCGGGGGGAGGCCATCGCGGTCGTCCTTGTCTGCTGGGGGCTGTGGTGTGCGGGCTGTGCTGTGACGTCTTCCAGAATTCCGTCCCGCCGCGCGCGGGACCATGAGGGGAGTGGGCGTCTCGGGTGGGGGGTTTTCCCTACCCGGGGTCCGGGCGGGGCCGGGGCTCAGGAGCCCCGGGCCTCAGGAAGCCGGTCGGGAGCGCCACGGCAGCTCCGCCGTGATCGTCGTCGGACCGCCCTCGGGGGAGTCGACGACGAGGAGCCCGTCCACCGCCCCGAGCCGCTCCGTCAGCCCCGCGAGCCCCGTCCCGCCGTCGAGCCGCGCGCCGCCGGCGCCGTCGTCGCGCACCTGGAGCATCAGCCGCTCCTCCACCCGCCAGACCTCCACGGACGCGGTCCGGGCCCGGGAGTGCTTCGAGACGTTCTGGAGGAGCTCCGAGACCGTGAAGTACGCGATGCCCTCGATCGCTTCGGCCGGTCGCTCCGCCAGGTCCACCGACACCTTCACCGGGACCGTGCAGCGCGCGGACACGGAGGAGAGCGCGGCGCTCAGCCCGCGGTCCGTGAGGACGGCCGGGTGGATGCCCCGGGCCAGGTCCCGCAGCTCCTGGAGCGCGAGCTTCACCTCGCCGTGGGCCTCGTCGACCATCGCCGCGGCGCCCTCCGGATCCTCCAGGAGCTTCTCCTTCGCGAGGCCGAGCCCCATCGCGAGGGCGACGAGCCGGGCCTGCGCACCGTCGTGCAGATCGCGCTCGATGCGCCGCAGGTCCGCCGCGGCCGTGTCCACGACCACGCCCCGGTCCGACTCCAGCTCGGTGATCCGCCGCTCCAGCTCGTCGGAGGGCGAGAGCAGACCGCGGACCATGCCCCGGTCGCCGTTGGACAGACCGCGGGAGATGAAGGGCAGGACGGGCCAGAGGATCAGGAGCGAGACCAGGGTGACGGTGAACGTCACGATGCCCCAGGGCAGCCGGATCAGCCCGTACAGCTGGGTCCGCCAGGCCACCGGGTCCTTCAGCGAGGACCACAGCCAGCCGAAGAAGCCGCGGCCCTTCGGCATCCGGGACGGCTCCGGGACGTGCACCCCGAGGAGCGAGCGGGCCCGCGCCCGCTCCGTCCGGCCGATCCAGCGCGCGCCGCCGAGCCCGAGGGCGAGCAGCGGCAGCCCGATCACCGTGACGGACAGGCTCACGCCGACGAGGACGGTCACGACCGCGTAGACGAAACCGGCCAGGGCCGTGAAGAGATTGGAGAGGAGGAAGGAGATCTCCTTCCAGGTCTCCTTGCCGTAGGCGAATCTCACGGGCGGACGGGGGGCGGCGGGGGATTCATGATCGGCGCTCATGGTCCCCAGACTGCCGGTCGCGCAGCTCGCGACGCCATGGGGGAGGTCGGTGAGCGCCGGTGGGGATATCCCCACCCGCAGCCGACCGGGGACTGCGCGGGGACCGCCCGGGGACTCTTACGGTCCCTTTAGCAGGGCCTAGACTCGCGACCGTACAACAACAGAAGTGACCCATGAGACACCGAGACCGAGGGGCGGGACGGACGTGCGGGAACCGACCGTTGTCGCGGCCGACGCGGCGGACTACTTCCAGACGTACTCCGTCGTCGGCGTGCTCGCCGTCGTCGGCGTGCTCTTCGTCGCCGTGGCGTTCACGGCCAACCGCCTGCTCAGGCCGGTCGTGCCGACGCCCGAGAAGCTCCTCACCTACGAGTGCGGCGTCGACCCCGTGGGGGAGGGCTGGGCGCACACCCAGGTCCGCTACTACGTGTACGCGTTCCTCTACGTGATCTTCGCCGTCGACTCGATCTTCCTCTTCCCCTGGGCGACCGTCTTCGCGGCGCCCGGCTACGGCGCCACGACCCTGGTCGAGATGTTCGTCTTCCTCGGCTTCCTCGCCGTGGGGCTGCTCTACGCGTACAAGAAGGGCGTCCTGACATGGACGTAACACCGCTGCCCGCACCCACGCTGGGGCCGCTCGCCCGCCTGGCGCCCGAGCCGATGAAGGTGGTCCTGAACTGGGGCCGCCGCTACAGCCTGTGGGTCTTCAACTTCGGCCTCGCCTGCTGCGCGATCGAGTTCATCGCCGCGTCGATGGCCCGGCACGACTTCATCCGGCTCGGCGTGATCCCCTTCGCGCCGGGGCCGCGCCAGGCGGACCTGATGATCGTCTCCGGCACGGTGACGGACAAGATGGCCCCGGCCGTGAAGCGCCTGTACGAGCAGATGCCCGAGCCGAAGTACGTGATCTCCTTCGGCGCCTGCTCCAACTGCGGCGGCCCGTACTGGGACTCGTACTCGGTGACGAAGGGCGTCGACCAGATCATCCCGGTCGACGTGTACGTGCCGGGCTGCCCGCCGCGCCCCGAAGCGCTCCTCCAGGGCATCCTCAAGCTCCAGGAGAAGATCGCGCGCGAGAGCCTGGCGGAGCGGTACGCGACGACCGCGTCGGTCTCGGAGCTGACGAGCCCGCTGACGCCCCCGCCGGGAGACAGGTCATGAGCACGTTCGACGCCCTCCACGACTCCCTCCCCGACTCCGTCACGGAGATCTTCGGCGAGGAGGCGACGGCGGAGCAGGCGTACGACCTGCTGACGGTCGACGTCCCGCCGGGCGCCTGGATCACGGCCCTCACCACGGCCCGCGACGAGCTGGGCTGCACCTACTTCGACTGGCTGAGCGCGGTCGACGAACCGGGCACGGGCTTCCGCGTCTGCGCGCACGTCGTCGCCCTCGCGGCCGGCCGGCCCCCGCGCCGGCTCCTCCTGCGCACGACGGTCCCGCACGCGGCCCCGGCCCTCCCGACGGCGATCGGGGTGTACGCGGGCGCCGGCTGGCACGAGCGCGAGACCCACGAGATGTTCGGCGTGGACTTCACGGGCCACCCGCACCTCGTCCCCCTCCTCCTCCCGGAGAACTTCGAGGGCCACCCGCTGCGCAAGGACTTCGTCCTCGCGGCCCGGGTCGCGAAGGCGTGGCCGGGCGCGAAGGAGCCGGGCGAGTCCCACGACGGCGGAGGCCCGAAGCGCCGCCAGATGCTCCCGCCGGGCGTCCCGGACCCGAACGAGTGGGGCCCCCTGAAGGGCCAGCTCCCCCCGGCCCCGACCCGCCCGGCCCGAGCGGCGGCAGGCCGCGCCCGCCCGACCGCGGAAGGCGCGGAGGCCGGAGCCCCGGCCCGCCGCTCGCGCACGTCCGCGGAGGGCTCGGCAACCCAGCCGGACCCGAGCGCCCCGGTCCGCCGCTCCCGCTCGGTGTCGGAGGGCTCGGCGAGCCAGACGGCCCCGGAGCCGGGTGCCCCGGTCCGCCGCTCGCGCTCGGTGTCGGAGGGCTCGGCGAGCCAGACGACCCCGGAGCCGGGCGCTCCGGTCCGCCGCTCGCGCTCGGCCGCGGACGGCTCGGCGAGCCAGGCGGCCCCGGAGGAACCGGGCACGCCTGTCGAACCCCCGGCCACCCCCTCGGTCCGCCGCTCCCGCTCGGTGTCGGAGGGCTCGGCGAGCCAGACGACCCCGGAGCCGGGCGCTCCGGTCCGCCGCTCGCGCTCGGCCTCGGACGGCTCGGCGAGCCAGGCGGCCCCGGACGCGGCGAAGCCCGCCACTCCGCGCACCCGCAGCTCGGACGCCCCCTGGCACCACGCCCGCCCGGCCTTCGACGAGAAGCCCGAACAGCCGGAGGCCCCGACCGAGGAGGCCCCGGCCGCCCCGACGGAGCCGAAGGCGGCGGCCACGCCGACCGGGCCCGAGGCTCCGGCGGCTCCGGTCACCGACGTCCCGGCCGCCCCGGCCGCTTCTGCCGTCCCGGCCGCTCCGGCCGAGGCGGAAGCACCGGCGGAGCCCGAGGGCCCGACCACGGGGCCCACCCCGGCCGAAGGCCCGCCGCCCGCAGGGCGGGGAGATGCCGCCGAGAGCACTGAGAACACCGAGAGCACTGAGAACACCGAGAACACCGAGAACACCGACCCCGCCGGAGGCGACCCCGCGTGAACGACGCACTCGACGTCGCCGTCCGGCTCGTCATCGTCTTCGGCCTCTTCCTCGTCCTGCCCCTGGTCGTCGGGCAGACCGAGCACAAGGTCATGGCCCACATGCAGGGCCGCCTCGGCCCCATGTACGCCGGCGGCTTCCACGGCTGGGCCCAGCTCGTCGCCGACGGCGTGAAGTTCGCGCAGAAGGAGGACGTCGTCCCGAAGGACGCCGACCGCCGGGTCTTCCAGCTCGCGCCGGCCGTCGCCCTCCTCCCGTACCTCCTCGTCCTCCTCGCGATCCCGATCGGGCCGGGCGAGGGCGCCGTCGGCCAGGTCATCGACGCGGGCATCTTCTTCGTCCTGGCCGTCATGGGCGTCGGCGTGCTCGGCAGCCTCATGGCCGGCTGGGCCTCCGCCAACAAGTTCTCGCTGCTCGGCGGCCTCCGTACCGCCGCCCAGCTGCTCGCCTACGAGCTCCCGATGCTGCTCGCCGCCGCCTCCGTCGCGATGGCCGCCGGCACCGTCTCCCTCCCGGGCATCCTGAACGCCTTCGAGTGGTGGTGGCTGCCCTGGCAGATCGTCGGCGCGATCGTCTTCTTCGTGGCCGGTCTCGCCGAGCTCCAGCGGCCGCCGTTCGACATGCCGGTCGCCGACTCGGAGATCATCTTCGGCGCGTACACCGAGTACACCGGCCTCCGCTTCGCACTCTTCCTGCTCGCCGAGTACGCGGGCATCGTCGTCCTCTGCGGTCTCACCACCGTCCTCTTCCTCGGCGGCTGGCACGGCCCCTTCGGCGGCGACGGCCTCGGCTGGGTCTGGACCCTCCTCAAGACCGCCGTCCTCGCCTTCGTCGTGATCTGGCTGCGGGTGACCTACCCGCGGCTGCGCGAGGACCAGCTCCAGAAGCTGGCCTGGACGACGCTCGTCCCGCTCGCCCTCGCGCAGATCGCGCTCACCGGCATCGTGAAGGTGGCGATCCAGTAATGGACCCTCTGCTCCCTCCCTCCCGGCCCGGCATTCCCGGCTCCGGCCTCGCCAAGGGCCTCGCCGTCACGCTCCGCACGATGATGAAGAAGACCGTCACCGCGCAGTACCCGGACGTCCAGCCCGAGCTGCCGCCCCGCACCCGCGGGGTCATCGGACTGTTCGAGGAGAACTGCACGGTCTGCATGCTCTGCGCCCGCGAGTGCCCCGACTGGTGCATCTACATCGACTCCCACAAGGAGACGGTGCCGCCCGCCGCCCCCGGCGGCCGCGAGCGCAGCCGAAACGTCCTCGACCGCTTCGCCATCGACTTCTCGCTCTGCATGTACTGCGGTATCTGCATCGAGGTGTGCCCCTTCGACGCGCTCTTCTGGTCGCCCGAGTTCGAGTACGCGGAGACCGACATCCACGAGCTCACCCACGAGCGGGACAAGCTCCGCGAGTGGATGTGGACGGTCCCCGAGCCGCCCGCGCTCGACCCGAAGGCGGAGGAACCGAAGGAGATCGCCGCGGCCCGCAAGGCGGCCGAGAAGGCGGCGGAGAAGGCAGCGGCGGAGAAGGCGGCGGCCGAGGCGGCAGCCCAGGCCGGGCTCGAGGCCCAGGAGGAGCAGCAGTGATCCTGGCAGCACAAGCGGCCGCGGAGGCCCCCGGCTTCCTCTCGCCCTCCGGCGTCGAGATCGCCTTCCTCCTCGTCGGCCTCGTCACCCTCGGCGCCGCCGTCGTCACCGTCACCACCCGCCAGCTGGTCCACGCCGCCCTCTGGCTGGTCGTGGCCCTCGGCGGCCTCGCCGTGGAGTACCTCCTCCTGACGGCCGAGTTCATCGCCTGGGTGCAGGTGCTGATCTACGTCGGCTCCGTCGTCGTCCTCCTCCTCTTCGGCCTCATGCTCACCAAGGCCCCCATCGGCCGCTCCCCGGACGCCGACTCCGGCAACCGCCCGGTCGCCCTCGGCGTCGCGCTCGCCGCCGCCGTCGCGCTCGTCTGGGTCGTGGTCGACGCCTTCCGCACGACCTGGATCGACCTGGACGGCGCCGTCCAGGGCTCCACGGAGGTCACCGGCGCCACCCTCTTCAAGCACTGGGTGCTGCCCTTCGAAGCCCTCTCGGTGCTCCTCCTGGCCGCGCTGGTCGGCGCGATCGTCCTCTCCCGCAAGAAGGAGCAGGCGCGCTGATGCACCTCGCCTATCCCGCGGTCCTCGCCGCGCTCCTCTTCTGCGTCGGCGTGTACGGCGTCCTCGCCCGCCGCAACGCGATCCTGGTCCTGATGTCCGTCGAGCTGATGCTCAACGCCGTCAACCTCAACCTGGTCGCCTTCGACGTCTGGCTCCGCGACACCCTGCACGCCGGGCAGGCCCTCACCCTCTTCACGATCGCCGTCGCCGCCGCGGAGATCGGCCTCGGCCTCGCGATCGTCCTGATGGTCCACCGCAACCGCGGCACCGCGGACGTCGACCGCCTCCGCGACACGGCGGAGCGCCCCGGCTCCCCGGACGACGGGACCGACGGCGGAACCGACGACGCGGGCGCCGCCGCGACGCCCACCGACGAGACGCCCCACGGCGAGAAGGCCGAGGCCACCGCGTGACCACCACGACCCTGGCCGTTCTCGTCCCCCTCCTGCCCTTCCTCGGCTCCGTCGCCGGACTCCTCCTGGGCCGCACCGCGCCCGGCTTCGTCCGGCCCCTCGCCGTGCTCCCGACCTTCGCGGCGGCCGTCCTCGCCGCCCTCGTCGCGGCCCGCCAGGGCGGCGGCAAGGCGATCGAGGCGGCCACCGAGCTCACCCCGACCGGCTCGGTCCCCATCGACCTGGCCCTGTACATCGACGGTTTCGCCGCCCTCGTCGCCGTCCTCGTCGGCGTCGTCGCGACCTGCGTGCAGATCTACTCGACCGGCTACCTCCGCGAGGACCCGCGCTACCCCTCGTACGCCGCGCTCGTCTCCCTCTTCACCTCCGCGATGCTGCTCGTCGTCTACTCCGGCGACCTGATGGTGCTCCTGGTCGGCTGGGAGATCATGGGCATCTGCTCGTACTTCCTCGTCGGCCACTACTGGGAGACCCCCGAGGCGCGGGCCGCCTCCCTCAAGGCCTTCCTCGTCACCAAGCTCGGTGACGTCCCCTTCCTCATCGGACTCTTCGCGCTCGCCGTCGACGCCGGCACCTTCCGGATCACCGGGGTCCTCGGCGCCGTCGCGAGCGGCGGCCTCGACCACCCCACGCTGATCGCCCTGCTGCTGCTCGCGGGCGTCGCCGGCAAGTCCGCGCAGTTCCCGCTGCACACCTGGCTCCCCGACGCGATGGCCGGCCCCACCCCCGTCTCCGCGCTCATCCACGCGGCGACGATGGTCGCCGCCGGCATCTACTTCACGGCCCGGCTGCTGCCCGTCTTCGCCGAGTCCGCCGCCGCGATGACGGTCCTCGCCGTCATGGCCGCGATCACGATGGTCGGCTCGGCCCTGGCCGCGCTCGCCCAGGACGACATCAAGCGGGTCCTCGCCTACTCGACGATCGGCCAGCTCGGCTACATGGCCGGCGCCCTCGCCGTCGGCGACCGCGGGGCCGCCGTCTTCCACCTCGTCTCGCACGGCGCCTTCAAGGCGCTGCTCTTCCTCGCCGCCGGCACGGTCATCCACGCCGCCGGGACGAACTCGCTCACCGCCATGTCCCGCATGAGCGGCCTCGCGAAGCGCGTCCCCGACGCGTACTGGACGATGACCGTCGCCCTCCTCGCGCTCGCCGCGATCCCGCCCTTCGCCGGCTTCTTCTCCAAGGAAGCCGTCCTCGTGGCCGCCGAGCACACCGCGCTCGGGGACCAGACCATCCAGCCGGCCCCCGCCGGCGCCGGCTGGACCGTCCTCGTCGCCGGGCTGCTCACCGCCCTCCTCACCGCGGCCTACGCGCTGCGCCTGTGGCTGCGCGCCTTCCGGGGCCGCGGCGCCGAGGCCCCTGACCACGGCCGCCAGCCGATCGCCATGACGACGGTCCTGTGGGTCCTCGCGATTCCCTCCCTCGGCTTCGGTCTGACCGTCACCTACCTCGACGACTGGTTCGACGGCCACGCCCTCACCCCGACCGTCACCACGGCCGTCCTCGGCACGGGCCTCGCCGGCGCCGGAGCCGTGATCACGTACGCGGTCTGGCGCACCCTCGCGGCCAGGGCCCCGGTCGCCGGCCCCGTGCCGCTGCCGCACGTGGCCCACCCCGACGCCGACGCCGGCCTGGTCGAGAAGGAGGCGCTGGACCTGCCGCACCCCGCCGAGGACCCGACCGACCCCGGCCGCGCCTTCCTCGGGCCGCTGCACGCCCCCGCCGCCGACGGCTTCCACCTGGACGCCGTCTACCGGGCCGCGTTCGTCCGCCCCGTCCTCGCCGCCGCCTCCCTGGTCCGCTTCCTGGACCGCGAGGTCGTCGACACGTACGTCAGCGCCGCGGGCAACTCCGCCAAGGGTCTCGGGTGGCTCGTCCGCCGCGCCCAGACCGGCAACGTCCAGACCTATCTGAGCGCCCTGCTCGCCGGCTCCGTCGTCCTGGTGATCGCCGCAGTCGCCCTCGCCAACGCCGTCGCCGGAGCGTGAGCCGTGATCGATATCAGCGAATCCGTGATGCAGTTCCTTCTGGCGTTGATCGTCGCCGGACCGCTCCTCGGCGCGGTCGCCGCCCTTCTCCCCGCCCCGCCGGGGCTGAAGGGGAAGTCCCCGGACCAGGCCGTGCTCCGCCACGGCGTCACCGTCACCGGTGTGATCCTGCTGGCCGCGATCGTCCTCGCGCTCGGCTTCGACCACGACCAGCCGTCGAGGATGCAGGCCACGACGGACATCAGCTGGATCCCCGCACTCGACGTGCGGATCCACCTCGGTGTCGACGGCATTTCCCTCCCCCTCCTGGTCCTGACCGCGCTGCTGACCTTCCTCTGCGCGCTGTACAGCTACTTCAAGATGCCTTCCGGCCCTTCCCCCAAGGGCTTCGTCGCGCTGCTCCTCGTCCTGGAGTCCGGCACCCTCGCCACCTTCGCCGTCCTCGACCTGGTGCTGTTCTTCCTGGCCTTCGAGATGGTCCTCATCCCGATGTACTTCCTCATCGCCCGCTGGGGCGGCGAGGGCAGGCAGGCAGCAGCCTGGAAGTTCATCCTCTACACGCTGCTCGGCTCCGTCGTCATGCTGCTCGGCCTGCTCCTCATCGGCGTACAGGCCGGCACTTTCGACATGGTGGCACTCGCCACTGACAACGGCCGCGGACTGAGCACGACCGTGCAGGTCACCGCCGTTCTCGCGATCGGTCTCGGCCTCGCGGTGAAGACCCCGATGTGGCCGCTGCACAGCTGGCTCCCGGACGCCCACACCGCCGCCCCGACGGTCGGCTCGGTCCTCCTCGCCGGCGTCCTGCTGAAGATGGGCACGTACGGCTTCGTCCGGATCGTGCTCCCGATCGCCCCCGACGGCATGCGGATCTTCGCGCCGTACCTCGCGGCCTTCGCCGTCGCCGGGATCATCTACGGATCGCTCGCCTGCCTCGCCCTCGCGCGGCCGGGCAGCAAGGGCGACCTCAAGCGGCTGATCGCGTACTCCTCCGTCGGCCACATGGGCTTCGTCCTCCTCGGCATCGCCACCATGACGCCCACCGGGGTCAACGGCGCCCTCTTCGCCAACATCGCCCACGGCCTCGTCACCGGCCTCCTCTTCTTCCTGGTCGGCGCCCTCAAGGACCGGTACGGCACCGCCGACCTCGACACCCTCGCCGGGGCCACCGGCGCCGCCCTCTACGGCCGCGCCCCGCGCCTCGGCGCCCTCCTCGCCTTCGCCGCCGTCGCCTCCCTCGGCCTCCCCGGCCTGGCCGGCTTCTGGGGCGAGATGCTGGCCCTCTTCGGCGCCTTCGAACCCGCCGAGGGCCTCAGCCGCCCCGCCTTCCTCACCTTCATGGCGATCGGCGCCTTCGGCACGCTGCTCACCGCCGCGTACCTCCTGATCGTCGTCCGCCGCGTCTGCATGGGCGGCCCCCGCCCGGCGGGGGAGACGGCCATCGCCGACGTCCAGGGGTACGAGTTCGCCGCCTGGACCCCGCTCGTCGCCCTCACCGTCCTCGCCGGACTCTGGCCCGCCGTCCTCCTCGGCCTCACCGACCCGGCCGTCCAGCAGCTTCTCGCCGGAGGCACCCGATGACCCCCGTGACGACGCTCGCCAGCGAGTCGGGCGAGCCGAGCGCGTCGCTCGTCCAGTCCATCGACTGGCTCACGATCGCGCCCCCGACCCTCACGGCCGTGGTCGCCCTCGCGGTCCTCGTCGCCGACCTCTTCGTCCCCCCGGAGCGCAAGCGGCTCCTCGGCTGGACCGCGATCGGCGGCCTCGTCGCCGCCCTCGCCCTCCTCGTCCCGCTGCGGGCCGGCGACCGCTCCACCTTCTGCCTCACCTCCGAGGCCCAGGCCCAGGGGCACGCGGCCGCGTGCAGCTACACCGCCGACCACTTCACCCTCGTCGTCCAGCTGCTCGTCCTCGGCGGCGCGCTGCTCACCGCGCTCCTCTCCCTGGACGAGACCCGCGAGAGGCTCCCGGCCGGCGAGTTCTGGTTCCTCCTCCTCTCCTCGGCCGCCGGCGCGGCCCTGCTGCCGGCCTCCCGCGACCTCGCGACGCTCGTCATCGCCCTCGAAGTGGCCTCGCTGCCCGCCTTCGCGCTCGTCGGCCTCAAGCGCGGCGACCGCCAGTCCGGCGAGGCGGCGCTCAAGTTCTTCCTCTCCTCCGTCACCGCGACCGCCGTCACCCTGCTCGGCGTCAGCTTCGTGTACGCGGCGACCGGCACCCTCCACCTCACGGAGATCGCCCAGCGCCTCGACTCCGTCCCCGGGCAGCTGGGGACGCTCGCCCAGGCCGGTGTCGCCCTCACCCTGGTGGGCTTCGCCTTCAAGACGGCCGCCGTCCCCTTCCACTTCTGGGTCCCCGACACCTACGTCGGCGCCCCGCTGCCCGTCGCCGCCTACCTCTCCGTGGTCGGCAAGGCCGTCGGCTTCACCGGCCTCGTCCTCGTGACGGTCGTGGCCTTCCCCTCGTACGCCGACGTCTGGGGCCCGGCGCTGGCCGTCCTCGCCGCGCTCACCATGACCGCGGGCAACGTCGCCGCCCTCCGCCAGGTGTCCACGCGCGCGTGGAGCGCGGTCCGGCTGCTCGCCTGGTCCTCCGTCGCCCAGGCCGGCTACCTCCTGGTGCCGATCGCCGCCGCCGCGTACTCCGACGACGACCAGGTCGGCGCCACCGTCGCGTACGCCCTGATGTACGCCGTCGTGAACCTCGGTGCCTTCGCGGTCGTCGCCCTGGTCGCCCGTACCCGTCCCGCGAACCGGATCGAGGACTACCGGGGCCTGTACGCGGCCAGCCCCGCCGCCGCCCTCGCGCTGGGGTTCTTCCTCCTGAATCTGGCCGGTTTGCCCCCGGGTATCATCGGCCTCTTCGCCAAGGTGACCGTGTTCTCGTCGGCCGTCGACGCGGGCCTCGGCTGGCTGGCCGTGGTGATGGGCCTCAACGTCGTGATCGCGCTGTACTACTACCTGCGCTGGACGGCACTGCTCTTCCGCGCGCCGGTGGGTGCCCCCGTCCCCCACAAGGCCTCCGTGCCGGTCACCGTGGCGATCGCGCTGACCGCCGTGTGCGGCGTCGTCCTGTCGGGCTACCCGCAGTTCGCCCTCCGCTTCGCGGCGACGACGCTGTTCTGAGCCGAGAACCGCTGTTCCACCCCCCCCACAAAGAAAAACCGAGGAGCAACACCCCGTGCTGAACGGATTCAAGGACTTCATACTTCGCGGGAACGTCATCTCGATGGCCATCGGACTGGCCGTCGGAACCGCGTTCACGGCCGTCGTCACGGGCTTCAGCAAGGCCTTCATCACCCCGCTCATCGGTCTCGCCACCGGCTCCGTCGGCGACTTCAGCGAGGCGAAGTTCAGCATCGGCAAGACCGTCTTCCCCTACGGCCTCGCCATCTCCGCCGCCATAGCCTTCGTCATCACCGCCGCCGTCCTCTACTTCCTGATCGTCGCCCCGCTGGCGAAGGTCCAGGAGAGGTTCGCCAAGGAGGAGGCGGCCGACCCCAAGTCGGAGAAGCGTGACTGCCCCCGCTGCTTCACCGAGATCCCGGCCATCGCCTCCCGCTGCGCCCACTGCACCAGCGAGGTCGAGCCCACCGCCGTCCACCTGGACAAGATCCCGGTTCCCGCGGCCCGGTAGTCCCGAGGTCAGGCAGTCCGGCGGCCCGGCGGTCCGGCGGTCCGACAGCCCGGCGTCCGACCGGGTCCCACAGCGGCGCCGTCACCCGAACGGCCTACAGCCGCCCCCGGTACGGCCGGGGGAACCCGAGCCTCCCGCCTGGCGTTGACCAGTACGGGAGGGTCCACTGGACCAGTGGACCACCACGAAGCAAAGGGTTCCCCTGCCGCACCACTTGGAGGGCGTACCGTGCACCGCCGGCACAACGGGCTGAGGACCGCCGTCCTCCTCGGAGGGCTCTCCGCCCTCATCATCGTCATCGGCAGCTTCTTCGGCCGGACGGGGCTGATCGTCGCGCTCTTCGTGGCGCTCGGCACCAACGCGTACGCGTACTGGAACAGCGACAAGCTGGCGCTGCGGGCCATGCGGGCCCGTCCGGTGAGCGAGTTCGAGGCTCCCGCGCTGTACAGGATGGTGCGCGAGCTCTCCACGCAGGCCCGCCAGCCGATGCCGCGGCTCTACATCTCGCCCACCCAGGCACCCAACGCCTTCGCGACCGGCCGCAACCCGCGCAACGCCGCCGTCTGCTGCACCGAGGGCATCCTCGCGATCCTCGACGAGCGCGAGCTGCGCGGGGTCATCGGCCACGAGCTGAGCCACGTCTACAACCGCGACATCCTCATCTCCTCGGTCGCCGGAGCACTCGCCTCCGTGATCATGTTCCTGGTCAACTTCGCCTGGCTGATCCCCGTCGGCCGCTCCAACGACGACGACGGCCCCGGACTCCTCGGCATGCTTCTGGTCATGATCCTCGGCCCCATCGCCGCCTCGGTCATCCAGCTCGCCATCTCCCGCTCCCGGGAGTACGAGGCCGACGCCTCGGGCGCCCAGCTCACCGGCGACCCGCTCGCCCTGGCCAGCGCCCTGCGGAAGCTGGAGGCGGGCACCAAGCAGCTGCCGCTGCCGCCCGAGCCCCGGATCGAGACCGCGAGCCACATGATGATCGCCAACCCGTTCCGCCCCGGTAAGGGCATGTCCAAGATGTTCTCCACCCATCCGCCGATGGCCGAGCGCATCGCCCGGCTCGAACAGATGGCAGGTCGACGCCCGTGAAGACGATCCTCAACATCATCTGGCTGATCCTCTGCGGATTCTGGATGTTCCTCGGCTACATGGTCGCGGGCATCCTGCTCTGCATCACGATCATCGGCATCCCCTTCGGCCTCGCCGCGTTCCGCATCGGCATCTACGCCCTGTGGCCCTTCGGGTACACGGTCGTCGACCGCCACGACGCCGGCGCGCCCTCCTGCGTGGGCAACGTCCTGTGGCTGATCCTCGCCGGCTGGTGGCTCGCCCTCGGCCACATCGCCACCGGCATCGCCCTCTGCATCACGATCATCGGCATCCCGCTCGGCATCGCGAACTTCAAGCTGATCCCGGTCTCGCTGCTCCCCCTCGGCAAGGAGATCGTCCCCTCGGACCAGGCCTACGCGGTCCGCTGATGCGGTTTCCCCGCTACGCGCTGGTGCCCGCCCCCGGAGACCCCGCCCGCCACCTCCTGGCCCTCTGCACGGACGTGGCGGGCCTCTTCGCCGAGCCGGCCCGCCCCGCACGCGTCCGCTACGAGCTCCGCGGCTGCGAACCGCGCGGCGCGCTGTCCCGGGCCGTCGCCCAGGCGGTCGTCGAGGGCACGGCGCCCTTCGGGACGCTCGTCGTCGACCTCCACGGCACCGGCTGGGCCCTCGCGGACACCCGCGTCCTCGGCATGCGCGGCGACGTCGTGACGGTGGAGGCGGCCGGTGAGCCGCGCCGCGTCCACCATCCGCCCGACCCGGTCGCGTGCGGGAACCTCGTCCGGGTCACCCCCGCCGCACCCGAGGAGGAGACCCACACCGACGTCACCTTCGTCGGCTGCTCCCCGCGCGGCGAGCTCCGCGACGCCCTCGCAGCGGGCGCGGACGACTTCCGCGAGGTGCGCTACCAGGGCCTGACCCGGATCGGGAACCACCACCACGAGGACGAGGCGGGCCGCATCACCGCCTGGGAGACCTCCGCCCGCCACCGCGGCCTCGTCGACCTCACCCTGTCGTTCCCGCGTACGCGGCTGGTGCCGCCCGCGACCGGCGAGATATGGGACCTGTTCTGGCGGGCGAGGCCGGTCGAGCCCGGCACCTGGCGGCGGTTCACCGGCGCGGCGCGCGGCGAGTGGCTGGACCGGGCCGCCGCCCACGGCTCGCACGGCGCCCCGGAGCTCGTCCCCGGCGCCACGTACCGCCTCGACGGCACCGACATCGTCGACGAGGACTCGTTCCGGTGCGCGCTGGGCGAGGCCGTACTGGGCCCCGGCCGCTGCTTCCGGGAGGGCGGCTCCGGCGCGAGCGGCCCCGGAGCGATCGGCGAGGAGCTGTCCGGCGCCACCGTCGTCTGGCACCGCGCCGACGTGGCCCGCGCCTGTCTGGGCGTCCAGCCCTACAGCGGGCGCCGCCCGGCTACCTTCCAGGAGCTCGTCGACGACCTCACTGCCGCGGGGGTACGGCTCGTCCTCGACTGACCGCCCAGGCCACGACACCCGCCGCGAGGACCCCGGACCCCGCGAGGACCGACCCGAGCGGCAGCGCGAAGGCGAGCACGGCGCAGCCGACGATCCCGAGCGCGGCGAGCGGCCTGTTCCAGCCCCCCAGGGTCCAGGCGGAGGCGTTCGCGATCCCGTAGTAGACGAGCACGCCGAAGGACGAGAAGCCGATCGCGCCCCGCACGTCCGCCGTCGCCGCCACCACGGCCACCACCGCGCCCACGGCGAGCTCGGCCCGGTGCGGCACCTGGAAGCGGGGGTGCACGACGGCGAGCGTGCCCGGCAGGTATCCGTCCCGCGCCATCGCCAGCGTCGTCCGGGACACCCCGAGGATCAGCGAGAGCAGCGAGCCGAGCGCCGCGACCGCCGCACCCGCCGTGACGAGCGGCACCAGCCAGAGCGCGTCCGCCGCGCGCGCCGCGTCGGCGAGCGGTGCGGGGGAGGCGGCCAGGGCGGCCGGCCCCAGGACGGCCAGCACGCTCACGGTGACGGCCGCGTAGACGGCGAGCGCGATCCCGAGGGCCAGCGGTACCGCCCGGGGGATCGTGCGGGCGGGATCGCGGACCTCCTCGCCGAGCGTGGCGATGCGCGCGTACCCCGCGAACGCGAAGAAAAGCAAACCCGCGGCCTGTAGGACGGAGCCCCCGACGACCTCTCCGCCGAGCGTCGGCCGGGCGGTCTCACCGGCCCCGAGGGACACCACGACGACACAGGCGAGGACGGCCAGGACCACCGCCACGACGACCCGCGTGAGCAGCGCCGACTTCTGAACTCCCCGGTAATCCAGGGCCGTCAGGGCCACCACGGCGGCGACGGCCACCGCGTGCGCGTGCGCGGGCCAGACGTACGCCCCGACGGTCAGCGCCATCGCCGCGCACGAGGCGGTCTTGCCGGCCACGAAGGCCCAGCCCGCCAAGTACCCCCAGAACGAACCAAGACGTTCGCGACCGTACACATAGGTGCCGCCGGAGGCCGGGTAGCGGGCCGCCAGCCGGGCCGAGGCCATGGCGTTGGCGTAGGCGACGAGGGCGGCGATCCCGAGCGCCCAGAGGAGCCCGGAACCGGACCCGGCCGCACCGGCAGCGGGTCCGAGCGCCACGAAGATCCCGGCCCCGACCATCGAGCCGAGCCCGATCACGACCGCGTCGAAGACGCCGAGCGACCGGCGCAGTTCCTCTGCCACGACCTCAGCCTAGAGGGCGGTCACCAACCGGTCTCCCGCAGTGTGATGTTGAGCCGCCCGGACAGCCCGAGCGCCGGATCGGCCGTCCCCGGCCGGACCACGGGCACACCGTGGTGCGCCCACCGCGAGGCCCCGCCGAAGACGAAGAGGTCACCGGAGAGCAGCTCGACGTCCCGGTAGGGCCGGCCGCGGTTCTCCGTGTTCCCGAAGCGGAAGACACACCGGTCCCCGAGGCTCAACGACACCACCGGAGCACCGGACCGCTCCTCCTTGTCCTGGTGCATGCCCATCCTGGCGCCGTCCCCGTAGAAGTTCACGAGAGCGGTATCGGGCGAGAAGTCCCCGCTCCCCCTGCTCTCCCCGTATGCCTCGACGACGGCTTCCCGCCCCAACGCGGCCAGCCAGCCGGGCAGTTCGACACCGACGGAGTCGAGATAGCGGTACGGCTCCCACTGCCGCCCCAGACACAGCGACCGCACCGACATGACACCGCCGCCGGGCAGCACGGTGTGCCGGTACGACACGGGCCCCCGCCCCCACTCCCGGCAGGCGTCCACCAACTCCCGCTGCCGCACGAGCGACAGCCACCCGGGCACGTGCACGGCCCCGGGCGTGACGACGGTGCGCTCGCGGGGGAAGAGCCCCTCGCTCACGCGGAACCCGCCAGGGCACCCTCAAGGCCGAGGAGCCGCTCTTTCCGCTCGAGCCCGGCGGCGTACCCGCGCAGGCTCCCGTCCGTCCCGATCACCCTGTGGCAGGGCCGCACCACGAGCAGCGGATTGCGCCCGATCGCGGTGCCCACGGCCCGCACCCCGGCCCCGGAGGAACCGACGATCCGGGCGACGTCCCCGTAGGACACGGTCGTCCCGTACGGGATCTCCTCCAGGGCGCGCCAGACGCGCCGCTGGAAGTCCGTTCCGACGCTCAGGTCGTACGGGACGTCGAACCGGTCCCGCCGCCCGGCGAAGTACTCGCCCAGCTGCCGGGCCGCCTCGGCGAAGGCCTCGGGCGCGGGCGTCCAGCCGTCCTCGACCTCGACGCCGCCCTTCTGCCCCGGCAGGGACAGCGAGCGCAGCACGGCACGGCCCCCTTCGGCGAGCTGCCCGACCAGCAGCATCTCGCCCAGGGGGCCGTCGACGTACGCGTACACGGTCATGACTGGTTCCTCTCCCCGCACGGGTCTCTCACGACCCAGTGTGCGGGGCCCGCCGGCCTTCCGGCTGGCGGAAATCGGACACCGGCCTCGACGGTCAGCGGTAGTTCACGAACTGGAGGGCGAAGTCGAAGTCCTTGCCCTTGAGCAGCGCCTGTACGGCCTGCAGGTCGTCCCGGCTCTTCGAGCTGACACGCAGCTCGTCGCCCTGGACCTGCGCCTTGACGCCCTTGGGACCCTCGTCCCGGATGGCCTTCGCGACCTTCTTGGCGTTCTCCTGGGAGATGCCCTCCTGGACCGAGGCGAAGAGCTTGTACTCCTTGCCGGACAGCTGCGGCTCACCCTCGACGTCCAGCGACTTCAGCGAGATGCCGCGCTTGATCAGCTTGGTCTGGAAGATGTCGAGGATCGCCATGACGCGCTCCTCGCCGTTCGCCTGCATCAGGATCTTCTCGCCCGACCAGGAGATCGAGGCGTTGGTCCCCTTGAAGTCGTAGCGCTGGGAGATCTCCTTCACGGCCTGGTTGAGGGCGTTGTCGACCTCCTGCCGCTCGACCTTGGACACGATGTCGAAACTGGAGTCGGCCATGACTCGTGGCTCCTTGTTGTTCGCTGTCGGGTACAGCCCAAAGCCTAGGGGGTTCGCCGCGACTCGAACCGCTGATCAATCCGGTGGCGAACCACCCTCCGGGATCAGGTATTGTTTACGTCGTTGCCACGGAACACCGCGAAAGCGGCTCCACGGCAGCGATCTCATGGCGATGTGCCCGAGTGGCCAATGGGAGCGGACTGTAAATCCGTCGGCTTAGCCTACCCAGGTTCGAATCCTGGCGTCGCCACGTGAAGAAGGTCCCCGGTGCTTGCACCGGGGACCTTCACTCGTTTCCGGGTCAGTTTCCGGCGACGTCCTTCACCGCGACCGCGAGCGGCGTCGAGCCGCTGGTCAGTTCCAGGGTCAGGCCGGCCGTCGCCGGGGTGTCGAGGAGCTCCGCGAGGACCGCCGCCACGTCGTCGCGCGGCACCATGCCCCGGCCCGTGTGGGCCTCCAGGCGGATCTGGCCCGTCCCCGCGTCGTTGGTCAGGGAGCCCGGGCGCAGGATCGTCCAGTCCAGGCCCGTGTGGGCGCGGACGGCGTCGTCGGCGGCGCCCTTGGCGCGGAGGTAGGCGTCGAAGACCTCGTCGCCCGGGTGGGCCGCGTCCGCGCCCATCGAGGAGACGACGACATAGCGCCGTACTCCCGCCCGCTCCGCCGCGTCCGCGAAGAGCACGGCCGCCGCGCGGTCCACCGTGTCCTTGCGGTCCACCGAGCTGCCCGGACCCGCGCCCGCCGCGAAGACCGCCGCGTCGGCGCCCTGGAGCACCGCGGCGACCATCTCCACCGACGCCGACTCCAGGTCCAGGACGACCGGCTCGGCGCCCGCCGCCCGTAGGTCGTCGCCCTGCTCGGGCCGGCGGATGATCCCCGCGACCTCGTGTCCGCCCGCCGCGAGCAGCCTCTCCAGGCGCAGGGCGATCTGTCCGTGTCCTCCAGCGATGACGATGCGCATACTCACGACCGTACGACGGGACCGGCCGGAGGGCTCCCCGGCTCGGGCGGCCGCTCCGGCCGCACCTGCCGGGGCAGATCGAGGGCCGCCGCCGAGTCGCAGTACTCCCGCACCGCGCTCGTCCGCGCCACCACCCGCCCCCGGTGCACCACGACCCGGCTGTACGCGAGGGACAGCACCCCCGCCAGCCGCTCGCCGCGCACCGCCAGGAGCTCCGCGGGGAAGCCCGCCTCCACCCGTACCACCGGCAGCCCCATCGCGGCCCGCGCCCCCGCGCTCACCGCCGCGTACGCCTCCTGGGGCGGCAGCCCGCCGAGCGAGGCGAGCAGATACGCCGCCTCCAGCGGGTCCCCGCGCCCCACCGGGTTGGACAGGTCCCGCAGCGCCCCGCTGCCCGCCGCGAGCCGCACCCCGGCCGCCCGCAGCAGCCGGACCGGCGCCGCGCCGCGCAGCTCCGTGGCCCCGCAGCCGCCCTGCGGCAGGCAGACCACCGTCACCCCGGCCGCCGCCAGTTGGTCCGCGGCCCGCCGCGCCGCGTCGGCGGGGAGCCGGCCGAGCCCGGCGCACGGCCCGATCGTCACCCCGGGCCGCAGCCCGCCGGCCATCGCCGCGAGCCGGGCGAGCCGGGCCGGGTCGTCCCCGTCGGTGTGCAGGTCGACCGGGCAGCCGTGCTCGGCCGCGACCTCCAGGACCGCCTCCACGTATCCGGCCGGGTCCGGGTCGAGGTCCGGGCAGCCGCCGACGACACCGGCGCCCATCTTCACCGCGTCCCGCAGCATCGCGAGCCCGTCCGCGCCCGCCACCCCGGTGAGGAGCCGGGGCACGGCGACGGCCGTCAGGTCGGCGAGGCCGCGCAGCGAGCGCCGCGCCTGGAGCACGGCCTCCAGGGGGCCGAGCCCCTGCACGCCGCCGATCCGCACGTGCGCGCGCAGCGCGGTCGCGCCGTGGCCCAGCTGGAGCAGGGCGGCCTCGGTGGCCCGCCGTTGCACCTCCTCCGGGACGTACGAGACGGGGCCCGGGGTGTCGGCGGACAGCGCGGTGTCGGCGTGGGCGTGGGGCTCGGCGGCGGCGGGCAGCAGCAGATAGCCGGCGAGGTCGACGCGGGAACCGGCGCCGGCGCTGAGGCTGCCCGCCGTGCCCACGGCCTCGATCCGCCCGCCGACGAGCCGGACGTCCACGGTCCGGCCGTCGGTCAGGCGTGCGTGGGAGAGCAGGAGCGAGGTCGAGTCGGCGGTGGTGGCGGCCCCGTCCTCGGGCGGTGGCTGGGGCTGCTTGCTGTCGGCTGACATCGGGCTCCTCAAGGCTCCTCAAGATCAAGATCGCGCAAGGTGGGGCAGAGCCTAGGGCGGCTCGGACCGACCTTCGAGGAGGAGCGCAATAGTCGTACCGATGAGTCCACGAGTGGCGTACGTGACGCCTGGTGACGGGCCTGGTCAGGGCCGCCGCGAGGGCGCGGGGAAACGGATTTGGGTGATGGCCCGGAGACCGTGTAATGTCTTCCTCGCTCGCCCCAATAGCTCAGTCGGTAGAGCGTCTCCATGGTAAGGAGAAGGTCTACGGTTCGATTCCGTATTGGGGCTCTGGTGAGAAGGAACCCGCCTTCGGGCGGGATCCGGATCATCAAAGCGGTGTAGCTCAGTCGGTAGAGCAAGCGGCTCATAATCGCTGTGTCACCGGTTCAAGTCCGGTCACCGCTACACACGGTAGCCGATTGTGGGGTCGGTCCTGCGATCGGCTACTCTTTTATGCGTTCATCCATCCCATCCGTCCGTCAAGGAGCACTCACGTGGCTGCCACCGACGTCCGCCCGAAGATCACGCTGGCCTGCGTGGAGTGCAAGGAGCGGAACTACATCACCAAGAAGAACCGGCGTAACAACCCGGACCGTCTTGAGATGAAGAAGCACTGCCCTCGCTGCAACTCGCACACCGCGCACCGCGAGACGCGTTAATCAGGCTCGTACACGAGGCCGTCCCCACCAGGGGGCGGCCTCGTGTCGTTTGTCCGCACGGCAATGAATCCAGGAGGTATCGAGTCCATGGCGCTCGACCAGTCCTTCGTGGGCCGGACCTATCCGCCCACCGCGGCCTACGAGGTCGGCCGCGAGAAGATCCGCGAGTTCGCCGAGGCGATCGGTGACGCCAATCCCGCGTACACCGACACCGACGCGGCCAAGGCGCTCGGCCACTCCGACGTGATCGCCCCGCCCACTTTTGTGTTCGCCATCACGTTCAAGGCCGCGGGCGCCGTCATCGAGGACCCGCAGCTCGGCCTCGACTACAGCCGCGTGGTCCACGGCGACCAGAAGTTCACCTACACCCGGCCCGTACGCGCCGGGGACCGGCTCTCGGTCACCTCCACCATCGAGGCGATCAAGTCCCTCGCGGGCAACGACATCCTGGACATCCGCGGCGAGGTCCACGACGCCTCCGGCGAGCACGTCGTGACCGCCTGGACGAAGCTCGTCTCCCGCGCACCCGAGGGGGCCTGACCATGACCGCCAAGATCGCCTACGACGAGGTCGAGGTCGGCACCGAGCTGCCCGCGCAGAGCTTCCCCGTGACGCGCGCCACGCTCGTGCGGTACGCCGGCGCCTCCGGGGACTTCAACCCCATCCACTGGAACGAGAAGTTCGCGGTGGAGGTCGGCCTCCCGGACGTCATCGCCCACGGCATGTTCACCATGGCCGAGGCGATCCGCGTCGTCACCGACTGGGCCGGCGACCCCGCCGCCGTCGTCGAGTACGGCGTCCGCTTCACCAAGCCCGTCGTCGTCCCCAACGACGACCAGGGCGCCCTCATCGAGGTCAGCGCCAAGGTCGCCGCGAAGCTGGACGACCGCAGGGTGCGGGTCGACATCACCGCCATGAGCGCGGGCCAGAAGGTCCTCGGCATGTCGCGGGCCGTGGTCGAGCTCGCCTGACGCCGTCGTTCCGGCCGTGGGTGGAACGTTCCACCCACGGCCGGAACGTAGTCTTGAGCGCGTGCAGCCTCTTCACGACGCCACCCTCGCCCCCCTGACCACCTTCCGGCTCGGCGGACCCGCCAACCGGCTCGTCACCGCCACCACCGACGACGAGGTGGTCGCGGCCGTCCGCGAGGCCGACGCCACGGGCACCCCTCTGCTCGTCATCGGCGGCGGCTCCAACCTGGTCATCGGGGACAAGGGCTTCGACGGCACGGCGCTGCGCATCGCCACCACCGGCTTCGCCCTGGAGGGCACGCGCCTGGAGCTCGCCGCGGGCGAGGTCTGGACGGACGCCGTCGCGCGGACCGTCGAGGCCGGGCTCGCCGGGATCGAGTGCCTCGCCGGCATTCCCGGCTCGGCCGGCGCGACCCCGATCCAGAACGTCGGCGCGTACGGGCAGGACGTCTCCGCCACCGTCACCGAGGTCGTCGCCTACGACCGGCGCGCCGAGGAGACCGTCACCCTCACCAACGCCGAGTGCGCCTTCTCGTACCGCCACAGCCTCTTCAAGGACCAGCCCGAGCGGTACGTGGTCCTGCGGGTCCGCTTCGAGCTCGAGGACGCGGACGGGATGTCGGCGCCGATCAAGTACCCGGAGACCGCCCGCGAGCTCGGCGTCGAGGCCGGCGACCGCGTGCCGCTCGCGACCGCCCGTGAGACCGTCCTGAGGCTCCGCGCCGGCAAGGGCATGGTCCTGGACCCGGCGGACCACGACACCTGGTCCGCGGGCTCGTTCTTCACCAACCCGATCCTCACGGCGGGGGAGTACGAGACCTTCCTCGCGCGCGCGGCCGAGCGCCTCGGCCCCGACGTCACCCCGCCGGCCTTCCCCACGGGCGAGGACGGCGCAGTGAAGACCTCCGCCGCCTGGCTGATCGACCGGGCCGGGTTCACCAAGGGGTACGGGACCGGGCCCGCCCGGATCTCCACCAAGCACACGCTCGCCCTCACCAACCGCGGCGAGGCGACCACCGAGGACCTCCTGGCCCTCGCCCGCGAGGTCGTCGCCGGGGTGCGGGACGCCTTCGGGATCACCCTCGTCAACGAGCCCGTCACGGTGGGCGTCGAGCTCTGAACACCCCCTAGGGGGTGTCGTCACATTCCCGTCTGCCCCGCGGCGTCCGGCACGCACTCTCGCCGCACCGGGCGAAAGCCCACGTACGTCCAGTACGTGGGCTTCCACCCG
>NZ_BMSF01000036.1 GCF_014649015.1 Streptomyces narbonensis
ACCCTCCGCCGCGAACAAGGCGGCCTCGACCGCCTGATCACCTCCCTCGCCGAAGCCTGGACCCACGGCCTCACCGTCGACTGGACACCCGTCCTCCCGGCCGCGACCGCCGACCTCCCCGACCTCCCCGACCTCCCCACCTACGCCTTCCAGCACCGCTCGTACTGGATCAGCCCCGCGGCTCCCGGGGAGGCGCCCACCCTCACCGCTCCCGAGCACGGGGCCGCGGCCGAGCCGGGGCTCGCATGGGACCCGGGTGCCGACGCCCTCGACGAGGAAGGCCGGCGCGGCGCCGTACTCGCGATGGTGATGCGGCAGGCGGCCGCCGTACTCCGGTGCGACGCCCCCGAAGAGGTCCCCTTCGACCGCCCGCTGCGGGAGATCGGCTTCGACTCGCTGACCGCCGTCGAGTTCCGCAACCGCGTCAACCGGCTGACCGGTCTCCACCTGCCCCCCGCCGTCGTGTTCGAGCACCCCACTCCCGTCGCGCTCGCCGAGCGCATCAGCGACGAGCTGGCCGAGCGGAACTGGGCCGTCGCCGAGCCCTCGGACCAGGAGCGGACGGGGGCGGCGGCCCGGGAGGGAACGACCGCCCCCGCCGGGGCCCGCTCCAAGGCCGGCACAAGCACCGGCACCGACAGGAACACCAGCGCAGCCACAGACACAGACACCGGCACTGGCACTGGCACTGGCACTGGCACTGGCACTGGCACCGGCATGTTCCGCGCCCTGTTCCGGCAGGCCGTGGAGGACGACCGGTACGGCGAGTTCCTCGACGTCCTCGCCGAAGCCTCCGCGTTCCGCCCGCAGTTCGCCTCGCCCGAGGACTGCTCGGAGCGGCTCGACCCGGTGCTGCTGGCCGGCGGGCCGGCGGACCGGCCTGCGGGCCGCGCCGTCCTCGTCGGCTGCACCGGCACCGCGGCGAACGGCGGCCCGCACGAGTTCCTGCGGCTCAGCGCCGGCTTCCAGGAGGAGCGGGACTTTCTCGCCGTGCCGCTGCCCGGCTACGGCGCCGGTACGGGCACGGGCACCGCCCTCCTCCCCGCCGACCTCGACGCCGCGCTCGACGCCCAGGCCCTGGCGGTCCTCCGGGCCGCCGGGGACGCCCCGGTCGTCCTGCTCGGGCACTCCGGCGGCGCCCTGCTCGCCCACGAGCTGGCCTTCCGCCTGGAGCGGGCCCATGGCACCGCGCCGGCCGGAATCGTGCTGGTCGACCCCTACCCGCCGGGGCATCAGGAGCCCATCGAGGTGTGGAGCCGGCAGCTCGGCGAGGGCCTGTTCGCGGGCGAGCTGGAGCCGATGTCCGACGCGCGGCTGCTCGCCATGGGCCGGTACGCCCGCTTCCTCGCCGGCCCGCGGCCGGGCCGCAGCAGCGCGCCCGTGCTCCTCGTGCGGGCCTCCGAACGGCTGGGCGACTGGCCGGAGGAGCGCGGTGACTGGCGCGCCCACTGGGACCTCCCGCACAGCGTGGCGGACGTGCCCGGCGACCACTTCACGATGATGCGGGACCACGCTCCGGCCGTCGCCGTTGCCGTCCTCGCCTGGCTCGACGGCATCGAGCGGGACACCGCCGCCGGGCGGCGGACCGCGCAGGGGGCGGACCAGTGACCGACAGAGTTCTGAACGTGGACAGCAGCCTGTGGATCCGACGCTTCCACCCCTCGCCGAACAGCGCGGTGCGGCTGGTCTGTCTGCCGCACGCCGGTGGTTCCGCCAGCTACTTCTTCCGCTTCTCGGAGGAGCTCCACCCCTCGGTCGAGGCCTTGTCGGTGCAGTACCCCGGCCGCCAGGACCGGCGTGCCGAGCCGTGTCTGGAGAGCGTCGAGGAGCTCGCCGAGCACGTGGTCGCGGCCACCGAAGCCTGGTGGCGGGAGGGCCGTCTCGCCTTCTTCGGGCACAGCCTCGGTGCCTCCGTCGCCTACGAGGCGGCCCGCATCCTCGAACAGCGGCACGGGGTACGGCCCGAGGGCCTGTACGTCTCCGGCCGGCGCGCCCCGTCCCTGGCACCGGACCGGCTCGTCCACCAGCTGGACGACCGGGCGTTCCTGGCCGAGATCCGGCAGCTCAGCGGCACGGACGAGCGGTTCCTCCAGGACGACGAGCTGATGCGGCTGGTGCTGCCCGCGCTGCGCAGCGACTACAAGGCGGCGGAGACGTACGAGCACCGGCCCTCCGCGAAGCTCGCCTGCCCGGTGATGGCCCTGGCCGGCGACCGCGACCCGAAGGCGCCGCTGAACGAGGTGGCCGAGTGGCGCCGGCACACCAGCGGGCCGTTCTGCCTGCGGGCGTACTCCGGCGGTCACTTCTACCTCAACGACCAGTGGCACGGGATCTGCAACGACATCTCCGACCACCTGCTCGTCACCCGCGGCGCGCCCGATTCCCGCGTCGTGCAGCCCCCGACCCGACTGATCGAAGGAGCGGCGAAACGATGGCAGAACCCACGGTGACCGACGACCCGGCGCGGGCGCTCACGCAGCCTCCGCTGGGCCGCACCGTCAGCGCGGTGGCCGACCCCGAGCTCGGTGCCCACCTCCTGGAGACCCGCGGCATCCACTGGATCCACGCCGCGAACGGCGACCCGTACGCCGCCGTGCTGCGCGGGCAGGCCGACGATCCGTATCCCGCGTACGAGCGGGTGCGCGCCCGGGGCGTGCTCTCCTTCAGCCCGACGGGCAGCTGGGTCACCGCCGATCACGCCGTGGCGGCGAGCGTCCTGTGCTCGACGGAGTTCGGGGTGCCGGGTGCCGACGGCGTCCCGGTGCCGCAGCAGGTCCTCTCCTACGGGGAGGGCTGCCCGCTGGAGCACGAGCAGGCGCCGCGGGCGGCCGCCGAGGTGCCGGGGGCGTGGGCGGGGCAGCGCCGGGCCGTGGTCGAGGAGGTCCACCGGCAGATCCTGGAGGGTCTCGCGCCGGACCCGTCGGCTTCGTACGCCTTCGAGTTGGTGGGGGGTTTCGTCCGTCCGGCGGTGACGGGCGCGGCGGCCGCGGTGCTCGGTGTGCCGGCGGGTCGGCGCGGGGAGTTCGCCGAGCTGGTGGAGCGGCTGCGGCCGCTGTCCGACAGCCTGCTGGCCCCGCAGTCGCTGCGGACGGTACGGGCGGCGGACGGCGCGCTGGCCGCGTTGACGGCGTTGCTCGCCGAAGCCGGTGTCTCGGCCGCCACCGACGGCTCCGATCCCTCCTCCGGCCCCTCCGCGCCCTCTTCCGATCCCTCCGCTTCCTCCTCCGGCCCCACCGCGCCCTCCTCCGGCCCCACCGCGCCCTCGTCCGGTGTCGCGGGCCGGCCGGACGGGGCGCTGCTGTCGGCGCTCGGTGTCACCGCCGCCGTCCAGCTCACCGGGAACGCCGTGCTCGCCCTCCTCGCGCACCCGGAGCAGTGGCGGGAGCTGTGCGCGCGGCCGGGGCTCGCCGCGGCCGCGGTGGAGGAGACACTCCGCTACGACCCGCCGGTGCAGCTGGACGCCCGGGTGGCCCGCGTGGAAACGGAGCTGGCGGGCCGGCGTCTCCCGGCCGGGGCGCATGTCGTCGTCCTCACCGCCGGCACCGGCCGGGACCCGGGGGTCTTCACGGACCCGGAGCGTTTCGACCTCGCGCGCCCCGACGCCACGGCGCACCTCGCGCTGCACCCCGCCGGTCCGTACGGCCCGGTGGCGTCGCTGGTGCGGCTCCAGGCGGAGGTCGCGCTGCGGACCCTGGCCGGGCGTTTCCCCGGGCTGCGGAAGGCCGGGCCCGTGCTCCGTCCCCGCCGCGCCCCTGTCGGCCGCGGGCCGCTGAGCGTCCCGGTCGGCTCCTGAGTCCGTTCCGACCTCCCCACCCCGCCTCCCCACCCCGACCCTTCACCGGCAAGGAAGGACACGACGCCATGCGCGTCCTGCTGACCTCGTTCGCACATCACACGCACTACTACGGCCTCGTTCCCCTGGCCTGGGCGCTGCTCGCCGCCGGGCACGAGGTGCGGGTCGCGAGCCAGCCCGCGCTCACGGACACCATCACCGGGTCAGGGCTCGCGGCCGTGCCCGTCGGCACGGATCACCTCATCCACGAGTACCGGGTGCGGATGGCGGGCGAGCCGCGCCCGAACCATCCGGCGATCGCCTTCGACGAGGCCCGTAGCGAGCCGCTGGACTGGGACCACGCCCTCGGCATCGACGCGATCCTCGCCCCGTACTTCTATCTGCTCGCCAACAACGACTCGATGATCGACGACCTGGTCGGCTTCGCCAGGTCCTGGCAGCCGGACCTGGTGCTGTGGGAGCCGACGACGTACGCGGGCGCCGTCGCCGCCCAGGTCACGGGCGCCGCGCACGCCCGGGTCCTGTGGGGGCCCGACGTGATGGGGAGCGCCCGCCGCAAGTTCGTCGCGCTGCGGGACCGGCAGCCGCCGGAGCACCGTGAGGACCCCACGGCGGAGTGGCTGACGTGGACGCTGGACCGGTTCGGCGCCTCCTTCGAAGAGGAGCTGCTCACCGGCCAGTTCACGGTCGACCCGACTCCGCCGAGTCTGCGTCTCGACACGGGTCTGCCGACCGTCGGGGTGCAGTACGTTCCGTACAACGGCACGTCGGTCGTGCCGGACTGGCTCGCCGAGCCGCCGGCGCGGCCCCGGGTCTGCCTCACTCTCGGTGTCTCCGCGCGGGAGGTCCTCGGCGGCGACGGGGTCTCGCAGGCCGACATCCTGGAGGCGCTCGCCGACCTCGACATCGAGCTCGTGGCCACGCTCGACGCGGGTCAGCGCGCGGAGATCCGCTCCTATCCGAAGCACACGCGGTTCACGGACTTCGTGCCGATGCACGCGCTGCTGCCGAGCTGTTCGGCGATCGTCCACCACGGCGGGGCCGGTACGTACGCGACCGCCGTGATCAACGCGGTGCCGCAGGTCATGCTCGCCGAGCTGTGGGACGCGCCGGTCAAGGCGCGGGCCGTCGCGGAGCAGGGGGCGGGGTTCTTCCTGCCGCCTGCCGGCCTCACCCCGCAGGCGGTGCGGGACGCGGTCGTCCGCATCCTCGACGACCCCTCGGTCCTCGCCGCCGCGCACCGGCTGCGCGAGGAGACCCATCGCGACCCCACCCCGGCGGGGATCGTCCCCGAGCTGGAGCGGCTCGCCGCACAGCACCGCCGCCCGCCGGCCGATGCCCGCCGCTGAGCCGCCCTCCTCGTCCGAGGGCCCCGAGCCTCACCACTGATCTCCGCCGGGGGACGCTCCCCGGCCACCCACCGAAAGCAGGAGTCCCGTGTACGAAGTCGACCACGCCGACGTCTACGACCTCTTCTACCTCGGTCGCGGCAAGGACTACGCCGCCGAGGCCTCCGACATCGCCGACCTGGTGCGGACCCGTACCCCCGAGGCCTCCTCGCTCCTGGACGTGGCCTGCGGTACGGGCACGCATCTGGAGCACTTCACCAAGGAGTTCGGCGACACCGCCGGCCTGGAGCTGTCCGAGGACATGCTGACCCACGCCCGGAAGCGGCTGCCCGACGCGACGCTCCACCAGGGCGACATGCGGGACTTCCGCCTCGGCCGCCGGTTCTCCGCGGTGGTCAGCATGTTCAGCTCCGTCGGCTACCTGCGGACGACGGCCGAACTCGACGCGGCCGTCGCCTCGTTCGCCGCGCACCTGGAGCCCGGCGGCGTCGTCGTCGTCGAGCCGTGGTGGTTCCCGGAGACCTTCGCCGACGGCTGGGTGAGCGCCGATGTCGTCCGGCGGGACGGGCGGACCGTGGCCCGTGTCTCGCACTCGGTGCGGGACGGCGACGCGACGCGCATGGAGGTGCACTTCACCGTGGCGGACCCGGGCCGCGGCGTACGGCACTTCTCCGACGTCCACCTCATCACCCTGTTCCACCGGGCGGAGTACGAGGCGGCCTTCACGGCCGCCGGGCTGCGCGTCGAGTACCTGGAGGGCGGCCCGTCGGGCCGTGGCCTCTTCGTCGGGGTCCCCGCCTAGTCCCTCGCCCGGTCACCCCACACAGACCCCCGGGGCGTCCCGGGTGCACCAAGCACAGAGAGAGAAATCCACCGTGACAGGTAAGACCCGAATACCGCGTGTCCGCCGCAGCCGTACGACCCCCAGGGCCTTCACCCTGGCCGTCGTCGGCACCCTGCTGGCGGGCACCACCGTGGCGGCCGCCGCTCCCGGCGCCGCCGGCACGGGCCACGTGCAGTACACGAGCAAGGCGGCGGAGCTCGTCGCGCAGATGACGCTCGACGAGAAGATCAGCTTCGTCCACTGGGCGCTGGACCCCGACCGGCAGAACGTCGGCTACCTTCCGGGCGTGCCGCGTCTCGGCATCCCGGAGCTGCGCGCCGCCGACGGCCCGAACGGCATCCGTCTGGTGGGCAGGACCGCCACCGCGCTGCCCGCGCCGGTCGCCCTGGCCAGCACCTTCGACGACTCCATGGCCGACAGCTACGGCAGGGTCATGGGCCGCGACGGACGCGCGCTGGGCCAGGACATGGTTCTGGGCCCGATGATGAACAACATCCGGGTGCCACACGGCGGCCGGAACTACGAGACCTTCAGCGAGGACCCCCTGGTCTCCTCGCGCACCGCGGTCGCCCAGATCAAGGGCATCCAGGGTGCGGGTCTGATGACCACGGCCAAGCACTTCGCGGCCAACAACCAGGAGAACAACCGCTTCAGCGTCAACGCCACGGTCGACGAGCAGACGCTCCGCGAGATCGAGTTCCCGGCGTTCGAGGCGTCCTCGAAGGCCGGCGCGGCCTCCTTCATGTGTGCCTATAACGGCGTCAACGGCAAGCCGTCCTGCGGCAACGACGAGCTGCTCAACAACGTGCTGCGCACGCAGTGGGGCTTCCAGGGCTGGGTGATGTCCGACTGGCTCGCCACCCCGGGCACGGACGCCATCACCAAGGGCCTCGACCAGGAGATGGGCGTCGAGCTCCCCGGCGACATCCCGCCGGGCGAGCCCTCGCCGCCGGCCAAGTTCTTCGGTGACGCGCTGAAGCAGGCCGTCCTGAACGGCACGGTCCCCGAGGCGGCCGTGACGCGGTCGGCGGAGCGCATCGTCAACCAGATGGACAAGTTCGGTCTGCTCCTCGCGACTCCGGCGCCCCGCCCCGAGCGTGACAAGGCGGGCGCCCAGGCGGTGTCCCGCAAGGTCGCCGAGAACGGCGCGGTGCTCCTGCGCAACGAGGGCCAGGCCCTGCCGCTCGCCGGTGACGCCGGCAAGAGCATCGCCGTCATCGGCCCGACGGCCGTCGACCCCAAGGTCACCGGCCTGGGCAGCGCCCACGTCGTCCCGGACTCGGCGGCGGCGCCGCTCGACACCATCAAGGCCCGCGCGGGCGCGGGTGCGACGGTGACGTACGAGACGGGTGAGGAGACCTTCGGGACGCGGATCCCGGCGGCGCAGCTCAGCCCGGCGTTCAACCAGGGCCACCAGCTGGAGCCGGGCAAGGCGGGGGCGCTGTACGACGGCACGCTGACCGTGCCCGCCGACGGCGAGTACCGCATCTCGGTCAAGGCCACCGGTGGCTACGCGACGGTGCAGCTCGGCAGCCACACCATCGAGGCCGGTCAGGTCTACGGCAAGGTGAGCAGCCCGCTCCTCAAGCTGACCAAGGGCACGCACAAGCTCACGATCTCGGGCTTCGCGATGAGCGCCACGCCGCTCTCCCTGGAGCTGGGCTGGGTGACGCCGGAGGCAGCCGACGCGACGATCGCGAAGGCCGTGGAGTCGGCGCGGAAGGCCCGTACGGCCATCGTGTTCGCGTACGACGACGGCACCGAGGGCGTCGACCGTCCGAACCTGTCGCTGCCGGGTACGCAGGACAAGCTGATCTCGGCGGTCGCCGACGCGAACCCGAACACGATCGTGGTCCTCAACACCGGTTCGTCGGTGCTGATGCCGTGGCTGTCCAAGACCCGCGCGGTCCTGGACATGTGGTACCCGGGCCAGGCGGGCGCCGAGGCGACCGCCGCGCTGCTCTACGGTGACGTGAACCCGAGCGGCAAGCTCACGCAGAGCTTCCCGGCCGCCGAGAACCAGCACGCCGTCGCCGGCGACCCGAACCGCTACCCGGGCGTCGACAACCAGCAGACGTACAGCGAGGGCATCCACGTCGGGTACCGCTGGTTCGACAAGGAGAACGTCAAGCCGCTGTTCCCGTTCGGGCACGGCCTGTCGTACACCTCGTTCACGCAGAGCGCCCCGACCGTGGTGCGCACGTCCACGGGCGGCCTGAAGGTCACGGTCACGGTGCGCAACAGCGGGCAGCGCGCGGGCCAGGAGGTCGTCCAGGCGTATCTCGGCGCGAGCCCGAAGGTGACGGCTCCGCAGGCGGAGAAGAAGCTCGTGGGCTACACGAAGGTCGCGCTCGCGGCGGGCGAGTCGAAGACGGTGACGGTGAACGTCGACCGCCGTCAGCTGCAGTACTGGGACGCCGCGTCGGACTCGTGGAGGACGGGAACGGGCAGCAGGCTCCTCCAGACCGGTTCGTCCTCCGCGGACCTGAAGAACAGCAGCCAGGTGACCGTCTGGTGACGTGACAGGGTGCGAAGCGGCGGTGCCCGCCACCCGGGAGGGTGGCGGGCACCGCCTTTTTCGGCCTGCTCGGCCGGTCGGCCACCTGACTAGGGCCGGCCGGCCTGCTCGGCCCATTCGCGCACGGCGTCGATCACCCGGAGCGCCTGCGTGCGCTCCAGGTGCGGGCCGATCGGCAGGCTGAGGACCTGCCGGGCGAAACTCTCGGCCCGCGGGAGCGAGCCTTCCGGGGGTGCTTGGCCCGCGTAGGCGGGCGAGAGGTGCACCGGCACCGGGTAGTGGGTGAGGGTGTCGACGCCGCGGGAGTCGAGGTGGTCGCGGAGCTCGTCGCGGCGGTCGGTGCGCACGGTGAAGAGGTGCCAGACGGGGTCGGTGCCGGGCGCGGTGACCGGCAGGGCGATGCCGGGGAGGCCGGCGAGTCCGGAGAGGTATTCGGCGGCCAGCGTCGACCTGCGGCCGTTCCAGCTGTCGAGGTGGGCGAGCCGGATCCGCAGGACGGCGGCCTGTATCTCGTCCAGGCGGGAGTTGGTGCCCTTCGTCTCGTGGCTGTACTTCTGCCGGGAGCCGTAGTTGCGGAGCATCCGGAGCCGTTCGGCGAGCGCGGGGTCGCCGGTGACGACGGCGCCGCCGTCGCCGAAGCAGCCGAGGTTCTTGCCCGGGTAGAAGCTGAACGCGGCCACCGACGCACCGGCGCCGATCCGCCGGCCCCGGTAGCGGGCGCCGTGGGCCTGGGCGGCGTCCTCGACGATGTGCAGGCCGTGCCGGTCGGCGAGGTCGCGGAGGGCGTCCAGGTCGGCGGGGTGCCCGTAGAGGTGGACGGGGAGCAGCGCCCGGGTGCGGGGGGTGATCGCCTTCTCGACGAGCAGCGGGTCGAGGGTGGGGTGGTCCTCGTTCGGCTCGACGGGCACGGGGGTCGCGCCGGTGGCGGAGACCGCGAGCCAGCTGGCGATGTACGTGTGCGAGGGGACGATCACCTCGTCCCCGGGTCCGATGCCGAGGCCGCGGAGCGCGAGCTGGAGGGCGTCCATGCCGCTGTTCACGCCGACGGCGTGGTCGGTCTCGCAGTAGGTGGCGAACTCGGCTTCGAAGGCTTCGAGTTCGGGGCCGAGGAGGTAGCGCCCCGAGTCGAGTACGCGGGCGATGGCGGCGTCGGTCTCCGGGCGCAGTTCCTCGTAGGCGGCCTTGAGGTCGAGGAAGGGGACCCGGCCGGTCTCGGTGCGGGCGGTCACGCGGACACCCCCACGGCGGTGGCGGGCGGCTGCGGGGCGGTGGCGGGCGGCTGCGGGGCGGTGGCCTTGAGCGGTTCCCACCAGTCGCGGTTCTCCCGGTACCAGCGGATGGTGCGCGCGAGGCCGTCCGCGAAGGCGATCTGCGGGCGGTAGCCGAGTTCGCGCTCGATCTTGCCGCCGTCGAGGGAGTAGCGCAGGTCGTGGCCCTGGCGGTCGGCGACCCGCCGGACCGAGGACCAGTCGGCGCCGAGCGAGTCCAGGAGGATGCCGGTGAGTTCGCGGTTGGTCAGCTCCCGGCCGCCGCCGATGTGGTAGACCTCGCCGGCCCGGCCGCCCGCGAGGACGAGCGCGATGCCCCGGCAGTGGTCGTCGGTGTGGACCCACTCGCGGACGTTCGCGCCGTCGCCGTACAGCGGGAGCGTCCCGCCGTCGAGGAGGTTCGTCACGAAGAGGGGGATGAGCTTCTCGGGGTGCTGGTACGGCCCGTAGTTGTTGCAGCAGCGGGTGATCCGTACGTCGAGGCCGTAGGTGCGGTGGTAGGCGCGGGCGACGAGGTCGGAGCCGGCCTTGGAGGCCGCGTAGGGGGAGTTGGGTTCCAGCGGGCTGCTCTCGTTCCACGAGCCGGAGTCGATCGACCCGTACACCTCGTCGGTGGAGACGTGCACGACCCGGCCGACGCCGGCGTCGAGGGCGCACTGGAGCAGGGTCTGCGTGCCCTGGACGTTGGTCCCGGTGAACACGGACGCCCCCGCGATGGAGCGGTCGACGTGGCTCTCGGCGGCGAAGTGGACGACGGCGTCGACGCCGCGCAGTTCCCGGGCGAGGAGGTCGGCGTCGCGGATGTCGCCGTGGACGAACCGCAGCCGCGGGTCCGCTTCCACCGGGGCGAGGTTGGCGCGGTTGCCCGCGTAGGTGAGGCTGTCCAGGACGATCACCTCACCGGCGGGGACGTCGGGGTACGCCCCGGCGAGGAGCTGCCGCACGAAGTGCGAGCCGATGAAGCCCGCACCTCCGGTCACCAGAAGCCGCACTGCCGTCTTCCTTTCGGTCGCGCTGTCGGTGGCACTGCCGGTGGTGGGGGGAACGCGACGGCCGCGAGGTGCCCTCACGGGGCTCCCTCGCGGCCGGCGATCTCCATCAGATAGCTGCCGTACTCGGTGCGGGAGAGGCCTTCTCCCAGGCTGTGACAGGCCTCGGCGTCGATGAAGCCCATGCGGAAGGCGATCTCCTCCAGGCCCGCGATCCAGACCCCCTGCCGCTCCTCCAGGACCTGGACGTACTGGGCGGCCCGGAGGAGCGAGTCGTGGGTGCCGGTGTCGAGCCAGGCGAAGCCACGCCCCAGGTCGACGAGTTCGGCCCGGCCCCGCTCCAGGTAGACGCGGTTGACGTCGGTGATCTCCAGCTCGCCGCGCGGCGAGGGCCGGATGTTCTTGGCGATGTCGACGACGTCGTTGTCGTAGAGGTAGAGGCCGGTGACGGCGAGGTGGGAGCGCGGCTTCTCGGGTTTCTCGACGAGGCCGGTCAGCCGGCCCGTGGCGTCGACCTCGGCGACGCCGTACCGCTCGGGGTCCTTGACGGGGTAGCCGAAGAGCACGCAGCCGTCGAGGCGCGCGATGCTGTCCCGAAGGAGCGAGTAGAGGCCGGGCCCGTGGAAGATGTTGTCGCCCAGGATCAGGGCGCAGGTGTCGTCGCCGATGTGTCCGGCGCCGACGAGGAGCGCGTCCGCGATTCCCGCGGGCTCTTTCTGGACCGCATAGTCGAGTTCGATTCCCAGGTGCCTGCCGTTTCCGAGCAGCGACTGGAAGAGTTCGATGTGCTGAGGCGTGGAGATTATTTGTATCTCGCGAATACCGCCGAGCATGAGAACCGACAGCGGATAGTAGATCATCGGTTTGTTGTAGACCGGAAGAATCTGTTTCGAAATGACCGAGGTCGCCGGATGCAGCCGAGTTCCGCTCCCGCCGGCCAGGACTATTCCCTTCATTCCCGGAAACTAGCAGGAGGCTGTCGGCGATTACGGTTGGCGGGGCGGAGTTAGGGGGGCTTTAGGGGCTGCCCAGGGGGAGTCCCTTGGCCCCTTTGGGGGGGGTGGGAAAAACGCGGAGGGCCCGGCCGGACGGCCGGGCCCTCGGATGGCGTGCGGATGCGGATGCGGGTCTGGGCGCGGGTCCGGCTCCGGGTGTGGGTCAGCGCAGGAAGCCGCGGGCCTCCTCCCAGCCGTCGGCGATGTCCCGCTCCAGCTGGTTGAGGCGGGCGGTGACGACCTGGTCGAAGCCGTCCATGAAGTACTCGTCGCCGTCGCGGGCCGCCACCCGGCCGCCGCGTTCGACGTAGTCGCGGACGACCTCGGTGAGCGAGGTGCCGGGGCCCACGCGGCCCGCGATGTACCGGGTCGCGCCGTCCAGGTCGGGGAAGCCGGCCTCGCGGTACAGGTACACGTCGCCGAGGAGGTCGACCTGCACCGCGACCTGCGGGTGCGCGGTGGGCCGCATGGTGGCGGGCTTGATCCGCAGCAGTTCGGCGTCGGCCCCGGCCTTCAGGCTGTTCAGGGCGTAGCCGTAGTCGATGTGGAGCCCGGGGGTGCGCTCGCGGACCCGCTCCTCGAAGGCGGCGAGGGCCTCCTGGAGCTCGGCGCGCTCCTCCTGGGGCAGCTTGCCGTCCTCGCGGCCGCTGTAGTCCTCGCGGATGTTGACGAAGTCGATCGTCCTGCCCTGTCCTGACTCGTCGAGGTCGGCGATGAAGTCGACCAGGTCGAGCAGGCGGTGGGCGCGGCCCGGGAGCACGATGTAGGCGAAGCCGAGGTTGATCGGCGCCTCGCGTTCGGCGCGGAGCTGCTGGAAGCGGCGCAGGTTCTCGCGGACGCGGCGGAAGGCGGCCTTCTTGCCGGTGGTCTGCTCGTACTCCTCGTCGTTGAGGCCGTAGAGCGAGGTGCGGACGGCGTGCAGGCCCCACAGTCCGGGCTGGCGCTCCAGGGTCCGCTCGGTGAGGGCGAAGGAGTTCGTGTAGACGGTGGGCCGCAGGCCGTGCTCGGCGGCGTGGGCGGCCAGGGTGCCGAGGCCGGGGTTGGTGAGGGGCTCCAGGCCGCCGGAGAAGTACAGGGCGTGGGGGTTGCCCGCGGGTATCTCGTCGATGACCGAGCGGAACATCGCGTTGCCGGTGTCGAGGGCGGACGGGTCGTAGCGGGCGCCGGTGACGCGGACGCAGAAGTGGCAGCGGAACATGCAGGTCGGGCCGGGGTAGAGGCCGACGCTGTACGGGAAGACGGGCTTGCCGGCGAGGGCCGAGTCGAAGACTCCGCGCCGTTCGAGCGGGAGCAGGGTGTTCTGCCAGTACGCCCCCGCGGGGCCGCCCTCCACGGCCGCCCGGAGCTCCGGGACCCGCGGGAACAGGGCGAGGAGGCGCCGGAAGGCGTCCCGGTCGACGCCCAGGTCGTGACGGGCCTCTTCGAGCGGGGTGAAGGGGCTGTTGCCGTAGCGCACGGCGAGCCCGACGAGGTGGCGGGCGGTGCTTCCGGCCTCGTCGGACGGCACGAGACCGCCGGCGGCGAGGCTCTGGCCGACGGCGCGGACCGCCGCCCCCAGATCGGCTCCGGGGTGTGCGCAGCGTGCGGACGGGGCGGTGGCGACGGGGGCGGGGGCGGTCATCGGGAGCGTCCAATCGTGGGCGTGGGCGTGGCTGTCCGGAGGGCCGCGAGCGGGGCCGTGTCGCGGTGGCGCGAGGTCAGTTCGCGCCCGCGGGTCACGCAGAGTCTCAGCAGGTCGGCGACCCGGCGGACGTCGTCGTCGTCGACGGCAGTGCCGGTCGGCAGGCACAGCACGCGCTCGGCGAGGTGTTCGGTGTGGGTCAGCGGGGCGTGCGGCTGCCCGCGGTACGGCTCCAGTTGGTGGCAGCCCGGGGAGAAGTAGGCGCGGGTGTGGACGCCTTCGGCCTTCAGGACCTCCATCACGAGGTCGCGGTGGATGCCGGTGGTGGCCTCGTCGATCTCGACGATCACGTACTGGTGGTTGTTGACGCCGTGGCGGTCGTGGTCGGCGACGAGGACGCCGGGGAGGTCCGCCAGGTGCTCGCGGTAGGAGGCGTGGTTGCGCCGGTTCCGGTCGATTACCTCGGGGAACGCGTCGAGGGAGGTGAGGCCCATGGCGGCGGCGGCCTCGCTCATCTTGGCGTTGGTGCCGCCGGCGGGGCTGCCGCCGTGCAGGTCGAAGCCGAAGTTGTGGAGGGCCCGGATCCGGGCGGCGAGGTCGGCGTCGTCGGTGGCGACGGCGCCGCCCTCGAAGGCGTTGACGGCCTTGGTGGCGTGGAAGCTGAAGACCTCGGCGTCGCCGAGGCTGCCGGCGGGCCGGCCGTCGATCGCGCAGCCGAGGGCGTGTGCGGCGTCGAAGTACAGCCGCAGGCCGTGTTCGTCGGCGACCTTCCGCAGCTGGTCGGCGGCGCAGAGGCGGCCCCAGAGGTGGACGCCGAGGATGGCCGAGGTGCGGGGCGTGACGGCGGCGGCCACCCGGTCCGGGTCGAGGGTGCCGGTGTCCGGGTCGATGTCGGCGAAGACCGGGGTGAGGCCGATCCAGCGCATCGCGTGCGGGGTGGCGGCGAAGGTCATCGACGGCATGATCACCTCACCGGTCAGGCCGGTGGCGTGCGCCAGGAGCTGGAGCCCGGCCGTGGCGTTGCAGGTGGCCACGGCGTGCTTGACGCCGGCGAGGCCGGCGACGCGCTCCTCGAACTCGCGGACGAGCGGGCCGCCGTTGGACAGCCACTGGCCGTCGAGCGCGCGGTCGAGCCGCTCGTAGAGCTTGGCGCGGTCGATGCGGTTGGGCCGCCCCACGAGGAGCGGCTGATCGAAAGCGGCGGTGCCGCCGAAGAATGCGAGGTCGGATAAGACGCTTTTCACGGATGTTCCCTCCGGGCCACCGTCACGAAATGATTCGCCGATCCGGGAATCCCGAACGAGGTCGCCGCGCTCCACCGTGACGTACGACGAGATGGTCGATTGTGGTGGTCGATTTCGGGGGGACTCTAATCCGCGCGGAACGGACCGACAAGAGCGCACTGTGGACTTCGAATGTGCTTCGGATCACATCCACCTCCGGGGTATTCCATCGGCGGCCCGAATGTGATGATGCTTGTCAAGATCCGGGAATCAGCGGAGCCGCCGGGAGGGCCGGGGCCTGCTCCGCGGAAGAGTACGCGCGAGAAGTCCCGTTCCTCTTCCCGTTTCCGTTCCACTTCCGGCCCGGTCTGGAGTTCTTCGTGAGCCGCACCCACCAGGGAACGACCGCTTCTCGCCCCGTGCTCGACCTGGCAGCCCTGGGGCAGGACTTCGCGGCCGATCCGTACCCGACGTACGCGAGACTGCGTGCCGAGGGTCCGGCCCACCGGGTGCGCACCCCCGAAGGGGACGAGGTGTGGCTGGTCGTCGGCTACGACACGGCGCGGGCGGTCCTCGCCGATCCCCGGTTCAGCAAGGACTGGCGCAACTCCGCGACTCCCCCGACCGAGGCCGAGGCCGCGCTCAGCCACAACATGCTGGAGTCCGACCCGCGCTGCGGGCCGACCTGACGCTCTTGGACGGCGCGGTGGAGGAGATGCTGCGCTACGGAGGACCCGTGGAGTCCGCGACGTACCGCTTCCCGGTCGAGCCCGTCGACCTGGACGGCACGGTCCTCCCGGCCGGCGAGACGGTCCTCGTCGTGCTGGCCGACGCCCACCGCACACCGGAGCGCTTCCCCGACCCGCACCGCTTCGACATCCGCCGCGACACCGCCGGCCACCTCGCCTTCGGGCACGGCATCCACTTCTGCACCGGCGCCCCACTGGCCCGGATGGAGGCCCGGATCGCCGTCCGCGCCCTCCTCGAACGCTGCCCGGACCTCGCCCTGGACGTCTCCCCCGGCGAACTGTTCTGGTACCCGAACCCGATGATCCGCGGACTCGAGTCCCTGCCGATCCGTTGGCGGAGCGGCCGGGAGGCGGGCCGGCGCGTACCGGTCGAACCGGCCTGTCGCCCCTGACTGCCCCGCCGCGCGACACCCCCCGGATCAGCCCCTCTCCGCCGTAACAAGACCTGGTTAGAGTGATTGCCATACGGCGAAGGGTTCGGCGCCCGGACGAGGGGACTTCCGCGATGAATCTGGTGGAACGCGACGGGGAAACAGCCCGCCTCAGGGCCGTTCTTGACGCATCCGCCGCAGGTGAGGGGACGCTGTTACTCGTCTCCGGACCGGCCGGCAGCGGCAAGACCGAGCTGCTGCGGTCGTTCCGGCGTCTGGCGGCCGAGCGGGGGACACCCGTCTGGACGGTCCGCGCGTTACCGGGCGACCGGGACGTCCCGCTGGGTGTGCTCTGCCAGTTACTGCGCAGCGCCCAGCAGCACGGTGCCGACACGTCCACCGTCCGCGACCTGGTCGACAACGCCTCCCGGCGCGCCGGGAACCTCACCTCCCCCGCGGACGCCCCGCTCCGCGTCGACGAGACACACCAGCTGCACGACTGGCTGCGCTCCCTCTCGCGCCGCACCCCGTTCCTCGTCGCCGTCGACGACCTGACCCACGCCGACACCGCGTCCCTGAGATTCCTCCTGTACTGCGCCGCCCACCACGACCAGGGCGGCATCGGCTTCGTCATGACCGACCGGGCCTCGCAGCGCGCCGGGTACCGCGTCTTCCGCGCCGAGCTGCTCCGCCAGCCGCACTGCCGCAATCTGTGGCTCTCCGGACTTCCTCCCAGCGGGGTACGGCAGTTCCTCACGCACTACTACGGCCCCGAGGCGGCCGAGCGGCGAGCTCCCGCGTACCACGCGACGACCGGGGGGAACCCGCTGCTCCTCCGGGCGCTGACCCAGGACCGGCAGGCGGCCCGCACGGCCCTCGGCACGGCCGACGGCGACGGTCCCGTGCACGGGGACGCCTTCGCCCAGGCCGTCCTCGACTGCCTGCACCGCAGCTCCGAGGGCACACTGGAGACCGCCCGCTGGCTAGCCGTCCTCGAACAGTCCGACCCGCTCCTCGTGGAGCGGCTCACGGGGACGACCGCCGCCGCCGTCGAGCGCCACATCCACGAACTCGCCGCCATCGGCCTCCTGGACGAGGACGGCGCCCTCGGGCAGCCCGCGATCCGCGAGGCCGCCCTCCTGGACCTGCCGGCCGGGGAACGCACCGAGCTGCACCGGCGCGCCGCGGAACAGCTGCACCGGGACGGCGCCGACGAGGACACCGTGGCCCGTCATCTGCTGGTCGGCGGCGCCCCCGACGCGCCGTGGGCGCTCCCCCTGCTCGAACGGGGCGCACAGCAGGCCCTCTTCGACGACCGTCTCGACGACGCCTTCCGGATCCTCGAGTTCGCCGTGCGGTCCAGCACCGACAACACCCAGCTGGCCCGCCTCGCCCCGCACCTCGTCGCGGCCTCCTGGCGGATGAACCCGCACATGACGACCCGGGCCCTCGCCCTCTTCGACCGGCTCCTGAGCGGTGAACTGCAGCCCAGCCACCCGGTCATGGGTCTGATCCGCTGCCTCGTCTGGTACGGGCGGCTGCCCGAGGCCGCCGACGCGCTGTCCCGGCTGCGGCCCCGCACCGACAGCGAGCACCTGGAGATGTCGCTGACCCGCATGTGGCTGGCAGCGCTGTGCCCTCCGCTTCTGGAGTCCCTGCCGCCGTCGCCCGAACCGGAGCGCGGTCCCGTCCCGGTGCGGCTCGCGCCCCGCACGATCGCGCTCCAGGCCCAGGCCGGCGTCTTCCAGCGGGGCCCGGACAACGCGTCGGTCGCACAGGCCGAGCAGATACTGCAGGGCTGCCGGCTCTCGGAGGAGACGTACGAGGCCCTGGAGACAGCCCTGCTCGTCCTCGTCCACGCGGACCGGCTCGACCGGGCGCAGTTCTGGTCCGACGCGCTGCTCGCGGAGGCGGTGGAGCGGCGGTCGCTCGGCTGGGAGGCGATCTTCGCCGCGACCCGGGCGATGATCGCGATCCGCTGCGGGGACCTCCCGACGGCCCGGGAGCGGGCCGAGCTTGCGCTCTCCCACGCGGCGCCGGAGAGCTGGGGGCTCGCCGTGGGCATGCCGCTCTCCGCGCTGCTGCTCGCCTGCACGGAGGCCGGCGAGTACGAGCAGGCGGAGCGGGTCCTGCGGCAGCCGGTGCCGGACGCGATGTTCGACTCGCGGCACGGCATGGAGTACATGCACGCGCGGGGCCGCTACTGGCTGGCGACGGGACGACTGCACGCGGCACTGGGCGAGTTCATGCTCTGCGGGGAGATCCTGGGCAGCTGGAACCTCGACCAGCCGTCGATCGTGCCCTGGCGGACCTCGGCCGCCGAGGTGTACCTGCGGCTCGGCAACCGCCAGAAGGCGCGGGCGCTGGCCGAGGCGCAGCTCGCCCTGGTCCGGCCGGGGCGCTCCCGCACCCGGGGCCTCACCCTGCGGGTCCTTGCGGCCGCGGCGGACGGCCAGCAGGCGGAGCGCCTGCACGCCGAGGCGGTGGACATGCTCCACGACAGCGGCGACCGGCTCGAACACGCTCGCGCGCTGGCCGGGATGAGCCGCCACCAGCAGGCACAGGGAGACAACTACCGGGCCCGGATGACGGCGCGGCTGGCCGGTGACATGGCGTGGGCCTGCGGCGCGTACCCGCTGGCCGAGGAGATCGTGCCGGGCCGCGGCGGCCGCCGCGCGAAGGCGGTGAGCACGGAACTGGAGCTCCCGGGCGGCCCCGACGTCGACCTCCTCTCGGAGGCCGAACGCCGCGTCGCGGCCCTGGCCGCCCGGGGCCTGACGAACCGCCAGATAGCGCGCCGTCTCTGTGTCACCGCGAGCACGGTCGAACAGCACCTGACGCGCGTCTACCGCAAACTGAACGTCACCCGCCGAGCAGACCTCCCGGTAAGCCTGGCCCAGGACAAGTCCGTCACGGCATAGGCCGGCGGGGGCCGTGGGCACGCCGGGGGGACAGTGCCCGGTACGACGCCGGCACCCCCGGTCAGGCCTGTACCCGGCAGGCGCCTCGGTCGGCGTATCGGGACGGCGCCCGGCGGGCGTGTCGGGGCGCGGCCCGGCGGGCGCCTCGGTCGGTGTGTCGGCCCGTCGGGCGAATCGGTCAGTGTGTCGGCCCGTCGGGCGCCTCGGTCGGTGTGTCGGCCCGTCGGGCGAATCGGTCAGTGTGTCGGCCCGTCGGGCGCCTCGGTCGGTGTGTCGGCCCGTCGGGCGAATCGCGCGCCGGTCGGCGCGCGTGAGCGCCTGCCGACGTGCAGAAGACGCGCCGGACGGCACGCGTGAGCACCCGCCGACGTGCAGAAGACGCGCCGGACGGCACGCGTGAGCACCCGCCGACGTACAGAAGACGCGCCGGACGGCACGCGCGAGCACCCGCCGACGTACAGAAGACGCGCCGGACGGCACGCGTGAGCGCCCGCCGACGTGCAGAAGACGTGGCGGACGCGCTCCGCGCATTCATCCGCGCGCACGCGTCCCTCACCGCGCGGAGCGCGTGGCAGACCGCGCTCTGCGCGACCCGCCCGTCGTACGGGCTCACGGGACCCGCGCGACGGGCGGGTCGGACGTCGCCGTCCGGCCCGCCCGTCGCGGTTCCGTCAGCGGGCCGCGGCGAAGAGGGCGGGGGCGATCACCGCGGCCTCGGGGCCGTACGCGGCGACGAGTCGTTCGTGGACTCCCTCCCGCGTGACCTCGTACGACTGCGGTCCGACCGACTCCAGCGCGAAGGTCGCCATGACGGCGCCCGCACGGGCCGCGTCGACGACCTCCAGGCCGGAGGCCAGCGCCGCGAGGAAGCCCGCGCGGAAGGCGTCGCCGCCCCCGGTGGGGTCCGCGGCGTCCGTCGCGGGGACGGCCGCGCTCTCGATCCCGGGCCGCCCGGCCGTGTCGATGCGGCACCCCTTCGCACCGAGCGTGGTGATCCACGTACCGACCCGGGCGAGCACCTCGCCCTCGGTCCAGCCGGTCTTGCTGAGCAGCAGCGCCCGCTCGTAGGCGTTCGTGAACAGCAGCTCGGCCCCGTCGACGAGCTCCCGCACGCTGTCGCCCTCCAGCCGCGCGAGCTGCTGCGAGGGGTCCGCGGCGCGCCGGAGGCCCAGCTCGCGGCAGGCCCGCGTGTGCCGGAGCATCGCCTCGGGGTCGTCCGCGCCGACGAGGACGAGGTCGAGCCCGCCGGGCCGGCCGGCCGTCTCGCCGAGGTCGATGTCGCGCGCCTCGGCCATCGCGCCCGCGTAGAACGAGGCGAGCTGGTTGCCGTCCTCGTCGGTGGTGCACATGAAGCGGGCGGTGTGCTGCCGCTCCGACACCCGCACGGAGTCGGTGTCGACGCCCGCGGCGCGGAGCAGCTGCCCGTACCCGTCGAAGTCCTTGCCGACGGCGCCGACGAGGACGGGCCGGCGGCCGAGCAGGCCGAGGCCGTACGCGATGTTGGCGGCGACGCCGCCGTGCCGGATGTCCAGGGTGTCGACGAGGAACGACAGGGACACGTGGGCGAGCTGGTCCGGCAGGATCTGCTCGGCGAAGCGGCCCGGGAAGGTCATGAGGTGGTCGGTGGCGATCGACCCGGTGACGGCGATGCGCATGTCAGAGACCCGCGGCCTTCTTCAGGGCGTCCACGCGGTCGGTGCGCTCCCAGGTGAAGTCCGGCAGCTCGCGGCCGAAGTGGCCG
>NZ_BMSF01000038.1 GCF_014649015.1 Streptomyces narbonensis
GCACTCGGGGCCCGAGTCACCCTCGCCGCCTGCGACGTCGCCGACACCGACGCCATGCGCACCCTCCTCACCAGCATCCCCAAGGACGTCCCCCTCACCGCCGTCGTGCACACCGCCGGCGCGCTCGACGACGGCATCGTCGACACCCTGACCGCCGAGCAGGTCCGGCGGGCCCATCGCGCGAAGGCCGTCGGCGCCTCGGTGCTCGACGAGCTGACCCGGGACCTCGATCTCGACGCGTTCGTGCTCTTCTCCTCCGTGTCGAGCACGCTGGGCATCCCCGGGCAGGGCAACTACGCGCCGCACAACGCCTACCTCGACGCCCTCGCCGCCCGCCGCCGGGCCGGCGGCCGGACCGCCGTGTCAGTGGCCTGGGGGCCGTGGGACGGCGGCGGCATGGCAGCCGGTGACGGGGTGGCCGAGCGCCTGCGCGATCACGGCGTACCCGGCATGGACCCGGAACTCGCCCTGACCGCACTGGAGTCCGCCCTCGGCCGGGACGAGACCGCGATCACCGTCGCGGACATCGACTGGGACCGTTTCTACCTCGCGTACTCCTCCGGCCGCCCTCAGCCCCTCGTCGAGGAGCTGCCCGAGGTGCGGCGCATCATCGACGCGCGGGAGAGCGCCCCGGCCGGGCCGGGCGGCAGCTCCGCCGCGGGCGGGAACCCGCTGGCCGAGCGGCTGGCCGCCGCGGCTCCCGGCGAGCGTACGGAGATCCTCCTCGGTCTCGTACGGGCCCAGGCCGCCGCCGTGCTCCGGATGCGTTCACCTGAGGACGTCGCCGCCGACCGGGCCTTCAAGGACATCGGCTTCGACTCGCTCGCCGGAGTCGAGCTCCGCAACCGGCTGACCCGGGCGACCGGGCTCCCCTTGCCCGCGACGCTCGTCTTCGACCACCCGACGCCGCTGGCCCTCGCGTCACTGCTCCGTGCCGAGTTCCTCGGTGACGAGGACGCGGCGGCGGAGTCCACGTGGGCCAGGGGGACGCGGGCTGTCGGCGCTGGTCTCGGTGCCGGAGCTGGTGCTGGTCTCGGTGGCGGAGCTGGTGCTGGTCTCGGTGGCGGATCCGGTGTCGGTGGCGGATCCGGTGTCGGTCTCGGTGTCGGTCTCGGTCTCGGTGTCGGTCTCGGTGTCGACGACGATCCGATCGCGATCGTCGCCATGAGCTGCCGATACCCCGGTGGCATCCGCAGCCCTGAGGACCTGTGGCGGATGCTGGCCGAGGGCGGCGAGGGCATCACGCCCTTCCCCACCGACCGGGGCTGGGACCTCGACGGCCTGTACGACGCCGACCCGGACGCGCTCGGCAAGGCGTACGTCCGCGAGGGCGGGTTCCTGCACGACGCGGCCGAGTTCGACGCGGAGTTCTTCGGTGTCTCGCCGCGCGAGGCGCTCGCCATGGACCCGCAGCAGCGGATGCTCCTGGCGACGTCCTGGGAGGCGTTCGAGCGGGCCGGCATCGAGCCGGGCTCGCTGCGCGGCAGCAGCACCGGTGTCTTCATCGGCCTCTCCTACCAGGACTACGCGGCCCGCGTCCCGAACGCCCCGCGCGGCGTGGAGGGTTACCTGCTGACCGGCAGCACGCCGAGCGTCGCGTCCGGCCGCATCGCGTACACCTTCGGTCTCGAAGGGCCCGCGACGACCGTCGACACCGCCTGCTCGTCCTCGCTGACCGCCCTGCACCTGGCGGTGCGGGCGCTGCGGAGCGGTGAATGCTCGATGGCACTCGCCGGTGGTGTGGCGATGATGGCGACCCCGCACATGTTCGTGGAGTTCAGCCGGCAGCGGGCGCTCGCCCCGGACGGCCGGAGCAAGGCCTTCTCGGCGGACGCCGACGGGTTCGGCGCGGCGGAGGGCGTCGGCCTGCTGCTCGTGGAGCGGCTCTCGGACGCGCGGCGCAACGGTCACCCGGTGCTCGCCGTGGTCCGTGGCACGGCCGTCAACCAGGACGGCGCCAGCAACGGGCTGACCGCGCCCAACGGGCCCTCGCAGCAGCGGGTGATCCGACAGGCCCTCGCCGACGCCCGGCTGACGCCCGGCGACATCGACGCGGTCGAGACGCACGGCACGGGTACCTCGCTCGGCGACCCCATCGAGGCCCAGGGCCTCCAGGCCACCTACGGCCGGGAGCGTCCGGCCGAACGGCCGCTCGCCATCGGCTCCGTGAAGTCCAACATCGGGCACACGCAGGCCGCGGCCGGTGCGGCGGGCATCATCAAGATGGTCCTCGCCATGCGCCACGGCACCCTGCCGAAGACCCTCCACGCCGACGAGCCGAGCCCGCACGTCGACTGGGCGAACAGCGGCCTGGCCCTGGTCACCGAGCCGGTCGACTGGCCGGCCGGGCCCGGTCCGCGCCGTGCCGCCGTCTCGTCGTTCGGCATCAGTGGGACGAACGCGCACGTGGTGCTGGAGCAGGCGCCGGAGGCATCCGACGTGCCGGAGGCATTCGACGCACCGGAGCTGCTCGGGGACGCCGAGGCGGCTGAAGCGGCTGAAGAGGCCGAGGCGGCTGAAGCGGCTGAAGCGGTCATGGCAGCCGAGGCCTCCGACGCCCCCGGGTCGTACCGCCCCGGGCACCTGCCCTGGGTGCTGTCCGCCAAGGACGAGGAGTCCCTGCGCGGCCAGGCCGCCGCCCTCCACGCCTGGCTGTCCGCCCCCGACACGGACCCCGACGCGGGTCTGTCGGACGCCGCCGGGCCCGAGCGTCTGCGGGACGTCGGGTACGCGCTCGCCACGAGCCGTACCGCCTTCGCCCACCGCGCCGCCGTGACCGCCGCCGACCGGGACGGGTTCCTGGACGGGCTGGCCACGCTGGCCCGGGGCGGCACCTCGGCCCACGTCCACCTGGACACCGCCCGGGACGGCACCACCGCGTTCCTCTTCACCGGGCAGGGCAGTCAGCGACCCGGCGCGGGCCGTGAGCTGTACGACCGGTACCCCGTCTTCGCCCGGGCGCTCGACGAGATCTGCGCCCACCTCGACGGCCACCTCGAACTGCCCCTGCTCGACGTGATGTTCGCCGCGGAGGACAGCACGGAGGCCGGGCTGCTCCACGAGACCCGGTACACGCAGTGCGCGCTGTTCGCCCTGGAGGTCGCGCTCTTCCGGCTCGTCGAGAGCTGGGGCGTGCGGCCGGCCGCGCTGCTCGGCCACTCGGTCGGCGAGATCGCCGCCGCGCACGTCGCCGGTGTGTTCTCGCTCGCCGACGCCGCCCGTCTGGTCGCCGCGCGCGGGCGGCTCATGCAGGAGCTGCCCGCCGGTGGCGCGATGCTCGCCGTCCAGGCCGCGGAGGGCGAGGTCCGCGCGTGGTTGACGGCGGACGAGCGGTACGCGGACCGCCTGGACGTCGCCGCCGTCAACGGCCCCGAGGCCACCGTCCTGTCCGGCGACGCCGACGCGGCGCGGGAGGCGGAGGCGTACTGGTCCGGGCTCGGCCGCAGGACCCGCGCGCTGCGGGTGAGCCACGCCTTCCACTCCGCGCACATGGACGGGATGCTCGACGGGTTCCGTGCCGTACTGGAGACGGTGGAGTTCCGGCGGCCCTCCCTGACCGTCGTCTCGAACGTCACCGGCCTGGCCGCAGGACCGGACGACCTGTGCGACCCCGAGTACTGGGTGCGGCACGTCCGCGGCACCGTCCGCTTCCTCGACGGCGTCCGCGTCCTGCGCGGCCTCGGCGTGCGGACCTGCCTGGAGCTGGGCCCCGACGGGGTCCTCACCGCCATGGCGGCCGACGGCCTCACGGACACCTCCGCGGATTCCGCCGCCGGCTCCACCACCGGCTCCCCCTCGGACCCGGCCCCCGACGGCCCCCGGCCGCTGCTCGTGGCGCTGCTGCGCCGCAAGCGGCCGGAGACCGAGACCGTCGCGGACGCCCTCGGCAGGGCGTACGCGCACGGCACCGGTCCCGACTGGCAGGCCTGGTTCGCCGGAACCGGGGCGCGCCGTGTGGACCTGCCCACGTACTCCTTCCGGCGCGACCGCTACTGGCTGGACGCCCCGGCCGAGGACACCGCGGTGGACACCGCCGGCCTCGGCCTGGGGGCCGCCGGCCACCCGCTGCTCGGCGCCGTCGTCAGCCTCCCGGACCGGGACGGCCTGCTGCTCACCGGCCGCCTCTCCCTGCGTACGCACCCGTGGCTCGCGGACCACGCCGTCCTCGGGAGCGTCCTGCTCCCCGGCACCGCCATGGTCGAACTCGCCTCCCACGCGGCGGAGTCCGCCGGACTGCGGGACGTGCGGGAGCTGACCCTGCTCGAACCGCTGGTCCTGCCCGAGCACGGCGGCGTCGAGCTGCGCGTGACGGTCGGGGAGCCGGTCGTCGAGCCCGTCGGGGCGCTGAGCGGCGAGCCGGTCGGGGCGCCTGGCAGCGAGCCGGCCGGCGTGACGGTCGGGGCGCCTGGCGGCGAGTCGGCCGGGGGCGGTGCGCGGCCCGTCTCGCTGCACTCGCGGCTCGCCGACGCGCCCGCCGGCACCGCGTGGTCCTGCCACGCGACCGGCCTGCTGGCCACCGACCGGCCCGAGCCGCCGGCCGGACCCGGCGGTGCGGCCGCATGGCCGCCGGAGGGCGCCGAGCAGATACCGCTCGACGGTCTCTACGAGCGGCTCGACGGGAACGGTCTCGCCTTCGGCCCGCTGTTCCGGGGGCTCGACGCGGTGTGGCGGTACGAGGGTGAGGTCTTCGCCGACATCGCCCTCCCCGTGGACGCGACCAGGAGCGGCGGCGGAAACGCGGCAGCAGCCCCGTACGGCATCCACCCCGCGCTGCTCGACGCCTCGCTGCACGCCATCGCGGTCGGCGGGCTCGTCGACGAGCCCGAGGTCGTCCGCGTCCCGTTCCACTGGAGCGGAGTCACCGTGCACGCGGCCGGTGCCGCGGCCGCCCGGGTCCGGCTCTCACCCGCGGGCAAGGACGCCGTCTCGCTGTCCCTGACGGACGGCGAGGGACGCCCGCTGGTCTCCGTGGAGCGCCTCACGCTGCGGCCGGCCACCGCCGGGCAGGCGGCGGCGAGCCGCGTCGGCGGGCTGATGCACCGGGTGACCTGGCGTCCGTACGCCCTGCCCTCCCTCGGCAAGCAGGACCTGAACCTGAACACCGCTTCGGCCACCTCGTACGGGCCGACGGCCGTCCTCGGCAAGGACGAGCTGAAGGTCGCCGCCGCCCTGGAGTCCGCCGGCGTCGAGGTCGGGCTCTACCCCGACCTGGCCGCGCTGGCCTGGGACGTGGCGGCCGGCGCCCCCGCGCCCCGTACGGTCCTGGCCCCGCTGCCCGCGGGTCCCGCCGACGGCGGTGCCGAGGCCGTACGGGGCACGGTGGCCCGGACCCTGGGGCTGCTCCAGGCCTGGCTCGCCGACGAGCACCTCTCGGGCACCCGCCTGCTCCTGGTCACCCGCGGAGCGGTGCGGGACCCCGAGGGGTCCGGCACCGACGGCGGCGAGGACCTGTCGCACGCGGCCGCCTGGGGTCTCGTACGGACCGCGCAGACCGAGAACCCCGGCCGCTTCGGCCTGCTGGACCTGGCCGACGACGCCTCCTCGTACCGAGCCCTGCCGTCGGTGCTCTCCGACCCGGGCCTGCGGGACGAGCCCCAGCTCGCGCTGCACGACGGCACCGTCCTGCTGGCCCGCCTGGCCTCCGTCCGGCCCGGGCCGGGCACCGACGCGCCGGCGCTCGCTCCGGAGGGCACGGTCCTGCTGACCGGCGGCACCGGCGGTCTGGGCGGACTGGTCGCCCGGCACGTGGTGCGCGAGTGGGGCGTACGCCACCTGCTGCTGGTGAGCCGTCGCGGGCCGGACGCCCCCGGCGCCGACGCGCTCGTGGGCGAGCTGGAGGCCCTGGGCGCCCACGTGTCCGTCGCCGCCTGCGACGTCGCCGACCGCGCAGCTCTCACCGCCGTACTGGACGCCGTACCGGCCGGGCACCCGCTCACCGCCGTCGTCCACACGGCAGGCGTGCTGTCCGACGGCACCCTCCCCTCGATGACC
>NZ_BMSF01000039.1 GCF_014649015.1 Streptomyces narbonensis
CCGGGGCTGCGGTTGGTGAACGGGTACTCGCCGGTCGAGTCGATGATCTTCACCTGCTGCCACACGGTCGAGGAGCGGGACACCACTGGTGCTTCGATCCCGGTGGGCAGGCCGGTGGCCGGCAAGGGTGTGTATGTGCTCGATGAGCGGCTGCGTCCGGTTCCGGTCGGTGTCGTCGGTGAGCTGTACATGGCGGGTGCGGGTCTGGCCCGGGGCTATGTGGGTCAGCCCGGGCTGACGGCCGAGCGGTTCATCGCCCACCCGTACGGGGCTCCCGGTGAGCGGGTCTACCGGACCGGTGATCTGGTGCGTTGGCGGGCGGACGGCGTCCTGGAGTTCCTGGGGCGTGCGGACGGTCAGGTGAAGATCCGGGGCTTCCGGGTCGAGCCGGGTGAGGTCCAGGCCGTGCTGATGCGCCACGGTGCCGTCCGGCAGGCGGCGGTCGTGGTCCGGGAGGACCGGCCGGGTGACAAGCGCCTGGTCGCCTACGTCGTCCTCGACGCGCTGACGTCTCCCGACGAGCTGCGGTCCCATGCCGCCGACCGGCTCCCCGAGCACCTGGTCCCCTCCGCCGTCGTCGTCCTCGACGCCCTGCCGCTCACCCCGAACGGCAAACTCGACCGCAAGGCCCTGCCCGCCCCCGACGTCAGCTCGACATCCGGGGGCCGTGCCCCGCGCACTCCGCGCGAGGAGGTGCTCTGTGGCCTCTTCGCCGACGTCCTCGGGATCCCGGACGTCGGAGTGGACGACGACTTCTTCCACCTCGGCGGACACTCCCTCCTCGCCGCCCGCCTGATCGGCCGCATCCGTCCCGCCCTCGGCGTCGAGGCCGGTATCCGCGACCTCTTCCAGGCACCCACCGTGGCCGCTCTCGCCCGCCGCCTCGACGGCGCCGAGCGGGCCCGGCCGGCCCTGCGGCCCTTCGAGCGCCCCGACGAGCTTCCGCTCTCGTACGCCCAGCAGCGCCTCTGGTTCCTGGACGAGGCCCAGGGCAGCGCGGGCGGCACCGCGTACAACCTCCCCTTTGCCGCCCGGCTCCACGGCACCGTCGACCCCGAGGCCCTCCAGGCCGCCCTCGGCGACCTCGCCGGCCGGCACGAGGCCCTGCGCACGCGCTTCCCCGCCGTCGACGGCCTGCCCCGCCAGACCGTCGTGCCGGCCGAGCAGGCCCGTCCGGCCCTCGTCGTCGACGACCGGCCCCGCACCCCCGAGGAGCTCACCGCCACCCTCCGTTCCGCCGCCGCCCACCGCTTCGACCTGGCAGGTGAACTCCCGCTCCGCGCACACCTGTTCACTGCGGACACGGACGAGCAGGTGCTGCTCCTGGTGATGCACCACATCGCCGCCGACGGCTGGTCCATGAACCCGCTGCTGCGCGATCTGGCCACCGCCTACGCGGCCCGCGCCGCCGGCGACGAACCCCGTTGGACGACGCTCCCGGCCCAGTACGCCGACTACACCCTCTGGCAGCGCGAGCTCCTCGGCGACGACACCGACCCGGACAGCCTCCTCGCCCGCCAACTGGACCACTGGCGCGCCACCTTGGCCGACCTTCCCGACCACCTCTCCCTGCCCACCGACCGCCCGCGCCCCGCCGATGCGCAGGCCGACTCCCGCAGTGAAGGGGCGCTGCTGCCCTTCCGGTTCGACGCCGAGCTGCACCGAAGCCTCCGTGAACTGGCCCGGGAGACCCACTCCACCCTGTTCATGGTCGTGCAGGCGGGCCTCGCCGCCCTGCTGACCCGCCTCGGCGCCGGGACCGACATCCCGCTCGGGACGGCCGTCGCCGGCCGCACGGACGAGGCCCTCGACGACCTCGTGGGCTTCTTCGTCAACACGCTGGTGCTGCGCACCGACACCTCGGGCGATCCGACGTTCCGGGAGCTCGTCGCCCGGGTCCGTGAGACCGACCTCGCCGCGTACGCCCACCAGGACGTGCCCTTCGAGCGGCTCGTCGAGGAGCTGAACCCCGTCCGGTCGCTCACCCGGCACCCGCTCTTCCAGATCATGCTCGTCCTCCAGAACACCGAGGAGACCGATGTACGCCTCGGCGACGCCACCGCGCGCCCCGAGCCGGTCCAGAACAGCGACGCCAAGTTCGACCTCTCCCTCGCCCTCAGTGAGACCCACGACCTCACCGGAGCGCCCGCCGGGCTCGACGGGGGTCTCGAATTCGCCACCGACCTCTTCGACACCGACACCGTGCGGACGCTCCTCGCCCGCCTCGAACGCCTCCTGCTCGCCGCCGTCTCCGACCCCGACCGGCCGCTCGGCACCCTCGATGTCCTCTCCGCCGACGAACGCCGCACCACCCTCACCACCTGGAACGACACCGCCGCCGACTATCCGCGCGACCGCACCGTGCACGAGCTCTTCGCCGCGCAGGCCGACCGCACGCCGCACGCCGTCGCCGTGATCTCCGGCGACGAGCGGATCGGATACGGGGAGCTCGACGCCCGCGCCAACCGCCTCGCCCACCACCTCACCGGCCTCGGCGTCACCCACGGAGACCTCGTCGGCGTCCTCGTCGACCGCGGCCCCGACCTCGTCACCGGCATCCTCGCCGCCCTCAAGTGCGGCGCCGCCTACGTGCCCCTGGACCCCGACCACCCCGAGGACCGGACCCGCTCCATCGTCGAGGAGGCCGGCGTCCGGACCGTCGTCAGCCACAACCGGCTCGCCGACCGGCTCCCCGGCGACGTCACCGTCGTCCGTACCGACGCACCCCACGACCGCGGGCTGATCGAGGAGAGCCCCGCCACGGCCCCCGACGTGCGGGTCCTCGCCGACGACATCGCCTGCGTCCTCTTCACCTCGGGCTCCACCGGCCGCCCGAAGGGCGTCGCCTCCCCGCACCGCGCCACCGTCCGCACCTTCTTCGGCCAGGACTACATCCACTTCGGTCCCGACGAGGTCTTCCTCCAGTGCGCCCCCGTCTCGTGGGACGGCCTCAGCCTGGAGATGTGGCCCGCCCTCCTGCACGGCGGCACCTGCGTCCTCGCCCCCGGCCAGAGCCCCGAGCCCACCGCTATCGCCGCCCTCGTCACCGAGCACGACGTGACCACCGTCTGGCTGTCCGCAGGGCTCTTCGCGGTCATGGCCGACACCCACCCGGAGGTGTTCCGCACCCTGCGCCAGGTCATGACCGGCGGCGAGGCACCCTCCGTGGCCCATCTCCTGCGCGTCCGGCGGGACTTCCCGCACCTGCGGCTCGTCCACGGCTACGGACCCGTCGAGTCCATGGTGTTCACCAACTGCCACCAGGTCACCGACGACGACACCGGACGGACCGTCATCCCCGTCGGCGGACCCCTCGCCAACACCCAGGTCCACGTCCTCGACGAGCACCTCCAGCCCGTACCCGCCGGCGTCGTAGGCGAGTTGTACGTCTCCGGCGACGGCCTCGCCCACGGCTACCGCCACCGCCCCGACCTCACCGCCGAGCGCTTCACCGCCCACCCCTACGGACCGCCCGGCGCCCGGATGTACCGCACCGGCGACCTCGTCCGATGGAGCGCCGACGGCGAGCTGGAGTTCGCCGGCCGGGCCGACGGCCAGGTCAAGGTGCGCGGCTTCCGGATCGAACCCGGCGAGATCGAGGCCGTCGCCGCCCGCCAGCCCGGCGTCGCGAACGTGGCCGTCGTCGTCCGTGAGGACCGGCCCGGGGACCGGCACGTCGTCGCCTACGTCGTCGGCGCCGCCGACCCGGCCGAACTGCGCGCCCACCTCTCCCGCACCCTGCCGACGCACATGGTGCCGTCCGCGGTCGTCTCCCTGGACGCCCTGCCCCTCACGCCCAACGGCAAGCTCGACCGCCGCGCCCTGCCGGCCCCCGACTTCGCGGCCGGCACCACCCACCGTGCCCCGCGCACCCCGCGCGAGGAGATCCTCTGCGGGCTGTTCGCCGAACTCCTCGGTCTCCCGGACGTCGGCATCGACGACGACTTCTTCGACCGGGGCGGCCACTCGCTCCTCGCCGCCCGACTGGCCGCCCGCGTCCGCGCCGCCCTCGGCGCGGAGATCACCCTCCGCGACCTCTTCGGCGCCCCGACCGTAGCGACCCTCGCCGAACGCCTCGACACCGCCGACCGGGCCCGCCCCGCGCTGCTCCCCGGCACACGGCCCGCCGAACTCCCCCTGTCCTACGCCCAGCAGAGACTCTGGTTCCTCGACCGGGCCGAGGACGGTGCCGCGTCCTACAACGTCGCCCACGCGCTGCGCCTCGACGGCCCGCCGGACCGGACCGCCCTCGCACTCGCGCTCTCCGACCTCGTCCACCGGCACGAGGCCCTGCGCACCGTCTTCCCCGAGGAGAACGGCCGCGTGCAGCAGCGGATCCTGCCGCACGAGGCGGCGCGCCCGGACCTCGCCGTGACGCTCCTGCCGGCGACCGGGACGGACGGCCTGCCGGCCACCCTGTCCGCCGAGGCCGCCCGAACCTTTGACCTGGCCGCCGAACTGCCCCTGCGCGCGACTCTGTTCGCGCCTGAAGGTGATGCGGGGGAGAGCGTCCTTCTCCTGGTGGTCCATCACATCGCTTGTGACGGTTGGTCGCTGGCTCCGCTGGTGCGCGATCTGGCGGTGGCGTACGGCGCTCGCGTGGACGGGGCCAGGCCCGAGTGGTCGCCGCTGCCGGTCCAGTACGCGGACTACGCGCTGTGGCAGCGCGAGCTGCTCGGTGATCCGGAGGACGCCGACAGCCTCCTCGCCCGTCAGACGGCCCACTGGAGGGCCGCGCTCGCCGGCGTCCCCGACACCCTCGTCCTTCCCGCGGACCGGCCCCGGCCCGCCGTCGCGAGCCACTGCGGCGACACCGTCCCCGTCCACCTCGAAGCGCGGCTCCACCAGGAGCTGCTGCGCCTGGCCCGTACCTCCGGCGGCACCCTGTTCATGGTCCTCCAGGCGGCACTCGTCGCCCTGCTGACCCGGCTCGGCGCCGGGACCGACGTCCCGCTCGGCACGCCCGTCGCCGGGCGTTCGGACGAGGCCCTGGACGATCTCGTGGGCTTCTTCGTCAACACGCTGGTGCTGCGGACCGACACCTCGGGCGATCCGACGTTCCGGGAGCTCGTCGCCCGGGTCCGTGAGACCGACCTCGCCGCGTACGCCCACCAGGACGTGCCCTTCGAGCACCTGGTCGAGGAACTCAACCCCACGCGCTCCCTCGCCCGGCATCCGCTCTTCCAGGTGATGCTCGTCCTCCAGAACAACGCCGACGCGGTACTCGAACTCCCCGGACTCGACGCCCGGATGGAGACCGTGCTGAACGGGACCGCCAAGTTCGACCTCACGGCCGCCTTCACCGAGACCCGGGACGGCGACGGCAACCCCTCCGGCATCACGGGAGCCCTCGAATACGCCGTGGACCTGTTCGACCGGGGCAGTGCCGAGGCGCTGGTGGCTCGTCTGGTGCGGTTGCTGGAGGCGGCCGTCGCGGCGCCGGATGCACGGATCGGCGATCTGGACGTCCTGGAGACCGACGAGCGGCACCGGCTGCTGCACGAGTGGAGCACCTCGGCCGACGGCTCGGGCTCGCACGAGGTCTGTGTTCACGAGCTGTTCGAGGAGCGGGCCGCCGTGTCGCCGGGGTCGACGGCGCTCGTCTTCGGTGATGTGCGCGTCTCGTACGGGGAGTTGGAGCGGGACGCGAACCGTCTGGCGCGGTATCTGGTGGCTCGGGGCG
>NZ_BMSF01000040.1 GCF_014649015.1 Streptomyces narbonensis
AAGGAAGCGTCCGCACCTTGAGAACTCAACAGCGTGCCAAAAATCAACGCCAGATTAGTTGATACCCCGTCCATCTTCGGATGGCGAGGTTCCTTTGAAAGTCCTGCCGGCCCTTGTGGCGGGTAGGCAACATACACAGCGAGGACGCTGTGGACAGTCGGCCCTATTCCGGCATGACTGTCCCGCTCAACGCGAGTGTCACCGGATATCCGGTAAACATTCACGGAGAGTTTGATCCTGGCTCAGGACGAACGCTGGCGGCGTGCTTAACACATGCAAGTCGAACGATGAAGCCCTTCGGGGTGGATTAGTGGCGAACGGGTGAGTAACACGTGGGCAATCTGCCCTTCACTCTGGGACAAGCCCTGGAAACGGGGTCTAATACCGGATAACACCGGCCTTCGCATGGGGGCTGGTTGAAAGCTCCGGCGGTGAAGGATGAGCCCGCGGCCTATCAGCTTGTTGGTGGGGTAATGGCCTACCAAGGCGACGACGGGTAGCCGGCCTGAGAGGGCGACCGGCCACACTGGGACTGAGACACGGCCCAGACTCCTACGGGAGGCAGCAGTGGGGAATATTGCACAATGGGCGAAAGCCTGATGCAGCGACGCCGCGTGAGGGATGACGGCCTTCGGGTTGTAAACCTCTTTCAGCAGGGAAGAAGCGAAAGTGACGGTACCTGCAGAAGAAGCGCCGGCTAACTACGTGCCAGCAGCCGCGGTAATACGTAGGGCGCAAGCGTTGTCCGGAATTATTGGGCGTAAAGAGCTCGTAGGCGGCTTGTCACGTCGGGTGTGAAAGCCCGGGGCTTAACCCCGGGTCTGCATCCGATACGGGCAGGCTAGAGTGTGGTAGGGGAGATCGGAATTCCTGGTGTAGCGGTGAAATGCGCAGATATCAGGAGGAACACCGGTGGCGAAGGCGGATCTCTGGGCCATTACTGACGCTGAGGAGCGAAAGCGTGGGGAGCGAACAGGATTAGATACCCTGGTAGTCCACGCCGTAAACGTTGGGAACTAGGTGTTGGCGACATTCCACGTCGTCGGTGCCGCAGCTAACGCATTAAGTTCCCCGCCTGGGGAGTACGGCCGCAAGGCTAAAACTCAAAGGAATTGACGGGGGCCCGCACAAGCAGCGGAGCATGTGGCTTAATTCGACGCAACGCGAAGAACCTTACCAAGGCTTGACATATACCGGAAAGCATTAGAGATAGTGCCCCCCTTGTGGTCGGTATACAGGTGGTGCATGGCTGTCGTCAGCTCGTGTCGTGAGATGTTGGGTTAAGTCCCGCAACGAGCGCAACCCTTGTCCTGTGTTGCCAGCATGCCCTTCGGGGTGATGGGGACTCACAGGAGACCGCCGGGGTCAACTCGGAGGAAGGTGGGGACGACGTCAAGTCATCATGCCCCTTATGTCTTGGGCTGCACACGTGCTACAATGGCCGGTACAAAGAGCTGCGATGCCGCGAGGCGGAGCGAATCTCAAAAAGCCGGTCTCAGTTCGGATTGGGGTCTGCAACTCGACCCCATGAAGTCGGAGTTGCTAGTAATCGCAGATCAGCATTGCTGCGGTGAATACGTTCCCGGGCCTTGTACACACCGCCCGTCACGTCACGAAAGTCGGTAACACCCGAAGCCGGTGGCCCAACCCCTTGTGGGAGGGAGCTGTCGAAGGTGGGACTGGCGATTGGGACGAAGTCGTAACAAGGTAGCCGTACCGGAAGGTGCGGCTGGATCACCTCCTTTCTAAGGAGCACAGTACCGATTGCAGGCAAACGTTCTGCACGGTCAGCTCATGGGTGGAACGTTGATTAGTTGGCACACTCGGATGGATCCGATCACAAGTACTGCTTCGGCGTGGAACGTGAGACGAGACGTGAAGAGTGTGCTTGGCACGTTGTTGGGTGTCTGAGGGTACGGCCGTTAGGTCGTTGCCTTCTGATGCCGGCCCCAGTGAACTCATCGGCTTGTCTGGTGGGGTGATGGGTGGCTGGTCGTTGTTTGAGAACTACACAGTGGACGCGAGCATCTGTGGCCAAGTTTTTAAGGGCGCACGGTGGATGCCTTGGCACCAGGAACCGATGAAGGACGTGGGAGGCCACGATAGTCCCCGGGGAGCCGTCAACCAGGCTTTGATCCGGGGGTTTCCGAATGGGGAAACCCGGCAGTCGTCATGGGCTGTCACCCATGCCTGAACACATAGGGCATGTGGAGGGAACGAGGGGAAGTGAAACATCTCAGTACCCTCAGGAAGAGAAAACAACCGTGATTCCGGGAGTAGTGGCGAGCGAAACCGGATGAGGCCAAACCGTATGCGTGTGATACCCGGCAGGGGTTGCGCATGCGGGGTTGTGGGATCTCTCTTTCACAGTCTGCCGGCTGTGAGACGAGTCAGAAACCGTTGATGTAGGCGAAGGACATGCGAAAGGTCCGGCGTAGAGGGTAAGACCCCCGTAGCTGAAACATTGACGGCTCGTTTGAGAGACACCCAAGTAGCACGGGGCCCGAGAAATCCCGTGTGAATCTGGCGGGACCACCCGCTAAGCCTAAATATTCCCTGGTGACCGATAGCGGATAGTACCGTGAGGGAATGGTGAAAAGTACCGCGGGAGCGGAGTGAAATAGTACCTGAAACCGTGTGCCTACAAGCCGTGGGAGCGTCGCTCATTGGGTTTACCCAATGGGTCGTGACTGCGTGCCTTTTGAAGAATGAGCCTGCGAGTTTGCGGTGTGTTGCGAGGTTAACCCGTGTGGGGAAGCCGTAGCGAAAGCGAGTCCGAATAGGGCGATTTAGTAGCGCGCTCAAGACCCGAAGCGGAGTGATCTAGCCATGGGCAGGTTGAAGCGGAGGTAAGACTTCGTGGAGGACCGAACCCACCAGGGTTGAAAACCTGGGGGATGACCTGTGGTTAGGGGTGAAAGGCCAATCAAACTCCGTGATAGCTGGTTCTCCCCGAAATGCATTTAGGTGCAGCGTCGTGTGTTTCTTGCCGGAGGTAGAGCACTGGATAGGCGATGGGCCCTACCGGGTTACTGACCTTAGCCAAACTCCGAATGCCGGTAAGTGAGAGCACGGCAGTGAGACTGTGGGGGATAAGCTCCATGGTCGAGAGGGAAACAGCCCAGAGCATCGACTAAGGCCCCTAAGCGTACGCTAAGTGGGAAAGGATGTGGAGTCGCAGAGACAACCAGGAGGTTGGCTTAGAAGCAGCCACCCTTGAAAGAGTGCGTAATAGCTCACTGGTCAAGTGATTCCGCGCCGACAATGTAGCGGGGCTCAAGCGTACCGCCGAAGTCGTGTCATTGCAGCATATAGCCCCAACGGGCGCTGTGATGGGTAGGGGAGCGTCGTGTGCCGGGTGAAGCAGCCGCGGAAGCGAGTTGTGGACGGTTCACGAGTGAGAATGCAGGCATGAGTAGCGATACACACGTGAGAAACGTGTGCGCCGATTGACTAAGGGTTCCTGGGTCAAGCTGATCTGCCCAGGGTAAGTCGGGACCTAAGGCGAGGCCGACAGGCGTAGTCGATGGACAACCGGTTGATATTCCGGTACCCGCTTTGAAACGCCCAATATCGAGCCCATTAATGCTAAGGCCGTGAAGCCGTTCCGGACCCTTCGGGGAAAGGAAAGTGGTGGAGCCGTCGACCCAAGGTGGTAGTAGGTAAGCGATGGGGTGACGCAGGAAGGTAGTCCAGCCCGGGCGGTGGTAGTCCCGGGGTAAGGGTGTAGGGCGTGTGGTAGGCAAATCCGTCACACATTAAGCCTGAGACCTGATGCCGAGCCGATTGTGGTGAAGTGGATGATCCTATGCTGTCGAGAAAAGCCTCTAGCGAGTTTCATGGCGGCCCGTACCCTAAACCGACTCAGGTAGTCAGGTAGAGAATACCGAGGCGTTCGGGTGAACTATGGTTAAGGAACTCGGCAAAATGCCCCCGTAACTTCGGGAGAAGGGGGGCCATCACTGGTGATGAGTCTTGCACTCTGAGCTGGGGGTGGCCGCAGAGACCAGCGAGAAGCGACTGTTTACTAAAAACACAGGTCCGTGCGAAGCCGTAAGGCGATGTATACGGACTGACGCCTGCCCGGTGCTGGAACGTTAAGGGGACCGGTTAGTCACATTTCGGTGTGGCGAAGCTGAGAACTTAAGCGCCAGTAAACGGCGGTGGTAACTATAACCATCCTAAGGTAGCGAAATTCCTTGTCGGGTAAGTTCCGACCTGCACGAATGGCGTAACGACTTCTCGACTGTCTCAACCATAGGCCCGGTGAAATTGCACTACGAGTAAAGATGCTCGTTTCGCGCAGCAGGACGAAAAGACCCCGGGACCTTTACTACAGTTTGATATTGGTGTTCGGTTCGGCTTGTGTAGGATAGGTGGGAGACTTTGAAGCCGTGACGCCAGTCATGGTGGAGTCGCCGTTGAAATACCACTCTGGTCGTGCTGGATGTCTAACCTCGGTCCGTGATCCGGATCAGGGACAGTGTCTGATGGGTAGTTTAACTGGGGCGGTTGCCTCCCAAAGGGTAACGGAGGCGCCCAAAGGTTCCCTCAGCCTGGTTGGCAATCAGGTGTTGAGTGTAAGTGCACAAGGGAGCTTGACTGTGAGACCGACGGGTCGAGCAGGGACGAAAGTCGGGACTAGTGATCCGGCGGTGGCTTGTGGAAGCGCCGTCGCTCAACGGATAAAAGGTACCCCGGGGATAACAGGCTGATCTTCCCCAAGAGTCCATATCGACGGGATGGTTTGGCACCTCGATGTCGGCTCGTCGCATCCTGGGGCTGGAGTCGGTCCCAAGGGTTGGGCTGTTCGCCCATTAAAGCGGTACGCGAGCTGGGTTTAGAACGTCGTGAGACAGTTCGGTCTCTATCCGCTGTGCGCGTAGGAATATTGAGAAGGGCTGTCCCTAGTACGAGAGGACCGGGACGGACGAACCTCTGGTGTGCCAGTTGTCCTGCCAAGGGCATGGCTGGTTGGCTACGTTCGGGAGGGATAACCGCTGAAAGCATCTAAGCGGGAAGCCTGCTTCAAGATGAGTATTCCCACCTCCTTGAGAGGGTAAGGCTCCCAGTAGACCACTGGGTTGATAGGCCGGATGTGGAAGCCCAGTAATGGGTGGAGCTGACCGGTACTAATAGGCCGAGGGCTTGTCCTCAGTTGCTCGCGTCCACTGTGTTAGTTCTGAAG
>NZ_BMSF01000041.1 GCF_014649015.1 Streptomyces narbonensis
CGGGTTGATCTCCGAGACGGCGCCGACGAACGTGGTCTTGCCCACGCCGAAGCCGCCCGCCACCACGATCTTCGCGCTGGTGGTTGAGCGGGCTGCACCGCCGCTAGAGCTTGCGAAGTCCACTGAGCACCCTTTCGAGCAGTGTCACGGCTGGCTGGCCGCCGGCGGCCTCGTCGCCGCCTGGCTGGTGAATGGCGACAAGTCCGGCCTCGGCCAGGTCGGCGACGAGGATCCGGGCAACGCCGAGAGGAATGGAGAGGAGGGCCGAGATCTCGGCGACCGACTTGATCTCGATGCACAGCCGGCAGATCCGCTGGTGCTCGGGCAACTGCCCGTGCAGCCTGGCCGGATCGGCCGTGGTGCTGACCAGCGCCTCGATGGCGAGCTGGTAGCGCGGCCGGGTCCGGCCGCCGGTCATCGCGTACGGACGCACGAGCGGGTTGTGCCCGCCCGAACCGCCCGCGGAGGACGCGGCACGCGGGGCGCTCGGCGAGCCCGCCGGCGTGTGCTGCTGGGCCTGAGGCTGCCGATAGGGCTGCGATGCGCCCTGTCTGCTCGGGGCGGAGGGAAAGTTGAACCGGTTCTGCGCGGTGTCGCCCAGTGGCGCCTGGTGCGCGTCATATCCGTTGTAGTGGCTTGCGCCCGGGGGTGTTCCCACGTCTCCTCCTCCGACTGCCTCGCGGTCCATGTCCCTTGAACCGCGCCACCGCACCTTACGGTGCGGTGACGTGAAACGCACTGTCTGTCTGTTAGTTGAGAAGACTTCCCTGAAGCTCCGCCCGGAGGTCGGGAGTGAGGACCGTGCCCGCTCGGTCCACGAGCAGGGCCATCTCGTAGCCCACGAGGCCGATGTCGGCCTCCGGGTGGGCGAGCACGGCCAGCGAGGAGCCGTCCGAGATCGACATGATGAAGAGGAAGCCGCGCTCCATCTCCACCACGGTCTGGTTGACCGCACCGCCCTCGAAGATCCGGGACGCGCCCGCGGTCAGCGAGGTCAGTCCGGAGGCGACGGCCGCCAGCTGGTCGGCGCGGTCCCGGGGGAAGCCCTCGGACATCGCCAGCAGGAGTCCGTCGGCGGAGACCACCACGGTGTGGGACACCCCGGGGGTGTTGTCCACGAAGTTGGTGATCAACCAGTTCAGATTCTGCGCCGCCTGGCTCATGCTCACACTAACGCTCCTGGTTGTAGGTACTGCCCGGGCCGAGGCCCGATCCGTTCGTGTCCGTTCCCGCGCTGCGTCCCTGCTGGACACCGCGGCGCAGGTTGCTCAACCTGCCCCGGACGTCCTCGGGTGCGCGGGAGACCTGGGGGCCGCCCTGCGGCGTCTGCTCCGCCGTGCCCTCGACCAGGTTGGCCTTGGGGACCCGGCGGGGAAGACCGGACGAGGTGACCCCGCCCGCCTTCGGGTCCTTCAGCTTCCCGGCCCGCTGCCAGCGCTCGTCGTTGGCCGACCGCCACGCCTCGGAGCCTTCGGCTTCGCCCTGCTGCTCTACCGACCCCGCCGGCTGCTCGGCCTGCGCCGGCTGCGGGGCCTGCGCGGGCTGTCGCGTCTGCGCGGGCGGTGCCTGTCGCGGCGCCTGCTGCGTCTGCGGGGCGACGCTGCCGCGGCGCGGCAGACCTGCGTCGGTCAGTGCGTGGCCGGCGTCCGGGGCGGGGTTCGGAGTGGGACCCGGACGGTCGAAGCCTACGCGGTCGCGGGCCTGTTCGGGAGCGGCCGGAGCAGATTCCGGTTCCGTCCCGTACTGCTGCCCGTAGCCGCCCTGGTAGGCGTTCTGGTCCTGCCACTCACCCTGCTGGGCCTGGGCGTCGAACGCATTGCCGTACTGCTGGTGTTCGACTGCCGGGGTCTCGTACGAAGCTTCCGCATAGCCGGCCTGGGGGTACGCCTCGTAACCCTGCTGCGGGTACTCGCCGGCGTACTCCTGACCCTGGCCGTACTGCTGCTGCGCGTAGCCCTGGTGCTGCGGGTACGCCTGCTGCTCCTGAGGCTGCTGCGCGTACTCGCCGGTGTACTCCTGGCCGCCGTACGCCTCGTTCTGCGCGTACTCCTGACCCTGGCCGTACTCCTGCGCCCCGTCGTACTCCTGGGCCCCGTCGTACTCCTGGGCCTGTCCGTACTCCTGCGCGGCGGACTCCGACTCGTCGCGGAAGAGCGGACGGTCGCCGCCCTGCGCCCGGTCGCTGAGCGTCGCACGCCGGTCCTCGCGCATCAGGGAGCGGTTGACCGGGTCGAGCGACTGCTCGCCCTCACCCTGCTCCTCGTAGCGCGAGTCGTCGAAGCCGAGATCGGCTGCGGTCAGCATCGCCTGCGGGGCCGGAGCCTCGAAGGCGCTCTGCTGCTGTTGCTGGGGAATGATCTGCGAGACGGTGAAGTCGTCCTGGACCGGCTGCTCGCCGCCACCGCCGTGCGTGATCGCGTCCGGCAGCATGACGAGCGAGGTCGTCCCGGCCTGCTCGCCCGAGGGGCGCAGCTGGACCCGGATGCCGTGCCGGTCGGCGAGGCGGCCGACCACGAAGAGGCCCATGCGCTGCGAGACGGCGGCGTCCACGGTCGGCGGGTTGGCCAGCTTGTGGTTGATGTCCGCGAAGTCCTCGGCGGTGAGGCCGATGCCCTTGTCGTGGATCTCGACCATCACGCGGCCGTCGGGGAGACGGGTCGCGGTGACGCGCACCTTGGTCTGCGGGGAGGAGAACGTCGTGGCGTTCTCCAGGAGCTCGGCGAGCAGGTGGACGAGGTCGGTCACGGCCTGGCCGTGGATCTCGGCCTCCGGCACGCCGGCCAGCTCGATGCGCTCGTACTGCTCCACCTCGGAGGAGGCGGCGCGCATGACGTCGACCAGCGGGACCGGCTGGTCCCAGCGGCGGCCCGGCTCCTCGCCGGCGAGGACGAGGAGGTTCTCGCCGTTGCGGCGCATACGGGTCGCCAGGTGGTCCAGCTTGAAGAGGTTCTCCAGCTGGTCCGGGTCGGCCTCGTTGTTCTCCAGGTCGGTGATGAGGGTCAGCTGGCCCTCGATCAGCGACTGGTTGCGGCGCGAGAGGTTGGTGAAGATCGCGTTGACGTTGCCCCGGAGCATGGCCTGCTCGGCGGCGAGCCGGACGGCCTCGCGGTGGACCTGGTCGAAGGCGCGGGCGACCTCGCCGATCTCGTCCTGGGAGTCGATCGGGATCGGCTGTACGCGGGTGTCGACCCGGCCGGGCTCGGTGCGGGACAGCTGGTCGACGAGCATCGGCAGGCGCTGCTCGGCGATGCCGAAGGCGGCGGTGCGCAGCTCGCGCATCGAGCGGCTCATCTGGCGGGCCATCATCCCGGCCAGGATGAAGGCGGTGAGCAGGGCGACGACGACGATGGCGCCGATGACCCAGGCGTCCGTCTTGGCCTCGTCGGAGATCTTGACGGCCTCGGTCACGGCCTTGTCGACGAGGGCCTTCTCGACGTCGGAGTAGCCCTCGAACTTGGCGGTGGCGACGGCCATCCAGCTCTCGGCCGTGATGCCCTTCGACTTCAGGGCCGCGAGCGCCTCGGGGGTCTTGGCGGTGCCGATCGCGGAGGCCACGCCGGAGTAGACGGAGCCGTCCTTGCCCTTGGGCAGCTCGACGTCGGCGGCCTGCATCTGCTTCGCACCCTCGGCGGCCTTGCCGGCCATGACCTTCTTGAGGAGGTCGACGTCCTCGGGCAGGGCGCCGGAGCCGAACTCGCCGAGGGCGATCTGCTCCAGGTAGTTGTACGAGTTGAAGGCCACGGACTGCTGGGCGAAGACCTCTTCGCTGCGGCTGGGCCGGACCAGGAGCTGCGTGCCGATCGAGCGCTGGAGCGACTCGGCGCCCTTGGCGAGCTGGACGGCGTAGACGCTGCGGCCGTAGGTCGTGACGTTGCCGGTGCCGAGGCCGAGCTCGTTGGAGAACTCGGTGAGGTAGTGCTGGACGCCGGTGTACCCGAGCTGGGTGTTCACGGGGTCGAGGGAGCGGCTGTACGCGGCCTTGCGGAGCGCTTCGAGCTTCGGCTCCTCGTCCTTGAAGAGCCGGAGACGGCGCTCCAGGCCCTGGCCCGAGGGAAGGTTCTTGGCGGCCTCGTCGAACTTGAGGCGGGCGGCGTCGGTCGCGGCGTAGGCCTGCTCGACGGCGTCGGCCTTGCGGTCCTCGGGGGTCTTCGCGGCCAGCAGGGGACCGGCGGTGAGGTCGCGCTCGTTGAGGAGCGCGGTGCTGTACTCCGAGGCGGCCCGCACGATGAGGGCCGTCTTCTCGGCGTCCTGCGCCTCCTGCCAGGTGTCGATCGCACCCTTGACCTGGAAGCCGCCCATGACGAGGCCGACGAGCACGGGTATGAGGAGGATCGCGTTCAGTCGGGTGGGTACCCGCCAGTTACGCGGCGAGAGCTTGCTGGAGCTGCCCGGGGTGGCCGCCGGCGGCGGTGTCACGGGCACGTCCGCGGGCGACACCGCTGTGCGCGACGGCGGGGTGAAGTTGCCCCGTGTCTCCTGCTCCGCGGAGCTTTCCTTGCTGCGCCTCACTCGACCAACAACCTCTCGGCGTCGGCACCTACGTTGTGCCGGTGTTTCGTTCAGGGCCGTACTACTCGGGAGTTCATGAATTGCAGCACGTGAAGGGGGTCCGTTCCAAACAGTGGGAAGCGACCGCTTTCCGTGCTCCTGGGGCGACATAAAACGGGCATAAAGAGCGAGCCCCGCCAAATGGCGGGGCTCATGTGAGCGCAGTGACACCGATCGGATGCGTCGGGTGTCCGAGGCGCCCCAATTCTCTGTCGAAACGTTATGAACCCGGGGGCGGTCGTGTCGAAGGACACAGATCACCCCGCACAGCAGGCATATGACAAAAGCAGGGGCCCGAACACGGTCGGACGGGCCCTCCGGTCCTGCGGCCCGCTACTTCAGACGGGCCATGAGGGCGTGCTCGACGAGGGTGATGAGCGCGCTCTTGGCGTCCGCGCGGTGGCGG
>NZ_BMSF01000042.1 GCF_014649015.1 Streptomyces narbonensis
CGTCAAGGAATTTTTTTATAGTGGGACATTGCACCAAGGAAGTAACTTGATACGTCGTGGGTGAATGGGTCTGTTTTCTTATTCGGCGGGGTAATACATTTTTGGGGGAAGTTTGTCTGTCTGACGCGCCATATGTAGGTACGCCAAAAAGGGCTCCTCTACTTCGAAGCGCGAGGTCGTATACCTAATAAGGAAATGTAATTTATAACTTTTTATTATATTGGTCTTTTCGAGAGCGGAACGTAGGTCCATGTTTAAAGTATCCAAGAGAATATCCACGAAGCGGCTGAGCAACGAACAGAATCCTGGTTCTCCTCGACTAAGCAGATAGTTAAGATACTGTGCACCATGGAAATTGAAAACGAAAGTACGTACCGACTACTTTATTTTTGCAGGCCGGAAATCAAGCGATGAATGAGACATCCTTCTGCTTTCTATGTTGTGCTTGAAGGGGACAGACAGTCGCTTATCTTAGTGAGATTTCTTACTAACTGAATTTACTTTGCTGCTGCTAGAGATTTGCACCTGCATAGCGCAGATTCTGCATCTTCTCAATAGCTTAATTATTACATTCTTAGATGATGATAAGACGGAAACTGGACAATCTTTTGTTTATATTGATGGATTTCTTGTCAAAAAGCATAACAATCAACATACTATTGTTAATTTCGAAACTTACAAAAATAAAATGAAAGTTTCCGATAGGCGTAAGTTTGAAAAAGCAAACTTTGACGAGTTTGAGTCGGCTCTAAATAACAAAAACGACTTGGTACATTGTCCCTCAATAACTTTATTTGAATCGATCCCCACGGAAGTGCGGTCATTCTACGAAGACGAAAAGTCTGGCCTAATCAAAGTGGTAAAATTCAGAACTGGTGCAATGGATAGGAAAAGGTCTTTTGAAAAAATTGTCGTTTCCGGCATGGTCGGGAAAAATGTACAAAAGTTCCTGACGTTTGTTGAAGACGAACCAGATTTCCAGGGCGGACCAATCCCTTCAAAGTATCTTATTCCCAAGAAAATCAACTTGATGGTCTACACGTTGTTTCAAGTGCATACTTTGAAATTCAATAGAAAGGATTACGATACCCTTTCTCTTTTTTACCTCAACAGAGGATACTATAATGAGTTGAGTTTCCGTGTCCTGGAACGTTGTCACGAAATAGCGAGTGCCAGGCCGAACGACAGCTCTACGATGCGTACTTTCACTGACTTTGTTTCTGGCGCACCTATTGTAAGGAGTCTTCAGAAAAGCACCATAAGGAAATATGGGTACAATTTGGCACCCTACATGTTCTTGTTACTACACGTAGATGAGCTATCGATTTTTTCTGCATACCAAGCAAGTTTACCTGGCGAAAAGAAAGTCGACACAGAGCGGCTGAAGCGTGATCTATGCCCACGTAAACCCATTGAGATAAAGTACTTTTCACAGATATGTAACGATATGATGAACAAAAAGGACCGATTGGGTGATGTTTTGCATGTGTGCTGCCCAAGTTGAGAAGAGATACTAACAAAATGACCGCGGCTCTCAAAAATAATTGACGAGCTTACGGTGATACGCTTACCGTTATCCAGAGCTACAGCGCAACGTATACGTCGACGATACAACAAGAACGGTTCATCGGAGCCTCGACTAAAGACGCTTGACGGACTCACTTCCGAGCGCTGGATTCAATGGTTAGGCCTTGAAAGCGACTACCATTGTTCATTCTCTAGTACTCGGAATGCGGAAGACGTAGTGGCAGGTGAGGCGGCGAGTTCAGATCATCATCAAAAAATTTCAAGAGTAACGCGAAAAAGGCCCCGAGAGCCCAAGAGTACAAACGATATCCTCGTCGCAGGCCAGAAACTCTTTGGCAGCTCCTTTGAATTCAGGGACTTGCATCAGTTGCGCTTATGTCATGAAATATACATGGCAGACACACCCTCTGTGGCAGTACAGGCCCCACCGGGCTATGGTAAGACGGAGTTATTTCATCTCCCCTTGATAGCACTGGCGTCTAAGGGCGACGTGGAATATGTGTCGTTTCTGTTTGTACCGTACACAGTGTTGCTTGCTAATTGCATGATCAGGTTGGGCCGACGCGGTTGCTTGAATGTGGCCCCTGTAAGAAACTTTATTGAAGAAGGTTGCGATGGCGTTACTGATTTATACGTGGGGATCTACGATGATCTTGCTAGCACTAATTTCACAGACAGGATAGCTGCGTGGGAGAATATTGTTGAGTGCACCTTTAGGACCAACAACGTAAAATTGGGTTACCTCATTGTAGATGAGTTTCACAACTTTGAAACGGAGGTCTACCGGCAGTCGCAATTTGGGGGCATAACTAACCTTGATTTTGACGCTTTTGAGAAAGCAATCTTTTTGAGCGGCACAGCACCTGAGGCTGTAGCTGATGCTGCGTTGCAGCGTATTGGGCTTACGGGACTGGCCAAGAAGTCGATGGACATCAACGAGCTCAAACGGTCGGAAGATCTCAGCAGAGGTCTATCCAGCTATCCAACACGGATGTTTAATCTAATCAAGGAGAAATCCGAGGTGCCTTTAGGGCATGTTCATAAAATTTGGAAGAAAGTGGAATCACAGCCCGAAGAAGCACTGAAGCTTCTTTTAGCCCTCTTTGAAATTGAACCAGAGTCGAAGGCCATTGTAGTTGCAAGCACAACCAACGAAGTGGAAGAATTGGCCTGCTCTTGGAGAAAGTATTTTAGGGTGGTATGGATACACGGGAAGCTGGGTGCTGCAGAAAAGGTGTCTCGCACAAAGGAGTTTGTCACTGACGGTAGCATGCAAGTTCTCATCGGAACGAAATTAGTGACTGAAGGAATTGACATTAAGCAATTGATGATGGTGATCATGCTTGATAATAGACTTAATATTATTGAGCTCATTCAAGGCGTAGGGAGACTAAGAGATGGGGGCCTCTGTTATCTATTATCTAGAAAAAACAGTTGGGCGGCAAGGAATCGTAAGGGTGAATTACCACCGATTAAGGAAGGCTGTATAACCGAACAGGTACGCGAGTTCTATGGACTTGAATCAAAGAAAGGAAAAAAGGGCCAGCATGTTGGATGCTGTGGCTCCAGGACAGACCTGTCTGCTGACACAGTGGAACTGATAGAAAGAATGGACAGATTGGCTGAAAAACAGGCGACAGCTTCCATGTCGATCGTTGCGTTACCGTCTAGCTTCCAGGAGAGCAATAGCAGTGACAGGTGCAGAAAGTATTGCAGCAGTGATGAGGACAGCGACACGTGCATTCATGGTAGTGCTAATGCCAGTACCAATGCGACTACCAACTCCAGCACTAATGCTACTACCACTGCCAGCACCAACGTCAGGACTAGTGCTACTACCACTGCCAGCATCAACGTCAGGACTAGTGCGACTACCACTGAAAGTACCAACTCCAACACTAGTGCTACTACCACCGAAAGTACCGACTCCAACACTAGTGCTACTACCACCGAAAGTACCGACTCCAACACTAGTGCTACTACCACTGCTAGCACCAACTCCAGCACTAATGCCACTACCACTGCTAGCACCAACTCCAGCACTAATGCCACTACCACTGAAAGTACCAACGCTAGTGCCAAGGAGGACGCCAATAAAGATGGCAATGCTGAGGATAATAGATTCCATCCAGTCACCGACATTAACAAAGAGTCGTATAAGCGGAAAGGGAGTCAAATGGTTTTGCTAGAGAGAAAGAAACTGAAAGCACAATTTCCCAATACTTCCGAGAATATGAATGTCTTACAGTTTCTTGGATTTCGGTCTGACGAAATTAAACATCTTTTCCTCTATGGTATTGACATATACTTCTGCCCAGAGGGCGTATTCACACAATACGGATTATGCAAGGGCTGTCAAAAGATGTTCGAGCTCTGTGTCTGTTGGGCTGGCCAGAAAGTATCGTATCGGAGGATGGCTTGGGAAGCACTAGCTGTGGAGAGAATGCTGCGAAATGACGAGGAATACAAAGAATACTTGGAAGACATCGAGCCATATCATGGGGACCCTGTAGGGTATTTGAAATTTTTTAGCGTAAAAAGGGGAGAGATCTACTCTCAGATACAGAGAAATTATGCTTGGTACCTGGCCATTACTAGAAGAAGAGAAACAATTAGTGTATTGGATTCGACAAGAGGCAAGCAAGGGAGCCAAGTTTTCCGCATGTCTGGAAGGCAGATCAAAGAGTTGTATTATAAAGTATGGAGCAACTTGCGTGAATCGAAGACAGAGGTGCTGCAGTACTTTTTGAACTGGGACGAAAAAAAGTGCCGGGAAGAATGGGAGGCAAAAGACGATACGGTCTTTGTGGAAGCGCTCGAGAAAGTTGGAGTTTTTCAGCGTTTGCGTTCCATGACGAGCGCTGGACTGCAGGGTCCGCAGTACGTCAAGCTGCAGTTTAGCAGGCATCATCGACAGTTGAGGAGCAGATATGAATTAAGTCTAGGAATGCACTTGCGAGATCAGCTTGCGCTGGGAGTTACCCCATCTAAAGTGCCGCATTGGACGGCATTCCTGTCGATGCTGATAGGGCTGTTCTGCAATAAAACATTTCGGCAGAAACTGGAATATCTTTTGGAGCAGATTTCGGAGGTGTGGTTGTTACCACATTGGGTTGATTTGGCAAACGTTGAAGTTCTCGCTGCAGATAAC
>NZ_BMSF01000043.1 GCF_014649015.1 Streptomyces narbonensis
CCTCGAGGGCCAGTGAGTCCATGACGAATCATTTCCTTCGTCCCCCACTTCTCCCACACACGTACAGTTTCCTAAATGTGAAGAAAAAAAAACAAAAAAAGAAAAGGAAAGAGAAGAAAAACGGAAACAAGGGGACGAACCCCCCGCGTGTGACATATGAGCGAAAAACAAAAAGAAAAAAGCGAAAAAGAAAATAATGCGCCAGAGAGTAAACGTTTGCAAAGTGGGGGGAAAAGAAAAGGGATGAAAAATGCGGCTCCAGCGAAGGTAAGTGTGAAACTGCTCTACGAAGCGTAGACGTTAACAACGAAGAAACCCTCTTCCACACACACACACACACACACACAGATTCAATATTAAGCACCAACAGAGAACAAAGGGGAGTACATAAAAGGGAAAAGTAGATGTTTATCCCTTTCCCTCCCATCAGATATAAACAAACACAGAAGGAAAAAAAAGAAGCAAAATAGGCGTGTACTAAACCACAAAACGGCAAAATATTCACTTCTAACCACACCTCGAAAAACTTGCGGTTATGATCCTCTTCCCCCTCCCCTTCTCCCAATTATATCTCTTCTCTCAACTTGGGCCTTTTTTTTTTTTCGTTTCCGCCGCTGTTTAGGTGTGGTATTGTTTCCCTCATCGAAAATGTGGTAGAACAGAAATTCTCTATAAATGAAAGGTAGGTAACGCATGTAAGTTCGCACATCCTTTGCGTGTTTTTGACTGCACAGTATCATCACGTAAAGGAAGAGAAATGAGGAAGCAACAAAGAAAGGTGAGTTCGAATATGGTGAATCATAGTACCCATATAAAAAACAGGAAGGAAGAAAGGAGAAACGAGAGTAGGCGTAGAAAAGGTGTAAAAAAAAAAAGAAGGGAGGGAAGGAGGGAAAACAAGTGAAGCAAATGGTACGTCACATGGCTCTATTCCACACACACGTACCGAAGCAACGCGATGACTTGCCTCATTCCTGCTTGATCCCATGTATCTTCTCATCTCTGTGCCTTACAAACACACCGAGGACCACACATCAATACCCAATTAACTCCCTAGTTTAACAGATCCTTCATTTGGCCAACGTCTCAATTCCACATAAAGAGGACACGACACGAAGTGCGGTAAAAAAAAACTTCAGCAAGATAGCTAACTGACCAACGAAGATATACCCCGCCTCCATCCCACATCACTTCTTCTTCAATTTACTCTCCTTTACCCAGTCCTTAATGACCTTCAGAATACTTTCAAATTGCTGTGAAACCTTCGGGTCATTGGCATGCTGCTGCACGCTCATATCTAACATTTTCATAACGTCAAATAACGAATCTGCCGGCTCCTGCCCAGCGAACACCTGCTGGAAGACACCAATACAGGCCCCTTTCTTCCCCTCAATATACTCAGGAGCGCTGTCAAGACGCTCAAGAACATCAAACGCCTTCGCAGCATAGTAAAAGGCACACACCTTGTAGCAATCGTTAGCCATGAGTTGAAGAATATTAAATGACTCGGCGCTGGTCTCCATCTTGAGGTAAATGTCCCAAGCCCGCTTTGCATGCTTGTTCATGATGTGTGCGCGCATAAGCCAACTCATGTAGCTGAACTCCGCTTTGACCTTCTCCGAACGCACCGCTGTGAGTGATTCCTCCGCCTCAGCAAAGCTCCCAGTTGCAGCGCATGCAATACCATGAAGGTATAGAAAAGTGTCATCATTCAAGAAGTAGGGCTTAATGGAACGTAGGTAAATGAGCACATTGGGGAAGTCGCGCAAGATGAAGAAATACGAAGCCATGCATTGCCGACCTGGAATTGTATCGCACTCGGACTGTGCAGATCCTATGAGGTTAAAGTACTCACGCGTAGTCTTCAAATGCTCCTCTGAGTCCAACTTCTGTCCAATGAAGGCATTCACAACTGCTTTCAAAATGTACTCCGTTGAAGCCACAGGTTCAAGATCCTTAATCAGTTCATAGGCCTCCTCAATCTGCTCATGGCGCAGGTGATATATGACGAGATTCAGCCGAGCCTCTGGCACAACGTTGAGCAGTGGCGGAAGCACCTGAAGGGCGTCCTCGCCATTACGGAAGACAACCAAGTTATGCTTGACAATATCATTTTCTACATTGTAGGTGGAGCGCTGCAGGTCGATCAGCACACGCAGTTCCGCTTCAGCCGCTTTGCCATTGTACAGCCTGTAATGATTGCAGGACTTGAGATTAATGGCGGTGGCACTATTATTGTGCGATTGCAAATACACATTAAGCACTTCGAGACTAACATCATAATAGTCCATCTTGTAGTAGCACATGGCCACGTAAACGTTCAGTGCGATGTACTCGCGGGTTTCGAGAAGTATGCGCTTATACACATCGATTGCCTCCTGGAAGTGACCGCGATAGAAATGAACAGCACCCAGCGATAGTTGATCCTCCACCGTTTCCTTCAGCTTCTGGTGATAGACAAGCAACTTGTCCTCATCATACGTCTTCTGAGCAATGTGAAACAGCAAGCGTGTCTGCAGTGAACAGTCCGGTCCCTTCAACGCACATTCCTCCGCCTCTGCGTAGGACCCGTTGACAAAATGGCAGCAACCCATGTGAATATAGTGCATTGGATCGCATCCATCAAGCGACAAGAGCTCCTTATATACATCGAGAGCTTTGGATACGTCATTCATGTGAAATGCACTGTAGGCCAACCATGGGTTAATGGGGAGATCTCCCACTGGCTGGTTTGTTGTCTTATAAAACTCGAGAACGGTTGTGGCCTTGGAGAAGTCGCGTTGTTGCAGCGCTTCCTCAAGCTGATCAACAACAGATGTCTTTGTCTGCCCCACCTTCTGGAGAGGTGCGGCATTCTTACGCTTCACCCTCCCACTTGTAGACAGCATCAGTCCGGTTCGTATTTATTAAGTGTAAATCCTTTATCTGCTGAATATCTCTACTATATCTTCCCCTTTATCCCCTTCACGATTTTTTTCTCTTCTTACCTCGGTTAACTTTTGCTTTTTTTTTTCCTTCTTAGCTTGCTTCCGCCCTCGCTTTTCCTCCCATGATGTAACGGAGTAGAGAGGTCGCAAGCACGCAGGGCGAGTTAGAAACAACAACAAAATTAAAAGAGGAGCATCAGTCACCGTAACGCAAAGGTTGTCACGCAACACAATGAAACCTTGGCTCAAACAGTTTCCCAGCAAATTAATATATGCATATACGTACCCCTGCGTACGTGAGTGGATGAGTGAGAGTGAGTAAGTGTGCCCGCGAAGAAAAAAGAAAGGAAAAGAATAACACAGAGCCATGGGTGTCCCCCTGCTCTGCGCAAACGATGACACATAAGCACGGCCCTTCTTCAGTGTGAACTCTCCTTGTCACGCTTCTCCATGGCCACATGCACACGGTCCGTTGCATAACTCCGCATACTGCCGCCACATACACACACCGTAAAAGGAATAAAAGCCAAACCGCAGTAGCGCCCAATCAGTTCGTGGTCGCTCATCCGGCGCAAATTCATGCGCCCACGGGCCAATTCATAACGGGCACGCAGACGCCGCCCCAGTCGTGCAAGAAGCCGCATTCCATAAAAATAAACGGAATGTGCAGCTTCAAAAGGGAAGGAGAAAGCCCACTACTAGTATGCTGAAGTGGTCCCGTACACTACACCGCACGGGTGATAAAGGAAGGGCTTATGTGTGAACACGTCAGTTCGACGTGCACGTGTATGCGTGTGTGCGTATGCGTGTGCGATCGAACGGGTAGTCTGCCTATTTGGTGGTTCGTTCCTATACAGGTTCCTGTTTGAATGCGTAAATGCAAAGTGATAAATTAAGTAAAGAATCTCAACGGGGCGCAAGGCGTAACGGATCAAATAACAATATCAAAACAGCTCGAGGTGGTGATGGCTTGCGTACGCATAGATATGTACGCGGCGATATGTGAAGAAAGGGAACGAAACGAAAGAAGGGTTACACACAAGCACCCTCACATGCATAAAGGTGGATATGCATATGCACTCACTGACTGGTCCGCACGCCAAACAAAGAGAAAAGGCGTATGTGAAGGGACCTCGACTCCACGCGTGTCTCAAATAATCTTGGGCCGTACGCAGTAGTGCGGCCCTTCCTCCACGTACTCCTCAACCGTAACACACATCTTTTTGAAGGTACTCAACTGGGAAAGAATCGCCCCGCCGCAAACAGCAGCGTGAGCCGGATCCTTCACGGCGATGTATTGCGGTCCTTCTCTCTGCGTAACTGTGAGAGCATGTGTCATTGCTTCCCCAAGTACTCGCCCCACTCCCGTCATGCCTGAGGCTGCTCCAACAAGTACCCAACGATCCAGCGATGGGCACTCCAACAACGATTTTTGGTACATGTGCCGCAGAGCGTTTGGAGCACTGGCTGTCGGTGCATTGTAAAGAAGTGCCTCACCCGCTTCCCGACATACAGACGGGCTGAGCGTCATTGGAAAGGTGCTCCCATCAGGAAGTGATATCTGTCGGGACACTGCAGGAGGCTCATCGCCAACAAAACATACCGTTGACTTGAGCGCGAGAAGCACCGGCTCACTGGCCCTCGAGG
>NZ_BMSF01000044.1 GCF_014649015.1 Streptomyces narbonensis
CGTCGACTGGTCGACGTACCCGAGCGTCAGCATCTGGTGCGACCGGTTCGACGTCTCCTTCGGAGCCGCCGCCCTGGCCCGCGCCTGACCGCGGCAGTCGCCCCGCAGCGCGCCACGAGCAGCAGAGGCACGCTCATGCCATGATGAGGCTCCCCGAGCTCGCCCGCCCACCAGAGATCCGCGCGACCACGGCTCTGGTCATCCCCGAGCCTGATCGGAGTCGTCACGGTCGCTCCACCCACACGTCACCGCCCGGCGCGCGGCTCACCGGTTGGCTGTGAGGGTGCTGCAAGGAGTTCGGCGAGGCCGCGGCGGGTGGCGGCGATGACGACCCGGTCGTCGGGGCGCAGGACGTAGCCGGGGTGGAGTTCCCACAGGAGTTGGGGGTGTTCGCCGTCGTCGTGGGTGTTGGCGAGGTCGGGCCGGCGGGTGGTGGGGGCGGCTGTGTCGAGGGCGAGAACACGCCAGGCGCCCGGCCGGAAGGACTCGGTGACGGTGCGGCCTTCGAGCTGGGGGTGTCCGGCGACGACGAGCGCGGCGAAGAGGAGGACCTTGCGTTCGACGGGGATGGCGCCGAGGATCTGGCGGCCCATCATGGCGCCGGCGAACGCGGGGGCGGCGAGGTGGGTGACGCTGCGGCTGCGGGTCAGGGCATCGGGGTGGGCCGTTCGCAGGGTGCGGTAGACGGCGGTGGCGAACTCGTCGTCGTACAGGCGCAGGGCGACGCGCAGGTCGGCCCGGACGGTACGGGCGTAGAGGACGGCTTCGAGGTTGGTGGTGTCGGAGCTGGTGAGGGCGAGCAGGGCGTGCGCTCGGTGGATCTTGGCCGCCTCCAGGATGCCGTCGTCGGTGACGTCGCCGAGGACCACGGGGATGCCGAGGCTGCGGGCGAGGGGGATGCCGCGGGCGTCGGGGTCCTCCTCGACGCAGACGACGGGGATGTCGAGCTCGCGAAGCCGGGCGAGGACGCGGGTGCCGATCTTGCCGAGTCCGAGCAGGACGACATGGCCGGACAGGCCGCGGGGCGGGCGCCGCAGCGCGCCCGCGGCGCGGAATGTACCCAGTGCTTCCAGGGCTCCGGCGACGAGGAGAGGGAGCAGGGCCAGGCCGACGAGGCCGGACAGCAGCTGGAGGATCTGGTGGGTGACCGGAGCGTCGAGCGCGGGGTCGTTGATGGAGAACAGGTCGAGCAGAGTGATGTAGGCGGCGTGCACGGGATCGGCGTCGGTGAGCACGGTGGTGGTGAGGGTCAGACACAGCACGGAGGCGGCGATACCGGCGAGCGCCCACCGCAGACGGCTGGAGAAGAGCTGGCTCAGCGGTGCCCCGCGACGGGCCAGGCGCCTCGAAGGCAGGGCGGGGCCGGCGTACCGGACGGTTTCGAGTACGACACTTCCCCGCCCGCTGCTGGCCGCCACGGCCCGGTCGTCGGGCAGGAGGAGGGGTCCCTGCGGGCCGCTGGCCTCCGAGCCCTCGGTGCCTGCCGGGTCGGTGGTGGTGGACGAGAGCAGTGCGAGAGTGCACAGACCGGGGTCCGGTACCTCGCCTCGTCCGGGCGGGGTGCGTTCGGCGGCGCGCAGGAGCACACCGTCGGCCTGTACGACCTTGCTCGTCCCGGTGACGGCGGTGGCGGCGAGCGCGGGGGCCGCCGTGTCCGCGTCGGACAGGACCGTGGTGGAGGCGTCCAGGACGCTCCGGTCGATGCCGGGGGAGTGGACGAGGGCGGCCTGGTCGAGCAGTTCCTCCAGGTGCTGCCCGAGCTTCCGGTTGTACATGCGGACCACGAGTCGCAGCCCGGGGCTGAGGCGGCGGGCGGCGATCGCGGCGCGCAGGTTCGTCTCGTCGTCCTCGTAGAGCAGGGCGAGGGCAGTGGCCCGATCCACACGGGCCCGCAGCAGCGTCTCCTCGCTGGGCACCGATGCCACGACGTCCCGCAGCGGCGGAGGCGCGCTGCCGGTCGCGGCTTCGGTGACCGGACCGCCGGACCGCCGCAGCAGCTGCGTGGCACGGGACAGCACGGTGGGCTGTTCGCCCGCCAGTTCCTCGTCCAGGTCTCCTGGAGTGACGAGGACGACCCGCTGGCGGTAGACGTCCCGCAGCTCGGCGGCGAGCCGGTGCGCGAGTCCGTCGTCTCCGCAGACCACCATGTGGCCGCCGTCCCGTGGATCTCGGGTGTCCTGGTGCGGTAGCGCGATCACGATTCCCCCGGTGTGGAGATGAACCCGCCTGAGAGCGCGGGCGGGTCAAATGTCGGTCGTTCCTGCCTCGGCGTGTGTCGGACGCGGAGTGTGAGCGCGTGAGGCCAGGGTTCGTACCAGCAGGACGAGGCTCGCCACCGCGAGAATGCCGGCGCCGATCCGCACCCACGTCGGGGTAACGCTGCTCATGGCCGTCCAGCCGTGCCACACGAGGCACAGGCCCAGCCCACCAGGGCTCTCAAGGAACTCGCTTCTGGCGATTCGAGAGGGCACGGCGGTACTCCGTTGTTCTCGCTCATGGTCGTCGTGGCCGTCGTGGCCGTCGTGGCCGGGTGTCGAGTTGCGGCTCATCGTCGCGCGCCGTGCCGCAGGTACCGGCGGCCCAGGAAGGCGCAAGTTGCCATGGCGGCCGGAGTCCAGAGCGCGAGGAAGACGCCGAGGCTGCCGTCTCTGTCGTGCAGGACCATCATCAGTGCGAAGGTGTACATGCCCAGGAGGGCCGTCGCGGAGGCGTCGGCGGTGAGGTCCGTCCGGTGCGGGCGGGCGGAACTCACGGGAGTGTGAAGCCAGAACCACGCGACGTAGGTGACGAACGCGCCGCCCAAGATGAGCAGGATTCCGGTTCCGGTGGTGAAGAGAGTGTCTCCGACCGGGTGGGAAACCGCTCTCTGTCCGGCCGAGCCGTTCGACAGCACGACGATCTCGCCACGCCAGATCGTCCCCGCGACGTGATCGCCCGGTCGCACCTTCTCCAGGAACTCGCCGAGTCCGCTGAACCGCACCCGGTCGGCGCCCTCTTCGGGCCCGGAGACGTGCACCCAGCCCCCCGCCTGCTTGCCGCGCTGTACGTGAACGGTCTCGACGGTGAACCAGGCTGAGTGCAGGCAGTCTTCGGATGGTGCCTCCTGGCACACGGATGCCGAGAGGAAGTCTCTTTCCTCTGCGAGGGCTTGTGGCAGCGTGACGACCAGCAGGGCGCCGCCGACGAGGAGGGCGATCAGCCCGGCGAGACCGACGAGGAGGTCCTGTGACCGGCGCCTGCGAGCGCTGTAGGGCTTGCCGTGACGGGGGCCGGCCGTCACGGCCTGCCGGCCCAGGAGTCCAGCTTTCCGAAGAGGAGCGTCAGGCCGCCGCCGCCCGCCGCGAAGAGACCGAAGGCCGCGAACGCGATTCGCTGGTCTTCCCTGCGCAGCTCCTCGTACTGGCTTCTGCTGATCGGGACGCGCTCGCGGTCGGGGGCGGAGGTGTCGATCGCGGAGTAGTGCCCCCGGACGGTCTCGACGCGTTGGAGCCCCGAGTCGTCCCAGAACACTCCGGTGACCAGGAACGCCCCCGCGAGACCCGCACCCACCAGCGCTGCCTGGACTCGCCGGGGCAGGGCGCGCAGGGCACGCCACTGGTTCGCCTTGTTGCTCGCGAAGCGCATGTCCCGGAGTCCGACGGCGATGGCGCGGACGAGCGTCGCCAGATGGAGGGGCACCAGTAGGGCGATGCCGATTCCGAGGAGGAGCCACTCGTCGGCGAACGGGGGCAGGAACGGGACGGCGGCGAGGACCGCGGCGACAAGCCCCGCGAGGGAGAGCGCGAGTTGCGCCCCTGCATGCATCGTGAAGCTGCTTCTCACCACGTCCCCCCTGCTCTCGTCCTAGTCGGTGATCTCGATGGATCCGTCGCCGGTCGGCACGGGCGGCTGCGCCGGGCCGGGGGCCGCCTTCTTCTGGGCGATGCCCTGGAGCAGGGACGCCAGGTCGACTCCGGTGGTGGAGGAGAGCAGTTCCATGCCCTGGGCGACGTTGTCGGTGACGGTACGGGTCAACTGGCTCGCCCCGTCGGTGGAGATGACGGTCAGCTTGTCGACGGCCGACAGCGGCTCGGACGCCTTGGCGACGACCTGCGGCAGGACCTCGACGAGCATCTGGAGGACGGCCGCGTCCCCGTATTGCGCGAAGGCGTCGGCCTTCTTCCGCATCGCCTCGGCCTCGGCGGAGCCCTTGGCGGCGATGGCCGCGGCCTGCGCCTCGCCCTCGATGCGCACGGCGTCGGCGAGCGCGGCCCGGTGGGCCTTCTCGCCCTCACCCGTGAGCCGGGAGCGCTGCGCGTCGGCCTCCGCCTGCTTCACCAGGGCGATGCGGCGCGCCTCGGCCTCCTGCTCGGCCTGGTAGCGGGCGGCGTCGGCGGGC
>NZ_BMSF01000045.1 GCF_014649015.1 Streptomyces narbonensis
GATCTTAGTGCGAGCATCCCATTTGATGTCGCTGTCTGCCTTCTGATCTTCTTACTCCAAGCTTCCAACCCAGCGAGTAGTAAACGGATCACTCTCTTTCGATGCGACTCTTGACATTCGAGGTGTTGGCAAGATTTTGCCAAGAGTTGCCTCTGAAGAGGCTGGAATTAGGATGGTTCCCATCGATCGAAAGAGGGCCCATGGATATTGGTTCAACTTCAGCCGATGTATCAAAGCCATTTTCTCCGAAACATCGTGGATCTCCCCCAATGAGCGTAGAAGTCGTTGAACCTGCCAAAAATCCTATTACCAGTTGACAACACCATCACAGAAGAAGGCTGCTTAACATCTGTTATCTTCTGGTTTCGGCACTCCCTAAATCCACGGAGGGGGTTGGGGGAGTTGTTATTATTATTTTTTTTCTTCAAGAGAAGATATTCTCAGGAATCTTCTTTATTTTTTCGGAAGTCCTGGTATACACCCATGCCTCGGTCCACAAGGGACAAAAGACAAGGGGAGGGGAGGGTTGGCTGCTCGTAAAAGGTCTTGCCACACATTACGAGACGTAAATTAGTAATGTTGAGTTTATGTTTAATTATGTAACTGTCGTCTGTTCTGGTAAGTCAAGGAACTTCCTTGTTATTCTGCAGGTGTTTAGAATAACAGCCTTTTGCATTTCTAGGAAGGTTCCTTTCGGTAAGTCAATTCTTTTTAGTCCAGCATGCAGGGCTTTTGGGATGACTCCAGTAGCTGATATTACCAATGGTACAGTCTCGACTCTTTTCAGCTTCATACTTCTTTTTATCTCATGTCCCAAATCTGCATACTTCTGTCGTTTCTTAACAATTGTGTAGTCAAGGTTGTGTGTGTTAGGTACAGCTATGTCAATTAAGAACCCTAACTTGTTTTTCTTGTCGATGAGTGTGATGTCCGGGCGATTGTAATGAACAGTTTTGTCGGTCAAGAGCGTTCTATCCCAGTAAAGTCTGTAAGAGTCATTTTCCAGGACCGTTTTTGGTTCGTACTTGTAGTAAGGTAGACGGTCCTGGGTCAGACCATATTTCCTCGCCAGTTTCTGATGTATGATCTTACCTACTTGGTTGTGTCGGTGTGTGTAGTCTGTGCCGGCAAGTCTCATACATGCCGACGTTATGTGCTGGATGTTCTCTCTCGCCTTACCACATAGTCGACATGCATCGTTGGTCATGTTCCTATCATGCAGTATGTATTTTTTGTAATTTTTTGTAGCGATCGTCTCGTCTTGTATTGCGATCATAAAGCCCTCCGTTTCGGGGTAAATACCAGCATAACTTAACCAAGCGTGCGACGCTGCTCTGTCGACTTTTTCATCGGCCAAGTGTTTCTGGTATCTTCCGTGGAGTACTTTACTCTCAAGTCGGTTTTGTTTAGTTTTATGCACTTCAGTTCTGGTTGGAGGTACGGTAGTCAGTGTTTTCGCCAAGTTCAAAGGTGTGAAGTGCTTGTCGTTACGAGTTGCCAGTTGGTGCAGAGGAGATGCCTGTGCTTTCTTTTCGAAGTAAGTTTTGAGTTTGAAAGTTTGGTTGGTGTGAAGTTCGTGTAGGTCAATTAGTCCTCTTCCGCCGGCTGATCTAGGGAGTGTTACTCTCTCTGATGCAGCCTTGGGATGATGGTAGTGGTATTTTGTCAGCAGTCTGTTAGTTCGTGCTTGTAACTCCTTAAGTTCTCTCTTTGTCCATTTAACAACACCGAAGGAGTATGTCAGTACAGGGACAGCGAACGTATTGATCGCTTTGATCATATTTCGTCCGTTCAGTTTAGTTCGTAACAGCTTTGTCAGTCGTGAAGTATAGTCTGTCTTTAAGTTTTGCTTCATTGTGTGGTGGTCGGTTTGTTGCGATTGTAGGAATCCAAGATACTTATACATTTCCTCTTCTCCCATGGGCTGGATAATTCCACCGTTTTCACACTCATAGCCCTTTGGATCTCGGCTTCCTGCTACCACATGTTGAGTCTTACATTTGTCAAGTCCGAAGGTCATTCCTATGTCAGTAGAGAACTTTTCAGTCAGACCTATAAGTTTTTCAAGTCCTGCTTGGTCAGAGCTGTATAGTTTAATGTCGTCCATGTACAATAAGTGGGTGATAGCGTAAGTCTGGTTGGGTCCAGTCTTCATTTTTATCCCAAGTCCTGAGGAGTTCAGTAGGTTTGAGAGAGGATTCATGGCGAGACAGAACAGCAGTGGGCTGAGTGAGTCACCTTGGAAAATACCCCTTCTCACGGCTACCGGCTCCGTCGTTATAGTCTGTTGGTTAGGTGTGGTAAGTCTAAGTGTTGTACCCCATTTCGTCATAGCATGACTCAGGAATTTTACAACAGTGGGGTTTATTTTGTACAGTTGGAGGGACTTCTGTAGCCAAGTGTGAGGGACCGAGTCGAAAGCTTTTTGGTAGTCAATGTATGTCGTGCTTATGTTGCGTTTTTTGGCCACTCCAAGCACTACTGCATCTATTAACACTTGCTCTTTGCAGCCTTGTGCTTGTCGTCTACATCCTTTCTGCTCTTCGGCCAGTATGTTGTGTTCCATCACGTGTGCGTAGATCTTGTCGGTAAGGATACTAGTTAAGGTCTTGTACATTGTAGGTAAGCAAGTGATAGGTCTGTATTTCGTGGGGTCTTGAGTTATGTCTCCTTTCGGGATCATGTAAGTGGTTCCTTTCGTCAAGTATGCAGGTAAAGTCTGTGGTCGCCTAATAAAGTCAGTAAAACACTTAGCTAAAGCTCTGTGGGTACATGTCAGTTGCTTGAGCCAGTAATTGTGTATTTGGTCTGGTCCTGGGGCCTTCCAGTTATGGCTCTTTTTCGTTGCTTGGGTCACATTCATTTCGGTCACTCTCTCAAAGTTCATAGTCGGTATTCTTTTGGTTCTCCTTTCTTCTTCCCGTATCCAGTCCGTACTTTCCCTATGATTCGTCGGTTTGGACCAAAGGGAAGTCCAGTAACTAGTCAGGTCATTTTCTGTGGGGATTTTAGGGGGTGTTTTAGTCGGTTGTGTGAGAGGTTGTCTGATGTTTCTGTAAAAGTATTTTTCATTGTCAGTGAACTGTCTGTTTTGGTAGCGTCGTGTTAAAGTAGTATTGTATCGTTGTAACCTACTAGTTAGTTTTCCTAATTTTTGTTGAAAAGTGTCCTTAAAGTCTAGTAGAGTGTGATTATTGTCGTTATGTCCAGCATGCTGTCCTGAGTTCTTTAGCAAGCTGTTTATTTTGTTGTTGAGTCGTCTCGATCTTTGTCCTCTCAAGTATTCATTAATCCTGCTTAAATCTTTTCTCAAACTCTCAATATTCCTCTCTAATCTACTCATTGCAGGAAGTTTCTTGTCAGTTAGTTTGTTTACGGTCGGTCGGTAAAATTTTCTCTCACAGATCTCTATTGCTGCCATAGCAGCACAGTAAATTGTTGTTTGTAGTCGTGTAAATGTTGTGTGGGGAGTAATTGTGTACGGTATAATTGTCTCATTCAGGGTACTCACTGTTTGAGCAACTTTTTTTGTTGCTTTCAACTTTCTAAGGGGAGGTCTACAAGTCGGGTCAGTACCTTCAAACTCTTCCATAGCCTTTTCAAACGCTTTTCTAATTTCTGTTGTTCTCTCGTCTTCCACTTCATAAGCCTTTTTTTTCCAGCTATCTCTCTCTTCATTTGTCTCATCTCTCTGGTTCTCTTCATTTCCTCTTTCCTCGCTTTCTCCTTCATCCTCCGTGTTTTGGGAGGTATTGATGTTTGATGAGGCCGGTAGTGTCTGTCGGTTCGTAAAGTCATTTTCAATGTAACTCTCTCGTCGGCTCATGTCAGTATTTATTCCTCTCATCTCCTCCCAAGTCAATTCTCTCTCTACTTCACCTCTTATAGGGTTAGTGTTAAGTTTATGTTTTGTCAATCCTTTTAGTAAGTTCCTAACTCTGTCTGCAACGTTTTGCTCGTTATATGTAGTTTCAGGGTACGTTTCCTTAAAT
>NZ_BMSF01000046.1 GCF_014649015.1 Streptomyces narbonensis
CGATGAGGAGCCACCACACCCTTCGGCACACCCGTCGAACCCGACGTGAACATCACACACGCCACATCCTCAGGACCCGCCACCCGCACCAGATCACCACCCTCCAGAGCAGCCACCACCCCCGCCTCCGCGTCCAGGCGTACGAAGGTGGCGGTGCCGTCCTGCCAGCCGTCGGCGGGCTCTCCGGTCGTGACGATCAGCTCGGCACCGGCGGTGGCGACGACGGAACGGAGGCGCTCGACGGGGAACTCCGTGTCGAGGAGCGTGTATCCGGCTCCCGCCTTGAGGACGGCGAGGACGGAGACGACGAGATCGAGGTCCCGGCCGAGGAGGAGGGCGACGGTGTCGCCCCGGCGCACGCCCCGGTCACGGAGGTGGCGGGCGAGGCGGTTGGCGGAGGCGTTCAGCTCCGCGTAACCGACCTCGCGGTCCGGCAGCACGAGGGCGGTGGCGTCGGGGGTACGGGCCGCCTGCTGCTCGAAGAGTTCGTGGACGCACGCCGTGTGCGCGGAGTCGGCATCAGAGCCGGTGGCACCGGTGGCGTTCCAGTCGACGAGGAGCCTGGTGCGTTCGTCGACCGTGAGCACGTCGAGCGCGCCGATGGGCAGGTCCGGGCGGTCCACGGCCGCGGTCAGGAGGCGTACCAGGCGTGCGGCGAGCGACTCGGCCGTGCCGCGGTCGAACAGGTCGGTGGCGTACTCAAGGAAGCCGGAGATGCCGGCGGGTGCGCCGTCCCGGGTGCGGTGCTGCTCCGCGACGAAGGTCAGGTCGAACTTGGCGCTGTTGCGCTCGGGATGCTCGACGTCGGCCTCGCAGCCGGGCAGGTCCAGGGGCGGCGGTGCGTCCTGGAGGGCCAGCATGATCTGGAAGAGGGGGTGCCGGGCCAGCGAACGGACCGGGTTCAGCTCCTCGACCAGCCGCTCGAACGGCACGTCCTGGTGGGCGTACGCGGCGAGGTCGGTGTCGCGGGTGCGGGCGAGGAGCTCGCGGAAGGTGGGGTCTCCGGAGGCGTCGGTGCGCAGGACCAGCGTGTTCACGAAGAAGCCGACGAGGTCGTCGAGGGCCTCGTCGCTGCGTCCGGCGACCGGCGTGCCGAGCGGGATGTCCGTGCCGGCCCCGAGCCGTGCGAGGAGCGCCGTCAGACCCGCCTGCACCACCATGAAGAGTGTGCAGTCGTGGCGGCGGGCGAAGTCGAGCAGCCGTTCGTGCAGCTCGACGTCGAGCGAGAGGGGCACGCTGTCGCCCCGGTGGCTCGCGACGGCGGGCCGGGGGCGGTCCGTCGGGAGGGCCGGCGCGTCGGGGGCACCGGACAGGGCCTCCCGCCAGAAGTCCAGCTGTCGGCGGGCCGGGCTGTGCGGATCGCCCTCGTCGCCCAGCAGCTCGCGTTGCCACAGGGTGTAGTCGGCGTACTGGACGGGCAGCGGCGCCCAGTCCGGCGCGATGCCCGCGCAGCGGGCCACGTAGGCGGTGGCCAGGTCGCGGGTCAGCGGGGCGAGGGACCAGCCGTCGGCCGCGATGTGGTGGCAGACGAGCAGGAGTACGTGGTCGTCTTCGGCGACCGTGAGCAGCGTGACCCGCAGCGGGGCCTCGGTCGCCAGGTCGAAGCGGTGGGCGGAGGCGTCGCGGAGGGCCTGGGAGAGGCTCTCCTCCGGGCAACCGGCCGTGTGCCAGACGGTGGTGGCCACGGGGTCCGAGGCGTCGTCGGTGGCGCCGTGTGCGTCGAGGACGTGCTGCCAGGGTTCGCCGTCCGTCGTGGGGAACACGGTGCGCAGGACCTCGTGCCGCGCCGTCACGTCCGTCACGGCGCGGCGGAGCGCGTCGCGGTCGAGAGGTCCGCGCAGGCGGAGGGCGAGCGGGACGTTGTAGGAGGCACTGGGTTCCTCGACCTGGTCCAGGAACCAGAGCCGCTGCTGGGCGAAGGAGAGCGGGACACGGTCCGGCCTCAGGGCGGGGAGGAGCGCGGGACGGGGGGCTTCTGTGCCCGCCGTCGCGGCAGTGCCCGTGTCGCGGCCGTCACTTCCGAGGCCATCTCTGTCGGCGCCATCTCTGTCGGCGCCATAGCCGAGGCGATTGCCGTCGCCGAGGCGATCGCTGCCGAGGCGCTCGGCGAGCGCGGCCATGGTGGGGGCGTGGAACAGCTCGGCTATTCCGACGCGGGTCCCGAGGGCCGTGCTGATTCGGCTGATCAGGCGGGCGGCAAGGAGGGAGTGACCGCCGAGGTGGAAGAAGTTGTCGTCGATGCCGACCTGCTCGACGTCGAGGACGTCGGCCAGGAGCTCGCAGAGGAGCTTCTCCCGCTCCGTGCGCGGTGCGCGCCCGCCGGGGGCGGAGCCGGCGTCGGGGGCGGGCAGGGCCTTGCGGTCGAGTTTGCCGTTCGGGGTGAGCGGCAGGGCGTCGAGGACGGTGAAGCTGCCGGGCCGCAGGTGCTCGGGGAGGTGCGCGGCAGCGTGGGCCCGGGCGTCGTCCGGGTCGAGTGCGGTGCCGGGTTCGGCGACGAGGTAGGCGGCGAGGCGCTTGTCGCCGGGGCGGTCCTCCCGGACGACGACCGCGGCCTGCCGAACGGCACCGTGGCGCATCAGCACGGCCTGGACCTCACCCGGCTCGACCCGGAAGCCCCGGATCTTCACCTGGCCGTCGGCCCTTCCGACGTACTCCAGGACGCCGTCCGCCCGCCATCGGACGAGGTCGCCCGTCCGGTAGACCCGCTCGCCGGGGGCGCCGTGGGGGTGGGCGACGAAGCGTTCGGCGGTCAGGGCCGCCTGCCCCAGGTACCCGTGCGCCAGGCCGGCACCGGTGAGGTAGAGGTCTCCGACGACACCGACCGGGACGGGACGAAGCCGCTCGTCGAGTGCGTACATCCGCTCGTTGCCGATGGGCCGGCCGATCGGGATCGCGGGGCGGGCGGTGTCCTGCGCGGTGATGCGGTGGGTCGAGACGAAGATCATCGCCTCGACCGGCCCGTACCCGTTGACCAGCCGCAGGCCGGGATACTCAGCCAGCGCCTTCGCCGCGTGGGCGGGTGACGCGGCCTCGCCGCCGCCGATGATCTGGCGCACCCCGGTGAAGCAGCCCGGGTACTCGTCCAGCAGGAAGTTGAGGAGGCTCGCCGACAGGTAGGCCGAGGTGACGTGGTGGCGGGCGATGAGCTCGGCGATCACCTCCGGTTCCGGCTTGCCGCCGGGCTGGAGGACGCATACGCCTCCGTGGAGCAGTGCGCCGAACAGCTCCAGCGCGAACGCGTCCCAGGAGACCGGCGCGCACTGCAGCCACACCTCGTCGGGTCCGAAGGACACGAATTCCTGACCGACGAGCGTGCCTGTGACGGCCCGGTGAGGAGCGACGACACCCTTCGGCACACCCGTCGAACCCGACGTGAACATCACACACGCCGCATCCTCGGGACCCGCGATCCGCCCGAGAGCCGAGTCCGCGCACCGCGCGATCCCCGCCACCTCGGCGTCCGCGTCCAACCG
>NZ_BMSF01000047.1 GCF_014649015.1 Streptomyces narbonensis
GCACTCGGGGCCCGAGTCACCCTCGCCGCCTGCGACGTCGCCGACACCGACGCCATGCGCACCGTCCTCAACAGCATCCCCACGGACGCCCCCCTCACCGCCGTCGTGCACACCGCCGGCGCACCGGGCGGCGAGCCCCTGGACGTCACCGGCCCGCAGGACATCGCCCGCATCCTGGGCGCGAAGACGCGCGGCGCCGAGGTCCTCGACGACCTGCTCCGGGGCACTCCGCTGGACGCCTTCGTCCTCTACTCCTCGAACGCCGGGGTCTGGGGCAGCGGCGGCCAGGGCGTCTACGCGGCGGCCAACGCCCACCTCGACGCGCTCGCCGCCCGGCGCCGTGCCCGGGGCGAGACGGCGACCTCGGTCGCCTGGGGGCTCTGGGCGGGCGACGGCATGGGCCGGGGCGCCGACGACGCGTACTGGCAGCGGCGCGGCATCCGGCCGATGAGCCCCGAGCGCGCCCTGGACGAGCTGGCCAGGGCCCTGTGCCACGACGAGACCTTCGTCGCGGTGGCCGACGTGGACTGGGGGAGGTTCGCGCCGGCGTTCACGGTGTCCCGCCCGAGCCTGCTGATCGACGGTGTGCCGGAGGCCCGGCAGGCGCTCGCCGCGCCCGTCGCCGCCCCGGCTCCCGGTGACGGCGCCGCGGCGCCGGCCGGGGCGTCGTCGGCGCTGGCCGGCATCGCCGCGCTCCCGGAGCCCGAGCGCCGGCCCGCGCTGCTCACCCTCGTCCGTACCCACGCGGCGGCCGTACTCGGCCACTCCTCCCCCGACCGGGTGGCTCCCGGCCGGGCGTTCACCGAGCTCGGATTCGACTCGCTGACGGCCGTACAGCTCCGCAACCAGCTCTCCGCGGTCATCGGCAGCAGGCTCCCCGCGACCGCGGTCTTCGACCACCCGACGCCGGCCGCTCTCGCCGCGCACCTCCACGAAAGGCACCTCGCACCGGCCGCGCCGGCCCCGGCGGACTGGGAGGGGCGGGTACGTCAGGCACTGGCCGAACTGCCCCTCGACCGGCTGCGGGACGCCGGGGTCCTCGACACCGTCCTGCGACTCACCGGCATCGAGCCCGAGCCGGTGCCCGGCGGCCCGGGCAGCGTCGCCGCCGGCCCCGCCGCGGATCCGGAACCGGAGACGTCGATCGACGACCTCGACGCCGAGGCCCTGATCCGGATGGCTCTCGGCCCGCGGAACGCCTGAGCACCCGCCCCGGCCCGTGGCTGCCCCGGCCCTTGCCCGACTGCGGGCCGGGCCCCGGGCCCGCACACCGCCACGTACCACCCCGCACCACCGCCCCCCACACGCCCACAACGCCATCCACGAGCGGAAGACCACACCCAGATGACGAGTTCCAACGAGCAGTTGGTGGACGCTCTGCGCGCCTCCCTCAAGGAGAACGAAGAACTCCGGAAAGAGAGCCGTCGCCGGGACGACCGGCGGCAGGAGCCCATGGCGATCGTCGGCATGAGCTGTCGGTTCGCGGGCGGCATCCAGTCCCCCGAGGACCTCTGGGACGCGGTGGCCGCCGGCAAGGACCTCGTATCCGACGTACCTGAGGAGCGCGGCTGGGACTTCGACTCCCTGTACGACCCGGAGCCCGGGCGGAAGGGCACGACGTACGTCCGCAACGCCGCGTTCCTCGACGACGCCGCCGGCTTCGACGCCGCGTTCTTCGGGATCTCGCCGCGCGAGGCCCTCGCCATGGACCCGCAGCAGCGGCAGCTCCTCGAAGCCTCCTGGGAGGTCTTCGAGCGGGCCGGCATCGACCCCGCGTCGGTGCGCGGCACCGATGTCGGCGTGTACGTGGGATGCGGCTACCAGGACTACGCGCCGGACATCCGGGTCGCCCCCGAGGGGACCGACGGTTACGTCGTCACCGGCAACTCATCCGCCGTGGCCTCCGGGCGCATCGCGTACTCCCTCGGTCTCGAGGGGCCCGCCGTGACCGTGGACACGGCGTGCTCCTCGTCGCTCGTCGCCCTCCACCTCGCCCTGAAGGGTCTGCGGAACGGCGACTGCTCGACGGCGCTCGTGGGCGGCGTGGCCGTCCTCGCGACGCCGGGGGCGTTCATCGAGTTCAGCCGGCAGCAGGCCATGGCCGCCGACGGCCGGACCAAGGGCTTCGCCTCGGCGGCGGACGGCCTCGCCTGGGGCGAGGGCGTCGCCGTACTCCTCCTCGAACGGCTCTCCGACGCGCGGCGCAAGGGCCACCGCGTCCTGGCCGTCGTGCGCGGCAGCGCCATCAACCAGGACGGCGCAAGCAACGGGCTCACGGCGCCGCACGGCCCCTCCCAGCAGCGCCTGATCCGCCAGGCGCTCGCCGACGCGCGGCTCACGTCGGGCGACGTGGACGTCGTGGAGGGCCACGGCACGGGGACCCGGCTCGGCGACCCGATCGAGGCGCAGGCGCTGCTCGCCACGTACGGGCAGGGACGTGCGCCGGGACACCCGCTGCGGCTGGGCACGGTGAAGTCGAACATCGGGCACACGCAGGCCGCTTCCGGTGTCGCCGGTGTCATCAAGATGGTGCAGGCGCTGCGCCACGGGGTGCTGCCGAAGACCCTGCACGTGGACGAGCCGACGGACCAGGTCGACTGGACGGCCGGTTCGGTGGAGCTGCTCACGGAGGCGCTGGACTGGCCGGCGCAGCCGGGCCGGCCCCGGCGGGCGGGCGTCTCCGCCTTCGGCGTGGGCGGGACGAACGCTCACGTCGTCCTGGAGGAGGCCCCGGCCTCCGAGCAGGCCCGGACGGCCGGGCAGACCCCGACGGCCGGGCAGACCCCGGCGATCGAGCGGTCCCCGGCCTCCGAAGGGACCCCGGCCTCCAAGGGGAATCCTGCCGTCGAGTCGTCCGCCAACGGCGGCGTCGTGCCCTGGATCGTGTCCGCGAAGACCTCGGCCGCGCTGGACGCACAGCTCGGACGGCTCGCCGCGTACGCGGACGCCCGTACGGACCTGGATCCGGCCGTGGTGGCCCGCGCCCTGGTCGACGGCCGTACGGCGATGGAGCACCGCGCGGTCGCGATCGGCGACGGGCGGGAGGCGCTGCGGGACGCCCTGCGGATGCCGGAAGGACTCGTACGGGGCACGGCGGCCGAGCCGGGCCGGGTGGCGTTCGTCTTCCCCGGCCAGGGCACGCAGTGGGCCGGAATGGGAGCCGAACTCCTCGACACGTCGAAGGAGTTCGCGGAGACGATGGCCGAGTGCGAGGCCGCGCTCGCGCCGTATGTGGACTGGTCACTGGAGGCCGTCGTCCGGCAGACACCCGGCGCCCCCACGCTCGACCGCGTCGATGTGGTGCAGCCCGTCACCTTCGCCGTCATGGTCTCGCTGGCCAAGCTCTGGCAGCAC
>NZ_BMSF01000048.1 GCF_014649015.1 Streptomyces narbonensis
TTCGTCGAGGTCAGCGCCCACCCCGTCCTCACCATGGCCCTCCCCGACACCGTCACCGGCCTCGGCACCCTCCGCCGCGAGGACGGCGGCCAGGAGCGTCTGGTCACCTCGCTCGCCGAGGCCTGGACCAACGGCCTCCCCCTCGACTGGACACCCGTCCTCCCCACCACGACCACGAAGAACGCGACGAACGCCGACCTCCCCGACCTCCCCACCTACGCCTTCCAGACCGAGCGCTACTGGCCGCGGCCCGAGCACTCCGCCGTCGGTGACATCACGTCCGCCGGTCTCGGGGCGGCCGAGCACCCGCTGCTCGGCGCGGCCGTCGCGCTCGCCGACTCCGACGGCTGCCTGCTCACGGGGAGCCTCTCCCTCCGTACGCACCCCTGGCTGGCGGACCACGCGGTGGCCGGCACGGTGCTGCTGCCGGGAACGGCGTTCGTGGAGCTGGCCTTCCGGGCCGGTGACCAGGTCGGCTGCGATCTGGTCGAGGAGCTCACCCTCGACGCCCCGCTCGTCCTGCCCCGTCGCGGCGCGGTCCGCGTGCAGCTGTCCGTCGGCGCGAGCGACGAGTCCGGGCGCCGTACCTTCGTGCTCCACGCGCACCCGGAGGACGCGCCGGGCGAGCCGGAGTGGACGCGGCACGCGACCGGTGTGCTCGCCCGTACGGATCGCACCGCCCCTGTCGCCGACCCGGAGGCCTGGCCCCCGGCGGGTGCCGAAGCAGTGGACGTGGACGGTCTGTACGACCGCTTCGCGGCGAGCGGATACGGCTACGGGCCCCTCTTCCGGGGCGTCCGTGGCGTCTGGCGGCGCGGCGAAGAGGTGTTCGCCGACGTGGCCCTGCCGACGGAGGTCGCGGGCGCCGAGGGCGCGCGGTTCGGCCTCCACCCGGCGCTGCTCGACGCCGCCGTGCAGGCGGCCGGTGCGGGCGGGGCGTTCGGCGAGGGCACGCGGCTACCGTTCGCCTGGAGCGGGATATCCCTGTACGCGGTCGGCGCCACCGCCCTCCGCGTGCGGCTGACGCCCACCGGCCCGGACTCGGTGTCCCTGAGCGCCGCCGACGCCTCCGGGCAGCCGGTGTTCGCCGCGGACTCCCTGACGGTGCTGCCCGTCGACACGGCGCAGTTGGCCGCCTTCAGCGACCCGACGCCGGACGCGCTGCACCTGCTGGAGTGGGCCGCCTGGGACGGTGCCGCGCAGCCCCTGCCCGGCGCTGTCGTGCTGGGCGGTGACGCCGACGGGCTCGCCGTGGCGCTGCGCGCCGCCGGCACCGGCGTCCTGTCCTTCCCGGACCTCGCCGCCCTGGGCGGGGCCGTCGACCGGGGCGAGACTCCGGCCCCGGCGACCGTCCTGGTGGCCTGCCCCGCTGCCGGCCCCGGTGGGCCGGAGCAGGTTCGCGAGGCCCTGCACGGTTCGCTCGCGCTGATGCAGGACTGGCTGGCCGACGAGCGGTTCGCCGACGCGCGGCTGGTGCTGGTGACCCGCGACGCGGTCGCCGCCCGTTCCGGCGACGGCCTGCGGTCGACGGGACAGGCCGCCGTGTGGGGCCTCGGCCGGTCCGCGCAGACGGAGAGCCCGGGCCGGTTCGTCCTGCTGGACCTGGCCGACAGCGACACCGCCGGGAACGCCGGTCGCCGCCCCGCCGAGGACACCGACAGCCCCACCGACGGGGACGCCGGTCGCCACACCGCCGAGGACACCGACGGGGATGCCGCCGGCCGCACCGCCGGGGATGCCGTCCTCGGCAGTGCCCTCGCGGCCGCCCTCGGCTCCGGCGAGCCGCAGCTCGCGCTCAGGGACGGCACGCTCCTCGTACCCCGCCTGGCGCGGGCCGCCGCGCCCGCCGTTGCCGACGGGCTCGCCGCCCTGCCGCTGCCCGCCGCTCCAGCCCTCTGGCGCCTGGAGCCCGGGACGGACGGCAGCCTGGAGAGCCTCACGGCGGCGCCCGGCGACGCCGATGCGCTCGCCCCGGAGCCCCTCGGTCCGGGACAGGTCCGGATCGCGGTCCGGGCGACCGGTCTCAACTTCCGCGACGTCCTCATCGCGCTCGGCATGTACCCCGATCCGGCGCTGATGGGCACCGAGGGAGCCGGTGTGGTCACCGCGACCGGCCCCGGCGTCACGCACCTCGCCCCCGGCGACCGGGTCATGGGCCTGCTGTCCGGCGCGTACGCCCCGGTCGTCGTCGCCGACGCGCGGACCGTCACGCGGATGCCCGAGGGGTGGACGTTCACCCAGGGCGCCTCCGTGCCGGTGGTCTTCCTGACGGCCGTCTACGCCCTGCGCGACCTGGCGGACGTCAAGCCCGGCGAGCGCCTCCTGGTCCACTCCGCGGCCGGCGGCGTGGGCATGGCGGCCGTGCAGCTCGCCCGGCACTGGGGCGTGGAGGTCCACGGCACGGCGAGTCACGGGAAGTGGGACGCCCTGCGTGCCCTCGGCCTGGACGACGCGCACATCGCCTCCTCACGCACGCTGGACTTCGAGTCCGCGTTCCGTACGACGTCGGGCGGCGCCGGCATGGACGTCGTACTGAACTCGCTCGCCCGCGAGTTCGTCGACGCCTCGCTGCGCCTGCTCGGTCCGGGCGGCCGGTTCGTGGAGATGGGCAAGACCGACGTGCGCGACGCGGAGAAGGTCGCCGCCGACCACCCCGGCGTCGGCTACCGGGCCTTCGACCTCGGCGAGGCCGGGCCGGAGCGGATCGGCGAGATGCTCGCCGAGGTCGTCGCCCTCTTCGAGAGCGGGGTCCTCCGGCACCTGCCCGTCACCACCTGGGACGTCCGCCGGGCCCGCGACGCCTTCCGGCACGTCAGCCAGGCGCGCCACACGGGCAAGGTCGTCCTCACGATGCCGCCGGGGCTCGCTCCGGAGGGCACGGTCCTGCTGACCGGCGGCACCGGCGCGCTGGGAGGCATCGTGGCCCGGCACGTGGTGCGTGAGTGGGGCGTGCGCCGCCTGCTGCTGGTGAGCCGTCGCGGGCCGGACGCACCGGGCGCCGGCGAGCTCGTACGCGAGCTGGAAGCCCTGGGCGCCGAGGTGACGGTGACTGCGGCCGATGTCGCCGACCGCACCGCCCTCACTGCCGTACTCGACACCGTCCCCGCCGCACATCCGCTCACCGCCGTCGTCCACACGGCAGGCGTGCTGTCCGACGGCACCCTCCCCTCGATGACC
>NZ_BMSF01000049.1 GCF_014649015.1 Streptomyces narbonensis
CGCCGCCGCGCCGCCGGACTCCCCGCCCTCTCCCTCGGCTGGGGCCTCTGGGCAGAGAACAGCAGCATGACCGGCGGACTGAGCGACACCGACCGCTCGCGGCTGGCTCGTTCCGGGGCGACGCCCATGGACAGCGAGGTGACCCTGTCCCTCCTGGACGCGGCCATGCGCCGCGACGACCCGGCGCTCGTCCCGATCGCCCTGGACGTCGCCGCGCTCCGGGCCCAGGAGCGCGACGGCATGCTGGCGCCGCTGCTCAGCGGGCTCACCCGCGGGTCGCGGGCCGGCGGCGCTCCGGTCGGCCGCCGCAGGGCCGCCGCCGACGGCACCGGCCAGGCGGAGAGGGACCTGGGCGGGCGGCTCGCCGCGATGACCCCGGACGACAGGACCGCGCACCTGCGGGACCTCGTCCGTACGCACGTGGCGACCGTCCTGGGACACGGCGCCCCGAGCCGGGTCGACCTGGAGCGCGCCTTCCGCGACACCGGTTTCGACTCCCTCACCGCCGTCGAGCTCCGCAACCGCCTCAACGCCGCCACCGGGCTGCGCCTCCCGGCCACGCTCGTCTTCGACCACCCCACTCCGGGGGAGCTCGCCGGGCACCTGCTCGACGAACTCGCCGCCGCCGCAGGCGGGTCCTGGGCGGATGACACCGGGTCCGGCTCTGCTTCCGGCTCCGGCTCCGGCTCCGGAGGCGCGGTCTCGGCTGCGGACCGGCAGACCGCGGCGGCACTCGCCGAGCTCGACCGGCTGGAAGGCGTACTCGCCGCCCTCGCGCCCGCCGCCGGCGGCCGTCCGGAGCTCGCCGCCCGGCTCAGGGCGCTGGCCGCGGCCCTGGGGGACGACGGCGGCGCCGCCACCGAACTGGACGAGGCGTCCGACGACGACCTCTTCTCCTTCATCGACAAGGAGCTGGGCGAATCCGACTTCTGACCTGACCTGACCCGACCCGACCGGCGCGACAAGCGACATCAGCACCAGCACCAGCACCACCCAGCCCCCACACACACGGAACGGACAGGCGAGAACGGGAGCCATGGCGAACAACGAAGACAAGCTCCGCGACTACCTCAAGCGCGTTACCGCCGAGCTGCAGCAGAACACCCGGCGTCTGCGCGAGATCGAGGGACGCACGCACGAGCCGGTGGCGATCGTGGGCATGGCCTGCCGCCTGCCGGGCGGTGTCGCCTCGCCCGAGGACCTGTGGCAGCTGGTGGCCGGGGACGGCGACGCGATCTCGGAGTTCCCGCAGGACCGCGGCTGGGACGTGGAGGGGCTGTACGACCCGGACCCGGACGCGTCCGGGCGTACGTACTGCCGGGCCGGTGGATTCCTGGACGGGGCGGGCGAGTTCGACGCCGACTTCTTCGGGATCTCGCCGCGCGAGGCCCTCGCCATGGACCCGCAGCAGCGGCTGTCCCTCACCACCGCGTGGGAGGCGATCGAGCACGCGGGCATCGACCCGACGAGCCTGAAGGGCAGCGGCCTCGGCGTCTTCGTCGGCGGCTGGCACACCGGCTACACCTCGGGGCAGACCACCGCCGTCCAGTCGCCGGAGCTGGAGGGCCACCTCGTCAGCGGCGCGGCGCTGGGCTTCCTGTCCGGCCGCATCGCGTACGTCCTCGGTACGGACGGACCGGCCCTGACCGTGGACACGGCCTGCTCGTCGTCGCTGGTCGCCCTGCACCTCGCCGTGCAGGCGCTGCGCAAGGGCGAGTGCGACATGGCCCTCGCGGGCGGTGTCACGGTCATGCCCAACGCGGACCTGTTCGTGCAGTTCAGCCGGCAGCGCGGGCTGGCGGCGGACGGCCGGTCGAAGGCGTTCGCCACCTCGGCGGACGGCTTCGGCCCCGCGGAGGGCGCCGGAGTGCTGCTGGTGGAGCGCCTGTCGGACGCCCGCCGCAAGGGCCACCGGGTGCTCGCGGTCGTCCGCGGCAGCGCCGTGAACCAGGACGGCGCGAGCAACGGTCTTACGGCTCCGAACGGGCCGTCTCAGCAGCGCGTCATCCGGCGTGCCCTGGCCGACGCCCGGCTCACGCCGGGCGACGTGGACGCCGTCGAGGCGCACGGCACGGGCACGCGGCTCGGCGACCCGATCGAGGCACAGGCCCTGATCGCCACGTACGGGCAGGAGAGGAGCAGCGAACAGCCTCTGAGGCTGGGCGCGTTGAAGTCGAACATCGGGCACACCCAGGCCGCCGCCGGTGTCGCCGGCGTCATCAAGATGGTCCAGGCGATGCGCCACGGGCTGCTCCCGAAGACCCTGCACGTGGACGAGCCGTCGGACCAGATCGACTGGTCGGCGGGCACGGTCGAGCTCCTCACCGAGGCCGTGGACTGGCCGCGGAAGCAGGACGGCGGACCGCGCCGGGCCGCCGTCTCCTCCTTCGGCATCAGCGGCACGAACGCGCACGTCGTCCTCGAAGAGCCCCCGACGCCGACCGAGGACACCCCGGCCGCCGAGCCGTCGCCCGCCGGCAGCGTCGTGCCGTGGCTGGTCTCGGCCAAGACCCCGGCCGCACTGGACGCCCAGATCGGACGCCTCGCCGCGTACGCGGACGCCCGTACGGACCTGGATCCGGCCGCGGCGGCCCGCGCCCTGGCCGGCGGCCGTACGGCGATGGAGCACCGCGCAGTCGCGATCGGCGACAGCCGGGAAGCACTGCGGGACGCCCTGAGAATGCCGGAAGCGCTGATACGGGGCACGTCCACGGACGTGGGCCGGGTGGCGTTCGTCTTCCCCGGCCAGGGCACGCAGTGGGCCGGAATGGGAGCCGAACTCCTCGACGAGTCGCAGGAGTTCGCTGCGGCGATGGCCGAGTGCGAGACCGCACTCTCCCCGTACGTCGACTGGTCACTGGAGGCCGTCGTCCGGCAGGCACCCGGTGCGCCGTCGCTGGAGCGGGTCGATGTGGTGCAGCCCGTCACCTTCGCCGTCATGGTCTCGCTGGCCAAGCTCTGGCAGCACCACGGCGTGACCCCGCA
>NZ_BMSF01000050.1 GCF_014649015.1 Streptomyces narbonensis
AGCACCCTCCGCCGCGAACAAGGCGGCCTCGACCGCCTGATCACCTCCCTCGCCGAAGCCTGGGCCCACGGCCTCACCGTCGACTGGGCGCCCGTCCTCCCGGCCGCGACCGGCGACCTCCCCGACCTCCCCACCTACGCCTTCCAGCGCCGTCACTACTGGCTCCACGACTCCCCCGCCGCCCAGGGCTCCGTGCAGGACTCCTGGCGCTACCGCGTCGACTGGAAGCGGCTCGCGGTCGCCGAGGGCACCGAGAGCCCCGGCCTGTCCGGTCGCTGGCTCGTCGTCGCCCCCGAGGGCCGGTCCTCCGAGGCCGCCCCGGTGCTCGCCGCGCTGTCCGGTGCGGGCGCCGACCCCGTACGGCTGGACGTGTCCGCACCGAGCGACCGGCAGCGGCTCACGGAGGCGCTGGGCGAAGCCCTGGCGGCGGCCGGTGGAGCCGTCGGCGGTGTCGTCTCGCTGCTCGCCTGGGACGAGGACGCGCACCCCGGCCACCCCGCCCCCTTCACCCGGGGCACCGGCGCCACCCTCACCCTGGTGCAGGCGCTGGAGGACGCCGGTGTCGCCGCTCCGCTGTGGTGCGTCACCCGTGGCGCGGTGTCCGTCGGCCGCGCCGACCACATCTCCTCCCCCGCCCAGGCCATGGTGTGGGGCATGGGCAGGGTCGCCGCCCTGGAGCACCCCGAGCGGTGGGGCGGCCTGATCGACCTGCCCGCGGACGCCGGCCCGGCGGCCCTGGACCTCATGGCCACCGTCCTCGCCGGCGGTACCGGTGAGGACCAGGTCGCCGTGCGCGCCTCCGGGCTGCTCGCCCGCCGCCTCGTCCGCGCCGCCCTCCCCGCTCACGGGACGGCTTCGCCGTGGTGGCAGGCCGACGGCACGGTGCTCGTCACCGGTGCCGACGAGCCGGCCGCCGCCGAGGCCGCGCGCCGCCTGGCCCGCGACGGCGCCGGACACCTCCTCCTCCACACCGGCCCCGTGGCGGGTACGGAGGACTCCGACCCCACCGACCCCACCGACCCCACCGACCCCACCGGCCTCACCGGCCTCGTCGCCGAGCTCGCCGACCTCGGCGCGACGGCCACCGTCGTGTCCTGCGACCTCACGGACCGGGAGGCGGCCGCCCGGCTGCTCGCCGGCGTCTCCGACGAGCACCCGCTCAGCGCCGTCCTCCACCTGCCGCCCACCGTCGACTCCGAGCCGCTCGCCGCCACCGACCCGGACGCACTCGCCCGCGTCGTAACCGCGAAGGCCACCGCCGCGCTGCACCTGGACAGCCTGCTGCGGGAGTCCGCGGCGGCCGGACGCCGTGCACCCGTCCTCGTCCTCTTCTCCTCGGTCGCCGCGACCTGGGGCGGCGCCGGACAGGGCGCGTACGCCGCCGGTACGGCCTTCCTCGACGCCCTCGCCGGTCAGCACCGTGCCGAAGGGCCCACCGTGACCTCCGTGGCCTGGAGCCCCTGGGAGGGCAGCCGCGTCACCGAGGGCGCGACCGGGGAGCGGCTGCGCCGCCTCGGCCTGCGCCCCCTCGCTCCCGCGACGGCGCTCACCGCCCTGGACACCGCACTCGGCCACGGCGACACGGCCGTCACGATCGCCGACGTCGACTGGTCGAGCTTCGCCCCAGGCTTCACCACGGCCCGGCCGGGCACCCTCCTCGCCGACCTGCCCGAGGCCCGCCGCGCACTCGACGAGCAGCAGTCGACGACAGCGGCCGACGACACCGCCCTCAGCCGCGAGCTCGGCGGCCTCACCGGTGTCGAACAGCAGCGCCGCATACAGGAGTTGGTCCGCGAGCACCTCGCCGTGGTCCTCAACCACCCCTCCCCCGAGTCCGTCGACACGGGACGGGCCTTCCGTGACCTCGGTTTCGACTCACTGACGGCGGTCGAGCTCCGCAACCGCCTCAAGAACGCCACCGGCCTGGCCCTGCCGGCCACGCTGGTCTTCGACTACCCGACCCCCCGGACACTGGCGGAGTTCCTCCTCACGGAGATCCTGGGCGAGCAGGCCGGATCGGCCGAGCAGCTGCCGGTGGACGGCGGAGCCGACGACGAGCCCGTCGCGATCGTCGGCATGGCGTGCCGCCTGCCGGGCGGTGTCGCCTCGCCGGAGGACCTGTGGCGGCTGGTCGCCGGCGGCGGGGACGCGATCTCCGGCTTCCCGCAGGACCGCGGCTGGGACGTGGAGGGGCTGTACGACCCGGACCCGGACGCGTCCGGGCGTACGTACTGCCGGGCCGGTGGATTCCTGGACGGGGCGGGCGAGTTCGACGCCGACTTCTTCGGGATCTCGCCGCGCGAGGCCCTCGCCATGGACCCGCAGCAGCGCCTCCTCCTCGAAACCTCGTGGGAGGCCGTCGAGGATGCGGGGATCGACCCGACGTCCCTCCAGGGCCGCCAGGTCGGCGTCTTCGCCGGCACCAACGGCCCGCACTATGAGCCGCTGCTCCGCAGCGCCGCCGAGGACCTCGAGGGTTACGTCGGCACGGGCAACGCCGCCAGCATCATGTCGGGCCGCGTCTCGTACGCGCTCGGCCTGGAGGGCCCGGCCGTCACGGTCGACACGGCCTGCTCGTCCTCACTCGTCGCCCTGCACCTCGCCGTGCAGGCCCTGCGCAAGGGCGAGTGCGGGCTGGCGCTCGCGGGCGGCGTGACGGTCATGTCGACGCCGACGACGTTCGTGGAGTTCAGCCGCCAGCGCGGGCTCGCGGAGGACGGCCGCTCGAAGGCGTTCGCCGCGTCGGCGGACGGTTTCGGCCCCGCGGAGGGCGTCGGCATGCTCCTCGTCGAACGCCTGTCGGACGCCCGTCGCAACGGCCACCGGGTCCTCGCGGTCGTCCGCGGCAGCGCGGTCAACCAGGACGGCGCCAGCAACGGCCTCACCGCCCCGAACGGCCCGTCGCAGCAGCGCGTGATCCGGCGGGCCCTCGCCGACGCCCGGCTGACGACCGCCGACGTCGACGTC
>NZ_BMSF01000051.1 GCF_014649015.1 Streptomyces narbonensis
CCCGCCCTCGACGCCACCTACTGGTACCGCAACCTCCGCCACCCCGTCGGCTTCGCCCCCGCCGTCGAGACACTCGCCACCGAGGGCTTCACCCACTTCGTCGAGGTCTCCGCCCACCCCGTCCTCACCATGGCCCTCCCCGACACCGTCACAGGCCTCGGCACCCTCCGCCGCGAACAAGGCGGCCAGGAGCGTCTGGTCTCCTCCCTCGCCGAAGCCTGGGTCAATGGACTCCCGGTCGACTGGAGCCCGCTCCTCCCCACCACGACCGGCCGGCACCCAGGCCTCCACGGCCTTCCCACGTACGCGTTCCAGACCGAGCGCCACTGGCTGGGCGAGATCGAGGCGCTCGCCCCGGCAGCGGCCGAGCCGCCGGTGCGGCGCGCCGTGCTCCGCACGGAGGCCGCCGAGCTCGCACGGCTCGACCGGGACGAACAGCTGCGCGTGATCCTGGACAAGGTCCGGGCGCAGACGGCCCAGGTGCTGGGGTACGCGGGAGGCGGGCAGATCGAGGTCGGCCGGACCTTCCGCGAGGCCGGGTGCACCTCCCTGACCGGTGTGGACCTGCGTAACCGGATCAACGCCGCCTTCGGCGTACGACTGGCGCCGTCCATGATCTTCGATTTCCCCACCCCCGAGGCGCTGGCGGAGCAGCTGCTCGTCGTCGTGCACGGGGAGGCGGCGCAGCCGGCCGCCGCGGAGCCCGCTCCGGTGGCGACGACGGCCGGTGCCGTCGAGGAGCCGGTGGCGATCGTCGGCATGGCGTGCCGCCTGCCGGGCGGTGTCGCCTCGCCGGAGGACCTGTGGCGGCTGGTCGCCGGCGGCGGGGACGCGATCTCCGGCTTCCCGCAGGACCGCGGCTGGGACCTGGAGGGGCTCTACCACCCGGACCCCGAGCACCCCGGGACGTCGTACGTCCGCCAGGGCGGGTTCATCGAGGACGTCGCCGGTTTCGACGCGGCCTTCTTCGGGATCTCGCCGCGCGAGGCCCTCGCCATGGACCCGCAGCAGCGCCTCCTGCTGGAGACCTCCTGGGAGGCCGTCGAGGACGCCGGGATCGACCCGACCTCCCTGCGGGGACAGCAGGTCGGCGTCTTCACCGGGGCGATGACCCACGAGTACGGGCCGAGCCTGCGCGACGGCGGGGAGGGCCTCGACGGATACCTGCTGACCGGCAACACGGCCAGCGTGATGTCGGGCCGCGTCTCGTACACGCTCGGCCTTGAGGGCCCCGCCCTGACGGTGGACACCGCCTGCTCGTCGTCGCTGGTCGCCCTGCACCTCGCCGTGCAGGCCCTGCGCAAGGGCGAGGTCGACATGGCGCTCGCCGGCGGCGTGGCCGTGATGCCCACGCCGGGGATGTTCGTGGAGTTCAGCCGGCAGCGCGGGCTGGCCGGGGACGGTCGGTCGAAGGCGTTCGCCGCGTCGGCGGACGGCACCAGTTGGTCCGAGGGTGTCGGTGTCCTCCTCGTCGAGCGCCTGTCGGACGCCCGCCGCCACGGACACCGGGTCCTCGCGGTCGTCCGCGGCAGCGCCGTGAACCAGGACGGCGCCAGCAACGGTCTCACGGCTCCGAACGGGCCGTCGCAGCAGCGCGTCATCCGGCGGGCCCTGGCCGACGCCCGGCTCACGCCGGGCGAGGTCGATGTCGTCGAGGCGCACGGCACGGGGACGCGGCTCGGCGACCCGATCGAGGCGCAGGCCCTGATCGCCACCTACGGGCAGGACCGGGGCGGCGAACGTCCGTTGCTGCTCGGATCGTTGAAGTCCAACATCGGGCACACCCAGGCCGCGGCCGGTGTCGCCGGTGTCATCAAGATGGTCCAGGCGATGCGCCACGGGCTACTCCCGAAGACGCTTCACGTGGACGCCCCCTCGGACCAGATCGACTGGTCGGCCGGTGCCGTGGAACTCCTCACCGAGGCCGTGGACTGGCCGGAGAAGCAGGACGGCGGGCTGCGCCGCGCCGCCGTCTCCTCCTTCGGCATCAGCGGGACGAACGCTCACGTCGTCCTCGAAGAGGCCCCGACGGTGGAAAACACCGCCGTGGACGAGCCGTCGTCGGGTGGCGTGGTGCCGTGGGTGGTGTCGGCGAAGTCCGCCGGTGCACTCGACGCCCAGATCGAGCGGCTCGCCGCGTACGCCTCTCAGGGGCGTACGGATGACGTCGACGCCGGCGCCGTCGCCCGCGTACTGGCCGACGGGCGGGCGCAGTTCGAGCACCGGGCCGTCGCGCTGGGCACCGGGGCGGGCGACCTCGTACAGGCCCTGGCCGACCCGGACGGGCTGATTCGTGGCACGGCTTCCGCTGTCGGGCGCGTGGCGTTCGTGTTCCCCGGCCAGGGCACGCAGTGGTCCGGGATGGGTGCCGAACTGCTGGACTCCTCTGCGGAGTTCGCGGCGGAGATGGCCGCGTGCGAGACCGCGCTCTCCCGTCACGTCGACTGGTCCCTCGAAGCCGTCGTACGACAGGCTCCCGGCGCCCCGACGCTCGACCGCGTCGACGTCGTCCAGCCCGCCACCTTCGCCGTCATGGTCTCGCTGGCCAAGCTCTGGCAGCACCACGGCGTGACCCCGCACGCCGTCATCGGGCACTCGCAAGGCGAGATCGCCGCCGCCTGCGTCGCCGGGGCACTGAGCCTGGAGGATGCCGCCCGCGTCGTCGCCCTACGCAGCCGGTCCAT
>NZ_BMSF01000052.1 GCF_014649015.1 Streptomyces narbonensis
CCGGGGCTGCGGTTGGTGAACGGGTACTCGCCGGTCGAGTCGATGATCTTCACCTGCTGCCACGACGTCACCCCGCAGGACGCCGAGGGATCGGCTGTACCCGTCGGGTCCGTCATCTCGCGCAAGCAGGTGTACGTCCTCGACGAGCGCCTCCGCCGCCTTCCGCCCGGCACCGAGGGCGAGCTCTACATGGCCGGCGTCGGACTGGCCCGGGGCTATGTGGGTCAGCCCGGTCTCACGGCCGAGCGGTTCGTCGCCCACCCGTACGGCGCGCCCGGCGAGCGCCTCTACCGCACCGGCGACCTGGTGCGGATGAGGCCCGACGGCGTCGTGGAGTTCATCGGCCGTGCGGACGGGCAGATCAAGATCCGCGGTTTCCGGGTCGAGCCGGGTGAGGTCCAGGCCGTGCTGATGCGGCACGGTGCCGTCCGGCAGGCGGCGGTCGTGGTCCGGGAGGACCGGCCGGGTGACAAGCGCCTGGTCGCCTACGTCGTCCTCGACGCGCTGACGTCTCCCGACGAGCTGCGGTCCCATGCCGCCGACCGGCTCCCCGAGCACCTGGTCCCCTCCGCCGTCGTCGTCCTCGACGCCCTGCCGCTCACCCCGAACGGCAAACTCGACCGCAAGGCCCTGCCCGCCCCCGAGGCCCGCACCGGACCGGTGGGCCGCGCCCCCGCGACCCCCGCCGAGCGCACCCTGTGCGAGCTGTTCGCCGACGTCCTCGGACTGGACGCGGTCGGCGCGGACGAGAGCTTCCTGCTGCTCGGCGGCCACTCGCTGCTCGCCGCCCGCCTGATCAGCCGCATCCGCCGCACCCTCGGCGTCGAGATCGGTATCCGTGAGCTGTTCCGGGACCCGACCGCCGCGGGCCTCGCCCGCGCCCTCGACGGTGCCGAGCAGGCCCCGGCGGCCCTGCGGCCCACCGAGCGTCCCGCCGAACTCCCCCTGTCCCACGCCCAGCAGCGCATCTGGTTCCTCAACCGGACCGAGCGCACCAGCCCCTCGGAGACGGCGACGGGCGGAGCCACGTACAACGTCCCGCTTGCCCTCCGGCTGCACGGCACCCCCGACACCGACGCCCTGCGCCGGGCCCTAGCGGACGTGGTGGAGCGCCACGAAGCCCTGCGCACCCTGTACCCCGCGCACGACGGGGAGCCCCGCCAGCAGGTGCTGAATCCCCAGGACGCCCGCGTGGCCTGGACCCACACCTCCCCGGACGAGGCCGGCCTCACCGACGCCCTCACCTCCGCGGCGCGGCAGGGATTCGACCTCGCTGACGAACTTCCCGTACGGGCCCACCTGTTCGGGCCGCAGGCAGGCCCGGGGGAGTACGTCCTGCTGCTGGTGGTCCATCACATCGCCTGTGACGGCTGGTCGCTGGCTCCGCTGGTGCGGGATCTGGCGGTGGCGTACGGGGCTCGGGTGGACGGGGGTGCGCCGGAGTGGTCGCCGCTGCCGGTCCAGTACGCGGACTACGCGCTGTGGCAGCGGGAGCTGCTCGGTGATCCGGCGGATGCCGGCAGCGTCCTCGCCCGGCAGATCGCCCACTGGCGTGAGGCCCTCGCAGGCCTCGGCGACGAGCCGGCTCTCCCCACCGACCGCCCCCGCCCGCTCCACCCCTCCCATCAGGGCGGCGTCGTCCCCGTGGACCTGCCGGCGGAGCTGCACGGACGGCTCCTCGATCTCGCCCGCCGCAGCGACAGCACGCTGTTCATGGTGGTGCAGGCGGGCCTCGCCGCCCTGCTGACCCGCCTCGGTGCCGGGACCGACATCCCCCTCGGCACGCCCGTCGCCGGGCGTTCGGACGAAGCCTTGCACGATCTCGTGGGCTTTTTCGCGAACACGCTGGTGCTGCGGACCGACACCTCGGGCGATCCGACGTTCCGGGAGCTCGTCGCCCGGGTCCGTGAGACCGACCTCGCCGCGTACGCCCACCAGGACGTGCCCTTCGAGCGGCTCGTCGAGGAGCTGAACCCGGTCCGCTCCGCGGCGCGGCACCCGCTCTTCCAGGTGATGCTCGTCCTCCAGAACAACGCCGTCGCCACACCACGGCTCTCCGGTCTCGACCTCGTCGGCCAGGAGGTCCTCTCCCTCGACGTCGCCAAGTTCGACCTGACCTTCGACGTCACCGAGGCGTACGACGCCACCGGCCGTCCCGCCGGTATCAGGGGCTCCGCCCAGTACGCCGTGGACCTGTTCGACCGGGGCAGCACCGAGGGGCTGGTGGGGCGTCTGGTGCGGTTGCTGGAGGAAGCCGTCGCGGATCCGGATGTGCTGATCGGTGATCTGGACGTCCTGGCGGTGGACGAGCGGCGGTCGCTGCTGGGGGAGTGGAGCACGACGGCGGGCACATCGCCGTACGAGGTCTGTGTCCACGACCTGTTCGAGGAGCGGGCCGCCGTGTCGCCGGGGTCGACGGCGCTGGTTTTCGGTGATGTGCGCCTCTCGTACGGGGAGTTGGAGCGGGACGCGAACCGTCTGGCGCGGTATCTGGTGGCTCGGGGCG
>NZ_BMSF01000053.1 GCF_014649015.1 Streptomyces narbonensis
TGCCATATTAATTGTTTATCTCTAGTGTCCCACATGAATTGTATTAACTCATATGTCATGTCTAAAACTTGCCTAGAGGGGAATAGTATATGTTGAGCAAGTGTGTTGATGTAGTATAGTAAGTCAAATCTAAATTTATATCCAACATATGAAGCTAGACCAATCAACTTTTGCATTTCATGTACCTTCTCTTTGTATTCATCTTCATCTATTTCTAGTTCATCCTGGTCTATATAAAGACCTGGTTGACCTGGAGCGCTAAGTTTTCTTCCTTTTGGATTCAAAGGTACGTTTAATTTGGGTATTTTCTCAGTTAATGAGTTTTCCATACCTAATTTCATGTATTTACCTCTTTGATATTTGATTTCTAAGCCAAGTATGTCGTACTGAATTTCGTTATCACTTTCACCCAGATTTATTATCTTTGTATCGTATTGTTTCTTGAGTGTTGTTATGATTTTCTTATTTGCATTTAAGTCTTTGCTGAACAATATCATATCATCAACGAATAAGCAAATTGTTACTTGACTATTCTTAAATACGCATGACCATCCACGAACTTCTTCCATACCACACTGTTTTATCAGGTATGATTTGATAGTTTCGTACCAGTTCGCTCCACTTTGTTTCAATCCATAAAGTGATTTCTTCAAACGTATCAACTTATCATTCATTCCTAAATGTGGTGGAGGTCTTATGTATAATTCTTCTTTGATGTCTGCATACAAATATGCCGAAGATATGTCTAATTGTGTAATATAGTAGTTATTGTCTAATGCAAGTGACAGGGATGTCATTAATGCATAGTGATGTACGGTATTGGATTGCATGCCTGAGTCGTAAGTGTCAGGATGCTGAATATCACCTCTTGCAACAAATCTAGCTTTATGAGTACCGTCACGTTTCTTGTTGAAGATAAACATTGAGTTTATTACTCTTTTAGGGTCTATTTCTTTTCTGTCATAATATTCGTCAGTGTCCCAAGTTTTCATCTTCAACAGTTGATTGACTTCTTTGTGGTATGCCTCGATATATTTTTCTTTTTCTTTAATATCTTTATTATAGGTGATTGCCTCATCGTATCGTAAGGTTGTCCGTATTGGTTTGATTGATTTTACTGCTTTTACAGCTGCAATCAGGTGAATTCGTTTCTTCGATCTCGGAGGTTCTAAACTACGCATATTCTTAGTATTCCATGTGTCTCGTGATACCTTAATTTCAGTTTCATTATCTTCTAATGATCTTTTCTTACTGTTGATAGTAGTATAGGCATTAGAGTCACCAATACCACCCAAACTGGAATTAGTTTGATGAGAATTTATCGGTGGGAGTTCTTTAAATGGGTCAGGGAATTCGGTAGGAGATTCTGGAGGTAGATCAGGGAGTGGGAGATCAGCGATGATAGATTCCTCGGTATTCTGTTCAGAAACAGTAGTTGGCGTTTTGATAGGAACAATATTGTGCGATGAATTATTTTCCGGTGGAGAAGCATCGATTGAAGGTGAACGGTGTATAATCCTTTTCTCAGTCTCTTGGTCACTTATCTGCGGAACAGTTTTGTTGTTGGTACCTCCCGTACTGGATATTGGTACGTTTGTATGATTAGTCTCATTGTCACTGTACGAGTCTGAGTGTCTGAAATCTTTAGATTTACTGGCGTGCGACGACTCATGTGTGTTAGATTGGGACATGGGAGCAAGTAAAGGAACATTTAATTTATGCATACCACCCGAACCGGTACTCTCGATATTGGAAATTTGGGGGGTGCTAGATCTCTTCTTTGATGGAAGAATATTAGATTCAGATATGTTGGGGTCAACTTCTCTGGGTGCGCGAATATTGGTTTTAGAAACACGTTTCGAATCTTCAGTATGAGTTGACGGAGGTGTGGAATCGGTTGGACTCACAGCTTTTGAAAGGACATTTCTCGGTTGCTCAGGATGTAGTTCAATGTCGGATTGGAAGTCATGGTCAGATTCTATGTTAAGATCATTGGATTCTTGGATCTCATTTGACGCAATGAACGAATGATATGAAGCAGTTAAACGGTTTAAGTCTTCATCGAAAGTGAGTGCGTCGTAATTGAATTGATCTAATCTGGATTCCTTGCCCTGAAGAATAACATAGTTAGTTGTATCTACTGTCTTCTTTAAGGATGGAAGATAGATGATATATCCATAAGAGTTTCGAGACGGATGTAGAGCGTAGCCTGGGATGCCACGAGGATGTATTTTGGAGTTAGGGTTGTGATCATTGACGATAACAGGTTGACCGAAAGGTAACAAAGTACTGATATCAAGTCCTGCCAAGCCAGCATGTTGTCTTGCAGATTTTTTGCTTTTAGGTGAAGCTAGTGAATTTCTCACAATAGTAGAAAATTCGATTGCAGAGAACCATAAATGGTTCGGTAAACCACTACATT
>NZ_BMSF01000054.1 GCF_014649015.1 Streptomyces narbonensis
AAAGAACAGTAATTATAATTTTTTAATTTTTTTGTCTTTTTTTTCTCTTTTTGTTGTTTCTCTCTCTCTTCTTCATTTTCCTTTTTCTTGTCTCTCCACCCAATATCTACTGAATCTGCTGCACCAGCGATCACAAACAGAACGGCAAACAGATTCTAGAACACCTCTGTCTGCTTGCTTCTGAACATTGAGGTTTAACTTCAAGAATTTGAAAGAAACACACCATCCATCAGATGACAAGAAATCACCGTCAGATCACGAGAAATATGGGAAAACGAGAAAATACCTCTCCTCCAATGGAAAAGAGTAACTCTCCTTCATCCACAAGCAGTTCGGTGAAAGTCATGGAAATGTCTGATAAGGAATTTAGAGCATTCGTAATGTCGAAGCTAACAGAGATGGAAGAAAAGAGAGATAATGAACTGCTAAAGAGAAAGGAGAAAGAAGTTGCCGAGTTCCAGGAGATGAGGAAATTCTTGCAAGATCTAAAAGAGGAATTACACCCTTTACAAAAGACTCAAACGGAACTGCTAGAGATGAAGTCTATAATACAAGAAGTCAAAATCTCCCTTGAAAGTATTCAAAGCAGACTAGATCATTCAGAAAATAGAATCTCAGATGTAGAAGAGAAAATGGCTGGCTTAGAAAAATCCACCACGAAGACTGAGAAAATGGCTCAAAAATTTGAGAATGATATGCGAGAAGTACTGGATACCATCAAACGTCCAAATATCCGGATAATTGGCATTCCAGAAGGCGAAGAGACCCATAAGGGCATTGATAATCTATTCCATGAAATCCTGCAAGAAAACTTTCCAAACCTAGAGAGGCATTCGAAGATCCAGTCCCAGGAAATACAAAGGACCCCAAATAGAATCAACCCAAGAAGATCTTCTCCAAGACCCATTCTAACCAGGTTGACCAAAACCGCAGACAAAGACAAGATACTAAGATTGGCAAGAGAGAAACATCAAGTTACCTACAAAGGACATCCCATCAGGCTAACAGCAGACCTCTCATCGGAAACAATGCGAGCGAGGAGAGAATGGGAAAATATATTCAAAGTGTTACGAGAGAAGCAATTCCAGCCAAGAATACTGTACCCGGCAAGATTATCTTTCAGGTGGGAAGAAAAGACAAGAACATTCTCAGATAAACAAAACCTGAAAGAATTTACCAGCACCAGACCAGATCTCCAAGAAGTTCTCAAGGGTGTGCTGTATCAAGAAAATTAAACACAGACACACAGAAATAAGAGTCCAAAAACTATGAAAGTGGCCAACTTAATCATAGGGACAAGTCTGGAGTTGAATATTATATCCCAGAATTTAATCAGGAAAATTGAACCAGAACAGAAGATAAAAGTACATGAGACTGATAGGTTCATGCACCTACCATTTGAACAGAATCCTAACTTGTTTCCTGGCTTTAAGCAAAGTTCCTTGGCATTTCTTTGAGTTAAGTTAAAACTGGTTTTCTTAGTAGTAATGAGTGACCTCACCATTGAAAGTAGTTAGATTACGTAGGAAATTGTGTGATCAATGCAAGGTGGGAGGGAAGGGAATGAAGGACAATTGTAGACACCGGAGGTGGTGTGAGAGGAGGGTGGGAAGGGACAGAGGGTCAGAAAGAGGGGTGGAAGTAATTCTAGGAACTAGTAATGGAAAAGTTTTTGTAATGTGCATGATTGTGTCACTATGCAATGTGTACTGGATGGGAGATTGCATTTTGTATGCTGTGATGAAGCTTAGGGAAGGAATGTAAATTGAGTTACAAAAAAAAAAGAGTTTCAGGAAAAAAAAATATATATCTGTTCAATGACTGCAGTAGGATATGTAGCCACAGCTAGGTGCTACTTTATAGGATGCGTAAAGTAAGACGTGCGTTCATGGAAATGTGTGTACCACCTGTGTTTTCTATGAGGGTATTTGGATTGATTAGGGTCTTTGGCGATACAATAAAATGTGAGGAGAAAACAGTATAGAAAGCAAACATAGATACCAGAGACAGTGTGGGAGGAGAGTGGGAGATGGCAGAGGGTAAGAGATAGAGAATCAAGGATGGGGGGGAAAAAAAGCAAAACATACAGAAGACAAGAAATGGAAGATCATTTGCTGACAATAACATGTTTGTTGATGTGCTTGATTGAGACAATATATAGTGTACTTTGGATGGAAAATCTCATTTTGTATGCTGTAATGATGTTCAGTGAATGAATGCAAATAAATAAATTGAAATAAAAAAATAATTACCACACATGTCAGAATTGATGTACGTGTCAGAATTGACGTAGGTGTCAAAAAT
>NZ_BMSF01000055.1 GCF_014649015.1 Streptomyces narbonensis
GACGTCGACGTCGGCGGTCGTCAGCCGGGCGTCGGCGAGGGCCCGCCGGATCACGCGCTGCTGAGACGGGCCGTTCGGGGCGGTGAGGCCGCTGCTCGCGCCGTCCTGGTTGACGGCCGTGCCCCGGACCACGGCGAGCACCCGGTGGCCCTTGCGACGGGCGTCCGACAGGCGCTCGACGAGGAGGACGCCGACGCCCTCGGACCAGCTGGTGCCGTCCGCCGTCGACGAGAAGGACTTCGACCGGCCGTCGGGGGCCAGTCCGCGCTGGCGGCTGAACTCGACGAAGGTGCTGGGAGTCGACATGACCGTCACGCCGCCGGCGAGCGCCATGTCGACCTCGCCCTTGCGCAGGGCCTGCACGGCGAGGTGCAGGGCGACGAGCGAGGACGAGCAGGCCGTGTCGACCGTGACGGCCGGGCCCTCCAGGCCCAGCGTGTAGGCGACCCGGCCCGAGGCGACGCTGCCGGAGTTCCCGGTGCCCAGGTAGCCCTCGATGCCCTCGGGGACGTCGGTGAGACGGGTCGCGTAGTCGTGGTACATCACGCCGGTGAAGACGCCGACCGACGTGCCGCGCGCACTGGCCGCCGGGATGCCGGCGTGCTCGAACGCCTCCCAGGAGGCCTCCAGGAGGAGCCGCTGCTGCGGGTCCATGGCGAGGGCCTCGCGCGGCGAGATCCCGAAGAAGTCGGCGTCGAACTCGCCCGCCTCGTACAGGAATCCGGCCTCACGGGCGTAACTCCTGCCCGTGGCCTCCGGGTTCGGGTCGTACAGCCCCTCCACGTCCCAGCCGCGGTCCTGCGGGAACTCCGAGATCGCGTCCTCGCCACCGGCCACAAGCCGCCACAGGTCCTCCGGCGAGGCGACACCGCCCGGCAGGCGGCAGGCCATGCCGACGATCGCCACCGGCTCGCCCGCCCTGGCCTCCAGCTCGCGGAGGCGGCCGCGGGCCTCGTGGAGGTCCGCCGTGGCGCGACGCAGGTAGTCGAGGTACTTCTCTTCGTTCACCGTGGACACGCTGTCCCCTTGAGTTCCTGGAGGCGCCCGAGGCGCGCATGAAGTGATTCGAGTCGAGGTGCCCGGGACGGGTCCGGGACGGGGTCTCGGACGGGGCCCGGGGCGGGAGGCGGCCGTGCGGCAGGGATCAGTCCGTGCTGGGGTCCATGTCGAGGAGGCCGAAGAGTTCCTCGGCCGAGGCGTTCATGAAGTCCGGCACTCCCGCGCGGTCCTCACTCCCGCCCCCGTCGGCGTAGTAGGGGTCTCCGCCCCCGGATTCCGCGGACGCGCCCCCGCCCCCGCTTCCGGCCCCGGTCCCGCTCCCGGTCTCGCCCGTGACCATCGCGCGAAGGGAGCGCAGGTGCTCCAGGACTTCTTCGCTCCCGGGGGCGCCCGGGAGGCCCGTCAGCACCAAGGCGCCTTCCAGCCTGGTGAGTTGTGCCAGCAGGGCATCCGTGTGGGCGGTGCTCCTGGACGGCGTGGACACGTCCCGGTCCCGGTCCCCGGCTCCGGCCTGGCCCGCTGCGCCGCGCGGCAGCTCGGCGTCCAGGTGGGAGGCGAGGGCGGCCGGGCTCGGGTGGTCGAAGACGAGGGTCGCCGGGAGGGCGAGGCCGCCGGCGGAGTGGAGCCGGTTGCGGAGTTCGACTGCGGTCAGGGAGTCGAAGCCGAGGTCGAGGAAGCCCCGTTCGGCGTCGATCCGGTGGCCGCGGGCGTGGCCGAGCACTTCGGCGACCTCGCCGACGACGAACTCCAGGAGCAGACGCTGCCGCGCGGGCCCGTCCACGGCGGCGGCCCGGTCGGCGAGAGTGACGGCCGCCGGTTCCGTGGCGGCGTCCGTCGTCCCCGGTGCGCCCGCCCTCCCGGCCGTGGTGGCCGCGGACGGCCGGGGCCGGACGGTCCTCACGGTGACGACGTCCCGGAAGAGCGGGGGGATCCCGGCCGGGTCGTTCCCGGCCGCGTCCCGCAGTCCGGCGGCGTCGAGCCGCAGGGGCAGCAGTACCGGGTAACGGTCGTCCCGGAGGGCTGCGTCGAGGAGTGCGATGCCCTCGGCGTCGCTGATCCCGCCGATGCCCGCACGGCTCATCCGGCGCAGGTCCGCCGGGCCGAGTCCGCCGGTCATGCCGCTGTTCTCTGCCCAGAGGCCCCAGCCGAGGGAGAGGGCGGGGAGTCCGGCGGCGCGGCGGCG
>NZ_BMSF01000056.1 GCF_014649015.1 Streptomyces narbonensis
TTTGTTTTTGTTTTTGGTTTTGCTTAAGGACTAACAATCTTTAAGTTTTCTAATTACTTTGTTTTACAGAGTCAGTAAAACGTTTGTGGGTATCGTATCTGTTAAACCCTCAGGAGACACAACTCCTCCTACTAGGGATGCCTAGAGGTTTAAAGGCTTGTTGCATATGCTCAATGCAATCGAGTTACCTACGAAAGTGGTCTAGTTAACTTCTTATTTTGTTTTATTTTTCTTCGTTTTCCTTTTGTTTTGCTTGAGGACTAGCAAAATCTAGGTTTGGGGGTATTTGATCGGTTCATAATTGTATATCATTTTGTACCCTTCTAGCTTATGATTTGGTTATGTTTTTGAGTTAAACTTGTGCTTTTAATCCTTTTTGTGTTTATCTTTCAGTTCATTGAGCTTTAGGTAATAATGATGGCTTTAGAGAGCATAATTCATGCAATTCAAGCATGTTAAGGCCTAATTTGGATGAATGGATGAAGAGCTTAAAGACAAACTCATTTTGGCTACAGCCCCCTGCCAGTCCAGTTCCGTAGGTCATATTGCAAGCTTTGTTTCAGCAACCTACATAGCTCGGATGAGGCCACATTCTTCATGAAAGTTGCTCCAATTGGTGTGTACTATAACATATCCAAAATTCAGCCCCATTGGATAAATCTGGAGTCCGTTACCTAGCAAACACAGAACCATGCTCAGGATGGATCTTATCAGCGCGGAAAATGAGTTAGCAATTTGTTTCGGCCTTAACTTCTTCCTCCGACCTTGGATTGGCCCAAATAACATATGGCTGGAAAGAAGACATTCTGAACTTCAATTTCGAGTGCTTAAAGTCCTAATTGGATTAAGAGAAGCCCAAGTTGTAAGCCCTTGAAGTTGCTGGTCATGCTGACCTCAGCATGTGCTGGTTGGATGCTTGGTCATGGTGAGCTAGGTATGAGCTATCATTTATGGTTGGAAGCTTGGTCATGGTGACATGAAGATGAGCTAGGGCTGCTGGTGGGATCTATTGGTGAAGTGCATCAACCAATTCAAGATTTTCTAATACAAGTGCATCACCCAATTTAGATTTTCTAATACAAGTGCATCAACCATTTCAGATTTTATAAAACAAGTGTTGTATGCATTAGCCATACTTAATTCAGATTTTCAGCTTCCTTAGGCCTATATATAGTGAGGTTTCCCAAGCTTGTAAACACACCCCAAGGGGGGGAGCTCTCAAACACTTCTCTAGAGCTCCCTTCCCTTCTCTCCCTCAAATTCTCTTAGTTTTGCTTTCTAGTTCTCAATTCTAGCTTTCTTTAATGTTTTCTTAGTTGTAATTTATTTTTCTTGTAATGTACATTCTTTCTTAAGTATTCAAGTTTAATTAGTTTCCAAGTTTCAATTATGGTTTTTGTTCTTATTCATTATGCTTATAAGTTAATATGCTAGTTTGAATGATTGATCACCATTTAGGCTTGCATGTTAGCTATCTTGGTTTGAATTAAGAGTAGACACCATGCTTTAATTCGAATTGAACTATGAATAGGAAGAGTATGTATGGACATTCGACAACAGGGATTAGATACATACTTGGTTGTTTAAAATGTTCTTCTATGCTTAATGGGTTCCTAATGCTTAATTTTAGGTTAGACAACAAATGATCAAATTAGGGAATTAGGAACACAAGGTTATGACCACACACCATGGCTTAATCATACATTAGCTAGAATCAATCCGTTAATCTAATTTGAACTTGGGAACTTATTTGCTTGAGTTACTTATTTCTTTCTTCCTTGTTTTATGTTCTTTGTTTTTGTTTCTATTTTGTGTAGGGAAACTAAATTGGATCATTCAATCACCAATCCTCGTGGGATCGACCTCGCACTTACATACGCTATACTACCGAACGGCTCGTGCACTTGCGAGTATCACAAGTTGAGGATGCAGCTGAATCCATTTTGGTGCAGCTGTATCTACACAACACACACCAAATAAGCAGTAGGTGTAGCAGAAGGAAGAGTAGAGGAAGCTTTGACAGAGGAGGAACAGTAGATAGGATAGAGACCATTCTCAACAGGGCCCTGACATAACATCCGTTGTGAAATGTTGTCCTTGATGAAGAAACC
>NZ_BMSF01000057.1 GCF_014649015.1 Streptomyces narbonensis
GGGACACCGTATAAACGCCTGTAACATGTGTTTTTGGAAATTTTTGAAAAAAATTGTCCAGATCTACCACTTTTAGGGGCTTTTAAGGGCTGAAACCGCCTAGAATCCATGATTTCATTAGTCATCCCCCCGAGAACATATGACCATTATAGGGGGGCCATTTTAGGGGGCCATTTTAGGGGCCATATTAGGGGGCATTTTAGGGGGCCATTTTAGGGGGCTATATCCTTTAAATGAGCTGTACCGTATAAACGCTTGTAACTTGTGTTATTGGAAAAATTTGACAAAATTTGTCTAGATACACCACTTTAAGGGACTTTTAAGGTCTGAAACCATCTAGAATCCCTGATTCCATTCTTTAGCATTCTGTTACCACCTCCTTGTGACCCCTCCCCCCAAAGGGACACCGTATAAACGCCTGTAACTTGTGTTATTTGAAAAAATTGACAAAATTTGTCTAGATGTATCACTTTAAAGGACTTTTAAGGTCAGAAACCGTCTAGAATCCCTGATTCCACTTTCAAGAATTTTGTAATCCCCCTCTTGTGATCTACCCCCCCCACCCAAAGGAACACCATATAAACGCCTGTTACTTGTGTTTTTTGAAAAATTTGATAAAATTTGTCTAGATGTACCACTTCAAGGGACTTTTAGGGTTAGAAACTGCTTAGAATCCCTGATTCCACTCTCTAGCATTATTTTAGCCCCCTTTGTTTTGGAGTAATTAACACGATTTGTCTAGATTTACCACTTTGGTTTGGAAGGTAAGGGAGCTTCACCCCCCTTTCAAATCTTTCAAAAAACAAACTTTACCACCCCTCCAAATCACCAGTGACTTCTACAGATACCTAGGATAATACCAGGGACCTAGGAACCAGTCAATTATAAATTGCCCCCGAAGGGAGTATACTTGCTTGTAGATTCTTTTTTCTTACATATCTTAACTGAATTTTCACAAGTACTCTTCATTTTTTCTCCTTTATTCTACATATATTCTTTCCCTTCAACATTCTCCTTTTTTGTTTAGTCTTCTTTTTTCTTCAAAATTCCATCTGTCTCAATTTCAAAATTTTTACCATCCTCTTCTTTATCTCTTTTCATTACTTTGAGTACTTAAGACGTGTGCTCTTCCGATCTATGATATTTACCAATTACATCACCAACTACCCGTGCTGATTTTAAATACTTTTTATTCCATATATTATTTAATTCGTGCATAGCAAAGATCACACGGCGATGTACAGGTTTTAAGCCGTCCCGTATATCTGGAATAGCTCTTCCAATAATTACGCTCATTGCATAATCTAAATAAGATTGTTTTATTTCATCTTCAATTGTTTCATCTTCATATGTAATTGGTAAACTTTCTTTATTTTTTTCAAACATATAATTCCTAAATTTTATACTTACTAAGTACACTTATCACATCAAATTTAATATTAATAATTAAATCTTTAAATAATTTAAATGCTTCTTTTTTATATTCTTCTATAGGATTTTTTTGTACATAGCCTCTAAGGTGAATACTACTCATTATATAATCCAACATTTGTAAATGTTCTTTCCATCTTATATCATAGACTTGTAATATAGTTTGTTTTTTTAAAATTTTTATTTTTTCTTTATCAACTTTTTTCCAATAAGATTTATATATTTTATTATATTTATCTTTTATTTTATTAATTATAATTATATATCCATTTTTATATGAGAAAATATATTTATTTTTTTTTATCCATTTATATATATTTATATTTAATATTTTTTTTATATTTATTACTAAATTAGTTATATTATATTTTTTA
>NZ_BMSF01000059.1 GCF_014649015.1 Streptomyces narbonensis
CAACTCGCCCTCGCGTGTCCACCGGACCAGGTCCCCGGTCCGGTACATCCGCGAACCGGCCACCCCGAACGGATCCGCCACGAACCGTGGTGCGGTGAGACCAGGAAGAGCGTGATAGCCGCGGCCGATGTTCGGCCCGGACACGTAGAGCTCGCCGGCCACTCCTCGCGGGACGAGGTTGAGAGCAGAGTCCAGGACGTAGAGGTGAACGCCTCCGAGCGGGGTGCCGATCGGAGCGTTGCTCCGCTCGTCCAGGGTGGACAGTGGCCCGGATGCCGTGGCGTAGAAGGACTCCGTTTGTCCGTAGGCGTTGAAGATCCGGGTGTCCGGTAGTGCCTGCCGGAGCCGACGGACCAATTCGGCGGGAAGTGCCTCACCGGCGAGCACCGCCGTGTCGATGGTGAGGGATTCCGGGAGGTCGTTCAGCAGCTCGGCGAATGCCGACGGGACCGTGCTGACGACGCCGCCGGCCCACGTGCCGCGCCTACCGAACTCCAGCACGTCCTGAACGATGTCGACGGTGCCGCCGGAGACCAACGTCGCGACGATTTCGAAGACTGATACGTCGAAACTGACCGAGGTGCTGGCCAGCGTGATTCCTCCCGGCTTCATGGCGAACCGGGCGGCGAGTTCCTGCGCGCAGAGGGTGACGCTCGCGTGAGTGATGCCCACGCCTTTCCGGACGCCGGAGGAGCCGGAGGTATACATCAGATAGGCGAGATTGTCCGGTAGCGGTGCGGGACGCGGTCCCGCTCCGGCCGCAGTGACCTTGTCAACCAGGAGATGACGTACACCGGCGGCGACCACGGATCCGGCTGTGGCGCTGTCGGTGACGACGACCGCCGGTGACGCGTCGCTCAGCAGGAATTCCAGTTGGTCAGCCGGATATGCGGGGTCGATGGGCAGGTAGGCGGCGCCCGCTTTCAGGATTCCGAGGATGGCGGCGATCAGTTCCGGGGAGCGGGGGAGTGCGACCGCGACCACTGATTCGAGGTGTACGTCGTGCGCGAGCAGCGCGTGGGCGATCTGGTCGGCGCGCTCGTCGAGCTGCTGGTAGGTCAGTTCGCCCTCGGCGGAGGTGACTGCGATCGCGTCCGGCGTTCGTGCTGCCTGCTTCTCGATCAGCCGTGGAACCGTGGTGACCGACGCGGCTGTCGGAGCGTGGCCCCACATTTCCAGCAGTTGGTGGTGTTCGTGAGGGAGGAGCACGTCGATGGTTCGGAGGGGCGTGTCCGGGGCGGTGACCACCGTGCGCAGAATTTCTGTGAATCGGGCGATCAACTGCTCGATGGTTTCCTGGTCGAAAAGGTCGGTGGCGTACTCGACATGGCCGGCGTACCCCGGCTGGGTTGCACTGTCATGCGATGGTTCGACGATGTTGAAGAGGAGGTCGAATCGTGCTGTGCCGGTTGAGGTGGGTTCGAAGGTGGTGTTGATGTTTCCGATGGTGAGGTGGGGGAGGGTGTTGTTTTGGAAGGCGAGGGAGGTTTGGAAGAGGGGGTGGTGGGCGGTGGTGCGGGTGGGGTT
>NZ_BMSF01000060.1 GCF_014649015.1 Streptomyces narbonensis
CTAGATCTTTATCATTATTTAGTGGTATTTGTCAAATTTGTGGTTCTAAACATGATTTAGAAGTACATCACGTAAGAACATTAAATAATGCTGCCAATAAAATTAAAGATGATTATTTATTAGGTAGAATGATTAAGATAAATAGAAAACAAATTACTATCTGTAAAACATGTCATTTTAAAGTTCATCAAGGTAAATATAATGGTCCAGGTTTATAATAATTATTATACTATTAAATATGCGTTAAATGGAGAGCCGTATGATATGAAAGTATCACGTACGGTTCGGAGAGGGCTCTTTTATATGAATGTTATTACATTCAGATAGGTTTGCTACTCTACTCTTAGTAATGCCTGCTTTAATTGGAGGTTTTGGTAACCAAAAAAGATATGAAAGTAATAATAATAATAATCAAGTAATAGAAAATAAAGAATATAATTTAAAATTAAATTATGATAAGTTGGGACCTTATTTAGCTGGATTAATTGAAGGTGATGGAACTATTCTAGTTCAAAATTCATCTTCAATAAAAAAATCTAAATATAGACCGTTAATTGTTGTAGTATTTAAATTAGAAGATTTAGAATTAGCTAATTATTTATGTAATTTAACTAAATGTGGAAAAGTGTATAAAAAAATTAATCGTAATTATGTATTATGACTTATTCATGATTTAAAAGGTGTATATACATTATTAAATATTATTAATGGATATATGAGAACACCTAAATATGAAGCATTTGTTAGAGGTGCTGAATTTATAAATAATTATATTAATTCAACAACAATTCTACATAATAAATTAAAAAATATAGATAATATTAAAATTAAACCATTAGATACATCAGATATTGGTTCAAACGCTTGATTAGCTGGTATGACAGATGCAGATGGTAATTTTTCTATTAATTTAATAAATGGTAAAAATCGTTCTAGTAGAGCAATGCCTTATTATTGTTTAGAATTAAGACAAAATTATCAAAAAAATTCTAATAATAATAATATTAATTTTTCTTATTTTTATATTATGTCTGCAATTGCACTATATTTTAATGTTAATTTATATAGTAGAGAACGTAATTTAAATTTATTAGTATCTCTTAATAATACGTATAAACTATATTATAGTTATAAAGTAATAGTGGCTAATCTATATAAAAATATTAAAGTAATAGAATACTTTAATAAATATTCTTTATTATCATCTAAACACTTAGATTTTTTAGATTGATCTAAATTAGTTATTTTAATTAATAATGAGGGTCAAAGTATAAAACTTAATGGTAGTTGAGAATTAGGTATAAATTTACGTAAAGATTATAATAAAACTAGAACTACGTTTACTTGATCTCATTTAAAAAATACATATTTAGAAAATAAATAAATAAATTATTATTACTTTCTTCCCCTCCGAATCCGTAATATATTTACGGATATATA
>NZ_BMSF01000061.1 GCF_014649015.1 Streptomyces narbonensis
ACCCACCGGAACCAGACGCAGACCGGCATCCAGAACACGCGTGTGCATGTTCGGGATCGGAGTGCCGATGGGAACCACGGTCGGCCAGTCGGTATCCCGGTCGTGCAACGAGTGGCTGGTGACGACATGTGTTTCGGCCGGACCGTAGTTGTTCCGAAGCCGGGTCCGGGAGTCGAGGAGGAACCTTCGGAGGCGGGCGTCGAGGGTGAGCGCTTCGCCCGCCTGGCACACCTCACGCAGGTCAGGTAGATCGAACCCGTCCTCCATTGCTGCTTCGCACACCGCTTTGACCACCGGTGTCGGGGCGAAAAGCTCGTTGATCCGCTCCTGACGCAGCCATGCCGCGAGCGCGCGTGGATCGACCCGGGTCTCGTCGTCCGGAATGATCAGCGACTTGCCTGTTGCCAGGCTGGAGAGGATCTCCTGGACCGAGACGTCGAAGCCCGACGCGGTGAACTGGGCGACCCTCGAACCCGTGCCACCGTCAGTGACCTCGACGTGCCAGCGTAAGAGGTTCGCCAGCGCCCCGGACGTCATGGCGACGCCTTTCGGGACGCCGGAGGAGCCGGAGGTGTAGATCAAGTAGGCGAGGTGATCGGGGCGCAATTCCGGTCGGGGGGTCGCGCGCGCCGTGGTGATCTCTTCGACCAGGAGGCGCCGCACACCCGTCCCGGCGACGGACTCGACAGTGGCCCTGTCGGTGACGACGACCAGCGGGGCCGAGTCGTCGAGCATGGATTCCAGCCGGTCCGCCGGATAGGCGGGATCCAGGGGCAGATAGACACCGCCGGCCTTCAAGACGCCCAGCAGTGTCGCGACCAGATCAGGCGAACGGGTAAGTGCTACCGCCACCACGGCGTCCGGCCCCACACCCACGGAGGCGAGCGTGGCAGCGATCTCTTCGGCGCGCACCTCGAGTTGCCGGTAGGTCAGCTCGACCTCCCCGAATGCCACGGCGATCGCGTCCGGAGTCCGGCGCATCTGCTTCTCGATCACCTGGTAGACCGTCGCCGTTGCGGCGCTGATCGCGGTGTCACTCCAGGTTTCGAGGAGTTGGTGGTGTTCGTGGGGGAGGAGTATGTCGATGGTTTGGAGGGGGGTGTCGGGGTTGGTGACGGCTGTGTTCAGCAGGTTGAGGTATCGGGTGATGAGTTCTTTGATGGTTTCTTTGTCGAATAGGTCGGTGGCGTATTCGACTATTCCGCGGTAGCCGGTGTTGCCGTTTTCGTTGTCCGGTGGTTCGACGATGTTGAAGAGGAGGTCGAATCGTGCTGTGCCGGTTGAGGTGGGTTCGAAGGTGGTGTTGATGTTTCCGATGGTGAGGTGGGGGAGGGTGTTGTTTTGGAAGGCGAGGGAGGTTTGGAAGAGGGGGTGGTGGGCGGTGGTGCGGGTGGGGTT
>NZ_BMSF01000062.1 GCF_014649015.1 Streptomyces narbonensis
CTCAAACAATCAATGCAACTCTTCGATCTGTCCAAGTGATTAGGTTGTACCAACAGCAGTTCCCTCCAGTGGATGATCTCTCAATGGATATACAACACATTTCGATTCCCGACACCGCAACACTTCGCTTCAACGCTAGTTGTGTGGGGAATGGCAATGGTACAATTTATATCGTAGGTGGTGTATCGTTAATAGATGGTAACCCCATGACGTCCGTTTCACAGTTCAACACAGTTACTGGACAATTTGTCGACGCTGGTCGGGGGTTGGGCACCTCACTTATTACACCGGGCGTGGTAGACAACAGTGAGCTTGTGTTTATTGGAGGCGGCTGCCGTGACTACAGAGGCTGGCCAGAATACAACGACAACGTGTATGTTGTGGACCCCACATACTTCACGGCAGATGTTGGTCAGTTCGACTCTGAGTTGTTAGACTGGTTGTCGCCGCAGCTCATGATATACAATCGAACGTTGGCAATGATTGCGGCAACATATCGACGTTCTTTCGATCGACTGGAGTCATGGGTGGACCTCTCAGGGCCGGGTAGTGACGCGACAGATGTGATGATTGGTTTTGCACCGCTGCGTACCAACGCCGTTATTGCTTCCGTACCAAATGCCGACGGCATGTCACTCTATCTCATAGGCGGGCAAATACCCCCACCGGATGGGACGGGTATTTCACGCGATCTCTTCACCGGTAACGTGCATGTTGCAGACGGTCATGCTGATGTGACGGTGCAGGGATTTAACTACATTTCAGTGGCAGATGACGCGACACACAGGCAAATGATAGGAATAGCGCGCGGTGGGGGAGGAGACCAAATAGTAGAGGCAAATTTTTCGAAAGGAGATGCGACAGAGGTGGACAGTATATCACATACGAGGCAGAGTGTTCTCGACGACCCATTTCATGACGAGGAGCAACCAACGGCTGATGCAACAATGCACGATCAACCAACGCCTCCTCCGGCGGACTTGCCAAATAAAGACGGAAACTGGACAGTGCACGTAAACGGGTATAAGCCACTGTGGTATAATTTCACGTTTGCAATCCTTTTGTCGGAGCAGATTTCAACTGCCTGTCAGGGCATCAATGCTACAGGGGAAGTGAGCGGCAATCTAACATCATCAACATGTTTGTTGCGGCTGTCCGATTCACCTGCGTGCAACTCTGTATTGTTAAACTTGGGGAATTTGTCATTCGCCAATACTTGGCCCTACGTGGTAAATATGACTGACCCGGGCAAGAACGTCTCCGCGGTCGTGAACACCGTTGCCGTGGGTCCGATCACTCTCACTGGCCCTCGAGG
>NZ_BMSF01000063.1 GCF_014649015.1 Streptomyces narbonensis
TGGGACACTAGAGATAAACAATTAATATGGCACAAAAACAAACCTACCAAGCCAGATAATAAACTAGTCGCAATAAGCGATGCTTCATATGGTAACCAACCATATTACAAGTCACAAATTGGTAACATTTTCCTACTCAACGGAAAAGTGATTGGAGGAAAGTCGACAAAGGCTTCGTTAACATGCACTTCAACTAGAATGAGGAATAATCGTAATATTAGTATGTAGAAATATAGATTCCATTTTGATCTCAACATTCACCCATTTCTCATGGTAGCGCCTGTGCTTCGGTTACTTCTAAGGAAGTCCACACAAATCAAGATCCGTTAGACGTTTCAGCTTCCAAAACAGAAGAATGTGAGAAGGCTTCCACTAAGGCTAACTCTCAACAGACAACAACACCTGCTTCATCAGCTGTTCCAGAGAACCCCCATCATGCCTCTCCTCAACCTGCTTCAGTACCACCTCCACAGAATGGGCCGTACCCACAGCAGTGCATGATGACCCAAAACCAAGCCAATCCATCTGATTGGTCATTTTACGGACGCCCATCTATGATTCCGTATACACCTTATCAAATGTCGCCTATGTACTTTCCACCTGGGCCACAATCACAGTTTCCGCAGTATCCATCATCAGTTGGAACGCCTCTGAGCACTCCATCACCTGAGTCAGGTAATACATTTACTGATTCATCCTCAGCGGACTCTGATATGACATCCACTAAAAAATATGTCAGACCACCACCAATGTTAACCTCACCTAATGACTTTCCAAATTGGGTTAAAACATACATCAAATTTTTACAAAACTCGAATCTCGGTGGTATTATTCCGACAGTAAACGGAAAACCCGTACGTCAGATCACTGATGATGAACTCACCTTCTTGTATAACACTTTTCAAATATTTGCTCCCTCTCAATTCCTACCTACCTGGGTCAAAGACATCCTATCCGTTGATTATACGGATATCATGAAAATTCTTTCCAAAAGTATTGAAAAAATGCAATCTGATACCCAAGAGGCAAACGACATTGTGACCCTGGCAAATTTGCAATATAATGGCAGTACACCTGCAGATGCATTTGAAACAAAAGTCACAAACATTATCGACAGACTGAACAATAATGGCATTCATATCAATAACAAGGTCGCATGCCAATTAATTATGAGAGGTCTATCTGGCGAATATAAATTTTTACGCTACACACGTCATCGACATCTAAATATGACAGTCGCTGAACTGTTCTTAGATATCCATGCTATTTATGAAGAACAACAGGGATCGAGAAACA
>NZ_BMSF01000064.1 GCF_014649015.1 Streptomyces narbonensis
CTGTCAACTCCAGAGTTTCCTCTTTCAGTTGATCCCTCACTTTTCGTATTTCCTTTTGTGTTATTTAGGTCCTTCATCTTTTTCACACTGCCTGTGCTATCTAAAACAATGAATCATAATCTGATTACCTCAACGTAAAATAATCAAACTTGTTTTACTATATCCAAATGATAAGAGGAAATTGTAATCCTGATAAAGACTTGTAAGAAGTTCGTTAACCTAACCATGTAACACTTAACTCCACCTACACTAATCATAGGTGTTTTATGACATGCTATTGTCCCCGTAAAGTTAGCCCCTACTGAGTTAGTCATATGTTTTAAGTATCTATTGATGATTCATAATACTAATGCTAGACGCATCAACGAAATATACGCACTGAGAGGCGCACCATTAAATAATTGTGAATTACCATGTAAATATTGTGAACCAGGTGCAGCTAATTCTAATCTAATGATTAAAGACATTGCTGTTCCTGCCATACCACTAAAAATAGCTAACATAAAATATAATACTGCAATATCTTTTGCATTTGTTGAATATAATCATCTTTGTACCATTTTTACTTTTTTTTTATATATTAATTTTAATAATATTATTATTATTATATTCATTAAAAAAAAAAATTAATTAAATTTAATTTAATTTAATTTAAATAATTATTGTTATATCTTAAAGGATAATAATATATTATTCTATTTATAAATATAACAATAGTTGAATTTATAATATTAATTATTAATGAATACTATATAATATTTTAGTTATAACTTTAAACAATTCTTTTATATCTTTATAAATAAATATTATTATATTATAAAGTAATAGTATAATTAATTTTTATATATATATTATTTATATAAATGTATCATAATCTATAATATAATATATATATATATATTAAAATCATTTAAATTATATAACATATATATATATTTAATGATATTAATACTCTCTTTCATAATCTATATTATTAATATTATTTATATAAAATATTAATAATATTATTATTATATCTATTACTTATATCAATACTTATTATTTAATATTATATATTACTTTTTACTCATTACAAAATACCAACTAAACCGAACTAATATAAATATATTATTTAATATATTGATTTTTTTATTATTTATTACTTAATAATAAAATAAATTATATAAAAATATTATTATCTATATATTATATATATATTTATATATATATATATTTTTTATATTATATTATATTATATATATATTATTTACATTCTTTATTATATTTATATATATTA
>NZ_BMSF01000065.1 GCF_014649015.1 Streptomyces narbonensis
TTTATTTCATTGAAATGTGGCTGTGATCACGATCGTTTTAATTTTAGTTTTTAATTGTTTTATTGATTGAGAAAGGAGCTGGGTGGTTCCGAAACGTCTCGTTGTTGTTTTTAGCAATTTATTTTTAGCTTTGTCCCCATTTTTACTTTCTCGTAACTCCGAAGGAGTTGAGAAAGTATTGTAATGGCGCAGAAATTGGAATTTGAGCTGAGAGTGTTTCTATGCGTTTCATGACTCCCTGATGCCAAAAAAGTGGTTTTTAACAATAAATCTGTGTGTCCGTCCGTCCGTCCGTCCGTCACTGAGCATAACTTTTGATCTAATGGTTCAAATTCAACCAAATTTTGCAATTTTGCTTGTCTCTAAAATATCTATAGGTAGTTTTTTTGTTTTTTTGAATTTTCCAAAATTAGGGGGGACAGGGGTGAAAACACCCCTAAAAAAGAGGTTTTTTCCTTATTGCAAAAAAACCAGACCAACAATTTTTTTTTAAAATCTTCAAAAAAACTCTTTTCATATGTACAAACAAGCTTAATTTCTTCATTTTCCCTTTGAATCATTTGGAAGGGTTGTTACAGGGGTTGGAAGACGGAAAATTACATACCTCCGAAACACCCTTATTTCAAGCTTAGCGAAGGAGTAGCCCACTTAAAAACTCTTTACACATGTACAAATGAACTCCATTTCTTCATTTTCCTTTTGAATCACTTGGAAGGGTTGTTACAGGGGTTGGAAGAGACGGTAATTTGCGTACCTCCGAGATACCCTTATTTGAAGCCTAACCAAGGAGTAGCTGGCTTAAAAACTCTTTCCATGTGTACAAATGAACTTAATTGCATTATTCTCCCTTTGAATTACTTGGAAGGATTGTTACAGGGGTTGAAGAGACGGAAAATTACATATTTCCGAGACACCCTTATTTCAAGCTAAACGAAGGATTTGCCCACTCAATTTTCTTAAATATCTAACGGAAAAAGTATTAATGAATAGGTAAATAAACTGATCATTTGTTTTTTATTAGGCATTGTAAACAATTAAGAATAAGAATAAAAAAAATCACCTAATAAAAATTTACTGTGCAGTTTAAGTCTATGGAGTTGCGAGAAAGTTTAGCTCCGCTTTGCGGTGCCGATTTAAATTTTGGGTGCCCCTACATAGGGGTGCCCAACATTTAAATCGGCCGAAGGCCGATTTATTTCTGCTAGTGAGCAGATAAGTATCTCTAGGATGCTGTGGATACCTGTTTTTTAAACAGGCATGTATCTA
>NZ_BMSF01000066.1 GCF_014649015.1 Streptomyces narbonensis
CTCCCTAAAACGTTTAAAAAAAGCCAATGTTTGCTTAGTTCCGACCATTAAATCGCTAGTTTTGAGCGAGTATGAGGTGTTTGAAACAGTTTGAATAGAGGTAAAATACACACAAAATGTCACCATTTACCCCTTTATAGCTATGTAGCAAGCATATTTTCGTTTTTTTTCTAGTTTTGAATTGTTATTGATCAAGCCCTGCCCAAAACCTTTAAAAAAAAGCCAAAGTTTGCTTAGTTTCGACCATTAAATCGCTAGTTTTGAGCGAGTATGAGGTGTTTGAAACAGTTTGAATCGAGGTAAAAATACTCACAAAATGTCACTTTTTACCCATTTAATGCTATGTAGCCAATATTTTTTCGTGTTTTTTCTTGTTTTGAATATATATTGATCCATCCCCTCTCAAAACCTTTAAAAAAGCCAAAGTTTTCTCAGTTACGACGCTTCAATCGCGAGCTTTGGGCGATTATAATATGTTTGAAACAGTTTGAATCGAGGTACGAATACACACAAAGGTCACTTTTTATCCCTTTAAAGCTATGTAGCAAGTATATTTTCGTGTTTTATTTGTTTTGAATATATATTGACTTAAAATCGCTCACAATCTTTAAAAAAAGCTAATGTTTGCTTAGTGCCAACGCTTCTTTTCCGAGCTTTGGGCTTGTATAATGTGTTTGAAACAGTTTGAAACGAGGTAAAAAATACACAAAAAATGTCATTTTTTACCCATTTAAAGCTATGTAGTCAATATGTTTTCGTGTTTTTTCTTGTTTTGAATATATATTGATCTAACTCAACATAAAACCTTTAAAAAAAGCCAAACTTTGCTTTGTTATGACGCTTCAATCGCGAGCTTTGGGCGAGTATGATGTGTTGAAACAGTTTGATTCCAGGTAAAAACACACACAAAATGTCACTTTTTACCCCTTTTAAGCTATGTAGGCTATATGTTTTACTGTTTTTTCTTGTTTTGAATATATATTGGTCTACCTCCGCATAAAACCTTTAATAAAAGCTAAAGTTTGCTTAGTTCCGACGCTTAAATCGCGAGCTTTGGTTGAGTATGAGTTGTTTGAAACAGTTTGAAGCTCGGTAAAAATACACACAAAATGTCACTTTTTACCCCTTTAAAGCTATGTAGACAATCTGTTTTCGTGTCTTTTCTTGTTTTGAATATATATTGATCCATCTACGCACAAA
>NZ_BMSF01000067.1 GCF_014649015.1 Streptomyces narbonensis
GTGATTTACTTGATATGTTATTACCTGAAGCTTTTTCTACAGTTAGAGAAGCTAGCAAACGTATAATTGGGATGCGTCATTTTGATGTTCAAATAATTGGAGGTATAGTTTTACACAAAGGTATGATTTCTGAAATGAAAACAGGAGAGGGAAAAACTATAGTTGGGACTTTACCTTCATATTTAAATGCCTTAACTGGTCTTGGAGTACATGTCGTAACAATAAATGAATATTTAGCAAAAAGAGATTCTACTAATATTCGTACATTATATGAATTTCTTGGATTAAGTATAAAAAATATTTATGCAAAACAAAATTTAAAAGAAAAAATTAATGCTTATAAAGCTGATATTACTTATGGGACTAATAATGAATATGGTTTTGATTATTTACGTAATAATATGGTTTATAAAATTAAAGAAAAATTTCAAAGAAAACTTAACTTTGCTTTACTTGATGAAGTTGATTCTATTTTAATTGATGAAGCTCGTACTCCATTAATTATTTCAGGACAAATATATGAAGATACTAAAATATATTATCTAATTAAAAATATAGCAGAAAAATTAAGAAGTTCTAAATTTACTGAATATGAAAAAGGAGATTTTATTTTAGATGAAAAACATAAACAAGTTGAATTAACTGAAAAAGGATATAAATATATAGAAGAGATTTTTAAATTAAATAAAATAATAAAAAAAAATGATTCTCTTTATTCAGCTAATAATATAGGTTTTATAAAAAAAATAAAAGCAGCTTTATTAGCACTTTATTTATTTAAAAAAAATGTTGATTATATTATTATAAATCATGAAGTAATTATAGTAGATGAAAATACAGGTCGTGTAATGCCAGGAAAAAGATGGTCAGATGGTTTGCATCAAGCTATTGAAGCAAAGGAAGGAGTAAATATAAAAGAAGAAAGTAATACTTTAGCTTATATTACTTTACAAAATTATTTTAGACTTTATGCTAAAATAGCAGGTATGAGCGGGACAGCTTATACTGAATTATATGAATTTAATAAAAATTATAAATTAGATGTATTAGTTATTCCAACAAATAAACCTAGAATACGTAAAGATATGAATGATTTAATTTTTTTATCTACAAAAGAAAAATTTGAAGCTATAAATAAAGATATTAAAGAAAAATTTTATAAGGGTCGTCCAGTAGTAGTA
>NZ_BMSF01000068.1 GCF_014649015.1 Streptomyces narbonensis
CACTTTGGAATGGCGTGGGTGTTTCCTTCCATTCTTTCATCTTTCCTTCTTCTTCTCTCTTCTCCTTCGTCTAATGGGCCCTTAGTTGGCTGGACCCTTAAAAGAACTTTAAAAAAAAAAATAAATAAACGGCCGTACGAGGTACGGGCAACACTTTCTCGCATGTATCCGTCTAGATGAACAAAAACTTCCCAATGAAAGACTGTATTTATTTACTTTCTTTTTACTTATTTATTTATTTATTATTACAAATAGAAAAACTGAAGGAAAGTTATTTTTGAAAAAAATCAAGGAATGGTATATCTATATTACTCTTATCAATCCGTAGCCTCACCCCCCTCCCTGTTCTTGGGTTACAGGAAAATGAGGTGGATTTCCATGAGTTTTCCAAGAAAATTTATTATTATCGGTTCAATGCCTCAATTAGTTGTTTTGTTTTTTTTGTTTTTTTTACTTTCTTGTTTAAAATTTTGAAGAAGATCAAGCTAATCATGTATATATCCCCATTTTTTCATCGTCAATTCTACGTTTCGCTCCGTAATCACCCTTTCCAGAGTTTTTCTGAAAAGTTTTAAAATTTTGTTTGAACAAACTACTATTAAGGTATGTTCTTACCAAATTTGAACAAAATCCTTAGCTCGGATTTTTTTTTAAAATTATAAACACCCCTATTTACCCCTATTTTTGGGGTTAACATCCCTTCAAATTTGGAATATCCTAAAAACAAAAAATACGCCCGAGGGTAATTAGGATATGACTATCCATACCAAATTTGGTTGAATTCTGATCAATAGTTTTCAATCTGAGGACCCGGACGGACAGACGGACGGACGGACGGACGGACGGACTGTCATACAGACATTTTTTAAAAATTGGTTTTTTGGAATCAGCTAATCATGAAACATATAGAAACACTTTCATCTCAATTTTTTTTTTTTTCATGATGACAATACTTTCTCTACTCTATAGAGTAGCGAGAAAGTAAAAACCTGAGTGGAAGTTATTTTTTTTTTTGTCTCCAAGTTTGTTTTATATATACTAAGAATCTTTAATTACAAAAAGTATTCAGTTTTCTGAAGATTTCATTTTCTAGTAGTTCCTCTATTTTGCGTTTCCATGACAACCAAATCCACATTCACCTCCCATCCACCCCTTTCTCCAGTAAGTAAGGCTA
>NZ_BMSF01000069.1 GCF_014649015.1 Streptomyces narbonensis
GGTGTTAGTTCTTTCTTAACATTTTATTGGAATAGGGTTTCTTTATTCTTAGTTTGCTTTGAAGGTGTAGTGCATTCTTAGTCCCCAAACTCAACTTGCAGCTACAACAAAGATCTTTAGGTGGGAAAATCAGCTCTATGTTTTTAGCCATTCTGCCAAAGATTTTTCTGATACTGGAAAAAAAGGTACAGATTTTGGCTGAAAAACAACATGCTTAACTAGCGATTTTAAGCTTCTTTTGAAAAAGTACTTTGAAATACAGTGTAAAACTGCTTCCTAAACTAAAAGTTGATGTAGAGCAACACTGAACTTCACAAGTTGTTCAACTTCCAAAGTTAAGTAGAAGGGAGAAACAAGTTGGTGTTAGTTCTTTCTTAACATTTCGTTACAAGAGGGTTTCTTTAGTCTTTGTTGGCTTTGAAAGTGTAGTGCATTCTTAGGCCCAAAACTCAACTGGCAGCTACAACAAAGATCTTTAGGTGTGAAAATCAGCTTCATAAGTGGAGTCATTCTGCAAAAGAACTTTCTGTTACTCCAAGAAAAACTGCAGATTTCTGCTGAAAAACAACATGCTTAACAATCTAAAGTAAGCTTCTATTCAAAGCATACTTTAAAATACAGTGTAAAACTTCTTCCAAAACTAAAAGTTGATGTAGAGCAACACTGAACTTCACAAGTTGTTCAACTTTCAAAGTTAAGTAAGTGGAAGAAACAAGTCGGTGTTAGTTCTTTCTTGACTTTTTGTTGGAATAGGGTTTCTTTAGTCTTAGTTTGCTTTGAAAGTGTAGTGCATTCTTGGGCCCAAACTCAACTTGCAGCTACAACAAAGATGTTTAGGTGTGAAAATCAGCTCTATGTTCGGAGTCACTCTGACAAAGATCTTTCTGACACTGCAAAGAAAAGTACAAATTTTGGCTGAAAAACAACATGTTTAACTAGCGAAATTAAGCTTCTTTTCAAAACGCACTTTGAAATACAGTGTAAAACTGCTTCCAAAACTAAAAGTTGATGTAGAGCAACACTGAACTTCACAAGATGTTCAACTTCCAAAATTGAGTAAGAGGAAGAAAGAAGTTGGTGTTAGTTCTTTCTTAACATTTTATTGGAATAGGGTTTCTTTATTCTTAGTTTGCTTTGAA
>NZ_BMSF01000071.1 GCF_014649015.1 Streptomyces narbonensis
AAGAAATATAATAAGAAATAATAAAGGGCCATTATCTAATGAAGAAATATCAAGATTATTTAGAGAAATCATGTCTGCATGTTTAGCTTTAGAATTCCCAATAAAAGTTGCTTATATGGGACCTGTGGGCACATTTACTCAAAAAGCAGTAATTAAACATTTTGGTAAATCTGTAATAAGTATACCTGTAAAAGATGTGTTTAATACAATAGAAAATAAAAAATATAATTATGGAGTTGTACCTTTAGAAAATTCTACAGAAGGGATAGTAAATAATACTTTAGATTCTTTTATTTATTCAAAATTAAAAATATGTGGAGAAGTAATATTACCAATACATCAGAATTTAATGATTGGAAAAAAAAATATAAATAAAAATATAGAAAAAATTTATTCACATCAACAATCATTTGCTCAATGTAGAAATTGGTTAAATAATAATTATCCTATTGCTAAAAGAATTTTAGTATCTTCTAATGCAGAAGCTTCAAAAATAGTTAAAACTGAAAGTAAGAGTGCAGCAATTGCTGGAGATATTGCTGCTAGTTATTATTCTTTAAAAATAATTGCTAAAAATATAGAAGATCGAATTAATAATTATACAAGATTTTTAATTTTATCAGATAAAGATGTTGGACCTACAGGAGATGATAAAACATTATTAATGTTATCAATTAAAAATAAAATAGGTTCTTTTTATTTATTAATAGAACCGTTTTATCGTTATAAGATTGAGATTTTACGTATAATAAACAGGCCAGCCCCAGAAACTAATGGAGTTTGGAATTATATATTTTTTATTGAGATAAAAGGACATCGGAAATCTAAGTTGTTAGAAAAAATATTAAAAGAAGTAGATATGCGAGGTGCAGAAATAAAAATATTAGGTTCTTACCCAGAACAATTAATAAGAGAAAATAAGTCTAATGAAGAATAATGTTAAATATATAGTAAAAAAAGTTATTAAACCAATAAAAGGTAGAATTAAAGTACCAGGTGATAAATCGATATCACATCGGGCAGTTATGTTTGGATCTTTGTCAAATGGAATTACTAATATTAAAGGTTTTTTAGAAGGATATGATAGTTTAGCTACTTTAAAAGCATT
>NZ_BMSF01000072.1 GCF_014649015.1 Streptomyces narbonensis
TATATTAATAATATATATATATTTATTTATATTATTATTATATTATTTATTAAATATCTAATATTATATATACTTTTTTTATTATAAAATAATATTTATAATTTATATAAAAAGAAATATATTAATTATATTATATATACTTTTTTATCAATAAAAAATTATTATAGTCCGCCCCGCCCCCGCGGGGCGGACCCCAAAGGAGGAGTAATAAAAAATATATTAAAATATATTATAGTTCCGGGGCCCGGCCACGGGAGCCGGAACCCCACAAGGAGATTATTATAAATTATTATTATCATTATTTATTTATAAAGAATAATTATTAAAATATTTTTATTTTTTTTTTATATAAATATTTATATATATATATATATTTATAATATTGTATTTAATTAAAATATAATATATTTTGTTATAATATATTTATAAGAATTATATTTATTTATTAAAATAATAATAAATAAGTATATTAAAGAATTATTATAATAAATTATTATTAATATTAAATATTATAAATATGATTATTTTATTATATAAAATATTATTATTAAATAAAATTAAATATTATTATTATTATATTTTTATATAATAATAATATAATATTATAATATAATATAATATAAGTTTTAATATAATTTTGTATTTAATTAATTATAGGATATTAATTTATATTAATATTAATTATAGATAGCGAGAATCGAACTCGCATTCAATGTTTGGAAGACATCCAGTTTACCAATTAACTTATATCTATTATTATTATTTCATTTATTATTAAATAGTAAATTAAACTTCTTAATTTAATTAAAAATGGGGGGGGGATTATTAATATAATATAATTACTCTCTCCATGATTTGAACATGGAATATTAATATTAGAAGTATTATGCTTTAACCATTAAGCTAAGAGAGCTATTTTTATTAATATTTATTAATAATTATAATATATTAATATTATTAATAAAAATAATTATTATTATTTATTATTATTATTATTATTATTATTATAATATATATATATATAATTATATTATTATTATATATAATTATTATTATTTTTAGAAAGGGAAATATATATATATAATATTATGAGAATA
>NZ_BMSF01000073.1 GCF_014649015.1 Streptomyces narbonensis
GTTGTTTTGGAAGGCGAGGGAGGTTTGGAAGAGGGGGTGGTGGGCGGTGGTGCGGGTGGGGTTGAGGAGTTCTACGAGTTGTTCGAAGGGTGCGTCTTGGTTGGCGTAGGCGGCGAGTGCTTTTTCGCGGACTTGGGTGAGGATGTCGGTGAAGGTGTCGGTGGTTTGGATGTTGACGCGGAGGATCCAGGTGTTGACGAAGAATCCGATGAGGTTGTTGAGGGCGTCGTCGGTGCGTCCGGCGATGGGGGAGCCGAGGGGGATGTCGTGGCCGGCTCCGAGTTTGTGGAGGAGGACGGCGAGTGCGGCTTGGGTGATCATGGCGGGGGTGGCGCCGTGTTGGTGGGCGAGGTTTTCGATGGCGTTTCGGGTGTCGGGTTCGATGTGGAGGGGTTGTATGTCGCCGTGGTGGCTGGCGGTGTGGGGTCGGGGTCGGTCGAAGGGGAGGGTGGTGTGTTCGGGGAGGTCGGCGAGTTCGGTGCGCCAGTAGGTGAATTGTTGTGTGATGAGGGAGTGGGGGTCGGTTTCGGAGCCGAGTATTTCGTGTTGCCAGAGGGTGTAGTCGGCGTATTGGGCGGGGAGTGGTTGCCAGTTGGGGGTGTTTCCGGTGGTGTGTGCGGTGTAGGCGTGGGAGAGGTCTTGCATGAGGGGGACGAGTGACCATCCGTCGGCGGCGATGTGGTGGACGACGAGGATGAGTGTGCATTGGTTGTCGTGGGTGATGATGCGGGCGCGTATCGGGATTTCTGTTTCGAGGTCGAATTCGTGTCGGGCTGTCTGGTTGATGAGTGTTTCGAGTTGTTCTGGTGTGGTGGCTTGTAGTGTTTCGACGGGGGTGGTGATGGTTTCGGTGGGGTGGATGTGTTGGGTGGGTGTGCCGTTGGTTTCGGTGAATGTGGTGCGGAGGCTTTCGTGTCGTCGGATCAGGTCGCCGATCGCGGATGTGAGTGCGTCGGTGTCGGGTTGGGTGTCCAGGCGTAGGCGCATGGGCACGTTGTAGGTGGCGGAGGGTCCTTCGAAGCGGTGCAGGAACCACAGACGGCGTTGCGCGAACGACAAGGGCAGTTGTTCCGGTCGGGG
>NZ_BMSF01000074.1 GCF_014649015.1 Streptomyces narbonensis
GGTAAAAAGTTGATGTATCAAATTAGCTTCTCCATGAAATGAAGTTGAATTTACTCTTGCATGTTTTCCAATTCAAATATAGTTATCAATTTTATACTTTTCCAAGAAAAAAAATTAAACACATTCACTTTTCCTAAATGTCCTTTCAGTTTTTACTAATTGTTCTAAATAAAATATAAAAACTCAGAAGTAGGTCAATGAAATAAAAAAAAAAGAAGTAAATTAAAAGTAGGCCTAGACGTTGCTGTTGAGATTTTGGTAAAATTAATATTATATTTATTAAATTACGGATGAGCATGGCCAATTAAGGAATTATTTTATTGTGCAATTTTCGACGCATAAATAAATTAACACCCGTCAAATGTGAAGATCTAAGTTTTTTTGTGTGCAAGTATTTACAAATTAGACTGTAGTATTTTTATCATCTAACATCTTGTAATAGATCTTTAATTTCTGAAAATTTCTTTGATAACGCCACAGGAAATGACGGTTGACCGTCATCAAGTAAAAATTTTCCAAAAAAATTATGAAACAAATGGATTGTACAAGGTACCTTGTTTCTTCATGCTTGAAAATTCTACTTATATATATTATGTAAAAAAAAATATTTTAACACTGTCCATTTTTTATTTATCTAAGAAAAAAAATTAATACAATTTTAAAGAAAAAACTAATTTGAAGGCAAAGAGCTGAAGAATGAAAACTTGAGCGCTTCAGATATCATATATTTTAAGCGATGAATGAGAGTTAAAGGTCTAACAAAACTGTAATTTAAGGGCAAAGAGTTGAAGAACAAAGACTTGAGTGCTTACGATATCACCACTTTTAAGCGATGGATCAGATCATTACTAAGGTCTGATTTAAATTTTAAAAGAGAGCTCTTCTCAGCATTATATTTTTACGTACATTATTGCTGACTTGACCATTTTTTGGTTCCTGAGCCCTGCGAGCGTTTTTTTTGGGATATCATACTATTTTTGGAAAACTCCTGAACCTCTGTTTAAATTTCATGCTAATTTATCTGGTTAACAAAACCCCCTTAAAATTTGATATTTAACATTT
>NZ_BMSF01000075.1 GCF_014649015.1 Streptomyces narbonensis
TGTATTGATCACGAGCGTTGTTGACACTCGGCAGGTCTTGAACATGGCGAAGACCTCCGGTGTGGTGGGAGCTGTCTAGGAACTCACCGCACGGAGGTCTTCGTGCCCCACCGTAATGCCCGGCTGACCGTCTTCGGTAGGAGACTGCTGGTCGAACGTGTCTGCTCAGGCCGTCCGGTCGCTCATGTGGCCGCCGAGATGGGCATCTCCCGGGCCACCGCCCACAAATGGATCCGCCGGTGGCGGACCGAGGGCGAGGCTGGTCTTCACGACCGGTCGAGCCGACCTCACACGACGCCGCACCGGACCGCGTCCGCGGTAGAAGACCGCGTCTGCGACCTGCGGCAGAGCCGCAAGCTCGGCCCGGCCCGGATCGGCCCGATCCTGGGCCTGCCCGCCTCGACCGTGCACCGGATCCTGACCCGCCACCGCCTGAACCGGCTGGCCTGGCTCGACCGGCCGACCGGCACCGTGATCCGCCGCTACGAGCGTGAGCGACCCGGGGAGCTGATCCACGTCGACGTGAAAAAGCTCGGCCGGATCCCCGACGGCGGCGGCCACAAGACCAACGGCCGCCAGGCCGGCCGCCCGATCCGCGGCATGGGCTTCGACTACGTCCACTCCGCCGTCGACGACCACTCCCGCCTCGCCTACAGCGAGATCCACCCCGACGAGAAGGTCGCGACCTGCGCAGGCTTCCTGACCCGCGCGGCCGCCTTCTTCCATAGCCAGGGCATCGACCGGATCGAGCGAGTCCTGACCGACAACGCCTGGGCCTACCGCAAAGGCCTGGCCTGGAGAAACGCGCTCGCCGACCTCGGCGCCACCGGCAAACTCACCCGGCCCTACCGGCCCCAGACCAACGGCAAGGTCGAACGCTTCAACCGGACCCTGCTCGACGAATGGGCCTACCTGCGGCCCTACACCTCGAACACCGAGCGAACCGAAGCCCTGACAGACTTCCTCCACACCTACAACCACCACCGCTGCCACACCGCACTCGACGGACACCCGCCCATCACCCGAGTCAACAACCCTGCGAGTCAATACACCTAG
>NZ_BMSF01000076.1 GCF_014649015.1 Streptomyces narbonensis
CGCCGAGCGCCTGCACCCAGGCGACCTGCGGCACGAGCCCGTCGAGGAGCGAGACGACACCGGTGAACCCGCCCTCGCCGGTCGTCAGCGCGGCGAGCCGCGCGGCGAGCGCCCCGCGGTCGCCGTCCGCCCCGGCCTCCAGCACCTCGACCTCCGCACCGGCGGCCTTCAGAGCGCCCAGCAACTCGGCGTCGGGCTCGCTCCCCGCGGCGACGAGCCACCGCCCGGACAGGGCCGCCTGACCGGAGGCCGTCAGCGGCTGCCACTCGACGCGGTAGCGCCAGTCGTCGGCAGCGCTGGTGGGGGCGGAACTCTGAAGCCAGAAGCGCTCGGTCTGGAAGGCGTACGTGGGGAGGTCGGGGAGGTCGCCGGTCGCGGCCGGGAGGACGGGTGTCCAGTCGAGGGGGAGGCCGTTGGTCCAGGCTTCGGCGAGGGAGGTGATCAGGCGGTCGAGGCCGCCTTGTTCGCGGCGGAGGGTGCTGAGGCCTGTGACGGTGTCGGGGAGGGCCATGGTGAGGACGGGGTGGGCGGAGACCTCGATGAAGTGGGTGAAGCCTTCGGTTGTGGCGAGGGTTTCGATGGCGGGGGCGAAGCCGACGGGGTGGCGGAGGTTGCGGTACCAGTAGGTGGCGTCGAGCGTCGGTTCGGTGATCCAGGTGCATTCGAGGGTGGAGAAGAAGGGGACGCGGGGGGTCTGAGGCTTCAACCCGGAGAGGATTTGAGCCAGTTCGGATTCGATGATCTCGACCTGCTGGCTGTGGGAGGCGTAGTCGACGGGGATGACCCGCGCGCGGATGCCGTCGGCCTCGCAGGTGCGGGCGAGTTCGTCGATCTGGGTGGGGTCGCCGGAGACGACGGTGGCGGTGGGGCCGTTGACGGCGGCGATCGACAGTCCGTCGAGGGTGTCGATCCGCTCCAGGACGTCGGTCTGGCTGAGGGCGAGGGAGATCATGCCGCCCTTGCCGGCGAGGTGAGCGGCGATGGACCGGCTGCGTAGGGCGACGACGCGGGCGGCATCCTCCAGGCTCAGTGCCCCGGCGACG
>NZ_BMSF01000077.1 GCF_014649015.1 Streptomyces narbonensis
GCTAAAATTGCTGCTTCATTAACTATATTAGCTAATTCAGCTCCTGAACATCCTGGAGTGCCCATTGCAATTATTTTAGGTTCTACATCATCAGATAAAGGAATTTTTCTCAAATGTAGATTAAGTATATTTTCTCTACCTACAATATCTGGTAAAGTTACATTAACTTTTCTATCAAACCTTCCTGGTCTTAATAATGCTTTATCTAACACATCAGGCCGATTAGTTGCGGCTATCACAATAGTCCCTTTATTTGATTCAAACCCATCCATTTCAACTAATAATTGATTTAAAGTTTGTTCTCTTTCATCATGACCTCCTCCACCTATACTTGAACCTCTTGTTCTACCTACTGCATCTATCTCATCTATAAAAATAATACAAGGTGATTGTTTTTTTGCTTGAATAAACATATCTCTTACCCGAGACGCACCCACTCCTACAAACATTTCTACAAATTCCGAACCAGAAATAGTAAAGAACGGGACTTTGGCTTCACCCGCTATAGCTTTTGCAAGCAAAGTTTTTCCTGTGCCAGGTGGTCCTATCATTAAAACGCCTTTCGGAATTTTTCCTCCTAATTTTTTAAATTTTTTTATATTTTTTAAAAAATCTACTAAGTCTTCAACTTCTGATTTAGCTTCATCACAACCTGCAACATCTCTAAACGTAATTTTTATTTGATCTTTTAAAATTACTTTAGCTTTAGATTTACCAAAAATAATTGGGCCACCTTTACCTCCAACATTAATTTGCATTTGTCGCATAAAAAATAATAAAACAGCTATTATAATTAATATTGGAAAACTAGATATTAATAACCTTGACCAGATGCTTGTTTTATTTGGTTCTCTTCCTTCTATAGAAACATTATGATTTAATAAATCATCAATTAAACTAGGATCTTCAATTGTTGGTCTAATTGTTTTAAAAATAGATCCATCTTTATGTTGCCCATTTATAAAATATCCATCAATAATAATATTACGGATTTTATTTTTATGTAATTCTTGTACAAATTGAG
>NZ_BMSF01000078.1 GCF_014649015.1 Streptomyces narbonensis
TAATTTATCATACTATTTAATAAATATTTTACACGAAATATTCCCTCTCGATCCATTACTGAAATTATAGAGTCAATCCATTCTTTCGTTTCTGTAGGATCAAGATCTTTTATCATAAAAATATCTCCTAATATTTTTACTAATTTATTTTAATACTTCTAATAATTGCAATGTTTTTAATAAGGTTGAGTGATATTTATTTGCTAACCAGGTTAAAGGTAATCTTATTCCTTTTTTTACTAAACCCATTTTATTTAAAGCCCATTTTACCGGAATAGGATTTGATTCGATACTTAAAGCATAATGCAATGGCATTAATTTTTTATTTATTTTATAAGCTAATTCAATATTTCCTTCTATTGAAGCAATACATAATTCATGCATTTTTTTAGGAACTATATTAGATGAGACAGAAATTACTCCATGACCTCCAGATAATAAAAATTCACAAGCTGTACTATCATCCCCTGAATATAAAGCAAAATCTTTATATTTTAATTTTTCAATTAATTCTACAGCTCTTTCTAAATCACCTGAAGATTCTTTTATTCCTATAATATTTTTAATTTCTGATAATTTTAAAATTGTTTCATTATAAATATCTACACCCGTTCTTTTTGGCACATTATAAATTATAATTGGAAGTCCTACAGAAGCTATTTCTTTAAAATGGTCTAACATTCCACTTTGAGTAGGTTTATTATAATAAGGAGTTACAGATAATCCAGAATGGGCCCCAGCTTCCTTTGCAGATTTTGTTAAATTAACTGCTTCACTGGTTGAATTAGCACCTATTCCAGCTATTACTGGAATCTTATTATTTACCTCATTAACAATAGTACGTATTACTTTAAAATGTTCTTCTAAATTTAGTGTGGTTGTTTCACCTGTTGTACCTGCTGCTACTATTGCATCTGTATTATTTTCTAAATGAAACTTTACTAAAGTTCTCAAAGATTCCCAGTCTATTACACCATTTCTTTTCATGGGTGTAGCAATTGCAACTATGCTTCCCCTAATCAT
>NZ_BMSF01000079.1 GCF_014649015.1 Streptomyces narbonensis
CCTAGGACTTGTCCGGCCGATCATGTGACTACTCCGCGTCGGGGTCGTTGATGTGGACATGGGGCGGGGTGATCTGAGCGATGCCGAGTGGGAACGGCTACGGCCGTTCCTGCCGGTCAGCAATAGGCGTTGTGGCAGGTGGCGGGACCACCGGCAGGTGATCGACGGGATTCTGCACCGGGTGCGGACCGGCGTTCAGTGGCGTGACCTGCCAGAGCGTTTTGGGCCGTGGAAGACCGTCTACGAACGGCACCGACTGTGGTCAGGCGACGGGACCTGGGAGCGTCTGCTGCAGCAGGTCCAGGCCGCCGCCGACGCGGCAGGTGAGATCGACTGGGACATCTCGGTCGACTCCACCATCGTGCGGGCGCATCAGCACGCGGCCGGCGCCCGCACCGATCCGCCGCCGCCCCCGGCCTCAAAGGGGGCCGAACTGGCAGAACACCAGGGCGAGACGGCATGGCAGAGCCTGCACGCCCGCCTGGAGGAGGTGGTGCAGGAGGCGAGGGCCTGGGCCGCTCGCGCGGCGGGTTCACGACCAAGCTCCACCTGAGCACGGACGGCCGCTGCCGCCCGCTCTCTCTGATCGTCACCCCAGGTCAGCAGGCTGACTGCACCCAGTTCAAGTCTGTCCTGGAGAAGATCCGCGTCCCGAAAGCCGGTCCGGGACGGCCCCGCAAGACGCCGGACAGCGTCGCGGCCGACAAGGCCTACAGCAACGGACCCTGCCGTCAGTACCTGCGGCGCCGGGGCATCCGGCACACGATCCCGGAGAAGACCGACAGCCAGGCCGCCCGCCTGCGCAAAGGCTCACGCGGCGGACGGCCACCCGGCTTCGACGAGGACCGGTACAAGAAGCGGAACACCGTCGAGCGGGCCATCAACCGGCTGAAACAGCACCGGGCGGTGGCCACCCGCTACGACAAGCGCCGTTACGTCTACCTTGGCACCGCAACCGCCGCAGCCCTCACCATCTGGCTCCGAACATGATCGGCCGGACAAGTCCTAG
>NZ_BMSF01000080.1 GCF_014649015.1 Streptomyces narbonensis
TAAGAATAAATTTATAATTAGATAATATTTATATTTATTTATTTATTTAATTAACAAATATATTAATATTTTTAATTAATTAATAATACCTTTATATATATATATATATATATATTAATTTTAATTATATAATTATCTTTTTTATTAATAATTATAAATATATTATATATTTTATATAATAAGATTATAATTTTATAATTATTTTATTTTTTATTAAAAATTATTATTATTATAATTATTATATTATAATTATAAATTATTAAAGAATATATTTATTAATATTTTAATAATTAATATCTTTTATTTATATTTATAAAATAAGGTATAAATATTGATAATAAAGAGTAAATATTGTATTAATTATAATAATAATTATAATTAAGGAGCTTGTATAGTTTAATTGGTTAAAACATTTGTCTCATAAATAAATAATGTAAGGTTCAATTCCTTCTACACGTAATCATGATTATCATATTTATATATATTAAAATAATATTAATAAATAATTACTCCTCCTAGCAGGATTCACATCTCCTTCGGCCGGACTCCTTCGGGGTCCGCCCCGCGGGGGCGGGCCGGACTATATTATATATAAAATAATAAAAAGTCTATTTATAATACTAATATAATATTATATTAATATTATTTATTAAAAAGTAATTATAATAATATTATTATTTATTTAATTTATTTATTTATTTATTTATTTATTTATTATTATTATTAAATAATATATTATATTTATATTAATTATTTAAGATATAATATTAAGTTCTGGGGGACGGCCCCCCGTATCCGTATCCGTATCCGTATTCGTATCCGTATCCGTATCCGTATGGGGGATCGGAACCCCAAAGAGGAGTGAATACCTATTACATTATATTTATTTTATATTATATTATATTTATTTTATATTATATTATATTATAAATATAAATTATAAAAGGAGTAAATATAATTCTTATAATTTAATTATATTATAATTTTATTTTATTTTATTAATATTT
>NZ_BMSF01000081.1 GCF_014649015.1 Streptomyces narbonensis
TATATTATATATATTTATTGCTATTTAAAGGACTTGAACCTTCATACTGTAAAGTAATACATCTTAAGAGTATCGTGTCTACCAATTCCACCAAAATAGCTATTAATTAGATAGTTATTAAAAAAAATAATATATATATTATATTTATTAAATATAAAATAATTATTAATATTATAAAATATAAATAAATATATTATAATATAATAAATAATAATAATATTAATATAATTATTATAATTAATGCCAGACCGAACTCCTTCGGGGTCCGCCCCCCCCGCGGGGCGGGCCGGACTATAAAAACTATTTTAAAATTATATTTTATTAAAAATAAATTAAAAGAATTTATTATTATCCTTACTCTTTTTATATTAATAATAAAACTCCTTTCGGGGTTCCGACTCCCGTGGCCGGGCCCCGAAACTATTAATAAATAAAAATTATTAAATTATAATTTAAGTCGAACTCCTTCGGGGTCCGCCCCGCAGGGGGCGGGCCGGACTATTATAATTATTATTAATATATTAATTATTAAATTATATAAACCGCCCCCGCGGGGGCGGTTAGTTATTTATATTAATATATTTTATATTAATATATAATACTCTTTTTTCTATTATATTTTAATATATAATATTAAAAAAAATAAATAAAATAATATTCTTAATTTTTATTCTTTATCTTCTTTAACCAAACTCCTTCGGGGTTCGGTCCCCCTCCCATTAGGTTAGGGAGGGGGTCCCTCACTCCTTCGGGGTCCGCCCCCCCCCGCGGGGGCGGGCCGGACTATTTTAAATTTTAATTTAAATTTTATAAATATAATATTTAATTATAAATTTAATAATAATATATAAAAAATATATATATGGTTAATATATATAAAGATTATAATCTTTTTATTAAATAAAGGAAAATTTATTATATAATTTTTCTCTATAGTTATATATTTAAAACTTATTTTTTTTTTTTTATAAATAATAATTATAAT
>NZ_BMSF01000082.1 GCF_014649015.1 Streptomyces narbonensis
TGTAACAGAATAAATTAAATATGTCAATAAGATACACAAATTGTACTAACTGGGAATTAGTGGCAGTACTTAACATCTGTGTAAATTTTGACATAAGACCTGCTGCAAAAGGTGATTGAAAAAATGATGTGAGAGAGGTAGAAGAAGAATAAGCAGATCAAGTAAGGAAAAAAATGAGCTATAGTTACTATAATATGAAAAAACACCCAAGAAACTTTCGTAATATAACAGGTTTAACTATAGAGGAGTTGAAAAAAGTAGTGGAAAAAGTGAGGTCTGGATGTGAAAAACTTGAAAAACAGAAAAAGTGTCATGGTAGAAGATCAAAACTACCAACTCTGGAAGATAAGTTGTTTTGCGTAATTTTGTACTATCGCACTTACATAACGCATAGATTTTTAGGATGCCTATTCAATGTACACAATGCAAATGTATGTAGGTTATACCAATTCCCGCTATAGAAAGAACAGATAGAGAATAATGGGGAAAAAAGTCATACTAGAGTAAGTGAAATAGCGAGGTATAAATGGCATTAAGGTCAAAACTATTAGACGAAAGAGTTGTAAATTTAGCGAAAGAAATGTTAAAAAAGGTAAGAAATAACGCATATGTTTCAAAAAAGTTACAAGCGGTGATAGCAGGAAAAGAAAGTAGTATAAGCGCTGTGGCAAGAATATGTAAAATTTCAAGGACTGCTTTGACTGAATGGATAAAGCATCTAAAATTTGATAGAGTAGAAAAATTATTTGCTCCTCCACAACGTCGTAGAAAAACTAAGTTAAATCAGGATCAACTACAGCAAATTGAAGCATGGATAGAAGAAAAGCACAATATTACCATAAAAGAAATGAGAATAAGAATCCAGGAAAAGTTCGTCTTAAATATTAGCAAATCTACAGTACACCGCCATATGCGAAAGATGAAATTCTCATATATTACACCAAGACCAGTACACAATGTACAGGAT
>NZ_BMSF01000083.1 GCF_014649015.1 Streptomyces narbonensis
ATACTCATGTTCTGAGTTTTCATTAAAATCTTTTCCAAAATCATAAATCTTTAGCTAGAGCCATGGATTAAAACTTCAATTTTACTTCTTAGAGAGCTTAGAGCTCAGGAAAAATGAGTTTGACTTTTAGGCTGCTCATTTTGATGCCTCATCACTCCACAATGTTTATCACCGATGACGCTTCATACTCGTATATCTGCCGTTCTGAAAACACCGGTTTGTGACCTGTTACATTGCATGTTTGTTCTTTTAACTTTCAGTATTTATCATTACTTCATAAGCCAAGTAACACTTTTAAATTTAACTTTCTTCTTCAATACTTTATTTTGGAGGTATCCAAAATAAAGTATTTGAATTTGGAGCTGCGTACTTAATGAGCCTGGACGAAAGTCAAATGCTTGTGAGTAGGGTAGTACACGCGATTTGGTTAGTGATGCGTTTCCGCGCTGACTGGTGAGGCATCAAAACGAGCAGCCTAAAAGTCAAACTCATTTTTCCTGAGCTCTAATACTCGTTCTGTTATAAATAGAAGCGAGGTAGTCACTGCGTAAAGAAACTTCAACAAGCCACCAATAGCTGATGAGTGATCCTACCCTACCCGAACTACACTCAGGATTAATGTATATGTATTATTCGAGTCCTCAGCGACACATTTGGGCCACGGAATACATTTTTTATCCATGGTCAGGCTCATTGCTTAAGACACGTTGTTTTAACAGTTGAAAACATATCCGCAAGTTCCGCTCTTGCGCACAAATCACACCGCAAAAGGCGTTTTAATCCTCTTCGTGCGAGGCGCGGGTTATCATAAATATTACGTTTTCCCCTTAAATAGAGATAATATATTAATTCTTTCGTTAAATTCAAAGAGTCTGATCAAGTTATTATGAAAATTAAAGTAGTATCGACTGTAAAAGGTGAAACTGTAATATCCATAGTTATGGAATTCTGTATTATTCG
>NZ_BMSF01000084.1 GCF_014649015.1 Streptomyces narbonensis
TTAATTAAGAATAAAAAGGGATGCGGTTCCCATGGGGTCCCGCACTCCTTCGGGGTCCGCCCCCTCCCCTGCGGGAGGGGAGCGGACTATTTTATTAAAAATATTATAATTAAATAATAATATAAATAATTTATAATATAATAATATATACTTATAAATAATATTTAAATCTTATTATTAATTTATAAATCATAAATTATTATTAATAAATATCTCTTTTAGATAAGATAAATTGAACTTATATTTATATTATATATATATAGATATAAATCTTAAATAGAGTAAATATATTATAATAATTATATAAATATATATATATTATATTAAGATAATAATATATATATATATTAATATATAAGGAGGGATTTTCAATGTTGGTAGTTGGAGTTGAGCTGTAAACTCAATGACTTAGGTCTTCATAGGTTCAATTCCTATTCCCTTCATAATTTATTATTAATTATATATTATTATAAATCAAATCCATTGAAATTAATATAATCCAATGAATAATTAATTTAATACATAATTTAATATATAAAATTATATATATATATACTTTATAAAAAAAAAAATTATATAATAATTATATTAATATATTTATATATATAAATAAATAAATAAATAATAATAATTATAATTATAATTATAATTAATTAATTAATAAATAAATAATAATTTATATTATCTTTATAATATATATATATACTTTTATAAAAAAAATATATAAATAATTCTAAAATGTATATTTCTCCTTTCGGGGTTCCGGCTCCCGTGGCCGGGCCCCGGAACTATTAATAAAATTAATAATAAAATAATTATTATCTGTATTTAATAAATTTAATTATAGAGTTATATTTCTATATATTTATATATTTATTTATTTATTCTCCTTCCGGAACTAATAAAATATATAAAATAAGGGTTTTTATTTATTTAATTAATATATATTTATTCTTTTA
>NZ_BMSF01000085.1 GCF_014649015.1 Streptomyces narbonensis
GGGTCGCCGTAGCCGAGCTCTTCGCCGTCGGCGATGCGGAACATCTCGCGGACCAGGTCGATGCCGGTGACCTCTTCGGTGACCGGGTGTTCGACCTGGAGGCGGGTGTTGACCTCGAGGAAGGAGATCGTGCCGTCGGTGCCGACGAGGAACTCGACGGTGCCGGCGCCGACGTAGCCGGCTTCCTTCAGGATGGCCTTGGACGCCGCGTACAGCTCGGCGTTCTGCGCCTCCGTCAGGAAGGGCGCGGGGGCTTCCTCGACGAGCTTCTGGTGGCGGCGCTGGAGGGAGCAGTCGCGGGTGGAGACGACGACGACGTTGCCGTGGGTGTCGGCGAGGCACTGGGTCTCGACGTGGCGGGGCTTGTCGAGGTAGCGCTCGACGAAGCATTCGCCGCGGCCGAAGGCGGCGACGGCCTCGCGGACGGCGGAGTCGTAGAGCTCGGGGACCTCTTCGAGGGTCCGGGCGACCTTCAGGCCGCGGCCGCCGCCGCCGAAGGCGGCCTTGATCGCGATGGGCAGGCCGTGTTCCTGCGCGAACGCCACGACCTCTTCGGCGCCGGAGACCGGGTCGGGGGTGCCGGCGACCAGCGGGGCGCCGGCGCGCTGGGCGATGTGACGGGCCGCCACCTTGTCGCCCAGGTCGCGGATGGCCTGCGGCGGCGGGCCGATCCAGATCAGGCCCGCGTCCAGGACCGCCTGCGCGAACTCGGCGTTCTCGGAAAGGAAGCCGTATCCGGGGTGGACGGCGTCCGCGTCCGCGTCCTTCGCGGCCTGCAACACCTTGGTCATGTCGAGATAGCTGGTCGCCGGGGTGTCACCGCCCAGAGCGAACGCCTCGTCAGCCGCCCGGACGTGCAGGGCGTCCCGGTCCGGGTCGGCGTAGACGGCTACGCTGCCGATACCGGCGTCCCGGCACGCCCGGGCCACACGGACAGCGATTTCGCCACGGTTGGC
>NZ_BMSF01000086.1 GCF_014649015.1 Streptomyces narbonensis
GTGTGTGTGTAGTCATGGGAGCAGGTGCATTGTTGCTTATCTAATACATATACACCCGGATGAGAGATGATTGACTGACTGACTGATTGAGTGACCGAAATGTTCGACCCCTTCCCGACTAGATAGAAAGTTCTGGTTTTTTGCAATCGATTCTATGAAACACGTTATGGGAAGCGAAAAATTGTCAAAATTGCAAATTTCCAACTCCTTCACCCTAAAATCGCCAGATTTTCGCCAGAAAAACTGTTTTTGTCGATTTTCTTGGAAAATATTGGTTTTTCTAAAATTTTTCAAGTATCAAAAGTTGCTTTAAATTAAAAAATACACAACTTTTGTTTGAAACTTTTTTCCAAAAAATTAATATTTTTTGAGTTATAATGAAAAAAAAAAAAATAACCTATATGTTGTAACTAAAAACTAATAATCCTGCAAATTTCACTATCTGGGCAAACAAAAGTCCAGGTAAAACCACTGAAGCTTTGAAGAATTCAAAACTTTTATTTGAAACTTTTATTTGAAACTTTTTCTTAAAAAATTAATATTTTTGGAGTTATAATGAAAAAAAGAAACTAACCTATATGTTTGACCCCTTCCGGATCGAAAAGAAGAATTAGGTTAGTTTAAATCGATTCTACAAGAAACGTTATGGGAAACGATAAATTGTTAAAATTGCAAATTTCCCACTCCTTCACCTTTAAATCACCAGATTTCTGCGAAACCACTGAAGCCTTCGAGGAGGCCGCGTAGCGGCCAACGAGAAGGCGAGTTTTAATATCCATTCAGAAGTTTGAGGGGACGTAGTTTCCTGAAGTATGGCATTTTGACTCTTCCGCCCCTGCAGTCACAAGCATCACTGTCAAAAAAGAATTGCGGAAATGGATGCTTGCTATATTTTTTTACACATGTGCTTCGTCTAAATCGGAAAAAAGAAAACAAAAAACAAAACAAAAAAC
>NZ_BMSF01000087.1 GCF_014649015.1 Streptomyces narbonensis
TAATAAAACCTAAATATTTAATATCATTTTTATCAAATTGTATTATATTTTTTCCTTTATCATCACACAATAGTGGAGAATAATTTCCTACGAAGTCAGGTGCAATTATTATACCTCCTGCGTGTTTTCCTATTCCTTTAATTATACCTTCTAACTCTAAAGCCATTTCCCATATTTCATTAGCTTCTTCATTATTTTTAATTAAATTTCTTAATTCTAATGAGTTCTCGCAAGCTTTATTTAATGTTATACCTGAATCGAAAGGTATTAATTTTGATAATTTATCACCTAGCCAGTGAGGTTTACCTTTAACTCTAGTAACATCTCTTATTACTGATTTTGCGGTCATTGTACTAAATGTAACAATATGTGCTACTAATTTTTTACCATATAATTTAGTTACATATTTTATTACTTTATCACGTTTTATCATACAAAAATCCACATCAAAATCTGGCAGATTAATTCTTTCAGAATTAAGAAATCTTTCAAATAAAAGATCATATTTTATAGGATCAATATCTGTTATTTCTAAAGAATAAGCAACTAAAGATCCTGCTCCTGAACCTCTACCTGGACCAACAGGTATCTTTGTTTTTTTAGCCCATTTGATAAAATCCATTACTATTAAAAAATATTCAATAAACCCCATTTTTTTTATAAGATTAATTTCTTTATATAATCTATTTTTATATTTTATAATTTTTTTATTTTTTAATATATTATTTTTTATTAACCGATTATTTAATCCTTTATTTGATAGATATATAAAATATTTTTTTATATTTATATTTTTAGATAACTTAAATTTTGGAAAACAAACATTTTTTTTATTTAAATTTAAGTTTACATTACACCGCATGGCAATCATTATACTATTTTCAAGAGCTTCAGGAATATCTTTAAATAAATCAATCATTTCCTCAGGGGTTTTTAAATATT
>NZ_BMSF01000088.1 GCF_014649015.1 Streptomyces narbonensis
GGACTATATTTATATATTTATTAAGTTTTATTTTCATATTATTTATTTATACTAATTACTTTATTAATATTATATTAATTTATATAAAATTTATTTAAATTATAATTAAATTTATATAATGACTTTTTATATATATTTCTTTATAAATATTATTCAATCTAATTATTCATCAGATAATATTTTATCTTATAAAGAAATAATATTATAAATAAAATATATAATTTATTTTATTATTATATTAATTATATAATATAATTTATATATTTATGACTTTCCTATTAATAATATAAATATCTTATTCAAATTAATTAAAAATTAATATATTATTTATATTTATTAATTAATTAATTGATTAATATTATATACTTTTTTATAATTATTTATATATTATTTATTAATATTATTAATATAATTATTATATAATATATTCTTCTTATAATATATTTTATTATACTTTTTTATAAATATTATATATTAATTTATTAGCAATAATACGATTTGAACGTATATAATTAGGTCATGACCCTAAAATGTTAACCAATTACATCATATTGCATTTATATATTAATACTTATATTATATTACTTATAAAATCTAATATATATATATATATAATATAATTTTTACTTATTAAAAATAATAAATAAAAAAAAAAAAGAAAATATATATAATCTTTATCATTATAATATATAATATTATATTATATTCTATTTATAATATATTTATAACATATTTATAATATATTTATAATATATTTATAATATTTAATATTTTTAAAAAAAAAAATAAAAATAGTCCGGCCCGCCCCCGCGGGGCGGACCCCGAAGGAGTCCGGCCGAAGGAGTCCATCCTAAAGGAGATATATAAATAAATTTACTATTATTAATATTATAAAGATTAATAATTTTTATTGTTAATAACATTTTATATTTTATAT
>NZ_BMSF01000089.1 GCF_014649015.1 Streptomyces narbonensis
CCCGTTGATTAGTTTTATTTATTTTTACTTCTCCATATATAATTATTCAACATTACGTGTTATACTCATTACAAGTATAATTAAATCTGATATTCGTTGTAAAGTATGTTTTACACTTTATAACCACTTCCCGTTGGGTTGCTTGTGGTAATATTAAATTTATGTAAAGTGGATACATTATATGCGAGCTAGTAAATTATTGATTTTAACATTAAAAGAAATCCCATCAAAAGCTGAAATTATTAGTCATAAATTAATGTTACGGGCCGGTATGATTAGACGGTTAGTTTCTGGAATTTATACTTGGTTGCCTATTGGTATTAGAGTTTTAAAAAAATTTAAAAATATAATACGTCATGAAATGGAATTAATTGGAGCTAATGAAGTACTTATGTCATCTCTACAACCTCTAGAATTATGGAAAGAATCTAAACGTTATGATAATTATGGTCCAGAATTATTAAAATTTAAAGATCGTAATAAAAGAGAATTATGTTTTGGTCCAACTAATGAAGAAGTTATTACGGATTTAATACGTCGCGAAATTCATTCGTATAAGCAATTACCATTAATATTATATCAAATTAAAACTAAATTTCGTGATGAAATTAGACCCAGGTTTGGTTTAATAAGGGCACGTGAATTCATTATGAAAGATGCTTATTCTTTTCATATTAATAATAAATGTTTAGATAATACATATAAAAATATGTATAATGCTTACAATCGTATTTTTAAACGTTGTAATGTTGATTACCGCTCAGTAAACGCAGAGAATGGTTCAATAGGTGGGTTTTGTTCTCATGAAATTCATATTTTAGCTACTTCAGGAGAAGATAAGTTAGTTTTATCTAATAAATCTAAGTATGCTGCAAATCTTGAAATTGCTGAAGCGTTATTAAAAAATAAAAAAAATTATATAAAA
>NZ_BMSF01000090.1 GCF_014649015.1 Streptomyces narbonensis
GAGGATCCAACTACCAACAATTGTGATCGTAAAACAGGGTACCCCAACACATTTTCATAGGCTCAGATGATTCGAAAACGTTTCCTTTGTTTCTAGAATAGTTTAGGCTGTTAACCCATAATCTCCTAGAGTTGCCATATGGCAACACTAAAAATAGAGTAAGAAAGAAAAGAAAAAAAAAAGAAAAAAGAAAAAAACAGAAACTTGGCAAAAAAAAAGGAAGGAAAGAAAATTTAGAAGAAAGATATGAAAATAAGCTTGGAAAGAAAGGGTAAAGAAGAAAAAAAACGAAAACAGAAAGAAAGAGAGAGAGAGAGAGGGAGAGAGAGAGAGAGTGAAAAACAGAAATGAAAACTGAAAAAAGGAAAAATAAGAGGGATGAAGGGAAAAGAGAAGTAAGAAAAAGAGAGGGGGGAAGATAGAAAGGATTAAAGATAGATATACAGAGAGGAGGAGAGTAGGGAAGAGAAGGAAAGAATGAAGAAAAGAAGCAGAGAGAGATAGAAAAATGATATGGAGAGTGAGTAGGAAAGAAAGAAAGAGGAAATAAGACCGTAAGGAAGAAAGGGGGAAGAAGTGAGACCAGAAAGAAAACAAAGACAGGAGTAAGAAGATAGAAGAAGCACAGAAGAAATAATAGAGTTACTGACACTAATTTCAAAAGAAAAAAAGCCAGGTAAAGCAACAACAAGAAAAAGTAGGGGAATAAGAAAAAATTCAGGAAGTTAAGGGTTAAACAACCCATCAGAAAGAGTCAAGTTTCTTTAGTAACTAGGCAACCGATTCCGCTGGCGAATTCCTTTAACATCGAAAGTGCAGGTGTACCTTCAGGTTCTACGTCTAAGCACCTGCAGTATGAAGTCGGACCTTTGGGATAAGCTATTGGCAGAGGGGAAAAAGTTAAAGAACGAAGAAAGGTAATAG
>NZ_BMSF01000091.1 GCF_014649015.1 Streptomyces narbonensis
AAACATCAAGAATTAAACATAAGAATAAAGGTCTATTTAAAGGCTTAATAAATCCTATAGTAGTAAATAGATATCATTCTTTAATAATTGATAAAAAATCTTTACCTGATTGTTTAGAAATTACAGCTCTAACTGAATTTTATGATTTAACACCAAATGTAATTATGGGTATAAAACATAAACAATATAAGATTGAAGGTTTCCAATTTCATCCAGAATCTATTTTATCTTATAAAGGTCATGAGTTATTAAAAAACTTTATAAAAAAATAAAATGATTTATAAAATTTTAAAAACTTTAATAAAGAAAAAAAATATAAAATTTAAATTTTTTTATAAATTAATGGAATTAATAGTTTTAGGTAAAATAGAATCAACACAAGTTGCATCTATTTTAACAGCATTATCTATAAAAAAAGAAAATAGTGCTGAAATAGCAGCAACAGCAAAAGTAATAAATGATTTTAAGAAATTAAATCTTATTAAAAATATAAATCTTATAGATTTAGTAGGGACAGGTAGTGATAATTTTAATTATTTTAATATATCAACAGCTTCAAGTTTTGTAGTAGCTGCAACAAGAGCAATAAAGGTTGTTAAACATGGGAGTAAAAGTATATCATCTTATTCAGGCAGTTTAGATTTACTTAATGTACTAGGAATAAATTTAAATTTTAAAAAAAAAGAATTTATAAAATGTATAAAAAATATAGGAATAATATTTTTTATATTAAATTCTAAATATAAAAAAAAAATAAAACAAATACGAATTGAGATACATATCCCTACAATCTTTAATATATTAGGTCCTTTAAATAATCCGATTCAACCATTAAAACAATTAGTTGGTGTATATGATAAACGATTATTAAATCTAATTGCTAAAGCGTTTATGAAATTAGGTAGTATAAAAAC
>NZ_BMSF01000092.1 GCF_014649015.1 Streptomyces narbonensis
GTTCCGAGGCTCCGGCCCCTTCGAAGCCGCCGGGCCGTCCGCCCACGCTCCGCGCCCGCTTCCGCGCGGCCGGACCAAGCGCGGTCCCGGCGGGGCCGGCCTCCGAGCCGGTCGGGGCCGGGCTCCCGCTCGGCATTCCGGCCCGGGTCCCCCGGCGGGGACGGCCTTCCCGGCCCCCCCGCCGGCCCCGGCGCTCCGGAGAGCGGCCCCGATCGGGCGCCCCGGCGGGCCGGTGAGGGCCTCGCCCCTCGCCCGGCGGGCCCTTAAAAAGCCCGTTCCGGGAGGACCGTCCGCCAGTTTTTCCCGCTGCGGTGCTCTTCACCGAGTGTCGCCGCGGGCCGGCACAATTACCTTGAACAAATTAGAGTGCTCATCGCGAGGCGTTCAAAAAACGTCCGAAAGGGCGTGGCCCGCATACAGGTGCATGGGATAACAGAATACGACCTCGGCTCCGGGGTTTCGTCGGTTCACCGGGCCCCGTCGCAGACCCCGGCGGTCCCGGACACCCGACTTCCGTGCGGGCACCGGGCTCCCGCCGGGCGCGGCGGGGTCTTTGCGGGGTCCGAGGTAATGATCGATAGGGGCGGACGGGGGCATCCGTATTGCGACGTTAGAGGTGAAATTCTTGGATCGTCGCAAGACGAACAGCTGCGAAGGCGCTTGTCAAGCACGTTCCCGTTGATCAAGAACGAAAGTCAGAGGTTCGAAGGCGATCAGATACCGCCCTAGTTCTGACCGTAAACTATGCCAGCTAGCGATCCGCCGACGATCCCTCCGTTATGGCTCGGCGGGCCGCTTCCGGGAAACCAAAGCTAACGGGTTCCGGGGGAAGTATGGTTGCAAAACTGGAACTTAAAGGAATTGACGGAAGGGCACCACCAGGAGTGGAGCCTGCGGCTTAATTTGACTCAA
>NZ_BMSF01000093.1 GCF_014649015.1 Streptomyces narbonensis
CGTCATCACCCGTTACAAGGTCGCCGGGCCCAGCGAGGCGTTCATCATCACGGGCCGGCGCGGCAAGCAGGCGACCGATCCCGCCACCGGGCGGGTGTTCACCGACAACAGCGGCCAGAAGGTCGTGGTCGGCGGCGGAGTCTTCGTCGTGCCGTTCGTGCAGCAGAAGTTCACCCTCGACCTGTCCAGCCGGCACATCCCCGTCGCCGTCCGCGGCGCGGTCACCCTGCGCGGCGTGAAGGCCAACCTGGAGGGCGTCGCGATCGTCAAGGTCGGCGGCACCGAGGACTCCATCCGGGCCGCCGCCCAGCGGTTCCTCATGCAGCAGGACGGCATCGTCGGCTTCACCCAGGAGGTGCTGTCCGGCGCGCTGCGGTCCATCGTCGGCCGCATGTCGGTCGAGGACATCATCCGGGACCGCGCCGCCTTCGCCGGGCAGGTCGCCGAGGAGGCGGAGGCCAGCCTGTCCGGGCAGGGCCTCGTCCTCGACGCCTTCCAGATCCAGGACATCACCACCGAGGGCTCCTACCTGGAGGACCTCGGGCGCCCCGAGGCCGCCCGCGCCAAGCAGGAGGCGGACATCGCCGAGGCCGTCGCCCGCCGCGCCGCAGAGCAGGCCCGGCTGAAGGCGGAGGAGGAGATCGCGATCGCGCAGCGGACCCTCTATCTGAAGCAGGCCGAGATCAAGGCCCAGACCGACGAGGCCGCCGCCCAGGCGAACGCCGCCGGCCCGCTCGCCGACGCCGCACGCCAGCAGGACATCCTGGCCGAGCAGGAGAAGGTCGCCGCACGCCAGGCCGCGCTCACCGACCGCCAGCTCGACACCCAGGTCCGCAAGCCCGCCGACGCCGCCCGCTACCAGGCCGAGCAGGAGGCCGAGGCGCGCCGCATCGCCCTGGT
>NZ_BMSF01000094.1 GCF_014649015.1 Streptomyces narbonensis
TAAAAGTTTCTTTCTTATGTTCATCGTATTCATAAAATGCTTCACGAACACTGTCATTGATCAAATAGGTTTATAATATTAATATACATTTATATAATCTACGGTATTTATATCATCAAAAAAAAGTAGTTTTTTATTTATTTTATTTTGTTCGTTAATTTTCAATGTCTATGGAAGCCCGTTCGTAAAATTGGCGTTTGTCTCTAGTTTGCGATAGTGTAGATACCGTCCTTGGATAGAGCACTGGAGATGGCTGGCTTTAATCTGCTGGAGTACCATGGGACACCGGTGATCATTCTGGTCACTTGGTCTGGAGAAATACCAGTCAACATGGTGGTGAAGTCACCGTAGTTGAAAACGGCTTCAGCAACTTCAACTGGGTAGGTTTCCGTTGGGTGGGCGGCTTGGAACATGTAGTATTGGGCCAAGTGAGCTCTGATATCAGAGACGTAGACACCCAATTCAACCAAGTTGACTCTTTCGTCAGATTGAGCTAGAGTGGTGGTTGCGGAAGCAGTAGCAGCGATGGCGGCAACACCAGCAGCGATTGAAGTTAATTTGACCATTGTATTTGTTTTGTTTGTTAGTGCTGATGTAATCTTAACAAGAAATAGTGAAATGAAAGCGCATACCTCAAAGGCATATAGTTGAAGCAGCTCTATTTATACCCGTTCCTCCATCTGTCATCACTACTTAAACGATTCGTTAACAGACGCTCATTTAGCACCTCACATATTCTCCATATCTCATCTTTCACACAATCTCATTATCTCTATGGAGATGCTCTTGTTTCTGAACGAATCATACATCTTTCATAGGTTTCGTATGTGGAGTATTGTTTTATGGCACTCATGTGTATTCGTATGCGCAGAATGTGGGAATGCCAATTATAGGGG
>NZ_BMSF01000095.1 GCF_014649015.1 Streptomyces narbonensis
GGATAAAATACCGATAGCCAGCTTTTTGGGACCATAAGTCATAGGGAATTTTAATATTTTACGGAACTTTCCATTAATTTGTACAACAACGGTAATTAATTTTTCTAATAAGCATTGTTCATTAAACTTTGGCCAATTTGCATCAATAACGGGATGTTCGTATCCCAGTTTTTTCCATAATACATGGGTAATGTGCGGGACGATTGGCGACATTATTAATATAATAGATTTCAAAGCTTCCCTAATTACAGATAACCCCAGGATACTAGAATCAAGAAAACGTGATACTAAATTAGTTAATTCCATTACTTTTGCTATTACAGTATTAAAGGTCTGCCGGAAGATCATATCTTCAGTAGCTTTTTTTATTGTTTTCTGGGTTTTGCGATATAAAATAAATTGAGAGGGTGTTAATGATGAGATTTTTATTTTATTATTTTTTGAAAAATATTTAGATATATGTAGATGAACTAGATTCCATAAACGTTTAAGAAATCGGTAAGCACCTTTAATTCCAGTTTCTGACCAAATAAGTGATTGTTCTGTAGGTGCGGAAAACATAATGAATAAGCGTAATGTATCTGCACCAAATTTATCAATTATAGCTTGAGGATCAATTCCGTTATTTTTTGATTTAGACATTTTTTCAATACCGCTACTTATAACAGAGCCACCGTCTTTAATTAAAGTTGCTATAATTTGACCTGTGTTTTTATCTTTATTTAACTTAATATCTAAAGGATTAAACCATTCTTTTTTACCATGTATTTTTCTATAGTAGCTGGGAGTGACAACCATTCCTTGAGTAATTAATTTTTTGAATGGTTCATCACACTCTAAGAAGCCAAAGTCCCGCATTAATTTATGGAAAAACCTAGCATA
>NZ_BMSF01000096.1 GCF_014649015.1 Streptomyces narbonensis
GGTGTTCACGCTGCCCGACACGCTGTGGCCCCTGTTCTTCTACAACCGCTGGCTGCTCGATGCGCTGTTTCGGCTGGCGGCCGATAACCTGATCTACGCCGCCAAGCGGCGCGGTTTGCGCGTCGGGATTTTCGGGGCGCTGCACACCTATGGCCGGCGGCTCAACTGGCATCCCCACGTCCACCTGTCGGTGACCGCGGGCGGCCTGGATGAGCAGGGCGTCTGGAAAAATCTGTCGTTCCACAAAGAGGCCCTGCGGCGGCGCTGGATGTGGCTGGTGCGCGATTACCTGCTGGGACAGCCGCTTTCGCAACTGACGATGCCGCCGCCGCTGGCCCACATCCTCTGTGAAAGCGACTGGCGCCGTTTGATACTGACCGCTGGCGGCCAGCACTGGCACATCCACTTGTCGAAGAAGACGGAAAACGGGCGAAAGACCGTCAATTACCTGGGCCGCTACCTGAAAAAACCGCCGATCTCGGGCAGTCGTCTGGCGCATTACACCTCCGGAGCCACGTTGAGCTTTACCTACCTGGATCACCGCACGCAGACCTATCAGCAGGAAACGCTAAGCCAGGCCGACATGCTGCGCCGGGTGGTCCAGCACATCCCGGAAAAGCATTTCCGGATGATCCGGTATTTTGGTTTTCTGGCCAATCGGGTCTGCGGGCAGTACCTGCCGAAGGTCTATGAAGCACTGAAGATGGCGACGCCAGGACCGGTACCAAAGCTGTATTTTGCGCAGATGGCCAAAGCCTTTCTAAACGTCGATCCGTTCCGTTGCGTGCTGTGTGGCGCACGGATGGTATACACGGCGGCAATCAGCGGGCTGACGGTGCAGGGACTGGTCCTCAACGCTCAGGCGATCGCGCAGATGAG
>NZ_BMSF01000097.1 GCF_014649015.1 Streptomyces narbonensis
ATGGACCGGCTGCGTAGGGCGACGACGCGGGCGGCATCCTCCAGGCTCAGTGCCCCGGCGACGTACGCGGCGGCGATCTCGCCCTGGGAGTGGCCGATGACGGCCTGGGGGGTGATGCCGTGGTGCTGCCAGATCTTCGCGAGGGAGACCATGACGGCGAAGGTGACGGGCTGGACGACGTCGACGCGGTCGAGCGTCGGGGCGCCGGGAGCCTGTCGTACGACGGCTTCGAGGGACCAGTCGACGTGACGGGAGAGCGCGGTCTCGCACGCGGCCATCTCCGCCGCGAACTCCGCAGAGGAGTCCAGTAGTTCGGCACCCATCCCGGACCACTGCGTGCCCTGCCCGGGGAAGACGAACGCCACCCGGCCGACGCCGGACGTCGCACCCCGGACCAGACCCTCAGGTGCGGCGAGCGCGGCTGCGAGTTCGTCCTGTCCGGTGCCGATCGCGACGGCCCGGTGCTCGAACTGCGCGCGCCCGTAGGCCAGTACGCGAGCGACGGCGCCGGCGTCGACGTCATCCGTACGGCCCTGCGAGGCGTACGCGGCGAGCCGCCCGATCTGGGCGTCCAGCGCGGCCGGGGTTTTGGCCGAGACCAGCCACGGCACGACACCGCCGACGGACGTCGGCTCGTCGGCCGGCGCGGCTTCGACAGCCGTCGGGGCCTCTTCGAGGACGACGTGCGCGTTCGTGCCGCTGATGCCGAAGGAGGAGACGGCGGCCCGGCGCGGTCCGCCGTCCTGCTTACGAGGCCAGTCCACGGCATCGGTGAGGAGCTCGACGGTGCCCGCCGACCAGTCGATCTGCTCCGACGGCCGGTCCACGTGGAGCGTCTTCGGCAGGACGCCGTGGCGCATCGCCTGGACCATCTTGAT
>NZ_BMSF01000098.1 GCF_014649015.1 Streptomyces narbonensis
AAATCACAAAATGGTTATTATAAATGATCCATTCAATCAAAAGATATAGTATTAAATTTTATTAATGATTATATTAAAATAAATCCATCAAGAACACTAAAAATAAATAAATTATATTTAAGTAAAGAATTTTATAATTTAAAAGAATTAAAAGCTTATAATAAATCTTCTGATTCAATACAATATAAAGCATGATTAAATTTTGAAAATAAATGAAAAAATAAATAAATTATTTAATAAAGATATAGTCCAAATTATATATATATAATATATATATATATAACAAGCACCCTGAAGTATATATTTTAATTATTCCTGGATTTGGTATTATTTCACATGTAGTATCAACATATTCTAAAAAACCTGTATTTGGTGAAATTTCAATGGTATATGCTATGGCTTCAATTGGATTATTAGGATTCTTAGTATGATCACATCATATGTATATTGTAGGATTAGATGCAGATCTTAGAGCATATTTCCTATCTGCACTAATGATTATTGCAATTCCAACAGGAATTAAAATTTTCTCATGATTAATAAATCCCTTTAGCAAGGATAAAAATAAAAATAAAAATAAAAAGTTGATCAGAAATTATCAAAAAATAAATAATAATAATATAATAAAAACATATTTAAATAATAATAATATAATTATAATAAATATATATAAAGGTAATTTATATGATATTTATCCAAGATCAAATAGAAATTATATTCAACCAAATAATATTAATAAAGAATTAGTAGTATATGGTTATAATTTAGAATCTTGTGTTGGTATACCTCTATATACTAATATTGTAAAACATATAGTAGGTATTCCTAATAATATTTTATATATTATAACAGGTATTTTATTA
>NZ_BMSF01000099.1 GCF_014649015.1 Streptomyces narbonensis
TAAAATTACATAAAGAAAGAGCTAAAGGCCCACTATTTATTTATAATGATCCTAATTTCAAGAGAATAAAATACGTTAGATATGCAGATGATATTTTAATTGGGGTATTAGGTTCAAAAAATGATTGTAAAATAATCAAAAGAGATTTAAACAATTTTTTAAATTCATTAGGTTTAACTATAAATGAAGAAAAAACTTTAATTACTTGTGCAACTGAACTACCAGCAAGATTTTTAGGTTATAATATTTCAATTACACCTTTAAAAAGAATACCTACAGTTACTAAACTAATTAGAGGTAAACTTATTAGAAGTAGAAATACAACTAGACCTATTATTAATGCACCAATTAGAGATATTATCAATAAATTAGCTACTAATGGATATTGTAAGCATAATAAAAATGGTAGAATAGGAGTGCCTACAAGAGTAGGTAGATGACTATATGAAGAACCTAGAACAATTATTAATAATTATAAAGCGTTAGGTAGAGGTATCTTAAATTATTATAAATTAGCTACTAATTATAAAAGATTAAGAGAAAGAATCTATTACGTATTATATTATTCATGTGTATTAACTTTAGCTAGTAAATATAGATTAAAAACAATAAGTAAAACTATTAAAAAATTTGGTTATAATTTAAATATTATTGAAAATGATAAATTAATTGCCAATTTTCCAAGAAATACTTTTGATAATATCAAAAAAATTGAAAATCATGGTATATTTATATATATATCAGAAGCTAAAGTAACTGATCCTTTTGAATATATCGATTCAATTAAATATATATTACCTACAGCTAAAGCTAATTTTAATAAACCTTGTAGTATTTGTAATTCAACTATTG
>NZ_BMSF01000100.1 GCF_014649015.1 Streptomyces narbonensis
CTGCTACCTACGCAGTGCCGTCCTAGGGCAATCAACCCCTGACGCATCTCCCGAAAATTCAGCTTCTGAGGTGCATTCTTCGGAAGTTCCCTCATGTACTGCCGAAAAGTTGCGTATTCAACCAGACAGCCCTTCGCGGTATTCAGAAACATGTAGGAATACAAAACTATCCTCGAAATGTCTCGATTTGTTACTTGATCTGGATCCTCAAATCCCACCACATCCATCCAAGGATCATGATTAAAAGCGTCATAACTGTTACCAAGCGCACATATTTGCATTTGCCTTAGCACAGTGACAAAATAAAACACGTAATCTGAGGTGAGTCCGTCAAGCGTCTTTAGTCGAGGCTCCGATGAACCGTTCTTGTTGTAATCAGTGTACAGTTGGATGCGTCTTGTTGTATCATCGACGTATACGTTGCGCTGAGGACCGGCAAAAGCGAGTAGCTGAAGCTCTGGATAACGGTAAGGGTATCCTACGGCAAAATGGATCATCCACATAAGTGGCACCGTAAGCTCGTCAATTGCAACAGTGACTTTATTTTTAAGAGCCGCGGTCATTTTGTTAGTATCTCTTCTCAACTTGGGCAGCACAATTTCACGATATTTAACAGGTATCATTTGAAGAAAAGAATCGTTTTCCAGATACTCGTCAATTCCTCGCTTCGGTTCTCTGAACAAAACTTCTCGATTACGCAAAATGAGGCTGGCATATGGAAGCAGTTGTTCAACTCTCCCCAAAGTTTTCCACATACTGATATACCATCAGAAGAAGGTACCAAAGTTATTCTATAAGAGTCCTTCAGCGTGGTTTCCTGCGCTACTTCGTGGTAC
>NZ_BMSF01000101.1 GCF_014649015.1 Streptomyces narbonensis
AAACATTAAAAGCTCAGTATCTAACCCTCTAATCCAGAGATTCTTTGCGTTACATTATTTAGTACCTTTTATCATTGCTGCAATGGTTATTATGCATTTAATGGCATTACATATTCATGGTTCATCTAATCCATTAGGTATTACAGGTAATTTAGATAGAATTCCAATGCATTCATACTTTATTTTTAAAGATTTAGTAACTGTTTTCTTATTTATGTTAATTTTAGCATTATTTGTATTCTATTCACCTAATACTTTAGGTCAAAATATGGCCTTATTATTAATTACATATGTAATTAATATTTTATGTGCTGTATGCTGGAAATCTTTATTTATTAAATATCAATGAAAAATTTATAATAAAACTCTATATTATTTTATTATTCAAAATATTTTAAATACAAAACAATTAAATAATTTCGTATTAAAATTTAATTGAACAAAGCAATATAATAAAATAAATATTGTAAGTGATTTATTTAATCCCAATAGAGTAAAATATTATTATAAAGAAGATAATCAGCAGGTAACCAATATAAATTCTTCTAATACTCACTTAACGAGTAATAAAAAGAATTTATTAGTAGATACTTCAGAGACTACACGCACACTAAAAAATAAATTTAATTATTTATTAAATATTTTTAATATAAAAAAAATAAATCAAATTATTCTTAAAAGACATTATAGTATTTATAAAGATAGTAATATTAGATTTAACCAATGATTGGCCGGTTTAATTGACGGAGATGGTTATTTTTGTATTACTAAAAATAAATATGCATCTTGTGAAATTCTTGTAGAATTAAAAGATGAAAA
>NZ_BMSF01000102.1 GCF_014649015.1 Streptomyces narbonensis
GAATTTTTGTAAAACTTTTCGTATAGGTGGAAATTCTTCAGTAGAATTATTAAATAAAGAAAGAATTAGCTTAAACGTAGGATATAAAGTCTTACATCCACTTACCAATGAATATTTACCAATATATGTTTCTAATTTTCTTATTATGGAATATGGAACTGGGGCAGTAATGGGGGTTCCTGCCCATAATAAAAGAGATTGGGAATTTGCAATTAAGTACGGATTACCAATAAAACCAGTAATTTCAGATAAGAATGGTATTCTTCCTGAGATTTCTAAAAAAGCATATACCAAATATGGATTCATTATAAATTCAGGTATATTTGATAAATTAAATTTTTTTGAAGCATTTGATTATATTAATAAATATATAAAACAAATAAAGTGTGGAGTTATTAAAAATCATTTTCGACTGCGTGATTGGGGTATATCTAGGCAAAGATATTGGGGAACTCCAATTCCTGTAAAATATGGTCCAAAAGGAGAAACAGTCCCTCTTACAGATAAAGAATTACCTGTTTGTTTACCAACCGAGTTGAGTTTTAATAGTAAGTTAGATAATTTTAATTTAAAAAAAATACCATCTTTTTACGAGTTAGGAAATGGATGGGTTCGTGATACGGAGACTTTTGATACTTTTATAGAATCATCTTGGTATTATGCACGTTTTTGTTGTCATGATAATAAAAAATCAATTCTTGATGCAAGGGTAAACTATTGGTTACCAGTTGATATGTATATTGGTGGTATTGAACATGCAATTTTGCATTTATTATATGCTAGGTTTTTCCATAAATTAATGCGGGACTTTGGCT
>NZ_BMSF01000103.1 GCF_014649015.1 Streptomyces narbonensis
GTAATCTTTTCTGAAGTTGAACACAGTAGCATACAGTAGCTATACTTAAAAAGTAAGGGCTGGTCTTACCATTTTTTGTTAAACTGCTTGTGGACGAACTATCGGTTAACGTAAACTGGTAGTAACAACGGAAGACCGGTTCTACCACTTTTTCGAGGCTCTTTTTAACTATCGGTTCGTTAACCGAAAGGTTGATTGATGGACTCCGAATTCGTTACTAACCATCCTGAAAATATTGAACTAATGATGCTCTCTTCCCTCCCAAAATCGAATATTCTTTTTTTGGCTAGTAGATTGAAGAGCAATCTGAAAAAGGTTGTAAAGTCATGTCATATGTTTGAGGTTAGGAGCAGTGTAGAAGACGACGTATCATCTGCTGACATTTGAACAGTTTGGAGGTTAGGATCGCTGATAGAGAAGTCGGATGCAAAAAGGCTGTAAAGAATGGGACCTAAAATACTTCCTGAAGGAACTCCAGTGGTTATTTGAAAATCAGAGAGAGAGATTATTTTCTTTCATAACTCTAAAATTTATATTAAAGAGTTAGGATTTGAGAAGTAGGTAGAATTGAGGGATTGGTTGTTTAATTTTTTATTCTTTGCCGCACGAAAGCTCTTCTTTTCGGTGCATATACATTGCATCTTCTTGCTTCTTCAAGTATCGCCCACCAAATAATTTAAATTTGCCATTATTGCGAATGCGAAGTCGAGGTTACATAAAAGCTACTTTGTAAACAAACTGAAGTCATGTCTTCATTGGCTACTCTTCTTCTTTTTCATACTTTAACTGCCAGTT
>NZ_BMSF01000104.1 GCF_014649015.1 Streptomyces narbonensis
TTAGATCTGATTTATTAGTAATTCCACAATATTTAACTCTTACTCTTCTTATTTTTTTTTTGGTTTTCATTAAAAATATACTCCATTTTTTTATATATAAAATAAATGAGGTGGACCTATTGGTTCAATAGGTAATTTATTTTGTAATTCTTTATTATATATAACATCAACCAAATATAAACCTTGTGCTTTAGCTGTTATTCCTGCTTCATTACGATTTTTTTTTAATAAAATTTCATTGCACCAATTTCTTGACCGCCGACCATCCCCAATCTCTAATAAAACTCCAACAATATTTCTAACCATATGATGTAAAAATGAATTTGCTTGTATATCAATTATTAATATTGGACCATATCTACGTATTTCAATAAAATGTAAATTTTTAATTGTATTTATAGATTGACAACTTGAAGACCGATAAGATGTAAAATCATGTTTACCAACTAAACTTTGAGCAGCAATCTGCATTTGATTTATATTTAGAGGGGTTTTATGCCAAATCATCGTCTGATGTATTAAAGCTGATGGGATAAAATTATTATAAATTAAATATCTATATCTTCTAGCAATTGCTTTACGAGAATTAAAAGTCTCTGATACTTTAACAGCCCAACGAATCCTAATATCAATAGGTAAATTAAAATTAATACCCATTACCCATGATTTTTGACTTCGACAAATATGTGAATCAAAATGTGCTATTTGCCGTGTTGCATGAACCCCTGAATCTGTACGTGAACTAGCTTTTAAAGTAATTTTTTGTCCTGTAAATATTTTTAAAGCTTCTTCTAT
>NZ_BMSF01000105.1 GCF_014649015.1 Streptomyces narbonensis
CTCGGATAAAAATTTTAACTGATATTATACCTTTAGCTGAACATTTGTTTTCTGGATTACCTAACTTAAAAACAGAAGATTTTAAAGTTATTTCTTTGAAAACCGCCCTGCAAATTAAAGTACTTAAAGTTTTATGGTTGCAGTTAGAATATATAGAAAAATGGGACAAGGTAACTATACTATATAAGGTCAAACAATTATCTAACCATTTTAAAATTAAAATGAAAACAATACTGGCTCCAATATTTATTGCAATAAATGGAAGATTAATTTCTACATCGGTAATTGAGACTCTAGGAATTATTGGTAAAGATATAACTCGAATACGTTTGAAGCATGCAATAAATATCTTAGGAGGAATAACACTAGAACAGGAAAAGAAAATAATAAAGGAATATTATAAAAAAATATGCAAATAGCATTAGAAAATGTTAGTTATTTAGAAGAAATATACGAACAATACCAATGTGGGGATAAAATTTCTGAAGAATGGCGGCAATATTTTGAAGAGATTAGTAAAAAAGAAAATAAATGTATTGTTCAAACAAAAGAAAATTCAAAAAGTGAAAAAAATATAAAAAAACAAATGAGTGTTTTGCAAATTATTAACGAGTATCGTTATATGGGGCATCTAAAAGCAAACTTAGACCCACTAAATGGCAAGAAAGTTAATCAATTTAATAAAGAGAAAGTTAATCAATTTAATAAAGAAGATATAAATAAAGTATTTTATACTGGATTTGGTAATAAGAAAGCAAGATTAAAAGAAATTATTGATTTTTTGGATA
>NZ_BMSF01000106.1 GCF_014649015.1 Streptomyces narbonensis
TTATTATATATTATAATTATTTATTTATATAATATTATAATATTTATTATAAAAATTATATATATTTATATATAATAATTTATTATATTTATATATATATATTAATTATTTTAATTTTATTTTATATTGGTTATATTATAAAATTTATCTAATGTGTGCTCTGTATTTATTGAATATTCTGGTTATTATCACCCACCCCCTCCCCCTATTACGTCTCCGAGGTCCCGGTTTCGTAAGAAACCGGGACTTATATATTTATAAATCAAAAATATAACATTATAAATTAATAATAATAATAAAAATATCTAAAATATAAAGTTTCCATAGAAGTAATAATAATAATAAATATATTAAATATTAATATAATATTATATAAAATATAATTATATATTATAATTGTTATATATAATTATTATAATAAATAATGAATAAAGTATAATAATGATAATAATATATTTATTTATTATTTTTTTTTATTATTCTAAATAAATATATTTATTTGTATATAAAATAAATATGAATATTATTAAAAAATATGTTATAATTTCTCCTTCCGGGGTTCCGGCTCCCGTGGCCGGGCCCCGGAACTATATTATTTTATTTTTATATCAAAAGAAGTAAATTATTATTTTAATAATAATTATAATTTATCATTAATAAGATATAATAAAATAAATAAAGATTACAAATAAGAATAATCAATTTAATTGTTTAAATATACAAAATAATGTAATATTAGTTTTAATATAATTATATATATTATTAATAAATAATACAATTATTAT
>NZ_BMSF01000107.1 GCF_014649015.1 Streptomyces narbonensis
CAAAGTGACGCGAAGCGGAAGCCTACCATGCGCAAAAATGTTGACAGAATTTTTCGGAACTTGTCCTGCCATGGGCTGCGCGCAGCATGCCGGCAGCCTGTGCGCAGCGTGCGCACAGCATGTCGGCAGCGTGCGCACAGCATGCCGGCAGCGTGCGCGCACCATGCCGGCAGCCTGTCGACAGAATTTTTCGAAACTTGTCCTGCCATGCGCGCGCGCAGCTTGCGCGCAGCGTGCTGATTCTGTCGACAGTGAGGCTAGCGAAACTTGTCCTGCCATGCGCGCGCGCAGCCTGTGCGCGCAACCTGCGCATCTGTCGACAGTGAGGCTAGCGAAACTTGTCCTGCCATGGCGTGCGCGCAGCCTGTGCGCGCAGCTTGCGAATCTGTCGACAGTGAGGCTTGCGAAACTTGTCCTGCCATGGCATGCGCGCAGCCTGCACGCAGCATGCGCGCAGCATGCGCGCAGCATGCCGGCAGCCTGGTTCCAGGTTTTTTCAAATGTCGACAGAATTTTTCAAACCTTGTCAAACCCCATTTTTATTGAAATTTCCTCGCACAATAAGCTCCCTATAATTAAGTCTATGATTTTTAGGACCTTCTCCAACTTACAAAATGATATTTAGGACCTTGCCTTGCCCTCACATGCCGTGCCCATTCAAGGCATTCCGAGAAAGTGAGGTTATTGGAGGCTTCGGATGGCGTGGCTTGCCTTGCCTTGCATTGGCATGCCATGCCCAAGTTGTGGCCTACACCAAGCCATTCAAGCCATGCGTTGCCTTACA
>NZ_BMSF01000108.1 GCF_014649015.1 Streptomyces narbonensis
TCCATCGCCCTGCCCCCCGGCTCCACCGCCTTTTCAATCCCTTCCGGAACCGGATGGATTAGTGCTATTGTCTGCAAAGATGTTTTTGCCATTTGCCGTGCCTCCTCATTTCCAATATCGTGGAGAAAACGACGGAAAACTGCTCGGTTGCGGGCGCCCATCGAAGCTCGCGCCATACTCTGCAATCTTTTGTCAGTCAGTTCACCCTCTTCAACAGACTGTAGTTCACCAGTGCCAACTTCCTTCTTTTCAAGTTCCTGGGGAATACCCTTTTGTTTTTCCCTCTCACAACTCGGCCCACCGCTCGGCGACGACAAGGACCACTGTCGGAGAAGGCACAGACTGCGGCGTGCCACGCCGGCAAATAACGATGATTCTGCAGAAGAAACCGGCACAAGTACCTGTAAGGCATCAGTAACCACGCTCACATCGGTAGAGTAGCGCATAACATATGGTATAAGTTTTCCAAGCAGCGAAACCAGCCGCTCGAGGCGCTGCAGTGCGTTGACAAGGTTTTCTGGATACTTCCCTTCAGTCGTGCTACTCGCCCCAGTTTCGACAGCTGCCGCCATCACGCGTGCTAGTGACGTCAGCGAAGCAAAACAGGAGCAAAACGCCAAAAGGCCTTCACGGCGGCTTATGTGTAGGGTGCTCTCCGCGCCCTCAGTCGTAATCGCTGTTGCCGATGAGTCCTGTTTGTCGACATTCCACAAAACATCCACCAAGAGCATTTCAAGGCACTTTTCTGCACGGTTAAAGAATTCGCTCGGGA
>NZ_BMSF01000109.1 GCF_014649015.1 Streptomyces narbonensis
TATATAGGTTCAAATCCTATAAGATATTATATTATATTATATAATATTATATATTAATAAATATTATTAATTAATTTATTTATTTATTTATTATTAAATAAAAATATTTAATAGTTCCGGGGCCCGGCCACGGGAGCCGGAACCCCGAAAGGAGAATAATATAAAATATTATAATTATTTATATATTAATTATTAATTATTTATTATTTATTATATAAAAAGTATATAATTTTATATTTTAATATAGGGTTAATTAATTAATTATTAATTTTTTATAATAAGATAATAATATATTAAAAACTTATTATAAATTTATAAAATAATATTTATTTACTTTGATATTATTTTTAATCTTTCATTAATATATATTTTATTATAAGTAATAATATAGTTTAATTTAATTAATATAAATAAATTACATAAGAATAATATTATAATAATATTATATATTATATAAAGAAATAATAATTTATATTTTTATTTTTTTTATAAATAATATAAATATAAATATAATGGGGTTATAGTTAAATTTGGTAGAACGACTGCGTTGCATGCATTTAATATGAGTTCAAGTCTCATTAACTCCAATAATTATATTATATAATATATATATTAATAAATTATATATATATATATATATATAAATATTAAATAAATATTATATTAATAAATAATATAAATTATCTAATCGAAGGAGATATTTATAATATAATATAAATATTTTAATAAATTAATAAATATTATATTAATAAATAATTAATAAATATATAA
>NZ_BMSF01000110.1 GCF_014649015.1 Streptomyces narbonensis
ATTAGTTAGAAACTTTAAAATAATATTTTTATCTTTTATATAAATAATTTTATTAATATTATTAATATATATTTTAAAACTAGTTTTAGTTATATTAAAAATATATTTAAATAAAGTAAATGGGTTTTCTAAAAAAAAGTTATTTTTTAATATCTGGTATATATCATAACTAGATAATTCTAACATATTTTTATCACTTTCTTTTTGTACTAAAGGTGCTAACTCAATACTCATCCAACGTGGTAATTTAATTTTATAATCTCTTTCAAGCAAAAAAGCCATCCCACTTTTCCCTGATTGACTATTAAGTCTAACTACAGATTTATAATTCCGTCCTATGTCATGTGGATCGATAGGTAAATAAGCTACTTTCCATATTTCATTTGTTTTTTGTTTTTTTAAAGATTTACGTATAGCATCTTGATGACTTCCAGAAAATGCTGTATATACTAATTGTCCTATCCAAGGATGACGCGGATGAATAGCTATTTTGGTACATGAAGTAACAATTTTTATTAGTTCTTCTGGACATGATAAATCAATTTTAGGATCTACTCCTTGACTATATAAATTCATAGCTAATGTGATTAAATCCATATTTCCTGTCCGTTCCCCATTACCTAATAAAGTACCTTCCACACGTTCAGCTCCTGCTAAAATGGCTAATTCAGCTGCAGAAACAGCTGATCCTCGGTCATTATGAGTATGAATTGATATTATAACTTTATCTCTTTTACTTATATTTTTACAAAAAAATTCTATTTGA
>NZ_BMSF01000111.1 GCF_014649015.1 Streptomyces narbonensis
TAATTGAAAACCAATTGATAATACACCATTATTAATTAAAAATAAATTATTAAAAGATTGAGATTCATCTATTAAATTAACTAAACCTGATAAAAATGGAGTTATTAAATTAGAATTTAATAGAATAGATTTTTTATATTATGTTATTTTACCTAAATTATATTCATTAAAATGATATAGTCGTAAAGAAATTGATTTCCAATTATGAAAAACACTTATAGAAATCTATATAAAAGGTTTACATAATACACTTAAAGGTTCTAATTTATTAAAATTAATTAATAATAATATTAATAAAAAAAGATATTATTCTAATTATAATATTTCTCCTTTCGGGGTTCCGGCTCCCGTGGCCGGGCCCCGGAACTAAAAATATTATTGATGATGTATTAAATATAAATCTTATCTATAATTATAAATTACCATATCGTATAAATAGTGATATTCAACGTTTAAATTCTATAAATAATAATAATACTAAATTTATTAATGTTGGAGTATTTGTTTATGATTTAAATAATACATTAATTATAACATTTACTGGTTATAGACCAGCAGCTCTTTACTTTAATTGTTCTCCTTTTCGGGGTCCCGACTGGGGCCGGGACTAAACATGAAATTGCTAAATATATTAAAAATGGTAATGTATTTATAAATAAATATATTTTAAAAAATATTTTATTAGATTAATTATTATTTTTACTTCTTCTTAAAATTAAAAAAGGAGACTTTTTTATATTTATATAAATTATATATAAATT
>NZ_BMSF01000112.1 GCF_014649015.1 Streptomyces narbonensis
GTCTCGCTACTTTTGATTTGAGGATAAAGAAAAATTCCTGCTTCCGTGCATTTGCGGATCACCGATAAAGAGCTGTGAATACGTGAAATATCTCTATAAATTCGGAGCGCATGCGCGCGGGAACACTGAAGACTGATAGCATTAGATCCATGCTCAGCCAAGGCAGATCTATAACAGGTATAGGCATTAGCCGCTTGGAGCGGTTTCTGACCAGTCAGCTAGCAAGACTGACGCCCTGTTGTGACGTAAGCAACTCCTGAAAACAACCGCGTGCTTTAAGATGGGACACTATTGTTTAAATGATTTCACACGACTTTGTTCTCATAAATCTTGAAATAATCATTGTTAATTTGACTTATCGAGTATTTCCTTCCATCTCGAAGCAAAAAAAGTTGAAATCGAATATTTTTTGCTGCTCAAGATCAGAAAATTGGTCGTTTTCAATGCGATCGTGACGTAAGCAACTCCTGACACCTCGCTTTCAACAGCCTTGTTCTGCTCTTCTCTCATTGGTCAGATTCTTGATTGTGACGTAAGCAACTCCTGAACCTCACTCTTCTCTCATTGGTCAGATGCTAATGCCTATACCTGTTGTAGATCTACCTTGGGTGTTCCATATTTTCCGTGCGCACGGTAAGCTTTACGGAACTTTTTTTTCAGTGTTCTATTATATGTTTTTCTTATTTTCTTTTTCTTCTCATCTTTTCTATCCTCTTTTCCTTTCTTTCTTTTCTTTCTTCCAGTTTTTCCTCCTTTCT
>NZ_BMSF01000113.1 GCF_014649015.1 Streptomyces narbonensis
GCATCAGGATAATCAGGAATTCTTCTAGGCATACCATTAATACCTAAAAAATGCATTGGGAAGAAAATAACATTAGCCCCAATGAAAATTAATCAGAATTGAATTTGAGCTAATTTTTCATTATAGTTTAAACCTAAAATTTGAGGACTTCAATAATAGTATCCTGCAAATAAAGAGAAAATAGCACCCATTGATAATACATAGTATCCCGATAGGTAGACCTTTACAAGTTTTCCCCCGGTAAGAACCGTACGTGCGACTTTCATCGCATACGGCTCACGCAATATCTTTTAATATTTATTATAAAAAAAAATAATATAATAAATATTTATCAGTTATATATAAACCTCCTATCTTTTTTTTAATTTTTTTTTTTATTATTAATAATAATAATATATATATAAATAAAGATAGGCATATCACCTATAGTATAAGTTAGCAGATTTTCATCTTTAGAATAATAATTCTTATCCATATCATTACAATATGGCATTAGCTTTTTATACAATCTTTTACCCTCTAAATATAAAGAAAATTTCTATAAAATATTATATTTCTTAATCCAATAATTATTTATAATATATATTAAATTTTATTAATATAATAATAATAAATTAAATAATATATATATTGGTATTATTATTATTTTTTATTATTAATAATAATAATTTATAGGGTTTATTCTGTTTTATCATAAATACGTAAATATCTAACTTAGCTCTCAAATTATATTACTAATGGTTATATGATTTATCGTA
>NZ_BMSF01000114.1 GCF_014649015.1 Streptomyces narbonensis
TGCTGTCGCACGCCGGCGTCCGACCATTGAACGGGTGTCTGTAATTTCGGTAGCGATTTAGGCGCCTTAACCCGGCGTTCGGTTCACCCCGCATCGTCAGTCCTGCTTACCAGAACGGACCCACTGGGCTCGGCTCTCATCCGTCGGTGTCGCGCGGGCGGGCCGCCCCCCCGGAAAGGGGAGCGGGGCCCCGCCCGCCGGGCTTCGTCCGCCGGGAAAGCCCCCGGTCTCACCCGTTCGGAGTTTGAGAATAGGTCGAGACCGTTGCGGCCCCGAGAAGCCTCTAATCATTCGCTCTACCGGGGATGGGATTGCGAGCCGGCGCGGAACTCACTGTCGGGTCCGCGCTGATCGAGCGCCAGCTATCCTGAGGGAAATTTCGGAGGGAACCAGCTACTAGATGGTTCGATTGGTCTTTCGCCCCTATACCCAGCTCGGACGATCGATTTGCACGTCAGAACCGCTTCGGACCTCCGCCAGGGTTTCCCCTGGTTTCGTCCTGGCCAGGCATAGTTCACCATCTTTCGGGTCCTATCGTGCGCGCTTCGGGTGCGCCTCGCTCGCCGCCCTGGGTGGCGGGTATCTGCTCGGCGCCCCGGGACTGCGTCGACGGGCCGCCGTTCGACGGGCACCGCCGGGGGGGCAGGGTCGCCCGGGCGGGTCTCCCCGTCTGACGGGGGAGGCGCCCGGGACGGTCCCCCCGGCCCCGTCGTTTCGTCCCTCTCGCGGAGAGTCCGCTCACTTTCGTTGCGCCTCGG
>NZ_BMSF01000116.1 GCF_014649015.1 Streptomyces narbonensis
ATGACCGTTCGTCCAACAGTGAATCCACTACTCCCATCATCTCCATAGAAACAAAGGCTGTATGTGATAATACACCCTCCATTGATACGGATCCGCCAGAATATCGATCTTCTGACCATGCGACTCCTAATATAATGCCTGACAAATCCTCAAAAAATGTTACGGCTGATTCTATTCTTGACGACCTCCCACTTCCTGACTTAACCCATAAATCTCCTACGGACACTTCTGATGTTTCAAAAGATATTCCACACATACACTCTCGTCAGACTAATTCCAGTTTGGGTGGTATGGATGATTCTAATGTTCTGACTACTACCAAAAGTAAGAAAAGAACATTAGAAGATAATGAAACTGAAATTGAGGTATCCCGAGACACATGGAATAATAAGAATATGAGAAGTCTGGAACCACCAAGATCGAAGAAACGCATAAATTTAATTGCAGCAATAAAAGGAGTGAAATCGATCAAACCAGTTCGAACGACCTTAAGATATGATGAAGCAATTACATATAATAAAGACAACAAAGAAAAAGACAGATATGTTGAAGCTTATCATAAAGAAATTAGCCAACTATTGAAAATGAACACTTGGGATACAAACAAATATTATGATAGAAATGACATAGATCCTAAAAAAGTAATAAACTCAATGTTTATATTTAACAAGAAACGTGATGGTACACACAAAGCTAGATTTGTTGCAAGAAGCGACATTCAACACCCCGATACATATGATTCTGATATGCAATC
>NZ_BMSF01000117.1 GCF_014649015.1 Streptomyces narbonensis
TTATCCTCCGATTTGACTTAATGAGTAGTAAGATGTTTGTTTTCAGCTATAGATTTTACAAAATTTCTCATAGCTAATAAAATTATTGGTACCTCAGTCGGAGCTAAAATATCGAAGAAAAAATTAAAATGACGAATAGAATTCAGAAACGCACCATTTCACTTATTTAAACAAAATATAGTCGTCAAGAAGAGTAAACTTGAAAAAACAAAACTGTCAACCAAGAAAAATCTTGATCTTGAATGATTGCCATTGAGTTGTCAATGGTAAGATTTATGTGAAAGGACCATACTGCCTGAAGATTTCTTAAGACTACGCTACAAAATATATTTGTCAAGAAGAGTAAACCCGAAAAAAGAAAACTGTCTAAAAAAAAAAATCTTGATCTTGAATGATTGTCATACGAGTTGTCAATGGTAGGATTCATGTGAAAGGACCATGCTGCCTGAAGATTTCTTAGGCTACGCCACAGACAATGACGGTCAAGAAAAAATTTGTTCAATAAATAAGTACGCGCCGAAAGTAAAATTAAAAATAATGCCTGTTTATTTAAGTTCAAAAAGTGGATTTTTATTTTGTCAGGCATTGTTTGTGATCAGGTAATATTGTTTTTCTGTATGAGATCATTTGATGAAATTAAAGAAAAACTTTGATGTATTTGAAGTAGGTAGAAATTGTCGGATAATGAAAACTTAAGAGCTTAGATTAAAATTGCTTTGAGCGATGAATTTCAGCATAAGCTTTCTTCA
>NZ_BMSF01000118.1 GCF_014649015.1 Streptomyces narbonensis
GTTACTACCACATTCACCTGCCAAGAGGCCCCGCTGATGCCGGCCCTGCGAGGCCTGCACTAGGGCCTCGTATGACTCAACCTCTTGCCGTAAATCGCCAAGCAGATGACAGTACCTTTGGGGTACTGTAAAAAAAGGTTTTGACATCCCCGTAGTTGAGCTGCAGCGGGATTCAAGGGAACCACAACCATCAGAACCTGCTGTCGAAAAAAGGCTGCTGCGCAGCTCAATCCCTTCAGCAGAATGTGTCCCCCTGGAATTAGGGGGTCCTTTTTGTCCTTTAGATAATACTGTATATCTTCCAGGAGTTACGGGCATAACATTGTCATTACCGCACCTGGGAGCACTTTTCTGATTTGTACTCAGGCTTAAATGACCACGAGTATCGCCAAAAATGCCGGCATCTTCCCTCTTAAGCCGACTAGGAGAATGGTCGTTTATATATTTTTGTGATGCTTTACGATGGAGCATCATTGCCCGCGTTATTCTCACACCTTCCACACATCCGAAGTTGCTGGACGATCGGATCCTTAGCTCAAGACTCTGTTTCGAAAATAACGTCAAAAGTTTACCTACAATGATGTGCATCCGCTTCAGCAGCTGTACGTGATCTTGCAGTTTACCACATGCCAAGCGCGGCACGTCTATCTCCAAAGAAAACTCCGGTGGCAGGCACTCGTAAAGCATAATTTGCAGCGTTTGCATGTTCCTTTCACACTGATTTCGTTCCTTAATGCTGTCCAGAGAG
>NZ_BMSF01000119.1 GCF_014649015.1 Streptomyces narbonensis
ATTTTCTAAATATATATTTTTTTTATTTTCTTTTTTTTTATTATTTTTTATTAACCGATTATTTTTTTTCTTATATTCTTCAGTAAATTCATTTATATTTTTTATTAAAAATTGCATTTCTCTATGTGCATAACATATAGCACCTAAAATTATTAATTCTGTTTTTTCTTTTCCTTCAGCTTCAACCATTAATACTGATTTTTTTGTTCCGGCTACAACTATATCTAATTCAGAATTTATTTCATTATTTATATTAAGCCAATAACCAATTTCTTTATTAAACCCAACTCTAGCAACTCCAATAGTATCTATTAAAGGTATATCTGAAATACCTATTGCTGCATATGTCCCAATCATAGCAGCAATATCTGGATTAGTTTTCTTTTCAGCAGAAATTACTGTACATATAATTTGAACTTCATTTTTATAATTTTTATTTATATTAGGTCTTATAGGTCTATCAATTAGTCTTGATGTTAATATTTCTTTTTCAGTAGGACGACCTTCTCGTTTAAAAAAACCACCTGGTATTTTACCTGCAGCATAAGTTTTTTCTTGATAATATACTGACAAAGGAAAATAATCTTGATTTTTTATATTTTTATTTACAACTACTGTACATAATACTACAGTATTCTCAATAGTAATAACGACACTCCCATTTGTATTTTTAGCTATTTTACCTGTTTCTAAAATAATATTTTTTCCACCATACTTAAATTTTTTTATATATAAAATCAA
>NZ_BMSF01000120.1 GCF_014649015.1 Streptomyces narbonensis
GACGACCTGGAGGTCGCCGGTGGCCGGGTCGCGGACGACGCCCTTGTCGAGCTCGGCGCCGAAGCGGATCGGCTGTCCGTGTTCCAGCCGGATGACGGCCTCCTGGGCCTGGTCCTTGTCCTTGAGGACCTCGAAGGCGCCGTCGTTGAAGATGTTGCAGTTCTGGTAGATCTCGACCAGCGCCGTGCCGTTGTGGTCGGCGGCCTGGCGCAGGACCTCGGTGAGGTGCTTGCGGTCGGAGTCGACGGTGCGGGCCACGAAGGAGGCCTCCGCACCGAGGGCGAGCGAGACGGGGTTGAAGGGTGCGTCGAGGGAGCCCATGGGGGTCGACTTGGTGATCTTGCCGACCTCGGAGGTGGGGCTGTACTGGCCCTTGGTGAGCCCGTAGATCCGGTTGTTGAAGAGCAGGATCTTCAGGTTCACGTTGCGGCGGAGCGCGTGGATGAGGTGGTTGCCGCCGATGGACAGCGCGTCGCCGTCGCCGGTGACGACCCAGACGGACAGGTCGCGGCGGGAGGTGGCGAGGCCGGTGGCGATGGCCGGGGCGCGGCCGTGGATGGAGTGCATCCCGTAGGTGTTCATGTAGTACGGGAAGCGGGAGGAGCAGCCGATCCCGGAGACGAAGACGATGTTCTCCTTCGCCAGGCCCAGTTCGGGCATGAAGCCCTGGACGGCGGCGAGGACCGCGTAATCACCGCAGCCGGGGCACCACCGCACCTCCTGGTCGGACTTGAAGTCCTT
>NZ_BMSF01000121.1 GCF_014649015.1 Streptomyces narbonensis
ATAAAAAGATATAGAAATATAGGAATAATTGCACATGTTGATGCAGGCAAAACTACAACAACAGAAAGAATATTATATTATACAGGAAGTACTCACAAATTAGGAGAAGTACATGAGGGAACAGCAGCAACAGATTGGATGGAGCAAGAACAAGAGAGAGGCATAACAATAACATCAGCAGCAGTAACAACATTTTGGAAAGGAATGAAAGGACAATATAAAAACCATAGAATTAATATAATTGATACACCCGGACATGTTGATTTTACTATAGAAGTAGAAAGATCATTAAGAGTATTAGATGGAGCAATAGTAATATTATGTGGATCATCAGGAGTACAATCTCAAACAGAAACAGTGTGGAGACAAGCAAATAAATATAAAGTACCACGGATAATATTTATAAATAAAATGGATAGACCAGGAGCAAATTATTTAAAAGTTTTAAAACAAATTGAAGAAAGATTAAATTGTAAAGCAGTTCCTATACAATTAAATTTGGGAAGTGAAGAAAAATTTAAAGGTATAATAGATTTAATTGAAATGAAAGCTATTTCATGGTTAGAAAAGAATAATGGTATGGAATATGAAAGAGTAGAAATACCTTCAGAACTGAAAAAAATATCAAAAAAATATAATAATATTTTATTAGAACTAGCAGCAGAATCAGATGAAAAGATATTAGAAAAATATTTAGAAGAAGGTAAATTATCTAAAAA
>NZ_BMSF01000122.1 GCF_014649015.1 Streptomyces narbonensis
AGGGCGTCCACGCGGTCGGTGCGCTCCCAGGTGAAGTCCGGCAGCTCGCGGCCGAAGTGGCCGTAGGCGGCGGTCTGCGAGTAGATCGGGCGGAGCAGGTCGAGGTCGCGGATGATCGCGGCCGGGCGCAGGTCGAAGACCTCGCCGATCGCGTTCTCGATCTTCTCCGTGTCGACCGTGTGCGTGCCGAAGGTCTCGACGAAGAGACCGACGGGCTCGGCCTTGCCGATCGCGTACGCGACCTGCACCTCGCAGCGCGAGGCGAGACCGGCGGCGACGACGTTCTTCGCGACCCAGCGCATCGCGTACGCCGCCGAGCGGTCGACCTTCGACGGGTCCTTGCCGGAGAAGGCGCCGCCGCCGTGGCGGGCCATGCCGCCGTACGTGTCGATGATGATCTTGCGGCCGGTGAGGCCGGCGTCGCCCATCGGGCCGCCGATCTCGAAGCGCCCGGTCGGGTTCACGAGCAGCCGGTAGCCGTCGGTGTCGAGCTTGATGCCGTCCTCGACGAGCTGCGCGAGCACGTGCTCGACGACGAACTCGCGGATGTCGGGGGCGAGCAGCGACTCCAGGTCGATGTCCGAGGCGTGCTGCGAGGAGACGACGACCGTGTCGAGACGGACGGCCTTGTCGCCGTCGTACTCGATGGTGACCTGGGTCTTGCCGTCGGGACGCAGGTACGGGATGGTCCCGTTCTTGCGGACCTCGGT
>NZ_BMSF01000123.1 GCF_014649015.1 Streptomyces narbonensis
TTGTAAGTTAGGCAAACTAGAATTTGGTAATAATATTTTATTCTTGGGGCGACATATGGAGATACTTTATTTCCTTTTCTTAATTATTAACGTATACCTATAAATTAACAAAGTATCTAAACAAAATACATAAGTGTACTCAAACTGAGTAGAATCGTCGATTAAACTTCCTTCTCCTTTTAAAAATTAAAAACAGCAAATAGTTAGATGAATATATTAAAGACTATTCGTTTCATTTCCCAGAGCAGCATGACTTCTTGGTTTCTTCAGACTTGTTACCGCAGGGGCATTTGTCGTCGCTGTTACACCCCGTTGGGCAGCTACATGATTTTTGGCATTGTTCATTATTTTTGCAGCTACCACATTGGCATTGGCACTCATGACCTTCATTTTGGAAGTTAATTAATTCGCTGAACATTTTATGTGATGATTGATTGATTGATTGTACAGTTTGTTTTTCTTAATATCTATTTCGATGACTTCTATATGATATTGCACTAACAAGAAGATATTATAATGCAATTGATACAAGACAAGGAGTTATTTGCTTCTCTTTTATATGATTCTGACAATCCATATTGCGTTGGTAGTCTTTTTTGCTGGAACGGTTCAGCGGAAAAGACGCATCGCTCTTTTTGCTTCTAGAAGAAATGCCAGCAAAAGAATCTCTTGACAGTGACTGACAGCAAAAATGTCTTTTTCTAACTAGT
>NZ_BMSF01000124.1 GCF_014649015.1 Streptomyces narbonensis
GGAAGAAGGGGAAGAGCAATTATTGGTTCAAATAAGAGACCGTTAAAATCATTGGCGGATATGATAAAAGGGAAACAAGGTAGGTTTCGTCAAAATTTATTAGGTAAACGTGTAGATTATTCAGGTAGATCTGTAATAACAGTAGGTCCGAATTTAAGATTAAATCAATGTGGGTTACCTAAAAAAATGGCGATTGAATTATTTAAACCTTTTATATATTCAAAGTTGCAAAGAAATGGACATGCAGCAACAATAAAAGCAGCAAAAAAAATGGTTGAAAAAGAAGTGACAGAAGTATGGGATATATTGGCAGATGTAATTTGTGAACATCCAGTCTTGTTAAATAGAGCACCAACATTACATAGATTAGGTATACAAGCATTTGAACCTATTTTGATAGAAGGTAAAGCAATCCAATTACATCCATTAGTATGTGCCGCATATAATGCGGACTTTGACGGCGATCAAATGGCAGTTCATGTTCCATTGACCTTAGAATCCCAATTAGAAGCAAAAAAATTAATGATGTCAACAAACAATTTATTATCACCGGCAAGTGGTGAACCAATAATTGTGCCTTCACAAGATGTAGTATTAGGTTTATATTATATGACAAGGGCTAAATGTAATGTAAAAGGTGAAGGGATGATATTTTCTAATATAAGTGAAGTAGAATTGGCTTATTGTAATAAAAAAGTTGATTTGCAT
>NZ_BMSF01000125.1 GCF_014649015.1 Streptomyces narbonensis
TAAACCTTATGTTTTAGGTGAAAAGGTTTATACCTTTTTTTCGTTACTCATGTCAGCATTCTCTATTTAATTAATACATATATTAATTAATAACTAATATATATTATCATTAAATGTTCTATTACCATATTATTATTATTAAAAAAAAAGTAATAATAATATTTAGATATTCAGTATTTATATTTTTATTATAAAAATATAATATTCCATATTAGGAATTAAATAATTCTTATTATTAAGATCCGTATATTATCTATTAACAAATATATATATATTTGATTTTAAATATTATTTTTTTTTATTTATTATAAATCAGTGCATTGTTACATGTTCATTAAAAAATGGTTATTGTCAAACCCATTAACTGATTATATTATAATATTTTAATATTTATTTCACTTATTATTTATTAGGAACTTTATATCTTAATCTGGGCTGTTTCCCTTTAGATTATTTACCTTATCGCACATAATCTGACTCTTTATTATATATAATTAAATATTTCGAGATTTAATATTATTAATAAAACTTTAATAGTTCCCTAATATATATTAATTGCTGTACCATTCTTTATATAATATTAATATAATATTATATAATAATTATTATTTATAAAGGCTATACTTACATATATTTCATAGAAAACCAGCTATCTGCAAACCAGATTTGTCTTTCACTACTAACCACAATTAATCAGATGA
>NZ_BMSF01000126.1 GCF_014649015.1 Streptomyces narbonensis
GTTCGGTAAATATTTGTTTTTACTATACCCCAAATAGAAAAATCCAATGGGTTTAAATCGTCATGGGCGTTTGGTAAATATTTGTTTTTACTAAACCCCAAATAGGAAAATCCAATGGGTTTAAATCGGGGGACCTTGGTGGCCATTCTATCGGTCCTCTCCGTCCGATCCAGCGACCGGGGAAAACTTGATTCAAATAGTCTAACTATAGCGAATTACTACGACGAAATGTACCAACTCTAGCGTACGTGTAGATCAGATGAACTTTGTCTTGAATTGTTAATTAATTATTATTCAATATTAGGAAAAAGTAAATTATTCCGAAATTATCGCAAGATCATAAGTAACAAAATCAAAAGAAGGATAGAAATCAAATAATAATGTAAGAGGAGAAAACTCTAGTTCAAATTGCGACTAAAAACCCACTTCATCTAGTCAGTGTACAAGTCGCAAGTGAAAAGGACAGTGATTTCGTCTTAACGCGATTCACTGCAGCACGGCAAGCAGCAAACACGTTCATACAGTTCGCAGCGTCAGCCTGTTTCCATTTCCTTTTACCTGAGTTACCAAAATTCTCGTCGTGACATGTGTGGAAAAAATGGTCCGATTTTCTTCAAAATTGGTAAAAATGTTTCTTATAGCTGCACTTTGAAGTTCTGAAGTTTTGAGGACGCCAGTTTGAAAATTTTCAAAATGGCGT
>NZ_BMSF01000127.1 GCF_014649015.1 Streptomyces narbonensis
TCTAATTTATGGCGATATAAATACACCATATTTTTAACCTCATTCTCTGATATTAAACCTTGTTTTAATAAATATTTTGAATAAATTTCCCGTGTAGTTTGGTGCTTTTTTATTTTTTTATACATAATTGGTTGTGTTATTGATGGGTCATCTGATTCATGATGGCCGCCGCGGCGGTAACATATCATATCAATTACTACATCTTTTTTGAATTTATTCCTATAATCAACTGCTAATTGTGTTACATATTGCCCAGCTTCTGGATCATCTCCATTTACATGAAAAACAGGATATTGAAACATTTTTGCAATCTCACTACTATATTTAGTTGATCGTGCATTGTGTCTTAAAGTAGTAAAACCTATCTGATTATTAATTATTATATGTAAAGTACCCCCTGTATTATATCCCTTTATTTTTGACATTTGTAATGTTTCCATTACTACACCTTGTCCAGAAAAGGCTGCATCACCATGAAGAACAATAGGTAATACTTTTTTTCTTGCCATATCATTAATATAATCTTGTCTCGCACGAACCGCTCCTTCTATTACTGGATAAATAATTTCTAAATGTGATGGGTTAAATGCTAATTTTAAATGCACAACTCCACCTTTTGTAATTATATTTGAACTAATCCCCTGATGATATTTCACATCACCAGAACCTGATTCATATATTTGTTTTCCTTCAAATTCAT
>NZ_BMSF01000128.1 GCF_014649015.1 Streptomyces narbonensis
TGGAACATACAACCCTCCATCTAGAGCTAGACCTGTCATTACAGTTTCTTCAAAAGAAAGTACAGGTGCTTCACCGCGGGTACTAATATAACGCATTTTTACCATCCATAAATATTTTTCATCAAAATTAAAAGTTTTCAACCCTAATTCTAGTTAGAGGTCCTAAGATCTTATGTGTTGATTTGATTTTTCCTATAGCTAAATTTATATTTGATTCTTTTGTACTATAAGTTAAGATAATAATAACAATTGACTTTCCCGTTTTTTTTTGTATTAACGTTTTAATTCTTATTCCTTGTTTATAAAAAATCTTTACTACCTTTGCTATCATCTTCAAACTAATAAGCAGAAATCTCAAATAATATTCTGTAATAATTTGATCTATTGGTAAAATAGGTAATTTTTCAATATCACTAAAAGCTAAATATGGAGTCCGATAATTATGTTTTGTAAAAATATCTCTATATACATCTAATAAATCTGCTACAATAGCTGATGCTGTTGGTTCGGACCCAGCACCTCTACCATAATATAAAGTTGGACCTACTGCATCTCCATTTATTTCTATTGCATTTTTTACTCCATTCACATTTGCTATTAATCTTTTTTTTGGTACCATAGCAAGATGCACCCGTAATTCTATTCCTTTTTTAGTACGTTTAGAAATCCCTAAATGTTTTATTTTATATCCTAATTT
>NZ_BMSF01000129.1 GCF_014649015.1 Streptomyces narbonensis
CCCCCTCCAAACCATCGACATACTCCTCCCCCACGAACACCACCAACTCCTCGAAACCTGGAGCCGCCAAACCGAAGTTCTTCGTCATGAAGCGGTCCGATCGCTGGTGGAGGAAGTCCAGGACGCGCGGGTTCACGTGCTGGACGGCGAGTTGCAGCTGGTGCCCATCGGCGTGGTGGGCGACCTCTACGTTTCGGGCATGCCGTCGGATCGGGACAGGTCTCCCGCCGAGCACTGCGAGGCAAACCCCTACGGCCCGCCCGGATCCGGGCTGTACCACGCCGATCGGCAGGCCCGGTGGACTCGCGATGGCCGACTGGAGTTGGCGGAACGGGCCGGCGACACGACGACGGACCAAGTCGTTCCGGGATACCGGAAGCCGCGCAACAAGCAGGAAGAAGTGCTGGCCGGGTTGTTCGCCGAGGTACTGAACGTCACCAAGGTCGGAATCGACGACAGCTTCTTCGGTCTGGGCGGCCATTCGCTGTTGGCCACCTGGTTGCTGTCCCGCATCCGGACCGTACTCGGTGTCGAGGTGCCGATACCGACGTTCTTCGAGTACCCCACCGTGGCGCAGCTCGCACCGCAGCTGGACAACCGGCCGGTGCAGATCCCCCTGGTGGCAATGCCCCGACCGGAACAACTGCCCTTGTCGTTCGCGCAACGCCGTCTGTGGTTCCTGCACCGCTTC
>NZ_BMSF01000130.1 GCF_014649015.1 Streptomyces narbonensis
AAACCTAAAATAGTATTACCTAATCAAATAACAATACTTAAAGAGATAATAAATACTAAATGAGCTGATAATGCAAATGAGTATGGAATCATACTAATTAAATTAGCAATAAAAATAAACATAAATAATGTAAAGATCATAGGGAAATATAAACCTCAATTTTTACCTCCAATTTGTCCTTTAAGCATATTTATAATAGTATCATAAATAGCTTCTTGTGAAATTAATCATCTTGAACCAATAATTTTATTATTATTATTAGTTAATAGATATAAACTTGTAATAACTAATAATACAATAATAGTATATAATGAAAATGTTGTTAAATTTAAACAACTTAAATCAATAAATGATGATTGTAAACCAAATAATAGTCTAATCTCAAATTGATCTAATGGTGATGTAATATATGTATTTAATAAATTAAACATAATAATTATAAATTTATAAAACTATAACTTATAAATAATTAATCATAATTATATCTTATTATACTTTATTTATAAATATATAAAATATATAAAATAAAAATATAAATAGTGAGGGACCCACCCCCGTATATTATACTTACGGGGGGAGGGACCGAACCCCTTAGATATATAAATAAATATATATAAAATATAAATAGATATATAAATAAATATATAAAAAAATAAGATTAATTATTATATATATATATATATAATGA
>NZ_BMSF01000131.1 GCF_014649015.1 Streptomyces narbonensis
TTAAGATCAGGTGTTAAGGCTATTAGATATAGATTACAAAATAAAGAAGGTATAATTAAATTAATTAATGCCGTTAATGGTAATATTCGTAATAGTAAAAGATTAGTACAATTTAATAAAGTATGTATTTTATTAAATATCGATTTTAAAGAACCTATTAAATTAACTAAAGATAATGCTTGATTTATAGGGTTCTTTGATGCTGATGGTACTATTAATTATTATTATTCCGGTAAATTAAAAATTAGACCTCAATTAACTATTAGCGTTACAAATAAATATTTACATGATGTTGAATACTATAGAGAAGTATTTGGTGGTAATATTTATTTTGATAAAGCTAAAAATGGTTATTTTAAATGATCTATTAATAATAAAGAAGTACATAATATTTTTTATCTTTATAATAAAAGTTGTCCTTCTAAATCTAATAAAGGTAAACGTTTATTTTTAATTGATAAATTTTATTATTTATATGATTTATTAGCTTTTAAAGCACCTCATAATACTGCTTTATATAAAGCTTGATTAAAATTTAATGAAAAATGAAATAATAATTAAATTTTCTCCGTATTCATTATTATATTATCTAATTTATAAAATATTTAAAGATTCCTTATAATAATATAACATCTTTGTAAATTATTGTTAAAGATAATATAAATTATTATGAATCGGTAGATT
>NZ_BMSF01000132.1 GCF_014649015.1 Streptomyces narbonensis
AACATAAACAATATTTTTTTCTATTATTAATTAATAAATAATAATAAATAAAAATAATTATATGAGAAGTAAGATATTCAATTCTGTCTAGAATACATATATATACGTTAATACTCATCGGTATAAAATTAGAATCCTAAGTGAATTATTGAAAGTATAATAATATAAACTTGGTAAGCCCAATTATTTCCATATAATATTAATATAAATATTATATGGTAGTTATATATAATATTATTAAATAAATAATAATAGAAATTATAATATAGATAAGTGGGTAAAAGACTATTGAAAAAGCTAAAGATTATATGTAATGTATAATATAGATCAAATTATTTATATATTTTAATAAAAATATATTAATAATGGTTAATATTATTATTAATTAATTAATTAATTAATTAATAATAATAACGAATAAATGATTAATGTGAAAGCATGCTAACTTCAATATAGGATGATTTATATAGTATATAAATTGTTTGAGCTGTATACTATGAAAGTAGTACGTACAGTTCTGAGTGGGGGAAAATTTGTAAAGATCTACCTATCACAATTGTCACATTGAGGTAATATAAATATCGCCTCAAATATATTTAATATAATAAAACTAATTTATATAATAATGTTAATATTATTAATTTATATTTTTTATACGATTATAATAAGACAAATAATAAA
>NZ_BMSF01000133.1 GCF_014649015.1 Streptomyces narbonensis
AATAGGGATTTCTTCTTTATTTATATTTTTTATTATTTTTAAAGGTGTTTGTCCACCAAATTGAATAATAACTCCTTTTGGTTTTTCTTTTCTTATAATTTCTAATATATCTTCTAAAGTTATAGGTTCAAAATATAATTTATCACTAATATCATAATCAGTAGAAACTGTTTCTGGATTACAATTAATCATAATCGTTTCATATCCATTTTCACGCATAGCAATTGCTGCATGCACACAACAATAATCAAATTCAATACCTTGTCCAATTCTGTTTGCTCCACTACCTATTATAATAATTTTATTATAAGTATTATTAATATTAGCTTCACATTCTTCATCATATGTAGAATACAGATAAGCAGTTGAAGTAGTAAATTCTGCTGAACAAGTATCAACTCTTTTATATACTGGATGTATATTTAATTTTTTACGTAATTCTCTAATTTTATTTTCATTAACATTTAATAATTTAGCAATTCTATTATCACTAAAACCTTGTTTTTTTAGTAAATATAAATTATCAAAATTAATATTATTTATATTCTTTTTTAAAAAAATATTTTCTATTTTTATTAAATCTTTAATTTGATTTAAAAACCAAACATCAATTTTTGTATAATTAAAAATTTCTTTTATTGTAAATCCAGCTCTAAAAGCATCAGCAATATAAAAAATA
>NZ_BMSF01000134.1 GCF_014649015.1 Streptomyces narbonensis
AACAACAATGGAATCCAACAACTGTCTCAAATTGTTCACCCATTCCCAATATACCAGTAACATACGCACTGATTAATAGAAGCCAATTAATTTCTATTCCAACAAATTTACTGAAGATTCCTTTGGATTCCAAACAATTTCGTAATTGCTCAAACAATTCATTAAATATTTACACAAAAGTACAAAATAAGGATACGGTTCTTGTTGTATCTCAAAATGAGATACGTCAGTATGACAATACGTCATCCTAAACGTTCATAAAACACATATGAAACAACCTTATAACAAAACGAACAACATGAGACAAAACCCGACCTTCCCTAGCTGAACTACCCAAAGTATAAATGCCTGAACAATTAGTTTAGATCCGAGATTCCGCGCTTCCACCACTTAGTATGATTCATATTTTATATAATATATAAGATAAGTAACATTCCGTGAATTAATCTGATAAACTGTTTTGACAACTGGTTACTTCCCTAAGACTGTTTATATTAGGATTGTCAAGACACTCCGGTATTACTCGAGCCCGTAATACAACAGAAAGTTAACCATTAATATTTCACCTAATTACACACTCTCCTAAAGAATTTGGATTTGATAACTATCATGTCATTTGAAAGAGTAACTCGTTTTCAGATTTATTATTGCCGGAATAAAAATAAATAAAT
>NZ_BMSF01000135.1 GCF_014649015.1 Streptomyces narbonensis
ACTTTTGCGCCACCCTGTATATGCAGTGGCGTTGGCCCCGAAAATCAGCGAAATTAGCACGTAGGCCAAGATTTTCTGCTCACTTTCGCTACTTCCACTTTTATAACCTCTACCCACTCGTCAAGATTACCATGCTGCTCGGATAATTAAATAGTTTTAGACGTTATATTTAAAAAAGAGTAGTAACGCGGAATCCGTAAGAAATATATCTTATCGCTTCCGCGCGCGCTCTTTCGATTGTTTCTTGAAACCATGACTAAATTTTAAATTTCTTAAATAGGAGAAGCAGGTATAGTGGATGCGTTATTATCATTATTTTAAGTTCCTAAATTCTGATGGGGGGCATGGCCCCCCATAAGATCCCTAAGGACTCCCTCACCCCTTGTCTCAGGGGCGTGTATGGGATTTTATTTCGAGGGGGACTCACCGTATCAGTATTTTAATCAATAGATGGTTGCCAAATCGCTATCCTCTCCCCCTCCCCCCTCTCCTTCGTTCCGTCATTTCTCTCTGAAGTCAAACCTTTCTACCGTGGGATGTTCACATAGAAATGGGGTTTAAAAAAAAGAAAATCGTCGAAAAATATTAATTTCAAATTGATTAATTTAATACAGAAAAAAATCGTTTATTTTCAAATTTTTAAACTGGGTAAACTATCGAACATA
>NZ_BMSF01000136.1 GCF_014649015.1 Streptomyces narbonensis
GATCTGAAATTATAATGCACAATGCTGAATTTGATATTGGATTTATTGATTATGAATTTTCAATTTGTAATAGAAATAGAAGTAAACAAAATCATATAGGCCCAGTTAGAAGTAAATGTACAATTATTGATACTTTAAAATTAGCAATAAAAAATCATCCAGGCCAAAGAAATAGTATAGATAGATTATGTAAACGTTATAATATAGATAATAGACATCGGAATTTACATGGAGCTTTATTAGATGCTGAAATATTAGCAGAAATTTATTTAGCTATGACAGGAGGTCAAGTTATATTAAATTTAAAAAATATTGAAAATAAAAAAAAATTAAAAAGTTTAAAAAAAGGTAATTTAAAAATTATATATCCAGTTAATAAAGAATTATTAGAACATAGAGAAAATATAAATGGCCTTAGAAATAAAACCGGATTTTGTTTATGGGATCGTATTACTTAACTTATTTTAAACAAAATAAAATTGGAATTTAATATGATTAATTGGTTTTATGATTATGTATTGTTTTTTTCTAAAGTCTTTACTATTTTTATAGCTCTTATTATTATTTTATTTTTTTTAAAAACGAAAAATGTTTATTTTAAACAAAATAAAATTAAAATAACAGATTGGGGAGAGTATTTTAAAAATCGTAGTCTTACATTAGTT
>NZ_BMSF01000137.1 GCF_014649015.1 Streptomyces narbonensis
TCAAGGGTGTGCGGAAGGCGACGGCGGCGGCGATGGTGGGTTCGGCGTTCACCGCGCCGCACGTCACCGAGTTCGTGACCTTCGACATCACGCGCACGATGAAGCTGGTCGAGGAGCTGAAGTCCGACAAGGACATGGCGGGCCTGCGGGTCAACCCGCTGCTCCTCATCGCCAAGGCCGTGCTGGTCGCGGTCAAGCGCAACCCGGAGATCAACGCGGCCTGGGACGAGGCGGCGCAGGAGATCGTCCTCAAGCACTACGTGAACCTGGGCATCGCCGCGGCCACCCCGCGCGGTCTGATCGTGCCGAACATCAAGGACGCGCACGCCCAGACCCTGCCCGAGCTCTCGAAGTCCCTGAGCGAGCTCGTCGCCACCGCCCGCGAGGGCAAGACCACCCCGGCGGCGATGCAGGGCGGCACCTTCACCATCACCAACATCGGCGTCTTCGGCGTCGACACCGGCACGCCGATCCTCAACCCCGGCGAGTCCGCGATCCTCGCGATCGGAGCGATCAAGCTCCAGCCCTGGGTCCACAAGGGCAAGGTGAAGCCGCGTCAGGTCACCACCCTGGCACTCTCCTTCGACCACCGACTCGTCGACGGCGAGCTCGGCTCCAAGTTCCTCGCGGACATCGCCGCGGTCCTGGAGCAGCCGAAGCGCCTC
>NZ_BMSF01000138.1 GCF_014649015.1 Streptomyces narbonensis
ATTTAGAGAAAATTTAATTGATTAAAACACTAAGGCATTGGGGTTCCACTTTTAACATAAGCATGCAACTCTTAATAATTTGATCCACAAAATATTTTCCATTGTAGTTGTTCAAAATAATTAAAGCTCTTTTTAATTTCCTTTAGAAGTATTGTAAGCATAACTTGTGCCATTGACAACAAACTATCAAAAAATAATCTTCATCAAAATTCTATTAATCTTTAGTAATTCTCTTCTCTTTTAAAAGCATGAAAGTTTTTACTACACTATGGGAAAAACATGATTGAACCCATGAAATAGATTATCAAACTTTCATCAATTAATTAAAAAGAAAACTACAAATTCCATTTGAACAAAAACTACAAATTCACATTAAAGCTTAAGTTTGGATCAAACTAATAAAAATTACACACTTATATTAAAAGTTTCCTCCCTAGCCCTAGCTAGGGAGTTAGTTCCCCATAATAAAATAAAACTAAAAACAGAAATTAAAACTTAGAAAGATATGGAGGTAGGAGAGAAAGCTCAAGTTGTGAGGCTTGGTGTGTTTTTACAATGCCATAGCTCCTCCTATTTATAGGAAAATGGGAGCAATTCTAAATTCATTAAATCCCTCCATTCATGAATTTAATATGTATTCCACTTGCCATCAAACCAATTGCCA
>NZ_BMSF01000139.1 GCF_014649015.1 Streptomyces narbonensis
AAACGTCAAAGTGATGCTCACGGTTTTTTTCGACTCTGAGGGTGTTGTGCACCATGAGTTTCTTCCTCATGGCCAAACGGTAAATAAGGAGTATTACATAGAGGTCATGAGGCGTTTGCGCGAAAAAATCAGACGGAAACGACCGGCAGCTTGGGAAGCGAACAGTTGGATGCTCCACCAAGACAATGCTCCCGCTCACAGCTCCTTGTTAGTGCAGCAATTTTTTGCCAAAACTAGTACCACCGTCATGCCGCACCCCCCGTACTCACCAGATTTAGCTCCAGCGGACTTTTTTTTATTCCCCAAGTTTAAAACAGCCTTGAAAGGGAGGCGTTTTGAAAGTGTTGAATCCATTAAAGAAAATTCGCTGAAGGAACTTTTCTCGATTCCAAAAGAGGCTTACCAGGATTGCTTCCAAAAGTGGAAAAAACGTATGCACCGGTGTATTGACGTAGGAGGGGAGTAATTTGAAGGAGACAAGTCCAAAAATTAGTTTAGGTAAGCGCAAACATTTTTATTAAAAAATGTCCACGAACTTTCCGGACAGACCTCGTACAGGGTGATTTAGACCACCCGTATCAGTCGTTTTTCTCGAAAACCGTTCGTCATAGAGGCTTGGGGTACAGGATCCAAATTGGGAATAAACTCCAAATTTTTCGATGA
>NZ_BMSF01000140.1 GCF_014649015.1 Streptomyces narbonensis
TAATAATATAATTATATTATATAATTTTATATAAATAAAAAATAATTAATATGAAGAATATAAAAAATATTTTAAAAAAAATTAAATTAAATACAAAAAAAATTTTAATTGAAAAATTTTTAATAAAAAAAATCAAATCTGGAAAAATCTTAAATATAAAAATAGGTCTAGATCCTACTTCTCCTAATTTACATTTAGGTCATTTTGTTTTAATAAAAAAATTAAAACAATTACAAGATTTAGGTCATAAAATCTTATTTATTATAGGAGATTTTACTGGGATAATAGGAGATCCAACAGGTAAAAATCTAACTAGAAAAAGTTTAACAAAAGAACAAATAAAAATAAATGCAATAAAATGTAAAAAACAAATATTAAAAATATTTAATCCTAAAAAAATAAAAATTTTATTTAATTCAGAATGGTTAAAAAAAATTTCTATCTTAAAAATAATTAAGATTTTATCTAAAGTTACAATCTCTAAAATGTTAGAAAGAAAAGATTTTAATAAAAGATATAAAACTGGGTATAGTATTTCAATACATGAATTTATATACCCTTTAATACAAGCTTATGATTCCGTAGTTCTTAAAGCAGATATAGAAGTAGGAGGTATTGATCAATTATTTAATTTCTTAATAGGAAGAGA
>NZ_BMSF01000141.1 GCF_014649015.1 Streptomyces narbonensis
CATACAGGGGCACATAAAATAAATAATTGTATTGGTCAAATCTTATTAGCAAAACGGTTAGGTAAAAATCGAATTATTGCAGAAACAGGTGCTGGAATGCACGGAGTTGCTACTGCAACTGTAGCGGCCAGATTTGGTATGAGGTGCGTAATTTATATGGGTTTAACTGACGTGAAGCGGCAAAAAACAAACGTTTATCGCATGAAATTATTAGGTGCTAAGGTAGTACCTGTAACTTCAGGTAAAGGGACATTAAAAGATGCTATGAATGAAGCATTAAGAGATTGGGTAAATAATATAGAAAATACATTTTATATTATAGGGACAGTTGCAGGCCCACATCCGTATCCTGTTATGGTTCGTGATTTTCAATCTATAATTGGTTATGAAGTCCGTGAAAAAATTATTAAAATTGAAGGTAAACTTCCTGATATATTAGTTGCTTGTATTGGTGGAGGATCTAATGCCTTGGGGTTATTTTATCCAATGATAAAGGAGAATGTACGGATGATAGGAGTAGAATCAGGGGGAAAGGGTATTGAAACAGGGAAACATGCAGCAAGTCTTACTGGAGGTGTCCCAGGAATTCTTCATGGTAATCGTACTTATCTTTTACGAAAACACAATGGTCAAAGTAAAGATGCTCAC
>NZ_BMSF01000142.1 GCF_014649015.1 Streptomyces narbonensis
CCACACCCACACCCACACACCACACCCACACCACACCCACACCCACACACTCTCTTACATCTACCTCTACTCTCGCTGTCATACCTTACCCGGCTTTCTGACCGAAATTAAAAAAAAAAAATGAAAATGAAACCCTGTTCTTTAGCCCTACAGCACTTCTACATAGCCCTAAATAGCCCTAAATAGCCCTCATGTACGTCTCCTCCAAGCCCTGTTGTCTCTTACCCGGATGTTCAACCAAAAGCTACTTACTACCTTTATTTTATGTTTACTTTTTATAGATTGTCTTTTTATCCTACTCTTTCCCACTTGTCTCTCGCTACTGCCGTGCAACAATCACTAAATCAAAACAGTAAAATACTACATCAAAACACATATTCCCTAGAAAAAAAAAAAAAATTTTCTTACAATATACTATACTACACAATACATAATCAGTGACTTTCGTAACAACAATTTCCTTCACTCTCCAACTTCTCTGCTCGAATCTCTACATAGTAATATTATATCAAATCTACCGTCTGGAACATCATCGCTATCCAGCTCTTTGTGAACCGCTACCATCAGCATGTACAGCGGTACCCTCGTGTTATCTGCAGCGAGAACTTCAACGTTTGCCAAATCAAGCCAATGTGGTAACAACCA
>NZ_BMSF01000143.1 GCF_014649015.1 Streptomyces narbonensis
AAGCTCCTTTTCTGTGACCCCATGATTTTATAAATTATGTGAATTATATATATATATATATATATATATATATACCAAGGTGTCCGCATTTCGTTGTTTTCCAGCGGCAGACTTAGTTCCTTATTTTAAGCGCTAAATTTACACCGTCATGACGGACTCAAACGGCCACCATTTTCTTTAGGATTAAGATAGAGAATTTTGAAGAGTATCAAACGAATCCGTTTATTAAGAGCTTTCAAATGATGTGCCACAAGTGTACCCTTTGTATTTAACAATTTTGAGCTAAATCCCCCCAAAATTTAAAAAAAGGGGGGACGCGGTGTCCCCATTTTTTTTGCATGCACTCGTATCTTGTGGTACATCATTTTAAAGCTTATGATTAGCCAATTTAGAATCCTTTTGAATTTTTTAAAAGTAATGATTACAGCCAGACTTATGACTTTTCAAAAATTTTCAATTTTCAGGGGGTTTTCCAGCCGCCATTTTGTTTGAGGTTGAGCTAGGAAAATTTTGAAAAAACGAAAATGTTCAAAATTATTAGACCTTTCAAACGATATATCACTTGATCCCCCTTTACATTTGAAAAAATAGAGATACGCCCCCCCTGAGGGGGCTAAAGCCCCTACAGGGGTGGTCCCAGA
>NZ_BMSF01000144.1 GCF_014649015.1 Streptomyces narbonensis
AACTATTTTTAAGTGTGGAAAAGTTAACGTATTTAACGGAAAATATACCCCCCTTCTTATTTTCCCCACTTTCCTTTTACTCTCAAAATGCATTCTAAATATATCATAATATACTCTGTGATGACTATGTGATGACTCTGTGATGACTCTCTGTGGTGGCTCTGGGACGACTCTCTGTGGTGACTCTGGGACGACTCTGAGAAAAAGAGAGCAAAAAGAGGATAAGAGGAGAAAATTAGAAACTGAGAGGAGAGATGAAAGAAAAGTAGAGAGGGCTAGAAGAGAAAGTAAATGAGAGAAAAACATACAAAAATTTAAAAATTTTAAATTTTTTTGAAAAAATCATTTTTTAATGTGTGGAAAAGTTAACGTATTTAACGGAAAATATCCTTCCTTTTTATTTTCTGCACTTTCATTTTACTCTCACAATGTACTCTAAATATATCATAATATACTCTGTTGTGACTCTGTGATGACTCTGTGGTGACTCTGTGGTGACTCTGTGGCGACTCTTTGGTGACTCTTTGGTGACTCTTTGGTGACTCTTTGATGACTCTGGGACGACTCTGTGGTGACTGTGAGACGACTCTCTGTGATGACTTTGGGACGACTCTCTGTTGAGGCTCTGGG
>NZ_BMSF01000145.1 GCF_014649015.1 Streptomyces narbonensis
TACACAAATTTACTATATAGATGTTAATATTTTCGGAGAATTTATGTAAATGACTCAATACACTTAAACGAATTCGCGAAGAATTAACCGCACTTCCGAATCACTACAGTGGAGCGAAAAGACATCCGCCGAATTACTTACGGTCTAGGCACAGACCACGAAAAGACTGATGAAAAGTTCTATTACATTTTCTAATTTCGTCACAATAAGGGATAGTTAGGGGTAGAGGCGTAACCAGAAAAAATTCAGAGAGGGGCGAGCCAATCACAATCAAACACTTCCCCTCCTACTTCACCCTCATTTGCCTACCTTTAATAACTCCCAATAGCCATCCATAGTTTTCTAAATTCCGGAGGTGAGTGTCCCATAGGCCGTCCCGACTGTGCGCATGCGTCAGGGTGTGACTAACGGCTGTTACGATTCGTGTATAACCGTTACTTTTCCTGGTGGTCAATTTTCCCCACCACACACAATCTCACCCTTTTTTCTTACGCAAAAATTCCAAAGTACTTTCATACTCATAATAATGTAACCAACAAAAAGTACGATTAATGCCATTGAATTAAATGTTGGATGAAATCGATGAGAGCATATTACCTTTAGGTCTTAAAATTTTACTCGGCGATAT
>NZ_BMSF01000146.1 GCF_014649015.1 Streptomyces narbonensis
TTACTATTATTTTTTAATAATCTTATATATAATATATAAAATATATATATATTATATATATATATAAATATAATATATATTATTATAAATATTTATAATCTTATTAATTAATTAGATTATATTATATTATATTAGATCATATTATATTATATTATATTATATTATATTATTATTATTAATATTTTTATTTTTATTTTATATTTAATAGTAAAAAATCATAATTTTATAATTTATTAATTATTATATAATTTCATTAATATATTTCTTCTTTTTATTTATTTATTTATTACTTATTAATAGTTCCGGGGCCCGGCCACGGGAGCCGGAACCCCGAAAGGAAAATAATATAAAAAATAATTATAATTTATTATAATTTATTAATTTATTAATTTATTAATTTATTTATTAATTTATTAATTTATTTATTATTATATTTTTTTTAATAAAGGAAAATTAACTATAGGTAAAGTGGATTATTTGCTAAGTAATTGAATTGTAAATTCTTATGAGTTCGAATCTCATATTTTCCGTATATATCTTTAATTTAATGGTAAAATATTAGAATACGAATCTAATTATATAGGTTCAAATCCTATAAGATATTATATTATATTATATAATATT
>NZ_BMSF01000147.1 GCF_014649015.1 Streptomyces narbonensis
ACTTATCAAAAATTATAAACTTATTTAAATTTATTATAATATTTTATTAATAATAAAAAAAAATAATAATATATATAATATATTTAGAATATTTTTATTATTACTATAATAATAATAAGAAGTTCTAATTAATTGTCTCTATGTCAGGAATTCATAATTAAAATAAATAAATATCCTTCCTAAGAATAATTATTATAATATTAATTAATTACAATTAATTTAAATTTTATAAAAGATTAATAAAATAGATATTTAAAAATATATTTATAATTAACTTTGAGTAAATTATAATTTTTTTAATAATAATTTCTTATTAATGATTAATAAATAGGGTGAGTAGGACGCCGGAGGAGTGAGGGATCCCCCATATATGTAAGTATACGTAAGTATACATAAGTATATATAAGTATACGTAAGTATATGTAAGTATACATAAGTATATGTAAGTATACGTAAGTTTATGTAAGTGGGGGAAACCCCTAGATTAAAAATTAATTATTAATAGTTATATATTTATAATAATTAATTATAAAATAATTTATATTATCAATATTAATAATCATTAATATATATAAAATAATTTTTATTTAATATTTATATTAAATGAGTACTCCTTCGGGGTT
>NZ_BMSF01000148.1 GCF_014649015.1 Streptomyces narbonensis
GTCCTTGTAACAGCTTATTGTTCTTGAATTGCTCATTGAGTTTCAATTGGTCCTCGTGAGTTAAATAAAAATCATCAATTGAGGCGTAACCGATAGATTTTTCACCCCCATATTTTTCCATCAAATGGTTATAGATTTGGATACTTGTAAAACTTTTGCCTGAGCCTTGTGGGCCCGAGAAGAAAATGAACAAGGGGCATTTATTTCCCGTCTCAAACCATTCAGGTATATATTTATCCAAGAATTCTATCGTGTAGTCCAATACCGTTTTTGACTTATCACACATTTCTAGCTTTACTACTTTTTATATTATTCACTTCAGAGATGCAATGGAACGCTTTTTCCTTTGTGTCTTATGTATATCTTCGTTATTTTATTTCGTTCCGCCCAAATATTGTGCTAGCCAGTGTTCGCTTGTCTTGGTATAGTATCATTTAGATTGCTAAAAGTTTCATACATTTATTGTTCTCATTAATGCGTCTCCCCGCTTCGTTTGGTAATTAGGTTTTCTCCTCCTTAACGGAGTCGGAAATTTTCGACGTTAAGGAACTGGGGTTAAATTAAAGGAAAAAGGGTCGCGGAACGTTAAATCCCCTGTGTAAAAAAAACTATAAATCAT
>NZ_BMSF01000150.1 GCF_014649015.1 Streptomyces narbonensis
CCAGAGTTTCCCCAGTGTTTCCCACCAGTAGTTTTATAGTTTGAGGGTTGTCGGTTCACACTTGTTACTGTGTCCTTTGCTGTGCAGAAACTTCTTAGTCTAATATAGTCCCACTTGTCTATTTTAGGGATTATCGCCTGTGCTTTGGGAGTCTTATTTAAGAAGTCTTTGCCTACTCCAATGTCCCCCAGAGTTTCCCCAGCATTTTCCACCAGTAGTTTTATTGTTTGAGGTTTTAGGTTAAGATCTTTGATCCATTTTGAGTTGACTGTTGTTAGTGGTGAAAGATGGGGGTTCAGTTTCATCTTTCTGCAGGTGGATACCCAGTTTTTCCAGCACCATTTACTAAAGAGGTTTTCCTTTTCCCAATGGATTGACTGATATCCTTTGTCAAAGATCAGTTGGCTGTAAGCTTTCGGGGTTATTTCTGGGGTCTCTATTCTATTCCATTGGTCCACATGTCTGTTTTTATGCCAATACCATGCTGTTTTGATGACCACAGCTTTATAGTATATCTTGGGATCAGGGAGTGATATGCCTCCTACTCCATTCTTCTTGCGCAGGATTGCTTTTGCAATACGAGGTCTTTTATGATTCCAGACAAATTCTATGATT
>NZ_BMSF01000151.1 GCF_014649015.1 Streptomyces narbonensis
GAAATTCAACAAGGCCATCAGTTTGAACATTTGCTGTAAAAAGTGAGTTCATTTTTTATCTTATCATTTTTTTTTTTTTCTTTTTTTTCCATTTTTTTTCCCACGGTGTAGTTTGAATTAATTAAAATATCCCAGCCTTCCTACCCTCCTGACCTAATTCCCGACAATAATTCTCTCTCAAAGTGTAAAAAATAATTAGACTTGCGGTCAATTCTTTGGTCGTACGCAGGACTTGGGGCTAAACTTAATTTCGCTAAAAAAATAACTTAGATTTCAATTAAACTTGAACGAAATTTCTTGTTAGCCAAAAACAGAATGGTCAACTTTGAATTTTGAACCGCCATAACTTTTGAACAAAAAGCTATATCGAATTGTATTTTGCGTTCAAATTCTTAGTTTTTTATCATCTTTCGATTGATGTATCACAAGATATGGGTTGCTATTTGAAAAAAAAGTTGGGGGGCTGCAGCCCCCCTAGAAGGGAAATTAAAATGTTTACCCTTCCAAAAAAAAGTTTGAGCTAACTTATTGACAATCCCAAAGTTTCGTTTTTCTGATTGCAACGGTTCAACATTTTTACCAGGGAATGTAGCTACTTTCTAAAATGTAGGTAT
>NZ_BMSF01000152.1 GCF_014649015.1 Streptomyces narbonensis
GAAAAGTATATATTTAATAAAAAAAAAAAAAAAAAAAAAAATTATAAAAACCCAAGGTGAAGAGTGTTCGTAACGGACTATGTCGAAGGGAGGGGGGAATTGTCAATGCTTCTAAACCAGCGACGACTCGATAGTTCGAGACTAGTTTCGCCTTTGTTAAGGCTCTTCAGTCGGACTTAACCGAAGACGTCACTGGCTCACTTTTCAAACCCATCGACAACTCTTGCGAGCGCCGATGCATTCGATTCGTGAGAAGAAGCATAGACGAAAAGAACCCCTGCGACATCTGTCAAAATTATTTCGAACTTCTCTTATTTACAAAAATAAATACACAAGAAAAAGACCATACCTCTGCAGTTGAGGTGAATATAACTATTTCATATCAACAACTGCAGGGGGAAAAAACTTAAGGTCGCTCACATAACCCAGAGCAATATTATAGAAAAATAAAAAAAATAAAAAAAATTAGAAAAAATTGAATCAGCTACTTTTTTATAGTTTAGGTTAATGGGGAAAACGGGATAAAGCTGAAAAGTATATATTTAATAAAAAAAAAATAAAAAAAAAAAAATTAGAAAAACCCAAGGTGAAGAGTGTTCGTAACGGACTATGT
>NZ_BMSF01000153.1 GCF_014649015.1 Streptomyces narbonensis
TTTCAGTTGGAATGATAGATTCATTCGTCTCTTTTGTTCTGGAGTCCTTGGTGCGGCGGAAATCAAAGCAAGTCACTTCTGCGTTAAGCGATGCGAAATTGCCGTCTGGAAATGACGATATGTGGGGAGAATGAGGAGGATTCCATGACGAATAAACTGATGAGGATGTGCTAACAGATGAGGTTAGTGAGGGTACCGATTCGTTGTTTTCTGATGCAGAGTCTGTTGTGGGAGATGTGGTAGCGTTATTTCTTTGCACAAGAGAAGATGGGAGCATAGCACGGTTGTGGGAGGAGGAAGAAAACATCACGTTGCAAGTATCGTTTACGGAGTGGGATAAGAGGTAGGAGGTTGTCATAGCGGTGCTTTCTTCCTGGTGCATGGCAGAAGACGTTGGCAGTAATTCGTTTATTATGGTGACATTGTCGTGATTAGAAAGGACTGTCTCTTTTACCATTGCCTCGGGTATGTTTTTTGGCGCCTGCCTTGAACTTACTCCAGAACAAGCCTCAGCAGAAGAATGACCGGAATGATTCCTCTTATACACGTTCCAGAGTGGAGCATTCTTGACATCATAAAAAAAGTTGCTGACAGGATCTTTGGACTGGTTGAC
>NZ_BMSF01000154.1 GCF_014649015.1 Streptomyces narbonensis
TTTTAAAGGAAAACCTGTAATAGAGAAAATAAAACGTATTTCTAAACCTTCTTTACGTATTTATCAAGGAAAAGGTAACTTCATTACAGTCGAAAATGGGTTAGGTATCGCTATAATATCAACGTCAAAAGGAGTAATGACATCTTATGAAGCAAGAAAAAAAGGGATTGGTGGTGAGGTGATTTGTACAGTAATTTAGTTAAGGTAGTATAAAGGAGAAAAGTAAAAGTGTCTAAAATAGCAAAATGTCCAATTAAAATACCTGATAAAGTTGAGATAAATTTGGATAAAGAAATTATAGTTATTAGTGGGAAATATGGAAGATTATATTTAAAAAAACATTCATCAGTTTTAATAAAAAAAGAAAATAAAAAATTAATATTTAATTCGAAGTTTAAAAAAAATTGGGTAATGGCTGGAACAATGAGAGCGTTAGTTAATAATATGATAATTGGTGTAGATAAAGGATTTACTAAAAAATTAGAAATTAATGGAGTAGGATATAGAGCTAAAATTAATGGGAGAAAAATTAATTTAATGCTTGGTTATTCACATATTCTTGAATATAAATTACCTAAAAATATATTAGCAGAAACTCCTAGCAATACTAT
>NZ_BMSF01000155.1 GCF_014649015.1 Streptomyces narbonensis
GTGGTCCTGTTATCCCTCGTCCTTTTCCTAGTCAGCTTGGACTCGAGGCTCTGTTAGACTCTTGAGAAGTCCAGCTCTTCTGACGAAGAGCAGAGGATCTTTGAATTTGATCTTCTGAAGATCCTCTGTGCTCAGCCTGTCTAAGCCCCAGAGACTGCGTCTGTGAGACCCTAGAGCCTCACATTCGCCGAGAACGTGGATTGGAGTTCCCTCTTCCTCCAAGCACTATCTGCATGTGGGATCCTTTTCAAGACCCATCACGCACAGATGTCTTCTGAGTACACAGTGACCTGTAAGTAGGCCCACTGCCACCCTCATCTCCGTCCTGCTCAGGCGCAGGATGCCTGTGCGAGCAGGGTCAGAGAGACCGCTGATGGTAAGTCTTGCTGCTCTCATGACCCCGCCCTTCTCCTTCCAGTGTACTGAGTGCCATTTCTTCAAAATATTCTCAATACCGGAGGCCACCGTAGCGTTTGGGATGCCGATGAAGGGTTCTGGACCAATAGGTGCCCTTTCACATGAAATACTTACACGCGACAAACAATTTTAAAACCAAAATGGCCGCCATTTTGAATTATTTTAGGTTAAAGACCTTATCGCCTCTGTATA
>NZ_BMSF01000156.1 GCF_014649015.1 Streptomyces narbonensis
CTGCTAAAAAAATAAATAAAAAAATTGAACTTAATAAATATATTGAATATAAAATTGAGAATATTAATTTTGGTAGAATAGCTGTTAAAATTGCAAAACAAATTCTTATACAAAAAGTTCGTGAAGCTGAACGTACTGAAATAATACGTAATTATAGTAAAAAAATAGGTGAAATAATATGTGGGAATATAAAAAAAATAATTAAAGAGGGTATAATAATTGAATTAGATGATAAAACTGAAGGTTTTTTACCACGTAATGAAATGATGCCAGGGGAACGGTTTAATATTAATGAAAGGGTACGTACTTTATTATTTAAGGTAAATCCAAATAGTCGGAATTTTAAATTAATACTATCAAGATGTTGTTCAAAATTTTTAATTGAATTATTAAAAATAGAAGTGCCTGAAATATTAGATGAATTAATAGAAATAAAAAGTGTTGCAAGAGATCCAGGTTATAAAGCTAAAATTGCTGTTAAAACAAATGAGTTTAATCTTGATCCAGTAGGTTCTTGTGTAGGTATGCGGGGTTATAGGATCCAGTCTATTTCTAATGAATTACATAATGAACGTATTGATATTATACTTTGGGATGATGATTATACT
>NZ_BMSF01000157.1 GCF_014649015.1 Streptomyces narbonensis
AAGGTTTTTAAAATATTTGATTTAAGTTCTGAAAACTTTATTCCAAAACCTAAAGTAGATTCGACTCTGATTAAATTAATCCCATATAAAAAATTGCCTTTTATAGTAACTAATAAAAAAAGATTTTTTTTTATAGTAAAAAAATCTTTTTCAACAAAAAGAAAAACCTTAAAAAATAATTTAAAAGGATTAATAGATTCTTTTAATCTGAAGTTATTAAAAATTAATCCAGAGCGAAGAGCAGAAACATTAAGTATAAATGAATTTGTAAAATTAACTAATAAAATAATAGAATTAAATTAACTAATAAAATAATAGAATTAATTATATAAAGGATATTTTAGTTTTTCTAAAGACCATTTAGGAAATATCTTAATATTCTTATATACTTTTTCTCCTGAATTTATACGAAGAGCACCTAGATAAGCAATCATAGCCGCATTATCTGTACAAAGTTTTTTATTTGGAAAATAAATTTTTAATTTATTTATATATTTTTTTAATTGTTTTTTTAACTTATTACGTAAATTCTTATTTGCACTTACTCCTCCTGAAACTAAAAGATTAACTCTACCATATTTTTTTAAAGCATGAAAAGATTTTATAC
>NZ_BMSF01000158.1 GCF_014649015.1 Streptomyces narbonensis
ATATAATATTATAAATATATTAAATAATAATAATATGGATTCATAATTAATAAAATATAATCTTCACTATTAAATAAAATTGGGATTAATGTATCTTAACACTGGTGAATAACACAATAATGTTCTATTAATTACATTACATTATATTACATTATATGAATTTATAAATAATAATTAATAACTCTCGTTATTATATTAATTGGGATAAACATTTCCCAGTAAATAACACTGCGGGGTTGGCGCCCTAATTGTACTTATAATAATAGTGAGGGGGAGGGGAGGAGATTAATAAATAAATAGTTTCAATTGAATTGGGTCTTGATATGTAAACCAAAACTCTTTTATTTTTATTTTTATTTTTATTTTTATTTTTATTTTTATTTTTATTTTTATTTTTAAAACGTCTTTCTATTAATTATATTATATTCTTTTTAATAATATTATTTATAATAATATTAATTATGTACTTTCTTTTTTTTTTATTTATTTATATTATATAAATTTTTAAGAATATATATATTATATTAAATATAACATTAATAATAATTAGGTGTTTTATTATAATAATATATATATTAAATATATAATTAAATAAATAAAGAT
>NZ_BMSF01000159.1 GCF_014649015.1 Streptomyces narbonensis
TCAAATAATATTATTTCTATTAAATATTTTCCAGCTTTTCTACGAATAGTATCAATTATTTTAGATACAGATAAATTTTTGTTTATTAATAAAGCTAAATCACGATTAATTTCAGGAAACCGAGATACATTATTAAATGTAGGTATTTTACCCTTAAGTAAATAGGCTAAATCTAATTCAAAAATAAAAATTTCAAATGGTAATCCAAAATAAGAAGAAATAGTAGGATTTAGTGCTCCAATCCATCCAACAGTTTTATTTTTACGTAAAATTTTTGCACTTTTCCCAGGATGCAATGCAGGATGTATAGCATATTTAAATTTCCAACTACTAAAATCACCACCTAATCTTATTAAAACTTCTATATCTCCTTTTATATCAAAAAATTCTGTTTTATAATTATTTAAATTCCACCCCCCTATATAACGATTCCCAGTAAATATCCCTCCTAATTTTTCTACTTGTTTTACATTTTTTATATTTTTACCTATAAATACTAATCCAATTTCAAATAAAGCTATTCGTGTTTGTTGTCTATTTAAATTATAAAGAAGTGCTTTAATTAAACCTGGCCACAAACTAGATCGCATAACAGACAATTC
>NZ_BMSF01000160.1 GCF_014649015.1 Streptomyces narbonensis
GCACGAGCAAGTCGAGGATGACAATCTTAAGAGTAACAATGATGCCACAAAATATCGGTTGCCTTCGGAGTAGTGGGCGAGCGGCGAGTCGGAGTGGAGCCGGTAAAGTTTAACCTCGGTGTGCACGGTTGTTTTTAGAAACTCAGCCCAATACCGGGGACGTTGAAAGTGACACTCCTACGAGTTACGAACCCACAACATATCGGTTGCCTAGATTTCATGGTATTCTTGTCATGCCTAGCGGTGCGGGCTTGGCTCCACTCGGTGCAGCCGCATTCTCAGTTAGCCATTGTGCTTGTTGAGATGTGCGGTTCGTTTGGTGGTGCTGGGCTTTGCTAATGCAACGGCGTGTGAGTGGTGAATGGGTGTTATGCACCGGCAGGCTCTTTGCTCTGGCATCGAACTGTCGTCTCATACCCCTCGTCATTGATGCTTCAAGATTGGCTTGTGCGGGTTAATGGGTTCCTGTTTTGGCTACCTATTGTTAAGGAATGGTGCCTCTCGTTGTCCCTTTCCTCCTCTTGCCCTTCACGGGCAACAGGAGGACGTTGTAGCAGTGCTTGTGTCCCGATCAACCCACGACTCATCGGGAGATTGTGAA
>NZ_BMSF01000161.1 GCF_014649015.1 Streptomyces narbonensis
GCTGTAAAAAATAAATTAAAAAATTTTATTTTAAATATTTTTATTAAATAAATTTCAAGTCAAGATATAGTTTATATTTAAGAAAAAATGAATTACATTTATTTTTAATTATTAAAAATATTTTTTTAAAAAAAATAAAAAAAAGGATTTAATAGTAAATAATTTTAAATTTAAAATATTGAATAAGAAATAAAATATGTACAAATCGCCCGTCACTCTTAATAAAATAAGATAAGTCGTAACAAAGTAAATTTACTGGAAAGTGAATTTAGGAGTAAATAACTAATTAAAGTTTATCATTTACATTGATAAAATGATCTTAAAAATCTTTATTCTTAAAAAAAAAAAATTTTATTTTTTTTTAATATAAATTATAATATAAAAAAATTAAAATTTAATTATAAAAATTTAAATAAAATTTAATTATTGAAAAAGAAATTATTAAATAATTAAAAAGTAATTTTTATTTAATGTACCTTTTGTATCAGGATAAATTTAAAAATTAAAATTAAATTTTTATCTCGAAAAATAAAGAATTAAAATTAATATAATTATTATAAAAAAAATAAAATAATAGTTAATTTTAGATTTTA
>NZ_BMSF01000162.1 GCF_014649015.1 Streptomyces narbonensis
ATCAAGATGGTCCAGGCGATGCGCCACGGCGTCCTGCCGAAGACGCTCCACGTGGACCGGCCGACGGACCAGGTGGACTGGGCGGCGGGCGCGGTCGAGCTGCTCACGGAAGCCATGGACTGGCCGGACAAGGGCGACGGCGGACTGCGCCGGGCCGCGGTCTCCTCCTTCGGCGTCAGCGGCACGAACGCGCACGTGGTCCTCGAAGAGGCCCCGGGGGTCGTCGAGACCCCGGCGGACGAGACCCTGACAAACGAGACCCCGGCCGTCGAGCCGTCCGCCGGCGGCCTGGTGCCGTGGCTGGTCTCGGCGAAGTCTCCGGCCGCGCTGGACGCCCAGATCGGGCGCCTCGCCGCGTACGCCTCGCAGGGCGGTACGGATGACGTCGACGCCGGCGCCGTCGCCCGCGTACTGGCCGACGGGCGCGCGCAGTTCGAGCACCGGGCCGTCGCGATCGGCACCGGGACGGGCGACTTCGCACAGGCGCTGACCGCTCCGGAAGGGCTGATACGGGGAACGTCCACGGACGTGGGCCGGGTGGCGTTCGTCTTCCCCGGCCAGGGCACGCAGTGGGCCGGAATGGGAGCCGAACT
>NZ_BMSF01000163.1 GCF_014649015.1 Streptomyces narbonensis
GGTGCGCATGGCGTCGGTGTCGGCGACGTCGCAGGCGGCGAGGGTGACTCGGGCCCCGAGTGCGCGGAGTTCGTCGGTGAGTTCGGTGGCTCCGGGTGCCTGGTCGCCGCTGCGGCTGATGAGGAGGAGGTGTTCGGCGCCGTGCTGGGCGAGCCGGCGGGCGGTGTGGCTGCCGAGGGCGCCGGTGCCGCCGGTGACGAGGATGGTGCCGTGGGGCTGCCAGTCGCGGGCGGGTCGGCGTCCGTGGAGGGGGGCGCGAGCGAGGCGGCGGGCGTGAAGTCCGCTGGTGCGGATGGCGATCTGGTCTTCGCCGGTGCTGCCGGCGAGGACGGTCATGAGGTGGGTGAGGGCGGTGGCGTCGGGCTGTGCGGGGAGGTCGACGAGGCCGGCCCAGCGTTCGGGGTGTTCGAGGGCGACGACCCGGCCGAGGCCCCAGAGCATGGCCCGGTGGGGGTCGGCGGGGACGTCGTCGTGCCCGACGGAGACCGCGCCGGAGGTGACGGACCACTGCGGTGCGCCGATTCCGGCGTCGCCGAGCGCCTGCACCCAGGCGACCTGCGGCACGAGCCCGTCGAGGAGCGAGACGACACCGG
>NZ_BMSF01000164.1 GCF_014649015.1 Streptomyces narbonensis
GATATAGGCGAGGTAATAATAGATAGTGAAGATATTTATAATGATGCACTTAATTTTATTAAACAAGTTATGCCTAATTATCAAAAAAAAATTAAACTTTATAAAGATGAAATACCACTTTTTACTAGATTTAAAATTGAATCTCAAATTGCAACTGCTTATCAAAGAGAAGTTAAATTACCATCCGGTGGTTCAATTTTTATTGATACTACAGAAGCTTTAGTATCTATTGATATTAATTCAGCACGTGCAACTAGAGGATATGATATAGAAGAAACAGCTTTGCAAACAAATTTAGAAGCAGCTGATGAAATAGGTAGACAATTAAGATTCCGTGATATTGGTGGTTTATTAGTAATTGATTTTATTGATATGTCTTTAACGAAAAATCAAAGAGAAGTCGAAAATCGACTTCGTGAATCTCTTAAACTTGATCGTGCTCGTCTTCAATTAGGTCGTATTTCAAGATTTGGTTTATTGGAAATGTCTCGACAACGATTGAGGCCATCTTTACGTGAAACTAGTGGTATAGTATGTCCAAGATGTAATGGCCAAGGCACAATCCGGGATGTAAGTTCTTTATCTCTT
>NZ_BMSF01000165.1 GCF_014649015.1 Streptomyces narbonensis
TATCTAGGCCCGTGAGCGCATTCTTGAAGATCTGTTCAAAACCCAATAATTTTAGGATAGACAGGTTCACTGATGGGTGGAAGCGTAGGCCACCCTTGTAAGGGCCCTTGGCTGAATTGAACTGCACCCTGTATCCTTGAGCCACTTCTTGCTCGCCATTATCATTTTCCCACGTGACCCTGAATTGAATGATCCTCTCCGGGACAGAAACAATAGGTAACACTTTTTTATACTGTGGGAATTTTTCAAAAATTTTGGAATCCTCCACAGAAGAAACGATCTCATCGTAAGCCTGCTGAAACTCTGGTTCGCTTGTCATTTTTTACTTTTTACCTTTTCTTTTCGGTGACTGTTGCTACTTCCCTATATATATATATATATGTGTGTGTGTGTGTGTGTGTGGCCTATGTATGTACCTTTATATAACTGAGTTCGAACGGCTCAAAGTCAGAAGTCATTAACTGTTTATGTGAAAGTGAAATAAAAAGAAATACTCTTTTTAAGAAAGGCATCATGGTCATCACTTTTTCCATATTAACCAACGATAAAACTGTCCCTTTAATATCAATACTGCTTATCGATAAGAT
>NZ_BMSF01000166.1 GCF_014649015.1 Streptomyces narbonensis
CTAATTATTATTTTCTTATAGATAACCAGATAGCAAGATGGACAATAATAGGAATTATATTAATATTAATTAGTTTAGGTTTTAAATTATCTATTATACCTTTTCATATGTCAACACCTGATATTTATGAAGGTTCAATAACACCAATTACAGCTTATATAGCTACTGTTAGTAAAATCTCAGTATTTGCAGCATTAATCCGGTTTTTATTAATATTACCAAATATAAATATTTTTTTGAAGAATGTAATTACTATAATTTCTATTGTTACAATAATATTTGGGAATCTTTTAGCACTTAAACAAAATAATTTAAAACGTATATTAGGTTATTCCTCAATAGCTAATTTGGGTTATTTACTTACAGTAATAGTTGCTATGCAACATAGTAAATTTATACTAGAAACAATAAATATTTACTTATTAACTTATAATTTAACAAATTTAGGGATATTTGGTATATTAAGTATCATTAATAATGAAAAATTATCTTATTATAAAGGTTTATTTTGGAGTCAACCAGATTTAGCTATTATATTAACGTTACTCTTATTATCTTTAGCTGGGATTCCAATAACAGCAGGTT
>NZ_BMSF01000167.1 GCF_014649015.1 Streptomyces narbonensis
TACCAACATAAATCTGAAAATTTGGTGGACCATAAACAAAGTTAAAATCATGTCTACTTTGGCTGTCACTTCTCCATTGCTACTGTCAACTGGAGTTTCTGTATTTGAAGTGTTCGGACAAGAGAGCCGTCGAGATTACAAGAGGCGTTCGCGCCCATTTAAATACATGGAGCGCATTCATGAAAAGGAGTTTTAATCAAGCCTGAGCCATACTTTAAATTCAGCCTTAGCTTAAATAATACTAGATGGTCGTATGAACTTTTTCTGTGAATTAATGCAAGCTCAAAATGGTTTTAACTGGAAATAATGCAGTTCAAAACTCATGCTTGAGGTTGGCGCAACGATTTCATTAGTAGGTTTTGACTTGGTTTTGTCATCTTTGCCACTGCTGCTAAAAGTGTACCAACTTATGAAATGCGTATTCGCTTCCAAAACTTAAACTATATTGCTTGTATTTACATAAAATGTTTGATTTTTAAAATCTAATGAATGCTCGTTAAAATGAATAAGCACTGAAACAAATTGTTAAACTTTACAAGTTAATAAAAGTCTATTTGGACAAAATAATAATGGTATATTTCTGA
>NZ_BMSF01000168.1 GCF_014649015.1 Streptomyces narbonensis
TTTGCTCCAGCTTCAATTGCCATATTACATATGGTCATTCTACCTTCCATAGATAATGATTTTATAGTACTACCTGTAAATTCAATAGCATATCCGGAACCTCCATCTGTACCAATAATATTTATAATTGATAAGATTAAATCTTTAGCAGTAACTTTATTTGATAAATAACCATCAATACAAATTTTCATATTTTTTAATTTTCGTTGTAATAAACATTGTGTGGCTAATACATGTTCTACTTCAGAAGTACCAATTCCATAAGACAAAGCTGAAAAAGCCCCATGAGTTGAAGTATGAGAATCTCCACAAACAACAGTCATTCCAGGTAAAGTTGCACCGTTTTCAGGCCCGATAACATGTACAATACCTTGTTTTACATCTTTTATATTAAAAAATTTTTTTATTGAAAATGCTTTACAATTTTTTTTTAACATTTGCACTTGTATACTTGACAGCTCATCATTAATACCATTAATACGTTCTGATAATTTCGTTGGGACATTATGATCTACAGTAGCTAGATTTGTCCCAACTCTCCAAATTTTTCTATTAGTTAAACGTAAACCTTCAAAAGCTTGAGG
>NZ_BMSF01000169.1 GCF_014649015.1 Streptomyces narbonensis
TATTTATAATTTTTAAATTTTTAGGTAATAATGCCCCTATTTTAGCGAAAGCTATTTTTTGACCAACCGCAACAGTTTTACTAGATATTATTTGCCAAAATTGTTTACCATCATTTATAATACATAAATTAAATTTATCTGCATAAGTAATAATTTTTTTTATACATGATATAACTACCCCTGTAACTTCTTTATTAACTAGATATGATGATTTTAACCCAATCATAGTTAGTTGTTCTGCAATAATATTGGAATCATATTTTAATGAAACCCATTCACATTTTAATTCAAACCATTCACTTATCCAAGTTTTTGAAACTTTCATATATAATTAAAACTGACGCAAAATCCTTATATCATTCTTAAATAATGTACGTAAATCTTTAATCCCATAACGAAGCATAGTTAATCTTTCAACTCCAATTCCAAAAGCAAAACCAGAATACTTAGTATTAATTTTTAAACGTTTTAATATCTTAGGATGAATCATTCCACAACCTATAACTTCTAACCAATCTGAATAAGGTTTAATACGAATATCGACTTCAGCAGAAGGTTCTGTAAAAGGAAAATATGAAGGCCT
>NZ_BMSF01000170.1 GCF_014649015.1 Streptomyces narbonensis
TTAAAGGGCAGGGTAGTAAAATCTGGGTTCAAGATGGTAGTGAATATATTGATTTTGCAGGTGGAATAGCAGTTAATGCGCTCGGACATAGCAATCCAGCACTAATTTCAGCATTAAAAGAACAAGCTGATAAAATATGGCATTTATCTAATCTTTATACTAATGAACCTGCATTATGTTTAGCAAAAAAATTAGTAAAAAAAACTTTCGCTGATAAGGTTTTCTTTTGTTCTAGTGGGGCAGAAGCTAATGAAGCTGCATTAAAATTAGCTAGACGTTATTCTTATGAATTTTTTGGTTCCCAAAAAAATATAATTATTTCTTTTAACAAAGCTTTTCATGGACGTACTTTTTTTACTGTAAATGTAGGAGGAAAAAAAAAATATTCTAAAGGTTTTGGACCTGCTCCAACCGGAATAAGACACGCTGAATTTAATAACTTAAATAGTATTCGTAAATTAATTAATACTTATACAAGTGCTGTTATTATAGAACCAATACAAGGTGAAGGTGGTATAAACGTAGCAGAATATTATTTTTTAGAAGAATTACGTTATTTATGTAATAAATATAACGCAT
>NZ_BMSF01000171.1 GCF_014649015.1 Streptomyces narbonensis
ATATTAATAACTTCTTAAAAGAAAATTTAGGTATGTCAATTAATATAGATAAATCCGTTATTAAACATTCTAAAGAAGGAGTTAGTTTTTTAGGGTATGATGTAAAAGTTACACCTTGAGAAAAAAGACCTTATAGAATGATTAAAAAAGGTGATAATTTTATTAGGGTTAGACATCATACTAGTTTAGTTGTTAATGCCCCTATTAGAAGTATTGTAATAAAATTAAATAAACATGGCTATTGTTCTCATGGTATTTTAGGAAAACCCAGAGGGGTTGGAAGATTAATTCATGAAGAAATGAAAACCATTTTAATGCATTACTTAGCTGTTGGTAGAGGTATTATAAACTATTATAGATTAGCTACCAATTTTACCACATTAAGAGGTAGAATTACATACATTTTATTTTATTCATGTTGTTTAACATTAGCAAGAAAATTTAAATTAAATACTGTTAAGAAAGTTATTTTAAAATTCGGTAAAGTATTAGTTGATCCTCATTCAAAAGTTAGTTTTAGTATTGAATTCGGTAAAGTATTAGTTGATCCTCATTCAAAAGTTAGTTTTAGTATTG
>NZ_BMSF01000172.1 GCF_014649015.1 Streptomyces narbonensis
CGCCGAGCGCCTGCACCCAGGCGACCTGCGGCACGAGCCCGTCGAGGAGCGAGACGACACCGGCGAACTCGCCGCCGGCCGTCAGCGCGGAGAGCCGGGCGGCGAAGGCCTCGCGGTCGTCTTCCGCCCCGGCCGTCAGCACCTCGACCCGCGCCCCGGCACCGACCAGCGCGGTGAGCACGGCGGCGGCCCGCGCGGAGTGCTCCTCGGGGGTGACGGCGAGCCAGCGGCCGGACAGGCCGGCGCGCTCGGTGCCCTCGGTGAGCGGGAGCCGCTTCCAGGCGATGCGGTAGCGCCAGTCGTCGCCGGGGGCGAGGGCGGGGGGAGTGACCTCCAGCCAGTAGCGCTCGGGCTGGAAGGCGTAGGTGGGCAGGCCGGGGCGGGCGGGCGTCGCGGCGCTCGCGGCGGGCAGGAGGGAGGCCCACGCCACGGGGAGCCCGTTGACCCACGCCTCGGCGAGCGAGGTGACCAGACGCTCCTGGCCGCCGTCCTCGCGGCGGAGGGTGCTGAGGCCGGTGACGGTGTCGGGGAGGGCCATGGTGAGGACGGGGTGGGCGCTGACCTCGACGAA
>NZ_BMSF01000173.1 GCF_014649015.1 Streptomyces narbonensis
TGTAGATGGTGAAACTCAATTTGAAGTATTAGCAACAAATGGCGATACTTTTTTAGGAGGAGAAGATTTTGATCTAAAATTAATAAATTATATAGTAAAACAATTTAAAACAGAAAGTGGGATTGATTTATCAGGAGATTCTTTAGCAATGCAAAGGTTAAAAGAAGCTGCAGAAAAAGGTAAAATAGAACTATCTAGTTCTCAACAAACTGAGATTAATTTACCATATATTACGGCTGATAAAACTGGGCCTAAACATCTTAATGTAAAACTTACTAGAGCTAAATTAGAATCATTAGTTGAAGATTTAATTAATAGATCTATTATACCTTGTAAAAAAGCTATCTCAGATGCAAAAATATCTAATTCTGATATAGATGATATTATATTAGTAGGTGGGCAAACACGTATGCCTTTAGTACAAAAAACAGTAGCAGAGTTTTTTGGAAAAGAAGCTAGAAAAGATGTAAATCCAGATGAAGCAGTAGCAATGGGTGCTGCAATTCAAGGTGGGGTATTGGGTGGAGATGTTAAAGATGTTCTTTTATTAGATGTAACTCCTTTAAGATC
>NZ_BMSF01000174.1 GCF_014649015.1 Streptomyces narbonensis
CTTTTCCATACTAAAGGTACTATTTTAGTTTTAAATTTATTTTTATAATATATTTTTTTTGTAAAAATTTTTAACATATAATTATTCTCCCAAAATATTTATTCTAAATAGTAATTAGTAATTATAATAATTTTTATGTTATTATAATATAATTATTATTTTTTTATTTATTAATTTTTTTAGGAGATAACGTTAATGAAATTAAATTTGGATAAAATAACAAATTTAAATTTTTTATTATTTGGTGCTTTAGGTGATTTAGCTTTAAGAAAATTATATCATTCTTTATTTATATTATATAAAAAAAAATTAATAAATAAAAAAATAAATATATTATGTTTAGCACGTAAATATTTAACTTTAAATAAATTTAGATATAAAATATATAAGATATTATTAAATAATAAAAAAATTAAAAATAAAAATGAATTAATTTTAATTATTAATTTTATTAAATGTTTATATTATTTAAATATAGATTTTACAAATCTTATATATTATAAATTAATAAAATTTTGGTTATTAAAAAATAATTTTCCATTAATTTTTTATTTATCAGTATCTAGTAA
>NZ_BMSF01000175.1 GCF_014649015.1 Streptomyces narbonensis
CGAGAGATTACATCTCCTATTGTATAGTTACGTACATGCCCAATATGTAAATTACCACTGGGATATGGAAACATACATAAACAATAAAATTTTTCTTTATTAATATCTTCTACTGTTTCAAAACATTTATTATCTTCCCAAAACTTCTGGGCTTCTTGTTCAATATCTATATAATAAAATGGATTTTTCATATATATTAACTTTTGTTCTGTTAATTGAATTTTATTTGTTCTAAAATTGAGTATTCAATATTTTCCATATTAGCAGCATCATTTTCATTATTATGATGATAACCAATTAAATGTAAACACCCATGAATAATTATATGAGCAAAATGAGCTATAAAAGATTTATTTTTTTGTAATGATTCATATAAAATTATATTTGGAGTTATTACTATTTCACCTATTAAAGGTATTTGAATCCCAGGAGGTGATTCATATGGGAAAGAAAGTATATTTGTTAAATTATTTATCCCACGATAATAGCTATTGAGGATATAAATTTCTTTATATTCAACAAAACGTATAGTTAATTCTTTTAAATATTTATGTCTTTTTTTATAATGT
>NZ_BMSF01000176.1 GCF_014649015.1 Streptomyces narbonensis
TACGCACCCAACTCAGGTGCAACTAAATATGTGAAGGAACGACTGCTGGAGCTAAAAGGAGAGATAAGGAGAAATACTAGAAATGTTAGAGATCTCAACACCCCACTATCTCCTATAGACAGATCTTCTAGACAGAAAATAAATAGAGATACAGGACTTAAATGATACTATAAATGGAATGGGCTTGACCGATATCTATAGAACTTTCCACCTTACATCCACAACATATACATTTTTCTCACCCCGACATGGAGCCTTTTCAAAGATAGATCATATATTAGGACACAAATCAAGCCTTTACAGATTCAAAGGCATAGAAACTGTATCCAGCATCTTCTCTGACCATGATGGAATTAAACTCAAGATTAATTTCAAGACACAACCCCCAAAATACACGAACACATGGAAACTGAACAACCTACTTCTGAATGACTTCTTCACTACTGAAGAAATTAAGGCTGAAATAAAAAAATTTATGGAAACTAATGATAATGAGTACACAAGTGTCCAGAATCTATGGGACACAGCAAAAGCAGTCATAAGAGGGAAATTCATAGCAATTAGTG
>NZ_BMSF01000177.1 GCF_014649015.1 Streptomyces narbonensis
GAGGCCGGTGACGGTGTCGGGGAGGGCCATGGTGAGGACGGGGTGGGCGCTGACCTCGACGAAGTGGGTGAACCCTTCGTCGGTGGCGAGGGTTTCGACGGCGGGGGCGAAGCCGACGGGGTGGCGGAGGTTGCGGTACCAGTACGTGGCGTCGAGGGCGGGTTCGGTGATCCAGGCACCGTCGAGCGTGGAGAAGAAGGGGACGCGCGGAGCGTGCGGGGTGAGTCCGGTGAGGACGTCGGCGAGCTCGTTCTCGATGGTCTCGACGTGGGCGCTGTGGGAGGCGTAGTCGACGGGGATGATCCGCGCGCGGATGCCGTCGGCCTTGCAGGTCTTCGCGAGCTCTTCGATCTGTGCGGGGTCGCCGGAGACGACGGTGGCGGTGGGGCCGTTGACGGCGGCGATCGACAGTCCGTCGAGGGTGTCGATCCGCTCCAGGACGTCGGTCTGGCTGAGGGCGAGGGAGATCATGCCGCCCTTGCCGGCGAGGTGAGCGGCGATGGACCGGCTGCGTAGGGCGACGACGCGGGCGGCATCCTCCAGGCTCAGTGCCCCGGCGACG
>NZ_BMSF01000178.1 GCF_014649015.1 Streptomyces narbonensis
ACTAAACAAAAAACTGTTTCTTGTTCGAATAGTAAAAGAAGGTTTTCCCAAATGCTATTGTTATTTAGAAACGCTGGAAATACAGTATTTTTTGAAGAACTATCCGTTTTACCCGAACCTATTTTAATTCAATTCTTAAGTACTAATTAAAGTCTGCTTAATACATATAGAGTATATCTTACATACCATTAACATGTAAGTTAAATTTTAAGTCAAAGATATTGAGTTTTTTAAAGAACATTTGGTGTATGTGAGGCCATCTGCGCTAATATTTTCAAAATTAGTTTCAATTGAGGGGCCACTTGTTGTGTTGAATTTTGGGGGTAGTATTTTTTTGCAACTAGATATGTTATCGTCATGAGTTTGAAGTGGAGCTAAAGAATCACTCTGTAGCTCGTTCTCCCCGTAAAAACTATTTATGCTCTCTGCTGGTAATTCATCGTGTTCTAAAAGAGGAGAGGGCGAGGCATTTTCGTGAATGCTAGCTTCACTAGTAGCGATAATACTCTTCGGGCAAGATTTATGCAGGAAATCAAAAAGAAGTGGATAATGTGCCACA
>NZ_BMSF01000179.1 GCF_014649015.1 Streptomyces narbonensis
AAAATTAATAAATCTTTATTAGATAAATATAAATTAAAACTATTTGATATAATTTTTATATTAAATTTTAATTTATTTAATAAATTTTTTATAAAAAATGGATATGGATATATTATTGTAAAAGGATAATAAACTTCTAATATCTCATTTTTATAATTTTTCGTTGCTATTCCTAAACCAAAACTAAATATCATAATAAATATTTATCCTATAAATTTTTCATTTTTTCTAATTGTTGTAATAATTACACCTTTTTTTTTTATAATTAATGTATGCTCCCATTGAGCCGAAATACTTTTATCTTTTGTAAGAGTTGTCCAACCGTCATTTAATATTTTAATTGAATGTTTACCTATATTTATCATTGGTTCAACTGTTAAACACATTCCTTCTTTTAAAAAAATATCATTTTTATAATTATATCCATTAAAATTAAGAACTTGAGGTTCTAAATGAAAATCTGTACCAATTCCATGTCCACAAAAATATTTTACAACACTATATCCATTCTTCTTTGCATGATCTTGAATCATATTACCTATTTCAGAAAGTCTTAC
>NZ_BMSF01000180.1 GCF_014649015.1 Streptomyces narbonensis
ATAATGAATTAACTAATCTAGAGAAAGTAATAATTTCATCTTTAGACCTTTTAGATATAAATAAAAAATTAATTATTATTACTTTTAATTCTTTAGAATCAACTTTAATAAAATCTTTAATTAAAACTAATACTATAAATAAAAAAAAATATAATTTAAAAAAAATATATCCAAATAAAGAAGAACTTATTTTTAATAAAAGTTCACGAAGCGCCACAATGTATGTTATAAAAAAGAGTTAATATTCTTTTATTAAATAATTTAACGCTGATATATATCCATATATTCCTAATCCAGATATCACTGCATTAGCTCTTATAGAAATATAAGATTTTTTTCTAAACTTTTCTCGCTTATATATATTAGATATATGTACTTCTATTATTTTCCCTTTAAAAATATTTAATGCATCTAATATAGATATTGATGTATGACTATACCCCCCTGCATTTATAATAATAGCATTACATTTATTATATGCCCGTTGTATAGTATCTATTATATAACCCTCATGATTAGAATGATAACATTCTATTTCAATTTTAAATTTTATTG
>NZ_BMSF01000181.1 GCF_014649015.1 Streptomyces narbonensis
TAATGGTAAAGAATTTTTATTCGCAAATCATTTTATTGAAATCTTACAGAATTTTATAGCAATCACATTTGCTATTTTCCAACGTTGTGAAGTAATATTATATGACGAATTTTACAAAAATCTTTCAAATGAGGAGATTAATGTTCAATTGCTATTGATTCATGACAAGATTTTGGAAATTTTAAAAAAAATAGAAATTATCGTATCCTTTTTACGAGATGAAATGAATAGCAACGGAAGTTTCAAATCTATTAAAGGTTTCAACAAGGTTTTGAATCTGATTAAATATATGCTGAGATTTAGCAAGAAAAAACAAAATTTTGCGAGAAACTCTGATAACAATAATGTTACAGATTATAGTCAGTCGGCGAAGAACAAAAATGTTCTCTTGAAATTCCCCGTTAGTGAACTGAACAGAATCTATTTAAAATTTAAGGAGATTTCAGATTTTTTAATGGAAAGAGAAGTTGTCCAAAGGAGTATAATTATTGACAAGGATTTGGAATCTGATAATCTGGGTATTACTACGGCAAACTTCAACGATTTCTATGATG
>NZ_BMSF01000182.1 GCF_014649015.1 Streptomyces narbonensis
TGAGAATAATAAGAGAAACTATTATTATAGATAATTTCTAATATTATTCTCATACTTTCTTGTACAATTTTTTCTCTAGGATTTCCAACACTTAAAGGTCTAAATCCTCCAGATGTTTTAGGAATTTCAACTCTTCTAACCGGAGAAAATTTAAACATATTAGTGTTAATATCTTTAGATAATTTATTTAAATATGAAATATTAATCCCATCTAAGGTAATATTATTAGAACCTTTAGATATATTACCTTTCTTACTTTTAATTTTATTATAAGCAATTAATAACATTCTAATATCTGACATTAATTTTAAAATTCTAGTATTAATGGTTTCAAGTTTATTATGATTATTTTCTATTAATTTATTTAACTCGGAAAAATCCGTAGTATTAATCTTTGTTAAATACGCTAAACTGTCTTCCTTCCTTGCATTTAATTTAGATAAAGTACTAAAGTATCTCACTTTATTTAAATTAAATTTGGGTACTATGAAGACTCCGTTATCCCCAGGGTTTCCCCTTTCGGACAATCCCGTATTTCTTAATTTTCCATTTG
>NZ_BMSF01000183.1 GCF_014649015.1 Streptomyces narbonensis
ATAATAATAATAATCATAATAATAATATATATATATATAGTATATATATAAAAGTTTTATTATATTATATTATATTATATATTTATTTATATATAATTCTTATTAATTGAAAAAAGAATAATTAATAATCTTATTAAAAAAATAAATACTTTCATTTTATTTTATTTTATTTAATTTAATTATAATATATAAATATTAAAAAAAGGATATAAGTTTTTTATAAGATATAATATATATATATATTAAATATAAAGAAGTTAATATTTATATTTTAATTATAAAATGTTAATACTCCTTTGGGGACTTATTAATTAAATTATTAATTAATAATAATTTATGATTTATAAATAATAAATAAAGGAATAAGTATCAATTAATTAATATATTATATTTAATATTTTATATTTAATATTTAATATTTAATATTTTAAGTTCCGGGGCCCGGCCACGGGAGCCGGAACCCCGAAGGAGTATTATATTAAAATATTTATTTTATTTTATTTATTTATTATAAAATATTAATTAATATTAATAATATATTAAATAT
>NZ_BMSF01000184.1 GCF_014649015.1 Streptomyces narbonensis
TTAAATAGTATGATAAATTATATTAATAATTCTTATCTTGTTAAAGATAATCTCATTAATAATTATAGTAATTATAAAAATACTATCCCAAAAAATTATGAAAAACTTTTTCCTGGTAAAAAATATTTAGAGAGAAAGATACGATCTGCAGTAAGATGGAATACTATTGCTTTAATAATTAGAGCCAATAAAAAACATAATTTAGGTGGACATATTTCAAGTTATATGTCAAGTTGTACGTTATATGAAGTTGGATTTAATCATTTTTTTAGAGGAAAAAATAATTTTTTTAAAGGAGATTTAATATATTTTCAAGGACATATTGCCCCAGGAATCTATGCAAGGTCATATTTGGAAAGTCGGATTACAGAAAAACAATTAGATAATTTTAGGAAAGAAATAAAAGGAAAAGGTTTATCCTCATATCCGCATCCATATTTAATGCCAAGTTATTGGGAATTTCCAACAGTTTCAATGGGTTTGGGACCTATTCAAGCTATATATCAAGCCAGGTTAATGAAGTATATGCATTCTCGTGGAAT
>NZ_BMSF01000185.1 GCF_014649015.1 Streptomyces narbonensis
GTCTGATGGGCAACTATCACGTCCGGTTTGGGAAAGGCTCTTTAACACGTGGCAACATAGGTTAATTTGCTATTTCATTTTTAGTAGTTGGTCATGCTGTATTAATGATTTTCTGTGCGCCGTTTCGCTTAATTTATCACTGTATTGAAGTGTTAATTGATAAACATATCTCTGTTTATTCAATTAATGAAAACTTTACCGTATCATTTTGGTTCTGATTATTAGTAGTAACATACATAGTATTTAGATACGTAAACCATATGGCTTACCCAGTTGGGGCCAACTCAACGGGGACAATAGCATGCCATAAAAGCGCTGGAGTAAAACAGCCAGCGCAAGGTAAGAACTGTCCGATGGCTAGGTTAACGAATTCCTGTAAAGAATGTTTAGGGTTCTCATTAACTCCTTCCCACTTGGGGATTGTGATTCATGCTTATGTATTGGAAGAAGAGGTACACGAGTTAACCAAAAATGAATCATTAGCTTTAAGTAAAAGTTGACATTTGGAGGGCTGTACGAGTTCAAATGGAAAATTAAGAAA
>NZ_BMSF01000186.1 GCF_014649015.1 Streptomyces narbonensis
TCGAAGAGTTGCATTGATTGTTTGCCCGCGACCAGGACGAACACCATAGGGAAGCATTGTACAGAAGCCAATAACGTACACTGTCGATCCCAGCCGAACTGCGTTTGATGTTCCGACAGCCGGAAAGTGCAACTTCGCCGGCACGCGCACGTCCCCTTTGGTTCTCCCGTGAAAAGTTTCACTACCACTACCGTCGTGTGCAAATGTTGCATTATCTTGAAACATCATGGGTGTCACAAATGTCTCGGTAGTTATATCCAAAGCACTGATCGTGGTAAGTGCGTAATACCGGACGAAGTTCTCTGCCGATGTGAAGGGCCGAACGAGCCGGGTACCTCCAACGATAAGAACATAACGACCCATCGATACCGCTGACGGCAAAATACCCGTTGCGTTGAGGCTGGCTTTGCTTGGACTCCATCCCGTAAAGGTAACAGTTGTTTGGTCGGTGTCATCGTCAAGGAGAGATGATACCGCTTGAACGGCATTGGCAGATTCGTGACGACGCGCAGGCGTGGCCCTCACTGGCCCTCGAGG
>NZ_BMSF01000187.1 GCF_014649015.1 Streptomyces narbonensis
TGAAATGTTTGGATATGCAACAGATTTAAGATCTAATACTAAAGGCAGAGCAAGTTATACAATGGAATTTGAAAGATATGATGAAGCACCAGGGAGAGTGGTTAAAGAAGTTATAAAAAAGAATAAATATTATTAAAAGAGGGTAAGATTAGTGGCTAAAGAAAAATTTCATAGGGATAAAGAGCATGTAAATGTTGGGACAATCGGACATGTAGATCATGGAAAAACAACATTAACAGCAGCATTAACTAGGGTATCTTCAGAAATTTATGGTGGAGAATGGAGAAAATTTGATACAATAGATAATGCTCCAGAAGAAAAAGAAAGAGGAATAACAATAGCTACAGCACATGTAGAATACGAATCAAAAAAAAGACATTATGCACATGTAGATTGTCCAGGACATGCAGATTATATAAAAAATATGATAACAGGTGCAGCTCAAATGGATGGAGCTATATTAGTATGTTCAGCAGCTGATGGCCCAATGCCGCAAACAAGAGAACATATTTTATTAGCACGGCAAGTAGGAGTG
>NZ_BMSF01000188.1 GCF_014649015.1 Streptomyces narbonensis
TGGAGAACAATATGGAGGTTCCCCAAAGAACTACCATTTGATCCAGCAACCCCACTTCTGGGTATCTACCCAAAGGACAGGAGAATACTCAGTCAGAAAAGTGCTTGCACATCAATGTTTATTGCAGCATTATTCACAATTGCCAAGACATGGAACCAACCTAAATGTCCACAAACTGATGAATGGATTGGAAAAGTGTGGTATATATACTCTATGGAATACTACTCAGCCATAAAAAAATAACAAGACCCTGGAATTTGATAGAAAGTGGTCAGATACGGAGGATATATTGCTGAGTGAAGTAAGCCAGACTATGAAAGAAAGATATTGTATGTATCCACTCAATATATACTGACTATCAGCACTCTATGATAGAGAGCAAAAAATTGGAGGACATAAAAGCAGTGAAGGTACTTAATGAGAATAGGACAGTGTGGAATGGGGGAGGTGAAGAAAAGAGGATAGAGAAAGATAGCAAGAGAACAATAGAGAGGCAGGATGTTAGTGAGAAACAGATATGGCTTATTAACTGT
>NZ_BMSF01000189.1 GCF_014649015.1 Streptomyces narbonensis
ATAACCATTTTTTTTATTTTTAATCCATTTTGCTGCAACTAATGCTCCAAAAGCAAATACTAATCTATTTGTTACTTTATGATTAATTTCTATTATTTCCCCTAATTTTGAAGCATAAATTATTTTATGTTCTCCTATTATATCTCCTGCTCTAATTATTGAATATCCTATTGTGTTTTTAATACGTGGACCATTTTTTTTCAGATAAACTTTAATAGTATTTAAATTATATCCCATAATCTTAGCTATCTTTTTGCCTAAAAATAAGGCAGTTCCAGAAGGACAATCAATTTTCTTATTATGATGATATTCAATAATTTCTATATCAAAATCTTTTATTATTAATTTTTTTGTTATCTTAATAATTATATCTGATATAATATTAGCACCTATACTCATATTAGAAGACAATACAAATGGTACTTTATTTTTAAACATTTTTATTTTTTTTAATTGTTTTTTTTTAAATCCGGTAGTCCCAATAATTATTGATTTCTTATTTTTATAACAATATTCTAAATTTTTTAAACTTA
>NZ_BMSF01000190.1 GCF_014649015.1 Streptomyces narbonensis
AATTAATAATAGAAAAAAATATTGTTTATGTTACGATATTTTATAATATTAGATTGACTTACGCTATCCATATGAATCTTACCTTAATAATTAATAATAATTATTATTATTAGAGTTTCATACAAAATTATTACTAATAATGCATGTCTAATTAGGTATATGTTATATATAAACATAATCATTTCATTAAAATAATTTATTTAATGGTATGATATTATAATAATATACTTATACTTGTCTCACTCTGTCCATAAACACAACAATAACCTAAAAAAGCTGTAGCAATAGTTAAAATGAAAATAATAACACCTACATTTCATAATAGTACTCTTGGTGATCTATATGAACCATAATATAAACCTTTAGCCATATGCATAAACATTACCATAAAAAAGAATGATGCACCATTTGCATGTAAATATCTTAAAATATAACCATTATGCACATCTCTTATAATATGTTCAACAGATGAAAAAGCTAATTCAATATTAGATGAATAATGCATAGCCATAAAAATACCTGTTACAATTTGA
>NZ_BMSF01000191.1 GCF_014649015.1 Streptomyces narbonensis
ATCCGCAACATCAACGTGTATAATGGGCCCACAATGTTTGAAGTACTTATAGACTTTGTTTTGATTATAGCTCTTAGGCAAATTTTTGACTAATACAGTTGTTAATTCTCTATTTCTTGTTAAAGCTTCGTTCGCCTTCTTAGAAGTTAATCCTGCGGCTGCTGGTGATCCTTCATCCAATGGTCGTTTTGAATCTGGTCTAGCGTGATGTCCATACTCCATTATCACAGATTATGAAGTGAATATGTGGGCTTGTTTATCGCTAATGATTCTCATATAATAAATATAAAGGGTTTTCAATGTTGTAGTAAATCTGCCATTTTGAATAAGTTCCCGCCTGAAAATTTTTTAGCGATGACTTTAAAAAAGACATTGATGCACTCTACAATTCATTGTCATGATGTACATAGAAAATTGAATGATACAAGCGGAAATATTATCAGAATAAATCGGACATGGATAGCAAAGAATATCTGATATCATATGGTTGGAAAGAAGGAGAAGCGTTTAGAGAAGGTGGTTTGAAAAGACC
>NZ_BMSF01000192.1 GCF_014649015.1 Streptomyces narbonensis
CTCCATTATCGCACCGTTTGAGTCATAATCTGTTATTCCAAAATACCGTCCTTGGCCACGTAAAGTCCTCAGTTCCTCTGGGTTAGCATCTACATCCTCTATGGAAGGAGCCAATAATTTATTAAATGATGACGAGTCACTTCCTGTCGGTGTTGTATCCTTCACATACGGCAAAGTATCGATACTTTCTACCTCAGATAACAATGTCGACATAATATCTTAGCTCCGTGGTCCGCTTCCTTTGTATTCCTCATGTGAGAATGTTGGACCTTTCCCACTCATCGCATCGCTAATTTTTAGTAATTTTTCATTTTTTCATGGACCAAGAAATTGAAAAGCCTGTCAATGAGCTTTAACAGTAGCAAGAAACAAAGACAAAGGACAAGCGCCTATGGAAGTCACTTTAGAAATATTGAAGTCACATTTTCATATAATATATAAATGAATTTACAGATGTGCCATTGTATATGCTGACGCAAACGCTTTCTTTTTACTGTTTAAATGACTCTTACCTTGTGATATGTATAAA
>NZ_BMSF01000193.1 GCF_014649015.1 Streptomyces narbonensis
CTTAGTCTCTTCAATATCTACGGGAGTCAAGAGGTATTAATAAATCTTCTTGCGTGGGTGTTGCTTGTTTGTTTGCTGTTTAAGTATCGAGGAGATGTTGAAAAATGTATCGGGGGCCTCGAGGCGACACCTGCTAATGTTTACAATTTTCCCGATTGGGGTGCTAGAGGCATACAGTGGGCTACATGGCACAGCACGGCAGTGCAGAGTGAGAAAATATGACTTCACGCTCGAGGCGAGGCCACGCTTTCGAAGCTTCGAATGCCACTACCTAGACCATTGCTGTTTTGTACCTTCACGGTCCCATTAGAGACATTTTACTTAATGCAAGATTGCCATATCCGTTGTCATGGTACCAAACAGGGTAATAATTTCTAGAAATCATGATACACGTATGACATCTGGGTAACCTAATCCATCTGGGTAACCGATTTTTCTCTCCCTTTGCTTTCTCTTTACCACTCAGCTGACTTTATTATTTTTTTTATATTTTTCATTTTGACAAAATTATATAGTTAGGAAGAATACA
>NZ_BMSF01000194.1 GCF_014649015.1 Streptomyces narbonensis
TTAAGAGCTTTGCTTGTTATAGCTTACCCTCTCAATTAACCTTCCAGCACTGGGCAGGCGTCACACTCTATACATCCGCTTACGCGTTAGCAGAGTGCTGTGTTTTTAATAAACAGTTGCAGCCACCTGGTATCTTCGACCGATTCTTGCTTTACCTGTTTATAGGTTTTACAATAATTCGGCGCACCTTCTCCCTAAGTTACGGTGCCATTTTGCCTAGTTCCTTCACCCGAGTTCTCTCAAACGCCTTAGTATACTCTACTTAACCACCTGTGTCGGTTTGTGGTACGGTCATATGTAATCTGAAGCTTAGAGGCTTTTCCTGGAAGCATGACATAAACGACTTCACTAACTTTAATAAGTTAGTTTCGTTTCATACCTTAGTTTTATTAAGAAATCGGATTTACCTAATTTCTAAACCTACATATTTTTACCCAGACAACCACCGCTGGGCTCGCCTAGCCTTCTCCGTCACCCCATCGCAATATACATATGGTACGGGAATATTAACCAGTTTTCCATCGATTA
>NZ_BMSF01000195.1 GCF_014649015.1 Streptomyces narbonensis
GTACTAATGCTGCATTCGCTGTCTCTGATGGTGTTTATGGTTCAGTATTCTATGCTGGTACCGGATTACATTTCTTACATATGGTCATGTTAGCAGCTATGTTAGGTGTTAATTATTGAAGAATGAGAAATTATCATTTAACAGCTGGACATCATGTTGGATATGAAACAACTATTATTTATCTACATGTTTTAGATGTTATCTGATTATTTTTATACGTAGTCTTCTACTGATGAGGAGTCTAAGGCTATAGAATTATATATCTAAATGATTAATATATATATTATTAATAATTAACAATAATTAATATATTATAATTTATATATATATATTTTATATTATTATAATAATATTCTTACAAATATAATTATTATATATTATTCCTTCAAAACTCCTAACGGGGTTCCCGCGAAGCGGGAACTAATAATAATATAATCATTATACTCTTTTTTCATTTACCTTTTATAAAGATAATTAATAAATTTATTTAATATTTATAAAAAAAAAAATATAATATTAATATAAT
>NZ_BMSF01000196.1 GCF_014649015.1 Streptomyces narbonensis
AACCCTTGTTTTGTTAATATTTTTGATATTTCTTTAGCTAAACTTTCATCTACAGCTGGAAATACTTGATCTAAAGCGTCCAATATAGTAACCTTGCTGCCTAGTCTACTCCAAACTGAACCTACTTCTATCCCAATAATACCTGCTCCTATTATACCTAGCCGCTTAGGTACATCCTGTAAACTTAATGCAGCTGCTGAGTCTATTATTGTATGTCCATTGAATGGAGCCTGCTTAATGCTGCTAGGAATAGATCCAGAAGCAATAATAATATTCTTAGCTTTAAAAATACTCTTTTTTCCGTTGTGAGAAACTTCTACTTTTTTTTCATTTAAAATCTTACCAGTTCCTTTCAATACTATTACCCCATTAGTTCTAAACAAAGCATCAATTCCATTAATTAAACTACAAACAATTTTATTTTTATGCCTTATCATCTTTTTTATATCGATCCTAAGCTTCTCAATCTTAATACCTAATTCTTCGAATTTATCCCTCGCCTCAATAAACTTATGGGATATTTCT
>NZ_BMSF01000197.1 GCF_014649015.1 Streptomyces narbonensis
CGTGTGATGACTATGGATTTACATTCAGATCAAATACAAGGTTTCTTTGACGTGCCTGTAGATAATATTTATGGTTATCCTGTACTTATAAAAGATATAGAAAGTCAAAAATATAACAATCTGGTGATAGTATCTCCAGATATTGGTGGTGTTATACGTGCTCGTTCAATAGCTAAAGAATTAAATGTAGAATTATCTATCATAGATAAACGTCGCCCCAAAAAAAATCAAACACAAGTAATGCATATAATAGGAGATATAAAAAATCGGACATGTATATTAATTGATGATATTGCAGATACAGCTAGTACTTTATGCAAAGCAGCTGAATCACTAAAAAAACAAGGAGCAAAATATGTCTTTGCATATATTACTCATGCTATATTATCAGGTAATGCAATAGATATAATAAATAATTCATTTTTAGATAAATTAATAATTACAGACACTATTCCTTTATCAAAAAAAGCTATTATTAGTAACAAAATAAGACAAGTATCTGTTGCTAGCCTTATAGCAGAAG
>NZ_BMSF01000198.1 GCF_014649015.1 Streptomyces narbonensis
TAAAAATTTAACGATATAAATTTTATTTTTACATATTTTATATATAATTAGGTATAATGAAAAAAATTGTCAAGATCTTTAATTAAAAATTGTGCAAACCACAGGCAAATAATAAGAATTTTTAAGTACAGTAAATTTAGTTATTTTTGGTTATGTTTAGTAGTTTTGTTGTGAAATGAGTTTATTTCTTCAAAATACTTGGTACAAATCACATGAAAACAAATATTTTATGTAATTTCAACAAATTTATTAAGAAACTTACAAAATAAAATATAAATATTATATTTTTTAACAAATTTACAACGTTGATACATTTTTTAAATCAAAACGTGTCTTTTAAAATTCAGTAAAATAAAACGGCTTACTTTTTATTATAATAATCATTAAATACTTAGAAATATTGATTTAACAGTTTAATAATTTAATTATTTAGTGAATATAAATACAATACAACAATTATTTAGTATTTAGTGGCCCCTCCTTTAGCTTCATAGCAGGCTTTTACTCTTCTTACCATTGATTC
>NZ_BMSF01000199.1 GCF_014649015.1 Streptomyces narbonensis
ATAACCCGTTTAGTTTAGTCCTAGAAATTTTTCTTTGGAAAGCCTAAAAAGTGACTTTCTAGTTACTTTTTTACACACGCCCGAAAACTGCCTCCTTAGTCACTTTTTTGGTTAAGCCCAAAAACTGACTACGTAGTCCCTTTTTTTGGTTTAGCCGAAAAACAGACTACCTAGTCACTTTTTTCCGGAAGCCGAAAAACTGACTACATAGTCACTTTTTTGGTTAAGCCCAAAAACTGACTACATACTCACTTTTTTCCGGAAAGCCGAAAAACTGACTACATAGTCACTTTTTTCCGGAAGCCGAAAAACTGACTACCTAGTCACTTTTTTCCGGAAGCCTAAAAACTGTCTAACTACTCACTTTATTTTTTTTTTTTTTTACATAGTTTAAGGGATCAGAACTTACAAAATCCCCCGTTCATGACCACTTTCTACTAGTCGAAAACACTCCGGAAATTCGCTTGAAAGCCGTTCTTAGGGGTCGAGAATTAAAAAAATTTTCCCGGGGGAGGACCCCCG
>NZ_BMSF01000200.1 GCF_014649015.1 Streptomyces narbonensis
TAATTCTATTGTTATTCAATAAATAAATAAATAAACAAATATTTATAAATAAATTTTATAATATAATATATATATATATATATAATATAATATAATATAATATAATTAAATATCGATAAATAATCTAATTGGTTATTGATAATTTATCATTAATTATTTATCATTAATAATTAATAATTGATTTTAATTATAATAATATTTATAATTTATAATAATAAATAAATAAATAAATAATAATTATAATAATAATAAATTTATTATGTAATTAAATTAAATTACATTGTGTTATATTATTTATTATATTAATTATATGAGGATTATAAATTATATATATTTTAATAAATATTAATTATTTATAATTATATACAATTAATAATATTTACTTTTTATATATATATTAATTAATATATATTTAATAAAGGATATATATTATTATAATTACTTTATTTGAAATAATTAAATTATAATAAAAAAATATAAAATTATAGTATAAATTGAGTAAATTATATACTTTTTAGTGAA
>NZ_BMSF01000201.1 GCF_014649015.1 Streptomyces narbonensis
TACAAGAAGTTATAAGAATAATTTTAGATACAATTTTTGATAAAAAGATATCAACACATTCACATGGTTTTAGAAAGAATATAAGTTGTCAAACAGCAATTTGAGAAGTTAGAAATATATTTGGTGGAAGTAATTGATTTATTGAAGTAGACTTAAAAAAATGTTTTGATACAATTTCTCATGATTTAATTATTAAAGAATTAAAAAGATATATTTCAGATAAAGGTTTTATTGATTTAGTATATAAATTATTAAGAGCTGGTTATATTGATGAGAAAGGAACTTATCATAAACCTATATTAGGTTTACCTCAAGGATCATTAATTAGTCCTATCTTATGTAATATTGTAATAACATTGGTAGATAATTGATTAGAAGATTATATTAATTTATATAATAAAGGTAAAGTTAAAAAACAACATCCTACATATAAAAAATTATCCAGAATAATTGCAAAAGCCAAAATATTTTCGACAAGATTAAAATTACATAAAGAAAGAGCTAAAGGCCCACTATTTAT
>NZ_BMSF01000202.1 GCF_014649015.1 Streptomyces narbonensis
CCAAACTTCTCCGCCTTGAAGAATGTTATTAGGTGCTCCATAATTCATGAATACATTTCTAAGTTTGTGGAAAGAGAACAGGATAAAGGTCATATAGGAGATCAGGAGCTACCGCCTGAAGAGGACCCTTCTCGTGAACTAAACCATGTACAACATGAAGTCAATAGTTTAACGGAACAAGATGCGGAGGCGGATGAAGGATTGTGGGGTGAAATAGATTCATTATGTGAAAAATGGCAGTCTGAAGCGGAAGATCAAACTGAGGCGGAGATAATAGCCGACAGGATAATTGGAAATAGCCAGAGGATGGCGAACCTCAAAATTCGTCGTACAAAGTTCAAAAGTGTCTTGTATCATATACTAAAGGAACTAATTCAATCTCAGGGAACCGTAAAGGTTTATCGCGGTAGTAGTTTTTCACACGATTCGATAAAGATAAGCTTACATTATGAAGAGCAGCATATTACAGCCGTATGGGTCTACTTGACAGTAAAATTTGAAGAGCAGTGGAAGCCTGTTG
>NZ_BMSF01000203.1 GCF_014649015.1 Streptomyces narbonensis
CTAATACTATTAATGCTATCAATTTAGGTATTTTTTTGCAAATGATTAATATTGCTAGAGATGTGTTAGAAGATGCTAATAAAGGCAGACGTTATTTACCAGCATGTTGGGTTAATAATATAAATGCAAAAGAAATTATTTATTTATCAAATATTCCTATAAACAAAAAACATAAACTAATTTCATCTGCTATTATTCGTTTACTTTTTTTATCAGAATATTATTATATTAAAGGTATAAAAAATATTTATAAATTAAATTATATAAATCGTATTATTATAACAATAATTAGTTCAATATATTATAAAATAAATATAAATATAAGTAATACTAAATATAATTGGATTTATAAACGTATTTATATATCTTTATATTATAAAATATTTATAACGCTAAAAACTATTATTAAATCTATATGTTAAAAAAAAAAATCTATGATATAGATATCTTAATTTTAGGAGGTGGATGCGCTGGTTTATCTTTAGCTTATTATTTAAGTTTTTTACCAAATAATTTAA
>NZ_BMSF01000204.1 GCF_014649015.1 Streptomyces narbonensis
AAAAAAAGGATTTTTATATACTACATCCCAACTAACAAAAGGTAATTTAATTGATCCTATTTGACTCATATAACCACGTATAAAAATATTAAATTTCCTAAGATATTTTTTTGCGATAGCACCTGACGCAACCCGCATTACTGTCTCTCTAGCACTAGATCTTCCCCCCCCTCTATAATCTCTAATACCATATTTTTTATGGTATGTATAATCTGCATGAGAAGGACGAAATTTGTTTTTTATTTTCTTATAATCTTTAGAACGTTGATCAACATTTTCTATTAATAATCCAATTGGTGTGCCTGTAGTAATTCCTTTAAAAACACCTGATAATATTTTAACTTTATCTGGTTCCCGTCGTTTAGTTGTATATTTAGAAACTCCTGGTTTTCTAATATTTAAATTTTTTTGAATATAATCTTCACTTATTTCTATACCTGGAGGGCATCCATCTATAATAGCGCCCAATGCAGGCCCATGACTTTCCCCAAATGTCGTTACTGTAAATAACTTACCAA
>NZ_BMSF01000205.1 GCF_014649015.1 Streptomyces narbonensis
ATCCTGATGTTAAATTATCTCATTTATATATTGATAACGCGGCTTTGCAGCTTATATTAACACCAAAGCAATTTGATGTGATAGTTACTGGAAACATGTTTGGCGATATTTTATCTGATGAAGCAGCTAATTTGACAGGATCAATAGGTATGTTACCTTCAGCTTCTATAAATTCAAAAGGACAATGTTTATTTGAACCATGTCATGGAAGTGCGCCAGATATTGCTAATAAAGGAATTGCTAATCCTATTGCTACAATTTTATCAGTTTCGATGATGTTACATTATTCTTTACAAAAACCTTTATTATCTAAATATTTAAATTTAGCTATAAATAATGTTTTAAATAAAGGTATTCGTACTGCAGATATAAATTCGACTGGGAAAAATTTAGTATCTACAAAAATAATGGGGGATGTAATAATTGAAGAATTTAAAAAAATAATTAAAATATAAACAAAATAATTAGGAAAATTTATGCTTAAAATTGGTTTTGTTGGTTGGAGAGGGATGGTTGGT
>NZ_BMSF01000206.1 GCF_014649015.1 Streptomyces narbonensis
CCAAGATGAGTACGGTGAAATAACTTACAGAGCTCTGTTACACCTCCAGGAGTGAGGTAAAATTACCGGATGAAATGTAGAACTACCACGGTACGGTAAAATCAAGATATGATAAGGGAAAGGTTGACGGACTTTAGAGTGAGTTGAACGCAAGGTCCACTATTAATGGATCTTGGTTGAACGGTTCGTATATGATTATGGATCATCCGGTAGTATGATCGGGTAATTCTAAGGATTATCTGGCAATTTTACGATATTTTCGATAGTAAAACTAGGTACCGGACAAGTATCTGAGTTTTTTATTTACCGTGCGCGCGATAATTATCCTCCCGTCCTTTGCTTCGGTTACGGGGTTTTCGATCTCTAAAGCTCAAGTCTAGTTCGAAGTATCGGTATGCTACTCCCGCGGGGTTTTTTCTTATTTCTTTTCTCTAACCTTTCGAGACCGATGTGAGACTATATATAGGCGTGCGTCTTTTCTCATGTTTTCCTTCTTTTCGAGCGGATTATCTAACG
>NZ_BMSF01000207.1 GCF_014649015.1 Streptomyces narbonensis
TTGAAAACATATCACAAAAATCCATCTGCATCGAACGGAGATAAGAAAATTTATTTTATTGCAAAAGATTTTGACGGAGAGACTAAAAGAAGGGCAAAAACATCTAATGTTTCAATACTTTCGGGTCAACTGCAAACTTTGTTAGATTTGCCTTCTAGGTCTAGGATATGGATAAAATTGAAACCAAACAAATTTGACTTACAGGCAGATGTGGTAGAGTTTAATATCAAAGATTGCCTACTAAATAGAGGTGATATGTGGGTTCTATCATCTAAGCTGGTAGATACATGTGTGTTTATGGATCAAAGACTGGCATTCTTAGACTCTATCAGAGGTACTATTAAGGGAATTTATCGAAATGGTAAGAAGATTGTTTCTGGATATATTGGCGAACAAACAAGGATAATTTTTCGGTCCGAATCTGCCAGATTAATTTTTTTGATTCAAATAACTGATGAAATGTGGAACTTCGAAGAAACTGGTGAACAATTATTTCAAAAGATGGTTAATTCA
>NZ_BMSF01000208.1 GCF_014649015.1 Streptomyces narbonensis
AATAATTTTTTTTCCGTGTAGTTTACGCCTTACGGTGGGTTCAGAGAAAAATGTCTCTTTTTTTTGGCTCCGGCTAGCATGCAAATTACGCTCCTCAGCTTTGGGCCTATACTCAAAAAATGCCTGCTAAAAAACATGTACATAAGAATATCTACAAAATAAATGCAAAGAGGTGCTAACAAAATATCCTTACAATCATTTGTACTTTTTTATTTAGAGGTTTATAATAAAACCTAAAAAATAAAAATAAAATTATTAGAAGGCTCCAAATTCCAATTAAAGGCGTATTCGAGCCTACACTGAAATAAATTCCGTGAAACTTAGCGTGCGCACGGTGGATAGTGGATACGGCATACCGTAACTGGCACGGAAATATTACCAGAAAATATGGGAATACAACCGGAATTATGGGTGAAGTTACCAGAAGCAGGGTAAAATTTCCGGAAGCACGATAAAATTACCAGAGGGTACGGAAATATTATCAGATCAACTTACACGGAAAAAAATGTAGG
>NZ_BMSF01000209.1 GCF_014649015.1 Streptomyces narbonensis
CGGGCCATGAGGGCGTGCTCGACGAGGGTGATGAGCGCGCTCTTGGCGTCCGCGCGGTGGCGGGCGTCGGTCGTGATGATGGGGGTGTCCGGGCCGATCTGGAGCGCTTCGCGGACTTCCTCGGGCTGGTACGGCTGGGCGCCGTCGAAGCCGTTGAGGGCGATGACGAAGGGGAGGCCGCTGTTCTCGAAGTAGTCGACCGCGGGGAAGCAGTCGGCGAGACGGCGCGTGTCGACGAGGACGACGGCGCCGATGGCGCCGCGGACCAGGTCGTCCCACATGAACCAGAAGCGGTCCTGGCCCGGCGTACCGAAGAGGTACAGGATCAGGTCCTGGTCCAGGGTGATGCGGCCGAAGTCCATCGCCACCGTCGTGGTGGTCTTGCCGCCGGTGTGGGTCAGGTCGTCGATCCCCGCCGAGGCGGAGGTCATGACGGCCTCGGTACGCAGCGGGTTGATCTCCGAGACGGCGCCGACGAACGTGGTCTTGCCCACGCCGAAGCCGCCCGCCAC
>NZ_BMSF01000210.1 GCF_014649015.1 Streptomyces narbonensis
AGAAAGTATCAGCAACAACCGGTTTTATTACGGGACAGCTCATGATGTTCATATCGATCTATTATGTGCCTCTGCATCTAGCATTGGGTAGACCTCATACAATAACTGTCCTAGCTCTACCGTATCTTTTGTTTCATTTCTTCTGGAACAATCACAAACACTTTTTTGATTATGGATCTACTACCAGAAATTCAATGCGTAATCTTAGCATTCAATGTTTATTCCTGAATAATCTCATTTTTCAATTATTCAACCATTTCATTTTACCAAGTTCAATGTTAGTCAGATTAGTCAACATTTATATGTTTCGATGCAACAACAAGATGTTATTTGTAACAAGTAGTTTTGTTGGTTGGTTAATTGGTCACATTTTATTCATGAAATGGGTTGGATTGGTATTAGGCTGGATACAGCAAAATAATTCTATTAGATCTAATGTACTTATTAGATCTAATAAGTACCTTGTGTCAGAATTGAGAAATTCTATGGCTCGAATCTTTAGTATTCTC
>NZ_BMSF01000211.1 GCF_014649015.1 Streptomyces narbonensis
TTAGATCCATTTGAATTGATCAATCCACGTTGTAAATTAGATGATGCTTCTCCAGAACCAAAATATTCTGATCATATTTTCCTATCGCTGGATAAATTAGAAAGCCAAATTTCTGAATGGGTTGAAAAGGCCTCTGAAGAAGGTAACTGGTCAAAAAATTCAAAAACAATTACGCAATCATGGTTGAAGGATGGTTTGAAGCCACGTTGTATTACAAGAGATTTAGTTTGGGGTACGCCAGTGCCTTTAGAAAAATATAAAGACAAAGTCTTGTACGTTTGGTTTGACGCTACAATCGGCTACGTTTCCATCACTTCCAACTACACCAAAGAATGGAAACAATGGTGGAATAATCCAGAGCATGTTTCATTGTATCAATTCATGGGTAAGGACAATGTTCCTTTCCATACAGTTGTTTTCCCTGGTTCTCAATTGGGTACGGAAGAGAACTGGACTATGTTGCACCATTTGAATTCTACAGAATACTTACAATATGAGAACGGTAAAT
>NZ_BMSF01000212.1 GCF_014649015.1 Streptomyces narbonensis
TAATCGATTCTGAACATTTTCAAGATGAGGTGCAAAAGTTCTTGTATCTGTTGGATTTGGAAAAACATCATAACCTATGACAAAATTGTTCTCCGTCCCGACCTGGATGTTGTAGCCGGGCTTGAGCTGCCCGTTGAGCATATGATCTTCTTTCATTCGCATGAAAGTTGCCTGTTCATCTGTTTTTGAGTAACTGTTTCTGCCCTTGAAGGTCGCCTTTGCCTTTTCGTACTTCGTTTTGCGTGGAAGGTAATCAGTTTCTATCTGCCGTTTTGCCTTTTTCAGTTTTTTTTTACGTCTTTTGATGCTTCAGCATCAAGGTTATTTATTTCGGCAAGTCTCTGTTTGATTTTTTCGGCTGCTTCCTTTATATCTTCGCTTGTTACAGCATCATCATTTCCTGTTTCTGCAAAATCCTTATCCCCGTAAACTTGATCTTCTTTACGAGTGATTTCTTCTACATCATTCAGAAATACCTTGAGCTTCTCATCGAGCTTTTTCTCGTTTT
>NZ_BMSF01000213.1 GCF_014649015.1 Streptomyces narbonensis
GTTTTAGATTAAATATTCCTACAATCTTTATTTCAGGTGGTCCTATGGAAGCAGGAAAAATAAAAGAAAAAAATATTAATTTAGTAGATGCTATTATTATAAGTGGATCAAAAACTAAAAATAGTAAAAAAATATTAGAAATAGAAAAAAATGCTTGTCCTACGTGTGGTAGTTGTTCTGGGATGTTTACTGCAAATTCTATGAATTGTTTATTAGAAGTTTTAGGATTAGCATTTCCAGGTAATGGAACTTTATTATCAACTCATATAAATAGAAAATTATTATTTAATAAAGTAGGAAAAAAAATTGTAGAAATAACAAATAAATTTTATAAAAATAATGAAAAAATTTTACCGTTAGATATATGTTTAAAAGAATCATTTGAAAATTCAATAATAATGGATATTGCCATGGGGGGTTCAACAAATACAATACTTCATTTATTAGCTGTAGCAAAAGAAGCAAATATAAAATTTAAATTAAAAAATATAGATAAATTATCAACT
>NZ_BMSF01000214.1 GCF_014649015.1 Streptomyces narbonensis
AATCTCTTGAAAGTACCTTCCTGTCTGCATTTTTCTTGATGAATAGCCATCAATCTTTGAGCTTCCAAAGGATCAGAAACCTCTTCTGGTTCTGGCCAGGACAAGTATTCATTAGTGTAGTTCGAGACATAGTCTGGTGGCAAGATGGCTAATCTCTTACCGTAACCGGTAACCTTCTTCCAGTCACGGTGAACATTGTACAAAGATGAAGAGAAGTAAGCGTAACATCTTTGATATTGCTTGTAGGATAGATCGTTGTTCAATTGAGGCTTGAAGTCGATGTATTCTTTCCAAGCCTTCACAGGGTCGGCTAGAACGTAGTCGGTTGCCTTCTTGATGGCTTTCAAGAACTTTCTGACCTTTTCAGGGTTCTTCTTCAAAAATTCATCGTTGCAGATGTAAAGAACGGTACAGAAACAACAGCAACCCAAGCAAGCCAACTTGTCAATTCTCAACATTTTAGCATCAGAAGCTGGTCTGCCTTGCTTGGCCAAGTACTCTTCCAA
>NZ_BMSF01000215.1 GCF_014649015.1 Streptomyces narbonensis
AACAAGAAAAGACACGAAAAAATATTGTCTAAATAGCTTTAAAGGGGTAAAAAGTGACATTTTGTGTGTATTTTAAGTGATACTTTGTTTGTTTTTTTACCTCGATTCAAACTGTTTCAAACACCTCATACTCGCTCGAAGCTCGCGAATAAAGCTTCAAAACGATGCAAACTTTAGCTTTTTTTATAGTTTTTGTGCGGGGATGGATCAATATATATTCAAAACAAGAAAAATAACGAAAACATATTGTCTACATAGCATTAAAGAGGTAAAAAGAGACATTTTGTGTTTATTTTTACCTAGATTCAAACTGTTTCAAACACCTCATACTCGCCCAAAGCTCGCGAATAAAGCATCAATACTAAGCAAACTTTAGCTTTTTTGAAAGGTTATTCGCGGGGATGGATCAATATATATTCAAAACAAGGATAATCACGAAAATATATTTCCTACATAGCTTTAAAGGGGTAAAAAGTGACATTTTGTGTGTATTATTACCTAGATC
>NZ_BMSF01000216.1 GCF_014649015.1 Streptomyces narbonensis
TTTGTAATATATTAAATATTAATAATATATATATTATTTATTATAATGAAAACCTAGCCTATATTATCCTATCATATAATATCATATCATATTATATTATATCTTATTATATGATATATAAAGTATTCACTCTATATGAGGTTATGATTATTATATAAATCTTATTTTATTTTTATTTTTATTTGGACTAATAATAATTATAATAATAATTATTGATATGTTCTAATATTAATAAATACATATTTATATTATAATATAAATATTCATTTCTTACTAATTAATAAAAAGTTTTTATATTCATTATAATATAAATATATAAATATATATAAATATTTTAATAATTATAATTATATTAAGATATTATAAATATATATTTATTTTTTTTTATAAAATAAATAAATAAATAAATAATTAATATTTTTATATTATAACTTATTTTTATAATAATAATAAGTATTTTATTTTTTATTATATTATTATTTATATAATTATATATATATTAAT
>NZ_BMSF01000217.1 GCF_014649015.1 Streptomyces narbonensis
CATTAGGATCAGAAGACAATGAAATAAGAGGTCTTGAGTTCAGTACAGCTTCTATTTGTGATACTAACGTATATGCTTCTTCTAACGTTAAAACACAACTACCAACTACTCTTCTAAAATGATATTTAAAACTTTTTACAGCAGCTTCCCACAAGCCCCCAAAATGAGGAGAATACGGAGGGTTAAATTTTCATTGTATTTGCAGATCAGTGTAAAACTTGCATATTTTATCTTCTTTAAAAATATTATTTATTGTTTTTTTTAATTATTGCGTCGGCCCCAACGAAAGTCTTTGCATTGTCAGAAAAAATGCATCTAGGCAACCCTCGTCTTGAAATAAATCTTTTAAAGGCTGCCAAAAATGCTTCTGAAGATAAATTTAAAATCACTTCCAAATGAACCGCTTTTGTTAGAAAACATACAAAAAAGGCCTACTTATGCTTTTGAGAAACTTGCTTTTCTTTTAGCACCTCGAGAGATTGTACCTGCGTAATCTATACCAAC
>NZ_BMSF01000218.1 GCF_014649015.1 Streptomyces narbonensis
GGTCCCATACACAGTGCTTAGCCACTGTGCTATGGGGCTAGCTCTATTTTCTCCCTCCTTGAACTCTTTTGTAAGAAGAGTCTGTTTCTTGGGAACCAGCAGTTAGCGTAATGGCTATGTCGCTGGACTCCCACGTAGTCGACCGCGGTTCGCGTCCCGGACCCGGTGGCTTAAAACTCACGCCGGGCGCGTGTGCGTGCGTGCCCAAGATCCCGAGAGGAGAATGGAGGAGAAGGGATTGCGGCGTGACCATCCCCCCTGGGGGGTGATTTCTCGCTTTCTGTCTCTATGTCTCTCTCTGTCTGTCTGGCGAGCGCACGCGCCCTATAGCGAAAAAACCTCTCCAAAAAAAAAAAAAAAAAGAGAAATGGAGATGGATTGCAGCATGACCATCCCCCATGAGGAATGCTTTCTCCCTTTTTCTTTCTATTTCTCTCTGTCTCTCGTCAGTGAGAAGACACACCCTCTGTAAAATTTGTTAAATTTTTCTTTCTTTTTTTTTT
>NZ_BMSF01000219.1 GCF_014649015.1 Streptomyces narbonensis
AAAATTCTAGAACTACCCCAATAAAAATAACCGATAGTACATCTATGGGTGAATAGATGATTAGCCCAAACTTATCAATAAAATTAATATCAGGTCAATAAAGTTTACCAATTATATTTCTATTGGTGTTAATATATTCTTAATCGACTTAATTAAATTTAGATTGGGTTTATAATATTTCTCAATAAAGTTTTTAAATGTTTAAAAATCTTTCCTATATTATAAAATGGCAAGTTCAGACTTGTATTTGATAATCTAGCAAGTTTCTTTTTCACTGACGTCCCTTAACTGATTAATCGTTTATCATGTTATGAGCTTGGATTTCAGAGATTTTAAATTTAAATTTATTTTCCAATTTCCAACTTCGATAAAAGTATATTGAACATGAATTTATAACCTTTTGTCGAATATTAGTGCGTGAGGGAAAAGATAGTAAACTTATTTTTATGCTCTAGACAGTTTTCTGGTTATCTTTTTTTGCGATGCCTAATCTTTTTCGT
>NZ_BMSF01000220.1 GCF_014649015.1 Streptomyces narbonensis
GTGCAAGCGTTCGGGTAGACGACCGGCGGCAAGGGTTGCCAACTTTGCACGCTCAAAGCTGCCCGGTAACAAGATCGCAGGATAATAGCCACACACAAAAAGGCCGGGGAAACCCGGCCTTTTTGTGTGTGGCTGGTGTAGAAAGTTTCCGGGCCGGAAACTTTGTCCAGTCCTTGGCCTACATGTGCTCAGTAATCCATGCCCGGCTCGTCCTGGTCCCGATCAGGGCTGTAGTCGCGCTGAGGGCGATAAGTGGGCTTACTACGCGACCTGTGCACCTGGGCGCGGCTCGCGTCCGTAGTAGGCGCTGACGCGGCTTCCTCGGCCATCACAACAGCCTCCAGCTGATCGATCCGTTGCATCACCGGACTTCTATTTCTCTCTTGGCTAATTAGCCAAGACGCACTGTATTGCGCATTGCTCACCTTCATCTGTGCACTTGACAGCAGCAAATGAGCGTTCTGACGGGCGTATTGCGTATCCCGCAACGATTTTTCAAA
>NZ_BMSF01000221.1 GCF_014649015.1 Streptomyces narbonensis
CATAATTTATCTAAAAAATTCAATAAAAAAAATTATAAAATAATAAATCATAAAATCTGGAGTTTTGTTGGTGATGGATGTTTAATGGAAGGAATTAGTCATGAATCTTGTTCTTTAGCTGGAAATTTAGGTTTAGGTAATTTAATTGTATTTTATGATGATAATAATATTTCTATAGATGGAAAAAGTTCTAATTGGTTTAATGATAATACATATAAAAGATTTAAATCTTATAATTGGCATATTATTGGACCAATAAATGGACATAATTTTAAAGAAATAAATAGAGCTATATCGATAAGTAAAAAAATAAAAAATAAACCAAAATTAATAATTTGTAAAACATTAATAGGTTATGGTTCACCTAATAAAGCTGGTACATCAAATTGTCATGGATCATTTTTAGGAAAAAAAGAAATAGAATTAGTACGAAAAAATTTAAATTGGAAATATCCTGCATTTAAAATACCTAAAAATATTTATTTATCATGGAATGCACA